>NZ_FPAS01000010.1:0-2500 GCF_900116425.1 Lishizhenia tianjinensis | reverse complement strand
AATGATCCTACGAGTTACTCCTCATTGGCAAGGTTAAGGATTTAAGGTCCGCAGCCGAAGCGAAAGCGAGTCTGAATAGGGCGCCATAGTCAGTGGGGGTAGACGCGAAACCTTGTGATCTACCCATGGCCAGGTTGAAGTTCCGGTAACACGGAATGGAGGACCGAACCAGTAAGCGTTGAAAAGCTTTTGGATGAGCTGTGGGTAGGGGTGAAAGGCCAATCAAACTGGGAAATAGCTCGTACTCCCCGAAATGCATTTAGGTGCAGCGTTGGAATAAAGTCTTATAGAGGTAGAGCTACTGATTGGGCTAGGGGGCTTCACCGCCTACCAAACCCTGACAAACTCCGAATGCTATAAGATATGTCCAGCAGTGAGGGCATGGGTGCTAAGGTCCATGTCCGAGAGGGAAAGAACCCAGATCATCAGCTAAGGTCCCTAAATATACGCTAAGTTGTTAAAACGTGGTTCGATTGCATAGACAGCTAGGATGTTGGCTTGGAAGCAGCCATTCATTTAAAGAGTGCGTAACAGCTCACTAGTCGAGCGATCGAGCGTGGATAATAATCGGGCATAAGTGTATTACCGAAGCTATGAATTTGACCTTATGGTCATCTGGTAGGGGAGCATTCTAATCTGCGTTGAAGGTGTCTGGTGATGGATGCTGGAGTGATTAGAAAAGCAAATGTAGGAATAAGTAACGATAAAGCAGGCGAGAAACCTGCTCGCCGATAGACTAAGGTTTCCTGAGCGACGCTAATCGTCTCAGGGTTAGTCGGGACCTAACGCGAACCCGAAGGGGGTAGTGGATGGATAACGGGTTAATATTCCCGTACTAGTTATAACTGCGATGGGGTGACGGATTGATGAAAGGACTGCGTACTGACGGAATAGTACGTTGAAGGGTGTAGATATAGGAACGGTAGGCAAATCCGCCGATCCTGTCGAACCTGATAGTACCGGGCGTCTACGGACAACTGGATAATGTCCCTAAGCGGTTCCAAGAAAAACCTCTAAGCTTCAGGTTATAACTACTCGTACCGTAAACCGACACAGGTAGTCAAGAAGAGAATTCTAAGGCGCTCGAGTGATTCATGGCTAAGGAACTAGGCAAAATGGTCTCGTAACTTCGGGAGAAGAGACGCTCCACTCCGGTGGAGCCGCAGTGAATAGGCCCAGGCGACTGTTTATCAAAAACACATGGCTTTGCGAAATCGAAAGATGAAGTATAAGGCCTGACACCTGCCCGGTGCCGGAAGGTTAAGAGGAGATGTTAGTTTCGGCGAAGCATTGAATTGAAGCCCCGGTAAACGGCGGCCGTAACTATAACGGTCCTAAGGTAGCGAAATTCCTTGTCGGGTAAGTTCCGACCTGCACGAATGGTGTAACGATCTGGGCACTGTCTCGGCCATGAGCTCGGTGAAATTGTAGTATCGGTGAAGATGCCGATTACCCGCAACGGGACGGAAAGACCCCGTGAACCTTTACTATAGCTTCACATTGATATTGGGTAATTCATGTGTAGGATAGGTGGGAGACTTCGAGGCTGCGTCGCTAGGCGTAGATTAGTCGTCCTTGAAATACCACCCTTGGATTATCTGATGTCTAACGCCTTTATGGCGGACATTGTGTGGTGGGTAGTTTGACTGGGGTGGTCGCCTCCAAAAGAGTAACGGAGGCTCCTAAAGGTACCCTCAGCACGCTTGGTAACCGTGCGTAGAGTGTAATGGCATAAGGGTGCTTGACTGAGAGACCTACAAGTCGACCAGGTAGGAAACTAGAGCATAGTGATCCGGTGGTTCCGCATGGAAGGGCCATCGCTCAAAGGATAAAAGGTACTCCGGGGATAACAGGCTGATCACTCCCAAGAGCTCACATCGACGGAGTGGTTTGGCACCTCGATGTCGGCTCGTCACATCCTGGGGCTGGAGAAGGTCCCAAGGGTTGGGCTGTTCGCCCATTAAAGTGGCACGCGAGCTGGGTTCAGAACGTCGTGAGACAGTTCGGTCCCTATCTGTTGTGGGCGTTAGATATTTGAGAGGACCTTCCTCTAGTACGAGAGGACCGGGGAGGACGCACCTCTGGTGTACCTGTTGTGGCGCCAGCTGCATCGCAGGGTAGCTATGTGCGGATGAGATAAGCGCTGAAAGCATCTAAGCACGAAACTCACCTCAAGATGAGATATCTTTAAAGGGTCGTGGAAGACTACCACGTTGATAGGCTACAGGTGTAAAGACAGTGATGTCAAAGCCGAGTAGTACTAATTACCCATAGACTTATAGTTTTGCTTTATTACTCTTCAATCGCCCAATATTCAATCAACGAAAATATTAATGATTTTCGGTGTCTATTGCAGTAGGGTCCACCTCTTCCCATTCCGAACAGAGAAGTTAAGACTACTAGCGCTGATGGTACTGCCCTATTGAGGGTGGGAGAGTAAGTCGACGCCACTTTTTAGAAAGCCTTGTTCCAAACGGAATGAGGCTTTTTTAGTTTATAG
>NZ_FPAS01000009.1 GCF_900116425.1 Lishizhenia tianjinensis | reverse complement strand
CCACTGGTAACTTGGATTTCCTACTCCCTGAGTATAACTAACTGTAAGAGGATTGTTGATACTACCCCCCACACAAATACTGTCAAAGGCCAAAGGTTGTACATCAATAATAGCTTGAGGGTGAACAATCACTTGCGCAGTATTGGAAACAATTTCAGAACATCCACCTGTGCTGAAGCTAATAATACAATAATAATAGAGGGTGTCAACCGTATTGAGTTGAGGTGTATAAATGGAATTGGTATCATTCAATAAAATCGTTCCCCCATAGTTTGCGTCTATATTATTTTCATACCATTGGAAAGATGCGATACCTGTTCCATTGGTGTATTGAACTTGAATAGGGTTGAAGTTTGCTCCAATGCAAATTTCTTGAGAAAGCGTGGGTTGAAGGGTAAAGTTAGGAGCTGGGTTAATCGTAATTTCTGCTGAGTTTGAAATTGTTTGACAACCAGATCCGGATGCAGTCACAACACAATAATAATAACTCGTTCCAATTTGTTGAACGGAAGGTGAAAAAGTAGAATCTGTCGCTCCATTAATCAATGTGCCTCCCGTGGTTGAAGAGGTTGTATTCGAATACCATTGGTAAGTGTAATTTCCATATCCCCCTTGAGCACCAACAGAAAGAGGTAGGGGAGAAGGAGCATTTTGACAATAACTGCTACTTTGTGGTTGGGTGATTATTACTGGGTCATCTATGACTTCAATTATTGCAATATTCGATTGAGCAACGTCACACCCTATACCATTTAAATTCAGTGATACAGAAAATACTTGCGTTCCTGAATTACTAAAGTTTGAAGACGAAGTAGAAAAGTTGTTATTGGTTGCATTAGTGATGTTAGTGTTGTTCAACGCCCATTGATACGAAGGAGTACCGAAACCATAATTGTAACTTACGATTAATGGCGTGTTTAAATTTCCGCCTATACATAGGGTGTCTTCTAACAAGTTTTGATTGATAATAGGGTCTGGATGTAAAATAATCTCTCCTATTTGTGAGGTGATTTCAGAACAACCTCCTCCCGAAAAGCTAATTTTACAAAAGTAAAAGAGTGTGTCGATGCTATAGATTGTAGGAAAGTAGGTACTTTGGGTTGCATTCGGTATTAGGGTCGCATTTACATAACTATTTGTGGTGTTTTGATACCATTGGTAAGAAGGTATACCCGTGCCATTGCTATAAGAAACAGTGAATGCCGGTATGTTTGCTCCAATACAAAACTCTTGAAAAGGTAAGGGTTGTTGATTGAAAACAGGAGCAGGGTTAATGTTGATTTGTGCTGTGTTGGATGTCGCCTCACAATTAGAACCGGTTTGACTCACGATACAGTAATAGTAAGTAGTACCTATTTGAGATACAGCAGGAATATAAATAGAATCTGTCGCTCCATTAATCAATGTGCCTCCCGTGGTTGAAGAGGTTGTATTCGAATACCATTGGTAAGTGTAATTTCCATATCCCCCGCTTGCACTTACACTTAATGTATCGGGGGTTGCAGTGTTTAAACAATAATTATTGTCTATAGGTTGGTTCGTAATAATAGGATCGGGAAGAACTTGTACGCTACCTGTTGCATTCCCATTTGAATTACAGCCTGTTCCAAAAGTTGTAACATTTACTGTGTACGTGTATTGACCAACAGTATTTAAAGTACCTGGGGAATAGGTGTTGTTAGTAGCATTACTTATTGTATTTCCGTTTACTAACCATTGGTAATTTGGGGTTCCATTTCCACCCGTGTAATTCACTGTAAAACTAGAAGGGGAGCCGCCTATACAAATGCTGTCACTCCCTAGAGGGCTAACCACTAATTCAGGAACTACATGAATATTTATTGAAGAGGTATTGGTACAACCTCCTATTTGTGAGTTTGCAGTAATGTCGTAAGTAACAACTTCTACGTTAGCTGTAGTGTTGGTTAAACTTTCTATTATTGGATTACTATTTTGTAAGCTTGTAGTTTCTCCCAATACGTTAGTTTGATTTTGTGCAACCCAAGTGAAATTTGAAGCAACATTGGTGCTCAATAAAGCATTTAAATCATCTCCGTTACAGAGGTAGAAATCTGTAGGGTGGGTAAATTGTGGGATGGGGAATACTTCCACTAAGAAGGTGTCTTTAGAAATACACTCACCATTAGATATAGGCGCAAGAGTTACAGGATGTAAAGGGAGAACGGTTAATACCACTAAATAACTTTGTACATTGCTAGAGTTATTTATAAAGGAAATATTGGTAGTTGCATTATTCTGCTGCGAAATGATGTAGGGTGTACTGTTTTGTATAACTTGCCAATTGTAACTCACAGGCAAAGAACTTCCATTACAACTAGGGGATATAGAGTTTTCTGAAAAGTTGATCATTAAGGGAGAACAGCCTGTGGTATCATTACTCTGGATAATTGCTTGTGGTGGTTCAATGATACAGATGTTTTTAATTACAGAACTATTTCCACAATTGTTATCTAAAATTAATTCTATGGAGTAGGTGCCAGGATTTGAAAAGTTAATGTCTACATTGTCAGTGCCTGAGGTCCAAAACAAACTGTTGTTCGGCTGTGTATTGTTCGATCCTAAACTTCCACTAATTATATTCCATGTATTATTGTTCGTAGGATTATTGGCCGTAATGACCCAATAAAATTTACTAACAGTATCACAAGATGTAGAACCAGGATTAATGGAATAACCATTATCGGAGGTATTTAAAATAGAAATAGTTGAATTTGGGCACACCAGTGTATCCGAAATTGTAAAAGAAGCAATAGGGGCTTCTCCTACAGAAATTAATCCTGCTGCTGAAGGTTGATCTTGAGAACAAGGGTTTGTAGTAATAACCGAGGGTTGGTAAACGTTATTGTAAGTTACTCCAGATATGGATACCGAATTACCACAAGATGTTGTGGTAAAAGTGTGACTCAATGTTGCAGGGACATTAGGGTGGGTATAAATCACAGATGGACTTCCATCTCCCCAATTAACTTCATAAGTTGTACCATCAACATTAGTACTTGGAACATTAAAGGTATACTGGGTAAAATGCGGAGTACATCCTTCTGCTTGATTATTAAATAATGCCAAGGTGGCTGGTGAGGGTGAGCTTCCAACAAAAACATCATATTCGACTTGTGCCGTACATCCACTGTTATGTTCCACTTCAACACTTATTTGAAAAGAACCAAGTGTATAAGTATGTGAAATAAAAATACCGAAATTTGCTTGGGGTATGGTGTCTAGACTACCATCTCCCCAATCTATTGTGACAAGATTCACGTTTGAATAAGGTTGAGGCAAATTAACAGTAAGTCCAATTAATCCATTTGTGGCACCTACGCTCACACAGTTTTTTATAAGGTTTGGATGGCTCTGGTCAAATAATGGACTAGTTATAATAGGTGAATAAACATCAAGTGTTAGAGTATCTGTAACTATACAATTATCAACGCTTGCCGTGAGGGTATAATCTCCTCCTAGCGAAACACTTGTATTTTGAAAGTTAAGATTTGCGGCAGAAATGGTGTCAGAAGGACCTATCCATTGATATTGTACACTAAATCCTCCTGAAAGCCCTGTTGTAATAGTTGACTGATTTACGTCATTCCCCGCACAAACAAAAATATCTGACCCTACATCTACTGTAAAAGGGGTAATAACATCTATAAGTACTTCGTTACTTGGAGCAGAACATCCTCCAGTATGTGCAACTCTTCTATAGTAAGTACTTTGAGTTAAGTTATTTGGTAGGAAGTATTCAGTAGTCGCGCCAGAAATAGGTGTCCAGTTGATATTGTCAACAGAAGATTCCCAAGTATATGAAATTGAAAAACTTCCACCTGTTGAGGCAGAAGTTAAATTAAACAATGTATCGTAAATGTTTAGACAGCTTATCTGATTATCCCCAATTATCCCTGGTGACAAATTAAATAGAGTTATAGAATCAATATGACTACATAGGTTTATACTGTCGTATATTTGTAAATAATATATTCCCGTCGTATTTGATCCTAAGACAAGGTTCGTATCATTCGAAATAAGGTTATTCTGATAGCTCCAGTTAAAACTTGTGTTACTACTTAAAGTACCGGTAATTGTTGGAGTTAAAGTAGTGTTGGTATTGTTGCATAATACCAGATTAGGACCTAAGTCAATATTTACACATTGACTAAACGATATAAAACTACTAAACGTGATTAAGAGCAGTGCGAATAATTTAGGTAATTTATTGTGCATATATAATAAATAGTGTGCTTCGCAAAAGTAGCGATTAAACTAATTAACTAAAAATCAAATAGATTAATGTTTTTTTATTTTAGTTGTGCAAAGGGCGAGATATGATGAAATCTTTTGAAAATCAGTATTTAAACGTTTCAAATCTTTTTTACGTAGAATAATTTCCCTCAAGACTACTTACTCACGCTCAATACTGTCATGGCAAATCCTAGTCCCCTCACTTTGTGAGAAATCAAAATTCAAGGTTCAAAATTCAAAAGAAGATAATCCTTAAATCTTTAAATTTCCCGATATCATCGGGAACTTAAATTTTTAAATCTGCCTGGATAGAAAGTTAAATTGATGGTACTCAAATGCAAGCCTACAAGTGAGAGCTTCTCAAACAGGGACATGAGCGGCAGCTTGCTTGGGTTTGTGCTTAGGAGCACTTAAAGCCCTGTTTACGACCACCGGAAGTGAAAAGAGGTTTTAGTGATACTTAGCGAAAAACGAAGTAACTATAGCGCTTGGCCCGGCTGTTTGCCAACAAATAATTCTATAATTCAAAATTCAAGGTCCAAAATTCAAAAAAAGTATATTCCTTAAATCTTTAAATATCCCGATATCATCGGGAAATTAAATTTTTAAATCTCTACAGACAGTCATTCTTCTAGCTATCTAGAAATCTAGTCGTCTAGGTATCTAATTTAAATCATCAACAGTAACCAACCCAAAACTGAGCTACCTATCACGGTCCACATTACGTTGATTTTCTTGAATCCGAAAGTGACGATAAAGCTTAAAGCGGTGATAACGATTGCTTGCCACTCGGTCAACGTTTGCGTTCCCATTTCTACCAAAACTCCCACCATAATGGCCACAGCGGCGATGTTTACAGAATCCAGGAAGTAGCTCAAAAATTTAGACTGACGCATTTTTGGAACCAAGGGATTTAAGAACAATACGAACAAGAAAGAAGGTAAGAAGATACCTACGGTGGCTGCAACAGATCCCCAAACGCCACCGATTTGATAACCAATGAAAGTGGCTGTTGATAAAACTGGACCCGGTGTAAATTGACCCACCGCAATGGCGTCTAACAATTCTTGTTGGGTCATGTACCCTGTGTCAACTAATTCAGGTACCAAGTAGGCAAAAAGAACGTATCCACTTCCGTATAAAATGGCACCTACTTTTAAGAAAATCCAAAAGACTTTTAAGGTGCTCAAGGTAGCGATGCTAGAAATTGATGTGGTTTGCAAGAGTAGGAGGGGAAGCAATTGTTTTTTCTCTTTGTTACTTACCTTATTTCTCGAGTAAAAGAAGAAGGCGCCTAATAATCCTGCTACTAACAAAGCATAAACTTCATTTACACCAAATAGAGAAGAGATTAAAACCAAGGCACCCAAAACACCAAGTTCTGTTGATTTCAAGGCTTTTTTACCCAACTTAAAGATTGCTGCAGCAATTACAGCCAAAATTGCGGGTTTGATACCGTAAAAGAAAGGTGCAACATCCGGTAATTCTCCATAAGTGGTGTAGAGGTAAGCAAAGAGCATGGTTACCAAAACAGCGGGTAAAATAAAGCTGAAACCTGCTGCAAACAAACCTTTCCAACCTGCGCGTTCATGGCCACAATGCATGGTCATTTCCGTAGAGTTGGGTCCGGGAATTAAATTGGTAGCTCCCACCAAATCCAAGAAGTGTTGTTTGCTCATCCACTTTCTTTTTTCAATGATTTCGTCTTCCATCATGGCAATGTGTGCTGCCGGACCACCAAAGGCAAACAGTCCCATTTTAAAGAAAACTTTTACTACTTCCCAAACACTATTCTTCTCTTTGCTCATCGTCTAAATTGCTTTTTTTGCAAAGTAAGTGCAATAGAATGTAATATTTATGGTCTATTTGAAATTTGTGTGGTTTTAAAATTTGAAGGATTTGAAGATTTGAAGGATTTGAAGATTTGAAGATTTGAAGGATTTGAAGATTTGAAGGATTTGAAGATTTGAAGGATTTGAAGATTTGAAGGATTTGAAAACTCGCAGGCTCGTTATTTGAAGATTATTTATATCGCGGATAACAAGGTGTTTCTTAAATAGCCAACTTGTTTGGCGCTTAAATCTTTAACTTTTTAAATGCTCTTCTCGAATTTAATCTTTCAAATATTCCGATATAATCGGGATTTCAAATCCTTCAAATTATCAAATCCCCTGAGCGGAGTTATCTCTGTATTGCTTAGGTGTACTTTCAGCGTAACGCTTAAAGTATTTCACAAAATGAGAAGGGTCTTTAAAATGCAGTTGTTCTCCGATTTGGTGTATGCTTAAGGTAGAATAAATCAACAAACGTTTGGCTTCTGAAATGATGTGATCGGCAATTACTTTACTGGCCTTGTGTTGCACGGCTTGCTGACAAACATTGTTCAAACCTTGAGGGGTAAGGTGCAGTTGTTCGGCATAATAGGCAACGTTGTTTTGTAGTTTTTCGGTTTGACTCAACAAATCCAAGAATTGATGAAAAACACCTTTTTGTACATTTCCGCCACTGGAATACTCCGTTGCTTGTTCTAAGATTTTGGCGATAAGTGCCTTGAGTAAACCTTCTATGGCTGTCAAGTTTTCTTCGGTTGACAAAAGCTCAAAGAGTTGCGTAATACGTGTTTCTTCTTGTAAAGGGAGGTAGTTGTATCCACTGAGTTCTTGCAGTAGGGTTTTCAACTCACCGTCCAAACTTTCTGAGATAAAGTCTTTTTTGATGATGGAAACAAAACCTTCAGGTTTGCTCGTAATATCCCAAAAATGCAATTGATCTTGACGTATGGTAAAAATGACCGGTCCATCTATAGGGTAAGTATCGTAATCTATGGTATGTGTACCCGAGCCTTTGCTTAAAAAAACAAGTTCAAAATATGCCTTGTGTTTATGTGCTTTGGTTTTGCGTGTAGAAGAGCGAAAGGCTTCCGTTTTGATGCGTTTATTTACATCTGCGTTGTCTTTTATTACTATGCCTTTTTGCAATTTCATTTCAGGGGTGAAGATAAGGATAGATGTAAAAAAAGCCACACAACGCAATTGCTGAGTGGCTTTTTCTGTTTAGAGAACAGGATGTTTAGAGCTTTATAGCCTCAGTGTCTTCCTGCATTACTGTTGTATTTTCGTCTTGCAAAGTTACGTTGACCACTATTTTAGGAGTGTTTCCTGCTTTGGAGAACATTTCTTTGTAATACTTCTTTTTCTCTTCTAAAGATTGAATACGAGCATCTCTATCTGCTTTGCTATAGCTGTGATCTCTTTCCCAATCCGATAAGTAATCTCTTTCGATTTGCTTAATTTGATTATCAATCAAAGTGATTAAACTATCCGCAGATGTTAATGTGATTAATTCTCTTTGGTCTACTATATTTTCAGTTCTTTTCATGATCTTTCTTTTTAAGCGATGGTTAATTCTTCTTTCTTTTTTCCCGAAGAGGATTTTGCGTTTTCCCAGCTTAAGTTATGCGTATACCTTAAGTCAATTTGGCCTTTTTCGTTCAGGTGAAGTAATTTAATCCAGTTGTTATCACACAATTGTTTCAAGCCTTCGTGTTTTTCTAGTATGGCGTTGATAGCTTCTGTTGGAGCATCGATAACCACGTTTAATCTTTGCGGTTGGTGCTCAAATTCTTCACCGTTGTGAACCGCTTGTAAAGGCAATCCTATCTTCAAGTCACCTCCAGATCCTTCAACTACTCCAAAGGCACCTGTAACGTTGTGCAAGGTCTTGTTCCCGGCGCCTAACTTGTAGGTGTCTACCGTACTTCCAAAGTATTGAAGGTTGATCCAACTGGTAACTACCATAGGAGCTGTCATGATACCCTCTAACACTTCAAAGTTGTTGTCTTTAGCGGGGTTGTACGATTGTAAAAAGGCTCTTCCTTTTAGATTGATACCTCTCGTTTTTTCTCGCGGTGCTATGATGAAAGCATTACATCCAGCCAGTCCCCATTCGGGTCTAATTTCTGACCAGTCTTTCGCTTTGGCTTCGAAGGTATTTTTTAGGTTTTTTCTCTCTTTGTCGGTTAACAAGAAGCGCTCTGATCTTTCTGTTCTACAAGCTTCACTGGCTTTGTCTATACTTTGTTTTAAGGCAAGTACTTCTTGCTGTCTTTCGGCAGGAATTGCTTTGCCATTCAAGATGCTAATCTCATCTGTTGTGGTGTTGTGCAAACAAGCCAAGAACAAGGTGTTTTCAGGAATGTTTATGCCGGCTTTTGCCAAATCTTTCCTGATTTCAGGTGTGTTTAAGATTTGAGCACCTGTTAGAGCGTTAATTTCTCCGGAGTGACCACCACAAGCTCCACAGTCGTAACCCGATGCGTGTGGGTTGTTAACAGAGCTAGAACCGTGACCTGTAATCAGTACGAAAGGTGCTAACCTGTCTTTCACTTCTAGGTTCTTCATCATTCCTTGGGCCATTCCCAACTGTTCTTCGTAAGGAATTCCTGAAAGGTCTAATTCTCTACCTTCTTTCAACCATTTTTCCAAACCGTCTGTATTCGGGTCTGTAACGGGTTTTGACCACCTAAAGGAGTTTCCTATTAATTGTGGTAAGAAGGAGATACCTACAGGACTCACAAATCCAAAGTTTGAAATGGCTCCTTTTTTGAATTTCTTCCACCCATAAGATATTTGATGGTTAGAAATTCTTCGGTTTTTAGCAGCTTCTAAATCTTTAACACTTTCTCTTACTTCTGCAGAAGATGGAATCAATACTGGACATTGGTTTTTACCTTCTTCGTGGGCAATAGGTTTGTAGTTCACAGGGAAACCAAAGAATCCAGCAAATCCTAGGGTCTCTATTTCACTGTCTACATTTTCTAAGTTTCTTCTGTATACTTCAGATCTTACATCTATACAAAAGATCATTTGCGCTTTCGGTGCTTTTGGCGAAGCAAGAACTTTTGAACTCTTCAAGGTGCTCATCATTTCGCGTTGTGCGGCGAAATCATAGGCCTCTTGTAATAATAATTGAAGTTCTAGTTTGCGTATAGCTTGTACATTTTCTTCACTCTTATTGTGTAGATTCTTGTACCATTGAGATTTTATTTTCTCTTCAGCGAAAGCCTGTAAGAAGTAATTTTCCCAAGCTAATAGAATAGCGGTAAGTTCTTTAAGGTGTTCAGTTTCTGAAGCGTATAATTTGTTGTTGTAATCTATACCTGATACGTAAGATGACCAACCGATAACTTTTAAAAGTAAGGTGTGAAAATACTCTTCAAGTTCGTTGTCATTTATCTTTAAAGGTTCTATGAACTGCTCAATAAATGTGTTGTGGTCTTCTGGCAACCCTTTCACAAACTCTCTGAACTTTTTCAAGCCCATGATTTCGTTGGATAAGTCGTGCGATGCTTCTTCTTTCCAATCTTGGAACAAGTTACTTTTCTTACCCGTTGTTGTCCAAGTGGTAATATAATCGTCAAAATAGCTGCTGGCCCAGTGCGTAATGTTTTCTATGACATGTCTCGACCAATCCTTGTTGGTAATTTGAGCTGCTATACCCATCAGGGTCGTATCTTTTGCGAGGTGTAAATCACCCTTCTTACCGAAAAAATCTAATTCTTCAAAGAATTCATTTTCAGGAACCCTATCCAAACCTCTTGCATCAAAAGCTTGGTTAATATCCTCTTGTCGAATAACCTTAGCAGCAATTTGCTTGAGGTAAAAGCGAACGGGCATGGTCATTTTTACATTTCCACGACGCGCTAGTTTTCTGGCAGTTTCTCTAAAACTCGTATCGGTAAACCCTAAGTAAGGGTTAACGGCTACAAAGTTCTTTAGTGGCCAAGCCGGAGCTATGCGCTTACAGCTTTTTTCTAGTGAGCTTTTTATTTTAGACGTTTCCATAATTCTTTCTTTTAGAAGATGATTAACTTACTTCTTCATGTATAAAGCATTCAATGCTCTGTTCATGATATGGTTGAAATAGAGACCTTGTTTTAAGTGTATTCTAAGTACGCGGATTGCACTTGTTTGCGCCTTCTTAGGGATGTATGAAATCATTAAGATGGTAATAAAGTACACACCGAGTATTATATATGCTGTAAGGGTTAAACTTTCGTTTACCACGCGTACTGCTGGAATTTCGTTTCCTAAATAGTGGTGGAAAACATACTCTAAGAAGTAGAAAAGGTTGATTATTATTCCTGAGATAAGGAGTAAGTAAGCAATGGATCTACCCTTGATGTTTGAATCTATTGCATTGATTTGAAGGTTGATCATTCCAAAAAGGATAACTGCACTGAGCATCAACATTTGGAAGCTCATGTTTTCCATTCCTCCCCAAAGTTCTGTACTGATGAGGTAAAGTGCCACGGCGCTAACTGTTGCAAGTAAGACTTTTACTAGGTTGCCCTTACGGCTGTAGCGCAAAGCATTCTTGGTTTGGTAAGTATCTACTATACTTCCTGAGCTTAAGAAAGCATGAGCCTTGTAGAAGGAGTGAGAAACCAAGTGTAAAAGTGCAGCGGAGTAAATTCCTAATCCACATCCCATTAAAGAGAAGCCCATGTGACCTATACTTGAATACGCCAAACTTGTTTTAACTGTCGGTTGCGTGGAGGAAATGACTGCTCCGTAAAGGGCGCTAAAGGCACCGATGATAAATAGTGCCAACCATGCTATTTGCGTTCCTTCCATGACGTAAGAGAAACGTATGATAAGGAAAGGGCCTGCATTTAGAAGTCCCGCATGCAACAAAGCCGAAACTGGTGTTGGTGTTTCCATCACATCTAATAACCATGCGTGGAAAGGAACCTGTACTGATTTTAAACAGGCGGTAAGTACGAGTAAAAGACCTGTAGCTTCTAAGTAAGGAATCTGTGTGTAATCGTTTGTGTTTTGAAGTGTAGTGAAGATGGTGTTCAAGTCTCCGGTTCCAAAGCTCATGTACAATAGGACGAAAGCAGCGAGTAAACTTACTTCACTTGCTCTTGCAATCACGAATTTTTTACGTGCAGCTAACCTAGATTTTTCACGTTGTGGGAAGAACATCAATAAACTGTGTAATCCTACAGCTGTTCCTATCCAAGCGAAGAATAATATGGCAATGTTTCCTGAAAGTACAAAGAGTTGAACACTTGCAATGGTGAATGCTAATCTACCAAAGAACTGTGCGTGAAGGTCATGACCATTTAAGTAGTTTCTGCTGTAACGAAAAACCACCAAAGCAATGATGGCTATCATGCTATACATTGTAACACTAAGACTGTCTAAGCGCAAAACTAAACCGAGGTCATTCCAAGTGAAGTATTCGAGACGTGTTACACCTGATGTTGAAATTTGAACGATGGAAACTACACTTGCAATTAATGCGGTAATTACCGTGAAAATGCTGTAGTCGTAAATTTTCTTTGTGGATCTAAAAGGCCCCACATTTAAGGATGAAATGAGGAGTAGTAAGGTAGGGAGGATGAAAATGAAACTTAAAACTGTTGTGTGCATTTTTTAAATTTTGTACAAAGTTAGACCCTTCGTTCCATATAATTTTATTTATCTTTATAATGTAATCCATAAATTTATTTTATGAACTATACGATTAACCAGTTGCGCATCTTCCTTAAGATAGTGGAAACCATGAGTGTTACGAAAGCGGCTGAGGAGTTGTTTATGACCCAACCCGCGGTCTCTATTCAATTAAAAAACTTTCAAGATCAGTTCGATATTCCTTTAACTGAAATAGTGGGAAGACAACTCTATGTAACAGAATTTGGACATGAGGTGGCCAAAATTGCCAAGCGTATTTTCATGGAGTTTGATGAATTGAAATACAAGACCAGAGAATATGGTGGTGTGATGAAGGGGAACTTGCGTATCGCTTCTGCCTCTACAGGGAAATATGTAATTCCTTATTTCTTGTCCGATTTCTTAGCCAATTACTCGGGTGTGGATTTAATTCTCGATGTAACCAACAGGGCCAAGGTAGTGGAGGATTTGAAAAATAATAAAATGGACTTTGCCGTGGTATCTGTTCTTCCAAACGATGTAGAAGTAGAGGAGGAGATACTCATGGAAAATAAACTCTTTTTAGTGGGGAATCCGGATAATTATAAACGTAAGGAAGCCCTTATTTTTAGGGAGGATGGTTCTGCTACTCGACAAGAAATGGAGTCTTTCTTTAAGCAAAAAAGTACGCAACAAAGAAAGCGTATAGAGTTAACGAGTAACGAAGCTGTAAAGCAGGCTGTAGTGGCTGGTTTAGGACATTCATTGTTGCCTTTGATAGGAATTAAAAATGAATTGTTGGATGGAGAACTCAAGATCATAGAACGCAAAAACTTACCCGTGAAAACAGATTGGCGACTCATTTGGTTGAAGAATAAAAAGATGTCGCCCGTTGCCAAAGCCTACCTGGAATTTATTAAAGCAGAGAAAAATAGAATCATGGAAAAACACTTCCAATGGTATCAAGATTTTTAAAAGTGAAAGCCCTGCACGCATGTACAGGGCTTTTTTTTGTGACCCGCTATTAAGAAGAACAGTTCGTCAATACCTAAACCTACTGCTTGACGACCCTAAACTCTGTTCTTCTGTTTTCTTCGTGTTCGAGGTCTGAACAATACACGCCCTCTACACATTTGTTAATCGGTTCACTCTCACCGTAGCCCTTCCAAGTCAATCTATTTTCATCAATTCCTTTACTGATGAGGTAGTCTACTACAGACTTCGCTCTTCGGTTTGATAAATATTGATTGTAATATCGTTTTCCACGTACGTCCGTATGAGATCCTAATTGAATAGATATGGTAGGGTTATCGTTCAAAATTTGAACTAAACTATCCAAGACTCTCGTTGCATCTGCACGTATGTTCCACTTGTCAAAATCATAATAAATATTGTTCAACACAATGGGTTTGTTGATGATAATTTCTTCCATTTCGAAATCAGCATATAAATCGGTAGAATAACGTAAACCTACTGTAGAAACTTCGTTAGTTTTGGCAAAACAGCCTATTTTTCTACAGATGATGTCGTAGTCAGATTCTGGTTCTAATTTGACTTTAAAGTACCCTTCAAAATCACTGGTAGCTACTATCATTTCATTGGTTTTTCTGTTGGTGATTTCCACTTCAACCCCTTTTACAGGTTCTCCACTACCTTTTTTATAGGCATGACCAATTAAATGGAAAGTAGGATCATTTTGTGTGAACTGGTAAATCATATCCTTATCTGAGCGAGAAGAAGAAACAAAACCTGTTCTTGTTTTATGGTCTATCATAAAGCCAAAATCATCTTTATCCGTATTGATGGGATAGTTAAGGTTTTCTGGTTTTGTCCAGGCATCTCCTTTTTTATGACTCACAAAAACATCCAAACCTCCCATAGAGTTATGGGCATCCGAAGAGAAGAAAAGTGAACCTTGATCATCCAAGAAAGGGAACATTTCATTTCCTTCCGTATTAATATCTTCTCCTAAATTTTCTGGAGCTGTCCATACCTGGTCAACCTGAGTAGTTTTATAGATGTCAGATCCTCCAAATCCTCCGGGCATATCAGAAATAAAATACATAGTGTTTCCATCTTCAGAAAGCGTAGGGTGAGCTACAGAATAATCGTCACTGTTAAAAGGAAGTTCAACCAAATTCATCCACTCATTGTTCACCAAGGTTGCTTTGAATATTTTAAGGTTGTTTTCCCTTTTGTCATTGATTTCCATTTTCTTTTTGAAGTAATTACTTCTTGTGAAGTAAACCTCTTTACCATTTTTTGTGAAGGCTGCCGGACCTTCGTGGTAAGGGCCATTTAAATCACCCAATAACATTTCAGGATTGGTCCATCCACCGTTTTCAGTAGGTTGCATAGCGTAGATGTCCAGGTAAGAATCTCCCGTCCATGGGTTTTGTTTCTTACCACGGTTCGCTTTTCTATCTGCAATAAAGGCAATACCATTGAGGTACTTCATCACACTAAAGGTGTTCGTAAACTCATCCAATTCCAAAGGAGTTAAATCATAGAGAGTAGTGTCTATATACCTATCTGTAACAGATTCACACGATTGTAAAAGCATGCGCGCTCTGTTGTCGTCTTTATGGTCGGTTAAATAAGCGCTCAAAAGTTCTGCAGCCCTATCATATTTTTGATTGGCCATTAAAACGCAGGCATAGTCCACCGAGAGTTTGCTGTCGTTGCCAGCAGCTTTGGCGTAAAGTTGCTCTGCTTTGGCATATTCACCCGTTCGTTTATAGGCATCAGCCAATTTAAGGGCAATGTCAGCATCTGGTCTTTTTTCATACGCTTTTTCGTAGTGAGGAATGGCTTTGGCATAAGCTAAAGCATCGTAGTAACGGTCACCTTTTAAGATGTGCGTATTGGTACATGAAACTATTATACTCGACAATAGAATCACGACGGCTATTTTATTGAATACATGTGTTTTCATAACTAAAAATATCTAGGGGTTTTTACTTTAATTAAATCTTTACCGAAGTCAATTCCAATCAAAATTTCATGTGATCCGTTTTGGAAATTTCTTAGGGAAGAAGTAGTGATATCGTAGGAATATCCTATTCTCCATAAGCTATTTGATTGGTATTCAAGTAAGACTGCCATGGCATCACCTGCTCTAAAAGAGGTTCCTACCCAGAACTTGTCTAAATACACCGCACTGAAGTTTAAATCGAAACTTACGGGAGCTCCGCGGGTGTACTTAACCAAAGTAGAAGGTTTGAATTTGAGGGTTTCAGAAACTTTCAAAATCACCCCTCCAGTAATTAAGTAGTGCCTTCTTAAAAAGCTGGCTTGAGAAAGGTCTAGGGAGAAGTCGTTACCGTTATCGTAAGCTAATAATGTTGGAATGGATATTCCTACATAATACTTGTCTGTAAAAAGGTAAGCACCTGCTCCCATGCGAGGGATTATTTTATTTAAACGACTCGCATATACATCATCTTCCGTATCCCAGATTAAAACATCAGTTAAGTCTGCACTCATCTGATGTGCTCCCGCATTCAATCCGAATGCGAGCTTGGTTTTTTGGTTTAATTGCAATTGGTAGCTATAGTTTACCGTAAAAGCGTTGGTAGTTGTAACCCCAATTTCATCGTGAGATAGGATGAGACCTAGACCTATATTTTTTCCGGGTACCGGGCCATCGACTGCTGCGATGGCCGTTCTTGGTGCACCATTAAAGTCTGCACCCACCCATTGAGTTCTAAAACTTGCCGTGGAGGTCCAATATTTATGGGATCCAGCATAAGCAGGGTTTAGATATAATCCGTTAAACATGTACTGCGTAAGCATTGGGTCTTGCTGGCTAAAAGAAACTAACCCAAGCAATAGTACAAATGGTATTGTTATTAATTTTTTCATCATTTCTAAAATTTCTAATTAGTACTTGTATGGGTTATCTTCCTCTTCTTAAGTCAACATAACCTGTTAATGTCTTTTCACTGGCAGATCCGGTAGGGTGGAAGATCACAAAGTAGGTTCCATCTGGAAGTTCTTGTCCACTGTTGTTATGACCTTCCCATTCATTGTTGTAACCCGATTGTTCGTAAACTACGTTACCCCATCTGTTGTATATCGTAATCACATTGCTTGGATAAGCATCAATTCCTCGAATTACAAAGTAGTCGTTGTCGTTATCTCCGTTTGGTGATATACCTTCTGGCATCTCAAGCTCCATGGGTTGCAAGAGTTTAATTTCACTTTTCACCTCACAACCGTTGGCATCAGTTACCGTGATGTAATATGTATCTGCCGTTAAGTTGTAGATGTCAGAAGTGTTTTCTCCTGTAGACCATTCGTAGTAGTATTCTTCTGTACCACCATAGGCTGTTGCCTGAATAGATCCATCAGATTCACCCCATTGACTGATATTATAGATGTCATTCAGTGTTGGACTGTACAAGTCAACCGATAAGGCGTCTTCTGGTTCTCCTACATTAAAGAACAGTTCTAATTCACATCCAAATGAATCTTCTACCATGATGGAGTAAGAACCTGCATAAAGATCACTGACCATTTCTGTTGTGTCTCCTGAAGACCAGTCAAACACATACGGTGCATTACCTGATTCGATTACGATGTTAGCAACACCTGTGTTTTCTCCGTAACAAAGGGCATCTTCCGTTGTAACGTATCCCGCCAAGTTCGATGAACTACTCACGGTGTCTGTAGAAGAAATTGTACAACCATTAGCATCCGTAACAATTACTGTGTAAACACCGCTTACTACGTCAATAATATCTGCACTTGTGACACTGTTCGACCAAATGTATTGGTAAGGAACCACACCTCCTGATACTGTTGTTGTAATAGATCCATTTGCATGTTCACAAGTGGCTCCTTGTACAACCGTTTGCATTTGCATTGACTCGGGTTCAGCAATGGCATCAGTAGCTTGAGCTGAACAACCATTAGCATCTGTCACCGTAACCGTGTAAGATCCAGGTTGCAAGCCAGAGACATCCTCTGTGGCAGCATTGTTAGACCATGTGTAGTTATAAGGAGCTGTTCCCGTTGTTACAGTTAAGTCTATACTACCATCTCCAATTCCATTACACGTAACATCAGTTGCTTGTGTAGACAATTCAGGAGTTGGATGTATGATGATATCGAATGAACAAGTGTTCGTATTTCCATGAATGTCTGTTGCTTCATAAGTAATCGTTGTAGTTCCCACTGGGAAGTAAGATCCACTCGGTAAACCTGCAATCTGAACAATGGAAGCAACGCCACAATTGTCTGTTGCTGTAGCTGGAGCAAAGTTGACCAATGAGTCACAACTTTCAATGTTGGCAGCACAAACTAGTACTGGTTTTTGATTGTCGTTAACTGTTATATCAAAACTACAGATACTTACGTTTCCGGAATTATCAGTTACCGTATAGGTTACTGTTGTAGTTCCGATAGGGAAGTAGTCACCTGGTACATGTGATGCTGTCATTGTTGCTCCACAGTTGTCTGTGTATGTCGGAATGTTCCAGTTTACAATAGCTCCACAAGAGTCTTGCGTATTGCTCACAGTAAAGTCGGCCACACAGTTATTGATTACCGGAAGTTCATTGTCAGTAACAATGACCATGAATTTACAAGAGTCAATGTTATTCGATGAATCGAGGGCATACCAAGTAACGATAGTTGTGTCTTGATTAAAGACAACTCCATTTAAGGTTATACCTGTACCTGTTGTTGCTCCTGTTAAGTTATAAGTTAAAGAGCTCACTGTACAGTTGTCATAAGCCGAAGCATCCCAAGCATTGTCTGGAACAGTGTAAGTACAAACTCCTGGGTCTGTATTTACATCTTGTTGACCAAATCCTCCACATGAAATAATACTAGGTCCTTCTATATCTATAACAACAACTTCAAAGCTACAAGAGTCAACATTTCCAGAACCGTCAGTAACCGTCCAAGTTACGTAAGTTGTGTCTTGATTGAAAGTCACACCATTTAATGTAGTACCAGTTCCCGTTGTAGCACCTGTTAACGTATAAGTAATAGAACTTACTGTACAATTATCTGTAGCAATTGCGTCCCAAGCATCGTTTTGCACCGTGTAGGTACAAGATTCAGGATCTGTATTTACAGTTTGATTTCCATTTGGTCCACAAGTAACGATTGCAGGAAGCTCGTTGTCTGTCACGTTAACGGTGTAAGAACAAACATCTTGGTTGCCAACTGTATCGACTACTGTCCATGTTACTGTTGTTGTACCTAGATTAAAGGCTACACCATTTAGCGTTGTACCTGTTCCAGTAGTAGCACCCGTTAAAGTGTAAGTGATTGTACTTACAGTACAGTTGTCTGTCGCTGTCGCATCCCAAGAATTATCTTGAACGGTGTAGCTACATTCATCCGCGTCTGTATTCACATCTTGGTTACCAGAACCACAAGCTATAAATGTTGGGTTTTGATCGTCGCTTACAATTACATTGTAAGAACAAACATCCTCGTTACCTACTGTATCGACTGCTGTCCAAGTCACTGTAGTTGTACCTAAGTTGAAGGAAACTCCATCCAAGCTTGATCCTGATCCTGTAGTCACACCACTCAATACATAAGTGATAGAACTTACCGTACAGTTATCAATTGCTGTTGCATCCCAACCTGTTCCATTATTTGTGTAGGTACATTCATCTATGTCCATCGTCACTGAAGTATCAGCTGGAAGACAAGTAATCTCTGGGTTTTGATCGTCTGAAACAATCACATCGTAAGAACAAACATCTTCGTTTCCAACAGTATCGACTGCTGTCCAAGTAACTGTAGTTGTACCCAAGTTGAAGGAAACTCCATCTAGGCTTGATCCTGAGCCTGTAGTCACTCCACTTAATACGTAAGTTATGCTTGAAACTGTACAGTTATCAATTGCTGTTGCATCCCAACCTGTACCGTTGTTAGTGTAGGTACATTCATCTACATCCATAGTTACAGAAGTATCAGCAGGTAGACAAGTTATCTCTGGGTTTTGGTCGTCACTTACAATTACATCGTAAGAACAAACATC
>NZ_FPAS01000012.1 GCF_900116425.1 Lishizhenia tianjinensis | reverse complement strand
GCAGGTTTAAGTATCAATTCATCAACCGGTCAAATAGATGTTTCAGCATCAACACCAGGGACCTATACCATAACCTATACTACAGCTGGTTCTTGTCCAAATTCATCAACAGCGAGTGTTACCATAAACGCTATAGATAATGCAAGCTTTTCATATGCACTTTCTTCTGTTTGTATTACAGCCACAGATGTTACACCAACTATAACTGGAGTAATTGGAGGAACATTCTCGAGTACAGCTGGGTTGAGTATTAATGCTTCAACGGGACAAATAGATGTATCCGCATCAACACCTGGAGCATATACCATTACTTATACGACAGTAGGATCTTGTTCAAATTCATCGAATGTGAACCTTACTATATTATCTGATAATGGTTTTTCAGCTAGTGCACTAACAGATGCCAATGTAACTTGTAATGGCGGAAGTGATGGTCAAATCACCGCATCTGCAACGGGAGGGACAGCCCCTTATGCTTATGCTTGGAGTAATACTGCTACAACGGCAATTATCAATGGAATTTCTGCCGGGAGTTATTCTGTAGAAGTAACAGATAACGTGGGTTGTAAAGCATCGGCAAATGCAACGATAACAGAACCTACGGCCTTAAATGCGGCGGTGAGTTCTTCAACTGATGTTGCATGTACTGGTGGAACAACTGGTGCTGCAACAGTAAGTGTAACTGGTGGAACAGCACCTTATACCTATGCTTGGAGCAATTCTGCAGTTAATCCAACCATTACTGGCCTTGGTGCAGGAACATATACAGTGTTAGTTACGGATGCAAATGGATGTACAGCAAATACATCAGTAACCATAAATGAGCCTACATTACTTACTTCAGTGGCTTTAGTGGATTCTAATGTAAGCTGTAACGGTCTTTTCGATGGGGGAGTAACAGCAACTCCTACTGGAGGAACAAGTCCTTATACTTACTTATGGAATAACACAGCTACCACAGCTTCTTTAAATGGCGTTGCGGCAGGTACCTATACGGTGACAATTACAGATGCGAATGGATGTACAACAACAGCGTCAGCTACTGTAACAGAACCAACCCTTCTTTCAGCTACAGGATCAGTAAATGCAAATGTTTCTTGTAATGCAGGAAGTAATGGAGAAGCAACTGTAAACGTAACAGGAGGAACAGCACCTTATACCTATGCTTGGAGTAATACAGCAACGACTCAGACCATAACTGGAGTTGCTGCAGGAACATACACTGTAACTGTAACAGATGCCAACGGATGTACAGAAAATGCTTCTGTAACGATAACTGAACCAACGGTTCTTTCAGCTACAGGATCAGTAAACGCAAATGTTTCTTGTAATGCAGGAAATGATGGAGAAGCAACGGTAAACGTAACAGGAGGAACAGCGCCTTACACCTATGCATGGAGTAATACAGC
>NZ_FPAS01000013.1 GCF_900116425.1 Lishizhenia tianjinensis | reverse complement strand
GCTGAAGGGTCACAAGTTACAGAAGCTGTAGTTGTGCTTGATGAATTACCAGGAATATCTGTTCCTGTATAAACAGGCACCAATTGGTTTTGTAATCCACTATAATTTGAAAAACATAAAACGTATTGTGAACCTGCGGTTGCAAAGAAAGAATGTTCGAAGTTCCCTTGGTTGGCTCCTGTAGGTAAATTCCCTTGTTGAACCATACCTGTATAACCTTGACATGGACTATTCCAGTTACAAGCTACTGGTGGCAATAAGTTATTTGTGATGTCTGAACACGCATCATTACTTGATAAATTCCCACCACCGGCTTGGTAATAAGGCCATAATGCCCAGTCATAACAACCTCCACTATTAGGAGAACCCAAGGTAAATTCAAAATAACCATCTTGTTGAATGGTAAAAATCATCCACGTTGGATTTAATTCGTTAGCCAATAAACAACCCGAGTTACCTGCTGACCCCGGATTTGTATTAGGATTTGAAACGTTGTTTCCCGAAGGAATATCATTGAAGTTACCAGGACCTATACCTGCCGTAAAGTCATTAATTGTACATCCAAAAACTGCCGTACTACAATCTGCAGGGTTCGTGGTAGTTGTTTGAGCTTTAACGCCATTTAGTGCCAAAGCCATAAGAATTGAGTAAAATATCTTTTTCATAGGACTATTGGTTTACTTTATCACAAAATGTATCGTCAAAGGCAAAATGATCATCTAAACCTTGTATACCAATACGTGAACATTCAATTACATTTTCATTACCTACCATCCATGACGTTAAATCATCTTTAGTAAAAGAATTAATTTCTTTGGTAACGATAAGTAATCCGTTGGTTATTCTATCCAATCTCACAACAAAACAGTTGGGATTGTTTCGAATAGATGCCTCTATTTCGTCTTGTATACTTGCATCATTCGTATTTAATTGAACTTGCGCAAAATACTTTAGCTGCTGATTTTGGCTATTCTGAAATGCCATACAAGTGAATAGCACAACACAAATAAATAGGTTTTTTATATGTTTCATAGTTTCTAGCTTTACAGGTAAAACGAATTTTTTCACGGGCCGTTGCTTTATTGAACAAAAAATCCCGACTTATTCAGTCGGGATTTTCACATATAAATAAATCAAACATTAACGCATCACTTGAACATAACCTGTTTTCGTGAATTTAGCATCGTCTTGTTTGTTTC
>NZ_FPAS01000006.1 GCF_900116425.1 Lishizhenia tianjinensis | reverse complement strand
GTTACATACTTCCGCCGCCACCAAGAGAGGTTACAATTAACCCTAGATGGTTGTAGAAATAAAGATTATTTAGAAATTGTTGTAACCATATATACATTGTTTCCGTTATAATCATCCCAATTGATCCTGTAGAAAGTTGATGAGATTCGGAAAATAAAATGAGGTAGAATGAAAAAACTGTTGTTATTAGGTTTTGTTAGTGCGATATTGATATCGTGTAACACGAGAACAGGTCACTTAACTGGTGTTTTGAATCGTGGTGTGTATTATCCTGAAATTCCTTTAGGTATGGTATACATTCCATCTGGTTCTTACACTATGGGACAAAGTGATCAAGATGTACCATTTATGCACCAGACGGTAGCGAAAACAGTTTCCGTTCCTGCATTCTATATGGATCAGACGGAGATTACGAATAACGAATACCGTCAGTTCGTATATTGGGTACGTGACTCTATTGCTCGTGAAAAAATTTACGAAGGATTGAGTGAAGATGATGAAGCTGAGCAATTCATCAACTATCAAGACATGTACTTTGACGAAGGTGCTTTGGAATGGGTAGATTACGACCCTTCTGATCGTATTTTCTCTAGAGAGCAGTTTGCTTTGAACTGGGATAAAGAATTTAGTTACCAAAACCCGGATATCGTTCCGTTGGTAATTGATATGTACTACCCACAGTCAGAGAGATACTACAAAAGAAAAGAAATCGATACGCGTAAGTTAAGATTTAAGTACTACTGGATCGATTTACGTGAAGCTGCAAAAAGAGGTGAAGTTCACATCAAGCCTGATGGAAGAGATTACCAAGGTGTAGTTTTAGATGAGGATCACAGAACGTTAAAAACTCCTGATCATCCTTTTACAAGAGATCCACAAGGTAAAGACCTTGATTTAGGATACTTCAACAAAAAAGGACAGGACAACGCTATTAGAGGTCACGAAAATCGTCAGCGTTTTATTATCGATGAGGAGATTCAAGTATATCCAGATACTTTAGTTTGGATCCGTGATTTCACTTACTCATACAACGATGAGCAAACAAAAAATTACTTCTGGCACGTAGCTTACGATAACTACCCAGTAGTTGGAATTACTTGGACACAAGCAAAAGCGTTTAACGTGTGGAGAACACAATTGTTAAACTCTTGGTTGGTGTCTATGGGAGAAGTTTTTGTTTCTGATTTCAGATTGCCAAATGAATCTGAATGGGAAAGAGCAGCTAGAGGTGATTTAGATGGTTCTCCATACCCATGGGGTGGTCCTTATATCAGAAATGAATCAGGATGTTTCTTAGGTAACTTTAAGCCTATGCGTGGACGTTACTTCCAAGATGGAGGTTTCTACACAGTGAAAGCATACTCTTACAACCCGAATGGTTGGGGATTATACTGTATGGCTGGAAACGTTGCAGAATGGTGTGAGACAGCATACGATGAGTCTATGTACGAATTCTCTAACGACTTAAGTTCTGATTACCGTTACGATGCTATGGACTGGGATCCACCATCACAAAAGCGTAAAGTAATTAGAGGTGGTTCTTGGAAAGATATAGGTTTCTACTTACAAACAAGTACAAGAACTTATGAGTACCAAGATACAGCGAAGTCTTACATCGGTACTAGATCAGTTCAATCTCACCTTGGTAGAGGTGGTAGAGATTTTGAAGCTGAAGGTGGAGAAGAGTTAGATCAAGATCTTCAATTGAGATAAGCAAACAAATCAAAACAAATAATAATCCCTCTCTCCAAGGGTGGTTACGCGGAGAGAGTAAACTAAAAACAAAAGGAAAACTATGAAACCAGGAAGTAAAGCGTGGAAAGCCTTTATGGCGAAATTGTACGGATTCGGTGCGGCAGTGGTAATTGTTGGTGCATTATTTAAAATCATGCACTGGCCAGGTGCAGGTCCAATGTTGATCATTGGTTTAGGAACAGAGGCAATTATCTTCATATTCTCGGCATTTGAGCCTATACATGAAGATCCAAACTGGGAGTTAGTATACCCAGAGTTAGCGTTAGGTCACGAAGATGATTTTGATCACGATAACTTACCAGTAGCAGGAAGAAGCCGTGGTGGTGTTTCTGGAGGAACTGGTGTTACAGCTGAGTTAGACAAAATGTTAGAAGAAGCGAAAATCGACGGAGCGTTATTAGAGCGTTTAGGAGACGGAATGAGAGCTTTAGGAGATAACGCTGCACAATTGAAAGGTGTTACTTCTGCAGCAGCTGCTACAGATTCTTACGTTGATAGCTTGAAGTCTGCTTCTGAAAGAGTATCTAAATTGTCTGAGTCTTACGAAAGAGCTTCTGCTTCTATCGCAGGTATGACATCTACTCAAAAAGAAGGTGAGTCATTCGGTGAGCAAATGCAAAAAGTTTCTAAGAACTTGGCAGCATTGAACAATGTTTACGAATTACAATTGAAAGGTTCTTCTTCTCACTTAGAAGCAACTGAGAAATTCCAAGCACAAGTAACAGAAATGATGCAAAACCTTTCTGACTCTGCGAAGGATACAAAATTATACAAAGAGAATATGGCAATGTTATCTAAGAACTTAACTGACTTGAACTCAGTTTACGGTAACATGTTAAAAGCTATGACGATTACTAAAGGTTAATATTTAGTAAATACGGTTGTTACTTTCATGTAACGGCGCATTAATTAATTAGAAACTATAAAAATTTAAAAAGTCATGGCAGGAGGAAAAGAAACCCCAAGACAGAAGATGATCGGGATGATGTACCTGGTACTGACCGCACTTCTGGCGTTGAACGTGTCGAAGACCATTTTGGATGCCTTCGTAACTTTCGACAATAACATTAAAGACGGTACGATGACTATCGCTGGTCAAGGAACTGAGGCCTACCAAGGTATCAAGGAAATGACTGAAAGTGATGAGGCTGGTCGTAAAAAAGCAGCTTTAAAGTACTTACCGGCGGCAGACTCTATTCGTGAATTAACTAGTCGTAAGATTAGTATTTTGAACGAAATGAGAGACTTAATGTTAACAAAAGTTGGAGAAGATCTTTCATTGATTAAAACTGTAACTGATGAAGGTACGCAGTATGAAAGAACTACTTACAACTTAGAAAACGTTAACTCTAAAGATAACTATGATGTTCCTATGGAAGTTATGGTTGGACCAGAAATTAAAAATCCACAACCGAACAAAGAAGGTATGCGTTTGTGGAATGAAATGAATGGGTTTAGAGATGATTTAGTAAGAATTTTAGCAGAAGCTAGTTCAAACGAAAAAGAGAAGTTTACGTTTGATACTTCAAGAGAAGAAGGAGTTTCGGCTTTAGATTCAGCACAAATCGAAGAAAGAATTTCTAAAACTTACCTTGATGATAGAGGTATAGTAAAGCAGATTTACTCTCAGTTAACAAAAGTTGAATATGCTGATGTTCACCAAGGTGAAACAAAGAACATTCACTGGGTAGGAAGATCATTTGACCACGCTCCAATCGTTGCAGCGTTGGCAACTTTGTCTTCTATTGAACAGGAGTTAAGAACAGCTGAGGCAATGGCGTTGAAACACTTAAGAACTAAGATTGGTTCTTCTGAGTACTCTTTCAACAAAATTCAACCTTTAGCATTCGCTGGTTCAAATTACTTTAACCAAGGTGATAGCATCGAGTTAAAAGTAATGATGGCTGCTTATGATGAGTACCAATCTCCACGTGTAACTTGGACGAATGACTCAACTAAGGAAGCTCAAGAATTAAATGTACAATACCGTGACGGTAAAGGTTACATTAAAGTGAAAGCTGATGGAGCAGGTGTGAAACAATTGTCAGGTAAAATTGCAATTAAGAAGAAAAACGGTACTGAAACAGTTCAGCCTTGGTCATTCAACTACGAAGTTGGAGCGCCTTCAGGAGAGATTTCTTTACCAGACATGCGTATCTTATACATCGGTTACGATAACAAAGTTACAGGTGCAGCTTCAGGTTACAACTCATTTAACTTAAAGCCTGGTAACAACGTAGGATTAACGAAGTCAGGAGATTTCTGGATTGCAAAACCAAAGTCAAGAGGTAAAGCTTCTATTTCTATCGTAGGTATTTCTGGAGATAAGAGTGTAACTTTGAATACTGTTGAGTTTGAAGCAAGACCATTGCCAAACCCAGAGTTGAAGTTAGGTTCTATCGAGTCAGGAGCAGAAGCATCTAAGAGTGCGTTAAAAGCGGCTACTAGATTATTTGCATCTTACGGACCAGATGTTCCATTAACTGGTGTTAAGTTTGACGTTCAATCTTGGGAAGTATCTGTTTCAGGTGCACCAAGACCAGTAAAAGGACAAGGAGCTTCTATCGCTGCTGCGCAAAGTTTATTGAAACAAGCGCCTTCAGGAGCAATCGTTCAGATCAATACGAGAGTAAAAGGTCCAGACGGTGTTGTTAGAAGAAGAAACATGAGTTTCAAGATTAAATAAATTAAAGGATAAAGGATATGAAAGGTTTAATTGTTAGTGTATTATCTGTATTGTGTTTAGCAGGTACGGTTACAGCGCAAGTAGATGCTGGACCCCTACATACTAGACCAGAAACAGGTATCATCGATGGAGTTTATATCCAAACGAACATTCCAACGAAAAGACTTATTCCTTACGAATACGTAAGAGAAGCGGATGTTATTTGGAGTAAACGTGTGTGGAGAACGATTGATCTTCGCGAGAAGATGAACCATCCCCTATACTTCCCAATGGATGAATTTGATTCTGAAGGGAACTGGATTAGAAATGCTTCACGTTGGAGTTTATGGACAATCATCAGAACAGGGATTTTGGCAGGTAACCTAACGGTATACTCTCCTTACAATCCTTTATTGTACACGATGAGAGATGGGGATCAATTTAAGTATCCTATTCTTCCTGCGGATGGTAAAAATTACCGTACAGATGCAAAATACAGAGAAGAAATTAATTTGTATTTAGCAACGTTAGGAGAAGAGTCTGATGTACCTTTTACAGGTGCAGATGGATGGGATTCTGTGGATGCTCAGGGGAACTTAGTTTACCCAGACCGTGATACAAACTATTACATGTCTAAGGATATCGTTCAATACAGATTGAAAGAAGATTACTTCTTCGACAAAGAAAGATCTATTTTGGATGTAAGAATTATTGGAATTGCTCCAGTGATTTTTGAGAAAGACAACAATGGTTTCATCACAGGTAAAAAAGAGTTATTCTGGTTGTATTTCCCAGAGTGTAGATATGTATTTAACAACTACTTTGTATACAATGAGCACAATGATGCACGTTGGATGAGTTTCGACGATTTATTCTGGAAACGTAGATTTGCTTCAACTATTGATAAGAGAAGTAATGTTTACGACAGAGACATCGAGAAATACAGAGTTGGTGTTGATGCACTTTTAGAATCTCAAAAGATTACAGAAGAGATTAGGAATATTGAACATGATGTTTGGTCGTTCTAATTGAAACGAAATAATTTGGAAAGGGAGAAGGTAACTTCTCCCTTTTTTTGTGTCGAAACTTTAGTGTGCGTAACCGACTTGAGTTAATGTGTTATATATCAAAGAGTATTAACCGTTAAATTCAAGATGTTATGCAAGTTATTAGAAACGTATCTCTATTTATAGTTGTTTTAGTTCTTCCTTTATTAGGTGAAGCACAACCCGGTCCAATCAATGCTAACCAAGGAATAATCGATGGACCTGTAATGAGAACAACCATACCTACAAAAAGATTGATTCCCTATGATTACCAAAGAGAGGCTGACGTAGTTTGGAGTAAACGAGTTTGGCGTAGTTTAGATATGCGTCAAAAGTTAAATCATAGTATGTATTACCCATTGGATGGTTATGATAGCGATGGAAATTGGATACGCCATAATACACATTGGAGTTTGTGGACAGTAATTAAAACAGAAATCCTAGCTGGAAATATTACAGTTTACAGTCCCTACAATCCGGTAGCCTACACGATTACAGATGGAGACCAATTCAAATATCCCATCTTACCAAAAGCAGGAGGGAATTATAATTCAGATTCTGTGTATAGAGAGGAATTGTCGTTTTATCTGTATATGTTTGGTGAAGAATCAGACGTACCTTACGTGGATATCTATGGGTATGATTCTATAGACCAATACGGAAACTTAGTATATCCACCTCGAGAAATGATGCCTTATTCTTCAAAAGATATTGTTTCTTACAAGTTAAAAGAAGATTGGTTTTTTAACAAGGAGACTTCAACCTTGGATGTGAGAATAATTGGAATAGCACCAGAAATTTATGTCCGTGATGCACAAGGAAGGATTACGGGTAAAAAGGAATTGTTTTGGTTGTATTTTCCAGAGTGCAGATATGCTTTCAATAATTACCTTGTTTATAATGAAAAAAATGATGCGCAATGGATGAGTTACGACGATTTGTTTTGGAAAAGGCGTTTTGCATCTACGATAATTAAAGAAAGTAATGTTTATGATAGAGATATCAGTACATATAGAGTTGGTGTTGATGCACTTCTTCAAGCAGAGCAAATAACAGAAGAGATAAGAAATTTGGAACATGACTTTTGGTCGTATTAAAATTTTAGCGACAATATTGATTTCTATCAAAGATTAATTCTAAGCTTTCATTAATTTTGTTGAACAATTAAATAAGATGGCTGATACAATTACAATCACAATTATTGATAGAGAGGGTGTAGCACACGAGTTAGAAGCGCCTACAGATATGAACATGAATGTCATGGAAGTATGTAAATCATATGAGTTACCTGTAGAGGGTACATGTGGTGGAATGGCGATGTGTGCGTCTTGTCAGTGTTACTTAGAAAGTGATCACGAATTACCTGAGCAATCGGATGATGAGCTAGACATGTTAGACCAAGCTTTTCATGTGGAAGAAAATAGTAGGTTAGGATGCCAGCTGCACATAAATGATGATTTGGATGGTGTAGTCTTACGATTAGCGCCAGAAGCATAAATTTAAAAGGAGTTCATTTTGAGCTCCTTTTTTTATAGATATAAAGTGCATGTGATAATTTCAATTATCTTTGCCTTAAGTTCTTAAACATAAACTTATTAAGAAAGGAGGAGGGAATGGCCCTATGATACCTTAGCAACCTTTCGATTTCTAATCGATTTCGGTGCTAATTCCAGTCTATTTTATAGATGAAAATAAGTATTGATACAATATTATTTCTGGTGATTAGTGGGGTTGCATAGACTAAATTTAGACTATGGATAAAATTGATATTACCCAACTTTCTTTGTCTACAAAAGATAAAGAAAGAATCAAAACTACAAATGCATTAATTGGGCGTTTGTTAGAAGAGCGTTTGCTTGTACTAGATGGTGCTATGGGTACCATGATACAGCGACATAAACTTACCGAGGATGATTTTCGTAAAAATTGGTTCGAGAATCACGAAGCTTCTTTAAAGGGAAATAATGACCTGCTATCATTAACTCGCCCAGATATTATTAAGGAAATTCATAGCCAATATTTCGAGGCAGGAGCAGACATTTGTGAAACCAATACATTTTCAGGAACAACCATTGCACAAGCCGATTATCATTTGGAGGATTTTGTAGATGATATTAACTACTACTCTGCCAATTTAGCAAGGGAAATTGCAGATGAATTCACTGCCAAGGAACCAGGAAAACCAAGGTTCGTAGCAGGTTCTATAGGACCAACCAACAGAACTGCAAGTATTTCTCCTGATGTAAATGATCCTGGATATAGAGCCATCACTTTTGATGAATTGGTTGTAGCCTACAAACAACAAGCTTTGGGCTTAATTTACGGAGGAGCCGATCTTCTTTTGGTGGAAACAGTATTCGATACCCTGAATGCAAAGGCAGCTTTATATGCCATAGATGTAGTGTATGAAGAGTTGGGAGTTGAACTTCCAATTATGGTATCAGGAACCATTACCGATGCTTCGGGTAGAACATTAACTGGGCAAACTACAGAAAGTTTCTTGATTTCTATGTCGCATATGCCCTTAATCAGCATAGGTTTAAATTGTGCTTTAGGTGCTTCAGATTTACGTCAATACTTGCAAGTACTGGATAAAAAAGCTCCGTTTTATGTGAGCGCACACCCCAATGCGGGTTTACCCAATGAATTTGGAGCCTATGACGAAACCCCAGAAATTATGGGTGAGCAAATCAAAGAATATTTGGAAGAAGGATTGGTAAACATCATAGGTGGTTGCTGCGGAACTACTCCTGAGCACATAAAAGTAATCGCTGATTTAGCCAAAGTGTATAACCCAAGAACGCGAAAAGAAAATGTCTAACTTACACAATTTACCTCCTTTAAAACTTTCAGGTTTAGAACCTTTGATAGTCAATGAAGCGGCAAACTTCATCAATATAGGAGAGCGTACCAATGTTACGGGGTCTCGTAAGTTTTTACGACTCATACAGGAAGAAAATTATGAGGAAGCTTTGTCTGTAGCCTTAGAACAGGTAGAAGGTGGAGCCCAAATCATAGATGTGAACATGGATGAGGGAATGTTAGATGGTGTAGAAGCTATGACTAAATTCCTAAACCTTATCGCTTCTGAACCAGACATCGCACGTGTTCCCATTATGGTAGATTCATCCAAATGGGAAATCATCGTTGCTGGGTTAAAATGTATACAAGGTAAAGGTGTTGTCAATTCCATTTCCTTAAAAGAGGGTGAAGAGAATTTTATTTATCAAGCCAAGACCATTAAGAGATTTGGAGCGGCTGTAATTGTCATGGCCTTCGATGAAAATGGTCAGGCAGATAGCTATGAACGAAGGGTTGAAATTTGTAAAAGATCCTACGATATCCTTGTTGAAAAGGTAAAATTCCCACCTCAAGACATCATTTTTGACCCTAATATTTTCCCAGTTGCTACAGGGATGGAAGAGCATAATAACAATGCGCTAGACTTCTTTAGAGCAACTAAATGGATAAGAGAAAATTTACCGGGAGCCCATGTTTCTGGAGGTGTTTCCAATGTTTCTTTTTCATTCAGAGGAAATAATTCTGTGCGTGAAGCCATGCACTCTGCTTTCTTATACCACGGTATACAGCACGGGATGGATATGGGTATTGTAAACCCTTCTATGTTGGAGGTGTATGACGATATTGACAAGGAGCTTTTAACCTATGTTGAAGATGTGCTTCTCAACAGAAGACCAGATGCAACTGAGCGTCTTTTAGATTTTGCTGAAACCGTAAAAGGGGATGGTAAGAAAAAGGAAAAGGATTTGTCGTGGAGAGAAACTACAGTAGAAAAGCGATTAGAGCATGCCCTAGTAAAAGGTATAGTTGAATTTATAGAGGAAGATACGGAAGAATGTAGACAGAAATTTGATCGACCCATACAAGTCATTGAAGGACCATTGATGGATGGGATGAACGTGGTGGGAGATCTTTTTGGTTCAGGAAAAATGTTCTTGCCCCAAGTTGTGAAATCAGCACGTGTAATGAAGAAGGCGGTAGCCTATTTGTTACCCTATATAGAAGCCGAAAAAGATGGCGTACAATCCGCTGCAGGAAAAGTATTGATGGCAACCGTAAAAGGTGATGTGCACGACATCGGTAAAAATATTGTGGGAGTTGTATTGGGTTGTAACAACTATGACGTGATTGATTTAGGCGTGATGGTGAGCGCTGAAAAAATTATAGAAACGGCTATCAAAGAAAATGTAGATGTCATTGGTTTGAGCGGTTTAATTACCCCTTCCTTAGATGAAATGGTCACAGTAGCCAAAGAAATGCAACGAGCAGATTTGAAAATTCCTTTGATGATAGGAGGTGCTACAACTTCTCGCGTGCATACAGCTGTTAAAATTGAGGAGAACTATCAGAATGATCAAACTGTACACGTTTTAGATGCTTCAAGGTCTGTAACCGTTGTTGAAAGTTTATTGGGACAACGAAAGGCAGATTATGTGGCCAACGTGAAAGCAGAATACAAGAAATTAAGAGATCATCACGCTAAAAATAGAGGGCGTAAAACTTACTTGCCCTTAACGCAGGCACAAGCCAATAAGATGAATATTTCTTGGAAAGCTGAAGATGTTTATACCCCAAAACAATTGGGAGTGCATCATTTTGAAGACTACAGTTTAGAAGAATTAGTAGATTTTATTGATTGGACACCTTTCTTTCAAACATGGGAACTTGCAGGTCCCTTCCCAAGAATTTTAGAAGATGAAATAGTGGGTGAGGCTGCAACAAAGCTTTATGAAGATGCCAGAGCCATGCTCAAGCAAATTGTTGATGAAAAATGGTTGCAAGCCAAAGCGGTTTTTGGTTTATTTCCTGCCAACACTGTAGGAGATGATATAGAGATTTACAAAGATGAAACGCGATCAGAAGTCTTGGCCGTGCAACATACCTTGCGCCAACAATTAAAGAAGTCGGCCAATGCAGACAATTTAGCCTTGAGTGATTTTGTTGCACCTAAAGAAAGTGGTTTAGAGGATTACATTGGTGCATTTGTAGTAACTACAGGAATTGGAATAGATGAAAGAGTGAAAGCTTTTGAGGCAGATCACGACGATTACAATTCTATTATGTTGAAAGCTTTGGCGGATAGATTGGCAGAGGCTTTCGCTGAGAAATTGCACCAAGATGTTCGTAGAGAGCATTGGGGCTATGCTGCGAATGAAAGCTTAGATAATGAAGCTTTGATCAAAGAAAAGTACCAAGGTATTCGTCCAGCGCCAGGTTATCCGGCTTGTCCAGATCATACGGAAAAAGAAACTTTGTTTGAATTGTTAAATGCAACGGAATTAACAGGGGTGAGTTTAACGGAGAGTTTGGCGATGTTGCCAACAGCTTCAGTTTCTGGGTGGTATTTTGCCCATCCGCAAGCCAAATATTTTGGGGTTGGAAAAATAACCGAAGAACAAGTACAAAGTATTGCCGACCGTAAAGGAAAATCTTTCGAAGAAATGGAAAAGTGGCTCCGCCCAAATTTGTCCTAACCATTTTCCCGTAAGGGTCGACCAGCGTGTCGACCCGATACTTAAATAAGAAGCGTACAATAAGAGTACAAGAAGCACTCATTATGCAGAACAGATGTGTTGGACTGTTGCAGGTGTAGTTAGCAGCTTTTTAACTTTTGTGGCATTGAGGTTTTCTTGGTCGTGAAGTTTCCTTAGGTATGGGCTTCTTCGTATTGGGTCGACACGCTGGTCGACCCTTACTTTTAGATTGTCGCGGACGCATTTTGATTTCATCCCCTAGACCCTTATCTTCGTGGACGCTTAAAAAAGACAGTTCATGCAAATCATAAAAAATTACGTCGAAGGTAAATGGGTTGCCGGAGAAGGAGTTGAAACAGAAGTATTCAATGCCATCACTGGAGAGAAATTCGCAGAAGTTTCATCTGCAGGAATTGATTTCGAAGCCGCTTTAGCTTACGGACGAGATAAAGGAGGTAGAGCCTTGAGAAAAATGACCTTCCAAGAAAGAGGTCGTATGTTAAAGGCTTTGGCTTTCTACTTATTAGATAGAAAAGAAAAATATTACACCCTAAGTACTGCAACAGGTGCCACTCGTGTGGATTCTTGGATAGACATTGAAGGAGGTATAGGTAACTTGTTTGCCAATGCTTCTTTGCGTCGTCAATTCCCAGATTTACCTTATTATGTAGACGGACAAGCTGCTCCATTATCTAAAGGAGGTAGCTTTATTGGTCATCACATTATGGTACCAAAACAAGGTGTAGCTGTTCACATCAATGCATTTAACTTCCCAATTTGGGGTATGTTAGAGAAAGTAGCCGTGAACTTAATGGCTGGTGTACCAGCTATGGTGAAGCCATCTGAGCACACATCTTTCTTAACAGAATGTATGGTGAAAGACATCGTTGAGTCGGGTATTTTACCAGAAGGAGCTATTCAGTTAGTTTCTGGTTTAGGTAGAGGTATCATTGATAATTTGACCAACCAAGATGTAGTAACCTTTACAGGTTCTGCAGCAACGGGTCAAAAAATCAAAGCTTCTTCTAGCATCATAGAAAACTCTGTTCCTTTCAACCTAGAGGCCGATTCATTAAACGCTTCAGTTTTAGGTGAAGATGCAGTTCCAGGAACTCCAGAGTTTGATTTATTCATTAAGGAAGTTGCACGTGAAATGACGGTGAAAACTGGACAAAAATGTACAGCTATTCGTCGTATTATGGTGCCAGAGAAATTAGTAGAAGATGTACAAAACGCATTAACTGCTCGTTTGGCAAAAACTACCATTGGAGATCCAACCGTAGAGGGGGTTAGAATGGGAGCATTGATCAACCAGTTACAAGTAAGCAGAGTTAGAGAGAATGTAGAATTATTGCAAAAATCTCAAGCTACTTTATTTGGAGATTTAGATAACGTAGAAGTGATGGGAGCAGACAACAAGAAAGGTGCATTTATGTCGCCTATCTTAATGTTGAACAACGATCCTTTCAACAAAACAGATGTACACAATGTTGAAGCATTCGGACCTGTTTCTACGATTATGCCTTACAAAGATTTAAACGAGGCTGTTGAGCTTACAAAGTTAGGTAAAGGTTCATTGGTTACTTCTATCGTTACGGCTGATAATAAGATTGCGAGAGAATTCGTGGTTGAGGCGGCTCATATGAATGGAAGAATTTTGGTATTGAACAACGATTGTGCGAAAGAAAGTACAGGTCACGGTTCTCCAATGCCGATGTTAACGCACGGTGGACCAGGTAGAGCTGGTGGTGGTGAAGAAATGGGAGGTAAAAGAGGTATCTTGCATTACTTACAAAGAACGGCCATCCAAGGTCACCCAACTACGATTACAGAAATTACACAGCAATACCAAGTAGGTGGAGCGCAGCCAGAAGCTAACCCTCACGTATTCCGTCAGCATTTTGAAGAGTTAACGGTTGGAGATACTGTATTTACAGCCAAACACACGGTAACAACAACGGATATCGTAAACTTTGCGAATGTTTCAGGAGATAACTTCTATGCCCACATGGATGAGACTTCTTTAGATGGAACAATTTTCGAAGGAAGAGTAGCACACGGTTACTTCATCCTTTCTAAAGCGGCAGGATTGTTTGTAGACGCCAAGAAAGGTCCAGTATTATTGAACTACGGTATCGATGAAGCAAGATTTACAAAACCAGTTTACCCAGGAGCTACCATCGGAGTTCGTTTCACAGTAAAAGAGAAAATCGATCAAGAGAAGCGTTCAGAAGACGATGTTGCAAAAGGAATTGTTAAATTCTTGGTAGACGTATATGACGAAACAGGAGAAACAGTTGCTTTGGCTACTATCTTAACGATGGTGAAGAAAATTGATCAAAGTAAATAGTTACATACCTATTATATGGAAGCGTCATCTCTTTGAGGTGGCGCTTTTTTGTTTCGTTCAATTCCAGAATCAGATCAATAAAGGAGGTTCCAGTTAATCTTTAAAAATGGGCTGGAGTAAAAATTAATTCTTCACATTAATTATCTTAGGCGAAACTAATAATCTAATTATGTATCTAAAAAGATTTACCCTATTCATATCTATTCTTTTTTTCAACTTAATAAGTACATCATCTTGGACCCAAGGAAGAGTGATTGGGAACGTTGAAGGTTCTGTGGAAACTTATGTGAATTCTAATGGGTATTTAACCGTCTATGAGGAAGAAGGTCAAAAAGGTAAACTCAGAAATTATACCATCGATATAATGGACTTTTACTTAGATAAAGTTTTGAGTACTCGAACTGAGTTGTTCAAAAATACGAGTACACTTTCTGCTGCAGTTAATGATGAAGCATGTGCAATTGCTTTTATAAATATGGTAAAAGATTTTGTAGTTGTGAGGTCTTTTGGTAAGAATGGAGGATTTTTAGGTGAAATAAAATTAGAAAAAGTTAAAACGCTTTCTGAACAATATGCGGCCTTGTTCACTATTGTTAAAATCTATGAAGCAAAAGATGGTTTTTTTATTCTGGCGGGAATCGAGAGTCATGATATTAATAGATATGCTTTTGAAATTATTAAAGTAGATAACAGTATGAATGAACTGTGGAGGAAACGCATTGGGAGAGAAAATAAAGCCGTTTACCACAAAGATATTCTGGTAGATCATGAGGGAAACCTTTTAATTACGTACCAAGAAGGTCGTGGAATGAAGGAAAGTAATTTTAGTCAACATGTCATAAAAATTAATGATGAGGGACAGACTATGTTTGACCAACAATACAGTGAAGGGTTAGAGTTTGTAGCAAGACAGGTTAAAACTTATGGTGATGAAGTCATGCTTTTTGGTCAGTATATAGATGAGAACAGAAATCTGGAAGGGTTGTTTGTAAAGGTGTATAATCATACAGGTAACCTCGTGAAAGATGTAAAGTACAATTGGAAAAATGAAATTACCTCTTTGATTGACCCGGGAAATAATGATGAATTAGAAAAAATACAGAAAAGTGAACAGTATATATTTAATGATGTTGTAAAAACGGAAAAGGGATATAAAATTATTGCTGAAACATTTGAGTCCAGACATAGTATTGGAAGTACCGGCTCAAAAATTAAAAAGGCGTCGAGCTCATTATCCCTTACTAACTTTATAAAATTTGGATCCTTTGTTGTTGTGGAAATAAACAAAAGCTTAGGAATAGAGGGTGTGCAGGTTGTGAAAAATGATGCCATGGAAATAATGATTCCAAAATCAACCGATCTTTCTCAATTAGGATATTATAGCATGGTTTATGACATGAGCCATTTTAGGTATGTTGATAAATTGGAAAATCGAATAGTTTTTGTTTTTCAAAGTACTATGGATGGAGTCATTCCTAAAGCAAGTTTATGCGCTACTGATATTTCGAATGATGACGAGTATTTAGAGAATGAATCACAGAATGATGTTTACACAAATATGGGATTTGTTACTGCCTTTGGTTATATGACAAGTGATGAACTTGGGAAAATCACACTTTACTATAGGAAGAAGAACCAGATTGAGTTCACACAAATTGAATTGTTATAAAACTCAGGATATTCTTTAGGGTAATGATACTTTAGAGAGCTATTCCGTATTTATCAGAAGCGTCACCTCTTTGGGGTGACGCTTTTTTCTTTAGTTTTGTGTTATCTTCGGCGATCGAAATCACATTATATCAACCGATTATCAATCTTTTCCACCGAGCGCTTGTGAATAAAAATTACTTGTACTATCTTTGCAGCCCCGTTTCAAGTATGGAATGGGGAAATTGTCTTATTTAATAAATTTAAAAAGAGTGGATACATTAAGTTACAAAACGGTATCTGGTAACAAAGAAACTGCTGATAAGAAGTGGTTGTTAGTAGATGCAGAGGGACAGACTTTAGGTCGTCTAGCAAGTAAGGTAGCGAAGTTGATCCGTGGTAAACACAAGCCCAACTTCACTCCTCACGCAGATTGTGGAGATAACGTAATCGTTATTAACGCAGAGAAAATAGTACTTTCAGGAAACAAGTGGTCTGACAAGACTTACATCCGTCACACAGGTTACCCAGGTGGGCAACGTTCATTAACTGCAGAAGAGTTAATGGCTAAGCGTCCTATCCGTTTGGTAGAGATGGCTGTTAAAGGAATGTTACCTAAGAACAAATTAGGTCGCCAGTTGTACAGAAATTTAAAAGTGGTTGAAGGTGCTGAGCACACGCACGAAGCGCAGAAGCCAGTAAATTTTGACCTTGAATCATTCAAATAAGAAGCATGGAAGTAATTAACACATTAGGAAGAAGAAAAACTTCAGTAGCTAGAGTTTACCTTACTAAAGGAACTGGTAAAGTTACTGTTAACAATAGAGATTACACTGAGTTTTTCCCAGTAGCTGTTTTACAATCTAAGATTGTTCAGCCGTTTGAATTAACTGAGACTGTTGGACAGTACGACGTTAAAGTAAACGTAAATGGAGGAGGAGTAAACGGTCAAGCAGAAGCTATCCGTTTAGGAATCTCAAGAGCTCTTGTAAAAGTAGACGAGGAAATGAAACCAGCATTGAAAGCTGAAGGATTGATGACGCGTGACCCAAGAATGGTTGAGCGTAAGAAGCCAGGTCAGCCTAAGGCTCGTAAGAAATTCCAGTTCTCGAAACGTTAATCGAAGATTATATTTTGGCGCTTGTTTAGCATCTAAGTTCTTGAGAACCCTTTCTTTTTTAAGAAACCCTCAGGGCCTGATACTAAAGGAACGTAAACAATAAAGAAAATTAAAATGTCAAAAGTAGAATTTAAAGATTTATTAGACGCAGGTGTACACTTTGGACACCTTAAAAGAAAGTGGAATCCAGCGATGGCTCCTTACATCTTTGCTGAGCAAAAAGGTATCCACATTATCGATTTAAATAAGACAATTGCTCACTTGGATCAAGCGTGTGCAGCAATGAAGCAAATTGCTAAGTCAGGAAAGAAAATTTTATTCGTTGCTACTAAGAAGCAAGCGAAAGAAATTATCGCTGATAAAGTTAGCGCAGTAAACATGCCGTTCGTAACTGAAAGATGGTCAGGTGGTATGTTAACTAACTTTGCTACTACACGTAAGTCAGTTCGTAAGATGACATCTATCGACAAAATGAAGACAGATGGAACTTGGGATACACTTTCTAAAAGAGAGCGTCTATTCAAAACACGTCAGAGAGAGAAATTAGAAAAGAACTTTGGTTCTATCGCAGATATGACTCGTCAGCCAGCAGCGATCTTCATCGTTGATGTATTGAAAGAGCACATCGCGTTGAAAGAAGCGAAGCGTTTGAACATTCCAGTATTTGCTATGGTAGATACTAACTCAGACCCTCGTCCAGTTGATTTCGCTATTCCATCTAACGATGATGCAACAAAATCTATCTCTATCATTATGGATGCTGTTACATCTTCTATCAAAGAAGGTTTAGAAGAAAGAAAAGCTGCTAAAAAAGAGGCTCCTAAAAAGGAGACTGCTACAACTGAAGCTCCAAAGGCTGCAGCAGCAAAAGAAGAAGAAGAATAAAATATTAATAGAATAAAATTTTTTACACATGGCAATTACAGCTGCACAAGTAAAAGAATTAAGAGATAAGACAGGAGCTGGGATGATGGACTGTAAAAAGGCATTATCTGAAGCAAATGGAGATTTCGAACAAGCAATTGACATCCTTCGTAAGAAAGGGCAAAAAGTTGCTGCTAAGAGAGGTGAGAACGAAGCTAAAGAAGGTGTTATCTTCGCTGAGTCTAAAGGAAACGTTGGTTACATGTTACAGTTGAACTGTGAGACTGACTTCGTTGCTAAGAATGATGACTTCAGAAACTTTGTTACTTCTATATTGAACATCGCTATCGAAAACGGTGCTTCTTCAGTAGAAGAATTAAACGGATTGAAATTCGATGATAAATTAACAGTTGCTGAGAAAATTACTGAGCAAGTTGGTGTTATCGGAGAGAAATTAGATTTATCTCACTTCGCGAAAGTTGAAGCTGCTGAGGTTGTTGCTTACAACCACCCAGGTAACCAATTGGCTACTTTAGTTGCAATGAACAAAGAAGGTCACGCAGAAGCTGGTAAGCAAGTTGCTATGCAAGTTGCTGCAATGAATCCATTAGCGTTAAACAAAGATGGAATCGATGCTGACACGATCGCAAGAGAATTAGAAGTTGGTAAAGAATTAGCTATCCAAGAAGGTAAACCAGCTGAAATGGCTGAGAAAATTGCTGAAGGACGTTTAGGTAAATTCTTCAAAGAAAACACTTTGTTGAGCCAAGCTTCTATTAAAGATAACAAGCAATCAGTAGAGCAGTACTTACAGTCTATCGATAAAGACTTAACTGTAACTGAATTCAAGCGTTTCTCTTTAAGCTAAGAAAAAGCAATTCAAAATATAAAAAAGGCTGTTCCTCTGGGACAGCCTTTTTTGTTTTTCGTCAAATCGAATTCATCTGGTCACGGATAATCGTTGCTGGTAAATCTCTCCGTATTTTTTAAACAAAAGCTTGTTTTTTCATACATTTTAGAAGTATTTTTGTCCAAATCAAAAGGAATAGATGCAGTACAAAAGAATTCTTCTAAAATTGAGTGGTGAAGCACTCATGGGTGATAAGCAGTTTGGTATTGATAATGATAGAATTACTCAATACGCAACGCAAATTAAAGAAATCGTTGACCTAGGTGTTGAGGTAGCCATAGTAATTGGTGGTGGTAACATCTTTAGAGGAGTTCAGGCAGAGCAAGGTGGTATGGACAGAACCCACGGTGATTACATGGGAATGTTGGCTACAATGATCAATGCAATGGCCCTTCAATCTGCATTAGAGGCGCAAGACATTAAAACACGTTTGCAGTCAGCAATAGAAATGAAAGAAATCGCTGAGCCTTATATCCGTCGTAAAGCAGTTCGTCACCTTGAGAAAGGAAGAGTTGTCATCTTCGGAGCAGGAACAGGTAACCCTTTCTTTACAACAGATTCTGCAGCGTCGTTGAGAGCAATAGAAATTGAAGCTGATGTCATCTTAAAAGGAACACGTGTAGATGGTATTTACACAGCAGATCCTGAAAAAGATGCCAACGCTGAGAAATTCGATAACATTAGCTTTGATGATGTTTACGCAAAAGGATTAAACGTGATGGATATGACGGCCTTTACTTTATGTAAAGAAAACGATCTTCCTATCGTTGTTTTCGACATGAACACTCCAGGTAACTTGAGAAGAGTTGTGGAAGGTGATCAAGTAGGAACTCTGGTTAATTAAGAACTACGACTTAAGAATGAAGAATTATTTTTCGTTCTATTAAATACCGAGCCACTCTTTTGGAGTGGCTTTTTTATGCCCGTCGGTATGCCAACGAAACAGATTAATGTAAAATTTGCTGTAGAATCTTTTTAGTAATAATATAGGTTGGTTTCACACCGGTTAATCCCAATCCACCAGATGCGAGCGTAGAACCTGTTTTTAAGGGGTTGTCTGAGGCGTAATAGGCATAGCGCACTTTTACATCTTCTCTAACGCTCTTGCGTATCCTAGAGGCGCTTTGTATGGCTTTTTGATAGTGTGCTCCCTCCATTTCTAAGCCTATCATCCCCCAAGTGGAGGTTTTAAAGTATTCCAACACATCTTTGTTTTGAAGAGAGGTACCCAATACGGTAATCATAGGACCACTTTGTACTTTTAGGTCTTCGTGTTGAAAATCGGAAAGATGAAGTTCATTTAGGAAAGGATAATTATCTGCCGTTCCCTCAAATACATGGGCCGTGGGTAGCATGATGTCGCCTTTGTCGCCTTCTAAAATACCTGCTTTTCCCATGATGGAAATAGATTCTACGTGCAATTTTATATCTCCAGTACTTAATTTCAAAGGCTTCAAGAGTTCATCCATACTTTCGTAGGCTTGCTCTCCAAAAGCATAGTCCATCACCAGCAAAACAGCTCGGTTGTCTTTGGCGTTGTTGAGAAAACTTTCTGAGAGATTGAGCTTTGCAAGGTCTATAATCTGCACATCTATGTTGGTTCCTGTATCGTCTTTGATGAAGTGTAATCCATGTTTTTTGGCATAGCGCATTACTTTTTTTCTGTCTTCTTTGTTTTCAGATTGACTCAAATTTTCAAAACAGGCCATGGCATCTTCTGTTTGCATGGCTTGTCGTGCATACAAGTAGTTCATAACACTATGCATGTTGGCAGAAATGATGTGTAGTGGTCTATCCATCAAGTGAAGTTCTTGCAACTTGTGCTTGAGTTGGGTTGCCCAAATATCTCCATAGATATGATGACCTATGCGTTCTCGTAAGGTTTTGGAAAAAGTGATGACGCGTTTGTCTTTGTTTTGAATTTCATCCAAGGCCAGTTTACCTAATCCATATATCAACTTCAAAAAACGGTGCGGATGCTGTTCACTTGCAAACTGCGTGTAAACTTCCTTTGTTTCTGTAAAACTTCTTCCAATTATAGTAGAGGTATGAATTAGAGCCAGTTCAATTTCCTCGTTACTTAGCTCTGATTTTTGAAGAGCTTCTTCTAATTTTTGCCACTCGCGTATGGTATCTTTTTCGTCTTCCCTTAATATATGGTGGGCTATTTTGTGTGATTCTATAAAGAGAAAAGTAAGGTGGGTAAGGATGTCATAGACATCAGATCTACCGCGTGTAATCTCTATGTTTATTTGTTCCTTATCGAGTGGATAACATTTTCTTCTTCTTTTGGGAGGTATAATTACCGGTATGTGGGTGTCTTTATAGCCCTCATCAGAAGTAAGGTGGATGTACTTACAATTCTCGATACCTTCTGGTAAACGGTCGAGAACGTAAAAGAGTCCATTAATTTCCAATTTATCTTCGGCTATGGCACCGTAAATCTCAGGTTGTAGTTCAAGCAAGGCCTCCCTTAATGTTTTTCCGGAAACACCCATAGGTTTGTAAAATCCACGGTTCATTAAATGACGCATGGTGATGTAAATTCTACCAATGGCATTACTGGCCTCTCTTGCTTTGCTTTTATCCATAGTCTTAAAATAAGAATTCTTCCACAATTGTAGATGAAAGAAAGATGAACTTATCTTAAAACTTAGAAGCGATACATCTTCTTTATTTCCTCAACGAAAAAAATCGGGCGCATCATATGCTAAGCAAACATTAATTATATTTGTTTTTTATTTTTGTGAAAATAATTTGAGAACATGACTGAGGAAGTACAAATGGCGTTCGATGAGTTTAAAGGTGCGAACGAAAAAACGATAGAACATTTAGATAACGTATTGTTGAAAATACGTGCAGGTAAGGCAAACCCATCTATGTTGCAAAGTGTAATGGTAGATTACTACGGTTCTCCAACACCATTGGCTCAGGTAGCAAACGTTAGTACTATTGATGCAAGAACAATTACTGTACAGCCTTGGGAAAAAGCGATGTTAGAAGAATGTTCAAGAGGTATCATTAACGGTAACCTTGGATTGGCGCCTCAAAACAACGGTGAAATGTTAATCATTAGTGTTCCTGCTTTGACTGAAGAAAGACGTAAAGATCTTTGTAAGAAAGCAAAAGCAGAAGGTGAAGATGCAAAAGTTGGTGTACGTAACAACAGAAAAGACGCGATGGATTTTATCAAGAACCTAAAAAATGATGGACTTTCTGAAGACGAAGCAAAATCTGCTGAAGAGCAAATTCAAACGATTACGAACCAGTACGTAGCGCGTATTGATGATAAAGTAGCGTTGAAAGAAAAAGATATCATGACTATCTAATCGATAGAAAAGAAGACATAAAAAAAGAGGCTATCCTATGGGTAGCCTCTTTTTTGTGGTAGAAAATATTTTTTATTCTTCCGGTAAAATCTCCATCTTTTGAGCAAAGTGGTAACAGTAGTCACGCAAATCTTCTGTAATCAAATTCTCACCTGTTGCGCGCTCAAAGGTATCAGCCATTGTAAGCAATGTTTGGTGGAAGAACTGCTTCATTTCTTCTATAGACATATCTTTTGTCCATAAATCTATCTTCATGGTATTCTTTTCTTTAGGATCCCATAAAGAAAGTAACATAGCACTTGCTTCTCTATCGTTTACATTTCCATCTTCAGCGTTCCATTTCATACGTACAGGAACGTTGTTCTCGTTGGTACCTACATCTACTTTGATGCTCGATGTTTTTACTATTTTATCTTCTGACATATTATTTTGTATCGTAAGATTGTAAAATCTTGTTGTAGTCTATTTCTAATAATTGGGGCAAAGATACATCTTCATTTTTATCCATGAAGGATTTTACCATTTGCCAACCTAAAAACTGTCCCATTCTATCGGGTGAGTCGTCTGGAAGACCAACTGTATACGGACCTTCGTTCAATAAATTTGCCTTGTCGCGTTCTGTGTTATCAAACAATAATTTCTGATCTACCAAATACTTCCAAAACATTCCTTCATGTTCTCGGGCATATTTCAATTCGGCAGAAGAGTAGCGCATTATATCCTCATCGCTGGCATTGGGAAAGGCTGCCTCAACGGCATATATCACCTTTCCGGCATGTATGATGTTTTCGATTAGCTTTCCTGTAGGTACTTTAAAGACATTGGCTTGTAACCAAGCTTGTACCACATCTCTGGCAATATAACTTTTAACCATGCGTCTGCGTTGCCAAGCATAAAGGTTATTTGTAGGTATGTTTTGAATGAGTTCATGATTTTCACCCAAGTAAAATTCTAAGCCTACGGATACAGCACTGTCTGAAGCATGAACCTTTGCAAATAAATTGTTCATCCAGATGATTTCTGTAGGCAATGGGGCGTTAGGGAAGTGATATTTTACGTGTTTAAAACCGTCGTTTATTTCTTGCTCAAGAACTGGGAGGTCAAAGGCTTTGTTTTTCTCCTCTTCTAATTTTGCAATAAATTCTTGCGCATAGAAATAATGGAGTTTCTCTCCAATAGCAGTGTCTTGAGGTTGAAGGGTTTGACCAATTTGACGGAGGTTAAAACTCAATTCATATTGGTATAAGTCTGTTAAATCTTTTGTTAGTTGATGGTGAAGTGAAGTAAGTTCTTGTGCACTCTTCCCGTTAACTTCTTGGTCTATATTCAGGTAGTGAATATCCACTTGTTGATCCGAAACATCTACCTGTAATCTGTCGCCTGTGCAAGAAGTAGCAAGGCCTATAAAAAGAGCTGAACCCAGAATTTTGCTTTTGATTCCCATTAAAATTATGATTATAATTGCATATAACTAACTTGTCAAAAGTATGAAAAAGATATTTACTATTGCCGCCGTATTCTTGGGATTTTGCGCTATGTCACAAGAAGCTGAAGTAAAGAAATTACAAGCCGGTATTTCGTTAAGCGAAGGAATCTTAATGAATCAATCAGAAACCAACCTTATCAGCTCACCAGGTGTTGGTAACAACTTTGGAATAGGTGTAAATTTACATTACATGTTTGCCGAATACCTTGGGTTCAGTACAGGAATTATTTTCGATATTCAACAGTTCAGATATACAGTAAACACAACCACTACAGATGGAGAACAAGATTTGTTTTACATGTATAAGGATAGAACCATTTACCAAAGAAAGAATTTTGTAGGTGAGGATGGAATGATAGATTTAAATACTACCTATGATGGAATTTTTAGGTTGGATGAGAGACAGCACAGACCTATATTCTTAACGATACCAACAATGTTGACTTTCCATACAAAATACTACGGTTACACACGTTATTTTGGTAGAGCTGGATTGAGAAACAGTTTTATCATCTCAAACAGAGCCAACGATACAGGTATGCGTTATGAGTTAAACCCTCAAAACCAATTGGTACCAACAGGTGAGGATGTTACTACGATGAATGACATGGAGCCACAGGATGAAATCAACTTTTACCAAGGGGCTTTAGGATTGTCTGGCGGTGTAGAATGGAAGTTTTCTGGAAATGTAAGTTTAGTTGGTGAGGTAGCATACTACCATGGCTTTACACCTATGTTTAAAGGTGATGCAGTTTTTGGAAGTGATGATAAAAACAAATCATTGTTCAACCAGAATAACGATAATTCATTAAGCTTTAGAAGTTTTGATGCCAAGCAACGTCAGTTGATGTTGAAGGTGAGTATCTTATTTTAATAAAGAAAAAGGGGGGAGTTTTGGATAAACAGAAAGTTGCAGATTACATTGTTCATTGGTTGCAAGACTATGCCAATGGAGCTGGAGTGAAGGGATATATAGTTGGGATTTCTGGGGGAATAGACTCTGCTTTAACTTCTACCTTATGTGCTTTAACAGAATTAGACGTGTTATTGGTGAGTATGCCCATACGCCAAACCAAGGCGGAGTACACAAGAGCCATGGAACACATCAAGGATTTGGAAAGCAAGTTTGATAATGTTAGGAGTATAGACATAGAACTTACAGAAAGTTTTGAAGCCATAGAGAAAGCTTTGCCCCAACATGTGTTAGACAACTTTTTAGCCATGGCCAATACCAGAGCAAGGTTGCGTATGACAACACTTTATGCCCTTGGACAAGCAGATGGTTTATTGGTAGCCGGAACCGGAAACAAAGTAGAAGACTTTGGCGTTGGTTTCTTTACCAAGTATGGAGATGGGGGTGTAGATGTTTCACCTATTGCTGATCTTTTAAAAACGGAAGTGTTTGATATTGCCAGAGAGCTTGGTGTTGTTGATTCTATCTTAGAAGCCAAACCAACAGACGGACTTTGGGAAGACGGAAGAAGTGACGAAGACCAAATTGGAGCCACGTATCCAGAACTAGAATGGGCCATGGGCTACGAAGGAGATGGATCTGAATTGGACAAAAGGCATTTGGAAGTCCTTGAGATATACAACAAATTCCACCGTGCCAATTTGCACAAAATGAAACCCATACCGGTATGTGAAATACCAACAGATATTAAAGGTTCCTCGTTGTAGGAACCTTTTTTAATTTAGTAATATGAAGAACTTAACCTCTAAAGAAGTCAAGACCTTTAAAAGGAAATTTCCTGATTTAAAGGAATTATTGAAAGATGATGAAACGCTGATAGATAAAGGAATTTATCGTAAAGTAAGCGTAAGTGTATTTGATCATTGGTTAACAGCTGAGGAATGTATTCCTATGATTTATGTTGACAATAACAAAGGAGAATTAGATCATCGTAGAAATAAGTTTAAGGCTTTTATTAAGACGTTAAGTGAACAATCTGAAGTTTATGCGTGGAGGTATAAAAGACATGAACGCTTGCATTGTTACAAATTAGAGAATCGGAGTGAGATTGTGAAAAAGTGTAAGTTTGATGAAATGTCATCTCTTACAGGGAAGAGATTTGGTCTTGTTTTTCTTGATTTGGGACTAGTGTATCGGGAAGGATGGGATTGGACGAGTCAGCTTTATTTTTTAGCCGAAAAGCAATTAGAATTATTGAAACAAGAAGCAGAGCGTTCAGGTTTGTTTATTTTGGATTGATTAATAATTGGGTTTCATGAAAAGATTGCAAGTTTTAGGAGTAGTTGCATACCTGGGTTTTGTTCTCATTCGTTTATTTTTTGGTGTGTATACCCATGATGAATTTGGCGAAAAACATTTGTTTATAAAACACCGACCGCATTGGAAATGGAGTTTTTATTCGCCTATTGGGATGTCTGATAAAAAACTAGAGAATTTAGATGAAGAAAGAAAGTATGAACAGCTTATGTTCAATGAATTTGTGAGGGAACAAGGATTGAGCAGATAAATCATGGCATAATGTTTAGTGTATAGCCCCCCATCTATTTTGACTTAAAATTGGAGAATATTTATAGTTTAAACTTTCTGCTAGGGATATACGCGGTTACCCTGAAGGGACGAAAAGTATTGAAAGTTGGGGGAGGGAAAGCGACTTTAGAAGCTTAGCCTAGACCTTTACTTGAAAACTTTTTGGAGTGAGGAGTAAGAGCATTAGCCCGTTAAGGCAGCCCAATTAAATTTGAAATTGGTGATTTGAGATTGGAAATTTATTTCAACAAAAAATCCCCAAGCGGGTACTTGAGGATTTGTAAGATTATTTAATATTCCTTCTTAAGGAATCCATTTAATTTTTCTGAAATCTGGTTTACGCTTTTCTAAGAATGCGTCTCTACCTTCTTTGGCTTCTTCTGTCATGTAGGCCAAACGTGTAGCTTCTCCGGCGAAAACTTGTTGTCCTACCATTCCATCATCTGTTAAGTTCATGGCGAACTTCAACATTTTGATAGAAGTTGGAGATTTGTCCAAGATTTCTTGCGCCCATTGGTAAGCTGTATCTTCTAATTCATCGTGTGGAATAACGGCGTTAACCATGCCCATTTCGAAAGCCTCTTGAGCAGAGTAGTTGCGACCCAAGAAGAAGATTTCTCTCGCTTTCTTTTGTCCCACCATTTTCGCCAAATACGCAGAACCATAACCACCATCGAAAGAAGTTACATCGGCATCTGTTTGCTTGAAAATAGCATGTTCTTTTGAAGCCAAAGTTAAATCACAAACTACGTGTAGTGAGTGACCACCACCAACTGCCCAACCATTTACTACAGCGATAACTGCTTTTGGCATGAAACGAATTAAACGTTGTACCTCCAAAATGTTTAATCTATGGTAACCGTCTTCACCAACATAACCTTGGTGACCACGTGCTGCTTGATCTCCACCTGAACAGAAAGAGTATTTTCCATCTTTGGTAGATGGACCTTCTGAAGAAAGTAAAACTACTCCTATAGAAGTATCTTCGTGTGCATCTCTAAAAGCGTCTAATAACTCGCTCGTCGTTTTTGGTCTAAACGCATTACGTACGTTTGGTCTATTAAAAGCGATACGTGCCACACCGTTGCATTTTTTGTAGGTGATGTCATCGTATTCCTTAACGGTTTTCCAATTAATTTCTGACATAATCTTCTAGTTTTCTTTGCTCTTCTTTAACATTACAATACCCAATACTGTTGCCAATGGTCCAACCACCATTTGCATGTAATCAAAAGCGTCTAATTCTGCTTCTTTGTCCATTACACGGATGATAACCATTATCGTTAACAATACCCCTGCAATAAGGTAAATGTAGGGTCTATATTTATTTGGGTTTGCTGCCATTCTATTTGATTTTTATTTTGAGGTGAGCTACTAATCCGCTCAAACCTTCGTTGGCAAATATAGCGTGATTTAATTTGTTTCTTTCTGGATGTATGGTGAAATTGTAGGCGCGTGAAAAATCCGCCCTGTTTAGAGTAGTATTCATAAACACTGCTCCGTCTAAATTTGATCCTGAGAAATTGGCTTTTTCTAGTTTTGCTCCTGTGAATTCTACCCCTTGAAGCGATGAATCTATGAAAAAACAAGAAGGGATTTTGAGTTCTTGAAAATTGGAGAAGTCTAACTTGCAATTTTTAAAAGACAACTGCAGTAAAAAAGGATTGGCGTATTCGAATTGGAGTCCGAGCATTTTGCAATTGTTGAAACGTACGTTTTTAAAAGCTGTATTTCCAATTATGGCATTGCTCAGGTCACAATCTATGAAGTCACAATCTAAAAAATCTATATTCGAAAGATTTACCTCAGAGAGGTTACAGTTGGTAAATGTACAGTTGTCGTATTCGTTAGCGTCGAATGCTTTATTTCTAAAATCGACATTGTTGTATTGCTGGTCTTCCGCTATCATGTTTATTTTTCAGTTTGGTACTTCTTTTCCCAAGTTTTTACTTTGGCTGTTATGTGCTTTATAAGATCCTCAGTTCTTTCGTGATCTTTTTCAGTAAGGTTTGAATTGAACTTAAACTTATCCTCTTTTAGATTTTCTTGTTCATCTGTCATTTGATGAATTTCTTTGGGTAGATAGCTGTAATTCTTAAGTGCTTTTACCACGTTGGTATTGAAATTTAAAGAGGAGTTGTTAAAACGAATAGCTCTTTGAATTTCTTCGTATAACAAAGCATTTAAGAAGATTTCATAACGGAAGGGGTAATCGATTTTACTTTGTGCTTTGAGCTCTCTAAATTCAAGTTTGGCTTTTTTTGTAATCATTTCCATGGACTTGATGTAGCCATAGATTTCTCTATCTATTAATTCCTCATCTATACTGTCGTTAATGAGGTCTAGTAAAAAGCCAGTTTCTGCTATTGCTATGCTATCTAGTTCATTGATGGTTGCACTTGTTGAATAGTTGTTGTAGGGGATTAAACTTTGGTTAACCAGTAAAACTTTATTGCTGTAGCTTAGACTATAGATATAGCGTTTAACACAGGTGTTTTTACGGTTATTGTTCAATTCATCCATGCGCGCGTCCATTTTAGATCTCAACTCTGATATCGAGTCCATCCAATGGGCCACTATGGTCGTATCAAAACTTGCTACAGGTTCATAATTAATTGCCTTAGGATAAGATTGCGCTATCTTGTTGATAAGCTCAGTGTATTTTTCATTGAGGTCTTCAATTTTAGTGCTGTTTTCCTTTATGTCATCGATAAAGCTTTCATGTTTTTCAAGAAGCTTTTCTGTGTTTTTAAAAAGATCTTTGTTGTTAGATTGAGCAATTTTATATTCCTCTTTGTCTATGGTTTTATTCTTTTTATAGTAAGCCTTTTCGAATTTTTTATAGGCCTTAAGATACTCGCTTACTGTATCCGTTTTTGCTAATAAATCAGGATATTTAGAAGGAGTAATTGAATATACAGATCCACGTGCTACGCGTTGCAAATCATTTCTGGTGATGAGGTTGAGGTAATTGAAATAATTCAGCATTTTAATGCCTGGGTTGTATATATTAAAGGGTTGACCTTCATCTCCAACTATGATTAATTGATCCAAAAAGTTCTCTCGGATAAAGGCGTTATTAGCAGATGATTTGTAGGCGAATTGCTCATTTTTTTGAGCGATAATTTTCTTGAGTGTAGTTTCACTTTGCGTAAACTCTAAGAGAGAAATGGGATGGTTGCGCAATTGCCAGATGGGGTAGGTGGGTAAATGAGAAAGCAAAAATGTATCCGGATGAACCATGAAATAATCTTTGGAAGGCGCATAAACAAAGCCCGTTTTATTGGTGTATTCCTCTTTTTCTTCCCAAGCCGCATATCTTTTTTCTTTGCGCTCTTCTCTTCTTGCTAATACTCTTGTTTCTCTTTGTTCTGATTTAAATTGATGCTGAAGGTAGCGTCTTTCTCTAAAGTCTTTTTTGGGAATTCGTCCTATGTAACCGGCATCCCAAGTTGGATCTGCAAGGTACCATTCCCCTTTAATTCTAAATGAAATCCAAGCATGTGATTCTTCAAATAAGGTGTCGCCAACTTGCCAATGAGAGTCTTTAATATAACCCGATACGGTTTCGCTTTTAATATCAATTTCTGCTAACATAGCGCGCATGAGTTCTACATAACCAGAACATATTGCTTTGCGCGACTTCAGAATTTTCGTAGGATCAACTCCCACCAACATTTTACCACTTTCCAATTTGTCATAATCGTAAGCGATGTTGTGAGTAATCCAGTTGTAGACAGCCTCTACTTTTTCTAGCTCCCCGGTTTTATCTGCCGTGAGATATTGCGTTAAAGCCGGAATAGAACGAGACGTTTTACGGGGTATGCTGTCCTTTTGACATGCCCAAGTTGAGCTTATAAATACGAGAATAAAAGTTAGAGTTAATTGAATCTTTGTCATACTAGGGCAAAAAAAGCGTGAAGTCCAAAAATAGAAATATTAAAGCAGAGGGGAGAAGGCGAGAGAAAGAAATTGAGCTGTTTTTTTTATTGGAATTTGAATTTATTCTTTTCATCGTATTTCCTGCTTATATCCGTATTTACTCGCTTACAAACGACTAATAATCGACTACAAATGCTTAATAACCGAAAGCAGACTAGAAAGCTATAAATCTTTGCAGTGTCGATGTGATTGAAGGATCAACGCTAGACAAAAACTTAACAGATTATTTAATTAAAACTTTTCAATCATGAACAATTTAAGAAACAACGTACAATTAATCGGACGATTAGGAATTGATCCAGAATTAAGAGAATTCAAAGCAGGAAGAAAAATGGCAAAGTTTACCCTTGCAATTAACGAGAGCTACCGCGATAAAAATGGTGAATGGGTAAAGAATACATCGTGGCATAAGATAGTTGCCTGGGGAAACTCCGCTTCTTCAATTGAAGGGAAGTTATCCAAAGGAGTAGAGATTATTCTTGACGGTAAATTGGTAAACAATGATTACGTCGATAAGAATGGTGAGAAACACTACACCACACAAATTGAGATGCAAAACTTTGTATTGATCAAAGAGAATAAAGAAAACCAAACTTCTAAAAACTAAAGAAAATGGAAATCCTAAACATCAACCACGTGAATCTGATTGGACAGATTTCGAATGAACCTCGATTTTCGGAAGAAAACGGAACGATTAAAGCAACTTTTAGTTTGCGAACGAATGAACCTTACTTAGACGAAGAAGGGAAGACGATGAGAATGAGTAATTGGCACAATATCGTTGCAACGGGAAGATTGGCAAGATTGATCCAAGAGCTTGGGTATAAGAGTAGACCTTTGGGCGTACAAGGAAGGATGGTTTCTCGCTTTTATAAGAACAAAAAAGGATTGCGACAGACCATTATTGCAGTTGAAGCAAGTGATCTTACTATTATCTAAATCTCATTTCTAATCAACCGAAAAAAAACCAGAAGGTGTTCTTCTGGTTTTTTTTTGACTTTTTTCCAACGCTATTAAAAATAACACCGTTTGGTTAGTCGTGAAGACAATTGGTGGAGACCAGTTGTAATCATGAGTTTATTTTTAGTATAGCGTTAACATGGAGATGTTAGCGCTTTTTTTATTTAGTGAGGGCCTTAAATACCTCTTCTAAACTTTTTTCTTCAACTTTCATAGTAAGAATGAGTAATTCATTCTTCTGTGCAAATGAAGCAATATTTTTTCTTAAATCGTTTTGTTTATTTCCGCTCAATAGGAAAGCTGAGTTACTAATTTTCTCCACTCTTGAAACATTTTCTATTGTTTTTAATTGGTTACGAGAAATATCCCCTTCAAATTCTACGTAGATAACTACTTCCTCCGTTTGGTTTTGTAATTCTGCAGCGGTATTGTTGGCTACGAGGTCTCCATTTTTAATAATGATGACTTTGTCACAAATTGCTTCTACTTCTTGCATAATGTGCGTAGAAAGCATAACCGTTTTTTCTTCTCCAATTTTCTTAATCAAGGCTCTGATTTCTACCAATTGGTTAGGATCAAGTCCTGAAGTAGGTTCATCTAAAATTAATACCTCTGGATCGTGAATAATGGCTTGAGCTAAACCAACACGTTGACGGTATCCTTTGGATAATGCTCCAATTCTTTTGTGTTGTTCTTTTTCTAAACCAACTTTTTGTATCATTTCGGCAACGCGCGCTTTTACGTTTTTAACCTTATAGATTTTTGCCACAAAACTCAAATATTCCTTTACGTACATGTCGAGGTACAAAGGGTTGTGTTCGGGCAAATATCCAATCTTCTTTCTGATTTCTATAGGGTGTTCATTTACGTCCATACCGCAAACTTCTACGTGACCTTCACTTGCAGGTATAAATCCAGTAATGATTTTCATTGTAGTTGATTTTCCTGCTCCGTTTGGACCTAAAAAACCAAGGATTTCACCTTTTTTAGCTTCGAAAGAAATATTGTTTACAGCGGTTTGCTGTCCGTAATATTTTGTAAGATGTTTTACCGTAATCGACATATTTTACGCGTTTGGACACGAAGATAAGGTTTCAAGGCAATCTAAACCATTCAACTTTACTATTTTTACAACACATTAACGTTAATTAGACAATTTGATAGGTAAAGTATTAAAATCTACCGGTAAGCTATACAGTGTATTGCATGAGAACACTTTGTATTCGTGTAGAATTAGAGGTAAGATTAGATTGCAAGGTTTAAAAACAACCAACCCTGTTGCCGTAGGCGATGAGGTAGACTTTGAGGTAACAGACCAAGATTTGAACCAAGGAGTGATTAAGGATGTGATGCCGCGTCATAATTACATTGTACGTAAATCCATTAATCTTTCTAAGCAAAAGCACATTTTGGCTTCGAATGTAGACAGGGCATATTTGCTAGTCACATTGGTAGCGCCTGAAACACATTTGGCTTTTATAGATAGGTTTTTAGTCTCTGCAGAATCTTTCAGAATCCCGGTTACTTTGTTGTTTAACAAAATGGACATGTACTTTGAAGAACATTTGCCTTTGGTAGATGCTATGATAGAGAAGTATGAAAAAATCGGCTATACCTGTCAAAAGATCTCTGCGTTAAAAGAAGAGAATGTTCAATTTTTGAGAGACGAGATTGCTGGTAAACAGGTCATGATAGCTGGACATTCTGGGGTAGGAAAGAGTACGTTAGTTAATGCATTGGATGATAATTTGGATATTAAAACCAATGAAATTAGTGCTACCCATTTACAAGGTCAGCATACCACTACTTTCGCTGAAATGCACCCCTTAAAGTCGGGAGGTTTTATCATAGATACACCTGGAATTAGAGCTTTTGGTATTGTTGAATTGGAGAAAGAGCATATTTCTCATTACTTCCCAGAAATGAGAGAACGTTTAAATCACTGTAAATTCAACAATTGTTTACATCAAAATGAACCACAATGCGCCGTTAAAGAAGCCGTTGAAAATGGTGAAATTGCGGAGTCGAGATACATTAATTATTTAAGTTTAATTACGGACGACGAAGACGATCATTTTAGAAAGAGCATATTTGGATGAGACTAGTAATACAAAGAGTTTCCTCTGCAAAAGTGGAGGTAGATGATAAGGTTATTGGTAAAATAGATAAAGGACTCTTAGTTTTGATAGGAGTAGAGGATGCGGATACTTCGGAAGACTTAGAATGGTGTGTGAAAAAATTGATTGGTATGCGCATTTTTTCGGATGAAGAAGGAAAGATGAACTTGTCAATAAAAGATGTGAAGGGTGGAGTTTTGGTTATATCTCAATTTACTTTACACGCATCTACTAAGAAAGGAAATAGACCGAGTTTTATTAAGGCTGGAAAACCAGATTTCGCAAAAAGCATGTACCAAGAATTTATTCGCTTACTGCAAGGTGAGATAACTCAAGTAGCGCAAGGCGAATTTGGAGCGAATATGCAGGTGAGTTTGTGTAATGATGGTCCGGTTACCATAACCATGGATTCTAAACATAAAGAGTAGATGGAGATTAAAAAATACCAAGAAGAAGTTGATGCTTGGATCAAAGACATAGGTGTAAGATACTTTGATGAGTTGACCAACACAGCCATTTTAATGGAAGAGGTTGGTGAAGTAGCTCGCATCATGGCGCGTAGATATGGTGAGCAAAGTGAAAAGGAGAGTGATAAAGGTAAAGACTTAGGGGATGAACTGGCCGATGTACTTTTCGTGTTAACATGCATTGCCAATCAAACGGGGGTGGATTTAACAGAAGCCATCGCTAAGAATATGGAAAAGAAAACAATACGCGACAAAGACAGGCATAAAAACAATAGTAAATTATAGGGTAGAGTTGTTAAATTTTAAGCACAGTTTCCTATATTTGTTAACCGATAGAAAAAAGATTATGAAAAAAGTACTTATGGCTTTCACAGCTGCTGCATTATTGGCATCATGTGGAAACAACGCAGAAGAAACTACTACTCCAGCAGAAGGAGTTGAAAACCACGAAGGACACGAGCACGAAGGTGAAGATCACACAGGTCATGACCACGCTGCAATGGACGAAAATAAAACTGAGTTTGGAGCAGTTGCTGTTAACAAAGAAGCAGCAATTACTACAGCAGAAATGTTGGCTCAATTCGAAGGACAAACAGAAATGGCTGCAACTTTCAAAGGAGAGTTGACAGGAGTTTGTACTAAAATGGGATGTTGGGTAAAAATTAAGCACCCAGCAGAAGGAGAAGATTTCATGGTACGTTTTGTAGATCACTTTACAATTCCTACAACTACTGAAATGGGAACTGTTGCTTACTTAACAGGTACAGCAAAGCAGGATACTACTTCTGTTGATGATCAAATTCACTTGTTAGAAGATGGTGGTATGTCTCACGACGAAGCTGCTGCTCAAGTAACTGGTCCTAAATACGGAATGACATTCTACGCAGACGGAATTGCTTTAGAAGCTGCAACTGCAGAAGAAGCTCCAGCTACGGAAACAGAAACGATGTAAGAGAATTTCTCAAAATATTAAAAGGCTGTCTCACTTGAGGCAGCCTTTTTTTGTTTGAATCATTAAATTCTTAAATCTTTAAATAAAAACAGCTGCCCCTTTAGGCAGCTGTTTTATGTTTCCCACTATCCGTTCAGATTAAAGAGGGTATGCATTTTTCTCTATTGCTGTTTGCGCAATCAATTGTCTTGCTTCCTTCGCATTGAAAGGATCTACTTTTGTGAATCGTTTCAGGCCTACCAACATCATTCTACCTTCATCTCCATCGGCGAAACTGTTAATGGCATCTTTACCAAATTTATTGATAGCATCAGCTGCGTCATAGAAGTATGTTTTTGCGATAGCAATTTCATTTGCAGAAGCTTCTTCGCCGTCTTTTGCGATTTTCTTCTGTACACGTAACATTACACTTTCTGCTTGGTAAACCGCTATGGCAATGTCCGCAATGTTCATCAATACTTCTTGTTCTTTAGACAAGGTTTGCATTAACTTTTGAACCGCCGAACCAGCAACCATCAGCAATACTTTTTTGAAGTTTTTCAAGTATCCTTCTTCTTTTCCTAAAGGACCTTCTGGTGTGTCTCCAAAATCAGGAATACTCATTAATTCTCCGGCAACCGCCTGAGCTGGGCCCATTAAATCTAATTCTCCTTTTAAAGCTTTTTTCAAAATCATATCTACCGTTAACATACGGTTGATTTCATTAGTTCCTTCAAATATTCTATTGATACGCGCATCTCTGTAGGCTCTTTCTACCGGAGATTCTGCAGAATATCCCATACCACCATAAATTTGAACAGCTTCGTCCGTCACATAATCTAAACATTCAGAACCCGCAACTTTCAACATAGCACATTCTGCGGCAAATTGTTCTATTCCTTTTAAGGTAGCCTTGCCTTTATCCATACCTCCAGCTACTAAATCCGCAATGGCATCATCAATGTTTTGTCCGGCTCTATACATAGCACTTTCTAAAACATAAGTTTTGATGATTTGCTCTGCTATTTTATGGCGAATAGCTCCATATTTCGAAATTGGCCTACCAAATTGCTCTCTTTCATTGGCATATTTAATAGAGTCTGTAGAAGATTGCTTAGATCCCCCTAAAACTCCTGCTGCCAGTTTAATTCTACCGATGTTCAAAATGTTCAAGGCGATTTTAAATCCATTTTCTCTTTCAGAAAGTAAATTCTCAACCGGTACTTTTACATCATTAAAGAATACTTGACGGGTAGAGGATCCCTTAATCCCCATTTTTTTCTCCTCTGGGTTTAAAGAAATTCCTTCAGAGTTACCTTCAACCAAGAAAGCTGTTAGTTTTTTATCGTCGTCTATTTTTGCGAAAACCGTAAAGAAGTCGGCAAAACCTCCATTGGTAATCCACATTTTTTGTCCGTTTAAGATGTAGTGTTTTCCATCTTCAGACAAAACGGCTTTTGTTTTTCCTGAATTCGCATCAGATCCTGAACTTGGCTCTGTTAAACAGTAAGCGGCTTTCCATTCTCCTGACGCCAATTTTGGAATGTATTTTTGTTTTTGTTCTTCGTTACCGTAGTATAATAAAGGAAGCGTTCCAATTCCTGTGTGTGCTCCAAAGGCTACAGAGAAAGAGTGACCTTTTCCTAAATATTCTGTTGCCAGCAAAGAAGTTTTGAAATCTACTCCCATTCCAGATAAATCTGTTGGCACTGACATCCCCAATAAACCAAGCTCTCCGGCCTTGTTCAAGATGTCAACCATAAGACCCTCTTCCATTTTATCTATCCTGTCTAAATTAGGAGTAACGTGTTGAGCAATGAAATCATCACATAAACTGGCGATCATTTGTTGCTCTTCTGTCCATTCTTCGGGGGTGAAAATATCCTCTGGTTTGGTCTCGCGGATAATGAATTCTCCGCCTTTAATAGTGTTTGACATTGGGTGTAATTTATTTAAAGTTCTAAAAATTAGTTTTAATACTCGTTCTGAGTCAGCTAAATATAATAAAGAATTATATACTATGCAAGCATATAATAATAAGCTAATGCATTATTAATAAAAATACACAATTATCATCATACTGGGCAACGAAAAACTGTATATTTGAAGCAAATTAAAGCGAGCGTGAGGATAATTAAAGGATTCGATAATTTTGAGCAAATTCCTAACCCTGTTATAACCATAGGTACATTTGACGGTGTGCACATTGGGCATCAGAAAATTATTCAGCAATTGAATGAGGAGGCTGAGAAAATAGGAGGAGAATCTGTGCTCTTTACTTTCTATCCCCACCCACGCATGGTTTTGTTTCCTGATTCACATGGCATAAAGCTCATTCAAACCCAAATCGAAAAACTCAACAAGTTAAAAGAGGTAGGTTTAAAGAATGTGGTGGTGTTTCCATTTACCAAAGAATTTTCTCGTTTAACCGCTACAGAATTTGTACGCGACTACTTGGTGGCTAAACTTCAGGCGAAAATGATGGTGATAGGATATGATCATCAGTTTGGGAAGAATAGAGAAGGTACCCTAGAACTTTTGAAAGAACTGGCACCTATCTATGATTTTGATGTGAAAGAAATTGCGGCCCAAGACATAGAAGAGGTGAATGTGAGCAGCACAAAAATTCGTCGTGCTTTGTTAGATGGAGATATCTACACAGCCAATAAATACTTAGGTGCTCCGTTTACTTTATCAGGAAAGGTAATTCGAGGAAATGAGATAGGAAGATCTATTCAGTTTCCAACAGCTAACCTTGATGTGGATGGTAGCATGAAGCTAATCCCAGCACAAGGTGTTTACGCCGTTAAGGTGACCTTAGAAAGTGGTAGTGATTTTTATGGTTTGTTGAACATAGGAACGCGACCAACGGTGGATAACGCGGATCATCTTTCAGTAGAGGTTCATATCTTGGATTTTAAAGGTGATTTATACGGTCAAGAATTAACCTTGACTTTCCTAAAACGCATTCGTAACGAAGAGAAATTTTCATCGTTAGATGCATTGAAAGCACAAATAGAAAAAGATGAGGTTTTGGTTAGGCATACTATTCTTGAGCATAATTGGTAGTCTCCAAGCTCAATTCGATCTTGTAAAAGAAAACTACGCTTTTCTTACTTGGGAAGTAGCCCAAAATGCACACCCCGATACGGTTTATGCCATTGATTTTTCTAAATCTAAATTAGATAGTCTTCCTACCGAATTACAAAAGTTTAAGCATTTAAAGGCTTTAGATTTAAGTAAGAATAAACTTACCGTTTTACCTAGTTATATTAAGGAATTCCATAAGCTTGAATTCTTGGATTTATACAAAAATGAATTCACCACTTGTCCGCCTATACTCAATCTTATACCTTCTTTAAAGTATTTGAGTTTAGCAAAGAACAGTTTGAATTATTTGAACCCAGGTATTTGTTCTTTGCCACATTTAATGGTTTTGGATCTTTATGACTGCATGCTCACTACCTTACCAGAAGAATTTGCAAAATTGAACGGACAACTGACTTATGTAGATTTGCGTGGACAAACCTTTAACGAAGTTTTTGTGGAGAAATGGACAGCCCTTTTAAAGGATGTTGAAGTGAAATTTGATCCTCCATGTAATTGCAAGAATTAGGTAATCCCTAATGTGCTGTTAGCAACTCCCGTTTCGGAGGGTAAATCTAAAGCATATCCCTTTTACTTTTATAGTCATGAATACCATAGATATACTTCTCCTTGTGCCTTTGGCTTACGCAGCCTGGAAAGGTTTTAAGAAAGGATTAATCGTTGAATTATTTACCCTCTTGGCTCTTTTAGTAGGAATATATGCAGGTATTCACTTTTCAGATTTTACCGCGGAGAAGATCAATGGGAGTATAGAAATGGAAGACAAGTACCTTCCTGTGGTGGCTTTTACCTTGACTTTTTTAGTCGTAGGTGCTCTGATTTATTTTGCAGGAAGAATGCTCGAGAAAATGGTGGAGTTGGTGAATCTTTCTTCGGTAAACAAGTTGTTAGGAGTATTGCTTTCTCTCATTAAAATGGTATATACCTTGAGCATACTTATCATCTTGGTAGAGACCTATGATGAACGTGGCAACTTCATACCTACAGAACAAAAGGAAGCATCGAAAATGTATGAACCTATGAAACAGGTGGCTTTGGTTACCATTCCTGCCGTTGAAGACAGTAGAATTTGGCTAAAGAACAATGTGGAAGAGAAAAAATCCGTTTTAGAAGAGTTCAATGAAACGGTAAATGATGCGTTGGATTTAAAAGAAAAGGCAGATTCATTGGGGGTAAGTATAGAGGAGTTGAAGGATAAATTGAAGAAGGATGAAGAGTAGTCTGTTAATAGCGTTTTTGTGTTGTGCTTTTAGTTTGACTTTTGCTCAGGATAGGAAATTGTTTGAGCAAAAAAAGAAGCCCTTGCTTTCTGTTAGAAAAACCGGACCCTACATAGGTTTACAACAAGGAAGATACAGACAGCTGGAGTTTGGAGCAGAAATGCAATTCAAACAGGTGAAATTAATACACCCTAAAACACATGCGGTAAACATGGGTTTTGATTATAATTTCAAAGAGAATGTATTGGGTTATTCTGCCGGTTATTGGTTTAAAAAAGGAAGGTTGAATTTGACTTATGGTGGAAGCATAGCCTTGCGCAGTAATTTTGAAGAGACACGTTTTGGAATTGGTCCGGCAATTGGCTATAAATTTTTACCCTTACACCTACAAACGGGGTACATGTTTTTAACTCCTTCGGAAAGTTTTACCAATACGAATCATCTCTATATTTCTTTGCGTTTTGTTTTGATTAACGACAGAGATTACAATTGGAGGAAGCGTAATAAGAAGTAGTCCTGCCCGCGGTTGAAGCGAATTTCAATTCAAAATTCAAAGTTTAAAATTCAAAATTGTTTGTGTGCTTTAAATATTTATGGATTAGTTGGCCATCCTTTATCCAGTAGATAATTTATACCCCTTCTTTCATAGCCTCATCGCATTTCGCATTAAATTCTTCTTCCCAATTGGGACCTAATAAACGCTTTAACCTTTTGCGTATTTCTTTGTTGTGTTGTTGGATTTCTTCCATTTGTCCGGGCATGGGTGTACAACCCGCCACAAACTTAAAATTGAAGCCCATACTGTTGGCTATGCTGTCTTTAATATGGTATTGATGAACGACAGGCAAACCAAAATTGTATAAAGTTAAACTGTCGTCATAAGGTTCGTTGGTTTGTCCATAACTTGTCTTTCCGTAAAAGAACAGGAGTAAGGCTACAATAATTTGAATGATCGTTTTCATATGCGGTGTTTTCTTACGGTACACCTGAGGGAAGATTAGGTTCAAAAAAAAGTCGACCCAAAATGAGTCGACTTTAATTTTATTAACAAGTATACAAGTTTTAGAATCCTTGAACTCCGTTTACAGTAGTATACTTTAATACATTCTTTTTGTCTGGGTGAATACGTGCAAACGCCGATTGTAAAGCAATTGTACCTTCGTGGAAACCACACAAGATTAATTTCAATTTACCTTCGTAAGTGTTCACATCACCGATGGCATAAATACCTTCAATGTTTGTAGAGTAATCTCTTGTATCTACTTTGATGGCATTCTTTTCTATCTCTAATCCCCAATCTGCGATAGGACCCAAAGATGGTTTCAATCCGAATAAAGGAATGAAGTGATCTGTATCCATTACAATCTCACCTTGTTTTTGGTGTTTGATGGTAACATTTTCAACTTTACCTTCTCCAGCAACACCTACAACCTCAGCTTCTGTAATCAATTTGATTTTTCCAGCTTCGGCCAAATCCATTACTTTTTGTACTGAATCTAAGTGACCTCTGAAAGAACTTCTACGGTGAACCAAAGCAACTTCAGAAGCAATGTTTTTCTCTGCTAAGAAAATAGACCAGTCTAATGCTGAATCTCCACCTCCTGCGATCACACAACGTTTACCTCTGTAGAATTCTGGATCTTTGATGATGTATTCAACTCCTTTATCTTCGTAATCTGCCAAGTTTTCTACTGGCGGTTTACGTGGTTCGAATACACCTAAACCTCCTGCTATCATAACGATAGGAGCGTGGTGTTGTGTACCTTTAGAAGTAGTTACAATAAAAGAACCGTCTTCTTGCTTTTCAATTTTCTCAGCAGCCTCACCTAAAGTAAATCCAGGTTTAAAAGGTCTAGCTTGTTCCATTAAATTGTCTACTAAATCTCCTGCCAATACCGATGGAAATCCAGGGATATCGTAAATCGGTTTTTTTGGGTAAATCTCAGAACACTGTCCACCCGCTTGTGGCAATGAATCGATTAAGTGACATTTCAATTTTAAAAGTCCAGCTTCGAAGATGGCGAAAAGTCCTACAGGACCAGCTCCAATAATTATTATATCTGTTTCTATCATTGTACTAAAGTCTATTTCAGTCCCCAAAATTAATCATCTTTTTAAGAATTATTATCAAAAAGGGGAAAGGGCAATTAAAATGACCAATTCTAGGTAAACCTACGTCGAATTGGTCCATTTAGATTAAGCGTGATTTGAAAAGAATTTGTCTACGCTTTTGTTCCAATTTTTTAAAGTATCTCCTCTTTCGTCGTTAGAGCTTTCGTTTACTTTATTGAACTCACCTACAGCTTCGTTGTATTTTTTACCCGCGTTGTTGTATTTATCAACTACTTTCTGCGTTCTATCTTTTTTCTTCGTTGCTTCAAAGGTTTCTTTGGCTTTGTCAAAGTTATCTTTAGCCAAGTAAAAGTTCAACATTGCTGGGAAAGTGTTTTCGGCTTCATCCAAGTAAAACTCCATCGCTTCTTTACATGCAGCAATTAAGGTTTTATCGCCATCAAAAGCTTCTAGTGCAGCTAATTTTTCCAAACCTGCTTCGGCATCTGCTTTCAAGGTGTTGATGTTTTGCTCCATGGCCATAACGTCTTGTCTGTTCTGTGCGTCAATAACGTAAGCTTCTTGCTTGTAAACTTTAAAGAAAATCAAGTAGATTTCGTTGTAGTATCTCAAAGCTTTTCCTGCTTTTTTAATTTTCTCTGATGTTTTGTCGCTTTCAGCTTCCACTAAAGTGATGTCATTTGCATCAGCAAAAGTTCTTTGTGCTGCATCTAATTCATCACCTGCCGCTTGTAGTTTGTCGTTCGCTTTTTCTTTGGCCAACAAGTAAGCTTCCATTAAGTCGTAAGACTGCTCGGCGATGTCTTCCATGTCTAAGATTTTACCGAAGTCTTCTTCCAAAACAGTTATACTCATTCCTAAATATTCTTCCGCCTCAGTGCGTAAATTGTCATCTCCTTTGTAATCAGAAATTTTTGCAACTTCACGTTTAGCATTTTTCAGTCCCATGATTAATTCCATTCGCTTTCCTTCTACTTTTCGGGCTCCTTTACCTTTGGTAACGGCCTTCATGTAATTCCACGTTTCTTTTTTGAGTTCGGCGATAGGTTCCAATACACTGTTCATGTACTCTACGGATGATTGACTGTAGCTGGTAAAAGCTAGGAACATTGCGCAAGATAGGGCGCAAAGCATTTTTAGATGTTTCATTTGTTTTGTGTTTGATTTATAAGATCTATTAAGATTTGATAGGCCTCATTGAGGTAAATATCATCTTTAATTCCTTCTAAAGAGTTGGCAATAATTTCGTCAGCTTTAGCGGTGTAGAGGTTGTCTTTGAAATAGTTGGGTCGATCAGCCTTAAACGCCATTTTGGAGGTATCACTCTCCAACCTATTATTGCTGTAGTAGTACTCCACAAAATCCTCATACTTACAAGAGATTTGCGAACCTGTAAATTGTTTTATCAGTTTTTGATTGAAGTTTTGTACCTCAAGAAAATTACTGTCTTGCTCAATTCGATTTTTGCTTAACTCCTGTATTTTATCCAGTATAATGGGTGATAGCGGGTAATAATACGTCTTTTTAGAAATGGTATCAAATTGCAAAGCGTTGACGTTGTTTTTTTCACTTATAGGAAGTCCTTGATAGGGTAGTGGGAACGTGATATCGGGCTGTACACCTTTGTTCTGGTGGGTTTGTCCGTCTATTCTATAAAATGCCCCCGTTGTTACTTTCACAAAATGATTGGCCAAATATTCTCCACTTCTTTCCAGAGGAAGAACGTGCTGCATGGTAGATTTTCCATAACTAGGAGATCCCACAACTACACCTCTGTTTTGATCTTGCATGGCACTGGCAAATAACTCAGAAGCCGAAGCACTGAATTGATTGATCATAACCACCAAAGGCTTTTCAAAAACATACCCCCTGCTCGGATCTTTTAAGGTATATCTTTCTTCTCCTCTTTCATCGATGACAGTGATACCACCATAATTGATAAAACTTCCCACCAAACGAATAGCTTCTAACAAAGAACCTCCACCATTGTCTCTAAGGTCTAACACCAAACCTTCAATTCCTTCGCGTTTTAATTGAAGTAATTCCTTGGCCAAATCATTGGCACAACCGTTGGGTAGAAAGTAGAAATCATCATTAGTGTAGAAAGAAGGGAGATAGATGTAGCCTACTTTTTGTTCCCCATCAAGTATGTAAGAAGAAATGATATTGTCACTGACTTGAATTTCTGATTTTTCAAGTTCAACTTCTACAATTTCACCATTGCTTTTCTTAAAGGTGAAGCTAGTTTTCGCCGAGGGAGCGTAGCCTTGTAATAAATCAATCAAGGACTCAAGAGATGAACATTCAAAGTTTTCTGTGCTTGTACCAAGGTGTTTAGTCTTAATTAAGATATCACCTTCGTGGAGTTGGTTGCTTTTCCATGCCGAACTACCTGGAGCTATACTTGCTATAACGATTTCTTGGGCTCTGTTCTTGTTAAATTCTATTCCATACGAGAGTTTTTCATCGCTCAATTGTTCTTCAAAATTCATTAAACTACTCCCCGAGAAATAATTAGAATGTGGGTCGAAACTCATGGCATAGGCATTCATTAAACTTTCGCCCATGTGTTCAATTTCATTTTCGTAAGTTTTTAACTTACAGTTTTCGGTGACAAGAACCGTCTTTATATAAGCTTGAAATTTGTCTTGCGTTAAAGGTTGAACACTGTCTTTTTCATCAAAGTTTTGCAAGTGTTTGGCGTAGGCTTTGAGTCGTATTTTCTTTTTCCATAACTTTTGATGTTCTTCCAAAGTTAAGCGAGAAGGAGTAAAACTGTAGGTGTAGATTTCAGTGTTTTTTAGCTGGAATTCTTCTTGTTCAAAATTTTTAAAGTAATGATCTAAACGTTGCAGTGAGGCTTTATAGATTTCTTTTACATCCTCCATTTGTTTGCACATTTCACGCGGCGTATTCGAGAGGGAAGTGGTGATTTTTTGTTCGTCTTCCAGGGTTAATATTTGACCATTAGGATCAATCTCATCCAGAAAATAGTGTATCATGTTTTGGTGGAAAACCGAATCTTGTGTAGGGACTTGATAGTGATATTTCTTCAAGGTTTCTTCCAGCCCCTCAAAAGTGGAACAGAAGGAATCCGTTAAAGTATCTTGCCCCCAAGTTACACAAGAAGATATACCAAGTAGTAGGCAGTATAGGAATTTCATGCCGTTAAAAATATAAAAAATGGCAGAGAAAACTAAAAATCTGTGATGAAGCTTGTTTCTTATTTATTCACTTTTTCTTTCAGTAAGCCCAAAGCTGCTTTTAGGTCTATAATGCGTAGGGAGAAGAGTAATAAACCTGCTAGTAATAAGTTAATGACTATGCTCCAGAAGTAATGAAACTGTGCCTGAACATAGAGGTTGATTAGGATTAAAATTCCCGTAAAAACAAATAGTTTGATTGTCAACTTATTTTGTAATTGGAAACCAATGATCTGTTGTGCAATAACAATTTGTGCTACACAAGTAAGTCCTTGGGTTAAAAGGGTAGCAATTGCCGCACCCTGGGCTTCTAAACTTGGAATTAGAATGAAGTTTAAACTTAGGTTCAAAGCAAAGCCTCCAATCGCCATCATGTTCAGAGCTTTTAAACTACCGTTGGCTGTGAGCAAAGTGCCAAAAATGTAAGTAGTTGAAATAGGAATGAAGTTGAGAATTATCATTTTAAAACAAGCACTTGTTGAGGGGGTGGTTTGGGTGTAAATTAAACCAAGGAGTTGATCGGCATAAAAGAAACAAATGGTTGCACAAATGATTGATATGGGAAGCATAATGGAACTTGCCGTTGTAAGTAAGGCATTCAAATTTTCCTTCTTTTTGAGCATGCGAGCAAACATCGGAAGCAATATTCCTGCTATGAGCAGAGGGAAAATACTCGCCGCATCTAAAATTCTAAAACCTGCCGCATAAATTCCCGTTTGTTCTTTCCCGTTTGGCAATAAACGTTCTAGCATTACTGCATCCGTTCGGGTGTAGAGCATCATCAGTAAAATCAACAATGCATAGGGAAAACTACTCTTTAGCAGGGCATAACTGATATGTTTTTTAAGTTTGATTTTACTTTTTCCTAAGCGCAGGGTTAAGATGAAGCCTGTTAGTGCTGCAACACAGTAAGAGATGCTTTGGGCATAGATGAAATTATCTATACTCACAGCCAAATCAAAAAGTTGTGCGTACAATACACCTGAACATAAGAAAATCAAGATTAATCGGTCTAGAACAGAGAGTATAGCATCTGTTTTAAAGCGGTGTAAACCTGCAAAATTACTCCTGAAATAAAGGGTGAAGGCTGCTAGAATTTGGTTGAAACACAAAAACAATAGCAGGTGCATCGTTTCCATATTATGCCCCATTAACAGGGCTGCCACAAGGGTAATGACCAGGTACAAAAAAGAGAGCACGAGGCGTAAACCTACTAAGCTCCCTAAATATTTTATAAGTGTCTTGGGGTGTTGAGCAATGTTTTTACTGTTGTAATTGGTAATCCCAAAATCCAAAACGATGTTGAACAAAAAAGATAAGTTCAACAAAGAGAAATACAAACCATACTCCTCAAAACCTACCTGATTCTGGATTTGAGCATCTATACCAAAAATGTAAAAAGGTTTTATTAGAACGTTCAATAAAACGATCAAGAAGATATTAGAAATAAAACCTTTGCTCATACAGCAAATCTAACGTAAAGTACCCGTGTTTTATTCGAACTCTATAATAACTTGACCTTTATCTACAACATCTCCGTTGTTTACTGCCAAGCCTTTTACTGTTCCAACACCGTCTGCTTTAATTACATTTTCCATTTTCATGGCTTCCAAAGTCAACAAAGGAGAACCCACTTCAACTTCTTGTCCAACTTCAACAGCAAAAGAAATAACACGACCCGGCATTGGAGATTCCAACTGGTGCATTTTCTTCACCTTTTTCTGGTCTAATCCCATTTTCTTAATCAAATCATCCAAAGCACCTTTGCGCTTTACCTCGAAAGTACGTTGGTTAATTTTGATGGTAAGGGTATTTTCTTCCAGGTTCGCGGCCAAAATTTCACCGTGGTATTTTTGTCCTAAGAAAAAGATGTAGAAGAAAGTATCGTCTACCCATTCAACAGTGGCATTATCTACCGCTGTAATTTCAGAATTATTGATGATGTATTTTGCTTCAGTCATGATTCTAGTATATACTGCAATTATACAAACTTAAAATTCCTTTCGGACTATCCTTACTGGAAATACTTTAAAAATTCTGCATATTTACGTCAAAATTGATATTCATAGCTATGCGTATTTCTCAACTATTTTCAAGTTTACTTATCGCGGGTTCATTTGCGAACTTTACATTTTCTCAAGCCTTAGAGGGGATAAAACAACCCGTTTATCATGCCTCAGAAACCCAACATGTAAACCTTATTCATACAGAATTAGAGGTGGCTTTCGATTGGGAAAATAGTGCTTTGAAAGGAAAAGAAAAATTGGTTTTCACACCTCATTACCGCCCTATATCAGAGTTGGTTTTAGATGCAAAATCTATGGCGTTTGAAACGATAAGTATGAAAGGTGAAACATTGCACTATACCTATGATGGGTTGGTCTTGAAAATCACTTTGCCGGGTTCATTCACTAGGAAAGATACTTTGGCCATAAACATTGTGTATACTGCTTTTCCAGAAGAGTTGGAAGCTGAAGGTAGTGCTGCCATTACTGAAGCGAAAGGACTCTATTTTATCAATCCTAAAAAAGAACAGGGAGGAAGAATGCCCCAGCTTTGGACGCAAGGCGAAACAGAAGCGAGTTCAGCTTGGTTTCCGACTGTGGATACACCCAACCAAAAACACGCGCAAGACATCTATATTACTGTAGAACCGAATAGCATGGCCCTTTCGAATGGAGCCTTGATTGATATTCAGAAATCTGAGGATGCTTGGGTTTACCACTGGAAACAAGAGTTGGAGCATGCACCTTATTTAAGCATGATGGCAGTGGGGAATTTTGTAGAAATCAAAGACAGTGTGCGCTTGGCGAGCGGAAGAATACTTCCATTAAGTTATTATGTAGAACCCGAGTGGCAAGGGGAAGCAAAACAGATTTTTGGAAATACGGGAGAGATGATTCAGCATTTTTCCAAATTATTGGGTGTAGAATTTCCTTGGGATAAATACAGTCAGATTATTGTAAGGAATTTTGTTTCGGGGGCCATGGAAAATACTTCGGCAGTAGTTTTTGGTGATTTTGTATACAGAACGGAAGCAGAAGCTTTGGACAAAAACAGTGATGACATCATAGCGCACGAATTGTTTCACCATTGGTTCGGAGATTTGTTGACCTGTGAGAGCTGGTCTAACCTGCCTTTGAATGAGTCCTTTGCTAATTACTCACAGTACTTGTGGGATGAATTTAAATATGGAAAGGAAGAAGCAGCCTACAATGCCCAACAAGAAGCTTTTGGTTTTTATAATTCAGCCGCATTTGCTGGTCACCATAACATGATTTGGTTTGATTACGAAAATAAAGAAGACATGTTCGATGGTCACTCTTACAACAAAGGGGGACGTATTTTACACATGTTGCGCACTTATTTAGGTGATGATTTGTTCTTTGATGCCATCAAGTATTACCTGGAAGAAAATAGTTACCAAAGCGTTGAAATTCATAATCTGCGTTTGGCTTTTGAAAAGGTAAGTGGAGAAGACTTGAACTGGTTTTTTAACCAATGGTTTTTGGATGATTACGTTCCGAATTTGATTGTAAATCATGAAGTGAAAGACAGCGTGTTAAAAGTGAAAATTCACCAAAACCAAAACTTGATGAAGGCTCCTTTGTACCAATTGCCTTTGAAATTTATGGTGTATACCTCAAAAGGTAACTATACCTATAACATCAGAATAGAGGATGAATACGAAGTTTTTGAATTTCCATTGGATGGAAGTTTGGAGAACTTTATTTTAGATGGTGATAACAGCTTGTTGGCAGAGGTAAGTACGGATAAACCAGATGCCTTTTTTGTGAATCAATACCACCAGCGAGAGAATTATTTAGACAGGTATGAGGTCTTACAAGCCGTAAAGGAAAGTTCTTCTGAGGCGTTGAAAAATATTGTCCTTGAAGCTTTAAATGATCCTTTTTGGGCAGTGCGTTATGAAGCGTTGACCATGGTGGGTAAACTCAACAAAGATCAACGTAAAAAAGCACTAAATATCATCGCCGAATTAGCACTTAAGGATGCTAAACCTCAAGTTCGACAAAGAGCCTTGCACCTATTGAGGTATAAGGAAAAGAAATCGAAATTACAGGCTTTGTGTGTGCAACTGTTAAAAGAGGATGCTTCTTGGTTGGTGAAAGGTGAAGCCTTGAGTGTTTTAGGTGGATTACAACCCAAATTGGCTTTAGAATGGGCCGCTAAATTTGAAAAGGAACAAGCCAATTCTATCTTGATTGCCTTATCGGATTTATATGCTGAAATAGGAGAGAAGGAGCAGTTGAATTTCTTTACATCACATCTAAATACCAACACTATGAATGATGGAACCTACAGTGCTATGCTAGGTGCCTTCACCTTGTATTTGAAAGATGAAGATATTTCTGTTTTGGCAGAAAATTGGAAGATCTATCAACAAGTCGCAGAACGTGGTTTAGGAGATGCGGAAAAATTTGTTCCACTTTACTTAAGATCATTAGTCGGACTCATGGAATTTAGAGCACAAGAACTTCAAAACGAAATAGACACTTTACGCAAAAACAATGATGTAGCCATCGCCGCTCAAAAACAAAAAGTATTAGACGCTGCACTTTCAGAAATTGAAGCAGCCAAAGCTTATTTATCAAGTTCTGAAGAAAGAAAACATTAAGTAACGATAGAATAAAAACAAGTTTATCAAGCGGAGTCCAACAGTCAGTAGAAGGTCAGATGGAATATCATTTCGCCTTGTAAATGAAAGTTTCTTTTTCAAAATGAAAGGTTAAAACCAAGGTTGTCGAGCGGAGTCGAGATATCGAGATATCGAGATAAGTACTACATGTAGAATTAATTAGAAGAGAGAAATGAGCGAGTACGCAGAAATCATACGAGAAAAATTAGAAGCGGAGCGCAAAGAGAGCACCGCAGAAAAAATGAGCGCCTACCTTAAGAATAGGTTTGCCTCTTTTGGTATTAAATCTCCTCAGCGTAAAGAAATTCAAAAGGAGTTTTTTGCTTTACTTCCCTTAAAAGATGCTGATTTTGATTACCGCGCCTTGGTCAAAGAATTGTGGGATTTCCCAGAGCGAGAAGCCCAATACATTGCTCAAGAACTCTTTGCCAAACAACAAAAGAAATTTCATCATCCCGATGATTTGGCCTTTATCGAATTCTTGTTGACCCATAAAGACTGGTGGGACAGCGTGGATTATATTGCCTCTACAATTCTTGGTTTCCATTGTAAAAAGCACCCCGAGCAAATTCCATACATGGTAGAGCGCTTTACCGCTTCTGGTCATTTGTGGCTACAGCGTTCCACTTTGATTTTTCAATTAAAATACAAAGACGATGTAGATTTTGACTTGCTCAAAAAACAAATCTTGACTTTAAAAGGTGACAAAGAATTCTTCATACAAAAAGCCATAGGTTGGAGTTTACGCCAATATTCTAAGTATAACCCAGAAGCTGTAAAAGCCTTTTTGGAGGAACATGAGTTTTCAACTTTAGCGAAGAGAGAGGGGAGTAAATATTTGTAACAAAATTCTATTTTAGAGCTTATAAAATATAAAATAACCCCTATGAAACTACTACTTGCATTTTTGGTCTTTTTCTTAACCGCCTGTATTACCCTAGAGCCAACCTATGTTTATCAAGAAATGGAAAAGATTCCTGATACGCGAGACAAAAATGTATGTGGTTTGTTGAAAGATTCAGTGATTTTATATGCAGCTTTCGTTGATGTTGAAAAGCATCATCCATATACTGCTTTTGATTTAGCGAGTACACAAGATTCTATTAAAAAGGCTATTGATTGGATCGAAGATCAGGCTGCAAATTATGGGGTTTCATTAAAAATTAAGTTGGTTAATCATGATCAATTTAAGAGAAAAAGCATAAAGGAGAAAAATGCTAAAGTGAGTTTTGAACATTACGATAAAGCTTTTTACAAATCTGGAGTTTCAAAGTATAAGGATTATATGAATTGGTCGGATGGCATTGCCAAATACATGGGGAGAGCTAACCGAGCTGCTGTAAACAAGAATTTGGCAAGCTATGTAAGAATTAATGATTTACAAAGTTTTAATGCTGTGTTGCGCGATAAATATGAATATGAAAACATCGCTCACATGTATTTCATGAATGCCTATTACGAAGATGTAAAGGGGAATGCTTGGAATACCGCAACAGATCATAGCGTTGAATTTGCTATCATAGAAGGTAAAAGCGCGGCTGTAATTGCTCATGAATTTTTACATTTGTTTGGAGCAGTTGATTTATATCCAACGCAAGAATATTCCTTTTTTAAGTTTGATGAAATTGAAAAGAAATATCAAAATTCTATCATGTTGGAGTCTTATAAGGATGTAAATAAATTAGAGGTAGACTCCATTAATGCTTATTTCTTAGGATGGACCAATCAACTTTCTGAAGAAGATAACGAGCTCCTTTTTCACAAGCTGAAAGCTCCTGTGTACTAGATTGCCTTTCCCCTAATTTTTAATTATCTTCGTGCCTCTGAAAACAGGAAATTATGTACGGAAAAATACAAGATCACTTAGCAAGTGAGTTAAAAGCTATAGAAGAAAACGGTTTATTTAAAAGAGAACGTATCATTACTACGCCTCAAGGTGCAGAAGTACACGTAAGCACTGGAGAAGATGTAGTGATTATGTGTGCCAACAACTACCTTGGTTTGTCGTCTCACCCAGAAGTTATTCAAGCTTCTAAAGATGCCTTAGATACACACGGTTTTGGTATGTCATCTGTTCGTTTTATCTGTGGTACGCAAGATATTCACAAAGAATTGGAAGGACGTATTGCTGACTTCTACGGAACAGAAGATACAATTCTTTACGCAGCTGCTTTTGATGCAAACGGTGGAGTTTTCGAACCTTTGTTTACGGATGAAGATGCAATTATCTCTGATGAATTGAACCACGCTTCTATTATTGATGGTGTACGTTTGTGTAAGGCACAACGTTACCGTTACAAGCACAGCGATATGGCTGACTTAGAAGAGCAATTGAAAAAAGCACAAGACCAACGTTTTAGAATCATTGTTACTGATGGAGTTTTCTCTATGGACGGTGACATCGCTAAAATGAATGAGATTTGTGATTTGGCAGATAAATACGATGCATTGGTCATGACAGATGAGTGTCACTCTGCAGGATTTATCGGTAAAACAGGTCGTGGAGTTCCAGAATACCACAACTGTTTGGATAGAGTAGACATCATTACAGGTACTTTAGGAAAAGCTTTGGGTGGAGCCATGGGTGGTTACACTACAGGTAAGAAAGAAGTGATTGAAATGTTGCGTCAGAAATCTAGACCTTACTTATTCTCTAACTCTTTGGCACCTTCTATCGTAGGAGCGGCAAACAAAGTATTTGATATTTTGAGTACAGATACTTCGTTGAGAGATAAGTTAGAAGAAAACACAGCTTACTTTAAAAAAGCCATCATCGAAGCAGGATTTGACATCGTAAAAGGAGATTCTCCTATCGTTCCTATCATGTTGTATGATGCAGCATTGTCACAAAAATTTGCTGACATGTTATTGAAAGAAGGTGTTTATGCAATCGGATTCTTCTACCCAGTTGTACCGAAAGGAAAAGCGAGAATTAGAACGCAAATTTCTGCGGGTCACACTAAAGAAAACTTAGACAAAGCAATTGCTGCCTTCATTAAAGTTGGTAAGGAATTGAAGGTGATAGACTAAGATCTTGCGTTGATAAAAATCAATACAAGAAAAAGTCTTATATATTATTGTAAATTAGTCCTCATGTAGTTCATGGGGACTTTTTTTATGTCTCTATTTTACCTACCTTAAGTTCACATTCATCCGATTCCTTCATTTACACAATGGAAAATATATTTCGTCATACCGCAGCCGATATAAAAGCAGGAGTTGTGGTTTTTTTAGTAGCTCTACCGCTTTGTTTAGGTATAGCTTTAGCTTCTGGTGTTCCGCCTATGTCTGGTATTATTGCGGGAATCATAGGAGGAGTTGTTGTAGGAGCTGTGAGCGGATCTAGAATTGGAGTTTCTGGTCCGGCAGCGGGTTTAATTGCCATTATACTTTCTACTACCGAAGGATTTAGAAATGGAACGATACCCGAGGGAATGGATCCGGTTATGTACGCCTTGCGCATGCTTTTTCTTGCTGTGGTAATCGCAGGTGTGATTCAATTGATTTTAGGATTTTTGAAAGGAGGTTTTGTTGCCTACTACTTCCCCAATGTGGTCATTAAAGGTATGTTGGCTGCCATAGGATTGATTTTGATCAAAAAGGAAATTACCCATGGTTTTGGTTTTGATGCTGATACTTTGGGAGATTACGATAATGTAAATGAACAATACACCTTTTTCGAAGAATTGAAAATCATGTTCACCACGGAAGGAGCCATTTCTCCTGTTATCCTTGGTTTAACATTAATTTCTCTATTCATACTTATTGTTTGGGAGCGCGACTTTATTAAAAAATCCATTTTAGGAACTTTACCAGGGGCCATAGTGGTGGTTGTATTGGGTATTGTTTTCACGTATTTAACGCAAGGAACTAGTTGGGAAATTATACCAACCCACCGAGTGGACGTTGCTGTGGAGGGGAGATCTTTTCAGGATTTAATTGTCTTGCCTTATTTTGCAGGAATTACAAATACGGGTGTTTGGATAGCAGCTTTTACTATAGCCATAGTAGCCAGCATAGAAACCTTGTTGTGTGTAGAAGCTACAGACAAAATAGACCCGGAGAAACATGCAACACCTCCCAACCGAGAGTTAATGGCCCAAGGGATAGGGAATATTGTTGCTGGTGTTATCGGAGGTTTGCCCATTACCCAAGTAATTGTACGTTCATCGGCGAATATAGAGGCCAGTGGTAAAACGAAAATGGCTGCAGTCTATCACGGTGTGTTTTTGGTGATTTGTGTATTTACTATCCCTTTCATACTGAATCTAATTCCTTTTGCATCTTTGTCTGCCATTCTTTTTGTGGTAGGATACAAGTTGGCCAAACCGAGCTTGTTTAAACAAATGTTTGCAAGAGGTTGGACGGAGTTCATCCCTTTCATGGTTACCATAGTTGGCATATTAGCTACAGACTTACTCAAAGGAATCGCTTTAGGTTTAGTGGTGTCTGTGCTTTTTATACTCTATGATAACTTCAAGCTTTCTCATTATTTGGAAAAAAAGGAGGTAGATGGCGAAGAGAAATATGTAGTGTTGTTATCGGAACACATGACCTTTTTAAACAAGGCTTCTTTAAATGCAACTTTTGATAGTATTCCCAGAGAAGCGAAGGTTGTTATAGACAAACGACGTGTTGTACACATGGCCGAAGACATTAAAGACATCATACGAGAATTTCATCAACGTGCTAAAATAGAGAACATAGAAATTTCTTACGTGAACAAAGGACGAAATACGAAAAACTTGTCGGCCAACGGAAGTTAAAAGAAGAAAGATTTTTCGTCAAAACGACAAGGGGGTAAAGCAAGGATGATTACCTTTATCTTGTGTTAACAGAGAAAGAAAAAGTAAGATATAATCGTCATTTAATTTTACAAGGTTTTGGAGAAGAAGCCCAATTGAAATTAAAGGAGGCACGTGTACTTGTAGTTGGTGCGGGTGGACTAGGATCCCCCTTACTTTCTTATTTATGTGCTGCAGGTGTTGGGAACATAGGAATCGTAGATTTTGATACCGTGGATGTTTCTAATTTGCAACGTCAAACCCTTTACAAAGTGGAAGATGTTGGTAGTAAAAAAACGCGGGCAGCTGTAGAACATTTGAAAGCCCAAAACCCTTACGTAAATTTCGAAGTATTTGATCTTTCCCTACAAGCAGACAATATTTTTGAGGTAATAGAAGACTACGACATCGTAGTAGATGGAACAGATAATTTCCCCACGCGTTACCTTATTAATGATGCTTGTGTTTTAAAAGATAAAGTAAACGTTCACGCTTCTATCAATGAATTTACAGGTCAACTTTCCGTATTTAATTTCCTTAAAAAGGATGGAAGTAGATCTGCGAATTACAGAGATATTTACCCACAACCACCTGCTGCAGGAGAAGTTAAAAGTTGCTCTGAAGCAGGAGTAATAGGAGTTTTACCGGGTATTATGGGGAGTATGCAGGCCTTGGAAGTGGTCAAAGTAATCACAGGAATTGGCGAGGTGCTGTGTGAGAAAATGATGTTTTACAATGGACTTACACAAGAAACGTTTAATTTAAGCTTTCAAAAGGATGAGAACAATCCGTTAACACGAAAAGAAAATAAACAAACTACTTTAATTGACTACCACGAGTTTTGTGGAGTCCAAAATTTAAATGGAATGAAATCTATTAATGTTCAAGAACTAAAGCAATGGCAAGCAGCCAATGAAAATTTCACTTTGATTGATGTAAGAGAACAATACGAGTACGATCAAGCAAACATGGATGCTCAACTTATACCTATGAATGAAGTGCCAAACAATGTAGAGGCTTTTAAAAAAGAAGGGAAAGTTGTAGTTCACTGCAGATCAGGTGCGCGTAGTGCAAATGTTATTGCCTACTTAGAGCAGAACCATGGTTTGGAGAACTTGTACAACCTAGAAGGTGGAATCCTTGCTTGGTTGGACGCCCAATAATTAGAGTTTGCAAAGAAAAACTATCAATACCGTAATTGTGCTGGGAATATGTTCTATTCTCAGCATTTTGGTTATTCAAGCTTTTTGGATCAACAGTACCCTCAAGGCGCAAGAAACCAATATCAATATACAAGCAAAACAAGACAGTTTACAATTGCGTCAGTTTCATGAACAAGTGAAGGTAGCACTCAGAAACGTGACGGAAGAAATTTCTACCTATATCGCTGATAGTTCTGACCTTTACGGTAGGGTTAAACAAGTCAGCACGAACTACTACCAAGTAGATATTAACGAAGATCTGCATCCTTATTACCTAGAGCAATTATTAAAACGCGAGTTTTACGACCAGAACATCACCCAAAGTTTTCAGTACGGTATTTACGATTGTTTCAACGACAGTATCGTTTTTGGAAACATCATTCGTTATTCTACAGAAAAATACTACGAACCTATATCAGATACGGTAGCCGGTATCACTTCACCCAATTTAGATTGGGACCAAGAGGATGGACATTATTTTACGGTTTTCTTTCCCAATGTAACCCCCATCTCTTTGGCCAATTACCCAAGAAGTAGATCTCCTTGGATGTATTTAATTGCCATCGTCGCATTTATTTTATTGTTTTTTGCTTATTCAATTCGTGTGATTATTCGTCAGAAAAGACTCTCAGAAGTCAAGACCGATTTCATCAATAACATGACCCACGAGTTGAAAACGCCCATTTCAACCATCGCCCTTTCGAGTGAAACGATATTGAGAGAGGATTTATCGCAAGACAAGGAAAGACTTGAGCGCTATGCAAGTATTATTTACAAGGAAAATAAACGCTTAGAGAATCAAGTAGAACGAGTTTTAAATGTTGCCAAGCTCGATAAAGAAGAGTTGAAATTGAGTAAATCTGTTTTCTCTCTGCATGAAATTCTAGAGGAAGCCAAAGACAATTTTGAGTTCAATCAATTAAAAGATAAAGGGCAAATTTCCTTAGAATTGAATGCACGTAAAGATGAGGTGTTCGCCGATGAGGTACACATCACCAATGTAATTTTTAATTTGCTGGACAATGCCATTAAGTATTGTGAAGTGAATCCTGATATACATATTGTTACCAATAATTACAACCAAGGAGTTGCTTTGAAGATAACCGATAATGGAATTGGTATGAAAAAAGAAGATCAACGCATGATTTTCGATAAATTCTACAGGGTTCCTACAGGTAATCTTCACAATGTAAAAGGATTTGGCTTAGGGCTATACTATGTGAAATTGATCGTAGAGCAACATGGCGGAAGTATTAAAGTAAATAGTAATTTAGGCGAAGGAACAACATTTACCATCTTTTTACCTTTTAAATAATAGATATGAAAGCAAAGATTCTTTTATGCGAAGACGATACTAGTTTAGGATTCATCATTGCAGATCAATTAAAGTCATTGGGCTATGACGTACACTTGGCCTCTGACGGGAAAGAAGGATTTAAAGCTTTTAATGAAGACCATTTTCACCTGTGTATTTTCGATGTAATGATGCCCAAGAAAGATGGTTTTATGTTGGCAAGAGATGTGAGAAAGGTAAATGCAGATGTGCCCATTTTATTCTTGACGGCCAAATCTATGACAGAGGATAAAATTGAAGGTTTTAAAGCAGGGGGAGATGATTATTTAACCAAGCCCTTTTCGCACGAAGAACTTCAGTTTAGGGTAAAAGCTTTGCTTAAGCGCGTTAATGTTGATGTAGAAGAAGAGGAGGAGCACCTGGTGAAATTAGGGAGTTATACTTACGACAAAGACAACTACATGCTCACCCATCCTGAGTTTGAAAAGAAGCTTACAAAAAAGGAAGCACAAATTTTAGCCATGCTTTGTAAGTTTAAAAATCAGGTATTACCCAGAGAGATCGTTTTAAACGCTGTTTGGGGGCAAGATGATTACTTCGTAGGAAGAAGTTTAGACGTTTTCATCACCAAATTGCGCAAATATTTAAGTCAGGACCAAAAAGTTAGCATAGAAAACGTACATGGTATAGGCTTTAAATTGGAGATTACCCACGAATAATAATTCAGCTTCTCGAATATCATGGATTCTTTGGTTTCGCTTCAACAAGGCTCTACCTTTGAAGTGTACTAAAAGAAAAAGAACCATGAAAAACAAGATTTTATCATTACTTGCATTATCAGTATTACTTTTCTCATGTAATAAAAGTGAAGAAGCATCTTTACGCATAAGAATGACAGACGCACCTGGTGATTACCAAGAGGTGAACGTAGAAATAGAACAAGTAAGTGCACAAATTGATGCAGATGATCCCAACCAATCGGGATGGTATGACCTACCGACAAATCAAGGGATTTACGATTTATTAGAATACCAAGACACAAACTCATTTGAGGTAGCATACGATGCATCTTTACCAGTGGGTGTTATTACAGAATTAAGATTTTTATTAGGAGACGCCAACACTGTATTAGTAGACAGCGTTTACTATGATCTAAAGACTCCTTCTGGTCAACAATCAGGATTGAAAATTAAGAACGTAAATATTCCAGATGATGGAGTAGAGTTATTGATAGACTTTGACGCAGAAGCTTCTGTTCACCAAACTGGAAACGGAAAGTATATCTTGAAACCGGTATTGAAAGTAGTAGACACGCTATAATATCAGCTAAAAACGATGACAAATAAAAAAGCCGAGTGATGATTCACTCGGCTTTTTTTATGCTTTAAGTATTAAGCAATATTTGTAAAGACTTGTTGGATATCATCGTCATCCTCTATCTTGTCTAACATCTTTTCTATGTCTACCAATTGCTCTTCTGTAAATTCAACAGAGCTTGTAGGTATACGTTGAAGGTTTGCTTTCGCTACTTCAATATTTTTCTCTTCCAAGGCAGTTTGTAAAGTACCGAAGCTTGTGTAGTCACCGTAAACAGTAATGTTATCGTCTTCTTTAACGATTTCTTCCAAACCTGCATCGATTAATTCAAACTCAAGTTCTTCAACGTCTATGGCGTCTAAGTTTTCTTCAATTCTAAATACAGCCTTACGGTTAAACATGAATTCTAAAGATCCATTTGGAACTACAGAACCACCTGCTTTATTGAAGTAAGATTTAACGTTGGCAACTGTTCTAGTTGTATTGTCTGTAGCACATTCTACGTAAACCAATACACCATGTGGACCTTTACCTTCGTAGTTTACTTCTGTAAAGTTCTCAACATCCTTAGAAGTTGCTCTTTTTATCGCGTTTTCAATATTGTCTTTTGGCATGTTCTGCGCCTTCGCGTTTTGAATCGCAGTACGCAAAGTAGCATTCATAGCAGGATCATCTCCTCCTTCTTTTGCCGCCATAGTGATGGCCTTAGCAAGTTTTGGGAATAATTTCGACATCTTATCCCATCGTTTCTCTTTCGCAGCTCGGCGATATTCAAATGCTCTACCCATTTCTTGTCTTAAATTTTAGGAATTCAAAAGTAAAAAAATGTTAGGAATTTGCCTAGTTATGAGCGGGCTTAAGCTCTATTTCTGAAATAATTTAAGGTATTTTTCTTGATTGGCTTCAACAGAATATCCTTCTCGAACGGTTTCAAATGCCTTTTTACCGAGTTGGATACGCAAGTCTTCATTGCTAAGTAGTTCTTCCAATGCATAGAACCATTCTTCTTCGCTTTTGGCAAATCGTCCGTTAACCCCTTCTTCTATTACCGACAAATTCGCCCCTACAGGAGAAGCAACACAGGGCTTAGATAGTGCCATGTATTGGAGTATTTTAAAAGCACATTTTCCTTGGGTCCACACACTGTCTTCCAAAGGCATAATACCTATATCTATGCTATTTAAATCTTGTATCTCTGTGGTTTTATTCCAAGGGATATAGGTAAAGTTGGGCAAAGCAAAGGCTGGGTTTTCGTTAGAAATTACCAAGAAATCGAAATCGTATTTGGATTGTAATTTTTCTAGTACAGGTAATACAGCGTGCAAATATTTAGCGGTGGTATGTGTACCTGTCCAACCTACGGTAAGCCTTCCTTTTTTTCGAGGAGGAGATTGATGATAATTTAAATCTATAGTGGTAGGTATGAAATTTACTTTGGAGTTGTACTTGCGTGCGGTAGAACATAAAAATTCATTACCCGCGCTTATTAAGTGAGCCCAACGCATAATGCGAAACACTTTTTTGTACATTTTTAATTGCTGAAAACGTGCATTTTGTTCGCTATAATTTGGCAGCCAAATAGCATCGTCGAAGTCATATATAATTTTCTTGCCTAAAAGTTGAGTGGTAATCCATTCAAAAATGGGTGGACCAACGTGCGACATTTCTCTGTGGACAAAAATAAAATCGGCTTTTCGGAGTTGAAACAAGAGCAAAAAACGCCTCCAAAAACTACGCAGGAGGTGGTAAGATTTTTTTAAAACTTGACCTTCTGCGTACAAGGTTTTCCAGGCATCCTCATCATAAAAGGGATGGAATTCATAACTATAACCTTCTTTTTCGAGAAAGCTTAGGTATTGTTCGAATCGAAAACGTTGCGAGGGAGCAGCTCCTTTGGGATAGGGGGCAATAAAAAAGATATGTGGAGTGCCAGTAGCCATAGTTCAAAAATAAACTTTCAGGGGGTATACAAAACTTTTGGCACAAAAAAAGCCGCTACAAAAATTAGTAGCGGCCCTACGGTAATTAAGGTTTTTTATTTTAAATGCTTTTCGTAGAATTCAGAAACAGTGTATTCTGTATTCCCTAGCTTTACTGTTCTTACTTTGTTTGAGATTAAAAAACGCACCACAACGTGTCTTGATTCTGCTGTGTTATCCGCCATTTTTAAAGTTGCTTTGCGCGTTGTAGCATCGTATTCAACTGTGAAAAAAGATGTGTAATAAGCACTGTTTTTTTCAACCTCTTCTGCACTTGTTCCTTCTGGTAGAATAAAGCTAAAAACTCCTTTTGCTACATTTTCGCTAAACGTAGTTTCTGTGCCTTGAGCTACAGCTTGGTTTTCTTGTCCAAAGCTTAAAAAGCTGCAGGTTACTACCAATAAGAATGCAAATAATTTTTTCATGTTTTATATTTTATAGTCAAGCAATTTTCACTAAAGTTAGTAATAATTGAGTTTCTTAAACAATTAAACGTAAAAAGCTTAGGAAAAGTTGCTTCACTTTTTTACAGTTCTAAGACTACAACTTTTATGCCTTATACCTACTACAAGCTCAGAATTTTGTAATCTTGTAGCACTATGGGAAATCTATTAGCATTTGAAGTTGAAGGCCGCGTAGAAGCGGGGTGCGACGAGGCTGGAAGAGGTTGTTTGTCTGGACCAGTTGTGGCAGCCGCTGTTATATTACCACAGGACTTCACGCACGATCTCTTAAATGATTCAAAAAAATTAAGCGAGAAACAACGTTATTTGTTGCGACCGATTATAGAAGAACATGCCTTAAGTTTTGGAGTTGGAATAGTTGACCATAAAGAGATAGATGAAATCAATATTTTAAATGCTAGTTTTTTGGCGATGCACAGGGCCATAGACCAATTGGAATTAAGACCTGAACATTTACTGATTGATGGAAATCGTTTTAACCCCTATCCAGAAGTAGCACATAGCTGTATGATAAAGGGTGATGGAAGGTTTTTAAGCATAGCCGCGGCGTCCGTTTTAGCCAAAACCTACAGAGATGATATTATGGAAGAGCTGCATGAAGAATTTCCATATTATGATTGGAAAAAGAACAAAGGTTATCCTACCAAAAAACATAGAGCAGCCATTTTCGAGCATGGAGAAACGCCTTACCATAGAAAGAGTTTTAAGTTGCTTTCTGATGAACAACTTTCTCTAAAATTTTAGTTTTTTAAAGTTAGAATGTTTGCATCTTTTCATGTGCCTACATGCCTTGATGGAGAATTGAATTAATTTAGAGGTCTATGAGAGCAGTTTTGATTGTCCTTCTTCTTTTGGGAAGTTTAGCTTGGATAGCATATTCAGGATTTTCATTGATAGAAAAAGAGAAGTTTTCTTATCACCCAGAGTTTGTTTTTAATGACCAAGACAGTGTTGTTTTAGTGGTTAATCGTTGGTCAGAAATTGAAGATGCAGCACAGCTATTGCCTGCAAAAAATCCTTATTTACACTTACAAATTACTCCTCCATACACGCAATTCAAATATTATTTTTCAGCCAATAGACCCTTTTTCATTGCTCAGAAAAAAGGAAAGTGGAACCCAGAAGAACTAAAGGACTTTGCCGATCAGTTAAACCTTCACCCTTCAGAGATAAAGTATAACAATGGTGATTACCTTTTGGTGGCAAAGAAGGATATCCAACTCAATGAAGAAAAGTTAAGTTTTATAGGCCTAAACGACAAAAATGCCTCCGCAAGTACGGTTGATTTTACTACTGGGGCCAATACAGATATTTACAAAACCCAACAAGGGAATTACCAATACAAAAGTAAATTGGCACACGAAGCTTTCGGAAGTGCGGTAGATGACCAGCTGAATTTTGCTTATTTAGTTCCGGAAGAAGTGGAAGATTATACTTTTTATCAATACGCTTATTTACAACATCATGACAGTGTTTACGCAAAGGGTTTAATGGCCGAGTGGGTAGATAAGGGCATAGTCAAAGGTGAGTTAAAAGGTCAGACATTTATTATCTCAGATTACAGCGCGCAACAAAACCCCATTCTAATATTGTTGGAGAAAAGCGATAAAGTGGATACCAACTATTTGGAGAATGAAGTAAAGCATTTTGAAGGTTTCCAACTAACAAGTGATTTTCCAAAAAAGGGGAAAGCGATTTATGTTTTGGAAGTTGAGGATAAGGTAGTTCTTGCAGAATCAGAAGCCCTTTGTAAACAAATTGCCTTACACTATAAATTGGGGAAAACATTGGCGTTAAATGTGAGTAAACAGAATAGGATTTATGGAGATTTAACCCGAGAAGTACATTACAGAAAGGTGGAAGATAAACGGGCAACTTCTATTAGTTATTCAGAACTTCAAAGTTTTAAAGTGGATAAAATTGAAGGAGAGATAAGGCCTTCTGATAGAGACCAGAGAAGTAAAGTGAGAACCATTGCGGTTGGAAAAGCCATGCAAAATATACTGCCTATTTGGGACCATATACGAGGAGCCTATTCTTATTTTGTGAGTGCTAAAGACGGAGCTTATTTTCTATTCTCCTCTGAAGGGAAAAGAATATGGGACGGAAAAATAGAAGGAGAAATTAAAGATGTACAGGTGGTGGATGTTTACCAAAATAAGAAGCATCAAATCGCTTTCACTACCGAGCAATCCTTTCATATCTTAGACCTAAACGGTAATAATGTAAGTGGATTTCCTGTAAACTTTGAGCAGGCCTTAACAGCAAATTTCGCTGCAGTATCTTGGAGAGGTGAGTCGAAATATATTTTTGGAACCCATGTAGGCGAAGTAATTATGCTAAATGCCAAAGGAATGGAATTGATCATTCAAAAAACGGCACAGCAAGCTATAATTGGAGAAATTCATGGTTTAAACAGAAAAGGAACCTTAAGTGCTTGGGTAAGAACAGAAGAACAGGCGTACTGTGTTGAATTAGAAAAGTCCAAACTAAAAAACAAGGTTGCTAACTTTTCTCCCTTGCAGCTAAAATCAGGCGGAGATGTGATTGCCGTGCTCAACCAAAATGAAAAACAAGAACTGTTAAACATAGCCGGTGAAGTTGTAGGAAGTGTGGACGGAAACAAATTTTGGAAAGACGCCAATTATTTCTACGGTTTAAAAGACGGGGTGATTATAGTATACTCGGCTTATGGGGATGCTCTGACCAGACTCAATAAAAGTAACCAAGAAGTTACGCAAATTCATACTCTAGAAGTACAGGGCAGATATTATACTTTAATCCTTGACCAATTAGAAAATAATATTTACCTCTTCAACAACGAGGGGGAATTGGTGAAAGATTGGCCAAAAGAAGGCGAAGGATTATTATCATTTGTGTACAACAAAGCTACGCAAGAACTACTCGTTTTAAGTCAAGTTGAACAAAATTTAATCATCTATTCAACTTCCATTAATGCTTAAATAATTGAATTAAAATCAGGATTTAACCTAAGGGATATATAGGACTTTTTCTTTTTTCTAAGGTAGTTTTAGCCTACCTTTGTTTTGAAAAATTAACCCTATGAAAAAGTACCCACTAAGCTACTTTATCTTGCCACTGCTATTGGTTGGAATTATTGTAAGCTGTAAAAAAGAAACCTTTGAGGTAGATAAGCTAGACTTGTCTGAGGCTGATCCCAGCTTTGCAATACCTTTGGCAAAAGCAACCATTAACCTCGGAGACTTAGAAAAAGAATTTGATGAAGGTGAACTAATTTACAATGATGCGGATGAATTATTTCGCTTGGTTTACAGACAGAATATTTTTGAATTTAACGCCGGTGAATTAATAGAATTACCAAGTCAAAATTTAAACTATGCTGTTTCAGTGCCACCTTCTACCGTAACAGCTTTTAGTTTTGCACCAGCTGGCACCAGTGTTAATTTTGGAGAAACCCTGAGCGAAACCTTCGCTTTTTCCAATGGAGAAGAGGTAGATAGTATACGTTTGTCATCCGGAACATTGAACATAGATGCCTTTACAGACATGCAGCACGATGTTACCTTGAATATTTCCATCCCCTACCTAAAACAAAACGGGAATTCTTTTAACACTACTGTAGATTTATCTTTTCAAGGGTCCACACCTACACAGGAAATGCTCAATATAGATTTGTCTAACTACGTGATGGATTTAACCAAGGGTGGACAAACCAATAATGAATTAGAGGTTGTGGTTGATGTTACACTTACCAAGACAGGACAGCCCTACACCGGTACGGAAAGTATTTCTTTTGATCTGAATCTAGACCTCACAGGCTTTGAGAGTATATTCGGATACTTTGGAAATTTCCAAAATATAGTAGCGCAGGATACCCAAGATTTACCGGTGTTTAATAATTTTATTTCAGGTGATTTACATTTTGCCGATCCACAATTGAATTTATACATACGTTCTTCTGCAGGGTTACCACTGGGAATTAATTTCTCAGGTTTATACGATGGAAATTCTGGTTCAAGTCAGAGTTTAGGAGGACCTGGTTTAACGAATATACCAACCATACCAGGGGCAAGTTTTTTAGGGGATACAGCAGACTTTTTTCACAGTATAAACAATGGTAATACAACACCGAGTTTATCTCAGTTGATAGATGCGAGTCCAGACAACATCGTTTACGAACTAGCAGCAGAAACAAATCCAGATGGTTTCAGTCAGAATTTTTTAAGCAGTGATGCCATGGCCTGGGGAGATGTGGAAGTAATCTTGCCCATATTTGGATATGCATACAACTTCTCTTTTCAAGACACCTCCGATTTAGATTTGGGAGAAGCCTTGGATTTAGATCCAGAATCTAACTTTGACGATAAAGATGTAAACCGCGCAACTATTCGAATTATTAGTGATAACGGTTTGCCCTTGGCATTGGGTGCGCAAATTTATTTCTTAGATGAAAATGATGTGGTGCTAGATTCACTCTTTGCCAACCCGAGTTTAGATAATTTGATTCCAGCCGGAATTGTTGATGTTTCTCTTCCTGTAACAGACCCTAATTATGGTAAGGTGGTAGAGAGTTCTAGAAGAATAACAGATGTACCTCTGAACAACGGTCAGCTGCAAAATCTAATTTCTGGAGGAACCAAAAAGGTGGTATATAGAGCAAACTTAAACACCACTAATGCAGATCAGCAGCAAGATGTGAAATTCTACCCTGAGTATGAATTAACGGTTTCACTCTCCGCGAAAATCAATCTTAATGTTAACCTTTCTAATTAATACAAGTGATGAGAAATAGTATGTTTTTTAAAACGAGCCTAGTTTTACTTGTATTAACTTTGGTAACACAAGTTCGCGCTCAGCAAGATTATAGTTTGTATACACTCTCTAGTTTGCAACACACGCTTTACACCAATCCTGCCAATACGGTTGATGGGAAAATTTACATTGGTATACCAGCAATTTCTTCCCTGTACTTTAATTTCACCAACAATTTGGCAACGCCGAAAGATTTATTTGAAAATACCCCAACGGGTACTCGTCTACGTGTGAATCACTTAACCAATTTGTGGAACCAAAAGAACTATGTTGGTGCAAGCATTAATGTAGAGCTACTTTCATTTGGTTTCAAAATCAGAGAGAAGAATTATATACACTTTACGGCAAATGAAAATATTTTCACCCGTGTAACCCTCCCTAAAGATTTACTAACTTTCCCCTTTACCGGTAATGGAAATTTTGAGGAAACAGAGGGTGTTTTAGATTTTTCAAATATGGGTGTTGACGCCTTTCATTACAGAAGTTTTGGATTGGGTTACCAAAGAAAAGTAAATGATAAATGGACCTTTGGAGCTAAAGTGAAATTATTAAGTGGGATGAATAGTGTTTATACGAAGTCATCTACGTTTAAATTAACTACAGATACTACCACGTATGATTTAGCTGTAACTGGACGTTATGCCATGTATACCTCAGGGATAGATACTACGGAGAATGCCCCCATGGATGCCTACTACAGAAATGTAAACGGAAATTATGGGATAGCCTTAGATTTAGGAGCTTCTTACAACGTTACACCAAAGTTGAATGTTAGCGCTAGTGTTATTGATCTTGGTTTTATCAATTGGAAAAATGGTAATATCAATTTTGAATCACAAGACGTAGACATCGCTTACACGGGAATAGATTTTAGTAGTTCTTTGTTTAGTTCAGATACAACTGCAGACCCTGCCGGAGATCATTATACTGCACTGGGTGAGGAGTTTGAAAATCAAGTTCAAACGAATGGAAATACAAACTCCTTCACTACTTCTTTAATTACGCGTTTCTATGTAGGAGCGAATTATACGTTGATAGAAAATCCTAAACTGAAAGGGCAGGCCGGAGCTTTGTTTTTCGGAGAGTTGTACAGAGGAACTTTACGTCCATCACTTACGCTTTCTTATACCCAAAACCTAACTCGTAAAATTCAATTAACGGCCAATTATACCTTATTAGATAAGCGTTCTAATGTTGGAGCAGGACTAGTTTTAGGTTTAGGTGCCTTTCAAATTCATGCCATTGTAGATAATGTTTTAGCTGTTAATACCGCTGATCTTACCAGTACGGTTTCAGAAGAAGATGAATTTGGAAATCCTACCACCTCTACACAAAGCATTACCTTGCCATATAGTGCCAAACACTTCCAAGCGCGCGTAGGGTTTAATGTGGCTATTGGAAATAGAGAAAAAAATAAAAGGGAACAGGCCAAAGAAAAGGTACGTAAAGCCAAAGAACGCGAACCCCAAGAGGTCGTGAACAAGGTGAAGAAATCAGATAGAGACGGAGATGGAATCAAAAACAAGGAGGATAAGTGTCCGGATGATGCGGGTGTTTTAGCTTTTAAAGGATGTCCAGATTCTGACGGAGATGGAATTCAAGACAGTGAAGATGAATGTCCTTCTCTTCCTGGTAATCATGTAAACAAAGGATGTCCAGATACGGATGGGGATGGAATTATCGATAAAAATGACCGTTGTCCCGATGTTATAGGATTGGAGGAATTTGAAGGTTGTCCAGATAGTGATCAAGATGGTGTTCAGGATAGCGAGGATGCTTGTCCAAATACGGCAGGACTCAAAGTATTCAATGGATGTCCGGATACCGATAAAGATGGTATTGCAGACCCAGAAGATGAATGTGTTGATGTAGCCGGACCAAAGGATAACAACGGATGTCCTTACCCTGATACAGATGGTGACGGGGTGCTCGATAAAGATGATGTTTGTGTAAAAACTCCTGGAGTTCCAGAAAATAATGGTTGTCCTGTAGTAAAAGAAGAAGTGAAAAAAGTGATACAAACCGCTTTCGATAACTTAGAGTTCGAAACTGCCAAAGCAGTAATTAAGGATGCCTCTTTAAGTTCATTAGAGGCACTTGCTCAAGTATTGAAGGAAAACAATGAGTTTAATTTAAAAATAGAAGGTCATACCGATAACGTTGGTTCTCCAGAGAATAACCTTCAGTTATCGAAGGAAAGAGCAGAAGCAGTAAAGGCCTATTTAATGGAACAAGGGGTAGAGGAACAAAGAATAGAAACCTTGTTTTTCGGTGAAACACAACCCATAGCTTCTAATGATACAGAGGAAGGGAGAGCTCAGAATAGAAGAGTAGAAATGACCTTGGTGTTTGAATAGTTCTTACCAAAAATAATTTGAGAGTCCTGGCAATTTGTCGGGACTTTTTTCTTTGAAAACATCTGTTACGAAATGCTATTTTTGTATTCATAAATAAAAAAGTATGCACAAACTACTTGGATTTACCTTAGCAGCGTTGTTACTTACAACAGCCTGCGAGCAGAAAACAATAGCAGATAAAGAAGTTACATTAATACCTATGCCTGAGAAGCAGGGAGAATCAGATGTAGCGAATAACTCAGAAACGTACAATGGTCCATCTATGGCTTTTGTAAAAGAGATAGAGTTGACGCCCATAGAGCAGTTTGTGGTAGATAAGAGTTTGCGTTTTGAAATTGCTGATTCTGGTTATGTTGAGCAAGTAGATGCATATTACTTGGAAGGTGTATTGGTGAAAGCTGTGGAAAAATATCAGGAGGGGTTTGATGGGAAATCAGGAACTAGAGTGTTTTATTTTGATGAAGAGCAGAACCTTCAGGCCGTGTTCCATAACTATGATGAGTACTCGGAAAATGAAGTAACAATGTTTTCGGAGAAAAGGACTTATTACGAAAAAGGAAAACCTGTTTTTACACAATTCAGAACTACTGATCTCTACGAAGAGCTTCCGAATTTAGCTTTTTCAAAAATAAGAACGGAGGAAAATAGTACCCAACGCGTGTTGGAATTGGTGGAAAGAAAAGGCAGGTTTCAACCACATTTTATAGGTTTCCTGGAAGCACAAAATGAAGTATACATGTTATTGGGTGAACCACATGTGAATGTTGGGTATTTCTCAGCGGTTAAAGTCACGCATCAAGATGATTTCATCGCAGATTTAATCGACCACGAGGAGGAATATTTAAACAAACCTATAGACGTTAAGTTTTATGTTACTTCGGGAAGGGTTAGGACACAAATTTATGAGCGCGCTTCTTGGAATTAATCCATCATTTTAAGGAAGGCAGACCAGAGTACTTCGGCACTCTTATCCCAAGAAAAATTTAGGGCCCTTTGGGGTCCTTTTTCTTTTAAAGTGCTTCGCAAGGTCTTATCTTCTTTTAAGCGAATTAAACCTTCTTTTATAGAAATTACATCGTAAGGATCGCAGTATAGTACAGCATCACCACCCACTTCTGGGAGTGAAGTAGCATTTGCTGCCAAACATGGAACGCCACTTTGCATGGCTTCTAATAAAGGAATACCAAATCCTTCAAAGTAAGGAACAAAGGCAAAAATATGCGCGCCTGCTACCACTTGGGCAAGGTCGGTTTGACTTAAATGTCCCGTAAAATGTATATGTACCTTGGTTGAAGCTTCTATCTTCGTTTCCATAGATTTGAACAAATCTTCACCTACAATTACCAATTCAAGGTCGTTATGTCCTTCTTGGTGCAGCGCATCAAAAGCAGCAATTAAGCGACCTAAGTTCTTTCTCGGGCTCAAGGCTCCTACAAAAAGAATGTAGTTTTTTCCCTTGCTAAATTTTTGTTTTACGATTTCTTTATCCTCCTCTGAAATGGGTTTAAATACAGGAGAGGCACCATTGTGTCCTACATCAATTTTGTGCGGAGCAATATGATATTGTTGAATGATGTCTTGCTTAGAAAACTCTGATACAGTTACAATTCTTTTCGCCCTTTGAGCAAAAATGGGAAAGTACTTTTTATAATAATTCAGGGCACTTTTGGGTAAATCTTGCGGGTTGTGTTCAAAATTTAAATCGTGCATTACGATGAGCTGTGGAACCTTCGTTCGTAAACTCAAATAACCATCAGGAGAGATAAATGCATCACATTTGTACTTTTTAATGGCTCTGGTCACCGAATAGTTAAACCAAATTTTATAAAGTTCTGGATGCCTAGCTTGCGGGTGCACCACCACAGGAGTTACATTATCGGCGAACACAAATTTAGGATCATATTGGCGGTCAAAAAAGAAGAAAAACTCGTGCTCAGGATGTTGGGTAACGATGCGCTTTAGGTTTTCGAATGTATACCACCCGAATCCTTCCATTTTGTGTTTCAATAGAAATCTTGCATTTACAGCTATCCTATACCCCATGGTCGCGAATGTACGAAAAATGAGTATTTCATTGACGTTAGAAACTTTCTAAATCAGTAGTGCGAAAGAAGAAATAGTATCACTCTCATCCTGAAATTCTACCTCCAATAACAATCTAAAAGCAGGAAGAATAATTATTGCTTATCTTCCCACTTCAAAACTAAATTATGGCATTTTTCACCCAAGATTATTTAGACTTCTTTATAGAGTTGGCACCCAACAATAACAAAGATTGGTTCGATGAAAATCGAAAGAGATACACCAAAAGTGTGAAAGACCCAATGAAAGCCTTCGTTGAGCACCTTATTGAAAAAGGGAAAGCGATTAACCCTGCATGGGGAGAACTAGAGGCGAAAGATTGTATTTTTAGAATTAACAGAGATATACGTTTTTCTAAAGATAAAACACCTTATAAGCTCAACCGTTCTGCAGTATTAGTGGAAGGCGGAAAGAAAAATCACAGTACACCAGGCCTGTATTTTGAAATGGGTCCGGAAGATTTACGCGTATATGGTGGTGTTTATACCTTAGATAAGGAGCAACTTTTAGAAGTTCGAGAGGCAATTGCTGAGAATTTAGAAGAGTTTCAAAGCGCTTATCAAGATGAAAACTTCTTATCTACCTTTGGTGAAATTAGAGGTGAAAAAAATAAAATTCTACCCAAACATCTAAAAGAAGCAGCGGCGAAAGAACCCTTAATTTTTAATAAGAATTGGTATTATTTTGCCAAATTTACCCCCGAAACTATTCTAAGAGATGACTTGGATGAATTCATTCTTGAACAATACCAAGCCGCTCAAAAATTAAATAAGTTTTTTACACAACACATAAAGTAATAGTAAATGTTTAAAAAGTTAGTAGTAATGACCTGTGTGGGTCTAAATATGCTTTCTTATGGTCAAAAAGAAAACCTGACCATAGAATCAGCTGTAATGAACCAATACAGAAAATACTATCCTGAGCACATCATGGGCTTTTCATGGATACCAAACTCAGATAATTTCTCTTATCTAGGAGCTTATACCTCTTTGTTAGAAGGAAGTGCTAAAAAGGCAAATGCGGTAGATACTTTAGCTAAAATTGCCGAAGTAAATGCAGCGGTTAACGGTAAATTGCGTTGGTTCTCAGGATTCGATTGGCTTTCTGGGAATGAGTTTATGGTGGTAGAACAAGGAAAGAAGTTTTATAGCTATAATGTAGATACAGACAAAGGTCTATTGTTTGCTGAATTAGAAGAGGGGGGAGCCAACCCAAAAGTACATACTGGTTCTAAAACAGTAGCATATACGGTTGATAACAATGTGTTTATCAATAAAGGAAATCAAAACATACAAGTAACAAAACACACGGATGCAAATATCGTAGCTGGACAAGCTTTTGCAAGAAGTGAGTTTGGAATTACAGAGGGCCTATTTTGGTCGAAAGCAGGTAATTACTTGGCATTCTACCAAAAGGATGAATCTGAAGTACACGACTACCCGATGTTGGATAACGCTTCTTACCCTGGAGAATTGAAGTCGATTAAATACCCAATGGCCGGACAAAAAAGTGAAAAGCCAAGTGTTGGGATTTACAATGTTTCGAAAGGAAACATCGTTTACATAACACCAAGAGGAGCAGAAGATGCCTACTTAACCAATGTTACTTTTACACCAGATGAAAAGTTCTTTTTAGTTGCTGAGGTAAACCGTGATCAAAATGAAATGAACTTGAACAAATACACCGTAGAGGGTGAATTTGTGGCTACCTTGATTACTGAAAAAAGTGGAACGTGGACAGAACCAGAACACCCAGCTTATTTCCCAAAAGAAGGAAGTAATAACTTTATCTGGATTTCTGAGCAAGACGGTTACAACAACTTGTACTACTATACCATTGATGGTGGTTTGATTCAAAAATTGACTTCAAACAAATTTGTAACGAAAGACATCATTTCTTCTAACTCAAATGAAGTTTACTTCTACGCAACAGGAGAGAATGGAATGAATACGATGGTGTACAAGGTAGATTACATGGGGAAACAATCTTTAGTAACTGAAGTTGAAGGTACGCACAGTGTGTCTGTAAGTCCTTCTGGAAAGTACATTTTCGATCAGTACTCAAATCATTCAACACCGAATGTGGCACAAATGATTACCAGTAAAGGAAAAGTTAGCAATATGTTGACAGCTAAAAATCCTTACGAAAATGTAACTATGGGTACCGCTGAGATTTCTACGATAAAATCAGCAGATGGAAAAACAGATCTTTACCAACGTTTGATTAAGCCTAGTAACTTTGATCCGAATAAGAAATACCCAGTTTTAGTTTATGTATACGGAGGGCCACATGCACAATTGGTAACCAACTCTTGGTTAGATGGTGCTAGCTTATGGATGTACTGGATGGCAGAACAAGGATACTTAGTGTACACAGTTGATAACAGAGGTTCAGGAGAAAGAGGAAAAGCATTTGAAAGTGTAATTCACCGTCAATTAGGTACGGCAGAAATCGAAGATCAATTGAAAGGGGTAGAATACCTTAAATCTTTACCTTATGTAGATGAAAATAGGTTGGCTGTTCACGGATGGAGTTTTGGTGGTTTTATGACGACTTCTTTAATGTTGCGTGAGCCAGGAACATTTACTACGGGTGTAGCGGGTGGACCAGTAACTGATTGGAAATACTATGAGGTAATGTACGGTGAGCGTTACATGGACAGACCGGAAGAAAATCCAGCTGGTTACGAGCAAGCAAGTTTGTTAACACACGCTAAGAATTTAGAAGGAAATTTATTGTTGATCCACGGTACTATAGACCCAACAGTTGTATTACAACACAACTACGCATTGGTACAAAAGTTTGTGGATTTAGGTATACAGATGGATTACTTCCCTTACCCTATGCACGAGCACAACGTAAGAGGAAAAGATAGAGTGCATTTAATGACCAAAGTTTTGACTTACGTGATTGAACATAATAAGTAAAAGTACTTTGTTAAAATATCAAGGCCTGGTGAAAATTCATCAGGCCTTTTTTTGTGCATAAACGGTGATTGTTGTAATTTGTACATCACTATGAATCAACGACTACTGACACTTTTCTTTGCCTTATTGTGTTTGCCCATCTTTTCAATGGCGCAAGGTCTGGTTCCCAACCCCGGTTTTGAAGCTTATACTTCTTGTCCCAATAGTATTGGAAACATTGCCTTTGCCTATCCTTGGGGGAATGCCACCAACATTAGTTCTTCGGCTGATTATATGAATGATTGCGGTTATTCTATGTTGGGTTCTTGGTATTCTAATAGTGGAACACCCTACAGTGGAGACGGTGTGGGAGGAATTAGGGTGACAACTTCCGATGGCGCAAATTCTTACTGCGAATATTTACAAGTTCAACTTACATCGCCTTTGGTGGCCGGACAAGTCTATTCCATTAGTTTTTATTGTTATTTAGGTGAAACCACCACGGGGAATGCCAATAGTTTAGGAGTGGCTTTAACTGATTCATCTATTTTTAATGCGGCAGTGGGTATGTCTACTCTGCAAGGTGCGGTTACTCCAGCCTTTCCTCAAGTAAAAATCAATACCACGGGAGTATGGGAATTGGTGTCGGGCTATTATTTGGCCCAAGGAGGAGAAGATTATTTAACCATCGGTAATTTTTATACACCAGTAGATTTGGTCATGACTTCTAATTATTCACATTGTTTTTATTTGATTGATGAGGTGTATATTGAAGAAGCAGAGGTCTGCGAGCTCGAGCTTACCAATTCTATTACCATGGACACTTTGAGTGATTTACGGCTTTGTTATGGTGATTCGGTAACCTTGATGGCGCATACTGTTTTAAGTGCCGACAGTGGCTATTGGAGTACGGGCGATACTTTGAGCAATATTACCGTTCAAACTTCAGGTACTTACATTTACACCTTAAATTTTGATGATTGTCATCTAGTGGATTCTATTCAGGTAGAATTCGTTAATCCTCCTGTAGTGGACTATCCCGATACTTTATTATGTACAGATGATACCCTTCAAATTATTAATCAGGATTCCTCTTTGGTGCAACGCTTATATTGGATGAATATTTTGATTTTTGAGAAAGATAGCATTGATGTTACCATACCTTATGGATATGAATTGGCCCTCGTTGATGGTTTTTGTGAAGGGCGGGATGCTTTTCAATTTGGATTTATTGATGTACCTGAAATTGTTCCGCTGCAAGATACAACCGTGTGTGCATTGAATGCCTTTAACGTCACCGCCTCGGCACAGGTATACGATAGTTTACTTTGGAATACGGGCTCAGATTCCTTAACAACGGCTGTGATGGATACAGGAATGTACATTGTAACATTTTACAACAAATGTGGAAGTCAGTCCGATACCATGAACCTATACTTACACCAAATGGATTTTACCGTCAGTTTTACGGGTGACACCTTGCTGTGTGTAGAGGATGAAATGGAAGTGTTGATCAATGGCAATGTATGGAGTACTCTTTGGAATGATAGTGTTCAAAGTAATCAACGTGTTTTAACAGCTGGAAATTGGTGGTTTGAAATAGAAGATGAACGATGCTCTTTTAGGGATAGTATTACATTGAGGCTGGCAGAAGAGTTTGAACTAGATACCGACACTTTGCTCTGCGATGATGAAAGTATTTCGGTAGAAATTAATGAGCCTTGGATAGATAGTTTAGCGTGGAATGAGGGGAGTACCAATTCCATTACAACCTTTCAACTCCCCAATATTTATTGGGTTGAAGTGTACCAAGAGCATTGTGTATTTATAGATAGTTTTAGTCTAGAGAAATTGTACACACCTGTAATAAACAAGCTCGACACAACACTTTGTGCTGGAGATCAAATTTACTTTAATTTAAATCCAGAATATAGTTATACCCTAAATAGTGAAGCTATTCCAAACTACTTTTATCTCGGGCAAGAAGGAGAATATATTTTAGATGCAACAAACTACTGTGGAACTTCAACGAAATACTTTGAATTAGAAGGTATAGATTGTAGTTGTAATATCTATATACCTAACACCTTTACTCCAGATGGGGATCCTTACAACAATCAATTCACTCCACGTTCATCTTGTACATTTAATCAGTATGAATTGAGTATTTACAACCGATGGGGAGAATTGATCTTCCAATCTTCGGATCCTGAGTTTAATTGGGACGGCAGTTATAAAGGGAAGTTGGTTCCAGAAGGGGTATATGTTTATATACTCCGCTATCAGGCATTGGATGAACAAGACAAATTGCTCACCGGTCATATCAACGTATTGAAATAAAAAAAAGCCCATTCGTTTGAATGGGCTTTACATATAGGGTTTTTAATATTATAGAGGGATTCTAACTCCTGCTGCAGCAGCAAAAGAGAAAGGCAATTGAACATCAATAGCTACTCCATTAACCGTATTAGCTGGTAAATTTCCATACCCCTCAAAAAAGACATTTCCGAAATCTAATTCTAAATCGTACCCTAAACCAAATCTTAATATCGGTTGCAAATAGTTTTCTCTATCTTCGAAATTCGTATGGTACATATTTTCATTGTAATCTCCAAGATTATTGGCTACTCTTAAAAAAGAGAATCCTAAACCTCCTTTACCATAAAATCCTCCATCTTCACCGTCTCCAGTAAAAAAGTAGTTTACATCAAGCCACAGGTTTAATACACTGTACTTTTCTACTCCTTCAACTTCAGAATCTGGCATTGTCCAATCATTAGAGTTTAAATGATAAGTTCTGTCGTAACTTCTTGGTAAACCAAGGTTGAATGTAGCACGGTAGGTAATTCTGTCACTAACATAATCTCCATTAAATCCTACACCTATAAAACTCAGATCGTATCCTGCATAGTTGGTGTAATTTGCTTGTCCTCCTAGGTAGATCTGACCAAAAGATTGTGATTTTCCAGCAAGCAATAGCGTTGCCACGGCAATTAATTTAAGTAGTTTCATAAAAAATAAATTTAACCAGGTTGAATGATTTTTATTTCTGGTTGGTTTAAAATTAGTGTGATAAATATAATATTTTTTCATAAAAAAAGCCCATTCAGATGAATGGGCTTTTACGGTGAGGAATGAACCTCTTATTTTATGATAGCTGTAAACGCTGTATTCTCTGCGTATGCTAAAAATTCTCTATCTTCTAATGCCGTTTGCTTGTAAGCTGCATCTTGGTTGAAACAGTTTTTCAAGTTGCTAACAACATTTGTTAAATCATCTTGTCTTGCTGCTGCAATCGCCATCAAGTAGTACCCTTGAGCTGATGATGCATCTGCAGAGTTAGAAATTGTAGCTGTAGCTGCGTTTGCATCTCCATTTAACAATTGAGCCAATGCTTTGTTGAATGAATCATTGCTTCCAAAGTTACTTACAGCTGAAGCGTAGTCTCCATCTTGAATAGCCAAGATACCTTGGTTGTATCCAACTTCTTCTCCTGCTCCGTTTGCTGCGTTTAATAAGTTCTTCGCTGCTGCTCTGTCTCCGTTTACTCCAGCTACTGCACCTAAGTTATTCATAACCTCAGCTGCCTCTTCTATGTTTTTTGCTGCATTGAATTCCGTTTTAGCATCAGCAACATTTCCTTGCATGTATAATACTACACCTGCGTTGTTGAATACTCTGTAATCGTTCGGGAATAAACGCTGACCTTCTTTGTAAATTCTTAATTTTTCATTTAAGTCTTCTACCAAAGTAGCAGCAAACATTAACTCTTCAATTTTTAAAGTATCGATGTTGTTTTTTGTTAAAGCAACTAATTCTTCGTCTGTGTAACCTGTTTTTTCGTACTCAACGTTGATCTCAGCTCTTCTTTGCATTGGGAAGATGTTCTTATCCATAGATGTGAACGTTGCTCCCAAGTTTTTGATTTCTTGTTCTCTTTGAACTGGATCTTTGTAAGATTCTAAAATACGTAATACCAATTGCTTGTCGCTGTCATTGATATCATCAGCCAACGCTAATGCTTCTTTAAATCCTTCGAAGTCTTCACCTCTTCCTGTAGTAACGTAAGATGCATCGTTTTGAGCAGCTTCATTCGCAACACCCTTCTTCGCAGCTAATTTCATGATAGCTTCCTTCGCAGCAGTTGCTCTGTCTATAGATAAGTTACCGTTTTTGATGATTTCACCTTCGATAGATGCGTAACCAACGATGTTGATAGTTTTAATTTTCAAACGCTCGTTTCCTTGCTCTTCTGTTAACCAAGCTAAGAAATCTTTGATGTCTTGCTCGCTTAATTCTGTAGTTCTAACATTGTGTCTTCCTTTTGTGAAGTGAATGTCAGCATTGTATAATTCTTGTGTTACACGCTCAAACTTATCCGCCGCGTAAATCACTTGGAAGTCTTTATTAACCAATAATGGAGTAACAATAGTAGCTTCTGCAATTTTAGTTCTGTCTAATTGTGCATTCTCAGAATCACCTTTAAATACTTTACCTGTAACATCTAAGCTAGATACTTTCATATCTGGTGTGTAGGCAACAACATCTGTGTAAGTAATTGTTTTACCAGCTTTGTAAGGAATAGCCTCTCCATTCGCAGTTGCTTTTTCTCCTTTAACAGCTATAGGCTTCAACGCTGTTTCACCTATCATAGGTGTAATTTCTGCGTAAGCTCTTTTGTTGATGCTTTTCTCTGGGAAAGTAATATCAACTTTTACACGTACACTGTCTCCGTGCATTTCTAAAGGATCTGGTGTTACTGTGTAATCAACATCCTTAACTAAATCACAACTTGTTGTGTATAAACCAGCTGCAGCAATGAATGCAAAACCTGCGATTCTATTATTTTTCATTATTTAATTTTTAATTCAACTTTATTGACTTCTACGGTGCAATTATAATGAAAATTTCACCCCCAAAAAAGTAGGGAGATACAATTCTATTATTCGCAAATACTTTAAGATAAAGCGATTATTTCAGAGTCATCCTCGCACTTTTCAAAGAGTTCTTTTACCGTTTTATTCTGCAAGGGGTCTATCCAATTTGGCGCAATTTCATGAAGGGGGTGCATGACAAAGTTTCTATGATACATTCTTGGATGAGGAATGTCTAAAACATCATTCGTAATCACTTGATTACCAAAGTATAGTATATCTATATCCATAGGTCTGCTGGCATAACCTTCACCCGTTCTGATGCGCCCCATTTCGGCTTCTAAGGCATTGATGGCCGTCAATAGTTCCTCTGCATGTCCTGTATATTCAATTTCAACTACGCAGTTAATAAAGTCATTATCGGCTTCAAAACCCCATGGTGGAGTTTGGTAAAAGGAACTAGTAGCAACTATTTTTGTAGCTAGTTCGCCTATTTTTCGTAGCGCAATCTTTAATAATTCTTCAGAATTATCATGATTTCCACCTAGTCCTAAAAATACTGTTACACTCATTCAACGAATAATTAACCTCCAAACACGAATTAACAACCATCTATAATAATTCAACAAGTTGTTTAATTCTCAAACTCTATATTTGTGCGAAAATAAGACATCCCAGATACATATGAATAATAAAGTGAGTTTCGGAAGAGTTTTTTGGCCAAGTTTTTTAGCCTTGATTATAGTTATAGGTGGAATCTTTGGAATAATTTTTTTAGTGATTTCTGCTGCAATTCCAGATGTGAAATATGGTATTCCTTCCAATACAGTATTGCACCTAGAATTAAAAGGAACGGTTGTGGAGAATTCTTCTCGTAAATTGAATCCTTACGATTTTCAAGTGGAAGACAGAATTGGGTTGGCCGATATCTTGTATGGCTTAGAAACTGCTAAAAACGACGAACGCGTAAAAGGGATATACATAGATTTAAAAGGTGTGCGTTGTGGGTTGGCTTCAGCCGAAGAAATTCGCGAGGGCTTGAAAGACTTCCAAAATTCTGGGAAATTCTTGGTGACTTATTTTAATGGTGAGGTGGTTGGACTCAAGGACTTCTTTATAGGTTCTGTAGCCAACGAGAAATATGCCTTTTCTTCTACCATGATGGAATTTGGAGGTATGGGAATGGAACTCATGTACTTTAAAGGATTGTTAGATAAAGTTGGTGTTGAAATGCAAGTTGTACGTGGAGCCAATAATGATTTTAAAAGTGCTGTAGAACCATATTTCCTTACAAAGATGAGTGATTCTGCTCGTTTGCAAAACCAAGTGCTTTTAGATAATGTTTGGGAAAACTACAGAGCAACCATTGCAGATGACGTAAAGAAAAGTAAGGAAGAGTTAAACCAAATTGCCGAAAAATACGAAGTAAAGCGCATGGAAGATGCTTATCAATTAGGTATGGTAGATTCTATCCTTTACCAAGATGAAGTACTGAACAAAATCAAAGATAAAGTAGGAGCAGCTTCACTTAAAAAATTAAAGTTGAAGAAGTTTTCTGACTACGCTAGAAATAAATTTTACGAGGATCAAAATATAGTACGTGCTAAAAAGGCCAACGTTGCTGTGGTTTTAGCTCAAGGAGATATCACCAAAAGAGGGAGCGAGTTTTCATCAGAGAAATACGTAAAATTGTTGCGTGAGGCGCGTTTGTCAAAACACATTAAAACCATAGTATTTAGAGTGAATTCTCCAGGTGGTAGTGCACTTGCCAGTGATGAGATTTGGAGAGAGGTAAAATTGGCCAACGAAGAAAAAACAGTCATTGTATCTATGGGAGATTTAGCAGCATCTGGAGGTTATTACGTTGCTGCACCGGCCAAGAGAATTTTTGCAAGTTCAAATACAATTACGGGGTCTATTGGTGTTTTTGGAGTTATTCCTTACACAGGAAAAGCCTTGGAAAATAACCTTGGGTTAAGTTTCGATAGGGTGGGGACCAATCCTTACGCGGTCTTAACTACCAACGAAAAATTAACAGACGAGCAGATGCGTTTAATACAAGGAGAGGTAAACAACACGTACCAACAATTTATGCAACGCGTTGCGGATGGAAGAGGTTTAACCCTAAATCAGGTGAACACGATAGCCAGAGGTAGAGTTTGGACAGGTGAAGATGCACTAAGAGTTGGTTTGGTTGACGAGATAGGTGGTTTAAAAGATGCCATTGCGTTTGCCGTAGAAGATGCGCAAATAGAAGATCCAGTTATCGAGTATTTCCCAGCCAGAAAAGTTAATCCTATAGATGCTTACTTGGAGATTATTAGCGAAGAACAGCAAGAGAGTGTACAAACTCAAGCTTTGCCGCAAGAATTGATGGCACATTTCGAAAAACTCAAAGCCATAGAAAATCACATGGGTGTACAGGTAAGAATACCAGAGATAATATTAGAATAATTCAAGTCCCTCTTTTAACGAAGAGGGATTTTTTTTGGAGGGCAGTTTAACCCGCTATCCAGTATATTTTTTCAACGCAAACAAAAAAAGGCAAAACCTAAAAAGAGCTTCTGTTGTCGCTTTCTTAGGTTTGCCTTTTTAATACTTTGCTGTTTCAAAAATGCCCTTCCTATCGGTACTGCTTAAAAGTCGTATTGTTCTGCTTTAAAATAGTCGAGTATGGCTTCCTTAATAAGGTGCTGTTGTTGTCTTTCATCCAAATAAGGTAGATCGTCTATTTTCTCAAAATGAGGCCAGTTTTCACTGTCGCGTCCCACAAATTTGTAATGACCATAAGGCTCTAATAAAGTACAAACGGCCACGTGCATTAATTCTGTTTTCTCTTGTTTAGAGTATTTGTCGTAACCCTGCCCCAATTCTTGAACACCAATTAAGAACAAGATAGCTTGAACGTCTAAGTCAGCATCAAACTGCTCATTTAAACGCTTGGTTAATTTTTGAAATTCTAATTCTAAATTGTAATCCATAGCGCAAAAATAAGCAGCACTTTGTATATCTGGTACTAATAAGTTGCTTTTTGGTCGACACTTCTTTACTTCTCCAAAGGAAGTATCAAATTATTGTAGCAAAAGCTAATCAAATGGGCGTGAGATTTTACATCAAAGCGTTTATATAAAGTGTAAATGCGTTTTTCTACCGCAGAGTTAGAAACTTCCAGTTCATCTGCAACCTGTTTAATGGCCAAGCCCTTAGATATTAATTGAAGTACTTCTAATTCTTTATAAGTGATGTGGTGCGATTCAAAAAGTTTGTTGTCTATTCCTTCTATATATCTGAGCTTATCAGGAGAGTAAACCGTGTACTTGGTGAAATTGTTGAAACTAATAGTTCTGTCCAATTCAAACCTTCCAAGAATGGCTGTTAGGTAACCTTCCTCGTCAGATTCAAAACTAAAAATGGTGGCCCGTATAGGCAACCCTTCACCACTAAGCTGATGGATGAGTTTAAATTCTATGGTGAAACTGTAGTCTAGTATATTAGGTCTATTCTCGGAGAGGTAGAAAAGAGAATTATCCGTAACGGCGATCACAAAATCTTTAAAGTTAGGATCTATGCAGTCTAACAAATAAAGCATGTTTACTTCACCCTTTCTTAAGCCTAAAAGGTCTAACCAACCGTCGTCATATACCATGCGCTTATCCCGGAGGTTGTAAACAAATAAAGCTTCTTCTTCTTTTCTTTTTAGTAGTTTTCCATAATACAGTTTTTCCTCATCGGGCAATACAAAATACTCTTTTGTAAAAACCGTCTTATGAAAGTCTTTAGCTGTGGTCATAGTCGAAGTTTTACTGAAAATGAGTTCTAAAACTCACAAAATATTAATTCGCGTCTGCTAACCAAGATAATAAACTTTCTCTTAATTATTTAGTTAATGTGTTAGAAAGTTTTAATTCGAATAATTTTTATTGAAGTGTAAATCACTGATAATTAGAGTTAGTTTTTGTTTTTTGATAATTGTTCATCGAGATAAGAACGACATTTTAAAAATTAAATATGTCGTTAAGAAATTAAGACAGGCAGATAAAAAAATTATGCAGTGCATTTCATCTCCTTTGACTTATGTTTGTACCAGTCAACTAAGTATAAACGCTTAGTAGTGGAGAAGTCCACATAGTTTATTCATTTTCCTAACCACCTAGATCCATGATCTGGTGGTTTTGAACCCCAAATCAAAGAAAATCCGCTTCTAACCGAGCGGATTTCTTTTATACCTAAACTTTTGAGTATTATACATAAAAAAATCCGCTAATCTTTCGACTAGCGGATTTTTTATTTATGTATAGAAAACTATTTTGTTTCTTCTACTTCTTCAAAGTCAACATCTGTTACTTCGTCTTCAGAGTTTGCTTCTTGTGCTCCACCTTGTGCCGCACCTTCTGCATTACCTGCGTTGTACATGTCTTGAGAAGCCGCTTGGAAAATTGTGTTTAATTTCTCCATTGCTGGTTCTAAAGCTTCCATGTTCTTCGCTTCGAAAGCAGTCTTTAATTCAGCTAAAGCTCCTTCGATTTCAGACTTCTTGTCTTCTGGTAACTTATCACCGTACTCTTTCATTTGTCTTTCCGTTTGGAAAATTAAAGAGTCAGCTTTGTTCAAGGTATCAACTTCTTGCTTTTTCTTAGCATCTGCATCTGCGTTTGCTTCTGCCTCAGCCTTCATTTTTGCAATTTCTTCTTCGCTTAATCCAGAAGAAGCTTCGATCTTGATAGATTGCTCTTTACCAGTTCCTTTGTCTTTCGCAGAGATGTGCATGATACCGTTAGCATCGATGTCAAATGTTACTTCAATTTGTGGAACTCCTCTTTGTGCTGGTGGAATATCAGTCAATTGGAATCTACCCAATGTCTTGTTATCCGTTGCCATAGGACGCTCACCTTGTAACACGTGAATGTCTACTGAAGGCTGGTTGTCTGCTGCCGTAGAGAATACTTCTGATTTCTTTGTAGGAATCGTTGTGTTCGCTTCGATCAACTTTGTAAATACACCACCCATAGTTTCGATACCTAAAGAAAGTGGAATAACGTCTAACAATAATACGTCTTTCACCTCTCCAGTTAAAACTCCACCTTGGATAGCGGCACCTACTGCAACAACCTCGTCTGGGTTAACTCCTTTAGAAGGCTCTTTTCCGAAGAAGTTCTTCACTGCATCCTGAATAACTGGGATACGTGTAGATCCACCTACTAAAATGATTTCGTCTATATCGCTTGTAGATAAACCTGCGTTTTTCAAAGCTGATCTACATGGCGCAATTGTACGCTCAACGATGTCAGAAATTAATTGCTCAAATTTAGCACGTTGTAAAGTTCTTACTAAGTGTTTTGGCACTCCGTCAACTGGCATAATGTAAGGCAAGTTGATTTCAGTTGAAGTTGTAGATGAAAGCTCAATTTTTGCTTTCTCAGCAGCTTCCTTCAATCTTTGCAATGCCATAGGATCTTTTCTTAAATCTAATCCTTCGTCATTCTTAAACTCATCTGCCAACCAGTTGATGATAGCGTCATCTACGTCATCACCTCCTAAGTGTGTATCACCATCTGTAGATAATACTTCAAATACTCCGTCTCCTAATTCTAAGATAGAAACGTCGTGTGTACCTCCACCAAAGTCAAATACAACAACTTTTTGGTCAACTCCTTTTTTGTCTAATCCATATGCCAATGCTGCTGCAGTTGGCTCGTTGATGATACGCTTGATTGTTAAACCAGCAATCTCACCTGCTTCTTTCGTAGCCTGACGTTGAGAATCGTTAAAGTACGCCGGTACTGTAACAACTGCTTCAGATACTTCTTGACCTAAGTAGTCTTCTGCAGTTTTCTTCATTTTCTGAAGAATCATAGCAGAAATCTCTTGAGGTGTGTAGTTTCTGTCGTCTATTTTTACTCTTGGAGTATTGTTGTCTCCTTTAACTATTTCGTAAGGTACTCTTCCAGCTTCCTTGCTCACTTCGTCGTAAGACGAACCCATGAAACGCTTGATTGAGTATATTGTTTTATGTGGGTTGGTAATGGCCTGACGTTTTGCAGGATCACCAACTTTTCTTTCTCCACCATCAACAAAAGCAACTACTGAAGGTGTAGTTCTTTTCCCTTCTGCATTTGTAATTACTACAGGTTCGTTACCTTCCATCACAGATACACAAGAGTTGGTAGTACCTAAGTCAATTCCAATTATCTTTCCCATGTCTATTTATCTTTCGTGTTAATTAAATCGTTTGGTTTGCTTTAGTCAATTCTTGTGCCACCCACTTTTTTCTGTCATCCCCCGAAAAATTGTCTGAATTTTATGTTTTTGCACTGACAGATTGTCAAAATAGTTCGTCATAAGCAGATAATAAACTGACAAAAACAACAAAGCTTCCCAAAATCAATTGAGAAGCTTTTCTATATTTTATCTAGATATCTAGATATCTAGAAATCTAGCTGTCTAGGTATCTAACCTAAAATCCTTTCAGCTTACGCATATATCTTACTCCAGTAAAAAGTAGCATCAAAAAGAATCCAAATCCGAAAGTTCTACCCAACACATCACCATACGTGACATAGAAGGTTGCTTTATTTATTAATCGTATGTTTTGTTTAATGGCCGTTTTGGTATTGTAATCTGTTTTTTGAACTACATCTCCTTTAGGATTGATAAAGGCAGAGCTTCCTGTATTTGCAGATCTTGCTACCCATCTTCCAGTTTCTATGGCACGAAGTCGGGCTAAGTTTAAATGTTGTCTGTAACCAGGTGTATCTTTCCACCATCCATCATTGGTAATAATAAAGATGGCCTGAGCTCCTTTTCTACATTGTTGTGCAATAAAATCTCCATAAACAGATTCATAACAAACTACGGGTGCAAATTTTATCCCCTTACTTTGCATAATTGCGGGTTCTGGCTCGACCCCTAAATTTCCAGAAGTCCCCCCATTTTCTATGGCTAAATCGTTCATGAACGGGAGGTATTTGGAGAAAGGAACCATTTCTACACCCATTACCAATTTCGACTTATGTACAAAACGCGGAGGATTCTTATCCATTAATAAGGAAGTATTGTAGTGCTCTACGAATTGTTTGCGCTCAGGAATAAAGCGAGCAGCAAAGGTGTGTTGATTATCGAAGAACTTGTAGGTAGAAGCACCCGTTAGTAAACTGGTGTTGTTCCATTGCTCTAATCTTTTGTTTAATAGTTCATACACAGAACTATTGGTAAATCCATCTTCTTCAAAACCATAAGGAATTGCTGTTTCTGGGGCAAGAACAAAGTCCGTTTCTGGAGTTATTAAACTGTCGGCCAAATCTAAAAACTTGTTCAATTGCTCTTCAACGGGTATGTTCCATTTTTGACTGTACGGATCTACATTGGGTTGGGTAACAATAACCTCGGCGTTTAGAGGGATTTGAATTTCATCAGAACTCGCGTACTGTATCCATGAATACCCAATTGGGATAAGTAGCAATAAAGAAAGCATCCATACAAAAGGTGTTTGAATTTTAAATTTTTCCTTTTTAACCCAAAGGTTATAAGCGATTTTAAAGATCAAGAGGTTACTTAATAGTATCCATAAGGTGCCCCCTAAAACACCTGAGTAACTATACCATTGTACAAGTGAAGGTGTGGTAGCGAATACATTTCCTAGGTTTAACCAAGGGAAGCTGAACTCCCAGTTTAAATGGAAATATTCGAGTCCTATCCAATAAAAAAGTAAACCGATGTATCCTTCTTTTTGTCCCACAAAACGCTTGGTCCACACAAAGAATTGAAAGAAGCTAGCCATGATTAGCGCGTTAATCAACAAGCCTACTATAGTTCCCCAAATGTCTGCATTCATGATCCACCAGCACGTACCAAAATTGTAAATAACAAAAGTGATGAAGGCGTGTGTAAATACTTTTTGACTCCTGTATTGTTTACTGTAGATATAGTGCTCTACAATAAACAGAGGGGCCAAAGCAAAAAAGGCTAGTGGTGCCAAACTTCCCGTGTTGGGAAAACTAAAGGTTAAGAGTAAACCACTTAGTATGCTTAAAATATAACGTGTCGACTTTGAAATTTGCATGGCGTAAAGTTAATGTTATCGTAGAAATATGCGGAGCAAGATGTTGAATTGTAGTAAATCAGACGAAGGAAGTTTGCAAAATTTTTCTTTTCACCTGCAACCCTTTCCAACTCGGCTTCATTACCCTAGTAAACGCCAAATATTTAAATCATGAAAAAAATACTTTTTATAAGTCTAGCTCTAGTGCTTTTTACAGCCTGTAAAGACAAAGTCTTCCACGAGCATATGGCCAACGTGCCCATTTATGAAGATTTCGAAACCTTTAGAAGTTCCATAGCCTTTGAATCTTCTAGGGATATAGAGAAGCAAACCGGAATTTACGCTTGGAATCAATATCTATTTGTAGTAGAAGAAAACGAAGGGATTCATTTTATAAACAACACCAATCCATCATCACCACAAAAAATTGGATTTTTAAATGTAAGAGGGTGTACAGGATTAGCTATTAAAAACGATAGGTTGTACGTTAATAATTTGATAGACATCGCCGTGGTTGATGTGTCGAATATTAATCAGCCAACAGTTATTTCTCGCTTGGAAAGTGTCTTTCCTCAGAATTATCCGACAGGAGATAATAATTATGCCTACAAACAACCTGACCCTGAGAAGGGAGTTGTAATAGGTTGGGAAGTACAACAAGTGAAAGAAGAAGTTTCGCAAGTGAACAATTACTACAGCTTTGAAGCTATGGATGCGCTTGTTTCTAATCAGAGTATAGCTACTGGAGGTTCTACGAATGCTAGCGTTTCAGGATCTATCACCAAGTTTGCTGTGATTAATGATTACCTCTACATCATGAATAACCGTGATTTAGTGCCTATAAACATTAGCGATCCAATGAACTTAGTGAGTAGTGCACCGATTAGAATTTGGATGAATGTAGAAACCTTATTTCCGCATGATGATAAATTGTATATGGGAACTACTACAGGAATGATGATATACGCGACAACCACGCCAACCGCTCCTAATCACTTGGGGACCATGTTTCACGCCACTGCTTGTGACCCAGTTGTGGTACAAGGGGATTACGCCTACGTTACAGTGAGAACGGGAACAACGTGTATGGGAGATCTTAACCAGTTGGATGTTGTCAATATTTCTAATCCATCTAACCCAACGGTTCAGGCTACTTTCCAAATGACAAATCCTCATGGACTTGGGGTGAAAGATGATGTATTGTACATCTGTGATGGTAGTGACGGATTAAAAGTGTTTGACAATACAAATCCATTGGATGCAGGTAATCAATTGATCAGTAATTTTACCTCTATACAAGCCATAGATATTATTCCTTTGGGTGATTTGGCCATTGTTTTAACAACGGATGGTGTGTACCAGTATGATTGTTCAGATGTTCAGAATATTCAATACTTAAGTAAAATTCAATAACCTAAATTAGAATAAGATGAAAAAGATTTTAGCAGTATTTGCCCTCATGAGTTTAGGGTTGTACACTACGGCACAAACAGAATTGACCAGTAATAATTTAGATTATATAACTTCCGTTAATTTGGGAGTGAATACAGACTTTAACACAGCATCTAATTTTGCAATGTCTATTAATAATGGAGTATTATTGAGACAACGTTACATGTTATCACTTGGAGTTGGATTAGAAGGAAATCAGACAGGAATGCAGTTACCCATGACCTTTGAAGGGAAATATTTGATTTTGAAAAACAGAAAGAAGACACCTTTTGTTTCCTTCACCACAGGATATTTACAACCCTTACAAAGAGGTTATTGGCAACGTGCTGAAGGTGGATTTACTGCAGGCGTTCAGGTAGGATTTCAAAACTTTTTTAGTGAACATGTTGGAATTGCAACCAGCGTAGGCTTTAGACATTGGCAACAGCGCACCCATGATAACTACTATTATTATTATGACGATATCTTACCATTTTCACCACATGGGTCTTACCTTTATGTATCCAACAGGTTTGAAGTAAAGTTTGCTTTCATCTTCAAATAATCAGAAGGTTACGAAAAAGTATAGATATACAGAACCCGAGCTCGTTGTGGCTTGTCAGAAAGGCAAGCTAAAAGCACAGCGTGAGTTGTATGACAGATATGCATACATGATGAAAGGGGTATGTCTAAGATATGCCAGAGATGCCTCCGAAGCAGAAGATTATTTGCAGGAGGCATTTCTTCGGGCATTTAGGGCCATACATTCATTTGAACCTAATGGTAATCTAGGAGGATGGTTGCGGACTATAGCTGTTAATGTTGGACTTGAAATGTATCGAAAAAACAAGGCCATAGATTTACGACTTGAAAACTATAAGCACATACAAGGAGATGCAATTGATTTGGACACAGCTTTTGAGAAAATGGCCTTGGAAGATTTGGTCAATAAAATTCAACGCTTACCCCTAGGGTATAGAACAGTATTTAACCTCTATGCCATAGAAGGATATACACATGAGGAAATTGCCCAACAATTAGAAATTACTTCGGGTACCTCAAAATCTCAGTACAGTAGAGCCCGCGCTTTATTGCGACAATGGATAGAAGAAGAACTTGAAAACGAAAAAAACAGAATGAATTATGCAAAAGGATAGCAATTTAAAAAATCGCTTTGCGGAATTCGGTGCAGCACCCTCAGAACAGGTTTGGTCTAACTTAGAGGCTGAATTGGTAGGGAAGAAAAAGAAACGTGCCGCTCTACTTTGGTGGACGGGAACTTCTTTTGTGGTGCTTACAAGTGTTTTAGTTTTCCTGTTTGTGAATACGCTAACTCCAGAGGGTGATAAGATGAGTAAAATTGAGGAAGTCAAGGAGCCTTTAAATTCACTTGAGCAAAAAAATAATGATCAATCTGTAGTTGAAGAAACTGGGGATGTAATTCATGTGCGAAAGGATGAAAATGCAGCTGATGAGGTAGTGGTTGACAAATCAGAAGCGAGTTTTAAGTATTGGGGTAGCGATTTATCTATGGATGAAAGTTTATTAGGTAACCCATCAACTTTTAAAAGAGTTGAACCTGCCTTTTATAGTATAGAAGCCTCACCGATTCCAGGTTTAGGAGATAGTATTGAAGTTCGACAGAAGGATGAGAATGAAAATGAGACGTATTTGATAGCTGATGATAATGTAACAAAAGATAGCACGGGGATTACTGAAATTCAAAATAATGAGGAGGAGCTTGTAGCCCAAAAAATTAGTCGTGCAGACAGTATTTCCCCTAAAGAAGACTTAGAAGAGAACAGTGAATTAGCTCGTGCGTCTTTACTTCCAGAAGTAGTATTAAGCAAATGGTCGTTTGGTATACATGTAGGAGAAGCGTATGATTACAGACCTGTAGAGAGTTCCGTTGGATATAGTAATGATGCTTTGGTTAATTCTCCTGCGGTGAACAATGAATACGCTGTGATAGATCAAACAACTCGTTTTAACAATAGAATGAATGTTCATTTATCTGCCGCCTATGCCATAAAACCTTGGTTGAATGTTTCAGCAGGATTGGGTTATGGTCAGTTTGTGAAAAAGACGACGGGTACAGAACAATCCTTTAATTCGAGTGGATTACACGGTCATGTGATATCACAACCTTTGCAGGTGAATTTTGAGTTTTTAAGTGGACAAAAGCTTTCGGCTTATGGAGGATTGGGGTATACGAATACTTATTTTATTTCTCCAACACGAACGGGATATGTAGGAAGTGCGCAAATCCAAATGGGACTAAAGTATCAATTGAAGCCGAAGTTGTATTTAGATCTTCAACCTTATTTCCAGTATTATAAAACAGGCAATGAAATAGAAGGCTTATATGGCAACGGATTGATAGGTGCACAAATAGGAATAGTTTTTAAACCTTTGAAATAGATCTTCAAACAGGGATGGGATGGAAATGAGCCGAATTGACTTGCCCTTGAAATTGCTTTGATGGGGCGACCTGAGAAGCCGCAGAAAAGTTTAGAAAAAGGAGTGGGGCAGGAGGTGAATTGGAAGTACAGCCCGACCCCAAGTTGCTTGGGGAGTTTGCCTTATACTACAAATACTATTGCTCTAAATATTTAATCAATTCTTTGTAAGAACTTTCGTTTCCAGCAATGAAGAATTTGAGAAGAGAAAGATATTTTGGGGTGTTTTTATATCCTATACCGTAAGAAGTGATTTGTACTTGATCGTCTTTTAATTCTTCGAAGAGAATAACATTGTAAAAATCCTTGGCATCTGCTTTCATGAACTCGGGGAAGTGTTCAGAAACCTCGGCTTGTAAGGTGAGAAGTTTATAGGGAACGTAATTAATGATGTGGGTATATATGGTTGTGCTATCACCAATTTTACCTGCTGGATTGTAATTGCTTTGTATGCTTCCGCCAATTTTCAAGTCAACTTCTGCAAGGGGTACTGACCAATTTTCTAATCCTTCTTTGGTGGTAAAGGCCTTCCAAACAGAATCTATAGAGCTGTGCACAGTGAAACTTTGTATCAGAACAATTTCTGAGGCATTCGTTGAGTCTACAGTAGATATTATGGTATCATTTTGACTGAAAGAAACTGTTGTGAAACAGAAAAATAAGAAGAGTAGAATAAGTTTGTACATGACTCAAAAATACGAATTCAATTGCTAAATGGGAATGTTAAAAATAAAAAACGGGTCACTCTAAAAGCGACCCGTTTTCATATTTTGAAGTGTTCTTTATAACCTTTCGATAACGCCGGCTGCACCTTGTCCGGTACCTACACACATGGTAACTACACCATATTTCTCCTTGCGTTTCTTCAATTCGTTCATCATTTGTACGGTTAATTTAGCACCTGTACAACCTAGCGGGTGACCTAAACTAATGGCTCCACCGTTAACGTTTACGATTTCTTTGTCCAAACCTACTTCGCGAATTACGGCCAGAGATTGAGAAGCAAAAGCCTCGTTTAGTTCGTATAAACTAATGTCAGATTTTTGTAAACCTGCCTGTTTGATTGCTGCTGGTATAGCATCAACTGGACCTATACCCATGATTCTTGGTGGAACACCTACCACAGAGTAAGAAGCCAAACGCGCTACGGGTTCTAAGCCGAGTTCTTTGACCATACGCTCAGACATTACCAAACAGAATGCTGCTCCATCAGAAGTTTGTGAAGAGTTACCTGCCGTTACTGATCCACCTTGGGCGAATACAGGACGCAATCTTCCCAAAGCTTCTAGCGATCCTCCCGGACGTGGTCCTTCATCTGTATCTACCGTATAAGTTTTTACTTGACGTTTTTCGTTTTGGTCTAAGAAGATGTGTTCTACTTCAATCGGAACGATGTCATCTTTAAATCTTCCAGTTTTGATGGCCTCTAAAGCTCTTCGGTGAGATTCTAGGGCAAAAGCATCTTGGTCTTCACGACTTACCTTAAATTCCTTGGCAACAGCCTCTGCTGTTAATCCCATTCCCCAGTACCAATCTGGGTTTTTCTTGGCTACTTTGGCATTGGGAACAATTCTCCAACCACCCATGGCCATTACAGACATAGATTCAACACCACCAGCAATGATACAATCTGCCATACCGGCGTTGATTTTAGCTGTTGCCATGGCAATTGTTTCTAATCCAGAAGAACAGTATCGGTTAACGGTAACACCTGGAACTTTATCGGTTTCGAGTCCCATTAAAGAAATCATTCTTCCCATGTTTAGTCCCTGCTCAGCCTCTGGCGTTGCGTTACCAACAATTACATCGTCCACACGTGCGGGATCTAATTGCGGCACTTCTTTTAATATGTGTTTGATCACATCCGCTCCCAAATCATCGGGTCTGTAAAAGCGGAATCCCCCTTTGTTGGCTTTCCCAACTGCGGTTCTATATCCTGTTACTATGTATGCGTTCATTTTTCTTTAGATTGCTAGACTTCTAGATTTCTAGATGCCTAGAGATTTTTAATTAATTGATTATTGAAGGACCTTATCATTTTTTGAAGCTCAACAAGTTCGCTTTGTTCCGTTTTCGTTGGAACCTTGTAAATACGATCTAACAATATCAATTGTGTTTCTAATTCAAATGCAGAGGATAAACTAAAGTTTAGAAAATTTGAAAAGCTTTTGTTGGTTGTACGACCACTACCTTCTGCAATATTTGATGGTATGGATACTGCACACCTGTTGATTTGACTCACCAAATTGAAATTTTCCTTCGCTGGAAGATTTTCAGTTATTTGGTAAATGGAAACCACTAAATCCATGGCTTTTTTCCAAATCATCATTTCTTTAAAGTTGTGCTTCTTCATTTTTCATCCTCTTCTAGATATCTAGCACTCTAGACATCTAGGTATCTCCATTAATTTCTAAGAATTTTACCTTTCTTCACCATGCTTTCTAGACGCTCTAGTGTTTTGCGTTCGGCGCAGAGTTCTACGAAGGCTCTTCTTTCTAAATCGAGGAGATATTGTTCTGAAACTTGAACACGTTCGGAGATATCTCCACCACACATTACAAATCCTAGTTTTTCTGAGATGAGTCTGTCGTGCTCTGAGATGTAGTTACCCGATTGCATAGAATCTGCTCCAACGTAAACGATACCTAAGCCTTCTTGTCCGAGGATGGTAATGTTTTTCTCTTTGGCTGGAGCTACATAACCTTTGTTGGCCAATCCTAAACAAGCTTCTTTGGCGCGAGTTAATTGTAGTTCTCTCGACATCACGTATTCGTCTTGACCTCTTCTTAAATAGCCCAATTCAAACGCTTCTTCTGCTGAAGTAGCCACTTTTGCCTGACCAATGGTTAAGAAACGTTCACGCATTTTGTTGATGCGGATATCCCCTTCTGATAATTCCTCAGAGAGTCTTTTCACAAACTCTTTGGTTCCACCACCACCAGGGATAACACCCACTCCAAATTCAACCAATCCCATGTATAGTTCGGCATGGGCTACCACTTTATCTGAGTGCATAGACAATTCACATCCACCACCTAAAGCAAGGTTGTGCGGAGCAACGATTACAGGAATGTCACTGTAACGTACGCGCATCATGGTATCTTGGAAGGTTTTGACTGCAAAATTTAATTCATCAAAATCTTGTTCTACGGCCATCATGAAGATCATACCCACATTGGCACCGGCGCTAAAGTTTTGGCCCGTATTAGAGATGACCAATCCTTTGTATTCTTTCTCAGCGATGTCTATGGCTTTATTAATGCCTTCAATTACCCCACCACCAATGGTGTTCATTTTCGTGTGGAATTCCAAATTCAAGATTCCATCTCCTAAATGAACCAAGGTAGCATCGCTATTTTTCCAAACCGTATTCTCTTCGCGCAAGGCATCAAGAATAACCATGTCTTCGGTACCTGGGATGGTTTTGTATGCTTTAGAAGCGATATCGTAGTACAATTTACTTCCTTTATCATTCTTGTAGAAAGAAGTAATGCCAGCGGCTTTCATTTCTTCAACCCATGCTGCAGCTTTGTGGCTTTCTTTGGCAATTAATTCTAGCCCTTTGTCTAAACCAATTAAATCCCAGGTTTCGAAAGGACCTAATTCCCAACCGAAACCTGCTTTAATTGCATCGTCAATTTTGTATAAATCATCAGAGATTTCTGGAATTCTATTGGTAACGTATGCAAAGAGTCCTGCAAAAGTTTTTCTGTAGAATTCTCCCGCTTTATCCATCCCTTGGAACAACATTTTAGTACGTTGTTTTAAATCATCTATGGGTTTGGCCATAGCAAGGGTAGGGAAGTTCACATTGGCTTTTTCTCTGTACTCTAAGGTTTCTAAATCTAAAGAAAGGATGTTTTTCTGACCATTTTCATCGACAACTTTCTTATAGAAACCTTGGTTGGTTTTTGAACCTAGCCAATTGTTTTCTACCATTTTTGAAATGTAGTCGGGTAAGTTGAACAGCTCTTTGGCTTCGTCGTTTGGACAATTTTCTTTAAGTCCGTTAGCCACGTGTACCAAAGTATCTAAACCAACAACATCACAGGTTCTAAAGGTTGCAGATTTTGGTCGGCCTAAAATAGGACCAGTTAATTTGTCTACTTCCTCTATGTTCATGTCTAGTTCTTTCACTGCATGGAAAAGCGACATGATAGAGTATACACCCACTCTGTTGGCAATAAATGCTGGAGTATCTTTACAAAGAACAGTTTTCTTTCCTAAATATTTTCTTCCGTATTCCATGAAGAAGTCTACCACTTCTGCTGAAGTTTCAGCAGTTGGAATTACTTCAAAAAGTTGTAAATATCTTGGTGGGTTAAAGAAGTGAGTTCCGCAGAAATGTTTTTTGAAATCATCACTTCTACCCTCGAGCATAAGGTGAATAGGAATACCTGAAGTGTTAGAAGTAATTAAACTACCCGGCTTGCGGTGTTCCTCAACTTTTGCAAATACTTGTTGTTTGATGTCGAGCCTTTCGATGACCACTTCTATGGTCCAGTCGCAATCTTTAATCTTGTGAAGATCGTCTTCGAAATTTCCGGTTTTGATTCTACCGGCGAAAGACTTGCTGTAGATAGGTGAAGGATTGGATTTGAGGGCGGTGGTAAGTGAATCGTTGACGATTCTGTTTCTTACGGATTTGTCCTCGAGGGTTAATCCTGTTTTTTGTTCTTTTTCGTTGAGTTCTCTGGGTACGATATCGAGCAAAAGAACATCTAGCCCGATGTTAGCAAAGTGACATGCTATTCGGGAGCCCATGACTCCCGAACCAAGCACCGCAACTTTGCGAATGTGTCTATTCATAGTTTAACGTTTTAGAAAAATCTTATCATATTCCTAAGCTCTTCTTCAACAGTTAAATCAATTTTATCCATTACTTCAAAAAATACCTTCAATTTTCCCTTTGGAATGCGGTCGTAGAGTTTCTCGTTGAATTCCAAAACTACATTTTTGGCAAGTCTTCGTTGTTCTACTCCTGCAGGTGTTAGGAAAATCAGCACCTTTCTCTTGTCTAATTTGTCGGCCTCTCTGTAAATCAAACCTCTTGTTTCCATTGTTTTCAAGGTTCTTGATAAACTTGTTGGCTCCATTCCCATTCTTGGTCCCAATTGTGTACTTGGTGTACCTTCTTTATCCACGATTAATAAAATAAAACCTATGGAAATGGTCATATCATGTACCGAGGCTTTTTGATTATACATCCTCGATATTTTATGCCACGCGTGACGTATGCTAAAATCAATTTTTTCTTCTGCTTTAGAATTACTCATTTCTATCTTTTAAATATAGGAAAATATTCTAAGCGCGCACAATAAATTCTAGAATTTCATTTGTGCGGATAGCGTAGTAAATTTTCCGGTCTGAATGTATTCGTAGTAGGAATATATCCAAAAGTTAATAAAATTAATTAGTGTATTGGCAAATAACCTTTCGTTGTTGTTTAACAATTAATAAGTGTAGTGGGTTATATTACCAAATATTTTTAGAAATATGCACTGTACCTTTAAAAAGAGCTACCAGTTTATCAGCCTGATTGGTAACTTTTACGGTGTATATTCCTAAGCTTTTACTTCTGTTCTCTTCCACGCAAACGGCCTTTAATTTATCTCCCGTAAAACAAGGGCGCGTGTGTGAAATTGAAGTTTCTATACTCACGCATTGGTATCCGTAAGCATTGGAAGCAAAAGCAAGGGCACTATCTGCTAATGCATAAGATAGTCCCCCGTGTGCAATATTAAATCCATTTACAAAATCTTTGGTCACCTCTAATTCCAAGGTACAACTCCCTTCAGCAATCGCATCAACTTGCATTCCCAATAATTGAGAAAAAGCATCCTCTTGCATCATTAAGTTCACGATCTCTTGGGGTGACTTCATCTTAAGCTATGGCTTTGTTCATTAAACCTATCATTGCAGTTGAAACGATGAACAATTGTGTAGCTGTTTCATCATCCAAGGTTGTACCATCGTCATCTGCCATCTCTAACTCGTTAGCCATAAACGCTATTAAATTAGGTTGGTTGGTAATCGCAAGAATTAAATCGATATCTTCTTCTTCCATGTACTCCTCCAATACTTGAGAAAACTCATCTTGGAAAGCGTCAATGTCCTCATTAGTAATGGTATTTAACCTTACTTGCTGTTGAGCAAATGCCTCGAAAAAAATATTGAAATAATAAATGATAAGTCCAGTTAAGGTATCATTTTCGAATTCCATACCTGCAGAAAGGGCGTAACCTAAAAAGTCTTGTTGCGCTAAACCATAAGTTTCAGAGATTTTCTCTAATCCATCATCGTCTAGGTTGTCAATTTTGTTTACCGCTTTTTCTATATTAACGATTGTAATTTGTTGCATATATTATTTATTGAATGTTGCCTTTAGACTTAGATCTAAAGAACTTATTGAATGCGTTAAGGCTCCAGAAGAGATGTAATTTACTCCCGTTTCACCGTAAGCGCGAATGTTTTCTATGGTAATTCCTCCTGATGCTTCTGTTTCGTATTGAGCAGGGATGGTAGGAAGAATGGCTTTTATTTCTTCGGGTGTGAAATTGTCGAGCATGATTCGGTCTATACCTCCCACAGCTAAAACTTCTTCCAATTCTTTGGTGTCTCTAACTTCAACCTCTATCTTCAGGTCTTTGCCCGTTTTTTCTAGATAATCTTTAGCACCTTTAATGGCTTGGGCTATTCCTCCAGCGTAATCGATGTGATTGTCTTTAATCATGATCATGTCATACAAACCAAATCTATGATTGTAGCCTCCACCAATTTTTACGGCCCATTTTTCCATGGCACGTATACACGGAGTTGTTTTTCTGGTATCGAGAAGTTTGGTTTCGCAACCCTCTAAAATTTTTACGATCTTATTGGTGTGTGTTGCTATACCACTCATGCGTTGCATAAAGTTTAAAACAAGACGTTCTGTAGATAAAATAGAGCGAGAACTTCCTTCAACGGTAAGTATGATATCACCTTCTTTTATAACTTCACCATCTTGGATGAGAACTTCTACTTTTAAGTTGGGATCAAACCTATGAAAGATTCTTACGGCAAGTTCAACACCCGCTGCAATTCCATGGTCTTTTACCAATAGTTTCGCTATTCCTGTAGCGTCTGCCGGAATAGTAGATAGCGAGGAATGGTCTCCATCTTGGAGATCTTCTCTCAATGCAAAATCGATTATTTCATCTATCATGCCCCAAAGATATACATCTCTAGGAAATATGAGAAGCTATTCAGGAGCTAAGCGTGCTTTATTGACCAATGTTACTGGTTGTAGATGCGCAATTTGGTGTTTCCATCCCAAACGGTAATGTATTGTCTGAGTCCGAACTCCACTTCACCTTTTACGATAGAACCGTCATACAGCGAGTATTGTGCGTCTGAACAAGGATCGTCGAGAACCAAGAAATTGTCTGGATTTATTAATAAGCCTGAATCACATTCTGCAGCATTTTCGGCAGTAGACATTCTATCGAAACATACAAAATCATTTGGACCTCTTCTGTATACCACCAAGCCTTTTACCCCGCCTAAGACATAGGCATATCCACTCACGTTTTGCAAATTTGAATACGAAGGAAGTGTGAGGTTAATTTCTGTATCAAAGGGTAGACTAGGTACCGGATGATTTTTGGTTTTGTTACACCCAAAACTTACACTCAGTATCAATAAAAAGGCAAGAAGAAATTTCATGTTCTAATTTTGTTCAAAAGTAACGTAATTGCGGTTAAAATATTGTCTTAAGGCGCCATATCTTGAAAGGCTGTTCTGTTGAACCAATCTTGTTCCCAAGCTTCTTCAACGATGCGTTCTAATCGGGGTTTAAAAATATGCATGAGGTTGTTCCCAGAAATCCACTGCAAAGCTTCTTCGTATTGGCGAAACATTCCTACAAAGAAATTGTCGTTTCTTAAGGTGTAGGTTGAAGTGTAGGTTTGAGCAACTTCTATGGCGTAAAGCATGATGTCGGCAACCTTGTCGGGCGACATTTCCAAGCTTTGAAAGTGCTTGATTAATTTTGTAGCCGTGGTTCTTCTTAGCTTAGCCCTGCGTTTTGTTGTAGGGAAATACTCCTTGCTAATTTTCACGCGCGCATCTTCTATGAGTTTATCCTCTCTAGGATTAAAAGCAAAATTGAAGTACGTTTTTACGGGTGCAAATTTTTCGTAAAGCTCTATGATTTGTTCACGCAACTGCTCTTCGTTTAATTCTTGTAAGTGCTTTTTTAACTTCGCTTTACTCATATTCCTATTCTTAATTCAATTCGCGTACCCATTGCTTCGCCGTTTTCTTCCTTATCGATAATGGCAAAAAGCGGTTTGTCATTCTTACTTTGATCCAAAATTGAGAGCCTTTCTTGAGTTACCTGAAGGGCCAGTGATTTATGGAGGTGGTCTACCTGACTCTTGGTAGATTGTGATTTTTGTCGACCGCAACCATTATCGTCTATCGTTATCAAAATGTTGTTGTCGGTTTCTAACATTACTTTTATGGCAATATGGGGAGCCCTTTTTATATGTTTGAATCCATGAATGATGGCATTCTCAATAAAAGGTTGAATGAGAAGGGGTGGGATGATTTCTTCATTAACATCTAATTCATCATCTACTTCAATGTCGTAAGTAAAATCTAAAGACTTGATAAGTTGCTCCAATTTCATGTAGTGTTCAACTGTATTGAGTTCCTCTTCTATACTGATGTATTTTTCGCGTGAGTTTTCCAAAATTGAACGCATAAGTTTGGCAAATTTGGCAATCACCAAACGGGCTTTGTTTTTATCGTCTTTGATAATTTGTTCTTGGATAGATTGTAAAACGTTGAACACAAAATGAGGGTTCATTTGTAAACGCAATGCTTTTTGCTCTAATTCTACTAGGTTGCGTTCCATTTCTAATTTTTCTTTTAGGGCCGCATTGTTTTTTCTCAAACGTTCTAATGCTATTCTAAAGATGAGGTAGATAAAACCTATAATTCCCAAAACAACGAGCAACACAAACCACCATGCAGAGTAGAAGGGAGGCGTAATGATTAAGCGTATGCTTCTAACGGGTGTCCATGCTTGAGAGTTTCCTGTTTTGTAGCGCAAGATGTAATCTCCTGGGGGTAAATTGTTAAAGAGTATGGTGTTTCTTTTTGTGATGGGGGCCCACATTTCATCATAACCTTCTAAGAAATGTGTGAAGTTTGCTCCTTGCGCAGTAGACAAATCCAAGGCTTTTAATTCAATTTCTATGGGTTTTTTATCAAAAGGAAGGATGAGAGAGTCTGTTTCTTGGAGTCCGTCTTTTACAAAATAAAAATACTCCGTTTGTTCTATAGGAACGTAGCCTATACGTATATCTTGTACCGATAAGAGCGGTGCGATTTTCTTTCTAACATAGGATTTCTTGGCGTATTTTTCTATGCCCTTAACGGTTCCGAACCACAAGTTTCCATTGGGGTCAACGTCTACCGCATTTCGTGTAGTTTCTAAGCCCTGAAAACCTTCTCGTGGACCATAATGTTGAAAGTTGGGAGCGCCAAAGAAGGTGCTGATTTTATCCAGCCCTTGCTCAGAACCCACCCAAAGGTTTAGATCTTTATCTACGGCAACTTGATAGATATTTTCAGAACTTAAACGCTGATTGTTCTTCCATTTCAAAAGGTGCGTGCCCTCTATCGTATACAGTCCGTTTGACGTTCCTAAAACAGGTGTTGTTTTGTTGAAAGTGATGGATCGTATATCTAAATCTATGGTATTGTCTATGTAAAGGAGTTCGTTTCTACTTAACTTGGCAAGTCCCTTTCTCTCATCAACAAACCAGAGGTTTCCTTGGGGGTCGAATTGTAAGAGAAGAATGTTTTGTCCGGTATTGTCAAAAAGTAATTCTATTCTTTCAAAGCGCAAGCTTCGTTTAGAGCCCGAGAGTTTTGCTTTTAAGATTCCTTTGTCTTGTGTGGCAACGTAAATATCGTTGTTGTAGATTTTTACATCATTTATTTTGGAAAGTTTGTAATCTGTATTGATGCGTTGGAAACCAAATCTACCGTTGTAGAAACTAATGTAGGCCAAACCTTTTTCCTCTTCAAAAACCCAAGCATTTTCGTTTTTATCTATGTCGAATACAGGTATGCGGTTCAAGGTTCTTCCTTGGTCATCTTTTGTTAAGTTGTGGATGCGGTTGGGACCAATAAGACTTATTCCTCCTGTCCCCGTAGAAGCCCATACTTTGTTTTCTTTGATAGCCACTAAGTGAAGGATGTAATCACTACTCAAACCCGAATAGTTGTCGAAATGAACAAATTGGGTTTCGGTAAATCGACTTAAACCTCCTCCGAAACTGCCTATCCATATGTTTCCCCAATGATCTTCGTGAAAGGATTTTACATAATTACTTGGAAGTCCTTCGTTTAAGGTATAGTGATCAATTTGTTTTTTATTGATTCTAAAAACTCCCTGATTTTGAGTCCCTACCCATATTTTGTTTTGACTGTCAATGAGTAAGCTGCTAACAGATAGTTTTCTGTTGAAAGATTTGTCGGCGATGACCTGGAGACCTTTGTTTAAGGTAACTACTCCATGCCCTTCCGTTCCTAAATAAATATAATCATCACTTTCTGTAACACAGGCAATGACGTTGGTGGGTAAACCTTGGGTGGTCGTAATTCTTTTAAAAGGATTGGATAGATTATACACCCCTTCTGTAGTTGTAACCCAATATTGATTGAGACTATCGCTAAAAAATCCTGTTACTTTCTTGTGGTAGAGTTGAACGTTTTTCTGCTGATAGGTCTTACCTTCTTTGAGTAAAAAAACGCCATTTGTAGTTCCTATCAAGTAAGCTGTACCTTTTTTATGTATGCTGCTTACTTGTGCTACCAAAGGTAAGGAGCGTATAATTTGTTTGTTGAAATATACACTCAAGCCCTTGTCTGTACCTATGAGTATGCTATCTCTGTACGGGTAGAGGATGTTTACATTGTTAGAAAGTAATCCGTTGTTTTTGCTAATGGTTGTAAAGTTCTTACCATCAAAAACAGATACTCCACCACCTTGGGTTGCAATAATTAATTCACCTCCATCTGTTTCTAACATGGAATAGACTTGAGATTGTGCTAATCCTTCAGAAACGGAAAAATTGGTGAAATTCAACTGCTGACCATTTACAAGAAATGTGAACAGTATACCAAAGCAAGCCAAGAAGATGTTTTTCATCATACCAGCAAATATACACACTAGAACGCAAATCACATTTTTACCTACTGTGTAACAAAAGCTACGTCCAAAAGCTGCTGATTAACGTATATTTGAAAGAGAAAAAAAATTACGATGGGATTATTACAAAAATTGTTTGGACCGAAAACAGATTTCCAAGCATTAAAAGATAAAGGTGCAATTTTACTGGACGTGAGAAATCCAGGGGAAGTGAAGTCGGCTGGGATAAAGGCTGCGATCAACATTCCCTTGCAAAATCTTTCGTCGAAAGAAATTACAAAATTGAAAAGTAAAAACAAGCCTGTTGTTTGTGTTTGTGCATCAGGTGTAAGAAGTAACATGGCAAAGTCTAAATTGAAAGCGGCTGGTATTGATGCTTACAATGGAGGTGCTTGGTCAAGAATGAAACCGTATTTTGGATAGTATTATTGAAATAATTAGCAATGCGTATAGCAATTACGCATCTTATTTTTGGCGTAGTTTAATTCATCCTTTTTTTGAGGGGGATTTAAACTATTTCTATTATTTAATTCTCGTTTCTTTAGCCGTATGGGGATTAGAAATTTTATTGCCTTGGCGCAAGAAACAAGCCTTGTTTAGAAAGGATTTTTGGTTGGATGCATTCTACATGTTTTTCAACTTTTTCTTTTTTAATCTATTGCTGTATACGGCCTTAAGTGATGTGAGTGTTTACTATTTGAACCGAGTATTATCCGCTGTGGGTATAGAGAGTGTTACTCTTTATGATTTCTCGGGTCAGGCCATGTGGATACAGTTCTTGGCCTTCTTTTTATTGTCTGATTTTATCCAATGGTCGGTACATAACCTACTGCACAGGGTAGATTTTTTATGGCAGTTTCACAAAGTGCATCATTCAGTAAAAGAAATGGGCTTTGCCGCTCATTTGCGCTACCATTTTATGGAAACGGTGGTCTATAATTCTTTGAAATATTTAGGCTTGATCATGTTGTTTAACTTTTCGCTTCAAGATGCCTTTATTATCCATGGTGTTACCATTTTGATAGGACATTTAAATCACGCCAATGTATCTTGGGATTACGGACCATTAAAGTACATATTAAATAACCCTAAGATGCATATTTGGCATCATGCTAAAGACTTGCCAGAAAGCCACCCTAAGGGGATGAATTTTGGTATTTCTCTAAGTTTATGGGATTATGTATTCGGAACAAATTACATCCCACATTCTGGAAGAGATATAGAGTTAGGTTTTGATGACGACGAGGAGTATCCACAAGGGTTCTTTTCGCAGTTAGTAGAACCCTTTAAGAAAATATTTACTAGTCCAAAAAACTAAATTTAGACAACATCTCCTTAAGCTTCTCTTCACTGAGGGGCTTGGTGATGTATTCTTTGGCTTGAGGAGTTTTATCGAATTGCTCGTAATCTCTTTTGTGATTCGAAGTCGTTAGAATAAAGAAGAGCGGCATCAATTCAAAATCATGCTCTTCAAACAATTCATCGATCTCATCGATGAGCTCAAAACCATCCATTTCTGGCATCTTCACGTCAACGATGAAAATAGCAGGTATGTCTTTTTTGTTTTCGAACAAAGACTTCAAGTAGTCTAAGGTTTCTCCCGGACTTGTAAATGCTAAAATTTCATTGAAAATGTTTAAATCACCGATAATGTCTTTGTTACAAAAGTTGGTGATTTCATTGTCATCAATCAAGAGTATTTTGTTCCTATCTAACTGCATCTTTTTTAAATTTTAAAGAGAGGGTTACACCCTCGTTCTCTTTTCCGTATATACTTACAGAGCCTCCTCCAGACTCCATGGTTTTTCTAATTAAAAATAGACCTACACCATTTCCTTCAATAAATTTACTGTTTTTAAATCTGTTGAAGGGTTTGAAAAGTTCATCTCCTAATATTTCTGTGTCCAACCCAATACCGTGATCACGAATAATAATCATGGGGTGGTCAAAGTTAAAAGATGTTTTGATTTCTATCCTCGGTTCTTCGTCTTCTTTTTTGTATTTAATCGCATTGGTGAGAATATTTCTCAGTACACTGTTTAAAGATGTTTTATCAAAATGTATTTTATCAAACGCATCTAAATCCAACTGTATGTGTTTGTAGAGTAAACCGTTAATGCTCTCCACCTGGTTGGTAATACATTCTGCTATATCACAAATTTCTATTCTTTTCTCTTCGTTTTCGTACTCAAGTCTGCTAATTTCCAAAAACTCATTTACGGTTTCTATGGCTTTTTCTGAGTTCCATTCTAATTTTTCGCAGATTTCATTTACTTTATCTTCTTGTCCGGGTTGGTTTACATATTTCTTTAAAATCATCACTAAACTTTGGGTATTCATAAAGCGTGATTTTAAATCGTGAGAAACGTGGTAATTGAATCCATCTAAAGATTCATTAATACGCTCCAGATTCTTATTAGCATCCGTCATGTCATCCACCATCTTATTGGCAATTTCTTCCAGTAACCTTACCTCTGTGTGCAATTGCTCGTAAACCCTGTCTACGGCATGAAAGAGCGGTTCCCATTCACTCAAGTTTTGGTCTGGAGCTAGACGTTCTATTTGTTTAATTAATATTTTATTTCTTAGGTTCATTCTGTAAATGCAACAAGTGCAATGGAATTATTATGGATTTCACAAGCGTTATTGTTGTTCGCCTCTGTTAAAAATTCGGCATACGAGTAAAATCCGGTGAGTTTAATATTTTCTCCAAAGCCACGGTGTAGGGATGTTACTTCGTCATGAATCAATTCATTCAAAAATATACGCCTACCATAGCAGGAAGTTAAAAACACCATTTGGGGTTTATGCTTCCCTAAAAAGGAAGCTTCTTCTTCGGTTTCTTCGAGTCCTTCAATAATGTCAGATCTTGTTAGTTGAACTTTGTCGCCCAACCTAAAATCTCCACCATATATCAAAGTTTTAGTGTTGTGATCTACCCCTATTGGGCTTCTCACAAATTTTGTTCGGTTTTTTGTTTTTACCAGAAAAGGATAGAGCATAATTTTTTCTTCGAAATGTTTCTCAGATTCTGCTCCAAGTAGTTTGTACATCACCTCATAGGCGGGTTTTCCATTCAATCCAATGAGTACATTCCTATCGTAATCAGATACCATGTAGTCTAAACCAAAGCCTTTCGCAGTAATTACTTTGTTGGTTTTTATCGTTAGACTTTCGCCATAAAAACCAACCGCTATTACGTTGTTTTCGTGCGGGGCTTCATTTAAGCCGGAAATAGAAGGTACTTTTAAATCCAAGTTCCCAGCTAGTCCACCAAAAATATTTATCTCTCCTTTATATTCTTCGTTAAGATCATTGATCAAATCTGTACTATTTCCAAACGTATTGTCTGCAATGATTAAAAGTCCCTTTAAATTTTCTTTGGGGATTTCGCTAATCAAGCGTTTGCTTACTTCCTTACCTTCAACTTTTGCATTTTTAGCAAAGGCCTTTATTTGAGATTTTTCAAAATGATGCGCAGAGATAACAATGTTTTCATCAAATTGATTTTCATGAATGTGTCCAGCCGTTGAAGTCGTAATTATCTGAGCATTTGGAAATTTGGCTCTTACTAGGTCAAAGTCAAACTCTTTTTCGAATTGTTCTCTATAACCAAAAACAAACACGAGTTGGTGTTTTTGTTCTGTGCATTGGTGGAGGTCTTTTAGAGTAAATTCTTGAGAACTTATCATAGTAGCTTTTTGGTTTTAGGCGGAAGTTAAATAAAAAATGCGATTCCCGTATTTGAGAACCGCATTTTTTATTTTCAATGTAAATTATCCTTAATTCAATAACGAAGCTAAACTTACCTTATCTCCAATAATGGCTTTAAGGTCTGAGATGTTTACACGCGTTTGTTCCATTGTGTCTCTATCTCTTAAAGTTACAGTATTGTCTTCCAATGTTTGGTGGTCTACCGTTACATGGAAAGGAGTACCAATAGCATCCTGTCTTCTGTAACGTTTTCCTACTGTATCTTTTTCGTCGTACTGACAGTTGAAATCAAATTTTAAGCTGTTGATGATTTCTCTTGCCTTTTCTGGTAAACCGTCTTTCTTCAATAAAGGAAGAACAGCTACTTTGTAAGGTGCAAGTGCTGCTGGAATTTGAAGTACAGTTCTCGTTTTACCTTCTCCTAAATCTTCTACTTTTAATGAGTTACTCAATACCGCCAAGAACATTCTATCTAAACCAATAGAAGTTTCAATTACGTAAGGCGTATAGTTTTCGTTCAATTCAGGGTCGAAGTATTGTAATTTTTTACCAGAGTGCTCTTCGTGTTGTTTTAAATCGAAGTCCGTTCTTGAGTGAATACCTTCCAACTCTTTGAATCCCATTGGGAAATCGAATTCTATATCACAAGCAGCATTGGCGTAATGTGCCAATTTGATGTGGTCGTGAACTCTGTAGTTGTTTTCACCTAATCCTAAAGCTTTGTGCCACTTTAAACGTTCGTTTTTCCAGTGCTCGTACCATTTCATTTCTTCTCCTGGACGTACAAAGAATTGCATCTCCATTTGTTCGAATTCACGCATTCTGAAAATAAACTGACGCGCAATAATCTCATTACGGAAAGCTTTACCAATTTGAGCAATTCCAAATGGTATCTTCATTCTTCCTGATTTCTGAACGTTTAAGAAGTTAACGAAAATACCTTGTGCCGTTTCCGGACGTAAGTAAATCGTAGAAGCATCTCCTGCAACGGCTCCAAGTTCTGTAGAGAACATTAAGTTAAATTGCTTTACATCTGTCCAGTTTTTAGAACCAGAGATAGGACAAGCAATTCCCAATTCTTCTATCAAAGCTTTAACTGCTGGTAGATCTTCATTGGTTAGAGCTTCACCCATGCGTTGTTCTATTTCATCAATTTTTGCTTGATTTCTTAAAACGTTTGGGTTTGTTGCTCTAAATTGAGCCTCGTCAAAGTCGTCTCCAAATTTCTTAATTCCTTTGGCAACGTCTTTTTCAATTTTTGCTCTGTATTTTTCGATGTGTTCCTCGATTAATACATCGGCTCTATATCTTTTCTTAGAATCTTTGTTGTCGATTAATGGATCGTTAAAGGCATCAACGTGACCAGAGGCTTTCCAAGTTTTTGGGTGCATGAAAATTGCAGCATCTATACCAACAATGTTTTCGTGCATTTGAACCATGGCAGTCCACCAGTAATTTTTAATATTATTCTTTAACTCACTACCTAACTGACCGTAGTCGTAAGTCGCTGATAATCCGTCGTATATTTCTGATGAAGGGAAAATGTATCCATACTCTTTAGCATGAGATATCACCTCTTTTAATTTGTCTTCCTTTTTTTCCATGCTGCAAATTTAGGAGTATGTAGATAATTGGAATTGTTTTTTTTGAATTTTTTATGAGTTTTTTAAGGCAACTGTGTTTCAGCCTAAAGCGTATTATAAGTAGACCTTGAGGAATTTTCGGCTCATCAAGAATACATACCTATGCAGGATGTATTGAAAGAGCGGATTTTGAAAGTTTCAAAGAGGGACTAAAAACCTGAGTTAAATTTTTTGTTTTTAAGTTTTAGAATCCTGTGAAAAAGTGTTTTACAGGATTTTTTTTTGAGGTGTAGACAACCTTGTTGAAATAGGAGGGGTATTTACAAAGAACCTTAAATGAAACTATTATGAAAAAGAGAAATGTATTATTGACAATGGCCTTGAGTATTTTGGTTGTTGCAGTAAGTTGTAAAAAGGATGTGGATGAACCGACAACCAATCCACCCTCAGGAAATCCAACGGTTAATACAGATAATAAAGCAGCTCAGCTCTTAAATACTTATTTCGAGTCGCAGAAACAAAATATAACAGTAGATCTTTCCAATACCTATTACTTCCAAGGACAGAAAGGAACGATGTTCTACTTATCGGGAAATAATTTTGAAGATGGAAATGGAAATCCTGTTACAGGAACCGTGGATATTACTTTGGTTGAGAATTATTCAAAGTTAGATATGTTGATGACCAATAAAGTTACACTGGCTTCCAACGGTAGTGGTGGTGCTGAGGTGTTAATTTCTGGGGGTGAATTTTATATGGAAATTGCTCAAAATGGAAACCTTGTGGAGGTTGTAAATCCTATTCAAGTAGTAACAGCCCCTGGGCAAGCATCTCCAGTGGGAAGCATGCAGCTATTTGATGGAACTACAGATGCTTTAGGAAATATAACTTGGACAGCCAATAATGACACGTTAACGATCGTACAGGATTCATCAGGAACAGGTTATGGTTATGGATGGACAGATTCTCTAAGCTGGATCAATTGTGATTATTTTATGGGTAACACAGGCCCTCAAACAGGGGTAAGTGTAAATGTTCCAAGTGGATATGACAACACCAATACGACGGTATTTATGGTCTTTACGAACGAAAATGCTGTTACGGGTGTGTACAACTATGCTTCAAGTGTATTCTCAACAGGAAATTATTATACGGTACCAGAAGGAATGGATGTTTCTTTTGTGGTGATCAGTGACAATGGCAGCCAAATACAATATGCAGTCATTTCAAATTCAATCATAACCACAAACCATACAGAGACTTTAACAGCCTCAGATTTTACAACCGTGGCAGATTTACAAGCATTGGAAGCTGCGCTTTCAGCTTATTTTTAAAAGAAAGGAAAACAACTAATATCACACAAGCCTCAAGATTGTTATCTTGGGGCTTGTTACTTTTAAGAGAAATTGAGTTACACCTATGTACCCAAATCAAAAACTATGAACAAGTATATTTTACCCCTCGCATTTAGTACGCTGTTGTTGTTTGCCTGCACAAGGGAACAAGAACCAGAAATTAATGAAGCATCTGAAACGGTTATCGCTCAGGAATTGAGCTTTACAGAATTAAAAATTGAAGATATTCCAAGCGAAAATTTTGAGTTTTTAAGTGAGGAAGGCGCTGAACTTACGCTGGAAAATGGAGGCCGTATTCGCGTTTTACCCAATAGTTTGGTGAATGAAAAAGGAGAGGTGATTCAAGGTAAAGTGACGCTGAGTTTTAAAGAATACCATTCCTTAGTGGATATCATTGCGTCGGGTTTGCCCATGCGTTACGATAGTGCCGGAGTGGAATATGATTTTCAATCAGCTGGAATGTTTAACATAGATGCTACTCAAAATAACTTACCTGTTCATATTAAAGAAGGAGAGGATGTGGTAGTTGATCTGGCAAATTATCAGGATACAAAATGCTATAATTTTTATGCCTTGAATGAGGAAACTGAAAATTGGGAATATTTAAAAACGGATAGTTCTCAATTACAGCCAAAAGAAGAGGAGTTATTTTTAGATGTGAATGACGAATTAAGGTATGAACATTTAGAAAGTTTGAAAGGTGAGGTAGTGATAGCTTGGAAGGTTTTGGATGACAGAGAAAATGCCGATTTAGAAAAACTAAGTCCGCAATTCGTAAAAGAAATAGAGGGTGAATATGTGATGTCATGCATTGGAGGTGGTAGGATGTATGAACTTACAGTAGATCCCGTTTTGTTAACCGAAATGGAAGTGGAAGAAGGCATGAATACAAATATGTTATACGCCTATAGGTCCAAAACCAAATCATTCAGAAGGGCAAGCATCAATAGTTTTGGATATTATAATTGGGACAAAATTATGAAGGTGCCGGAGTATTTTGCTACGGTTTCAACCCTTGCTTTTCCTTCCTTAATGCCAAGTGATTATAGGGTTAAGTTATTGGTATATGAAAGAAATGGAGTGTTTGAGAGAACGCCATCTATTCGAACTCAGCTTCCTTTGTATTTGGATAGTAAAATGTTACTAATGGCCATCTCTAAATATGGAGATGTGAGTATCATTGGAGCGAAGGATATCGCGGCTTTTGCTAAGGGTGAATTAGAATACTTGCCTCCATTTACTCCTTTGAAAGGGAAGTTTAAAACCAATGAAGAGTTAGAAGCAATTATGCAAGATTATATCTAGCACCATGAAGTACCTGATTCTTTTCATAGTATTTATTAGTGCTTGGTCTTTTGGTCAGTTTCCCATCCTAAAAGATGGAAGGTGGGGTGTGATTAATGAAGAAGGTCAGATCATCGTGCAACCAAAATATAGAGGTCTTTCCGTATTTAAATACGGGTTATCTGTAGCGAAAGGTGAGGGTGATAAATTTGGTTTGGTAAACCTACAAAATGAAGTTGTACTTCCGTTATCCTATGATAAAATTGAGGTGTTAGGTCCTGATCTAGTACGTTTGTTTCAAGGCAATCAAGATAATATTTATCAAATTTCTACCAAGAAAGTTTTATTCAAGGATATCGAACAAGCCTCCGCCATGGGAGCGCATTGGTTTCTTTTTCGTTGCGAGCAGCAAACAGTTTTATTACATACTCAAACCGTTAGATTCAAGGTGCTTGATATCAAACCAACGGTAAGTGAAATTAGAGATGATTTGATAGCTTTTCATTACAATGATAAAGGCTATAAAATGTATTTCGATGCTTACTTAAATAGTTTTGTTTACAAATCCATGAGCTATAGTTATTTGGTAGGACATGAGGCTCAATTACTAAGTTTTGAGGACAGTGTTTTGTTTTATAAAAAGAATGAGGATACCACTTGGCAAAGCATTCAGGATATACATGTAAGGGGAGACTATTTATACCTCTCTAAAGAAGATAGTACTACGCTTTATTCCAAGGAAGGTCAAATTACCGCCACAAAAGGTTGTATTACCCGAAGAATAAATAAGACTTATTTTGAAATCAAAAACGGAGCTAAGCATGGGGTGGTTGATAGTTTATTACGGCCCGTACTTCCCATGAAATTTGAGCGTGTAGTTTATTTCTCGACTCAAAAGTATTTTCAAGTAGAGGAGAAGGGAAGGTATAAGTTGTATACGGAGGATGGTAGAGATTTACTGGGGAAGTATTTTGATCAGATCAGAATCAATTTACCCATAATAAAGGGGTATACTGGCACAGGGATGACTCAATACTACCTTCAAGACAATAAAGTTGTAGGGAGCAAGGAATTCGAGAATGTGGTGAGTGTTTACGGTTTTAGGTCCTCCAACCAAGAAATGGATATTAGCTTTCGAGAGGAGAAAGAATACACTTTGCCGGATGTTTGGTACAGCGATACTATTTTTCGCCTTTTGGCACCAGAATTACGAACAGCACGAGATAGCGTCTACATACATGCTGTGAGATGGGGAGTAAAGATGAATGATTCTATCATTGTTTCTCCTAGATTTTTTAAACCTAAAGTGATGGACAGTGTAGGCTTCTCTTGGTCTCACAATAGGCAAGTTCTTTTGCTGGTTAATCATGAGCTTATGGGAGTTTTTCCATTTAACCAAGAGTTTACGAAGGTTTATCATCTTAACGGTGAAGAGTTTGTACGTGTTTTAACGCCAGAAAATTTCAGTGTCATACGAAAAGATAATACGCAAGAAGTATTTTCTGTTTTCCAAGGTTTTACAGATTATAGGTTGGGGGTGAAAATGACCAATGGAGAAAATGTTTTGTTAAAAAGGACGGAAAGTGATACCCGCTTTAAAAGGGATAACTTTAAATTGTATAGGTATTCTTTTGAATACGAGTTGAATGGTCTAAAACAGGAAGCGGATTTTATTAAGCGTCGAAGTAATGTGATTGTAGAAAAGGAATTCAATTTTTACGACGAACAAGCTCAAGCTATTTTTGAAGAGGCCTTTACGGATGCTTATCCCTTTCAAAAGGGAACTGCAATTGTTGCCCGAGCAGGAAAGTATGGAATTATTAAAGCCGATTCTGTAATTACACCCTTGGAGTATTCCAATATCAAGCGTTTAAAGGAATTTGGAGATACTCTTTTTAAGGCTTATCGCTTTATCAAGGAAAGTGTGGTCTACGATGCACAATTGAATCAATTGCCTTATGTGAATTATCAACCGAGTAAATTCACTAAGGAGTTTTTGTTGTTGACAAAAGGGCGAGAGAAGCTATTGTTAAATCAAGCGGGGAATGTATTGTATGAAGGATCGAAATACATAAAGTTTACGCCTTTTGAAGATTATTATTTTAGAAAGAAAAGACGAATGTTCTTGTATGGGACTGATGGTCTAGAAAAGGCCATAGAAATGCCAGAGGCTGAACAATGGTTGAGTGATGAATTGTATTTAGCCAAGAAAGGAAGCAAAATGGCTGTGATACATGTGAATGGAGATACATTGAGTCCGTTTGATATAAAAGAGGCCGTAGTAAATAATGCCTATATCTTATTGACAACAGGCTATGAGCAAAAGCTTTATTCCAAAGACTTTGAATTGGTGGAAAAATTTCCCTTGCAAAAGAAGATAGAATTGGACAAGTTGGGAGAAGGGTATCTGTTGTTGAAAGGGGATAAGAGCATATATTACCCTTCACCTGAGGGAAAAGGGAGAGTTAAATACAAAGGACAAAAAGTTGTCTTGAGCGGAGGTTTAGTTTTTGTGTGGAAGGAGGATAGTGTAAACATTTTCGAAGGAGATCACTTGAAAACTACTGTTCCTAGTTTCGATTACCTAGAAGAACAAGAAGATGGCGTGCGACTTTTAATGGGGAGAGCAATGAAGGAATGTATTGCTTTTGTTACAGCCAATAACCAGGTGTTTCTTTTGGAAGAAAATTACTCTTGTCGTTACCTGAAAAATGGGTTTATCAAAATGCGTGTACGCAAGCAAGATTATAAAGTGAACGTGTACAATCCTTCGGAAGATCTATCTTTTTTATGTGATGAGGTAGAGGGAGAATTTTGTGATTATGGATTTTTACTTGTAGAAAAAGATCAACAATTTTATTTTATTGATACCCTTTTAGAAAAGCAGTTCTATTACTTTTTTGAAGATGCAAAACCTTTTGTAAATGGGTATGCCGCGGTTAAATATTTAGAAGGATGGACGCTGATAGACAAGACTGGTGAATTACAAGCTTATCCAGGGTATAGAGAATTAAGTAACTGTGGGGGACGATATTTTCAGACCAAAGAAAGTGCAAAAGTTGGACTCATTGATGCGCAGGGAAAGGAAGTCATTCCACCCGTTTATGATTATTTAGAGAAAGTAGCATCAGATGTAGTTCAAGTGATACAAGATGGAAAGGTAGGGTATCTGCGAATCAACGGAGATGTTATCTACCTCCCCAGCAAGTAGTTATTTGTTTTTCACAAGAATTTTAGCCTCGAGATAATCGTGCATCGCGTATCGCACTCCTTCTCTTCCAAAACCTGAGTCTTTTATTCCTCCATAAGGCATATTGTCTACTCTAAAAGTAGTGGCTTCGTTGTGTATCACACCGCCCACTTCCAATTCATTAAAAGCGAGGTTTAAATTAGAAATAGAATCAGTGAAAATAGAGGCTTGTAGTCCCCATTTGGTATCATTTACCTCCTCAATAGCTTGTTTTAAGTTCTCAAAAGGGGCAATGCAAACCACAGGTCCAAACACTTCTTCATCCCTAACTTTCATTCCTTTTGTGGTAGCAGAAAGTAGGGTGGGAGAAAGAATATTGTTCTCCACTTTTCCTCCAAATTCTAATTGAGCCCCTTGATTTTCGGCTTCTTCTATCCATGACAGAACGCGTTGTGTATTCGCATCATCTATCATACACGAAAAGTTGGTGGTATCTTCATCTGGATTTCCATGAACAAGGTTTAGTGTAGCGATTTTAAACATCTCTAAAAATTGATCATAAATTTCTTCGGCTACATAAATACGCTGGGTGTGTATACATACTTGTCCAGCGTAGGCCCAAGCTCCAACCATAAGTTTGTTTACGGCATCTTCTATATCCGCATCCTTGCACACAATAGCTGCTGCATTCCCTCCTAGTTCTAGCACAACTTTTTTCTTGCCAGCATTTTGTTTCATTTTCCAACCTACTGCTGGTGACCCCGTGAAGGATAAAACTGCAATTCTTTCATCAGCAACTAATTCATTGCCTTTTTCTCGAGAGCAATGCACGAGTTGAACGCTGTGTTTAGGGAGCTTACTCGCCTGAATTACTTCTAAAAGCAATTCAGCAGTCAATGGAGTTTTTGAAGAAGGTTTTAAAAGAATGGGGGAACCCGTTGCAATGGCAGGGGCTACTTTGTGCACGGCTAAATTAAGGGGGAAGTTAAAGGGAGAAATTCCAAATACGATGCCTGCGGAAAAGTAACGTATCTCCCCAATTTTTTGAGCCGTTTTTAAAGATCTTCCCAGTTCCATTAATTCGTGTGGCGGCCTCAAGGCTTCTTCAGCGGCTATGGTAAAAGTTTGTATGGCTCTATCGACTTCTCCCGCGGCATAAATTCTTGGTTTCGCAGCTTCCTGAATGATGAGGTCGGTGAATTCGCCTTTTCTTCGTTCTATTTCTTGAGCAATGAAATGTAAGGCTTGAGAACGCTCAAAAGGAGTAAAGTCCTTGAGTTCTTTTTGAACCTTTTGAGCATTAATTATTTTTTGCTCTACCTCTTCATCAGTATGCAGGGCAAGCGCTTTTATCTTATCTTTTGTAAATGGATTTATCACCTCTATCATGAGATGAAAATAGAAAGTTTCGAGGAGAAAGGAAAGTATTGATGGTGGAAAATAGTGGTTGGAGCCTAGAAGAACAAATGGTGTAAAATTTCTGTAAGATTAGGTAAAGAAATATTTTTAGTTTTTACGTTAATCAAACTCGCGTCCTCATCGTTTTCAAAATTTTCTGCTTTATCTTTAGCCTCTTCCTTTTCTTCTTGAAGATTTGCGTTAAAGTCAGAACTTTCGATATCTTCTATGGTTTCAATTAATTTATCAGCTGTTATTGCGTTGGCGTTGTAGTGTATGGTTGCCGTATTTTTTTTACGTCCCTCTAGAAAATCAAAACTTACGCTTTTCACGGCTCTGGTGGCATATAAGTGCTTTCTGATTTCCGAACCGCAGCCCATCACACACATCATGCCTTCAACTTCAAGATTAACACTTGCGTTGGCATCAACACTAGCAGGGTCATGCGCCTGTTCTTGCCTCACCACTTCATTGTGCTCGGAAGTAATCTCTTCTGTATTCGCTTCATTGTTGCATGCGCTTAAGGAAACTATACCTAGTAATGCTATGAGGGTGAAGGGTTTCATCGCTGTTTAATTTCCAACAAATATACAAATGATTTGTGATATATCGCAGTGTGGTGAATTAAGTTTTATAGGAACCGGATTGATGTTCAAATACAAATAAATAGCAATCCTCGGGGAGGTGTAAAAGTGCGCTTCTTAATCTAGATACTTGAACTATCTTTGCGCCATGCAAAAAGAAACAAAAAACTGGTTAACGCTTTTATTTCTGGCCTGTGTTTGGGGGTCTTCCTTTATTTTAATGAAAAGGGGGATGATAGACAAGGCTTCTGGAGATGAGATTTTTTCCAATACACAAGTCGGGGCATTACGTATGGCCTTAGCAGGACTAGCATTAGGTCCGTTCGCATTTCAACATTTGTCGAAAATTAAGAATTTAAAAACCGTACTAAGTATTATGGTAGTAGGGTTTTTAGGGAACTTTATTCCGGCATTTATGTTTACCTACGCAGAAACGGAACTTTCGTCGGGTTATGCAGGGATGTTGAACAGCTTCACCCCAATTTTTACCTTATTAATAGGTATGATTGTTTTTCAACAACGCTTAAACCGACTACAGGTAGTTGGAGTTGTAATAGGCGCGGTAGGTATTGTTTGGTTGATGATGGCCGGAGCAGATTTGAGCAGTTCTGGATCATGGTGGCATATTTTGGCCATAGTCTTAGCTACCTTGTGTTATGCAACTTCGGTGAATACTATAAAAAACAACCTACAAGGCATAAAGCCCTTTGCGATTACGAGTATGGCCTTCTTGTTTACCTTGCTACCCGCCCTTGTTTTAGGTTGGTATTTCGGGGTGCAAGATACCTTGTCTAGCAATCCACACGCTTTGAGTGGTTTAGGATATATTTCTATACTTTCTCTTGTGGGAACGGCTTTGGCTGTAATTATTTTTAATCAATTGATAGCCAATTCAACAGCTCTGTTTGCGAGTAGTGTAACTTACTTTATCCCAATGGTAGCAGTATTGTTCGGCATGTTAGACGGTGAGAGAATTACCGTTTATCAGGTCTTGGCCATGACAGTTATATTGGCTGGAGTCTATATTGCGAATAAAATTGCGGTGAAAAGAGTTTGATGGTTGAATTTAATTTTCTATCTTTGCAGCTCGATTTTTGAAATTAATTTAATAATTAAGCTATGTACGCAATTGTAGAGATAGCAGGGCAGCAGTTTAAGGTGCAAAAAGACCAAAAGGTTTACGTTCACCGTTTGCAAGCAGAAGAAGGTTCAACTGTAGAGTTTGACAGAGTTTTGTTAACAGACGATAAAGGAGCTGTAAATGTTGGCGCCCCAGCTATAGAAGGTGCAAAAGTTTCAGCGAAAGTTGAAGAGCACTTGAAAGGAGATAAAGTAATCGTCTTCAAAAAGAAAAGAAGAAAAGGTTACAAAAAGAAAAATGGTCATCGTCAGTATTTAACTGCGATCACTATTACAGATATTAAAGCTTAGTAAGAAATAAATTCCGCAGGTCGGAAATAAAAACTTAAAAAGATGGCACATAAAAAAGGAGTCGGTAGTTCGAAGAACGGTAGAGAATCAGAATCGAAACGATTAGGAGTTAAGATTTTTGGAGGACAAGCAGCAATCGCTGGTAACATCATCGTTCGTCAAAGAGGAACAGCGCACCACCCTGGTAACAACGTAGGTATTGGTAAAGACCATACATTATACGCGTTAGTTGACGGTGTAGTTGAATTTAGAAAAAAGAAAAACAATAGATCTTACGTATCTATAGTTCCATTTGAAGGAGCTGAGGCTTAATTCAGTCTTTGTTTTAAAATATTAAAGTCCGTATGCTTTTGGTGTACGGACTTTTTTTGTTTTGGAATTATTGAGGAGGTTGGTGGATGAAGAAGATTATATTTATTGATTAGTCGCATGTTTGCCAATCCTCAAAAGTCAATATTCATAAGGAGTTTCGGGGCTTTTTGATCTTACATATCGAGGTGATAGCTAGAATTTTCTCTCAATAATGGATTTTGTATCCGTTTAAAAGTGCTCTAGTAGGAGTGAAAACGTGTTCAAAGCATAGTGTTTACGGCTAGTTCAGGTTTTGGCAAACATGCGACCAATCAAAGTGAAAACCAAAAAAAATGAGCCCAATCTCTAAAGCTCATTTATTCCTTTTCTATCGTCAACCGCTCAATTAAATAATTTCCTTCCGAACCCAGTTTAAACTGAAGTGTGATCCGAAAATTACTTTTGTCGGAAACATAGGTTCCAATAGCATAAGAACTGTTTCCGTGTTTCTTTCCTTTAAAGATGAACTTAAAGGATTGGGCAGGGTTTGCTTTGAAAAAATTATTCAGTACAAGCTCTCCTTGTTGGTGACTATATACTCCCGTCTTTCCGTAAACTGTAATAGCAATCTTTTCCTTCCCTAATTTGATGATTTCACCGGCCCGTTGAGAACTAAAATTTTTCGCGAGAGCATCATAAGGGATCTCTCCAGCTATGCTAATGCTAAAAATTATTGTGGTTAATACAGTAAGTAATAACTTCATTCTCTCCTTCGTGTTTTATTGCTTAAGCGCAATAATTATGCCCATAGTAATAGACTAGTAAAGTTTTTCAAAGATGTTACTTTTGTTCTATAAATACAAAGTTCGATGAAAATAAAATTAATCTGTGTAGGGAAAACTTCCAAGTCCTTTTTAGTGGAGGGGGAAAACGAATATTTGAAACGTTTGAAACACTACCTTCCTGTCGAACGCATAGAGTTGCCTGATGTGAAAAACGCAAAGAAACTCACAGAAGAACAGATTAAGCAAGCCGAAGGAGAAATGATACTCTCTAAAATCAATGCGGGTGAAACGATCTTTTTATTGGATGAAGGTGGGAAGACTTTTAGTTCTGAGCAGTTCGCAGATTTCTTACAACAGAAATTTAATCAGGGTGGACATGGGTTGGTGTTCGTGATTGGCGGACCCTACGGCTTTTCACCAGAGATGTATGCGAAAGCAAATGCTAAGATTTCTTTAAGTAAAATGACCTTTTCTCATCAAATGGTACGAATGTTCTTTTTGGAGCAAGTCTACAGGGCTATGACAATTTTACGAAATGAACCTTATCATCACAGATAGAAGTTCTTTGTATAAATCATTAATAAATTAGTTAGACGAAAGTTCTTCTTAGTGGCGGAGCTGTTTTGTTGAAAACTGGCTTTTGGTGTTCATATTCGACCTAGTAATGAACGGCTATTTTCACTATTTTTAAACCGGATTTACGCCAAATTATATCCCTATTTTCTTAGTGGGTGGGCAAAAGCTTAATACAGAAAGAGATGCAGCAATATCACGATTTACTTCGACATATTTTAGAAAATGGAACCGACAAGGGTGACAGAACTGGAACTGGAACACGTTCAGTTTTTGGTTATCAAATGAGATTTGATTTATCAGAAGGTTTTCCGTGTGTAACCACAAAAAAACTTCACTTGCGTTCTATTATTCACGAATTGTTGTGGTTTATTTCAGGAGATACAAATATCAAATACCTGAAAGATAATGGTGTGTCTATTTGGGATGAATGGGCTGATGAAAATGGAGATCTTGGACCAGTTTACGGACACCAGTGGAGGTCTTGGCCTGGAAAGAATGGCGAGACGATAGATCAAATTTCTCAATTAGTAGATCAAATTAAAAACAATCCAAATTCCAGACGTTTGTTGGTAAGTGCTTGGAATGTAGCCGATGTTGAGAACATGGCTTTACCTCCTTGTCACTGTTTGTTCCAATTTTATGTAGCGGATGGTAAATTAAGCTGTCAGTTGTATCAGCGTTCTGCAGATGTATTTTTAGGTGTGCCTTTTAACATTGCGAGTTATGCCTTATTTACAATGATGTTGGCGCAAGTTTGTGGGTTAGAAGCAGGAGAGTTTATCCATACCTTTGGGGATGCACACTTGTATTCAAATCACTTTGAGCAAACTGAATTGCAATTGTCTAGAGATTTTAGACCGCTTCCAACAATGAAAATCAATCCTGATGTGAAAGATATTTTCTCTTTCAAATTTGAAGATTTCGAGTTGTTGAATTACGAACCGCATCCACACATTAAAGCTCCAGTAGCTGTATAATACCGCATTTATGAAGATAGCACTAATCGTTGCGATGGGTGAAAACAGAGAAATTGGTAAAGACAATGATCTGATTTGGCACCTGCCGAAAGACATGCAGTTTTTTAAAGATTCTACCAAAGGTCAAGTTGTTTTGATGGGTAGAAAAAATTGGGATTCTATTCCTGAAAAATACAGACCCTTACCCGGAAGAGAGAACGTGGTTTTAACCCGTTCAGAAGGTTTGGAGTTAGATGGAGCTACTGTATTCAATACCTTGGAAGATGCCATTGTACATTACCAAGCATTGAAAGATGATAGGGTGTTTTTTGTAATTGGAGGAGCTGAGATTTATAAGTTAGCTTTAGAAAAAGAGGTAGTGGAAGAGATGTATATTACCCACATCGCAGAAAGCTTTGATGCACATGCTTTTTTTCCGGAAGTAGATTATTCTCAATGGAAGGAAGAAGTGGTGATGACGCATCAGAAAGATGAGAAAGACATTTACGATTTTGTAGTTAAAAAATATACCAAAGCCTAAGGTTAAAGTATTCTATGAAAGTTTGCATAGCGGAGAAACCCAGTGTAGCAAAAGATATAGCCGAAGTATTAGGTGCTAAGAAACGCAACGATGGTTATTACGAAGGAAACGGTTACCAAGTAACATGGACCTTCGGGCATTTGTGTACATTGAAAGAACCGCGCGACTATGTAGAAAGATGGCGCTGGTGGAACATCATGGATTTGCCCATGGTTCCTTCGCGTTTTGGTATTAAAGTGATGGAGGATAGTGGGGTTAAGAAACAATTCTCTATCATATCTCGACTCGTTCAAAATTGTGATGAAGTTATAAACTGTGGCGATGCCGGCCAGGAGGGAGAGGTGATACAACGTTGGGTATTGCATTTAGCAAAATGCAAGGTTCCTGTGAAGCGTTTGTGGATTTCTTCTTTGACCGAAGAGGCAATTAAAGAAGGTTTTGAAAAACTAAAAGATGCCAACGATTACAACAATCTATACGCTGCAGGATCTTCGCGAGCTATAGGGGATTGGTTGTTGGGGATCAATTCTACGCGTTTGTTTACCTTGAAGTATGGTCAGCAAAAACAAGTGCTTTCTATAGGTAGGGTTCAAACTCCAACTTTGGCAATGATCGTAGACAGAACAGTAGAAATTCAAAACTTTAAACCTCAAGATTACTGGGAATTAAGAACGGTGTACAGAGATACCGAATTCAACAGTGTTTTGGGGAAAATACAAAAGGTTGAAAAAGCAAATTATGCTTTGGAGAAAATCAAAGAAGCTGAATTTACGATTACAACTTTTGAGCAAAAGGAAGGGAAGGAATCTCCTCCCAAATTGTTTGACCTTACAGCACTGCAGGTAGAAGCCAACAAGAAATATGGTTATTCTGCAGATTTAACCTTGAAATATATTCAAGGACTTTATGAAAAGAAATATGTGACCTACCCAAGAGTAGACACCACTTATCTTTCTGAAGATATACACCCAAAAGTTCCGGGAATATTGCAAAAGATGCAGTATTACTCCCGACTTACGGCGCCTTTATTAGAGAAACCTATTCCAAAGTCGAAGAATGTATTTAACGACAAAAAGGTAACCGATCACCATGCTATTATTCCAACAGGGGTAGTACCAAGTGGTGTTTCTCCTGAAGAAGGAAAGATTTACGATTTGGTGGCCAAACGTTTTATCAGTGTATTCTATCCAGATTGTATCGTAAGTAATACAACGGTTTTAGGAGAAGTTTTAAAATTAGAATTTAAAGCGACGGGTAAACAGGTTTTAAGTCCGGGATGGAGAGAAGTTTATGCAGGTGATAAAGCCAAGAAAAAGGACGAAGAAAACTTGATGCCTGTTTTTGAAGAGGGAGAAAGTGGTCCGCATGAACCCAGAGTTGACCAAAAGCAAACTACCGCTCCGAAGTATTATACGGAAGCAACACTGCTGCGATCCATGGAAACTGCAGGTAGAAATGTAGACGATGAAGAAGCGCGTGAATTGATGAAAGATAACGGTATAGGTAGACCTTCTACACGTGCCAATATCATAGAAACGCTCTTTAGAAGAAGATACATTGCGCGTCAGCGTAAGAATATAGTTGCAACACAAACGGGGATAGATTTGATCAATACGATACACAATGAAACTCTAAAATCTCCAGAATTAACCGGAGATTGGGAGAAGAAGTTGCGTTTAATTGAGAAAGGAGAATATTCTGCAGAAGACTTTAAAAAGGAGCTGATAGAAATGGTTGTGGGCATTACCAATGAGGTAATGTTTAGAAAAGTGGAGCAAGGAATCACCATTTTAACGGACGAAGAATTGGCTGCGCAAAAGAAAGCGCCGAAGAAAAAAGCAGCTCCAAAAAAGAAGGTAAGCATAGACGAATTGAAATGTCCGAAATGTAAACAAGGAAGCATACTCACAGGTAAAAAAGCCTATGGTTGTTCCGAATTTAAAGCAGGATGTAAATTTGTACTGCCTTTCCAATTCTTGAATAAAAAATTGACCAGTAAACAAGTGGTGGATTTGATTCAAAAAGGAAAAACAACCAAGATCAAAGGCTTGGAAAAACCAGGTAGTGAAGAAAAGGTAGATGGTAAATTGGCTTTTACTCCTGACTTCAATATAGAAATCATAGACTGATGAAATTTTTAAAATACATACTTCTGCTTCCTGTTGCCGTATTGGCGTTTTACAGTGAGGCTATTTCGGCGTACCTGATAGATTTGGGGTGGTCTTGGACAATGAGTAAATGGTGGATATACATTTTACTTTGGATTTTACCGATTTACTATATAGTGGATATGCGTAGAAGACAACAAAGGAAAGAACGATTTGTACTTCCTGTTTTAAGTTTTGTTTTGTCAACAACCATGGCCGCGTTTCATTTTGTGGAATATCCTATTTATGATGGAGATATTGCCGGAGCTGGAGTTGTGATGCAAGAAGAATCAACCATAGATGGATTTGAGGAAGGATTGTTAATGATTTCTATTCCGGGTTGTCCGTATTGTTTTGAAGCCACGACTACTTTGAAAAAGTTGAAGGAAAGAACTCCTGATTTGGCGATAAGACAGGTTGTGCTTTCGGATAGAATTTCAGATATGGAATTGTATAAGGAAGTAGCGGAAGGTAAATATGAGGTCGATACGACTTCGGCATATTCGTTTTACAGAACAATTACCTCGAGTTATCCAACATTTGTTTTGGTGAAGGATGGAAAGATGCAAAAGCAATGGAGAAACTCTGCCTTTGGAGTAGTGGCAAAAGATGAGATAGAAGGATTGGTGGAGTAGGTCAGTGTGAGGTTGAGTGTGAGTTATTCAGTTTGAGGGAGAGGGTGAGAATTGAGGAGGCAAGAGTTTGAGCAAGAGTAAAGAGTTTTATCAAACAGGGGGTGGAGTGGTAGCTTTGCGCTGTAGAAAGGTAGTTTTTAGGCTTTGTTTTTAGCGACCAAAGAAGCTAAAATAAGAAGGAGGTAAAAACACATTTGTACAAGTAAACTTTAGCGGAAGACCCGGGTGTTTGCCAAATGAAATTCAAAATTTAAAAATCAAAATTCAAAAAGTCATTTCTAGCAGTCTAGGCATCTAGTTGTCCAGGCGTCTAATAAAAAAGGACCATCTTTTCAGACAGTCCTTTCGATATTCTTAAAAAAAGTTTAGGCTACTTTGAGCTTGGCCATTTTTGATTTTGCGAATTGTTTTTGCGCGTAATCCAAGGTTACTTTGAATTCCGTTTCGTTTTTAGAAGGAAGATCGAACATCGCTTCGGTTAAGATGGCTTCACAGATGGATCTTAATCCACGTGCTCCCAACTTAAATTCTATGGCTTTCTCAACGATGTAATCCAATACTTCTCCGTCGAATTTCAAATCGATTCCGTCCAATTCGAACAACTTCACGTATTGTTTTACCAAGGCATTTTTAGGCTCAGTTAAAATACGTCTTAAAGAAGCTCCATCTAATGGGTTTAAGTGCGTTAACACAGGGAAACGACCGATTAATTCTGGTATTAAACCAAAGCTTTTCAAATCTGTAGGGTTGATGTATTTCAACAAGCTTTCCCCATCAATTCTTTCTTCTTCAGAAGACCCAAAACCTATGGTTTGTCTGTTCACACGGCTAGCGATCAACTTCTCAATTCCGTCGAAAGCACCACCACAAACAAACAAGATGTTTTTCGTATCGATTTGTATCATTTTCTGCTCTGGGTGCTTACGCCCTCCTTGCGGTGGAACGTTAACCGTAGCTCCTTCTAACAATTTAAGAAGAGCTTGTTGTACACCTTCACCAGAAACATCACGTGTGATAGAAGGGTTGTCGCTCTTACGCGCTACCTTGTCTATCTCATCTATAAATACGATACCTCTTTCTGCAGCACTTGCATTGTAATCGGCAGCTTGTAAAAGTCGTGACAAGATGCTTTCCACATCTTCTCCTACGTAACCTGCTTCCGTTAACACCGTCGCATCTGCAATACAGAAAGGAACGTTTAACATTTTGGCAATAGTTTTTGCAAGTAAAGTTTTACCCGTACCTGTTCTACCCACCAAAACAACGTTAGATTTTTCGATTTCTATATCACCCGGTTCAACTCTTTGGTTCAACCTTTTGTAGTGATTGTAAACTGCAACAGACAATGTCTTCTTGGCGTCATCTTGACCGATTACATACTCGTCTAGTGCAGCTTTAATTTCTTGCGGCTTCAAAAGATTCAAAGGTGCATCTTCACCGTTGTATCCATCATCCACCACCTCTTCTTTAATTATAGTTTGTGCTTGTCCAACACAATGGTCACAGATATGACCAGAGATTCCTGCGATCAACAGGCCAACTTGTGCACGAGGACGTCCACAGAAGGAACAAGAAGAACTATCTTTTTTTGCCATAGTTATAATTGAAAAAAGGTCATAACCTAGGTACGACCTTTCTTATAAATTTTTACAAAATTACGTTATTTTGACTTTCTTACCAAAACTTCGTCAACCATTCCGTATTCTTTTGCTTCGCTAGAAGTCATCCAGTAATCTCTATCAGAATCATCGCTTACTTTTTCGAAAGGTTGCTTAGAGTGGTGTGCAATAATATCGTACAATTCTTTTTTCAATTTCAAGATTTCTCTTGCTGTAATTTCGATATCAGAAGCTTGTCCTTGCGCTCCACCTAAAGGTTGGTGTATCATTACTCTTGAGTGTTTCAAAGCCGTTCTTTTACCTTCAGCACCTGCACACAATAGAACAGCACCCATAGAAGCTGCCATACCTGTACAAATTGTAGCTACATCTGGGTTGATGTACTGCATCGTATCGTAAATACCCAATCCAGCGTAAACAGAACCTCCAGGAGAGTTCAAGTAGATTTGGATATCTTTTTTAGGATCTACAGATTCTAAGAACAACAATTGCGCGTTAATGATGTTGGCAACTTGGTCGTTAATACCCGTACCCAAGAAAATAATTCTATCCATCATTAAACGAGAGAACACGTCCATTTGCGTCATGTTCATTTGTCTTTCTTCGATGATATATGGTGTAAGAGAAGATTCAACATAGTGCCCTAAATGCATGCTGCTAATCCCCATGTGCTTGGTAGCAAATTTGTTAAACTCGTTATTATCAAACATTGTATTTCGTGTTTCAATTAATATGTAACGAATATAAAAATGATTTATTAAAAAGGGGAGTTAGGGAGGAGCTAAAATGGGAAAAAGCGCGGGGAAAGTTTGGGTTGGGTGATTTGGGGACAAATTTGGGGTTGGTTATAGAAAATTGTTGATTAGTCGCATGTTTGCCAAATCCTAAGTTAATAATTGTTGAATAATGGGATTGAATTTGTCCTTATAACGATAGTTGTAATTAAACGAAAATTCGAACATATACTTCTGTAGGTGCAGGAAACTAACGCCATGATGGATTCCATTGAGCAGTTTATTGGAGTTACGTAATAGCTTTTTCATCCACAACTGAATACCTGGTTTTGTAGGTGTGTAGGCAGGTTTGAGTTCTATTTTTTCATGAGCGCCTAAAATTTTCAAACATCTGTACTTTTTTCGTGCTAATTGCACTTCTCTAGCATGTACTCTCTCATGTAAAATTTGAGGTGCAATTAAATTTATTTCATCTCGACCTTTTTCTGCTTTTTTTAAGATGGCGCTGATTGAATTATGCCGCAAAGAGTTGATGTTGTATTCAGACTTATTTTCCTTGGAAAGAATATATAGAAACTGAAAGTACTCTCTAGCGAGTAATTCTTGTCCCATAGCTGTTCTAATCTTCATACATAAATACCATACAGTTCTATATCGTTTAATTCCTAGGAGTCTTGCTAGTTCTAGCGTAGAGTAAGATTTTTTAACGTGGGTCATTAAGAAAATTGCCTTGAACCAAACTGCGTATTTTAATTTTGTAGATTCCAGTAAGGTCCCACTTTTCAAGCTGATTTTCTTACCACATTTACAACGCCAGTAGAGGTGTTTTTCTTTCCAATTAGTGACGTTCGAATTACATTTTGGACAGCTAATTCCGCAAGCTTCTCGGTGAGTTTTGATAAATGAAATGCACTTTTTTTCGGAGCCATAAAGGCGAATGAATTGGTTGATATTCATGACATTTTAGATTAGGTTGTCAAGAAGTTACGAAAAAAATAAATTGAGTTCAAATAAAGTTTCATGGCAAACATGCGACTAATCAACAATTTTATAGCTCTTTCTACCAAAATCTCCCTCCCCCCAACCCCCAAAATCTCCCACATTAACCCTATCTTTGCATTTTCTTTAAATAAAGAGCTTTGAAAACAGTATACATTACACGTAGAGAGCATTTTAACGCCGCACACAAATTGTGGAGAGAAGAGTGGAGCGACGAAAAAAATGAAGCCGTTTTTGGAAAGTGTTCCAACAAAAATTGGCACGGACACAATTTTGTGATTTACGTTACCGTAAAAGGAAAACCAAACCCAGATACAGGATTCGTAATTGATCTTAAAGATTTGAGTAAAATTGTAAAGGAAGAAGTGGTAGAACAACTCGATCATAGAAATTTGAACCTGGATGTTCCTTTCATGAAAGGGAAATTAGCTTCTACAGAAAACTTGGTGATAGAAATTTGGGAGCAAATCAAAGATTCTATCCAAAGGGCTGGCGGTGAGTTAGCTAAAATTAAGTTGGTGGAGACAGAAAATAACTTTGTAGAATATTTTGGTGGTAACGAACCATTTTAATTCTAAGTTTGTTCATCAAACAACTAACATTTTAATACTCGAAAGTGCAAGAAAAACTCATATACGACGATAAAGTAACCGAAAAATTAAGCGCAGTATACAAAGAGGTATTGGGTGAAATTGGAGAAGATCCAAACAGGGAAGGACTCCTTAAAACACCAGAACGCGTAGCAAAAGCATTACAATATTTAACCAAGGGGTACGACGAAGATCCAGAAGAAATCCTTAAAGGAGCACTTTTCAATGAAGAGTATTCTGAAATGGTTATCGTTAAGGATATAGAAGTATATTCTATGTGTGAGCACCACATGTTACCTTTCTTTGGAAAAGCGCATATCGCGTACATTCCTGATGGTAAAATTGTCGGACTTTCTAAACTGCCTCGTGTAGTAGATGCCTTTGCAAGAAGATTACAAGTTCAAGAACGTTTGACCATAGAGATTAGAGATTGTATCGAGAAAACTTTGAACCCGAAAGGTGTTGCCGTGGTATTAGAATGTAACCACATGTGTATGCAGATGCGTGGAGTGCAAAAACAAAATTCTTCTACTACATCTTCTGCTTTTACCGGACTTTTTTTAAGCAACGATTCAACTAGAAAAGAATTTATTAATTTGGTGCAAGCTAAATTACATTAATCACAAATTATGAGTAACGAAATACTTGACTTCACCGAGTCAAATCAATCCTTAAGTAAAGCGCAATCTAAAGAGTTCTTTAGAAGCGTTTATTCTTACATGGTACTAGCTTTGGTTCTTTCCGGAGCAATTTCTTATTGGATGGCAGCATCTGGAAATGTTTTTGAATGGTTTCTTAACCAAGAAACAGGTGCTATTAGCACATTCTTCTACATTGTTGTTTTTGCTCCAGTAGGGTTAGCCTTGTTGGTTCAAATGGCGTACAATAGATTGTCTATGCCTGTATTGTTGGTGTCTTTTATAGCCTATGCAGTGCTGATAGGAATGAGTTTATCTACTATTTTCTTACTGTATTCAATAGGGCAAATAGCAAGTACATTCTTTATTAGTGCAGGAGCTTTTGCAGCAATGGCAGTATTAGGTTATACTACGAAAACTGACCTAACAAAAATGGGAAGTTTGTTATACATGGCTTTCATAGGAATATTTATAGCGAGTATAGTTAACTTTTGGATGGGAAGTGAAACTATGGATTGGATTATTTCTATTGTTGGAGTTTTTGTTTTTACAGGTTTAACAGCTTATTACATGCAAAACTTTAAGGCCATTGCAGAAGATACCTCCATAGGAGCAGTAGATAAAAGAAAACTGGCCTTGATTGGAGGGTTGCAGCTGTACATTTTGTTCATCAACCTTTTCATGTCTTTATTAAGAATTTTAAACAGAGATTAATTGGGCAAACGGGCGCGCTATCCATTGTAGTCCCCACGCCAAGACTTAAGTAATATTTAAAGCAAGAAAGGCACTTCCTTATGGTCGTGTCTTTTTTGCTTATATATACTAAAGTCTCGGTGTGCGGCGCTGCCATTTCTATCGCTGTTTGGATGTTGTTTTAATGCTATTAAATATTGATTAGTCGCATGTTTGCCAATGCCTAATCATCCTGTGAATACTGATGTTTGAAAGGTTTTGTACGTAGAAGAAGTCTGATCTTAAGTCGATATTTTGTAATATAAAGCTGAGATTCATGTATCAATCAACTCTTAGAGGTAGATAAAAGTCAGCATTGGTAAGGCGTTCAGGACTTGGCAAACATGCGTCTAATCAACAAATTTTTTCTGCTTTTCAATCAATTCTCCCAATCCTGCAACCTATCCAAATACAAGTAACTTTTAACAAATTCAACATGTGCACTGTCAGTCATTTTCTCTAATAAATTCAATGCAGAAATATAACTGGCTAAATTACCATTAGAAGAACTAAACCTTCCATCCTCCACAAAGCTTACTAGGCTGTCATTTTGAACCAATAGATTGGGGTAATCATTTTGCAAATCCTTGCCACCACCTATCCAAGTAACGATTTTATGTCCGTCTGCAATACCAGATTTTCCTATGAGTTGTGCACCTGCACAATTGCTAACCACATGGTCAACCTCTTTGTTTTTCCTCTGAATAAATGTTATGGTTTCTTTGTTGTTAACTTGACCGTACATGTCATAACCACTAGGTACAAATAATACATCTAATTCAGGACAATTATCATAGTTGAAGTCAGGGACAAAGTGTAAACCTTCTTCAGTTTTTATGGGTGAAAGTGTTTCTGAAATGGTAACAACATTAAATAATTTTGAACCTGAAAAATTTGTCTTTGAAAATACATCAGAGGTAGCTACAACCTCGCTTTGCAAAACTCCCTCAAAGATTAATAATCCTATGGTTGGTAGTTCGGTATTTATAAGTCCATCCGTTAGAACTTTACTTTGGGTTTCTATACTAGATGGAGTATTTTCTTGTTTACAAGAACCGAATAAAATTGCTACCCCTAAGGTGATAAGTATTGTCTTCATAATCTTTTTCTCACAAATTTAGGGAGTACAATTACCTTAAATCTTAAGCCAGTTTAAGAAATGTTTTTCTTTTTCAATTCGCTGAGATACTCAGGGGTTAACCCTAAAAAACTGGCTAATAAATATTGAGGAACCCTATTCACAAAATGAGGAAAAGCCTCTGCAAAGTAAAGGTACATTTCTTCTTTGGTGTAAGACTGCATGTATTTAATTCTTTGTAGTGCTGCACCATATCCAATTTCAAAAGTTTTTCTGAAGTACGGTTCTAAATGTGGATGGTCAGAAAGTAATTGATTGTACTGATCCGTTGTAATGCGAAGTACTTCTGATCGTTCAACCGTATCTATATAGAATTCTGTTGTGGTCTGTAATGGAAAATTTAAGAAATCGGTCAACCACCAATTTTCCAAAGCAAACTGGGTTGTACGCTGGGTTCCATTCTGATCGATAAAGTACAAATGTAGACATCCTTTATTTACAAAATAGAGGTTCTTACAGATTTTCCCTCCATGAAGTAAGGTGGCTTTTTTAGGATGTTTTTCAAATGTGAAATAAGTGGAAATATGCTCTTTTTCTTCGTTGCTAAAATTGTGCGTAATCAGCGGACTATTAAGAAAATTCAACGTTTGCATGTATCAAGATTATAATATCTAAAAGTAAAATAATGATGAGATATACTTTGATTAGTCGCATGTTTGCCAGAGGCTGGAAGTATAGTGTTTATAGGTAGTGTAGTGAAATCGAATGATCTTTAAAGAATTGATTTGTCTTAATTTCTATGAATTTCATCATTTTTAGGGTGTATTTACTGTTGAATAGGAAAGGATTTTCGTCGTTATTCCCAGTATTATTAGGTAGTTTTAAGACTTGGCAAACATGCGACTAATCAATAATATTATTACTCAACTTCCCCCATAAAGTCACCTCCACCTCCCCCTTAACATTTCTTAAGAATTTCACCCCAAAAACCATTAAGAATCCTTTACCTCACCCGACTAATTCACCAAACAATTCACTATTTTTAAATAAAAAAACAATGGGAGTATCTATAGGTCCGGCCATGCTGATTGGCTTTGTATTTATGATTATCGGTGCAGTCGTAAGTAATGTGCTCCGAGCTAAATTTCAGCGTTATTCCAAAATTCCTTCGCAACATGGTATGACAGGTAAGCAAATTGCCGAGGCGATGTTGCAAGACAATAATATCTATGATGTGGACATTGTATGTGTACCTGGACAATTAAGTGATCACTACAACCCGCTCAATAAAACAGTCAATCTTTCCAAAGATGTGTACTATGGTGCAAATGCAGCAGCTGCTGCCGTCGCGGCTCACGAATGTGGCCATGTTCTTCAGCACGCGCAAGCTTATAAACCCTTAGAATTGAGGTCGAGATTAGTGCCCTTACAAAATGCAAGCGGTAAGATTTTAAACATTATCATGCTCGCATCCATCTTTGGAGGTGCCGTCTTGTTTCAATCTTTTCCCTTAGATTTAATTTTATGGGTACTCATTATAACCTATGGAATTTTTGCACTCTTCGCTTTGGTAACCTTGCCGGTAGAATTTGATGCATCGAAAAGAGCCTTGGTTTGGTTGAAATCAACCGGTATTTCTACTCAAACGGAGTATGAAAGATCTAAGGATGCATTAAAATGGGCTGCTATGACCTATGTAGTAGCAGCAATTGGCGCGGTGGTTACTGTTCTATACTACGTTTCTCTTTTATTGGGAAGAAGAGATGATTAGGCAACAAATCCTTTGATAATTTCTCGGGCTCCTGTGCTTTCTTTCATAAAGGAAAGGCAGGAGCTTTTTAATACCTCTAAATTTTCTGAGATGTTCTCAAAACTACGTTGAAGTTCTTCAGTTGTTGAAACTGAAAAAGCAATGCCTTGGTCTATATGTATTTGCGCTTCTGGAAATTTCTTATGTATAGGGCCAAATACTACAGGTAACCCAAAAGCACTTGGTTCAAGAATATTGTGGAGTCCTGTGCCGAAACCACCTCCCACATAGGCCATTTTTCCATATTGATAAACGTTGGCCAGAATTCCTATACAGTCAATAACCAATAGCTGTGTATCGGTATTTATTTCCTCACCAAGTTCAGTATATCGTTGAGACTTTAATGAAAATGTTTTTAAAATTTCATGGGTTCTTTCTTCTCCCACTTCATGAGAAGCTAGTATAACTTTTCCCCCGTAGTTTTCATTGATAAATGGAGCTAAGATTTCTTCATCCGCCTTCCATGAACTACCAATAATCAATGCCTTTTCTCCTTGTAACCAATTTTCTATTTTGGATATGGATTTTACCTTACGTGCATTTTCCATAACGCGATCGTAACGGGTATCACCTGTGATCTTATATTTTGTTATCCCTATACTTTCCAGCAATGTTGCACTCTTTTGATTTTGTACAAAGAACTGATCAAATTGATTTAAGGCTTTTCTGAAATTGTTTCCATACCACTTGAAAAAACGTTGGTTTTCTCTAAATAGCGCTGAAATAACATAGAGTTTACTTCCCTGTTTTTTTGCTTCAAATATATAGCGTAACCAAAATTCATATTTTATGAAAAATACAGTCTTGGGTTGAAAGTGAGCAAGGAAGTCTTTTGCATTCTTTTTAGTATCGAGAGGAAGGTAGCAAATGTAGTCTGCACCCTCGTAATTCTTGCGTATTTCATAGCCGCTCGGACTAAAAAATGTCAACAAGATAAAAGCTTCTGGGTGTTCCTTTTTATAGTCTTCTATGATAGGTCTACCTTGTTCAAACTCTCCCAATGAAGCAGCATGAAACCAAACCACATCTTTGTCTGTTTTTGGTAATTTATCCCGCCAATTCTTACGTCCATTTAACCATAATTTCGCCTTAGGGTTAAATATGGACGCCACGGCTACCAAAAGTGCATATGTGCGAATACCTATGGAATAAAAGAGCATCTAGTTTAGGTAAAAATCTTTAGGTTGTCTTTTGTATACGGGTATTAACCAACCTGCTCTTATACCTATTTGATGATCAAAACGGAGGTCTTTAGAAACAGGTACATCTGGTTGGTCCCAGTTCAAATCTCTCTGGTTTCTAGTAAAACCTTGTTGGAAATAGAACCCTGCGTAGAAATTGTAAACTCCCGTATTGGCCATAAAACTGTATCCTACGAATTGAGAAGTATTCACGCCTATGGTTAAACGGTCATAACCTTTTCTATAGTCATTTTCAAATTGCGGTATGAAATCATCGTTCGTCTCTATTCTATATTTATGAAGTAAGTAACCCGCACCGAATTGTACCATAATTCCCGAGTTGGGGTTGGGAGATAGAACAGGGAAGATTTTACCAACACTCACATTGGCATTGAAACCTCTCATGAATAACAAAACAGTACCCGCATTTCCTGCTTCTGCCTCTGTTATATTTCCATTAGGATCTACAAAGTTAGAGAGTAGTGATTTGTCTTTGATATCACCGCCAAAAAAGAAGTTTCCATCTACACCATAAATCCAGTTTTTGGCTGTTTTATATCCTGCAAAACTCCCGATTTGATTGAAAAATCCGAATCGCTTAGCCAAATCGGCTTGAGGTAGGGATGCAGTATACTGCAATCCAATGTAAGGTGTACCTATGGCTTTATCTTTCACATTTCTTTGAGCATAGGTATTTCCTACCAAAACAAAAAGGCTAATAAGGAGTACAAATCTTGTCATGCCACAAATTTAAAGAAGATTACGTTGCTTGTCTAGAATTATTGTTAAACAATTCCAAAAAAGAAACAGATCTAGACCATTTTAGAACTTGTAATCATAATGACCAAGGGGGTTCTCTACGCAAAGATTTTTCTACTATCTTCGTTTTATGGAAAAATCCAATGCCGCAATTTTAGAAGAGTGGGTAGATGCATATAGTGACTACTTGCTGAACTTTGCATTGTCAAAAATAAAAGACAGAGATTTGGCCTTAGATTTTTTACAAGATACTTATGTGTCTGCCCTTAAAAACCTCCATACCTTCCAAGGAAAAAGCTCGCCTAAAACATGGTTGGTGAGTATATTGAATCGAAAAATTATTGACCACTGGAGGCAACAACAATCTAGGAAAACTAAACCGATTTCACATTATGGATCTGATGAAGATGGATCGCAAGATTGGTTATTGGAAACCGGAGAAAAGCACGAAAATGATGGCGAATCAGCTCTGATTTTTGACGAAGAGCAAATGCTGTTGGAAGATTGTATGGCCAAATTACCAGAGCAATGGCAAGGAATTATGCGGGCAAAGTACTTTGAGAACAAAAAAGGGGAGGAGATAAGTAAGGAGTTTGACATTACAGCGTCCAACCTTTGGGTAATCGTTCATAGGGCAAAAACAACCTTGAGAGAATGTTTGGGAACAAAATGGTTTTAGAAGATGAGTAAGCATTGTGAAGAAATACAAATATTGCACGAGGAGCAATTGGCAAAAGGCGTTGGTTTTTTGAGAAAAACAAGAATTCGCTTTCACCTTTTAATGTGCAAATGTTGCAGAGATTATACGTCCTGTTCGGAAAAAATTGACCGTGTTTTATCGGGCCAAGAAAAAAATGAAACTTCTAAATGTACAGAAGAAGAAAAAGGTAAAATGAAAGCAGGTTTAATTCAAGACTGAAACAAATTTGTAGGTGTGTTGACCTTCAATTAGAACTACACGTATACTTCCATCACCATTAACATAACCCAAGCGAGGAACAAGTAGTGCCTTTCTTTCAAACTTTACGATAAACTTTTCAAATTCCTTATCACCCGTTCTATTATCTATGGTCAATTTTGTTGTAGTATAAGCAGATTTTCGCTGAGTACTAATTTTCTGTTTAGAAGGATCAACATAATCGCCATTTTCTAAATAATTGGCAGAGTCATCGTTGAAAATTACCACTAAATCTTGGTCTTCATTCATGTAAGAAAAGAAACTGGAGTAATACCCTTTATCATTTGCTGTAACCTGAATTTTAGGCGCTTTGTTCATCCATTCAAAACTGCCATCCAAATTAAATCTATAGCTCAATATATCATTGAAATAGTAACGCGTTTCCGTTCTTAAATATCCCCGCGAGTCTGGATAGCTTTCTTCAAGTTTGTAGTACTGCTCGGCTACGCCAATAATACAATTATGAAGAGTGTCTATAAATGAATTTCTTAGCAAATAATCAGACATAGAAAGATTTTCTCGTTGTTTGCTCACCTCTTCTTCAGTTAAGCCTATCAGTAATATATCTGTAGGGAATTCTTTGTAGGTTTCTATTTCTAAAACTAATTGGGGTGAGTATTTCTTAAATACAGCTCCATTGATGTCTGTGTTGTATTGATCGTGACTCTGTTTTTGATAAAACCCATGGACATATAAAGAGGCATCATTTCCCTCTTCCACTTCAATTTCAAAAGCAATTTCATCCTTAGCGTTGTTCAATACTTGATGATACACTTCCTTGCCATCAACTTTGTAGAGATGACTCCTTACCAGAACAAATTTGTTTTTAAAAATACCCGTACTTTCTTGTACACCTTCTTTATGGTAAACCACTATCTTACCACTTTTGGTTACCCAGAAATTGAAATCTACATTTCTTGCTTTAGGAGAGCGTAGGTTGAATCTTCCTCTATTAATTATTTCTTTTTTATTGTTTAAAACCACAAATTGATAGGTGTTGATGGAGTCTCCTTTTAGAGAAACATCAACCATAATTCCTATAAATTTTTTGTTGTTTGAAACTTTGAATTGAAAAGCAGAAGGAAGTTGTCTGTTACGGGGAAGGGGATCTTCCATAATGAATTCAGCTTTGCCAAATTCTCCGTCTTCTAAATCTAGGTCTTCGATGTAAAGGTTGCGGGCTTTTCCAACTTGGTCGCTGATAAAGGCAAAGCCCTTACCATCGACCAAGATGAAATCTTCAAATTTTCCTAAACTTTTATTAACCCGGTAAGGAGTTTCTATCTCTTTTACCTTTTTGTGGTTAACAAAATGTTCAAGTACTATCTTGTTTCTCCCTATGCGTTGTTTAATCGAAGTGGCTATGTATTCGTTCGGACCAAGAATTTGAACTTCTTTAATAGCTCCGATGTTTTTTACAGCTTGGCCAATTTCAAAATCTTGACAGATTCCAAAAGTCGAAATACATACAACGATAAGGGAGATAAATAATTTCATGGTTTTAAAATACAAAAAACCAGCAATTATTTACACTAATTGTATACCTGTATAATTGCTTGGTGTAATTTCTTTTAATTCAGCTTTTATAAGGTCACTAACGTTTAAAGTTTCAATGAAATTGTGTACCGTTTCTTTCGTTACAGCCTCATTCTTACGCGTTAAACCTTTTAATGCTTCGTATGGCTTTTCGTAACCTTCTCTTCTTAAGACTGTTTGAATTGCTTCAGCAACAACTGCCCAGTTGTTTTCTAAATCTTCTGCCAACGCAGCTGGGTTTAACAATAATTTCTCTAATCCTACCATAGTAGATTTAAATCCAATTAATGTGTGTCCGATAGGAACCCCAACATTTCTCAATACAGTTGAATCTGTAAGGTCACGTTGTAATCTAGAAATTGGAAGTTTTGCAGAAAGGTGTTCGAAAATAGCATTGGCCATACCTAAGTTTCCTTCAGAGTTTTCGAAGTCTATAGGATTTACTTTGTGTGGCATAGCAGAGGAACCAATCTCTCCTTCTTTTAATTTTTGCTTGAAGTATTCCATAGAAATGTACGTCCACATATCTCTGTTCAAGTCAACAAGAATAGTGTTGATACGCTTCATAGCATCAAATAAAGCAGCTAAGTTATCGTAGTGCTCAATTTGAGTTGTTGTTTGAGATCTAGACAATCCCAAAGTATTGTTTACAAAGTTATTGGCAAATTCTACCCAGTTTCCTGTAGGGAAGGCAACGTGGTGTGCATTTAAGTTTCCTGTTGCACCACCGAATTTTGCAGAAAAATCAACAGCGTTTAATTGTGCTAATTGAACCTTAATACGCTCAGAGAAAACCTTAATTTCTTTTCCTAAACGCGTTGGAGAAGCTGGCTGACCGTGCGTTTTAGCCAACATAGAAATATCTTTCCACTCTTCGCTCAAAGTATCCAATTTCGCTAAAATTGCTTCTAATTCTGGCTTGTAAACATCATTTACAGCTTCTTTTAAAGATAAAGGAATAGAAGTGTTGTTGATATCTTGAGACGTTAAACCAAAGTGAACAAACTCTAAGTATTTTTCTAAACCTAAGTCTGTCATTCTCGCTTTCACAAAGTACTCAACCGCCTTAACATCGTGGTTGGTAGTTTTCTCTGTTTCTTTAATCTCTAAAGCGTTGTCTTCCGAGAAGTTTCTGTAAACATCTCTTAAGGCTTCAAACTTGTCTTTTGGAAAATCGGCTAAGGGAGCAATTCCAGAATTTACCAAATCAATCAAATATTCGATTTCAACCAATACCCTGTATTTGATTAAACCAAACTCCGAAAAATAAGGGGCTAATTCATTAACTTTTCTTCTGTATCTACCATCTATTGGTGAAATTGCTGTAAGCGCATTTAAATCCATCTCTGTTTTTTTTAAGATTCAATTATGTATTGCTTTCTTTTCAAACCTTTTAGCTTCCTTAGAATATCTAAGAGGCGTTTTAAAAAGAAAGCGCAAAGATAAGAAATCAATCTCACATAGCATTTTGATTAAGGGGCTTTAATATTATATTTATAGCTCTGGGTTTAACGTATGGAGTTTTTTAAACATTTCGCTTTAGGGATAAAGAATTATTACAAGGCAGTACGATTTATTATTGCTCACAAATTGTATTGGTATTTCCCCATTCCTGCTTTATTGATGCTGGGAATTTATTTTGTCGGTAATCAAGCCCTAACTTGGCAGTCTACCTGGAGCGAACAATTGGGGTGTTTGGAATGTGAAACCATGAACGATACCATTTGGTTTGTGCTCAAGTTACTGCTTTCTATAACGGTCGGACTCATCTTAATGAAATTCGCCAAGTACATTGTAGTGGTATTACTGTCGCCCATGATTTCATTGATTTCTCAGAAAGTGGAGACCATTTTAACGGGTAAAAAATATCCTTTTGACTTCAATCAAACCCTACACGATGTACAACGTGGGATACAAATAGCCTTCAGAAATGTGATGTGGGAATATTTTTTCTTCCTGATTATTTTAATTTTTTCATTCATAGGTTGGGACGATCCTAAGGCTTCTCCAATTTTCTACCTTACCTTTGTTATAGGGTTCTTTTACTATGGTTTTAGTTTTATCGACTACGTAAATGAACGCAGAAGGTTGGACATAGATCAGAGTATTTTCTTTGTGAGAAATCACAGAGGTTTGGCTGTAGCCATTGGAAGTATATATTCTATTTTTATATTAGTGCCAGTTGATTTAGGGGTGATGTTTGATTTTTCGAACTTTGGAAAAGCTCCTTTGAAACAATTTGGAATCATAGCCTTAAATATGGTTTTATGGTTTCTGGCCTCCATTGCTCCTATACTCGCCATAGTAAGTGCTACGCTTTCTATGCATGATATTGTCGATCTGAATAACAACAAATATTCAGTGAAAGTAACTGAAAAAAGAAAAGACGAATGAAAAATATTACCATGCTACTATGTGCACTTTTTATAAGTGCTTCTTATTTGTTCGCAGCTCCTGCAGATACAACAAAGATCTCTTTAAGAGAAAAAACGGCTTCTTTACTTATGGTAGAAGACGGTAAAAAAGATTTTGCAGAAGGGTACACAAGAACAGCTATCGTTAAGTTTCGTCAAGCCTTATTGAAAGATCCTGCAAATGCAGCGGCAGCTTTTTGGGTGAGTAAGTGTCACAATGAATTCAAAAACTATGGATATGCCTTGAGTTACGCGAAAGATGCATTGGGAATAGATCCAAAGGTAGATGATGAAGTGTTTTACATTATAGCGAATGCTTACCACCGCATGAATGAGTTGGATATGGCCCTTGAATATTACAAGAAATGTAAGGATGAAATGAGTTCTTACGCCGTAAGTGTTTTGAGGATAGAAGAAAGGATGGCCGAATGTACCCGAGCGAAGGAAGCTGGTTTAACAGCTGCTGGAAACGATGCCATTAAACACATTTTACCCGAAGACATTAATTCTGGTTTTGACGATTACGGTGCGGTCTTGTCCAAAGATGGAAAGACGCTTTATTTTGTTTCAAGAAGAGTAAATACAAAGGGTGGGGGAGTAAACCCGGATGATCAAAGGTTTTACGAAGATATTTACAGCGTGGCTTGGGATAAAAACGCAACAGCATTTGATAGTGTAAGTAATGATTTGGCCCAATTAAACAGCATAGGTTTTGATGCGATTAATGCCTTCAATAGAAATGGAGGAGCAGCTTACATTACTTTAAACACGAGTACAGTTGAGGTAGGGAGAAGTTTTACAACCAAGGGGTCTGATATTGCTATCTCTCGAAAGGACGAAAGCGGTGCGTGGATGCAACCCGTAATTATAGACGATGCTAACATCAATACCTCTTTCTTTGAAGGTTCTGCAACCCTAGATAAATTTGGAAATACGATGATTTTCGTTTCAGATAGAAATGGTATGGAGAAAAGATCGGATTTATACATTTCTAGAAAAGAAGAAGGAAAGTGGACACGTGCTGTTGCTTTACCAGATAACATTAATACTAGAGAAAACGAAACTACTCCTTTCTTAACTCCTGATGGGAAGTATTTGTTCTTTTCGTCGAATGGTTTAGAGGGGTACGGAGATTACGATATTTATGTGTCTAAATATTTAGGAGATGATAAATGGAGCGATCCTGTAAACTTAGGTCCTGAAGTGAACTCTGTTACCAGTGATACGCATTTTCAATACTATCCAGAGTACGGAGTGGCTTTTTGTAGTAGCATTCGTTTGCAAGATGAAAAGTCGAGTATGGATTTATATGTAATTGATTTAAAGCAACTCACGACTTTTAGTTTGCCGAAATAAAGGCCAGGGTTAAGAAAACTTCTAAATCATTTGGCATTAGTAGGCTAGAATAATTATTTTTGTATCAAAATTAAATAGAATGTCTGATAACTTTTTTGATCAATCAACAGCAGCAGTAGGTACAATTTACACAATTATTGCTTTAGCAATTATCGGTGGTATCTTAATGTTTGGTTAGAAAATTTTTCTAACCATTTTTTTTGTTTTGTGGAGATCACTCCACGCACTTTTTGGTGTCAACAACTCTGCGCTTCCCTCCCTGCATTGTTGATACTTAACAATAATTTTACCTACCTTACAGTCGCCTAAACCATTTTAACTTATTACATTTGAAAGTATGGGATACAACAGTCTTGAGTACAATACTCAACGAAGAAAAATGCAGATTCCCGAATACGGCCGTAACGTGCAACGCATGATTAACTATGCCGTAAAAATCGAGAATAGAGAGGAAAGAAATAAAGCCGCAAAGGCAATCATAGAGGTGATGGGTCAACTTAATCCTCACTTAAGAGATGTAGACGACTACAAGCATAAATTGTGGACGCACCTTTTTATCATGTCCGATTTTAAAATGGATTGTGATTCTCCTTATGAAAAACCAACTCCAGAATCATTGGCTGAGAAGCCAGCGAGAATGAAGTACCCGAAAAATAAAATCAGATTCGGTCATTTTGGAAACTATGTTCAAAAAATGATAGAAGAAGCGGTTAAATTAGAAGACGGGGAAGAAAAGGAGTTCTTGAAATATACCATTGCGAACTTGATGAAACGTCACTACCTCGTTTTCCATACAGGAAACGTGGAGGATAAAGTAATTGCAGATCACTTGTCAGAATTGTCGAAAGGGAAATTGAAAATAGATGATCTCAATGTATTTACTGCGACCAACCAAGTATTAAAGCAATACGGTATACAACCCAACAAACGCAAGAAAGTAGTTAAACCGAAAAAAAGAAAAAAATAAATATTCATGGCATCATTTGAAATTAACGGAGGTAAAAGACTTCAAGGTGAACTGGTTCCACAAGGAGCAAAAAATGAAGCATTACAAGTTTTGTGTGCGGTTTTAATGACACCTGAAAAAGTTACCATTTCCAATTTGCCCGACATCATAGATGTAAACAAACTCATCAACCTACTCCAAGCAATGGGGGTAAAAATTGAGAAGGTGGAAAGGGGGACCTTTATTTTTCAAGCCAAGGATATAGATTTAGACTACTTACAAACAGAAGATTTTAAAAATAGAGCCTCGTCTTTGAGAGGATCTATCATGATTGTTGGTCCTTTATTGGCCCGATATGGTAAAGGTTTTATGCCTAAACCGGGTGGGGATAAAATTGGACGTAGACGTTTAGATACACACTTTGAAGGTTTTGCCAAACTAGGTGCGAAATTTAATTTCGATCAGCAAGCTTACTTTTATTCTGTAACGGCTGAAAAATTAAAGGGTACCTACATCCATTTAGATGAAGCTTCAGTTACAGGTACGGCCAACGTATTAATGGCCGCTGTTTTAGCCGAAGGTAAAACAACAATTTACAATGCCGCTTGTGAGCCTTACTTGCAACAACTTTGTAAGATGTTGAATAAAATGGGAGCTAAAATCTCAGGGATTAGTAGTAATATGTTGACCATAGAAGGGGTGAGCGAATTGGGTGGATGTTTCCACAGAGTTCTTCCTGATATGATAGAAATTGGTTCTTTCATTGGGTTGGCAGCCATGACACAATCTGAGATTACCATCAAGGATGTGAGCTACGAAAATTTAGGAATCATTCCTCAAACTTTCCAACGTTTGGGTATAGATATGGAATTAAGAGGAGATGATTTGTTTATTCCAAGTCAGGAATCTTACCAAGTAGATACCTTTATTGATGGGTCTATCTTAACCATAGCAGATGCACCTTGGCCTGGGTTTACGCCTGATTTATTGAGTATAGTTCTGGTTACAGCTACACAAGCCATGGGTTCAGTTTTGATTCACCAAAAAATGTTCGAATCTAGGTTGTTCTTTGTGGATAAATTAATCGACATGGGTGCGCAAATTATTTTGTGTGATCCACACAGAGCTACAGTAATTGGTTTGGATAGAAAACACTCGTTAAAAGGTATTCAAATGACTTCGCCTGATATTAGAGCTGGAGTTTCATTATTGATTGCAGCGCTTTCTGCAGAAGGTAAAAGTGTTATCCATAATATTGAACAAATCGATAGAGGTTACCAAGACATAGACTTACGTTTGAATAACCTTGGTGCCGATATCAGAAGAATGTAAAACATGAAATTACTAAGTATACTCCTTGTTAGTTTTCTGTTCACGGCGAGTATGCCCAAGAACAATGAGAAAGCTTACAGCGTTGTATTGAAAAATCAAAAAGGGAAAGAAATTTCTTTGAATGATCTCAAAGGAAAATACGTCCTTCTTGATTTTTGGGCCTCTTGGTGCGGACCATGTAGAAAGGAAAACCCCAACGTGGTTGAAGCTTATCAAAAATACAAGAAGGCAAAATTCAAAAACGGTAAGCACTTTGAAGTATTTAGTGTTTCTTTAGATAAAGACAAAGAAGCATGGAAAAAAGCCATTAAAGACGACGGTTTGAAATGGAAATACCACGGTTTTGATGAAGGCAGTGAGGTAGCTAAGAAATTTGGAATTCGAAGTATCCCATACTCTTTCTTGATTGATGGAGAGGGAAACATTGTTGCTCAAGGAAATGAATTACGTGGATTTAAATTGCACGTGGCTATCGAAAATGAAATGGAGTAATATTCCATAAGATATTGATAAGAGGGAGTAAATGTTTTTACTCCCTTTTTTGTGTCCCTAAATTATCCTCAAAAAAAAAGACCGTCTAAACAGACAGTCTTTCTTAATAAATATGTTGAGCGAATTAAGCTTCTTCAATGTGGAATGTGTAGCTCTCCATGATTTGGTTAGCCAACAACTTTTTACAAGCTTGTTCTACCTTCTCAGATGCTTCTGTTTCGTTAGATGCTTCTACGAATAATCTTACGTGTCTACCTATTCTAACACCATCAATTTCCGGTAAACCAATATTTTTCATACTGTTACTAACAGCTTTCCCTTGTGGGTCTAAAAGAGCCTCTAATGGCATCACATCAATCTCAGCTTTGAATTTCATGCTTTCTATTTTTAATCAAATAATTATCAATAATCGATAAAATCAGGTACAAAAGTATAATAATTGGTAGAGCCCACACTAATAAAAGTGCAATTAATATTAAACTTATTAATAAAAAGATGTATCTAAGCCCGTTTTCCTTGAATTTCAAGCTTTTGAACTTTAATGAAAATAAAGGAAGTTCAGAAACAAGTAAGACACTAAAAACAACTGTTAGGGTCATCAAGACTTGATCTTGTATGAGTACTGTAGATAAAGTTGCTCTCCAATCATCCGTTCCAAAGCCATCCCATAGCATGAGGGCAAAAGAAGCAAAGAATATGGTGTTTGCCGGTGTTGGAAGTCCTATAAATGAAGTAGTTTGTCTGGTGTCTAAATTGAATTTGGCAAGTCTGAAAAGTGAAAAGAAAGGAATGATGAAACCTACGAAAGGTAAAAACAAGTACCAGCCTTTGAAGTGAGGAGGATATAAAGCAGACTGATTACCCAACAAGTCGTTGAAGTAACTTTGTATCCAGTAAGAGATGTTGTACCCGAAAGTACCATTCATCCAAAAGTTTTGCATGCTACCACCTTGTTGTACGAAAATATCCATAGCTCCGCCAAGTATGAAAAGGACGAATACGATAATGCCGGGAGCAAATCCAAAACTCACCATATCGGCCAAAGAATCCAATTGTTTTCCTAGCTCGCCAGAAAGTTTTAAGGCCCTGGCCAACATCCCGTCTAAAAAATCAAAAATCGCAGCTAAAAAGATGAAGAGAACAGCAAGCTCTAATCTGCCACCTAAGGCGAAAATAATTGAGGCACATCCAGATAAGAGGTTTAGACCTGTTGTTATATTGGGAAGTGTAAACATTCTTTTTAGCCCGAAAATAGGAAGATAATTGTTGTTGAACTAACTATTAATGCTAAAAATCGTTTTATATTATGCAGGAAGTTTTTTTTGCTGTAGATTAGAACAATTTTTAAAGCCTTTCGCAGTTATTAGACTATGAAAAATACATTGAAGTTAACCGCCCTTACTGTTTTATTCAGTTCATTTTTTATGAACGCATCGGCGCAAGAAAGTACTGTTGCCCCGAAATATTCGAATGAATTTTTACAGATTGGAGTAGGTGCACGCGCTTATGCCATGGGTAATGCCAATGTGGCAAATGTAAACGATGTAACGGCTGCTTATTGGAATCCAGCAGGTTTAACCCAAGTCGACGATTGGGCTGAGGTGGCTTTAATGCACTCAGAGTATTTTGCTGGAATTGCCAAATACGATTACTTGGGAATCGCTCATTCATTAGATAAGAAAAGTACGGTGGCATTTTCTGCTATTCGTTTTGGAGTAGATGACATTCCAAATACGACTCAGCTTATCGACAATGAAGGTAGAATAGACTACGATAGAATAACAACATTTACTGCGGCAGACATGGCTTTTCTCTTTTCTTATGCAAGAGAATTAAATGTAAAAGGTTTGTCTTTTGGAGGGAATTTTAAAGTAGTACACCGAAAAGCAGGAGATTTCGCAAAATCTTGGGGTTTTGGACTCGATGCCGGTGTGCAATATCAAATGAATAAACATTGGAATTTCGCCTTGATGGGAAGAGATATTACTTCTACCTTCAATGCATGGATGTTTAATTTAGACGATGCCACCAAAGAGGTCTTCATCGAAACAGGTAATGAAATTCCAGAAAATGGTTTAGAGCTTACCCTACCGCGTTTGATTTTTGCAGCCAGTTACCGACATGATCTTGGTAAAAATGGAATGTTTATCAATGCAGAGGCGAATTTAGACCTGACTACAGACAAAAGGAGAAATGTTTTACTTCAAACGGATTTGTTAAGTGGAGATCCACACCTAGGAATTGAAGTAGGGTATAAAGAATATGTTGCTTTGAGAGCAGGACTTAATAAAGTTCAACAAGTTAAAGATTTCGACGATAATATGAGCTACACCTTTCAGCCCAATGTTGGTATAGGTGTAGGTTTTAAAGGAGTAACTTTAGATTACGCGTTTACCAACCTCGGTGGAGCGGTGAATGCATATACTCATATTATTTCACTCAAATTTGGCTTGGATAAACCTAAAAATATGCGATGAATAAAATACTAACTCTTCTTCTACTACTCCTCAGTTTTGGTGCTTTTTCTCAATATGGGAATGAATGGATCAACTATAACCAAAAGTATTATTCCTTTAAAATTGTAAAGGATGGTATTTATCGCTTGAGCTATGAAGACTTGTTAGCAGCAGGTATTCCAGTGAATACTTTTCCCCACCAACATATTAAAGTTTTCGGAAAGGAAAAAGAAGTGCCCCTCTACATAGAACTTGGAAGTACGCCTGCCTTTGATTCTACAGATTTTATTGAATTTTATGCTGAGCGCAATAATGGGTGGTTAGATGAACAATTGTATGCTTCTCCAAGTGATATTGCGAACCCTGAATATTCTTTGTATAACGATACCTTAATCTATTTCATTACTTGGTCTCCAAGCCCAAGTTTGCGTTATTTTAAAGAAACTGATAATAATTATTCAGCCTATAATACCACGCGGTATGTTTGGAATAAATCCGTTAAAGCCTATTCGAACAAATACTATTATGGAACCACAGAAGGTGTTGGACATAGATCTATTTACGAAGCTGGAGAAGGTTGGGGAGGTGGAACCTATAACGGAGGAGCGAATTGGTCTGGTGGTTATCACAATTTGTCAACTCCAAATATTTATGGTTATGGTCAAAATTTAAATCAACCAAATGCAGTATTTAAGTCTAAAACTATTTCAGCATCGAATGCAAGTTTCAGCGGACCGGGTAATCATCATGGAGCATGGTTTATCAACCAAGGAGGAGGAACTCTTTATGATTTAACGGATACAATCTTTAACGGATATAAGAGCATTTATCATGAAAAGCAATTCAATGTAAACGAATTAAACAACGGAACTTCCAGCTTTCTATTCCAAGTAACTCCAGATTTAAATGTTGCTTCAGATCGACAAGCCATAAATTATTTATCCATAGAATATCCCCAATCACCCACGAGTGCCAATTACTTAGAAGTGGAACTTGATGATCATTCTCAAGGTAAAAACTACATTCAATTTGCCGGTGGAGGAAGTGCGGATAGGGTATGTTATGTATTGGGTGGGAACGTACCCAGAAAAACCCGTATGGAATATTTTAACGGTGCTTGGCACACAATCATTCCTAATGCCAACAACGGTAATCGACAAAAAATCATTATCAGCAGAACGAGTTTAATTAGTAATGTTACCGATATTGAACCTGTAACACCATCTGGATATTTTACGGATTACTCACAGGTAAATGCAGACTCGGCTTATATTATTGTTTACAACAAAAAAATAGAAGCAGGTACTTTTCAATATGCGGCCTATAGAGGTTCTGTGGCGGGTGGACAAAATAATGTGCTCACAGCCGAAGTAAAGGAATTGTATTTACAATATGGAGGCGGAATTGAGAAGCACGTGTTAGGGATTAAAAGATTCTTGCACCACATCTACGACATTGCTCAGGTAAAACCTGCTGCCCTATTGGTTCTTGGAAAAGGGGTGAGAGAAGCTAATCCTCCTAATTCAACCTTTGGGCTAGGAACGCGAAAAAACAACGGAGCCTATCAAATGTCTCTGGTTCCGAGTTATGGTTACCCATCGTCAGATATATTGTTAACCACAGGCTTTACTCCGCAGTACAGCTGGGTGCCGGCAATTCCAACTGGACGTGTTTCCGTAAAAGACAACAATGAATTAATCAATTACCTCAACAAGGTAAAAGAATTTGAACTGGCGCAAGATCAAAACAGCGTATACACGAAAGATGAAAAGGAATGGCAGAAGAAAATTCTCCACTTTGGGGGGGGTCTACTGCAGCACAGCAAAACTTGTTTAAAGCTTATTTAGGGATCTATGAAAATACAATAGAAGGTGCCGATTTTGGCGGCGAAGTTTTCTCTTTTTACAAAACTACTTCCAACCCAATTAACCCAGTAGATTTGAATGTGTTGTTTGATAAACTGCAGACGGGAGTGTCGTTGATGACCTTCTTTGGTCACGCCACACCAGATGGGTTTGACTTAAGTGTTGAAGATCCTCAAAATTGGAATAACCAAGGTAAATACCCTTTGTTAATCGGAAATGCATGTTTGAGTGGGAATATTTTCTTACCCAACTATTCTTCAGCATCCGAAGAATTTAACCATGCGCAAAACGCCGGTACCATAGGTTTTTTATCTTCTTCGGAGTACGGATATCCTTATATGTTGAATATCTACACTACTGAATTGTATAGACAAATGGGCTTCAAGAATTACGGACAAACCTTTGCCCAACAAATTCAAGAAACCATAAAAATTAATGAACAGAATTTTGCTGGAAATTTCTTATTGCAGGCAACAACTGCTCAAATGATTTTCCACGGAGACCCCGGCTTGCGCTTAAATTGGCATGCGAAACCAGAAATTGATTTAGAAATAGATGATGTTTTCTTCACACCCGAAGATATTTCTTTGGCAACCGATTCTTTAACGGTCAACATCATTTTAACGAATTTAGGAAAGGCCATAACAGATACCTTTAATTTAGAGGTTAGAAGAGATTTTCCGCTTAGTGCTGTAGACAGTGTCTATAATTTGGCCATCAATGGGTTGTTATATAAAGATACTTTTAAGTTAACCATCCCCTTGCAAACAACCATAGCGCTGGGAGTTAACAATTTCCAAATACAAGTAGATTTACCTTCCTTTATTCCTGAAAACTATGATGAGTTTGGGAACAACAAAGTGGACAAAACTTTCTACTATAAAGTAGATGGAATCATACCCATATTGCCACATAATTACGCTGTGGTTCCCAAGGATAGAATCACAATCAAAGCATCCACGGTAAATCCTATTGCCGATTTTAATACCTATTTGTTCGAAATTGACACCACTGATTTGTTCAACAGTCCGGAAAAAAGAAAGTTGACAAAAAGTGGAATAGGTGGGGTATATGAAGTGGCCTTTGATGAATGGAAAAACGCAAATTCGAACCTAGTAGATCCTTTAATTTTAGAAGATAGTGTTGCTTATTTCTGGAGAGTGGCTGTTGACAGTACGGTTCCGCAATGGCGCGAGTATTCGTTCCAATACATAGAAGGAAAAGAAGGTTGGGGACAAGACCACTTCTTCCAGTTTAAGAACGGAAGTTTTAACAACGTAGACTACGTTCGTGCGCACAGAAAAAGAGAATTCGGACCTATACAAAAAACAATTTCTGCCGAGGTGTATGATCATAGTAACTCTGTGTATACCATGTGGAAGCTTAACGGAGCTATGGTGGATTACGCCATTTGTCAACCCGTTACTTCTATACACGTTGCAGTGGTCGATCCGGTAACCCTAGAACCGTGGATGAGTAGTTGTGCCGCAGGTACCTATGATCCTGCTATGGATTTCGGGAATATTAATGATGACTGTGCGTGTAGACCGCGTTCTGAAGGATATTTCATTTTCAGACAAAACAGTGCACAACAGTTGCAGGCGTTGAATGATATGTTACTCAATGGTATTCCTAATGGTTATTATTACATCGTTTACACGGCTAGAAATGCTGAGTTTGATAACTGGCAAAACTTAGCTCCTGACTTGTTCAATACCTTCCAAAATACATTAGGTTCTGATAGTATTTTTGTAGGCCAAGATGATATGGCGTTCATACACATAGGTCAAAAAGGAAACCCAGCATTTACAACAGAAACAGTTGCTCAAAATGTATATGATTTTATAGAGTTAGAAGCCGTTATTTCCGGTTTCGATTACAAGGGTTCAGAAACATCTACCATCATTGGTCCGGCTGCAGAATGGAAAACGATGTATTGGAAACAAGATGCCTTAGAAGCACCTACAGCAGATTCCACAAGGTTGATTATTCAGGCTCTGGACCACAGTAAAAATGTTGTTTTAACCTATGATACACTCTTTACCCACAACGATTCTATTACCAATTTTAACCAGTTCATTGATGCTGCAAATTATCCCTACTTAAGGTTGATTGCCAAGTATGAAGATCAATTGAAATTAACACCGGCGCAAGTAGACAGGTGGCACGTTTTATATTCTCCTTTACCTGAGGCGGCTATAGATGGTTCGCAAAATTACTACACTTGGATTCCGGGTAAAGACACCTTAAACGAAGGGGAGGACATCAGTTTTGCGGTAGATGTGCGTAACATAGATGATATAGATATGGACTCTTTGCTGGTGAAATACTGGATAGAAGATAAGGATAGAAATATTATTCCACTTCCATATCCAAGGCAAGATAGTTTAAGAGTTATTGATGTGTTGCGCGATACCATTACGTTTAATACCCTTGGCTTGAGTGGACTAAATTCACTTTGGATGGAGGTCAACCCTTATGTAAATGGAAGTTTAGTTACCACAGACCAACCCGAATTAGCTCACTTTAACAATGTGTTACAACGCTCTTTCTACGTTACTGGAGATGATGTTCATCCTATACTAGATGTTACCTTTGATGGAATTCATATTTTGAATGGTGACATTGTGAATCCTCAAGCAGAGATACTCATCACTTTAAAAGACGACAATGATTTCTTAGTGATGGATAGTGATGCAGATACTACTCAATTTGGAATTTTCATCACAGATCCTGATGGTATACAAAAGAGAATTCCTTTCATGCATAACGGAACTGTTGTGATGGAATGGATACCTGCCAATGATCAAAACAAGCGCTTTAAAATTATCTATCCTTCTTTGTTTAAGAAAGATGGGATGTATGAACTTTACGTGCAGGGTGCAGATAGATCAGGGAATTTATCGGGTGATATAGAATACAAAGTGAACTTTGAGGTAATCAATGCATCAACAATTACGCAAATGATGAATTACCCCAATCCCTTTTCAACTTCTACGCAATTTGTGTTCACCTTAACAGGAAGTAAAGTGCCCGATCAAATTCGTATACAAATTATGACCGTTACAGGTACGGTTGTTAGAACCATTACGGAAGATGAAATAGGTCCTATACGCATAGGTAGAAACATCACGGAGTATGCATGGGATGGTAGAGATGATTTTGGCGATCAATTGGCCAATGGAGTTTATATCTACCGTGTAGATGTTCAAATTGATGGTGAAGACATTACCCGAAGAGAGGTGAATATTACCGATGAAAACAATGAAAAGGTTAACTTAAGCGATAAATATTTTAAAAATAATTTCGGTAAAATGTACCTGATTCGATAGGTTTTAAACCCGAATTAATGAATTGAAAGTCGCATCTTAGGGTGCGACATTTTTTTGTGTACAATAAAACCCGTAACTAATAGTTTATTCCTTCATAAAAGAAAATAAATAAGATTATTTTTGCCCAAAATTTCTCGACTATGGAAAAAACAGAAACCAACAACTCAGGAGCGCAAGACTTACTTATCTTTTTGTGGGCGAAACGAAAAGTGATTATAGGTATTTCGGCAGTAGCTTTTGTAATCGGAATTGTAGTTTCTTTAATGATGACCGTTTTGTATCAATCTACTGCTATTGTTTTCCCAGCGGCAACAAGTACAGTTTCTTTCTCAGAACAAAGAAATGCCAAGGCAAATGCTATGGACTTCGGAGAAGAGGAGCAAGCAGAGCAGTTGATCCAAATCTTACAATCATCTAAAATCCGTAATAAGATAGTAGAGCGCTTCAACTTAATGGAAGTGTACGAAATAGACCAAGATGATCCCAACCGTTACTTTAAATTGGGTAAAGCTTACGAACAACACATTGCTTTCGAGCGTACGCGTTACGGATCTATTTTAATTGATGTTTTGGATGAGCAACCAGAACGCGCAGCAAACATTGCCAACAAGATTGTAGATTTAATCGATACGGTTAAAAACGATTTGATTAAGGAAAGAACAATTCCTGCTTACGAAGTAAACAAACGTAAGTTAGATAAGTTGAATGAATCTCAAAGAGAACTAATTGCTGAAATGGACAGTTTGGCAGCTATGGGGGTAGTCGGACCAGAAGCTAGAGCAAATTTGTTTAGTGCATTGAATGAATCTAGACCGGAAGACAGAGAGTTTTTCAGAAAGCAAATCGAAGTAAACGTGAAGTATGGTTCGCGCTACGATGCCTTGGCAGATTTAAGAGAATTCCGTATCGAAAAGTTAACAGATCAAGAGGTTTCTTACGAACAGGCTGAATCGGATGCTTACGAAAACTTTACGCACAAATTCGTTGTAGAGAGTGCGGTTCCTGCAGATAAAAAAGCAAAACCAAAGCGTTCTATTATCGTTCTTTTGATTACTTTCTCTGCCTTTGTTTTAACAATTTTCTACTTGTTAGTAGCGGAGAAAATTAAGGAATTAAAAAAGGTAGCGTAATTCTATGCTGCTACTAAAAAATAAATTGATCTGGCCTTTGGTGGGAATTTTTATTCTCCTCAATGCTTATTTTATGCTCGATGGAAATTACTACCTCAATGTAATTCCCTTGGTGCTGTTGGTCGTTTATTTTGCTATTTTTCATACCGAACAGGTCTTTCTTTTAGTAGCCTTGCTAACGCCCTTATCTGTCAATTTAGAAGAATTTACAGATGGTAAAATGGGACTCTTTATTCCTACTGAGCCCCTTTTATTTGGATTGATGTTGTGGATTTTAATGCAGCATTTTCACAAAAGATTCCTACCGCAACATCTGTGGAAACAACCAATCGTTTGGGCCCTAGGTTTCTACCTGTTTTGGATGTTTACTACCTCGCTAACCAGCTCTCACGTCTTGGTGAGTTTTAAGTTTTTGTTGGTCAAGCTCTGGTTCATCATACCTGCATTGCTCTACGGTACCTATGTTTTCCGTAAAAAACAACGCATCAAAACCTTCTTATGGCTCTTTGCAACGGGTATGGTCATTACCATGATTTACACCGTAATTAATCATAGTTTATATGCATTTGGTGAAAAGGAAGGGCACTGGGTTATGTCACCCTTCTTTAAAGATCACACCATTTACGGAGCAGCTGTAGCTTTAAATTTATACATCGTTTTGGCCTTATTACTCTCCAAAAAACACGATCCCCTTACTTTGGTGGTATTGGTGTCTTTTCTGGTGGTGAACCTTGTTGGTTTGTACTTTTCATATACGCGTGCCGCTTGGTTATCTGTGGTTGCAGCCTTTTTGGTTTATCTGTGTATACACTTTAAAATCAAGTTTAAATATTTGGCAGGACTCACCGTTTTTGCAGGTTTAATTGTACTGTTTTCTTGGGATACCATACAAATGGAAATGGCGCGTAACGACAAGGAGCATACCACAGAAGATTTTGGTGAACGTTTACAGTCTGCAACCAACGTAACAACAGATGCTTCCAATTTGGAACGTTTAAACCGTTGGGATTGTGCCATAGAAATGTTTAAAGACAGACCGGTGTTTGGGTACGGACCAGGAACCTATGCCTTTGAATATGCACGTTTTCAAGATCCAGAAAATTTAACCATTATTTCTACCAACTTTGGAGATGGAGGTAATGCCCATTCAGAATACTTGGGTCCGCTTTCAGAGAGTGGTTTACTCGGACTCGTTAGTATATTGTTGGTGGTTGCCGCTATTTTCTATCAAGGAATTACCCTCTATATTAAGTACCCACAAGAAGATACGGAGTACAGAAGAATCATTCTTTTGTTGGTCCTGGCTTTGGTAACCTATTTCGTTCACGGTTTCTTAAATAACTATTTAGATACCGATAAAGCCTCCATTCCTATCTGGGGTATATGTGCCATCTTCTTAGCCTTAGAAGAACGTCGTAAACAGCATATAGAAGGCTAAGTTTATCCTTTCCTAGATTAGGCTGCCTTTTCCCGCTATCCATTCTACTCCTCGTTTTAAAAGCAAGTAATATTAGGTCAAATACCAAGCTTCTAAAGTCGCTTGCCCTTTTCCCATATTTCTAACTTTTTAACCTTCGGGGTGCCATTGCTATCGGGGGCAGAAACAAAAAATCCCGATACATCTGTAATGCATCGGGATTTTTAAGTACTAACTATAAAACTAGGCTTGGAACATGTCCTTCACCCTTTGGAAAAAGCCTTTTTCCTTCCCGTCTGGGTTAGGGATAAAGTTTTCGCTTTCTCTTAATTTTTCCAACATCTCTTTTTCTTCCTTAGAAACATTCTTCGGCGTCCAAACGTTGATGTGGACAAACAAATCTCCATTGCTATATCCTTGAACACTTGGTAAACCTTTACCTCTTAAGCGCAACATTTTGCCACTTTGTGTTCCTGGATCTACTTTAATTTTCACTTTGCTACTTACCGTTGGTACTTCTACACTTGCACCTAAGGCAGCATCTGCAAAGTTGATGTAAGCTTCGTAGTGAAGGTTGTCACCATCTCTTCGTAAGCTTTCATGTGGTACTTCTTCAATAACAATCAGTAAATCACCTGGTATACCGTTGAAGGGTCCCGCATTACCTTTTCCTCTTACAGAAAGTTGCATTCCTTCCTCAACTCCAGCAGGGATGTCGATTTCTATCACCTCTTCCTTGCGCTCTAAACCATTGTTATCTGCTCCAGAAGGTTTTTTACCAATTACTTTACCCGTACCGTTACAAGAAGAACACGTCGTTTGCGTTTGCATGGCTCCGAATGGAGTGTTGGCTACACGCGTTTGTGCTCCGGTTCCGTTACAAGTAGAACAATCGTTGAAAGTTACTCCTTCTGCGTTTACTAACTTGTTTACTTTTATTTTCTTCTTAACCCCTTCAGCGATTTCTGCCAAAGTAAGTTTAATCTTAACTCTAAGGTTGGTTCCTTTCGAGCGTCTTGGTCCTCCACCGCGACTTCCGCCACCGAATCCACCAAAAGCTCCACCGAATATGTCTCCAAATTGAGAGAATATGTCATCCATATTCATACCTCCACCACCGAATCCTCCTCCGGCAGCTCCTCCAACTCCAGCATGACCAAATTGGTCGTAACGCTGACGTTTTTGATCGTCGCTCAACACCTCGTAAGCCTCAGCCGCTTCTTTAAACTTCTCTTCAGCTTCCTTGTTGTCTGGGTTTTTATCCGGGTGATATTTCAAGGCGAGTTTACGGTATGCCTTTTTGATTTCAGCTGCTGCCGCTCCTTTTGAAACACCGAGTACCTCGTAATAATCTCTTTTTTGACTCATATTATCTTTTTCCTATTGACCAACTACTACTTTTGCGTAACGCAATACTTTGTCGTTTAAGTAGTATCCGTTCTCAATAACATCAACTACCTTTCCCTTTAATTCTTCTGTAGGAGCAGGTATGTTTGTAATTGCTTCGTGCAAGTCTGCATCAAATGCCGTTTCTTTAGATTCCATCATTTTTAGTCCTTTAGAACTTAAAATGTTGTTCATCTTGTTGGCAATTAACTCAAAACCTTCTTTTAAACCATTCACATCTTCTGTCGTGGCATTGCTCTTAATTGCACGCTCAAAATCATCTAAAATTGGGAGCAAGTCTTTGATAACTCCAGCACCAGCGTTGCTAATTAAATCAGCCTTCTCTTTGATGTTTCTCTTTCTGAAATTATCGAAATCAGAGTATAGTCTTAAATACTTGTCGTTCAACTCATTGTACTTCTCCTCCCAAGTAGGTTCTTGAGGAGTTTCTTCTTGGCCTTCAACTTGTTCAGTTGCTTGCGCATCCATCTCTTCTTGAGTTATTTCTTCTTGTATTTTATCTTCTTGCTTTGCCATGTATTTCAATTTGCTTTTGCGGAGGCAAAGATATTGCCATTAAGGGAAATAAGACACTTTGTCAGAGAAAAAATTAGAAAAAGGGCGTAGAGGCAGACAGAACGCCACCTTTACAGTAATTTTGGCGGGAAATAATTGTACACTATTTCAGTTTCATGGCCTTAACCGGACTAATTTTCGTAATCACGTAACTCGGTATAATCAAGGCGATAACACACACCAATAATGTACCCACATTCAAGGCCAAAATATGCCACAAACTTAAGTTTACTGGTACTGCGTTGAGGTAATATATATTGGCGTCTAATGGAATTATTGTAAAGTATTCTTGAAGTACACAGAAGCCTATTCCTACTAAGTTTCCGAAAAATAAACCGCGTATGATTAAGAAACTTACTTGGTACAAAAATACCTTTCTGATATTCCAATTACTAGAGCCTAAAGCCTTAAATAAACCTATGAAATTGGTTTTAGTTATGATGAGAACCAAGAGTCCAGACCCCATGTTAATTATACCTATTAAGAGCATGAGTATAAGTATGATGTAGACGTTCAAATCTAAAAAGTCGAGCCATAAGAAGATTTCTTCTCTGTCTTGTTTTATACTTCTAATGTTGTATTTGTTCAGGAGCATTTGAGATTGACCGTTCACGTCCACCGTTTCTTGGGTAATCAACATGTCTTTAATGTTGTCTACTATGGTAGAAAGTTGGTCCCATTCTTTCACACTAATTTCGTAACCTCCTATGTAGTTTTCAGAACTTCCCTTGCCATCTATGTATTCGAAATACATGGATTTACCGTGTTTAAAATGTATGGCGAATTGCGTTCCGTCTTCGTTGAGGTATTCTTTTTCTATCTCCCCAAACATATCTACATTAGCTTCGCACGGAATGTTTTTATTTCCTTTAACTTGAATTTTCAAGTAGGCGGTATCGGGTATGCTGCTGTCTTCTTCGCGTTGTGAAAGTTCCATCCAATAGTCAGAAACGATAAGTCTAATTACCGTGTCTTTCACATCACAATAGGTAAAGCCATAGTTCTTTTCGTAGCCTCGTCCCCAGTCGTATTTGTAATTTCCATTTCCACCATTAACATCTGCATAGATGAGCAGTTGATCCGCCATCATGGTGTCTGCCACCCTAATTTTTGCCTGTACTCCCCAATCGTTTAAGTCTTGCACTTGGCGTATATCAGCCAAGATGATTTCTTTATCAAATTCTTCAAGGCCGGAATTGAATATACCAGCAACAGTGAAAAGTTTTTTAACCGCGTTGTTTTCTACAAAGAAAGCTCGGGTTTTTTCATTGACCTTTAGGTTGAGGTTTTGGGCAATTTTATCAGAAATTAGAATTTCATTCGATTTGTTTTCTGCGGTGAAATCTGGAATTTTTCCTTCTACTAAATTCTCTTTAAAAAAGCTCCAATCGAATTCAGCACCGGCGCCTTTTACAACAACGCCTTGTATCTCTTGTTCCAATTGAAACGTGTCAATTCCATTGATGTTGTACCAAATGGTATCAAGTTTGGATTGAAGTAATGCCGGCTTATAGGCGAAGCTTTGTATGCTTTTTACCTCAGGTAAGTTTAAGATGAGTTGTTCAAATTCAGGGTCTTTTACTATGGGTTCTCCCTCAAAAGTAGAATACTCACCAGCCTTTAAAATTTGAGCGTGAGATCCAAATCCTGCAACTTTGTCTCTAACTTCTTCTTGAAATCCTGTAACAACGGCAATTGTTATTAAATTTACCGCTAGCGAAATGGCTATGCTGATTACGGAGATTCTGACGATAGGTCGAGAGATTTTCTTTCCTTCGTCTTTTCCCTTTTGCAACCTTTTTGCTATGTAATACGCGAAATTCAATTTTAAAATTTATTTGCTAATGTACTCAATACATAAATTTTTCGGACTTCTTTTTACTATTTCTTTGGGAGTAGGTTCGCTTCACGCTCAAAACGACTCACAAGCAACAGAGACAATACCTGTTCAAGTGGAGTTTAAAAGACCGTTACAAATGGGAGCGGAGAATACGGAAGCATACCTAGAACAATTGAAAGGCAAAACCGTTGGAGTGGTAGCCAACCAAACCAGTACAAAGGATACCTTGCATTTGGTAGATTTTCTTTTGAATGAAAAAATTAAAGTGGCACGCGTTTTTTCTCCGGAACACGGTTTTAGAGGAAATGCAGATGCGGGAGAACACGTGAAAAGCGATACAGACGCAAAAACCGGATTACCGCTTGTTTCCTTATACGGGAGTAACAAAAAACCGAGTCCAGAACAATTGAAAGGGTTGGATGTAGTAGTTTTTGACTTACAAGATGTGGGCGTGCGTTTTTACACTTACATATCTACTTTACACTATGTAATGGAGGCTTGCGCAGAGGAGGGGATAGCTGTTGTTGTTTTGGATAGACCCAATCCGAACATAGACGTGGTGGATGGTCCGGTAAGAAAGGAAGGTTTCGAAAGTTTCGTAGGGATGCATCCTATTCCAATATTACATGGAATGACCATAGGTGAGTATGCGAAAATGATTAACGGAGAAAAGTGGTTGGGAAATGGAATTTCCTGTGATTTAACTGTTGTTCCCTGCTTAAATTACCGCAGAACCGATAACTACGTCTTGCCAATCGCACCCTCTCCCAACTTGAGAACAAGAGAGGCTATTTACCTGTATCCGAGTTTATGCTTATTTGAAGGAACCGCAATGAGTGTGGGAAGAGGAACGGATACACCTTTTGAGGTGTATGGTCACCCTAATTATGGCGATAGTTCTACAGCATTTAATTTTACACCAACTCCAAGCTATGGAGCCAAACATCCTAAATTAGAAGGTGAACTTTGTAGAGGGAAAAATTTACACCAAGCAGGAAAAAAGAAAATGAATTACCTGTACTTGTCTTGGTTAATCGATGCCTATAAAAACACGGAAGTAGATGAATTCTTTACCAAAGGCGGAAATTGGTTTGATTTATTGGCCGGTACGGATGAGTTGAGAAAACAAATCGAAAAAGGTTTACCAGAAACTTTAATTAGAGGTTCGTGGAAGGCCGATTTGGATGCCTTTAAGGAAATGAGAAAAGCTTACTTGATTTATCAATAAATTAAAAGCCCACTGAGTAATTTCAGTGGGCTTTTTTTATGTCTTTAGTTTCGTGCTTAAAGATCTTTCGCACTCTCCATTACTTTTTCTTTTAACTCTTCCATGTAAGCAGATAAACGCTCTAATAATTCTGGACGAGAAGCTCCAATGATTTTAGCTGCCAAAATACCTGCATTCTTTGCTGCGTTTAAAGCTACAGTTGCTACGGGTATACCGTTAGGCATTTGAAGGATAGATAAAATAGAATCCCAACCATCAATTGAATTGCTAGATTTTACAGGAACCCCAATTACAGGAAGTGGAGTTAAGGAAGCAGTCATACCTGGTAAATGTGCAGCACCACCGGCACCTGCAACAATTACTTTAATTCCTCTTTTATGCGCGTTTTTCGCGTAGTCGAACATTAATTCTGGAGTTCTGTGCGCCGAAACAATGTTCATTTCGTATTCAACACCTAACTCTTTTAAGATATCTGCTGCTTCTTGCATGATGGGTAAGTCAGATTTGCTTCCCATGATGATTCCTACTTCTGCCATTCTATAATTTTTGCACAAAAATATGGATTATAATCTGTTTGCACCCTCTCTTTTCACAGCAATTAAACAGATGTCATCGGTTTGCTCTTCATTTTTCATCCAGTCTGCCATAAAGTTTTTAATGGCTTTTTCTTGTGCCGCCATTGGAAGTTCTTGAACGCTGTCTATAAGGTTAATGAACCTAGATTTCTTTAACTTCTTACCTTTTTCTCCTCCGAATTGATCTACGATACCATCACTGAAAAGATAAATAACATCATTTTCTAGGAAGGGAATTTTTGTGCTTTGGTAAGGGGTGGATAGCGCATGGCCTTCCCCTATATGAGAGCTGGTTCCATTTACTTCTTTGATTTCCTTGTTTTGTACTAAAAAGAACTTGCTACCAGAAACTGCATATTCCAACTCGTTGTTTTCATCGTCGAAAATACAAACTGTACATTCCATACCGTCGTTCAGTACTTCCGATTTATTTCTACGTAAAGCCTGAGTCAATCTAAGGTCTAATTGATTCAAGATTTCTCCGGCATCAATTATTTTGTTCTCTAGGATAATTTGATTCAAAAGGTTAATTCCAAGTAAGGTCATAAAAGCACCTGGTACTCCATGACCGGTGCAATCAGCTGTAATTAAAACCGTTTTGTTTTGAAGGCGCTCTATCCAATAGAAATCACCCGAAACAATATCCTTTGGAGAGAAATAAACGAAAGATTCTTTAAAGTGCTGAGCTACTTTATCAGCATCAGGAATTAAATTCATTTGTATACGTTTGGCGTAGTTCAACGAGTCGCGTATATCCTTGTTTTGGTTATTAATGATTTCGTCTTTTCTTCTTCTATCTGTAATGTTACGTCCAATACCCAAGTAACCCGTAATCACTTTTTCGTCTCCTTCTTTAAAGATGGCAGTCATGTGCTGACCCAACCATATCGTACTTCCATTTTTCGTTAAAATTGGAATTTCAGAATAGGTGTTTTTAATACGTTTTTTAAATTGATGGGAGTAGAAATCCAAAACTTCCTCTCTCCATTCTGGATGTACTACCGAGGTGTAGAAGTTTCCGATTACATCTTTAGATTTAATTCCGAGGGTCTTTTCACATTGTTTGTTTACGAAGGTCAGGTGACCAGATATATCTAATCTGTAAATTAAGTCTTGAGAATTGTTTACGATTACTTCGTAGTATTTTTCAAGCTCAATTTTTTCCGTAATATCTTGGCCGATTATTACCCTTAACTTGTTCTTAAACACTTTACAGGCAAATTGGAAGTGTTTGAGTTCACCCGTGTTTAACTCCAAAGTAATGTTGAACATATGTTTGTCTCTAAACTCTTCTAAGACTACTTTGTTAAACGGGTTTTGATTGAAGGTTTCTATAACGGAAAGCTCTGAGATATTTTTATTAATGTAAGATTCTAAATTTCTAGGAAGTAGATACTTAAAGGTTTCATTGAGGTAAACAATTTCCTGATTGGGTTTAAAGGAGGCTACCAAGAAGTCTTCATTGTTAATTACCCCAGAAGTGAAAATTAATTTTTCCAAGGCATCGTTTCTTACGTAAGTGGTAATGATTACTAAAAACAAGGTGATAAATATATCTACGATAAAAAATACATCAGAAAATAACAACTCTCCTTCTACGGTGTAAACGATAAAGAAGGAAGAAGTTAAAACAATGATGCATACGGAAATTATCTGACTGAATTTTGTGATAACGATAGGTGTAACAATGAGGGTTAAGACCACACCTAAAATGTAGAGGGGGTGAAGATTGGTGAGTTGACAACCTACGAGATTGTATCCCAATACCAATAAATATCCTATTACCGTTGGGATTTGAGGAGATTTCCTGATGTTTGGGACCATCAAAACACCAAGCCCCAGGATAAGCGTAATACCACCTGGTATCCAAGTGAGTATTGGAAAGTAAGGTAAATCTGTAACTATTAAATGTGCTGTGTTAAAGACGAGGAGTATAGTTAGGGCGCCAAAAATCATTAGAAAACCAGCTGATTTTGATTGAAGGTGTAAATCTTTGGACAGTATCATTTGGTCCACGCTGTGGTTTTTCCTTCTTACCAAATAGGTAATATTTAAGATGAGAAGCAATAGGATAAGGGAACCAATAAAACTCTGACTTTTAAAGAAAGGTCGTTTGACTACCAATTCAAGGTTGCTAATCGGACTACTGGTTTTTTTATTGAAGGAAGCTCTTATTTCAAGTTGATAGATACCCGGTCCTAAAGCACTACTAATGAGTGAAGAATTTTCTCTGCTCCAAACACTCCAGGTACCATTGTTTTTATCATTTATTCTATAAGAATAATACACCACACTACTTTGTGGATTAATCACGTTGTATTGGATGAGAACCTCCTCGTTATCTTTTAACGTAATGTAAGTTCCCTTACCTCCATATTTAATTTGCTGATTGGCAATTCTAATTTGGTCGACTATAGGTGCTTTCGGAGTATGGTATAATGGTAATTCCTTAACATCCAAAGTATAAACACCCTCCAGTGTTGCAAACCTGTAAAGTCCCTCACCAACATGAGTTATCGTATTGTAGTTTACCTCATAAACTTCGTAGCCTTCACGGTTTCCGTATAACGTAGAGTAGACAGGGAAACCTTTTTCGTTCAATTCTAAATAAACAATACCATTGGCTGTTCCAAGAATGAGATTTCCAGCTTCATCTAAAATGGCGTCGTAAACAACGGTAGATTTTATCCAAGATAACTTATCTATTATTTGAAGCTCACCATTGGGGTGATAGCCCACAAGAGAAGATGGACTCATTAACCAAAGTATCTTTCTTTTATCGTCTGGAATTGAATGTACGTAAGTGTTTGCAGCACCTTTATTTTTAAAGCTTGGAGTCAAATTATACCACTTCTCATTTTTTAGGAGTTGTGTACAACCTATACCTCCAAAAAAATAACTGTTTTCTCCGGGTACTTTTGATCCCGTGTAAAGGAAGTCAATATTTTCTTCGGGTTGATTTTTAAGATAGTTCAATCCCTTTTTTAGGTGGAAGGTGTAAAGTCCTTTTTCCTTCTCGTAAATGAAAAATTCTTCTTCGTTTTTTTTACTGATGAAACACATTTTATTTTTCAGTGCTGGAATTGCATTGACAAGTTTTGCGTTTTCATACTTGTAAACCCCATGTGTGGTACCAAAGAAATGGGTCGAGTTTTGTTGGGAATGACTGTAAACTCTAAAGGGGTAGCTCGTAAACGGACTCTCCTGATTCTGAAACCCTATAAGGGTACTTTGATCATTGTCACGCGTAAAAACGATAACGCTATCATTAAACTCATGGTAAAAGATGATGTCTGGTTCTTTAAGATCCTTGTTAAAGTTTACCGGGGTGAAAGCACATTTACTAAACTTAAAAAGTCCTTGAATCCTGGAACTCACCCATAAGTTCTCATTTCTATCAACTATAATACCTGTGGGAACTCGGATAGATTCTTTGAAATTCGATTTTAGTAGAGCGCTAACATGACCATCACTTTTGAACACTCTTCCCAAGTTGGTGATGAAATAACTGTATTGTTGAGATCTATCTGAATAAGTGATGAACTCATTGGGTAAAAATGGAGTTGTCTGTTTTAACGTGTCTATATAGAAAAACTTTGCCTGTTCATCGTTAAGAAAAACATTTACACTGCGCTTTCCATCTTTAGTTAATAAAGTGATTTTATTGTTTTCATGAAAGGCATGTATACAGTTGTTAGCCAGTTCTTTTTCCGTTCCTAACCATTGGTCTAAGGGTGTTATTTCATACGCGTCTACGACAAAGTTACCTCTGTTGGTTAATAGTATGGTAAAAGAAGGGAGTTTTAAAGTGTTGTATATTTTTGGGGCATCGCCCTTTTCAAAGGTGATTTGGTTGATGATTTGGCCTCCTGAATAAAGGGTAAGAATATCAAGCCCAGCAATAATGGTTCTGTCTTCTTTTTTTTCTACGTAATAAACAGATGGTGATTTAGAGTCGGGATGTAGCCTAACGTTTGCTAAAGAATCTATGTGACTATGAAAAAAGCCTGTGTTGTAAGATCCAATATAGATGTTTTTATCCGTGTCAAAAGAAATGGATTTGACATGTAATCCATCTTTTACCAAGACGTTGTTGTAGTACTGAAAACTTGTTCCGTTATACCGTGCAATACCTAAACCTTCTGTACCTATCCAAATGTATCCATTTTCATCTTCTGCAAGGGTGTTGATGATATTGGTTCCTATTTCTGTTTTGTGATCAAAATTTTGCACTTTGAAGGTTTGGCCATAGCCAATACAGCTCCAAATTGAAGCAAGAAGGAAACTAAGAAAGTAGTATTTTACCATTAAACTTTTTTTGCAGTGCTTCGTTCAATAATAAAAGGAGGCGAAGAGGTAAATATAAAAACTTTCTTTATTCACTTATCACTTTAAACCTGCTTTTAATCACGCGAGCGGTTTCCTTTGCTTTTTCCAAGTCTGGATTTATTACCGTAATGTGTCCCATTTTACGGTTAGGCTTTGTAGATGCCTTTCCATACATATGTGCGTAAGCTCCAGCTTGTTGCATCACAAAGTCAAGTCCGTCATACACGGTTGGACCTTCGTAATTTGGATCTCCCAAAACATTAATCATTACGCCGGGTTGAACAATAGCTGTATCCCCTAAAGGAGTATTGGTAATTGCTCTCAAATGCTGCTCAAACTGAGAAGTTAAGTTCGCTTCTATGGTATGATGACCAGAATTGTGAGGGCGGGGAGCAATTTCATTTACTAAAAGTTCATCTTCTTGCGTTAAGAAATATTCTATGGCTAAAATTCCAACCATGTCTAATTTCTCAATGATTTCTTTGGCCAATTCTTGTGATCTAACTTCTACTTCTTCAGAGATTTCAGCAGGAGAGAACAAGAATTCAACAAGGTTTAGTTCTTTACTGAATTCGCATTCAACCGTTGGGAAAGTTTTTATTTCACCTTTTGCATTTCTTGCAACGATCACAGAAAGCTCTTTTTTGAAATCAACGAAAGATTCTAAAACGCAAGGACCATCAAATCCATGTGCAATATCAGCTTCAGTTTTCACCGCTTGAACACCTTTCCCATCGTATCCACCTTTTCTTAATTTTTGCATTACGGGCAATAGCTCGAGATTGTCAAAAATTTCTTCTTTCGAATTTACCAAGGCAAAAGGAGCAGTGGGGATACCATTGTTCTGATAGAATTCTTTTTGTAAACCTTTATCTTGAATCATTTCTAAGATATGCGGTTGCGGATAAACTTTTACACCTGCAGCTTCTAATTCTTTAAGTGCTTGAACATTTACGTGTTCAATTTCTACGGTGATTACATCTTTGTCTTTTCCAAAGTTCATCACATCATCGTAGTCTGTTAGTTTTCCTAAAGTGTACGAATTGGCAATTTTAGAACAAGGCGCATCAGGATCGTTATCCATACAATGCACGTGTACATCGTAATTAATCGCTTCTTGGATTAACATTCTACCTAGTTGACCTCCGCCTAAAACGCCGAGTTTAAAATTATTTCCGTACCAAATTGAATTCATGCTGCAAATATAAGTGCCTTTTACTAAAATATCTTCCATTTTTACAGAGTTATTGCATCTGACGACCATCTCTTTAAGCTAAAATCTTATTTTTGCAGTTTTTAAGGCAATTCTCAGGTTTGTTAAGGCTGCAAGACAAAACATTTTCAACTTTCATAAATGCTGCGCGCGTTCAAGCGGCGGTGAAGTCTGTAGCACAATCAATAAATTCTCATTACAAAGGCGAAGAAGTCATTTTCTTGGCTATTTTAGATGGAGCTTTCATGTTCGCAGCTGATTTATTGAAGCATGTTGATTTGACGTGTGAAATTAGTTTTGTGAAAGTGCAATCTTATGAGGGAACAAAAAGCACCGAAAATGTGGAGACACTCTTGGGCTTGGATGTAGAACTTGAAGGAAAAAACGTTGTGATTCTCGAGGATATTGTGGATACGGGAAGAACGATTGAAAAGGTAAAAGACATAGTAGGTGTTGCAAAATGTAAAAGTTTTGAAGTCGCTACTTTTCTTTTTAAACCAGATGCATTTTTATTCGAAGATAGGCCTAAATTTGTGGGCTTAGAAATCTCCAATACATTTGTGGTTGGTTATGGTTTAGACTATAATGAAAAAGGTAGAAATTTGGATGCCATTTTTCAACTTAATACAGTACAAAAAGATATGTTAAACATAGTATTATTCGGCCCTCCTGGAGCAGGGAAGGGAACACAGTCAGAAAGGTTGATTACTAAATATGATTTAGTGCATTTATCAACTGGAGATATTTTTAGAGCCAACATAGGTGGTGGAACAGAACTTGGAGTTTTGGCAAAAAGTTACATCGATAAAGGACAATTGGTTCCGGATGCTGTAACTATAGATATGTTGAAATCAGAGGTGAAAAAATACCCAGCAGCGAAAGGGTTTATTTTTGATGGATTCCCAAGAACAAATGCACAAGCAGATGCTTTGGATGAGTTTTTGGCTTCTTTAGATATGTCTATTTCTGCCATGTTAGCCTTGGAAGTTCCGGAAGAAGAATTAAAAACGCGTTTGGCAAAACGTGCTGAAGTTTCCGGTAGAGCAGATGATGCTGATCCAGCGATTATTCAGAATAGAATTAACGTGTACAGAAATGAAACAGAACCAGTAAAAGAATTCTACCAAAAGCAAGATAAATTTATTGCAATTGATGGATTAGGTTCTATGGATGAGATTTCTGAGCGTTTATACACAGCAATTGATAAATTGTAAAAATATAACATGGCGGGTACTAGTTTTGTAGATTATGTAAGGATTCATTGTAAGTCTGGAAACGGCGGGGCTGGGTCTACCCACATGCGTAGAGAAAAGTACATCCCCAAAGGTGGACCAGATGGAGGTGATGGTGGTAGAGGTGGACACATTATCGTAAGAGGTAATGAGCAAATGTGGACCTTACTTCACTTGAAGTACCAAAAGCACCATAAGGCAGGACATGGAGGACATGGATCGGGCCAGTTAAAAACCGGTGCACAAGGGGAGGATGTATATATAGAAGTTCCTGTGGGGACCATCGTAAGAGATGGTGAAACCAAGGAAATTATGTATGAAATTTCTGAGCACGGTCAGGAAGAAATTGTAATGCCTGGAGGTAGAGGTGGTTTAGGAAATGATCATTTTAAATCATCTACCAATCAAACTCCACGTTACGCACAACCCGGAGAACCCTTCCAAGAAGGATGGATTATCTTAGAGTTGAAAGTGTTGGCCGATGTTGGTTTAGTAGGTTTCCCTAATGCAGGAAAAAGTACTTTACTTTCAGTAGTTTCTGCAGCTAAACCTGAAATTGCAGATTATCCGTTTACGACATTAAAACCAAACTTAGGTATGGTTTCGTACAGAGATAATCAATCTTTTGTGATGGCAGATATTCCTGGAATTATTGAAGGAGCCCACGAAGGAAAAGGTTTAGGATTGCGATTCTTAAGACACATAGAGCGTAACTCTTTGTTGTTGTTTATGGTTCCCGCAGATAGCGATGACATCCATAAAGAATACAAAGTATTATTGAATGAATTAAAGTTGTACAACCCTGAATTATTGGATAAGGAAAGGTTGTTGGCCATCACCAAATCAGACATGTTGGATGAGGAATTGAAGGCAGAGATGGAACAGGATTTACCAGGTATTCCACACATCTTTATTTCATCGGTAGCACAAATGAATATTGTAGAGTTGAAGGATTTGATCTGGAAACACTTGAATAAATGATAGCGTATTTAGAAGAATTAGACAGGAATATTGTTGTAGCCGTTAACGGACTCCACAACCCAGTTTTGGATGAGTTGATGTGGTACACCAGCAAGATTCCTGTTTGGTTCCCGCTATATCTTTTGCTTTTTGTACTGGTCTACAAAAAGTACAAACTCAAAAATTTTCTCATTTACCTCGGTACCTTTGCTTTGCTCATTTTGTTGTGCGATCAAATTTCAAGTACCTTGTTCAAACCCTTAGTTGCCCGTTGGCGACCTTCTCATAATTTGCTGCTTACCGATCAGCTTCATTTCTATGAAATGAGACCGGGTGAGTTCTACAGAGGAGGGAAGTTTAGTTTTATTTCTGGTCATGCTACCAATTCCTTTGGAATAGCCATGCTGAGTAGTTTGGTATTAAAACCTTACTTTAAAAACATCATGAAATGGATGTTGTTTTGGGCTACTTTGGTTTCTTTTTCTAGAATCTATTTAGGGGTACACTATTTAAGTGATATCGCTGCTGGCGCTTTGGTAGGGAGTGGTGTTGCATATCTTCTTTACAAATACCTATTTCAACGTTTCATACACCCGGTAGAAGAACTTTAGTGTTCCTCAAATTAATCTTATTTTAGTGCTATGAACTGGTTGGCAATATTTATAGGAGGAGGTTTGGGTAGCCTTTCAAGGTTTGGAATAAGCTATCTTTTTAAAAGTTTTCAATGGCAAAAAACTTTTCCTCTGGCTACTGTACTCACCAATGTTTTAGCCTGTATTATCTTGGCCATTACAGTTTACTTATTGAAAGATAAAATCAATGAACAACCTTGGTTGTATTCATTAATAGGCATAGGTTTTTGCGGAGGATTCTCCACTTTTTCTACCTTTTCTTTAGAAAGTGTACAGCTATTTCAAGACAAGTTGTATTTCTACGCCTTTATGAACATAGCTGCCTCTGTATTGATTTGTTTTGGCTTGATGTTGTTTATAGCTAAGCAACAGGGATAATTGCACCTATCTTTTCTAAAATATCTTTTCTCATTTTAACCAAAGTAGAAACATCTTGCTTGGCTAATTTCGATTTGATTTTGTAATCTTTTAAGTGTTGTATTGCTTTGTAGGCAATTAAACCAGATAGCATAGGTACAAGGAAAAAGTACGCCCAAGCTATTGGTGTGTTTTTGATGAACAATGCATTGATCAACATGACTATACCTATGTTATAAAGTCCCATTAAAATATGCCCCACCATCATTTTTACCGAACTCCAGAATACTTTTCTCTTCATGGTATTCTCCACAAATTTCTTGGTGATGATGTAGGGAATAAATCCGTGAATGAGTCCTAGAAGCGTAACGGGTAAACTTAAAATCAAGAACAATAAATCTTTGTAGCGTGTAGTTTCTTCGCTAACTAAATTAAACATATACTTTTCATCCAGTTTACTTCTTTTCAATAAAGCGAAGTATCTGTCAGTATCTTTTTTAAGTCCAATTAATTGCTCATCATTTTCAAGATCTTGTTCATTGAGCCAGTTGGCTAATTGTTGAGAGTATTTCCAACGTTCTACAAGGGTGTATTTCTTATCGAAATTATCTGGATTCATTCCCTTACGCGTAAGTCGCATAACGTTTTCATGGAAAGGTGCCCATTCTTTTTTGTCCACGTGGGTTAATTGCGAACGTAAGTCTTTTTCTATGTGTTGTGTAAGGTGATTAATGACCTTGTTTGGATTCTCTTCGTATTCTTTACGGTAGTCATTTAAACAAATAGGGTCTCCGTTAGAAATGAGAGTTCCACTGCCAAATTTATTAGGTTCTGTGTAGTTTACACCCACCGTTTGGATGTAGATATTCTTAGACCAATTGATTTTTTCCAACGCACCAAAACCTATACGCGCTGCTCCTTTTTTCAAGGGTTTCAAACGACGAATAAATACATCATCTGTAAATCCTTCTCCAAAAATTAATAAGCTTCTTCCGTTTTTTAAAATCTTATTGCACTTTTCAAAAACCTCTTCGTTTTTCTTTTTGGTGTCTTCACCATCATGTGCTCTGTAGATAGGAAGCATGTGTGCCGCCCACAGTATAGGCATCATGATAGGTTTAAACACATCGGCTCTGGTCATAAAAAACACGATGGGCTTTTGATTAGAGGCTACCACCAAAGGATCCATAAAAGAGGCCGCGTGATTACTCACGAAAATGGTGCGTGCAAATCTCTTTGTGGGTTCGTTTATTTTTCTCGTTCTTGGATAGTACACCCATAGCGAAAATTTCAACGTAAACTTCAGTGCTAAATATGCTAATCTCATCGTTGGAGTTTTTTACCAGAGCGCAAAAGTAAAATTTATTTCTAAAAATTACCAAAGGCCCTAAGGGCACTAGAAGTTTGGCGTGAAAGAGTGAATTTTAAAGAAGTCGTCTATGAATTCTATAGCCTCATCTGCATCATCCACAACGGTGAAAAGTTCTAAGTCTTTTTCGTTGATGTTGTTTTCTTTCTCCAACATGGTGCGCTTGATCCATTCAATTAAACCCGACCAATAATCGCTTCCTACCAAAACAAAAGGTCGTCTATTTATTTTCTTGGTTTGCATTAAGGTTAATGCTTCGAAAAGTTCATCCAAGGTTCCAAATCCTCCAGGAAGGATGATAAAGCCTTGTGAGTATTTTACAAAAATCACTTTTCTTACAAAGAAGTAGTCGAATTGCAAGTTGTGTTGTGGGTCAATAAAAGGATTACAGTTTTGCTCGAAGGGAAGGTCTATATTCAACCCCACGGATTGTCCACCTCCGGCTTGAGCACCTTTGTTTCCGGCTTCCATAATTCCTGGTCCACCTCCTGTAATGATACCATATCCTTTTTGAGAAAGTTTTTGAGCAATCTCAGTTCCTATTTTATAATATTCGTCGTGATCTTTTGTACGTGCAGATCCGAAGATAGAAATACAAGGTCCAATTTTGGCCATTTTTTCATAGGCCTCCACAAACTCAGACATGATTTTAAAAATCGCCCAGCTATCGTTTGTTTTTATTTCATTCCAATCCTTTCTTACTTTGTTCATACGTTAGAGTTTTAATTCTTTCTTCAGGTACTTTCCTGTATGAGATTTCGACCTTTTTAAATTGGCCAAACCTTCCGGGCTACCTTGGAATAAAACACTTCCACCACCTTTACCTCCTTCTGGACCTATGTCTATGATGTGATCGGCAACTTTGACGATATCTAAGTTGTGTTCGATTACCAACACAGTGTTCCCCTCTTCAACTAAACGTTGCAATACTTCGAGTAACATTCTTATATCTTCAAAATGCAATCCTGTTGACGGCTCATCCAGGATGTAAAAGGTTTTTCCAGTTGATCGTTTAGAGAGTTCTGTTGATAATTTAATACGTTGCGCTTCTCCTCCGGATACAGTGGTAGAGGGTTGTCCAAGTTTGATATACCCTAATCCTACTGATTCTAATGTACTCAGAATTCTGTGAATTTTAGGTATGTTTTCAAAAAACTTAGAAGCCGCTCCTATGTTCATATCTAGAACATCTGAAATGGATTTTCCTTTGTACCTGATTTCCAGTGTTTCTCTATTATAACGTTTCCCATTACAGGTTTCGCATTCAACATGAACATCGGGTAAGAAATTCATCTCAATTACCTTAACTCCGGCCCCTTTACAGGTCTCACATCTTCCGCCTTTCACATTAAAGCTAAATCTTCCCGGTTTGTACCCTCGAATTTGAGCTTCAGGCATGGAGGCGAAGAGTGAACGTATTTCTGTAAATACATTCGTGTAAGTTGCAGGGTTAGAACGTGGAGTTCTACCTATAGGACTCTGATCGATTTCGATTACCTTATCAATGTGCTCCAAACCTTCCACCTTTTTGTAAGGCATAGGTTTTTTTACCCCGTTGTAGATATGTGCATTTAAAATAGGGTAGAGGGTTTGGTTGATCAAAGTAGATTTTCCACTTCCCGATACCCCTGTTACACAAGTAAAAGTTCCTAAAGGAACGGCAATGTCCACATTTTTAAGGTTATGACCACTTGCGCCTAAAAGACTTAAATAGTTGCCATTTCCTTTTCTTCTTTCTGCAGGAATTTCAATTTCTTTATCTCCCAAAAGGTAAGAAGTAGTATGTGAATTTACCTCCTTGATATTGGAGAATTTATCTGCATTTACAATGGCACCACCGTGTATACCGGCTCCAGGACCTATATCTACCACAAAGTCTGCAGCCTCTATCATCTCCCTATCATGTTCCACCACAATAACAGAGTTTCCTGTATCTCTTAATTTCTTTAAAGAGTCAATTAAACGTGTATTATCTCTTTGGTGTAAACCAATAGAAGGCTCATCTAAAACGTACAATACATTCATCAATTCGGATCCAATTTGCGTGGCCAATCGAATACGTTGTGCTTCACCTCCAGATAAAGATTTAGCAGATCGGTGTAGGGTGAGATAATCCAATCCAACTTCTAAAATAAAGTTGATTCTATCTCTAATTTCTTTGATGACTTCTTTTCCAATTTTTAATTGATCATCTGTAAGTTTGGCTTCTATTCCTTCAAAGAAATCATGTAGTTCTTGTATGTCGAACATGGCCAAATCACCAATGTTCTTGTCTAATATTTTAAAGTAATGTGCTTCTTTTTTGATGCGGGTACCGTGACACGTTGGACATGGAATCTTATTCAAGAAACTCTCGGCCCATCTTTTTACAGCCGCACCTTTTGCCATCTCTGCATGACGATTAACGATGTTGACCACACCTTCGAAGTCGGGTAAATCTCTACCGCGTACATCTTTTAAACCACTTGCACCATAAAGAATTTTATCGATAAGCTCCTCTGGGAAATCACTCAAAGGTTTTTTTAGTGTAAGTCCATTTTGCTCGACGAATTCTTCCAACAAAGCAAACATCCAGTTGTTTTTGTACTCCCCCAGTGGAGCAAGTCCACCCTTGGCTATACTTAAAGCTCTATTCGGAATAATTTTATCTTCATCTACCTCAGAGATTTCACCCAATCCACTACATTTTGGACAGGCTCCATAAGGCGAGTTGAACGAAAATAAATTGGGTTCTGGTTCTGGGTAACTAATACCTGAAGTTGGACACATCAAAGCTCTAGAGAAGTGACGCACATTTTTTTCATCGTCTTTACGCATCACCATCATGGATTTATCTCCATATTTCATGGCGGTTTGTATACTCTTAGCTAAACGCGTTCTGTATTTTTCCTCCACAGATAAACGGTCTATCACAATTTCTATATCGTGAATTTTGTACCTGTCGAGTTTCATGCCTTTTTCGATGTCGAGTAATTCTCCATCTACACGCACTTTGGTAAATCCAAGCTTACCAATTTGTTCAAAAAGCTCGCGGTAATGTCCTTTTCTACCTTTGATTTTTGGAGCAAGAAGGGCAATCTTTTCTCCTTCAAAATCGCGAAGAATAAGGTCTGTAATTTGATCATCTGAGTATTTTACCATGGCTTCACCACTCACGTAAGAGTAAGCAGTTCCCACACGTGCAAAAAGAAGTCGCAAGAAATCGTAGATCTCTGTAATGGTTCCCACTGTAGAACGCGGACTTTTAGAAACCGTTTTTTGTTCTATGGAAATTACAGGACTCAATCCTTCAATTTTATCCACATTGGGTCTTTCCAAACCAGATAAAAATTGTCGGGCATAAGAGGAGAAAGTCTCTAAGTACCTACGCTGACCTTCAGCAAAGATGGTGTCAAAGGCCAAAGAAGATTTTCCACTTCCACTTAAACCTGTAAAAACCACCAATTCGTTGCGTGGAATTTTAAGGTCAACATTCTTTAAATTATGTTCTTTAGCACCGTAAATTTCTATAAATTCTCTTTGATCTTTACTCTCCATTATCTTCTCGGTATGCGTTTAAATTAGCCCCTTTTGCAGGCAACAAAATTACATAGGATTTACCGGGTTCAACCCTTAATTGGTTCGAAATTAACCACGGATTGAGTTTTTTGAGAATTTTTTTATTGAAACCTTCATTTTTAGCCCAAAGCGACAAATCAGAGATGGTGCTGTCCACCCTAATTTCTTTGATTTGATAAGGATTGTAATAGGTGTTAATCTTAAAATTATATTTTTCAGGATGTTCTATGATTTCCTTTAAAGCCATGATTCTAAATACGTAACGAGAGGTTTCTGTATTCAAATTCAAATCGAAGAAGTTATCAGCGTATTGAGCTTCAAGATTGTTTTGTATACCATTAACTCCTCTGTTATAGGCAGCTGCGGCCAGTATCCAACTTCCCAGTTTTTCTTTAGCGCTTTTGAGATAGGCACAAGCTGCTCGTGTACTTTTTTCAACGTGTTTTCTTTCGTCTATATCTTTGTTGAGGGTAAGTCCGTAGTCTTTGGCTGTTCCTTCCATGAATTGCCAAAATCCTAAAGCGCCTACATAGCTGCGAGCTTGGGTAAGTCCGCTTTCTGCTACAGCCAAGTATTTGAAATCATTGGGTAAGCCTTCTTCTTTTAATATTTTTTCGATTAAAGGAAACCAACGCTTGCTTCTTTTTAAGATAAAAAAGGTGCTCGAATGGTAGTAAGCATTTGTGATGATTTCTCTTTCATATCTTTCTCTAAGGTCTATATCTTTAAGTTGAATTTCTGTACCTAAGAAATTGACATGGTCTGGAAGTTCGAAATCACTAAAGGGTCTTTCAATATTGTTTTCTATCTGTATTTCTTTGGTTTGCTCTGGAGCTGCAGGTGTACATGCATAAAGTAAGCTTCCCAAGAAGAAGATTGTTGCAAATTTTGTCATACTGTAAAATAACAAAATTATCTTTTCTACACTATTTGGAAGGTGCTTTAAAACGCTGAGTATTGCTGTAAAGACGTGCGAAAACAATAAGAAAGTACGTTAGTCCAACTCCCCAGCTTAAATAAATATTGACATCGATTAAAGTTATGAGTAATATGCTGAGCGCGGAAGAGCAAATTGAAAGCAGTAGAAAGTTAAACCATACTTGATAGTCTGTTTTTCCTTTGTAAACCATATGGTGCGTAGTGTGATCTTTTCCTCCTACCATGGGAGATTTACCTGCTTTGATTCTATTTATAGTAACCGTAAGCGTATCTACGATGGCTGGGGTAAATGCAACAAGGGTAATCACTATGGCTTTCCATCCCGCTAATTCTAAAATTGAGGTAGAATTCCATAATCCTTTTATAGAGAAAAAGCTCACAAACAAGCCAATGAATTGAGAGCCTGTATCTCCCATAAACATTTTAGAGGGGTGTATGTTGTACTTCAAAAACCCTATTAATCCTCCTACTTGCGTAACTAAGATAATGGTCCAGAAATTTGTGTTAATGTCTAAGGTGATGAAGCTAATAAACAAACAACTGGTTAATATTCCTACCACCACAGTTGCTGTTATTCCGTCCATATTGTCGAGCATATTCAAACTGTTCATTATACCCACAACCCAGAGGATGGTGAATAGGGCATTGATGGAGTAATATGGGGTAATTTGAATAATGGTATCAAACAACACAAGTATTACTCCTGAAAGGATTTGCATGGAAAGCTTCAGCATGGGGCGAGTATTGTAGGCATCATCTGCCATTCCCATAAAAAAAGCAACAACCGATCCGGCTAATAAACCAAGAAATTCGTGATTCCTGAATATGTTCGCGTCTGCATAGAAAATTGCAAAAGCGAAAATAGAAAACATGAAAACAACGAAAAAACTAATCCCTCCTAGTGAAGGTTTAGATTCATTACTCCAGCGAATAATTACGTCGTTTTTATTACGAATACCTAAGGTTTGAGCAAAATGCAAAATAAGTCCATTGGTCATAATAGACACAGTAATTCCCAAAAAGAAGAAAATAAGTATCTGTATGATTTTAACCATTAATATAGACATGTGCTAAGGGTTAAAAGGGAGAAACAAAAGAAGCAAAAGCGTCTGCATCTCTATCTTTTTCAGATATTACAGGTGCAATGTCTCCCCATTCTATAGCTAAATCTTTATCAAACCAAGCAAGAGAACCTTCGCTTTCTGGGTGATAAAAATTTGTACACTTGTAACTAAACAAGGTGTTGTCTTCGAGGGTTAAAAATCCGTGGGCAAATCCGGGAGGAATGTAAAATTGAGTTTTATTTTCACCACTTAGGAGTATACTTTGGTGTTTACCATAAGTAGGAGAGTCTTTTCTAATATCTACGGCAACATCTAAAACAGCTCCTGAAATAACGCGTACCAATTTACCTTGAGCATGGGGTGGTTTTTGAAAGTGCATACCACGCAATACTCCTTTTGAGGAAAGTGATTCATTGTCTTGCACAAATTGTATGTCTTGTCCCGTTTCCGCTGTAAATCTATCGCGTTGAAAACTCTCCATAAAATAACCTCTGTGATCACCAAATACCTTTGGTTCAATTACCCAAAGTCCTTCTATTTCTCCTTTCGTAAATTTCATTTTTTAAATCGTCTATTTTTCTTTTGATCAGCAGTGTACCCGTATCCATAACCATAGCCGTACCCGTATTTCGAGTTGCGTTGCTCAACTCCGTTTAGGAGCAGGTTAATAGATTTGATTTTCTGAATTTCCTTGAGTTCCAAAACGCGTTTGATGAATTGTCGTTTGGAATAATTTGCTTTAAAAATGTAAATGGGAATATCAGCATCGTGGAGTAATTGTACACCATCTGATACGATTCCTACAGGTGGATTGTCGATTAATACGTAATCGTATTTGGTTTTAAGGTTTTCGATAAGCTCAGTTAAATATTTACTTAGGATGAGTTCGGATGGATTCGGAGGAATACTTCCGGCTGTAATGACATCCAAATTTGGAATAACATCTTTGTTGATGCATTCTTCTAAGGTGCAGTTTTGACTCAAAAAATCGGAAACACCGAGTTTGTTATCCAAAGATACTCCCAAGTGAACTTTGGGTTTTCTAAGGTCTAAGTCAAGAATTACCACACGCTTGCCAGACATGGCTAAAATTGCACTTAAATTCAAAGCCACAAAGGTTTTCCCTTCTCCTGAAATAGAGGAAGAAATGGCTATGGTTTTCGCCTCTGGATTAATGAATTTTAGGTTACTACGTATACCTCTAAATGCTTCGGATAAATAAGATTTTGGATTATTGTGTACCACCAACTGAGAGTGCGGTGAATCTGAATTCTGAAATGGAATTGAACCCAAAATATTCATTTGGTTTTGAGCCAGTTTTTCTAAATCTCCCAAATTGTTGAGTTCATCATAACTAACATATTTGAAGAAAAGGAAAAGTAAAGCCAGCAGAATACCCAATATGAAATAGGTGTAATAAATCTGAAATTTGTTCGGTTCTACAGGAGTTGAATTCAGTAGTGCTTTAGAAAGTACTTTGTTCTCTGAGGTGTAACCTGCATTCGAAATAGCGTAGGCCACCTTTTTTTCGTTGAGTGATGTGTAGTATTTTTCGTTAAGGTCTTGCTTGTTTTTTAAACGACTCAATTCCATCTTTTTATCTGGAATAGAGAAGAATTGACTGCGAGCTTCTTTTACCTCATTTTCCAGGAAATCAATGCGTTCAGCAGTTTTCTCTTCTAAGGCATTGATGATTTTATTGGTGATCTCAATGTCTGCCGAAATTTTCTTATCGAGTTGGGTGATGGTTCTACTTTCTTCGGTCACCGTATAAAGCAAGTTTTCCCTTTGTTCCAATTTGGAAAAAAGAGTTTCAATTTGATCTTTTAAAGCATTTTGGTAGCTTTTTTCTATGAGAACGGGCAATAACTTATATACCTCTGTGCTGCGCGGTGAATTATTGATTTCTGTTTTTATACGCTTTAAATCTTGGTGTTCAATTTTTAATTTTTCAAGCTCATTTTCAAGCGTGTTTACTTTCGCGGAGAGATTGCTCTCTATGTTTTCGAGATCTGATAAATTTTCACGACGTTGAAACTCCGTTAAAGCATTACGAGAGAGTATGAGTTCTTTATTTAAAGAGTCTAACTGCGCATTAATGAACTTCAATATTTTCTCGCTACTTTCTTGCTGGAGGTGGTCGTCATAATCAAAGAAACTTTCACCTACGGCATTACAGATGTCTTGCGAGAGATGCGCGTTGTTACTGCGGTAAGAAATTAAGATACTTTTCGCCTTAACGTCCAAAGGAGCTATGGTTAAATCTCCATGGAGTCGCGCCATAAGACTTTGAGTGTTGTTGAAAACAAAATAAAGTTCGTTGTCGTTGATGTCGCGCTTTAAAACCTCTTCATTTTCTGACTTAATAAAGATGTGAAAGAATTCGTTCTTGTGAGCTTGATTTAAAAAGACCTCTTCTATATATTCCTTGCCTTTGTAGTTATATTTTATTTTGTATTGATTCGAGTTGTCTTTGTAAAAGTATATGGGTAGGTTGTATAAATCAGGTTCGTTCAATTTAAAGAGTTGCACCTGAAATTGTGATTGTGTATACCTTTCTTCGGTAAGAAATTCACCCTTGGCAAAATGACTCACTTCTAAATTTAGACGTTTTAATGCTTCTTCGAAAAGGAATTGAGAGCGTAACAATTCGATTTCTTTCGAAATGTTACCGTCGTTATTCACATTCTTTAAATCGAGAACATTTGCCCCTTGGTCTTCATTGTCTATCTGAATAACCATTTGAGATTGGTAAACCGGTTTGGTGTACCTTAAGTAAAGGAAGGATAGTGCTCCAAAAAAAGCAATAATCAATAAGGCAAACAGGAAATTCTTTTTCAGGACATTTCGGATGATGTCGAGATCAAATTCAGTGTTTACAAAAAATCGATTTTTAGAACTGTTCATGGATGACTTACAATTTCGAAAAGATAGTAATTATAGCAAGAGAGGATGTAATAATTCCTAAAAGTGGTGTTACTTCTCTCAAAATTCCACGGGTAATTTCTTTGGTGGGTTCTATGTAAATGTAATCGTTGGCTTGGATAATCATATCGGTGTACTTTAAGCCGTCTAAAGTACTGAGGTTAATTTCATACACCTCTCTTTGGTTACCCACATTGCGCAATATTTTTATGGATTTAGATTTTCCGCGTTCAGCTATACCTCCTGCTAAGGCTAGAACCTCCATCAAGGTTGTGTTTTCATTGATGAGGTTAACCACTTTTGCCTCACTACCATTTCCAGGGAAAACAATAACACGCTTGTTTAAAATTTTAACCTGTACAAAAGGATTGTTATGGGTGAAAGAGAAATAGTGTTCCAAGGTGTCTTCACATTCTTGTACGGTTAAACCTGCAAGGTGTATATCCCCAATTACTGGTAATTCAGCTTTTCCATCAGGACGTATGGTATACTCTAAAGGAGTAATTTCGAACTGTTTTTGTCCGGTATTTTCAACTATTTGTTCTCCATCTTGCGGGTAAAGTTCAAAACTAAATCTATCGTTAGTACTCATTCTATAGCTCTCTTGTGGAGCCATAGGAATGCTGTCTTTGATTACAACATCAGATCTGTCTAGATTTTTAAACATCAAATTACTGTTGATGTTACAAGATGTAAGAGCGACTATTATAAGGAAGTAAAAGAGGTTTTTCATTTTTCTAAAAGTTGTTTGTAAAGCCTTTCCATATCTTTAACTAATCTCGAGTAATGGAATTTTTCGGAAACATGTGGGTAACCTTTTTGCCCCATACTTATCCTTAATTCATCGTTCTCTATGAGTAAACGCAATTTTTCGGTGTAAGTTTCAAGATTTCCTTTTTCTACAATAAATCCTGTTTCACCGTCGAGAACGATGTCGCGAACACCGCCAACATCCGTACTTAAAACAGGTAGGTTGGTGGCTTGAGCTTCAATTAAACTCACCGGAGTTCCTTCGTTTTTAGAACTTAAACAAATTACATCCATTCCTGCGTTGAATTCAGCGATGTCTTTGATCCAAGATGTCATGATAATCTCACAACCATATTTGGCTTTTAAATATTGAACTCTAGCATGTATGGCGGAATATTCGCTACCATCCCCAACAATGAAAACTTTAAATTTTCGGGTTGTTCGTTGTGCGAGTTCCTCAATGGCGTCGAGAAAGAAATCGTGGTCTTTGATAGGAGCTAACCTACCCACTATGGCCAAAGCTACTTCTTCCTGAGTTATATTATATTGTTCTCTAATTCTTGTTCTGTTCCCTTCCAGATTGAGTTGGAATTTTGCAAGATCGAAACCCAAAGGAATAACACTTGTTTTATCGGGAGAGCAAATTTTATACTCTGTGGTTAATTCATGTTTTTGCAATGGACTTATGGCAATAATCTGCGAGGATTTTTTTGCCAAGTTGCGTTCTATTTGTTGGAAGAGTTTGGTTTTAAATTTTCCGAAATAAGAATGAAAAACATGTCCGTGGAAAGTGTGAACGATTACAGGAACCTTACATGCATGCGCTGCCTTTCTTCCCAATGCACCCGCTTTAGAGGCGTGGGTGTGTACAATGTCAGGTTGGAATTCTTTAATGATTTGCTTGATTTCTTTGTATGCCTCCCTGTCTGACTTATAATTAGGGTTGCGTTGTAAAGAAGTAATAATTTGAGGTTCTACACCATATTGTTGAAGAATGTGCAGAGAGTCTTTTTCACCCTCGTCTGGCACGCCTCCAATTAATTTGGTTTCGAATTCATCAGAAAGGAACGCGGTTAAAAAAGTTGCATTGAAGGTTGGTCCTCCAATGTTAAACCGGTTGATAATTCTGAGTATTTTTATCTTCTTTGTCAAGTAAATGTATTTTCTGTAAAAATAGGAGTCCTAAGTTAAGTAAATCTGAATTTTAGACAAACTTCAAAGAAAATCGGTAGGTTGATCAAGAACATAGATATTATGAAGAAGATTATAGCATTAGTGTGCCTTTTAAGTCAAATTCAATTCGGGTTTGGACAAATAACAAGCTTAGAGCAAAGTTTAAATAGTTTGTTGGAAAAACCAGATATGCAAAACGCTACGCTTGGATTTGTAGTGAAGGATTTAAGCAATGATGAAATTGTAATAGCTCACAATGAGAAGGCAACCTTAGCTACAGCTTCTACAGCCAAATTATTTACTACGGCTACCAACCTTTTAGTTTTTCCGAGTGATTATGCACTGCGTACAAAAGTGTATTACACAGGGTTTGTTCAAGATAGCGTGTTGAAGGGAGATTTGGTGATTCAAGGTTGTGGTGATCCGAGTTTGGGGAGCAAGTATTTCTATGAAGGAGAGGAAAAGTATGCCTTTATTAAACATTGGACTAAGGCGGTGAGGACTAAAGGAATCAAACGTATAACAGGAAAGGTTATAGCTGATGGAAGTGCTTATGCCTATGAAGGTATTCCAAAAGATTGGACATGGAATGATATGGGGAATTACTACGGTGCAGGTCCGGCGGGATGTACAGTTTTCGATAATTTGATGGAGCTCCATTTTAAAACAGGAGGAGTGGGTACATTAACAAAGATTACACGTGTGGAACCTGAGTTGCCCAATGTTGCTTTTGAGAATTTTGTTGTGGCAGCACAATCGAATGCAGACAATGCCTACGTATACGGGGCACCGCATCAAAACAATAGGTATGTGACGGGTGAAATACCCTACAATAGAAGTGATTTTGTGGTAAAAGCTTCAGTACCAGATCCAGAATATTTAATGGCGTATAGTTTTAAGCAGGCTTTGGAACAAGAGGGAGTTGAAATTGAAGGGGAGGTTGAGGCTGTGCATAAGCAACGACAAGATTTGGAAGAAATTTACAAGGTTGAGGACAGGGTTGTAGGTGCTTTTAAAGGAAAGTCGCTGTTAGAAATAGCAGTGTTAACCAATCACAAGAGTATTAATTTATATGCCGAGCAATTGTTGACATGGTTGGGCAAAGATGCACAAGGCAATACGAGTATTAAATCGGGGTTGAAGTTTATTAATGAATATTGGAAGGATAAACTCAGTAGTGGTTTTGAGATGACAGATGGAAGTGGTTTGTCTAGAACCAATAGAATTTCAGCGCAGCACTTTGTGGAGATGTTGACCTACATGCATCAATCGAAGGTAATGGGTGAGTTTGAAACGACTTTACCTATAGCGGGTGTGAGCGGAACTTTGAAATATGTGTGTAATGGGGAGGCAGGTCACGGAAAAATTAAAGCCAAAAGTGGTTCTTTAAATGGTGTGAAGTCTTATGCCGGATATGTGTATGGAAAATCGGGTAAGAAATATGCTTTTGCCATAGTAGCACAAAATTTCAATACGAGTTCGAGAACTATGGTTGTGAGGTTTGAGTCCTTGTTTAATGCTATAGCAAATATGTAAATCTACCCGCGATAGTACTGGCAGCTCCCCAAGATAGAGTTTTAGTAAGCCACGAGCTACCCTTACGACCAGCGGAAGTGATGGTAGCTTGTTGTGCGACTTAAACTATCTTTTGGGGACTATAAGGGATAGCGCGAAAAGGGAGCCTAGTCTTCTAAAATGTAATTGTAAATGTTGGTCCAGAAATCTGAAATCTTTGTACCCTGTGCGGCCAACATTTGTGGAACAATAGATGCCTTGCTAAATCCTGGCGTTGTATTTACTTCTATGATGTAAGGTGTATCTTTTACCAACATGAAATCTATACGTGCCACAGATGATAACTGTAAGAATTGGTAAGCTTTAACCGCTTCTTTTTGTATGGCCTCTGTAGCTTTTTGATCTAAATTTGCGGGTGTAATTTCTTTCGATTTCCCTTCGTATTTGGCGGTGAAATCGAAAAAGTCAGTGTCAGAAATTATTTCAGTAACCGGCAATGCATGAACGCCATCTTTGTCTTGGTAAACACCACAGGTGAATTCTCTACCGTCTAAGAAACTTTCTATAACTACGGTTTGACCTTCATTAAAGGCTGCTTCTATGGCAGGTGTTAAATCTGCTGCATTTTTCACCTTAGAAATACCATAGCTAGAACCACTGTCACAAGGTTTAACAAAGAGGGGGAGTCCGAGTTCTTCGATAACTTCTTCGGTTGAATAAGTCGTGTTTTTTTGCAGTACCTTACTCTTGGCAACATTAGCTCCCAAGCCTTTTAAGAATTGGTTGCAAAACCATTTGTCGAAAGAAAGTTCACTAGCCAGAGCATTTGAGTTTACGTAAGGAATACCCTTCATGTCTAGCAAGGCTTGGATTTTACCATTCTCGCCAGGATTACCATGTATATAAATGTGAGCTGCATCCAGTTGAATGTTTTCACCGTTGCGTTGGAATTGGAAGTTTTGAAAGTCGAAAGGAATGCGTTCATCCTCCAAGACCACTGTCCAAGCTTCTTTTTTAACTTCTATTAAATAAAGTTGGTAGTTGTTGGCGCTGTTGTTATAAATTGTTTGCGCACTGTTCTTAGAAATTTCAAATTCTGATGAGTAACCACCGTAGAGAAGTCCAACCTTTTTCATAATACATGTTTGAAGCAAAAATAAAGCTTAATCTAAGTGAAGAAGTGGTCAAATACGTAAAAGTTATGAGCAAATAATTGTTCTTAACAAAGAATAGACTTTAGGGGCTCAGAATGGAAGAGTATATTTCTATATTTGTTGCAAACTAATCGGAAATGAGTTTAATAAAAAAGACCTTCAATCTTTTAACATCTAAAGCTTTCTGGATCAATATCCTTCTAATTGTTTTGGCTTGGGTAGCCATTATTTGGGGTGCTTTATCTTATTTTAATTCTACCACGAAACACGGTGAGAAAATTGAAGTTCCAACGCTTGTAAGTGATGGAAAAGAGTATGTGGTAAACATAAAAGATGTAGAAACGCTATTGAATGGTTCCGGTTTGGAGTATGAAGTATTAGACTCTGTTTACAAACCCGGATTAGTGGATGGAACGGTGATTTATCAGGATCCTTTGCCAACAGTGAAATCTGGTCAGTACGTAAAGTCTGGTCGTAAAATAAAATTGCGCGTATCTAAGCGTACACGAAATGTGAAAATGCCGAAGTTGATTGATAAGTCGCAACGCTTTGCCGAGGCTTTGATTACAACGGTTGGATTGCGTTCGAAAACGACCTATGTTGCCTCAGAAACACCTGGATCTGTTTTGAAGGTAAAGTATAGAGGAAAGGAAATGAAGTATGGTGAGCAATTGCCTATAAATTCTGTGGTAGAATTGGTGGTTGGACGAAATGCCAACGGCGAATTATTACCCGTTCCTAATTTATATGGATTAACAATAAATGAAGCGCAAACCCGTTTAAATGCGAGCGTTGGTTTGAATTTATATGTTTCGTGTCCGGAGTGCGTAAGTGCTGCAGATAGCGCGAAAGCCATAATTAATGCACAAACGCCCGTGGCGGGTGAAGGGAGTATGGTGCCAAGTGGGGCAACTATCACCGCTTTTGCCACGTTGAATTTTGTAGATAACCGCGAGGTAGAACCCTAGAAATAAAATTATGAGAAGAATAGCTTTTGCTATATCCATCCTTCTATCAGGAATTACTGCATATGCGCAGGAAAGTGTAGCGCCATTAATTGGTAATCCATCCTTACAAAAAGAGCATGCTGTAGCCTATCAAAAAAGTTTAGAGAATTCCTTTGATAGTACTTTTGTGTATCAATCGGATAGTTTAGAACTTCCTTTTTTTGATGATTTTTCGCGCAATAATTTTCAAGTATATCCTACTGATTTTACTGGTGCTGGTGTAACGGAGGAATTGTACTACTCTATGCTTATGGAGGCGAGTACAACACCTATGCCTGCAGGGAGTAAGTTTACCACAAGCAAGACGTTTAAAGTGAATGTGAACGTGGATAATAATACCAGCGATACGGTATATTACGACAGCACGGTTTTCGAATACAATGCCTTGGATATTTATCCGGTGAACTATATACAGAACTATGGTTATCCCAACTATTTTGTGTTTGATACTTTGGAGAATGGGAACTTGACTTCAGATACTGTTTTTGTATTAGATCCAGAATTTGAACAATATGAAGCGCGTATTTTCTTTACGCAATTGAATGACTCTACGAAGCTTTGGTTAGACACCTATGCTTACCACAACTACAGAATGGCTAAAAATCCCATAACACTTGGAGTGGCTACTTTTGATGGTTTAAACGAGTTTGGATATCCTTACAATTTTGGAAGCATAACTAATGCTTTGTGTGATTATTTGACCTCAAAGCCTATTAATATGGGTGGATATCAGGCAAGTGATTCTGTTTACTTTAGTTTTCTGTACCAAACAGAAGGTTTGGGCGATCCTACAGAGTCTGACGATTCTTTGTATGTTGAATTTTACTCACCTGTAGATCAAGTTTGGGAGAGAGTTTGGAGTACGCAGGGTGGACAAGGAACAAACTTTAACGCGGGACATATCCGCATCAGCGATGCGAAATATTTTGCAGATGGTTTTCAATTTCGTTTTGTGAATTATGGGTTGCCATCTGGAGCCTTGGATCAGTTTCACGTAGATTATGTGATGTTGCGAGAGATGTCGGCCTACGACGATACATTGTTTGAGGATTTTGCTTTTGCTTATCCTTTATATACTTTATTAAAGGACTACACCCAGGTGCCTTGGGATCACTACAGAAACAACCCGAATGGTAAAATGACTGATGCTTTACAGATAGCTTTGCGCAATAACCAGTCAGTTGCTGCCAACAACTCAGCAGGGGGAAGTTTGAATGTATATTACAACGATGTTTTTGAAGGAAGTTTCAATTTCGTTGGTGCCGATTTGTCTAACCCTGATTTGGATTACGCACCAAGAACACATTATTTTTCTGAAATTGACTTGAGCGGAGGATATAGTTTTGACGCCAACCTTGCCAATGATACTATGGCCGAGTTTGATTGGATAGCCGAAGCGAGTGTTCCTTTCAATGACTTTAGTTACAACGATTCTACTTTCGGAACGCAAACCTTTAAAGCGGTTTATGCTTATGACGATGGTACGGCAGAGTTGGCTTACGGACCAAACGGAACACAGGTAAGACTTGCCTATAAGTTTGAGGCCTATGAAGCTGATTCTTTGGTGGCTATTCAGATCCACTTTGTGCCAGCGGCAAATGATGTTTCGAACAAGTTGTTTTTATTAACGGTTTGGGGAGATGACAACGGAGAGCCAGGTGCTGTTTTATACCAAGATGATTTTATCTCTGTGCGTCAACCGCAATATACCTATGGTAACAATGGTTTCTATACTTATTATTTTAAGGATACAGCAAAAGTACCGGTTGATGAGGTGTTTTACATAGGATGGAGACAATTAGATGCCGATAGATTGAATGTTGGTTTAGATATGAATATCGCCAATAACGATAAAATATTCTTCAGTTTGGATGGTGAAAATTCATGGGAGAATACAGGTTTTGAAGGGTCGGTTATGATGCGTCCTATGTTCTCTACGAAATTAGATTACCAGTTGTCTACTGAAGAAATTGAGGAGGAGAAAGCGGTCGATTTTACGCTCTATCCAAATCCTTCGAGCGGTTGGGTGAACCTTAAAACGGATTATGAAAAAGACTATACGGTAGCTGTGTATGATTTAGGAGGAAGAGAACTTTTTAGAAAATCAAATGCGCTATCCTTAGATTTAGCTAACTTTGACGCCGGAATATATTTGGTGAGCATTTACGATGAACAACATCAAATATTGAAAACGGCAAAAATAGTTAAGAGGTGAGCGAAGAGATAGAAGACTTTAATTCAGAATCAGAAGAGTTATTTGAACATCATAAAGTTGTAGCGGATAAAGGGCAAGAGGTTTTAAGGGTAGATAAATTCTTATTGGACCGCTTACCAAATACTACGCGTAATAAAATACAAACAGCAGCCAAAAATGGTAACATCCATGCCAACGGTAAAGCTGTAAAACAAAATTATAAGGTAAAGCCAGATGATGTAATCACGGTAGAGTTTCCTTATCCTGTTCGAGAAATCGAATTAATTCCAGAAGATATTCCTTTGGAAATCCATTACGAGGATGACACCTTATTAGTGGTGAATAAGCCAGCGGAAATGGTGGTGCACCCAGGTTATGGAAATTACACGGGTACCTTGGTGAATGCTTTGGTTTACCATATTGATAATTTACCTCAGAAGACGGAAGATTATTACGGAAGACCAGGATTGGTGCACCGTTTAGATAAGAATACTACGGGGTTAATGGTTATTGCGAAAACAGAACACGCTTTAACTCACTTGGCCAAACAATTCTTCGATAGAACCACAGAACGTAGGTACCATGCCTTAGTTTGGGGTGATATAGAGGAAGATGGAACCATTACTGGGCATATAGGTCGTTCCTTAAAGAATAGAAAAGTGATGGATGTTTTCCCAGAAGGAGAACACGGTAAACATGCGGTAACACACTATAAAGTTATCAGACGATTCGGGTATGTTACTTTGGTAGAGTGTAAATTGGAAACAGGTAGAACTCACCAAATCCGTGCGCACTTTAAATCTATTGGTCACCCTTTGTTTAATGACAACGAATACGGAGGTGATAAGATCTTAAAAGGAACTACTTTTACTAAGTATAGACAGTTTGTAGAGAACTGTTTTGCGCTTTTGCCTGGACAAGCATTACATGCAAAAACTTTAGGGTTTCAGCATCCTGTTAAAGATGAGTATAAACGTTTTGATTCTGATCTTCCAGCCAATTTTCAGGCTGTTTTAGATAAGTGGGAAGTGTACATGTCATCGAGGGAAGTGTAACCCTTTCAATCTAATACGTTAAATATCTAAATTAATGAACGGAAGACTTTAGGGTTAGGAAACTTTGTTTTATTTTGTTTGCTTAAACCGATTAAAATTATTTTCTTTCGTAAAATTTTATAAAACCAATGTCGTACATGAGCTATAAATCACTACTTGTCGTTACGTTAACATTCTGTAGTCTTTCGCTTTTCGCGCAAAAAGGACCTATCAAAGATGCAAGAAAAGCATTTTCTGGAAGGAACTATGCTGTGGCTGTCGAAGAATGTGAAAAAGCATATAATAAAATTCCTTACAAGGCTGGGAAGTCAAAGGAATACAAAGCAGAAATGGCATATTGCGTTGCAGAATCATACCGCCTAACAGAGCAACACGAAGCAGCAAAAGAATGGTATGAAAGAGCTATAGACTTAGGATTCGCTAAAACAGATCCTAAAGTTCATTTTAACTATGGAGAAACTCACCGTTTTACGGGAGATTACGACAAAGCCAAAGAACAATACCAAGAGTATTTAGAATTAGTGCCTGGTGATAAGGCTGCAGAGGATGCAATCAAGTCATGTGAGCAAGCTCCAATTACTGTAGCATTGGCAAAAAAGGTTACGATTAAACCTGAAGAAAAAATTAATGACAAGGCTTCAGACATGGCTTTGGTTATTGCTGATAGAAGAGGGGATAAAATCATGTTCTCTTCTGCAAGAGCAGAGTCTTTAGGAAAGGATATAGATCCACGTTCGGGAGAGAAGTACTACGATATTTTTTACTCAGAATTAGATAAAAACGGAAACTACAGAGAGGTAACTCCAGTAGAAGACGATAGTATTAATACAGAACACCACGAAGCAACAGTAGCTTTTGATGGTCGTTACAAGCAAATGTTCTTTACAAGATGTTACAACCCAGATGATAACTTCTTTGGATGTGATATCTTCGTTTCTCAAGCAAAAGGAAAATCTTGGGATATTCCAGAGAAAATTAACTTGAAGCCAAACGATACAATTTCTGTTGGTCACCCTTGTCCTTCAGAAGATGGAAGATTCTTAATCTTTGCTTCTGATATGCCAGGTGGATTTGGAGGAAAAGATTTATGGTACACAGAGTACGATAGAAGATCTGATTCTTGGTCTGATCCTGTAAATATGGGTCCAGAAATTAATACAGCTCAAGATGAGTTGTTCCCAACTTTCGGATTGAACGGAGAATTGTTCTTTGCTTCTTCTGGTCACGTTGGATTAGGAGGTATGGATATCTTTGTTGCGAAAAGAGTAGGTACAGAGTACAAATGGGCAGCGCCAGAAAACATGGGTTACCCTTTTAACTCAAAAGATAATGACTTCCACTTAACGCAAGTAGACGAGAAGAGAGGATACTTTACTTCTGATAGAAAGAAAGGTTCTAACGCTACAAACATTTACTCTTACGAAATTCCACCAAACTTATTTACACTTAAAGTTGTAGTAAGTAAGTTAGGTTCTTCTGAGAAAGTAAATGGAGCATCAGTTGAGATTACAACTGCAGAGGGAACTTTTACAGGAGTAACGAACGAAAGTGGAATGGTGTACTGGGAGAAAAAACCAAATGGTGACCGTTACATTGGAGAAGAAGGTGATTTTAAAGTGAAATTGTTGCCATTAGAAGGGTACCACGACAACCCACAAATGGTTGAGTTTACAACAAAAGGATTGCCAGATAACCAAGATTTCTACTTTGCAATGAACATGGTACCAAAAACACCAATTCGTTTACCTGAGGTTCGTTACGAACTTGGTAGTGCGAAGTTGATGGTTATTCAAGATTCAATTAACTCAAAAGATTCCTTGAACTTTGTTTACGACATGTTAGAAGAATACCCAGGAATGGTAATTCGTCTAGTGTCACACACCGATTCACGTGGTAGCGCATCTGCAAATGAGAAGTTGGCACAAGCCAGAGCTCAATCTTGTGTTGATTACTTAGTGAATGAAAAAGGAGTTCCAAGAGAAAGATTGGTTCCTGAAGGAGCTGGTGAAAATGAACCAAGAACAGTATACTTAGTAAATGGAAACTATGTAGTAGACAAACCAGAGATGGGAACCGTTTACGAAGAAGTATTGTTGACAGAGTCTTACATCAATAAGTTCAAGAAATCAAATCCTACGTTGTTTGAAAAACTTCACCAATTCAACCGTAGAACGGAAGGAAAGGTTGTGAGTATGGACTACGTTGCAGGAGGTACAACTTCAGCAGAATAACAACAAGGTTTTAGAAATATTTGAAAATCCCGATGGTGAAAGCCGTCGGGATTTTTTGATTTATAAAAGTCGGACTCGCTTAGATAAATTATAATAGTTATCTTTGCCGTCCAAGAATTATTATGGCAGATACTAGATATAACTTAAGAGGCGTTTCCGCTGGAAAAGAGGATGTTCACAACGCAATCAAGAATGTTGATAAAGGATTGTTTCCAAAAGCATTTTGTAAAATAGTTCCAGATCACTTAACAGGTGATGAAGACTACTGTGTAGTAATGCACGCTGATGGTGCAGGTACAAAATCTTCTTTGGCCTACATGTACTGGAAAGAAACAGGTGATTTATCTGTATGGAAAGGTATTGCTCAAGATGCATTGATCATGAACATAGATGATTTATTGTGTGTAGGAGCTACAGATAATATCCTTTTATCAAGTACTATTGGTAGAAATAAAAATCTAGTAAACGGTGATGTTATTGCCGAAATAATTAATGGTACTGAAGAGTTGTTGTCTGATTTAAGAGAACAAGGAATTGGTATTTTCTCTACAGGTGGTGAAACTGCAGATGTAGGTGACTTAGTAAGAACGATTATTGTTGACTCAACAGTAGTAGCTAGAATGAAGCGTGAGGACGTTGTTTCTAACCACAACATCAAAGGTGGTAATGTAATCGTTGGTTTGGCTTCATTTGGTCAAGCAACTTACGAGAAAGAATACAACGGTGGTATGGGAAGTAATGGATTAACTTCTGCACGTCACGATGTATTTAAGCACGACTTAGCTACTAAATTCCCAGAGAGTTTTGATCCATCAGTTCAAGATGATTTAGTATACTCGGGTTCTTACGGATTAACAGATCAGATAGATGGTGTTCCTGTGGATGCAGGTAAAATGGTGTTGTCTCCAACACGTACATACGCGCCAATTATCAAGAAAATTTTAGACAAGCACAGAGCAGATATCGCAGGTATGGTTCACTGTAGTGGTGGTGCACAAACAAAAGTGTTACACTTCGTGGATAACGTACACGTGATTAAAGATAATATGTTCCCTATTCCTCCATTGTTTGATGTGATTCAAAAAGAATCAGGAACAGAGTGGAAGGAAATGTACAAGGTGTTTAATATGGGGCACAGAATGGAAATTTATGTTCCAGAAGAAATCGCTGCTTCAATCATAGAAATTTCTAAATCTTTCAATGTAGATGCTCAGATCGTAGGTAGAGTGGAAGAGCATGAAGGAAAGAAATTAACGATACAATCTCCATACGGAGAATTCATTTACGATAAATAATGGAAGATTTACTAGGTAAATTAGAAGATATAAATTACCGCTTTGAAGAGGTTGGACGTTTGATCGTCGATCCAGACATCATTGCGGATATGAAACGTTACGTAAAATTGAACAAGGAGTACAAAGACCTTGAAGAGATAGTTGTAGCGTATAAAAAATACAAGAACATTTTAGACAACATTACTTCATCAAAGGAGCTTCTAGAAATGGAAGAAGATGAAGAAATGAAAGAAATGGCTAAAATGGAATTGCACGAATTGGAATCGCAAAAGCCTGCTCTTGAAGAAGAGTTGAAGATGTTGTTGATTCCTAAAGATCCGGAAGACGATAAAAACGTTATTGTGGAATTACGTGCCGGTACAGGAGGAGATGAAGCGTGTATTTTCGTGGAGGATGTCTTCAGAATGTATAGCATGTACTTCAAAAACAAAGGATGGCAAGTTGAAGTATTGAACTCGAACGAAGGGGGAACCAAAGGATACAAAGAAATCTCCATGAATGTGGCAGGTGAAGGTGTGTATGGAACCATGAAGTTCGAATCTGGAGTTCACCGTGTACAACGTGTTCCTGAAACTGAATCACAAGGTCGTGTGCATACATCTGCAATCACTGTTGCGGTTTTACCAGAGGCAGAAGAAGTGGATGTTGAATTAAACATGTCGGATGTGAAAAGAGATACCTTTAGAGCATCTGGTGCGGGTGGACAGCACGTTAACAAGACGGAATCTGCTATTCGTTTAACACACATTCCAACAGGTATAGTTGTAGAGTGTCAGGATGGACGTTCACAGCACAAAAACTTAGAGAAGGCAATTTCTGTATTGCGCTCAAGAATGTACACGCAGGAATTGGAAAAGAAGAATGCGGAACGTGCAGAACAAAGAAAATCTTTAGTTTCTACGGGAGATAGATCTGCCAAAATTAGAACGTACAACTACCCACAAGGTCGTGTAACAGATCACCGTATCAATAAAACTATGTATAACCTTTCTAACTTCATTAACGGAGATATTCAAGAAATGATAGATGCCTTGAAGGTTGCTGAGAATGCAGAGAAAATGAAAGGAGAAACAGCTTAAGCATGAAGAAGGAAGAATTAGTTGCTGAGATCAAAAGAAAACAGTCCTTCTTATGTGTTGGGTTGGATACAGATTTGAATAAAATTCCAAAGCACTTGTTAGATACTGAAGATCCAATCTTCGAATTCAACAAGCAGATTATAGATGCTACTAAAGATTACTGTGTAGCTTATAAACCTAACATTGCATTTTACGAATGCTTAGGTAAGAAGGGGTGGGAGTCTTTGGAGAAAACCATGGAGTACATTCCAGAGAACATCTTTACCATTGCTGATGCAAAACGTGGGGATATAGGAAACACTTCTAGTTATTATGCCAAAACTTTCTTTGAATATTTAAATTTTGATTCGGTAACTGTTGCTCCTTACATGGGAGAAGACTCTGTTACGCCTTTCTTACAATTCGAAGATAAATGGGTAATCGTTTTAGCCTTAACTTCTAACGCAGGTGCGCTTGATTTTCAATTTGTGAAAGATGCACAAGGTGAGGAGTTGTACAAAAAGGTCTTGCGTAAAACTTCAGAATGGGGTACGCCAGAAAACCTTATGTATGTAGTGGGTGCAACGCGTGCTGAAGGTATTGGAGAGGTAAGAAAAACGGTTCCAAATAACTTCTTTTTGGTGCCTGGTGTAGGTGCCCAAGGTGGAAGCTTAGAAGATGTTGCTCAATACGGATTCAATGAGGATTGTGGTTTGTTGGTGAATTCATCACGCGGTATTATTTATGCCGGACAGGGTGAAGATTTTGCTCAAAAAGCTGCTGAAGCTGCTCAGGCCATACAGCAAGATATGCACAAGATATTACAAGCGAAAGGCTGGTAATTCATAATAAAATTAGGAAGAAGGTGGGTTGAAACAATTCACCTTTTTTTGTGCTTTATTTTTTTAGCTCTGCGCTTTTTCGTAACTTCTAGTTTCAACCTAATCGCTATGAAAGAAGAGTATATCCATTATGTATGGGAGTCGAAAAGATTACCTGTGCAAAAACTCGTCCTTGTGGATGGGAACCCCTTAGAAATATTAGAATTTGGACAACTTAATCACGACACCGGTCCAGATTTTTTCAATGCAAAATTGCGTTTAGAAGAATTGATTTGGTCTGGCAATGTAGAAATGCATGTCAATTCTTCGGATTGGTACAAACATGGGCATCAACATGACCCCACCTACAACAATGTAATATTACACGTTGTCTATAACTATGATGAAGCCGTATTTGTGAATGGGCGCGAATTGCCAACGTTAGAATTGAGGGCCTACTTAGATTTAGATCATTTTAAAAATTTCCAATATGTGTTTAAAAAGGATGAAGTGTTACCCTGTCAGCCTCAACTCAAACAGAATAAATTATTGGTTTTTCAGCAGGTAAGTGTAGCTTTTTCTCATCGATTTGATCGAAAATTTAAGGAGTTAAACCAAGTGTTTGAAAATGCGAATCAGGATTATAAACAGGTTTTGCATTATCTATTGTTTCAAAGTTTCGGTGGTCGTGTCAATAAACTTCCCTTCCAGCAATTGTCACAAATTTTATCCTATCAACTTTTGTTACGAGAGGCTTGGGATATACAACGTGTAGAAGCGCTTATGTTGGGAAGTAGTGGCTTGCTTTCATCAGCAGCAAATCATCCTTATACAGATAGATTAAAAGAGCATTGGTATTTTTTAAAGCAGAAGTATGGATTGATAGAGATGCATCCGAGTGCTTGGCGTTTTAGTGGTGTAAGACCGAGCAGTTTTCCCAATTTAAAAATCGTACAGTTGGCGCATTTCATAGTGCAATGGAAATACGAGTTCTTACCTTTTCAGTCGAATAATTTAAACCAGTTACGCGAAAAGTTTAAAAGTAATATCTCTCCATTTTGGAGAAATCACTATTCCTTCAAGTCTAGAACCCTGAAAAAGCATGAAGCCCATTTAAGTGAAAAGGCACAAAATGTAATATTCATCAATGCTTTTGCTTTGTTTTTTTGGTTTCGGGGCAAGCAAAAAGGGAAGGATAGAGATTTGCAGATGGCCATGGACATTTTGCTACAATTGCCCCCAGAGGAGAATGCGATAGTAGAAAAATGGAAGAAAAGGGGAGTAGATATAGAAAGTGCTTTCGATACGCAAGCTCTTTTAGAACAAAATCAGTTTTTTTGTAGCATTAGGAAGTGTCTTCACTGTAAAATTGGTAATTTTATGCTATCGAATAAATCATGAGAACAATACAAAAAATAGTTTTGTTTTTTGAAATACGCTCCTTTGGTGTATGTGCCTGGTGGGCCAAAAAACTTAGATTGCGTACCGAACACGTAAGAAGATTTTTTATCTACATTTCTTTTATCGGTTTGGGCTCTCCATTATTGTTGTATCTTGTTATGGGATGGCTCTTAGAACACAAACATACTTTGCGACTAAGTTCTAAACCGAGATCAATTTGGGAACTATAGATGTTTAAAGCTTATCATAAGTTATATTATCGACTACTCTACAGTATATCACTAATTATAGTGTGTATACTCATTGGTATTCTTGGTTATGTTGGGTTGGAGGGATATGACACCCTGGATGCTTTTTACATGACCATGATCACGATTTCCACCGTTGGGTTTGGTGAAGTTCAATCTTTATCTCCTCACGGAAAAATCTTCACCTCACTATTAATAATAATGAGCTTGGGTACTTTTGCCTATGCTATAACCTCGCTATCCTCTTACCTTTTTGGAGGTGATTTTAGAAAACTAAGAAAAGCTATCATGGAAAAACGTAAAATCGATGCCCTGAAAAATCATGTGGTAATTTGTGGTTTTGGTCGTGTCGGAAGACAAGTGGCCGAAGATTTTGCCCGAACTAATCAGAGTTTTGTGGTTGTAGAGCTGGATCCGGCACGTGTTGTAAAATACGAGGAAGATGAGAATTACAATTTTGTAGTGGGTGATGCGACAGTGGATGAGAATTTGGTAAATGCAAACTTAGAAAATGCCAAAGCCATAATTACCTGTATGCCCTCAGATGCAAATAATGTTTATGTAGTGTTGGCAGCAAGAGAGATGAACAAAAACATTCAAATTATTGCAAGAGCCTCAAAGAATGAAACCTATAATAAACTAAAAATAGCAGGTGCAAATTCTGTTATTATGCCCGATTCTGTAGGTGGTTCTCACATGGCATCTTTGGTTGTGAGACCAGATGTTATGGAATTTATTGATGAAATTATTATATCCTCCGACTATACCCCAAATATTGTAGCCATCAATTACAAGAACCTACCCTTGAAGTTTAAAGATCAGAAGTTACAGGTGTTCAAAGATGCTGAGATTTCTGGTTGTTCCGTAGTGGGGATTAAAGAACAAGATGGAGATTATCAAATCAATCCTTCAGGAAACACCTTGATTACAGAAGGTTGTAAAATTCTGATGTTAGGGGATAAGGAACAAATAGATAATTTGAGAAAATACTTTGAATTTGATGCGTAAAATATTGATTACTGGTGCCAATGGTTTGTTAGGGCAAAAAATTGTTAACCAATTAGAAAGTAAAGGACAAGATTATATTGCTACCGGTAGAGGAGAGAATAGAAACCCAAATTGTCCGCCAGAAAAATACCATAGTTTAGACATAACCTTGGAAGACGAGGTTGAGAGTAGCTTTCAAAAATTACAGCCAACACATGTTATCAATACCGCAGCCATGACCAATGTGGATGCGTGTGAAGATGATGTTGAAGGTTGTGAGTTGTTGAATGTGAAGGCAGTTGAAATCTTATGGAAGGCAGCGAAAAAAATAGGGGCGCATTTACAATTGTTATCTACGGATTTTGTTTTCGATGGGAAACAAGGTAATTATAAAGAGACAGATGAACCCAATCCTCTCAGTGTTTACGGTCAGTCTAAACTAGATGCCGAGCATATTTTAACACAAGACGAAAACACGAATTGGTCTATTGTTAGAACCATTATTATTCTTGGAAAAACTCCGGGTATGAGCAGGTCTAACATTTTACTTTGGGCTAAAGGTGCTTTGGAGAAAGGAGACGCGTTGACCATAGTGGACGATCAGTTTAGAGCTCCAACTTGGGCAGATGATTTAGCTTGGGCCTGTCTACGCATCGTTGAATTAGACAAAAAAGGGATTTATCACATTTGCGGACCAGAGACTTTGAGCATACTTGAAATTGTGCACCGCGTTGGTAAATATTACGACTTAAATACCCAACTTATTCAACCCATTAAATCAAGCTCATTGAATCAAAAAGCAAAACGTCCACCTAAAACGGGTTTTGATTTAAGTAAAGCAAAAAATGAGCTAGGATATAATCCTAAAACCTTGGAACAGATACTCGAACGTTTATAATTCTTTCCAAAGCAATAAATATTTATATTTTTGAAGAAATCAAGCAAAAACTTTATGAAAAAATTACTTACGCTTTTATTTTTAACAACGACATTTCTAACATTTTCACAAGAGACATTACAAGTAGATTTAAAAGTTCAAGATTTTGAAGATAAAATTGACGATGTAACTGCAGAGGTTACAGTAAAAGGTGGAGTTGAGCCTTATCGTTACATTTGGTCGCAAAAAGGGGTTAATATTTATACAAGTAAAGCAACAGGTTTATCAGAAGGAGATACCATTGCTGTTACTGTTATAGATGCTGCCAATAACTCTATCACTAAAAAGGGTATAGTTGACGCCGAAAGTATTCCAGAGCATTTTAACAATGCAATGAAACCGGCAGTGGCCTTCATGCAAAGTATACTTTTTTATGAAGTATTTGCAGACACCGTTAAGGTTCCAAACAATGTATTGAAAGCACCTTTTGCGCTTGATGAAACAAAAAAGGACTATTTCGTTAAGGAGTGGTTGGTAGAAGACGGAGCAAAGGTTAAACACCAGCAAGCAATAGCGATTTTAAAGGATGGGGAGAAGGAATTTCCTCTCTTTGCTGTAGGAACAGGAGTTCTAGAGATTAAAGCGAAGGCAGGAGAACAGGTGCACTTTGTAAATAAAAGAGGAAACCGTTCTGATAAAGTACTGGCAATAATTGACTATCCAAATAGACAGCCTTTTTACCACAAGAATTTAACAACCAAGACACAAGGATTTCCTTTAATAGTACTTTGGTTAGTTCTGGGAGCTGTATTCTTTACAGTTCGTATGAAGTTCATCAATTTTAGAGGACCAAAACACGCAATAGAATTAGTACAAGGTAAGTACGATGATCCAGATGGACACCACGGTGAGGTTTCTCACTTCCAGGCATTGGTTACAGCGCTTTCTGCAACGGTAGGATTGGGTAATATTGCTGGGGTTGCAATTGCAATTTCTATGGGTGGACCAGGTGCTACTTTCTGGATGATATTAGCCGGACTATTAGGGATGGCCTCAAAGTTTGTGGAATGTACTTTAGGTGTGAAATACAGACATCAAAAAGAAGATGGTGAAGTTTTCGGTGGACCAATGTACTATTTGTCAAAAGGTTTGGCAAAGAAAGGACCTTTCTTTGCGCAACTCGGTAAAGTACTGGCGCTTTTATTTGCCATTCTTTGTGTAGGAGGTTCTTTAGGAGGTGGAAATATGTTCCAAGCCAACCAAGCATTTAACCAATTGTCTCAGTTGCCAGGATTAGAAGGTTTCTCTTCTTACGGGTTTTACTTCGGTATAGTAATGGCCATCTTGGTGGGTGTTGTTATCGTTGGAGGTATCAAGAGTATTGCCAAAGTAACAGATAAAATCGTTCCTACTATGGTCGGGATTTACGTTATAAGTGCGTTGGTAATTATTGGTTTTAACTACGATAATTTAGGATTTGGTTTCAGAACTATTTTTAATGGAGCATTTAGTCCAGACGCCATTTACGGTGGATTTATTGGAGTATTAATCTTAGGTTTCCAAAGAGCAGCTTTCTCGAATGAGGCCGGTGTTGGATCTTCAGCTATCGCTCACTCTGCGGCAATTACAGACGAACCAATTTCAGAAGGAATAGTGGCTTTATTAGAACCGTTTATTGATACTGTTGTAGTGTGTACAATGACTGCTTTAGTAATTATTTTTACGGGTTATTCTGCAGATCCAGAAGGATTAGAGGGAGCCGCATTAACTTCAGCCGCCTTCTCATCTTCTTTAGGTGATTGGTCGTTATACGTATTAACATTTGCCGTAGTATTGTTTGCCTTCTCAACAATGATTTCTTGGTCTTACTATGGTTTGAAAGCGTGGACTTATTTGTTTGGAGAGACAAAATCAGCTGGATTAGTGTATAAATTTATCTTCTTAGTTTTCGTGGTGATTGGATCATCTGTAGGACTAGGAGCCGTAATTGATTTCTCAGACCTTATGATTTTAGGGATGGCTTTCCCAAATATTTTAGGGTTGATATTGATGTCTGGAGAAGTTAGTGCCGATTTGAAGGATTACTTCGAGCGCATTAAATCTGGAGCGATAAAAAAGTTTAAATAACTCATAGAAAATTCATAACTTGAAGGTCTGTTACTTGGTGTAGCAGACCTTTTTTTATGAATCAACCACCATGAGTACCTTTAAAGATTGGAACCAAGACTTTTTACGTTTTCAGAAACGATCACGTATCGCCATATTATCCCTTGTTGTTATAGGCGTATTGGTCATCGTTGGAGTGAAGGTCTATTTCAAACTCACCCATCCTTTAAAGAATGTTCCGGTTCAGATTTCGCCGATAGAAAAAGCTCGAATTGCAGAACTCCCACAACAGATTAATTACAAAAGGCAGGAAAAGAGAAAATGGCGTATTAAGGTGCCAGAAGCTAAGTTTAATCCGAATGAATACAACTTGGATGATTGGATGCGCTTGGGGTATAGTCAAAAACAAGCAGCTTCAGTAATGAATTTTAGAGCATCTGGTTTTCAATTTAAGGTGAAATCTGACCTGAAAAAGTTATTTATTATGGATGAAGAAAGTTATGCTCAACTTTATACCTACATAGATTTGCCAGACACCTTGGAGAAGAAAGAAAGCTTAGAAAGTTTTAGTGTTGAGAAGAAAGCGCCGGAACAAATGGTTCATTCTATTAATATAATGACCAAGGATGATTTGGTGAAATTAAAAGGTGTGGGAGATTATTACGCTACTAAAGTGTTGAATTTCAGAGATGCACTGGGAGGTTTTGTGAATACCCAGCAATTGAAGGAAGTTTATCATCTTCCAGATAGCTTAGCTGACCTAATTTCTAGAAATATAACCATTGATACAAGTTTTGTAAAGAGACATAACATTAATGAAATTAATCTCCAGGAATTAAAGCAACATCCGTATATAAGTTATAAATTAGCAAACTCCATTATCGCCTACAGGAAAACACATGGGGCGTATTCTTCGGTTGAGGAATTAAAGGAACTAGTGCTAATGAATGCCGAAACCTTTAACAAGGTGAGGCCTTACTTAAAGGTAGAATGAATATAGATTTAGTAGAGAAAGTTAAAGCAGAGATTAGAGATGTGGTTGACTTTCCAAAAGAGGGGATAGTGTTTAAAGATATTACACCTATCATGTTAGACCCTCAGTTGTCTAATGAAATCGTAGAACATTTAGCGACGCAATACAAAGATTCTGGTATTACAAAGATTGCAGGAATTGAGAGTCGCGGCTTTTTATTCGGTTACCCACTAGCCATGCGTTTGGGAATCCCTTTTATTTTAATTCGTAAAAAAGGAAAGTTGCCTTACAAAAAGGTGAGCTATAGTTATGATTTGGAATATGGTTCTGCTACGATAGAAATGCATGAGGATGCTGTTGATGCAAACGATAAAGTGTTGGTGCACGACGATTTATTGGCAACCGGTGGATCTGCAGAAGCTGCTGCGCATTTGATTAAGAAATGTGGAGCGAGCGTTGAGGCTTTTAACTTCTTGGTAAGCCTTGATTTTTTAGAAGGAGATCAAAAATTAAAACAATTTACAGATAATATACAGGCTATCGTGAACTATTAAGCGTTAGCCGCTGTTAACGTACAATTAAAGAAAGAACAAAAATGAATTTTGCAAAAAACGAAAATCAATTAATGATCGAACAAATGGTTCGTGATTTTGCTGAAAAAGAAATTCGCCCAAACAGAAATAAATGGGATGAAGAAGAGCATTTCCCAGTTGATGTAATGAAAAAAATGGGTGAGCTTGGTTTATTAGGTATTTACATACCTGAAGAATACGGAGGTTCAGGATTTTCTTATGATGAATATGTTACTGCATTAATTGAATTAGGTAAAGTATGTGGTGGTGTTGGATTGTCTGTAGCTGCACATAACTCTTTATGTACAGGTCATATTTATTACCACGGTACAGAAGAACAAAAAAAGAAGTATTTACCAAAATTAGCTTCAGGTGAGTTTATCGGTGCTTGGGGATTAACAGAGCCGAATACAGGGTCTGATGCTATGCGAATGAAAACCACTGCGGTTAAAGAAGGGAACGAATGGGTAATTAACGGTGCTAAAAACTGGATTACACATGGTTTATCTGGAGACGTAGCGGTTGTTTTGGTAAGAACAGGTGAGTTATTGGATAGTAAAGGTATTACTGCTTTCATCATAGAGAAAGGTATGCCTGGTTTCTCTGCTGTAAAAATTAAAGATAAGTTAGGAGTAAGAGCTTCTGAAACTGCTGAATTAATTTTTGATAATGTACGCGTTCCGGAAGAAAACGTAATCGGAGAAGTTGGAATGGGATTCATTCAAGCGATGCAAGTATTAGATGGTGGGAGAATTTCTATAGCTGCTTTAAGTTGTGGTGTTGCACGTGGAGCTTATGAAGCTTCTGTTCAATATGCAAAAGAAAGAGAACAGTTTGGAAAGCCTATTGCACAATTCCAAGGGATAAGTTTCAAATTGGCGGATATGGCAACGCAAGTGAAGGCTGCTGAATTGTTAACCTACAATGCAGCGTACTTGAAAAACAACAAAATGCCGCTAACAAAAGAGGGGGCTTATGCGAAATATTTCGCCAGTGAAGTTGCAGTAATGTGTGGTAATGAAGCCGTGCAAATCATGGGTGGATACGGTTATACAAAGGAGTATCCAGCAGAGAAGTACTTGAGAGACGCGAAGTTAATGACCATAGGTGAGGGAACTTCGGAAATTCAAAAAGTTGTAATTTCTCGAGAAATTTTAAAATAATATTTGTTGATAAAAATTTGTTTGCTACTTTTGCAGACCAATAATATTGAAAATAACAAGAAAAGATATGTTAGTAGTACCTGTTAAAGAAGGAGAGAACATCGAAAGAGCTCTTAAGAAGTATAAGAAAAAATATGAGAAGACTGGAATTATGAGAGAATTGAGATCTCGTAAAGAATTCGAAAAGCCTTCTGTAACTGAAAGACAGCAAAAGATCAAAGCTGCTTACAAGCAAAGAATGAGATCTGCTGAGATCTAGGATATCTTTCTGAAGAATATTTATATTTAAGGAGTCTAATTAATTTAGACTCCTTTTTTTATGCTTGAAAATTTCCTTACATATCTGATAACCGAGAAACGTGCTTCAGAGCATACGGTAATTGCCTATCAAAAAGACTTACAAGATTTTTTTGATTTTTTAGCCATTGATGATTTTGAAGAACTCAAGGAGGTCAATCATCAATTGGTTAGATCTTGGATGGTTCATCTTATAGATAATGGAGTTTCTAATAGGTCTGTCAATAGAAAACTATCCACGCTCAGAACTTTCTATAAATGGTGTTTAAAGGAAGAGGTGGTGGAAAAGAATCCTATGCTTCTTGTTAAAGGACCAAAAACCAGTAAACGCTTACCTGAATTCGTTAAAGTTGAAGAATTAGATAATTTTAACATTAGTCAAAAAGTAGGGGCCAATCTAGAGGTGGAAGACATGTTGATGGTCGAGGTATTTTACCAAACTGGCATGCGTTTGTCAGAGCTGATAAATTTGAAATTTACTGATATTCAAAATGCTAGTCTTAAAGTTTTAGGTAAAAGAAATAAGGAAAGGATAATACCCATTTCTAGTGAACTCTTGGCTGGACTGAATGAAATGAAAAGTAAACGGTCAGATTTAGCGAAGACACCTTACATTTTTATTACAAAAAAGGGGAATAAACTCTATCCGAAATTTGTATATAGGCGAATTAATAAGTATCTTTCATGTGTGACGAATTTGGATAAACGCAGTCCGCACGTACTTAGACACACCTTCGCTACTCACATGTTAAACAATGGTGCCGGCCTTGAAACCATAAAAGAGCTGCTAGGGCATGCTAATTTAAGTGCGACGCAAGTGTATACCCATAATTCGTTTGATGAAATAAATAAGATTTACAAACAAGCGCACCCCAGAGGTGGGCACAATACGAAGTAGTATGGATGTAAAAGTTCAAGCAATTCATTTTGCAGCAGATCAAAAGTTGATAAATTTTGTGAACGATAAGGTAAACAAATTAGAGTTATTCTATGATCATATTATTTCAAGCGAGGTCTTTTTGAAAGTAGACAAGAAAGCTTCTAAGGAAAATAAGATAGCAGAAATCAAAATTTCTATTCCTGGAAAGGAATTATTTGCCAAAAAACAATGCGATAGTTTTGAGGAAGCGGCAGATCTTGCAGTCGATGCTTTAAGAAAACAAGTAAAAAAACATAAAGCTAAGATTTCAGCTTAATACTGATAATTAATTAGTTATAAATCTCACTTGAAAAAAGTGAGATTTTTTTTTATTTTTTTTCGAAAAAAGCATTGCAGATTTAAATTAGTTGCTTACATTTGCAACCCCAAACGGTTCACACCTGACGGAAAGTTCTTTAAAAGATTAGTGAAATAAAAACATAAGATGCCGATGTAGCTCAGCTGGCTAGAGCAGCTGATTTGTAATCAGCAGGTCGGGGGTTCGAGTCCCTCCATCGGCTCTATTTTATGATAAAGGGGGTGTCGCATAGTGGCTATTGCAGCAGACTGTAAATCTGTCACCGTAAGGTATCGCTGGTTCGAGTCCAGCCACCCCCACCAAAATATTTCAAGAAATTGCGGGAGTAGCTCAGTTGGTAGAGCGTCAGCCTTCCAAGCTGAGGGTCGCGAGTTCGAGTCTCGTCTCCCGCTCTTTTTCATTTTCTTTTAAAAAGCTTTGTGCCGGTGTAGCTCAGGGGTAGAGCGCTTTCTTGGTAAGGAAGAGGTCACGAGTTCAAATCTCGTCATTGGCTCTAAAACAAAAGAAAAAGAGATTAGGAATTCATCCATTCATTGGGTGAAATTTCGCATATTTTAAAATTGAGATTTTAAAGATTTTATTAACAAGTAACAAATAAAACAATGGCTAAGGAAACATTCGAGCGTTCAAAACCGCACGTAAACATTGGAACAATTGGTCACGTTGACCACGGTAAAACTACATTAACTGCTGCAATTTCAAGTGTATTAGCTGCACAAGGTCTTGCTCAGAACCGTAGCTTCGATACAATTGATAACGCGCCAGAAGAAAAAGAGCGTGGTATTACTATTAACACATCTCACATTGAGTATGAAACTTTAAACCGTCACTACGCACACGTTGACTGTCCAGGTCACGCCGATTACGTAAAGAACATGGTTACTGGAGCTGCTCAGATGGACGGTGCTATCTTGGTAGTTGCTGCTACTGATGGACCAATGCCACAAACACGTGAGTACATCCTTTTAGGACGTCAGGTAGGTGTTCCAAGAATCGTTGTATTCTTGAACAAAGTTGATATGGTTGACGACGAAGAGTTGTTAGAATTAGTTGAAATGGAAGTTAGAGAATTGCTTTCTTTCTACGATTACGACGGAGATAACACGCCAATCATCGCTGGATCTGCATTAGGTGCATTGAACGGTGAAGAGAAGTGGGTTAACACTGTAAACGAATTGATGGAAGCAGTTGATACTTACATCGAACTTCCTCCACGTGATGTTGATAAGCCATTCTTGATGCCAGTTGAGGACGTATTCTCTATTACTGGACGTGGTACTGTAGCAACAGGACGTATCGAGACTGGAGTTATTAACTCTGGAGAAGAAGTTGATATCTTAGGTATGGGTGACGAGAAATTGAAGTCAACTGTTACTGGGGTTGAGATGTTCCGTAAAATCTTAGATAGAGGTGAAGCTGGAGATAACGTAGGTCTTTTATTAAGAGGTATCGATAAGAAAGATATCAAGAGAGGTATGGTTATCTGTAAGCCAGGTTCAACTACTCCACACGATAAGTTCAAAGCTGAGATCTACGTATTGAAGAAAGAAGAAGGTGGTCGTCACACTCCTTTCCACAACAGATACCGTCCTCAGTTCTACTTCAGAACAACTGACGTAACTGGAGAGATCTTATTAGAAGAAGGTCGTGAAATGGTAATGCCAGGTGATAACGTAACAATCAACGTTAACTTGATCGTACCTGTAGCGATGGATAAAGGACTTCGTTTTGCAATCCGTGAGGGTGGTAGAACAGTAGGTGCTGGACAGGTTACTGAAATTTTATAAGCATAGCTTATTAAAGATATAAAAAGAGGGAGATAACCTCTCCCTCTTTTTAACACACGGGTGTAGCTCAGCTGGTAGAGTACTGGTCTCCAAAACCATTGGTCGTGGGTTCGAATCCTACCGCCCGTGCAAAAGACATAATTGTGGCGAATATTAAGAATTATTTACAAGAAACCGTGCACGAATTAGTGCACAAGGTGACTTGGCCAACGTGGAATGAATTACAAAGCAACACCATTGTAGTGGTTGTTGCTTCAGTTATTTTTTCACTTTTGATTTTCTTGATGGATAACATCTTTGGTTATTCAACAGGTATCTCATGGTGGAAAGGTATTTTAGGTATTATCTACGACATCATTTAAAACAAGACATTCGTGGCTGATATAAAAAAGAGATGGTACGTTGTTCGTGCCGTGAGCGGAAAAGAAGCGAAGGTTAAAGAATATTTAGATATGGAAATATCTAGATTGAAATTGACTGATTATGTTGATCAAGTTTTGATTCCAACAGAGAAAGTGTTTCAAATCCGTAACGGTAAGAAGGTAAGCAAAGAAAAAGCTTATTTACCAGGATATGTTTTGATCGAAGCAGCATTAGTAGGTGAAGTTCCTCACGTTATCAAAGGTATTCCAAACGTAATTGGATTCCTTGGAGCGGAGAAGGGCGGTGATCCTATGCCTATGCGTCAAGCAGAAGTAAACCGTATTTTAGGAAAAGTGGATGAGTTATCTGAAACTGAAGAGGAAATGAAAATTCCTTTTGTTGTTGGAGAATCTGTTAAGGTAATTGACGGACCTTTCAACAATTTCAGCGGTGTTATTGATGAGATTAACGAAGAGAAGAAGAAATTGAAGGTTATGGTTAAAATCTTCGGTAGAAAGAACCTTCTTGAGTTAAGCTACATGCAAGTAGAAAAAGAAGCATAGAAAATTGTAATTAATCAGTAGTAGTGAGGGCAATGATTAAAGCTTCCCATTGACTCCCACGTTAGGACTACATAATATAAACAACAAATGGCTAAAGAAGTAGCAGGATTGATCAAATTGCAGATCAAAGGTGGTGCAGCCAATCCTTCTCCTCCCGTAGGACCAGCTCTTGGTGCGAAAGGTGTGAACATCATGGAGTTCTGTAAGCAGTTTAATGCGAGAACTCAGGATAAAGCAGGAAAGGTTTTGCCAGTGGTTATTACTGTTTACAGTGATAAATCTTTTGATTTCGTTATCAAAACTCCACCAGCAGCGGTTCAATTATTAGAAGCGGCTAAGATCAAGTCTGGTTCAGCAGAACCAAACAGAGTAAAAGTAGCGCAAGTTACTTGGGATCAGGTTAAGGCAATCGCTGAAGATAAGTTACCAGATATGAACTGTTTTACAGTTGAATCAGGTATGAAGATGGTTGCAGGTACAGCAAGAAGTATGGGTATCACAGTAAAAGGAGATTTTCCTTCTAACTAAATTACATGAATTATGGGACGTATTTCTAAGAAAAGAAAAGAAGCGCTTGCAAAATTTGATTTGAGCAAAGCGTACTCGTTGACAGAAGCGTGTGATGTAGTTAAGGAAATCACAAACACTAAGTTTGATGCTTCAGTTGATATTAGCGTAAGATTAGGTGTAGATCCACGTAAAGCTAACCAAATGGTTAGAGGTACAGTAGCACTTCCTCACGGTACAGGTAAAGATATCAAAGTTTTGGTATTGTGTACTCCTGACAAAGAAGAAGAAGCAAAAGCTGCAGGTGCTGATTACGTAGGTTTAGACGATTACATCGCTAAAATTAAAGGTGGATGGACTGATATTGATGTTATCATCACTATGCCATCAGTAATGGGTAAAGTAGGTGCTTTAGGTCGTATTTTAGGACCAAGAGGTTTAATGCCTAACCCAAAAACTGGTACAGTAACGATGGACATAGCGAAGGCAGTTCAAGAAGTGAAAGCGGGTAAAATTGACTTTAGAGTTGATAAATTCGGTATCGTACACTCAAACATTGCTAAAGTGTCATTTGACGGAAGCAAAATTTCAGAGAACGCGAAGGAATTAATTCAGACTTTAATTAAAATGAAGCCAGCAGCAGCTAAAGGAACTTACATCAAGAGTATTTACTTGAGCTCTACGATGAGTCCTAGTGTTCAAATTGATGCTAAATCTGTTGTAGCTTAAAAACTTTATTATTATGACTAAAGAACAAAAAGCGCAATACATAGATGAATTAGCAGCTGAATTAAAAGAAGCTGGTATATTCTACTTAGCAGATACGGCAGAATTAACTGTTGAGGCGATCAACAACTTGAGAAGAAAGTGTTTCCAAAATAACATCGAATTAAGAGTTATCAAGAACACTTTGCTTGAAAAAGCAATGGATCGAGTTGAAGATAAGGATTTTGGAGACTTGAGAGCAGTGCTTTCTGGACCAACATCTATCATGTTTGCTGAGGTAGGTAACGCGCCTGCAAAAGTAATCAAGGATTTCCGTAAGAAGAATGATAAGCCTATCCTTAAAGGAGCTTACGTTGAAGAAGCAGTATATATTGGAGATGAGCAATTAGACGCACTTGTATCTATCAAGAGCAAGGAAGAGCTTATCGGAGATATCATTAGCTTACTTCAGAGCCCGGCTAAGAACGTTGTTTCTGGTCTTAAAGGACAAGGTGCAAAAATCGCAGGTATCCTTAAAACGCTTGAAGAAAGAGCGTAACACAATTAATTATTATTTTTTAAGAATTTATTTAAATTAAATAAAATGGCTGATTTAAAAGAAATCGCAGAAACGTTAGTAAACTTAACTGTAAAAGACGTAAACGAACTAGCAACTATCCTTAAGGATGAGTACGGAATTGAACCAGCTGCTGCTGCAGTAGCTGTAGCTGCAGGTGGTGCTGCAGGTGGTGATGCTGCTGAAGAAAAAACTGAATTCGATGTAATATTGAAATCAGCTGGTGGTAGCAAATTAGCAGTAGTAAAGTTGGTTAAAGAATTAACTGGACTTGGACTTAAAGAAGCTAAAGAATTAGTAGACGGAGCTCCTTCTGCATTGAAAGAAGGTGTTGCGAAAGACGAAGCTGAAGGTCTTAAATCTTCATTAGAAGAGGCTGGAGCTGAAGTTGAGATTAAGTAATTTTTTACTTTTTATAACAGGAATAGGCACGCCAAATTTGGTGGTGCCTACTCCTGTTTTTGTGCATACAAGCACTATTAGGTCCTTTTTCTAATAAAATTTTTTAGCATTGGCAACAACAAGCAACATAGCAACAAGGATTAATTTTGCCTCGAGCAAAAGTCCATTTGACTATCCAGATTTCTTGGATATTCAAATAAAATCTTTCATGGAGTTTTTCCAATTAGAGACAACTCCAGAGAACCGTGAGAAGGAAGGTTTGTTTAAAGTATTTTCTGAAAACTTCCCTATCACAGATACAAGAAACCAATTCGTATTGGAATTCTTGGATTACTTCGTAGATCCCCCTCGTTACTCACTAGAAGAGTGTATAGAAAGAGGTTTAACATACAGTGTTCCGTTAAAGGCTAAACTGAAGTTATATTGTACAGATCCTGAACACGAGGATTTCGAAACAATAGTACAGGACGTTTACTTAGGTACTATTCCTTACATGACACCAAAAGGGTCATTCGTAGTGAATGGGGCTGAAAGAGTTATTGTTTCTCAGTTACACCGTTCTCCTGGTGTATTCTTTGGACAAAGTAGACACGCAAACGGTACTAAATTATACTCTGCGAGAGTAATTCCTTTCAAAGGTTCTTGGATAGAGTTTGCTACAGACATCAACAATGTGATGTATGCTTACATTGACCGTAAGAAAAAGTTACCTGTAACTACATTGTTTAGAGCAATTGGTTACGAAAGTGATAAGGATATCTTAGAGATATTCGGTCTTGCTGACGAAGTAAAAGCTACAAAAACTAACTTGAAGAAGTTGGTAGGTAGAAAACTTGCTGCAAGAGTTCTTAAATCATGGGTTGAGGATTTCGTTGATGAGGATACAGGAGAAGTTGTATCTATCGAAAGAAACGAGGTAATCTTAGACCGTGAGACTATCATCGAAGAGCATCACATAGATGAAATCTTAGATGCAGGTGTAAAAACTGTGATCCTTCACAAAGAAGATGTAAACACAGCAGATTACACTATCATTTACAATACCCTTCAAAAAGATACATCAAACTCTGAGAAGGAAGCTGTAGAACACATCTACCGTCAGTTGCGTAATGCTGAGCCGCCAGATCAAGAAACGGCGCGTTCTGTATTTGAGAAATTGTTCTTCTCTGATACACGTTACGATTTAGGTGAGGTAGGTCGTTACAGAATGAATAGAAAATTGAATTTGGACGATTCTGAAGAGTCAAGAGTAATGACGAAAACAGACATCATCCGAATTATTAAATACTTAATTGAATTAATTAACTCTAAGGCAGAGGTGGATGATATCGACCACTTGTCTAACAGACGTGTACGTACAGTTGGTGAACAGTTGTACTCTCAGTTCGGAGTTGGTCTTGCACGTATGGCGCGTACGATTCGTGAGCGTATGAACGTAAGAGATAATGAGGTCTTTACACCAATTGACCTTATCAATGCAAAAACATTATCGTCTGTAATTAATTCTTTCTTTGGAACCAACCAGTTGTCTCAGTTCATGGATCAAACCAATCCACTTTCTGAGGTAACGCACAAGCGTCGTTTATCTGCATTAGGGCCTGGTGGTCTTTCTCGTGAGAGAGCAGGATTCGAGGTACGTGACGTTCACTACACTCACTATGGACGTTTGTGTACGATTGAAACACCGGAGGGACCAAACATTGGTTTGATTTCTTCTTTATGTGTATTCGCGAAAGTGAACAAATTAGGTTTCATTGAAACTCCTTACCGTAAGGTAGATAATGGTGTAGTTGATTTAAACACACCACCTATTTACTTGTCAGCGGAAGAGGAAGATGAAAAAATGATTGCTCAGGCTAACGCAAACATTAACGACAAAGGTGAATTCCAGACTGAAGTTGTTAAAGCGCGTTTGGAAGGTGATTTCCCAGTGGTTGAACCACAGAAGATCGACCTTATGGACGTTGGAGCTAACCAGATTGCATCTATTGCCGCTTCATCTATTCCTTTCTTGGAACACGATGATGCCAACCGTGCATTGATGGGATCGAACATGCAGCGTCAGGCAGTTCCTTTATTGAAACCAAATTCTCCTATCGTTGGTACAGGAATCGAAAGACTTGTAGCTAGAGATTCTCGTGTATTAATCAACGCAGAGGGAGATGGAGTAGTGGAATACGTTGACTCTAATGAAATTTCTATCCGTTACGATTTAACGGAAGAAGATAAGTTAGTAAGCTTCGACGGTGAAACTAAAACGTATAAATTAACGAAGTTCCAGAAAACTAACCAAGGATCTACAATGAACTTGAAGCCTATCGTTAAGAAAGGTGATAGAGTTGAAAAAGGTCAGGTTCTTTGTGAAGGTTATGCAACGCAAGCTGGTGAGTTGGCACTTGGACAAAACATGAAGGTTGCCTTCATGCCTTGGAAAGGGTACAACTTCGAGGATGCGATTGTAATTTCTGAGAAAGTAGTAAGAGATGATATCTTTACATCTATCCACATCGATGAGTACTCTCTAGAAGTAAGAGATACGAAAAGAGGTATGGAAGAATTAACTGCTGATATTCCTAACGTTTCTGAAGAGGCTACAAAAGACTTAGATGAAAACGGATTAATCAGAGTTGGTGCTGAGATTAAAGAAGGTGATATCCTTATTGGTAAGATTACACCAAAAGGAGAAACTGATCCATCTCCAGAAGAAAAATTATTGAGAGCTATCTTCGGTGATAAGGCAGGTGATGTGAAAGATGCATCGTTAAAAGCTAGCCCATCATTGAGAGGTGTAGTTATCGGTAAGAAATTGTTCTCTAGAGCAATTAAAGACAGAAAAACTAAAGCTCAAGATAAACCAATCTTAGAGCAATTAGATACGGAATACGAAAAGGATTTAGCAGCTTTAAAAGATAGATTAGTTGACAAGTTATTGGTTGTATTAGAAGGACACAAGTCTGACGGTGTAACTAACAACTTCCGTGAAGAAATCATCAAGAAAGGTTCTAAGTTCACACAAAAGAATTTGTCTATCATTGATTACACTATCGTGAACCCAGCGAAATGGACTGCGGATACTCACGTGAACTCATTGATACAACGTGTTATCCACAACTTCAACATCAAGGCGAACGATTTATTGGGTAACTACAAGCGTAAGAAATTCCACATTTCAGTTGGAGATGAACTTCCATCAGGAATTGTGAAATTGGCAAAAGTATACGTAGCTAAGAAGAGAAAACTGAAAGTAGGAGATAAGATGGCGGGTCGTCACGGTAACAAAGGTATTGTTGCAAATATCGTTAGAGCCGAAGACATGCCATTCCTAGAAGACGGAACTCCTGTAGATATCGTGTTAAACCCATTAGGGGTACCTTCTCGTATGAACCTTGGACAGATTTACGAAACTGTTTTAGGTTGGGCAGGTGAGAAATTAGGTGTGAAATTCGCAACGCCTATCTTCGACGGGGCACACCCATCAGAGATAGATGAATACTGTGATAAAGCGGGTATTCCACGTTCAGGTAAGACTTACCTATACGACGGAGGTACTGGTGAAAGATTCCACCAAACGGCAACGGTAGGTATTATCTACATGTTGAAACTTTCTCACATGGTAGATGATAAGATGCACGCACGTTCTATCGGACCTTACTCATTAATTACACAACAGCCATTGGGTGGTAAAGCTCAATTCGGAGGTCAGCGTTTTGGTGAGATGGAGGTTTGGGCACTTGAAGCGTTTGGTGCAGCGAACATCCTACAGGAAATCTTGACAGTTAAGTCGGATGACGTAACAGGTAGAGCAAAAGCTTACGAAGCGATTGTTAAGGGAGATAACCTTCCAACTCCAGGTATTCCAGAATCATTCAATGTATTATTACATGAATTGAGAGGACTTGGTTTAAGTGTTACAATGGACTAATTGTCGGTGTTTAATTTGATAAAAGAAGGAGTTTAAAATGGCTTATAGAAAAGAAACAGCAAAAAAGCAGAGTAGCTTTAACAAGATTACCATCTCTTTGGCATCGCCAGAGGAGATTTTGGAGCAGTCTAGTGGTGAAGTGCTTAAGCCTGAAACGATTAACTATAGAACTTACAAGCCAGAAAGAGACGGTCTATTTTGTGAGCGTATCTTCGGTCCTGTAAAAGATTACGAATGTCACTGTGGTAAATACAAGCGTATCCGTTATAAGGGTATCGTTTGTGACCGTTGTGGTGTTGAGGTAACTGAGAAGAAAGTACGTAGAGAGCGTATGGGACACATCTCGTTAGTTGTTCCTGTAGCTCACATCTGGTACTTTAGATCTTTACCAAATAAAATTGGTTACTTATTAGGTTTACCGACTAAGAAATTAGATCAAATCATTTACTACGAGCGTTACGTTGTTATTCAAGCAGGTAATGCAGTAAATGCAGAAGGAGATCCATTACAGAAGTACGATTTCTTAACAGAGGAAGAGTACTTGGATATTTTGGATGTTCAACCAAAAGAGAACCAATATTTAGAAGATACTGATCCAAACAAATTCGTAGCTAAGATGGGTGCGGAGGCGTTGTACGATTTATTACAACGTTTGGACTTGGATTCATTATCTTATGAATTAAGACACAAAGCAAACACTGAGACATCAGTACAGCGTAAGAATGAAGCATTGAAGAGACTACAAGTAGTTGAGGCGATGCGTGATTCTCAAACGCGTATTGATAACCGTCCAGAGTGGACTATCATTAAAGTGGTTCCGGTTATTCCACCAGAATTACGTCCGTTAGTTCCTTTAGATGGAGGTAGATTTGCTACTTCAGATTTAAATGACCTTTACCGTAGAGTAATTATCCGTAACAACCGTTTGAAGCGTTTGATCGAGATTAAAGCTCCTGAGGTAATCTTACGTAACGAGAAGCGTATGTTGCAAGAGTCTGTTGACTCATTGTTCGACAACTCTCGTAAGGCAAGTGCAGTAAAGACAGAGTCTAACAGACCATTAAAGTCTTTATCTGACTCGTTAAAAGGTAAGCAAGGTCGTTTCCGTCAAAACTTATTAGGTAAGCGTGTGGATTACTCAGCACGTTCGGTAATTGTTGTTGGACCAACATTGAAGTTACACGAGTGTGGTTTACCTAAAAACATGGCGGCTGAGCTTTACAAGCCATTTATCATCCGTAAGATGATAGAAAGAGGTATCGTAAAGACAGTTAAATCTGCTAAGAAAATTGTTGATAGAAAAGAACCAGTTGTATGGGATATTCTTGAAAACGTATTGAAAGGTCACCCAGTATTATTAAACCGTGCACCTACGTTGCACAGATTGGGTATCCAGGCTTTCCAACCGAAATTGATCGAAGGAAAAGCAATTCGTCTTCACCCATTGGTTTGTACAGCATTTAACGCCGATTTCGACGGTGACCAGATGGCGGTTCACTTACCATTAGGTAACGCTGCAATTTTGGAAGCACAGTTGTTGATGTTGGCATCACACAATATCTTGAACCCTGCGAATGGTGCACCTATTGCCGTACCATCTCAGGATATGGTCTTGGGTCTTTACTACATTACAAAAGGTAGAAAGTCAACACCAGAAAGAATTGTAAAAGGAGAAGGTGGAATTTTCTACTCTCCACAAGAGGTAACTATTGCTTACAACGAGGGAGCATTGGATCTTCACGCACATATCAAAGTGAAAACTTACGATTTAAATGAGCAAGGAGAACCAGAATTAATGTTGGTAGAAACTACTGCAGGTAGAGTTTTATTCAACGAAAGAGTTCCAAGAGAAGTAGGATACATCAATGAAGTATTAACGAAGAAAGCGTTAAGAGATATCATTGGACACGTATTGAAGATTTCTGGTACAGCAAGAACTGCTCAGTTCTTGGATGATATCAAATCTTTAGGATACGAGATGGCATTTAGAGGTGGATTATCATTCAACCTTGACGATATCATCATTCCGAAAGAAAAAGATGAATTAGTTGCTAAAGCGGATGAAAACGTACGTGAAGTAATGGAGAACTATAACATGGGTCTTATTACAAACAACGAACGTTATAACCAAATTATTGACATCTGGACACGTACCAACTCAAGATTAACGCACACGTTAATGGAGCAGTTGAAAAACGATAACCAAGGATTTAACTCAATTTACATGATGTTCGACTCAGGAGCACGTGGATCTAAAGAGCAGATTCGTCAGTTATCTGGAATGCGTGGATTGATGGCGAAACCACAGAAGTCTGGAGCTTCAGCTCAAGAGATTATTGAAAACCCGATTTTATCGAACTTTAAAGAAGGTCTTTCTATCCTTGAGTACTTTATCTCTACTCACGGTGCCCGTAAAGGTTTGGCCGATACAGCCTTAAAAACAGCCGATGCAGGTTACTTGACACGTAGATTGGTAGACGTTGCACAAGACGTGGTTATTAATGCAGAAGATTGTGGAACTTTAAGAGGTTTAGCAACAACTGCATTGAAGAAAAATGATGAAATTTTTGAACCATTAGCAGACAGAATTATCGGTAGATGTTCAGTAAATGATATCTACGATGATGAAGACAACTTAATCGTTGAAGCTGGTGGATTGATAGATGAAAAAGTTGCTAAGGCAATTGATGCTGCAGACATTGAAGAAGTAGAAATTCGTTCAGTATTAACATGTGAGTTAAGAAGAGGAGTTTGTGCGAAATGTTACGGTAGAAACTTGTCTACACACAGAATGGCACAAAATGGTGATTCTGTTGGAGTAGTAGCAGCACAGTCTATTGGTGAACCTGGTACACAGCTTACACTTCGTACGTTCCACGTTGGGGGTACTGCCTCTAACATTGCCGATGAAAATGATATCAAAGCGAAAGCAGATGGTAAATTAGAAATCGACGAGCTTAGAACAATTACGAAAACAGATAAAGACGGTAACAAACAAGAAATCGTTATTGGTCGTTCAGCTGAAATGAAATTGGTAGACAAGAGAGATGGTTCGTTAGCAATGACGGGTAACATCCCTTACGGTGCTATCATGATCGCAGATAACAACGCAGACTTGAAGAAAGGTGACGTTATCTGTAAGTGGGACCCTTATAACGCCGTTATCTTATCTGAGGTGAAAGGTAAAATCCAATTCGATAACATTATCGAGGGGATTACTTACCGTGAAGAAGTCGATGAGCAAACAGGATTTACGGAGAAGGTAATTACTGAAACGAAGGATAAGAAGAAAAACCCTACTATTGAAATCGTTGACAGCAAAGGAGAAGTATTGAAATCATACTCTATCCCAGTTAACGCTCACATCTCTGTAAACGAGGGTGACAAAGTAGAAGCGGGTGACTTCTTAGTTAAGATACCAAGAACAGGTGGTAAGACAGGGGATATTACAGGGGGTCTTCCTCGTGTAACTGAGCTTTTCGAAGCACGTAATCCATCTAACCCAGCTGTGGTTTCTGAAATCGACGGTATTGCTTCTTACGGTAAAATCAAACGTGGTAACCGTGAGGTAATCATCGAGTCTAAGACAGGTGAGAAACGTAAGTACTTAGTACCATTATCTAAGCACATCTTAACACAAGAGAACGATTTCGTTCGTGCTGGTAAACCGTTATCTGATGGAGCAATTACTCCGAAAGATATCTTGAACATCGAAGGACCAACGAAAGTACAAGAGTACTTAGTAAACGAAATCCAAGATGTATACCGTTTACAGGGTGTGAAGATTAACGATAAGCACTTTGAGGTTATCGTTCGTCAGATGATGTTGAAAGTTGAAATTACAGACGCAGGAGATACTAAATTCTTAGAAAACCAAGCCGTTCACAAAGCGGACTTCATGGAAGAGAACGATAGAATGTTCGGTAAAAAGGTTGTTGTTGATCCAGGAGACTCTACAGAGTTGAAAGCGGGTCAGATCGTTACTGCACGTAAGTTAAGAGATGAGAACTCTCAATTGAGAAGACAGGATAAGAAGTTGGTAGAATCTAGAGATGCTATTGCAGCAACATCTAAACCGATGTTACAAGGTATTACTAGAGCTTCTCTTCAAACTCAGTCGTTCATCTCAGCTGCATCTTTCCAGGAAACTACGAAAGTATTGAACGAAGCTGCAATTTCAGGAAAAGAAGATCACTTATTAGGATTGAAAGAGAACGTAATTGTTGGACACTTAATACCAGCAGGTACAGGTACTCGTCAGTTCCAAAATATGATCGTTGGATCTCAGGAAGTTTATGATGAATTAACTGATAACAACTAGAATATTATATTCATTATAACCCCGGCATTAAGTTGTCGGGGTTTTTTTATCTAAACCGCTAAAGATGGAAAATCAAAATAAAGACAATCAAATCAATATAGAGCTTACAGAAGATGTAGCTACAGGTGTATACAGTAACTTAAGCGTAATTACGCATTCAAGTACTGAATTTGTTGCAGATTTTATTCAGATGATGCCAGGAGTTCCTAAGGCTAAGGTAAGATCTCGTGTGATCATGACACCGCAAAATGCTAAACGATTAATGCGTGCATTAGCAGAAAATGTAAAGAATTACGAAGCTCAATTTGGGCCTATCGCAGAAGATAATAATCCAGGTGTTCCGCCAATTAATTTTGGTACACCACCAGCTCAAGCTTAAGTAAGCGAGAGTGTTTTATTTGTTATGTTAGAAAAGCGGAGGGTTGATTGACTCATCCGCTTTTTTTATGCCTTTAAAAGGACAAAGTATATTGCTCTGAACTGATGTTGCCCGCAGCATCTTCAACGACTATTCTAAGGGTGTGTGTGCCGCTTAAAGCCGGTGATGGACTGTAGTAGATACTTCCGTTTTTGGGCTCGTATAAAACGTGTTGCCAAACGCCATCAACGTAAACATCATATTCTTTTAAACCGGATAAATCATCTCCAATTTTCCAGGCAAGTCTACTGCCTCTAACATTGATGTTATTTCTCACATTTCTTGCGATCAAGGTAGGAGCTGTTAAGTCGGCTTGTACCTCAAAATATCCAAACTCTTTGGTTTTGGCCGTTAACCACCCGTCTTTGTATGTTCCGCCTATAGACTTAACTCTACCTCTTTCGTCTGTTACTGTGATTACGTAGCGTTCTGCAGGGTGTAATAGGCTATCCACTTTCATCATTATCTTGTAGTAAGATTCTAATGGAATTTCAGGATTTCCAAAAGTAAAAGGAGCCTCCGCTGTAATGATTTTTGGTGTGGGTTCATACAACAAATCTATTCCAAAAAGAACAAAATGTTCATCATCTATATCCATGAAAGAAGAATCTGGAAATAGATAATCTTTGGATGGCGTGTAGAGTTTACTCAAATCTGCGGGTTGACCATTTTCTATGTTAAGGATAAAATCAAGACTAGTTGTATTTCCTTTTGTATCTACACAGGTGTATTTAATTTTATGACTAGATCCCGGCTGAAAGTTGAGTATACCATCGCTCAAGGCTTCATTGTAGATGTTTAAAGGGTTGTGTATCGTCTTAAAGGATTTCTGGTAATGTCTGCGTTGTTTATGAAAAGCTTCGTAGTCTTTGTGACTATTAATTTGACGATTGGCTGCAAAATCTATGGCTGTCATATCTTGGGAAAAGACAGTGTCTCCATCCACAATTAAATAGGATTTAAAAATACCACAGATGTTATCGGCACCATCCAATTGGTCTACAGCGTCAAAAGAAAAACCTATACCACCTGTTTTGGATGTGTAATAAGCAGGCAAGGTAATTTGATTTCCAACGATGCTCGGGTTTGAATTTTGGTTAGAGGTCCTATATTCTACCTCTTTTTTCAGTACGCGGTAGCCTTCTTTGGTCAAAGCATAAACTTTCACACCACGTATACTCGGTTTACGAGAATCGGCTATATCGAACCCAAACAATAAGGGGTTTAAAGCATATTCAGTTTTCGTATCTCTAATTTCGAAATGTAGGTGAGGCGCTGTGCTTCCACCTGTGTTTCCTGATAGTGCTATTTTTTCACCGCGACCAACACGAACTGCATTCGAATCTGGATATATTTCTATGGCAAAATTTTCCTGCTTAAATTGTTCGGCCTTTACCAAACTATCTAGTTTACCTAAAAAAGCAGAGCAATGTGCGTAAACCGAAGTTAACCCACCTGGATGATTGATGTAGACCACATGACCATAGCCCCAAGGGGATACTTTAACACGAGAAACATAACCTTCCTCAATGGAATATAGTGGATACCCGATTTGTCTGTCTGTTTTAAAATCTAAACCTGTATGAAAATGATTGGTTCTTAATTCACCAAAATTGGCAGCAAGAATGAGTGGCGTTTTTAAAGGTGGGTGGAAATCATAGGTTTTGTTGGGGTCGTATTGACCAAAAACTGCACTCGCACCAAGCCATAGGGTTAGAAGTATGTAAAGGATTTTTTGCATGTTACAAAGTTACTTTTATTCAGAAGGAAGGCACCATAAGAAGTTTGGATTTATTAAAAGTAAAAAGTTGATGAAAATAAAAACGTCTGCCCAAGGAGCAGACATTTAAAGAGGTGAAAGTAGGATTTAATTTCCTCCTACCATTTTCTTTATTTCGTTGAGTTTCATCAAAGCTTCCACAGGTGTTAATGTGTCTATGTCTATGGAAACCAATTCTTCTTTTATATTTTCCAGAACGGGATCATCCAATTGGAAAAAGCTCAGTTGCATGTCGGGTTGGTTCACCGCTTCTTGTACTTTTTCTTTGTCTGAACTTCCATGCGATTGTTCTAAGTGTGCCAACATTTTTGTGGCTCTTTGTACAACCTGACTCGGCATACCTGCTAATTTTGCAACGTGTATACCAAAAGAGTGTTCACTACCACCTTCTACCAATTTTCTAATGAAAAGAATTTTGGTACCCATTTCCTTCACCGAAACATTAAAGTTTTTGATGCGAGGAAACTTCTTGTACATCTCATTCAATTCGTGGTAATGGGTTGCAAATAAAGTTTTACACTTCGCTTTAGGATTCTCATGCAAATATTCTGCAATGGCCCATGCAATAGAAATACCGTCGTAGGTACTTGTTCCACGACCAATTTCATCGAGTAAAACCAAACTTCTAGGAGAAAGGTTATTCAAAATAGAAGAGGTTTCGTTCATTTCTACCATGAAAGTAGATTCACCTGATGAGATATTATCCGAAGCCCCAACACGGGTAAATATTTTATCTACTATACCAAGCTTTGCAGATTTTGCAGGTACAAAACACCCGATTTGCGCCATTAAAGAAATCAAAGCAGTTTGACGCAAAATGGCACTTTTACCCGACATGTTCGGTCCGGTAATCATGATGATTTGCTGCGTGTCGTTGTCTAAGTATACATCATTGGCAACATATTCTTCACCAGATTTCAATTGTTTTTCAATAACTGGGTGTCTCCCTTCTTTTATATTTAAAGCAAAGCCATCGTTCAGTTCTGGTTTGTTGTAATTGTTCTTTTCAGAAATGTTTGCAAAAGAAAGTAAGCAGTCAATTTGTCCAATGTAATGCGCGTTGCGTTGTACCGGACGAATGAACTTTGAAAGTGAAAGTACCAAGTCGTTATACAATCTAGATTCCAACACCTGGATTTTATCTTCAGCACCTAGAATTTTAGATTCATATTCTTTCAATTCTTGGGTGATGTATCTCTCAGCATTTACCAAAGTTTGCTTTCTAATCCATTCCTCGGGAACTTTGTCTTTGTGTGTATTTCTAACTTCTAAATAGTAACCGAATACATTGTTAAAGGCTACTTTTAAACTTGGAATCCCCGTTTTTTCAATTTCTCTTTCTTGAAGCTGTTGCAAATAATCCTTCCCAGAAAAAGCAATTTTACGCAACTCATCGAGCTCTTCATTAAAGCCATCAGCAATTACACTTCCCTTCCCAATTTGTATAGCCGGTTCAGGATGAAGTTGATGATTCACTTTAACAATAAGTTCACTACATGCCTCTAAACGATCCGCTATTTTAATGATGTCTGGTGCGTTGGTGGCTTTTAATATTTTCTGTATAGGCTCTATCTGCTCCAGTGTTTTCTTCAACTGAATCACTTCTTTAGGATTGATTTTACCCACGGCAGCTTTAGAAACCAAACGTTCTAAATCGCCGATATCGTTCAAAATTTCACCTAATTCAAAACGCAGTTGATTGTTCTCAGGAAGAAGCAAAGACTCTACGGCATTCAACCTTTCATTGATATCTTCTTCATCCTTTAAAGGTAATACCAACCAACGCTTCAATAAACGCGAACCCATAGGCGTGAGGGTATCGTCTATGATATCAATGAGCGTAGTAGCATTTTCATTGTGGGAGTGAATAAGCTCAAGGTTTCTCACGGTAAATCTATCCAACCAAACATATTTCTCTTCCTCAATTCTTGAAATGTTTGAAATGTGTTCGAGTTTGGTGTTTTCAGTAACCGATAAATATTGAAGTGCGGCTCCTCCCGCAATGATACCCTGCGTTAAATTATCTATACCAAATCCTTTTAAGCCTTGGGTGTTGAACTGTTTGGTTAAAGTATCAAGGGCGAAATCTTCTGTAAAAACCCAATCTTCTAACTTGTAGGTGTAGAAGTTAGAGCTAAAAGCCTCTGTAAATTCTTTGTTTTTATTTTTTTGGAAAATGATCTCACTCGGCGCAAAACCTTGTACCAGCTTGTGTACATATTCTAGGTTTCCTTGGGCTACGAAAAACTCACCTGTTGAGATGTCTAAAAAGGCAACTCCCACTTGTTTTTTATCAAAGTGAAGGGCACATAAGAAGTTGTTTTTCTTTTGCTCCAATACCTGGTCGTTAATGGCAACCCCTGGCGTAACCAATTCTGTTACCCCTCTTTTAACGATGGTTTTGGTCGTTTTAGGATCTTCTAACTGATCACAAATGGCTACGCGTTCACCGGCTCTTACCAACTTGGGTAAATACGTGTTTAAAGAATGATGGGGAAAACCAGCCAACTCGATGTGGGAAGCAGATCCATTTTTACGTTTGGTCAATACTATCCCCAATATTTTTGAAGCTTTCACGGCATCCTCACCAAAGGTTTCGTAAAAATCTCCCACCCTAAAGAGTAACATCGCTTGTGGATGTTTCGCTTTAATTTGGTTGTATTGCTTCATTAAAGGAGTTTCGCTCGATTTCTTTTCTTTCTTTTTTGTAGCCAAAATTGTTTCTTTAGATTTCTTTTCCAAAGATAAAGGTAGTAGCTTCGCGGGGTAGATTCAACTTTTGCATTCAACAGTTATTAAATTTTATGAACAGAAAATTGAAATTATGGGAGCTTGGAAGAGTGACCGAAGAAGAGTTTAAAGCACAAGAGAAATTCCCTATTACTGTAGTGTTAGATAACATTCGTAGCCTCAACAATGTAGGAACCTTCTTTCGAACTTCTGATGCGTTTAATGTTGAAGAAATTATTCTTTGTGGAATTACAGGAACACCTCCGCATAGAGAAATTAATAAAACTGCAATTGGCGCAACTGAGTCTGTAAAATGGACCTATGTTGAAGATGTAAACGAAGCAGTTGCTGCGCTTCAAGCCAAAGGAGTAAAAGTTTGTGCCATAGAGCAAACCGAAGAAACTCATTTCTTAAATCAAATGGATATAGACCTCAACCAAGCCTACGCTTTGGTGTTTGGAAATGAAGTAGATGGTGTACAACAATCGATTATTGATGTAGCGGATTACGTGATAGAAATTCCACAGTTTGGTACCAAGCACAGTTTGAATGTTAGCGTTTGTGCAGGGGTTTGTTTGTGGGAGTTTGTAAGAGGTAGAAAATAAAAAACCGCCCCATCTCTGGCGCGGCCTTTTTGCGTTATCTCTTTTCAGGTGACCAACCTTTACGTTGAAGTTTTGCGTATTTGCTAAGTATCACTTGTTCGCATCTTGCGACTTGTAACCAAAGCATATCTTGTTTACGCTTCGACAAGTTTTTGTTTTGTATTCTGTACAAATACATACGACGCTGTCTTTCAAAAGATCTTAAGTCTGTTCTTGTGAATTCTTTTCCCATAAAAAACAGGGTAGGTAATACAAGAACACCAATTAAAACTTTACCACCATTTATATTCTTACCAGGGAGGTTTGAGTTAATCAAAGCCTTACTGTCTATGTTTTCAGGATGAAATTCGGCTCTTCCAGCTGGTAATTGACTGTAGAAATCTCTGTCCGATTTCGGAGAAAGTGATTCCACTTCATCGGTTTGCAATTTAAATTCATCCGAAGTGGGTTGCGTTTCTTCCTCAACCAAGGTCATTCCTTCAGCATTATCTGCTTTTTCGATGTGGTTGTTCATGTAGTAAAAAAGTAAACCTTCTGTGATGTAAGTATCCATCATTTCTTGATTCACCAATTCAGCTTGAGTGATATAACGTATGGTGTTATTTTCAACCAAAATTGCTTTACTATCTGCTATACCACTACTGGTTAAAACAGAACTTACTTTGCCGTTAACCATTAATACAAAGGCAGTTTTTTCCTCGTTATAGTAGACCTGTCCGTTGGTTTGACTCGCTTGATCATTCAAGTTTTGTTCAACATCCACTTTACGAAGTTTCAACCTGTATTTGTAAGAAATTAAAGTTGAACCTTCACCGTTGATGTGAAAAACGTCGTAGGGTTGTATTCCAAGTTTTGAGGTGAGTGCATCAAACGAGTCACCCACTTTAATCGTAGAAATTTTTGAGGGATCTGTGTAATAGGGAAGTGTGTTGTCCACAAATATTTGTCCCCAAACGCCAAAACTTAGAATAACACTACATGTAAATAGAAGTAATTTTAAACCTCTCATTACTTCGTAGTTTCTTTCCATTGACCTTCCCTCAAGTCCTCAGAATCTTTTTTCTCAATTAATGTTTTCTTGCTCACCAATTGAATGGTATTGTTTGTAATAAGGATGTATTTGCTATCCTTTCTACCTGCATCTGTAATTAAAGATTGTAATTTACCATCTTGTAATAAGATGTAAACCTTGTATTCTTCGGTGAAGTAAACCGTTCCAGAAGTTTGAGAAGCTTGATTGGTTAAATCATCACTTGTTGTCACTTCAATTTTTCTTTCTTTCAAACGGTATTTGTAAACCAATACTGTACTTCCATCATCTTGCATATGGTATACGTCGTAGGGTTCAATACCTAAAACTGAATTAATTTGGGTTAGGGTCATCCCATTTTGCAGTTTTACGATTTTAGCGGGTTCTGTGTAGTACGGAAGAACTTTAGATGTTTTGTAGCTTACGCTAGCACATGAGGCTAATACGGCGATTAGTCCAAGCAGTAGAGTTAATCTTTTCATAATTTTTGTTTTTATACAAATCTAGGTCTACATAGTTTTTAATTAAATACCCAAAAGTGGGTAAATGTGGTGTAGATATCTTATCTTGTCTAGCCAATACTACTGCTATGCGAATTACCCTAATCAATAAAAATGAACTACTCTGTAGGGGAGTGGCCTCTTATGTTTTTGATCAATATCAAATACTCCCCAAGGTGGTGGATGATATACATGAAAGGGCCATTGAAACCGATTTGATGATCTACTGTGGTCGGCGAGAGGATCAAGACCTCAACCTTGATTTAAACAAACTTCAATTCAATGTGGATGTATTAGCCCTTATTAGAGGAGCTTATTTTAAACCGAAAGAGGAGGAAGAGTTCATAGGGTTAGGTCCTATATATCCAGAATTAATCGACGGTATTTTGGTACCCTTAATAAAGGAGGTCAATGCAAGTGTTCATGTTTTACAAAAGGTCAAAATACTCTACCCCACACAAAGGGAAAAGGAGGTGCTGGGACTAATGGCGGAGGGTAAACTCAACAAGGAAATCGCTGAATTACTGAATATAAGTATAGAAACAGTGAAGACGCATCGTAAAAATGTAAAACGTAAATTGGGTTTGAAATCTCAGTTAGATTATATTAAGTACTACAAAAAAATGATCTAAATTTTTCTTAGAACAAAGTATATGTCCATTTAACATGGTTTAAGAACTTTTGTAATTATAATGAATAGGTGTGTACCATATTGAAGTATTTTCGTTGTGAATAATACCTAAGTATTTTAACACGCATTATGACCAAATTATTATTTAGCCTTACTTGTATTTTATTGGGATGGGGAGTGTATGCTCAAACCATGAAATTTACAGGGGTAGTGAATGATACCACGAATCAAAAACCACTCGAAAACGTTGTGGTTATGGCCATCAATCTTTCCGATTCTGTTTTGTTAGGTTTTACAAGAACCAATGCAGCGGGAGAATTTTTATTGGATAACATTCCTTTCGGAGAGATGGAACTTCTTTTCACTCACCCGAGATTTGCCGACAAAAGTTATTTCATCATAGGGAGTGAATTAAATAGAGATATACACATCCCCAATGTGATTCTTCCGAATATAGCAACGGAACTGCAAGAGGTGGTGATTTATGCCAACAAGGAACCTATATTTTTTAAAGGTGACACCCTTGTCTATCAGGCAGATTCTTTCAATGTGAAACCCAATGCGGTTGTGGAAGATCTTTTGAAACGCTTACCCGGAATTGAAGTTGATGAGGAAGGAAATATCAAATCGCAAGGTCAAGAAGTTGCCAAAGTATTGGTAGATGGAGATGAATTCTTTGGAGATGATCCAACGGTTGCAACCAAGAATTTGAGTGCAGAGGGAGTGCAAACGGTAGAAGTCTATGAAACCGTTGAAGACACTGGAGACGGAGAAGAAACCATACAAGTGATGGATGTGCGACTAAAAGAAGGTGCCAAAAATGGTTACTTCGGTAAAATAGCTGGAGGTTCTGATTTTCAAAATTTCTATGAAGGTGAAATATTGTTGAATCGTTTTAAGAATGATTTAAAAGTTTCTGTTTTCGGATTTGCTTCGAATACACCAAATACAGGATTTGGTTGGAGTGATGTTCGTCGATTTGGATTAACCAATGAGATGGATATGGGCTATCGAGATGGAGTTATGTTTTCAAGTGGAAACAGTAGAACAGGACTGCCTCAAAATTTAAAAGGTGGGTTTTACTACACCGATAAATTAGGAAAGGATCTTAAATTAGGGTTGAATTATACCTTCAACAACAATACAATTACTGAAAATACAAGTAGAAATTCTCAATATTTGTTTGCAGATACGAGCTTCACGAATACAGAAGATAACTACGGTTTCCAAGCACAGGAGTCGCACAGTTTGAATTTCAACATGGAGTGGAAGATAGATTCTTTAACGACCTTAGAATTTGAACCGAGTGTAAACTTTACAGCATCTTCAAGAGATCAAATAGACAGTTCAGATTATTTCACTTCATCAAATACTAGAACTTCAGGAACCTACGTAAGTAATTTCTTAACGAGTGAGAGCGTTGATGTAAACTCTATGTTGCGTTTGAGAAGAGGTTTTAAGAAAAAGGATAGAAGTTTAGAATTTGAATATCAATACGGATATTCTTTGGATGATAATTCAACACGTTTATTATCGAACATCACCTACGAACCTGGTTTAGGGATTCCTGATTCTATCACGGATCAAAACAAAATTGGAAGCTCAAATACTCAAGGTCACAGAGCATATTTGGAGTTTGTGGAGCCCTTGAGTAAAAAAATGAAACTACAGTTTGATTATAAATTTGATTACTTCTTCGGTGATCAAAGTAGAGAAGCCTTTAACATTAATGGAAGTAATGAGGTGTTGGATTCTACTTTCTCGAACAATTTCTCGAACAAAAGATTTGAAAATAGAATAGGGGTAGCAGCTACTTATGAGACCAACAAGGACTACATTATGGTGGGGGCAGACTTTAGAAATGTTGAGATAGACAACCACGATATATGGAGAGATACTACTTACCGTCAATCTGTATACAACATTTTACCCTCTATGAGGTATACCCATAAGTTTAGTAAATCTATGCGTTTAAGGGTGAATTATAACACGCGTTCTTCGCAACCCAGTTTGAATCAGTTACAGCCCATTCCAGATAACTCTAATCCAAACAGAATTTACGAGGGTAACCCTGATTTAATTCCTGATTATAGTCACAACTTGAATATCAATTTTAACAATTGGAATGCAGTAACTGGTCGTTACATTTGGTCGGGTGCCTATGCACAATACAACCCTATCGCTTTTTCTAGTGAGGTTACCTACTTAAGTGATGGTAGAACCCGTTCTAAAACCATCAATGTTGATGGAAACATGTATGCGGGTGTTTACGCGGGTGCTGGAATTAACTTTTGGAAGAGACAATTGGAGTTAAAACCAAACGTAAACATTAGTTATTCAGAGACCAAAAACATCATTAATGTTCCAGCCTCTGGCATAGAAAATTTAGAGAACCTTACAAAGAATGCAAACTTCTCTGGGGGTATGGAAGTTACCTTTGATTTTGACAGCATAAGGTTAACCTTGGGTTCTGAGGTAGGGTACAACATTCCAAAGAGTACCTTCGGAAATGCAAATCAACCTTATTTTAGATATGAGTACACCTTGAGATACTACCATCAATTACCTTGGAAAATGGAGTTTGAAACGCGTATAGATTATACAGTGAACACGAATAGATCTGCAGGGTACAACGTGAAGCCTTTTATCTTAAACGCAAGTTTAGGAAGACGTTTCTTGAAAACAGAAAATTTAATAGTAGAGTTGAAGGCCAATGATATTTTCAATCAGAATATCAACATCATGAGGGATATTCAAAGTAACATCATTACCGATCAAACCACACAGGTGATAGCGCGCTATTTCTTGTTGAAAGCAACCTTAAGATTTAATAACACTAAAACATCAGAGAAAGATGAGCAATGGCATTTTTAGAAAGGGCTTAATCATAGCATTGACGCTTTGCGCTTTTGGAACGATGGCTCAAAGCTTTAAAACAGAAGGGCGCGTTTACTTCGAGCGTAAAACCAATTTGGAGAAAAAGTTCAAAGGAAGCGACTCCCCTTGGGCACGACGTATAAAGGAGAAAAATAAAATCGATCAGTTTGAACTGTTTTTTACCGATTCTACGTCTATTTTTCGTCCCATAGAAAGCGATGTTCCAGATGATTTAAGTTGGGCAACAAGTAAGAATAAGGTATACCAAAACTTCAGTACAGGAGAACGCATCATGTTGATGTCTTTTTGGAGTGGAGATTTACCCATAGAAGATTCAATCAAAGTAAGGGAGTGGAAAATGACCACGAGCGAACGTAAGATAGCAGGATACGATTGTAGAAAGGTATTTTGGCAAGCGAATGATTCTTTGCGTATCTATGCTTGGTATGCCGAAGAAATACCTGTTTCTTCAGGACCAGAATCTTTCAATGGTTTACCTGGATTAATTCTTGGTTTGGCTACAGAAGATGGAGGTGTAGTTTATTTTGCCCGCGAAGTTGAGTTTAAGAAAGTTCAAATAGAAGAAAAGATACCTGAGTATAAAAAGAAGGAGGTAAAAACAGAAGAGGAGTTACTGAATTTCTTATTGGAGAATTTTGGCCGAGATCCTTATATGAAGGCTTCTTTGCAAAATATGTTTATTTGGTGAAAAAAAGTTTTAGCTTAATGTTTTTGATTATCAATTAGATATGAAAAAGATTAAAAAAACTTTAAAAAAAACTTACAAAACATGCTTGCGGATAAGAATTGTTTGCCTATATTTGCACCCGAATTACAACGGTAACGCAGTCAAAAATTGAAAGAATAACAAACGTTAGCTACAAACATTATAAGCGAGAGTAGCTCAGCTGGTAGAGCACAACCTTGCCAAGGTTGGGGTCGCGGGTTCGAATCCCGTCTCCCGCTCAGAGTTTATATTAGCGCGTTTAATTATAAGATAGTCCGATGCTCGAGTGGTGGAATTGGTAGACACGCCGGACTTAAAATCCTGTGCTCTTTTTGGGCGTGCGGGTTCAAGTCCCGCCTCGAGTACTTAAAAAGAGATCTCTTCTAGAGGTCTCTTTTTTTTTTCAAAATACTAAAGCATTCAGATTGGCTTCCACTTTCTGAATAACATGGCCCTCATTCACTTCGGTGTTTGAGGGTTTTTTTATGCGTTGATTTATAGGAATGAATAGGTGATAATGTTAGGGGGTGATAGAAATTATTTTTTATGACCTTAATTAGGCTTAACTTGTTGAAAAACAATTAAACCTATTATTATGAAAACAACATTACTATTCAGTAATGCAGTAATCTTTGCGATGAGTTCGTTAACGTTAACTGCACAAACTACCATTACAGAAGCTAACTACCAACGCACCGGAACTTTTTCCCATACTTTTGGTAGAGACCAAAGTGCTGTAGTTTTACCCGCTACGGGTTCTAACCAATCCTGGGATTATACAAGTTTGGCGGAAGAAACTTCTGTAACCCATGATCACACCGCCGTATCCGGAGATCCTGTTTTTACCAACGCAAATAATAGTAGTGTGTGGTATTACACCTTCCAAGGGATGTCTTATTCCGCCAACCATTACGAAGGACTTAATGCAAGTGCATGGACGGTAGAAGGTAGGAAAATATTTGGGGAAGGGTATTCGATTACTGCCGTAACAGGTGGAGCGGATGATTCTCTCGTATTTTTAGATTATGATGACCTGTACACTTCACCACATGTTCAACTTGAGTTTCCTGCATCTTTCGGAAATACTTGGTCGAGTAATTATGAGAGAAGTACACCTTACCGTTTAACTGTGGTAGGTTCTGGGGTTGTAAATGCGCCAGGAGAGGTTAGAGAATTTCGATCTGTTAGTTCAGAGGTAGTAGGTGATGGAACGTTGTTTATCCCCTTAAGTACTGGTGGACCAGCTCCGGCTAGAGATGTAATACTCGTTAAGGAAATCATTACAGAAATAGATAGTGTTTTTCTAAATGGTTCGCCGGCACCTACAACTTTATTGTCTGCCTTCGGATTGGTTCAAGGTACGGTTACCGTAACTACTTCTTATTCTTTTTACACGCCAGATTTGTCTTCAAAATTGTTGTACATCCTAGAGCCAGTTGGTAGTCTTTCTATCAATAGAGCTGAGTATTCTAAGGATGCAGATAATCTTTCTATTGATGCATTTAGTAATCAGATGGAGCTACAAGTGTTTCCCAACCCTAGTAATGGTGTTTTTACGCTGGATTTAGGGGAGAGGTATTACAATGGCGAGGTTAAAATATTTGATGTCTCAGGAAAGATGGTGTATCATTCATCTTTTGAATGTACCCAAGAATTCCAAGTTCAATTTGCAGGGATCCCGGGCGTATATTTACTTGAAGTAAGTACAGCTGAAGGAAACCAAGCAAGGAAAAAAGTCATTAAAAAATAGAAATATTTATACCTATTTTGAGCTCCTCCTATACTTTTGGAGGGGCTTTTTTTGGGACTGAAGACATGGGTAGTGTTCTCCTAGAAATTCACTTTTCATGCGGTGTATTTTTATTGGGTGTGAACGAATTATTTCTCATTTGTTACTTAAAATAAACTTTTTGTTATTAAACCTAACACTCTCTTTTTATGTGAGTTAAGTTTGTCATCTTTGTATGGAATTATTCGGTATAGAAATTAGTGAGAGGTTTTAGGTAAGCTTCCTTAATTGGGTAGGTTAATTACCCCTTATTTCTTTCGTTTCGTCAATTAAGTTTTGAGAGATGGATTAAAAGAGTTTTTTTGTGTACAACTACTACACAAAATACCTTTTTCACGAGACCGTATATAACTTGTAATATGTTAGATATACGAACCAATAATACTATCGACGTGATCGACAAGGATATGAAGCAATTTGCTTCTGATTTAATTCAATATGCTCATCAAGGAAACCTTTTACAGGTTAAAGAGATTATAGCGCTTGGAGCAGATGTTAACATCGCTGATGACAGCGGTGAATTGGCCTTGCACAGTGCTATTCGTTCAGGAAATGATGAACTATCTCTTTACTTACTCAGTGTTGGAGCAGAACCAGACAGGTTAGATCTTACTGGCAACAATGCTATGCACTATGCTGCAATGAAAAACAACAGTGTTATTGCTGAAAGATTATTAGAGAAAGGAGCAAACGTTAACGGTGTAAAGGAGGCTATGGTTCCCCCTTTGATTACTGCGTCATTATACAATTGTCTTGCTATCGTTGAATTGTTAATTGCCAAGGGAGCAGACATAGACATAAAAGATAAAAAAGGAAAAACTGCTTTGTATTATGCAACGGCTCAAAAACACCAGCAAGCAATGCACATGTTGTTGAGTGCCGGAGCAACACCGGTAAAGGTGACAACAAATGTAAATGGTAAAAAGCCAGTTTGGAAACGTATTTTTAATTTCTAAATACGTATTCCCAATAGGGTGATATCATCGGTTTGTTCCAATTTTCCTTTCCAATTATTTAAACCATCTTCCAGTGTGGACTTCTGTACGTCCATGTCTAAATTACCTATGCTTTCGAGTTGAGACTTAAGCATGTTAATCTTATACTTTTTGCCGTAAGGTCCACCAAATTGATCGGCATATCCATCTGTGAGTAAATACAATTGGTCGTTGGTTTCTAATTGTAATTCTCCTTTACTGAAGAAAGGTGTAGTATCCTGAATACCTATAGGATTGTTACTCGTTTTTAATCGCGTGAGTTTTCCTTGCCTAAGGTGTAAAATTTGACTTTTGGCTGTACTGTAATGCAGAACCTTGGTACTATTATTTATTGCAATTAGCGCAATATCTAATCCATCCCTTATGTTTTCGCCATCTATATTGCTGTTAAAAATTGTATTGATCTCTTTGTTGAGGAAATTTAGTAAGTCTTCGGTGGTTTTATTTTCTGACAATCGAATAGCTTGATTAAGGGTATTGATAGCTAATACACTAATCAATGCTCCTGGTATACCATGTCCTGTGCAATCTCCAACGGCAGCAAGTGTATAGTTGTTTTTTTCTCCATTCTCATATACGTTAATGTTCTTTGCCCAATAGAAATCACCACTTACAATATCTTTAGGTTGGTAGTAAAGAAAATGTTCTCTAAAATTATTTTCCATCTCCTGCCTTTCTGGAAGTAAAGCTTTTTGAACATTGTAGGAATAGGTAATTGATTTTAAAATGTTGGAGTTGTGTTCTTCAAAAACTTTGCTTTGGAGAGATATTTCTTTTTTCCTGTCCTCTACCTTCTGAGAGAGCTTTAAATTTTCGTGCTGTTTAAAACGATTGGTTCTAATGAGTTGTTCAATTTTAAATTGTCTGAATTTCTTAAACCTTATAGAGATTGCAAAAGTCAATAAGAAAATTTGTACAAGTGCACCGAGCTCTAAACTGTGATGGGTAATTGTTGTGTAGGGGAAAAGTTGAAAATTAGTTCCAATGTAAATGATTGCGCTCACGAAAAAAGCCGAAAGTGATATGCTTATTAACCACAATTCATTGTTCAATTGCTTCCATATTTTAACAAAACCTACAACGTACAACACAAAGAGTGCTAACGAAAGTAGATTAATGAAAAGGTATTTGTAAAACTCTATCTCTAAGCTTGGAATTAAACAGAGAAGTAAGCCTATAGGTAAAAATGTATTGATTTTATTGAAAATTCGGTTGAGTGATGGTAAGTTCTTTTGCGTGCTGTAAAAGAACTGATAAAAGCGCGTAAGGTAAATATTTATCAAGATTACAACCACAGGGATAGCAACCTGTTGAAGGTAAGGTGAATTAGGCCAAAGGAGTTGATAGGAGTATCCCTGAAGGGTAAAAACCAATAAGAAAAATGCACTTAAGTACAAGGAGTAGTGTATGCTCGACCTATTTTTCACCCATAAATAAAGGTTGAAGAGTATGGATAAAATGATAATTCCGTAGAGTAGGCCATTGTAAAAGTTAAGACTTGAATTTTTGGTTATTAATTCCTCTTCATTGACATAAGACATCGGGAGGTAAAGGGGAGTTCCATAATTGATGATTCTGACGTAGAATTCTTGCTGTCCTTTTAAAGGAAGGAGAAAATCCTTATTTAATCTTTTTCCGAAATGCATCAAATCCCCCGTCACATAAAACATCTGCATTTGGTTTCTACTGTTCTTGTAGTAAACCTCTATGCTGTCAAGTAGGGGATTGTCTAAAGAAAGAAAAGTGGTAATCAACTGCGGATCGAGCAAATCAAACTTTAATACGATATCTCCTTTGTAAAAACCAAAGCTTTCTACCTTGCACGACGAGGAACTTGTATAGGAGTAATTTTCTAATTCATTCTTGTCAAAAATCTCAAGATCAAGTTTCGTGTAGGCCATCGCATAGGGAGGGTTGCAATTGGAATACGCCCATGAGTGTATGCACAAGGAACATATTACGATGAGATATATGCGTAGTTTTTCCATGGGGTTAAATTTTAAATCCAATTAAGGTAAGGTCTTTATGTTGATCAATTTTTAAAGCCGCTACTTCCCGAAGCATTTCATCTTTTTGAAAAGAGATGGGAGCAGTACTTAAACTCATAAGTAGTTGTAAGAAATAATGTTTCCCCTTAGTGTTTAGGGCGGACTCTATTCCTTCGGTAAACAAGTAAATCTCATCATTTTCCTCTAAATCTATACCATGTTCTTGACTAATATAACTGCCTTTGTATTCCTCTGTTTGGTGTATGTATTTATGCTTGTCCAAAGGTTTTCCATTGCGCATAATTTCCAACATCTCTATATTCCCAGAGAAAGATAAATGATGATTAGTTTTGTTGTAAACCCCAACCATCAAAGAGTTTTTTGCATTTACCCCGTTTTTAGCCAATACAACATCCAAGCGGTGTTGAATGTAATTGATAACTCTTGCTGTATTACTCAATTTTTGAGAGTGAATGGAGTTTCTAATGGTCTTTAATATGATGGCATTTATCAAGGTTCCAGGTATACCTGTTTGGTCGGGTTTCCCTATGCAAAACAAAACTAAGTTTGGGTTGTTTTTGGTGCTAACCTGGGTAACCCAATAAAAGTCTGTGCTTAAAATTTCTTTGGGTTGAAAAATTAAAAAACTATCCGGAAACACACTTTGAATAGTCGCTTCATTGGTGAGCAGGGAGTTTTGTATACGCTTGGCATAGTGAAACGAATCAAGCAATTCTTTGTTTTTAATTTCGAGTTGTTTCTGTTGCTCTTGCAGGTACAAAGTCTCCTGATTGATCTTATTTTCTAAGTTGAGGTTATTGTGGTTTTTAATTTTGGTCATTTCTTTTAACCTCTTTTCTGCATCCTCTCTGTAAGATGAAAAAGCATCAATGATGTAAATGGCAAGCAATACTACAAGGGTAGAAAGACAGGTGTAGAGTATGTCATTAAAATTGAACTTCAAAAAACTTAAACCCGAAATTTTTAAGAGGTAGGCAATTACCAGAGTTATCACGGGGAAATAGGCAATCAGGTATTTTTGATTAACATTTCTAGGTTTTATCAATGCCTGAATAATGAGCACAGATACAATTATCACCTGTATAAAGAAGTTGTAAATACTTACGTAATTAAGTACTAAATCCAGGTTTCTCCAAGGGGAAGTTGAGAGAAGTATGAGTAGCCCCTGAAGCACAAATAAAGCAATAAAGGTCTTTTTCCAATAGCTTTTTCGTTTTACTATTCCAAAGAATGAATATGCAAAGATGAGGTGATTGAGTAGGAGGATGTGAAAAAGTACACGACTTATTACATAGGTGTTTATAGAGATAGACGAGAAGATAGAACTCGAGAAGTTTCCATCATAAAGTGCAAAACTGAGTGCTAATAAAAACGTAAAACTGATATTGAATAAATAGGCGTTGTCTTTGAGCTGTATGAATAAAAATGTATTCAGTGTAATAAAGAAGAGAAATACGCCGTAGTAAATACCAAAGCCCATTTGCTCTTTTAAATTGTCAGATATTAAACTGCTTTTATTGAGCAAATTCAATCTCAAATTGGTTATGATATCCGGGTTGTATATGCGGTAATAATTGATTTCTGGATATATGTTTAAGATGAAATGTTGGTGACATAAACTCCTTTGTTTACAGGGAATGTTGTAACCAGAACTATCGATTAATATATAGCCTTTATCTATCTTTTTGTACTGTTCTATACGCGGAGTTAATTTGTTTAAGATTTTGATGTATTTATTGTTTTTGAAGAGTCTTCCATCAATCTTTAACCAAATGAAATCATCGTCTAAATTGATGTGGTCATTTTTTGCATAAGAAATATAGAGTTGCTCTTGCTCTATGAGCTGTGAAATTTCATCTGAATTGGTGGTGAAATATTCTATTGAACTTAAATCATGACTAGTTGGTTCTTTCGAAGATGAAAAAACAAGTACCACCAAAATAGGTAGAAGTAGGAGTAGTATGGAGCGACTTATCTTCATTTTGAAAACAGCCTAGTTGCGCGAGTTGGATACCTAAAGTTAAAGCAATTTCAATGATTTCAAACTGCTTCATCTAAATTTTTAACCCGATAATACTCATGTCATCTATTTGTTCAAAATTGCCCTTCCAGTTTCTCATAAAGCCATCCAAACGAGCATGTTGCTCTACAGGTGTTAACGTGTTGATTTTGAGAAGTAAGTTTTTAAATTCCTTGTGTTTGAGCTTCTTGTTTTTTAAGCCACCAAATTGATCGGGATAACCATCTGTAAACAAATAAATAACATCATTTTTTTGAAGCTTAAGCTCCTGTTGGCTGTAATCGTACTCAATGTTTAAAGATCCTATAGGGTTTCTGTCTCCTTTAAGTTGAATTATTTCTTGGTCGCGAACGACGTAGATGTTGGCATTTGCTCCAGAGAAATAAAGTATGTTTTCTTCCAAATCCAAGCGACAAATAGAAATGTCCATCCCATCTCGTATGGTTTTTTTATTTTCCTTAGCCAGCGCGATGTTGAATTGCTTGTTGGTGTATTTTAAAATTTCTGCTGGTTCTGAGAGTTGAGCTTGTTTGAGTGCATTGTTCAGGGTGTTGATACCAAGTATGCTGAGCATGGCACCCGGTACGCCATGTCCCGTACAATCGGCCAAAGCAAGAATTTTGTATTTCCCCATTTCATTGATCCAATAAAAATCACCACTCACAATGTCTTTAGGTTGGAAAAATACAAAGGCATTGAGGTGATCTTCAATTTCACTTTTCAAAGGCATCACCGAGTCTTGTATCCTTTGAGCGTAATTAATGGAGTCTAAAATCTCCTTGTTTTTGTACAGCAATTGATCCGATTTTTCTGAAAGCTGTGCAGTTCGGATATTAACCTTTTCCTCCAATAAGGTAGCTTGTTCTTTAATAAGTTGATTTTTTTCTTCCAGCTGAAGTAAAGCCTCTTCCTTGTACATCTTAAACCTATCTACTATCGCAAAAGAAAGGAGAATAACTTCTATAGAAGAACCTATTTGCAAACTGTACTGGGTTAAGAAATTGCTGGCAACCCATCCAAAATTTTTGAGTAAGAAGATAAAAACGGAGATGAACAACAAGACAAAAGCCAAGAAAAAAAAGCGGGCAGGTCTGAATTTCTTTTTAACCGCATAAAGAGAAATAGGAATGATAGCGATGTTGAGTATGAAGGTGATAACATTTACTGCAACTACCGAAATTTTATAGCACATAGGCACTGGAATGCAGGAGAGAATAAAGACCCCAAGCAATAAGAAACTAGTGAGGGTTAAGGCTTTATTTACCCTAGGCATAAGTGTTTTAAGTTGCAAAAAGGAGCGTACAAAAAGTAACAAGAAGAAAACTCCCAAACTTGCCATTATGGGTAACATGTGGTTGGCTAAATACGGACTCGAAGGCCATAAATATTGAAAGCCATGTCCACCCAAACCTAACTGTAACAACATGAGTCCTATCAAATAAAGGACATAATAGAAATTCGGTGTGAGTTGAATTCTAAAGTAGATGAAAAAGTTAAAAAGCAGTACAAAGAGTATAATTCCATAATAAATACCCAAGATAAACTGCTCCTCATAATCCCTTTTGTTTAAGGCTTTATTAGAGAAAAGATACGCCGGTATTGCAAACTGATCACCAGCATTGTCAAAACGCATAATGATGGTTTGAGAACCTGTTAAAGGAAAGTGGAAATATCTGTGTTCATCAACTCTTTTAGAAAAAGGAAATTTATCGCCAACCTCGTATTCTTGAAAATAATTTTTTTCATTCTTAACGAATAGGGTGACGTTATCTAGATATGGGTTTTTGAGTTCTAAAATATAATTGAAACGTTGCGGAGCACCTATGTATAGCTTTAGCCAAACAGCACCATCATAAAAACCAAAATTTAGAGTGTTCTGATTTAAATAATTGAATTTTTCTTGGGGTAAATTATCGATGTTAAAGGCTCTGTCAGGATCCATAATCACCTCTACATTAGAAGAGGTCAATTCAACCACCGTTAGGTTTCTGTCTACTTGTATAGACTTTCCCTCTAGCGGAAGCAACATCACGAAGATGAAAATGATGAAGTTTAGTTGTTTCATTTTCTAATTATCAAACAAAAATAAAAGCCCTTCACAAGTTGTAAAGAGCTTTTCGATGAGTAACATATTTATTAGTTTAAATCCCTGTTTTATACTTCAAACGCTTGAGCGTGAATAATGTTTCCGTTCATACTTAATTTCACACTGTATTTTCCAGGTGTCCATCCTTCTACTTTTAAGTTGAAACCAAAACTGTAACTTCCTGGCCTTGTAATAGGCAGGCCATCTCCCAAATGTTTAATTAATTTGTCATCTGCATCGTACACGGCATAACTCAATTTTCCTGCTCGTTTAAATTCGTACTCTAAATCTCCTTTTACCTCTACAGGTTGACGTGATATGTTGCGATTTTCGTCCATTTCATATTCCGTTACCGTGCTGTACCAGTTATCTTCTACGTGTTTAATTTCAGCAACTTTTTTACGAAGATTTTTAACGATAGGGTTATCTATATCGTGTATATCGCTTAAACTGTGGTCGTCAGAAATTGCCCAAATGGCAGCTTGCTTAGAATGATTGTCTAGCCTTTTACCATTGCAGAAATCTGCTAAACTTAGAAGGTCTTTAGAGCTTGCCTTAGACATTTTAAAACTTGAGTTTTCTGAAGGAGCGGAGTTAGAGGCTTGGCAACAGTAACCGATTAAAGGAAATGTTTCCTCTTCATTACTTTTAACAAAAATGTCTTGGTCTTCTAAGATGAAAATATCTTGATCTCCTTCATCTTCGGATAAAAACTGCGTTCCGTGGGTTATGGTTAAAGGTACTTTTCTTCCCTTTAGCCATTTGATTTTTATATTGATGGAGGTGCCAGAATAATCTCCTGTTGAAAGGAATTTGGCCTCTACCATACCTTTATCTATGGCTTCTTGTAGAGAAATTGAGTGGTTGTCGGTGTTGAAGTAACCGAAAGTGAGGGCAGTGAGTAAAACGATTAAACTTTTCATGAGATTTGTTTTTAAGCTAAGAAAATAAAGATGCGCTCACAAAGAAGGCATCTTTATTTCCATAAGACTTTCATCTCGAAAAGTTACAAATAATTATCTACCAATGGCAAATATAGTTGGTCGCTTGTGCAGATCAAATGCATTGTCGCGCCAATCCTTAACCGTCATGGTTTGAATGCGTTCTGTTGGAAGTGTTAAATCACAAGCAATACAAACTTTCGTATCGTCCATCAAATCATTCAATAAATCTTCCAGAACGTTCATGTTTCTAAAAGGTGTATCCATGAAAAGGTGAGTATTTCCATTTCTTCTGGCATCTCCTTCAAAGTCTTTCAAGGCTTTGATACGCTCTTTTCTAACCTTAGGTAAGTAACCGTGGAAAGAAAAGTTTTGTCCATTAAATCCACTTCCCATTAAGGCGAGAAGAATAGACGATGGTCCTGTTAATGGAGAGATGAAATGTCCTTTCTCGTGGGCTAAAGCTACCAACTCTGCACCAGGGTCTGCAATACCCGGACAACCTGCTTCTGAAATAATAGCGACGTTGTCACCGTTACTCAAAGGCTTTAACATTTTGTAAAGTTCAGCAGGATCCGTTTTTTTATTGAGGATGAAAAACGTGCTTTCATCAATAGGAAAGCTTCTGTCCATTTTACGCAAATATCTTCTTGCTGATTTAATATCTTCAACAGCAAAGAACCTTGTTGCTTTTGCCAATTCACTCACTTCTTCAGGAATGACGTGTTTGTACCCTTCAGAACCTAAAGTTGTAGGGAGTAAATAGAGTTTTCCTTTTGCCATTATTTTAAATATTTTTCTACGATTTTATCTGTTGCTATATCTAGCATATTGTAAACATCTACAAAGCCTTGGTCACCGCCATAGTATGGATCTGGGACTTCCAGGTCCATGCCTGGATTAGATTCATTCAATATCATCTTTACCTTGGCTTCATCCGCAGCATTGCGCGCTAATTTTAAGATGTTATTGTAGTTACTTTTATCCATAGCGTAAATGATGTCGAATGCATCAAAATCTGCTACTTCAAATTGTCTTGCCCTTAAAAAGTCTATAGGCGTACCAAATTGTTTTCCTGTTGCTCGCATTCTTGGATCTGGAGCTTCACCTACGTGATAGGCAGCTGTTCCTGCAGAATCTACAACGGTATCTAAATTGTTCTCTTCAACTTTTCTTCTGAGTAAACCATCAGCGATGGGAGATCGACAAATGTTACCCAAACAAACCATTAATATTCTCATATCTTTTAGGTTGCGCTTTGTTTTTTTATGATTTTATAAAAGAGTTTTGGAAAGAAACGCTTCACGGTTACTGCCATGATTTCTTTGTTTCCGATTAAAACCTCTTTTTTATTTTGTTTGAATGCTTTGAGTAATTTCTCTATGCATTCTTCCACAGGCATTCCCGTTGCTTGGTTGTGATCCATTACCCCGTGTGCACCGCCATCTTTGTTGAGTGCATGCTTAGAAATTTCTGTATTTATCTTTCCGGGAAATACCAACAATACATCTATGTTATTCTTCTCCTCCTCTAAACGTAGGGCTTCATAAAAACCTTGTAAAGCATGTTTAGATGCGGCATAAGCGGAGCGTAAGAAGAAGCCAAATTTTCCAGCTATACTAGAAATTACGATGATTTTACCGTGTTTTTGTTGTTGGAAAACGGGTAAAACGGCTTTGGTCATAGCAATATTTCCAAAGTAATTGATTTCCATAAGTCTACGGTCCACTTCTAGTGGTGTTTCATGAGCTTCAGAACGTTGAGAGAGGCCTCCGTTGTTCATCAACACATCTATTTTTCCATAATGGTCCAATACAGCTTTAACCTTAGGAGAGAAGTCTGCATTGTCCTCCAAATCCAAGGGAAGTACTAGGTGATCATCCGGACGAGGTAAACTTTCTTTAACGGCCTTCAACTTTGTTTCGTTACGCGCAGATAACACAATTTTCGCACCTAATTCTGCACATTGTTTGGCCATTTCTGCACCTATTCCAGAACTAGCTCCTGTTACCCAAATCACTTTGTTTGCTAACCAACTCATAGGTCGCAAAATTAAGTTTTTATTTAGATATTAATCTAGATTCAAGGGAGTATCTCTTTACGGATGAAACTTATTCGCTAATGATGGTTAGAAAGCCTGTATAAGGTTTCGCTTCCTTGTCATCTGTGTCTTCATAATAGATAAAGAAATAGGTTCCATCGGAGAGTCCAACACCATTAAAAGTATTGTCGTAATGGTCTTTCTCATAAATTGGATTCCCCCATCGGTTGACTATTTCTAAACGGTTACGCGGATGTTTTTCTGAGTTTTTAATGATGAAGTAATCGTTCATCCCATCTCCATTCACAGTTATAACATTCGGAACCACAGGCGTACATGAGCTCAATTCGAGTTCAAGGGTATCCGAAAAATAACACCCATTTTCATCTATGTTGGTAAGTATTATGGAATTGAAATCATTGAAGACATAATGAGGAACTTCATTACTGCCGTTTTCCCAATAAAGCGTATTCAAGCCATCGGGAGGATAAATTCCATAAAATTCCTTTCTACAAATTAAAGTATCGTTACCCAAAGAGAATTCAAAGGGTAGGTAAAGATCCAAATAAAGTGAATCAGAGAAGTTGCAGTTACCGAAAACTTCAATCTCAACATTGTACCAACCTATGTTTACCGAATCTAAATCATTTATACTTACCGTTGAAGTATATTGATTACTACCATCAGGAAGGGTCCAAATAAAATTGGTATTTGGAATTTCGTCTGCATAGAGGTTTAATTGAGTATGAATACATGCCGCTGTGTCTAATTGAATGAAAAAGTTGTGGTTATTGGTATTGTATACTTGTACAGAGTCTGGGATGAAGGGACAATTGTTTACATCTAGTCCTTGTAAAACATAGTAACCATCTTCAAAGCTTTGATCTACATATAGCGTTTCATCATCTGTGAAAAAACTGTTTTCAAATTCCCAGTAGAGGGAGTTGTAACTGTTGAGGGTATCATAGACCTCATCTGTAGAATTTTTACAAATGAAACTTGTATCTGTATTTAATTGAAGGGTAAAGGATGGAAAAACAGTGATGTACATGGAATCTTCCGTACTACAATATTGGTTGCTAGCAGTTAGGTAATACATGCCACTGTTGTTTTCATCTATAGGGTAAATTACAACATTGTTTCCAGTATAATTTTCATTGTTGCTGTTGGTCCATTCATAATTGTCTGCAGGGTCTTGAGTGGCTAAAATAAGACTATCATTATGACAATAAAATTCGTCCATTAAGAAAGTAATATCACTGGGTAGGTTACTGAGTGCAACCGTAAAACTATCGGTGTAAGGTCCACAATAAGGCCTGTCTATGGTATAAACTAAGGTAAAAGGATCTGTTAGAGTTTGGATGACATAGGTATTCTGTGTAGATACCAAGTTGTTATTGATAAACCATTCTATGCTTCCGTTTCCTGTATAGGTGAAAGCGGCAGAATCGCCAATACAAAGTGTGGTATCCGGAAAATCCATGTTTTCATTGCCAAAGAAATAACCTATGCTTACTGTATCCGTTGAGGCTACACAGCCGTCAGTAGAGGTGGCGGTGACAGAATAATCTCCTGGTGAGCTTACCCAAATACCGTTGGTGTTTTCTCCATTGGGCGACCAAGTATAAGTAGCAAGGCCGGGAGATGTTTCAACATATATGGAATCTCCTATACAAAATAAGGTGTCTCCAACATTTAAATCTAAGGCAAGCGACATATCTTGTATGTACACTGAGTCTGTAGTTGTGATACCACATAATTCTATGGTACAGTAGTAGTAACCAGAGTCGCTGACAAAAATACTGGCGGTAGTATCTCCCGTTGGATCCCAATAAAAGATTGGGTTTCCATAGTATTCTACTTCGAGTTCTAAACTATCATTTCCGCAAAGAACTAGACTTCCACTAATATCGATATTAGGAGTAGTATATTCATTCACACTAAAGTCATCCGTCGTGATTTGACAAGAGTCTTCATCCATGATAATACAATAGTAATCTCCTTGGTCAAATACATAAATGGAAGAGGAATTTCCAACAGAGTTTCCATTCGGACCTATCCAATTGTATGAAATGTTGGAGGGTATGTCGGGTACGGAAATAAGGATGGAATCTCCCGGACAAATTACCGCCGGAGATGATGAACTTGTTACAGAAGGAATGGGTTTATAGTTGATGAATTCCGCCAAAAATACATTGGTAGAACACCCACTGGTAGGATGTGTTAGGATGCCTTGAAAGACATATCCTCCAGGTTCATCCACGACTATAGTTGTATTATCTGCAGAGGTACTCACTATCCCGGGGCCACTCCAAACGAAATTCGGAAGTGAGGTGTCTGCTACTATAACCCCGGTTCCACCAGGACAAATGAATACAAGTGAATCTACATCAAAATTTATCGAAGGAACCTCTAAAACATCAATGTAAAAGGAGTCAATAACGGTAAGGGTATCCAAGTAAGTTCCACAGGTATTGTCATAGCCAATAACTATGCTGAAACTGAAGTCGTGCCAACCCGTTGAATCTATCAAGAAGGAATTTACAAAATCTACCCCGGCGCTGATGGAATCATAGGGCGCACCATTCCAACTTATTTCCATGTATTCTCCATCCCAAAAAATATTGTTTCCTGTTGGGTTGGTTATTGCATCTAGGGCATAAATATTAATGTATTCACCCTCACAAAAGGCGATACTATCATTTACAGCACCTATTAATTTTAAGTAGGGAGAGATGGTGTCGTAATCTATATCTTCTAGGTAAAAGTTAAAGGTTGAATTGGAAATACAACCGTATTCGTTCTCTAAAAGTATTTGGTATTGACCGTCTTGATATAAATCATTTGCCCAATTGGTGTCGGAAATAACGCTTCCTCCATAAATTATACTCACGTCCATATTGGGAGGGACAGTTTCTAATTGTATGTCTATAGTATCAGGATCACATAAGTAAACATCCAAGTAAGGATCGTTCTGAACGTTAATACCTTCATCATCGGTTAACCATAAAGTAGGAGGGGATGGAAGAATTTCAACGTAAAGAGAGTCTATACTAGATCCACAACCATCTAATCTAAATTCTTCTAAGTAATAAGTTTGAGTGCTAGAGAGTGAATAGGGAGGTAAACCTGGTACACTGTTATTTAAGGTCACAGAAACAGAGGGGCCATTTGTCATGTATGCACTGGTATAATTTGTAGAAAATCCATTGCAACCAATTAATGAGTCTACGTCAGGGTCAAATGCTACGGCTACAGAATCAAGGCAAGCGCCGGTGTTATCTTGGTAGTAATTGTAAGGAGGTTGAGTAGTGCCTTCATAGGGTTCGAATATGAGTATGTCCAAATTTCCGCCTGTACCCAAACCTGTATTAACTCCACAACCGTTTAGAGTTAGTTTATCCGCATTATTGATGTAGGTAGGAAACCCTGTAACACCACCAAAGGCCATGTAAAAGTTGTTTTTAAAACTTCCACACACCACAGGATTGTTTGTCCCGTTTAAGGAAATTCCGTGCGTCATGTCGTCATCTAAACCTCCTTGATGTCTATCCCACTGTTGGGTTCCAGCTGCATTGAATTTCATCACAAAAATGTCATTCCCGCCAATTGAAGTCCAAAGCGCTGTTCCATAATTGGGTCTTATTTCTTCTAAATTACATTCAAAAGTTCCTGTGAGGTAACTTTCGCTGTTGCCACTTAAGGCAAGTGCTCGAACGGATAAAGGGTTGTTAGATCCAATAGTTTCTCCCCAGACGTAATTCCCTGCTGTACTTGTTTTAAGTAGGAAGAAATTGTTAGAATAATAGGTGGTGAGTGTTTCATTACTACTCGCTCCATAATAGATGAGGTCACCTTGAAAATCACCCGTTACCAAAAGATCGCTGCCGTTAATTTTGAGATCTATAGGAGAAATTGGATTACCTACTATTTTTCGAAACCAATCCAGTGTTCCAGCTGCAGAAAATTTTGCAGTGTATCCGGCATTCAATTGTTGGTTAGAAATGGTAACACCATCTATGGTCAAATTGTCAGAAAAATTTCCAGTAATATATAAGTTGTTGGATGCATCATGATCTACTGCAACTGCTTTGTTGTTGAAGTTAGAAATTCCTGCTTTCGACCAAACCAGGGCTCCAGAACTGTTGTATTTAATAAGGAGTATAGCCGAGGCTGGACTCCCCGTTGAGGTATTGGTGGGTGTGGTGTAGGTGTTGCTTCCTAAGGTTAAACTACCCTCAAATTGTCCGGCAACGATTACATTACCCAAATTGTCGCAGGTTACACTATGTCCTGTTTCTGCATCCGTTCCACCTACTTTATTCGCCCAAACCACATTACCGTTAGTGCCATTTAACTTGGCAACAAATAAATCTCTTGATCCACTTGTAGAGCTTAAACTAATGGTTCCAAAATTAGCAGTTCCAAAAAAGTAACCGGTGATATAGACATTACCGTTATTGTCTATGTCTAGATCCAACCCTCGTTCTGCTCCACTTCCACCAAAGGTTTTTACCCAGAGAAAATTCCCCGCATTGTTCATCTTGGCCACAAAAATGTCTTGACCGCCGTAAGCGTTTGTAGTAAGTCCACCAAAATTGGATTGACCACCAACAAAACCTGTCAGGTAGCTATTACCAGCATTATCTGTTTCTACATCCAAGGCCTCATCTATGGCAGAGCTGCTTGCTTTTGTAAGTAAGTTTTGAGCGTTAAAAGGCTGAGAAATAAACAGTATTAGAAAACTAAGTAGTAAGCGCAGTTTTTTCATAGGGTGTGATTGGTATTAGGACTAACGTATTTGAACCTCAGAGGGTTGTTTGTAAAGTGAACGAACTTTTTAATTTTTTATTGAACAAAAAAATGCTTAACTTCTACCTCAACCTTAACCTAAGTATTATGTTAGTAAAAACCTATGGAAGTTCCGTGTTCGGAATTGATGCACTGACCATCACAATTGAAGTAAATATTGGTAATGGCTTAAACTTTTTTTTGGTAGGATTGCCAGATAGTGCGGTAAAAGAAAGTCAGCAAAGAATTAAAGCCGCCTTGGGGAATAATGGCTTTAGATTTCCCGGAAAAGAAATAACTATTAACATGGCTCCAGCCGATGTGCGTAAAGAAGGAAGTAATTTTGATCTTCCCATTGCTCTCGGAATTATGGGGGCTTCGGAACAAGTATTGACCGATAAATTTTCTGATTTTTTAATCCTTGGAGAGTTATCATTAGATGGCGATCTCAAACCCATGAAGGGTGTTTTACCCATCGCCATAAATGCAAAGAAGGAAGGTTTTAAAGGTATTATCTTACCCTATGAAAATGCGAAAGAGGCAGCCATTGTAGATGAATTGGATGTGTACGGAATGCTGCACCTAACAGAAGTGGTTGATTTTTTTAATGGGGATAAGATTTGTGATCCTGTTAAAGTCGATATCACGCAAGAGTTTTATCAGAAATTAGATGAGTTTGGAGTGGACTTTCGGGATGTAAAAGGGCAAGATAACATTAAACGTGCCTTTGAAATTGCTGCTTCGGGTGGACATAATGTGCTCTTGATTGGTCCTCCAGGTGCCGGAAAATCCATGTTGGCCAAACGCCTTTCAACTATACTTCCTCCCATGAATATTTCAGAAGCCTTGGAAACCACTAAAATCCATTCGGTAGCCGGTAAAATGGATGCACAGTTAGGTTTAATTACACAACGACCTTTCAGAAAGCCTCACCATACCATAAGTGATGTAGCACTCGTTGGAGGAGGAGGTTATCCACAGCCGGGAGAAATTTCTTTGGCCCACAACGGGGTGTTGTTTTTAGATGAATTACCAGAGTATAAAAGATCGGTTTTGGAAGTGATGCGACAACCCTTGGAAGATAGACAAGTCACTATTTCCAGAGCCAAGTTTACGGTAGAATACCCTGCAGGATTTATGTTGATAGCGGCCATGAACCCTTGTCCTTGCGGTTATTACAATCATCCAGAAAAGGACTGTATGTGTCCGCCGGGTATGGTACAGAATTACCTAAATAAGATCTCAGGTCCCTTATTGGATAGAATAGATTTGCACGTTGAAGTTACACCTGTAAGTTTTGATGAATTGGCGCATCATCAACCCAAAGAGGGGAGTAAAGAAATTCGTGAGCGTGTAATTGTTGCGCGCTTGATTCAAGAAGAGCGGTTTGCTGGCGAGGTTGGAATACATTGTAATGCTCAAATGAGTAGTAAAGATTTAAGGTCGCATTGTGCCATTGATGAAGCGGGGAATGCAATTCTAAAAAAAGCCATGGATACGCTAGGACTTTCAGCTAGAGCTTATGATAGAATTTTAAAAGTAGCCAGGACTATAGCAGATTTAGAAAAGGCTCCTAAGATATTAACCCAACACATTGCAGAGGCTATTCAATTTAGAAGTTTGGATAGAGAGAATTGGGCCGGTTAAACAAAAGTATTCTTAGTATTTTTGGCGGAAATTGATATCCATGAAATCCATCTTTATACTTTGTTTTCTCTTGTTGAGTCAGGCTTTAATTGCCCAAAAGCAATATACCAGTAAGTTGCAAAAAGGAAATGTCTTTTTAGATTATCATCCTGTTAGTATGCCGAATGGGGAAGTTGACATGGGCTTTTCTGGTGTTCATTTGAATTTAGAATTGAAAGAACATTGGTATGGGGGACTCGGGATTTATGGTTCTGTACACGGAGAAAGAGGCGGTTTTTTTACCCTTGGGTTTGATTTGGCGTATCAGAATTACCTCACCAAAAAAATCTATTATGATTTAGGTTTTCATTTCGGTGGAGGAGGAGGGGCTTCAGCACCTGATGGAGGAGGAGCTTTTATTTTACCACATGTCAATTTGGGTTTAGATTTAGAATTGATGAAATTATCTGCAGGTTATAGTTATGTCAATTTCTTTGATCACGGAAATATAGAAAGTCATCAATGGAATGTTGGACTCTCTTTACCCATTTCATTTTTACATTCAGACTTTAACCGAAGAGCTACGTTTTTAACTGATTCTAATAAGGATTATGCCACTTGGAATCATAGCGCTACCGAACTAGAATACAAACTCCACCTTAATAATCTGTATAACCAAAGAGGGAATTTAGTAGGGAAAACGATACACTTGGTGGGGCTGGAAGTACTCCGACATGGGAAGAGTATTAGTGTCTTTTTTAAAGCCGACGGTGCCTATAGAGGTATCAAAGCGGGGTATATGGATATTTTATTTGGAGTAGGTAAAAAGTTAGATTTCCTAAAGAATAGAATGCGTTTAACACCCAAACTCGGTATAGGTGGGGGCGGAGGTGGCGGCCTCAATACTTTTGGTGGCTTGTTCTTTTATGGAAGTACGGAACTGTCTGTACGCGTTTCTTCTGCTTTACGTCTTTTTGGAGATGTAGGAATTTTAAGCACTCCAGGTGTTGATTTCTTGAGCACGAACTACGGTTTTGGCTTAGCTTATAACGTCTTTCAGAATGGAAACTATTATCCGCATTCATCAAGAAACTTTTCGCAATCATCCAGCTTTAAAGGTTTTGAAGGAGCACTCACGCAAGAATATTATTACCGAGCGCAGCGTGTAACGGGCAAAATGGTAGATATGCAACAAATTGGATTTCAATTGAATTTTTATGTGCATCCAAGCATTTATGTTGGAGGTCAAACTTCTTTCGCCAACTTCGGTGATGCAGGAGCTTATGCTGAAGGGATAGCCGGTATTGGTTATAGAACTCCCAACTTTTTTAAGGATAAAATGCACGGTCATATTCAAGTGCTTGGAGGGGCCGCAGGAGGTGGAGGTATTAGTACAGGACAAGGGTTGATTGTTAAACCAAGTCTCGGACTTAATTATCACCTTAATTCTAGCTTGAGTGTAAAGGCTAACGGAGGCTATATCAATGCTTTAGGAGGTAATTTAAACACGTGGTTTGTGAATTTGGGTATAGGGTATGAACTATCTTTGTTGTTCAACCATCACTAAAAACCTGTATTTCGTCATTTATTATTCGTTGCGATCTACTTATTATTCAATGCAGAGAAAACGAATTTTTTAATTCATCTTTGTAGAGAACTTAATAGCAGTGAGTTTAGTAGGACGTTGAGTGAGGACTCAGCGGACTACAGGTTAATTTTTCGGGTTGTAGGGAACCCTATTTCCTACTGGTTTTATTGGTTAAAACAAGGGGAGCAGCATTAATTTGTTGCTCCTTTTTTGTGCTTCTATGTTTTTGAAAAAAAAAGGAGCAATAGTTACCTATCGCTCCTTTCCGGTTTTATTCTCAATTAAGGCCTTACAACACTACATTTCCTTCCTTGTCGAATTGCTTGTAAGAAACTCCTACAGCTATTGCTGCAAGGGTTAACATTACGCCAAAACTAAGGGCTAACAATACAGGGTCTAAAGTTCCTGCAATTAATTCTTTAGTGGCCAATACCACATTCACTACAGGTATCATAGCTGTTGTATAATCCAATTCTATCCCTGGGAAAAATCCTACCATAGCAGGTAGTACTATTACGATGTTCAATGGTGTAATAATACTTTGCGCTTCTTTAAATGATTTGGCATATACACAAATCGGTATCATTACTCCCGCAAAGAAAATGGTTAACGGAATAAGTAAGACATAAAGCATGGCGATAAATCCTGGAGAAAGTATGCTGTGTACTACTTCTATAATTCTCGGATCTTCTGCCATGTCAAATACTTCAAAAGATAGGTAAAGTCCAACCAAAGCAAAAGTAGATGCTGCCAACCCTGAAAGTACAACTACTCCCATTTTACCAATTAATATTTTGTAACGAGCAACAGGTGTAGTTAATAAAGTTTCTATGGTACCTCTTTCTTTTTCTCCGGTAAATAAATCTATGGCCGGGTACATACATCCTATAAAACCAAAGGCGATAAACAGGTAAGGTAAAACACCTCCTACTAATTTACCCAAAACCTCTTTGGTAGAAGCGATGTTCACATAGTCAATATTTACTGGGTCTACAGATGTTGCAGAAATTTGCAGGTCGTCTAAACGTTCTCCTTTCACTTCGGCTTTAATTGCTTCCATGTAGTATTCTGCTCTTTCTTTGTAGCCCAAATCTGTAGCGTTAAAGTAAAGTTTAATGGTTTTCATTTCGCCATTTTTAGGCGCTTTTTCAAAATCCAAAGGTGCTTCAACGGCTAACTGAATAGAGTCTTTTTTGATCAAATTCTTCAAGCCAACAGTATCGGCCATATAGACCAATTGTTTGTCTCCTTGCACATTGGGTACTTTCTCCAGTTGCTTTGCAAAGTAGCTATCAGAACCATTTCCTATAACGGCAATATTCAAGGTTTTACTTGCCGCCTCTTGCTGAAAACTTTCAGAAACTCCCGTGAAAACATTAAGAATAATCGGAAAAATCAGCAAGGGAATAACAATCATCGTCATCAGGGTTCTTCTATCCCTAAGCGTATCCTTCAATTCTTTAAGAAATATCTTATTAATCATTGTGCTGCGTTTTAGTTTGATTAACAATGCGAATAAATTCTGCCGTAATATTTGGAGCTTCCATATTCGCCTTAAAATCTGCCATACTTCCTTGGTACAACAATCCTCCTTTGTGGATAATGGCTAAATCATCACACAAAAGATCTACTTCACTCATAATATGACTCGAGAAAATCACTGTTTTCCCTTCCTCCTTACAATTGCGAATAAGGGTAATGATGTTTTCTGCAGTTATCACGTCCAAACCACTTGTAGGCTCATCAAACACAACAATTTCAGGATCGTGTATCATGGTTCTGGCTATAGAGACCTTTTGCTTCATCCCCGTACTCAACTTACCAATGCGTTTGTTTTGGAATTCGTGCATGTCCATTAAGTCGTACAGATATTTCTTACGTTTTTCAAAATCGTGCTTTTCTACTTGGTATAAATCTGCGAAGTACTTGATGAGTTCATTCGGTGTTAATCGAGCGTATAGTCCCGTAGAACCTGTTAAAAAACCAATCTTTTTACGTGCTTCTTGTGGGTGAGCCACGGCGTCAACACCGCCGATTTCTATGCTACCAGAACTGGGTTTGTATATTGTAGAGAGCATGCGCATGGTAGTGGTTTTCCCCGCTCCATTTGGCCCTAATAAAGAAAAAATCTTTCCTGGTTCGCAGGTAAAACTCACGTTCTTAACAGCCACGGCTTTATCTTCCGTAGTGTTGAGTTCTTTCTTTAATTTTCGGGTCAACACAAACTCCTTGCTAAGTTGTTCAACTTTTATCATAGTGTGTTTTTTGCTTCAATTAAAAGTAGAAAAATTAAAAGTTTAGGTTGAACTATTTACAGGTGCGGTTCTTTTCTGGGATGGATGTTAGGAAGAGAAGTTTTATACGACTGCCTACCGCTAAGCAAGAAGAATAAATCTTGCTTAGCGGTTCTAATCCATAATATGTTCTACTCTTCCCAAGTATTTTGGTGACGGGGTGCCACTGCTGTTTTTGGCAGAAACATCCACCACAGGTGCACTCTTCTCAGCTTATAACCCCATGGAGAAAACGGCTTTTCCGTCTATGAAAGTCATCCAAGCATAATTGGGTTGGTAATCTCCTGATGTTGATAATGGGTGATCTAAAATGACGAAAGTAGCTTGTTTATTTTTCTCAAGAGTTCCTACCTTTCCTTCTTGGAAAGAGGCTATTGCCGGCCAAATAGTCATGGCTTTTAAACTTTCATGAAAACCTATGGCTTCTTCTTTTTGAAATCCACCCTCTGGCATATTTTCGGCGTTTTGTCTGTTAATGGCAGCATGTAGCGTTAAAAATGGATTCATGTGCTCAACAGGGAAGTCTGTTCCAAAGGCAATAATGTTGTTTTGAAGCATTAAACTTTTATAGAGGTAGCCTGAATTCTTTAATCTTTCTTCGCCCAATCTATTGGCAGCCCAAGGCATGTCAGATACTGCGTGAGTTGGCTGCACAGAAGGTATTACCCCGGCATGTTGAAAGAGTTTTAAATCGTTAGGGTGTACAATTTGAGCATGCTCAATTCTCCACCTGTGATCTTCAACGTCACTCATTAAGGTATCGATGAGGTGTAATAAATTTCTATTGGTAGAATCGCCTATGCAATGCGTGTTAACTTGGTAATTGTTCTCTTTTGCAAATAGTGCAATGCTCGCAACGTCTTTCATACTCGTAGTTAAAAAACCATTGCCTGCATGATCGTGATAAGGATGAATTAAACAGGCTCCTCTACTGCCTAACGCTCCATCTCCAATTATCTTAAAGCTTCTAACTTTTAAAGGACCGTTGGTGTAGTGCCCATTTTTAAGTACGAAATCAAAGGCCTCTTGAGTAGGCAAAAGCATGCCGTATACTCCGATTTTTAATTCACCAGAAGTGGCCATTTCATCCAATATTCTGAATTCTTCCATGTAAAGTCCAGCCTCGTGTACATTGGTTATTCCATATCCTAAAAGTTGACGTTGAATATCTTTTATACTTTCTTTAATTTCTTGGTCCGACGGTTGGGGTAAACGGTCGTTGATTAAACTCATGGCATTATCCATTAGAATCCCTGTAAAAACACCGTTTTCTTTTAGTAATTCACCGCCTTCTATCAGCGTATCTACATTAAGTTGAAAGTATTCTACGGCAGCTTGGTTGATAAGCATGGCGTGTTCATCTACTCGCGTACACACAACGGGCTGATTGGGAAAGGCTTTGTTGAGTTGTTCGAAATTTGGTAATTGGGTTTCTCCCCATACATTCTGGTCCCAACCATGGGCAACAACTACCAGCTGCTCTTTTTTATTAAGGTGTTTTTCTATGCGTGTAATCATTTGAGCGTAGGAAGTACTCCCTCTCAAATCACATTTTAGATTGTTTAAAGCGAGTATAGAAATATGTCCATGTGCATCATGAAAACCAGGGTAGATTTCCTTTTGTTCCGCGTTAATTTCCTCGCTAGCGCTGTATTTGTTTCTTATTTCTCTTTCCGGACCGGTTTCCAAAATTTTACCATCCTTAATGGCTATGGCATTATGTACTTCACCCTCTTTGTCCAAGGTGTGAATGCGTGCGTTGTAAATTACTAAATCTGCGTTCTCTCCTTTGAAACAAGAGGTAAGGAGTAAGCTTAAGGTAAGGAAATAGAAAATGTTTTTCATAGCTTTAATTTGAGTTACGAAAATACAAATCTAAACGCGCTTTACCACATAAATAATGGGCAAGAGATTTTTGCTAATACATCACCTCAAACACGCTTTTGTACGCTTCATGACTTTCTACATAGTTCAAGAATTTACTGTAGAAATCATCGTTTCCAAAAGTGGCGCTATCACCAATTACAAAGAGTTGTTTTTGTGCTCTGGTTAGGGCAACATTCATACGTCTGTAATCTTTTAAAAAACCTATGTTTCCTTCTGTATTACTTCTTACTAAGGAAATGAAAATGATAGGTTTTTCTTGACCTTGGAAGGCGTCTATGGTAGAGCACTTTATACCGTCTAAGAGTTTTTTAGCTAAACTCACTTGGGCGGCGTATGGACTTATAAAAGCAATGTCTTTACGCTTTAATTTTAGGTCGTCTATCAATTTTTCAACGATGCGTATTTCCTCCAAATTACTCAAGCTGTATCCATCTTCTCCTTGTTTTTCTGGAGCTTCATAACCTGCTGTGTCGTAAAATTGAAGCGCATTTTCGCTATTGGCTTTTAGCGGTTCATCCGTGAGTAATTCTCCTTTATAGAAGTATTCGCTTGAGAAACTAGCGATTTTCTCTTGCATCCTGTACTGCGTATTCAATAAATAAGTAGGAATCTTGTGTTGGAAACTCTGTTCCAATATAGAAAGTGTTAGACCATCTCTGGCTGCAGCATCAGAAATTACAGTAGGAGGGAGCTGGAAAGGGTCTCCGGCTAATACTAGTTTGTCCGCTTTTTCTATAGCTACCCAAGCCATGGGTTCTAAACATTGTCCTGCTTCATCTATAACTAAAGTATCAAACCTTAATTCCTTTAATAATTCATCTTGTAAACCAACGGGTGTTCCTGTAATTACTTGTGCTTTTTCTACCGCTTTTTCTACAGAAAAGGCTTCCAATTGTTTTATTTCTTGACGTATAGATTTAACCTCTTGGTATAAGAGTTTGCGTTGTTCTCTTTCCGATTTTCCGAAATTACGTTTGTATTGTTGGGCCATTTTGCGCAATTCATTGGCTTGGATTTTTAAGCGTTTAATGCGTTTTTGTTCTTCGGCGTTTTGCGCAACTCCTTCTGTAGTATGAACGAAAAGTTCTTCATCTATTTTGGCTGCATTCCCCATGCGCAGCACATCTATGTTTTGATGAATCAGACAACGCGTAAAATGATCTACCGCTGCATTACTTGGAGCGGTTACAGCAACTTTTTCTCCTTTTTTCAGGAGTTCTAGAACGGCAGCAACAAGCGTTGTGGTTTTTCCCGTACCCGGAGGTCCGTGCAAAATGCAAACATCTTCATTGTCAACCACGGCTTTAGCCGCTATGGCTTGAGAAATATTTAAACCTTTGATTTCATTCGCTTCTTCAACAGCAATGTTTTTACTTGCTTTGATGCCGTGAACAATATCAAAGAGTTGAGCTGTATGCTTGTCTTCTCCTTTTTTAATAGCCTTTAAGGCATGTAGCATGAATTTAAAACTCTTGTCGTCTGGAACGAGTTTTATTCCCAAATTTCTTTCTTCTATCCATTCTGGGAAATCAGGGGCAAACAGGCGAATTTCACCGCTTCTGTTGTTTAAAAATACCAACTGTGCATTACAGCTTTGTTGTTCTTCATGATGGGCAAAAAACTCCAAGGCCACACCTGATTTGAAGTTGCTCGTATCAGTTTCGAAAGGCAATTCGAATTCTATGATGGGGTAGTCGGCAAAACCATATTTTCTGCGCTTAATTTTTAAAGGATGCAATACCAAACCTTGTGCTTTCAAGCTCTTTAAACTTACGTTCTCGGAGAAGTTCCACTTGTCTTGTTGTGCTTTTTGTTCCTGCTTAATTAAGGTAATTAAATGTTCTGCTTTTTCCTCCCTATTCATGCGACCTACTTTGGGACGAAGGTAAGGAAAAGCTCGGATAATTGGAATGAAAAACGGGCGAGGAATAAAGGTTGATTCTGCTTTTTTTTCAAAGTTTAAAGCGCATTTAACAGGGGTTGAAGTGAATTTCCTCGCATGATGATTTTATTATCAGCATCTAAGAGTAAATAATAAAAATCACCATAATTTCTATAAACCTCTGTGTAATCTTCTTTAAACAAATCACCCGCTCCTAGGGTGAAAACCCAGTTCTCAGCATTGGTTAATTGGTGGTCGTTTAGTTTTTGGAAATGACTTTTGTGATTTCCTCCTTTATCAACAGCATAAACTTGAAGTTCTGTTTTTGGTAGCGTCTCTGTAGCAAGTTTAAGCTCTTGGAGTTTGCCCAGACTTTCTTCTTCTAAAGAGCTCCAAAACACAAGGATTTTATATTTGCTTTTTATGTCCTGACGATTCACTTCTTTTCCTGTATGGTCAGGTAAAGTAATAGGAGGAGCTATCTTGCCCAATTCAGTTCGTCTAATTTTCTCCACGCTTTTACGCATGTTTTGTAGCGTAATGGCATCAACCCAGTCTGCTTTTCCTTTGAGGTAATATTCTTCAACCAAAAAAGCATAAATAGCAGCGCCGTGAAATGAATTTACTTTGGCGTAGTTATTCACCATCTCTATTAAGGTGAATTTGTACATCTCAGGGTTTACTTTCAAAGTATCTAGCAAACGGGTAAGTCCTTCTTTTTGCTGGATAGAATCTTGGAGGTAAAGCGTGTTTAAATATCCTGTAATCAAGGGGTAAAATACATCTGTTCGTATCAATCCAGCCTCCTTTAAATCTAGGTTGTCGAAATAGTGTTTTTTGTAGAGTTCTATTCGTTGTTGCTCATATTTTTCCTGACTCAAACCTAATTCATCAGCAGTAGGGATGCGAATAGGAATGTTCGCTTTAAGAGCTTTAGAAACCAGAAAAGTGGGATGATTTAGTATAAACTCACTTTGTAAATGTTGGGCGGAATCGGTGATGGCTTTTAAATCTTTTTCGGCCTCTTCTTTTTGTTTTCCTTGGGTGTATTTAGACTTTTCTTGTAAGGCTCTATAGTTGAGTAATAAACGGAACTTTTCTTTGGCTAAATTATAATAAGCTTCATTTTCAAGGGAACCCGTCACCTGAGCATCGCGCACAAAGTAGGGAGGCCTTGTACTTGTAATTGTGAAATGCTGATCTTGGTTAATTACAACTATCTCTAAAACTTGAGTGTTTTCTTTCAGTACCAATTTATAAACACCAGGTGCTAGTTTTTCCTCTCCTTTGAAATTAAACTGACCTATCGTCGATGTGTCTTCAGCAGCTATATATTGTTTATCACCGTAATGATAGGCCAAATACAAGGTTTGTTCTCCGTCTAGATTCATGTTTATGGCAATGTCATATCCCTTTTGAGCGCTAAGTTGCAGGGAGAAAAGTAGGAGAGAAAACAAGATGAATAGCTTCATTGAGATTGCTTTAAAGTTTGTTTTTTGACTAAAATAAAGATTGTGTTTAGAAGGGAGAAGAATAAAAAGGATAAACGAAGAAAGGTGATGTAGGTGACGCATGTTTTTGAAATTTCCCGTGACTTTAAAAAGGATTCAATAGGGGCATGCATAAGAACTTTGAAGGTTTCTAGTTCCGCCCAAGTAATCGACCTTTAAATTTAAAGCCTAAGCCCATCGCTTTTTTATAAATTCCTTTATTTTTGCAACCTAACAAAATTTGAAAACATGGCACACAATATAAAACCAGGAGTAGCTACAGGAGATGAGGTTCAAGCGATTTTTGCGCACGCAAAGGAGCATGGATATGCCTTGCCAGCAGTAAACGTTGTTGGTTCTGCATCAGTAAATGCGGTTATGGAAACAGCAGCAAGATTAAACTCACCTGTAATTATTCAGTTCTCTAACGGAGGAGCTTTATACAATGCAGGTAAAGGTTTAAACAATGACGATCACAAAGCGGCTATCGCAGGTGGTGTTGCTGGAGCTTTACACATTCACGAATTAGCAGAATTATACGGAGCTACTGTTATCTTACACACAGATCACGCAGCAAAGAAATTATTGCCTTGGATAGACGGTTTATTAGATGCGAGTGAGAAACACTTTGCAGCAACTGGTAAGCCTTTGTATAGCTCGCACATGATAGATTTATCAGAAGAGCCATTGGAGGAAAACATTGAAATTTGTAAGCAATATTTAGAGCGTATGTCTAAAATGGGCATGACTTTAGAAATTGAATTAGGAATTACAGGTGGTGAAGAAGATGGAGTTGATAACACGAACGTTGACAACGCATTATTGTACACACAACCAGAAGAAGTAGCGTTCGCTTACGAAGAGCTTTCTAAAATTTCTGATCGTTTTACTATTGCTGCAGCATTCGGAAATGTTCACGGAGTTTACAAGCCAGGTAACGTTGTTTTAACGCCAGTTATCTTAAAGAATTCTCAAGAGTTTATTCAAGAGAAATACAACACAGGTGCTAACCCAGTTGATTTCGTATTCCACGGAGGATCAGGATCTACTTTAGAAGAAATCAGAGAAGCGATCGGGTACGGTGTTGTTAAAATGAACATTGACACGGATTTACAATTCGCATTTACAGAAGGGGTAAGAGATTACATTTCTGAAAATATTGAGTACCTTAGAACTCAAATCGGTAACCCAGAAGGGGAAGAATTGCCAAATAAGAAATATTACGATCCAAGAAAATGGATGAGAGAAGGTGAACTTACTTTCGGTGCACGTTTAGAAAGATCTTTTAGAGATTTAAACAACGTGGATTCACTTTCTAAATAAGTAAAAAAGCATTTATGGTTTGGTTTAAAAGAGAAAAAGAGGGGATTACTACCTCTACTAAAGATAAGAAGGAAACTCCAGAAGGTCTTTGGCACAAGTGTCCAAAATGTAAGACCGTAGTTACAGCAGAAGATCATGCGAAGAACTTTTACGTGTGTGACCGTTGTTCTAACCACGATAGAATTGGTTCTGAAGAGTACTTCCAAATCTTTTTCGACGAAGGGAAATACAAAGAGTTTGATGCGAAATTGAGTTCTGGTGACCCGTTGAAATTTACAGATACAAAGAAATACACAGATAGAATTAAAGCAACACAGGCAAAAACTGGTTTAACAGATGCTATTCGTTGCGCGAAAGGTGATATTGATGGTCAACCTACCGTTATTGCAGCTATGGATTTTGCCTTTATTGGTGGATCTATGGGATCTGTAGTAGGGGAGAAAATTGCAAGAGCAATTGATCAAGCTATCAAAGCGAAATGTGCCTTTATGATTATTTCTAAATCAGGTGGTGCACGTATGATGGAAGCAGGTTTATCTCTAATGCAGTTGGCGAAAACTTCTGGTAAGTTAACGCAATTGGCAGATGCAGGATTACCTTACATTTCTTTCCTAACGGATCCAACAACAGGTGGTGTTACTGCTTCTTTTGCAATGTTAGGAGATATCAACATTGCTGAGCCAGGAGCTTTAATCGGGTTTGCTGGACCAAGAGTTGTGAAGGAAACAATAGGTAGAGATTTACCAGATGGTTTCCAAACATCAGAGTTCGTTTTAGAGCACGGTTTCTTGGATTACATTGTTGAAAGACAAAACTTAAAAGCAGAAGTTTCAAAATCTATTCGCTTATTCATGAGCTAAGAAGATTTTTAGAATATATTAAAAGGTCTCGTTGATTGTCAGCGAGACCTTTTTTGTTTTGGAGTATAGTACCATTGATCTTGCTCAACTTTATTTTTCCATCCAAAGAAAAGCTCTAAATTGAGGAGGTATTAAACTACTACGCTATGTATAAAGTTATTGCCTTTTTTGTGAGTCTAATTAGTGCTTGTTGGTTGATGGCGCAAACTGAACGCATATCTATTGATTTTGGAGGTGCTCACTCACCTTTTCCATGGAACAATATAAATGATGCTTCATCGGGATCTGTAAATGGTTTGATGAATAATTTCGGCTTTGCCACTACCATTAATCTCTCCATTACCAATGCGTTTACTGGAGTGAATACTTCAGGGACCCAAACGCCTAATAGTTCTCTAGGAATTCCCTCTAATGCTTCGGGCGACAGCTTCTTTGGGAATATGGTAGACTTTAATGGTCAACTTCAACCAACAGCAACAATAGAGTTTGATAATCTAGATGTGGCTAAGGAGTATACACTTACCATTTTTGCTTCTCGTTTGGCTACAGATAATAGAGAAACGGAGTATGTATTATCGGGTGTTAGTGTTGATACTGCTTATTTAAATCCGACTAATAATACGGTTAATATGGTTTCATTTACTATGTATCCAGATGCCAATGGTGTGTTGAATTTATCCTTAACTGCAGGACCGAATAACGATAATGCTAATGGGTTTTATTATCTGGGAGCGTTGCAAATGGAGTATGCATCGGATAGTGTTTACCCGCAAGAATTAGAGGTTTTAAGTCCGAATGGAGGTGAATATTGGCAGGTGGGTAGAACGGTTGATATAACCATGAGAAATACCCTGCAAGAAAATGTTGTTTTGTCTTATAGTTATGATGGAGGGGTAAATTGGAGTACTATAGATACCGTGGCTCCTTTTACAGCTGAATATGCTTGGATGGTTCCAAATACACCTTCTCAGCAATGTGTTGTAAAAGCTGAAAGTGTGTCTATGAATGATGAATCTGATCATTTGTTTGAAATAGCAGATACACAAGATACTTGTAGAATAGTGGTGATAGGGTCTTCAACTGCCGCAGGAGCTGGAGCTTCTACGCAAGACAGTGCTTGGGTGTACAGGTATAAACATGAGTTGTACCGAAGGGATACACGTTATGAAGTGTTGAATTTAGCCGTTGGAGGTTACAATACATTTAAATTAATACCCACGGGAACGCCTATACCGAGTGGTGTAAATCAAACCATAGATGTAAATAGGAATATTACTGCAGCACTGGCTTTACATCCTTCTGCGGTAATCGTAAATCTTCCTTCTAATGACGCAGCGAACAACTATGGGGTAGATATGCAGATGTATAATTTTGACTTAATGCATCAAGCCTCTGTTCAACAAGGGGTGTCATTATATGTGTGTACTACGCAACCACGCAATTTTTCAGATCCAGCAAAAATTCAAATTCAATTGGATACACGTGATTCTATTTTAGAAGTGTATGGAAATTATGCTTTGGATTTTTGGACAGCCACAGCTGACGTTAACCATTATATTTTACCGCAGTACAATTCTGGAGATGGTGTACATTTAAATGATGCTGGACATAAGGTGTTGTATGATATCGTGATGAATGCAGAGGTAGATGAAGTTTGTGCCATTGATTATGTTGGTTTGACTTACGACGATGTTTCTATCGAACTTAAGCTATACCCAAACCCTTGCGGGAATGAGTTGAGTGTAGTTATAGAAGGTGGTAGTGTAGAGAGTTTTGTTTTCATGGATGAAACGGGAAGAGAACTGTGGAAAACCGGAGCTTGTAAAATAGCGGATGGGGTCTATAAGATAGATTTATCTGGATTGGAATATAGAGCTTGGATGTATCTTAAAGTATTCGGTGAGAAAGAAAATGAAAAATTTTTAAGGACTTTTCCTATTGTTCGCCTATATTAGAGGGAAACCAAAAAACTACTTACTATGATTCTAGGATTACTCCTACTTTACTTTATTGGAAAACGTTTTGCCACCTTGGCAGAAGATCACCAGAAGAACAAATGGCTCTTTGCAATATTAGGTGCCCTTAGCTATTACGTGGGTTCTTTTATAGGTGGAATATTTATCGCCCTTATCTTCATGGCTTCAGGTTCTTTAGATGACTTGAATGGACTAGGTGAAATTCAATACACGATTATTAGTCTTGTATTTGGAATAGGAACAACGGTTGGTTTCTATCAGTTGTTGAAGTACCTTTGGGGAAAAAATCAAACCAGAAGTACCGATGTTACACTTTTAGATGAGGTGTAATAAGGAGTACTAAAATAAAAATTAGGGTGGTGTATTAGTTCATACGAACGTACACCACTTTTTTTGTTTCAAAGAATTCTCCTTCAAAGTAATCGGCTAAATCGAAATATTCAGTATGACGCTTAACGGGTTTCATTTCTTCTTTTAAATCACCTCCTTTAAGGTAGAAAACACCGTTGGGGTAGGCGTTTTTATCTTGCTTGTCGAATTTATTGGTAATCCATTGTAAGAACTTGGGCATAGCTGTAACGGCTCTTGAGATTACAAAGTCGTACTTGTCTTTAATTTGTTCAGCTCTTGCATGTGTTGCTTGTAGGTTCGTTAACCCAATGGCTTCTGCTACTTCTTGCACAACTTTAATTTTCTTACCGATAGAGTCTACCAAATGAAATTCGCATTCAGGGAAAAGAATGGCTAAAGGAATTCCTGGAAATCCACCTCCACACCCTACGTCGAGTAAGCGTGTTCCCTTTTTAAATTGTATAACCTTGGCAATTCCTAAAGAGTGCAAAACGTGTCTTTCGTAAAAGTTGTCTACGTCTTTTCTCGAAATCACATTAATCTTTTCGTTCCATTCTTGGTACAAGTCACCCAAAGCAGCAAACTGCTCGATTTGTTTTTGTGTTAAATCTGGGAAATACGATAAGATTAATTGCTCGTTGTTCATGCTTTGATTGTTTGAGACGACAAAGATAGTCAATACAATTTGTACCCACGCAAAAATACACCAAGTGATGTGCTTGATTTTAATTTTTTAAAGAAAGTAAGGATTGTTTGTTTGGAAAGAAAAGAGAGCCGATGGAGGGACTCGAACCCCCGACCTGCTGATTACAAATCAGCTGCTCTAGCCAGCTGAGCTACATCGGCATCTAATCAATATTTCAAAATCTTTCTCCGATTGGATATGTGATTTTCGAGCGGTAAATATAAGTAAAGAATACGAATTGAAAGCAAATTTTTTTGAAGATTTTTTAAAGAAATTTTCATTTTTAATTTAACTCTTTGAAAATCAATATTAATTGAATTAAACTTTTTTTGAATACTACTTATTGGCTAAACCGACTAAGCTTCGAGAATTAAAACAGTGGGGAGGGAGGAGTTTTTATTAGCAAGAGTTTGAGCAGGAGTAAGGAGTGTTTAATCAAACAGGGATAGAAGCGGCAGCGCTTTGGAGAAGTTTGTAGTGAACACCCTTTTTAGGTTAGCGACCCTAGAAGCTAAACTGAAAAGGAAGTGAGAACTGCAAAATACCCCAAAGACTATAGCGTATAGCCCGGCTGTTTGCCTGGTTAGATTGGAGAGTAGAAATTTGAAATTGGAGATTTGAAATTCGAAATAGCTCCTTCAATTATCACTGAGGAAGCTAAATGGGGAATTTGACCCTCGTTAAGTAGGGATGATAATATTAATGATGGTAGGGCATAAAAAAAGGTCGGCACGTGGCCAACCTCTTTTGTAAATCTATGTTTGGAAAATCGTTAATTCATATCTGCTCCTGAAAATAATACTGAATTCTTAACTCTTAATTCTGCATTCTTAATTCTTAATTTATATGTGGTCCTTTTTCTCTTCCATTAAGTTGGCCAAGAACTCGCGCGCTCTAAAAAGTTGGGCTTTAACTGTACCCAAAGGTAGGTCCATTTCTGTGGCAATTTCGTCGTAAGACAATTCTTGGAAGTAGCGCTTTTCAATTAAATCACGGTAGCGAGGTTTTAATTTACGTACAACCTGACGCATCATTTTTACCTTTTGTTTACGCATGATTTCCTCTTCAGGATCTAGTCCTTCCGATTCAAAATCCATCCCTACACTTTCCCCGTCTTGGTTACTGTAGGCATGATCCATTGAGGTTACCTTGACACGCTTTTTTCGAATGAAGTCGATACAATTATTAGAAGCAATTTTAAAAAGCCACGTAGAAAAGGCGTAGCTTGGAGAGTATTGTTCTAAGCGATTAAAAGCTTTACCGAAGGCTTCTATAGTCAAATCTTCAGCATCGTCGCTGTTCTTAATCATTTTCAACAACATGTAATATACAGGCTCTCTGTATCTGTCCATGAGTTGAGCATAGGCGTTCTGGTTTCCCTTCTTGGCCATCTCAACCAATTGTAGGTCAACTTGACCTTTTTCTGACAGATTATTTCCTACTTCCATGTTCTAGCGTTCGATTTTTCACTCGTGTAGTAAATTACCGGAGCGAGGATGGCGTAAAAGACATCCCAAAAAGGGAAGGCCCACGCAAAAGAACGCTCGTCTAACTTACTTAAAATAGCGCCTTGTATTATCCATTTAAGTGCAATGAGTGCACCGAATATGATTAATACAAGCCAATTTAGTTTAAAACTTAAGCACAAGATAAGGAAAGAAGTGTATAGCAAAAGGAGGGTTGTGGGATAGATTCCCAACATTAGTTTTTTGAAAACTCCATAATGTGCCGTAGTTGTGAAGTGTCTGGACTTTTGTCGGAACCAATTTTGCCATGAATTTTCTGCCGTTGAATAGGCAAAAGCTTCTTTATTGATGCAAATGGTGTAGTTTTTCTTTTTCGCCGCACTTTGAACAAAGAGGTCATCATCTCCAGAAGGCAATTGGTAATGACTTTTAAATCCTTTGTTGGTTTCGAACAGTGATTTTGTATACGCTAGATTTCTTCCAACCCCCATGTAAGGAACTCGTGCCTTCGCAAAACCGAGGTAATTCATGGCTATCATGGAAGTATCTAAACGTATGATACGGTTGAGGAGACCTTTTTCTTTGTGGTAAGGTCCGTACCCCAAAATCATATTTTCTTTCTCACTGAATTGCGCAGAAATATTTTTTAACCATTGATTAGACGCAGGTTTACAATCGGCATCTGTAAATAATAGATGTTCGTATTTGGCACCTTTCACGCCTATAGTTAAGGGCAATTTCTTCCCTATGTTAAAGTGTTTGTTGGGTTCCAATTCAATAACGCGTAAATTTTCGAATTCCTCTTGAAAAGCCCTCAGGATGAATTTCGAATTGTCTTTACTTTGATGGTTCACAATAATCACCTCAAATTCGGGGTAATCTTGTGCAAGTATATGTGGCAGGTTGTTGAATAGGTTATCCTCTTCATTGCGGGCAGCAATAATAATACTAAGAGGCTGATAGGCATCAGAAGGAGTTTTATCTTTATGTAGTAGTACGCGCAAATAGATGAACAACACCCAAATAATTTGGATGAAGGCCATGGCGCAAAAGAACAGAAAAATGTAACTCCCCAGATCATAACCTAATTGGGGCATTAACTTCATACAGTAGTTTGTTTACAACAAAGATGAGACAGATGTTTAAATACAATTATCTTTGTGCCGAATATTTTTCAACATATTTATGCACTTTACACTTCAAAAGAAAGACGAGAAAACCAAAGCAAGGGCTGGAGAACTCAAAACAGATCACGGTACTATACAGACGCCCATCTTTATGCCAGTGGGTACGGCAGGTACGGTAAAAGGAGTTCACCAACATGAATTGGACAAGGAAATTAATGCTCAAATTATTTTGGGAAATACCTACCACTTGTACTTGAAACCAGGTCTTGAAGTTATAGAAGGTGCAGGAGGATTGCATAAGTTTAACGGTTGGAATAAACCGATTTTGACGGATTCAGGAGGATATCAAGTGTATTCATTGTCTGGTCAGCGAAAAATTAAAGAGGCCGGGGTGAAATTTCAATCGCACCACGATGGAAGTTACCATTTCTTTACGCCAGAAAGAGCGATAGATATTCAACGTACGATAGGGGCAGACATCATTATGGCGTTTGATGAATGTACACCTTACCCGTGTGATTATGCTTATGCCAAGAAAAGTATGCACATGACCCACCGTTGGTTGAAGCGTTGTTTTGACCAGATGGACAGAACAGCACCGAAGTACGGTTATGAGCAGGCGTTGTTCCCTATTGTTCAAGGAAGTGTTTACGAAGATTTAAGAGAGCGAAGTGCAGAAAAAATTGCCTCTTTTGATGCGGTAGGAAATGCTATTGGAGGGCTAAGTGTTGGAGAGCCTGATGAGGAATTATACAAGGCTACAGATTTGGTTTGTGGTATTTTGCCAGAAGAAAAACCAAGATATTTGATGGGGGTAGGAACACCCGTGAATATTTTAGAGTGTATTGCTTTAGGAGTGGATATGTTTGACTGTGTAATGCCTACACGTAATGCACGTCATGGTATGTTATTTACTTCAGAAGGAATCATTAATATCAAAAACAAAAAGTGGGAAATGGACTTTTCTCCACTCGATCCCAACGGAACAGCAACTGTAGATCAGGTATATTCTAAATCTTACGTACGTCACTTAATTCGTTCGAATGAATTTTTAGGATTCCAAATTGCATCTATACACAATTTAGCATTTTATTTGGCGTTGGTTACCGAAGCCAGAACAAGAATATTGGATGGTACCTTCAGTGAATGGAAGGACAAAATGGTGGTGAAATTGGCCAACCGCTTGTAATATGCTTAAAAAAATAGATAGATATATCATTAAAAAATACTTGGTTACCTTCTTCTTTATGTTGGGGGTAATCATGATTTTGTCGGTTGTTTTTGACTTGTCTGAACGCTTGAGTGAATTTATTTCTAACAAGGCGCCGGTGTCTGAAATCCTCTTTGATTACTATCTAAACTTTGTCCTGTATTACGGAAATTTATTTTCTCCCCTGATCATTTTTTTAAGTGTTATTTGGTTTACGGCCAGAATGGCACAGGACTCTGAAATTATTCCCATTATAAACAGTGGAAGACCCTTTAGACGACTACTTAGGCCTTACATGATAAGTGCTACTGTGTTGATGCTTTTTTCTTTGGTTTTGAATCATTTAGTGTTGCCTTTTGCCAATGAAAAACGACTTGCTTTTGAAGAAGGGTATTATAGAAATGCACGTTATGTAAGTGATTATCATGCTCAGTTTCCCGGGAACAAAATTGTCTATTTTAAAAGTTATTACGGTGAACAAAATAGTGCCAATGGATTCACTCTTGAACAGCGTGATGAGAACAATGAGGTGGTATCGATTTTAAGAGCAAAAAAAGCTACCAACTCAGATACTTCCAATTTGTGGGTGTTCAGAGACTATTTTATCAGAAAGGTGGGGTCACCCAATGATTACATTGAAGAGGGAGCAAAACTAGATACAGTTTTACCTTTTTTTCTGTCTGAAATGGCGCAACGAGAAAGTGTGGTTATGACCATGGGGTACAATGAAATTCAGGATTTTATACAAAGTGAAAAAGATAAGGGATCACCCAATATCGTAGCGTATGAAATAGACTTTTATAAACGAACAAGTTTGCCCTTTGCAACCTATGTACTAACACTTTTAGGTTTGGCTGTGTCTACAGAAAAGAAAAGAGGGGGGATAGGTGTGAGTATAGCCATAGGTTTAGGACTAACCTTTGTTTATATCTTTTGTATGCAGGTTACCTCCGTGGCTGCAACCAATGTTGGGTTTCCTAGCTTGTTGGCGGTATGGACCCCGAATATTATTTTTACCTTTATCGGAATATACATGTATCATAAAGCCCCTAAATAAAAAACTGAAAAATTAGTTATTCACCCTTTAATATTTATTCCACCTAAAATCGATTTGTGAAGTAGTTACTTTGCATTCCAATAACCACATGAAATCATTTTTTTTATACAGCGTTAAACGCTTGTCTTTCCAGAAATATGCTTACTTTTCGTGACGAAATGCGGTGAAACTGTGTTGAAATACCGGTTTTTCACTTCATATATACGAACTAATCGATTTGAAAAATATGCTCTGCTACTGCTCAAATCATTGTCATTCAGTAATATATAAGAAGTGTTAAATGATTTCAACGCTAACAACCAATAGAAAATAATTATTAACTCTTAAAAACCTTTATCAAACAAAATGAACTAAAAACGAAACAATAACTACATCAAACCGATGAATATTTAAAAAAATGTAAAAAATATTTATCACCCCAAAACCTACTTTTCAACGTTGTAATGCGTTGAACTTTACATCGAAACCTGTAATTAAAAAACTAAATTTTAAAGTACAGGCAATGAAAAAAATCTTTGTTTTCCTACTACTCCTTCTCACAACGATGGGGTATAGCAAGACTTCCTTAGCTTCCGATTCCCCTAGGGATGTGGAGAAGTTAAATGTGGAGTCACCCTTAAACAGCGGAATTACTTCTGCGAATAATCTTTCTGCAGCATTAGCTGTAGCCGTAACAATTACTGTAGACAGCGAGATCTCGTGTTTTGGCTCAGCAGATGGTCAGTTAACAGCTGTTCCTTCTGGAGGTACGGCACCTTATACTTACTTGTGGAGTACTGGTGCAAACACAGCATCAATCTCAGGATTGGCAGCTGGAACTTATACGGTTGATGTTGAAGACGCTTTAGGTGCTATTTCTTCACAATCAGTTACACTTTCTAATCCAGCAATGTTATTTCCATTGTTATCTTCAGTAACCAATGTAAGTTGTTTTGGAGGTACTGATGGAGCAGCAACAGTTTCTGGATATGGAGGAACAGCTCCTTATGATTATTCTTGGAGTAACGGATCTTCAGTAGGAACAGCAACAAACTTAACTGCAGGAATTTACAGTGTTAGTGTAACAGATAATGCTGGTTGTACTTCAAACACAGCTGTATTAATTAGTGAGCCAACTGCTTTAGTAGCAGGAGTTAATGTAGATAATCATGTAACTTGTAACGGTGCAGCTGATGGTCAAGCAACCATTACCCCGACAGGTGGAACAGCACCATATACTTATTTATGGGCTGATGGAACTACATCGGCAACTAAATCAGGATTAGACGTAGGTACTTACAGTTTCACAGTAACAGACGACAACGGATGTTCAGAAACGAATACAGTAACGATTACAGAACCTGCTGTATTAAATTCAACGATTTCGTCTTCTACCAATCCAACATGTAATGGAGCTACCGATGGTAGTGCAACGGTTTCTGTAACAGGAGGAACTGCACCTTATAATTATGCATGGGACAATGGTGGATCAACAGCAACAATTACATCATTAGGAGCGGGAACTTACAACGTAACCGTAACAGATGCCAATGCTTGTACAACTACAGCAACAGTTACGCTTGTAGAACCTACATTATTAGGTGTGTTAACAGCAGTAGATGCAAACGTTAGTTGTTTCGGAGGAACTGATGGTGGGGCAACAGCTACACCGGTTGGAGGAACAGCACCTTACAATTATACTTGGAGTAATGGAGCTAACTCAGCTTCAATTACCAATGTTGCAGCAGGTACATACAATGTTGGTGTTTTAGATGCCAATGGATGTGTGGCAACAACTACTGCAACTATTACAGAGCCTACAGAATTAACATCAGCAATTTCTTCAGAAACTTACGTTACTTGTAATGGTGCTTCAGATGGAGCTGCAACAGTAACAGCAACAGGAGGTACAGCACCTTATACTTATGCTTGGGATAATGGAGACGCTACAGCTACAATTACAACGTTGACTGCAGGAACATATACGGTTACCGTTACAGATGCGAATGGATGTACATCTACAAGTACTGCTACAATTACAGAGCCAGCTGCTTTGGTAGGAACAACAGTAGTAGATGCAAACGTTTCATGTAACGGTTTATCAGATGGAGCAGCAACAGTAAACGTAACAGGAGGAACAGCACCTTATTCTTATACTTGGGATACTGGAGCAAATACAGCTTCTATTACAGGATTGATTGCAGGAACTTACAATGTTGGAATTACGGATGCAAATGGATGTATCGCTACAACTTCAGTGGTTATTACAGAACCAGCTGTATTGGTTGCAGCAGCAACCGTAGATGCAAATGTAAGTTGTAATGCAGGTGCAGATGGTGCTGCAACGGCTTCAGCAACTGGAGGTACGGCTCCTTACGCTTACTTGTGGGACAATGGGGCAACTTCAGCTTCTATCACTGGACTAGCAGCAGGTACCTACAGCGTAGATGTAACGGATGCAAACGGATGTGTTTCTTCAGCAAATATTACAATTACAGAACCTACTTTATTAGTAGCATCAACTACGTTAGATAGTGACGTTTCTTGTAATGGTGGTACAGATGGTGGAGCAACAGCTTCAGCAACAGGAGGAACAGCACCTTATACTTACGCTTGGGATAATGGAGATATTACAGCTTCAATTACCAATGTAGCAGCAGGTACTTATACAGTTACTGTAACCGATGCAAACGCTTGTACAGCAACAGAGACAATAACAATCGTAGAACCAACAGTTCTTGTAGCTGCTACGACTATAGATATGACGGTAAGTTGTAATGGTGCTTCAGATGGAGCAGCAACAGCTTCAGCAACAGGAGGAACGGCTCCTTACACTTATGCTTGGGATAACGGAGAAACAACTGCAGCCATTACAGGTTTGGCAGCAGGAACGTATACCGTAACAATTACAGATGCGAATGGATGTACAGATACAGAAACAGCTACAGTTACTGAACCAGCTATTTTGGCGGTAACAACTACTGTTGATGCAAATGTTTCATGTAACGGTGGAGCTGATGGTGGAGCTACGGCTTCAGTAACAGGAGGAACAGCACCTTTTACTTACGTGTGGGACAACGGAGCAACAACAGCTACAATTAGTGGTTTAACTGCAGGTACATACAATGTGGGTGTAACTGATGCAAATGGATGTATCGTTGCAGGATCAGTAACCATTACAGAACCAACAGTTCTTGTTGCAGCATCAGTAGTAGATAACAACGTTTCTTGTAATGGAGGAACTGATGGTGGGGCAACTGCTTCAGCAACGGGAGGAACAGCTCCTTACACTTATGCTTGGGATAACGGGGCTGTAACAGCCACTATCACAGGTGTAGCGGCAGGAACCTACAACGTAGATGTTACAGATGCGAATGGATGTATTTCTTCATCTTCGGTAACGATTTCTGAACCTACAATTCTTGATGCAACAACAGCAGTTGATGCAACGGTAAGTTGTAATGGAGTTGCTGATGGAGCTGCAACAGTTACAGCAACAGGAGGTACTGCACCTTACACGTATTTGTGGGATAACAATGAAACGACAGCTACTGTTACTGGTTTAGCAGCAGGTACCTACAATGTTACAGTTACAGATGCGAATGCCTGTGTAGTTACTACTTCAGTAACAATTACAGAGCCAGCAGTATTAGTAGCATCTGCAGTAGTGGATGGAAACGTAACGTGTAATGGCGGAGCAGATGGTTCTGCGACAGCTTCTGAAGTAGGAGGTACAGCACCTTACACTTATGCATGGGACAATGGTGAAACAACAGCAGCGATTACTGGATTAACAGCTGGAACATATACTGTAACAATTACCGATGCAAATGGATGTACGTCTACTGCTTCAGTAACGATTACAGAACCAACAGCTATCGTTGCTACAACAGTTGTAGATGCAACAGTTACTTGTAATGGAGCTGCAGACGGTGGAGCTACAGTATCAGCTACAGGTGGGGTAGGACCTTATACTTACTTGTGGGACAATGGTGCTACAACAGCATCAATCACAGGTGTGGTTGCTGGAACTTACAGTGTGGATGTTACAGATGCAAATGCGTGTGTAGTGAATGCAACAGTTACTATTACAGAACCTGCAGCTTTAGTTGGAACAACAACAGAAGATGCGAGTATCAGTTGTAACGGAGCTGTTGACGGAGCTGCAAGTGTTGTAGTAACAGGTGGAACGGCACCGTATAATTACTTGTGGGATAACGGTGTAACAGCACCATCTATCACAGGGGTGGCAGCAGGTACTTACAATGTTGACATTACCGATGCAAATGGATGTACTACTACATCTTCTGTAACAGTAACAGAGCCAGCAGTATTGACAGCTTCAGTTACGGTTAATAATGACGTATTGTGTTTCGGAGCAGCAAATGGATCTGCAACAGCAGTTGCAACAGGAGGAACAGCTCCTTATACGTATGCGTGGGACAACGGAGCAAATACAGAAACAGTTTCTGTGTTCGCGGCAGGTACTTACAATGTTATCATTACAGATGCAAACGGATGTTCAGCGTCGAGCTCTGTAACAATTGCTCAGCCTTCACTTTTAATTGCACAAACAACCTTGGATGCTAACGTTTCTTGTAACGGAGCAGCGAATGGATCAGCTACGGTTTCAGCAACAGGAGGAACAGCACCGTTTACTTATTTATGGGATAACAATGAAACAACAGCTACGGCAGTTGCTTTAACAGCAGGAATTCACTCTGTAGTGGTAACGGATGCAAATGGATGTACTTCTAATGCTTCAATTTCATTAACAGAACCAACAGCTTTAACTGTAACGGCAGTTGTAGATGCTGATGCAAGTTGTCCATCTGCCCTTGATGGTGGTGCTACAGCTACAGCAGCAGGAGGAGTTGCACCTTATACTTTCTCTTGGGATAGTGGAGCAACAACAGATGTAACTACAATGGCAGCAGCAGGAAGTAACACCGTAACGGTAACAGATGCAAATGGTTGTACAGCTACGGCAACAGTAACCATCAATGCAGTTAACCCTACAGATGATGCTTCATTTAGCTTTGCTTCTAGCTCTTACTGTACGGATGCAGGTAACGTTTCTCCAACAATCTCAGGATTAGCGGGAGGTACGTTTACAGCAACTTCAGGATTGGTGATAAACTCAATTTCTGGAACTATAGATGCGAATGCTTCTCCAGCGGGTACTTATGATGTGACGTACACAACGAACGGACCTTGTCCTAATTCGTCAACAGTTACTGTTACAATTAGCCCAATCGATGACGCAACATTTAGTTACGCTCTTCCTTTAACGTGTTTAGATGATGTTAATCCATTGCCAACAGTTAAAGGTAATGCTGGAGGTACATTTACTTCAACTACAGGTATAGCAATTGATGCGGCAACAGGTGAGATAGATTTACAAAACTCTGTGGCTGGTACCTATACAATTACGTATACAACGAATGGAGCTTGTTCAGCATCATCTACTTATTTGATGGCTTTAGTAGCGCCAGATACTGCTGATTTTACATACGGACAAACTGATTTCTGTCAGTATGACGCAAACCCAGTAGCAACCATTGATGGTACAGTAGGTGGTTCGTTTACTTGTCCTTCACCAGAGTTAACGATAGATGCAACAACGGGTGAGATTGACTTGGCGACAAGTACACCAGGTACTTATGCAGTTACTTACACTACAACAGGAGTTTGTGCTGCAACACAAACAACTCAAATTACAATTACAAACGTTAACCCATCTGTTACTGTAAATGAAATTACGATAACAGCAGATCAAGCGGGAGCTACTTACCAGTGGTTTGATTGTGCAGATGATTCTTTCATCGCCGGAGAAACTGGGCAAAGCTTTACAGCAACTGCTAATGGAAATTACGGAGTGATAGTAACCTTAAACGGATGTGTAGATACATCAGATTGTATTGCTATAACTACAGTAGGTGTGGAGAAAGTTGAATTGGCAGAGGCCTTTACAGTTTACCCTAACCCAACACAAGGAACATTTAATGTACAATTCGATAAGGTTCAAGATCACATAGATTTCAGAATCTTTAACCTTGCAGGAGAATTAATTCAAGTAGCTGAGATGGATTTTTCAAATCAGATGACGATGAATATAGATCTTCCAAAAGGAGTTTACTTGTTAGAAGTAACAGATAAACAAGATCAAAAAGCTGTTGTAAGAATTATCAAGCAATAGTAGATACACTTAAAATTTAGTGAAAGCAAGCTTCGAAAGGAGCTTGCTTTTTTTGTGTTTAAACTTTTCTTTTTGTTAAGAAAACTGTTGTTTTTTAGTTTGTTAGAAGTTTTTGTAAGGTGATACCCTACTAGTTTTACAGGATTAACCCCTTTATTGATAATTGTCAATTTCTGAAAGTTGGTGGGACCAATTCCCTGAAATATCTTCAACTAAATATTTAATGAAAACACACTAAAAACTTAATCATTATGGAACCATTTATTGGTCAAATCATCATGTTTGGAGGAAATTTTGCTCCACGTGGTTGGGCATTTTGCGATGGGCAAATTTTGCCAATTGCTACTAATCAAGTCTTATATTCAATTTTAGGAAACGAATTTGGTGGTGACGGGAGGACTACTTTCGCTTTGCCTGATTTAAGAGGAAGGGCACCAATCGGTCCTAGAACAGGTCCGGGGCTATCCACTTATTGCATAGGAGAAAAAGGAGGAGTTGAAGATGTAACTCTAAATATTCAACAAATGCCATCTCATTCACATATGGCACAAACAACAGCCGACCTGAATGGACAAAGTACTCCAGGTGATGAGGATGTCCTAAGTCCGGAAGTTGTTTTAGCTAGTGGGTCTGGTACAAGCTCTGAAATTTATTCAAGTAGTCCAGCAAACACTAAAATGGGAAACTCAATTAGTGCTACAACCACCTTGGCTAATAGTGGTGGGTCACAATCTCATGAAAATATGCAACCATATTTAGCGGTAAACTACATAATTGCCATTGATGGGGAATATCCAATTAGAAGCTAAAAAATTATTTCTAACTATAAACTACATTGAACATGAAAAAAATTACCTTTTGGTTTTTAATTGTATTTACGATGGTAGCCTTCGTACCCATCGTTAATTCACAAACCATTATTCATCAAGAAGATTTCGAAGGTGCGGACTTTTCAGGTTACGCCATAGGAAATGCTGACACAGGTACAGATTATCCATCTCAGTCTTTCCAAACAAGTGGTGTAGATTATATCTTAAGAGATGTTCCTACAAATTTCTCTTTTTCTCAAGCTCTTACTGGAAATAGTACCAACATGATTGGAGGAGAGGATATTAATACATTTTACAACGGTCATTCTTATATTGAATTAGACCCCATTTCTATAAGTGGAAAATCAAATCTTACTATAGATATAGATGTAGCCTTTCCTAATACTTTAGATATCAGATATGAAGATAATGATTTTCTCATTGTTGACTATCGAATTGACGGTACAGGAAGTTATACGAGTGTTTTGGCTTTTAATGGAAATTATGGAACATTTGGATGTACACGTGATGATAATTTAAATGGAGTCACTGATGCTGGAGAGGTTACGCATGTAAACCAGGCAATGACTACTTTCAATTTAGATTTAAATTCCATTACCGGAAGCACCGTTACCGGTAGTACCATAGAGATTAGAGTTCGATTTTCAATGCCAGATTCTCACGAAGAGTTTGCTTTTGATAATATTGTGTTAAAAGGATCTTCCTCTTGTACAGATCCAGATGTGCCAACAGTAACAGCTTCACCAACGAGCGTTTGTTCTGGAGCTCAATCTACATTAACAATTACAGGAAGTTTAAATGATGCTACACAGTGGGCGGTTTATGAAGGCTCATGTGGAGGTACCTTAGTTGCAACAACAAATGGTTCTAGTGTTATTGTAAACCCAACTTCTGCTACTACCTATTATGTAAGAGGAGAAGGAGGTTGTGTTACACCAGGTTCTTGTGGCTCTGTTACCGTAGGTGTAACGGCTCAGGATAATGCAGGATTCTCTTATTCAGCTTTGTCTTATTGTGCAAATGCAGCAGATCCATCACCGACAATTACAGGTGTTACTGGAGGTACATTCTCAAGTACTGCAGGTTTAAGTATCAATTCAACAACTGGTCAAATAGATGTTTCGGCATCAACACCGGGAACGTACACTGTTACTTATACTACAGCAGGAACGTGTCCGAATTCATCAACAGCAAGTGTTACAATTAATGCTTTAGATGATGCAAGTTTCTCTTATTCGGCTTC
>NZ_FPAS01000002.1:80536-699464 GCF_900116425.1 Lishizhenia tianjinensis | reverse complement strand
CTGCACATCATAAGCTCCCACCTCTGGTATATTTACAGTTAATGGATCTACATTCATATAAGCACTATCATTACTTAAATTCCAGTACCAATTTCCAACCATAGTAGGGTCTGTATCATTGGTCAACGTAAAGGTACCCGGAGCACAATCTTCTGTTATATCTGCACTGAATTGAACATCTGGTTCTGGTAATACTGTTACCGTTACCTGCTGTGGGAAAGGTGTAGATTCACATCCATCGGTAATGATGGCCGTATACGTTGTTGTAGTTGCAGGGTTTGCAGAATAAGTATTTGCTGATCCTACTGGATTTCCTGCGGCATCTAACCAATTGTAGTTGTAAGGTCCACCATTTCCTCCAGAACCATCAGCAACAAGTGTTGTTGGGTAACCCGGACAAATATCAACATCTGGACTTATTGTTCCACTCAATGGTGGATTAACGCTTACCACAATAGAATCTGGATCTGAAGGACAGTTATTCTGGTTGTAAGCGATTACATCAACTGTTGTAGTCGCTGTTGGACTGTAACTTTCTGTTGTACTTGTGTTGGTAGATGTACTCCAGTTATACACAAAAGCTGAACCTCCGGTTGCTGTTGCAGTCATGGTTGCCGTACCATTTTCACAAACCGTAGTATCGTTACTTGTTGTTAAAACCACTGGTGCAGGATCTGTTAAGACAACAGTAGCGTCATCTGTACATCCATATTGGTCTACAATTTCAACATCGTAAGAACCTGCTGCCAATCCTGTTAAGAAGTTTGCGGTCTGATACGTTTGACCTCCATCAAAACTGTATTGTGAATTTCCAACTGAATCTAAGTATATCTCACCATCGGCAAAGCCATTACAGCTCGGATCTATCAATGAATCTTGAAGTTGAGGTACAGAAACATAGACGTAAACACTGTCTGTGGCATCTGGACAAACTCCGTTGGATTCTGTTAGATAAAGTGTAAACATACCACTACCCAGGGTTTGGAACTGAGGATTGATAACATCATTACCCGGTGCAAAGAAAGGCGTAGCAGAACCTGTGGCGGTCCACATAAATTCATTGTTCGGGTCTGACGGGATACCTTGAAGGTAAGCGATGGCTCCTTGACAAATCGCTGTATCCGTTCCTGCATCTACAAAAACTGGAGGTAAAACGTTTATAATAAAAGATACGGTATCATATACACCTGTTGTATCTGATAACTCCACAAAATACTCCGTAGTGTCAGAAGATAAAATTGAAAGTTCTGGCCAATTCGCTGAACTCACTAAATCAGATGCATTATTTAAAAATTGAAAAGTAACATAATTAGAGTCTATCCCTCCTAAATCTATGGTAGCCAAAGCAGTATCACCTAAACAAACTGTAGAACCCAAAGCTGAAGGGTCACAAGTTACAGAAGCTGTAGTTGTGCTTGATGAATTACCAGGAATATCTGTTCCTGTATAAACAGGCACCAATTGGTTTTGTAAGCCTGAAAAATTCGAAAAACACAAGACATACTGAGAACCCGCGGTTACAAAAATTGCATTTTCAAAATTTGTCTGTACTGCACCTGTTGGTAAATTTCCGGGTTGACACATTCCTGTATACCCCTGAGAAGAACCGTTCCAGTTACAAGCAACAGGAGGCAATAAGTTGTTGGTAATGTCTGAACACGCATCATTACTTGATAAATTCCCACCACCGGCTTGATAATAAGGCCAAAGTGCCCAATCATAGAATCCTCCACTTCCTGGTGAACCTAAAGTAAACTCGAACCATCCATCCTGTTGAATAGTAAAAATCATCCAAGTTGGATTCAACTCATTCGATAACAAACAGCCTGAATTCCCAGCTGAACCCGGGTTTGTAGAAGGGTTTGAAACATTGTTCCCAGAAGGTAAATCATTCATGTTTCCCTGACCTATACCTGCGGTAAAATCATTTATTGTACATCCGAATACAGCTACGTTACAATCTGCTGGATTTGTGGTTGTTTGTGCATAACCATTGAAAAACGATGCAATTAATGCTAAGCTTGCTAAAATTCTTTTCATACCTCTATTGATTTACATTAGAACAAAAAGAATTATCGAAGGCCAAGTGGTCATCAAACCCTTGTATACCTATACGCGAACATTCTATCGTATTTTCATAATTCCCCATCCAAGACAAAAGATCGTCTTGTTTAAAATCACTCAACTCTTTGGTCACAATGAGTAATCCATTGGTAATCCTATCCAAACGAACGATGTAACAGTTGGGATTGTTTCGAATAGAAGTTTCTATTGCATCTTGAATACTTGCATCATTGGTGTTTAATTGAACTTGTGCAAAGTACTTCAAGTTTTGATTTCCTCCTCCTTGAAAAGAAGAGGATAGTAGTAGCATAACTACACAAAGTAGTAATGTTTTAAATTTCATAGTTTCTAGCTTTCCTACCTTGACGTAAGCTATAAACTAGTGGTTGCTCTAAAATAAAAAAGAGGGGTTAAAAACCCCTCTTTTTACACTATTGTTTGTATCTGTTATAAAAACTTAAAGTCTTTACCAGGATAAACCGCAGCTTCTCCTAATTCTTCCTCTATTCTTATCAACTGATTGTATTTTGCCATTCTATCTGAACGAGATGCAGATCCTGTTTTAATTTGACCACAGTTCAATGCAACCGCTAAGTCTGCAATGGTATTATCTTCTGTTTCTCCAGAACGGTGAGACATTACAGAAGTGTACTGGTTACGTGTAGCCAATTGTACAGCTTCTATAGTTTCCGTTAATGATCCAATTTGGTTTACTTTCACCAAAATAGAATTTGCTATACCTTGATCAATTCCTTGTTTCAGACGCTTAGAGTTGGTAACAAATAAATCATCACCTACTAACTGTACTTTATTTCCAAGAACTTCAGTAGCTTTTTTCCATCCAGCCCAGTCATCTTCTGCTAAACCATCTTCAATAGAAGCGATAGGGTATTTATCACACCATTGGTTCCAGAATTCAACCATTTCATCAGAAGTCATTTCATCTCCAGTAGATTCGAAAATGTACTTCCCTTTTTCTTCGTTGTAGAATTCAGAAGAAGCAGCATCCAAGGCGATCCACATATCTTCACCTGGCTTGTACCCTGCTCTTTCAATCGCTTCTAAAACAACTTCTATAGCCTCTTCGTTAGATCCTAAAGACGGTGCAAAACCTCCTTCGTCACCAACGTTTGTAGACATTCCTTTTTCTTTTAAAACTGCTTTCAAGTGGTGGAAAACCTCCGTACCCCATCTTAGTCCTTCTGAGAAAGAAGAAGCTCCGAATGGCATCACCATAAATTCTTGAATGTCAATTTTATTATCAGCGTGAGAACCACCATTTAAGATGTTCATCATAGGTACTGGCATTGTTACTGCACCTACACCACCGATGTATTTGTAAAGCGACATACCTGTTTCAGATGCAGCTGCCTTAGCCACTGCTAAAGAAACACCTAAAATTGCATTCGCTCCTAATTTACTTTTGTTATCTGTACCGTCTAAAGCGATTAATTTGTAGTCAATTGCCTTTTGATCCAACACGTAATCCCCTTCTAACTCTTCGTTGATTACAGTATTGATGTAATTCACTGCATTTAATACCCCTTTTCCTAAGTATCTTCCTTTATCTCCGTCTCTCAATTCAACCGCCTCATGAACTCCAGTTGATGCACCTGATGGCACTGCTGCTCTACCAAATCCACCATTAGAAGTATACACATCAACTTCAACAGTTGGGTTACCTCTAGAATCTAAAATTTGTCTACCTACAATTTTAGCTATATAACTCATTTCTAATTGTTTTTCATGTTATCAATAAACTGGTCGAACAAGTATCTTGAATCGTGTGGACCAGCTGAAGCTTCTGGGTGATATTGTACAGAGAATACTGCTTTATTCTTTAAACGAATACCTGCAACCGTATTATCATTTAAGTGAATGTGCGTTAACTCTACATTTTCATTGTTCTTTAAACTCTCTTCATCTACTACGAAACCATGGTTTTGAGAAGTAATTTCTCCTTTACCCGTAATTAAGTTCTTTACAGGGTGATTTAAACCTCTGTGTCCGTTAAACATTTTCTTCGTAGATAAACCTTGAGAAAGTGATAATAATTGGTGACCTAAACAGATACCGAATATAGGCGTATCACCTTCAACCAAAGTCTTCACTTTTTCTATTACCTCAGGCATAGCTGATGGATCTCCAGGTCCGTTAGACAACATAAAACCATCAGGGTTGTATGCTTTTAACTCTTCTACTGAAGCATCCATAGGGAATACTTTCACATCACATCCTCTTTCTTGTAAACATCTAACGATATTTTTCTTTACTCCGAAATCGTATAACGCTACTTTGTATTTAGATTCTGTTGTTGCTTTTACTTCGAAAGCTTCTTTGGTACAAACTTTAGATGAAAGCTCCAATCCCTCCATAGAAGGAACCTCTTTCACTTGTTGTTTTAATGCCTCGATATCTATGTTTTCTTCCGTTGAGATGATAGCATTCATCGCACCTTTATTACGAATGTATCTAACTAGGGCACGTGTATCCACATCACAGATACCTATCTTGTTATCCTTAACCATGTTCTCTTCTAAAGAACCTGATGCTGATGCTCTTGAATAAACTTCTGAGAACTTTTTGATTACGATACCAGCAATCTTCATTTCATCTGACTCTATTTCTTCTGCATGTACACCGTAATTACCGATGTGAGAAGTTGTCATCACTAAGATTTGTCCGAAATATGAAGGGTCTGTAAATACTTCTTGGTAACCTGTCATCCCCGTATTAAAGGCGATTTCTCCATAAGTTACACCTGGTTTACCGATTGATTTTCCGTGAAAAACCGTTCCATCTTCTAGTACTAGAACTGCTGGATTTCTTTCTTGCATTTCAAAAAGTTTTTGCAAAGTTAATGTATAAATAAGGTTTAAAGAAATGTTTTGAGCAACTTTTCTTCACACTTTAAAAAATGGGCATAAAAAAAGGCAATCCTAAGATTGCCTTTTTTCTTCGAAAAATAAAATTATTCTTCTTCGTCTTTTGCTTCAGTAGATGCTTCAGCTTCAGAAGTTGTTCCTTCTGCTGCAGTATCAGCTGCTTTTGATGCTCCACCTCTTCTAGAACGACGAGTCGTTTTAGCTGGCTTATCATTTAACATCAATTCGTTGAAGTCTACTAATTCTACCATACACATTTCAGCATTATCCCCTTGTCTGTTACCGATACGGATGATACGCATGTATCCACCTGGACGGTCAGCAATTTTAGGAGCTACTTCACGGAACAATTCCGTTACTGCTTCTTTGCTTTTCAAGTAGCTAAATACAACTCTTCGAGAGTGAGTAGAGTCTGTCTTTGACTTTGTCAATAAAGGCTCTAAGTATACTTTCAAAGCTTTTGCTTTTGCTACGGTAGTATTAATTCTTTTATGTTCTATAAGCGAACAAGCCATATTAGAAAGCATAGCTTTTCTGTGTGCTGACTTTCTGCTTAAATGATTTACTTTTTTACCGTGTCTCATTTTCTTTTAATTCTAAGATTCTTAATCCTTGTCTAATTTATACTTAGACACATTCATTCCGAATGAAAGACCTTTAGCTTCCACTAAATCTTCCAACTCAGTTAGTGATTTTTTACCGAAGTTTCTGAACTTCAATAGATCGTTCTTGTTGTAAGAAACAAGATCTCCTAAAGTTTCAACGTCAGCAGCTTTCAAACAGTTCAATGCTCGAACTGATAAATCCATATCTACTAACTTCGTCTTCAATAACTGTCTCATGTGTAGAGAAGTTTCATCAAACTCCTCAGTTTCAGACTTCACTTCGCTATCTAAAGTAATTCTTTCATCAGAGAATAACATGAAGTGATGGATCAAAATCTTAGCTGCTTCTTTCAAAGCATCTTTAGGATGAATTGAACCATCAGAAGCAATCTCCATAACTAATTTTTCATAGTCAGTTTTTTGCTCTACACGATAGTTCTCTATAGAGTATTTTACGTTCTTAATAGGAGTAAAAATAGAGTCTATAAAGATAGTACCAAAAGGAGCTCCTGATACTTTGTTCTCTTCTGCTGGCACGTATCCACGACCTTTAACGATAGATAATTCCATCTCTAATTTCACAGAAGGCTCCATATTACATAATACAAGATCCGGATTCAATACTTGGAATGCTGAAGTAAATTTACCTAAATCCCCTGCAGTAAGTTTATCTTGACCAGAAATAGAAACAACAACTGTTTCAGTATCTTGATCTTCTATTTGCTGCTTAAAACGAACTTGTTTTAAGTTTAAGATTATCTCAGTAACATCTTCAACGACTCCTTTAATAGTAGAGAACTCGTGGTCTACCCCTTCGATTCTAATTGAAGCGATGGCAAATCCTTCTAAAGAAGAAAGTAAGATTCTTCTTAAAGCGTTACCTACTGTGATTCCGTATCCTGGTTCTAATGGACGAAACTCGAATTGACCTTCGTGCTCATCAGATTGAATCATAATTACCTTGTCAGGCTTTTGGAAGTCTAAAATAGCCATGTTAATGCGTTATATTTTATTTAGAGTATAATTCGACGATAAATTGTTCGTTAATGTTCTCAGGGATCATATCTCTTGTTGGAACACTAATCATAGAACCAGCCATTTTAGCTGAATCCCAATCTAACCAGTCGAATCTATTATTACTAGAAGCCAATGAAGATGTAATTGCTTCTAATGACTTTGACTTTTCTCTTACACCTACAACATCACCAACTTTTAACTGGTAAGATGGAATGTTTACCACTTCACCGTTAACTGTAATGTGTTTGTGAGATACTAATTGACGAGCACCTCTTCTTGTAGGAGCGATTCCCAAACGGAAAACAGTATTATCTAAACGGCTCTCACAAAGGATTAACAAGTTTTCACCAGTAATACCTTTCATTGCAGATGCTTTCTTAAATAAGTTAGAGAATTGCTTCTCTAAAATACCGTAAGTGTACTTCGCTTTTTGTTTTTCTCCTAATTGGATAGCATATTCTGATTGCTTTCCTCTTCTTTTGTTAGGACCGTGTTGTCCTGGACCGTAACTTCTTCTCTCCAACGCTTTGTCTGGACCGAAGATTGGTTCTCTAAATCGACGCGCGATTTTTGATTTTGGACCTGTATATCTTGCCATTTTATTAAGTAATGAGTGGGGTTATGAATTAAGGCTTTATTCCTTCGATAACCATAAATCCACTCGGGTTAAAAATTCTTTTATTAAACTCTTCTCTTTTTCGGTGGTCTACAACCGTTGTGTGGTAATGGAGTAACGTCAACGATTTCAGTTACTTCAATTCCTGAGTTATGTAAAGATCTGATTGCTGACTCACGTCCTGCTCCAGGCCCTTTTACAAAAACTTTAACTTTACGTAATCCGAAGTCATGAGCTTCTTTGGCACAATCCTCAGCAGCAACTTGTGCAGCGTATGGAGTGTTTTTCTTAGAACCTTTGAATCCCATTTTTCCAGCTGATGACCAAGAAATAACTTGTCCAGCATTGTTAGTTAAAGAAATAATGATGTTGTTGAAGGTAGCTTGAATATGCGCTTCACCAACTGCATCTACTTTAACATTTTTCTTCTTCTTTTGTGCTTTTGCCATCTTACTTATTATTTAGTTGCTTTCTTCTTGTTTGCAACTGTTTTTCTCTTACCTTTTCTAGTACGAGAGTTGTTTTTTGTTCTTTGTCCTCTTAAAGGTAATCCAGCTCTGTGACGAATACCTCTTTGACATCCGATATCCATTAAACGTTTGATGTTCAATTGTACTTCTGAACGTAAAGCCCCTTCAACTTTAATTGTGTTGATAGACTCACGGATAAGTCCTAATTGCTCATCAGTCCAATCTTGAACTTTGATGTTCTCGTCGATGTTGTTCTCAGCTAAAATTTTCGCTGCTGTAGAACGACCGATTCCAAAGATGTATGTTAAACCAATAACACCTCTCTTGTTCTTTGGTAAATCTATACCTGCAATCCTTGCCATAATTCAAATAATTAAGCCTAACCTTGTCTTTGTTTAAGTTTAGGATTCTTTTTGTTTATCACGTAAACTCTTCCTTTTCTCTTAACGATTTTGCAATCTGCACTACGTTTTTTTACTGAAGCTCTTACTTTCATCTTCTTTTTGTTTTTATTCGGATCTCTCCTACTTGTATCTAAAAGTTATTCTCCCTTTTGTTAAATCATAAGGAGACATTTCTACTTTCACTCTATCTCCAGGAAGAATCTTAATGTAGTACATTCTCATCTTTCCTGAAATGTGTGCGGTGATCACGTGTCCATTCTCCAACTCAACTCTAAACATTGCGTTAGATAAAGCTTCGATGATCGTTCCGTCTTGTTCTATAGATGCTTGCTTTGCCATTTTTTATCTTAAAATCCAGATACTTCTCCGGCTGTTCTACGTCCTCTGATTTTCGTTCCTTCCATTAATCCATCATAGTGTCTGTTTAAAAGGTACGTTTCAATTTGCTGAAGCGTATCTAAAACAACTCCTACCATAATCAATAGAGAAGTTCCTCCAAAGAACAATGCAAAAGCTTGTCCAACACCTGCCATGTAAGCAACCGCTGGTAAAACTGCAATCAATGCCAAGAAAATAGATCCTGGTAAAGTAATTCTAGAAACTAGGGCATCAATGTAGTTAGCTGTTTCTTCACCTGGTCTGATACCTGGAATGAATCCACCGCTACGCTTCATATCGTCCGCCATTTTCTTAGGATTAATCATGATAGCAGTATAGAAATAAGTAAATACTACAATCAATACAGCTAATACCAAGTTGTACCAGAATCCGAAGATTCCGAACGTAGACGCATCAAACACCATTACTGGAACAGCCATAATAGCTTGAGCAAAGATGATAGGCATTACACCTGATGCATTTACTTTAATTGGCAAGTAAGATCTAGCAGATTGATCACCTGCTTCCGCTCTTCCTGAAGCTACTCTCTTCGCGTAATTCATAGGAACCTTTCTTACACCCTGTACAATTAATACAGTTGCTAAAACGATAGCCATGAAACATACGATTTCAAGTAAAATTGGAATAGCTGGACTTTCCTTATCAATTGCTTCTGCAAAAACCGCTTGTGGGAAACGTGCTAAAATACCTACAGTAATCAATAACGAAATTCCGTTACCAACTCCTTTGTCTGTAATTCTCTCACCTAACCATACAGCGAACATTGCTCCACCTACTAATACCATAACAGATTGTACCCACCAAATTGGAGAGCTCATTAATTCTGCCGGAATAGCACCTTTTGAACCAACATAAGCACCAATGTAAGTTGGCGCTTGAACAGCACAAATGATAATCGTTAGTATACGTGTATAGTTGTTAATTTTCTTACGCCCACTTTCTCCCTCACTCTGCATCTTCTGTACAGCAGGAACTGCCATACCTAATAACTGCATAATGATGGAAGCGGAGATGTAAGGCATAATACCCAATGCTAAAAATGAAGCATTGGTAAATCCTCCACCCGATAACAATCCTAATAAACCTTCAAACGTACCAGCAGATTCTGATAAGTCAGAAGTTAATTTAGAACTATCTACACCAGGTAGAACGATATAACATCCTATACGGTAAACAAGAATAAGAGAAAGGGTTATTACTAACCTCTTTCTCAATTCTTCAACTTTCCAGATATTCTTAATATTTTGTATAAACTTTTTCATTTTGGGTTAAAATAGTTGGCAAAGTTAATTAGATTTCTGTACAATTCCCACCTTTATCTTCAATTCCTGCTTTAGCAGTTGCTGAAAACTTGTGAGCAGTAACGTCTATCTTCGATTTCAACTCTCCTCTTCCCAAAACCTTAACTAACTCATTACGAGAGCACAAACCGTTCTCACGCAATACTTCAGGGTTTATTTCTGTTACTCCTTTTTTGTCAATTAAATTCTGAATAATATCTAGATTAATTGCTTTGTACTCTACACGGTTAATGTTTTTGAAACCGAATTTAGGTACACGTCTCTGTAATGGCATTTGACCACCTTCGAAACCGATTTTTCTTTTGTATCCAGATCTTGACTTAGCTCCTTTGTGTCCACGAGTAGCTGTACCACCATGTCCTGAACCTTGACCTCTACCAATACGCTTATCGCTTTTGATAGAACCATTTGCTGGAGTTAAATTATTTAGATTCATCTTTCTTAATTTTTATAGGTTCTACTCAACTACTTCAACTAAGTGTTGAACTTTTTTCACCATACCAAGAATTTGAGGAGTTGCTTCCTTCTCAACAACTTGGTTTAACTTCTTCAATCCCAACGCTTGAATCGTTCTCTTTTGTCTTTGTGAACGATTAATTGCGCTTCTTACTTGCTTAATTTTAATTGTAGCCATTTTCAGATATTATTAACCGTTAAACACTTTATCCATAGAAACTCCTCTTTGCTTCGCTACAGCTACAGCATCTCTCATTTGAGATAATGCATCCATAGTTGCTTTAACCACGTTGTGTGGGTTAGAAGATCCTTGAGACTTTGCTAATACGTTGTGGATACCAACACTTTCCAATACAGCACGCATCGCACCACCTGCGATAACTCCTGTACCGTTAGAAGCTGGCTTAAGTAGAACGCGAGCTCCACCAAATTTACCTTTTTGTGCGTGAGGCACAGTTTGGTTGATGATTGGAACTCTGATTAGGTTCTTCTTCGCATCATCAATTCCTTTAGAAATTGCTTCAGTTACTTCTTTTGCTTTACCTAATCCGTGACCTACAATCCCGTTCTCATCACCTACTACTACGATAGCTGAGAAAGAGAAAGTACGACCACCTTTAGTTACTTTAGTAACTCTATTAATACCAACTAATTTATCTTTTAGTTCGATATCAGATGATTTTACTCTATTAATATTGTTTGCTGCCATAACAATTAAAATTTAAGTCCGCCTTCTCTTGCTGAGTCAGCCAACGATTTAATTCTACCGTGGTATAAGTATCCATTTCTATCGAAAACTACTTTTTCCACGCCTGCTTTGATTGCTGCTTCAGCGATCATTTTTCCAACAAATGCTGCTTGCTCTACCTTTGGTAATTTCTCAGCGTCTTTGTTTCCTAAAGAAGATGCAGATGCAATAGTAACTCCTTTGTTATCGTCAACGATTTGTGCGTAGATTTGTTTGTTACTACGGAAAACTGTTAATCTTGGAGTTTCTGAAGTACCGAAAATATTCTTTCTGATTCTTCTTTTGATCTTAGCTCTTCTTGCTTCTTTACTAAATGCCATTTAATCAAAAATTAAGATTATTTACCTGCTGCTTTACCAGCTTTTCTTCTAACTTCTTCACCTTGGAAACGAATACCTTTACCTTTGTAAGGCTCTGGTTTACGGAAGGAACGAATTTTGGCAGCTACTTGTCCTAACAATTGTTTATCGTGTGATTCCAACGTAACAACTGGTGCTTTACCCTTTTGAGTATCAGCAGTAACCTTAATTTCATTTGGAAGTTCTATGATAATTGGGTGAGAGTAACCTACTGACAAGTCCAATTTTTGACCTTGCGTAGTAGCTCTATAACCTACTCCAATTACTTCTAAAACTTTCTTGTACCCTTCCGATACTCCAACAATCATGTTTTGTACTAATGCACGAGATAACCCGTGTTTTGCTCTGTGATCAGGAGCGTCAGATGCGCGGTTAAAAGTTAACACACCGTCAACGTTCTCAACAGTGATTGCTGAATCTAAAACTTCAGTCAATTCACCTTTAGAACCTTTAACAGTGATTGTTTGTCCGTCAACTTTCACTTCAACTCCACTCGGGATTGTGATGGGGGATTTACCTATCCTTGACATTTTAAACTTTTTACTTATTCTTAACTATTAGTATACGTAGCACAATACTTCACCACCTACGTTCAATTTTCTAGCTTCTTTATCAGTGATAACACCTTTAGAAGTAGAAACGATTGCGATTCCTAAACCATTCAAGATTCTAGGTAACTCAGTTGAGCTACTGTACTTTCTTAAACCTGGCTTAGAAACTCTTTGCAATTTTGTGATTGCAGGAACCTTCGTAGAAGGATTGTACTTCAAAGCGATCTTAATTACGCCTTGTTTGTTATCCTCTTCAAACATGTAGTTAGAGATGTACCCTTGATCAAATAAGATCTTAGTCAACGCCTTCTTTGTGTTTGAAGCTGGAATCTCAACTATCTTGAGTTGAGCACTACTCGCGTTACGAACGCGAGTAAGAAAATCTGCTATAGGATCTGTTACCATATCTTTCCTAAAAAACGATTACCAACTTGATTTTTTAACTCCTGGGATCTTACCAGCTAATGCCATTTCTCTAAAAGTTACCCTTGAGATACCAAACTGACGCATGTAACCTCTTGGACGACCAGTTAAAGAACATCTGTTGTGTACTCTAACTTTAGATGAATTTTTTGGCAACTTCTGAAGAGCATCCCAATCACCAGCTTCTTTCAAAGCGGCTCTTTTCGCAGCGTATTTTTCAACTAACGCTTCTCTCTTGCGCTCACGCGCTTTCATTGATTCTTTAGCCATTTCTTATTTTTTTGTAAATGGGAATCCAAATGCATCTAACAATGCTTTTGCTTCTTCGTCACTGTTCGCTGTTGTAACGAAAGTGATGTCCATTCCTAAAATTTTATTAACCTTATCTATATCAATCTCTGGGAAGATGATGTGTTCTTTAACTCCCATGTTGAAGTTACCACGTCCATCAAATCCTTTTGCAGGTACTCCTTTAAAATCACGAGTACGCGGCAAAGATACAGAAATGAAACGATCTAAGAAATCGTACATTTTATCTCCACGTAGAGTAACTTTCGTTCCTACAGGCATCCCTTTTCTTAATTTGAAGTTAGAGATATCCTTTTTAGACATAGTAGCTACTGCTTGCTGACCAGCGATGATTGATAAATCTGCTACTGCAGAATCAACCAATTTCTTATCAGCTACAGCTTCACCTACACCTTGAGATAAAACTATTTTAGTTAACTTAGGTACACGCATAACCGTTTTGTACCCAAATTTTTCAGTCAATGCTGGAATGATCTCAGCACTGTACTTTTCGCGAAGTCTTGGTGTATAACTCATTACTTAATCTCCTCCCCTGACTTTTTAGAATAACGTACTAATTTACCCGCATCGTTTAACTTACGACCAACTCTTGAAGCTGTTCCGTTAGCTACTACCATAAGGTTAGAGATGTGGATAGTTCCTTCTTTCTCTTCAATACCACCTTGTGGGTTAGATGCACTTGGCTTAGTATGACGTTTAATCATTTTTAAACCTTCTACTGTCGCGCGGTCGTTTTTCTTGTCAATAGCAAGAATTTTTCCTTCTCTACCGCGAGCTTCACCGCTAAGTACCTTAACAGTGTCTCCTACTTTAATGTGTAATTTCTTTTGCATGACTTTACAATTTTTAAAGTACCTCAGGAGCTAATGAAACAATTTTTAAGTAATTGTTTTCACGAAGCTCTCTCGCTACTGGTCCGAAAATCCTTGTACCTCTCATTTCTCCCGCTTGGTTCAATAGAACAACAGCGTTATCATCAAAACGAATGTAAGATCCATCTGCACGACGGACCTCTTTTTTCGTTCTTACTACCACAGCCTTGGCTACCTGACCTTTCTTAACTCCACCAGAGGGCATTGCGTTCTTTACAGTAACAACTATTTTATCTCCAACAGATGCATAGCGACGTTTTGTACCACCTAATACGCGGATACACAACACCTCTTTAGCACCACTGTTGTCTGCTACTGAAAGTCTTGATTCTGTTTGTATCATTACTAATGATTATTTAGCTCTTTCAATAATTTCTACTAATCTCCAGTTCTTTGATTTACTCAAAGGACGTGTTTCCATGATGCGAACTGTATCACCTATGTTACAGTCGTTATTTTCATCATGGGCCACAAATTTAGTAGTTTTTTTTACGAACTTACCATATTTTGGGTGTTTTACTTTTCTTTCTACAGAAATAACGATAGATTTTTCCATCTTATCGCTAGTAACAACCCCAATACGTTCTTTTCTTAAATTACGCTTTTCCATTTCAAGCTTATTTCTAATTTAACAGGTTACGCCTGCTTTTGTCTTTTTGTCATCTCTGTATTCAATCTCGCGATTGATCTTCTCAAATCCTTGATTTGTAAAGGGTTCTCCAATGGAGAAACGGCGTGCGTTAACTTTAACTTAGCCATTTTCTCCATAGATTCTTCAATACGATTCTTCAAGTCTTCTACTGACAATTGATTGATTTCTTCTTGTTTCATTACCTTAATTATTTACCAGGTATTACATAATCCGGGCGAACCACGAATTTACATTTAACTGGAAGTTTTTGAGCTGCAAGACGCATAGCCTCTTTTGCAGTTTCATAAGGAACTCCTTCTGCTTCGAATAAGATTCTTCCTGGTTTTACTACAGCAACCCAGTGACTTGGAGCACCTTTACCTTTACCCATCCTTACCTCTGCAGGCTTAGAAGTTACAGGCTTGTCTGGAAATATTCTAATCCAAACTTTACCTTCTCTTTTCATGTAACGCGTAACAGCGATACGAGAAGCTTCAATTTGTCTAGAAGTAATCCATCCTGGTTCCAAGGTTTTTAATCCGAAAGATCCAAAAGCAACTTGACTCCCTCTGTGAGCTAAACCACGATTACGACCTTTCTGTGCTTTTCTAAATTTGGTTCTCTTTGGTGATAACATCTTCGAGTTTTTTAAAAGTCAATAACTTATTTCTTCTTTCTTCTTCCACCTTGCTTAGATCTTCCTCCTTTTTGAGAAGCCAATCCAACGTTTGGTGATAAATCTCTCTTTCCGTACACTTCACCTTTACAGATCCATACCTTGATACCGATACGACCGTAAGTTGTGTGAGCTTCAGCTAAAGCGTAATCGATATCAGCTCTAAATGTATGCAATGGAGTTCTTCCATCTTTGTACATTTCTGAACGTGCCATCTCTGCTCCGTTCAAACGACCTGAAATCTTAACTTTAATACCTTCAGCTCCCATTCTCATTGTAGATGCAACAGCCATTTTGATTGCTCTACGGAAAGAAATTCTTGCTTCGATTTGACGAGCGATTCCATCTGCAACTAATCTCGCATCAAGTTCTGGTCTCTTGATTTCGAAAATGTTGATTTGGATTTCTTTTTTCGTCAATTTCTTTAACTCTTCTTTAAGCTTGTCAACTTCTTGACCACCTTTACCAATGATCACACCTGGGCGTGATGTATTGATAGTAACAGTAACCAATTTCAACGTACGCTCGATGATAATCTTTGCGATACTTGCTCTTGACAAACGTGCGCGAAGGTAACGACGGATCTTATCGTCTTCAACGATTTTATCTCTGTAGTCTTCTCCTCCGTACCAGTTAGATTCCCATCCTTGGATGAAACCTAATCTATTTCCTATTGGATTCGTTTTTTGTCCCATTACATCCTAATTTTTTACTCCATCTACGACAAGCGTAACGTGGTTTGATCTTTTTCTAATTCTGTGAGCTCTTCCTTGAGGTGCAGCCTGAATTCTTTTCAACATTCCTGCTGGTGAAACTTCGATCGACTTAACGATTAATGTTTCATCCTCAAGAACCTTATCTTCGTTCTTCTGCTCCCAGTTAGCAATTGCTGAACGCAATAACTTCTCTAGACTCTTTGAAGCCTCCTTAGGATTATGTTGCAATATGTTAAGAGCCTTATTAACTTCTACTCCCCTTACAAGATCTGCAACTAATCTCATCTTTCTTGGAGCGATCGGAGAATCTTTCAACTTAGCGATTGCCGTTGTAGCCTTCTCTGCTTTTAATTGCTCTGCTTTTAATCTTTTTCTAGCGCCCATGTCACTACCGATTTAATTCTATCTTCTTTTATCTTTCTTATTACCACCGTGACCACGGAAGTTACGAGTTGGAGCAAATTCACCCAACTTGTGACCAACCATATTCTCTGTCACGTAAACAGGAATAAATTTCTTCCCATTGTGTACGGCAATTGTCAATCCTACGAACTCTGGAGTTATTGTAGAAGCACGAGACCAAGTCTTGATTACTCCTTTCGCTCCAGTTTCCTGTGCTGTATCCACTCGTTGCATCAATTTGTAATGAACAAATGGTGGTTTTTTTAACGAACGACTCATAACCTATTTCTTTCTTTTCTCAATGATAAACTTATCTGAATACTTATTCTTTGCACGTGTTTTGTATCCTTTAGCTGGCATACCGTTACGTGATCTTGGGTGTCCTCCAGAGTTACGCCCTTCACCACCACCCATTGGGTGATCAACTGGGTTCATAACTACACCACGAACGCGTGGACGACGACCTAACCAACGAGAACGACCTGCTTTACCAGATACTACTAAACTGTGCTCAGAATTAGAAACAGAACCGATTGTCGCAAGACAAGTGATTAAGATCATTCTAGTCTCACCTGAAGGTAATTTTACTGTAGCGTATTTTCCTTCACGTGCGTTTAACTGAGCGTAAGTTCCTGCTCCTCTTGCGATAGCTCCACCTTTACCAGGCTTTAACTCGATATTGTGAATCACAGTACCAAGTGGAATATCACTTAAGAACATTGCGTTACCAACTACTGGAGTAGCAGTTTTTCCTGAAACTACTGTATCTCCAACTTTTAAACCTTCCGGAGCGATAATGTATCGCTTCTCTCCATCTGCATAATACAACAAAGCAATACGAGCTGTTCTGTTTGGATCATACTCGATAGCTTTAACCGTTGCAGGTACATCGTGTTTCTCTCTTTTGAAATCAACAACTCTGTACTTCTGCTTGTGACCACCACCGATGTAACGCATAGTCATCTTACCTGTGTTATTACGTCCACCAGACTTCTTTTTAGAAGCTACTAACGCTTTTTCAGGAGTAGACTTAGTTACCTCTGAGTAATCACTAATGATTTTGTGTCTTTGCCCTGGAGTTGTAGGCTTTAACTTTCTAAGACTCATTCGTCAATTAATTAAATGTTATTAAACAAATCAATCGTTTCTCCATCTGCAACAGTAACGATAGCTTTTTTCCAAACTGAGTTACGTTGCTCAACGATACCTTTGTTAGTATATTTAACAGAGGATTTACCACCGCCATAAGTCATGGTACGAACTTTCTCAATCGTTACTCCGTACATGTTTTCGACAGCTTTCTTTATTTCAATCTTGTTAGCTCTTCTATCAACTACAAATGCAAATCTGTTGTTTTCCTCAGAATCCAACGTTGCTTTTTCTGTGATGATTGGCTTTTTTATAATTTGATTCATTCCAAATTAGTTTAAGATCTTTTCAATTGCTTCAACAGAGCTCGCTGCTAAAACTACTTTTCTTGCATTTAACACATCGTAAGTGTTTAATGAATCTGCAGTTACAACTTTTGCTCTCTGAAGGTTACGAGATGATAAGTATACGTTATCATTCTGACTTCCTACTACTACAAGAACTTTCTCGTTCTCTAACTTTAAGTTACCTAAGAACGCTTTAAAATCAGCAGTCTTTGGAGATGCCATAGACATATCTTCAACTACCATTAATGCATCGTTCTGTGCTTTGTATGCTAAGGCAGACTTTCTTGCTAAACGCTTCAACTTGATGTTTAACTTGAAAGAGTAGTTTCTTGGACGAGGTCCAAAGATTCTACCTCCACCTACACGCGTACCAGACTTAATGTTACCTACACGAGCAGTACCTGTTCCTTTTTGCTTCTTGATCTTCTTAGTAGACCCAGCGATCTCAGCTCTTTCCTTAGCCTTGTGCGTACCTTGACGTTGGTTAGCCAAGTATTGCTTAACGTCTAAGTAAATTGCGTGATCGTTTGGTTCGATACCAAAAATTGAGTCTGAAAGCGTAACTTTTGTAGAAGTTGCTTTACCTTGTGCGTCTAATACTTTTACTTCCATTATTTCTCAATTATTACAGTTGAACCTTTTGCTCCAGGGATAGACCCTTTAACAACTACTAAATTCTTGTCAGTTAAAACTTTAAGAACTTGTAAGTTCTCAATAGTAACCGTTTTGTTTCCAGTTTGACCCGCCATACGCATTCCTTTGAATACTCTTGCTGGGTAAGACGCTGCACCGATAGAACCAGGAGCTCTTAATCTGTTGTGCTGACCGTGTGTTGCTTGACCAACTCCACCGAATCCGTGTCTTTTTACAACCCCTTGGAATCCTTTTCCTTTAGAGGTACCAGAAATGTTAACAAATTCTCCTTCAGAGAAGATATCAACACCAACTGCGTCACCAATGTTAAGACCGTCAAATCCATCAAATTCAACTAATTTTCTCTTTGGAGAAGTGTTAGCTTTTTTGAAGTGACCTTTTAGTGCGTTTGGAGTGTTTTTTTCTTTACGCTCTCCAAAGCCCAATTGTACAGCCTCGTAACCGTCACGATCTACTGTCTTGAGTTGAGTTACAACACAAGGACCAGCCTCTATCACTGTGCATGGTGTTGCCTTACCCTCGGCACTGTAGATGCTAGTCATTCCGACTTTTCTTCCTATTAATCCAGGCATTCTTTATTTATTACTAATTAAACTTTAATTTCTACGTCAACCCCACTTGGTAACTCTAATCTCATCAATGCATCTACTGTTTTAGATGAAGAGCTGTAGATATCTAACAATCTCTTGTATGATGATAATTCGAATTGCTCACGCGCTTTCTTGTTTACGTGTGGAGACTTTAATACTGTGTAAATTCTCTTGTGCGTTGGTAATGGAATTGGACCACTAACTACTGCACCTGTAGTCTTTACTGTTTTAACAATCTTCTCAGCAGATTTGTCTACTAAGTTATGATCGTATGATTTTAATTTGATTCTAATTTTTTGACTCATCTTACTTTAAATTAAGCAGTAACTTTTCCTTTTGCTTTTGCAACTACATCCTCTTGAACGTTTCTTGGTGCCTCTGCGTAGTGAGAGAACTCCATAGTAGAAGATGCTCTACCTGATGAAATCGTTCTTAAAGTAGTAACGTAACCGAACATTTCTGATAACGGAACATCAGCTTTAACAACTTTAGCTCCAGCTCTATCATCCATACCTTTCATCAATCCACGACGACGGTTAAGGTCAGCTACAACGTCACCCATGTTTTCTTCTGGAGTAACAACTTCTAACTTCATGATAGGCTCTAACAATACTGGGTTAGCTTTAGGCAATGCGTGTCTGTATGCCATTTTCGCTGCAACCTCGAAAGATAAAGAATCTGAATCGACTGCGTGGAAAGATCCATCATTCAACTCAACTTTTAATGAATCGATAGGGTAACCTGCCAATACACCATTCTTCATAGCTTCTTTGAATCCTTTCTCAACTGAAGGGATAAATTCTCTTGGAACGTTACCACCTTTAATGTTGTTAATGAATTCTAAACCTAATTTCTCTTCATCTTCTTGCGGCATGATTTTCACAACGATATCTGCGAATTTACCACGACCACCAGACTGCTTCTTGTACGTCTCTCTGTGTTCAACTGTACCAGAGATTTTCTCTTTGTAAGATACCTGAGGAGCTCCTTCGTTCACTTCTACCTTGAACTCACGCTTTAAACGATCGATCAATACTTCTAAGTGAAGCTCACCCATTCCTGAGATTACAGTTTGACCTGAATCCTCATCAGTGTTGATTTGGAATGTTGGATCCTCTTCAGCTAATTTATTTAAACCTACAGATAATTTGTCCATATCCGCTTGAGTTTTAGGCTCAATAGCGATACCAATAACTGGCTCTGGGAACTCCATAGATTCAAGAATGATAGGTGCTTTCTCGTCACATAAAGTATCTCCTGTACGGATATCTTTAAATCCAACACATGCACCGATATCTCCTGCGTCTAATACGTCAATTGCATTCTGCTTGTTAGAGTGCATTTGGAATAAACGAGAGATACGCTCTTTCTTGTTTGTTCTTGTGTTAAATACGTAAGAACCTGCTTCGATCTTACCTGAGTAAGCTCTAACGAAACATAAACGTCCTACGAATGGGTCTGTAGCGATCTTAAATGCTAAAGCTGATAATGGAGCTTCGTTAGAAGGCTCTCTTGTAGCTTCCTCATCTGTTTTAGGATCGATACCAACAACTGCTCCCTTATCCATTGGAGAAGGTAAGAATGCCATAACAGCATCTAACATTGTTTGTACCCCTTTGTTTTTAAATGCAGATCCACACATCATTGGTTGGATAGACATGTTGATAGTAGCTACACGAATAGCTTCCATCATCTCTTCAACTGTGATAGAATCTGGATCTTCGAAGAATTTCTCCATCAATTTGTCGTCAGACTCAGCAACTGCTTCAACCAATTTCTCTCTCCACTCGTTTGCCTCATCTACTAAATCTGCAGGAATATCGAACTCTTCGTAAGTCATTCCTTTATCTTCCTCATTCCAAGAAATTCCTTTCATTGTGATCAAATCAACAACTCCTGCGAAATCATCTTCCGCTCCGATAGGAATTTGTAAGGGAACTGGATTACCTCCTAAACGCTCCTTAACTTCGTTGTAACATCTAAAGAAGTCAGCTCCTGCACGGTCCATTTTGTTTACGAAACAAAGTCTTGGAACCTTGTACTTATCTGCTTGTCTCCAAACTGTTTCAGACTGAGGCTCAACTCCTGATGCAGCACAAATTAATGCTACAGCACCATCTAAAACTCTTAACGAACGCTCCACCTCAACTGTAAAGTCAACGTGACCTGGAGTGTCAATAATATTTACTCTGTAATCTTTAGTACCGTCTACTGCTTGCCCTTGAACTGTTGGGTATTTCCAGAAACAAGTAGTTGCAGCAGAAGTAATAGTAATACCTCTTTCCTGCTCTTGCTCCATCCAGTCCATTGTTGCAGCACCATCGTGTACTTCTCCAATTTTGTGACTAATACCTGTGTAATACAAGATACGCTCAGTAGTTGTTGTTTTACCAGCATCTACGTGGGCCATAATCCCGATATTACGCGTGTATGTAAGATCTCTTTTTGCCATGACTTTATTTTTAGAATCTGAAGTGAGAGAACGCTTTGTTTGCCTCAGCCATTCTTAATGTATCTTCTTTCTTTTTGTAAGCAGCACCTTCTTCTTTCGATGCAGCAATAATTTCGTTAGCTAATCTTTGCGCCATTGATTTCTCGTTACGCTTTCTTGCGTATCCGATCAACCATTTCATTGCTAATGACTGCTTTCTTCCTTCACGTACCGGAGTAGGAATTTGGAAAGTAGCACCACCAACACGACGGCTTCTAACTTCTACTGAAGGAGTTACATTGTGAAGAGCTTTCTTCCAAATCTCTAATCCTTCTTCTTCTTCAACTTTTGTATTTACGATCTCAATAGCTTCGTAAAATATCTTAAACGCAAGGTTCTTCTTCCCATCCAACATCAAGTTGTTAACGAACTTAGTTACTACTACTTCGTTAAACTTAGGATCCGGAAGTATCTGAATCTTTTTGGCCTTTCTTCTTCTCATCTCTAAAAAGCTTTAAAATTATTTCTTAGGTCTTTTTGCTCCATACTTAGAACGACGTTGAGTTCTACCCTCAACTCCAGCAGTATCCTCTGCTCCACGAACGATGTGGTAACGTACCCCAGGAAGATCTTTTACTCTTCCTCCACGTACTAACACCATCGAGTGTTCTTGTAAGTTATGACCTTCTCCACCGATGTAAGCATTTACTTCCTTACCGTTTGTTAAACGTACTCTGGCTACTTTACGCATTGCCGAGTTCGGCTTCTTAGGAGTAGTGGTGTAAACCCTTACACATACCCCTTTACGCTGCGGACAAGAATCAAGTGCTGCTGACTTGCTCTTCTTTACCGGCGCTGTTCTACCCTTGCGAACTAACTGTTGAATAGTTGGCATATTTCTATTTATTATTTACAAAAAATTACTCCCCCAAACACACTTTGGGGGGTGCAAATGTACACAATTTAATTTATAAACCAATACCGAATTGAATAAAGTTGCTGATTTTTAACACAGTGCTGTTCAAAGTTATCAACATGTGTGAATAGCATTTTTGGATTTTGAAGAAGAAAATTCCAACTCCTTCTTTCCAGTGATTTTAGAAAAACCTGAGTAAAACAAGCCCTTTGATTGATTTTTGACTTTTCTTATTGTTTTTCAAGGAGTTAAATCTAACCGGTTGAATGGCTCAAAATTGAGCTTAAATAAAATTCTTATAAATTTCCGATAAAACCTTTCAAACCACTCAACACACTTTGCACCGCATAAGAGGCTAAAATGAGTCCCATAATTTTACTAATTACCGTAATTCCATACTCACCTATCCTCTTTTGAACCCAATTTGCCGCCAATAGTATTACAAGCGTCAATCCTACAACTAACACAACCAACAAAGTTGTGATTGCTTGCTGCTCTATAGAATAAAGATGATTATCTGTCATTAGCACTACGGCCATAATTGCACCTGGAGATGCGATAGAAGGTATAGCTACCGGAAAAATAGTTACATGCTTATAATCTTTGATGAGATGCTTTTCCGACTCGGGCTTACCTTCTCCAAAAATCATGGTTAAGGCAAAAAGAAACAGTATGACTCCTCCAGAAATTTGAAAAGCATCCAGAGATATCTCCATAGCTTCTAAAATGAGCTGACCAACCACAATGAAAAACAAAAGCACACCTAAAGCTATAAGTGATGCTCTCACAGCTATAATACGTTTTAGTTTTTCGTTGAAATTTTTTGTAGCCTCCAAGTAAACGGGAACCGAACCAAAAGGATCTAATACTGCAATAAGGAAAAATATCTTTGTGATAAGCTCTGTCATGCCGCAAAGATAATAACAGAAACTTTCATTATTGTGAATTATGAAACAATCTTCTTAAATGTCAACCACATGATTTTAATATCTGTCCCAAGGGTGGGCGATGCGATATACTTCATGTTTAATTTAAGTTTAGCGGGCATTACCTCTTCTATATAGGTCTTTTGAGGATCATCACTTTCACCCAATATTCTATTCTCGTCGAAATACTCCAAAGAGGCGTAATCTGTAATTCCTGGTTTTACGTCTAGAACTTTCGCTTGTTCAGGTGTATATAGATCGACATACTCTTTCACCTCGGGACGTGGACCAACTATACTCATTTCCCCTTTTAACACATTGATAAATTGAGGAAACTCATCTAACTTGTATTTACGTATGAACTGACCTGACTTTGTAATACGATTGTCTTTCATTCCTATGGTAAGTCGACCTTGCTTATCGGCATCCTTACGCATAGAACGGAATTTGAACAAATAAAAAGGCACGCCGTTTTTACCGATGCGTTCTTGTTTGTAAAACACACCCCCTGCACTTTCCAAAGCTATCCATATTCCCAAGACGATACCAAAAGGAAGAATGATTAGAAGTATCACAATAGAAACTACTACATCGAACAATCTTTTCATTACCCTATCACTTTTTGAACCGCATGTTTAACTGCAGCGATTACCGTTTGTACTTGTTCATCATTTAAATCGAAGTACACGGGTAAACTAATCTCATTGGCGTATTTATTCCATGCCTCTGGGTAATCTTCCATTTTGTATCCACGCTTTTTGTAGGCTGTTAATAAAGGCAAAGGTTGGAAGTGAACATTTACAGATACATCTTGTTCAAAGATTTCTTGTATGATGGCATCGCGCTGCGCTTCTGTTACACCAGCAATACGCAATAAGTATAAATGATAACTACTTGTTTTATCTACTGTCTTGTAAGGAGGGATAATGGCCCATTCTTCTTTTTCGAAAGCTGAAGTATAAGCCGCGAAGATTTCTTTTCTCCTTGCTAAATTTTCTTCATAACGCGAAAGCTCTACCAATCCTATAGCAGCTTGCAAATCTGTCATGTTACATTTGAAACCTGGTTCTTCTACATCATAACGCCAGTTTCCCTTTTGGGTTTTAGCCAAAGCATCTTTAGATTGACCATGGAGAATAAGAGCATTGAATTGCTTGTAGATATCTTCATGATCGAAACCCGCCGGCATATTAAAACAAACCGCACCACCTTCAGCAGTAGTCAGGTTTTTAACCGCATGAAAAGAGAAAGCTGTGATATCTGCACACGAACCAATGCGCTTACCTTTGTATTCAGCACCGAATGAATGGGCAGCATCAGACAACACCAAAATTCTCCCCAACTGTTTTTGCAAATCATTCGAAGGCTTGAACTGTGCTTTTGCAGCATCACTGTTTACTACATCGTAGATTTCATCGAAGTCGACCGGGAAACCGCTAATATCTACACCCATTATCGCTTTCGTATTTGGAGTAATAGCCGCTTTAATGGCCTCAACACTTGCATTGAAATCTTCTTTATTCAAATCAACCATTACAGGAGTTGCACCCGTATGCACGATAATGTTTGCTGATGCACAGTAAGTATATGCAGGAATGATTACCTCATCACCTGGACCTATGCCCCACCAACGGAGCACTACCTCCATTCCGTTTGTCCAAGAACTTACACATAATGTTTTCTGTGCACCCGTATAGTCTGTAATCTCTTGTTCAAACTTTTTGGTACGCGGACCTGTAGTAATCCAACCACTCAATAAAGCTTTGCTTACTTCATCTACAACTGCTTGGTCTATCCTTGGCGGAGAAAATGGAATCATATACCTGTATTAATTTGAGGCAAAAATAGGGAATTAGACTTTTAGACGGTTAGATTTTTAGACATTTAGATTCGAAGATTTTTAGACCTTTAGACAGTTAGACTTTTAGATGACTCTACTTTTAGACACTTAGACAAGCTACACACTAGTCTTTTTCAACCTCTACACTCCATATTCACACTCAAAACTGTAATTCTGTTAGGGATATGAGCGTATACCCCGCAGGAGACTTTAGGTGTAAAACTTAATTGACACAGGCGACTTAAGAAGCCTGATGGAGATTTAGTTGCACCCTAAAGGAAACCAAGCGTAGCAGCGTTAGCCTGTTAAAACAGCCTAAAAAATAAACTGAGACTTTTAGACAGTTAGATTTTTAGACCTTTAGATCACTAAAACTTTGACCTATTAAAATTAAACGATAAGTAAGATTAGGGAAAAGAAAAATGGAGCTCATGTTACATGAACCCCATTTTCATTTTTTATTGAAATTTATCTTATTGATAAGTAACGCTAAACTCTCCCTCAGTTATACTGTAGGAATCATTTCCTGTACTAAACTCATATTCTTCGGCATCAAAACTGAAAAAACCTCTAATTTCACCTTCGTCGCTAAAAGTAGAAGGAGAGTTATATGTAATATTCAAAGTTCCTGTTCCAGTTGGACAAGCATATGGACTATCCCCGTCGTTATAATAACCACCTAGATCCCCAACAAACGGATTTGAAAAACTGTATGTCCCCACTGCTTTTTGCTTCGGTACGTTTAATAATATTCGTGTATTGTTCGGTCCTGAAGCCTTAATGGTCAACGTACCAGAATTATACGTTACCTCTACATCCGTTTCAACAAACTCTACACCATCTACTTTTGCATAAAACTCTTCTGTTGGCTGAGTAGGCTGATTTGTATTGCCATTTCCATTGTTGTTTGTTGTCGTGTTTGTTGTTGGCTCGACTTCCTCTTTTTTACATGCCATAAACACTAAAGTAAGCGCAAGCGCTGCGAAAAAAATTCTTTTCATAGAATTATAATTTAAGTTAATTAAGTTAAGTGCAGTTCATCTAAAATTTAAACCACACCCTAAAATTATATTTTTTTTCAAAACCGATGGATTCATTTGCACTTGAACTTAATTAGGCTTTAGCAAGGACTATCCATTAAATCAATAAAAAATACCACAGTGGATTAAATTACTTCTTAAAACAAGATTATCTTCGCAGAATACATCTAAGATTACAAACATGAAAAAACTTACGATAGCAATAGACGGATATTCTTCTTGTGGAAAAAGCACTTTGGCAAAAGCATTGGCAAAAGAATTGAACTACATTTTTGTAGACACGGGCGCCATGTATAGAGGAGTGAGTTTATATGCCATCGAAAATGAATTGATCTTGGATGGACAAATTGCCGAAAACGTTTTGATTTCTCGTTTACCTGAAATTGATTTGAGTTTTGAGTTCAATGAAAAAGAACAACGACCTGAATTGTTATTGAACGGTAAAAACGTAGAACACAAAATTAGAACGCTGGAAGTTTCTCAAGTGGTTTCTCAAGTGGCCAAGATTAGCGAGGTAAGATCTTTCTTGGTCGACAAGCAACGCAAGATGGGTGAAACGGGCGGTGTTGTAATGGACGGTAGAGATATAGGTTCTGTGGTATTCCCCAATGCTGAATTGAAATTGTTTGTAACGGCTGCACCTGAAATTAGAGCCGATAGACGCTTTAAGGAATTGCAAGCAAAAGGCGAAGATGTGAACTTGGAAGATGTAGCTGCCAACTTGAAAGAAAGAGATGAGTTAGATACCTCGAGAAAAGAGAGTCCCTTAATACAAACCGACGACGCCATTGTTTTAGATAATTCAAATCTTACCCCAGATGGCCAATTGGAATTGGTTTTGAAATGGGTTGGGAGAATACAAAACGGACATGTGGTTTATGAGTAGACTTTTATTCTACTGTTCAAGTAACTCCTTTAATCGCTTTATTGCTCTTTCATCATAAAAAGGTATAAAACGTGGTTCCAAGATCTGTCCATCTCTTCCTATTACAGTATAACTAGGAGCTGCGATTAATAAATAGAATAACAACTCTGGATTATTGAATTGTTTAAAAGCGATTAGATGATCACCTCTGTAACCCATTTCTTCTATTGTTTTCTTCCACCTCTCTAACTTTGTTGAATCTGATTCTAATGCTATGTTTAAAAACACGATAGAATCCTTTGAGAACTTCTCGAAAGTCTTTTCATATTTAGGAACAGACTCCAAACATGGTCCGCACCATGTGCCCCAAAATGTAATTGCGACAAGCTTACCTTTATAATCATCCAAGGAAACACTATCACCCAACTGGTTCAACAGTGTAAAATTAGGAGCGTTGGAACCTGGTTTTATTTTTTCAAATTTTTCAAACCATCTCTTTAAATAGATATCGAAAAAATTAGAATTACCCATGTTAATTCCGGCACAAAACTTCTCAATACGGCTATAGGAAGTTGAAAAATCAGTGGTGTAATTCATCCTCTGATTTTTTAAATGGTTATACATAGCGATCATTCTATCAACATCATTAAAAACACTATCAATGAAGTTCAATTTATATTCTTCAAATTTTTCAACACTCTTTTCATCTTCCCTTAGGTTCTGATAATAATAATTCGCATTATACTCTACTTTTTTACTGAGCAACCTAGAATATTGTGGATTCATAAATACAAGCTTAGAACTAAAACCTAACCACTTCTCAAGGTTCTTACCTATAACCGTATCTGGAAGAAGCTCAAATTCACCTCTGGTATATAACACATGATAATTGAGGTAATTATAAACCTCAATAGCTACATTGGTTTGCAGCATAATTTCTAAACTCAACTTCAACTGAAAATCATTTATAGGCTTGTATAATACATATATACTGTCCAATCTTTCTCGATACAACTCGTACAAATACGAATTATACTCTTCACTTGACAATTTATAATCCTTACTCGTGAACTTTAACTGTGTTAACCTATACAATTGTTCAATAAGTATACTATCCAAATCCTTACTAAAAACAGGTTTACTAGAAACATATTCTCCACGCGGAGTATCTTCAACCTGGAAATAAAATGATGGGGTTTGTTCCATCTCCAGATCTGGAGAAACTTTAAACCCAAAAGCATCATAATACTCTTGACCCAAAACAATTGAGTTAAGTGAAACGAGGAATATGAAGGAGGCGATTAAGAATAGTATTTTTTGCATTTATAAAACTTCATTGAGTCTATAAATATATTATTTCCAAATAAAACTCACCTATAGTTTCAATCAGCCAATCCTTTCACCGCCTGTATTCCAGAATCCAGCGCTTCAAAAAACAAGGGTAAATTACCGGTATCAACACCTGCGTAGGTAAAGTTTTGTATGGGTCTGTTTTGGTTCCAATCGTTTAACAAATATCCTGGTTTGGGCAAAGGCATCGCATGACCGAGTATGTTAACATTCGCATACTTTAGTTTCTCGGGATAATTTCCTCCCAGACTTTCTTTGAGGTAGACTATGGTTTGTTCTATAATTCCACTCGGGTCTTTTTCAAAGGCAATTAACTTTTCTCTTTCCTCCGGTGCAAAACAATAATAAGCCGTTAGTACATCGTACTTTTCTATGTAATCGAATTGGGCGCGAGAATCAGAGAAGCCCATGAAGTTTTTATTTTCTCCTATGAAGTCGTTTTGCCAAAAGACGTGCTCCACTTTTTCTTTTGGACGAGTATATACAAAATTGATACTTATCCAAGCACTAGCTTCAGCCATGAGTTCTGGTCGGTGCGCTTTAGGAAAGACATATTGCAAACTGTGTTTTTGTCCGGCATAAACAATTTGCTTTGCCCTAAACTTTTCTACTTGGTCTTTTTCAAAGTTATAGGCCTTCACATCAAAACCATTTTCTGTTTCTTGGATATGTGCGGCCAAAGTATTAAGGTGAATGTTTTGGTAATCACTCAAACCTAAAAGCTTTTCTACAAAGTATAGATTGCCTTCTGGTGGAGAAAGTAATTCCGGAGATTTGCTATAATCTCTACACATGTAGTAATGTATACCTGCAATTGCCGACACTTCTTTTGAAGTCCCTCCCCAATCATCTAACATTTGATAATCTACAGCTCTAATAAATTCATCGGAAAAAGAATGTTGCTGCATTAACCAAGTATGGAAATCGATTTTGTTTAGTTCATGGAGCTCTTGTGGAATGAGTCGGGTGGGCATAGGCATCTTGCCCAAGTAGGGTTGTAAGAGTTTTTCAAAGACGGGCAAATCTTCAAAGTCCGACAAAGGTTCATGCACACGTTCTCCAAAACGCATACAGGTACTTTCCTTTTTGGGATCAATGAGATATTGGGTATCTATAAAATGATATTCCTTGGTAAACTCATTTTGCGTTATGACCTGAGCCTTTTGCAAAAGACCCAATGCATCCTTTCCGTAATAAGAAGGATAAATTAAATCGTAGTGGGCACCTTTGGCAAAACGGGCAGATTTAAAATTACCTCCTCCGGCACTTCCTCCTAAATAAGAATTGGTTTCGAGCAGGGCAACATTCCTTCCTTCTTGCTGGGCCGTAACATAAGCAGCCACTCCGGCCACTCCTCCACCGATTACCAAGAGGTCGTTTTCAAAAGTTCGAGAAACAGGTTTACTCAATTGTTCACGCAAAACATGTCCACGCAAACGATTACTATCTATAGCAACATCGTACCCCTCTTCAATTTCCGGCAAACTACATGCGCCAAAAAACAAAGGGATACTTCCGAGTCCTGTCAATTGTATAAACTTTCTTCTCTCCACAGCTTTCAAAGATAATTGAGTCTTTGAGATTATTAGACTTTTAGAAGATTAGACTTTTAGACCATTAGATTTTGAAAGACTGAATTTCAACTAAAACCTTAAGCTACTTTTCAACAAAGCGCTTTTTGTTAATAATGCGTTAACCTCTTTTTCACACATACTTTATTTGCTAGATTTACGTTGAAACCAAAAGTAAACGCATGAAAACTTTATTCACTATACTCGCCCTTTTTCCTTTTCTATTGTTTGCCATAGAACCAGACACAACGGCTCAACACCATTGGAAGGAAGAGTTTCGAAGTTTTCAACCGGCGTTTGATACCAATGAGTTAACCATCCTCTCTACACATCAGATATTTGAGGAATGTTGGGATGAATTGGCGCATCCTAATTTTTGGAAGACCATCATGCGTTTGTCGCCCGACTCATGCGTAATCAATATTGCAGCTACAAGAACTATTGTTCAAAAAATGGCCATTAAGGATTGGGACAAGAATTCAGAAGAAAGAAAAGATGCCATAAGAGATTCTATTCGCACTGCTCATGGATTAAGTGCTGAAGATAAAATTTACATGACCACAGGAAAAAACGATTTCTATCAGTTTGAAAAAGTAATTCCGAGTTTAGCAAAAGGGGTAGAAGTTTTTCATCAGGAAGGTGTAGATCCTTGGTACGCCCAAGCTATACTTTTAATTGAGAGTCCAGGTAAATTAGCCAAATCTAATGTAGGAGCTTACGGTGCATTTCAGTTAATGAAGGGTGTAGCCCGTTCTCATGGTTTAAGAGTAGACAAATATGTAGACGAACGCAAAGATTTCACGAAATCTGCTCAAGCAGCAGCAAGTTTATTGTCCAACACTTGTATTCCACATGCGAGAAGAATTTTAGACGAGCACGATTTAACCTACAATGAAAATGATTTATGGTTTAGACTTTTTGTTTTGCACATCTACCATGCAGGAGCTGGAAATGTAGAAGCTGTTGTTAACGTTATCAATCCTGAATACGGAGGAATGAATGTTATACAAGACATGTGGGTGAATTCAGCCGCGCATTTCAAAAACAGTTCACAAAACTATTCTCAATTGGCCTTGGCTTCTTTAATGATTTTAGATGAGATTGTACACGCTTCTTCTGCCCTAGCTGGAATAGAATAAAAATCTTATGGGGTTAATGCCCTTATTAAATTTCTTTGCTTCAGAAGACCATCCTTCCAGAATTTTGACGTAACTTAAAAAAGAGAAATACGTCAACTTTTAACCAACATCTAAAGAGTTCTTATGAAGATTTTTTCAAATCTGAGGGATACTCTAGAGAAGTTTCTATTTTTGTTTTTATGGATTATTTGGAGGGATTAAATAAGAGTCAGCGCGTAGCCGTTGAACATATTGATGGACCTATAATGGTCATTGCGGGTGCGGGATCTGGAAAAACCAGAGTATTAACCTATAGAATAGCGCACATGATGAACAGAGGAATTGATTCCTTTAACATCTTGGCACTTACCTTTACCAATAAGGCAGCACGTGAAATGAAGGAAAGAATCTCTCAAATTGTGGGAGATCAAGAGGCTAAAAATTTGGCCATGGGTACTTTCCACTCGGTGTTCGCCAAACTCCTTAGATACAATGCTGAAAAGTTAGGTTATCCTTCTAACTTCACGATTTACGATACGCAAGATTCAAGAAGTTTGATTAAATCTGTCATCAAAGAATTGAAGTTAGACGACAAGGATTACAAACCGAACTCTGTACACGGAAGAATTTCAAGTGCAAAAAACAACTTGATATCTCCAGAAGAATATGCCAACAATGCAGAAATCGTTGGAGAAGATAGAATGTCGAAACGACCACTTATCTATCAAATCTATAAAATGTACATGGATAGATGTTTCAAAGCAGGAGCGATGGATTTTGATGATTTGTTGTACCAAACCAATGTATTGTTGAGAGACTTCCCTGAAGTTCTACATCATTACCAACAAAAGTTCAGATACATCTTGGTAGATGAGTACCAGGATACCAATTACAGTCAGTATCTTATTGTTAAGAAATTAGCAGCGGTGTATGAAAATATATGTGTTGTAGGTGATGATGCCCAATCCATCTACTCTTTCCGTGGAGCGAATATCCAAAACATCTTAAACTTCAAAAGAGATTACCCTGATTTCACATTATACAAATTGGAGCAGAACTACAGGTCTACCAAAACCATAGTAGATGCAGCCAACAGTGTGATAGAAAAAAACCAAGACCAAATAAAGAAGAACGTTTGGACAGATAACAATCAGGGAGATAAAATACGAGTAATTCGTTGTTTGACCGATAACGAGGAAGGTAAGGTAATTACCAACTCTATCTATGAAATTAAACAGGGTCAAGGTTTACAATATTCTGACTTTGCCATTTTATACAGAACCAACGCACAATCGAGATCATTCGAGGAAAGCTTGCGTAAGTTAAACATGCCCTACAAGATTTACGGTGGTCTATCTTTCTACCAACGTAAAGAGATAAAGGATTTGATTGCCTACTTTAGGTTAAGTGCCAACTCGAATGATGAAGAAGCATTAAAACGTGTGATTAACTATCCGAAAAGAGGTATAGGAAACACGACGATGGAACACATTATTATTGCAGCGCAGCAGTATGATGTGAGTCTATGGGAGGTTATGAGTGATTTTAACCGTTACCCATGTAATGTTAATGCCTCTGCACAAAAGAAGATTTCTGATTTCGTTAGAATGATGCAAAGCTTTACAGCAGATTTGGATAGAGTACCTGCTTTTGATTTAGCACAACGTATAGCTACCACAACTGGTTTATTGAAGACTTTACACGAGGACAAGACGCCAGAGGGTGTTACTCGTTACGAGAACATACAAGAACTTTTGGCCGGGGTAAAAGAATTCTCTATTGCCAACAAGAACAGTGAAAACAATTCTTTAAGTGACTTCTTGATAGATGTAGCTTTGATGACAGACGCTGATGACGAATCAGAAGACGACAAAAACAAGGTTACTTTAATGACCATACACGCTTCAAAGGGATTGGAATTTCCACACGTGTATGTAGTAGGTTTAGAAGAAAACCTCTTCCCTTCTCAACTCTCTATTAACTCAAGAACAGAGTTGGAAGAAGAAAGAAGATTGTTCTACGTAGCCATTACGCGAGCAGAAAAGAACTGTACCTTGAGTTATGTACAGAGTAGGTTTAGATTTGGTCAGTTAATCACTTCAGAATCGAGTAGATTTATTGATGAGATAGACGAACAATTCTTAAACTTTGAATCGACCTATTCGGACAAAGGAACTTCGGGAAGATCATTGAACGCAAGAAGAGGATTGGATAGTAAGTTCAGTAACCCTGCTGCAACTGGAGGTTTATCAGGATTGAGTCAGCGAAGGTTGAAAAAAGTAAATGTGAACGACATAAGCTCTACCCCTTCGAAAAGTGGAGGAACTACAACAGACTTAAAAGTAGGATTCAACGTAATGCACGATAGGTTTGGAAAAGGTAGAGTTACCGCATTAGAAGGTACTGCACCAAACCAAAAAGCTACTGTCTTCTTCCCTAGAGTAGGAAACAAAACATTGATATTAAAATTTGCAAAACTAGAGGTGCTTGATTAAGCACCTTTATTTTTTCCACCTATCCAGATTGGTGGTTAGTGTAAACATGTTGCTGTAACCTGCCTGCGAATAAATATTCAATCCGTAATCTAGCGAAAATCGCTTGAAGTAGAATCCTGCTCCAAAACTAAAACCAGCTAAACCTGGTCGTGTTTCCACCGCCATAATATATCTTCTATGTACATCAAATGCCGCGCGTACATGTACATGGTCACCAAACAAAGCTTCCAGCTGAAAGGTAAAGTGATGCGAAAGCTTTCCTAAAAAGTTAGCTCCTGTATCAACCAGTGTATCCCCGCTAATAGCGTCTATGGACTCTGCCTGACTCGGATCAAAATAAGACAAATCCCAACGGTTTAGATCATGAGCAACCAAAGAGAACCTAAAAGGTGCGTGGGCCAATTTGTGTGAAATAGCGACTTGTGCATCGGTACGAAGGGCTTCTCTATTTTTACTTGTATAGGATTTAAGTTGAGCACCTGCATTTTTTACCAACACAGTTAACATAGTTCTGTCTTCCGTACCTATTTTATAATTCGCTCCTAAATCTATCCCTAAACCGAAAGACGAATAAGTATCCAGTTGAGAATAAATCATATTAAAGTTTGCTCCAACAGAGATTCTAGGATTTAACACCCTTGCCAAACCAGCTCCCAAAGCAAAATCATTGGCAGAAAAAGTTCCTTGTTCTATTCCGAACTCGTCTCTTCTAGACATTTCAACGTAAGAAACATAGCGCAAGTGAGTAGACAGGGTTAAATCATCTTTTAAACTTTGCCCAAAACTTACCATTCCATAATTAATCCCACCGGCTAAAAAACCATGGTTAAACCCTAATTGATGGTGCATACCTTTGTTTAATAAAGAAGGATTGATTACGCCTAGATTGATGTCCTCATCTTGAACAGCGATGAAATCATTCCCTAGCGCATTCGCTCGGGCGTTATACCCTAAGTTTAAAAAACTATACACGTGTTCTCCTCCCGTTTGGGCAAACAATGTACTAGCAGCAAATAGTATAGTGGTTAAAGCAAAAATCTTTTTCATAATCTTCTTGAAGAACGTAATTCTAATTTAAAAATTGTAGGACCTAACGATTTCTATCCCCTAATTCAATAACTTCCATGTTTTGGATATTTTCACCGTCAATTTCAAAACGCAACAAAGTCCTCACCTTATGAAAACCTTTATAGCCGCAAGCTCCTGGATTTAACCACAACATCTTATAACACGCATCCATTTTTACTAACAATATATGACTGTGACCACAAACTAAGATCTTGGGCGCTCCATTTTTTTCCAATTCATCATACAAAGGTTTGGAATATTTCATGGGTTTACCTGCAATGTGCGTCATCAGCACCTCTACTCCCTCCACTTTAAAACGATTGAATTCTGGAGCCTCTAACCTTATCTTATGATCATCAATATTTCCATATACAAAACGCGTAGGTTTAAAAGCGCGAAGGTCATCGATTAGCTGAACATCACCTATATCACCGGCATGCCACACTTCATCAACTTCTTTAAAATGCTGGTACACTTTAGGATCTATCCATCCATGTGTATCCGACATCAGTCCTATCTTTTTCATCCTAAACCTCTCCTAAAACACAAAGTACCACACTATTTCATAAAAGCTTTCAACTTCCTTTTCACAATGTGTTAAAATTTAAACTTTATGTTATTTATATTAAAAACCGCTTTATATTTGCCTAAAAATAATAGAAAAAGACATGAAACAATCAGGAACATACCAAGAGCCGCATTACAGATATGATATTTCTTTATTAAGAAAGACATTGAAGAAGGCGAAGGCTGCAGCTGAAGTTCATGCTACTGAATTGTACTATGCAGTTAAAGCAAACAATGAGGCTGTTATTTTAAAAGAGATACAACAGATGGGCTTAGGAGCAGACTGTGTATCTATGGAAGAGATTGAAAGAGCTTTACAAATTGGTTTCCCAGCAGAGAGAATTGTTTTCGCTGGATCAGGAAAAACGATTCGTGAGATTGACTACGCTACAGCTCAAAACATTGCAGTTATTCACTGTGAGTCTGTAGAGGAGTTTGACATCATCCAAGAATTTTTGGAAAGCAATAATTCTACAACAAAAGTTGCTTTGCGTATTAATCCAGATTTAGAAGCGGGTACACACAGCAGAATATCTACAGGTAAAAAACACCACAAGTTTGGGATGCCGTGGGAAGATGCAATGGAACTCATCTCTATTCACAAAAACATCGTTGGTTTCCACTTCCATATTGGTTCTCAGATTTTGGACATGACTTACTTCGAAAACTTATCTTCTCGTATAGCTGAATTGTTGTTAAGTACGCCACTAGATTTCAAAACAGAATACTTAAACATGGGTGGTGGTTTAGGAATAGACTACGAAGACCCTATTAAAAATAACATCGCCGACTTCGAAGGATGGATGAGTGCGATTAGAAAAAACCTTCCCAAAAGAACTTACCCTGTGATTCGTTTAGAACCAGGAAGAAGTATCGTTGGACAATGTGGAATGTTGGTAGGTCAAGTGCAGTATGTAAAGCACAGAGAAACTTGTCCTACAGCAATCTTAGACATAGGAATGACAGATTTACTTCGTCCTATGCTCTATGGAGCGAGACATAAAATAACTACGGTTATAGATTCGTTAACGCTCATTCCACAAACCATAGCAGGACCATCTTGTGAAAGCACAGATGTTTTTGGGAAAAATTACTACCTACCAGAATTGAACCGTGGAGACATCGTTCGTGTACACAGTGCGGGAGCGTATGGATCTAGCATGAGGTTAGGCTATAATTTAAAAAGTCCAATTAAGGCTATGTATATCTATAGCGAAAGCAAAACAACTTTCAACGCCAACTACAAAGAAAGAACGAAAGTAGCGGTTTAAGTTTGTTCATTATTTTTACTATTGCCTCGATACACAAGTATCGGGGCTTTTTTATGATTAATCGTATAGAATTCCCTAAGAAAAAGTACTTTTAAATGCAGAAATGGCACCATACGTACTTACATCTTTACTCCTTGTCCTCCTACTTTTCACACTTTACAGAAAAGGGAAGAAAATGGGAGAATTTCCTGGGTATTTTTTACCGCTACTCTTTGTTGTAAAATTATTGGTTGCAAGTTTTTTCCTTTACGTTTACACCTATATCTATGGTGGTGGACTTCTTACCCACGACGCAGGAGAATTTTTAAGAGAAAGTAAAATCCTTCATGATGTTTTCCATCAATCCCCTAGGGACTACTTCACTTTTCTTTTTGGTTGTGAACCCAATACTGATTTCATACTCAAACACCTCGGTGAAACCAACCACTGGTCTGCCTACGGTAAACCCTTTTTTAATGATTCCCAAAATGTAATTCGACTCAACTCCATCGTTTACTTCCTATCAAAAGGATGGGATTTCACTCACGTTCTAGTAGGATCCTTTTTTTCCTTTGCCGCTATTTTCATTACTTATCAATGGGTGAAACTAAGAAGTAGCTTACCAAAAAAGACCCTCTTCCTCCTACTTTTTCTTTTACCAAGTTTACTCTTCTGGAGTAGTTCTTTTTTGAAAGAACCCTTCATGCTTTTTGGTTTAGCGCTTTTGTGCTACGGAATATTCAACAACAGCATCAAATGGCCGCTGAGATTATTTTCAATAATTACAGGAATACTTTTCTCGCTTTTATTCAAACCCTACGTTGTAGTAATATTTGCCGTAGCCCTCCTCTTTTACCTCATCCATTTATTCCTCAAAGGTTTTAAAACCCGCATTAAATTGGGAGTATACTTCTCCTTTCTTCTACTGGTTTTAGCCATCCCAAATATTCATTCTTCCGTCATCAATAAACTAACACGACAACAAACCAATTTTATAAATGTGGGTGCCGGGGGCTTACATATTGCGCGTAACGACAGTATTCTTTTTTTCACTACCAAAGATGTGGAAGGATTAAGGGTTGAGCACAACAAGGCATACGTGGACAAGGAAACAGAGGGTTTCTATGTAACCAATAATGTACGCTACACCTTTGTACCTCATACAGTACAACCCAGCAAAGTGCCTTACACTGTAATTTACCAAAGAAAAGGTTCTGCATCTCACTTTGAGATCACACGCTTAAACTATAGCTGGAAGAAACTTCTTTTCTCCATTCCGGAAGCCATGGGTAACAGTTTCTTTCGACCTTTTTGGTCAGACAGCGGCACATGGTTGATGACTCTCGCTAAAATTGAAAACCTACTACTTTTGGTCTTGACTTTGTATTTCTTTTACAAAGCCAATTTCAAAAACAATCCCAACCTTCCAATAATAATTACCTTCGCTTTATTCTTACTAATGCTTATGTTAATCATAGGTTATACTACACCGGTTACAGGAGCAATAGTCAGATACAAAATCCCTGCGTTATTGGCGCTAGGTATAATGATAATTTTAGGCTTTAATACAAAACAAAAAACGTGAAAACTATACTAATTACAGGAGCTACTTCTGGCTTTGGTTTGGCCATCGCTAAAAAATTCTATGCTCAAGGATACAACCTTATTTTAACTGGTAGAAGAAAAGAGAGGTTTGCAGAAATTGAAAGTATTTTAACAGAATTGGGTGAAGGTAAAATTCACTTTTTACACTTTGATGTAAGAAATAACGAAGCTGTAAAACAAGCCGTGAATCAAATTCCTGCAGACTTAGCAAACTCTTTATCGATACTTGTAAATAATGCTGGCTTAGCCTTAGGTAGATCTACCATAGACGCAGGAGTTACTGAAGATTGGGATGCAATGATGGACACCAATGTAAAAGGACTTTTATACGTGAGTAAAGCAGTAATACCTTTACTTCAAAACAACGGTGGAGGTCAAATTGTAAACATTGCAAGCATTGCCGGAAAAGAAGTTTACCCGGGAGGAAATGTTTATTGCGCCAGTAAGCACGCGGTTGATGCCTTAAGTAGAGCCATGCGCATAGATTTACTCAAAGACAATATTGCTGTGAGTAACATTGCTCCAGGAGCTGCAGACACAGAGTTTAGCCTTGTCCGCTTTAAAGGAGATGCGCAAACGGCTAAAGACGTTTACAAAGGCTATACACCTTTATTTGCCGAGGACATAGCAGATGCCGTTGAATTCGTGTGTAACCGTCCGAGACACGTAAATATAGACGATCTTCTCATTATGCCCCGCGCCCAGGCAAATGCAACTATTTTCAAGAAAGAAGAAAATTAATTTTATACGGTCCTAAGTTCTACTTAGGACTTTTTTTATGCCTTTTTCTGCCCGAAAATTTATTTGAATTTCTTTGCAAATTCTTGTAACTTTAATACTCAACCTAATACCTTTGTATCATGATGCAATCCGCACTCAACGTATTAAAATCTGTATACGGTTACGATAGTTTTCGTCCGCAACAATCAGAAATTATTCAATCCATTTTAGCAGGTCAAGACACCGTGGTGTTAATGCCTACGGGTGGAGGTAAATCCATGTGTTTTCAAATTCCAGCACTGCTTAATGATGGAATCACCTTGGTTATCTCTCCTCTGATTTCTTTGATGAAAGATCAAGTTGAGGCCTTGAGAGCAAATGGAGTAAATGCTGCCTTCTTTAACAGCACGGTGGATGACATGGAAAGAAATGCAATCATCAATGCATGTAAAAGCGGTGAGCTTAAATTGATTTATATCTCTCCAGAAACTTTGGTTGGGGTGATGCATACCTGGTTAACCGATTTAAATATTTCCTTAGTCGCCATAGATGAAGCACACTGTGTTTCTATGTGGGGGCATGATTTTAGACCAGAGTACACACAATTAAGTTCCTTTAGAGCATCTTTACCCAATGCAACCTTTGTAGCGCTAACAGCCACAGCGGATAAGATTACGCGTAAAGACATTGTAGATCATCTCGGTTTAAAAGATCCTAAAGTTTTTATTTCCTCTTTTGATAGACCCAACATCAATTTAAGTGTTGAAGGAAATGTTCCAAAAAAGAAAAAGATTGAAAAAATCATACGTTTCATTCACGATAGACCGAATGAAAGTGGAATTATTTACTGTTTAAGTAGAAAGGAAACCGAAGAGTGGGCTGAAATATTAAAAAGCAGAGGCATTGCGGCTGATCATTATCATGCAGGTTTAACACCTGAAGAAAGATCGCGTGTACAGGAAGAATTTATAAAAGATGAAACGCCCATCATTTGCGCAACCATAGCCTTTGGTATGGGAATCGATAAATCGAATGTGCGATGGGTTATTCACAATAACCTTCCTAAAAATATAGAAGGATACTATCAGGAAATTGGTAGAGCCGGAAGAGATGGTTTGGCGTCAGAAGCTTTATTGTTTTACAACATGAGAGATGTTGTATTATTGGCTCAATTTGCCAAGGAAAGCAGTCAAAAAGAAGTCTTACTCGAAAAACTCAACCGTATGAAAGAGTTTGCACAGGCCACTTCTTGTCGACGAAAAATATTACTTGCCTATTTCTCTGAACAACTGGATGAGAACTGCAACAATTGTGATGTTTGTGAAAATCCTCCAGTTTCTTTTGACGGTGTAGTTATCGCCCAAAAGGCCTTGAGTGCCGCAATTCGTGGTAAAGAACAACTAAATAACCGCTTATTGATAGATGTTTTAAGGGGGGCTAAAACCAGTGAGATTTACGCCAAACAACTCAACACCATTAAAACCTATGGCGTAGGAAGAGATTTGAGTTTTGATGAATGGAACCATTACATTACGCAATGTATTAACTTAGGACTATTCGAAGTGGCTTATGACGACCATTTTCATCTTAAAGTGACCGACTTTGGTAAAGAATTACTTGGAGGCAAAAAGAGTTTTTCTTTGGTAAAACCAAGTCTAGAACAAAGCGTTAAAACACCTAAGAAAAAAGCCCCTAAAGCGCTTACAGAAAACGAAGTACTCTTCAATGCTCTACGCCTATTAAGAAGAAAAATCTCTGTAGAAGAGAATGTTCCTCCCTATATAGTTTTCAATGATGCTACCTTGAAGGAGATGGCTTCAGAACAACCAATAACCAAAGATGACTTGTTGGCAATCTCTGGTGTGGGTATGCAAAAAGCAGAAAATTACGGACCAGAATTCATCGCTGAAATCAAGAAATTTCAGGAAGAAAACAAACCCAAGGCTAAAAAATCTACCTACGAAGTAACGGCAGATATGATGCAACAAAACTTGAGCATAGAAGAGATTGCAGAGCAACGAGAATTAAACATTTCAACGGTTTATTCTCATGTAGCAAAAATGCTCAAAGACAACAGCGACATGGATTACCGTCCGTACATTTCTGAGGAAGAATTGGCAAAAATCAATACGGCTTTTGAAGAAATTCAGGAACCTCTTCAATTGAAACCCTACTTTGAATACTTTAACGGCGAAGTAGAATATCATAAAATTAGACTCGGTCTAAGTGTGCTTACCAGAGAATGAATAAAAACACCAAAATATGGGTAGCTTGTAGTGGCGGAGTGGATTCTATTGTACTCGCCCATTTGTTACATGCACAGGGTTTTCAGGTAGGACTACTCCATTGCAATTTTCATTTGAGAGCAGAAGAGTCTGACGGCGACGAACAATTTGTACTAGATTTCGGTAAAAAACTAAACGTCGAGGTTCGTGTTAAACATTTTGAGACCCCAACATTGGTTAAAAAAAGGAAAGGGAACACACAAATTGTAGCACGCGACTTGAGATATGAATGGTTCCACGAAGTAATAAAAGAAGGCAACAATTGTATCGCTCTCGGTCATCATTTCGACGACCAAATTGAAACCTTTCTCATTCAACTAGAACGCGGAGGTGGAATAAGAGGTTTGTGTGCCATGCCTAAGGTTCAAGGTAAGTTCATTCGACCTTTACTGGAAAAAGACAGGGCTTGGATCATTACTTACGCACATCAAAACAAGTTGACTTGGAGGGAAGATAGCTCAAATGCCTCTACAAAGTACAAACGTAATTTTTACAGACATTTCCTCGTTCAGCGCACGTCTTTCCAACAAGGAAAAATGGAAACTGCCGCTTTAATAAATGCGTTTCAAACACTACAAAAAGCTATACAAAAAGCTGTAGAAGTTCACATAGAGACCATTCAATCCCAAAACTTCCTCACCACAAAGCTCTGGGATTCGCTTCCTGTACTTCTTCAAAAAGAGGTGTTATTTCAATTAGACATTCCTCGAAATCAATTGTTGAGTATTGAAAAATTAATCAAAGGAAATATAGGTAGCACCTTGGCTTACAAGGCCGTAAGTTTCGTTAAAGAAACAAAGGGACTTAGTTTAATAGTCCCAACAAGCAAAACTTACATTTTAGAGAGCAAACTTGTTCAAAAAGATGAAATTGAATTTGACGGGAAGCACTTTTACATTGATGCAGATAAAGTGAAAGGAGAATTATCTATAAGACCTTGGAAAGAAGGTGACAGATATTCCCCCTTGGGTCTTCAAGGAAGCAAGCGTGTCTCTAAATACCTAAAGGATTTAAAGATAAGTTCTGCGCAGAAGAAAACTGCCAGGGTTATAACTGATAATGAAGAGATTATTGCTGTGGAGTTTGGTAATCCTGCCAATCGCGTTAAAATTTCTAAAAAGACAAATAAAGTTTTACGGCTTACAATACGTGAATTATAGCCTCTGAATTAATTTGAAAATATCAGATTATTTCGCTAAATTGTTCTTCCATTAAAACTTAAAACGCATGCAAGACACCTTAGAAACCCAAGCTACGCTTGTTGAAAAAGAAGTTATTCCTACACTTCATTTTAAGCATGTAGCCAAACATAATTATAGTAAAGAACTTCACGAAAAATTAAAGGAGGCCACCACTCTAGGTAATTTACACCATGGAAAATGTGCCATTATTTTTGAAGATGAAGGCGGATTGAAACGTGTAGAAACTACCGTTTGGGCAACAGGAGCTAAGTATATTTGCTTAAAAGGAGGTATTTGGTTACCCATCTCCTGTATACACGAAGTAAGATTTTTATAATGAATTCTTACAACTCAACAAATTAGACAACTTCGGTTGTCTTTTTTTATTTTAGAAAACCAAGAATACTAAGACTATCACCCCCGGGAAACCGCCTTAAATAACTAACTTTGTTTGCCCAGACTAGAATACTATAAAATTATGATAAAACTACTTTCTATTTGCGCTCTAATCTTGAGCAGTATTACAGCCTTTGGACAGGATAAAGTTACCTGGACGGCGAATTACAATGCAGAGGATTCTACCCTTGTTTTACATGCAGACATCGCAGAAGGTTGGCACTTATACAGCCAGAACTTAAACAATGATATGGGACCTATCCCAACTGAAATTACATTTGAAGAAAATGACCTTGTTCAATTCTCAGAAGTAACTGTAGAGCCGCAACCGAAAGAAAGTTTCGACGAAAACTTTGGTGCCAACATGAGTTATTTTGAAAAAAGTGTTGACTTCACCAACAAGGTAGTTGTTACAGGTGAAACCACAGTAAGTATAACTGTGATGTACATGATTTGTAACGATGAAATGTGTCTTCCTCCTACAGAAAAAACACTCACAGTAACAGTAAAATAAACCCTTAAACTATAATTAACAAACGCTAGAAATGAAGAAATTACTTTCTTTACTTACCCTCCTCTTTATGATAGGTGGTCTTTTCGCTCAAGGAGCCAATGACTATACCAAATGGAGGTTCACTGTAGAACAAAAACCGGGATCTAACGAAGCCATACTCGTTACCAAAGCCATTACAGACGAAGGTTGGCATGGATACTCTTCTGTTCCAGCCTCTGAATTTTCAGGCCCCCTACCTACAGAGTTTAGTTACGATGATGCTTCTAAATTTGAATTAGTAGGAGCGATAGAAGAAATAGGATTTCACACACACTACGACGAAATTCAAGAAGTAGATGTTACTGAGTTCGATCATGAAGGAATTTTTAAACAAAAAATAAAAATCAATTCTTCAGAAGACTTTGTAATTACAGGTAGTATCAGTTACATGGTTTGTGAATCTGGTGGTATGTGTATACCTGGAGACAAGACATTTGCTTTTTCTGTTAAAGGAGTAAAAGCTACTGCGTCAGTAGAGACTACAAAAGCTGACACTCCTAAAGAAGAGCCTAGCATAGAAGAACCGATACAAGAGGCTACAGAAGAAGCTACAGTTTCTATTCAAGACTTGGTATTCTGGGAATATAAAATTTTCGAAACGGTTGAGGATAAAGAATATGAAATCATCTTAACACCTGACTTTGAAGACAGTGTTAGTATAGTTGATCCTTCTAAAGTTAGTATTGCAAAATCAGGAGATAGTCCTTTAGAGTTCTCTGAATTCAAGGCTACGGATAAAGGATATGTGAGTATAATAAAATTCGAAGGAAAAGAAGAGCCTGGAGCATTATTAAATATCAAATTTGATGTGAACCACAAGGGAGCTCAAAGCACGGTGGAACAAGAATTACCTATCGCTTTAGCATCTACTGTTCGTTTAACAAAAGGAAACTGTGAACCAAAAACTTACGAAGGAATTGGGGCAAGTAATGAAGTTAAAAAATCTTACATTGAACTATTCGTTGGAGCTTTCTTAGCAGGATTAATTGCTTTACTTACACCTTGTGTATTCCCCATGATCCCAATGACAGTTACTTTCTTTATGAAGGGAGCTGAAACAACTTCAAAAGCAGCTGGTATTAGAAAAGCCCTTTTATTCGGTTTCTCTATTATTGGAATTTACACGATTATTGGAACAATAGTAGCGGTATTATTTGGAGCTGCCTTTGCAAACTGGCTAGCAACTCACTGGGTTCCTAACATTTTATTCTTCTTAATCTTTATGGTTTTCGCGGCATCTTTCTTAGGTCTTTTCGAAATCAGACTTCCATCTTCTATGGTAAACAAAGCTGATGCTCAAGCAGACAAAGGAGGATTGACAGGAATCTTCTTTATGGCCTTAACATTAGTATTGGTTTCTTTCTCTTGTACAGGACCAATCGTAGGTTCTATCTTGATTTCTGCCGCACAAGGAGGTGTTATTGAGCCTATGTTAGGAATGTTTGCCTTCTCATTTGCCATTGCATTACCTTTTACATTGTTTGCAATCTTCCCAAACTGGTTAAGTAAATTGCCGCAATCAGGTGGATGGTTAAACTCTGTAAAAGTTGTTTTAGGTTTCGTTGAAATTGCTTTAGGATTGAAATTTTTAAGTGTTGCCGATCAAACTTACCACTGGGGTATCTTAGACCGTGAAGTTTACATTGCACTTTGGATAGTAGTGTTTACTTTAATGGGATTCTATTTGATAGGAAAAATCAAATTCTCTCATGATTCTGATATGCCTTACGTTAAGGTTCCAAGATTATTTATGGGTATAGCCGTATTCTCTTTTGTGGTTTACTTAACGCCTGGATTAATTGGTCACCCACTAAAAGCATTATCAGGATATTTACCCCCTATGTCTACCCACGACTTTGATTTAATGGGTGCGATAAATGGAACCGATGAATACCAATGTGAAGGTGATGTGTTGTACAGTGATTTCTTACACTTACCGCACGGAATTGCAGGTTACTTTGATTTAGATCAAGCAAAAGCCTGTGCTGCAGCTCAAGACAAACCCGTATTTATTGACTTTACAGGTCACGGATGTGTGAACTGTAGAGAAATGGAGGCAAAAGTTTGGAGTGATCCAGAAGTCTTGAAATTATTGAAGGAAGAATTTGTTGTAGTTGCCTTATACTGTGATGACAAAACAGTTTTACCAGAAGACAAATGGTACGAGTCTAAAGTAGATGGAAAAATGAAAAAGACGATTGGAGATCAAAACTTAGACTTCCAAATCTGTAATTTTGACAACAATGCGCAACCTCTATATGTAACGTTAGACCAGGATGGAGACTTATTGGCAAGTCCTGTTGCTTACGATACAGACGTAGAAAACTTTAAAACATTCTTGAAATTAGCCATCTCTAATTACAAGATGAACAAATAAATTTTGTTACGAAACTCAAAAATCCCGTTATTGTTGTAACGGGATTTTTTTATGCTCAAACTTTACACTACTATACTGCTTATCTTCCTGAGTTTGTCCACCACTTATGGACAGGTGAATTCTATTGTTGTTCAGCGAGTAAAAGTATGTATAGAGCCTGCCTATGATTTTATTAACAACTGTGTAGAACAACGCTTAACTTACAGAGGGAGAGCCTATGTAAGGCTCTATTATTTGGGACATCTCAAATATTATGATCTGCGTAAAGTTCATAAATTATATTACGCCCGTTTCAATGCAGACTCCACCTTAAGTCAACGCCCTGTGCTTTGGAGAAGAGCCTCAAGTAGGGATTCTATACCCGGTAAATATTACACACAAATTTTAGCAAAGGATTACGACAATTACAAATTGTTTTACAAAACAAAATCAAAAGCTTGTGATCTTTGTGCTGACGAGGAAAAAATACTCTACTTGGACCTAAGGATAAACGAAAAGGTAATTTATGACCCCATCATATACAAAAGTGGTTACTATAAATTTCCCTTACTCAGACCCAATAAAGTTAGAGTTAAGATCTATAAAGGATACATCACCAATCCTGATGAATATTTCGAGGATAGTTTGAAACTTGAACGTGTTGTCTGGAAAGAACCCAAATGGAGAAAAAAGGGCTACTACCATGCACTCCTTCCTGTTACTAGAAATGAATTCGGAAGAAAAATAGGACCTGTTGTATACAGAAGTCTAATCCATTGTCCTTACGAGACACCCCCAACACCTCCTGCTATCTTTGTAGATCCAAATTCCGAAATAGGCAACTACTTCTCAGGGTTTAAAGCTGATTATGGATTTCATTTGAATCAGCAAAAGCAGTTCTACTCCTTAGGATATCACAAACGATTCAAAAGGCAGAGTATAAACCTTTCACTTCAATACACCTCTGAAAACAATTTCTTTCCTAGAATACAATATCAATTTTACTTGCTCAATTTCAGACATTACAAGCATTTATTCTATTATGAACCTAGCCATATCAGAAGTCAAAGACTTATTAGAAAAAGCTACCTTCAAACCTACACGCAATTGTACATAGGCACAGAATACTTTACAGGAAAAGTTAACGAAGAATGGATTAGTTTTCAACGCATCTACCTTGGGGTCAATAAACAACTGGGCTATCTTAACCTTTACGCAAACACAGGGTTCTCTGGTATATTTAATCAGCTTCCTAGAACCTCAACTTATTTGGAAATTGGAATTAAATTAAACATTCCTCCGATTCGAAGCCCCAGACCTATGGCTATTTAAATACGCTTTAAACCTATCCTTTTGCGTTCCACATCCAAACTTACTACTTCTACATTTACGTGCTCATTTAAACGTATGTAATCGCTTGGATCTTCCACAAAAGTATCTGCCAATTGAGATTTATGAATGAGTCCGTTTTCTTTTATACCTATATTGACAAAAGCACCAAAGTTGGTTACGTTGGTTACGATTCCTCTCAGCTTTCTACCCAAAGATAAGTCTGCAATAGATTTAATGGATTGATCAAACTCCAGTACCTTTACTTTATTTCTAGGATCGCGACCTGGTTTTTGAAGTTCGTGAATCACATCTTTAAAAGTATAGGCACCCACAAAATTAAAGTCTTCGTGATTCAATTGAGACAACATTTCTTTATCTCCTAAAACATCTTCCACCTTCACCTTTTTGCGCTTTGCAATCTCTTCTACTAACGGATACTGTTCTGGGTGTAGCGCTGTATTGTCCAGAGGGTTTTCACCTCCACGTATACGCAAGAAACCAGCCGCTTGTTCATAAGCTTTGGCACCAAGTCTTTTCACTTTCAACAAGTCTTTTCTGTTTTCAAAGCGACCCTCTTCATCTCTGTAGGCTACTATATTTTCGGCCAATCCTAAACCTAGTCCAGAAACATGCTGTAATAAATACGGAGAGGCTGTGTTTAAATCTATCCCTACACTATTCACACATGAAACAACCACATCATCTAAAGCCACCTTTAATTTCGTTTGGTTTACATCGTGTTGATACTGTCCAACCCCCAAAGATTTCGGATCTATTTTCACCAATTCAGATAAGGGATCCATTAAACGGCGACCTATGGAAACGGCCCCACGAACTGTGACATCAAACTCTGGAAATTCTTTTCTTGCGATAGGACTTGCGGAGTAAATCGAAGCGCCATCCTCGTTTACAGAAAATACCTGAACATCACGATCAAAGAGTATTCTCTTCACCATGTATTCCGTTTCTCTTCCAGCTGTTCCATCACCTATTGCTATAGCTTCTATTTTGTAAGCTTGCACCAACTGCGCAATTTTACTTTTGGCTTTCGCCTGATCATTTTGGGGAGGGTGAGGATAAATGGTCGTATTGGTGAGCAATTTCCCATTTTCATCTAAACAAACCACCTTACACCCTGTTCTAAAACCTGGATCTATGGCCAATATTCTTTTCTCTCCCAAAGGAGGAGCAAGTAGTAGCTGGCGCAAATTTTTCGTAAAAACTTTAATTGCCCCCTCATCCGCTTCTTCCTTCTTACGGGCTAAAAACTCATTTTCTATACTGGGCGCCAACAAACGTGTGAAAGCATCCTCAGCTGCATCTAAAACCAACTCACTTGATGCATTGTTTCCTTTCACAAAGAAACGACGTAACAAATGCTGTACATCCTCTTTGTCTATTTGTAACTTCACACGCAAAAAGCCTTCATTTTGTCCACGGGTTATCGCCATAAAACGATGGGATGCACAACGCTTTAAACTTTCCTCAAAAGTGAAGTAGTCTTTGTACTTTGCAGCCTCTTCCATTTTGGACTTCACTACTTTACTCACTAAAACACCTTTTGAAGCATACATCTTACGCAAGGTATTTCTCAAGCCTATGTTTTCATTCATCCATTCTGCAATAATCTGCTTGGCTCCAGTAAGTGCCGCGTCTACAGAATCCACTTCACCTTTAACATATTTTTGAGCTATCCCCTCTGGGTTCGCCGCGTTTTGACTCATTACTATTTTCGCCAAAGGCTCCAAGCCATTTTTTCGAGCTTTTTCAGCAAGAGTCACACGTTTTTGCTTGTAGGGTAAATAAATATCCTCCAAACTACCCATATCAAAAGTAGAGGCTACTTTATCTTGTAACTCCTCGTTGAGTTTACCGAGCTCTTTGATACGTTTAAGTATGCTACTTTGTCGGGCAATAATTTCATCATATTTCGCTGATTCATCTCGAATTTCAGTAATCTGAACTTCGTCTAAACCTTGAGTCATCTCCTTTCGGTAACGCGCAATAAACGGCACGGTTGCACCCTCTTCAAACAACAGTAAGGTTTGTTCAATTTGTTTGCTTTTCAACCCTAGTTTATCAACTATAAAATCAACTTTTAACATATACTCTGAATTATGCCGATAAAAATAAGATAAGTGATGAAAGTAGGAGCAAATTGAAGTTAGGACATCCTTTCATCCCTGTAATAATTTTAATTTTACTTCAAGAAATAGATAGCATGAAAAACTTTATTGAACAACTCAGAGTAATTGATCTTTCGAGCGTATTGGCAGGACCTTCTGTGGGAATGTTTTTTGCAGAATTGGGAGCGGATGTTACAAAAATTGAACACCCCATTTATAAAGACGTTACCCGATCATGGAAACTTGCCAGTGAAGATAAAAACAGTAGTTTTTCCGCCTATTTTTCTGCTATCAATTACAAAAAGAAATACACTTCTTTGAATCTGAAATTGTCAGAGGATGTACTCCGCCTAAAAGAACTTATAAAACATGCAGATGTCTTGTTGATGAATTTCAAAAAAGGAGATCAAGAAAAGTTCAACATTAGTGATGATACTTTACTTTCTATTAACCCACAACTCATCATTGGTAAGATTAATGGTTATGGCAATGAAAGTGATAGAGTAGCATATGACTTAATTCTTCAGGCAGAAAGTGGTTTTATGTCTATGAATGGAAAACCCGATAGTGGCCCTATTAAAATGCCTGTTGCCTTGATAGATGTTTTGGCAGGCCACCAATTGAAGGAAGGAATACTGAATGCGCTTTTGAACAGAACACAAACCCAGAAAGGAAGCGTTGTAACGGTGAGTTTGTATGAAACGGCGGTGGCTTCTTTAATGAATCAAGCGTCGAATTATTTAATGAACAACCACATTCCTCAACGCATAGGTTCACTCCACCCAAATATTGCTCCCTATGGTGAGATATTCAGCAGTAAGGATGATAAGCTTTTAACTTTTGCTATAGGTAATGACAAGCAATTCGCCAAACTTTGCAACTTTCTAGAATTAGATGAAATTCCGCTTGATGATCAATTCTCAAGCAACGTTGCCCGCATCTCAAATCGCACTGAACTAGAAAAAATATTGGCCGCCAAAATAATGCAACATGATGCCCAAGAAATTATGAACTATTGCTTAAAGGAAAATATTCCAGCGGGTATAATTCAAAATTTAAAAGAGGTGTTTGAAACTCCTTTGGCCAAGGCTATGATACGTGAAGAAGAAATTGATGGAAAATTGACGCGACGCGTTAGCAGTGTCTCCTTTAAAACCAAAGAAGCTTAAGCTTTATTGGCTTGTCTTACATTTTTGGTAATACGCTTGGTGATGTAATTGTAAATTAACCTTCTATCACTTGGGTTTAATTTTCTTCCAAAGCTATAAGTTTTACCAAGGTATTCAAATTCAATACGTGGTGTACCGGCCACCCATGGAGAGTTTTCAAATATACTTTGAAAGCTATTGTCTTTCAATTCTACCTCACGCATTTTTGTAATATTCTCTAGAAAAAGTCTGTTCGACTTACCATAAGAACCCGTTGCTTTCTTTAAAATCAATTCATGGTCATTAATCTTGATCAACTCCTTTCCGAAGTATTGATATAAGGTTGTTTTTCCAACGCGAACTGCAAAATACATCCAAAATGCCATGAAAATGAAGAGGACTATCTGCTGGTTTTCTTCATAACCTCTAAACAATTCTGAAGTTACATAGGCTCCAATAGCCAACCAGAGTAGAAACCAAAACCCTATAAGGTGCTTTTTCCAACCTATGGGTTCAGGATAAATAACAAAAGAAAGAGTATCCTTTTGATCTACCACACTGGTTCTTTTGCCTATCCATTTCATAAGTTTCTTTTTTGCAAAAATAATAGAGCATAGTCATAAAACAAAAAAAGGCATCCGAAGATGCCCTTACATTGTTGTTATTTTATTTATTTGATTACCGTGACACTACCTGTCCACGTATAAACATTATCATCAATTCTATCTTTTGTTCTAATCTTCCAAGCGTATGCACCGTCTTGTACAACTTTCCCTTGGTAAGTACCATCCCAACCTTTATCCGGGTCATTAGATACAAAAATCAATTCTCCCCAACGATTGTATATTTCTAGGGTGAAATCATAAGGATCTATCCCCATAATTCTCACTCTGAAATTCTGGTTATACTCATCACCATCCGGTGTAAATGCATTTGGTGCGTAAATTACAACATCACTTACCACACTTACAGTTGTATAGGCAGTATCCTGACATCCGAAGTCGTTTTCTACCACTAACATTACTTGGTATTCTCCAATTTCTAAATCTGGGTAGCTTACCTGAGGCTCCCATTGTGTAGAAGATCCATTGATTGCTCCGTTAAAAGTCCACCATAAATTCGTAGCATCTACAGAACCATTGGCAGTAAAGTTAAAGTTAGGATCAAACATAGATGCCTCTGATGGAGATACCGAAATATTTGCAAGTGGATAATCAAAGACCTCTATCATATCCGTAAACACTTCTGTATATACACAACCGTAGATAGAAGTAGTTGTAACAGTTACTGTGTAAACACCAGGATTTTCAAATACATTACTCACAGGTAATAAGTCATCTTGTGTAATGGTGTTTCCATCCCCAAAATCATAAGTAACAGACGCTACATCAGATGAAGCTGTGTTGTTTGAGAACACTACTGGCACAGGGTAACATCCACTGTTAACATCCGGTACAATATCTGCCACTATATCTTCAGGGAATTCTACCGTAAAACATTCTGTAACTGTTGGAGAACCACATGTCTCACTCAACTCTACACAATATTGTGTTGGTGAGGTAATCGGCGTTAAACCAACATTCTGCCCTACTTGATCCTGCGTTCCATTCGCAAACCACGTGTAAACCAACTGTGAACTTCCTCCATTTCCTTGAGCAGATACAGGCAAAGTAAAGCCTTCACAAATAATAGTATCACTCGGCCAACTTGTTAATTGTAATGGAGCTGGTTCTGTTAAGGCAAAGAGTGTATCTTTTGTACAACCGTTTAAGCTTTCTACAATAACATTGTAAGTTCCTGGCGCTAAATTATTGAATTGTCCTGTTGTGTTGATTTGAGCACCACCAGGTCCGTTTATGGTATAAGTTACACCATTTGGATCGGTAATTACAACTTGACCATCATTGGCTGAGTTACAGGTAATATCTGTTGGTGTAATTTGTATATCAAAATCAACAACTGTTACATCAATAAAGGCTGTATCTGTACACGAACTTCCCACAACGTGAGCATAGGTACCCGATGGCATAACAGAAGGATCAAATGGCATTTGAATCACGTTTAATGCTGTATCTAACCATTGCTCATTCACTTGTTCTGCATTTGGACCTAAATACCCAAATAAATCTTCGGGTGCATCATAGGTACAGAACATAATACTTGTATCATTCCCAGGGTTCGATGTAGATTCAATGAAGATGGTCATAGAATCTGAAGTACTACATAAAGGGTGTCCTGTTGGATACATCTCTAAATACATAGTTACTTGCTGACTTACGGTTGCAATAGGATCACTTAACGTAGCATCATTTAAAATGGCAGAAGGAGTCCATGCAAAATCTAAATTCCCTAAACAATCTCCAACAAAAGAGAAAGTCTGTGAAGTAGGCGTTTGACCATTTTGTCCGTACTGAATTACCACAGCTCCTGTTGGATCATAAAGAATAATCTCACATTCATTAGCGAAAGTACCGGTTGCCAAGAATGACAAACTGTAAGGTGCACCATGCGGAATTGTTAATGTATACTCTACCCAGTCTCCTCCATTCTGAGCATTTGTTAACGTATAATTTGAAGTAGTTCCATTTATATTCACATTAATGGAATTTCCTGACCATCCATCACCCCAAGAGTCTTCCAGTCTAAGCACGTAATCACAAGTAGACACACCAGCAATACCACCTTCTAGCTGAACTTGGTTATTGGCAGTTAAACAAATCGTTGTATCCAATCCTGCATCGGCTTGTGGGTTTGCAGTTACAGTTACCACAACGGTTGAATCATTTGTACATCCGAAATCATCGGTTACGTAATAATCGTAAGTATAAGATCCAGGTTGAGTAATTGCCGTCGTCAAAGAGTTTCCATCTGGCGTTATAGAACCTATCATTGGTGATGTAGGATCCCAGTATGAAGAATCTGAGTTATTCCCTATCCCCGGTTCAAAAGTGGTAATGTTTGGGTACAAACTCGGATCGAAATTTACTGAGAAAGTAGTAATCATACCATCATCTATCCCCCAGTTATCAATCACGTTGATGGCCCAAGTTCCATTTAATGGACAACCAATTAATCCTGCCAAAGAGTTCACAGAAGCATAATTACCAGCTGGCAATGCTCCTCCCACAGGTGCTGCAGCCACCCACGTTTGTGTAGCCGTTGGCGTAAAACAATAGGTCCAAGGAGTACCTTGAGTTGCTGGGTCATTACAATCTATATTCGTAGCTGCCACCGGAACACCAAGGTTAGTACCTCCTCCACCTTGTTGGTGCAAGGTTACAGATTGACCATTTGGACACTCAATAGAAATCACTAAATCTCCCATAAATGAGTGTTCAATATCCAAACAAATACTTTGAAGATCTGCAAGACTGTTCATTGTTGCACCAGCAGTAAATCCGGTTTGCACCAGGTTAATTGTTTGTGGCTGACCCAACATATTATCGTACAAACAACCATCCGTTACCGAGTTAGAACCTGGGAAACCAGACCATTGTACAGGGTAGGATTGTGGTGTAGCCACCAAACTTATTTGTTCACCTAAACACAAAGTAGTATCCGCTGGGAATCCCGTAAAAACAGGTTCAGTTGCTACGTATACTTTAAGGTCAATTAAATTTGGATTCGTACATCCATTGTTATCTGTTACATATAATTGTACTCTATATTCTCCAGGGTTATCAAATGCATGACCAACGTTTAAACCATTAGCATTTGTTCCATCCATAAAATCCCATTCATAGTCCACCAAAGAAAAACCCGGTTGCGCGTAAGACCCGTTATCTGCAAAAGTAACGACCTCCCCTACACAGGCAGCTATACTGTCAACGGCATCACCATTCGAAATAATTCCTGCTGCGTAAGGATCCGCACAAGGTGGTGTACAAGTAACTGCTGCCGTATACATTCCGTTTGGACCTACCGCATTTGAAATAAATTGAATAGTAATACATCCAGATGCATTCGTAGCACTGGCTTGAAAAACAGTATTCGAAGAAATGCTATTTCCCGTGTAAGAACCAATAACTGGTGAACTTGTGCTGTTCCCATCGTAAATAATCATAGAATCTACAGCGCCTGTTGCATCTGGAGTTAAATCCAAATCGAAAAGGTTGAACTGTAAATAAATGGTATCGTTCAGTGTTGAAGGACAAAATGTCACCGTAACATTTTCATTATTACCATAACCTGCACCTCCTTGTCCCCCAGAATCTATAATAAATTCATCACAAGTACTCACAGTGGTATTGTTTACCGCCGCACTCATAGTTGTTGTAGACTGTTGTCCGAATACAACTAGGCCGGTAAACAAAAAAAGAATTGAAACTAGTTTTTTCATTTTGTCTATAGTTTTCTATTATATGGTTCTCACTTTGGTTTAATTTAAGTCAACCCTAAGATTAGCAGCTATTTAATAAAATATTTAAAATTTTAACAACTGCCCTTGCTTGGGGTTCAATTTTAAAACGAACTCCTGCTACTGGAGTTGCCAATTAAACATTAATTTTTGAAAATAATTTGTCTGGGACATGCCCAAAGGACATTTATAGTTGACACAAGCGCTACTGTTTAATATTTAACCTGACAAACATCAAAAGATGGTAAATATAACACTATTGCATTGAAACAAAAAAGGGAAGAACTTAATTGTCCTTCCCTTGTCTGAAAAATATTTTCTACCTATCTGATGACAGTCACATTTCCGGTAATTACTGTACGTTCATCATTACCTAGAGACTTGTATTCTATTCTCCAAGTATAGATGCCATCTTCAACCAATTTACCTTTGTAAGTTCCATCCCAATATCCTTTAGCGTCGTTAGAGATGAAAATTTGCTCACCCCATCTGTTGTAGATCACCATTTGGAAATCATACGGATCAAAACCACTTGTAAATACCGGTTGGAACACATTGTTGAATGGGTCACCATTCGGTGTAAATGTATTCGGGATGTAGTAAATCGTTTGTCCAGATAAGATAACTGGGTGAATGATTTTATCTATACATCCGTATTGTGACACTGCAGTTAACTCAACATTAAAGCTTGCACTTGTAATTCCATCAAACTCATAAATCGGATTTTCATCTGTAATAGAATCTGTTCCATCACCAAAGTTCCAGTAGTAACTTGTAGCACCAGTAGACTCATTGTAGAATTCAACCGTACTTTCAATATTATCTATTAAGAAAGTAGAAGCATCAAAGGCTGCGTCTGGTAGAGGATATACCTCTATGTAAGCCGCCTCTAATAAAGAGTTTGTACATCCATTTGTACTTGTAACGATTAATTCAATATCATAAGTACCTGAATTTTCAAAAGTGTAGACAACATCCTGACCTGTATTTGTAATCACCTCACCATTGATAAACCACTCACATGTAGCGATATTACCTGCCGTTGTATTGGAGAAAGTAACCGTTAGAGGCATACAACCATTCACTACATCAGAAGTAAAAGATACATCAGGTAAAGCCTCAACAGTGATTTCTACAGAATCTGTATTCACACAACCATTGGCATCTGTACCTGTTACTGTGTACATGACCACCCCAACTCCAGGCACAAAAGGCGTTGCATCTTGTACGTTGTTATCCCAAGCATAGGTTTGTGCACCTTGCCCTGAAAGTGTAATACTTTCGTTTTCACAAATCAATTGATCGGTACCTGCAAAAACATTTGGTAGTGGGTTAACGATAATTTCAAAGGTATCATTCACCACATAGTAACAAGTAGCATCAAATAAAGTATCAATTACATATAAACCTTCAGCATTACCTAAATTGAAATTCGTTGTTGTTGAAGTAGCAATTGTTGGCGTTCCATTAAAGGTATAATGCACTTCAAACGGACCTGTACCTGTAACATCAAATACTACATCATCCACGGGGTCACCCGCACAATACGTTCCCGTACCCGTACCTCCTAGATATACTGGAGCTATAGGCGAGGTAAAATATAAAGTATCTGAACAAGTATCTTCATCTACGAAGAAGACCATAACTTCCAATGGCGTTCCATCTGAAGGAATACCTGTAATTAAGTACGTGTAAGTAGAGTCTTCAGTAAACGGTCCTGTTTGAACATCTGTATAAACTCCCGATCCATTTGATGCTTGGAAAACTAAGTCACCTGTTGCAGGGTTATCTAAGAATAGAACACCTCCCTCAACATTAAAGGTTCCGTTTCCTTGACAAGTATCTATTGCCGCTGTGAAATTTGTAATCTCACAACCACAGTTTTTAATGTATACACGTGTAGTGTCTGTTGCAGAACATCCAGAAATAGTATTGGTTAAAGTACCAATAAAGTTTTGAGAGGTATCTGCCATACACGCTAATGGGTTAGCTAATGTATTATCGTTCATCTGTCCTGCAGGCTCCCATACATAAGTAAATGTAGGTGGAGCACAAGTCATAGAGATATGATCTAAACTCCAGTTATCAGCTGTAAGAGAAGCCGTGTGTGTAGGCTGCGCCCATTTAAATTGTACGGCGTTTCCTTGAGCATTTGCTGGAAGGTTAACGTTGTAACATTTCCAACTCGGTGATAAATCCCAAATACTCTCATCGTAGACCGCTATAGTTGTCCAAGGACCACCAGAAGTACTGTATTGTAAAACTATATCCTCACCAGGACCCGCATTACCACAAGTAGAGGAACTGTATTGACTTCCCATATACAAACAGAAAGATAGTACAGAACAAGACTGCGTATTCACAGGGTTGGTTACTGCTTCTCTAGTACCGGTTCCATTAAAGAACATGGAGTTTTGATAATAACTCGAACATCCGGCACCGATGGCACCACCTGTTATATGATCCCAAACTGTAGCACTTGTTGTTGGATCAAAGTATTCTGAAAAACCTTGAGGAGCTACATTAGCAGGAACAATATCCAACGTTGTACAATCAAAACAACCCACACTATCTGGATCTGCACTTGCCGTAGCTGTCATTTGAATAACATCCACAAAAATTGTTTGTGAACATGTATCTACACCATCTGTGTAGTATAAAGTATAAGACTCGTCATCTGGAGGTGAAACGGCCAACGTGTTTGTATCTGAAAGGTTCGTGTTACCACTTCCGTCATACCAATCATAAGTGTATGAACAGTTACCTGCATTAATAGAAACATTATCTATCCCCCAGTGATCAAACTGTGTTCCTGAGGTAACATCTTGGTACCATTTAAACACCACATTCGTATTGGCTGGGTTGATAGGGAAATCAAAACAATAATTACCCCAGCTGTACCATGGTTGTGCACTCGTCGGACTCGGAGCAAAATAGAAAACATCCGTAAAGGTTGCTCCACCATCCGTTGAAATCATAAAATGCACACCTTCTCCTGGTGCATCTGGCTGCTCACAATCTTGACAACCACCACAAGGATCATGATCTGCAAAATCTAAATCAAAACATACTTGAGCACCACAACTGATGTCATAACTAATCGTTACTAACTCTCTTGGATCCGTACCGTTTCCAAACCACGCTGAAGGTGTACCATCTAAAGAAGGACCACAAGGGTTTGAGAAAAGAGGAATTTGAGAAGAAGCCCAACCAACATCTAACTGGCTCCCGTTAAAATCTGAATTAAACAAAGGTGTTCCTAAACCTGAACCGACAACTCGTAAAGAATCACCACAAAAAATAGAAACTGTATCTGAAGGCGTTATTGTTAACTGACATGGAATTGTACTTTGAGCCCCCACGAAAGAAACAAACGACACTAAAATTAATAATGATGCAAAAAACTTTTTCATAACTACAATTTCAAATTATTTAACTTCTACATCAAGGAATTCTACATTCGTAAGTTGAGAATCATCCATTCCCGGAACCAACTTTGTAAATCTATTGAAGACGTATAATTCATTCTTAAAATTAGAACTACTTCCTTCTACAGATCCGTTTGCTGGAACCTCTACTGTAAAAGTGTGCTCACCTGTATTAATTTTGCTACAATTTCTGCACTCACCATCCATGTAATAAGACCTTTTAAAGGTCATGCTTAAATCTGAACTTGTTGTATTCGTATACTTAAACAACACCACAATAATCGACCAATGCTTTCTTTGAATTTCTGCTTCTTTATACTCCACAGTAATTCCATCATAGGTTCCAAATACCTGCCAATCGTTTGTTGGATTAAATTCGGTTTGATTTTCAGTCGGCTGTGTTGTTGTAGACTCCATCCCTACAAAGGACAAGGACATAACAGCAGCAATTAGTAATAAAACTTTCATTATTATACAGTTAAATATTTTTTCAAACAGGCTTAAAGTTACGTTAACAAAAAAGATTTCGACGTGCTTTTAGATTAAGAAAACGTCTCTTCTTCTCTGATTAACAAATTACAAAATCCTTGTGTAAATCTTCACACAAAGATGTAATTCTTTGCCTTCTGTTAGTAAAACGTCAGGTTGTTACTACGGTTGCTACTCGTTGAGTATTTTTTTAAGATTATTTAATCCAATCAACATATCTCTTTAAGTATGAGAGTGTTTGTGCTTCCTTAGAATTTTCCTTTACTTGAAAATCATACTCCCAACCTGCCATTTTAGGTAATGACATCAATATTGATTCTATTCTTCCACCTGTTTTTAAGCCAAAAGCTGTACCTCTATCGTGAACCAGGTTAAATTCTACGTAACGACCTCTTCTTAGATTACGCCATAAAGTATGTTCCGGTAGTACTTCCTTATCCTTACCTAATGCGTACTGAGCTTTATATAAATCTGCAAAAGCATCACCAAGATCAATTGCAAAATCAAGCATCATTTGCTTTTCGCCTTCAGAATTGATTTTTATATGGTCATAGAAAATCCCTCCCACACCTCTTGTTTCATCGCGGTGAGGAATGAAAAAATATTCATCTGCCCATCTCTTGTATTCTGGATAAAATTGAGGATTGTATTTGTCGCAAATATCCTTTAAACCTTGATGAAATAAACTTGCCTGTTCTGGTATCACATAGTGGGGTGTCATATCTATACCTCCCCCGAACCAATGTACACCTGAATCTAATTCAAAGTAACGTACATTCATGTGCATTATGGGTACGTGCGGGCTGTGAGGATGCAATACTATGGAAACGCCCGTAGCAAAAAACTCATTGCCATCAAGCTTTAATTGCTTTTTCATCATTTCGCTCACGGGTCCGTGAACGGCAGAAAAGTTAACACCACCTTTCTCGAGTACATTTCCATCTTGTATGATGCGGGTTCTTCCGCCTCCTCCCTCTGCTCTATCCCAGAGGTCTTGATGAAATTTTGATTTTCCGTCTAGCTCTTCTAATCTACTGCAAATTCTATCTTGCAGCAACATGAACTGTTCCTTAATATACTCTTTGGTTAATGACTTTTCCAACTCTCTTGATTTCAAAATTCTCTTGTTTTAAAATAAAACAAGTTCCGTTTTCTGTTCCGTTTCCTACTCCTCTCGATTCAAGGCGAATATCATTCATCAAACCTTCATTTACATTGCGCATTAAAAGGTACTGACTCAAATAAGCGTAAGTCACATCAAAACCTTGCACTGCATACTTTGAAGGATCAGCGTTATAAAGTGTTCTGTAAGACGTCACGAAGGTTTTCATTGCAGGTGTTGAATAATCTAAATGATTTGGCGATGCATAATGCAACTGAAATCTATTCTTGTAGTAATTACTTAAATCATCAAATTTCATCCAATCATTTACACCCACCACAGCAACCCTTGCATCTTCGTGCTTCGATTCGTTTTTCACCCTATTCAAGGTCGTTAAAAAACGCATGGCATGTGCCTTATCTGATGACAAATCAACGAAGACAGTTAATGTATCTTTAACAATCGCTGCAGATAACTCTTTACCTGCATCTGTTAATTGCACCTCTTTCAATACAGCTCTGTACGATTGGGGTGTAGTTAAACGATTAAACTCTTCTCTAAAAACTCTGTAAGCATCATTGTCTTTCGCTAAACCACTTTTCACTAAAACCACATTATCATCTCCATGCTCTAAAGCATAGTAATGCGCCAATGACTTAATTAAAGTAAGATCTGAAGGTAGAGCAAAACTTACGTAAGGATTGCTTTTCAAAACAGAAGTATTGGCATTAAAAGGAACGATCATTCTTGCGTTGTTCGCTTTTGCCCAATTCGCTACAGGAGTAATGGTTTGATTGAACAAAGGTCCTATAATGATATCTGTATTTTTAAAATCATATCCTTTTAATATACTCTCAACTTCAGCCGCACTCGCTTTCGAGTCATAAAATTTAACCTCCGCAGTCAAGCCCAGTTTTGCCAAAGAATCCAAGGCCATTTTCGCCCCCATGTAAAAATCAACAGACAAATCTGTTAACTTATTCAATTCTGTAGCTGGCGTTATCATTCCAGAGAGTACTTCTGGATTTTTGGTAATGTGGAAGGGTAAAATAACCGCAACCTTATATTTTGATTTTTGCTCGAATTTCGGAGCAACATAATTAGAGTCTGAAATAAATGGAATGGCATTTTCAGCAAATACTGGAGCCTTTTCCTTTGTAGGGATCACTAAAATTTGTCCTACTTTAATTTCACCATTTACGATATCATTTTCTTTAACGATATCCAGCATGGTTACTTTGTGTGCCAAAGCAATTCTATAAAGTGTTTCACCTTTTTGAACCGTGTGCGTTTCTACGCTATCTGGCCATTGAACACTTGGCGTATTAGGTACGAGTGGTTGATTATTTACGATAGGTTGTGAAGTATTTTTCTCAACTTCTTTTACCGGTGTAGAGGTTACATCTAAAGTTGGTATTTTCAATTGCTGACCAATTTGTAAGCCCTGATCCGCACCTGGATTTAAAGCTACAATATCAGCTACAGAAACATCGTAAAGGCGAGAAATACCATACAAGGTTTGCCTCGCCTCTACGATGTGAATTTTATGTGTTTGAATATTGGAATTCTCGAGCGGAATATAGACCACCTGCCCCACCTGAAGCCCAGCCTCAGCATTTGGGTTTAAGGCAACTATTTCAGCAATAGCCACTTCGTATTGACGGTGTAAACTGTAAAGTGTATTTCCACTTTCAACAACGTGAACGAGACATTTCTTCCCGTTCACCATTGTAGTTTCTATTTTATCCTTTTTGTTTGCTCCTTCTTGCGCTACAAGCGTAGAAGCCAACAACATCATAACTAAAATTCCAATAAATCTCATTCAATTATTCCCATTCTATGGTTGCAGGTGGCTTAGAGCTAATATCGTAAGTAACTCTATTGATACCTTTAACCTGATTAATGATCTTGTTCGATACTTTCGCCAAGAATTCGTATGGTAAGTGACACCAATCTGCCGTCATACCATCTGTTGATGTTACAGCTCTTAAAGCAACCGCATTTTCATACGTTCTCTCATCTCCCATAACCCCTACAGATTGAATTGGAAGGAAGATAGCACCTGCTTGCCAAACATCATCATATAATCCATCTTCTTTTAACGAAGAAATGAATATGTGATCTACTTCTTGAAGGATTCGCACTTTTTCTGCGGTAACGTCTCCCAAAATTCTAATTCCAAGTCCTGGACCTGGGAAAGGGTGACGACCTAAAATATTTGGTGAAATATCTAAAGATGCTCCTACTCTTCTTACCTCATCCTTAAACAACAATCTTAAAGGTTCTACTACTTGTAATTTCATGTAGTCAGGCAAACCTCCAACGTTGTGGTGAGATTTAATTGTTGCAGATGGTCCTCCTGTTGCAGAAACTGACTCAATTACGTCTGGGTAAATAGTTCCTTGACCTAACCATTTTGCATTTTCTACCAATTTAGACTCTGCATCGAATACATCAACAAAGACTTTACCAATTGCCTTACGTTTCGCTTCTGGATCAGTTAATCCTTTCAACTCTGCATAGAATTGCTCAGAAGCATCCACTCCTTTTACGTTCAACCCCATACCTTGGTAGCTTTCTAAAACTGAATCAAATTCATTTTTTCTAAGCAAACCGTTATTTACGAAAATACAGTGTAAGTTCTTACCGATAGCTTTGTGTAACAATACAGCCGCTACAGATGAATCAACACCTCCAGACAAACCTAAGATTACTCTATCGTCTCCTAACTTCGCTTTTAAATCAGCTACCGTTTCTTCAACGAAAGAATCTGGCGTCCAGTCTTGGGCACATCCACAAATGTTAACAATGTAGTTTTCCAACAAAACTTTACCTTCTAACGAGTGGTAAACTTCTGGGTGGAATTGAATACCGTAAGTAGTCTCCCCTTCAATTTTGTATCCTGCTACACGTACATCTGGTGTACTTGCAATAATTTTATAATTAGAAGGAACTTCTTTGATGGTATCTCCGTGCGACATCCACACTTGAGAGTTATCACTCATTCCTACTGTTAATTCGTTATCCTGATCTACGAAAGAAAGATTTGCTCTTCCGTATTCTCTAATTTTAGAAGGCAATACTTCACCTCCATAATTCAATGCAAGATATTGTGCTCCAAAACATACCCCTAACAATGGAAGTTTTCCTTTTATTCCATCTAAATTAGGTTTTGGCGCATTTTCGTCTCTTGTTGAAAATGGACTTCCTGATAAAATTACACCTTTTACATCCTCACCTATTTCAGGAACTTTGTTCCAAGGATGTATTTCACAGTATACGTTCAGCTCTCTCACACGACGCGCGATCAACTGCGTGTATTGCGAACCAAAATCGAGAATTAAAATCTTTTCTTGCATGGGTGCAAAGATAATAACTCTTTGGAATGTGGAAAACAATTTTTCCTTAGACTGTTAGACTTTTAGAGAGTTAGATTTTTAGAGGGTTAGGCGCTTGTAGTTTGCGAGGCGGAAACAATTATCCCTCACAAAAAAAAGGCGAAACTTTCGTCTCGCCTTCTCTATATCTTAAAAGGTTCTTACACCAAACCTTCTTTTGTTAAGAACTCAACTACGTTCTTTTCTATTCTTTCATTCAAGTTTTCTGTAGAATCTTTTTGGAATTTCTCTCCAACTATCTTCTCGTACAACTCTATGTATCTTTCTGTAACCGTTTCTACAAATTCATCTGGCATTACAGGCATTGTTTGTCCTTCTAACCCTTGGAAACCATTTTCGATTAACCACTGACGAACAAACTCCTTACTCAATTGCTTTTGTGCCTCACCTTTTGCTTGACGCTCTTCGTAACCATCTGCATAGAAGTAACGAGATGAGTCTGGGGTATGAATTTCGTCAATTAAATAAATCTTACCGTCTTTCTTACCGAACTCGTATTTCGTATCTACCAAGATCAATCCTTTTTCAGCAGCCAATTCAGTACCTCTTTGGAACAATGCTCTTGTGTAGTTCTCTAATTGAATGTAATCCTCTTCCGCAATAATTCCTTGCTTGATAATTTCTTCTCTTGAGATATCCTCGTCGTGACCTTCGTCTGCTTTTGTAGCTGGAGTAATGATAGGCTCTGGAAACTTATCGTTTTCCTTCATTCCCTCTGGTAAAGTAACCCCACATAAAACGCGCTCACCTCTTTTGTATTCACGTGCAGAGTGTCCTGCCAAATACCCACGAATTACCATCTCAACTCTAAATGGCTCACACTTATGACCAACAGCAACCATTGGGTCTGGTGTACCAATTAACCAGTTAGGAACGATATCTTCTGTAGCTTTCAAGAACATTGTAGCTACTTGGTTTAAAACTTGACCTTTGTAAGGAATTCCTTTTGGCAAGATGTGATCGAATGCCGAAATTCTATCCGATGCAATCATCACCATGTAGTTATCATCTATATTGTATACCTCTCTTACCTTTCCGTGGTACACTCCCTTTTGTTTAGGAAAATTAAAGTTAGTTGTTGTAACTGCTTTACTCATTTTCTTCAGCTTTATCGAACGCTTCTATTATTTGCTTAACTATTCTATGACGAATTACATCGTTTTGATTCAAACGAATCATCCCAATCCCGTCTATACCTTTCAATACGTCTAATGCGAATATCAACCCCGATTTTTGTTTACGCGGTAAATCAATTTGCGATGCATCTCCGGTGATGACAAAATTAGCGCTTTTACCCATACGAGTTAAAAACATTTTCATTTGACTTACCGTGGTGTTCTGTGCTTCATCCAAAATCACAAAGGCTTTATCCAAAGTTCTACCCCTCATAAATGCTAAGGGAGCAATTTCTATCACCCCTAATTCTATTAGGTCTGCTAACTTTTCTGCCGGTATCATATCCCTTAAGGCATCGTACAAAGGCATCATGTAAGGATCTAACTTTTCCTTCATATCTCCGGGTAAGAAACCAAGATTTTCTCCTGCCTCAACTGCCGGTCGGGTTAAAATAATACGACGCACCTCTTTTGCCTTTAACGCTCTTACCGCCAAAGCAACTGCCGTGTACGTTTTACCCGTTCCTGCAGGACCAACAGCAAAAACCATATCATTTTTGTTGACCGCCTTAACCAACTCTCGCTGATTATAGGTTCTTGCTTTTACTTTAATTCCGGAATTACCATGTACTAGAATCTCAGACCCATCGCCACTTAACAATTTAGCGCCGTCGTCTAGCATAAGGTTATCTATATGATTTTCGGTTAATTCGTTGTAACGGTCTAAATGACTCAGCAAGAGTTTGAATTTCGTTTCAAACCTTTTAACTTCATCCTCATCGCCTTTAACAAGAATTACATTACCGCGAGCTACAATTTTAAGTTTGGAAAAATAAGCCTGAATCACTTTCAGCTTCTCATTGTTCACACCCACAAGCTCTATGGGATTTATCCCTTGAATTTCAAATTTCTTTTCGTGCAAATTCTCTTTGTTTTAAACTTACAATATCTAAAATTAAGATTAATTTTGGCTCAAAATTAGGGAAATTACTTCTTCTTAAAACTTTCTTTAAAAAGGATACATGAATATTGTGACATTAACTACAGATATGGGCTTAAACGACCACTACGTCGCTGCATTAAAAGGCGCGATGTATAAAGTGGAAAGTAAGCTTCAGATTGTAGACATTTCACACAACATCAACCCTTTCAATATAGCGCAAGCTTCCTTCTACATTAAAAACTGTTTAAAAGATTTCCCCGCCAACACGGTGCATTTGATAGGTGTAGATAGCGAGCCCATAGTAAACTTTGGAGATCCTGACGCAGGTGCTTTGCCCAGCTTCATTCGCTACAAAGACCAATACATCGTGGCTACAGACAATGGTATTTTCTCTTTGATTTTAGGGAATGATGCCGCAGAAGGTATGTGGACGATAGACAATGTTCTATCCAACCCCAAGTTGATGAAGTTTCCTACTAAAAATATTTTGGCCCCTACAGCCGTTGCCTTAGCGCAAGGTGTAGCTCCCGAAGAATTAGGAAGTGAAAAAACAAGCATACGAAGAAAGGTTGTTGCCAATCCAGTTATTGAACCCAATGTACTTAAAGGTAGAGTTATCCATGTAGACAACTATGGAAACTTAATCACCAACATTACTAAGGAAGATTTCGACAGAATGGGTAAAAACATTCCTTTCACCATCTTTTTTAGAAAGAAAGAGTACTACATCGATGAAATTTCTGCGGGTTACAACGAAGTTCCTCCGGGAGAAAGATTGGCCATGTTTAATGATACAGACAACTTGGAAATTGCCATCAATAAAGGTACACCTGGTAACGGTGGAGGAGCGAATTCACTTTTTGGATTGAAAGAAGGAGATGTTATTCGTATAGAATTTAGTCCGCGTGGATCTAGAACTACATTAGAATCTTTGTTTTAATATGTTAAGAATAGTAAAACTCACTTTTCAAGAAGATAAACTCGAAGACTTTTTAACTTTCTTCGACACTATAAATACAAGAGTTGCTGGTTTTGAAGGGTGCAATGGCATGAAGTTATTGCAAGACATACACCAACCGCATGTAGTTTTCACCTACAGCGATTGGGACGATGAAGCCGCTTTAAACAATTACCGTTACAGCGAATTATTCAAAGGCGTTTGGTCAACCATTAAGCCTTGGTTTGGCGCAAAGGCAGAAGCCTGGTCGGTAGACACCTACTTTAACGGCTTCCCTCAACCCTAATTAGACCTGTATAAAAGCAAGTAACTTTCGTAAGAACTTGACTTATTAAAGGATAATTATTCAAAAGTTTGCGAATTGATTCGGTTATGGGCATTTTTAAGCCTTAATTTTGACAAAAATAATCATAATGAGAGCCCTATATTTTAAGGAAATACGTAGTTTTTTAAGTTCCATTCTTGGTTACATTTTCGTAGCTATTTTCCTTGTAATCACTTGGTTGTTTCTTTGGGTGATTTCAGACTATTTCAATTTATTAGAAGGAGGATTGGCAGATTTACAACCCTTTTTCAGCATGGCCCCACTTATCTTATTGATCTTAATTCCGGCCGTTACCATGCGTTCTTTTGCCGAGGAAAAAAGATCGGGTACCATAGAATTGTTGTACACCAGACCCTTGTCTGATTTTAAAATCTTGATGGCAAAATACTTGGCTGGCGTTACTTTGGTAATCATATCCTTATTACCCACTTTGGTTTACTATATCTCTATGCACTATTTAGGAGACCCAGTAGGAATTATAGATGATGGCGCCACCATCACTTCTTACTTAGGACTATTCCTATTAAGCGCTTGCTTTGTTGCCATAGGCATATTTTGCTCAGCAATTACAAGTAATCAAATCGTGGCCTTTATTATAGCCCTTTTCTTGTGTTGGTTCTTTTATAACGGACTTTCTATGTTAGGGAGCTACGCCAACTTTGCAGGTTTAGATTCAGTAATCAAAGCTGTAGGAATAGACACTCATTATCAATCGATCAAAAAGGGAGTTATCGTAATGAGCGATTTAACTTACTTCTTCGGAGTAATTTTCTTCTTCCTTTTCGCTACTCACTCAGTACTTAAATTAATGCGTAAATAAACCCGAGCATGAAAAACACAAAAAGATCATCAAGCGTTTATTATTCTATTCTTCTCCTTATCGTTTTAGCAGGAGTTGTTTTGGTAAACATATTAGTTTGGGCTACAGATTTTAGAATAGACTTAACAGAAGACCAACGTTATTCTTTAACAGAATCGACTAAAGAGGTATTGGATTCGGACTCTTTATTAAAGGAAAGAATACTCTTTAAGGTATACTTAGAAGGTGATAAATTGCCTGCAGAATTACGTCGTTTAAGAAATTCTATCAAAGACAAATTGGATGAATTCAAATACTACGCAGGTAAAAAAGTAGAGTATGAATTTATTGACCCAACCGAAGGAACAGAAGCAGACTTTAAAGAGTTGAGCGAACAATTGATGGACAAAGGAAACGGTCTTGTTCCTCTCGTTGTAAATTTCAGAAGCAATGGTACTGCTGATAAACTGGTTGTTTTCCCAGGAGCCAAAGTAGAATACAAAGGTATCACCTCTGGTTATGTTCAATTCTTACAAGGAGGTAATGCAGACCTTAACGCCATGTTGGACCAGAAAATACAAAACAGTATTACCAACATAGAGTACGAATTAATGAAGGCCATAGACAAGGCAGCAAGAACTTCTAAAAAAAGCATAGGGGTATTGCACGGTCATGGTGAATTACCTGCTCCGAAAACAGCTTACTTCAGAAGACAATTAGAAGATGCTTACGAATTTCAAGATGTAACTATAGACGGTCAAATCAATGCACTTGATGAACTAGACGGTTTAATTATCGCTGACCCACAAAGTAAGTTTAGCGATAAAGACAAATTTGTAATTGACCAGTTCTTGATGAAGGGTGGTAAATTAATGGTCTTCTCTACTCCCCTAGAAATCAATAACGATTCATTAAGAAGAAATCAAACCGTTTATACCCGTAGAAAGAGAACAGGTTTAGAAGAATTAATGTATGACTACGGTATCAAAATTAACGAAGACCTAGTGGTGGATGCCAACTATGGATACTTCTTCTTAAGTAAACGTCAAGAAACACGACCACTACCTTGGTACTTCTACATACGTTCTCAAGGTACAGAACACCCCATTAGTAGTCAGGTTGACCCCGTATTTTTAATGTATGCCTCTAGCTTACAATTTGTAAAACAAGACGGCATTCAACCACACATTTTATTAACCTCTTCCAACAACTCAAAAGTTCACGGCCAAGGATCTATGCTGGTTTCTTTAGGAATGACACGTTTGGGTGAGTTACCGGACTTTGCAGATGTAAACAACGACATGAACAAAAAAATGTTGGGGGCCATTGTTGAGGGTAAATTCAATTCAGCCTTTAAGAACAGAATCATTTCAACGTATACTGACAACCCAGACGCACGTTTCTTGGCAGAAAGTGAAGCTCCAGGAAAAGTAATGGTAGTAAGTAGTGGTACTTTCTTTGCCAACCAGTATTACGACTCCGTTTACGTGCCTGAAACCAACTCTTACAAATATTATGAAAAGCGTTCAGGGCCTTACCAAATAGAAGATTTAATAGACAATCCTTTCCCGAAAGGAAACTTTGAATTCATGCAAAATGCAGTGGATTACATGATGGGTGAAGAAGCCTTACTTTCTGTAAGAAGTAGATCCATAGATCTTCACCCAACCGACAAGAAAAAAGTGGTAGAACAAGCCGGTTTCTACAAAGCAATTAACCTAGTTATTCCACTAGGAAGCATACTATTACTTGGAATGATTACCTTATTTATTAGAAAAAGAAAATACGCCAAATAATGAAAAAGAAACAAATTATTGTACTCCTTACCTCTGTTGCCCTATTGGCTGTTTTGGGTTACTACACGCAAACTGCCCTTAAAAACGAAGGAAAGTCGGACCCAACAGAATTGATCAATTTCGAGGTTGAAAACGTGGAAGAAGTAGACAAAATTGTGATTTACGACCCCTTGTTCAACGTAGACTTTACCCTTGTTAAAAAAGACGAGGAATGGAAAGACGGCAATGGAAACTGTGTACAAGACAACCCCGTAGAAAACATCTTAGAAGCCTTTAGAAAAATCAGTTTTAAAGGATATGTTAATGATAAACTAAAGCCAACGGTAAACAAACTTATGGCTGCTAAAGCGAAGCAGGTTGACATTTACAAAAACGGCAAATTAGTTAAAACTTGGTTCGTTGGGCATGGTACGCCAGATCACCACGGAACTTACATGTTGCTGCAAACACCAGACATTAAAAGTGACCAGCCTGTAATTATGGATATGGAAGGATTGAATGGTATAATTGAACCTAGATTTTTCGTAGATCCTAAACAATGGGCCTGTTCAGATTTATTCGCCTTTGAACAAAACAATATACAAGGCGTAGAGTTGGTGAATGCTCAAACTCCAGAGGAAAGCTACAACATTCAATTAGAAAATGGTGATTACGTAGCCAGAACAGGAGAAGAAGTATTGAACGTAAACAAACAAAACTTGTTGAGCTTTTTAAATGCTTTTGACAATATACATTTCAACCAACAAAACTACACCATGAACAATGCGCAGATCGACAGTATGAAACGGACAACTCCGCATTACTCATTGAAAATTACGCCGAAAAAAGGAGAAGTTGAAACCTACAATTTCTACGATTATATAGATGATGTACCAAGTCGCCCAGACACAAACATCTTCAGCATGGAGTACTTGTGGACCTTTACAAAAGAAGACAACTTAGTACGTGTTCAAATTGGAGGAAGATTTGGAATAGGCTTAGGTCCTATCCTTATTGGTAAAGACATTTTTGTAGAAACAGAAAACTAAATATTTGTTGTTGACAACTACGTGAACAACTAATAAAGAGAGAAAGAAGATCATCTCAAATGTTCGGTTATATTTGTTAATTGAACTAATTAATGACAATTAGAAATGAATTTTGTAATATCGAGTACTAGCTTATTAAAGCAATTACAAAGCATCAGTGGTGTTTTAAGCACAAGCAACACCCTTCCTATTTTAGACAACTTTTTGTTCGAAATAAACGATGGAACTTTAACCATCTCTGCATCAGATTTAGAAACAACGATGCAAACTGCTATGAATATTGAGGCCAACGAAGACGGAAAAATCTGTATTCCTGCCAAAATATTATTGGACGTGTTGAAAAACCTTCCAGAGCAGCCTTTGACTTTTACAGTAGACAACAACACTTTCGCCATAGAGATTACTTACAACAACGGTAAATCTAAAATGGTGGGATACAACGGAGATGATTTCCCAAAATCACCTTCTTTAGAAAACGGAGATAGCATTACACTTTCAGGTGAGATCATTTCTGAGGCTATCAACAAGACTTTATTTGCTACAGGAAACGACGATTTACGTCCGGTAATGAGTGGTGTTTTTGTTCAGTTTGCTGGAAGCGATATCATCTTTGTTGCAACAGATGCACACAAATTAGTTCGTTACAAAAGATCAGATGCTGAAAGTACAGGTAGCTCATCTTTCATCTTACCGAAGAAGCCTTTAAACTTATTAAAGTCGAACTTAAAAGGTGAAGAGCAAGTACGCATCATGTACAACGAAAGCAACGCAATTTTCGAATTCAACGATACAGTACTTACTTGTAGATTAATCGACGGTAAATACCCGAACTACGAAGCGGTAATTCCTAAAGAGAACCCTAACGTATTGAGTGTAGATCGTATGGATTTATTAAGTTCTATCAAGCGTGTATCTATCTTCGCCAACAAAACAACACACCAAGTACGTTTAAAAATGGCTGGAGCAGATTTACAAATCTCTGCAGAAGATTTAGATTTCTCTAACGAAGCCAACGAACGCTTGACGTGTAATTACAATGGCGACGATATGGAGATCGGTTTCAACTCTCGTTTCTTAATGGAAATGTTAAACAACATCTCAAGCAAAGAAGTGAAAATTGAGATGAGTGAACCGAACAGAGCAGGTATTCTTTTACCAGCAGAAAACGAAAACGAGGCAGAAGACATCTTGATGTTGGTTATGCCAGTTATGTTGAATAAATAAGTCGTACAGACTTCTACATATTGCAAGCGGGAACTTTCGAGTTTCCGCTTTTTTTATGCTTGTCAAACGGCCAGACTGTCCCTACAAGTCCTCAAGAAGCTTGGGAAGCTTTTCGTACCATCCTTGTTTGGATTTTTTTATAGTTTTAGATCATCTTTTGCACTTAATCAAAAAAACATGAAAACCATAATTCAACTTTTAACTCTCTCCCTTCTCCTTTTTTCACCGTTAACCTCACAGGCTAAAAAAGGAGTAATTATAACGGTTCAAGTTAAAAACCAATTGACAAGAGAAAGAGTAGCTAACGCATTAATCACCGTAAAAGAAATCGGAGAAGAAGGCTTTCATACAAATCCATTTGGAAGGACACAGCTTCCTAAAATACATTCAGACTCTATTACCCTTACTGTTCAACATCCAGACTATCAAACCCAAACAATTACGAAGAGATATTTACCCAAAAAAGGAACATACCTACTTGAGATCGGCCTTGATTTCACAAAAGAGCGCATGAATGAATATTACGCTGAACTCAAACGTATGGATTCCATTTCCTCTGTTTCTAATAAAACAGATCTATTTAACAACTGTATTGCAGACTCCAATTCACGCAATACTAAAGCACTTTTTCCCGGAGGAGAAAGTTCTCTTGTTCTTTTCCTAAGTTACAACACTAAATACCCCAAAGAAGATTTACAAAACCACGTACAAGGCAATGTTATTGTTCGTTTCACAATTAATACAGACGGTAGTCTCAGTGATGCAGAAATTACAAAATCAGTTTCACCGTTAATAGATCAAGAGGCATTACGTTTAATTCGTATCATGCCCGATTGGACACCTGCTTATTGTAACGGAGAACCCGTTACAACAAAATGTAGTATTCCCATCCACTTTCATGTATATTAATTTAAAATTTCCAATACATGCTTACCAGAATCATACAAGGACTTGTAGCCTCCATCTTCCTATTTTAGTTGATCATAAACATCGAAGATTACCAGCGTAACTCAGGAAATTTCTATCATATAAGATACGAAGTCATCGCTTTTTTCTTTTTACTTCAAATCACTCATTTATTCATAAACAGCAAAACCACTCAATAGCTCCTAACTTCTAGATACTTGGTGGTATTTACTTATTTAATTGTAAATTACATCCATGACATCCTCCTACTTGAGCCTTTTAAAAAAAACCGCAACTATTATTATCTCGTTATGATAATATTCAAAACTTTAGTTTTTGATTTACTCATAATCACCAACCTCCTTCCTCTCAAAACAAATTAAATAAGACCGCGAGAACGTGAATAACTACTACAAAAAAGACCTCTTATCCATACTGAAGTTTGTCGGTTTACTTCCTCTTATTTTCATCATGGGGATTGAGACTAACTCGACATTTTTTTACTTCGTACTCTCTTTTGCATCACTTCCATTTATCCTCGAATATGTATTCCTCCATCGAATTAAAACAGGTAAAATTGACCATATCCTACCTTTGGATGTACAGGAAAAGCCTTCACTCAAAAACATAGGTTTGTTTATCTATCTGATTGTTGGTCTTGCCACATTCTATTGCTTTCAAGAATACTGGAGGACGGATCTTTTACTTTACTTCTTAGGACTTTTCTCTCTACTAGGAAGCATAAGAATTATACTTAAACTTCCCACACATACACTTTCCTGCTATAAAGGTAAATTTGGAACACTACTCCTAGTAAACAACGAACAATATTTTAATCCAGAAAAAATATGGATTACCCAAGACCATTTCATTATTAATGGAACGGAGCACTCCAAACGAAACTTAAATCTGAGTGACGAAGACCAAAAGGAAATAAAAAGATTTTTGGATGCACAATTTGTCCATCTAGACAACATAGAAATAGAAATTCATCCTGACCCGTAAAAACAAAACTAAACACAATTCTTTTTACACCTCTTTTAACTAAGCTTTCTAAGCATCAATTGCAATGACAATTATCAACAAGCACAAATGAGATAAAATTGCATCCTTAGTACAAAAGGTCGTACCTTACTGTAACTAAAACTACACGTTATGAAACGACTACTACTTGTAACAGGGCTGTTATTTGCATGTTTTGCAAATGCCCAAGAAAACTCAACTAAACCAAGTTTTGCAGTAGCTAAACCACACGTTCAGGAGCTAGATATACCGCAAGAAATTGCTGCAAAATTTATACAACTAGAACTGATCAAACTAGACAAATACAATGTCTACGATGAATTTGACATGGCAGAAGTCATACAAGATTCCAGCGAATTCAAAACCAATTGTTTTGGTATAAATTGTTTAACCCGCATGGGGCGCAAGCTCAATGTTGATTACATCATTTCTGGAAGTTTCGATGGATTGGGGAACAAAATTGCCATCTCCTTGAAATGGATAGATGTAAAACGAGGAGAACTACACATGGCCATGGTAAGAGAGTTCGACAACCAAGAAATGGAAATACAGCGTATGGTGGAGGTAATGCTAAAGGAAATGCATCAATTACCCGTCTCCAAGGAACTCATTACCCGATTAGAATTTAAAAACGAATTAATCACCTCTAACAATGTGGGTAGAATTAATAATTCGGGACCTCGTTTAGGTTATGCCTTTTTAGTGGGTGACATGTATCAATATGCCCGTCGTCCGGTGAACCAAGGAGGATTAGACATCTTTCCTGGCGTAAGTATGATAGGTTACCAGTTCGAAAAACAATACGTTGGTACAGAAAACTTCTCGGCCTTATTAGAAGGTATCTTTAATTTCTCCGGTTTAGAACAAGGTATATTCATCCCCTCTTTTACCCTGCTTAATGGATTCAGATTTGGTAAAGCGGGTTGGGAATTTGCCTTTGGTCCGAGTTTTAACCTCAGAAAAATAAATCAAGGATTTTTCGATAGCCAAAATAGCTTCGGTAAAGGTGCCGACTATTATTATTCCGATAATGATTGGTATAATTACGCACAACAAAACTATTCTACAGATACCAATTACATTGATCAATGGGGGTACTTCTATCCTCCTACACCTGCAGAAGCTAGCGGCGAGGACTACTACTTCACCGATCAATATGATTCTAGAGGTAGGGTGCAACTTGGAACTACTTGGGTATTTGGTTTTGGTAGAACCTTTACTGCAGGGGCGCTAAACATCCCTGTAAACCTTTTCTATTCTTCCAGTAGAAATGGAGGTATGATAGGTGCATCTGTAGGATTTAACGTCCAAAAAAGTAAAAAGAACATCAATCGATAATAAGTAGAGACTGTTTAAAGGCAGTCTCTTTTTTTTGCGCTTAACTTTTTCCTTTTATTTTTGAAGCAACAAAGATTTGAGATGAAAGCAACACCAGAGCACAACGCTAAAATTGCGAAGATGACCTTTGCTTCGGTTTATCCACACTACGTAAATAAAGTAGAGCGCAAAGGCAGAACCAAAGAAGAATTACACGAGGTGATTACGTGGCTAACAGGTTTTGATGATACAGAAATTCAACGTGTTATAGACGAGAACTTAACTTTCGTAGAGTTTTTCGAACAAGCCAAACTTCATGAAAATGCTCACCTCATCACAGGTGTAATTTGTGGCTACAGAATTGAAGAACTAGAAAATGAACTGACGCAAAAAGTGCGCTACCTAGACAAGCTTGTGGATGAAATTGCAAAGGGCAGAAAAATGGAGAAAATTTTGAGAAAATAATGCCCTTCTTTAAATCAACTTCCCCAAACACAACTTCTTATTCATTAAATGAAAATCATGAAAACTAACTTACTCCTACTTTTTCTGTTTTGTTTGAACATAACTGCATTTGCTCAAGAGGAAACACCTTCATCCATCCCCTTTATTGCCTACTGGACAGAAGGTGAAGTTTACAGTTACGAATTGATAAAAACCAAAATTAAAGAAACAAAAAGTTCACGCACCGTTGAAGATTCTTTGGTATACACGGTGACTTTTGAAATTCTTGAAGAAACAGATACTAGTTACACCATAAGTTATACTCAAGACCCAATCTATATTAACGGGTTAAAAAAAGAAATGCTTCAAGACTTTAAGCATTTACTTACACAAAACATTATTTATGAGACAGACGAAACGGGTCTTGTAAAACAAATGCGTAATGCGGGTGATGTACTCAAAACGATGAAAGAAAATATGGAAACTATTTTTTCTCTTCTTTCTACTGAATATCCCCAAACATCGGTTCATAAACTAAATGACCTCAAGACTGTAATAGATGAAATATTCACAGAAGAAAATATTATGTCTTTAGCCTTTAAAGAGCTAACATATTTCCACTTTCCATTTGGATATGAATTTGATACTAATGGAAAAGTAAGTTATGAAGATCTTTTACCAAATCCTTTCGGCGGCAGCCCATTAAGAGGAGATGCCGAAATATCAATTTCAGAAGTTGATGCAGAGAATATGAGCTGTGTACTCTCTCATAACATGACCGTCAACCCAGAAGATGTAAATAGATTTATCAAAGAATTCATTGAGAAACTTAATACCAATTTCAGCGAATCAGAAAAATTAGAACTTAATGATATAGATTTTCAGATAACTGACAATAATGCTTTCACGATAGATTACGACCTAGGTCTGCCCTTGTCTATCCAAACTTCAAGAAGAACAACAGTCAAAGAAAAAACATCTACCACAACCATGACCGAAGGAATAAAATTACAGCTTATTGACGCCGAATAAATCACACCAATGGAAGAATTACTAGATATAGAAATAAGCTCAAAATTAAAATTAGATGGAATTAGTTCATTTTGGGACAGGGTTAGAGATTTAGTTGCTGACTACCTACTTATCCTTATCATACACCTTCTGATCTATTTTAAATTCTTCTACATACCCGGAGAAAATAACTTCATTTTTATTAGTCTTTATTGGACGGTACATTTTAGCTATTACATTCTCTTTGAAAGCATTCTCGGACTTACGCCGGGTAAATTTTTAAACAAATGTCGAGTAGTAAACAACGAATTTAAGAAAGCTTCTTTTGGTCAAGTTCTTATCCGTACGGTTATTAGAAACATTCCTTTTCAATTCATTACCATTTTCACACCCTATCAAAAACCATTGCACGATTTACTTTCCAAAACTTGGGTAGTACGGGTAAAGAAATAGTAATTCATCATGTCTACAATTGTACTCAAATATGTTCTAACGCTTTCTATATTATTGGGAACCCAGATCTCTTTGGCGCAAAATGTATATGAAAGAAAAATAGACAGTTTACAATTTACCACCAACGTAGCAAGTTCTTGTAGGTCTACCAATGTATTGGAAGAATGTGAACTATGCAGCTCCTGTGGAGATGTATTCTTTTGGGAAATTATTCAGGGTAAAGACAGTGTGATACCTTTACTGCTGGATAAAATTATGGATTCTACGCTAAGCTATGCTCCAAACAATTATGCAGCAATGCAATTTAGGGTCGGCGATATTGCTTTACTCGCCTTTCAAGAAATCATACATCATATACCTACACTGACCTTAGCGGGGATAGAATTTAGCTCTACGGAAGCTTACTCGGTTTTCTGGAAACACCTAAACCACAGTTATGAAAATAGAGTTCATTTTGTCACTGCTCTTAAACAATGGCACATGGCAAACAAAGAAAACTTTATTTGGGTCAGCTCTAATGCATTTGAAATTTGCGATTGTTCAGGACCTCACCCTAATGGTGGGCATTACGCATTAAAAAAAGACTAGTCAATTATCGCTTGTCTATACGCTGCTCCCCATTTGGCGATTTCATCTATAATTGGTTTTAAAGACTTCCCCTTTTCTGAAATACTGTATTCAACTGTAATCGGTTTGGTATCCATCACTTCTCGGGTAATGAGTTGATTCATTTCCAAATCTTGCAATTCTTTCGATAACATTTTAGTACCTATTCCCTCCACTTCACGCATTAGCTCCATAAACCCAAGACGGTTTCCTTCGATCAAAGTTCCGAGAATATGAAATTTCCATTTTCCAGAAAGCACATCCATAGCATCTTTAATGGCTTGTATTCTGTGCTGACAAATGGGCGTGGCATTTACGATAGGATCCTTTTTCATACTTATCTTTTCTACTTCTCAAAAATAAAAGGGATTCTGGTGCTTTCCTAAAGGGAAGTAGTTTCCTTGAGGAAAGTGACCCTACAAAAGTAAAAAGCAGCTCGTATTTTTGAAGTGTTCGAACAAAAAACAGAAATGATGATGTACAAATTACTCTTCATCCCATTTACGCTTATGGTAAGCTTACTTACCCTGAGTTGTAAAACACAAAGTTTAGAAAATATGAAAACAACAGAAAAGAACGCCCTTTTATGCGACCCAGACTCTGGCGCATGTGAAATGCCCCTGCACGAAGGAGCTATCGACAGTTTAATTGACCAAAGTTTAAGCAGTGAAAAGGTTAAACTTATCTACTTTACCGATCCTATTTGTTCCTCTTGTTGGGGTATAGAACCGCAATTGAGAAAACTAAAATTAAGCTATGGAGACCAATTAGATATTGAATACAGAATGGGTGGTTTATTACCTGATTGGTCGTACAACAGTGGAGGTATAAGTAAACCTTCTGACGTTGCTCATCATTGGGACGAGGTAAGTGTCTATTACGACATGCCCATAGATGGAGATCTTTGGTTAGAAGATCCTTTACACTCATCTTACCCGCCTTCTATTGCTTTTAAAGCGGCTGAAATCCAAGATAAAAAGAAAGCACAGTTGTACATGAGAACCATTAGAGAAATGGTTTTCCTTCACAAAATTAACATTGCTAAAGAAGAAAATTTAGTAGAGGCTGCCAAACAAGTAGGTTTAAATACTGAGCAATTTAAAAGTGATTTACACAACGCTGCAAAAGAAGCTTTCAAACAAGATTTAGCCCTAGCACGCACCTACGGAGTAAGAGGATTCCCGAGCATTTACCTAATAGATGCCACAGGAAACAAAAACCTCATTTATGGAACACAAGCTTTTGAGAAATACGAAAGTTTATTGGAAGAAAAATTTCCAGCATTACACATACATGCGTACCAAAAAGATTGGGAAAACCTCTTCAATACATTCGAAAGTTTAACAGCTAGAGAATATGCAGAGCTTTCTGACCAAGACAGAAAACGTGCAGAGGAAGAACTCATCACATTAACCAAACAAGGAAAACTTGTTGAACACCGTACTAAAAACGGAAGTATTTGGCGTAAAAACAACTAAAACTAAAGAGGGTGGGATGAATGTTTAAAGCACGTCCTGCCCTTCTTTGAAATACAAGGCATCTATAAAGACCAACAACCTAAACGAGAAAGAATTGGTTTGCGCGTACTCGAACAAATTACCCACACTGTTGAAATAACTAGGAGCTAAATCTGCTTGTTGCGTTAAAATGTTGTTCTTATAAACCAACCTCAATTCACTTCCAGGTAAAAACACCCATCTATAATTCAAGTCTATAGAAAAAGCATTGAAGTTGATGTCGTGCATCTCTTGTCCCTCACTATCCCTTCCTGTATAGGCAGATGCTACTCTATTCCCATCCTTCCCCAAAGCGTCAAAACGATGATAGTCTACATTTTGCCAATTGTGACGCACGCGTATATCTATACCCATTCTGTTGGTGAAAATGAATTCAGAAGTAAAGGTATTGGTAATGATGTTTCGGTTTCTTTCTCCTAAAATGATTTCATCACTTTCATAATCAATGGGACGTACATACCCAAAGTCATTGACCAAATAGTCAATATTAGCATCTAAGACTAAAAACCATTTATCAGAAACACGCACCCTTGGACTCACTCCCAAAGAAGCACTTCTCTGATCCCAACCCACGTAATCTTCAAAATACCCAGAAACATCCAAGGCAAAGGGTTTGGAATAATCACTACTGTAAAAGAAGCTAGCATCGTACTTTGCATTTTTCTGTACAGGGTTACCTGGAGAACGCGCCTCAAAATGATCCAAACTTCCCAAAGGATAAACATTTACATCACAGCCCACCGTAAGGAAGTTCTTATAGGTTTTCCTGTGAAAGGCACTAAAGCGTAAGGTTTCGAACAACGCTGGCGCATACAATTCTGTATATGCCATATTTATCCCGCTCCATCTACGCAAGAAATTTCTTTTCGGTTTGAAATCAAAGTACTTGTAGAACAAACCATATTCTCTAAAGTTATTCCTCGCTAAATACCCCAAATCATTCGGGTTAAAATCATCACTAATTTCATTGTAATTAAACCCAAAGTTGTGCTCTCCTTGCACTCTACTTAGGTCTATAAATGCCGTATGACCAATAGTACTCGACGATTGTTCTTGAAGATTACTCAATCGAAGTCCTGTAAAAACAGCGTAATCGCCATCTTTCGAAAAAATATTACTTTGAGCAACGGTAACATTAGCGTTTCTAGCCTCACCTGCACGCTGTACATTGGAGTTTAAAAAATTAACGTAAGAGTTATTCTTCAAAGGTTTAGACAGTGAAACGATGTTATAATTCGTGTAAGGATTCGTCTCAACTTGGCGTTCCAAACCAGTCACTGTATCCCTTACTGTAGCAAAACTTCTACCTTCAATGGCGTTAAATACACCTACCCCCAGATTGTTTTTAGTTCTTCCAGAAATTTTGGAAGCATTCAATAAGTTCGCTTTTTGAGGGTTGGCAGTTAAAATTTCATTTCCTTTTAAAGCTGAGGAAACACCTTGTGCCTTATATGGAGTTCCTCCAACCCTACGCGAATAGAATACATCACCAATTCCAAAAAGATCTGTACCCTCTGTAAAAAAAGCTCTGTTCTCATCAAACTGAACTTCAAAGGGAGAAAGGTTTAAAACCAAATTATCACTTCGGGCCTGACCAAAATCAGGAATCAAGGTCATATCTAAAGTAAAGGCTTCTGTAATTCCATACTTCAGGTCCAATCCTCCATTTAAACGGTAATTACCCTCACCTTGCTCTGAATTCTTTTCATAATAGCCCGTTAAGTAAGGCGTAAAGGACAAACGCAAAGGTGGTTGAATTCCTTTTATTCCCTCTACCTTACCCGCTTGCTGTATCTCTCCATACTTTCTTGGGTCTACTGGCGACCAATAAGACTCTTCTCTTTTTCTACGTACAGAACGTTTGAAATTCACCTTCCAATGCTGTATTTCTTTGTTCGGAAAACGTATGGCGGAATAAGGAATTTTTATTTCAACACTATAGCCATAATCCTGTTTTTGCACCTTACTTTTCCATACTGCGTTCCACGACAAGTCTAGGTTATTATCCACCATCAGTCCGTCTATTTCAACTCCAGCAGCAGTAACAAAAAAGTAGAAAGCGCGCTGTTTATTACCATAGGTATCTATAGAAACCGCCATCCAGTCGGCATTACCAACATCATCTCGTTGCGAAAGAGAATAACTAATACTATCCGGTTCAGGATCGTGAAATTCACCGCCAATGTAAATGGCATCCTCTGCGTATACCATGTAGCATTTGGACAAAAATGAGGATGTATCTCCAAAACGAGGGTAGTTTACAATAAAATCTGAGGCACATTGTGCTGAGCCCCAAAAATCTTCATTTAAATAACCATCTAATTCTAAGGCAGATGACAATTTATTTACCTGATAAGTTCTTTGAGATAATCCAAAATCTGCTATCATTGTAAAAAATAGCACAATAGTTGTAAGAATGTAACCGCACTTCATAATTAAGAACCGCAAATATCATAAGCAATGCGCTCGAAAACAAACCATTTATACTTTTTTCATGTTTTACCGCTATACCTTGTGCTTTTAATTTTACCGGCGTGTGCCTCAACTAAGAACGTTGGTAAAAGTCTTCAGAGTCAAGAAAAAACCCGAGAACTAGCCATTGAACGCTATATAAAATCGACCTTAGGAGAAGATAGTAACCGTTACGAAAGCATCGCTTATGGAAAACTCATCGTAACTAAACCAGAAAGTTTCTTCCCTTTAGATTCTATGTACAGACTTAAAACAGAATTATTAAAAAACAAAGGGAAGAATTATCATCAACTCGAAGAATTAGATCAAGCCATTGCAGTTAAACGACTAGAACTTGAAGCAGAAAAAAGTAACATCATCTACGAACAAGAACATGTTTACGCAGTAAAAAAAGATTCGACAGTTGAAATTCATGAAGTAATGGTTAACCTCGAAAACCAAATTAATGTCAACTTCCTCACCCCTTTAGATTCTAACTTAATCAACAAAGAACTGTTTTATACCTATAAAATCTATTTTTTCAACATGCCCTTTGTTATCACCAGCTACTATTATCCCTCACAAGAAGAAATTGAATTTTATCGTCTCTACAAAACGCACTATGAAAGTTTGTTTAGTACAGAAGAACGCAACGCTTTTTTAGACCACACCTTGAGTCTTATGCGCAAAGCAAAAAGAATTAGGTCTTTAAGTGTAAAAAAATTAGTTGAGAAAGATTTAAGTGATCAATTGGATAGAAAATTCAACATTATCAATTTTGAAATAGAAGAAACGGCAGACGGCCAAACAGTTGCTTATTACTGTGTTATAGAATTTTCAGATGACCAACAACCTCAATTCCATGAATATCGCTACGATGTTTATTTAAGGCAAACGGATTTCTAAACAACTATCTTGTTTATCCTTAAGTGCCAGATGGTGTTCTAGCGAATGGTAATTTAAGTAAAGTGAATCTTGACGGACTTCCACTTGTAATTCTCCTATACTAATTCGCTCATCTTCCAAGGGATGAAAACTAATTTCTCCCCCATTTTTTTGTTGGTAGTTTTTCAAAACAAACGCCAGTTCCTTTCGCAAAGAAGGGTTCGAGCTTTCGTAAACCACATGATGGTTTCCCTGCAAGGAAAAAAGTAAAGCCGGCCCCTTTGCTTCTAGAACAAATAAATGAACCTCCCTTAAACTCGCCTCTCTTTCCTTCACTATCCAACCTGCAGTAAGAAAAAAAACTACCCCCGCAATTAATATCAATTTTAGCCGCCTTAACTGTACTTGAAATTGGATAAAAAGTAAAAGTGCGTACAACACAAACATACTCCCCAACCCGATTTGAATGCCTTGAGTCAGCGCATAGGGCCAACTTGCAATTTCCTCCATTGCACTTGATAAAGAATTAAAACTAATTTTCAACAAAAACGCCGTTAAATCCGAGACAAAAGGAAGTACAGAAGTCACCAAAAAAAGTAGTCCGGAAAACATAGCTGCAAAGGCCATGAGTAAAAGCACCAAATTGGTAATTAAAAAGTAATTGGGTAATTGATGAAAATAATATAAGCTCAAGGGTAAGGTACCCAATTGCGCCGCAAAACAAAGTGCCGTTCCCTCCCATATTTTATGGAGCCACCCCTGTTTGAAATGCAAAAGATTTTTTATCCCTTCGAAAAATAGAGCAATTGAAAACATGGCTGAAAAAGACAATTGAAAACCTATATCCTTTAAATAAGCGGGAGAAAGAAGCAACATTAAAAAGGCCGTGCTTATCAAGACCTCCATGCTAAACATTCCTTTCCCTCTTAATTTACCCAGTACCAAAAAGGTAAACATCGTTGTGGCTCGAATGACTGAGGGAGAAGCACCGGTTAAAAAAGCGTAGCCCCACAAGACGACAAGAGCTACGATGAAATACAGATTCTTCTTCCTTAAAAAGGGAATCTTTTGAAAGAAAAATTGCAAGCAAAAAAGTAGTATCCCAACATGCAAACCCGAAACGGCCAATACATGCATTGCTCCAGCTGCAGTAAAATCATCTTTTACATCGGTGTTTAGATCAGACTTATCACCCAAAACCAAAGCCTTGGCAATTCCAGCCTCTTTGGATGCCAAAACACCTTCGAACTTCACGGCTAACTTTTCCCTCCAAGTAGAAAATACCTGCTGCCATCTATGGTTCTTTCCCACCTTCAAACTTTGGTCTGATCGTAAAAACACCCTGGTTCTCACCCCTTTGTTTTCCCAAAAAGAAAGAGCGTCGAAAGCGCCTGGATTCGTACTATTAGAAATGGGCGACAAATTAGCCCGAAAACAAAGCACCTCTCCTATTTGAAGCAAGGGCTGCGTTGAATCTTGGAAGTAAACAACCAACAATTTTTCTTTGGTTTGAAACTTACTTTCAGCTAAAAAAACAGTATTCACCTCAAAAAGCAAGGGAGAATAATTCCCCTCACTGACTTTGCCCTGAATAAATTCTGCTTCCACCACGACGGCCTCATCTGTATTTTGTAAAGAAAGAAGTAAGTAGTTTTGACCTTCCACATACACCTCGTAGCGTAACATACAGAAAGTGAGAAACAAGAAATAGAGTACAACGGACTTGAGTTTCACCTTAAGGAAAGCACGACGTTTCAAGATGAAATTCAAAACCATCAAAAGAACTGAAAAACAAGATAATAAGCAAAAGTAAGTATCAACTTCAAAACTAATTCCTGCAGCTAAAACATAGGATAAAACAAGGCATAGCAATAGATGAAATGCAAGACTCGGAACTTTGAGTTTAGGTGACATAAGGCTGATTTAAATTAGGTTGTGCAAGAAGTTACAACTTTCTCCTTTACTTCACAAATAATCTTAGAAAATCACATTGATAAATCTCATGCCAAGAAACTTTGTATAATCTGGCTTTTAGCTTCTGTACTAGCAATATTCTTTTTATTTTTGTAGTCTTAAATTTTTAGCAAAACTAGATGATGATAAAAGTAACTCTACCCGACGGTTCGGTAAGAGAATACGACAAAGGAAGCACTGCATTAGATGTTGCCAAAAGTATTTCTGAAGGATTAGCAAGAAATGTTCTTGCCGCAAAAGTAAATGGAGAGGTGCAAGATGCATTTCGTCCGATTAATGAAGATGTAGATCTTCAACTTTTAACCTGGAATGATACGGAAGGTAAATCAACCATGTGGCACTCTTCTGCACACATCATGGCTGAAGCATTAGAGTTTTTCTACCCAGGAATCAAATTAGCGATTGGTCCCCCAATTGAAAATGGATTTTACTACGACGTAGATTTCGGTGAATATACCATCACTGAAAAAGACTTAGAAAAGGTAGAAAAGAAGGTGAAAGATTTGGCGAAAGAAAAGTTAGAGTTCGTTCGTCAAGAGATTTCTAAAGAAGATGCAATTAAGTACTTTACAGAAAAAGAAGATCCGTACAAATTAGAATTAATTGAAGGATTGGACGATGGAAACATCACTTTCTATACACAAGGAAACTTTACAGATTTATGTAGAGGACCACACATCCCTAACTCTGGATTCATCAAAGCAGTGAAGTTGACTTCTATTGCTGGAGCTTACTGGAGAGGAGATGAAAACAACAAGCAGTTGACGCGTATTTACGGTATCACTTTCCCGAAAGCGAAAGAGTTAACCGAATACTTAGAGCGTTTGGAAGAAGCGAAAAAACGTGATCACAGAAAATTAGGTAAGGAATTAGACTTATTTACTTTCTCTCAACGTGTAGGTCAAGGATTACCTTTATGGTTACCGAAGGGAGCTGCATTGCGTGAGCGTTTGGAAAACTTCTTAAAGAAAGCACAGCGTAAAGGTGGTTACGATCAAGTAATTACTCCACACATTGGAAGTAAGGAATTGTACGTTTGTTCTGGTCACTACGCGAAATACGGAAAGGATTCTTTCCAACCGATTAACACGCCAGACGAGGATGAAGAATTCTTGTTGAAACCAATGAACTGTCCGCACCACTGTGAGATTTTTAAGTCAAGACCAAGGTCGTACAGAGATTTACCTGTAAGGTTTGCAGAATTCGGTACAGTTTATCGTTACGAGCAATCAGGAGAGTTACATGGGTTGACACGTGTAAGAGGATTTACGCAAGATGACGCCCACATTTTCTGTACACAAGATCAAGTAAAAGACGAGTTTAAGAAGGTTATCGATTTAGTATTGTACATCTTCAAGACCTTGAAATTTGAGAATTTTAAAGCCCAAATTTCTTTACGTGATCCTGAAAAACCAGAGAAGTACATTGGTGAAGATGCCAACTGGGTAAAAGCAGAAAGTGCGATTATGGAAGCTGCGGAAGAAAAAGGATTACCAACTGTAGTAGAATACGGAGAGGCAGCCTTTTACGGACCGAAGTTAGACTTCATGGTACAAGATGCGTTAGGAAGAGAATGGCAGTTAGGAACTATTCAGGTAGACTACAACTTACCAGAGCGTTTCGAATTGGAATACACAGGTAGCGATAACCAAAAACACAGACCTGTAATGATACACAGAGCACCATTTGGATCTATGGAAAGATTCGTTGCTGTATTGTTAGAGCACTGTGCTGGAGATTTCCCATTGTGGTTAACAACAGAACAATTCGCTATACTTCCTATCAGTGAAAAATATAATGACTATGCAGAAAAAGTTTCTGGTTTACTAAATAATTACGATATTCGCGGTTTCGTAGACGCTCGAAATGAGAAGATTGGTAAAAAAATTAGAGAAGCTGAGCTATCTAAAATACCTTTTATGTTAATCGTTGGAGAGCAAGAAGCGGAGAACAATACCCTAGCGGTACGTCAACGTGGAACAGGTGATTTAGGATCGGTTACATTAGACGCATTTGTAGAAATAGTAAATAAATTAATAGACGAAGAATTGACTACTGACAAATAATTGTTATTTTAAGTAGTGAATCATAAAAAGAGTAAATGAGAAAAGGACCTAGAAAAAAGTTTCAACCCAGAAGACAAGAAGATCCGCACAGAATTAATGATAGAATTCGCGTGCCTAAAGTAAGATTAGTAGGAGAAGGTGTAGAACCTCAAGTTATTGCAACACGTGATGCTATTAAACTTGCAGAAGAAGAAGGTCTTGATTTGGTTGAGATTTCTCCTAAGGCTGATCCGCCAGTAGCTAAAATTTTGGATTACAAGAAATTCTTGTACAACCAAAAGAAGAAACAAAAAGAGCTTAAAGCGAAGCAGTCTAAAGTTGTTATCAAAGAAATCCGTTTTGGTCCCAATACAGATGATCACGATTTCAACTTCAAGTTGGCTCATGCTAAGAAATTCTTAGAAGAAGGAAGTAAAGTAAAAGCTTTCGTATTCTTTAGAGGTAGAACTATCGTATTTAAAGACAGAGGTGAAATTTTATTATTGAAATTCGCTCAGGAATTAGCTGATTACGGTGTGTTAGAGCAAATGCCAAAATTAGAAGGTAAGCGTATGACAATTATGCTTAACCCGAAGAAAAAGTAGTACAGGGAAGTTTCCCATACGAAGATAAAGAGAGAGGTAACTTTAAAGAAAAGAGAAGATGCCAAAAATGAAAACAAAATCTAGTGCTAAGAAGAGATTCAAAGTAACTGGAACAGGTAAAATCAAAAGAAAACACGCTTTTAAAAGTCACATCTTAACAAAGAAGACGAAAAAGCAAAAACGTAATTTGACGCACGCAGGATTAGTTGACAAAGCTGACGAAGCAAACATCAAAGTACAATTAAGAATGAAATAATCTCTCCTCGGAGAAATTATACATTCGGTTAAATTTATTAAACCCGGTATTGTGTAACTAAGACTTCATGAAAAAAGGGAGCACATTGTACCAAAAAAATTAAAAGATATGCCAAGAAGTGTAAATCATGTAGCGTCAAGAGCGAAGCGTAAGAATGTTCTTAAGTTAGCTAAAGGATACTACGGAAGAAGAAAAAATGTTTGGACAGTAGCGAAAAACGCTGTTGAAAAAGGTTTAGCATACGCCTACGAAGGACGTAAGCAAAAGAAAAGAAATTTCCGTTCATTGTGGATTCAGCGTATTAACGCTGGTGCACGTCAGCACGGAATGAGCTATTCTCAATTCATGGGAGCGGTTAATAATTCTGGAATCGAGTTAAACCGTAAGGTATTGGCTGATTTAGCGATGAACCACCCAGAAGCTTTCAAAGCAATCGTTGATTCTTTGAAAAAGTAAAATAAATTCAACTCTCTCTATAAAAAAGCTCCATCCTTGATGGGGCTTTTTTTTTATTTTTACAAAAAAATAATAAACATGAAATTAACCACCCTACTTCTCGGTTTACTTATCAGTGCATTTTCCTATGGTCAAAATTGTCTAATTGGTATAACACCTACAGACACAACCGTATGTATTAATTCATCTGTTCAACTTAACGCCTATGCAAGTCCTGTACTCTTCATAGATACCTTTGCCAACAATCAATTATCTCCTGACTGGACAATTAGTTCAGGTAATTGCTACGTTAGTACAGCCTGCGGTAATAATCCTGACTATAGTAACTACCTCACTCTTGCTACGACCAATACAGGAACGCCCTCTATTACCTCAAAACTTTTTTACAATGCTTGTCCGAATTCTGGAATTAGCTTTCAACTTTACTCGGGTGATCAAGATGCTACAAATTCTTGTGATGGTGCTGACCTAAAAAACGAAGGGATAGCCGTTGAATACACTATAGATGGAGGACAAACATGGGAACTTTTGCGTTATATCATGCCCCATGGCGTTGATACGAACGTATTGGTTACCCAGAACATAGCCAACTCCTTTTTGTCACCAGACGATGGACAACCAGAACTTCCATGGACAACATATAGCTACAGTTTCCCAACAAGTACAATAGGACAAAACATGCAAGTTAGATTAAAACAACATTATTCATCAGGCGTGTGTTGCGACAAATTCAACGTTCAAGAATTAATCATTTACGGTGATGTTGGTTCTTGTGACTTCGCCACTTCACACGATCTTATTTGGAGCACCGGAGCTACTAATGTTACAAGTATTTCCCCTACTATTCCGAACGACACAGTTTTCACCGCTTCTCTTTATGATGCCAATGGAGTTCTACTTTGCAGCTCTTCACCTGTAATTGTAAATACCCATCCTGCTAATCTCTCAATTACGTCTGATCCTTTGACGCATTACACGGCTGTTGATTGTATTAATGACACTGTTTTCTATTCATTTTCTAACATCACAGGAGGTGTTGAACCATACAGTATAGAGGTAAACAACCAAACGCTACAGGACACAACCTTCTTCGTTGAATTTGCCAATCAATATAACGACACTTTATTCTACAGCTATGTTGTAACCGATGCTTGTGGAAATACTTATTCAGACTTGTTGTTAATCGATTTTCAAAGTGATGTTAACGCCAACACTGTAATCAATTCTATAGACCCACAAATGGGGAATTATGGAACTGTTTTTTACGATTCCATACCTGGAGTGAGCTACCAATGGCTCTACTGTGACAACAACTACTTTCCGGTACCAGGTGCAACAGACATGAATGAATTCACCTTCCCTTACACTGGACAATTCGCTCTAGAACTATCTTCAAATGGATGTATTGACACCACGATATGCATGGATTTATCCCATGCAAACATCTCTGTTGAAAAGGATATCAATATTCGTTTATCCCCCAATCCTTTTGAAAGTGAAATCACTATTAGCACTTCATCTCAACTTAATTATGATTTAACTCTTTTCGATACAAAAGGAGCAAAAATTGAGACTTACCACAACTTACAAGAAAGTGATTTCAAATTAAACCTTGACCACTTGGAAACCGGTATTTATTTCATTCAAATATATAGTGACAATCAGAACTTTTCAGAACTTTTTAGAATTGTGAAACAATAGGATACGTAAAAGGCCGTCTAAAATAGACGGCCTTTTTTATGAGTAATTTGTTATTGTAAATAAGTCGTATCTGTCAAGGCCTGCATAAACAAAACAATGTGCTTTTGTTCTTCATCCGTTAAATTCAATTGATCAAAAGGCAAGGTTTGATTTTCCAGTTCAAAACCGTATTTCTTCCCTCCGCCTTCGTTGTAAAAATCAACCACCTCTTCTAAGGTATTAAAAACACCGTTGTGCATGTAAGGAGCAGTCAATGCTACATTGCGCACCGTTGTTGTCTTAAATGCACGTTTATGATGTTGTATTTTATAGATTTCATACTTTCCTAGATCACCATCTAACACAGCACCTTCTTCAACATTTGCTACAGGTAGTCCTAAAACTTCACTTTCCATTTTCTCATAAAAAGGTGGTGCAACACCATTGAACAAGGGAGCGAAATGACACGTAGCACATTTTGCTTTTCCCATAAACAGATTAAAACCATTAATTTCACCTGTAGCTAAAGCTTCATCGTCTCCGCGCATGTATTGATCAAAGGGACTATTCATGGCACTTAAACTTCTTGTAAAAGCCGCTAAGGCCAACTTAATTTCCCTGTCCGTTATGCTTTTCTCACCATACACTTCTTGAAATGCTTTTTGATAAGATTTGTCTTTGAGTAAAGATTTAATGATGTCAGTAAACACGCCACCCATTTCTTGCTTATTAGTAATCACGGCATGAGCTTGATCTTCTAAGAAAGCCACTCTTCCATCGTAGAACTGCGTGCTCTGATACCCTGCGTTTACCAAGGTTGGTGTGTTGCGTAAAAGTCCTTCGTTTTTCCCTAAAACGGTATTTACTTTTAAACCATCGGTAAAGGCCAATTGAGGATTATGACAACTTGCACAATTTCTAGATCCGTCTACAGACAGCTTTTTCTCTTCAAACAATCTTTTCCCCAAAGCAACATTTTCTGGTGTCAATTCCAAGGCATCTTGCGGCGCAAAAAAGGACAAGTCAAAAGCATTTTCTTCAAACATATGTTTGGCGTCTTTTCGAATCGCAAAATCTAAATGATTGGGATATCCTATTTTTTCTCTTTTCGTGTACTCTTGTATAGCAGCTGTCAAGGGATTCAAATACACGCGAATAAAATCTGCCCTGTTAAAGTCATCAAAACTACCTGAATAGTTCTGTAAATAAACGATACTTTGCTTGGTTAAAATGGATAAATCATTCACGTGTTCCAGATACCCCAAAACTTCATCCATGGCCTCCAAAGTAAACTCTGCTTCCTTTACACTATTCAAAGAAACGGGACTATCAAATCCTGTTATCCCTTTTGTAATTAAACGATACATATTCAACTTTAACGCGTAGATTAAATTTGCATCATCCAAAAGAACGGCACTTTCTAATTGTGTCAACTTTTCTATTCCTTCCAAAAGTCCATCCACCTCATCCATTAAAGCTTCTCTGTTTAATTCCTCCTGGCTGTATACAAACTCTTCTACAACCTGAAATCCTGAAGGGTATAAAGGCATATTGGGCATACTGGGTGTTGCCTCCAACAAATTAGGTCCATTCACCTTTAATGCCGTTTCACGGAAAAAGTACTCAACAATAAACTCTATGTGTTTGTAATGTAATCTGCTTTCCACAAAAACTTCTTGCAACCTATTCTGATCCGCATTTTCGGCCAAACTTTTAAGTTGCAACAAACTATTTTTTAATGCACTTAACTCTTCTCCATAATACTTCTTTACCCTTTGGTGAGCAGAACTATTCACTTCGTAATACTCTAAACTTCTTGACGAACTCATCATCATCAAGCTCCCTAACATCACTCCTACGCTAAGCAGCGTAAACATCACTTTCGCTTTCATTTCTATCTATACAATTACCGTTAGATTTGGCAATCTCTTTTTTAATTTTTCTATCTCTTTTTGAGGAATATTGTTTCCTACCAATAAAAGTGTTCTTAGCTGCTTTAGTTTAAAAAGCGCCTTAGGTATTTCTGTTAGCTGGTTATGCGCTAGGTTTAAACTTTGCAAAGCCTCCAAATTTTTAAAGCTCTTTGGGAGTTCTTTTAATTCATTAAAGGAAACATCTAAAATGCTTAGCTTACTCAACTCACCCATACTTTTAGGCAGAGCTTGAAGTTGATTATGATCCAAATGTATTTCTTGCATGCTTTGCCAACCCTCTACGGCAACTGGTAAATAACTTATGCGGTTGTAGGAGAGTTTTAAAATCTCTAAACGGGACAAATTATTTACTTCAGGCGGTAGTGAATACAAGGCGTTGTGCTCTACTCCTAAATACTTTAATTGGGCCAATTCACCTATATGCGTATTGATGTATGACAATTGATTCCACGATAAGTCTAGAAACTCCAAAGCATTCAAAGCTCCTATTTCTGCTGGCAAATCCACCAATTGGTTTTCATCTAATTGTAAAAACTTTAGACTTTCCCAATTCTCTATATAACTAGGCACCGTAGTCAATTTATTTTCAGAAAGTATGCAGGATTCTAAGTGTGTTAATTTTCCAAGAGTAGAGGGCAAATGATACAGTGCATTTCCCTTCACATCCAAAAACCGCAATGCTTTCAATTCTCCGAGTACTGGATTTAGAAATTCCAATTCATTTAAACGGTAAGAAAAGCTTTCTACTTTATCTCTATCTTCAAGGGCAACACTTAAATCTGAATACGTAACAGAAACAGCCTTTCTTTGCGTAGTATCTTGCATTTGTGCAAAAAGGCAATTGCCCCCCATGAGGAGGACAATTGCCACAGTATAAACTCTATTTTTCAAAGTGATCTCTGATTAACGTTTTACTATTTTCTGCGTAAATCTTTGGTTACCTACCGTTACTACAGCTGTGTAAACTCCAGATGGTAAATTCCCCATTTCTACATTGATGTTGTTTGTTCCAGCATTCAAACCTTGAGATAAAATTCTTACGTTAGATCCCACCATGTTGTACACATGAACTACAGCAGCACCTTGTGCATTTGCATTGATTTGAATAGTAACATTTCCGCTTGTTGGATTAGGGAAAATCACAGGCTCTTCCACTGGCGCTTGATTTTCAACACTCGCTGGAGAAATGTACATTGCATCCGGACCTAAGTATTCTTTTCTCGCAATTACGATACAAGATTCTTTGTCAAATACAACTGGCGTTCCCGTTGCATCTATCATCTGTGTAGTGTTTCCACTAGATGGGTGCTGCATAGAAACGAACATGAATTTAAAGTCAGGAGAGAAAGTCATACCTGTTGGCTCACATCCCGCTGGCGTTACCGCAAACATTTTAACCGCTGGGTTGGTTTGTGTGTGACATGTTGGAACCATCCAAATGTGGTTACGACCACCATCTTGAATTACGTATAAGTTTCCTTCGTCGTCGAAAGTTAAGTTATCTACTCCACCTCTCCACTGCTCTTCTACTAATCCGTCAGCAGTTTCGATTACATAAATCCAATCTGAATTCCCTACAAACACCATAGCATCTGCAACTGTAGATCCATTGTCTGTAAATCTGTAAACTCGAGAAGAAGATTTAGATGTGAAGTAAATCTGACCTGAAACTGGGTTGATTTCAACGTCTTCAATTTTGTCAAAGTTCGTTCCTCCTACCGCTGAAGCGTAAGATAAAACATTGTTACAATCTGTTGGAGTAAAGTTAGGAATCCCAACCCATGTTCCTGTAGTTGCATTGTCTAATGGTCCGTCTAATTTTAAAACATATAAAGTACCTGCTGATAGATCTTCTTCAACATCAGCAACAAACTTAAATACGTAACCTGGGTTTTGGTCATTACCGAAGTAAACTGTTTTTCTGTCTTCTGAAACCACACAGTTTTCGTGTGACATTCTTCCCAACTTAAATAATTTCTCAGGCGCTCCGTCACCATCATGGTCAACTACTGAAGCTGTAGCTGGATCGATTTCTACCAACCATCCTATGTCTTGGTATCCATCTCCATTTGCATCACTTGTTGGTAATGTTTCTTCTGCTGTGATAATTGTTCCCCATGGTGTTACAGCACCAGAACAGTTACGTCCTGTACCTTGTACGGGAGCAAAATCAACCGGTTGGTTGTTGGTGATGTTCCAAATGTGTAAAGTTGAATCGAATTGAATATCCATCATAGAAACCCCTGCTGCTGGGAAAGATCCCATTTCGTGGTTTAAAGACAAGTAACCTTGGTGACTAGATCCGTTGATAGGAACATACCCTGTAAAGTCAAAGTTGTCACCTGTGTTCCCTTGCGTAGCATCTGTGTAAGGCTCTCCGTGTTGAATTAACATTTGGAAAGTGTGCGTTGATGGGATTCTTAACGAATCTGGTTGTACACTCGGCATAACCGACGTGAACTTCGAGATGTGTAAAGCATCCAACTCGTCGCTACAATCTACAGGTGCAACCAAAGGAATAATTTCTCTATAAGCCAATTCTAAATCGAAAGAAATATCAGAACTAGAAGGATCAGCTTGGTGAATCTCAACAGCAATAACATTGTTTCCTACAACCAAGCTCGTTGCATCTATTACCGTTTCGAAGTAAGTACTTTCATCACTCCCACCTACAGTTCCATTGGCGTAAGTTGTGTAATCTACTGCTCCAGAAGGCATGTTTACACGGTGAACTTCCGTTCCATTGATGTAAACGATAGCCCCGTCATCTCTTTTTAAGAACAATACCAACTCCTCATCTACTGTTGGTAAAGCTGATACTGAAAAGTCAGCTCTAAAGTAAGTGGTTTGGAACTTATTTTGTGCATCAGGACCATAGCTTAAAGTCGTAGTTTCATCACCATCTCCATATCCTAATTGTGCCTGACCTGATGCCCAAGCGCCATCATTAAAAGAAGGAGCAGTCCAAGTTGAACCCAAATCAGATCCATCATCTGAATAACTCCAAGTGCTTTCTGCTGGAAACACTACAGAGCTTTGTTGTGCTGCTACAGTACCAACCATAGCTACAAAACAGAATTGTGTAATTTTTTTAAACATCTCTATACATTAATTTATTCACTACAAAATTGCAGAGATGTCAGTTTAAACTAATTAATTAGGATTTAAAGCTTTATTAAGGATACACTATGAGGGATTAAGAAAACATGAAGAAAGATAAGGTTAGATTTCTGGATAGCTAGACGATTCAAGGATTCAAGGATTCAAGGATTCAAATTATATAAATAGTTCAAAAAATTATTTTAATACCCTACAAAATTTCAAATCATTTCAAATCCCTCAAATCTTCAAATTGTTGAATTGTTGAATCAAAAAAATCCCCACCACGTCTTCACGCAATGGGGATTTTTCAATTATCTTAAAGGATAAGTCTATCTCATTTTCGGAGACTTTCTTCTACCCTTCATCATCATGGCTTGGCGCATCTGGTTTTTAGAGGCTACCTGTCCCATTTGATTTTTCATCATTTTAATTTGATCAGCCAACATGTTGTTCTCGTCTAATTTCTTAGCGGCAGACAACAAAGTTTGTGCTTCTTTCTTACGTCCAGTTTGCATACAGATACCTGCTAAGTGCATTTTACACATGGCTTGATCTTGCTTGGTACGTAAACCTAAGGTTTGTGCCTTCAATAACATTTGCTCACTCTTAGCAAATCCTAACTCTTGTGCACCTAACATGGCTTGTAGGTAAATTACGTAAGCGTGCTGACTCTTCGGCAACATCTGTGGCGCCTTGATTCTTTGCAATGCTTTGTACGCTTTTTCTTTGCTTCCTAAACGCATTTGGTAAAGGGCTATGATAATGTTTTCGTTTCTAAAGAAAGTCAACACAACCAAAGCAGAAACAAGCGTCATAACTATTCCCCATCCCCAGTAACCTGTTGCGTATAATGCTACAGTTGAACCTACAACCCCAAGGGCTACAATTACTCTTATAACAAATCCTATCATCTTAATCTTCTATCGTTGCAATACATTTTAATTCAATAGCAATCGGTGTAGGTAAGCTACTGATTTCACACGTTGTTCTACACGGCTGGTTATCTTTAAAGTATTCCGCGTATATTTTGTTATACGTGTGGAAATCTCTTTTCATGTTCGTTAAGAAAACCGTAACATCTACTAAGTTTTCCCAAGAACTTCCCGACTCCTCTAAAATTACTTTTACGTTGTCGAATACGCTTCTACATTGCGCTTCGAAATCAAACTCTAAGTAATTTCCATTCTTATCCAATTTCAAACCTGGTACTGCAGAATCTGTAGCATCAGAACCCGCTGTTCTTGGTCCAACTCCAGAAAGGAATAATAAGTTTCCAACTTTTCTGGCGTGTGGGTACAAACCTACAGGCTTCGGTGCTTTCGCAGTGCTAATTTTACTTTCACTCATCTTTTTTGTTCTTAGTCAATTTTGTCAAATCCTGTAAACGGTCTTAACGCTTCAGGTATCATAATTCCATCTTCAGTTTGGTGATTCTCTAACAAGGCCGCAACGATACGAGGCAATGCCAATGCAGAACCATTAAGTGTGTGACACAATTGCGTCTTCTTATCTTCACCTTTAAATCTCAATTTCAAACGGTTGGCTTGGAAAGTTTCAAAACAAGAAACAGAACTCACCTCTAACCATCTTCCTTGTGCTGCTGAGTATACTTCGAAATCGTAAGTAATTGCAGAAGTAAATCCTAAATCTCCTCCACATAAACGCAACACTCTGTAGTGTAAGCCTAACTTCTCTAACAGTCCTTTGATGTGATCTACCATCTCTACCAAAGCTTTCTCAGAGTTATTTGGATGCTCTATACGAACAATCTCTACTTTGTCGAATTGGTGCAATCTGTTCAAACCTCTAACATCTTTACCATAAGATCCTGCCTCTCTTCTAAAACAAGGTGTATAACCCGTCATTTTAATAGAGAAATCTTCGTTAGGTAAAATTACATCTCTGTAGATGTTTGTTAAAGGAACCTCTGCGGTTGGAATCAAGTATAAATCATCTACACCAACGTGGTACATTTGTCCTTCTTTATCTGGTAACTGACCTGTACCGTAACCAGAAGCTTCGTTTACTACGTGAGGTGGAATAAACTCTTCATAACCTGCTTTGTCTGCCTCCATCAAGAAGAAGTTGATCAAAGCACGTTGCAATTTCGCTCCTTTTCCTTTGTAGATAGGGAAACCAGCCCCCGTTACTTTTACACCTGTTTCAAAATCAATTAAACCAAACTTATCTGCCAATTCCCAGTGAGGTAAAGCATCAAAGTTAAATTGAACTGGTGTTCCAATTTCTTCAACTGTAACGTTATCTTCTTCTGATTTACCAGCAGGAACAATGCTTTGCGGAACGTTAGGAACTTGGTATAACAATTCTTGCAACTCATTTTCCAAAGCGTCTACCTCAGCTTTCAAGTTTTTCTCGTTTTCCTTCAATGTTGCAGTTTTTGCCTTTGCAGCATCTGCCTCATCGCGCTTTCCTTCTTTGAAAAGCATACCAATTTCTTTAGAAATCTTGTTCATTTCTGCAGCAATGGAGTCTAATTCAGATTTTTTCGCTCTCCACGACTCGTCCGTAGCAACAATATTGTTAACCACTTCCGTCGCATCTATCATACGCGTCTTCAACCCTTCAATAACAGCATCCTTATCTGCTCTAATTCTTGTAATCTCTAACATTGGTGTTTATTTTGAATTGCGAAGATATGCATTCTCTCTTGCATTTCTTCAAAATGGATAGTCCTATCCTTTACTTCTTTCTAATTAAAAATATTTGTTTTCCATCAAGTAATTCTTCACATAGTCTTCTACCCCTTGCTCTAAAGTGTGGAATCCTTTGTTGTAACCTTGAGTAATCAATTTGGTCATGTCTGCCTCTGTAAAATACTGGTACTTATCTCTGATATCCTCTGGAGTATCAATAAACCCAATATTCTCCTCTCTATTCATGGCTTCAAAAGTCGCCCTTACCAAGTCTAAGAAAGTACGCGCTTTTCCTGAACCCAAGTTGTAAATACCACTTTCTACCTTTTCATTTTTCAAGAACATGCAGATGTTCACCAAGTCTTTTACGTAAACAAAATCTCTTTTCTGTTCTCCGTCTTTGTACTCAGGATTGTGCGATCTAAACAATTTCATCGCTCCTGTTTTATTGATTTGGTGGTAAGCATGAAATACTACAGATGCCATACGACCTTTGTGGTATTCATTTGGTCCGTAAACGTTAAAGAATTTCAACCCTGCCCAAAACGGTGGATGTGTATGTTGTCTTAAAACCCACTCGTCAAAAGTTTGTTTAGAGTCTCCGTAAGGGTTCAATGGTTTTAATTGAGGAATCGTTTTGTGGTCATCCTTATACCCCAATTCTCCCATACCATAGGTTGCAGCAGAACTCGCGTAAACCAAAGGTATCTTGTAGTGCGAACACCACTTCCAAATTTCCTTCGAATATTCTACGTTCAATTCATCAAAAATGGCTTTATCAAATTCAGAAGTATCCGTTCTTGCACCAATGTGGTACACGAAATCTACCTCTTTTCCATTCTCTTTAAACCACGTTAAAAAATCATTTCTAGAAATTTTAACACCTATTGTTTTTCCCGCCAAATTGTGCGCCTTTTCCGTTTTAGAAAAATCGTCCACAACCATTATATGTTCATGTCCCGCCTGGTTCAATTTAGAAACCAAAGCACTACCTATAAAACCTGCGGCACCTGTTACAACTATCATCTTTAATCGTTTTGCACAAAAATAAGTATAGATTTTAGCTAAAGAAATTATTTTGAGAGATAGTTAGATTTTTAGACGTTTAGTCGTTTGGATCCTAAGACATTTAGACTTTTCCTGAGCTTTTCTGCGTCCTCTTTTACAAATTCTCTACAGGCTCAACACTAAAAATTTAAAGCGCCGCTACCCTTTTCTTAAGTTTTATATTATTTTCATGCACCTAAAAACTTAATACTATGTATCAAACTCAAGAACCAAGCGGAGGTTTCCTCGTATTTCAATTGCTACTTCTCGTAGTAACCGTTGTTTCACTTTGGAAAGTTTTCCAAAAAGCAGGACAACCTGGATGGGCTAGCATCATTCCTATCTACAACATTATTGTACTATTAAAAATTGTAGACAAACCCTTATGGTGGATCATTTTATTATTGATTCCTTTCGTAAACATTGTAATGGCCTTTGTTATTTACATTGAGCTAGCAAAGAAGTTTGGACAAGGAGCAGGTTTCGGTATAGGACTCGTGCTTTTGGGAATTATTTTCTTCCCTATTCTTGCTTTCGGTAACTACACTTACGAAGGTGTGGTAGCGCAAGACAACGACTTGTTAGACAACTAAGCAAATACAAGCATTGATAAAGGCCTTCCATTTTCGGAGGGTCTTTTTTTTTGTGGCAGTTTTTATTCCCAACTTGTTGGGGAATAAATCGCGCTTTCCCCTCCAAGTCCTCACCTTTCAAAGTAAAGCACTAAAGCGCGTTGTAGCTTCCGCTGGTCGCCCCACCCCACCGAAGTGCTTTTTAACTTTTCAAGCCTCCGGGCTTTCCGCTTCAATCGCTAACTGAGTACCTAGACAGTTAGACTTTTAGACGGTTAGATATTTAGAAAGTTAGAGGATTCATCTTTCGATAGTTCGACTAAGCTCACCACAGCGCTCTCCCTCGAGAACTCGGATTCAAAGATTCAAAGATTCAAAGATTCAAAGATTCAAATTATACAAATCGTTTATTCCGCAATTAATAATTCATTGAATTTTTAAATTATTGAATTGTTGAATATTCAATTTGTTGAATCTTTAAATTGTTAAATCAAAAAATCCCCACCACGTTAAACGCGATGGGGATTTTGTGCCTAAATCTGATACGCCTTAGCGAATCGCTATTCTTCTAGAATATGTATCTCCATTACGCGTTGTAAGGTTCAATACATAGATTCCAGAAGTTACATCTTGCAACTGAAGTGCAATTTTTTGGTTTCCTTTTTTGACTTGCAATACTTTATCCATCAAACGTTTTCCATCTACTCCTATCACCTCTAGGTATAAAATCTCATCCTGATTAGAGGTAAACCCTATGAAAAACTGTCCGTTAGAAGGGTTTGGATATACACCACTTAATAAGAAAGTAGAAGATGTATTCACTCCTAAATTATCAACCTCACCCTCCTCATATGGAAGAATGTAAGATGGTGCAGGAATCTCTTGAACTTCTTTACCCGTTGCAGCAGATAAAGCCTCTTGTAAATATCCTTCATTCGCATAAGTGAATAAACTTTTGCCCAAACTATCCTTCATAGAAGGCATTTTTGTATCCGTGTAGAAGTAATCTGCTTGTAGTTTGTAATTGGTAATATCCAAAATTACATATCCATGGTTATCTAAATCTACATAGCGCAATTGTGGGTTTTCCACATAGAGTGCTTGTCTGTCTGGTTCTTGACTCGTTCCAGGATTACTCTCGTTTCTATTCGGAGATGCCAAACTTGGCGCACCCAATTCAACTCCAAAAGTACCTTGTCCGGTTAAGGGTTGGTAGCTTGCTGTATCGAAAGGATGTTTAGCTAAATCAAAGGCCCAACTTCTGTGTGTATCTCCGGTTAGAACCACGTTGTTTTTATCTGCGTAAGACATTAATTTGTCTACCACCAATCCACGTTCATAAGGATAACCAGTCCAAGCATCCATATCCGGATCGTTCTCTCCTGTTTCAGAAATCATAATCTGATTCCCTATCACTCGCCAGGTTGCATTTGAATTGTCCATGTTATCGAACAACCAGTTACGTTGTACATCGCCTAACAACAAACGCGTGCTGTCATTGAACAAAGTATCTTGCGCATTTGCCGCTTGTACATGTCTACCTTCTACTCGCGTATCCACCATGAACAAATCCATCAAATCACCGAAAGCAAAAGAACGGTAAATTTTAGGGTCGCCATTAAAAGGTTGGTGACGTATAGGCATCCACTCTAAATACGCACGTATTGCGCTTTCCTTACGCGTTTGAAAATCACCCTCTGTTTCTTCTTGGTGATTGGCTGCTCCATCTTCATAAGTATTGTTGGTTATTTCATGATCGTCCCATATACAAATGAAAGGATGTTGTTGGTGTGCTGCTCTTAAGTCAGGATCTAACTTGTAGAAGTTGTGTCTAATTCTGTAATCATCCAAAGTAACGATTTCATGCAAAGGTCTGTGTTCACGTCCAACCTCTACCGTATAACCATACCCATAGATGGCGTACTCGTAGAAATAATCACCCAAATGCAAAACTGCATCTAGATCATTGCGCTCAGCAATACGCTTGTAAGAATTAAAATAGCCCATTTGATAATTGCTACACGAACCAAAAGCCAAACGTACGTGTTCCGTATTATTTCCCGGCAGGGTGCGCGTTCTTCCCCTCACACTGTTGGTGTTTAATGCCGAGAAATAATAGTAGTATGTTGTGTTCGGAGTCAACCCCGTAACATCCACTTTCACCGTATAATCTTTGGTGTAATCCGTTGCTGTATTTCCTTCAGCTACGATGTTTTGAAAGCCAGTATCTAGGGCTACTACCCATTTTACAGGAATCAAAGTATCGTGCTCAGGAGTAACACGCGTCCAGATAATCACCCTGTCTTCCAAAGGATCTCCAGAAGCCACACCATGATAAAAAGGTGCTAAGTCGGCGTCAAAATATTCTTGTTCTATGCCTTGATCTGGTCCATGGGTAAACCCATTTTGTGCCAAGGTTGTCCAGCCTATAAATAGACTTAATAATGTTAAAACTCTTTTCATCTTATTGCTTGATTAAAGTGTTTGTGTAAACTCCTTCTGTCGTAACTACCTTCACTACATAAGTTGCTGGTGCTAAATCTTGAAGATTAATCACCCCATTTGCCTGTACTTCTCCTTGGTAAACAACTTTACCTGTTAAAGCCACTATGCTTACTTGTGCTGCACCTTCAAAACCATTGAATTGAACTTGATCTTGCGCTGGGTTCGGGAACATAACAAGTTTCGCCAAAGCTTCAACTTCCACTCCACTGAAGCCCATACTTGCTTTGTTCACCAACATTAAGCGGTAACCATCTTGGAAAGGCACCAAAGTAGAACTCGCAAATTGAGAACCTAAACCTATGGCCTTAAACACTTCTTGTGTTGCTACTTCTCCAACGAGGTCTGAATTAAATCCTACAAATAATGTAAGTGTATCTCCTGTTTCTAAATTCTTCGCATAAACTTCTTGGTTACCTGGCCAAACAGCGATAGCTGGAAGTAATTGTAAAGAATCAATTTCTAAATATTGACCTTCTGTAGCTTCAGAAAGCAATTCTACTTGAAGAGGGTTCTCTAAATTATTTTGAGTAGATACTAGCTCGATAGAGTCTAACTTCTCCAAACGTGTCAATCCTCTAAATTGAGAAATTTGTCCCCACACCTTTAAAGCATCTCCTTCTTGAGGCTGGTAACTTAAGTCTGCATCCATGCTGTAGATGTTCAAACCACTACCATTCTCTAATACGTAGAAATCTATTCCGCCTAGAGAATTGTAGTTAATACCGTGCACAATACCTTCGATTAAAACATTTGCACCTAGTACTTCACTCACCCCGTTTACATCTTCACCCTGTAGATCTGCAATGGGCACTAAGGGATACTCGTAGTTCTCAATGAAAATAGTATCGTAGATATTGCTTCCTAAAAAGGCATTGGTTGGATTCACTAATTCTAAAACAAAATATTCTTGGTTTTCGAAAGGATCACTGTTTAAGATATTGAACTGGAAATAAGCAATAGAATCTGTACCCGTAGTTGGGAAAGTTACCAAGCTCTCTACGATGTTTACATCATTCATCAAATTCGTTGTTCCAGCATTTGCGATACTTACACCTACTTGCGTTAAGAAGTTGTTCTTGTTGTGTATCACCAAAGGAACCTGAACGATACCGTCTTCTTCATTAAAAATTGTAGAACTGTTTAAAAATTCTACACTCAAAATACTTGCTGTGCTTATGGCTGCAATTGAAAAATCATCTACCGCTAAACCATCATCAAAACTTGCAGAGTTGTAATCTGTCCATCTCAACCAAAGGGTATCCATGGGCTGTAAGTTCAAATTCCCGATCACACCAGAAACATCCGTTTTATTCGCAGCGGCATTTCCATTCATAGGGGTGTTTAATATTCCATCTGTAACGGGTGAGAAGAAGTTCAATAAACTAAAATCTTGGTAAGCTCCGTTTTCAATTCCAGCCGCATTTACTGCATAAGAAAAATGCAAAGTATCCGGACCAGTTGTTCTCCCCGGTCTACCCTGTCTCCACATTTCTCCAGTAAAGTTTACCTCTACATTTTCTATCACATCTGATGTTGTATTGATATAGGCTACACCGCGGTGAGATTTGTACAAACTTCCACTTCCTACAGATCCAAAAGCTCTCTCAGTAGAAGCTGAATCTCCATAACTGTATAAGTTTCCACCTCCAAATTCTCCATAAGAAATATTGTAAGTTTGATTGGCGTTCCCACCTTCTTCATGTGCATACCATCCTGATGGTAAAGTAGAAAATCCAGAATTAGCTCCATAAGCGCTTGCCATGCCATCGAAATCTTCCGTATAGTAGGTATCCATAGCGCCAAGTACGTTGAACAAAGCTGTATTTACACCACCTTGTGCACCGAACTGAACACTTAAGTTATCTACCCCCATACCGTCATCGAAACTTGCTGAATTATCATCTCTCCAACGCAACCAAATTGTATCCAAGGGTGCTATGTTTACATTTAAGGTAAAACTTAAATTTTCTCTGTTTGCTGCTAAATTCCCATCAGCTTCTATGTTAGGTGTTCCTGCTGGGTCTGCTGGACTCACAAAAAACAAAGAAGGCTCATAGGTAAATGCTGCATTATCATCAATGGCAGTAGGATTTATACTGTAGGCAAAACGTAAGGTATCTGCTCCTGTAGAACGTGTTGGGTTTCCTACTCTCCATAATTCAGCATCAAAACTAATATCTACTGAGGTAAGCACATCACTTGTTTTGTTTACGAAATAACAAGCAAAGTAAAGCTGAGGATTAGAACCACTACCAATAGTTCCCAACGCTCTATCTGTATCATTCGCTGTTCCATAACTGTATAAATCACCACCAGAGTAGTAACCATCTGAAGCTCTATAAATTTGGTCGGCACTACTCCCCGTTTCTAGGGCTACCCAACCTACTGGCAAACTCGAATAATGATTGGTTACCCCAGAGTTTGACAAGGCATCAAAATCTTGAGTATAAGATTGATTGCTTTGAAGTATTTCAATTTGTGAAAATGCTAAACTCGATGTTAAAGCACTTACTAAAAGTAAAATTTTACGCATATTTTGTGTTTTATTTTTCCTAGCGCAAAATTACCGAGGCTTTGATAGAGTGAAGTTAAGCTTCTTTTACATAGCTATGAAATTAGGTAGCGATTATTAAACTTAACATTATGCAAACATAAACAGTTTTAAGTAAAGGTTAACTCAAGGATTCATCTCTCGATAGTTCGGCTAAGCTCACTACTTCGCTGCTGCTCGAGAACCTCAATTCAAGAATTCAAGGATTCAAGGATTCAAGGATTCAAGGATTCAAGGATTCAAGGATTCAAGGATTCAAGGATTCAAATTATAAATAGTTCATTCCGCAATCTTTAAATTTTTAAATCATTAAATTTTTAAATCATTAAATTTTTAAATCATTAAATTTTTAAATCATTAAATTTTTAAATCAAAAAAAATCCCCACCACGTAAAACGCGATGGGGATTTTTGTAAAGTCTATCTTAAATTAAGCTTGAGCTTCTTCCGCTAACTTAACGAACTCGTCGAAGCTAACTTCTTTCTCAGTTAATTTAACTGTTTCTTTGAAGAAAGTAGTCAATTTTTGATCTGCTAACATATCGTAAACTCTTTGAGCTTCTTCTTGGTTAGCCAATACTTTTTGAGATACTTCTGTCAATTCTTTATCTTCTGGAGCTGGCATTCCGTACTGTGCGTACTGTTGTGCCATCAATCCTTTTGTGTATTCTAAAGCTTCAGCTTGGTCTATCTTGATGTCGTTAGACTTAAAGATTTTCCCTTGTATCAACTGCCACTTCAAGTTTTCTTGGTAACCTTCGTACTGTGCTTCAATTTCTTCCATAGAAACTGGCTTGTCTTGTGGTTGTGACATTTGAATCCAACGCTTCAAGAACGTATTTGGTAATTCAAATTCTGTTTTCGCTAATAAATCTTTAGTGATGTTACGCGCTAACAATCTATCGCTATCGTTACTCCAAACTCTTTCTAAGTCAGCAGCAATTCTTGCTCTTAATTCTTCTTCAGATTTGATTTCTCCTTCTCCGAATAATTTATCAAACAACTCTTGGTTCAATTCAGCCAATTCCATTTGTTTGATTTCGTGGATAGTGAATTGGAATTTCTTAGACAAATCAGCTAATTCTTCTTCTTTCACTCCTAACATAGCAGCAGTATCTTTACCACCTCTAGAAACTTTCTCTGGGTTCACCATGATAGCGTCTCCAACCTTAGCTCCTAATAATTTCTTACGTGTAGTTTCGTCTTCAACGAACTCCATAGAGATAGTAGATGAGTTCATCACACCACCTTCTTTGATTACGTCTTTCTTCACTAACTCTACAAACTGCCCCATTACTAAATCATTCTCAGTAACTGTTTCACCTGCAGATAACTTTCCGTAACGACGACGCATGTTGTCAACCTCTTGATCTACAACTTTATCATCAGCTTTAACTTTTACGTAATCGTATTTGTTTCTTCCTGATAATTTGATGTCGAATTCTGGTGCTAAACCAATTTCGTAAGTAAATTCGAAATCAGCTGGGTTGTTAAAGTCACCTTTAACCTCTGCATCATTCTTAGGAATTGGGTTACCTAAGATATCTAATTCGTTTTCTTGGATGTAATTGTAAAGAGCGTCGTTTACAATTTTGTTAAGTTCGTCGCCCAATACAGCAGCACCGTATTGTTTTTTGATCATTCCCATAGGAACTTTTCCTTTACGGAATCCTGGGATATTGGCTTGTTTTCTATAGTTCGAAAGTACGTCATTTACCTTCTTCTCATAGTCTTCTTTAGCAACTTCTACTTTTAAAATTGCATTTAATTCATCAACGTTCTCACGAGTTACATTCATATTGCTTCTCTTAACAATTAAACAATCATAAACAAAAAATGGCATAAGAAAACAATCTTATACCACCTTTGATTGTGCGGATGGAGGGACTCGAACCCACACACCTCGCGGCACTAGATCCTAAGTCTAGCGTGTCTACCAATTTCACCACATCCGCAGAAATTATTTTTTCCCCTTACAGTTCAAAAATAGTATTTCAAATAACGCTTCACCTATGGAAAGCGAGTGCAAAGATAATGAATTATTTTCATGACCAACAAATTGAGTCGATTTTTTTTACAATTTCTAAAAATAAACTCACCCAGCTCCAACGCGCTCATCTTTACCTTGCTAAAGCACTTGGCAAAACAAAGTTTCAAACTTATTAACAAGGGTTGGTATTGGAGAAGAGAACCATTACCTTTGTTTCCGAATTTTTTAGCAGAAAAGAATGTATTCTATAGAACCCAAAGAATTAGAAATTCCTCATTTACACCAGTTGTTATTAGGGGCTGTTGGACCAAGACCCATTGCTTTTGCTTCTACAGTAGACGCAGAAGGGAATCCCAACTTGTCTCCTTTTAGTTTCTTCAATGTATTCAGTGCGAACCCACCGATTATGGTTTTTTCTCCAGCGAGAAGTGGTAGAACCAATACAACAAAGGATACTTACGACAATGTAAAAGAGCACCCTGAATGTGTTATCAATATTGTAAACTATGATATTGTTGAACAAATGAGCTTGAGTTCTTCTCCTTATGCAAAAGGAGTTAACGAGTTTACAAAAAGTGGATTAACCCCTATCGCTTCTGATATTGTGAAGCCTTTTAGAGTAAAGGAAAGTCCCGTTCAATTTGAATGTAAGGTAAACGAAGTAATAGAATTAGGGCAAAATGGTGGTGCTGGAAACTTGGTAATCTGCGAGGTTGTTAAGATTCACGTTCGCGAGGATCTCCTTATGGAAAACAAGCGTATCGACCAGAAAAAGATAGATTTGGTAGCACGTATGGGAGGTAACTGGTACTGCCGAGCGGATGAAAATTCTATGTTCGAAATTACCAAACCTATAACAACCATAGGTATAGGTTACGATCAATTACCTGCGGATATTTTAAACAGTGAGGTATTAAGTGCTAATGATTTAGCTAAACTTGCAGGGATTGTTGAGTTACCAAACGAGACAGATGTGAATGAACACAAACTCATAGAGTTATCTGATCTTTTTGTATCTTTAGAAGAGGACCAAGCAAAGCTAGAAGTAGAGTTGCACAAATTGGCTAAAAAACAATTACAAGAAAACAATATTGAAGATGCGTGGAAAACGCTTCTTTCATTTAATAATCAATAAAAGAGACAAAACATGTTTACACTAAGTGGTACTGTTAAAGTAAAAAACGAAACACAACAGATTTCAGAGAAGTTTAAGAAGAGAGAGTTTGTAGTGACGGACGCTTCTGGAAACTATCCACAAGATATTTCTTTCCAATTAACGCAGGAGAGAGTTACACAAATGGACGATGTAAACCAAGGAGACATGGTTAATGTTTCTTTCTTTATTAGAGGTAGAGAATGGACAAGTCCAGCTGGTGAAGTAAGATACTTCAACTCACTAGACGTATGGAAAGTTGAGAAAATGGGTGCAGGAGCTCCAGCTCCAAATGGTGAACCAGCTTCAGCTTCTAGTCCAGAGACATTTGTAGAAGAAGGAGACGATGATCTTCCATTCTAAGTAACATTAGAAATTATTAAAGGCAGCTTCGGTTGCCTTTTTTTTGTGCCCAACTTTCGTAATTTCGTACAAAAGCAAAAACCATGAACCCTGAAAAAATAGAGCGCAATTTTAAGAACTACTTCCCTAGTCCTTTTAGTTTAGCCATACTCTTAAGTTTGCTCACCTTTCTACTTGCTTTACTTTTCATGGAGGACGAGCCCGGTCAAAACAAAATCATTGCCTTAAGTAATTACTGGTACGAGGGCTTGTGGGACAAAGGTGCTGGAGGATTATACTTTGCTTTTCAAATGATGTTGATTTTGGTTTTGGGACATACCCTTGCGCTATCCAAACCCTTTAACACTCTAATTCAGAAACTACTTCTATTCTGTACCAATCGCGTGAATGCTGTGGTGGTTTTAAGCAGTAGTACCATACTTCTCGGATATTTGAATTGGGGCTTGGCCCTTATCTTTGGCGCCTTATTTGCCCGTAAAATTGGTGAGTATTTTCAGCACAAAGAAAAAAGTATTAATTACGCCCTCTTAGGCGCTTGTGGATACTTGGGTCTTTTGGTCTGGCACGGTGGATTTTCGGGAAGTGCACCTACGAAAGTAATGGAAGCTGATTATCTAAAGGCTATAGGCTTTGAAAGTTTGTCCATCCCTATAGAGACCACCCTTTTTAGTCCCCTAAATATCTTTGTATGTATACTACTTTTACTGCTCATCCCCCTGGTTATGGGCTTTATTTCTAAACGCAATGCGGGTCAAATTCCTCAATTATCTACACGTGAAAAAGAGGAAACAAATTCATCTACCATTTTAAGATTAGGTTTGGCCGAAAAATTTGAATTCAAATCTTGGATCTCAAAATCTCTGGGCGTACTAATTCTACTGGTTGCGCTGCAACAAGCCATAACTTATGAAGGCAAAAGTTCTATGGGGTTTATTCAACCCAACTACATTAATTTCTGCATGTTGGGTTTGGCGCTAATTTTTCACCAAAACTTAAACTCCTTTTTAAAGGCAATAGACGACGCTATAGGTGGAGCTTCAGGCATACTCATTCAATTTCCGTTGTACTTCGGTATTTTGGGTATACTTAAAGGCAGTGGACTCATCTTTATGTTTACGGAATTCATCATCACTTTTGCGAGTGCTGATAGTTTACCCTTCTTTACATTTATCAGTGCAGGTATCGTAAATTTCTTTGTTCCTTCTGGTGGTGGACAATGGGCCATACAAGGACCTATCATCATAGAATCAGCCCAGCAACTCAATGCCGACTTACCTAAAACTGTTATGGCTATGGCTTACGGAGATGAACTCACCAACATGTTACAACCTTTTTGGGCATTACCACTTTTGGCGGTAACTAAATTGAAAGCATATCAAATACTCCCTTTTACTTTTATTCTATTTTGTATAGCCACGCTTATTTTCATGTCCGGACTACTTCTTTTTTAACTCCCTTCCTTTCCATTCCTTTTTAAGGATAAAAGAAGCTAAGAATAAAACGAAGAAATAAAAGGGTAAGATCAGAAAGAAAAGAGGTACGGCGTAAATATCTTTCTTACTGATTGCTTTGGTATATTCGCGCAAGTAAGCGATATCTATCAATGTTTTAAGTAAAAACAGTCCTAAACCATACGTGGTGAAGCTGAGAATTAAGATGAGAAAATACAAATTGATTGCCGCTAAAAGTAAGATACCTACCAATTCGTACCAACTACTTTTCGACAGCCATCTTAGTCGTTGTTGCAGACATAATTTGAGCGATGTAGGCAGGGTAGTTTCAACCGCTAAGGACGATGCGGCACTCACACCTATCATTTTATTGTGTTCTTGAAACACTGCCAACATGAAATAATCATCTCCTGAAAGATATTCTTCTCCTGAAGCTTTAGACAACAAATTCAAATAGGTCTTTCTATTGTAGAGTAAATTTGCCCCACTCGCCGTCAAAACTTTCAACTTCCTCATTCTATAACTTAATGCGTGGATAAAAAGATAATCCCATTGAAAGTATTTTAATAAGCCTTTGGTAGTTCTCAACACTACAGGAAGCACCCACATATCCCTTACAAAAAGCTCTTGTATGTTATTAAAATAGTTCTGGCCAGGTACAACATCTGCGTCCCACTGTAACACATAATTGGTTTCTGTATGATCTAGCGCCAAACGTATAGCAGCTTTTTTACCATAGTCTTTTTCGAGGTGAAGAAGTTTAACATTCAAGGGACTATCTATCAACTCATTCTTCAAAACCGACAAGGTATTGTCCGTAGAATGATCATCTACAAATATGATTTCGTAAGGTTGCTTCTCTTGCGTGTGCAAAGCGTGAATTATTCGATCTATATTGCTTGCTTCATTTCTAAAGGGAACAATTAGCGTAAGATCCTTCAAATCTATACGCTTCCCATTTTCGATTACCTTTTCCCTTTTGGAAATCACAAACACATACAGCCCTAAATATAACAGTAGGAAAAGTAAAGGTATACTATAGAATAGAAGAGTCATAAGCTTTGCGTTTATAGGTAAAATAAGCACCAACGATTGCCGGTAAACCTAAATTGACCAACCATATCAATAAAGAAGAGAAAACAATCCCCAATGAATTATCTAGTAATGGCAAAAACATGACTAGAGCCAAACTCTCTCTCACTACTAGACGGTTTAAAAACCAGGATGGTATCAAGGTCAGGTAAAAATAAAAAACAGTTGACCATAAAAAGAGTGTTTGAAAGGCTCCTTCATTTAAAGCCAGTAAAAAACATGTGTATTGAACACTTATAATTACCGTACGAAGTAAACTTAAGCCTAAAAGGCTTCCTCTATGCTTGGGGGTAATCTCTATCCTATATTCCTTCAACAACCTCCATTGTTTGAAACGAATTTTCGGTATAGAAAAATAACTTACCAAGGCAATAACTATACACGAATACAAAAGTGGTGCGGGTAAGTTAAAAGGAATCACTTCTAAAAATATTAAACCAACTCCACCTAGAATTAAAGTCGCAATAAATTGAGAAAGGTTGGCGTATAAATTTAAACTGGTATAAGCTTGTTTATTCTGAAACCAAAGTCGAGCCCCTAAAAAATTACCCAAGCGGTTCGGGGTTATCACACCCATAAAAACTGAAGCCAACACGGCCCTGAAACTGAAGTGTTCTTCCTCCTTAATTTGAGCGGCGTTCATTTTTATCTTCAACGCTTCCAAGTACCAATTCAAAGGCATTAAAAGCACACCAATAATTAATAAAAGAGGATTGTATAAGCTTAAGGATTTAATATCCGACCACTGAAAACTTGAGAACTTATCGTAAAAAATCCAAAGCAGGAGGAAGAACAAAGGGATTTGTAGCAACACTCTAATTTTCTTATTTACCTTTGGAATTCTCAAAGCAAAACATTTTATGGTTGAAGATAAGATAATTCTCGGTATAGATCCAGGTACTTCGGTGATGGGGTATGGAATTATTCATGTCAAAAACAAACAGCTTCACTTGATTACTTTTGGGGTTATCCATTTATCCAAAATAGATAACCATCCCGATAAATTAAAGAAGATATTCGATAGAGTTGACGGCATCATCACTGAGTACAAACCTGATGAGATGGCCATAGAAGCCCCTTTCTTTGGTAAAAACGTACAATCGATGTTAAAATTGGGTAGAGCGCAAGGCGTGTGTATAGCCGCCTCTTTACGCCAAAACGTACCTTTTGAAGAATATACACCTAAACGTATCAAACAAGCAATTACCGGTAGCGGAAATGCCTCAAAAGAACAAGTAGCGGGAATGTTGCAACAACTCCTTAAGATAAAAGAGTTGCCAAAGTATTTAGATGCAACTGACGGATTAGCTGCAGCCGTTTGTCATTACTTCTCGAAAGGCGTTGGTGAACACAACAAATCTAAGTCAAAAGATTGGGCATCATTTATTAAGAACAACCCCAACAGAAAGGCATAAAAAAAGCTTCCCTTAGGAAGCTTTAATTTTTTCAGCGATAGCTTTTAACTCATCTTGTGTATAGGTTAACTTCTCCTTACTGAAGTTCATATCCTGTACCGAATTAATAGGAATTAAATGTATATGTGCATGCGGTACTTCTATACCAACAACACTTACACCTACCCTCTTGCAATCAAAAGCTTTGTCCATTTTACGCGCTACAGATTTTGCAAACTGCATCATCCTACCCAACAACTCATCCTCTATGTCGAAAATATAATCCACTTCTTGTTTCGGTACCACGAGTACGTGACCTTCTGACAAGGGTTGAATATCCAAAAAAGCTAAGAACTCATCATTCTCCGCTACTTTATGACTTGGAATTTCGTTGTTAATGATTTTCGTAAAAATAGAAGCCATTATCTTTCAATATTTATGATTTCGAACTGAACGATACCATTTGGTGTTTGAACATCTGCGATATCTCCTTTCGCTTTACCAAGTAAACCTTTACCTATAGGAGATTCTACAGAAATTTTCTTCTGTTTTAAATCCGCTTCATTTTCTGCTACTAAAGTATAGGCCACTTCCATTCCGTTTTTCACGTTTTTAATGGTCACTTTAGATAAAATGAAAACTTTGTTGTTATCCATTTTTGAATCATCAATAATACGCGCATTGGCAATCACATTTTCCAACTTAGAAATTTTCATCTCCAAGATACCTTGAGCCTCTTTTGCTGCATCGTATTCTGCGTTCTCTGATAAATCTCCTTTATCTCTCGCTTCTGCAATTTGTTTAGAAATTGACGGACGTTGAACTGTTTTCATTTCATGTAGTTCATCCTTTAATTTCTTAAGACCTTCTTCTGTATAGTAACTTATTTGTGACATGATTCTTTGATAATTTTAAACAAAAAACAAGAGAGCCCAAGGGACTCTCCTGTTCAAACAAATATAATGAAATATTTTATTTTAAGCTAATCGTAACACCAAAGCTATTAATACCTCCAAACACTGGAGACATTCTGTAACAGTACTCAATTCCGATAGGAGCTTTACTTTCTCCAACCAAAGCATCTACTGAGAAACCAGCTGTTAAACCAGACAATGCACTCGTTCTGTTTTCATCAGAAAAGATATTTTTCTCCAAAACATAACCAGCTCTTACATTGAATGCAGCTTTCTCTGTTGCCATACCGTAATCTAAACCGAAACGGTACTGGTCATTACTAAAAGAGTTTGCAGTAAAAGATCCTGCAGCTGTTAATTTGTTTGTTTCTGAGAACAAGAAATCATAAGAAACACCCATTACTAATTGAGAAGGCATTTCGAAATCATTTACACGTTGCTCTAAAGTTGCAGATCCACCTGTTGTTTGGTAAACGATAGGCGTAGCCAATCCGTCTCCGTCAAACTGCATAGTTGGACCAACATTCTTTAAAGAGATACCAAACTTAACGTGATCTTGCTCACCAGTGATGTAGCGAATACCTGCATCAAAAGCAACACCCGAAGCAGACATGTTTGCCACGCTTTCAGTTAACACTTTTAAGTTAAATCCACCATAAATTGAGTTAGAGAACTCTCTTGCATAACCAACATTTACAATGTTCTGACGTGGTGTAAATACCGCCCCAGTTGGTTCTGGTAAGTTAACTGTTGTACGGTAAACATCACCATATCCAAAAGCTTGGATAGCTACAGAGATAACATCTTGATCAGATACTCTTTGTGCCAAACCTGCAGAATACAAATCGATGTTTGCACTTCCTAACCAGTTTGTGTAGTTTACTTTAATTTGTGTTTTATCTGTAAAAGCCAAACCTGCAACATTCGTAAATGTAGCTTCAAGACCATTTACAGAAGCAACACCAGCATCAGCCCAAGCCGCTGATCTTGCCCATGGGTTTACCAATAATTGAGATGCACCAGCTTCCCCAACACGGTCCTCATTTCCGGCAAATGATGCCGAGCAGGCTAAAACTGCTCCGGCTATCATTGATCCTTTAATTATTTTATTTAATATTTTCATATTCAAATCTTTTAAACGCTTCTATTAAATGTTCTCTAAATCTGGCTGACGCATTCCTCCGAAGAATTTCACAACAGTTTCACCTATTCCTTCCACTTTTACGTGAATTAAGTATACTCCTCCTGCTACTGGAATACCATTTGCATTTTTCAAATCCCAGTCAATAGACGTCATTGGGTCATCCTTTTTGTACGATCTAATTAATTTACCAGAAGTATTGTAGATACGAACCAAACATTGCTCTGGCAAGTTCGTGATCTTAACTCTTGTATCTAATTTAGAGTTCTCGTACTCAGAGAATGCATAGTAAGGGTTTGGTACAACATTAATCATATCCAATACAGAAACTAATTGTTCGTCATTGTTATTTGTTGTTGCTGTTTCACCCATATCCCATCTGTACGTTGGGTTACCACCAAAATCACCAGTTGCTGAGTAATTTCTGTACGCCTTTTGAAGTCTTAAACGAATTCTTACATCCGTGCTTAACAACTCTTGATCTTGCGCTAACATTGGGTAAGCTACCCAAGATAAGTTCTCCATCACTTTTTTGTGAGCTGCTAATGTTCCTGCCTCTAAGTTATCGTACATGAACGTTTGTGCTTGCTCGTAGTTTGGAATATCATTTAACTGACCTCCGAATACGTACACTAACTGCTGACCACCAAATCTTGGTTCACCTAAAGCATTTTGGTAAGTAGATGTTGGGTTCCAGATCATATCTCCACCATTTTCACCTGATAAGAAAGAGTTCTCTGTAAACGCCATGTTTACTCTTCTACCTGTTTCGATGTCAATAGCATATCCTGGGAACCATCCCATACCTGTAGGCTGTGCACCGTTATTTGTTGCTTCTGCATCATTGTAACCTGGGTCACCTGCTTTTCTTCCTTCTTTATCCACTGATGGACTTGCTCTTAAGGCTCCTGGCTTAGCACCACCTATAGACAAGTTTTCATCAACGTTCAATTCGATAACTGGACATCTTGTCCACTTAGACTTATCGCTAGTAATTACGATGTCAACACTTGGCTGTACAGCTGTACCCAATTTACCTTTCGCTGTGTTTTCCCACTGCGATTGTGTAAAGTAGTTGTTGATACCAATAGCAGCGTATCCACATTCGTTTGCACGAGCAAAAGAACCAGCAGTTACGATACCATCCAATAATCCAGCGTATTCTTTTTCATCATCTATCGTTACTAAATCAGCGTAACAAGCAGGATCTGTAAATCCACCTACGTAAGGATCTTCTGGAATGTAATCACCTGAAGTAATCCAGTTTGTTGGGTAGAATGCATCGTTATCCTGAACTCCTGATAACCATCTCTTAGATGAATCCGCGAACTCTATAGTCGCTTCAATTGGAGAAGTTAATTCTCTTGAATCCTGACAAATTGCGATTGGACATCTGTAGTAAGATTGATCAATCTGAACTGAAATACCCCAGTCTGGAATTAATTGTTCGTTGTTCAAGTTAATCGTTCTTTCAGATTCAATCGTTTGGATTTCACCTGTTACTTTATTCTGTCTTTCTAAGATCCAAGAAGCTGTATCAATATCACCGTAATCAACAAACTTCAAAGTGTAGATACCATCTACTAAACTTAATGGGTCAATAACTTTTACATTAATTGGAGCACCATTTGTAGTATAAGTAGGAGTTGCGAATGAAGAAGTTGGACTGTTTAAAATCGCCTCTTCAGACTCTGGAGTTAAATCAATAGATCTACCACCGTTACCTGTACCATCCAATCTTGTAATGTAAGGAGCGTCACCATAGTTCAAGTGGAATTCAGTTCCTCCTGCTTCTGGCATAGGGTTGTGTGGGATACCAATTACCGGCTTAATACCACTTCCGTCTGCTGACAAACGAGAAGAAATGTATGGCATCTGCTGACCATCTAATTTCAATGGATCAGTTGGATCATAATCTTTGTAGTTATTGTATGCGTAAGCAATAGCAATGTAGTAGTACGTCTTGTGGTTCACAAGGTTCTTTTGAGCACCTTGAGCAAACGCATCTTCTACTAATGAGAATGAGTGACGAATACCTTTGTTTTCACCATCAACTTTCTCAACTGGTGTAGAGAAACCTAATTGCTCATCAAATTCAAAGTTGATTAAACGATCTACATCATTTTCAATATCACACTGTGCTACTAAACGAGCTTTGTCAATATCACCGATATCAGAAACTGTTGCTTCGTCATCTATCATTTGGTAAATCTGGTAACCTTCGAATCTGTAGAACTTATCGTAAGGAGCATCGTTAATTGGATCAACAATGTTAATGTTATCCTCTTCTTCGTACTCTTCGTTTACGTTATTTCCGAATGGATTAGAAATCGTTAAAATCAACTCATTTTCTAATTCCTGAATTTCTAAGATAGGAGCACTTGGCGGATCTAAGATTTTGAAACAGTTATCGAATAATGCTTGTGCTTTTGTATCCGCTAATTTTACAGATTCTACTGAAGCGTAAGCATCACCTGAGAATGACTGACCAAAGATAACCCCAACAGTTAAGTTGTTTACAGCACCTGGAGTTAATGTAAATGGACCAGCTGACTGTAAGAAACGTCTATCCAATGCATCATTAGAAGCAAAGTTTCCGTCTGCATTAGTTTCTGACCAATCCCATCCTGGATCAACACCTGCTGTACCCCAGTTTAATGGATCTGAATCTCCTGGGTAAAGGTAATCTGCAGGAATTGTAGTAACACCATTAGAACCTTGGTAACCCGTACCTCCGTAGAAGTTTTGAGAACCATCTCTCCATAAACCTGTCATGTAGTTGTAGAACTGTGTTGGAGCCGTTGACAATGGGTCAGAACTACCGTTAGAACCATTGTTGTAGTAGTTAAATCTTCTCATACCGAAACGTTCGTTATCAACAATTCCGTCTGAGTATCCAATACCAATACCACCGTAAACAATACCGTTTCCGTTCAACGCTTCATTTACTGTTGGTTGAATGAATTCAGTTACACCATTGATCTCTTCAAAGTGAGGACCAACGTTATCAATACCATCTGCATCTTGGTAAGGTCCTTCAAAGAAGTCAACACCAACCGCTGGAGGGTTAGAACCATATCCTGGAGAACCACCTTGACCTGGGTCATTGTTGTTACCGTTGTAAGCAAAACCTAAACCTCTTGATACGTCACATCCTACGTAGTCATCAAAAGAGTATCCGATATCCGCATCTACATACTGAGAGAAGTAAGTATCGTACAATGTTTGTGTACCACGGTTAATCATCTCATAGTTGTAGAAAGTCATTTTATTCACTTCATCATTAGTAGCGAATGAGAATGCCTGAGCGTGGATTTCCATACCGATTGGAGCACCACCTGATTCTGTGTGAATGTTTCCTTTATCATTAAATACCCACCAGTTAGAGATATCTCCGAACAATGTTACACGTCTGTCTACTCCACAAACTACATCGTCTCTTCCTAAGATATCATCAAACCAAGGGTGATCACCTGCTGTAGGATCGTACACACCATCTCCATCTCTATCGTAGAAAGGAGCTAAGTAGAAATCCTGACCTCTCGTCACGTCACCGTGAGCTGGCCAGTTGTTAATTACGTTTTGAGCTTCTGAAGATATTTCATAAACATCCTCACAGTTAGGATCTAAATCACACTCATATTTCAAGTTGAATTTAATCACCTCTGATTTCTCAATAGTAAAGAACTTATCATATTCAATACACACATCAGGATCGATAGTTGCCGCACCGAAGTCACGGATAGCGTCATCACCTACTGGTGCATTCGGATCAAAGTTACCTGATCCAATAGTAACACTTAAAGGTCCACCCCAGAAGTCGTTACCTTGAGTTCTAAATTTCACGGCTGCTAATTTAAGCTGACCGTTAACATCTGTTCCACCCATCCAGATAGATCCAGAGAAAATTACGTGGTTACCTGATCCAACAGGCACCTCGTATGATGCACTACCCGTAGTTCTATTTTGCCATAGAGACCCACCTACTTCTATCAATGCTCTTACATCGTTAAAATCGGTGAATAATCTTGCATTCGAATTCGGACAGTTAGCTTTTGGGACAATAACAGAACCATTTCCGCCATTCCCTTGTATACTGTTTTGCTCTTCAGGTCCTAAGTATGCGTGTGCACCAAAGACGGTTCCGAGAAACAATAATGCTGATAAATAAAATTTCATAACTGTTAACTTCTTTTAATTAAAAATCAATTTTCACACCTAAACGAATAGTTCTTGGAGAAGATACGTTGTAAGGGTTATCCACTTTTAGTAAGTAATAATCTCTAAACGATTGCTCGTCTAATTGGTTTTGAATAGTGACTTCATATTGAGCATCTCCTAAGTAACCGTCATCAGTTGCTGATCCAGTTGCTCTGTATACACTCAAAATATTTTGTGCGTTAAAGATGTTTGTAACACGAACGTAAGCGTTTAAGTAAGCTTTTTTCGTTTTGTTACCTTCTTCATCTTTACCGAACTCTAACTCCCAGTTTTTATCTAACTGTAAGTCTAATCTGTATGTCCATGGTTTTCTAGAACCGTTCATTGTTCCTTGTAATGTAGGTGCACCTGGTGCAGAACTTACAGAAGCGTAAACTTGTTGAGACGCTGAGTAAGGAGTTCCAGAGTTAATGTTTGTAACAATGTTTAAACCTGCATTTTCTAAGAAGTGAACGTTATTGATAACTGGTCCTTCACCTTTTCCATATCTGTAATCAAATGTGATTGCGAAAGCATGTCTTTGATCGAAAGAGTAAGGGAAGATAGTTCTTAAGTTAGGCTGTCCAGAGTTAACTAAACTTAAAGCCGTTTGAGAACTTGATCCAGTACCGTCTGCGAACTGTAATGTGTAGTTAGCTGTCATTCTTACGTTTCCTGTTCTTCTCAAATCGTAAGCGATAGTAACACCTTTTACAGTACCGAAGTCACGGTTACCATAAGTCTTGTAAGTATTCGGGTATGCTTCGAAAACGTTTCTTACCTGAACTTGATCTCTTTGCTCACGGTAGAATGCATTAATTTTCAAAGATGAAGTTCTAGTTAATACCTGTTGGAATCCAATTGCGTAATCAATTGTTTTCTCTGGTCTTAAGTTAGAGTTATTAATAACTCCTGTAGAACTCTGAATAAATTGGTATTCTAATGGGTTAAATCTTACTCCTGAAGTTGGACGCTTTGTTAAGATGTCGTAGTTCGCGAAGAAAGAAGCTTCATCAGAAATAGGGAAAGAGAATGCAATCCTTGGCATCAAGTTAATTTGAGATGTGTAATCTTCGAATGCACTTGCGTCTGGTGTTTCTTGTCCTGGGTTTTTCAACCATGGAGCAATACCTGCAGATCCTCTTAATACACTTGGATCTTCTACAACAACACCTTCTGCATTGTACCAAGTCTCATCATTTCTAAATCCATTAATTGCTGAAGGATCGTTTACATCATTTACATAAACAACGTAATCATCTCCCATGTTAGACGGGATATTAACCCAGTCATTTCCAGTTGCTCTTGCTTCAGCTACAGTGTTCGCATTGTAGATTAAGTATTTATCTTTCAATACTGGTTGGTTCGCATCAAAGATATCTACCCTTAAACCTACGTTAAATACGATATCGTCAAAAGCAAACTTATCCATGATGTAACCTGCGATGTAAATTGGTTGGTAAGCACCAATGAATCTTTGGTAGTTTCCATTTTCATCGTAGTCGTTGAAGTAAGAATTGATGTCTGTTCTTCCACTTACTTTTTGACCTGTGTGATCGTAACCGTAGTAAGAAATGTAGCTATTTCCAGAGTTGAATAATTCGTCTGGAGAGAACATATCTAAAGAGAAAATGTTAGGATCCAATGCATCGATATCGATAAAGTCTGTACCGTCAACTGGTAAACCTAAAGCATTTCTTAAGTTGTAATCAAAGAAGTATTGCTCGTCTGCCTCTCTAGCTCCACCGTAGTTTCCTGTTCCAGAAGTGTAAGCATATCCAGAGTTTAATCTTTCGTATGTTACTTGTGGGAAAGTACCGTTGAATTCGTAAGTTGCTTGGTTTTTGTCTAATTCCGAAATGTGGAAGTTAGCGTACTGACGCGCAACTGACCAAATTCCTGCTGGGTTACCAGATCCCCATCCTCTATCCCATCTTTGTTCGTATTCGAAACCTAAAGAGATTGAGTGGTCACCAATATTTACAGATCCTGATCCAGTTACACGGAACTGCTCAGCTTCTGACTTAGAGAAACCGTTTGCTGGAGAACCAATGTTATCCCATAAACTGTAAACGTTACCTGGTAAGTCACCATTTCTTAATGCGTTACCTGCAACAATTTGGTTCAAGTTTTGGTATCTTCCTGTTGGATCGTCTGCGTATAAATCGTAGTACTGAGAAGTAATTGCAGCTAAGGCTTCATTTTCTGCAGATGGAGTAAAGTCTACTCTTACATCTTCGAAACCATTGTGAATTAAACTATCTCCTGACTGATTAAATTCGTAAGATGGTCTTCTTGTAGTTGTAAATGTACCTACGTGACCGTATTTGAATACATCAAACTTGTGGTTGTCATCAAAAGACTGACGCGTTGAGTTCGAGTAGTCAACCATTAAAGAGTAGAATGCACTCTTCACTTTAGAAGAAGAACCTTCAGTATCGTTAACAAAACGTTGTGTAAACCTACCGTAAACTCTCCAGTCTAACGCTGTGTAAGTTCCAAAGTTTGTAAAGTTCAATAAAGAAGCATTTCTAGAGTAGTTCTTCCCTGTATTGTAGTTCAAAGATCCACCGAATGTTAAGTTTACAGATGGTCCGGTATTAACATCGATCTTCAAAGCAGATGTTAACGATCTACTTCTAGCATTCATTCTGTATTTAGTCAACTCAAAATCATCTGCTCTTAAAAAGTTAGCGTTATGGAAGTTACCAACTCCTTGTCCTGATGGACGTAAAGGATTTGCCAACAACTCTTCTCTAACATCCTGCTTAATACGGTAAGAACCTCCGCTTAAAGGTCTACCATCTAAAATGTCTGTATAGTTTAAAGAAACCAAGAATCCTAAGATAGGATCTGTCTTCTCTCCATTTTCGTCTTTACGCATCAAAAGTGGACCAGATAATAAACCTTCCACTAAGTTGTAACCGTAGTTATCTAAACCTATAACTTTTCCATCGTAACCACTTGGGTCTTGACCATGAAAATAAAACCCTGAAGAAACTGCTTCAATTGACCCGAAGTAACGCGCCGATGGTCCTCTTGTTGTTACAGAGATAATCCCCCCTGTTGCATCCCCGTAGTTTGCTGGAAGACCACCTGTAATTACAGATACTTCCTGAATCGCACTTTTAGGTAAAGAAGATGAACCACGTACTTTAATACCATCAATGTAGAAGTAAGTTGCATCAGAACGAGAACCACGAACAGAAATATCTCCTGATCCTTCATCCGTGTTTACCCCTCCAACTGTACCAGCAACACCAGCAGCAGAACGAACAGGTAATCTCGAGATGTCCTCTCTTGTTACTGTAGCTCCTGAAGCACCACCATCTTTATCGATCAATGGTACAGAGTAAGCAACAATCTCTACTTCCTCCAAATCTTGGATTTCACTCGGCTTACTCATCTCGGTTTCATCCAAGAACGTAATTTTATCCCCTGTAATGATTACACTAGTCAATCTTAAAGGAGAATAACCTTCACTAGATCTGAATTCAACATCGTAAGTTCCAGGGTTAATCGAGTTAATCTGGAATTTTCCGTCAAAATCAGTTTGCGCACCACCTTTCACTTGGTCCGCTTGAATTAATACTACCTTAACGAAGGGCAGCGTTTCTTTCGTATCCCGGTCAATAACGGAACCTTTCAGGGTACCCAGACCTGTCTGACCGAAGCTGTAAGCCACTGTCAGTAAGATACTTGTCAATAACAAGTTGAGTTTTCTAAACATAAGAACAGTTTAATTTATTATACTTTCTTTTAGCAACAAAGCAGTAAATATAGGAAAAATAGCCGTGATACGTTAAATTAAGCTAAAAATCGAGGGCTTTTTTGACAATTTACTGTTAACAAAGATAAGGAGAGAATTTCGCCTAAATTTTAGAAAGAAATTCACATTACCTTAATAATATACAGGTCTATTCTTCGTCTTTAAACCACGAAGAATACTTCTTGTAATTTTGAGCTATGCGCTGAACTTCACCTTCAAATAGTTCTGGTGAAATTGCTTTTACTTTTTTGGCTGGGACTCCTGCATACACAGATCCTTTCTCTACACGTGTTCCCTCTAACAAAACTGCTCCCGCCGCAATGATGGACCCAGACTCTATGTAACAATTGTCCATAACGATAGAGCCCATACCTATTAATACATCTGATTCTACAGTACAACCATGAACCAAGGCATTATGTCCTATACTCACGCGATCTCCGATAAAAGTCTTGGTTTTTTCATAGGTACAATGAATAACTGCACCGTCTTGAACATTTACCAAATCACCGAGTACTATACTGTTAACATCTCCACGGATAACAGCGTTAAACCAAATGGAACAATCTTTCCCGGTTACAACATCGCCAACCACGGTTGCGTTTTCTGCCAACCAGTTATCTGCACCGAATTGTGGTGACTTACCTCTACATGCTTTTACAAGCGCCATATCTATAATGTAAAATGATTTACTTTTTGATCTCCCCAGTCATTTTCCTTGAGGTACGACTTGAAGTCTTCTGAATTTTCTGAAGAATAAAATTGAAGCGTTGTTCCTCTATTTAATCGAGTACTAATCTCGGTATGTCGATTCAAATAATCCTCTAGACGTTCAGCTACAATTTCACCTTGGGTTACTAACTGAATGTGAGCAGGGATAATAGACCTTAGATAGTTATAGATTAAGGGGTAATGTGTACATCCCAAAACTATGGTATCCACTTTCGGGTGTGCCTCAAGAAAAACATCTATATCCTTTTTAAAAATAGCTTCTCCCTCCTTAGTAGTATGCTGATTCGCTTCAATAATAGGCACCCATAAAGGACATGCCTGTTGTACCACTTTTACACCTGGGGTGAATTTTTCTATTTCTATCTTGTAAGATTCTGATTTGACTGTACCCGTAGTGGCCAGAACACCTACCACCTTTGTTTTACTTAATTCTCCAACCATCTCCGTGCTTGGTCGTAAAACACCTAAAACTTTTTTACCCGGATATTTTATAGGTAAGACTTTCTGTTGTATCGTTCTTAACGCTTGTGCACTTGCTGTATTACAAGCTAAAATGATGATTTCACATCCTTGAGCAAACAAAAACTCTACACATTCTAAGGTATATTGATATACAACTTCAAAGGAACGTGTTCCATAAGGAGCCCTTGCATTATCACCCAAATAAATGTAATCGTATTGTGGCAAACGTTTTTGAAACTCTTTCAATATGGTTAGTCCACCGTATCCAGAGTCAAAAACACCAATGTATCCTTTGTGATTATTTTGCATAAAAAAAGTCGAGCAATAATTTACTCGACTCAAAGTTATTTAAAATTTCTTTTCTATTGTCCACCAGTAGCTGGAGCTGTTTCCGTACCAGTAGTTTTAGGTACATCCAACTTCAACACTTCAGCAATCACTAGATTGGTAACATCCTTACCACCTGCAAACAACACAGAATTTTTGTCTAGAACGTAATCAATCTTATTCGCTTTTGCTACATTTTCAATAGCCTCGTTCATCAATTCGTTTAACGGTGCCATTTTCTTTTGATAAAAACTTTGCAAGTCAGCATCATAATTCTGACTCTTCTTATCTAAAGCCGCACTCATTTCTTGGATTCTTTTCTCTTCACGCTGACGTAATACTGGAGAAAGATTTGCTCCTTCTACTTGGTATCTTTGGTATGCCTCTTGTAATTTCAATTGATCCTCTTCCAATTCTTTCGCGTAGTACTCTCTTAACTCACTAATATCCTTCTGTGCTTGAATTGCAGATGGCATTGTATCGAATACAGCTGCATAATCACAATGTGCTACACTTTGAGCAGATACCAATCCTGTAAATAACAATGCTACAAACGCTACTAATAATCTTTTCATCATTTTCTTTCTTAATTTATCTATTTAATGCTAACGCCTAATTCTCTTAAAACTCTTTTACTTAGATCGTATTTAGGGTCTGCAAATATAAGGTTTGATTGATTTGCTTTATCAAATACAAACGCATATTTACCGGCATTAGCAATTTTTTCAAGAGCCTCAAATACTTTATCTTGTATGGGCTGAATCAATTCTTTTCTTTTCGCAAACAAATCTCCATTAACACCAAAACGCAATTGCTGCAATTCCAAAGTTTCGTTCTCTAAAGTTTCTATCTCTAACTTACGTGCTTCTCTTTCTTCGTCAGGAAGTACTGCCTCTACTCTATCAAACTCGTCTTTCTTCTTTTTGATAACAACGTATCTATCCTGGATCTCTTTTTGCCAACGAGCAGCAAACTTATCTAATTTCTCCTTGGCTTCTTGATACTCTGGCATGTTCTCCAAAATGAAATCAGAATCAATGTATCCATACTTCTGACCATACGAAGCAAAGGCCGTGCCAATAACCAATAAAAGTGATAAAGCTAAAGTTCTCATAATTTTTAATTTGACAGTCGAACGACGAAAATAATATTTTTATTGTGATAGATTAAAGATCTCCGATGTTCGTTCCTATCGTAAACTGGAATACACCTGGCATTTGACCATTCGCTCGTAAAATATCATTTCCTTTTCTGTAACCGTCACTGTGAGGATCAAGTGCATCCAGTCCCCAACCATAACTAAAGCCTAACATACCTATCATAGGAATATTCACATTTAATCCAAGACCTACAGATCTTTTCACATTAAATGGATTAAATCTATCCAAGGCAGTATACGTATTACCTGCTTCAGCAAAACCATATACCCAGAACATTGCTGATGGATTTAAAGAAATTGGGTATCTCAACTCAACAGAGTACTTCGCAATCATAGGGTCTGCAATTGTAGAACTTACAACAGTACTCGTAGTTCCGTAACCTCTTAACGAAATAATTTCTGTACCATTTACTTGTGCGTTCACACCTCCGGTTAATCCACTTCCTCCTAAACTGAATCTATCAAAAGGAGATAACCCTTTACTTTGGCTGTAAGCTCCCATGAATCCAATTCCGAATCTTGGCGCCAATACTAATTTTTTATCAGTTGTTAATGGAAGGTACCATTCACCTGTCATTTTCAATTTGTAGAATTCATTGAATTTCACTAAATCTTGTTGTGAGTACGATGAGTAATCATCCACACCATCAAACATAGAATACGGTAAAGACGCTTTGGCTGTAAAGGTCAACCTAGAACCCGATCTTGGATAGATAGGTGCGTCTATGGAGTTACGCGATAAAACATACTGTGCGTAAATGTTATTTGAGTATCCATTTGAGATAGCTAACAAATTGTAATTCCTTACATCGTAGTATTTATAACCTAATTCATAGTAGGCTGTAAAGTAATCATCCGGAATTTTCTTTCTTCTCTGTAAACCTACACCAAGTCCTGTAATCGAGATACCTTGGTAATCTTTATCTGCTCGAGATAAATTTCCACTCAATGAGTAAGAGTTGTTGTTCATCCAGAAACTTAAAGCATTTGGTTTTTTACCACCTAACCACGGCTCTGTAAAAGAGAAACTGTAGGCTTGGTAGAACATACCATTGGTTTGTGCTCTCAATGATAAACGCTGACCATCTCCAGTTGGCAATGGCGACCATGCAGATTTATCAAAGAAATTTTGAACAGAGAAGTTATTAAATGAGAGTCCAGCCGTTAAGATTAAAGTATTGGCACCATAACCTCCAGACAATTCGATTTGATCCGATGATTTTTCATTTACCACTACCTCTATATCTACCGTACCATCTTGTGGATTAGGAATAGGAATGAAATCCATTTTTTCTTGATCGAAGTACCCTAATTGCATCAATTCTCTTTGGGTACGAATGATGTCATTTCTATTGAACAAGTCACCCGGCTTCATTCTCAACTCACGTCTGATTACGTGCTCGTTTGTTTTGAAATTACCTTTTATAAAAATATCTCCAATAGTTGCTTCTTTCCCTTCAATGATTCTTAACTCATAGTTGATGTGGTTGTCCACCACTCCTTTTTCTATAGGAATAATTTGAAAGAACAAGTGACCTCTATCCATATAAAGCGAGGTAATATCTCTCGACTCCATGCTTTGGAACAAGCGCTGTTCTAATAGCGTTTTATTGTAAACATCTCCGTATTTAATTCCTAGAACAGTATCTAAATAACCCGTTCTATACTTTGCGTTTCCAACCCACGTAATGTTTCCGAAGTAATACTTCTCACCTTCATCAATTTTAATATCCACCCCAAGGTGTTTTTCATCGATAATGTAAACGCTATCACTTACGATTTCGGCATCACGCAAACCTTCCTCTTGCAATTTATTGGTAAGGGCAAGTTTATCTCTTTTGTAAGCTACGTCCATAAATTTCGAACGCTTGAAGAATCTCCAAAAAGCTTTTTGCTTGGTATCCTTCATGGCTCTTCTGAGCTTAGCTTCCTTTACGGTTTCAACTCCTACAATGTTTAATTCGGCAATTTTCATCTTCTCACCTTTATCTACATTGATGATGAAAATCTCTGAATTAGACATCAAAGTATCTACCTTACGAACAATGTTCGCTTTAACTAGGTAGTACCCTTTATCTTTAAAGAAATGCTCTACTTTATTTTCGGTTTGAAAGATTAGGTTCTCTGTGATGTTTTTACCCGAGAAAAGGTCGATTTCTTCTCTTATTTTATCCGCTTCCTTTTTGGTTACTCCATTGAATTTGAAACGAGATAACTTTGCACGAGGTTGAAGAATGATACTTAAATAAATCACATCTCCAATTACTTTTTCTTTAACGATTTCCACATTAGAGAAAAGTCCTTCATTCCACAACTTCTTTATGGCATTACTAATATCATCTCCAGGAATGGTAATTTTATCACCCTGACGCAAACCAGCGATTAACTTGATAGCTGTGTGATCAAAATTATCAGCACCCAGCACGTTAACAGGACCGATTTCGTATTCTTTCGGATTTTTATAATCAATATCCTGCCCGAAGGATGTGAATACTACCGCTAGGGTAAAAAGGAGTGTGACTAGTTTATGCATAAAATTATTCTGGTCTTAATTGTTCAGAAACTTTTCCGAACCTTCTTTCTCGTGATTGGTAATTAATAACGGCCTCAAATAGATTTTCTTGTTTAAAATCTGGCCATAATGTATCTATAAAATACAATTCTGAATAAGCAATTTGCCACAATAGGAAATTACTGATTCTATATTCGCCAGAGGTTCTGATCAACAACTCTGGGTCTGGAATATTTTTAGTTGACAAAGCATTAGAAATTACCTCCTCATTAATCGCTTCAGCATCTAGGCTTCCTACTTTCACTTGATTGGCAATCTTCTTTGTTGCTTCTATCATTTCCCATCTTGCACTATAATTAATAGCTAAGACAAGAACTACTCCCGTATTCTCTTTTAATCTTTCTCTTGCGGCAGCCAAACTATCTTTACAATCTGAAGGCAAACCTTCTTCATCTCCAATAATTTCGAGTCTTACGTTTTTTTCATCTAAAACGTCTACCTCGTTAGCTATGGTCTGAACCATTAAGTTCATCAAGCCATCCACCTCTTCTTTAGGACGGTTCCAGTTTTCGGTTGAAAAAGTATAAAGCGTTAAAAACTTCACCCCCAATTCATCCGCACCGTTTACAGCTTCTCTTACTGCACCCACTCCAGAATTATGTCCGTATAAACGCATCTCGCCTTGTTGTTTGGCCCATCTACCATTACCATCCATGATAATCGCGATGTGTTCTGGAATTCTTGTTTTGTCTATTTGGTTTATTAAATCCATTGGGTACAAATAATTTTATTTGCCTGAAGGGGCTAATTTAGTATATCTCTTGTAGAATAGAACAATAAATTAGATCAAGCTTAACTTTGTTTAACAAAAAAGAGGGATATGGCGAACCAGACCCCTCATCTATTGAGTTTCTTGTGTATCAATTACTCTGCTAGGATGATGATTTTATCGTTCATCATTTCCATCACTCCTCCTTTGATTTTAACACGGATAACTTTATCGTGCGATGTATCGCGTTCTATCTCTCCAGTTAAATCATTAAACTCTACATCACTATTTGCAAGATCTACTTTTACAGACCCTTCAGTAAGTGCAGAAATGATAGGGGCGTGACCTCCTAATACTTGAAAAAGTCCATCAACTCCAGGCATTTGAACTGCGTCAACTTCTCCTGTAAAGATTTTCTTTTCCGGTGTAATTATATCTAAGTGCATAGCAACTAGAATTTATATTAAAAAGGGAGATTGCTCTCCCTCTTATTTCTTATTAATTAAGCTTCAGCAAGCATTTTTTCTCCTGCAGCTCTTACCTCTTCGATATCTCCCTTCAAGTTGAAAGCAGCCTCTGGGTACTGGTCCATCTCACCATCTAAGATCATGTTAAATCCTTTGATAGTTTCGTTGATGTCTACCAACACACCTTTCAATCCTGTAAACTGCTCAGCTACGTGGAAGGGTTGAGATAAGAAACGTTGAACTCTACGCGCTCTGTGTACGATTAACTTATCTTCTTCAGACAATTCATCCATACCTAAGATCGCGATAATATCTTGTAACTCTTTGTAACGTTGTAATGTTTGCTGTACTCTCTGTGCACAAGCGTAGTGCTCTTCACCTACGATAGATGGCGTAAGAATTCTTGAAGAAGACTCTAATGGATCTACCGCTGGGTAAATACCTAACTCAGCAATCTTACGAGACAATACTGTTGTTGCATCCAAGTGAGCGAAAGTGTTCGCTGGTGCAGGGTCAGTAAGGTCATCCGCAGGTACGTAAACCGCCTGTACAGATGTAATAGAACCGTTCTTTGTAGAAGTAATACGCTCCTGCATTGCACCCATCTCAGTTGCCAATGTTGGTTGGTAACCTACCGCTGATGGCATACGTCCTAATAAGGCTGACACCTCAGAACCTGCCTGCGTGAAACGGAAGATGTTATCAACGAAGAATAAGATATCCTTACCTGCTTCATCTCCATCACCATCACGGAAGTACTCTGCTAATGTTAATCCAGACAATGCAACACGTGCACGTGCTCCTGGAGGCTCATTCATCTGACCGAATACGAAAGCAGCTTTTGAATCCTTCATCTCTTCTTTATCGATAAGAGATAAATCCCATCCACCTTCTTCCATAGACTTCATGAATCCTTCACCATACTTGATAATTCCAGACTCTAACATCTCACGTAATAAGTCGTTACCTTCTCTGGTACGCTCACCTACTCCAGCAAATACAGATAAACCTGAGTATGCTTTCGCGATGTTGTTAATCAACTCCTGGATCAATACAGTTTTACCTACTCCGGCTCCACCGAATAAACCAATCTTACCTCCTTTTGCGTATGGCTCGATCAAGTCGATTACTTTAATCCCTGTAAAAAGAACTTCAGTAGCAGTAGATAACTGATCGAAAGCTGGAGCTTCACGGTGGATAGACATACCATTTGATTTGTCTAAATCACCAATCCCATCGATTGAATCACCTACTACGTTAAATAAACGTCCTTTTACTCCATCACCAGTAGGCATTTTGATTGGGCTACCTGTAGCCACAACTTCCATACCTCTAGTAAATCCGTCAGACGAATCCATCGCAATAGTACGAACTGAGTTCTCACCTACGTGTGATTGAACCTCTAAGATTACTTTTGTTCCGTTTGCTTTTGGCACCTCAAGTGCGTCATAAATATTCGGAAGCTCTACTCCCTTCTCGAAGCTTACATCTACTACAGGTCCAATTACCTGTGATACTCTACCTTTGATATTCGACATTACAGTGTCTTTTAAGTACATTGAATTTTCAGGGCGCAAAGATATATGAATTATTTGGTTAGATAAAATTTGTTGAAAAAAAAGTTCACTTTTTCACACCCCCACCTTGATTTGGGCACAAAAATGCTGTTTATCAACTAATTTTCAATCCATTTCGGTTATTAACATCCTACTTGACATACTCTTGTTTGCGCACCAAGATATAATTCTCCTGATCCACCTTTAAATAACCTCTATCATAACAAAAGAAATACACCGCTCCTTTCTTTGTGGTGTAGGTATTTGTGTAATAGTGAAAATTGAAACCGCGCTCGGCCATCATCATTAAACTGACGGTTACTTTTCCGCTCGGATTTAATTCATCCAAGATTCTTCGGTTCTTTCTTAATATGGCATTGATGTGACGCACATACTTGTTTACTGTGCCGTTCTTTTTATTATTGTAGGCATTTCTACAATAGTCAGAACAAAATTTCTGATCCTTACGACCATTTAAGGTCTGGTTGCACTCTTTGCAAGTGCGTGTTGTAGTGGTTGTCATAAGGGTTGATTTTATTTAACAACGTTAACAAATATTAACAGCAAAAGCAAATAGACTCCAACGGCAATCTACATTTTTGTATTTAAAGACATAAAGAAGATGGAAGAAAGTACCAACACAACTTTATCACCCGCGGAAAGTATCCGCCAATTGACAGAGAAAATAAAACAAGAGATTGTTTACACCAACCTTCTAAAGGATGAAATCTCTAAGGTTATTGTTGGACAAAGCAACATGGTAGAAAAACTTTTGGTTGCTTTATTGGCCGATGGACACATACTCCTTGAAGGGGTTCCTGGATTAGCCAAAACACTTGCCATTAAAACCCTATCGGATGCGATATCTGCAGATTTTAGCAGAATTCAATTTACCCCCGATTTATTACCTGCCGATGTAACGGGTACTATGATCTATAACCAAAAAGATCAAAAATTTACGGTGAATAAAGGACCCATTTTCGCAAATTTCATTCTAGCCGATGAAATAAACAGGGCTCCGGCCAAAGTTCAATCGGCTTTATTGGAAGCCATGCAAGAAAAACAGGTTACCATAGGAGATGAAACTTTCCAACTTCCATCCCCTTTCCTGGTAATGGCTACGCAAAACCCAGTTGAACAAGAAGGAACTTACCCTTTACCCGAAGCGCAGGTAGACCGTTTTATGTTGAAAGTCTTTCTAGACTACCCCAAAAAAGAAGAAGAAAAACTCATTATACGCTCGAACATTCGCAAAGAAGGATTGAGTAAAATTGATCGCGTTTTAAAACCTGAAGATATTATACGTTTACGTGAATTGGTGAAAGACGTGTATCTGGATGAGAAAATTGAAAACTATATCGTAGACATTGTTTTTGCCACACGTAACCCTGAAGATTACGACTTGAGTAACTTGGCACCTCTTATAAGTTTTGGAGGATCGCCGAGAGCCAGCATCAATTTAGCCCGTGCAGCAAAAGCTTATGCATTCTTAAACGGTAGAGCTTATGTAATTCCGGAAGATATTCGCGCCATAGCTCCTGACGTTTTACAACACCGTATAGGGTTAACTTACGAAGCTGAAGCCGAAGAAATTGGTCCGAGAGATATCGTAGAAAAAATCTTAAACCGCATAGACGTACCTTAATGGATACGAAAGAACTTCTTAAAAAAGTAAAAACCATAGAGCTAAAAACGCGTGGTTTAACCAAACAGGTCTTTTCGGGAGAATATCATTCTGCCTTTAAAGGTCGTGGTATGGCTTTTTCTGAAGTTAGAGATTACCATTATGGTGATGATGTAAGAAGTTTAGATTGGAATGTAACTGCTCGTTTTAATTCTCCCTTCATCAAAGTTTTTGAGGAGGAACGCGAGCTTAATATCATGTTGCTGATAGACATCTCTGAGTCGAATAATTTTGGACAGAAAGAACGCACCAAAAAGGAACTCATGCTCGAAATTGTGGCCGTTCTCGCTTTCTCAGCAGTGGCGAACAATGATAAAGTGGGTGCCATTTTCATCAGCGACGAAGTTGAAAAATTCATTCCTCCCAAAAAAGGAAAAGCCCATTGCATGATGATTTTGCGTCACATGATAGATTACAAACCCAAAAGCAAGGGCACCAACATTAATGAAGGATTGAAGTACTTTAGAAATGTTATTAAAAAAAGAAGCATAGCCTTTGTGATTAGTGATTTTATCGATTACTCTGCATTTGTAGATGGACTTAAAATCGCGAACAAAAAACATGATGTGGTTGCTCTGAAAACGGAAGATCCTTTAGAAAAAGAGTTGCCTAAAATTGGTATTACCAAATTATACGATGCTGAATCTGAGAAATACAAATGGGTAAACACCTACTCTTCTTCTGCACAAGAAAAATACAAACAGGCCTATATAAAAAGGAGTAAACAATTCGAAGAAGCCATGCGAAAGGCTAGAATTGATTATGCAACTATCTCAACAGACTCACAATACTTGGAGGCATTAATCACCTTATTCCAAAGACGCGCAAAATGAGAAGTTTAATTTATATAACGCTTATACTCTTTAGTATTTCGCCTTTGTTGGCGCAACGCGCTCACATGTCTTTGAATAAATCATCCGTAGAAATAGGTGTACCCTTTGAGTTGACCTTGAGTTTTACTTACAACCAAGCTCTGGATAGCATAGTATACACGGCTGCCCAGAATGTTTTACTTGGAAAAATATCTCAGGCTAACGGTGTAAGCGTGAACAACAAAACTTACGAATTAGAAATCTCAAAAGCTTTTTCTGATACCCTCTACAAAGAAAACAACACCTATCACTGGCTAGGCAAGTATGAATTGATTGCCTGGGACTCTGCTTATGTAATGATTAATGACCAGTCAATCGTTTTTGAAGACAGTCTTTTTTATTTCAACCCTGTAATTATAGAAGTTAAAAGTCCAATAGCAGATGGTACAAAAGGCATCTATGACATCAAAGAATTTTCAACAGAATTAGAAGAAGCCAAACCCAGTTGGCTTGTTTTTCTCATCAAACATTGGTGGTGGTTAAGCATTATTCTTGTTCTTCTGTTTATACTCATCATACTCCAACTGAAGAAAGCGCCCGTTGAGGCACAAAAGAAACGTATTATCACGAAGGTGAGTCCAAAAGAAAGCGCATTAAAAGCCATCAAGGCACTCGAAGAATCTCGATTGTACGAAACAGATTTAAAGGAATACTACTACCAACTCTCCATCATTATTAGAGCATTTTTAAGTAGACATTACGCTTCAAATTTCATGGATAACACTACTCATGAAACTAAATTGGATTTAATTCACAGGGACTTGAGTGACGAAACTATATCTATTATTGTCACTCTACTATCTCAGGCAGACATGGTGAAATTTGCCAAATCTAAACCTGAGTTGGACGATATCTTACGTACAGGAAATAAAGCCAAACAAATTGTTTCAGAAATAGCAGAAATAGAATTAAAACTAGACGACAATTAAAATGCTGGCCTGGATACATATCGATTTTTGGAATTACAATTTCCTTTCTCCGCAATGGCTGTGGTTACTCCTCCTCCTTCCTTTATATTTCCTAGGTTTAATTCTTAGAAGTAGAAAGGAAAAAGGTGATTTCAAAACGAGTTTAGACATACAACAACTCGAGCGTTTAGATGGAATACTTCCTCAAGTTTTCCATTGGGGTACGCATGTATTGTTTCTATTAGGCGTCGCTTCTTTTATTATCGCTCTTGCCCAACCATTGGGCGCACCTAAAAACCAGGAAGACGAATTTTCCGAGGGTATAGACATTATCTTGGCCATGGACATTTCTGGAAGTATGATGCAAACCGACTTCCTTCCTAACCGATTAGAAGCTGCTAAAGCTGTAGCTAAAGACTTTATAGACGGTAGAAAAAATGATAGAATAGGTTTGGTAGCATACGAAGGTGAAGCCTACACAGCTTGTCCTGCAACACGTAATCATTCCTTCTTAAAAAAGTGCATAGATAAACTTCAATCTGGATATTTAATAAACGGAACCGCCATAGGAACCGGTTTAGGTACAGCTGTAACCCGTTTGCGTAGCGATAGTTTAGAATCTAAAGTAATTATACTACTCACCGATGGAGCCTCTAACAGAGGTGAATTATCGCCACTTGAAGCTGCAGAATTGGCCAAACAGAAAGACATCACAGTTTATACCATAGGTGTGGGTGGGGACCAAAATGTTGGTGGTTTCTTTAGCAGTCAGCTTTTCTCTAGCGACATAGATGAAAAAACACTAGAGAAAATTGCCGACATCACGGGAGGAAAATATTTCAGAGCCAAGGATAAGAACTCATTGATAGAAATTTACGATAAAATAGAGCAAATGGAGACCCGAAAGTTGATTGACAATTACATTCAACAAGAACCTCCCACCTTACCTCTACCTTTTATTTTAAGTGGATTAATCTGTATAACTCTTGCATGGGTGATACGTAAATTATTCTTCGAAGCAATTGGATAACAAACGATTAACATATAGACTTCAACTCATCTTCTTACCCTTGATAGGCTTTGAGCTTCTCTTTTGGGGCTTGGCATTTTGGGTCGTTGAAAATTTCGGTGGATTCACATCCTTTAGTGGTAGTGAAAGCCTTGTTTTCAAAACACCCGTTTACGGTTATTTATTCTTAGCACTCCCTTTATTTTATACCTTTATTTGGTTCACTCTGCGAAGATCTAACAAAATCAGAACTCAGATAGGTGTTAGAAATAACGGACAATTCCCTCCTATTTCCCTTACTTATACCTTACTTAAACTATTTGTTCTGCGTACGGCCTTGGTTTTTGGAATCATTGCCGCCATGCAACCTTCTTTTGGTACACAAAAAGCAAAATTGAGGGTAAACGATTCTGAAATTGTTTTTGCAGTAGACATTTCTAACTCCATGAATACAGAAGACATGAGTGGAGGAGAATCGCGATTAACGGCTGCCAAAAACGCCATTAATCAATACATTAACATGTCGGGCAGCAACAAAGTCGGTATGGTTATTTTCGCGGGAAGTGCTTATCCCCAACTACCACTCACTGCTGACATAGGCGCCGCAAAAATGTACACAGAGGAATTGCATACAGATTTGATTTCGAATCAAGGAACAAACATAGGTCTGGCCTTAAGTCTGAGTAAAGATTTTTTCACCGACAAAAAGGAAACCAAAAAGGTTATCGTATTAATTAGCGATGGAGAAGATCATGAAGGAGGAACAGATAAAATATTGCAAGAACTGGCTCAAAAAAACATAGAATTACAAGTATTAGGATTAGGATCTAGCAACGGAGGACTCATCCCTATTCCCGGAGCAAGAACCCGACAATATTTCAAAGATCAATACGGTAAAAGTGTTGTTTCAAAACTAGACAAGGGGATGATAAAGGACCTTTCTGACCGAGCAGATGGGAAATTTGTGCTCTCAGATGACGAATTCCCGAATATCCATTCACTTTTAGCAGATTTTAACACCAACGAACCAACGAATACCGTAGAATTGGAGTTAGAAATTAAAAAGAATCATTATCAGTTTTTTATGTTTGTAGCTGTGATTATGATTCTCCTGTTTTTAGGAATTCAAGAACTGGAAAAACAACAATTGAAGCGTGATTAAAATGAAATTTGTAGCTGTCTTTACTTTTCTATTTTTGGCCTGCACAGCTGGTGCACAACAATGGCGTGTAGAATTTAGAGAGGGTAATAAATTATATGAAGCAGGAAAATATCAAGAAGCTTACGACCATTTCATTTCTGCACAACAACAAGCTCCTGAAAATATAGATTTATCTAAAGAAATTTCAAGAGCAGCCTACAGAAAGGGTGAATATAAAGAGGCTGAACAAAACTTTTACAATCAATTACAGGACGCACAAACACCCGAGGACAAAGCGGCGCTTTACCACAACATGGGTAATTGCAACATGCAAGATAAAAACTATGCTGAAGCAGTAGAAAATTACAAAAATGCCTTGCGTCTCAACCCGCAAGCTTCAGAAACACGCTATAATCTCGCAGAAGCGAAAAGAAGGTTGCAACAACAAGAAAAGCAAGACCAACAAAAGCAGCAAGAAGAACAACAAAATCAAGATCAACAAGAGCAGCAGAAGGATGATCAACAGAATCAAGATCAACAAGCTCAACAAAAGCAAAATCAAGAAGGTCAACCTCAAAATCAACAACAAAGTGAGAATCAATCACAACAAAATAATAATTCCAACAACTCTTCTTCTTCCAAGTCGTCTCCGCAGCAGAGCGATAAACTTTCAAGTAAAAAAACTGAGCGCCTTTTGGATGAATTGATGAAACAAGAAATGAACACCAAACGTAAATTACGCGGTTTGGGTTCTGGAGGTAAAGAAGAACAAGTAAAATCCGGTAAACGATGGTAAAACACGTCCTTACATATTGTCTTTTGTTCATTGCTAGTTTTACACTGGCACAATCTGCTTATGTAAAGATCAAAACATCAGCGCTTAAGGTAGAAGAAAATGAACCTTTCCGCGTGGCCATAGAAAGTAACGCCTCGAGAGACTTTGACTACGACTTTCCCGATGAATTTATAGATGCTGGTGGTACTTCTACTTCACAACAATCTTATGTAGATATGAATACGCGTCAAGCTGTATTGCTCTACATGGAAACATCCACTTTCGTTATCAAGGAAAAGGGAAAATATAAGATAGGTCCTGTAAAAATTCAAACCAAAAATGGGGAAATAAGCTCTAACACAATTATCATAGAAGTAGTTGAACCTGTGAATCTAACCAGTGAAAATCCGGCGGACAATATGGATCAAAATTTCTTTGGTATTATTCAACAATCCGCCAAAGAATTATACGAAGGTCAACCTTTGATTTTATCCGCTAAATTATACGCTCAACAAGAATTATTCACCCTATTGGACTATCAGAGTTTTGTTTTTGAAGGTCCGGCAGAAGAACATTTCTTGCAAGCTCCAGGAAGTTTTCAACGTGCTGATGAAGTGGTAAACAATAAGAAGGTAGAAGTCATTTCTGGTGGTAAAGTATTACTCTTTCCAGAACAATCTGGTCACTACGATTTAGAACCGTTTAGAATTGCTTTCAATTACAGGCTTAATAATTCCAACCGCCCTCAAAGAAGCATTATTACTTCCAACCGTTCTGAAGTTCTAATCAAACCTCTTCCAAACGGTGCACCTAAGAATTTTATTGGAGCTGTAGGCCAATACAAAGTGAGTTGTACGAGTGAAGGAAAAAGCTTTAAAGTTGGTGATGTATTTGAATACAAAGTACGCATTTCAGGAGCAGGTAACTTACACAATATAGAAACGCCTCAACTCCAATTACCCAAAGGATTAACTCTTTACGGAGACCCAGAGATTCACGACTCCATCTTTTTTAATACCCGCGGTGCAGAAGGAAGTAAAACCTTCGTTTACAACGTGCAAATCTTACAAGGAAAGAGCTTTAAACTAGACGGTGTTACCATTTCTTATTTCGACCCTGAAGTAGAAAAATATATAGAAGTAAGTGGAGAACAAGTAAAATTAAAAGCCAAGGGTGAAAGTATAGCTCTGCCTGATACCAAAGAGAAAAAACAAGAAAAAGCAGAAGAACCTTTACGTACTATTTTAGTAGATGTAAGAAGTGATGAGAAAGAAAATGACTTCTACAATTCTGGTTTATTTTGGACAGGAGTAGGTGCCCCTATCTCTCTTGCTTTTGTCTTCGGTTTCTTAGTAAAATACAGAAATGAAAACGAAGAAAGCATTGCCTTAAATCAGAAAAAGAAACAAGCAAAAAAACTAGCCGTTGATGAATTGGGCAAAGCAAAAGCTGCTTTAGCAGCCAACAAACAAGAAGAATTCTACATAGAAATAGCCCACGCTTTGAAGCTCTTTATTGCTAACAAACACAATATAGACACTGCGCAAGTGACGCGTGCCTACATCGATGAGCTAAACATCAATGCAACGCAAAAACAAGGTATTAAGTCCATTTTTGACCAATGTGATGAAGCCAAATACAGCTTGTACATTGATAGGGAAAATCAAGAAATGTTGTTGAATGCTACAGCCCAAATTGTTAACGAATTAAACGAAGTTCTGTAATGCGTCAACTTCTACTTCTTTGCTTTACCCTTATGATTACACTTGCTCAAGCCAACTTTGAAAAAGGTGTAGCATTTTATCAAGACAAGCAATACAAAAAAGCCATTTCTGCCTTTCAACAAGATTGGGACAGCACGCAAAACAGCGCCAATTTATACAACTTAGGTTTATCTCATCTCATGTTGAAACAACCTGAAAAAGCCTTGTATTACTTTGAGAAAACTTTAAAATACGATCCCAATAATACAGATGCCATCTACAATGCATCTCACTTGTTTTCTGAAATGAATGAGGGAAGTTATTGGCAACATCCTTACTCTTGGATAGGTCGTTTTGTATTTAAATTCTCTTCCAATACTTGGAGTTATTTAAGTTTGTTTTTTGCGCTATTATTAGGACTTAGCATTTTTATAACTTTGCAACCTCATCAAAGAAGTCGCAAGAAAATAGGACAATTCGGAATTGTCATCACCTTTGTTTTCCTTGCCACCTCTACCCTGGCAGCCAAATTTAGTTACGAGCATTTTGTTGCCACAGAGTTTGCTTATTTACCCAAAACAGACATAGCAACCTTTATTTCACCCGGAAAAAATCCAACAGAAGTTAAGTTAGAACTCAACCAACGCTATAAGGTAAATCAACAACAAGATGATTTTCTCCAAATTCAATTAAAAACAGGAGAACGAATTTGGGTGGCTCAAAAAGATGTATTGAGTTATTAAGGCTTTACAGCTCTCGTCATTTCACGCTTACCTGGAGGTCCAGGCAAAGCCTCTATTGTAAAACCAGCTGCCTTCATGTTGCGTTTTACCTGACCTTTCGCACAATAAGTAACCAATGCGCCACCACTCGTCATTCCTTTAAACAACTTTTCAAATACAGCTACACTCCACATTTCTTCCTGCACGCGCGGACCAAAAGCATCAAAATAAACTAGGTCTATACTTTCTTCTTCAGGTAAATAATCTTCTAACTTCTGCTCTATTTTCTGCAAGGCAAAATTCGGATTGATTTCTTCCAAAATGTTCCAGGGCGTAGCATGAATTTGAGTGTAATCTTCTTTCAACTCTTTTAAAGCAGGCATAGAAACGTAGTCCATCGCTTCCAATTCTTCTTGACTCACAGGATAGGCTTCTAAACCGTGATATTCCACCTTTAAATCATGTTTACGAGCATAATCAAGCGTTATCAAAGCATTGAGTCCGGTACCAAACCCTATTTCAAGAATACGCAGCTTTCTTGCTTCCTTCTTAAACTCCAAACCATGTTGAATAAACACATGCATGGCCTCTTGCAAAGCTCCGTGGTGAGAATGATAATTCTCGTTCAACTCTGGTAAGTGTATGGTTTTAGAACCATCTCCCGTAACTATGATCTCTCGTTTCATGAGGGCAAACTTAATGAAAACTAAAAATTAATTCGGAGTAATACAATAAAGCAGGCTAATTCCAGTTTGAATATAAATTACTTTTTCATTTTAACCTTTAGGTATACTACATAAAAAAAGTCATGTACAAACTTCTAATCACACTACTTATACTTTTTGTATTATATGCCTGTCAAAAAGATGATCCTATTAATGAAAATCCAGGTAATAATATAACTACAACACATCATAATGCTTACTTCCAGGGCATCATAACTGATTCAACTACAGGTCTACCCCTAAGTGGATACAATGTTAGAGTTTATGGCCCAAGCGCTAGTCTAGACACTTTAATTGATGGCACGTATTTACTACATGTATATTGGTATGAGGGCAAATTGAGTTATCCAAAACCAAGTATGGTTCACGTTTAAATTCAAGATTCAAACTATCAAAATGTTAAGGATATTTATTTCAATGGTGATTTACTCATAGAAGACGACACGCTCGATATCGATTTCCAGGTCGCGTTGTAAGGGTCGAATAAAGTCTTTAAACCAGAATAATTTCATAGATAATGAACCGTTCAGAGAACCCTAAATTAAGAACCACATCGCAAGTCAATAAAAAGAATCCTTAGTAATTTTGGTAATGAAAGACATTTATTCTACAACAGCATTTAATATCACCCATGATGAAAAACACAACCATCTTACTCCTTTTTACTTTCGCAATTGGATTCACATCCTTCGCTCAAAATCAAAAATTTAAATTAGGTCTTAACCTATTCCCGAATTATTGTTTAGGTATTGTTAGCAGCAGTATGAATGGGGATGACGGTGTAAAACAAGTAATCCAAAACTTTGAAACTTGGAAACCTTCTATTAGCGCCTCTGTATTTGTAGAATACCAACTGAAAGAAAACGCCTTTTTAGGTTTTGGAATGGGCTATCAGAACAACGGTGAGCAAAGCAAAAAAAAAGCCCTCGTTTTTAATATAGACCCTACCACAGGTCAATCGATATTCGACCCTTCTCAACCCAGTCATGCTAAGTATAAATACAATCATCACAACCTAGAAATCCCTGTATTTTACAGACACCTTTTCAATGATAGATTTTATGGTCTTGTTGGGCTCAGTGGAATTGTGAACTTGTTTAATACGAGAACAAGTATTTACTATTACACGGAAAAACCCTCAGAAAGAAACACAAAAATCGATAACTCAACAGATTTTAGAAGACTTAATTTATCAACCAACATTGGAGTTGGCTATGATTTACTTCAAAAAGAAAAATTCACTCTATACGTTCAACCCAACATCCAATGCGCTATTTTAGGTGTTTCAAAAAATGCAATCATCAATAGAAACCCTATTTCTTTGGGATTAGCTATGGGAATAAGGTTGTAAACCACTTAAATAAAAATAAATGTTACAAACACGTTTTAAACGAGCAGAAGCTATATTAGCCAATGGAACCACATTCATTGCAGAAAGTAGTATAGCAGAACCTCAAGCTTTGATAGGAGGATTTCTCTCTCGGTTATGGACCATTTTTGGGAAACCCGACTACGTTCGTTTCGAGGGTTTTGATTACACGCTTATCGATACAGAAACAGGGTTGATTTTCACCGCATACTGCGCAGGCAGCGGTCCTGCCTACGGTGGTTTTAAAAAAGATAGAGAAGCCCTTTTACCCGTGTTAGGTACCCTTGAGGCCATCCTTTTAAAAACCCAACCCGCAGACTGTCAAATTTCTTTTGACACAGACTTTGGCATTCTAAAAAGTGGTGCGAAAGATGGAATTCCTTACGACACTTTAGAAGAATACAGCTAGATTTGTAGGGATAAAAGAACCACTCTTGTACTATGAAAATTAAACTTGACCCTACACATATTATTGAAACCTATCCTTATTTAGAAGTAGGCTCAAAAACTGTTGGTCAAAATAATGCTCCAGAAATCTTTCATCGATCTCTTCCCATTTACAAGGCTACTTATAAAGAATCGAAAGCAGACATAGATTTATTAATCATTACCTCAGATTTACAAGGAATTACAGAAGTAAACGGAAAACAATTTTTACTCGGAGAAAAACTTCCTTCCTTTTTAAAAACACTTTTAGAAATAGAATTCAGTCACTGTAAAAAAATAGGTGTAGTCTTATGCGGAGATATGTATACCTCACTTATTAAACGTGGATCTAGTGGTGATGTAAGAAAAGTTTGGAGTGAATTTAATGCACATTTCAACTGGGTTGTAGGTGTGGCTGGCAACCACGATACTTTTGGTAACGAAAAAGAAAAAGCACAATTTGAAGCGCAAGAGAACATTCATTTACTCCATAAAACAAACGTAAAAATAGACGGTTTAAAATTTGGAGGAATAAGCGGCATTATAGGTAGGCCCGATAAAATAAACAGGGTAGATGAAACTGACTTCTTAAAAAGCTTAACCCATCTATCTAAACAAGATTTGGATTTCATACTACTTCATGAAACACCTGATTTTCCGCTCCTAACTGAAATTGGAAATGAAACAATAAGAAAACACTTAGAGCAGCTACCTCCTACTCAAGTTTGTTGCGGTCATTGCCACTGGGAAAATTCTTTGGTTCAACTCCCCAACCAAACACAAGTTCTCAATGTAGATTCCAAGGTGATTTGCATGGAAATCATTTCATAGCACTATTCATTTTAGTATTTTTAGACATATAAACACTATCAACATTTTAACTCCCCATGGCGATACACCTACATCCACTATACTAGATGAGGGATGAATTTTACGTCAACCAAATTGAAAAACACTAAAAATAATCGAAGAAAAATTAGCAATACCCTAAAATCCAATGCAAAAAAAATACATCATACTCATAGAATTCATCACCATAGTAGGAGGAGTATTTCTGACTGCTTTAAACTATTTAGAAACCAGAACTTCTCCTATAGAAATTGCTATTAGTTTTGGACTATTGGCATTTGGCATAATGTTCAGATTGTGGCGAAAAGAATTTTTTACAGCACCATAAAATGATAGAAAGGAAACGAACTATCATTTCCGCATGGAGTCCTTTAAAAAACTGAATCCGTAACCAAAGCATTGACTTTTGTTATGCCTTCAAATTCTAACAAAGCACTCACAGATGTATCGAATAATTTTCATTCTCTTCTTCTATACCATCGCTTATGGACAAAGTTCTATTCATTATCTTCCTTTAACGGATAAAGATCCTAAGCTGAGCTCTTCAGATTTTCAGGCATGGGACAGCATCTTTAAGAACAAACAAATTATTGGCCTAGGTGAGAGTACACACGGTACGCATGAATTTACACCTATGCGTCACAAACTATTCAAATACTTAGTTGAGCATCATGGTTTTAATACAATTTTTATTGAGGCAGACTATAGCGCAACACAACGTTTAAATCGTTACATCAATGGTGCAGAAGACACCTTGCTAATGGCCCTAATGGAACTTCAATATTGGGCATGGAAGACAGAGGGAATGAAGGATTTTATTGTATGGTTAAGGGACTACAATAAAACAGCTCCTCATAAAATTCAACTCGTAGGGTGTGATATGCAGTCACTCGTTGACGATAAAATTGAACTCCAAAGAAACTCTACAAATGGTCTTTACAACACCCCTCTCCCGAAATTTTTAAGCACTTTGGAAAAACCTTATGAAGACAGTCTTGAAATTGCTCAAGCCTTGGAGGAATGGAATGCCTTCTGCTCAAAACAAAGGGATAGCAATATGAACTTACTTCAAAACAACATCTCTTACTTCTTACAACATAAACTTCACAAAACAGATGTTCACTTCTATAGAGACAGCTGTATGGCAGAAATGCAATTACACTATTTGAAACGTCATCCACTATCAAAGGCCATTTATATTGCCCACAATTATCACGTCTCTAGATCTTATTATCACTATGCAAATTACACTGCCAAAAAATCTTGCGGAAAATTTCTACATCAACATCTAGGAGATCAATACCTGTCTATTGCCATGACCTTTAACACGGGAAGTTTTAATGCGTTTCACTCTATAAACGACAAACTTTTATTTCAATCTCAAACCTTGAAAAACGCACATCATAAATCTGTAGAACACAGGCTAAGTAAACTCGGAAAAAAACTCCTTTTGGTTGATTATTCTTCCTTAAAAAAGGTAGATAAATTAAAAATAACCCAGCTAGGTGCCATCCTCTACAACACAGGAAAAGAAAAAAATTGGAGGTACAGATATTTAGAACCCAAACAATACGATTACATCATTTATTTTGAGGAAACTTCAGCTTCGAGAATTTTATACCTCACCAAATAAAACGATTGAAAAACCCTGTAAAAACAGGTGTTGGACAAAAATGTCGTAAACTTGTCGCAAAAAAACCGTTACAAACAAAGGCTTCTAACGCCTAGTTTTGGACCAAACTTTTATTACAAATAATTATGACCCAAATCGGCAACAAAATTAGAAACACAAGAAAACAAAAAGGTCTCTCTCAAGAGGAACTCGCAGAAGCAGCCAAGGTAAATTTGAGAACCATACAGCGTATAGAAAAAGGGGATAATGAACCCCGCGGAAAAACCCTACAACTGATTTGTGCAGCCTTGGATGTGGAAGCTGAAGAACTCCTCAATTATGGCAAAGAAAAAGACAGCAGTTACTTAACCCTAGTTCACCTTTCTGTACTTTCCTTCCTTTTCGTGCCCATAGGAAATATCATCCTCCCCCTTATACTTTGGGTGAATAAAAAAGAGAAAATAGAAGGACTCCAAACCTTGGGTAAAAACGTACTTAATTTTCAAATCAGTTGGACCACCATCAATGTTGCACTCATGATCCTTTTGATTACCTCTCCTTCTTATTTCGATTTCATTTTACTCTTGCTTCTTTTGTTGCTACTTATCAACCTTGTCTTCCCCATACTCTTTGCGATTAGGATCAATAAGGCAAAAAACAATTACCTCTACCCTAAACTCCTTCGCATTATCCGATAAAGATTATGAAGTGCGACCTAGAAGCTTTAGCTAGAAATTATTTTCTATCTTCGAGGCTAACTTTGCATGCCCCCATATGAGGTATACAAAGCACAAGAAACTCAAATTAAACACCTCGGAGATGGATTTAATTTCCAATGAAAAGTAAGATAACTATGCTTAACCGCTTCCTATCGCAAGATGATATTCGCTCCAAAGAACATAGGCAATTACTGGGTATACTACTTTTAGGTATCTTACTTCGGTTGTTGGCTTTACCCTTCACCCAGGTGGTAGATGCAGATGCTGTAAGTAGAATATTCATCGCCGAAGATTGGTTGAAAAATCCTACTTTCTTTTCAGAAGGAATTTGGCTTCCTTTCCATCACTACTTAAACGCCTTCACGCTTGCAATTTCTGGAGAACATCTATTCGGCCCAAAAATTCTACACATTCTGTTAAGCTGCCTTGTTGCAATTCCACTTTATTACTTTACCAAACGAGAATATTCGGCAAAAGGAGCTTGGTTCACTGCTTTAATTTTCATACTGATTCCGGTAGTATTTAGAAACTCTTTTTTGGCCTTGTCTGGTTTACCTCATGCCCTTTTCATTGCTGCCGCTCTGAACGCTAGTTCTAAGTCCATACGCAACACAAATATATCTGCAGCCTTAAGAGCGGGACTTTACCTAACACTAGCAGCAGGTTTTAGATATGAAGCGTGGCTTTTAATTCCCATACTCTTCCTCATTTTCACTTTATTTAGACAACATAAGTTAGGATTGTTTTTCCTGCTTACCGCAAGCATTTTCCCCTTGTTTTGGATGACGGGAAATTACCTTGCGCACGAACATATTTTGTACGGACTCCCCGGTAATTACAACAAAGACATTGTTGCTTTGCAAAATACAGATGTAAGCTTCACAGAAAAATTCAAACGCATCATCTACTTCCCTTTTATCTGGTTCTTTGCTTATTCTCCTTTCTTGGTAGTTGGACTGAGTCTTATCTTCTTCAAAAAAATAAAACAGAAAATACGCCTTACTTCTCGTATCCTTTGGACATTACCTTTTTGGGTATTCCTCATCTTTTTTGCCTATAAAGCCTACGAGGGAACTTTGTTGATGCAAAGCAGGTTCATTATTCTACTTTTACTCTTCTCCACTCCCTTTGCCTCCCTGCTCATTGAAAATGTAAAGAAGACTAAAGGGTCAAAAGTAGCACTCGTACTTTTCCTTGCTACGCTTATTCCCCTTTCCTACGTATGGATGCAAATTCCTTTTGAAAGACTCTTTGCATTCTCCTACACCCTAAAAACTTCCGTCGGAGAAATGAGGGCGGCTTCTCAAAATAGCTTCAAAGCCATTCCTCAGGTTTGGAAAAAAGAATACTTGAATTACAGTGAAAAAGTAAACGCAAATCTAAACCTAAAGAGTGGTTTTGTATTAGACTTCATTTCCTTTGAAAACACCTACTATTTAGCCTACAAATCAGAATTACCTCGTCAGCAAATACGTATTATTGAAGAAGCAGAAATTAGCCCTACCAACAAAGAAGATCTTGTCCGATTTTTTAAAACCCATCCAAATGGGGTAATGCAGTTAAAATGTAATTCACCTTTGTTTCAGGCCTTTGAATTTAACTCTTCTGGGCTTCATCTTAAATCAGACACAGATACGTTAGTGTTCACCTTACAACCTTTAGCTCAGGAAATTGGTATGGGAATTTTCACCTATAAAATTTCACCAATTGCTCAAACTCCTTTCAACGAGGAACTTTTAAATTGTCCGGAACCCAATAGCGCAGATCATTACAAATTTCTTATTCTCAACAATGATTTTTGGAAGAATGATGTACTTAGAAAAGCCAAGGAAAACAATATCACATTCGAGGAACAATTAGAGATTGATGTTCAAAAACTAATAGATACTCATCCATAAAACACGTATTAAGTCCTATTATAACTTTTCCTTAAAAATCATCTCCTTTATTTTCTGATTTCTAACTTTTTATGATTAATATTCACTAGGAATATAAAACCATCTATTGGCGTGGTGCACGTTCAGCGAAAGACAATGAAAACTATTTTATCGTATGCAAAACCTTTCAACCCAATTGAAAAAGGCTTTTGATGCCTATTTTGAAGCACCTATTGAAGCCTGGGAAGAGTTCGCAGCGCATTGCGAACCCATGATACATCGCAAAGATGAAGTCCTTAAAAAACAAGGGAATTCTGAAAAGTACTTCTACTTTATTGAAAAAGGAAGTGTAGGCGTTTTCTTGTGGAAGGAAAACAATTTTGTTTGTTTAGACTTTGCCTTTGACGGTCAATTTTGTTGTGATTATATGTCTGTACTCACAGAAGAACCCAATGATTTGGAACTAGTAGCTTTGGAAACCACCAAGGTTCATAGAATGACTGTAGAGAACTTCCGAAAATTGGGCGACAAATCTATCGGACAAATACTCATGCGTAAATCAGCAGAATCTTCTTTTGTAGACAAACAAAAACAACAAATAGATCTACTCACCAAAAGTAGTGAAGAGCGTTACCGTGAATTATGCCAACGTTTTCCCAAAGTAGAATTACGTGTAGCCCAAAAGCACATTGCTTCTTATCTGGGCATAACCCCGCAAAGTTTAAGTAGGCTTAGAAGAAAACATGCTTAAAAAAACTTTACCATAGGGTAATTTTTTCTTCCAACCTCCTTTGTAATTTTGGAAGCATGATAATTAATTATATTCAACACATCATTCTCGTATTACTGAGTCTATTGGTACTTTTTCATGTAATGGTACTTCTGAAAATTATTCCCTACAAGGTACTCTGGGGAGGGAGACTCTCAAGCGACAGAGAAATGTACAAATTTGAGCTTCCTTCGCTACTTATGAGCCTACTTTTCTTGGGGGTAATATTGATCCACTCCGATTATCTTCTGATAAAATTTCCTGAATGGGTAATGACTGCAGCATTATCCCTCATGGCCGCCCTTTTTGGCTTAAATACACTTGGGAATTTAACTTCGAAAAATAAATTCGAACGAAGGGTGTTCTCTCCCGTAACTCTTCTTTTGGCATTTGGCTGTGCTTACCTCGCACTAAAAGGCTAGGACTATTAGTTTTAGCTCAATGTGAAATTCTTAGTCATAATACTACCAACTTGTTATATTTGTCACGCAAAACTTTGTGTCAAATCAACAAGTCTCGTATGAAATTCATTCAACTACTTACTTTATTTCTCCTTTTTGCAAGCAGTTCAGCTTGGGCTAATGTTGATAGTCTCATTTTAAGTCTGGAGCACACTTCAGATGATAAACAGCGCCTCGACACTTATATTTTAATTGGAAAAAACTATGTTCACAAAGATGCTCAACTGGCTCTATTCTGGACCAATAAGGCAGAAAAGCTAGCGCGTAATATGACCAACAATTACGGCCTATACACGAGTATTAAACTGAGAAGCGAAATATACATGGAAATAAATGAGGCCGATTCTGCGCTCACATTACTCCATTCCCTGTTCGACAAAAATCTCGTTCAATCTTCATTAGACAGTGCAGATACTTATAACTTAATAGGGGTTACCCTTCAAAGCGTTGGAAGAATTGATGAAGCCTTGGAGCAACTCAATCTAGCCTTAGAAATCTATCGTGAGCAAGATTCCAAAGCAGGCTTAACCATCATTAAAATTAACATGGGAAATTGCTTTTATGAAGCAGGAAGAACCCAAGAAGCTTTGAATAATTTCAAGGAGGCCTACGAGATGGCACTTGAACTTCAAGACGAGGCTAAATTCTCAGCAGCCTTTTTGAACTACGCCATGCTCACCCTTTATTTAGAAGGAGATACAGAAAAAGTAGACCAACTATTAACTAAAGTTAAAGACAGTCCATTCATACAAAAAAATGAAAATATTCTAGCGGTCTTCTATCAAAACTTGGCTGTCTATTACTCCCAGGTAGAAGATTGGAAATCTGCCGAAAACCACTATAAACAGGCGTTAACCACCGCGCAGAATTCCGGACATAAAATTGATGCAGGTATTTACACGGGGCTCGGACAAATCTACGTTCATCAAAAAAAATATGCTGAAGCCTTACTGCAATATAATTTAGCAAAAAGCCACAGCACCAAAACTTCAGAATTGCGACTCATCTATAATGACCTTGCGAATCTATATGCCCAACTCGAGAATCTTGACAGTGCGCAACACTATTGGCAATTAACCTATGAACTTGTGCGCAAACAAGAAAATGAAAAAACGCAAGAGTTAGTTTTAAAATCTAAAAACAACCTTGAGCTCATAAAAAAAGAAAATGAAATTGAATTATTAGCAGCGCGCACGAAAAGTGAACAATTACAAAACCGTATAAACCTTGTTATCATCTTCGGCTTAATAGTACTTATTGCCCTCATCATCCTCATTACTTACCTTCTACTTCAACGTAAGAAAAAAGAGCTTGTTCTTAAAGACAAAGAACTTCAATTAAAAAAACAAAAATTAACAAGTCTGTCTTTACGCATCAACCAAAAAAACCAAGTATTAAAAGACTTTGAATCTACTGTTTCCGAAGAAGAGGATAAAAGCTCCCCCCTTGTAAACGATGCAAAAATGGCACTAAAAAACTCCTTACGCATAGATGAAGACTGGGAAGAGTTTGAACTTTTCTTCAATGATTTACATTCTGGTTTTTACGACGAATTAAAAAAACGTTATCCCAATTTAAGTAATAATGAATTAAAAATTTGCACGCTTTCCAAGCTCAGATTTTCGTTAAAAGAGATCGCTCAAACCTTATTCTTGTCCGTAGATTCTGTAAAATCTGCCCGTTACCGTATTAGAAAAAAGTTGAATATGGAAAAAGGAGAGGATTTATCTGACTTCTTAAACAACCTGAATATCTAAGCATTACAAACTAATTTCCGTCGTGACACCTATTGCACACCTGCTTTTTTAGGGACTTCATAGTCGAGAAAATACATTTGTCACCAAAATAAATTTCAAAATGTATATAACTATGAAAGCGTATTATCTCACAACTTTACTTTTGATTGCTTGTTTTTCCACTTGGGCGCAAGATTTTAGTAAACACTTTTTTATCAATGATACAACAAGACTGTATCAAGATGGGTTATCCATAACGATGGACACCAATGAAATCACCAGCGTAATTTTGAGTAACGATCAAGTTACGGATGGCATCTTAAATCAATTCTACTTCCATTTCATCCAATCAGACAACCTGGGTAATCTACAACAATTTATACATGTCAGAATGGCCGATACCGCGTACAACATTGAGCCCCATCACATCATCAAGTTAGAAAACAATTCCTTCTTAATTTCTGCTACTACTCGTCCAAAATACGGACCTGCTATAAGTCAACCTGTACTTATTAACATGGGCCAAAATGGTAGCTTAAACTGGAGCAAGAAACTGGATGTAGATTGCGGAAATGGATCAAACAACAGACTCCTTGATTTAGGAAATGGCAACATACTCTTTGTATACCACGATTTTGCTGAAGGTTTTAGACCCATTTATTGTTTAGTTGATGAAAACGGTAACTTCAGTAATTTCAATAGATTCCCTTGGCCAAGTGTAATGCCTCGAGGTTTTCATTTAAACGATGATGGCACCTTTGATGTTTTGACAACCTATGGAGATTTACTAAATATAGACACTGACCTTTCTGCCATAAACAGTAATAGAAAATACTTTAAGCAAGGCGGTGATTTCTTTAACCGATTAAGCAATGGGAACTACCTCATAGCCATTATGCAAGCTTTTGGTGAAGACCCCGTATTTATTATGACTGATGCGCAAGGAAACGTACTTTGGTCCAAACAAATCAGTACAACTTTCGGTCCTGTTCCCACCAACTACATCACTTATAACTTTGATTATATCGAAGAAACAACGGATGGTAATATAGCCATTGGTGTATGGGATATGTTCGCGAAACGTCACAATTACCTCATTCTAGACATGGAGGGAAACCTTCTTTCGAGTAGAGTTGGTAACAACATACTCAGTCACGCCACTCATCTACAAGGTGATGAAATGTACATCCTTAGTTTGGCTGATATGCTATCCGTTAACTTCATTTTAGAGAAACGTCAATACAACAAGTTTTATCCCTGTGATTATCCAGGTACGAATACAGTAACAGATGTAGATCCTATGGTAGTAACTCCTGACAGCGCTTCTCTTTTCCCTATAGCCTCTCCTACAGTTTTAGATGTTGCACTTACAGCGCAAACCGTGGCTAATGTTGTAGATTTCGGACCGCTTTGTGATTTCTCTACCGCTTCAACTTCAGACGAGACTGCAGTCGAAATCCATGTCTATCCAAATCCGAGTAACGGAATTGTTCACATAGAGAGTGAAACAGAAATTCTTCAAGTTGTTGTAAGAAATATGACTGGGCAAGAAGTTAGTGTAAGTCGTGATAACCATATAGACCTCTCGGGGTTCGAAAATGGTATCTACCTTTTAACCATCACGACAACCCATGGAAGTAGCGTACAAAAAGTGTTAAAAAACTAATACCTTACTTCCAAACACGGGTCCATTCGCATGTTGTGGACCTGTGTTTTTTTGTCTTTATCATTTTTCCTTGTTACTTTTCTGCAAACAGGTATTTCACCTATAAACTCAAGCTATGCAGAATTTAAAACTTTACTTACTAAGTGTCAGCAGTGTAATACTGCTCTACTTAAACAACCATTGTACGGTAGAAGCTGCAGAAATCAAACAGGAACAAATAACAGCAACAATAAAAAATCAAGACTCCCTTTCGGTTCAAACTGAAAGGGATGTTTTGTTTGAACGCACACAAACATTTGCCCATAAGGCGCTAGAAACAATTAAAACAAAAGGCTATAACCCAAAATTCTGTCTACTTCTTGATATGTCTATTCACTCGGGGAAGAACAGATTTTTCGTATACAATTTTGAAAAAGACACTTTAATTCACCAAGGTTTGGTAGCACACGGATGTTGCGATAAACCATGGGGTACAGATAGCACAAAACTTTCACCTCGATTTAGTAATGTTGAAAATAGTCATTGCTCCTCTTTAGGGAAATATAAAATCGGTAAACGCGGTTACAGCGATTGGGGCATACATATCAATTACAAATTACACGGACTAGACAGCACCAATTCAAACGCCTACCAAAGGTTCATCGTACTACACTCCTGGAATGCGGTAAGTAAACAAGAAAATTACCCTAGGGGAACACCCGAAGGATGGGGCTGTCCGGCAATTGAAAACTCTTTGATGAAAGAGGTTGATAGTCTCTTAAAAACCTCTGAAGCCCCTACCTTATTATGGATCTATAACTAACACCTTTTCACTATGCTTAAATACAGCTACTTTTTCGTCCTTTTCATTCTATTCGCTTTTAGTATCCAAGGTTTTAAAGAGGAACAACTCAAATATTCTCGCGTGCGCCAAGCGTATCAAGAAAAGGATACTTTAATCAATAAATGTCTTTCCGAAAAAAATCTGCAACGCGATGCTTTCCAACTTTACATAAGAGCTTTTAAAGCCGAAAAAGAGCTAGAAATTTGGGCAAAAAACGATAGTTCGTTAACCTTTACTTTATTAAAAACCATTGCCATTTGCGATACTTCTGGGCAACTGGGCCCAAAACGACAAAGAGGTGATCTACAAATTCCTGAAGGTTTTTACCACATCAACCGTTTCAATCCTTACAGTAACTTCCACCTTTCGCTCGGCATCAATTATCCCAATGCCTCCGATAAAGTTTTGGGTAATAAAAGCAAATTGGGCGGAGATATTTTCATTCACGGAGATTGCGTAACTATAGGTTGCTTGCCTTTAACCAACGACCTCATCAAAGAAGTTTACATCTATTGTGTGGAAGCCAAAAACAATGGTCAAACCAATATTCCCGTTAGCATCTTTCCAACGCGACTCAACGATACAAACTTCAACCTTTTAAAAGAAAAATATGCTAAGGATACAGACAAACTCAATTTATGGGAAGACCTCAAAAAAGGCTATGAATTGTTCAACACCTACCGTCAATTGCCCAGTATAAAGTTTTTACCCTCGGGAAGACATGAGGTGAAAATGTAGCTTATATTCAGGCAAACACCCCAAGCAGCTTGGGGTCGGGCTATCCTTCCAATCCCCAAGTTTCTTGGGGACTTTCCTGCCCTAGTTTTGCCAAGCCTTTGTTTCAAGGGCTTTCCATACTATCCCTGTTTGAAAAAATAAATTTCATAACTTTCATGTATGAAAACCACAATTTACTTCTTCACATCCATCTTCCTATTTGTTACAAGTATTTCTTTTGCTCAAGAAATTAAAGAGGATCAACACGTTTGGGACGTATTCTCTATAGCAGTTGATGCGCAAATCATTCAATTACTTCAAGTAAAAAATGATTATGACTCTATTGAAATCGTAGATGGTGATTTTGTATTCTGTACTTTAGATAATAATTCTTATTTCCACCCAGACACCTCCTTTTTAGAAGCTAATTACAACATCAAATACAAAAGAAATTCTTCACAAATAAAGCACATTAAAACAGAAGGTGTAATCGCAAAATTCCATTACTTCCCAAATGGAAACATAAGATGCGTAGATTTCATCTATAAAAAAGGCTTAAATGTTTATGAAGGCAGATGGAATTCCCTCTCATTTTTTTACGAAAAAAATACACTTATTGAATGTGTGTTAAATGAAAATAAAGAAGCCTTTACAAGCATCCGTTACTACAAATAGGACATTCAAATACGCTACCCAATATCCATAGCATCCCCATCTATTCGCTCCACTTGCACCTTCATTTTCTTTTGAATGACTTTGAAGTGGTGCTCATCTTCTGGACTGATTAAACTAATGGCCACTCCATCTGCTTCGGCTCTACCTGTCCTACCAATTCTGTGTACATAATCTTTTGGAGAACGCGGTAATTCGTAATTGATCACATAGGGTAAAAAGGCAATATCTATACCTCTTGCCAACAAATCAGTCGTAACCAAAACCCTAAGTTTACCTGTTTTAAATTCCTTCAATGTTTTATTTCGTACACCTTGGGTTTTCTTTCCGTGAATAGCTTTAGCGTCTATTCCATTCTTACGCAGTTTGTCGGCAACGTTATCTGCCTTGTAAGTAGAAGCTGTAAACACCAACACTTGGTTTAACTCTCCACTTTTGATCAAATACCTCAAGAACGGACCTTTCTTTTCTTCGGCTATGCTGTAAGATATTTGCTTGATTTGCGCTATATCCCACGTTTCAGAACTCACTTGAACCGTTACAGGATTCTTCAACAATAAACGGTGCAATCCTTCAATTTTCTCACTCAAAGTAGCAGAAAACAATAAGTTTTGACGCTTTGGTGGCAACAAGGACAAAACCTTATTGATCTCATCTTTAAAACCAAGGTTCAATAATTTATCCGCTTCATCCAAAATAAGTGTTTGCACTTTGTTGAGCTGAAGGGCATTCACGTCTATCAAGTCCAATAAACGCCCCGGAGTTGCTACAATTACATTCACCCCAAAGATGGCTTTCATTTGCGGGTTAATTGAAACACCTCCATAAATCGCCATGGTTTTCACTGGATGCGCACATGCTTTCTCAAAGCTTTGAAACACGTCTTTCACCTGTTCGGCCAACTCTCTGGTAGGCACCAAAACAAGTACTGTAGGTTGCCTATCCTTTTTAGAAGCATCTACTTTCAAATTAGAAAGCACAGGCAATACGTAACTCGCTGTTTTACCCGAACCAGTTTGGGCAATACCCAGTACATCCTTTCCTTTTAATATTTCCGGAATAGCTTTTTCTTGAATGGGAAAAGGCTGTTTGAAATTTTCCTTTTCTAACAAGGAAGTAAAAGAAGGTGCTAAACCGAGATTTTGAAAAGACATACGCTTTGAGTGTTTTTTTGTTGACAAAGATACTCCCTTTTTAATGAGTCTCAATAAATTACTGCTCCAACCCCTATCTGCTCCAATAAATAAGCATTGTGATCAATCACTAGCACATCATTATTTTGCGACAAATCCTTTAAAAGGGTGAGCAATTGGTCTATATCCGAATAATGTAAACCTATGCTGGGTTCATCTAAAATGAGGAGTTGGTTTTGTACTTTATCTTTCCTCCAATCCAACAAGGTCAAACGTTGTTTTTCTCCGGAAGACAAACTTTGAACGGCTTGGTTCATTTGTAAATGTCCCAAACCTATGTTCTGAAGTTCTTGTAAACTGGAAATAACCTTGGCTTTCGGAGATTGTCCTTGTAACCAATTAATCATTCCTTCTACATTTAAAGCCATTACTTCAGCAATGTTTTGACCTTCTACCTTAGGCTTCAATACCTCATCTGCATATCGGGTTCCCTTACATTTTTCACAAGTTTCAGCGGTACTTGCAGCTAGATCTAAACTGGTGGTAATTATCCCTTCACCTTTACAATTTTCGCAAAAACTACCTTTCGTTTTCCATGAAAAGAACTTGGCTTTCTCTCCGCTCACCTTTGCAAATACTTTTGTGATTTCCTTAAAAACATCTAAGTACTCCACAAGTAAAGTGGCTTTGTGCGTGTTTAGTTTCTTAGTTTCAAAATACTGTACCCCCTCGTAAGACTTTGGAGTAATACACGCTGAACAGTGAACGGCTTCACCTTGCGCTATACTTGGTAAAATCACTTCTTTTACCAAGGTCGTTTTTCCTACACCCGAGTTTCCTGTTAAGGCCGTTAAACCTCCTACAGGAATTTCTAGTACTTCCTTTTTAAGATTGAATTTATCGATGTTTTTCAACACCAGTTTTTCCTTTCCAGCTCGCAGTTGAAGTTCTTTCCCCTCCGCTTTCAGGTAAGGATGAATTCCATCTTGTTGTATGAATCGTTCTGGACTACCCGAGAACATCAATTCACCCCCTAAACTACCTGCCTTCGGACCAATTTCAACAAGGTAATCGGCAGCCTTCAACAGGTCTTTGTTATGTTCTATAAAAATTACTGTATTTCCTTTTGCTACAAGCTCATTTAAGATATTTTGCACATCCCCTATATTATTTTGCGACAAACCAGCAGAGGGTTCATCTAAGACATAAGTAATCCCTTTTAAAGGAGAATTTAGCTGTTGAATCAATGCCACACGTTGGTGCTCTCCACCGCTCAATGTTTTCGCTTTACGGTTCAACTGTAAATAATCGATATGCAATTGTTTGGCTTTTTTTAAGAGGCCTTTTAAATGATGAGCCAGCTGCTTTTTGAGTTGATTATCTATTTCAGAAACCTCTTCCTTTACACTTAACCAATGTTCGAATTCTTTCAAGCTTAATTGCTTTACCTCTTGAAAATTTAAAGCACCCAAGGTAAACTTCAAACGTTCTGCTTTAAGTCCGCTACCTTTACACGTAGCACATGTCTCCTCAGAAAACAAAGCCGTAAGCTGACTAATATTTTTATTCTTTCGCGTCTTATAATATTCTTCTTGTAGATAAGTAAAAAGTCCTTTCCACTCCATTTTCACCGACTGCACTCCTTCTCTGGTCTTAGTTTTAAACCTCCATTGCGCTTCCCAAATTTGGTCCGGAACTCCATTTAAGACGACCTTCTTTTGAGCTGTTGTAAGATCTTTAAAAGCTGTTGTTAAACTAAAACCAAAGGCTTTACCCACTTCTTCTAGAATGGCCATATACTGTCCAGCAGCCTGACCATAATACGCCAAAGATTTATTGTGTTCAAAAACACCTTCAGCTATACTTAGGTTAGCATCAAGCACTATTTTATTCAAATCTGGAACAAGTGCTTCACCATATCCATCGCAGACTTCGCATTTCCCTAATTCATGATTTTTAGAAAAATGAGATGCGGATAAATCTTCCCCTTCAAACTGTGCTTTGCGGGAGAATACAAAACGGAGTCGTTTATCTATATCACATTGTTGGGCTAAATCTGTTTTAGCAGAATAATTTTTCACTTTTCGTGTAACGCATATCGTTGGCGTCAGGCCTTGGATATGATCTACATCAAAAGGCATCTGCGCACCCACTCTACCCTGCTCATAACTCGAAAATTGTTGCGTCATTTCCTGCATACCATAGGCATGTAAAGTATCTATCAACAGAGAAGATTTTCCCGAACCAGAAATACCGGTAACAGCGGAAAGTTTGTGCTTTGGAAAAGAAATATTCACATCCTTTAAAAAGTGCGTTCGCGCTCCCTGAATAAGAATTTCATTTTGTGGTTCTTTAACGGGTATTTCAATTTCTTCCTCTTCAACCTTAGGGGCATTATCTACAAAAACATCCGCTTCGGATTGGAACAAAGAATGATTTTCGAAACATACAATTCCTGCTGTTTTCGCTTTTAATTGATGCAAGGCCTGCACTAACTCTTTAACATTTTGGTGATGTAGACCTATGCTTGGCTCTTCTAAAATCAGCAAGGTCTGTTTAGAAGATTTGGCAAAATACTTTGTGAGTTTAATACGTTGTGCTTCACCTCCAGACAAAGTATTCGAGGGTTGACCTAACTTTAAATACCCCAACCCAAGCTTATTCATCAATTGTAGGATGGACACGATTTTAGATTCAGTAGCAAAAAAGTCCAGTGCTTCTTTCACACTTAAATTATAGATTTCCGCACTGTTTTTTCCTTCCCAAGTAACTTCAAAAACCTCCTTGTTAAATCGCTTCCCATTACAAAGCGGACATGTTTGATTGATGTTCCCCATCACACTCATGGATAAACTAATCACTCCTGCTCCTTCACAATTAGGACATCTTCCTGCCTTATTATTGAAGGAGAAAGCACCTTTGGCCAGTTTCATTTGTTTGGCTTTTTCCGTTTTGGCCAAGAGATCTCTAATTTTATCCGCCAAACCTGTGTAAGTGGCAGGGTTACTACGTGGCGTTTTTCCTATGGGCTGATCGCTTACAGTGTGTGTATTATATCCTTTTCTTTCAGTAAATTGATCAATGAACCCCAGTACTTCCTTTGATTTCCTAGAGTATACAGACAACGAACCTTGTAATTTTTTCAACCCCTCATCTTGCTTTACGGGATTTGAGGGTTTAAGCTTCTCTTCCAACGCCAAACGTGTGGGAGAATTCAGTTTATTATCCACTAAGAACTCATCTTTACTTCCGTTAAAAATGATTTCACCGCCTTCACCTCCCGCTTTGGGTCCGAGCTCTACGATCCAATCTGCAGACTGAATAAATTTCAAATCGTGCTCAACAACCATTACTGTATTTCCTTTGGCGAGGAGTCTATCGATAATCAATCGCAAATGCTTTTGATAGGCTACCGGTAAACCAATAGATGGTTCATCAAACACATACAAAATCCCCTGTAGATTACTGTTGACTTGTTTCACCAACTTCATACGTTGGGCATCACCCGAAGATATAGCCGTGCTCGGACTACTCAATTGATAATGTTCCATCCCCAAATGAATGAGGTCATAGAGTTGCGTACATAATTTATTCACCAATACTGCCTCACCACCTTTTAATGAAAGACCTTTCAATTGTTTATAAAGTTCATTTAAGGGAAGATCCATCCATTCTCTAAAACTCAACCCTTGCCATCTGTATTTCAAATGTTCCGCTTTGATGCGTGCTCCCCTACAACTTGGGCATTCTTTTGCACTCACGAACTTCAAAATATTGGCATTCCTATCGCGCTTGAGGATATCGTACATGATGGGTAACATTCCTTTATAGTATCCTTCTTCTCTGGGTTTAGCTTTCAATCCTTCCCAGCGCAAGCGAGATTCTAAGCTATGTTTTCCGTAAAAAACTTTGAGTTTATCGCTTCCATTAGGTATGACATCTTGTTGCTCTGCTGTCAAATCTTTCCACGGAACGTCTACAGAAAATCCATGAGCATTACACACTTTGTTGAGTTCATCCACCGTTACCTGAGAATAGGTGATGTATCCATTGGGAAGTGTTGTTACGATAGCACCTTCACGCAAAGTTTTATTTGGATCCCCCACCAACTTCTTTAAATCTATGTACTCAGCTTCTCCTATCCCTCTACAGGTTTCACAAGCCCCCTTGGGATGATTGAAAGAAAACAAAGATTTACTCATGGAACCTTCTCCAGCATAGCGCGCAAAGAGTATACGGAACAAAGGTGTTAATTCAGACAAAGTCCCAAAAGTGGCATTGATGGACTGAAATCTTTTGCTTTGCTCCACTTTAATAACGGGTGGTAAGTCTTTGATTTCATCAACATCAGCAGATGGAATACGTTGCGCATTTTGTTGATTGTAAGCGGGTAAACTTTCTAAAAAATAACGGTATCCTTCATTCCCAATCACCCCCATAGCTAGAGATGATTTTCCAGACCCTGAGAGTCCGGTTACCACGATTAACTGCTTCTCCGGTAAAGTGAGGGATACATTTTTAAGATTGTTTTGCCTGGCCTTTTCTATGCGCATAAAGGATGAAAGTTTATGTGAATTGCTAAGGTAGGAAACTTAGGCTTTTAGACCTTTAGATTGTTAGACTTTTAGAGTGTGGTAGGAACTATAAAGAGCGCAGAGCTTTTCACAGAGTTCACAATGAATCCATATTTAAGGAAGGTCAAATTTCAAATTTCAAATCTCCAATTTCAAATTTCAAATCTACCCTCAGTTTTCAACATTTGGTTGATAAACAACTTTCTATTAACAACTCGTCATTTCGCAAAAAATATACTGTTAAAGCCCGTTGCGATTTTCTATATTTGTAGTCATGGAGAATGGGGAGAATAACCAGCGAATTAGTAAAGGACGTTTGCAACGTGTAAAGCAAATCAGCAACGAAATAGGAAAGGTACCACCACAGGCGATAGAATTAGAGCAGGCGGTATTGGGTGCCATGATGTTGGAGAAGAGTGCGGTGAACGACGCTATTGACGTATTGGGTACACCAGAGGCTTTTTATGATCCTAAGCATCAAGCCATTTTTAATTGTATACAGCAATTATTTGGTGCTTCTGAGCCTATCGACTTATTAACAATCACCGAAAAGTTAAAGCAACTTGGTGAATTGGAATTGGCCGGTGGTGTTGTTTATTTATCATCACTGACCCAACGTATTGGTTCTGTGGCGCACATTGAGGCCCACGCCCGTATCATTATTCAAAAATACATTCAACGTCAGGTTATTAAAATGAGTAACAACTTGTTAAAGAACTCATTTGACGAAACCAAAGACGTTTTTGAATTGTTAGGAAATGCCCAAGAAGAGTTGTTTGCCATTACGCAAAACAACATGAAAAAAGGGTATCACACCATGCAGACTTCTATGATGGAAGCCATGGCAGAAATTGAAAGAGCTACTAAAATTCAGGATGGTGTATCTGGTATACCTACTGGATTTAAAGATTTGGATAAAATCACTGCAGGTTGGCAGCGTTCGGATATGATTGTAATTGCTGCTCGTCCTGCGATGGGGAAAACGGCCTTCGTACTTTCCATGGCCAGAAACACTGCTGTAGATTACAACCAAGGTGTAGCGGTATTCTCGCTGGAGATGTCTAACGTACAGTTGGTAAAACGTTTGATTTCATCTGAAACACGTATCCCGGCAGAAAAATTAAGAAAAGGTAACTTGGCCGATCATGAGATGCAACAGTTGCACTCACGTATAACACGATTGACCAATGCCCCAATTTTCATCGATGATACACCAGGTATCTCTATTTTCGAATTGAGAGCCAAGTGTAGACGATTGAAAGATAAATACGACATCAACATGGTAATCATCGATTACTTGCAGTTGATGACTGCGGGATCTAACAACAAAGGTGTTGGATCTCGTGAACAGGAGATATCTCAAATCTCTCGTTCGATTAAAGAAATTGCACGTGAATTGAACATCCCGGTAATTGCACTTTCACAGCTTTCGCGTTCGGTAGAACAAAGGGGTGGTGATAAGCGACCTGTACTTTCTGACCTTAGGGAATCTGGAGCGATTGAGCAGGATGCCGATATCGTTTCCTTTATCTATCGTCCGGAATACTACGGAATTACAGAGGATGATTACGGTCCGACACAAGGTGTAGGTGATATTATCATTGCAAAACACCGTAACGGTGCTACAGATACTGTTCGTTTGAAGTTTATTGGAAAATACGCTCGTTTCGAAAACAGAGATGCTGCATTTGATGAACATGAAGAGGTTATGCCAAGCGCTATGAATCCTTCTGCAGGTTTTGAAGACCAGCCGAATACCATGACGGTTCGTAGTAAAATGGATGAAATAGAAGACGATTTTAACTTTTCGAGCAATGACTTCGACGATACTCCGTTTTAATTCATAATTTAGGAGAAATCACAAGGTCAAAGCCATGCAAAAAATCTTATTCTTTCTTTTTCTAGTTCTTGGTTTACAAGCCAAAGCAACGCAGATTATCGTCCCAATGGATGCAGGACAAAGCAATCATTTGAAAGCTTACGGTGCCGCTTTTTATGTGTTGGAAAATGAAGTAGTGATTGAATGGTTATTGAACTACAGAGGAGGTGCTTTTCTCATGCCTCATCTAAGCACGATAGAAGACATGCTCATCATCCGTGGCGTGAGTTATGAGATCTTGGCAGATGGTCAAGTTGAATCCATAAAAAGAGAAATTTCCAATCCTGAAGTCAACCAAGAAGTTGTACAATTAGAAAAAGCGCCAAAGATTGCCGTTTACACGCCTGGAGGAAAACAACCTTGGGATGATGCGGTTACACTTGTGATGGAATACGCGGAAATTCCTTATGACAAGGTTTACGACAGTACAGTAATAGCCGGTGGATTGGTCGAATACGATTGGCTGCATTTACACCATGAAGATTTTACAGGACAATACGGAAAATTCTATGCTAGTTTTAAAAACGCTCCTTGGTACAGACAGCAAGTTGCAGAATTAGAACAAAGTGCCAGAAAATTGGGCTTCGATAAAGTTTCTGATATGAAATTAGCCGTTGCCCAAAACATCAAAAGCTTTGTGTTTGGTGGTGGATTTTTATTTACCATGTGCAGTGGAACAGATAGTTATGATATTGCCTTAGCTGCGCATGAAACGGATATTTGTGAAGACATGTATGACGGTGATCCAGCTGATCCAAACTGTCAAGAAAAACTCGACTACAGCAACTCCTTCGCCTTTGAAAATTACCAGTTGGAGCAAAACCCTTTGGTCTATGAATACAGTGAAATTGATGGTACAACAGACCATAGAACGGTAAATGAAAAAAATGACTATTTCACGCTTTTTGATTTCTCGGCTAAATGGGATGTAGTTCCTACCATGTTGACTCAATGTCACACAGATATTATCCCTGGTTTTTATGGTCAAACTACTGATTTCAGAAAAGAATACATCAAGTCTAATGTGACGATAATGGGAGAGTCTCAAAACCTTGGAACCGTGCGTTACATACATGGAGAACACGGAATGGGTACTTGGACATTTTACGGTGGGCACGACCCAGAAGATTACCAACACAGAGTTGGAGATCCTCCCACGGATTTAAATCTACACCCTAATTCACCTGGTTATAGATTAATCTTAAACAATATTCTTTTCCCTGCGGCGAAAAAGAAAAAACGAAAAACATAATGATACAGTTACTTCGTAACAAAGCCTTGACAGGAATCCTCCTTTTTCTAACAGCTACAGGCCTTTTGTTTTATTACAGAGAAGAACTTTCAGAACGCTTTATTTCTAGAATTGTAGGCTACAACTTTGAGTACTACCTCTCTCCTTTCATGCCTTTGATTTTATTGTTATTAATTGCTGTCAACTTAGGATTGATCGTTGCATTAATGAAGAATGAAAACCTTGAAACTATCGAAAAAGTAAAGGTGGCAGGCAAACATTTGTTAACCTTTTTTGTCTTTGGAATCATAGGTTGGGGAATTCATTTCTATTCCATTATTGACCTCTTGAAAAGTCAAGGTTCTATGGCTGTTTTAGAAGGAAACATATTGCTTTATCACATTTCAGACATCGCCTTAGTTCTAGGTTTTGGACTTGGAGCAGTACTCTACATGCGCAAAGCTATTCATCACGGAAAAATTGATTTTTAGTCATGAAGCTAAAACGCATAAACGCATTGCCTAAGGGGAAAGAAATACAACTTCCTGCAAGTAAAAGTATAGCCAATAGAGCATTAATTATCCAAGCTTTGAGTAAGGAAGATATTGTGATTTCTAATCTTTCTAACGCCAGAGACACGCAAACCATGTTGCAGTTGTTGCAAGATGAGGGACAAGTGAAAGATGTAAAAGATGCGGGTACAACCATGCGTTTTCTCACTGCTTTTTACGCTTTGCAAAATGACAGCTTCATCCTACAAGGAACAGAGCGCATGCATCAACGTCCTATTGGAATTTTAGTTGATGCCTTACGTAGCTTAGGAGCCCAAATAAATTACTTAGGTGAGGAAGCTTATCCTCCTCTAGAAATTCACCCTTTTCAACCGATTAATGCTTGTCAAGAATTGGTGATAGACAGCAGTATAAGCAGTCAGTACATCTCTGCTTTGTTGATGGTAGCCCCCCTTTTACCCAATGGTTTATTTTTCAAACTCCAGGGTAAAACTGCTTCAAAACCTTATATCAATATGACCTTGGAATTGATGCAGCAATTCGGCATTACTCTGCGTCATTATGAAAATAAGATTCGTGTAAATCCAGGAAGGTATTCAGGAGGAGAATTAAAGGTTGAAAACGATTGGTCGGCAGCCAGCTACTGGTACAGCTTTTTAATTTTATCTGATTTAGAAGAACTTTACTTACCCGGACTTCAAGAAAACTCCTTACAAGGAGATGCTGTGATTGCCGCTATTGCAACCGTTTTTGGAATAGAAACGAGTTTTGATGTTAAAGGTGCTATCCTAAAGAAAGAAGCGAAAGAATTTCCTACGGAACTGAAGTTAAACGTTCAAAACTGTCCGGACTTAGCCCAAACTTTGGCTGTTTTATGCGGTGTAACAGGCGTAGAATTACATTTAGATGGCATACACAGTTTACGCATCAAGGAAACGGATAGAGTAAAAGCTTTACAATCTGAATTGGCGCGTTTAGACATAGCAGTGGAAGATTTGGGTGAAAGCATTAAGGTGCATGGAAAAACACTTCAAACACTTCCTAAAAACTTGAGCATAGCCACCTATGAAGACCATAGAATGGCGATGTCTTTTGCTCCCTTGGTTCATTTAGGAGAATTAGAAATACAGAACCAGGAAGTGGTGGCCAAATCCTACCCTAATTTCTGGGAGGAACTTCAAAAAATGATTTAAATTCAGTACTTTAACCTCATCAAACCGTGCTTTATGCAAAAACTAGCATTTTTACTTATCGTTGGCGCTTCTTTTTTTATGAGTTGCAAGAAAACTGTATTTCTCACACCTACCCGAGATATCACAGACACTGTTAAAGTAAATACAGATTACGTCTACAATTTTATGGTCAACAGCGCCGAAGATGAAGTGGAAATGATTACTGCTCCTTTGCACGCCGATACCAGCGAGTTCTTTTCTGATTCAACAGAACTCTACCCTTATTCTTATTTCTATTCTACAGAATTCAATTACACAGGCGAAGACTATATAGAGTTCAACATCAAACGCCAATCTTCTGCTGATAATTTTGATTTACCAAAAGAAGAGAGAGTGAGGATTACTTTGATTATAGAGTAGAATTCTTCACGAATCAACCACCAACTTTACCATTAGCCACTCCGTTGTTATCAACAACAGGTAATAGTAACTCCTCCTAAATGAATTTAAAGCACCTAATACTATTCTTTATCTTTTCCACAGCTAGTTTATGGACAATAGCTCAAAACCTAGTTCCGAACCCTAGTTTTGAGAATACGGTTTCACTACCTTGTGTTGGAGGTGTAGCTGTAAATCAATTTAATAGCTATTTTCAAGATTGGAATTTACCTACTCTGGCAACTTCAGATTTCTTTAGCCTTAATGTACCAAATACTTGTTCTATTTATTGCTTAAACTCACCATGGAATCATTTACCAAAATCAGGTAATAATATGGTAGGCGCATATTGTTCGAGTATTTACAATGATTCTAATTCGAGAGAATATATACAAACTCAATTGCTGCAAACTCTAACACCTGGTCAGCATTATTATGCAGAGTTTCATGTTTCCTTAGCTGCAAAAAGTAGATTTGCATCAAATAATCTTGGAATGTATTTTTCTGATACACTTATTAACTCGTTTCAATCTGATGTATTAAATTTTACTCCTCAAATTATTGAACAAAAAATTATTGCGGATTCGGTAAACTGGGTTAAAATTTCAGGAACTTTCACAGCGTCAAGTCCCTCTCAATATATAATCCTTGGTTGTTTTAGTAACGGTCAAAACACTTCATTAACACCTACAAATCATAACGACATTGTATTCAACGAATATTCTTATTATTTCTTTGATGACATCTTAGTTAAAGAAACTTGTTTAACACATTCATCTGACACTACTATTTGTCAGAATACCTCTGCTACCCTGACCGTAAACTCTAATAGCTTTATTGGATGGGCAGAAAGTACAAATCCAAGTACAATACTCTCGACTAATAACAATTTTACGGTAAGTCCTCAACAATCTACGAACTATCTTATCTATTCCCAATGTGATACTTTTGATGTTTGGGTTTATGTACAAGAACCTTTCTCGCTTAACCTTGGGAATGATTCCACCTTATGTCCAGACGAAACTTTAACACTTTCATCGCAATACAAAGGCGACTCCTATTTATGGTCTAATGGATCAACTGACTCAACCATTACTGTAAATAGCCCTGGTTTTTACACTCTTGAAATCACGAAAAACGGTTGCTCTAGCTCAGACAATATAATGATAGACTACTTCCCCGAACAAATCTTTTCATTCGATCATGACACTGCAATCTTTTGCCCAGGTGACACCTTGAATTTCTCCTTTAATCTTTCCAATGCAAATTACCTATGGTCGGATAATTCTACTTCAAATTCCACAACCATTACTCAAACCCAAAACCTTAGTTTAGCGGTAGAGCAAAATGGGTGTACGTATGAAGACAGCATTTTGATCTACACACCTCCAGCTCCTCAAATCAATTTAGGAACAGACACCACCTTATGTGATGATGCATCCCTTGCTTTACATGCGTATCACCCCTACTCAACTTATCTATGGCAGGATGGATCTACACAAGCTGAACTTATCGTAAATGAACCAGGAACTTATTGGGTAAGTGTTGAAAATTGTTTTGAAACAAGCGATACCCTATTAATTGAAACAGAAAATTGTGATTGCGTACTTTTTCTACCCAATACTTTTACACCCAACCAAAATGGTGTAAATGATGAAATATCACCTGTAACTAGTTGTCCATTAGATCAATTCGAATTCATCATCTACAACAGGTGGGGAAAGGTGGTTTTCCATTCTAATGACATCCAAGACTTCTGGAATGGGACGGTTAAAAACCAACTTACCAATACCGCTTGTTTTAGCTATAGATTACAGTATTCTTTTGCTGATGATGCTTTTGTGCATACTAAGTTTGGACATATTAATATGTTGTATTAACAAAAAAGGACCGTCTCAACAGACAGTCCTTCTTTTAAATATTATCGTTCTCTTAGCAACAAGAAGCTGCTGCACTATCCTCTCCTCCAACACTGAAAGGCATAGCTCCTCCGCATCCTTCAAAGATACCGTAGTGCGTACTCCAATCTCCGTAGAATTCGAAATCCTCTTTAAAACGGGTATCGTGTAACATCTTGTAAGTATTTCCACAAACGGGCATTACTTTACCTGCCGGAAAATTGTGGTGATCATCTAAATCAAAAGAAGCTTTTTCTTCAGCTATCGTTCCTTTGTATTTAACGGCCTGACCATAATCTTCACAATCAGATTCTAAACCATCAATTTTAAACAGACGGTAGGTCACACTAAAGCAATTGATGTCGCCCAACTTCTCTTCTAGTTCAGGATTCTCAACAGTTATCACTTTGTTTTCCACTGCTCTAGGATCAGTAAAACCTACCCTTTTAGCGATGTTTAAGAAATCATTCCAATACAAAGCCCCAGAAATACATTCTCCCCAAAGTACTGGGTCTTTTTGCAATTCAACGGGGAATCTTCTATCGGCATAAACATCAGAAAAATACATTTCACCGCCTGATTTCAACAAAGCAAAGGCATCACGTAAAACTTTTTCTTTGTTCTCTGCTAAGTTTATCACACAGTTAGAGATGATTAAATCAAAACTACCTGGCTCTAAATCCAATTCGTCTAATGCTTCTATATTCCCTTTCAAAAAACGAACATTTGAAGTCGCATATCCAAATTGCTCTCTATGATATTCTATGTGCTTGTTGGCCACGGCTAACTGTTCGTCTGTCATATCCACACCAACTACTTCACCATGTTCTCCTACCAATTTTGCGGCGATGTAACAATCTCTACCAGACCCTGAACCTAGGTCCAAAATTTTAAGTCCTTCCACTTTAGAAGGAATGGTTAAACCACAACCATAATATTTGGCTTGTACCTCATCATGAACCTCTCTTAAAGCCTCCATGATGTGTTTGGGTGGAGCTGTTAAAGTGCAACACGCATTGGTTTTTAAATCTTCTGATTTCTCGAGTTCCTTCCCGTAATATTCTTGTACTGAAGTATGTATTTCACTCATATTTGTCGTCTATGATTAATGTCTATTTTACATAGGTACGTTAACACATTTCCTATGGATTTAGTTTCGTCGTATAAAACTAAAATTTCTTACAGATTGATTGTGTAACAAATGGACATAAAAAAAGCGAACAACATTAATTGTCCGCTTTTCTCTTATAATTTGTTGCGTTTAGTTGGCCATTTCTGACATAAACTTAATACGCATAAGTCTTAATTCTTCTTCGCTGTAATCCCCATCAAACTCTTCGTAAGCTTCTTTAAGGTCATCTGTTTCAGCGTCTGAGAAATATTCGTAAATCTCTTCTTGCTCTCCATCATCCAACATATCATCTATGTAGTAGTTGATGTTCACACGCGTACCTGATTGTACGATCATTTCAATTTCATCCAATACTTCATTTAAGCTTTTCCCTTGAGAAGAACCTATATCTTCAAGAGGTAATTTTCTATCGATGTTTTGAATCAAACGTACTTTCATTCCACTTTTATTCACCAATTGCTTCACAACCAGATCTTGCGGTCTTTCGATATCGTTCTCTTCAACGTATTGTTTAATCAATGCTAAGAAAGGTGCCCCGTAACGTTTTGCCTTTCCTTGTCCAACTCCTTGAATATTGGTTAGTTCTTCTACCGTAATTGGGTATTGGAAACTCATATCCTTAAGTGAAGACTCTTGGAAAATCACAAAGGGAGGAATTCCTTTTTCTTTAGAGATTTGCTTACGTAAATCTAACATAGATTGGTACAACACCTCATCAAATGCTCCTTTTGCATTGTTGTTGATGTTCACCTCGTCGGAAGCACTACTAAAGTCATTCTCCTTAATCAACATGAAATGCTTAGGCTCTTTGATGAAATCATGACCTTCTTCCGTCATTTTTATCACCCCGTAAGATTCAATATCTTTCGCCACTAATTTAGCTACTAAACATTGGCGCATTACAGCATTCCAAAACGCCTCATCTCTTTCCTTACCTTTTCCGTAGAGCGGCAATTTATCGTGTTTATAAGTGCTAATTTCAGCCGTATCTTTTCCAGCTAAGAAAGCACAAATGTGTTTGGCCTTCTGCATTTCCTTCAATTCTACTACGGCTTGTAACAAGAGCTGAACATACTCTTTACCCTCCATGGTTTCTTTCGGGTGCTTACAGTTATCACACATGCTGTTACAGTTCTTCTCATCGAACTCTTCTCCGAAATAGTGTAACAAATATTTTCTTCTACAAATAGAAGACTCAGCATAAGAAACAATCTCAAACAATAATTGTCTACCAATTTCTTGTTCCGCAACTGGTTTTCCTTGTAAGAATTTCTCTAATTTCTCTATATCCTTGTAAGAATAGAAAGTCAACAACTCTCCTTCTCCACCATCTCTACCGGCTCTACCTGTTTCTTGGTAATAGCTTTCCAACGATTTAGGAATATCATGGTGAATCACAAAACGCACATCCGGTTTATCGATTCCCATTCCAAAGGCAATGGTTGCAACAATCACATCTACTTCTTCCATCAAGAAAGCATCTTGATGCTTGGCTCTTGTAGAAGCATCCATACCTGCGTGGTAGGCCAAAGCATTGATACCATTTACGCGCAAAACTTCAGCCAGTTGCTCAACTTTTTTACGACTTAAACAGTAAATAATACCAGATTTACCTTGCTTAGAACGGATGTATTTGATAATCTCTTTTTCGACCTCTTTCTTAGGTCTAACCTCGTAGTAAAGGTTATCTCTATTGAATGAATCTTTGAACACGGTTGCATCCAACATGTTCAAATTCTTTTGAATATCGTGTTGAACTTTAGGTGTTGCCGTAGCCGTTAATGCGATGATAGGAACGTTAGAAATTTGCTCAAAAATCTCTCTTAGTCTTCTGTACTCTGGTCTAAAGTCATGCCCCCATTCAGAAATACAGTGGGCCTCATCAATGGCAAAAAAGGAAATGTTCACTTGATTGAAGAAATCAACATTTTCTTTTTTCGTTAATGATTCTGGAGCAACGTACAAAAGTTTGGTTTTCCCATCCCTAATGTCTTGCTTCACTTTGTTGGCTTCAGTTTTCGATAAAGAACTGTTTAAGACATGTGCAACACTATCATCCTCGCTCACATTTCTAATCGCATCTACTTGGTTCTTCATCAGGGCAATCAAAGGAGAAACCACGATAGATACACCCTCTGATAATAAGGCCGGCAATTGGTAGCACATAGATTTCCCACCACCTGTTGGCATTATTACGAAGGTATTTTGTCCTTCTAAGATGTTTCTAATGATTTTTTCTTGGTCACCGCGGAATTTATCGTACCCAAAATACTTGCGTAGAGCACCCGTTAAATCACTCACATTCATATATCCAAATTAATTAAGTCTAAGATACAAAAACCGACACGAAAAAAACAAACTTTTTTCGCGCACAACTAAAAGATTAACAACTAACGACTTAGCCGTAAATTTTCAGCGGTTTTCTCTTTAATTTAATACTGGTATTTTATACTGCATCTTCAGCAACAACTTCCTTCACTTCAGGTAAATGTTGCTTCAATAAATTTTCAATTCCACCTTTTAAAGTAGCTGTTGAAGATGGACATCCGGCGCAAGAACCTTTCAATAAAACAGTAACTATACCGTCTTCAAAGTTTCTGAATTCTATCGCTCCACCATCTCCTTCTACTGCCGGACGAACGTATTCATCTAACAAAGCAACAATAGCGTCATCGTATTCTGAAGGTGCGTAAGTTTTGGTTGGGTTTTCTTTTTCCACAGGCTTCGCCTTCGGTTGTGGCATCATAATTAACACCTCTTTCCCATCTTGTAAGTACTCTCTGATGAATTCACGCAATTCCATTACAACAAAATCCCAAGACAAGGCTTCGTTCTTGGTAATTGTAATGAAGTTACTGGCCATAAAAACACCTGTTACAAACGGAAAGTTAAAAAGCTCCTCGGCTAAAGGAGAGTATCCTTTTGCTTCTGCTTGACTAGTAAATTCAACCGATTCGCCCGTAATCAATAAATATTTATTCGCAACAAATTTCATTGTGCTTGGGTTAGGTGTCATTTCAGCGTAAACAGTAATTGGAACTTTTTGAGTCATGTTAATTTATCTTTACCTGCAAAAGTAGTAATCCATTTGTAAAGCACACAGTAAAAAATGACTTTTGAAATACAAGAATGACAATAATTACCATTTGTAGAAATCCAATTTGTAGCTATCTTTGTTAACACATGCAAAAGTTTAAAAACATAGCACTTATCGCTTTCGTAAGCTTTCTATTTTTAGGAGTTTGTGGAATCTCGATTTCCGAGCATTTATGTACGGTTACTGAGAAGGTTTGTGACATGCATGAGGATCACGAGCAAGCAGTAATGGTAAAACATGATTGCTGTGAGGTTCCCAACAAAACCAATGAAGGAGATTGCTGTAAGGAAGAAACCAAAGTTTTCCAAACGGCCTTGAATCACTACCACGATGTATTGGTGAAATTATCCGTACCTTATTTGGTAACCCTTCCAACGATTGACAATTACCTTGCATCTAATACAGAAGCGCGAGAAATTGTTCAATATTACCCCAATCCTCCCCCCTTAGCACGCGGTCATCAAAGAGCCCGTTTGCAAGTTTACATCTTATGATTTTTGTGCGATAACTCTAGTAGTATTGAATTATCACACAAAATCAAATCATGAAAAATTTAATTTTAAGCATATTATTGAGCCTTTTTACCTTTGGCACATTTGCTCAAGTAAAAGGTACTGTGTACGGTTCCACAGAAAACAAAAAAGAACCCCTGTTTGGTGTTAAGGTATTTTTTAAAGACAGTGAAATAGGTACCATTACAGATGAAAAAGGTGCCTTTACCTTAGATTATTTACCCACACTTCCAGACACGCTCATCTTTAGAGCTCAAGGATACTATCCGGATACATTAGTCATTACTAAAAAAGACAGATTCTTAAGTGTAAATGTTACGCTATACTCTTCGAGTTATTTACCCGAAGTTGTAATTTCTTACCAACGAGAAAATTCTACAATAGAGCGACTCAATCCTTTATTTACAGAAACTCTTTCTTCAGGAGAACTAAGAAAAGCGGCATGTTGTAACCTATCAGAATCTTTTGAAACCAATGCCAGTGTAGATGTAAACCTTACAGACGCTGTTTCAGGAGCCAAGAAGATTCAAATGATGGGATTGGCTGGTACCTATACACAAATACAATTCGAGAATATACCCATGTTAAAGAACTTAGGTTCTGCCTACGGATTGAATATGATTCCAGGTACATGGATTAACTCTATTCAAATCACAAAAGGATCTGGAACGGTTGTAAATGGGTACGAGTCTATGGCGGGGTTAATTAACCTTGAGTTCTACCAACCCGGTGTGAACATGGATAAATTCTACTTCAACGCCTACACAAATATTCAGGGTAGAAATGAAGTGAATTTCCACAATAGCATAAAGCTTTCAGACAAATGGTCTACAGGTATATTTGGTCATGCTTCTCTAGGAAGTGTTGAATTGGATAGAAACAAAGACGGTTTTAAAGACATACCACTGAGTGAAAACTTCACGGTTATGAACCGCTGGAATTACGAAGGTGAAAACTTCGAAAGTAAATTTGGAGTTAGAGCTTCGGTAACGAGTAAAACTGGTGGACAAATTGGTTTCAAACGCAACAACAACCCGAATAATTTATACGGAGTTTCTATCGACAACCAACACGCTGAAGCTTTTGCTAAGACAGGGTTTTACTTCAAGAAAAGTGTGAATTCATCTTTGGGAATTGTTTACCAAGCAAAGTATCACGGTTTACAAGCGCAGTTTGGAACAAGAAGTGTTGATGCTGAGGAGAGACGTGGTTACGTAAATGCCATTTTCAACACCATACTTGGTAACACTTCAAACACCTTAAAAACAGGTTTAAGTTTTGTGTATGATGATTTACGTCAAACCCACTATAATTTGGGAATGCAAGATGATCAAACCACATTAAACAGAACAGAAGTTGTTCCGGGTGCTTTTGCAGAATATACCAAGAAAACTATCCGTCACGACCTAGTTTTAGGAGCGAGGGGAGATTACCACAATTTATTCGGTTTCCAATTCTCGCCACGTGCTCACTACAAATTTAAGGTTACAGAGAAAGTTGATTTAAGGTTAACAGCAGGTAGAGGATTTAGAGTTCCTAACTACGTTGTAGACAACCTTTCATTAATGGCAAACAACAAACCTTGGATTTTGAATGAGAGTTTAAAACCAGAAGTTTCTTGGAACTTTGGAGGAAGTTTAGTGTACGAATTAAGACTCTTTAAGCGTGCAGCAAGATGGTCGGTAGATGCCTACCACACCCTTTTCACCAACCAAGTAATCGTAGATAGAGACCAAGATGCACAAACCATTTACTTCAGAAACTTGGAGGGGCAATCTTACTCGAATGCTATCCAAACCGATTTCAGCTTCAAACCTCTTAAGAATTTGGAAGTTAAAATGGCTTACAAATACTTAGATGTGAAAGCTACCTTTGGAGGAAGTCTACAAGAAAAAATCATGGTTCCAACCCACAGAGGATTTATCAACTTTGGCTACATCACTAGAAACAAACGTTGGGAATATGATTTAACCGCTTCAGTTTTTGGAACGAAACGTCTTCCAAGATTAGCTTTGAATGATGCAGGAACTGTTTTTACAGCAGACGAAAGAAGTAAAGCTTATGGCATGGTAAATGCACAAATTACACATGTATACAAAAGATGGGATTTTTACTTAGGTGGAGAGAATTTATTGAACTACACACAAAAAAATCCTATTATTGATGCACAAAACCCATTTAGCTCAACTTTTGATGCCACAAGAATTTGGGCACCAGTTATCGGTATAAATGTTTATGCCGGAGTTAGATTTAGTATAGAACATAAAAAATAATAAACTATGAAATTTTTAATCGCATTAATGGCTATAGTAGCTTTAACATTTAACACAAACGCTAACACAGAAGATGGAGGTAAAAAAGAAGCCCGCATCCAAACCAATGCTCAGTGTGGAGAATGTAAAGAAAGAATAGAAAACAAATTGAATTATACCAAAGGAATCAAATTCGCTGAGATGGACTTAACAACAAAAATTGTTACAGTTAGCTACAACGAAAAGAAAATTACTTTGGATGAAATTAAAAAAGTGATTTCTGAAATAGGATACAGTGCAGATGATGTGGAACCTGTGAAAACAGCACAAGAAGCACTTCCTAAATGTTGCCAACCGGGTGGACATTAATCAATAAAAATGATTACAAAAGGTAGCTGACCATCAGCTACCTTTTTTTGTTTTCTTAAATTCGCTCTAGCATGAGAAATCAAATCTTTAGTGTGGGTGATATACTTCCGGGTATTTTTTGGTTAATAATCCTAGCGATTATTAGTCACTACATTAAATTCTACAGAGCAAAGAAAGAACACGAACATCAATACTACCTGCTCAACTTCTACTTCAAAATCTTTTTCGTGATTGCTTTTAGTGGGGTCTATGCCATCATGTACAATGGCGGTGATACTTTTGCCTACTACCAAGGTTCTGAAGTACTCAACAATCTATTTTTTGACAATCCTTTGAATTATTTAGATGAAATAAGCAAAGGAAAAGAAATTTACTACGGTAATTTCAATGCACAAACGGGCTATCCTCCAGGATGGATTTATAGGGAAAATGAAAGTTATTTCGTTTCTAAAATCATCTCTATTTTGATGTTTATTAGCTTCCGTAGCTATTGGGCCATGAGTTTTATTTTGGCCTTCATCATGGCCAATGTGAATTACAAACTATACGTTTACGTGGCCGAACTTAAATTTATGCCCGGTAAACTGGCAGCCTTTGCTCTTCTTTTTATACCCTCCGTCTCCTTTTGGTGCACAGGGATTTCAAAAGATACTGTGGTATTAATTGCCATATTGATGGGAATAGTAGCCGCGTTTAAACTGGTCCATAAAAAAGCGAGCATTTTCGGATTTGAAGGTCTTTTCCTCCTCCTCTCCTTTTACTTATTACTCGAAATAAGATCTTTCCTACTCTTGGCCATGCTCATCCCCTTGTTCTTTGCCGTTTCTACGCATTGGATCAATCAATTGGGAGAAAAACCAGTGTTAAAAATGAGTTTGCGTCTATTCATCTTGTTGATAGGATTAGGAGGGGTAAGCGTCTACATATTCAACAGTTCTAATTTTGGTGATTTAGCCCCAGAGAAAATTTTACAGGAGGCCGCAACCATACAACGTGATTTTGCACAAAACTCCACTTACGGTTCAGACAGGTACCAATTAAACATCAATGATTACAGTCTATTTGGAATGCTTAAAGTAGCACCTGAGGCCATCGTTGCTGGAATTTACAGACCCTTTGTGTGGGACAGCAGAAACGTTGCACTCGTTATTAACATACTCGAAGGAATACTCCTTCTTATACTCACTCTACAGTTCTTTTTCAAAAGGGAGTTAAAAGCTAGAATTCAATTTATTCGCAGCAATGAAATTTTGGTCTTCTCCTTTTTCTTTGTCCTCATCATGGCTTTTATGACGGGCTTTAGTTCGAGTCTTTATGGAGTATTAGTAAGGTTGAGAGCACCACTTTTACCCTTTGCTTTTTTACTTTTGCTGGCAGGAATTTATGGATACTACAAAAACGATAAAAATGGAATTGATCTTCTCAACGCAGAATCAGAATAAAGCCAATGAAATTCAAAAATTGGTACCGGAAGGAATTACAATTAAAACTTTAAAGGACATCAATTGCGCAGATGATATTCCTGAAACGCAAGACACCTTACAAGGTAATGCTTTGCAAAAAGCACGCTATGTGCACGAAAAATTTGGTGTTAACTGTTTTGCAGACGATACAGGTTTGGAAATTGAAGCCTTGAACATGGAGCCTGGAGTTTACTCCGCTCGCTATGCTGGTCCAGAAAGATCGGATGACAACAACATGCAAAAAGTATTGGACTTGTTAGCCGATAAAAGCAATAGAAACGCACGTTTTAGAACCGCTGTTGCATTGATCATCAATGGTGAAGAACACCTTTTTGAAGGCATCGTTAACGGAGAAATTCGTACAGCAAAATCAGGAGACCAAGGTTTTGGCTACGACCCTATCTTTGAACCTGAAAACGCAGGAAAGACCTTTGCTGAAATGTCTACCGAAGAGAAAAACAGCATGAGTCACAGAGCCCGCGCCTTTGCTAAAATGACAGATTTCTTGGCTAAATATCAAAGCAAATAGCCGCCATCATTTGCATTCCAACTTCTAATGCATGGGGATCTATATCGAATTTTGAGGTATGCACCCCATGTATTATTCCTTTTTCCTCATTGCGCACTCCTAAACGGTAAAAAGATGTAGGTACCTCTTGCGAGTAAAACGCAAAATCCTCTGAGGTCATGCGCAAGGGCAAATCTTCCACATTTGCATCGCCCAATAATTTTCTAGCTTTCACTTTTAATTCTTCCGTAAGGCCTTCATCATTCTTTAAGAAAGGATAACCGTGAGAAATAAACACGTCAGCTGTTGCACCATGGGTTTGTGCTATATTTTCTATCTGAAATTTAATCATCTCCAAAGCCTTTGCTCTCCATGTTTCATCCATGGTTCTAAAGGTTCCTTTGATTTTTACTTCAGCAGGAATGATGTTGGTAGCACCCATTGCTTCGAAATGACCAAAAGTCAACACACAAGGCATAGTAGGATCACAACTACGCGAAACAATTTTTTGCAAGGAAGTAACGATTTCTGCACCTACTAAAATACTATCTACAGTCTTATGGGGTTGCGCTCCATGCCCACCTTGCCCACTTATAGTTACATGTATCTCATCACTCGAAGCCATGTACAAACCACCTCTAAAACCTAGTTTGCCCACTTCCATTTCTGGAAAAACATGGAGTCCGTACATGCGTTCCACCTTAGGATTATCTAATACTCCCGCCTTGATCATCAAGCTTGCTCCTCCAGGGTTTTGTTCTTCACCGGGTTGAAAAACCAACTTTATGGGTTGTTTCAATTCATTTCTTAGGGATTGAATAATCTTAGCAGCTCCCAATAAAATTGAAGTATGTACATCATGACCACATGCATGCATCACCCCTTCGTTCTTCGAACAATAGCTCACCTCATTCTTTTCAAAAATCGGCAAAGCATCTAAGTCTGCCCTTAAAGCGATACACGCTTCCTCACCTGTATGATGATCCGCTTTGATTAACCCAACAACCCCCGTATCTGCTACACCTTTTGTATGTGCTATGCCAAACTTGGTCAATTGTTCTGAAACAAAAGCCATGGTTTCATGCTCTTGGTAAGACAATTCTGGATGTTGGTGCAAGTGTTCTCTTATTGCTTTTACTTCTGCAAAAAACTCACTTGCTCGGGCTTGTATTTTATCCTTAAGACTCATTGCTATACATGTTAAATGCGGAAAATTCAATTCTCATGAACTTGAAAACTTCCTTAGCGACTCCATTTAAAATTGTAGTACAGGATATATTTTGTTATTTCCCGTCAATTCATACGAAGCAATACGAATTTAAGAATATCTATTTGTTGAAGTGTATTAACTTTGCCCGAATTAAAAAAAGGAGACCGAGTTTGATAAATTTCAACAGCTATGATCGGTCAGAGTTATTTTTAAAACAGCGTTTATGAAAGTTCAAAAGTTCACCTTTAACCCTTTTCAAGAAAACACCTTTGTGGTGTATGACAACAACAATAAAGGAGTTGTGATAGACCCGGGAATGTACTTCAAAGAAGAGGAAGAACTCTTTAAAAACTTCATCGCTGAAGAAGGTATAGAACTGCTTGCTATTTTAAATACGCATGCGCATTTAGATCATGTTGCGGGAAATAGCTTTGTGAAAAACACCTACAACATTCCACTTTATTTGCACCCAAAAGATCTTCCTACTTTACAAATGTCGGAAAGAAGTGCCGCTGTATACGGCTTAGATGCTTTTACACCTTCTCCCCTTCCTGATATGGAAATTGAAGAAAATACTACCCTTAGTTTTGGTGAATTAGACTTTGAAGTATTGTTCACGCCCGGACACGCACCTGGCCATGTAGTTTTCTACAATGCAGCCAACAAAATTGTATTCAACGGTGATGTTTTATTCCAAGGAAGTTTTGGAAGAACAGACTTACCGGGTGGAGATATGGCAACCTTAAAAAAGAGTATTACAGAGGTGATGTTCAATTTACCGGGAGACACCATAGTTTGTACGGGTCATGGAGGTGAAACCAAGATAGAAATTGAAAAACAAAACAACCCTATTTTAAATTATTAAGTTCTTACTTTTGCACTATGGAAGAAGGAAATGAAATGTCGTTTTTAGAACACCTCGAGGAATTACGTTGGCGCTTGGTACGTTCAGTAATTGCTATTGTGGTGTTGGCCATTGGCTTATTTGTTTGCCTAGAATGGATCATGGATAACATCTTTTTATCTATGAACTCTGAAAACTTCATTAGTTATAGAGTGATGTGTGAATACGTAAATCTTTGTGTAGAGGTAACTCCCGTTAAAGCACAAGGTTTGAAAATGACCTCACAATTTAGCTATGCTTTATTGATTTCCTTTTTAGGAGGATTCATCATTGCTTTCCCTTATGTATTCTACCAACTGTGGAGCTTTGTTAAACCCGGTTTACGTCAAAATGAAAGAAAAACATTCTCTGGAATTGTTTTTTACGTGAGCCTTTTGTTCTTCTTCGGAGTGTTATTTGGTTACTTCGTAGTAGCTCCTATGTGTGTGCAATTCTTTGGAGAATTCAGAATAAGTCCAGACATAGAAACCAACCCAGGAATAGATTCTTATGTGAGTTTAATTACTTCTACGGTATTCTATACAGGACTTTTATTCTTATTACCCGTAGTTATCTTCTTACTTTCGAAGATAGGAATTGTTACTCCTGCCTTCTTGAAAAAATACAGAAAGCATGCTATTGTTGGAGTTTTGGTTTTGAGTGCCATCATCACTCCTCCAGATTTCATATCTCAAATTATTGTTTCTATTCCCATCCTAATTCTTTATGAGATAGGTATTATCCTCTCTAAAAGAGTAGAGAAAGAACAATTAATCAAGCAATCCTAAAGAATAATAAAGCAGTACAACTTTTGGTGAATTATTAACAGGCGCCTTATTCAATTTTTGGTTGAAAGCATTAACTTTAGACCTATAAATGAAAGCGCTAATTATCCTCATTAATTGTTGTATAGCCCTCTTCACTTTTTCGCAAACCACCAAAGTTAAAGGAAGGGTTTTCGATGGTGACACGAAAGAGGCTATTCCACTGGCAAAAGTATTTTTCCAGGATACCAAAACAGGTACAACTACTGATTTTGATGGAAACTTTTCCATCGAGAGTTACTATGTATCCGATTCTTTAATCATACGAGCATCGGGTTATCAAACCTATTCACTCTATATAGATACAGACATCAAGGACGAGCAGGTTTTCGAAATCGCTTTATCTCCTCTAATTTTAGAGATGGAGGAAGTCAACATTCTGCCTCCAGATGAATCACCCTCTACTTTACTTCACAAAAAAATTGTTCGCAACAAAAAGATCAACAACAAAGAGAAATTAGAGGCTTATGAGTTTGAATCTTACAATAAAATTCAACTCGATTTAAACAACTTAAGCGAAGAGTTTGAGCAAAGAAAAGTAGTCCAAAAACTCGATGTTTTAGCAGATTACCTAGACAGTGATACCACGGGAATGATACTGCCCATGATCATGTCAGAATCCTTCTCTAACTTTTATTACCGCACCAATCCCAACCGTAAAAAGGAGGTCATGATCGCCTCGAGAGTTACGGGGGTTGACAATTTAGAATTGAGTCAGTTTACCGGTGAAATGTACCAAGACATAAATGTGTATGACAATTACATCACCATTTTTGATAAATCTTTCATTAGTCCCATAGCCGGTTTTGCCCGCAGCTTTTACTATTTCGTTTTAGAAGACAGTGCTACCATAGAGGGTAACTGGTGCTACAAGATGAGTTTCAGGCCTAAAACCAGAGGAGATTTAAGCTTTGTGGGAGAAATGTGGGTGCATGATACTACTTACGCTGTAAAATCATGGAAAGCGACTGTTGCTGAAAAGGCCAACATTAACTTCATAAAAGACTTCTACATAGAGCAGGAATTTGACCAAGTAGAAAAAGAAGTTTGGATGCTTACCCGAGATAAATTGGTGATAGATTTTAACGTCGCGAAAAAATCTCAAGTGGTAGGATTTTATGGAAGGAAACTAACTACGCGTAAGAAGTTTGTCATCAATCAACCACACGAACTTGATTTTTACAAATCCAACGATAATGTTGAAGTAGCCGAAGACGCTACCCAGAAATCAGAAGAATTCTGGCAAGAGAACAGGCATGAGCCGTTAAGTGCAACTGAAGAAGGTATTCAAGAAATGGTAGATTCTCTCAACAACACCCGTTTCTTTAATGCCGTAAAAAACACCACCTACATGTTAACCACAGGTTATTATCCTTGGGGGAAAATTGAGCTAGGGAATTACCAAAGTTTAATCGGTTACAACCCTGTAGAAGGCATCAGAAACCAACTACAATTAAGAACATCAAACGACTTTAGTAAACGTATAGAGTTTAGTGGAAATTTAGCCTATGGATTTAGAGACGAGCGCTTCAAATACGGTGGAAAAGTAAGGTATAACATCACCCCTAAAAAACGTGGGATACTCTCGCTGTATTACAATTACGACATAGAACAAATTGGTTTAGCACCCAGTGCCGCAGATGTTGGTGCTACCTTCGGTGCCTTGTTGCGTACAGCACCTTTGGACAAGCTTACCTTTGTGGAACGCGCTGGACTTAAGTTAGAGAAAGACGTTAAGAAAGATCTTATTTTAACCTTTGGTACAGAATGGAAGGAATTTACTCCACTTGGGAATGCCATTTACCAAAGAAATACACCTTCTGGAATAGAAACCATTAATAGACTTCAAACCACTGAATTTACCGTAAAAGTAAGGTATGGTAAAAACGAAGAGTTCCTTTCGGGTTCTTTTGACAGAACTTCTATGGGATCTAAATGGCCCATATTCTCTTTTCAAACTGTGGTTGGGGTAAAAGGAATTTTAGGCGCTGATTACAACTATCAAAAATTCGAAGGACAAATACTTCATACCCCTAAAATAGGATTGCTTGGTAAATTGAATTACAACATTTACGCAGGTATTATTGAAGGAAATGCGGCTTATCCTTTCTTAAAAGTACACGAAGGGAGTCAATCTTTATGGTTGCAGACAGAAGCTTACAATAAAATGGATTTCTTCGAGTTTATCTCCGATAAGTATGTGGGCATGCATTTAGAGCACCATTGGGATGGATTTATCTTGGATAGAGTTCCATTAATCAACACCTTTAAATGGCGATTGGTTACCAGTGCCAGAGGTGTTTACGGAAGCATTAGTGATAGGCACATTAAAGAAATGATCCTACCTCCAAATACAAAGATGTTTGGCAACATTCCTTACGTAGAAACGGGAATAGGTATAGAAAACATACTTAAGTTTGGTAGAATTGATGCCATATGGAGATTAACCCACCTTACAGATGGAAGGTCGCCCTTTACGATAAGAGCAAAATTTGTTTTCAGTTTTTAAACGAGAAAATTAAATTTGTGAGGAAGAGCAATACGCAACAAATAGCTGATGAAGTTAAGAACTGAGGAGATCAAAAAAAGCTACAAAGGAAGAAAGGTAGTGAAAGGGGTAAGTATAGAAGTAAACCAAGGAGAAATTGTTGGTTTATTGGGCCCTAACGGTGCGGGAAAAACAACTTCATTTTACATGATTGTAGGATTGGTGAAACCCGATGAAGGTAAGGTATACTTAGACACTGAAGAAATCACCAAAATGCCCATGTACAAGAGATCTCAACTAGGTATAGGATACTTGCCACAAGAAGTTTCTGTTTTTAGAAAATTGAGTGTGGAAGACAACATCATGGCTATTTTAGAAATGACGGATTTGAACAAAGCTGAGCGCCATGAAAAACTAGAACAATTAATTTCTGAATTCAGTTTAGGTCACGTTAGAAAAAACCTAGGCTCTCGCTTATCAGGAGGTGAAAAACGAAGAACTGAAATTGCTAGAGCTTTGGCTACAGACCCTAAGTTCGTTTTATTGGATGAACCTTTTGCAGGTGTTGACCCCATAGCTGTAGAAGATATACAAAGCATAGTTGCCGACTTAAAAAATAGAAATATTGGTATTTTGATTACCGATCACAACGTACAGGAAACGCTTTCCATTACAGATAGAGCCTACTTACTTTTCGAAGGACAAATATTAAAATCTGGAACAGCTGAAGAATTAGCTGAAGATGAAAAGGTTAGAAAAGTGTATCTTGGTCAAAACTTTGAATTAAGAAAAAAGGTTTAAAATGAAATCACTACTTCGCTTCATACCACTACTGCTCTTGCTTCTAACGGCATGTTCTAAAACTTGCGATTTACCGGCAAACGAAAATACTGGACTCATTGTACAGGATGTGCTCATCAATTCTACCTATCTAAAATCGCATTTAGACGATGGAGAAGGAATAATTATCAGAACCCAAGACATGAATGAGGAATACGGTACTTGTACAGTTAGTTTTGACGGAGGTGATACCTTTGAAGCCATCAATTTTGATCAGTATTCTTTGATTGGGACACGCACCAGTACCTTGTGTTCTACCACTTTTTTAAGAGATGTACAGCGCGATGATGTAGGAAAATTTGTGAACTATTCCATCACCATTAATGAATGTGAAGAAGGCTGTGATTTCTACGTTAATACAATGAACTGGGCTTTGATACCCGCTGTAGATAACTCGTACGAAATAGAGGTATTTCTCTTTTAAAAAATTCTACAGCTAAAGATGGCTGTATCATCTACATAATCCTTCTTGCCTCTCCACTCATCCAATTTAGAAAACAAAAGATTATTCAAATCTTCCATGTTCAAAGGATAGTAATTACGAATGAGTTTTTTCAACCTTTCCATTTCAAAAAACTCTCCCTCTTCATTCTCAAGTTCTACTACCCCATCTGTATATAACACCAGTGTTGAATTGCTTGTAATTTCCACCTCATCTTGTTCTAAGAAAGGAATTTCCTCAAGCATTCCCAGTCCTATACAACCCTTATCTAAAGATCGCGACACCTTCCCATTAGTGATAAAAGGATGATTATGCCCAGCGTTGATATAGGTAAACTTGCGTGTCTTGGAGTTATAACGACCAATGAAGAAAGTAATAAACTTCTCTCCCTTAGCTCCCTGCATCACCTTTTCATTTAAGGCATGTATGAGGTATTTCAAATCTAATTTACCCAGTGAAATAAGTGTTCTTAAGGTAGCTTGGAAACTTGCCATAAGCATGGCTGCACCTATTCCTTTTCCAGATACATCGCCTATACATACTATGAATTCATCATCGGAAATACGTATAAAATCGTAGTAATCTCCTCCTACTTCATGGCGTGATTTATAGGTCGCTGCCAAGTCTATGCGCTTATCAGAAGGCAAGTGAGAAGGAAACAACAAACGCTGCATCTCTCTGGCTACTTCCAAATCTTTACGTATGCGTTCTTGCTTTAACTCTTCCTTGGCCAAACGCTTGTTTTCTATGGCTACGGCAATGATATTGGTCAAGGTTTGAATAAAAGACAAGTTCGCAAGTGTAGAACTCGGTTTTAAGGTATGGTCTTCGAAACCGGCTATGAGCAGAAAAGCCAAAGCATGCTCTCCCTGTATAATGGGCACAATGAAATCAAAATCATTCAATACCCTTATGTGGCTGGATTCTATAACCGTGATTTCTTTGAAGCGCAAAAGATCTTCTTCTACGTTCACATCCTTTACTCTTCCTTTGTATCCTTCCTTTATTAAACACTTCCAATGTTCATCCTTATGAAACATCACAAAGCGTTGAAAGCCGAGTTGTTCTTTGAGGATAAAGGTGTAGATGCTCACCAAGTTTTCAACCGACATATTATCGTTGATACTCTTGGTTATTTCCAACAGGGAGTTGAGCTTAATATCTTTCAATAAAAGCTCATCCTCTAAACGATGGAATATGGCATCTTCTATCATAAATTTTCTATGATTTCAGGCAAACGTCTAACCGCAGCCATTTCTCTGTAGGCCACCCTCAATTCTTGACAAGGAGAACCAAAGTAAGACTTACCACCTTCTAAACTTTTAGAAATACCAGATTGGGCCATGATAATCGCTCCTTCACCTACCGTAACATCACTGGTACAACCCACTTGTCCCCAAATGGTAACCCTATCTTCTATGTTCACACATCCTGCAATTCCAACATTAGCAGCGAATAAACAGTGTTTACCTATTTCTGTGTCATGACCAATGTGCACTTGATTATCAAGCTTAGAACCTTCTCCAATGATGGTTAAAGAAGTTACTCCGGCATCTATAGTACACATAGCTCCCAACTCCACATTATCTTGTAACCAAACCCCACCACACGTGTGCATTCTATCGTATTCTACACCTTTCTTCTTGTAATAAAAAGCAGAATGTCCAACCACAGAATTCGGACCTACAATTACATGCTTATCTATGCGCGTATTGTCCATAATTACCGCCCCAGGATAAATAATAGAACCTTCGCCTATTTGCACATTTTTACCCACAAAAACATTGGGATAAAGAACCACACTCTCATGGATATCACTTCCTGAAGAAATTTCTCCTGTTTGAGCTTGAAAGGGTCTAAAATGTTTGGTCAAACGGTTAAAATCATCAAAAGGAGCATCAGACACTAACAATGCTTTTCCTTCTGGGAAATCAACTTCCTGATCTATCAAAATAGTGGTTGCCGCACTGTTTAGAGCTTTTTTATAATACTTCGGGTGATCCACAAAAACGATATCTCCCTCCACAACCCTGTGAATTTCGTTCAGTCCCTCCACCACGTGATTAGGATCTCCTATGAATTTACAATCTAGTATTGCTGCGATTTCTTGTAGGCTGTATTGGCGTTCTAATTTCATAACCCGAGTTTGCTCCAAAATGGAATTTCAAGTATAAAGTTAAGTCCTATTAAAGGCCATTTATCAACAATACAAAAAGGTTTTACGCTGCTATTTGTTAATATCTACAATTGAACCTTTTTGAAAGCCTGTTGTACAGTTTGCAAACTCAAAAACATGAAAACAAAAATTATTATCATTAGCAGTTTGCTCTCCTTCTTTTCGGTGGGACAAACCGCACGAATTAACCTAGAAAAACATCATTTAACCCAACGCGACATTCGCTCCTCTCAAGACCACAACTTTGGCATACCCGTGGATTACAAGCCCATTAGTAGTTACGACACACTAGAGTATTGGGGCGAAGGTTGCATTCTTGCGCACAAAAGGTTTAACATAAACCAAGCAGATGTAGACACCCTGTGCAACTTGGAGTTTGTAAAAAATTATGAAGCAACAACAGATGAAATTAATCAGCGTATGTTTGGCGGACATGTCATGATTAACTTCGACACCTACGAGAAAGAAAGAAAATCGAAATCCATGAAAACAAAGAAAAGTGGAATTCCATGGTACTACAGCCTATTCTTGCTCGCCTTCCTTCCTTTTATCCAAATTAAAAAGCATGAAGCTTAAACTATTCGTAGGACTTTTTTTATTCCTCAATTTTATAGTTCTTCCCTTCCCTTATTGGACTTTCAATTTACGGGAAGGGTTGTTTTATCCCGTAATTGCTCCCTTGCTTCAATTCCTAGCAAACAGCTTCAACATAGCATACAACCCACAATTTCTATCGGATGGAAAGTTGCAATACCTATCTCTAAGTTTAGTTTTTGTATTCAGCATTATCATAGGTTTACTTCTCCTAAAATCAAAGCTACACAAAGAGAAAATCATTGGCTTTCTCTACAAAGCAAACCTACTTGTGCTCTCCTTTTTCATGATTAAATATGGCTTAGACAAAATCATAGGAGGACAATTTGACATTGTAGAAGGCAACTTGCTGCACAAAGAATTGAAAGACTTTTCCAAAGATCTATTATTGTGGTCTACCCTTCAAAGTTCTGCTTTATTCAATCACGTTACAGGTGCAATTGAACTACTCGGTGGATTATTTTTATTGAATAAAGATCTACGCAAACTGGGCATCCTACTATCTCTACTTTCCATGAGTTTTGTGGTCTTACTCAACTTCAGTTTCGACATTAATGTAAAATTACTCTCACTCTATTTGCTCGCTCAAAGTATTTATGCTCTGAGTCCTTATTTCAATCACCTTAAAAAAGTATTGCTCCCCACCGCAGAAATTGTCTTCATCTACAAAGAAGAAGCACCCCATCAACTCAACAAATGGTTGGTTTCCTTTTTTATGATTTTTGTGATATCAGAAGGTGCGGTTCAACACTTTGTAAATGATAACACCCCAAAATCATGGGCGAAAAGCTATGTTATAAAAGGAGATAAAAATCACTTCATTCACCTCCATTCAGATGCATTTTTAATTGAAGAAAAAGATGGTGATTTCACCAGCAGGTCTTTTCATATATTAAGCATAGATGCCTCGTATATAAATTTTAGAACAGAAGAAACATATCACAAGATTCTTAAAAGAGATCAAAATAGTTTTTGGATAAAAGAGGATGATACACTAAAACTTGAAAAAATTGATTTTAGTTCGTCTCCTTATTTGCAGGATGATTTTCATTGGTTTACTGAGGAGAGTCTGGGAGTTAAGTAGTTTGATGGTTAAAAAAATAAGTGATAAGAGAAAAGTGACAAGTCAAAAGTAAAAGTGCCGAGAAATAAAAATCAAACTCAGAATCAATCTGTCGGCCTTCGAGACTTCCCCTGCGTCGAACCTCAGTCCTCAAATTTTTCAAATCTTTGAATCTTTGAATTCTTAAATCTTTGAATCAAAAAAGGCCATCCCTTGCGAGACAGCCTTTTCAAATTTATGTTCTAGCTAAAGTTTAGTACTTCAACAATTTTGTTAATTCTACCCCTACTTTTTCAGCGTTTGGTAATAAAGTCGCTTCTAAAGTTGAGTTCAATGGAATCGCTGGTGTATCGATAGATCCACAAAGTCCAACCGGTGCATCCAAGTGTTCGAAACACTCTCTTTGGATTCTTCCTGCTAAACCTAAGGTGAAACTCGCTTCTACAGATTCTTCTGTAACCAACATCATCTTGTTGTGACGTTTTGCTGCAGCGTAAATTGTATCCATATCTAACGGACTCAAGGTTCTCAAGTCGATAATCTCTACTCTACCTTCGTATTGCTTCGCAGCTTCTAAAGTCCAGTAAACACCTCTACCGTAAGTAACTACCGCACAAGATTCTCCATTGGCAATAGCTTCTTCTGTAGCTTCCGTAACGATACGCGCTTTTCCGAAAGGAATTACGTAATCTTCATCTGGCTCTATAGACATTGCACCTTCTGTTCCAGGAATCTTAGACCAGTACAATCCTTTGTGCTCTAACAATACCACTGGATTTGGATCGTAGAAAGCAGCTTTCATCAATCCTTTTAAATCGGCTCCTGTAGAAGGGTAAGCGATTTTAATACCACGGATGTTTGTTAATACAGACTCCACACTTGAAGAGTGGTAAGGTCCACCAGAACCGTAAGCACCAATAGGTACTCTAATGATAGAGCTTACAGGCCATTTTCCACCACTTAAGTAGCAAGATCTAGAAAGCTCTGTAAACAACTGGTTTAAACCTGGCCAAATGTAATCGGCAAACTGTACCTCAACGATAGGCTTTAAACCTACAGCCGACATACCTACTGTTGAACCAATAATGAAAGCCTCTTGGATAGGTGTATTGAATACTCTATCGTCTCCAAAAGTTTGGGCCAAAGTAGCTGCTTCTCTAAACACACCACCTAAACGTCCCCCAACATCTTGTCCGTATAATAAACTCTCAGGGTGTTTCTCCATTAATTCTCTAACGGCAAACAAAGCACTATCTACCATGATAGTTTTCTTTTTCCCTTTCGGTTCTCTTTCTCCTTTTTCTTCTGTAATTGGCGTTGGCGCAAAGTAATGATCTGTAACGGATTCTGGTGATGGATCTTCTGCCATGGCAGCTTTTTCGTACACCTCATCTACCAATGCTCTAACATCAGCCTCAGTATTGATAATATCTGCTTCGCTTAAACCTGCTTCTCTTGCCAATTCTTTGATCTTTGGATATGGATCACGCGTTGCAGCTTCTTCTAAATCATCTCTGTACCATTCTTTACGTACACCAGAAGTGTGGTGACCTAATAATGGAACCTTCGCGTGAATGATAAATGGTCTTCTTTCCTTACGGATGATAGCAATTACCTCTTCTACTGTTTGGTAACACTCCTCGAAGTCTGTACCATCAATTGTTCTAACCTCTATACCTTTGAAACCTTTGGCATAGTGCGTAATATCTTGTGCTCTTGTTTCTTTAGAATTTGCAGAAATATCCCACTCGTTATCTTGTACCAAGTATATGATGGGGAACTGCTTTAATGCCGCCATTTGGAAAGCTTCAGAAACTTCACCTTCTGTACAAGAAGCATCTCCTAAAGAACAAACTACTACAGGATTTTCTCCGTTGTAGTCTTCTGCCAAGCCTTGCTTTTCTTTGTATTGAACCCCCATTGCAACCCCTGTCATAGGAATGGCTTGCATACCTGTTGCAGAAGATTGGTGAGGAATTTTAGGCATATCATCTCTATTTAAAGATGGATGCGAGTAATAAGTTCTACCTCCAGAAAATGGCTCATCTTTCTTAGCGAAAATGTGTAACATTAATTCGTAAGGTGTGATACCAATTCCTAAAAGAATACTGTCGTCTCTGTAATATGGAGCTACCCAGTCTTGAGGTTTTAGCTGCATACCCATCGCTAATTGTATAGCTTCATGACCACGAGATGTAGCGTGAACGTATTTAGATGTAACCTCTTTATTTGCTTCGTATTTCTCTGCTAATGTTTTAGCAGTACACATCAATTCAAACCCTTTTGCAATGTTTTCTTTTGATGTTTTTATCTTTTTCTTTGAAGTTTTTGTTGACTTTGTTTGTGCCATTTGAATAATTCTTCTTTGAGGTCGCTAAAATACTAATTTCAGCCGAGCTAAGCGGTCCTTTTAAAGATAGAATCTCATTTAACTAGATGCCTTTTCCCCAACCTATCTGAAGCTTAAGGTGAAGAGCATTGCCCAATAAAGCTTGTTTTTTATCGATTTTGTAGTCAAAGACTCTATCGTCTGAATTGTAAGCATTGAGGGCGAACATATAATTCACCTCGAAGTTAAACTGTAGATAAGCTCCTCGGATAAAGCTGGGGTGATAATAACGCGTTAAACTTAAAGCAGGTCCCAAATAACTGGTACTTTGAAGTTCTGGAACTGTGTAGATATCTCCAGTATTGTTGTACTCTTCAAATTTAAACACTCCTGTGCGTATACCTCCTCGCAATCCGAAATGCAAATCATTTTCAGAGAATTGCACCAAACGATATCCCAAGGTATATTCAAAAGCGGGAGCAAAGGCACCTCTCAGAACTTTATCAGGTTTTTTAACCATTACAAAATTCATCAAACCTCCCACGCGCAGCTTTTTAAAATCAAGGGTTAAGCTTACACCTATGTTGCTACACAAACTCTTCTTGTTGTTCTGATTGATATATACGCTCGACTCCAAACCAAAACATCCTTTGCGCTCCATCACACCTTGCGTATTACCGACCAAAGCGAGCAAAGAAAAAGTGAGTAGTAGCGCAAGTGATTTCATACTAAAGTTTTACAAATTTCCTTTGAATCAATTCTTTCTCACTTTGAACCAACTTAAGGATGTACATTCCTTTAGCCAGATCTGCCACCTTAAGTTCTTGTTGTAAATCTTGCGGGTTAACTTCCACAACTTGTAACAACTTACCTTCTAAACTATAGATGTTAAAAGAAGCATCTTCTAGAGTTGCACCCAGTTTTACCGTTAAGTTTTCAGCTGTAGGATTAGGATAAATCTGCAAAAAGTCCTTCACGGGATTGTTTACACTATTGGTATAATTTACATTGACTCTAAAATCATCGAAATAGAACCCATCTCCTGTTGTAAAATTGTCTGATCTTAAAATGAATCTCAACATAATTTGCTGACCGAAATAATCGGAAAGATCTATGTATTCCTCAACCCATTCACTTTGAGTTCCATCATACAAGGGCAAACCTATGGGTTGAATCGATCCATTATCAGCTCCAGGTACTGTATACAAACCACATTGTCCTAGCCAAGTTAAACCGAAATCTGTACTCACTTGGAATTGAACATAATCATAGGCCTTTTCTATGTCCCACTTCGCAAAGAAACTTACACTCGCCAACTCAACATCTGTTAAATCTATGGTATCGTTTAAGACCAACTCATTGAAAACATTATCCGAGTAATTATCGTTTGGTGAATCTGTCATGGAATAATTAGCAGAAACAAACGCTTCTTGCGTAGCCCCCCAGATACCTAACCAATTACTATTTTGAATGGAGGAAATGTTATCTTGAAAAACAGTATTCTGGACGCCATAAAACTTTTGTTTTCTAATTTTCTTAACGTAGCCTCCAAAATCCAGATGATATTCATATACAATTAGATCTCCAAGCTGTAAATTGGCATCCAATTGATAACTTATTGTTCCTTGTTCAGGGGTGTTGAATGCTATATCATGACTATTCCCATTGCCCACACTTTGGATACCTTGTATAGGATGAATAGTGACGTCTATTGCTCCATTTTCTAACCCTAGACGCTGAAATTCATAAGAAAAATCACCCGTTGTTGCCGATATAAACAGTGGGGTTTGATCTTCAATAGTTCCATATTTGTGGGTTAAAAGTCCTGTAGTCAAATTCGGATGCAACATTTCCTTACACATCCCTTCAATTGCACTTACGGGTGGCCAAAATCCATTTCCTATTTCAGGTGTAATGGCATAAACACCATGGTCTTTGTACATATAATCATCAGAATCTCCTGAGGCCGGGTAAAGTCCAGAACTCTTCATGGCCTGATACCCATTAAACTCAGCCATATGATGGGTGTAGTTGTGAAAGTAATCGTGATCTACTGCTAACTCCGCCACGGTTGCACCTACAGGATACAACAACAAATCTCCATGTGTATGTGCATTAGAAGCAAACAATATGTTATGGTTTTCTATGAACCATTTTACGATTTGTGTTTCGTTCTCCGAAAAAGCTCCTGTACCTGGATAAACATCAGAGTTTTGGTTGGACAAATCAACTCCTGTTGTTCCCCACTGATAAGAGTAGTTTCTATTTAAATCTACTCCCTTGTTAAACGTCCCTACATTACGCCTATTCTTTCTATGCATTCCTCCACCAAAAGGATTGGTTGTTTCATTATAAACATATCCATCAGGATTAATCATAGGTATGAAATACAATTCTGTATTGTCCAATAAATAAGTAACGGCAGGATCACTACCATAATTTTCTAACAAATACCACATGAAGTAAATATTCTGAATTAAAGACCCCGGTTCTCGGGCATGGTGAATGGAAGTATATAAAACTTCAGGTTCAGCTTCATCCAGATTAGGGTTATCTGAGATCTTCACTAGATAAAGCGGTCTACCCTCGAGGGTGGTATCTACCGGACTTGCGGCTATGGCTGCCTTTTGAGAAATTAAATTCGGATAAGCAGCATACATTTCATCGAGCTCTGTAAGAAACTCATTGTAGGTATAGTACCCCGCATAGGTTCCGTTATGAAAATTCGTTGGGTTTGTAAGTGTATCTAAAACAGAAAGGGCACATCCTGTATTTTTCACCAAAGGGGAAGTACTATTTTGAACGTAGTACTCTACAACATCCTCAATTAAAATATCTACTTGAAAGCCTGCGTTTTGAACTGCGCTTATTTGTTGGGTTGAGAAATCTCCTATTATAAAGGTGTTCTTTTTGTACTGAACATCATCCAGTGCTAAGCCTAACGCATTCAATTCTTGTAACTGATCTGTAGTAGACCATATTTTTACTCGCGAATATTCTTGAGCAATCGAAAAAAAACAAAGAAATGATAAGCAGACAAGTAATAACAACCTCATAATGTAGTATTTAGAATTAAAAATAAGGATTTATAATGATAAATCAACTTATTGATTTCTTATACTACATACGTCTAAAATTAAGAAGGGTGGTTTTAGATTTAAAATTTAGTTGATTCCAACATCTTTAAAATATCTTCCTCAACGAATTCAAGTACAGGTTTTATAGAATCATAAGCGGGTACAGCATTAAACATTACATAACCACTCATAAAAATATCTGTAGAATCAGTTAAATAAAACTGTATAGGTTTAGCCACATCTCCACCTAAGAAAAAATAGGTTCCGTAGACCCCGTGCTCAGGATAAAGCAAGGTAGTATCTTCAATAAAAGAAGCTTTTATTTTGTGCTCATCAACCTTAGAAAGAGAATAGTCGATATAGCGATACAATTCCGTTTCCATTGGAATGTAGCTTAAAAACAAGGTTCCGTTAAAGCCTTTGAAGTTTATATCTCTGTTACAAGGGTTTCTTTCATCCTTTTTTTCTACCACTTCAAAATAAGAAGGAATGGTAAAACTAAACCCGCAAGTATCTTGGTAATTATCGTAAACCCTTTCCGGGAAATTCAATTTAAAATAAGTAGAAGGTTTGGGTATGTAATTTTCATCATCACACCCCATTAAAAGTATACTTAAAACAATGAATACACTACTTACTTTCCACATCATTCAATACAATTACTTTAACCATTTTCACCCTACGCTTATCTGAAGACTCTACCACAAATTTGTAGTGGTTAAAAATGATGTATTCGTTATTCTTTAAAATCTTTCCGGCTTGTTCTATAATGAAACCTGCAATAGAATCAGACTCACCCTTGGCTTCTTCGAAGTTCTTACCATCTATATCCAAGACTTTGTACAAATCTACTAAAGGAGTTTTTCCTTCAAAGACATAGGTGCTATCATCTACTTTGGTGTACACTAAATCATCGTCGTCAAACTCATCGGTTATATCACCTACGATTTCCTCCAAAACATCTTCCAAGGTTACAATTCCAGAAGCACCGCCGTATTCATCAACTACAACAGCCATGTGCATTTTCATATCTTGGAATTCTTTCAGAAGGTCGTCTATCTTTTTATTCTCCGGAACAAAGAAAGGCGTTCTTAAAAGAGACTGCCAGTTAAAATCTTCCGCCTCATTTAAATGCGGCAATAAATCCTTAATGTAAACGATTCCTATTACGTCATCGAAATTCTCTTTATAGACAGGTATTCTAGAAAAACCAGCATCTAAAATCACATCCATCAATTCTTTGTAACTCGCATTTTCTTCAATGGCCGTTACATCCAATCGCGAACGCATGATTTGACGAACATCTGTATTTCCAAATTTTACTATTCCTTCTAAAATTCTGTGATCATCCTCAGTATCATTTTCCTCACGGGTTAACTCCAAGGCGTTTTCCAAATCATCAGTAGACACATCCAAAGATCTTTTCTTTGCTGCCTTATTGATGAAATCTGTACCGCGCACTAAACCTAACTTCATCCAAGAAATTGGAGGAATTCTACCTATAGAATAGATAGGTTTAGACATGAATAAAGAAAGTTTCAAAGGATTTCTATTGGCGTAGACCTTTGGTATAACTTCACCTATTAATAAGATGATAAAGGTAATACCAGCAACCTCTATTAAGGTTCGCACCCAAGGAATACCATAATCTTCTGGGTAAATTTGTCCGAATACGTAGCTCGACAAAATAACGATACCCACATTAATAAAGTTATTTGCAATCAATATGGTTGCCAACAACTCTTTGGGATCATTAATTAAAGCAATTGTAGTTTCTGCGGACTTACTCTTGCCTGTTTTCAGTTCTTCTTTTTCGGTTGGACCTAAAGAGAAAAAGGCCACTTCCGATCCTGAGACCATGGCCGATAAAAGCAATAAAACAGCAAGGATAACAAAACTTATCCCAAGCTCAATATCAACGTTTAATATCGCAAGAAAACAACTGGCGGGTTCAATATCCATAGATTCTAGAATGGTAAATCGTCGTCCTGATCGTCAATTAAATCATTAGCCAACCTTTCTGTTGGTTGTTGTGGTGTACCTGCGTTATTATAAGGTGCAGGTGAAGGAGCGTTTTGTTGCATAGATTGTGCTTCTGCTCTAGAAGTCAACATGGTCATATTATCAGCAACTATCTCTGTAGCGTAACGCGTTTGGTTATTTTCATCTTGCCAGTTTCTAGTTCTAAGTTTACCCTCTATGTATACCTTATTTCCTTTTTTCAAGTACTTTTCAGCAACATCGGCCAAACCTCTCCAAACTACTACATTGTGCCACTCTGTATTATCTCTTCTTTCTCCTGTATTTCTATCTGTATAAGATTCAGAAGTTGCGATAGAGAACCTACACAATTTCACATTATTATCTAACATTCTTACTTCGGGATCTCTTCCTAGATTCCCTATCAAAATAACTTTATTTACGCTTCCAGCCATAATAACAAATGTAAAACAAAGATAGTATAAAGTAAATAGCAGGAGGCAAAAATATAACAGCCCCTATCTCTATACACTTTAGACCTTCTCCATCATCTCTTCTAAAAACCTATCTATCACTCTAGGTATGGCGTGGTCTTCTAAATGATCTACCTGTATATATTTTTCCAAAACGGCTTCATCTGCCTTTGCCTTCCAAAACTTAACGTGTAGTTTTTGGTGACTCAATATGTGTTTAGTTTCATAAAGCGGTGAACCTAAAATCTCAAAACCTTCCTTCTTTGCCAAAACACTTATATCCTCTTCTTCTTTTTGCGACTCAATTAAAGGAAACTCAAACATATTTCGCCATATCCCTTTATCATCTCTTTGCTGGAGGTAATACCCATTAGCATCAACTACTATATAATGTAAAAATCTATCCTGTACTTTTACTTTTTTAGCCTTGATGGGAAGCTCCAATTGCGAACCCTCTTTTAAAGCACTACAAGAATTTTGTAAAGGACAGGTTTCACAGCTTGGATTTTTTGGTGTACAAACGATGGCTCCCATTTCCATCATGGCCTGATTAAAATCAGCGATTTCATCTGTTAGCATTAATTCATCCGCATAGGCTTGAAATTGCTTTTTACCTTGAGTAGTATCTATAGGCGTATCATCATTAAAATAGCGCGATAATAACCTATACACATTTCCATCTACAACAGGATGGGGTAAATGAAAGGCGAAGGAGGCAATGGCCGCAGCTGTATAATCACCTACTCCCTTTAAACTTTTGATGCTTTTATAGTCGCGAGGAAAAACTCCACCAAAATCTTCCACTACTTGTTTGGCGGCAAAATGTAAATTTCTTGCTCTACTATAATAGCCCAAGCCCTGCCAAAGTTTCAAAACTTCCTGTTCGGAAGCATTCGCCAAATCTTCTACCTGCGGAAATTCCTTAACAAATCGTTCATAGTAACTCAAACCTTGTGCTACTCGGGTTTGTTGCAGTATAATTTCTGAAAGCCAAATACGGTAAGGCTCTTGCGTTGAACGCCAAGGTAATACACGTTTATTTTCTTTGTACCAATCGATAATTTGACGACCGAAATCTGACATAGATTAATTTTTTTTTAATTTTTTTTGAGAAAAAGCAAAGGTAAACCATTAAAGCTAATTACTTTTGCGCCTGAAAATCACATTGTTGTTATAAATAATAAAAATTACAAAAATGACTAAAGCAGACATTATTGCTGAAATTTCTGAGGAAACAGGATTAGAGAGAGTTGAAGCACAAAAGGCAGTAGAGGCTTTTATGGCATCTATCAAATCGTCTTTAACTAAGGGAGAGAACGTATATTTAAGAGGTTTCGGTAGCTTTGTTGTGAAAGAAAGAGCTGAGAAAACGGGTAGAAACATTTCTAAGAACACAACAATCATAATTCCTGCGCACAACATACCTTCATTTAAGCCTGCAAAGACTTTCGTTGAAGAAGTAAAAACTAAAGTTGCTGTAAAATAATCCCTTATTCGGATATTTTACTAAATATTTTATACCTTTGCACTCCCGTTTGGAAGAACGGGAGTTTTTTCGCCCCGTGCGGAAGATGATTTTTTAATAAGAATACTAACATTTAATACATAGAGTTATGCCAAGTGGTAAGAAAAGAAAAAGACATAAGATGTCTACTCACAAGAGAAAGAAAAGACTTAGAAAAAACCGTCACAAGAAGAAAAAATAATCTTCTGACATTTTAGAGTTATTAGCAAATTGACTTAGTGATTTCGTATCGCTAAGTCATTTGTATTTATTCACATTTTAAAACGGCTTCCGTGAATTACGAATTAGTAATCGACTCCAGACCAAATGGAGTTTGGATTGCTTTGTTAAAGGATGGAAAGCTGATTGAGTTGCATGAAGAACAAGGGCAAACTGAATTTTCTGTAGGTGATATCTACCTGGGGAAAGTTAGAAAGGTTGTTCCGAGTTTGAATGCCTGTTTTGTTGATGTTGGGTACGAAAAAGATGCGTTTTTGCACTATTTAGACCTGGGTCCACAATTTAGATCACTCGATAAGTTTACACGACAAACCTTGCAAAGCAAGCAGAACGTGGCCGACCTTCTTTATTTTAAGTCAGAAGAAGACATTCCTAAAGACGGGAAGATTACAGACATAGTTTCTTCTACTCAACCTATATTGGTACAAGTAGCAAAAGAGCCTATTTCAAGTAAAGGACCGCGTCTTAGCGCCGAGGTAACTTTGGCGGGAAGATTTTTGGTTTTAGTACCCTTTTCTGAAAAAGTGAGCATCTCACAAAAGATCAAAGATCACAAAGAACGCGATCGATTGAGAGACATAATGCGCGATATTAAACCGAAAAATTTCGGGGTTATTATCAGAACTGTAGCAGAAAATAAAAAGGTCGAGCAACTAGATAATGACTTAAAAAATCTCTTAGAGAAGTGGAAAATAATGCACCAGAATTTGCAACAATCCACACCACCCAAACGCGTTTTAGGTGAAATTGGAAAAGCATCTGGTTTATTAAGAGACCTTCTCAACAGTAGTTTTACAAACATACATGTAAACGACGAACAGCTTCTTGAAGAAATGAGCGATTACATAGAAAGTATAGCTCCTGGAAGAGAGAAAATTTTAAAGCATTACAACGGAAAATTAGAAATTTTCGAAAAGTTTGGCATTAACCGCCAAATTAAAGCTTTGTTTGGTAAGAAGGTTCCATTACCTAGTGGTGGATACTTAATTATTGAACACACAGAAGCTATGCACGTTGTTGACGTGAATAGTGGTAACAGAAAGGGCGCAGACAATCAGGAAAGCAATGCTTTAGCTACCAACATTGAGGCGGCTGAAGAATTAGCAAGAGTATTGCAATTGCGTGACATGGGTGGTATCGTAGCTGTTGATTTTATAGACATGCACGAGAAGGAAAACAACAGAGCGTTGTACGAGAAAATGAAGGAATTCATGAAACCGGACCGCGCAAAACACAACATCCTTCCTCCATCGCGTTTTGGGGTTATTGAGATAACAAGACAACGCACAAGACCGGAAACTGACATCAATACCAATGAAACTTGTCCGGCATGTAACGGTACAGGAGAGGTTACAGCAAGTATACTCTTCACCGAAGAAATTGAAACGAATTTGGATTTCTTAATCCAAGACAAAAAAGAAACTGATATTACGTTATTAGTTCACCCTTATATAGAAGCTTACTTCAAGCGTGGACTAATCAGTAAGCAATTGAAATGGTTCTTCAAATATAAAAAGTGGATTCCTGTAAGAGGAATTACAGCCAACCATTTTATGCAGTACTCTTTTGTCAACAAAAAAAATGAGGAAATTGCACTCTGACATGAAGTCGGAGTGCAAATACTCGCTTTTAGAGGCTAAGCAAAAAATCGAAGCCTACTGCGCCTATCAAGACCGCTGCCATTCTGAGGTTGAAAACAAATTATTTTCTTGGGGATTAGATGAGGAAGACAGAAATGTGCTCATCGCTGACTTAATAAGCAATCGTTTTTTAGACGAAGAACGTTTTGCCGAAAGTTTTGTTTCAGGTAAATTCAACATCAAAAAATGGGGGCGCAACAAAATCAAGCAACACCTTAAACAAAAACGCGTTTCTGAATATACCATAAAAAAAGGAATGGCCATCATAGAACCCGAAGTTTACTTTTCTACACTTGTTCAATTAGCTGAACGCAAAAAAGCCAGCCTCAAAAGCTCTGAAAATCAATGGCAACAACGCGCAAAAGTGATGCGTTACCTGCACAGTAAGGGCTACGAGCAAAACTTAATTTACGAAGTAATCAACGACCTTTTCTCAGGAGAAGAAAATTAATTCCTTGCCTCCACCTCTCCTCCCTATTTACCGCACCTTCGTTAATAAATCACAAAGCAAATACACAGGTTTTCTTTCTTCAATAATTCCATTATATTAGCAACACTAAAAAAATAATGCAGTGTCAGACAGCGTAGTAATCATCCCCACATATAACGAAATCGAGAACATAGAGAAAATGGTACGTAAAGTTTTCTCTTTAGAAAAAGAATTTCACCTGTTAATTATCGACGATAATTCACCCGATGGGACGGCAAAACGCGTTAAAGAACTGCAAAAAGAATTCCCCACTCAACTCCACCTTGAACAAAGGGAAGGAAAACTGGGATTGGGAACAGCTTACATCCATGGCTTTAAATGGTCTTTACAAAGAAACTACGACTACATTTTTGAAATGGACTGTGACTTCTCTCACAACCCAGATGATTTGATTCGCCTTTACACGGCATGTAAGGAGAAGAACGCTGGATTAGCCATAGGATCTCGTTACTGCAAAGGAGGAAAAGTAAGCAACTGGCCTTGGGACAGAGTTTTAATGTCTTATTTCGCTTCTATTTATGTAAGGATGATTTTGTGGATAGGAATAAAAGACACCACTGCAGGATTTAAATGTTACGCCAAAGAAGCTTTGCAAGCCGTAAACTTCGATGCTATTACCTTTAGAGGATACGCTTTTCAAATCTGTATGAAGTATGCGGTGAAAAGACACAAATTTAAAATCGTAGAAGTTCCTATCACTTTTGTGGATAGACTTTACGGAGAATCTAAAATGAGTTCTGGTATTTTCAAAGAAGCACTTTTTGGTGTTTGGAAAATGCGTGGATTAAAATTATAAGTTCATTTCTGGGATATCCTTGGTTTGAGACTTACCTTTGCCGAGGTAAACAAGGTTGAACACCTTTCTATACCACTATACATACAAAAGAAGTACATATGAAAACAGTTATCAAAGGAGGTTTAGTAATAAACGAAGGAAAAAAGGAACATTTAGACATACTTATAGAGGACGGTAGAATTACCAAAATCGCGGCAAACATTTCTGAAGCCAATGCAGAAGAAATTAATGCTGATGGAAAATATGTACTTCCAGGATGTATAGATGATCAAGTTCACTTTAGAGAGCCAGGTTTAACGCACAAAGCCAACATAGGTACAGAGAGTAGAGCTGCTGTTGCAGGTGGTATTACTACCTTCATGGAAATGCCAAATACGGTTCCTAATGCTTTAACGCAGCAATTGTTGCAAGACAAATACGACATTGCAGCTAATACAAGTATTGCTAACTACAGCTTCTTTATGGGAGCTTCTAACGACAACATAGAACATGTTTTACAAACAGATCCTCACAACGTATGTGGTGTAAAAGTTTTCATGGGGTCGAGTACAGGTAATATGTTGGTAGATGAAACAGCAACCTTGGAAAAAATCTTCTCTGAAGTTCCTATGTTAATTGCTACGCACTGTGAAGACGAAGCAACTATACGTAGAAACACAGAAATTTACCGTGAAAAATACGGTGAAGACATGCCAATTAAATACCACCCAGAAATTAGAAGTGAAGAAGCTTGTTACTTATCTTCTAGTAAAGCGGTAGAATTGGCTAAAAAATTCGATACACGTTTACACATTTTACATATTTCTACAGGAAAAGAAACTGAATTATTCAGAAATGATATTCCTTTAAAAGAGAAAAGAATTACAGCTGAAGCTTGTGTACACCACTTGTGGTTTACAGATGAATTCTACGACGAAAAAGGTACTTTCATTAAGTGGAACCCAGCGGTAAAAACTGCGGTTGATAGAGACCAGATTTGGAAAGCTTTGTTAGACAACAGAATTGACATTGTTGCTACAGATCACGCTCCTCATACTTTGGAAGAAAAAGCAAACACTTACTTTAACGCACCTTCTGGTGGTCCGTTAGTACAGCACGCTTTATTGGCCATGTTGGAGAAATCTAAAGAAGGAATTATTCCTTTAGAAAGAGTGGTTGAGAAAATGGCTCACGCGCCTGCAGATTGTTTCCAAGTAAAAGAAAGAGGATACTTAAGAGAAGGTTACTTTGCCGATATCGTAATCGTAGATCCTAAGCAAGACCAAACCGTTACTAGAGAAAGCTTATTGTACAAGTGTGGATGGTCTCCTTTCGAAGGAACTAAATTCTCTCACGTAATTGATAGAACTATTGTAAACGGAAAAACAGTTTACCACAACAACGCTATTGTTGAAGTTGGTAATGGTCAACGTATTACTTTCGATAGATAGACATGAAAAAATTAGGGCTATTTCTTATAGGGTTTTCTTTCATTTTTACGGCTTGCCAAAACAATTTGGAAGAAAACCCTAGGCCTTATGATTTAATACCGCAAGACACTTTTCAGTATGTTTTGCAAGACCTTCTCGTGTTAGAAGGTTATGTACAAAACAAGTACAGAAGTTTACCCAACTACTACAAAATTTTAAAGCGCGAAGGTCAGGACATATTTGCCAAGTACAACCTAGACAGCGCACGTTTCAACACCTCTTTTACCTACTACAGTAGAGAGCAAGAGGTATTGAATGATATCTACACCAAAATTTCTGATTCATTGAACATGCGCTCATTTTCAATTGAAAACAACACGACACAGAAAGAAGATACTTTGGTAACCACCAAATAAAATTCCCTTAGCGATTGTAAGGATACCCTGCAGGGAGGAAACTTTGAAAAGCCAATGCTTTTGGGGCGACCAAAGAAGCCACAGAAAGCACCCAGCTTTTTTAGTTGACTACCGAAGCGTAGGATGAAAAGCGCGACCCTCCCCAAATTGTTTGGGGATAAGGAAAGGGCCTAGAAATCATTAAAAAGTAAAAGATAAACCTAAGTCGAGACTAAAATTAAGGGTCTCCCCTTCACTTACCTTCCTACTCAAAGGTAGAAACTCAGTCTCCCCTTGCTCAACTCCAAAAAGATAAGCCCTAGCGTTCAGACCTGTGAACAAATTTATATGATCTCCAAGTTTATAATTTAAAGCACACTGAAGGTTAACACCTGTACTGTGAAGTAAAATGTCTTCCCCTAAAAAATAATTGTTCGTAGTAGGTGTTAACACCTCTTCTTCGGCATATCTATACAACAATCCCATTCCGTAATCTATACTAAAGTGTTCATTTAATACTTTGGTTTTACCCAAATTCATCGCAGTGGTAAGGTGAAGCCTGTTGATAATTGGTCGTTCTGACTTTAACCTTTCAATATAACTCCATTCGTTTAAATATTGTACAGAACCAGACCACCAGTACCCTTTGGAACTATAATTTTTATAGGACACACCTATGGAATTGTTCAGTAAACCATTGAACACGCCATTACCTGGATAAAGTGATTTTGTATTAAACGGAAGGGTTCCATCAGCATAGTTCTGTATGATTCCTGTAAATAGACTTACACTGTGTTTGTTTGTATTCTGACTAAAAACTGCAGTGCAAACAAAGAGTGTTAAAAGCATTAATGATTTTTTCATGATGGTTTATTTTAGACTTCCAAATTAAAGAATATAGCCAGTATATATCTAAGAAAAACATTCAAAAAAAAGTTCATTCTATACATATCTGAACTCGCTTTTCACCCTCCTACCTCCCATTCTTAGTCACCCATTAAACATTCCCCACTTTATCCTTTACATCTTAAAGTATTAGCCTTATTTTTGCGGGACGTAAAGAATAGCTATGGCAATTACAAGAGACAAGGTATTAGAGGCCTTGGGCAATGTTTTAGAACCTGATTTAAAGAAGGATATCGTTTCTCAGAACTTAGTAGAAGACTTAGTAATAGAGGGAAACACAATTTCACTTACCGTTAATGTTACCAACCCTGCTCTACACGCTAGAAAGCGTATGGAAGAAGCAGTTGAGTTTGCATTGGAAAGAGTATTAGGAAAAAATATAGAGGTAGAATGTACTGTAAAAGGTATGAGTACTGCTGAAACTGCAACGCGCAGAAGAATCTTACCTGAAGTGAAAAACATTGTAGCCGTTGCCTCTGGTAAAGGTGGAGTAGGAAAATCTACAGTTACAGCTAACCTTGCAGGTGGATTAACCAAGGCAGGTTACAAAGTTGGTATTGTGGATGCTGACATCTACGGTCCATCTATGCCAACCATGTTTGACGTAGTTGGAGAAAGACCTACCATGATAGAAGTGGAGGGTGAAAAGAAGATGGTTCCTGTAATGAGCTACGGTATACAAATTATGTCTATCGGTTTCTTTACTGAGCAAGACAATGCGGTAGTTTGGAGAGGTCCTATGGCTTCTAAAGCATTAACGCAATTGTTTACAGATACTTACTGGGGAGAATTGGATTACTTGTTAATCGACTTACCTCCAGGAACAGGAGACATTCACTTATCATTGGTACAAACTGTTCCATTGGATGGAGCTGTAATTGTTTCAACTCCACAAGAAGTGGCTTTGGCAGATGCGCGTAAGGGAGTGAACATGTTTAAACTAGACGGAATCAAAGTTCCTGTTGTTGGTTTAATTGAAAACATGGCATGGTTTACACCTGCAGAATTACCTGAGAACAAATACTACATTTTCGGTAGAGATGGAGCGAAGAATTTGGCAGAAGGAATGAACGAAACTTTCTTGGGTCACATTCCATTAGTACAGAGTGTAAGAGAATCTGGAGACGTGGGTAGACCGGCAGTATTCCAAGAAAACACACCGACTGCAAATGCCTTTGACGAATTAGTTCGTAAATTTGTGGTAGAAGTTGAAACTAAAAAAGCAGCTAAGGTTGCTGAAAAAGCATAATTATGGCCTTGAATAAAGAAGAAATTACCAAAAAAATTAATGCTGCATTAGAAGATCTAAGACCTTTCTTAGAAGCTGATGGTGGAGACATGGAATTGGTAAACATTACTGATGAAGGTGTAGCTCAAGTTAAATTGTTGGGTGCATGTTCTGAATGCTCTATGAGTCCTATGACTTTGAAAGCAGGTTTAGAAGAAGCCGTAAAGAAAGTAGCTCCAGAAATCATTCGCGTAGAAGCGGTGGATATGGCTACGGCATAGTTAGACATTTAGATTTTTAGACGCTTAGTCTCTCGATTCCGATCGAGAACCTCCTATAATAAAGGGGATATAAACTGTTAAAAGCATTGATATTGAAAAGGGATGAACATTTATTGTTTGTCCCTTTTTTTATTTAGATGGCTAGATAACTAGATTTCTAGATAGCTAGAATGGGTTTATAGACGGTGAGACGGTAAGACTTTTGGATATTTAGATTCTTTGACAACAATGTCTGAGAACTTTGATTATGGCCTGTATTGTGGTATTTATAGTCGACGTCAGAACGAGAAGTCTCGAAGGCCGACTCCAGGGATTCAACAATTCAACAATTCAAAGATTCAACAATTCAAAGATTTGAGGGATTTGATGATTTAACATAAGGAGACTTTATTCAACCATACTCCAGTTCTCCATCCAAACAAAAACCTTACTCCGTGTCCTTTGTGCTTATAATTAAGTCTAAACACCTTGCTCATTACTCTTGCTCAAAACTGTTTTGAGGTTCGAGGAAGGAGAAATCTCGAAAACCGACATCCAGGGATTCAATGATTCAATGATTCAAAAATTCAACAATTCAATGATTTAACATGAGGAGACTTTATTAAACCATACTCCCGTTCTCCATCCAAACAAAATCCTTACTCCGTGTCCTTTGTGCAAACCTCCGCTTACTTTGTGGTTATAATCAAGTCTAAACATCTTGCTCATTACTCTTGCTCAAAACTGTTTTCAGGTTCGAGGAAGGAGAGGTCTCGAAAACCGACAAAGTGATAACGTATACTTTGAACATAAAAAAGGTCGAGTTACCCCGACCTTTTCTTCAACAAATAATTCTACTATTTCTTTATAAACTTTTGGGTAGATAACCCGTCAGCGGTTTGAATTTGTACCATGTACACTCCAGCTTCTAAAGTGCTTACATCAATTTTCTGGTTAATAGTTAAATCACTTAACACAACCTTCCCCTGAAGATCAACGATAGCAATAGATTCCGTTTCAACCTCCTCTTTCAAAGAAATTTGTAAGAAATCTTGCGATGGGTTTGGAGCAATTTTAAAGGCCAAACCTTTTTCATTTACATCAGTAACAGAAGCGTCTGATCTTGAAAAAGTATAAACCGTACCATCGTCTATTGTACCGTTTAAATACTCAATAACATCTCCTGTACTCATAACTTCCATAGTAGGTGATGCAGGATCTCCCGAAAGGTAAAAACCATCTTCCGAAATAACTTCTGAATCAAATTCCATAAGAGGAACAAAAGCTATGGCTGTTCCTGTTTCGCCTTCATAACTATTCATAGGTTGAGAAACCGAAGTCGGTCCAAAATGAATGGCAAAAGTTCCATCTGCCTCATGAAGCCATAACTGAAAATTTGTGTAATCTGCATAGGGACCGCTGTAAAACCCAACATTTTTCCATTGGATTTTGGTTATTCTGTTTCCAACAGCACCCTCTACCTTATAAGAAATTTCAGATTCAGAACTTCCTGTAAAATCTCCTCTATCTATAATATCCGTTCCATAAGGAAGAAATACTGCAACGTCTCCCATGGGGTTCACGCCATCATCAGCCTTATCGAGCAACATTCCTCCCAAACCAAAATCAGATAGATATAGGGTATCTAGCGTTCTCGAAAAAAAATCAAAATCAAAACCTATGGGAATGGTATCAAAGGGGTCGTCCCAAACCTGTCCATGCGTTAAACTTATTTCACCGGTTAAATCTGTATAATTCTGTGAACTTACACTCAAATTGTAATCCTGAGCAGTGGCAGTTAATGAGAAGCTCACAGCTCCGAATAGCAGTAAATTTTTAATCATAATAAATGGTTATTTAGTTAAGCCTCAACACTATGCTGGTGGCTACATCAAATGTAAGTCAGAAATCCTTAACTTCTACAAAAGATATTCTATCAATTGTTAAATATTGCTTGAATCAAGGCAAGCAAAGAAACTCCTCCCTTCGTTAACTTACTATTAACCTAACTCTCACCTTAATTTTCTACTTAACTCCAATCAAGAATTACGTAGATACAGCACTCAAAAATCTATTTTCTTAGAATTGACTTAACATACTTTATAGACATTTAATAAAGCTATAAACCTGGCTTGAAATTATTTCAGGATCATATAAAGACCTTTGCCCAAACATTATTCTTAAAAAACCAAATAATGAAAAAGACTTTACTCTTAGCGGCCTTAGGTTTGAATGCATACGCAGCAAGCGCGCAGTTCAACTTTGACCCAGAAATTGACCCAAGTTTCACAAATACAACCGTGGTAATGCCCGCATCTCCTTTAAGCTCTCAGGTGATCTTTATTGGAGGTTATGATTCTGTAGCAACAACAGCTACGTACGGAAATGCGGCAGGCATGGCTTTGTCTAAATCTTGGAATGACTTTATAGGATTTACTCCTGATCCAACTGGAAACTACTTAGGATGGTTATCTGTTAACCACGAAAGAATTGAAAGTGATGACAAATTAGGTGACGGTGGAGGAATGACTGTTTTTGCCATTAGAAGAGATGCAAATACAGACAGTATTCAGGTAGTTAACCAAACTTTGTCTGACGGAAGAAGTGGTAAATTCTTCAATGTTGACTTCGTAAACTACACAGGAGAAACAGGTATGAACTGTGGTGGTATTTCATCTATCGTTGACGGTAGAATTTGGACAGCTGAAGAATGGTGGCAAAGTTCAAATGAAGGTATTGCAAACAGAGACACCTCTGATTTCACGATTGGAACTGGTACTGCCAACGGTCAAATTTCAGACGCAGGATTTCCTGGATACAATGGTCAAACCATTAAAAAATACCAGAACTTAAACTACATGACGGAGATAGATCCGCGTGAGGCTAGAGCTATTCGTAAGCAATACAACTGGGGTAGACAACCTTTTGAAGGTGGTACAGTAATGCCAGACAATAAAACAGTTTACTTGGCTCAAGATGCTACACCGGCTTTCTTTACAAAGTTCGTTGCTGATGTTGCGGGTGACTTCACATCAGGTAACACTTATGTTTTTAAAGAAGATGCAGCTAACCCATGGATAGAGATAGACAACTCTAACCTTGACAACATGTTAAACTTAAGCGATTTAGCGATTGCTGCAGGTGCAACAATGTACAACCGTTTGGAGTGGGTAGCACAAGACCCTAACACAGGTTTGGTATACATCACAGAAACAGGTAGAGATAACCCAGCAGGAGCTTGGTCAGGAGCACACAATGCAGGTGGTACATTTGCTGCTCACCACGTAAACAGAGCTACAAATGGACAAGGTACTACACCAGATGCGCCAGATTACTGGGATTACTACGGTAGAGTATTACAATTCGATCCAACAAACAACGAAATGTCAGTTTTCATTGAAGCTGGACCTTACTTTGCTAACTCTCCAGATCAATCAGCTTACCCAAGCGTACACTTATCTAACCCTGATGGATTAAACTTCTTACATGTAAATGGTAAATCTTACATGTTAATTTGTGAGGACTTAAACGGTACATCTCACGGTAGAGTACCAAATGGAATTTCTAACAGAACATGTGAATTATACTTATTCGATATGGAAGATACTACACCAGATGTAAGTGATTTGATCCGTATCTCTGTTGTTCCAGAAGGAGCTGAAATTACAGGAGCTGTTGCGTCTAAAGATGGTAAAACGATCTTTGTTAACTCTCAGCACCCAGCAACTACGAACCCTTTCCCTTACAACCACTCGTTAACTTACGCTATCACAGGATGGGATCAGTTAACTGCTAGCTTAGAGGAAATGGAAGAGAACAAAGCGAAGTTTGATGTTTACCCAAATCCAGTTTCTCAAACTTTAAACTTTAAGGTAGCGGGTGACTTTGCATTGTACAACGCTCAAGGTCAGAGAATGCGTGTATACAGAAACGTACAACAAATTGATGTTAGCGAATTACCTGCAGGTATTTACTACGTACAAAACGACGCAGGAACTACGCAAAAAATTATAGTAACGAAGTAAGCAAACACTTCAACATCTCTCATGGCAAAGGAGCATTTAGGTCTCCTTTGCCATTTTTCAATTTAATACAACATGAACAAAACGCTTTTTTTTCTCTTAACCGCTGTCATCCTCAGCTTGGCCTTTTACGATAAAAAACAGAGTGTCCATCCTGTACAAGTAAACTTCGTGCATACGATGAGTCAACTCAATACAGAAATGAATTCTTTGCAAACACAGTTAAAAGACCTTACGAAAGAAGAGTTAATTCAACAGTATTTCGTAGTTCGAAAACTGTTTAAAGAAGCAGAATACCTCATAGCCTACGTTGATGCAGAACTCTACGAAACACGCATCAATGAATCTCCTTTATTGAAACCATTAAAAGGCGTTGCCCAAAAAGAAATACACGCTCCCGGTGGTTTTCAAGTGCTGGATGAAAGCCTTTTCTCAGACACCATCAACAAAGAAGAAATCAGTGAAATCATACTGAAATTAGGAAGAGAACTCTCCTTCTTTCAGAAAAGATTACAATCCATAAAGTTGAGCGAGGCGCAAATGCTCGTGGCTTTAAAACTGGAAATGATTCGGTCATTCACCATGGGTATAACAGGTTTTGACACTCCTGGTAGTATGCATGCCATTACTGATTTAAAAAGTGTCAATACTTCATTAATTACCGCCTTTAATCAAATCAACATCCGTTACCAAAGTGAACATTTAAAAGAGCTTGTTGCCCACTTAGAAAACACGGAGTATAGTTCTTTTGATGAATTCAACAGATTTGCCTACTACAAAGAAGTTTTGCTTCCAGCCTTCGGGAAGATGGAAGCTTTTAGAATAGAAAATAACATAGAGAGTGAAGAAGAAATGCACATGAATCCGCTGGCCTATAACAGCAAATTCACCAACATCTTCTCACCTCAATTTTTAAATAAAAGCTACTTTTTACATGTAGCACCCTCCGCGTTAGAACAAGATAAAATTGACTTGGGAAAACAATTGTTCAACGATAAGTTACTTTCTCAAAACGGTGATCTTTCCTGTGCTTCTTGCCACAACAAAGACAAGGCCTTTACAGATCAAGTGGCCAAAAGTTTGAATTTCATGAAAGATACCTTGAAAAGAAATAGTCCTTCATTGAACTACTCTATATACGCCACACAGTATTTCCACGACATGCGCGCGCAGGAATTAAAAAATCAGATGGAACATGTCTTTACGAGTCCACTTGAGTTTAATTCAACGCCCTTAGAGATTACAGAAAAATTAGTCAATCACCCCACTTACCCAAGCTTGTTTAAGCAGTGTTTCCCAGAAGAAGATCATCCGGTTTCTATAACTACCTTGTACACGGTGATCAAAAGCTATTTAGCATCCTTACCAACATTCGATTCTGAGTTTGACAGAGCCATCTCTGATCCTGAAGTCACAATAAGCCAAGATGTAATCAATGGTTTTAACTTATTCATGGGAAAAGCTCAATGTGCTACCTGTCACTTCCCGCCTACTTTTTCGGGTTTAGTTCCGCCCTATTTCAAAGATTCAGAATCAGAAGTATTGGGTGTATTAAAGGATGAGAATTTTGAAAACCCCGTTTTAGATGAAGATGCAGGAAGAGCCGCCAATGGGATATTAAAAGAAGGCTACGAGTTTTACGCCAATTCCTTTAAAACTCCAACAATTAGAAATGTTAGCATCAGTTTTCCTTACATGCACAACGGTTCAATTACCAGTTTAGAAAAGGTGGTTGACTTCTACAATGAAGGTGGAGGAGCAGGGTTAGGATTAGATATTCCTCACCAAACACTACCCACAGACAAATTGAATTTAACCCAGAAAGAGAAAGCAGATTTGGTAAAGTTCATGGAAGCTTTGACGGATTCTGTGTATGTGCAATAAGTCGCGAAAAACAATTTTATAAGGAATTAAATTTTGAATTCTCCTATTTGACTTCTCAATTTTAAAAATCCCTTTATTTTTGTAGCAAAACAGATAAAGATGCCAACAAATTTTATTAAAGATGAATTAGAATGGAGAGGTATGGTACAGGATATCATGCCCGGAACCCAAGAACAACTAGAGAAAGAAATGACTACTGGTTATGTGGGGTTTGATCCGACAGCTGATTCTTTACACGTTGGTAATTTGTTACCCATTACTTTATTAATGCACTTACAAAGAGCTGGGCACAGACCTATCGCTTTAGTAGGTGGAGCTACTGGTATGGTTGGAGATCCATCTGGGAAATCGGATGAGCGTAACTTATTGGACGAAGCAACTTTGGCAAAAAATATTGCAGGTCAAACTGCACAGCTGAAGAAGTTTTTGGATTTCGATACGAACGCAGAAAACGCGGCCCTTTTGGTGAACAACTACGATTGGATGAAGGAGTTTTCTTTCATTGAATTCATTAGAGATGTAGGTAAACACATTACCATCAATTACATGAGCTCGAAAGACTCTGTAAAGAAACGTGTAGAAACTGGTTTGTCGTTTACAGAATTCTCCTATCAGTTGATCCAAGGTCATGACTTTGTACACTTAAACAAGACATACAACTGTATGTTGCAAATGGGTGGTTCTGATCAGTGGGGAAATATCACTACTGGAACAGAATTAATGCGTAGAATGTTAGGTAAATCTGCTTTTGCCTTTACTTGTCCGTTACTTACAAAAGCAGACGGAGGAAAGTTTGGTAAAACAGAAAGTGGTACAATTTGGTTAGATCCAGAAAAAACGACGCCTTACCAATTCTACCAATTCTGGTTAAATGCTACAGACGAAGACGCCAAGAAATTGATTCGTTTCTACACCTTCAAAACAAGAGAAGAAATAGAAGCATTGGAAGCAGCGCACAACGAAGCTCCACACAAGCGTATTTTACAAAATGCCATTGCAGACGAGTTAACAACACGCGTACACAGTGCAGAAGATTTGGTTGTAGCCAAAGCAGCGACTAAAATTTTATTCGGAAAATCATCTGAAGAAGATTTGAGAAGCTTGGATGAAAAAGCATTTTTGGCCGTATTTGATGGAATTCCATCGGCTACAGTTTCTCGTGATATCGTAAAAGAAGGTTTGAGTATCGTGAACGCATTAGGGAGCGAAACCAACTTCTTGAAATCAAACGGAGAAGCACGTAGAGAATTGAAAGGAAACGCCATTGCTGTAAACAAAGCGAAAGTGCAAGAAGACTTCGTAATTACAGAAGAGCAATTGATCAACGACAAGTACGTATTGCTTGGAAAAGGAAAGAAGAATAACTACTTGTTAATAGTGGAATAGACTTTTAGACGGTTAGATATTTAGTCTCTCGACACTTCGGCTACGCTCAGTGCGGCGCTCGAGCTCGAGAACCTAAAAGTTAGAAATATTGAAAGGGATGAACTTTAGGGTTTGTCCCTTTTTTGGTTCGATAAATAGATGCCTAGATTTCTGAAGGGGTAGACGTTGTTAGCGATACTTTAAATCTTCATCTATTTGCTTTCCATAGTCAATAGATTTAGCAGGCAAGTATTGAATTGAACTATCGGAAATTGGGAATTCTTCAAGGTTTAAGTTGATTTGGAATTCATTTTTAAAGTATTTCTTTTCCTTCCCTTTTAATTTCTTTTGATTTTTTAAACCATATAAAAACTTCCAACGCGTTCCACTTTTCTCGTATTTCAACGAGAACATATCATCTCCTTGTGTAATCTCCACATGTATAGAATAAAGTTGTAAGGAAAATGAATCCAAATGGATGTTAAACCTTTCGTTTGTGGACCTATCCTTACCTCTAACGGAATAAATGAAAGTGCTGTCATTTTGATAAATCATTGACGATGAGAAAACAACTAATCTTTCCCTACTTTTTCTATTTACAAAACTTTTACCTCCATACATTTGTCTCCAAATAGAATCATTATATCGGATGTAAATATTAGAATCTATTTTCTCACCACAATAACACCTTTGAGCATGATTAAACACTAAAATGGTATCTCCGGTCTCATTGAAATAAACTTTACCACTATCTGAAACCGCACCCAAAGGTTGCAAACTTATCGGATCCCAATTTTCATAATATTGACCAAAACAGTGATTCTGAACTAGATAAAAAAGGACTAAATAGATAAGTGTTTTTGACATATCACCATAAATAAAGAATTAACTTTCGTTACTCTTTTTAGATTTTGTATTTATGGATTGAACATAGAATCAACAAAATATGATTAATAAACTTATTTCCTTTGCGGTCGCAACTGTTTTTTCCTTGTCAACATTGAGTTTTCTTTCACAGACCAAACCTAGCATGTACAACACAGCTCAACTAATAGAAATCAATGACACTATTATTATTCAAAATTATCGAAAAACACTTTCAACAGACCTTTTTACAAAGGATGTATATGACGAATTATTGAGTATTTCCAAAAGAATTCAAACGACAAATCTTGACAGTATTAAGTATAAACTTCTCGCGGGATTTATAACAGATTACGATTGCTTTGGAAATCCAATTTCAACATCATCGGTCTCCCCTCTGTACTTTATTTATAAAGATTTTTACAAGATTCCGGTAGACAGCAATGAAATAAAAAGAATGAGATCAGATTCCTTTCAAAAAACAAAAAATAATCAAGTCGAATTTTTAACCTATCACATAGGCTCTCCAAATGATAATGACCTATTTCATCGGCCTTCACCTAAAAACTTGGGGCTTGATAATTTAGATGAATATAACATCGACAAAAATGGAACCTACATTATTAATTACTTCCCAAAGTATAATGACTCAACCTCATCTTGGGAAGATCGTCCATTTGCCATATTCAATATACAAAACTCAATTCTAGAGGGGAATGCAATCTGGTTTACACCAAATGGGGACACTTTAGCTTATGGAAGCTACACAAAGAACAAGAAAGAAGATCTATGGATATTTTATGAAGCATATTATGAGAATAGTAAACCCATTAAAAGACTGAAATTTCAAACTACATTTAAAGAAGGAGTTCCTAAGGGTCAATTTAAAGTCTATTTGGATGAAAATTTATTCCTTGAAACCGTCATTAATAAAGGGAGACCTTCTGAATATTACAGACAGTATAATGAAAATGGACAAATTAAATACGATTTTCTTTTAAAAGACACAGTCACAGGTTTTACTCCTTGCTACAATTGGATTGATTACGATGCCTTCAGAATAAATCAAAAAGGCATTATGAATTTCTACATTCCATTTTGGATAAAATTTGAAGATAGATATGGTGAAAAGGAACTACTATTTATAGAAGATGAATATTTCCCAATTCTACAATACATGGAGGGCAAGAACTCTTCATTCTATGACAATGGCAAAATTAAAACCAGCTTTACATTCGAAAATGGTGAAATTGTCTCGGGAAACAAATCATATTATTCCAACGGAAAAGTATTGAGAGAATGGGATATGACAACTAGAACTATCACTCAGTATAATGAAAATGGCGAAGAACATACTGTAAATAAATATGATAACGAGTGTGATTAATTCTATAAAAATCATTGTACAGTGAACAAGTTAAAAATAATAGAGTAGATTTTTAGTATTTTGGTTGGACCAAACAATCTACAATTTGAACGAAAAAAAGCTTATATCAATAATCACAGAACTCGAAACAGAATATGCTGAAAGCAATGCTCTCTTTGGGATATATGAAGATGGAGGCATACTACCGGACACACATATTAGGGCCAATAAGGAAGGACTGATCCACTATGCAATACACCTACTAAAAGCTGCTGAAAATTATGGTTTAAGATTAGAAAAGGAAGATCTTGAACGCTGCTACCTAATAAATGATAAAATCGATTGGATAGACGATCACAGTGACGTTTTTATACAATCCATTGAACCTATTCAATTTATAGAATATGAAACCCAAAGTAGATCACGTATTGATAAAATTAAAGATACGACTGTTGCTTTTGGTTGCTTGTTGACCATATTCTTGATTGCGATTTCTGTATTCGTAGGTTTGGGAACTTTACTTAATTGGATGATTTAATACAACTTTGAAAACTGCCCTAATTCAAAAGAATTTTAGTTCTATTTTACTTCGGCATATAAAAACTCTTCAATAATGAAACTACCACAAAAAATAAATGAAATTACTATAGACTCGAATATCGGAACTGGAGTTTATCCTCCTAATGGGTTTTTAATGTTTGAGGAAGCAAACTTAGGGAATGGAGATTGTTTCGGATTGTATTGGGAATTTGGAAAAGAAGATCAGGAGCCCATCATTTGCGAAATGGAACATGACGAGGCTATTATTGTACCTCGATTTTCTAATCTTGATAAATTTTTCGAATGGTATAAATTAAATGATTATGACTGGGGAAATGAGGAAGTAAAGGATGAGAACTTTACAGTAAGTTTGTTAGAGAAAGGAAAAATAGCCTTACAACAAAACAACCCTCAAAAAGCACTCGAATATTTTAAAAGAAGTACTGAAAATTTCGGAGAACTCAGTGAAAACTGGTACAGACTCGCAACTGAATATAAAAGAATAAGCAATGAATTAGAATTTCAAAAATGCATAATCAATTCCATTCTTTCTAATTGGGCAATACAATATCCTTCCCAAAATGCTATTAGTAAGTTAAAGTCATTACAACCCCTTGAAGAATTAGAAAATCATCCGTTGATTAAATATCGTGATCAGTTAACATTCGATTTTGGAGGTAAAAAAGAAAATGATGATTACAAAATCATCAAAAAGATAATCGTAGAATTAGAAGAAATTGGAGAGCAACACAGGGCTTTAATAATGGATCAGAACTATGCTTCTATGATGTATTGGGAAACCTCTTCATTTCAAGAAAGACATAATTTCAACGTCAATGATTGGAGAAGAGACTTCATCCTGAAAACAAAAGGAAGAACCGTAAATTTAGATAACCTTAATAAAGTTGAAGAAAGAGTTAAACACGCAAAACCTTTACCTGCTCATAAATCTAGCTTTTGGGGAAAAATTAAGAAGTTATGGACGTAAAATGGTATTACTCATACCACAAAACGAGCCAAATGACTTACTTCTTAATTTTTAATATCTCATCAATATCCTCTTTTCTAAATCTCCTCAAATGCGTTCGGGTACAGTCATTTGTATTGTATATTCCCTGGAGCTCTTCTTCAGACCTTCCTAATTTTTCTTCTGTATAAACTACTGAGGATTCACTGTAGGCATAAATCAAATAGCTTTCTCCAATTTCGAATTCTACTCCACAATCTCCCCCTCCCAATCCTGTGCGAATTATAAGTTTTGATGCTTGATGGATTGTATCTTGCTTAAATAGCGTGTCTACTTCCACACTGTAATCAATCATTCTTATGCTAAAATGCCTTTCCTTAAACTCACGATAAGTCATTGATTTCTGTGAATCATTGTACAGACTTCTTGCAAAAAGAGTATCCGACCAAATGTGTATAATCTGAGAATCAACTACAGTGGCTAAGACTACTAAATCTGCACTGTTATAGGCTACAGAAACCTTCGATCTTCCATCGCAAGAACATGCTAAAGACCAATAAGTGATCATAAGTAAAAGAATAGTAAAAAGATGTTTTCTCATAATGTTTTTTCTTAGGATGAAAAGAAAGCCAACATTCCATATTTTTATTGACTTTCAGACCTTTCTTACTCTAAACAATTCTCTAAGAAAAGTACGGTATTGCCCACTGCCGAAATCAACTCAGGATTTTTCACCCAACACTTTGTAACTTCGTCTAAATACAAATATTCTGCTCGTTGTTGTTTACCGCCTTTCCGTCTAATGTCTTCTCGTACTAGTCTATTAAATTCTGCATTTGCTATCTTTTTTACTACGGAATGGTCGCTTACAATCAACATTGAGGTCCTTGTCAAAATAAAACCTTCACCGCTATCATTTTCAACTCCAAACAATATTTCTAAGTCCGTAGTTTCGCCTATTCTTCTCAACAACTTAGAATCTTTCGATCTAAAATTTTCACCAGCATACTCCAAAAAGTTATTCCTTTTCAACCGAGCAGCTAATATGTTATCAAAGTTGATCATGTACTATTAATGCAAATCTTATAGCGGAGCTGAGGAATGAATTCATTAAATTCTTAAATTTTTGAATCCTTGAATTTAAATCCCCTACCCCTTCTTCGCTTTCTTTTTCTCCGCCTTGGCGTGTAATTGATGTATGATTCCATCGGAAAGTCCAATCTTGGGGACGAACATTTCTGTAGATTTAAGGCAAGTCATGGCGTACAAGTAGATTTCACACGCCGGAACAATTACATCGGCTCTATCTGGCTTTAATTGGTATTTCTCGGCTCGTTGGTCTACATCTAAGGCTGCCAGTTTATCGTGTAACTCATCCAACTCTCTGTACTTAATGGGTTCCATGTGTTGTTTCCCCAACAACTTGTGTACTTTGTTGATGTTACCTCCTGTTGCAAACACTTTGTGTTGTACAGATGCATCTACGTGGTCTGCTATCCACTTTTTCATCGATTTCCATATCTGCCTGCTTTCTTTGTGCTTCATCAAACGTATGGTACCTACACGGAAAGATTTCCCTGCTACTTTTTGTCCGTCCTCGAATACAGATATTTCTGTAGAACCTCCACCAACATCTATTACAATGAAAGGAGAATCTTTGTCTATGTTCAATAAAAAGAAAGTAGAGAAAATAATATCGGCTTCTTCTTTCCCACCGATGATTTCTATTTTGAGTCCAACCTCATTCTCTATATGATCCTTGATTTCTCTTCCGTTTTTCGCCTCACGCATAGCAGAGGTTGCACAGGCTCTCAAGCCATCAACATTAAAAACTTCGGCAATGAGCTTAAAGGCTTGCATGGTTTTTACAAACTCCTTTTCCTTTTTAGGAGAGATAATACCATCTTCGAAAACTTCTAACCCCAAACGCAAGGGAATACGCGTATAGCTGATCTTCTTTACGTAAGAATGACCGTTAATTTTGGTTACCTGACCAATGAGTAGTCGGGCAGCGTTTGTTCCTATATCTATGGCTCCGTAAATCAAGTGTTGCTTTTGGGTATTAAACTAAGATATTTTTTCGGCAATACCTCAAAAACTAACATGAAAATTTTACGCAAAAAAGTAGAATTATACTTCCTTATCCCTTTCTAATTTATTTTGATAATACGCATAGATTTCTGATTGTGATCGGTGTAATTCACCTTCTACAACTCTATACTTATTGGCTTGGGTTTTATCCAATATTCTCGCTTTCTGATTGTCGCGCCATTGAATTTCAAAAATATCAGCTACTTCTTGCTGTATGCTTTTATCCAAGATAGGAGCTGTTACCTCTATACGCTTGTCTAAGTTTCGTGTCATCCAATCTGCAGAAGAAAGGTAATGTTCTGGATGGTTATTGTTACAGAAAGAAAAATAACGCACGTGTTCCAAGTAGCGATCAACAATACTAATTGCCTCTATGTTTTCACTCTTCCCTTTTACACCAGGTACTATACAGCAAATTCCACGGATAATGAGTCGCACCTTTACTCCTGCCTGACTCGCATCATAAAGCTTTTGTATCAACTTTTTATCAACAAGGTTGTTCAATTTAATATTGATGTATGCAGGTAATCCACGCTTGGCATTTTTCACCTCTCTGTTAATGAGATTGATGAATTTACGACGCGTATTAAAAGGCGAAACAAAGAGCTTACGGTACAAACCTCTTTCTATGTTGTTTTCCAAAAGGTTAAATACTTTCTCTACCTCATTGGTGATTAAAGGATTTGCGGTAAGTAAGCCATAATCTCCATAAATCTTTGCAGTTCCACCATGGAAGTTCCCTGTACCAACATGGGCCACCAATTGCTTTTTACGCCCAACCATACGGGTAATTTGTATGAGCTTAGAGTGAACTTTAAGTCCAGGCACACCATAGATAATACGTGCACCATGCTCTCTTAATTTGTTGGCCCAATACATGTTGTTTTCTTCATCAAAACGTGCTTGAAGCTCCACCACAACGGTAATACTTTTTCCATTCTGTATGGCCACACGCAAGGCATTAATCACCTGAGATCTCGGTGCCACCCTGTAGATGTTGATTTTTATACTCAACACTTTCGGATCAATGGCACTTTCTCGCAACAGGTCTACCAAATAATCAAACTTCTGGTAAGGATAATGCAACAAAACATCTTGCTTCATTACCGTTTTAATAACAGATCTTGAATCTCTTAACACAGGATGTTCTAAAGGTGGCAAAGGCTCATAGGTAAATTCCTTGATACCAAAATCAGGGAATTTCATGAAGTCTTTAAAATTGTGGTAACGACTCCCAGAATCTTGATGGTCGTACTTTTCTATACCTAAGGATTTCAACAAAAACTTAAGTAAGTCACCCGGCATATTTTGATCATACACAAAACGTATGGGCGATCCCTTTTTACGTTGCTTGATGCTCTCCTCCATTTTCTCCATCATGGAAATAGAGATATCATCATCCAAAGTAATTTCAGCATCACGGGTAAACTTAAAGGTATAAGCTTTGATCTCATCGAATTTAAAGATGGAGAAGATGTTGCTTAGGTGCAAACGAATTACATCATCCAACAATATTACATTTTGCTTTCCTTCTGTGGTAGGTAAAGTAATAAATCGCGGGTGCGAAGAAGGAATTTGTATCAAGGCATAGTGTTGCTTTTCTTTGTCGTTCTGACAAAACTTCACCGCCAAATAAATTCCATCATCCTTTAAGCGAGGAAACTTCTTTTTTGTTCCTAAAATGATGGGAACTATATCTCTTTTGAGCTCATTGCGGTAATACTCATGCAAGAATTCTTTGTTCTCTTCGCTTACCGTATTTTCATTAACCTGTGTAAAGCCTTGTTCTCCCAACTCTTTTAAAATGCGGGCGTAAGACAATTCGAAAACACGTCGTTGTCTTTTTACGGTAGTTTGAATTTCATCCAAGAGTGCAGATGGAGACCCCTCATAGCCTTCCACTTTACGGTTACGCAAAGCAATCATTCTGTGTATGGTAGCTACACGCACACGGAAAAACTCATCCATGTTGTTGGAGTAAATTCCTAAAAAGCGTATACGCTCCACCAAGGGAACCGATTTATCTAAACTTTCCTGCAACACACGTTGGTTAAATGACAACCAACTTAATTCTCTATTGATTAAATCCATAGTCTACCTGTAAAGCCGCAAAGATTGAAAACTTATGCTTTCACTTGTCGGACTTTTTCTAAAGTTAATTTAAAAGTTACTTTTTGGTAACAATGCCCTAATAAAACTTGAAAATTTTCCATAAAAAAAGTCCCCAACACATTGGGGACTTCTCTATCTTTTAAAGCGGCTTATACTTTCATACCTCTCACCACTCTATCTTTTCTTTTCTCTTTTTTCCATTTTTGAAGCTTCACTACTAAGTAAGCTCTGGCACTTGCTGCTGTAGCTTCGTATTCCTCATTACCGTATTCAACCAAGCCTTTACCATTTTTCCATACGGCTACAAAGTAATACTTATCTAGGGTAGTATTTTCCTTCATGGCAAACCTTAGCACCCTACCTGCTCCGGGTTCGAAACGAATAATGATTTCTCCGTTTTCTCCGTAACCATCAAAAACACATTTGGTTCTTGCAGGAATAATAATACGATCAGAAGTTGTGTTTTCACTTTTCACCAAAGAACCATCAGACTCTGTGGTTTTCACACCTTCACTTTTCTGGCGAACAAGCTCTATATAATCGGAAGTATAAAACTGCACCCCCTTCATTTTAGAGGCATCTGTTAAATTCCATTCATCTCTAATTGCATTTGTGTAAGCTTCTCTAGTGGCACATGAACTTAAGACCAGCACCAACATCATTATACCTAATACCCTTTTCATTCTATGTTATTTTTCGTTTTGTAATCAATTATTGCACCAAAAGGTTACAACCTCTAATATCACTATTTTCAAATCTACCTAAGATTTTAAAACCACCTTCTACGCGCTTCCCTAAATCTTGTGTAGCAATGAAACTACAGCTGTGCAAATTAGCTAAATCTATCACATTTACACCGCCTGTTTTACCCTTTTTATTAAACGATAGTGCATCACTCACCGCTCTAATTCTAACATCCATCCAGGGTGGCGACTTAAATATTTGCTCTTCAACGCTATAGGCCTGTGAGAGCAACTCTGTCATTCCATACTCCGAAGAAATGACAGGAATATTAAATGCTTTGCTCAATACATCGTGTAATTCTTCCTTGAGCATCTCCTTTCGGCGACCTTTCATACCCCCCGTTTCTATTACCACACAACCTTCTAAATTAGGTTTTAGATCTGCAAAATCTAGCAAAGCATAACTCACCCCAAAGAGTACTACCCTTTTCTTGGGTTGTTCTGTTCTAATTTTTGATATATGATTTTCTAAGTGTGCTATATCGTCTAAGAAATACCCAGAAGATTCATTCCCACTGGCCTGTATGAGATGATCTACCATATACAACAAAGAAGACTCTCCTTGCGCAACATAACTCGGCAATAAGGCAATTACCACATGATCTTTAACGTCCCCTAAAAAAGAGGTATAGGCCTTCATAAATGAAGTTTCGTACAAACTTAAATCGTGAACATGATGTTCCGAACGCACCATACCCGTGGTACCTGAACTTTTAAAAACCTTTTGTGTTTGTACATAATCACATACTACCCTTTCCGTTTTAAAAAAAGAAATGGGTAAAAACGGAATTTCTTCTATGTTTTTAGGATGCGTTCTACCCAATAAATCACAAAACTTTCGGTACACCTTATTGTGCTGGTATTGATGTTTAAATACCTCCAAGGCACAAGTTTCAAATTCTGCTGGGGTTTGAATAGAAAATATGCGTTCAGCAATATCTTGCATGATGTGTTTTTGAATTAAAACAAAGATAATAGAGTCTTAAAAAACAAGGCACAAAAAAAACGAGAGCTATCGGACGGGCGTCCAAAGCTCTCGTTACACTAATCAACCTAACCTACTACTACTGCCACAAAGATATACAAGATTTGTAGATGTAAAAGGAAAAAATTAAAAATAATTACCTAGGTAAAATGGTAGCATTCAAAGAGTGTTTAACACGGTAAATCCACTTACACCTACGGATATTGTAGTATGCTTGCATATAATCATCCAAAGCTAACAGTTTAACATTCCATTTATCAACAGCACTTTATTCATCATCAATTTTAGATTCCAATAATGGAGCTTAACTTATTATTAGATTTGTATTAAATTAGCAAAAAGGATGAGCATGAAGAAGGTACTTATAATAGATGACGAGGAAGATATCAGAGAATTGATACAATACAATTTGATCAAAGAAGGATTTGAAGTAAGTACTGCCGAAAATGGAAAAGTAGGTTTGGAAAAACTCAAAGAAAGCAAACCCGACCTCATCCTTTTGGATGTAATGATGCCAGAAATGGACGGAATGGAAGTTTGTGAAATCATCCGAAAAAACAATGCGTACAACGATGTGGTAATTTGTTTCTTAACCGCAAGAAACGAAGACTATAGTCAAATTGCTGGTTTAGACATGGGGGGTGATGACTACATCTCAAAACCTGTTAAACCTAAAGTACTCATCTCTCGCATCAATGCCCTTTTGCGACGTGGTGGAATGACGCCTACGGAGGAAGAAAACACAGAAATCAACGAAGATTTAATCATAGACAGAGAACAATACTTGGTAATCTTAAAAGGGAAAAAGCTTCACCTTCCAAAAAAAGAATTCGAATTGCTCTCACTCTTGGCTTCAAAACCACAGAAAGTATTTGGAAGAGAAATTATTTTAGATACTGTTTGGGGAAATGAAATAGTGGTAGGAGACAGAACCATAGATGTGCACGTAAGAAAATTACGCGAAAAGATTGGGGCTGACTACATACAAACCGTTAAAGGTGTTGGCTACAAATTCATCGCCTAGTTTATCTTATTGTTAAGTCTTTACAGAACAGTAGCAACGCATTTAAGGGCAAACTATTTTTGCCGCCCATGAAAAGTATTAAACCATATCAACTGATTTTTATAGGAAGTGTATTAGTAGGACTAATCGGCTTTCTTGCCATGTACTTGTTTTTAGCTCCAAAAGCACAATTGGAGCTGGAGTTAATGATAGTCATAGCCTTTGGTATAGGTCTACTCTGCTTTTTCATTTTTCAAATTTTGATTACCAAGTTCATTTCGAACAAAATCAAAATACTGTACAGAACCATACGTAAAGGAAAACTCCACCACGACGACCCCAACATTACCATTTACGGTGACATTTTGGACCAAGCGGCGAAGGATACCAACGAATGGGCACTGGAGCGCAACAAGGAAATCAGTAAACTTAAAGAGCAAGCAGCTTTTAGAAAAGAATTTTTAGGAAACTTGGCCCACGAGTTAAAGACTCCCATCTTCAGTATACAAGGTTATATCTTAACGCTTTTAGAAGGAGGTTTAGAGGATGAAAACGTGAACCGAAAATTCTTAGAACGCGCTTCAAAAGCAACAGATAGAATAGCTAGTATTTTGGATGATTTGGACTCTATTACCAAAATGGAGGTGGACCGCGTTGAGTTTAACTTTAAAAACTTTGACATTGTTGATTTGGCAGAAGAAGTAATGGAATCTTTAGAAATTCCTTCTCAAGAGAAAAACATACGCATTGCTTTCAATAAAAAATACGACCCTATTTACGTAAACGCAGATAGAAACAAGATTGCTCAAGTATTGACCAACTTAATTAGCAACTCTATTTTCTACGGAAATGAAAACGGCAAAACCATCATACGTTTCTTCCCTTTAGAAGATGCCATTATGTGTGAGGTAGCTGATGACGGTCCAGGTATAGAAGAAGAAAAACTACCGCGTATTTTTGAAAGATTCTACCGTGTTGAACAAAGTAGAAACAGAAATGAAGGCGGGTCTGGTTTAGGACTTTCTATTGTGAAACACATTATAGAATCTCACAATCAATCGATCAATGTTCGCTCTACAAAAGGATTGGGTTCTACTTTTTCTTTCACTTTAGCCAGAGCTAGAAATCAAAGAGGATAATTTTTAAACTCTTCTTCGGTAACAAAGGTAAATTGTTTGCGCTGGGCATTGTGCTTGGCCAAATATTCTTGCTCGCTTTGTCCTTTCGTGGGTATTAATATAGCCTTACGCTTTAGTCGAATTAAATCCATCAGTGTAGAATATCCACTTCTAGAAATCACAATTTCCGCTTCTCCAAACAAACGCTCCATCCATTCTTGGTTGGGTTGATAGTACACGTCCACATTATCTTTGGTCGCCTCATAATCGAAAGCATCCAAACCGGCTATAACAGCATGCTTGCCTTCACAAACAGACAAACGTTCACTCATTTCCAGCAAGAAATCTTTGGCATAAGGCATAGGTCCACTTACAATCACCAAGTATTTATATTTCACCGCTTGGGTCTCTACCTCGTGCTGAAAGCGACTCAAAATACCTATACGTTTGTGCGCGAGTTTGGAAACAGACAAGTCACCACTCAAATTCAACTCGTCGTCAGGTACCCAAACCTCATCAAACTTCTTTAAAAACCTTTTATTGATCCACTGTCCTAGAAAAGCATACTTGGGTAAATTCAAACGCAACTGGTGAGAGATAATCACACTCTTCACTTTTCGGTGGCGAAAACCAAAGCGCTGATCGCTAATGATGATATCAGGCGTAAACACTTTAACAAGCGCCTTCACCTCTTCCAATTCAACATCCAACCTGTGCTTTAATTGAAAGTAATTCACAAACACATCCTTCATAAAAGACCCCTTGCCTTCAAACTTAAAAGGATATCCCTTATGACTAACATACCAAAGTTCAGGAAAGTAAGCTCGGTAGAAATCTTCTTGGTCTAAATTACAGCATACGATAATCTCATTTCCCTGTTCTATGAGTTGCTTAAGCAGTGGAACACTACGAGAAACATGACCCAATCCCCAGTTTAAAGGACTAAATAATACTGTTTGATGTGTGATAGTTGAAATACTTTCGTTCAAATCCTTGGAAGATTTCTATTTTTGCAGCTCCAAAATAGGAAAAAATGGCAAAGAACAAGTTACGTCGCTTTAATGAAATGAAGGAAATGGCAAATGTATTCGAACCCTCTATGCACGAGGTCAAAGAAAATGCATTTGAATTGAAAGGAAAGTGGAGAGAGAAATATTTCAAAAACGACAACCCTATCATTTTAGAATTAGGTTGTGGTAAAGGAGAATACTCCGTAGGATTAGCGCGTAAATATGCCGATAAAAACTTTATTGGACTTGACATTAAAGGAGCCCGTATGTGGGTGGGAGCCAAAGAATGTGTAGCTGAAGGTTTAACAAACGTTGCTTTTTTGCGTACCAAAATTGATTTCATTACTTCTTTCTTTGCCGAAAATGAAGTTGATGAGATTTGGTTGACTTTTAGCGACCCTCAACCTAACAAGCCAAACAAAAGGTTGACTTCTAAATTCTTCATCGATAGATATAGACAAATCTTAAAACCAGGAGGAATTGTTCACCTAAAAACAGATAGTGATGTGTTGTTTGAATCTACGGAGGAAGAAATAAAAGAACACGGTTACAAACAACTTTTCTTAACTTGGGATTTATACGGAGACGTAGATCAATTGCCAGAAGAAGTGCACGATATCATGCACATTAAAACACACTACGAACAATTATTTACAGAAAGAGGTCACCAGATCAAATACTGTAAATTCTTAATTCACGATGAGCAAAACGATAAAGCTTAGCGAAAAAAACGCCGATTTTTTTGATCGGGTGTACCAAGTGGTAGAACTCGTCCCTTATGGGCGGGTTACCAGCTATGGTGCCATTGCTAAGTATTTAGGAGCTGCACGCTCAAGCCGTATGGTAGGCTGGGCAATGAACAACGCACACGGAATGCCCCACATACCAGCACACAGAGTGGTAAATAGAAACGGAATGCTTACAGGGAAAATGCATTTCGAAACACCCACGGCCATGGAAGATAAATTACAGGCAGAGGGAGTTGCGGTGAAAAATGACACCGTGCAAGAATTCAAAACACTCTTTTGGGACCCCGCTCTCGAACTTAAACTTTAATTTTCCGAAACGTATTCCAGTTCTTCTAGAAACAATCGTTTGTTGCCCGACATTTCCGCACATATTGCGATGTCTCTGTCCACCTCGCGCATCAATGCTTCCATTTCTAAAATTTGCCGTTCTTGTTTAGCCATGAGCTCTACAGATTTCATGTGGGCTCTCGCCTTTTCCATCTGGCGGTCATATTCTGATTGGCAGGAGTAGGTAGAAGCCAATAGGAGACCTATGATCAATAGTTTAGTTTGCATAATTTAAATTTAAGGCCTTTTTTTCAACTAAAAAAAGAAAGTCTTTTAACGGCCATCTTTTTTAGACGAATACACGAAATCTTCCAACAAACTCTTTCGCTTACAACGCAATCTTTAGGAGTTTTCCTTAATTTTACCGCATGATTTTAGTCACAGGCGCCAGCGGTTTAATAGGGAGTCACCTCCTTTACAAATTATCTACAAGTACCAACACGAGCATACGTGCTCTGTATAGAGATGCGTCTAAAATCAGCCGCGTTAAAGCCCTGTTTAACTTCTACAACCCACAAGAAGGCGATGCGCTTTTTGAAAAAATTTCATGGGTAGAATGTAATGTTTTAGATCTACCAGAACTCGAAGAACAAATTCAAGATGTTGACTACATCTACCATTGTGCCGCCAAAGTTTCTTATCAGAAAAAGGACTTCAGGAGCATGGTAGAAATTAACCGTGGTGGAACAGCAAATTTGGTTAACATGGCTTTAAAGCACGGCATTAAAAAAATGTGTCATGTAAGCTCCACTGCAGCCGTGGGTAAACCCGTTAAAGAAAGCACCATCCCTATAGATGAAACTTCAAAATGGAATCCAGATATACCCGTAAGTGGTTATTCCATGACCAAACATCTTTCCGAAAAGGAAGTATGGCGCGGCATAGAAGAAGGTTTAAATGCAGTGATTGTTAACCCTAGTGTGGTATATGGCCCAGGTGACTGGAACGAAAGCTCTTTAACCATACTCAAAACTTTACAAAAAGGCATGAAGTTTTACCCTCCTGGAAGCAATGCCTTTGTAGACGCTAGAGATGTGGCCAACATCATGGTCCAATTAATGGAAAGCAACATCACTGCCGAGCGCTATTTGTGCGTGGGAGCAAATACCAGCTTCAAAGAAATGATGAAAACTGCGGCCAAACACCTCGGTACAAAAGCACCTAGCATTGCCCTCCCTAGAACTTTGGCAAACATAGCCTGGCGAGCAGCAAAACTTTTAAGCTTCTTCACTTTTACCCCTCCCGTCCTCACCAAAGATTCCATTGCCAATACCTACGCAACAGCAGTATTCAGCAACGAGAAAATTAAGCAAGCGATAGACTATAAGTTTTACACCCTAGATGAAATGCTAGAAAACGCCGTAAAAGGAAAACTATAAGTACTTTGATGCTTTGCTTCCTTAAATAAGGAGCTTATCCAATGAAGCGTTGTGGTGCGTTGTGCTGAGCGATGTCGAAGTAAGCAAAGTCGAACCATCAAGGGGCGAATCTTTAAATGGTTAAATTCTTAAATCTTTAAATTGTCCTCTTTAGGCCAACGGCCGGGCCATCCTTTATATAAAGCAAAAAAGAGCTAAAAACGCACTACGTTAAATTTAGCTTCTGGTAGTCGCTAAGCTTTAACCAAGTGCCTTTAAAGCCCTTTATCACTTCATGCCAATACTGTCCCTGTTGGGAGCACTGACCTTTAATTTATTTTTTACTTTCCGCGTATAACACGTTAATCTGATCGATGTAGTTCAAGATTTTTTCTCTACCAAACTTAGAAGTAGAACTACTTGTAAATACAGGTGGTAACTCCTCCCATACTTTTAACATTTCCTTGCGGTAAACAGCCAAGTTCTTTTGCAAAGCAGTGCTCGACAACTTATCAATTTTCGTAAAAACCATGGAGAATGAAATTCCATTATGTCCACACCAGTTCATAAATTCCAAATCTATCTTCTGAGGTGGTAAACGCGCATCCAATAAAACAAAAGTATTCAACAAGTTTTCTCTGTTCATCAAATAATCTTGAATAAACTGTGTCCACTTAAACCTACTCTCTTTCGATGCTTTAGCAAAACCATACCCTGGTAAATCAACCAAATACCACTCGTCGTTAATCAAGAAGTGATTGATCAATTGCGTCTTCCCTGGTCGCCCAGAAGTTTTGGCCAATTTCCCATTGTTGGTCAGCATGTTAATCAAAGATGATTTCCCCACATTCGACCTTCCAATAAACGCATACTCAGCCTTATCCGGCGTTGGGCACTTATCTAGGTCTGTATTACTGATCACAAATTTCGCATCCTTGATTATCATAGAATTTTTTCTGCAAAAGTATTAAAATTTTCGTCGTGCACCTCCCTCCTTCTCCTCCCATTTTCTCCCACATATTTTTCAACATTGACATTTTACTACCACTTTCTACCACCAACCTATATTTTCACTAAAACCCAAGAAAAACAGGACTTTTTAAATATTAATTGAAACTTTATTTTGTCATCTACCGTATCAAGTTATCAACAATGGTAGAAAAGTGGTAAAATGTGGTATTTTTTCCAGTATTTTTACCCATTATAAACTGTCATGGCAGGATTAGTAGGAGAATATGAAGTAAAAATGGACGCCAAAGGTCGTTTCATGTTTCCATCAGATTTGAGGAAGCAACTTTCTCCTGCTGCCCAAGAAAATTTCATGTTAAACAAAGGTTTTGAGGAGTGCCTTACACTTTTTCCGATGAACGAATGGGAGAAATTAAGCGCTAAACTGAGCAAGCTAAACTTGTTCAAACCGCAAAACAGAATGTTTTACAGACTCTTTCACCAAGGAGCAAAGCAAATCAACTTAGACAAAGCAGGGAGAATATTAATTCCTGTGGCGCAAATGGAAAAAGTTGGATTGAAAAAGGAATTGGTGTTAATCGCTTACAACGATAGAGTGGAAATTTGGGACAAAGCTAAGTACTTCAGCATGATTGAAGACAACATGGCAGATTTTGCTGATTTGGCAAATGAAGTAATGGGTGAATTTGGAGATGACACAGAATAAAGACTATACATACCACAATCCTGTAATGTTACAAGAATGTTTGGACGGGTTAAACATCAACCCTGAAGGAACATACATTGACGTTACTTTCGGTGGCGGAGGGCATTCAAGAGCTATCTTCGAAAAATTAACTACAGGTCGTTTAATTTCTTTCGACCAAGATCCAGACGCAAAGAAAAATGCTTGGGACGCGAAAAACTTTGATTTCGTAGCCAGCAACTTTGCCTTCATCAAAAATCACTTACGCCTTTTAGGCATCAAGCAAGTAGACGGTATTTTGGCCGACCTAGGTGTTTCTTCTCACCAATTCGATGAAGGAAGCAGAGGTTTTAGCATCCGAGGAGATTATCCTTTAGATATGCGAATGAACCAATCTAGCGACATAGACGCCAAGCACATTGTGAATACCTACGAAGAGGACGAATTGATTTCCATCCTTAGAAAATATGGCGAAGTAAAATCACCAGGTAAAGTAGCAGGTACAATTTGTAGAGCACGCTCTAGAAAAGAAATAGAAACTACAGGAGAATTAAATGAAATACTCCTACCTATCGCTCCTGCTAGAAAAGAAAACAAATTCTTAGCACAGATTTACCAAGCCATAAGAATAGAAGTAAACAACGAAATGGATGTGTTGGAGAAATTCTTAGCACAAACAACAGAAGTTTTAAAACCACAAGGAAGACTTGTTATTATGTCTTACCACTCTTTAGAAGATAGATTGGTAAAAAACTTCATGAAGCGCGGAAGCTTTGACGGCAAAATAGAAAAAGACTTTTATGGGAACATCTTAAAACCCTTTACAGAGGTAACAAGAAAACCCATCACACCAACAGAAGAGGAATTAGAGTTAAACAATCGCTCGCGTAGCGCCAAACTAAGAATAGCAGAACGCAACGATGATTAACGAATACCAAAATAAAGAAGAGGTTCAAAAAGAAGACCCGAAGAAAAAGAAGAAGAGCAGCAGAAAGCCCTTAGGTGAAAGCTCCAAAACTTTCATGCAAATCATCAACGGGGACTTCTTAACGAAAGACTTTGTACTGAATAATCTGACGTACATCGTGTTCATCGTAATGCTCCTCATACTTATAGTAGGTAAAGGATATTATGTAAACCAACTGGCAAAGGAAACCAGCAACATGGAAAAAGAGCTCAATCAAATGACCTCTGACTATGTAGAAAATAAAGCCAAGTTAGAAGAAGAAACAAGAAGACAGGTTTTAGTAGACAAACTAACACCACTAGGATTAAAAGAAACAAGAAAACCTACCAAGGTTGTAAGAATAAAAAAGGAAGAGAGAGAATAAATGGACAAGAACAACAAACATATAGTTTTAAGAACCTATCTGATTTACTTCGGGTTTGTAGCTATCATGTTGACAGTTATTGTTAAATCTTTCATGATCTACAAAGACGGTAGAACCAACCTTTTTGTATCCTCTTCAGAAAAAATCGAATTCAAAACTGCTGAAATCATCCCGAGAAGAGGTGAGATTTTGGACGCTAACTTAAGTCCACTTGTTACTTCTGTTTCGTTCTACGACATCTACATGGATACCAAAGTCATCAAGGAAGATGTTTGGAGAGAAGGCATAGAAGGACTTTCAAAAGGATTAGCTGAGTTATTCCCTGAAAAATCAGCTCGAGAATGGAGAGAATACCTTTCTAGAGAACGCGCAAGAAAAAACCAGTATTGCCGTATTCAAAGAAGGGTAACCAATGACACACGTAAAAAATTGCGTGCACTCCCTATTTTCAAACTAGGTAAATACAAGGGGGGAATCATAGACCAAGAGGAAATCATTATTCGTCAAAAGCCTCACGAAGACCTATTAAAAAGAACTTTGGGTTACGTGCGCTACAGAGAAGACGACACCCTAGAGGTGGGAATTGAAGGTGCATTTAATGAGTATTTGCAAGGTCAAAATGGAGAAATCATCCAACAAAAGATTTCAAATTCTTGGAAAACCACAGGTCCTATCACCAAAGAAACACAAGATGGTGCAGATGTAGTTACCACCATAGACAAAGACATACAAGAAGTGGCCCACACAGAATTGTTGCGCCAACTTCAAACCAAAGGAGGTAAATACGGTTGTGCCATAGTAATGGATGTGAAAACAGGATTCATCAAAGCCATGGTGAACTTGGAAGAAAACAGAGATGGCGGATATTCTGAATCCTACAACCACGCAATAGGAACGATAGAAGTACCGGGTTCAACTTTCAAACTTGCATCACTAATGGCGGCTTTGGAAGATGATAAAATTAAATTGACGGATACAGTTAACGCAGTGGGTAGATACCAGTACTACGATAGAGCTTTGAACGATGACAACAAATGGGGCTACGGTAAAATCACGATTCAACGTGCCTTTGAGAAGTCGTCTAACGTTATCTCAAAAATCATATTCGACAATTACAGAAATGAACCTGAGCAATTCCTATCGCGCTTAGACCAATTTGGTTTAACAGAACCCTTAGGCATAGATATCGCCGGTGAAAAAGCACCTATGATTAACAGACCTGGAACACCACAATGGTGGGGTGGTTCTATTGCATGGATGTCTATAGGTTACGAGGTACAGCAAACACCACTTCAAACTTTGGCTTTTTATAATGCGGTGGCTAACAACGGGAAATTCATGAAACCTCAATTTGTTTCTGAAATTCGTCAAGGTAACGAAGTAATTAAGAGATATGAACCTATTGTTTTAAGAGAGAAAATTTGCAGTCAACCGACAATAGACGCTTTGCAAAAATGCCTATCAGGTGTAGTAGAACACGGTACAGGTAGAGCCTTGCGCAAATCCTTCTTTAAACTAGCTGGAAAAACAGGTACAGCTCAAATTGCAAACAGAAACAAAGGGTACGGAGAAATAGGCGACCAAAAATACATTGCCTCTTTCTGTGGCTACTTCCCGGCAGAAAACCCAGTTTACTCATGTATAGTTGTAGTAAGTGCACCAACAAATGACATCTATGGAGCTTCAGTATCCGGAACCGTGTTTGCCGAGATTGCCGATAAAGTTTACAGTACAAGTTTACAATACCAAGATGCCATCAACCAAGGCAGTGGAAAGTTTGATACTCCTGTCACAAAAAGTGGAAATGGGTATGAATTAAAACACGTATTAGACGAATTACACATCCGCACAGAAGGAAGCACTTCTCAAGAATGGGTTAGAACTTTCCAACAAACAAACGGAGTTGAATTCAGAACGGCTGAAATACAAAAAAGCCTTGTCCCAAAAGTAATAGGAATGGGACTTAAAGATGCTGTCATCCTTCTTGAACAAGCAGGATTAAAAGTAAGATCAAAAGGTGTAGGACGAGTAATTACTCAAAGCCTTGCCCCTGGTAGCGCCGCAGTAGTAGGTGGAATCATAGAAATAGAATTAAAGTAATGCAACAGTTAAGAGACATATTATACGGTGTAAACCTCATCCAAGTGATAGGTAGCACAGATGTGGCGATTGAAGCTATCGTTTTCGATTCCAGAAAAGCGACAGCCAATACTGTTTTTGTTGCCATCAAAGGATTTACAGTTGACGGACACAATTACATCTCTAAAGCAATAGAATTAGGCTGTACTTCTATCATCTGTGAGGCAATTCCAACAGAAACATCTGAAGGCGTAAACTACATACAGGTAAAAGACTCTCATCAAGCCTTGGCTTTAATGGCCAACAATTTCTACGATGAACCGAGTAAAAAACTCACCTTGGTTGGTATTACAGGAACAAACGGTAAAACAACGTGCACTACCCTACTTCACAAGTTATTTACCCAGCTTGGATATAAAGTAGGACTCCTTTCAACTGTTGTAAATAAAATAGGAGACAAAGAAATTCCTTCTACACACACTACCCCAGACGCTGTAGGTTTGAACGCCCTTTTAGCACAAATGGTAGAAGAAGGATGCACGCACTGTTTTATGGAAGTAAGCTCGCATGCCATCCACCAGCACAGAACAACAGGTTTAGACTTTAAAGTAGGTGGTTTTACAAATATCACACACGATCATTTGGATTACCACAAAACCTTTAAGGAATACATCAACGTTAAAAAGAGCTTTTTTGATCACTTAAGCAAAGAGGCATTTGCCATCACTAACCTCGACGATAAAAACGGGGCTGTAATGCTACAAAACACGAAAGCTAAGAAATTAAGCTACAGTTTAAAGTCTGTATCTGACTTCAAAGCTAAAGTGTTGGAAAACCAATTTACAGGACTGGTTTTAAACATGAACGGTACGGAATTATGGTCGAGATTAATTGGTGACTTCAATGCTTACAACTTGCTTTTAGTATATGCAATTGCAATTACTTTGGAAGAAGACGAGCTGGAAGTATTGACACAATTAAGCACGCTAGAAAGTGTAGACGGAAGGTTCCAATACACCAAAAGTGAAAGTGGAATTATTGCCATTGTAGACTACGCGCATACGCCAGATGCCTTGGCCAATGTCTTGGGAACAATCAACAACATCAGAACGAAAAACGAAACGGTTTTTACGGTAGTAGGATGCGGTGGAGATAGAGACAAAACAAAGCGTCCTTTAATGGCAGGTATTGCTTGTGAGAACAGTGATAAAGTTGTGATTACTTCAGACAATCCGAGAACGGAAAATCCAGAGACCATCATTGAAGAAATGATGACGGGAGTGGAAGGTCAGCACTACAAAAAGACCCTCTCCATTACCAACCGTAAAGAAGCGATTAAGACAGCAATCAGCATGGCACAACCCAACGACATCATTTTGATAGCTGGGAAAGGTCATGAAACCTACCAAGAAATCAATGGCGTTAAACATGATTTTGACGACATGGCAATTACGAAAGAATTATTTAAAAAACTTGACAAGTAATGTTATACTATTTATTTCAATACCTCAACGAAATTGACTTCCCTGGAGCCGGTGTATTCGACTACATCTCCTTTAGAGCAGCCGCTGCATTAATCACGAGTTTGATCATTTCTATGATCTTCGGAAAACGCATCATTAATGCATTGAGAAAGCAACAAATTGGAGAATCTGTAAGAGACTTAGGTTTAGAGGGACAAAAAGAAAAAGAAGGAACTCCAACAATGGGTGGACTTATCATTTTAAGCGCCATCTTAATCCCTACTTTATTATTTGCGAAACTTCACAACATCTACGTCATCACCATGTTGATTGCAACGGTTTGGTTAGGGTTGATAGGTTTCTTAGATGACTACATCAAAGTTTTCAAAAAGAACAAAGAAGGTTTAGCAGGAAAATTCAAAATCATAGGTCAAATCGGTGTAGGAGTTATTGTAGGATCTATTCTTTACTTCCACCCTGATGTTAAGGCACACGAGAAAGTAGACAGTCAGTACGTTCTTGCTGCAAACGAAGTGGACGTTACCGACAAACACGCAGAGTTTAACAAAGGAACAGACAACAAGTGGATCATGACAACAGACAAGACCACAACCATTCCTTTCGTAAAGAACAACGAGGTTAACTACTCGCTTTTAAGTGATAATGTTTGGATAGGATTTGGGCTTTTCACCCTATTGGTCATCTTCATCGTTGTAGCTATTTCTAACGGAGCCAACATGACAGACGGATTAGACGGACTAGCAACAGGAAGTTCAGCCATCATAGGATTGGCACTAGCTGTATTGGCCTATGTAAGTTCTAACTTAAAGTTCGCAGATTACTTAGATGTGATGTACATCCCTTTTGCAGAAGAAATGGTAATCTTCATCTCTGCCTTTGTAGGAGCTTGTATAGGATTTTTATGGTTCAACTCTTACCCAGCACAAGTTTTCATGGGAGACACAGGAAGCTTAGCCCTAGGAGGTATCATCGCAGTATTTGCCATTTCTATCCGTAAAGAATTATTAATCCCTGTATTATGTGGAATTTTTATCATAGAGAACGCTTCAGTAATACTACAGGTTAGCTACTTCAAATACACCAAAAAGAAATTCGGTGAAGGTCGACGCATTTTACGCATGGCCCCACTTCACCACCACTACCAGAAGAAAGGAATACACGAAGCTAAAATAGTTTCGCGCTTCTGGATCGTAGGGATACTCTTAGCAGTAATTACGATAGTAACCTTGAAATTGAGATAAACCGTGAACGGAACAAACAAACATATCAGCATTTTGGGCGCAGGCGAAAGCGGAGTGGGCGCTGCACTTTTAGCACAAGCTAAGGGGTGGAATGTTTTTGTTTCAGATTTCGGTAAAATCAAGGATAAATTCCAACAAGAACTAACAAACAACAACATACAATTTGAGCAAGAACAACATTCAGAAGATATCATCTTAACGAGTGATGTAATTGTGAAATCTCCAGGTATTCCACACAAAGCACCTATCATTCAAAAGGCGGTAGCAAAAGGAATTAAAATCATATCTGAAATTGAATTTGCAGGTTATTACACACAAGCAAAAATGATATGCATTACCGGTAGCAATGGAAAAACTACCACTACCCTTTTAACGCATCACCTTTTAAGAAAGGCAGGACTTAATGTAGGATTAGCTGGAAACATCGGTCAAAGTTTGGCCAAACAAGTCATAGCTGACGAATTCGAGTACTACGTGTTAGAATTGAGCAGTTTCCAATTGGATGACATGTACGACTTCAAAGCGGACATTGCCATACTATTAAATATCACACCAGATCACTTAGACAGGTATGATTACAAAATGGAAAACTACACGGCATCGAAGTTTAGAATTCTACAAAACATGACAGCAAACGATTGGTTCATCTACAATGCAGATGATCCTATCATCACTGAGCACTTGGCACTAACAAACACCAAAGCTCAGCTCGCTCCTTTCTCTTTAAAAGAAGAACAAACGCAAGGAGCACACGCAAACGAACAACAAATAACAATAACAATAAAAAACCAATTCACTATGTCTATTCACGATTTAGCATTGAAAGGCAAGCACAATACTCAAAACAGCTTGGCCTCAGGGATCGCAGGAAGAATCCTCGACATTAGAAAAGAAACAATTAGAGAGAGTTTATCTGATTTCAAAAACGTTGAACACCGTTTGGAGTTCGTAGCCAAAGTTCACGGTATTGAATTCATCAATGACTCAAAAGCAACCAACGTAAACTCTACTTGGTACGCCTTAGAAAGCATGGAAAAACCAACTGTTTGGATCGTTGGTGGTGTAGACAAAGGAAACAACTACGAAGAGTTAGCAGAACTTGTTCAAGACAAAGTGAAAGCTATTATTTGCTTGGGAGTTGACAACTCAAAAATCATTGAGGCTTTCCAAGGAAAAATTGAAACGATAGTAGAAGCAAAATCTGCTATGGAAGCAGTTGGTTTTGGATACCAATTAGCAAAGAAAGATGAAATCGTATTGTTATCTCCAGCTTGTGCAAGTTTCGATTTATTCGAAAGCTACGAAGACAGAGGTAACCAATTTAAAGATGCCGTGAGAGCATTATAAAAACACATTAAAACGTAACGTCATGCAAAAACTAGATAAAAAGACCTTGCAGGATAGTTTACTTTCTGCACGTCAGAACGCATTAAAGGAAGCTAACAAGCATTTAACACAACACGAAGATTTTAGAGGTATGAAAATATACTCTTGGTCGGGTGCCAATTTAAATGAATGTTTTGAAGCCTTAAAACAATTAGACAATCCTGTAATCTGGATCATGAGTAGTGATCTAGAACACGATTTTAACGAAGAAAGACCGTGGTTAAGCCAAGAGGTAGAAGCGATTATTTCTTTCGGACAAGCCAATAAAAAGTTTAGATACGATTTAGAAGCACAAGTTACCTTCTTCACACGTAAAAACGACATTTTAGAAGCTTGTGAAATGTTAACTAAAGTAGCCCACGAAGGAAATACCGTATTCTTTGCTCCTGGATTAGGGAAACAGGCAAAGGAAATGGAAACAACTTTCTTGAACTATTTAAAAGACAACCAATAATTGAAGTCAGTATTAAAATATTTAGGAGGTGACAAGGGGATATGGATTATCGTCTTTTTGCTCATGCTCATCTCTTTGGTTTGTGTATTCTCTTTTGTTCCCATCTTGGTAAAAACAGAAGGAGGATCACCCTTCAAATACCTCTTTAAACACGTTATTTATATCGTGATAGGTATTGCTGTGATGTACTATTTACATCGCTTAGACCCTAAATATTTTTCTAAACTTTCGAAGTTCGGACTCATCATGGCCGTCTTCCTGCTCATCTTTACCTTCTTTTTCGGGGTAACGATTAACAACGCAAGTAGATGGATAAAAATCCCTATAGTAGGGTTAACTTTCCAAACTTCAGACTTTGCCAAATTGGCTTTAATACTTTACATCTCCAAGCAACTTGCTGTTAAGAAAGACAACTTTTTAGATTGGAAAACAGGCTTCGTACCTATCGCTTCTGCCATAGTAGTAATCTGTGGTTTAATATTTAAAGACAACTTCTCAACAGCCGTATTATTGGCTACGATTGCCTTCCTTTTGTTATTTGTAGGAAAGTATCCTTTAAAGAGAATAGGTGTGCTAGTCGCCGGTGGTTTAGGATTGGTATCCATCGCCGTACTACTGCACTTTGCCCTCAAACCAGACATAGAATTAATTCCACGACTGGACACTTGGGTATCTCGTTACACCAAAGCTTTTGGAGAAGAAACCAGTATTATAGAAAATGCCCAGGCCATTAATGCCGAACTTGCCATACACGTTGGTGGTTTGTTTGGAGAAGGTGTGGGTAAAGGTCGACTCAAAGAATATTTACCCGAAGCATACGCCGATTTTTTCTTCTCTTCATTTGTAGAAGAATTCGGAATTTTCGGGGCCGTAATATTAATCTTACTCTATATGAGTTTGATGTACCGCATATTTAGAATTGGACTCAAAGCCGATAAACTCTTCCATACCTATGTGTGTATTGGAATTGGTTCCTTGTTAATGTTACAGGCTTCCATAAATATGTTGGTATGCACGCGCATCATACCTGTTACCGGACAGAACATTCCTTTTTTAGCCATGGGAGGTTCTGCTATGGTAACAGCGTGCGCTGCCGTTGGTATAGTTCAATCTATTGCCAACCAACAAAACAAAGGAAAAGTAGTATCCTCTCCTACACTTAAAAACAGCATAGCAGAATGATACAAAAAGCAATTATATCAGGAGGAGGAACGGGTGGACATATATTCCCTGCCGTTGCCATCGCTAATGGTTTAAAGGAACAAAACCCCAACATAGAAATTCTCTTTGTGGGTGCCGAAGGCAAAATGGAAATGGAAAAGGTTCCAGCTGCCGGTTACAAAATCATTGGTTTACCCATTCGTGGTTTACAGCGCAAACTTACCTTAAGTAATCTTGCTTTGCCCTTTAAGATTTTAAAGTCTTACTTCATGGCTAAAAAGATTATTAAAGATTTCAAACCCGATGTGGTTGTAGGTGTAGGTGGTTATGCATCTGCTCCAACCTTGATTGCCGCAACTCGTTTGGGAGTACCAAGTGTTGTACAAGAGCAAAATTCTTTTCCTGGAAAAACAAACATCTACCTTTCAAAGAAGGTCAATAAAATATGCGTTGCCCACAAAGGGTTAGAACGCTTTTTCCCTGCTAACAAAATCGTTTTTACGGGTAACCCAGTAAGAACTGAAGTAGCAGCTATAGAAGGTAAAAGAGAACTCGCCTTGAAAAGCTTCAACCTTTCTACGGATAAACAAACGATATTAGTTTTGGGCGGAAGTTTAGGCGCACTCACCTTAAACAATAGTGTTCAAAAACATTTAGACAGCCTACACAAAGCCGATGTACAAGTCATCTGGCAATGTGGTAAATTCTACAAAGAAAGACTAAGCAAAGAAGTTGACACCAACAAATACAGCAATATCGTTTTAACCGATTTTATACCGGAAATGCAATTGGCCTATGCCGCAGCAGATGTTATTATCTCTCGCGCAGGTGCCTTGTCGGTTTCGGAAATAGCTCTGGTTGGTAAACCTAGCATCTTGGTACCTTCTCCTAATGTGGCAGAAGACCACCAAACCCACAATGCAAATTCTTTGGTAAATGAAGGTGCTGCATTATTGGTAAAAGACAACACAGCCGTTGAAGAATTGATACCCTTGAGCTTACAACTACTCAACAACCCAGCCTTCCAAAATAAATTAAAAGGAAACTTAAAAGCGTTGGCACGACCAAACGCAACACAAGATATCGTTCAAGTATTGATGGATTTGAAAGCATGAGAATAGAAGATTTTAAACATATCTACTTTTTAGGAATAGGTGGCATAGGTATGTCGGCACTAGCCCGTTATTTTCATGTCAATAAATTTGTGGTAAGTGGTTACGACAAAACGGAGAGTGAACTCACCCAAACCCTGAGTCAAGAAGGCATAGCAATTCACTACCACGACAAGGGAGAAGCTTTACTGGAAGAACTTAACAAAGCAGAAACACTGGTAATTTTCACCCCAGCGGTGAACAAGCATTTAGGTGAATTAATCGCCTTAGAGCAAGCAGGCTTTACTATAATTAAGCGATCTAAAGCACTGGGCTTGTTAACGCAAAGCAGCAAAGGTTTAGGTGTAGCAGGTACTCATGGAAAAACGACAACTTCCACCCTACTTGCTCATGTTTTACAACAATCACATTTAGGATGTAATGCCTTTCTAGGTGGAATCAGCTCCAACTACAACAGCAATTTAATACTTCATCCTACTAGCGAATACACTGTAGTAGAAGCCGATGAATTCGACCGTTCATTTTTACAGTTAAAACCCTTTGCTTCTATCATCACCTCTACTGATGCCGATCATTTAGACATCTATGGGGACGCCGAAACCTTGAAGGAAAATTTTCAAGCTTACTGCGATTTAACTAGTCCGGCCGGCTTGTTGATCCAACAAGTTGACACGGAAGTTTCAGGACCAGGCAAAACACTCACCTATGCCGTAAACCAAAAGGCTAAAGTATATAGTGACAAGTTAAGGTACGTTAAGGGTAAATTCCTTTTCGATTACCACTTCCAAAACAAAACTTGGGAAAATATAGAATTGGGAATTCCAGGTATTCATAACGCAGAAAACGCAACAGCAATTATCGCTCTTTGTCAATTCTTAGGCTTAAGTGAAACGGAAATAAGAAATGGACTCTCGAGTTTCAAAGGGGTTAAGAGAAGATTTGAATACCACATTAAAACAGATAATAGGATATATATAGATGATTACGCGCATCATCCAACGGAGGTAAAGGCTCTATTGAAATCCATAGAGCTCCTTTACCCCGAAAAAAAGATCATTGGGATTTTTCAACCTCATTTATTTTCACGCACACAAGACTTCATGGAGGAATTTGCGCAAGAATTGAGTCGTTTAGATGAATTGATTTTACTACCAATTTATCCTGCAAGAGAAGAACCTATACCAGGTATAACGAGTGAAGTTTTGCTCCAAAAAACCACAAATACAACCAAGCGGCTTCTAGCTAAAGAAGATCTTCTTGATGCCTTAGCGATAGAAGACAACGCCGTGTACTTAACCATAGGTGCTGGAGATATAGACAGATTGATACAACCTTTAAAAGCGAAACTATCATGAAGCCTTGGTTAAGAACAACACTATGGAGCATATTTGCAGCTGCTGTGCTTGTACTTTTAGTTGCGAGTCAATACAGCGTAAGTAAAAAGAAAACCAGCACTCCAAAAATGCACATACACGAACATCCGGGTATGTCCTTTTTAACAGAAGAAGAATTACTCACACAGTTAAAAAGAGCAGGATTATGGAATGAAAACACCACAGTTGATAGCTTAAAAATTAAAAACATAGAAGCTTACATACAGAAATTAAATGTGGTTGACAGTGTAAATGTTTACACCAATTTAGGTGGAAATTGGGAGATAGATGTTCAAATAAGAAGACCCATTGTAAGGGTGTTACCAGAGGGCAATTCTGGCTTCTATATAGACGACAAAGGAGAAGCTATGCAGCTTTCAGATTTCCCAGCTCATGTATTGATAGCCACGGGGTTAGACGAATTAACCATGGAGAATGCGAGTTATAAACGCTTAATTAACAACGACAGTTTAATAACTATAAGCAAGCTCGATGATTTGTACCGTATTTCAAAGTATGTTTGTAATAGTACCTTTTTCAATGCTTTGTTTACCCAATTGCACTATGATAACAACAAGGGTTTCAAACTCATACCACGCGTAGGAAATCAGGAAATAGTTTTTGGTTTAGCGCAAAGTGACGAAGAAGTTGATAAAAAGTTTAACAAACTCAAGATATTTTACGATGAAATCATCCCTTACGAAGGATGGGAAAAATACGAAAGCATAGACTTGAGGTTTGAGGAACAAATTGTAGGAAAGAAAAAATAAAGAATATGTCTGAAATTGTAGTTGGTTTAGATATTGGAACAACAAAGATTGCATGCTTTGTAGGCCAAAAAAATGAACACGGGAAGATAGAAATTTTATCTATGGGTAAAACGGAATCTTTGGGTGTTACGCGCGGTGTTGTTACCAACATTGAGAAGACTATTCAATCTATTAAATCAGCTGTTCAAGAAGCTCAAGACAGAGTGGAAGGAGAGTTGACTATTGGTGTAGTGAATGTAGGAATTGCTGGACAACACATCAACAGCATACAACACAGAGGTATACACACACGTACCGCTACTGATGATGAAATCTCACAATTGGACATAGACGCGTTGATCGAAGATATGTACAAATTGGTGATGGAACCAGGTGAAGAAATCATCCACGTATTGCCGCAAGAGTACATCATAGACAACGAGCAAGGAATTAAAGATCCTATCGGTATGTCAGGTGTGCGTTTAGAGGCAAACTTCCACATCATTACCGGAAGAATTGCCGCTGCTAAAAACATCCAGAAATGTGTTACAAAGTCTGGATTAGAAGTACAAGAAACAATTTTAGAACCCCTTGCGAGTGCCGCAGCTGTACTTTCGGATGAAGAAAGAGAAGCGGGTATCGTATTGGTGGATATAGGAGGTGGTACAACTGACATTGCTATCTTCCACGAAGGAATCATCAGACACACGGCTGTTATTCCATTTGGAGGTAACATTTTGTCTGAAGACATCAAAGAGGGATGTACCATCTTAAAGCGCCAAGCAGAACTCTTAAAAGTGAAGTTTGGTAGTGCCTTGGCATCAGAATCTCAGGAAAACGAAATCGTTTGTATCCCAGGATTGAGAGGAAGAGAGCCAAAAGAAATTTCTATCAAGAATTTGGCGAGTATCATTCAAGCCAGAATGGAAGAAATTATCGAGCACGTTTACTACGAAATTAAAAACTCTGGTTACGAGAAAAAGTTAATCGGTGGTATCGTAGTAACAGGTGGTGGTGCTCAATTGAAGCACATCACACAATTGTTTGAATACATTACAGGAATGGATACGCGTATCGGTTACCCGAACGAGCATTTAGGACAATCTCCAATTGCTGAAACGATAACATCACCTATGTATGCAACAGGTATAGGATTAGTTTTGAAAGGGTTTGAAAGCAGCGAACGCCAAAACAGAGCAAAGCGTGCTTCTGCCATCAAAACGCATTCTAAGAAAACAAAAGGATCTTTCTTCGACACCATCATCAATAAAAGCAAGAGCTGGTTTGATGAGGACGAATAGAGCCCCGAAACAAATTAAGAACAAACAACAACACTCTTGTGAAAACAAGAAACAAAACTAAATAGTATGGAATTCGATTTACCAAAAGGACAATCTTCTATCATTAAGGTGATAGGAGTTGGTGGTGGAGGTAGCAATGCCGTAAACCACATGTATAACCAAGGAATCAAAGGTGTTGATTTCATCGTTTGCAATACAGATAGACAAGCATTAGATATTTCTCCAGTGCCATACAAACTTCAATTAGGACCCTCTTTAACTGAAGGTCGTGGAGCAGGTTCTATTCCTGAAATTGGAATGAACGCAGCTGTGGAGAACATAGATGAAATTAGAGAATTCTTATCGAAAGAAACGAAGATGGTATTCGTTACTGCCGGTATGGGTGGTGGTACTGGTACAGGTGCTGCTCCTGTAATCGCTCAAGTCGCAAAAGAGTTGGGTATATTAACGGTTGGTATTGTAACAGTTCCTTTTAGTTTTGAAGGTAGAAAAAGAAGACAACAAGCAGAAGACGGTTTAGAAAACATGCGTGAAAACGTGGATACACTTTTGGTGATCAACAATGAGCGTTTACGTGAGATTTCTGGAAACCTTACTCTAGGAAATGCCTTTGCCCAAGCAGATAACGTTTTAACAACTGCTGCTAAAGGTATTGCAGAAGTTATCTCTGTTACGGGTGCAATTAACGTTGACTTTAATGACGTTAACACGGTAATGAAAGATAGCGGTGTTGCAATTATGGGTTCTGCAATTTCTGAGGGTGAAAATAGAGCGATACAAGCGGTACAAGAAGCCTTAACTTCTCCGTTGTTGAACGACAACGACATCGCAGGTGCTCAATACGTGTTGTTGAATATTACTTACGGAAACAAAGAAGTCTTAATGGACGAGATTTCGGATATAACTGACTACATCCAAGATGAAGCTGGAAGTACAGCAGACGTTATTTGGGGTCACGGTTATGACGAGAGCTTAGGAGATGGTTTAGGGGTAACCTTAATCGCTACCGGCTTCAACTCTTCTCCAATTACAGGGTTTGAAAAAGCCCCTGAAAAAAAAAGACGTTCATTAGAGGATGAAGTAAAGAAGGAAATCACAACTCCCTTAACACAAGCAACTTCACGTCAAGTTGAAGCAAAAGTTGAGGAAGAAAAAGTAGAAGAGCCTTACTTAAAAGTAGAAGAAACTCCGGTACAGGAAGAACAGCCACAAGTTGAAGAAAAGAAAAGCTACAACTGGGAAGTAAAACCTGCAACGCAGTTTGAAGTTCGTACAGAGGTTCAAGAAGAAGAGGCTCCTGTTGCTCCTCAAGCGCAAGAAACTCCTGCTCCTCAAGAGGAAAAAGAAGTAAAGCGTTACTTTTTGGATGAAGTAGAAGAAGAGGAAACTCCAGAAGCTACTGCTGCACCTGTACAAAATACAGTACGTAACGAACAGCCTGAGAGCTTTACGGCACGTCCTACTTTGAGTCCGGAAGAACAACAAAGAAAACACCAAGAGCGCATGGAGCGTATCCAACGTTACACGGATAAAATCAAATCTGCAGACGGGATTACAGAAATTGAAAATGTACCTGCTTTTAAGAGAAGACAAATCCGTTTAGAGGATGCACCGCACTCTACAGAGAACCCAGTTTCTCGTTTCAATGTTTCTGAAGGAAATAACGATGATATTACACTAAGAGGTAACAACTCTTTTTTACACGATAACGTAGACTAACAAATGAGTTTAACAGAACAAATTAATACGGATATCAAAAATGCAATGAAAGCTCGCGAAAAAGAGAAGCTGAATGCATTGAGAGATATTAAGGCTAAATTGTTGTTGGAAGCAACAGCAAGCGGAGCACAGGAAGAAGTTTCTGAGGCACAAGAGAACAAAATTATCTTGAAGTTACACAAGCAACGTATGGAATCATACGCTTTGTACATTGAACAAGGGAGAGAAGATTTAGCAGCTGACGAAAAATTCCAAGCTGATATCATTGAGGCTTACTTGCCAAAAATGATGAGCGAAGAAGAAGTTAAAGCTGAAGTTGCACAAGCCATTACAGACTTAGGAGCTCAAGGTCCACAAGACATGGGTAAAGTAATGGGAGCTTTAAGCAAGAAATTAGCCGGACAAGCTGATGGGAAAATGATTTCTACATTGGTGAAAGAAGGTTTAAACAATCTTTAAAATGCTTTATTCTCCTTTGTCATACTATTAAGACATTGGAAATTTATTATCCCGAATACCCTTGGTGTTCGGGATATTTTGTAAAAACACACTTTATGAAATCATTTCTTTTCATCGTACTCTTCATAAGTACTATTAGCTACGGACAAATCATATCTAATGAAGAAGGTCATGCCCTAGGCGAGCAAACTTCTTTCAATCCAGAATACATAAAAAAGAACAATATCAAGCGTATATCTGGAGAGTTTATGACCAAAAGAACGGGACAAAACATGCGCACCAATGGTTTAGAACGCGTGTATGAGTTCGATAGAGAAGGAAGGATGATTAAATCTTACGAAACCATACGTGAGAATGGCAAATTAGATACCGTTGTAACCATGTTTGAATACAACAATGATGGTCAACTTACCAGTGAACGTTTTAGCGATAAACACGGTTTCTCTGCCTACATCTACACCTACGATTCTATAGGAAGACCAACCAGTACAGAGTTCTACCGTTTGAAAAACAAAAACGGCAGAAAGATAGATTTCGAAGTTGGTGAAAAATACTTGGTCTCTAAAGAAAGTTACACCTACAAAAAGGTAAGTGGAAAAGAAAGACAGGTGGTTTACAACAACTTAAACCTGCCTTACAAATACAAAACTGAAACTACAGACAGTATAGGTTTTAAAGTGGAAGAGTATGAAAAGTATGATAAATCTACCCATTTAAAACGCACCAAATATTTCTACAATTACGAGGCACGTATAGACAGCGTTTCTATAGAGGTTAAAGACCCAAGAAGATCTATGACCATCATTACCTATAGATACGACGAGCACGGCAACGTAGACACGCGTAATGAATACAAAGACGGTAAGTACCTCTACAAAACAGAAGTAATTTACGACAAAGCAACTTATCGCATTGATTACATCATGCGCAGAGATGTAATCACCCACGAGTTTACCATTTTAAAGTTGTTGAATTACGAGCTCTTTGATTAGATAGATTGAAGACTGTTAGACTTTTAGACCTTTAGACTTTTAGATTGGCCCATCGGTTCAGCTATTGAACATCTATTTAGCCTTGCTCAATACTCCCTACTCTTGCTCACTACTGCTCTTGCGCCGGATAGCAGTGGCAGCTCCGCTAAACAAAGGTTTAGAAGGACTTAACACGGCAAATACGACCGCAGGAAGTGTTGGCGGTGTTTAGTGCTACTTAACTTTTGGTTGGGGGACTAAAAAGGATAGCCGGGTGAAGCCCTAACAATTAGAAATTTGAAATTGGAAATTTGAAATTGCTACAGCTTTTCCCACTAAATTTAAAAATCAAAGTTCAAAAAAAAGCATAAAACTGAACTCTTAATTTACAACAGTTTTAATGCGTCACTTACAAAACAAAGGGAAGAAGGTTTACCTTATCACCTGTACAAAACCTTCGAATTTCTTTTCTTCCCCTTGTTTGTTTTTAGCAGTTATGCGATAGAAATACGTACCTGAGGTTACCATTTTCTGAGAATCCTGATCTGTACCATCCCACAATTCTATTTCTTGCAAAGGTTCGTCTACCTCACCCAATTTCATTGTATTTCCCCAACGGTTATAAACCTCATAATTTAAGGAATGAACACCGGTTTGTTGAATACTGAAAAAATCATTTTTGCCATCATTATTGGGTGTAAACACATTGGGAATATTTAAGATTAAACTATCGTAAACCCTTATTACCAAAGTTGCCGTGTCTGAACATATAGTATCTTGATTATAAGCTATTAAATCGATATAATGATCGCCGCTTTGAGTAATCGTTATATTCTCATCCACATTATAACTTTCAAAATCTCCATTGATATACCACTGATAATTTGTTGCATTCTCTGATGTATTGGTTAAGTTCACATTTAATGGTTTTGCACCATCTAAAATGCTGCTTTCAAAATTGGCAAGCACGTCTATTTTAAAGGGAACGTCCACTAGCATTTCTTGAACACATCCAAAATAATCTCTGGCCTGAACCACATATTCACCTGCCGCTAAACCGTTAAAAAAACGAGAATTTTGATACCCATTCCCTATATTAAACTCGAAAGCTACATTTTGTGTAGTATAAACGGTTAATGAGCCATTACTTTCGCCACAACTGGCGGTATCAATTATAACTTCTTTCAATTTGGGGGAAGGGTGTATTTTCACAGAAACATTTTCTGTTCTAGAACAACCCGGAACATTCTCAATTTGTACGGTATAATAAGAAATCTTTTGGGGTTTCGCCCACACAGAAGCCCCTAAACTGTCACTTAAACTTTGATGATTTATCCATTTGTACTGACTGCCTCCTATAGCAGTTAAGAGAAGACTATCCCCCAGACATATACTTGTATCTGCAGTTATTGCCGTTGAAAAGGTATCGCAAGGTGTACTAAAGGCATGGGAAAATAAAAGTTTGTGGTTGACTTTATTTGGATTCGTATTCGGATGTGTTACATGCTTCTCTTCTAGGTTATAGTCATTATAAGGAGACACAAGCGTGTTAAGATCTATCAAGGCATCGCTACCCCCTAAAAAAGCATCTGGTGTATCATCATACAAACCCTGTATTTGATTATTTTGAAAATAGTAGGTCCCGTGAGCTCCTGCACAAAAATAATTATAACTAACACTATCCTCTGAATCCAAGATTCCACAATTCACACCATTAATTTTAAATTGACTACCGTTTAAGCTTCCACCACATACTCTATCCAGAAATAAACTCAAAGCAAAAGGGGAATTTGACACTCTTGAATTAAACCCAGAAAAACTATAAAAATCGTTGGAGGTTTCTTCTTTACTATTTGCAAACAGTGAAGTAGAAATTATGGGTAAAGTGGACTTTTCATATTCAATATAAATCATAGGCATGAAATAACCCCAATTCGCTCTAAACCCCGGACCTTGAGGAATGTCACTTGGTGGGTTATAAATATAAAATTCTCCTGTTAATAATTCCTGAGAGGTTAAATACCGCGTTAAATCTATTTTATAAACAAATATGGTATCAACTCCTTGAACTGAAATCTTTACTTTACTAACAGGACTATGAGAAGTTGAGTCTAAAACTATCGAATTCCCATTCACCTTAATCACCTTATCATTACAAAAGCCTCTACGATAATAGTATAAATTTGCATTTCGAATTGAACTCCCTGGTTCTACAAACAACTCCAAAGTATCGGTATAAAAATTTTCAAACATTCCCTTCGAAACAGCACCTGCTGTTACCCCACCATGAAAGATGTCTTGGTGAATGAGTTGTTGGGCACAGGTCCATGTGCAACTCAGGAAAATACAGATTAAGTAAATATTTTTCATAGCGGTGGGTATCACTTTAAAGTGATAGGAATAAATATAACATCAAAAGTTAACTTCTGAAGTTCCTTCGTCAATTGATTTATGATAACCTATACATCTCTAAACCAAAAAATCAGACAAATTAAAGACTTAAATTTAGCCTAAAACTCTCGACGCCGCTGTTTGACTATAGATTCCCCAATGGTTCGACTTCGTTCACCACAACGTTAGCCTGGGAACCTTTTACCCTCCTATTTTCAATACTCCTTACTCTTGCTCAATACTGCCCTTGCGCCGGATAGCAGTGGTAGCGCCACGAAATAAAAGTTTAGAATGACTTGACACGGCAAATACGACCGCAGGAAGTGTTGGCTGGGTTTAGTGCTACTTAACTTTTGGTTGGGGGACTAAAACGGATAGCCGGATGAAGCCCTAACAATTAGAAATTTGATATTGGAGATTTGAAATTGCTACTACAGTTTCCACTAAATTCAAAAAGAGAATCACTTCTTATTTCACAAAGGGGTAATTCTGAACTCTTAATTCTGAATTCTTAATTTAGGATAGTTTTCCTTTAAGGTTTTTCATGAACTTAGAAGCGTACACGAAATCGATAATTTCTGGGTTATTGGTAGTTAGGATTTCTTTGTTATCGCCTTCCCACCATACTTTACCTTCATTGATAAAAATGATCTTATCCCCTATCTCCATTACAGAGTTCATATCGTGGGTAATAACTACGGTAGTCATATTATACTCGTAGGTAATTTCTTTGATCAGATTATCGATCAATATACTCGTTCTTGGATCTAAACCAGAGTTGGGTTCATCACAGAATAAATACTTTGGATTCATAGAAATGGCGCGGGCTATGGCGATACGTTTCTGCATACCTCCAGAACATTCTGCAGGGAACAAGTGGTTGGTATTCTCCAAATTCACTCGTTTTAAACAGAAATTGGCTCTATCTATTTTCTCCTCCTTGGTCATGCTAGTATACATATCCAAAGGGAACATAATATTCTGTTCAACGGTCATAGAATCGAACAAAGCCGAACCTTGGAAAAGCATACCAATCTCCTTACGAATTTCGCGGCGTTCTCTTCTATTCATAGCCGAAAAATCACGTCCATCGAAATGTATACTTCCGGTATCAACTTCCATTAAACCAACGATACATTTGGTAAGAACAGATTTCCCTTGTCCGGATTGACCAATAATAAGGTTTACTTTACCCGGATGAAACTCTGCATTGATATCGTGCAACACGTGTTTCTCTCCAAAAGATTTATTTACGCCTTTTACTTCAATCATTACAAGAGGATTAATTGCGTTAATATAAAGTTGGCAATAAGAATGGTAATTGTACTCCAAACCACCCCCTGCGTTGAAGATTTACCTACATCTAATGCACCACCTTTGGTATAATAACCATAGAAGGCAGATACAGATACGATTATAAAGGCAAAACACATGGTTTTAACCAAGGCATAGGTTATGTTACTTGGTTCAAAAAAGGCACGAATTCCGTATACAAACTCTTCGTGAGAACAAAGGTTAGAAAGCGTTACTGCGTAATATCCTCCCATGATACTCAAGGCCATAGAAAAGATAATTAAGAAAGGAAGGATGGTAACGGCGGCTACTAATTTAGGTAGAATTAAATAGCTTGCACTGTTAATCCCCATGATGTCTAAAGCATCTATCTGTTCGGTAACGCGCATGGTACCAATTTCTGAGGCGATATTTGACCCTACTTTACCTGCTAAAATAAGCGAGATAATGGTAGGTGAAAATTCTAGAATAGTAGAAGACCTGGTAATATACCCTATGGTATACTTTGGCAATAAGGGACTATCCATATTTGAGGCTGTCTGCAACGCAATTACCGCCCCCATAAAAACAGATAAAATACCGACGATACCCATAGAGTTCAACCCTATCGTTTCCCACTCGTTAGCTACGCGTTTCGTATATACACGAAAGCGCTCTGGCTGCGTTAGCACCTGCTTTAATAGGATGAAATATTTCCCTATGTTCTGAATATTATTCATAACTCCGTGCTAAATTAATAGCTTATTCTAAAGTATCCTTATTTTAGAGCGATTTTATACCCACATGTAATTGTTTACACTTTACAGGACATAGGGATATTGCTAGAAATTGCATGACCAAACGAGAACAAATAGAAAAAAAATTAGAGAAGTTTATTCCGGCAGCCTTTACGGGCTATATAGCCGATTTGCTTTTTTCGTCTAAAGTAGCTTTTAAGGTCAGCAAACCTCGTAAAACCAAACTGGGAGATTACCGACCGCCTTTCCAAAGTGAATTTCACAGAATAACGGTAAACGGGGACTTAAACCCTTACCAATTTTTGATTACAACTTTGCATGAATTCGCACATATGCAAACTTATATAGATCATGGTTGGAAGGTAAAAGCGCATGGAGCAGAATGGCAAATGAAGTTCAGTCAACTTTTGGCACCCCTATTAGAAGCGGAAGAAATCCCTAGAGATATAAAACTTGCCTTGCGCAACAGTGTAAACAAACCCAAAGCAAGTTCTTGTACGGATGTAGCACTAAGTAGAGTGCTAAAGCGTTATGATAAACAAACGGACAGCGTACTTACGGTAGAGGAGCTCAGAGAGAACGAATGTTTTATACTCAACAACAAAAGCTTTAAACGTGGAAAATTGCGCAGAAAGCGGTACATGTGCGAAGAATTAGGTACGGGTAAGTTATATTTGGTACACTGCCTTGCCGAAGTAAAACGAATAGAAGATTAAAAATGGATACAAATAATTACGCAGTAATCATGGCGGGAGGAGTAGGTTCAAGATTTTGGCCTATGTCAACCCCTGCACGCCCTAAACAATTCTTAGATGTATTGGGTATAGGAAAATCGCTTTTGCGTTTAACCTATGAACGATTACTCAACATCATACCCAACGAGAACATTTACATCGTTACCAACGCGGAATACTACGCCATGGTAAAGGAACATTTGCCCGAATTAGATAATAAGCAAATACTTACAGAGCCCGAACGCAAAAACACAGCACCTTGTATTGCTTACGCTGCCGCAAAAATTTATGCCCTAAATAAAGAAGCCAACTTAATTGTTGCACCCTCGGATCATTTGATTCTACAACAACACAAATTCGAGCGTATCATTAACATTGCCTTAAAAAACGCAAAAGACAACAAGCGCATTACTACGCTTGGAATTAAACCAACTCGTCCTGACACAGGATACGGATACATACAGTTCTTTGAAGAAGGAGATGTAGTGGGTGGTGATGTAAAAAAAGTGAAGCAGTTTACAGAAAAGCCCAATAAAGAACTGGCAAAAATCTTTTTAACGAGTGGTGACTATTGTTGGAATTCAGGAATTTTTGTTTGGACGGCCGAGGTAATACTAAATGCTTTGAAGCGATTCAAGCCAGAATTACATGAGTTATTCTGCAAAGATTTTTCGGTTTACTTCACAGAAAAGGAGCAGCAATATGTAGATGCAGCATTTCATGCAGCTGAAAATATTTCAATTGACTTTGCTGTGATGGAAAATGCAAGAAACGTGAGTGTTGTATTGGCAGACTTTGATTGGTCTGACCTGGGAACTTGGGGTAGTTTGTATGAACACTTGGAAAAAGACCACCACGGTAATGCCACAGATAATCCAGACATACGCATGATAGATGCACATGATTGCTTGGTGAAATTACCCACAAAAAAGAAGGCCATCATACAAGGATTAGATGATTACATCGTTGTAGAGACAGAAGAAAAATTGTTGATCCTGAAAAAATCAGACGAACAAAATTTAAAGACTTATCTAAAACTTATTGAGCAAGAAAATGGCTAAAATCCCTAAAGACTTTTACTCTGACGTAGACCACAAACCTTTTACGCATTGTAAAGTTTGCGACTGCAGACTCGACGATGCACAAATGCCCTATGTGGTAGAAAAGGCCTACAAACGCACCGAACAAGGAGAAGATTTAACCTTGTTTGAAATGGCAATTTGCATCATGTGCGCGCAAGAACAGGTGGCAAAAATGAGTACAGAATCTAGAGCTTTTTTGCAACGCTCATTAATGGGAGAAGAATTAATGAAACGAAGAGCTGCATTAACTGAAAACGATTGGGAAAACAATTGGAAAACAGAGTGTTTGTTAACGAATAAAACTCCAAAAATCAACGACGAATACCACATTGTTGGTCAGTTTTTAGGAGATGAATTATTAGAAGATCAATCTCCCTATTTAATTGGAGCCAACATTATAGAACACATACAAGAAAATCTTTCTGTGGAGACTAAGGAAGAATGGGATAATTTCGGAAGGCAATTTTACGGTCCAGAAGACCCTCAACTCAAAGCTTTACTGGAAGATCATCAGTTTGTATTTGTATAAGGAGAATAAAAACAAAGGGCCGATTTCAATTGAAACCGGCCCTTTTATCTACCCAAAAGCTTTGTTGCTATCCCTTCTCATTTTGAGTAGATTAATTTTCTATGGTTGTCATGATCTTCCATCTTCTATACAAATCTGAGTAACTCTTCGTATTCATTACGATTACTCCACCATTTGTATCCCCGTATTTCGCTGGTATTGCTGAAGTATACACCGTTACACCACCTATTGCAGACCCTGGTATACTTAGTGCATCTCTTAGCTTAACGCCGTCAATGAAATAGGCCATATCTCCAGGTCTTGCACCTCTAATCATCATTTGACCGCTTTCATTTTTCTTGATATCTGAATTCTTACCTACGATCAAACTCACTGGGTCCTGTCTATCCGGACTATTTTTGATATCTAACGCAGAAATTGAAGTCTCTCCCGCACTACCAAACTTAATCAAGGGCTCCCCTCCTCTAATAGTAACAACATCAAAATCCTTCACATTACTTATAACGTTTACTCTTCCCAGATTAAGTATACCATTTGCAGCAACTTCACACGTGATTGTGTCTGTTAAAGTATCTCCATTATATTGGGCTTGTAACAGGTACAATCCTGGAGGAATCGCAGAAATCCTAAACTTTCCGTCTGCATCTGTGGTAGCACCAATTTTCGCTCCATTATCCTCTACCCAAACTTTGGCAAATAATGCTTTAGATTCAGATTGATCGTTTTCATATAAGTAACCTACAATTTCTCCGTAAGAGTTTTGAGCAATTGCCGTCCATCCAAGAAGGCAAAAAGCGAATATCATTGTTAATCTCATGGTATATTTTTTAATGTTCGATATTTAGATGAGGAGGAGGTGGAGATTCCATAAAATATTTTTTGTTTTTTTTGAATTAAGGGGAATAATGGTGAGTAAAAAACCCTGATTAGTCGCATGTTTTCCAAACACTTATCAACTATTCTTTTCGATTATTTCGTTTGTTTTTCGTAAATTACAGATCAACCTAATTCTAAATATCATGGACCTAACTGAATTTATCCGAAACTTCGGTACTGAAAAAAAGTGTATTCACTTTCTAAAAAAACAAAGAGAAAGACAAGGCGTAACCTGTCCGCATTGCCAGAGAAATGTAACCAACTGGAAACCTAGACACAGATATTGGCGTTATTCATGCGGTAGGAAAATATCCTTAAAAAGTGGAACTCTCATGGAATCCTCCAAGTTACCATTCGCTTTATGGTTCAAGGCTATTTACCTAATGACTGACGTCAAAAAATCATACTCAATTCTCGAATTATCCAGACTACTTGGCGTGAAACGTTACCGAACAGTTTGGTACTTAAGTATGAAGTTAAGAATGGCTATGGGAAACAATCTATTGGCCAAGGAATACTTCCTATATTTCACATTAATTTCCAAAGATAAAAGTGCCTATTGTGGACTAAAAGCTATTCAAAACTACTCCATTACCGCAATCTCTAGGGGCGGAAGTCACAAAACAGATGAAATTAACTTAATCGCGCCAATTCGACTTCTAAAAAAAGTATCTGCCGAAGAGAAAAGACTATCAGCAAAGGGCTACAGATGTTTAAAATTATTTAATACACACAAAAAAATTGAACTCAAAAAAAGCTATTACCCCGTTAAGACACATGAAAAAAACTGGCTGAATTACCTCATGGCGAACGAAAATAGAATTCTAAATGGAACTCATCACGGCGTAAGTTATTTACATCTTCAAAAGTACATGTTCGAGTACTCTTTTAATTACAACCTTAGGTTTTGTAATAAGTTTAAAATTCTCGTGGAATCGATATTGACGTGAACATTGGCAAGCATGCGACCAATCAAGATAATATACACAAAAAAAAACACCATCAATACCAAAACGTCATATCCTCCGGATCCAAAAAATTCATGCTTATCCGCACCGTACTCCGCGCTTTGATTTGATTACCATCCGATGCCACATAATATAAACCAAGTCTAAACCTCTGTTTCTTTAACTTGAACACTCGCTCAATACCAGCAAACATTTCATAATGGGTCCATTTGTGCTCAGGCACATATAAATACCCTCCACCTGCTACAGAAGTTACTCGTAAACGTTTCATAAATGGCACCTTGTTTAATAATGCTCCATTGAAATGGTGAATGAAATGGGATTCAAAGTACCAATTAAGCGTTGGTAGCGAGGTATCCAAATCTTGATACCCCGTTAAAGGATTGGTGAGGTAAATTGGGTCTGACCTCCTGTGATACTTGTAGTCTATCTCACGAAGCACTTTGGTGTTTAAAAATCTTCCGGATTTCACATGGTAAGAGGAGGTTCCAAACGTGGAAATTTTAAAACTCTGACGTAAACCAAAAAGTAAATAATCATGATTCACATCACTCCCGAATAAAGTAGGAATTCCCTTTTCCCAATACATATAAACAGTAGGCCAACGAGATCCTAATATCACTTTCCTATTTGGTTCTCTCATATACTTTTGAAAAGGTGTATACGAAAGATGTATCTTACTCATAAAAGCCTGGTAGGTGTCAAAAGAAGCTGGTGGTTTATTGTCTAAAACTTCATCAAAATCTTCGATAAACTTAGTGCCCTCCGCAACAGATCTACGCTCCGTAAAATTCAACTCTACATTGAACATCATACCATTTATCAATTCGTAGTTATGGTACACAGATAAGGTAGTTTTCTCTATAAAGTTTTCCCTTAAGATCATATTTGTAACACCATCGTTGGAACGAATCACACCATAATCATGACTAACTGCAGCGCCTATTCTTACAGTTTTAAACGGATCATACAAATACCTAGCTGACACTCTACCTTTGATGTCTTGATTCAAAAATCCGTAATGCAAATGGGTATAGGTGTCGAGTCGTTTCTCATTTTCCCATTTTTTATCCCACCACAACATCTCACCTACTCTAGGACCTGCTATATAAACAGGTTGTATAGCCGCTGCCAAAGAACCTAAAACCCACTGCCTGCCCTTATCTCTATTTATAAAGTCGATTCCATTGAGCAATACATCTACATAGGTGATACGATTCGCTATTGAATCTATAGAATCTAAATAGCCTTCTGAATGTACCAAAGTATAAATACTATCCCTTTTACGCACATATTCTAATTCCTCAGGAGTTAAAGGTTCTGGTCGTGCTGCGTTCCAGTATGTAGTATCCCTTTCATAAGCCTCTTGTGTAGTAATCGCAACTTCATTACCAAAATACTTTGGGGGAAAGTTCACGTTAAAATTATAATTGGAATACTTTACTATGGTTCTACATTGATGGATAGACTCTTTATGACTCACACCGTAATTCATGGTTTGTTGCATTAACACACAAACTGTATCACGCGATAAATCAAAATCTTGCTCAATCGTAAAATAATCATACATGTATAAGTTACCACCACTGAGTGTAAGCTGAAGTTTTTCAACCATCCAAGTTTGATCCTGAACGTAAATAAAACCAGATAAGGTAGAAGTTGCAGAAGACCTTGCTTTGATCTCTATTTTAAAAGTTTTGATACTATCCTTTTCAATAACCTCAACCAGTTTATACTTGTAAGATAAAACACCCACAGTTGAAATGGGAGAAGGTATAGGAGATTCATTGAGATCATCTAAAAACAAGGTGTTTTTAAAAAAATTGAAATTAGATTTAGCAGTTGTCGTGAAATACAAATAATTTCGTCTAGCCCCCCTTTGTTCAAAGGCATTCCTTACTTCCCTAACCTTATTGTATGGTGCATAACTTCGCTCCAAGCCCACCTCTATCATATTGAAATTACGGAGAAGTTCTAAGCTTTTATCTTTTGTAACACTGTCCTTAGGTTCCTCCTCTTGCTTTTTCTTTCGAAAGCTTCTTTCTTTAGGTTCTTGCTCTAACCTTTGGATTTTCTCGGTGGCTTTGATATAAACGTCACACTGATGCGCATATTGGTTAAAATCCAGACTATCCTTCCTTCGAACTACTTTGAGAATAATTTCTCTCCCTGGGTTCTTTTTACTACCTGAAATTTCAACACCATCTATATCCTGAATTCGCATGGGAAAGAGCTGAACATTCTGAATGTTCTCACCTTTTTTAACGGTTAGGAAAACTTCTTTTTTCTCATAACCTGTAGCTGCATAGATTACCCTATACGAACCATTTTCTAAATTCAAGATATAATCCCCATTTGCATCAGATCGTACACGGTATTGATTGTCCTGACCTCTGAGAAAGATATCTACAAAGGGGATGGGTTGAAAGTTTTCATCAACTACTTTACCTTTTAACACATCTTGTCCAACGGCAGCAAGATTGCTACAAAAAATAAAAAGTATGAGAAGTAGTTGTTTCATTTCTATAGTTTAAGACAACAAAAGGCGTTAAAAAGTTACAGAACTTAACCTATTGCTTAACTAATAAATGACAAACGGTTTAAAAGTAACAAGTCTTATTTATTCTTTGCTTGCTCCTCTAAGTACTGCTGGTGTTTTAACATGCGTTTCATCATCCATCTTCTTATCATCCAGAAACAAAAAGCAAACACAGGGAGAAGATAAAAACTCAACCATGTTTCAAATCCTTCTGTTATCCCCATATAGGTGATATAAATGAAAGATAAAACTACTAGAGCAAGCCAAAACACTTGCATTATCTTGTTATACGTATGCATATTTTATTTATTAACTCTCGCCTTTACATTATATACAAAGGCTGTGTCAAAATTACGATTTGTTTTCGCACCTTGACCATACAAAATCATATTCGGGTAGGTAATGGTAACTGCTTTTTCCGTGTAAACAGAATCTCCCTTCTTATCCCAAATCAATTCCTCAGATCGCAAGACTTTATTCTGTTCTACATTTTTAAGTTCCACGCTGTCCCTTACAAACATATCGCCTGTCTTTTTATCTATCTCACCGTACAATGCTGTCAAAATTGAAACTACCTCACCATTATCATTAAAAAACTTCACTTTGAGTCCGTCCTTTAATTTGGTTTTTTGAGTTTCATTGTACGACTCAGAAATTGTTGCCGTCAACTCTAATTTCGCATAACCAGAATCGGTGTAAATTACATTCAAATCTCGAGTTGCTTCATCAGGAGCATGCTCAATGGATGAAACCTCCTTAATTTTTTCCAAATCGTTTACACAAGAAAAAAAGATACCTGTCACTCCAAGAATGACAGGTATCATAAATATGTTGATGCCTAAGGCTCTCATTAGAATTTCTGAATTGTTACGGTTCTATTCCCCCAACACTCCAAAGTAATTTGCTCTCCAACTTGCTTACTCGCATTAAAGATATCTTCTCCAGATGGACAAGCTGCTTGGTAACGTGAAGCACTGAATCCATATTTGTTTGCAATCTCTACAGCGTAGTAGTTGTTTGCTTTTCTCTCGAAGGTTGTGTTTCCACAGTCGTTAATGCTCGCCATAACAGAGTTTGCTGCGATTTTCGCACCTTCAACTGAGTTCTTTCCACTTACAGCTAAACCTGCATTGTGTGCTGCTTGGTAATTTCTAGCTCTGTAATAAGCTGCAGCAATTGCCAATTCCGCCTCAGAAATTAAGTCTGCATCTTGCGTTAACTCTATAACTTCTTTGTAAGCTGAAACTGCAGAAGATGTTCTTCCTTTTACATCTAACAATTTCGCTTTTTGCAACTTCGCATCTACTGAAGTAGGATCTATAGCAACCAATGTATCAATTAACATTTCGTACTCTTTGCTATCTGTACAAGATTTTGTTTCCAATAACTTAATGAAGTTATTTACATTAGATTTCTTCAAATCTTTCTCTTGTGGCAAATTCGTCATGAAATTGTTTATCTCCGGTAACAAAGATTCACAGTCTCTTGCAACGTAATCCAAGTAAGAAGTTAAAACTTCTAAAGTTCTAGGCGTTAATCCTTTTTCAGATACGATGTTGTTCAACTTAAAGTATTCTCCAATTATCCTTTTTGTATAATCAGACTTAACATCACCTTCTGCTTTAGACCAAAGCGTGTAAATGTTTGCATAGTACTGCTGAACCGTATAATCTGTAGCTTCTTCAGCGTGATTGTAGATAATGTAACTAAATGCAGAATCCGCGTCTTCTAACTTTGTAGCTCGGCTAGAAAGCAATAAGTACTTTCCTTCTTTCTTTTTGTAAGATACATTAGTACCGTATTGTCTTTGAACATTTTCATACGTCGATAATAATGAATCGATGTAAGCCGCTTGCTCTGCACCTTCTGTTTCTTTCACCATACGTTCCAAAGAATAAATCATTGGACTGTAGAAGGCGTTTTCCAAACCTCCACATTCTCTTTCTGCCTGTAAATAAGCTGTAGCTGCCTTTTTGTAATTCTTTGCTCCATAAGCAACATTAGCTACTTTTTTATACCTATTACATTCATTCCTATCGTCCTCACCTTGTGCGTTCGCTGTAAACGTTGCTAACAATGCAGCTCCAAGTATAAGTTTTCCTAACTTCATCTTTGTTTTTTTTATTAATCGTATTTGTACTTTCTAAACCATCGGTCATAACCGGGCGACAAATTTACACCAAAATTAATTCCCCAAAAGTTTTCTTGTATTGTGTTAATGTTACCATTTCCTCTTTGTCCATATGTAACCCCTAAGTTTATTGAGGAAACAGCCCTATTTAACACAACTGGTAAACCTAAACCAAAACTTGTGCCAAATTCAGATAATTGAGTTCCATTAACCGCCATTGGAAGTGTACTACTGTAAATTCCTACTCGGTAACTCATTCTCTCAAAATAATTTGCTACTGTTTTTCTTTCCGCAGCTATTCTGTGCGGTCTATACTGAAAACCTACACGATAAGATGATGCATCAAACAAGGTGTTAACATCCGCTACACCACCTAAAGTTCTCGAATATTCGCTCCAGCTATCCGCATTGTATTCAGCTGTCAACAAAAACTCTGGTTTTAACCTTCTAGATTTGGTTGAATCTAATTCAGGCGTAAAACTATATGTAAAACCCAGTTTATAACTAGACGCAAGAGTTGTTGTTCCCTCAACATCTGGGTTCCCATACAATGTGTCGTACGTCCCTGTATTGTTGTAACTTGTAAAGAAAACATCATATCTATTCTGAGCAACACTTATTTGTTGACTCGGCGTGTACGTTGCTCCTATCGTTATCTTGTGTTTAGAATTTGGTTTAAAACTGTAATTCAAACCTAAATCGTAAGTATAACCTCTATAGTTCAATCTATCATCTATGTAAGAACCTATTTCTGATGTCGACACTACCCTATACGCACGACTGTAGTTTTGAGTATATCCAAATAAAAAATTACCATTAACACCTACACCTAAGACATGTTTTTTGGTAGCGATTAGGTTAGCACTTAAACCTCCGAATACTTGCTGTATTCCACCAGACCCTTTGTACTCATAAAAAATAGAGTCTCCATTTACTACTTCCGCATCATTTACATCATAGCCCACTCTACTGAAAGGACGAATACCAAATCCTAACCCAAAGCGATCAGCAAACGGAATTACCAATGAAAAATGGGTGATATTCCCGTAAGATAAATTCCCTTCATTTACTCCATCAGTTAAAGTTGTACTTCTGTAGTCCACACCCATAGAAAATAAAGGGAGACCTTTGGCGATACTCGCGTAAGAAGAAGGATTGTAAAAATTGGTTTGAGAGCTATCAATGATGGCCACCGATGCCCCGCCTAAGGATTGAAAATAACTACCTCCAAAAAAGCTAGTTTCTCCAACTCCCAAAGATGAATAAGGTGATGATGCGTTTGTTTGTGCCCTTAAGAAAGGAGCTAAACACACCGCAATGAGTACTAATATATTATTTCGCATTATGCTCGAGAATTATATTTAAGCCTTGCAGCGTTAAATTTTCGTTGACAAAGATGTAATTTTTTGCTTCTATATCAAACAATTTAGCATCTCCTCCTGTCATAAAAGTTGTTAATCCAGCATATTGCTCCTCGTATTGCGCGATCATCCCTTGAATTTCTGCATGCATTCCATTCATAACACCCGACCACATACTTTTTAAGGTAGTATTTCCTATTAATTCTGTTTTGCCGGTGTCATTTAGTAAAGGTAAACGGCCAGTAAACGTGTGCATGGATTTATATCTCATTTGAAGTCCAGGAGAGATTGAACCTCCCAAATACTCCCCCTTTTCATTTACAAAATCAAATTTCACACATGTACCTAAATCAACTACAAGAACAGGTGTCTTCCTTTTTTCTACCTCACTGAAAGCAAAGGCAGCATTTGCTGCTCTATCCGCTCCCAGGGTTTCACTCCTATATTTATTAAGAAAAGGTAGTTCTGTTTTTGAACTTAACACATGATAAGGTCTAAAAAGCTCCACTAATCGCTTTGTATCCGATGTTGAAAGTACACTGGAAAGCAATGATTTTTGATAAACTCCAAGCTTTTTTTCTAAAAAGTTAGAATCTAATGCTTCCAATTCGACCACTGCAACAACTCGCACCTCATCTCCTTGGATTTCAACTACTTTAACACGAGTATTCCCCGCGTCTATTATAAGATTAGTTTCTTCTTTTTCCATTGCTCGACAAAGATAAGCGAAGAATTTTAAAAAAAATTGTCGCTAGAGAGCTCCAGAATAAATAATGTTTATATATTTGCACCCACCAAACAGAAGGTGATGTAGCTCAGTTGGTAGAGCAAAGGACTGAAAATCCTTGTGTCGGCGGTTCGATTCCGTCCATCACCACTGAAAATTAAGACTGTCAATTTAGACGGTCTTTTTTTTTGAATCAACTTAAAGAAAGTATAAACAAAAAGTAAAGAGAAAGGATGTACTCTGGAATAAGTTTATATATTTGCACCCACCAAAGGAAGGTGATGTAGCTCAGTTGGTAGAGCAAAGGACTGAAAATCCTTGTGTCGGCGGTTCGATTCCGTCCATCACCACCAAAAGAAAGACCGTCAATTGTGACGGTCTTTTTTTTGAAAAAACACTCAACGTTGAGTATTGTAATCAGTTCCATCATCCTCTAATTTTGTTAGAAAAATTAGAAATGAAAAAACTCGCTTTAACCTTATTACTTTCATTCATTTATGTTATCTCAACCTACGGTGCTCAAATCACTGTGGATAATAACATCAATGCTCCAAACGGCGTATTTACCACCCTTGTTTCTGCTGTAAACGTAGCATCACCCGGAGATACAATTCTAATTAAAGGATCGCCAACGGCCTACGCAGATACCTATGTATACAAAAAGCTTCACTTTATAGGAGACGGATATTTACCCAATAAGGAAAATCCTCATCCCACGACAATCAACTACCTATACCTAAACAACACCCTTGCTGGAAATGCCTCAGGCAGCACTGTGGAAGGAATTAAAACATTTGGCGCGATTACTTTAAATAATGATCTAAACACACCTTTAGACAGCATAACTGTTAGACGCTGCCAAACTAACATTACCTTCTCCGGAATTGGTAATGCAATTTTTCAAAACCTTGTATTTTATAACAATTGGGAACTTTCTCTAAGTGGTAACTCTACATACATTTTTAACAACATCATTCTTTCTAATAATTTGCTAGGAATCATTTCCCTCGTTGATAACCCTTTAAGCTCTTTCTTAATCTCTAACAACCTCATAACAAATACATCTCCGAATAACAACCCAGACAACTGCGTTTATTCCAACAATATATGGTATTACACATTAGCTAATTTAAGCGCCGACTACAATAGTTATTACAACAATATCTCTATTTCAGGTAATACAGGTCAAACGGTATTTAACACAACTGGAACAAATTCCGGAGCTTTCAACCAAGAAAACGTTGACCCCTTATTTGAATCAGAAACAAACCAAACCATAGAGCTTCAAGATGACTTAAATTTAAGCGCAAATTCTCCTGGGAAAAATGCAGGATCTGACGGTACAGATATAGGAATTTATGGAGGTGCTTATCCTTGGCCAGAAGGAGGAGCGAGCGGTTCGGGTTATATGTATAGTCAAGAAGCCGACATCCCCCAAGTCAACCAAATGCAATTACAAAATGCCATTGTACCACAAAATGGAACTTTAAACGTTAATGTTATCGGCATCACCAACCATTAACTCTATTCATAAAAAAGAGGGAGAAACCAACGTCTCTCCCTCCTCTTTTTATTTAGATTCTAAAACTAAAACAATTGCTTACCCTTTAATTATTCTATAGATTTTCTGCACTCCCGAGCTTACCGTAAAATGGGATGATGGCTTACTTGTAAACAAAAGGTATCTGAACATAAACTATCAGTTATTATAACTTCTCCAGGATTAGCCCCAAGGGCAATGGTGAAATTAGCTTGACAAGTTTGCCCTTGTATCTGAAATCCTAAGAAAAGGAACAGAAGAAAGAAAATTGACTTTTTCATAATTTATGTGGTTTAAAGATTCTATACTATATACCACTATAAAAATTGAAGGGTTGTCTGAAATAAAAAAAAATGCAGATTTATTCAAAAAGTGTTTTTCATACTTAATTCCTCACACCTCTAAAGATTTCAGTACTTTTGCAAAAAATTTAGGAGAACATGTCAGGTTTTAGTGAGAAGGACAAACAAAAATTAGAGCAATTAGAAATCGCCGTAAAAGGTGCCAGAGATTCTTTCTTGGGGTACCCCGTTTCTAAAGATTTCGATTACTCTGAAATCCTTAACTTTTTACAATACCCTATCAACAACCTTGGCGATCCTTTTGAGGATTGTACCTATAAAGTGCAAACCCACGAATTAGAACGTGAGGTTGTCGCTTTTTTTGCGAAATTATTCAGAGCTAACCCTAAAGATTACTGGGGATATGTTACCAATGGTGGTTCGGAGAGTAATTTATACGGACTATATCTAGCCCGTGAAATGTACCCGAAGGGAATGGTATACTACTCAGAGTCTACCCACTACTCCGTAAAGAAAAACTTACACTTATTAAACATACCAAGCATCGTGATTCGTTCAACTGAGAATGGAGAAATGGATTACGAAGATTTTGAAAACACTGTAAAAATGAACCGCCACAAACCGGTTATTGTGCTTTCAACTTTTGGTACAACCATGAAAGAAGCTAAAGACGATGTAGGCAGAATTAAATCTATCTTAAAGAATTTGGCTATTCACGATCATTACATCCATGTAGACGGAGCGCTTTCTGGAAGTTATGGTGCCTTCATGAACCCAAAACCTGCTTTCGATTTCAAAGATGGTATAGATAGTATTTCTATCTCTGGTCACAAATTCATTGGTTCACCTATGCCTTGTGGAGTTATCGTTGCCAAAAAATCCATTCGAGATAGAATCTCAAATGGCATTGCCTACATTGGTTCTTTAGACACAACGATTACGGGGTCGCGTAATGGTCACGGACCACTATTCTTGTGGTATGCCATTAAGAAAATGGGGGTAGATGGACTCAAAGCACGTTACGAGAAAAGTTTAGAAACTGCGCGTTACTGCGAGCAACGACTACAAGAAATAGGTGTAAATGCTTGGAGAAATCCGAACAGTATTACAGTGGTTATGCCCAAAACACCAAATTCTGTAAAAAACAAATGGCAATTGGCTACTGAGGGAGATATTTCTCATATCATTTGTATGCCTAACGTAAGTAAAGCGCAAATCGATGAATTCATAGAAGATTTAACGATGGCCGATCAAAACGAAGAAGAAGAATACGCTTTTGATTTTTAATTCAGAGAAGCAAAGACTTTTAGACGGTTAGATATTTAGAGAAGGATGAGCATTATGTTCATCCTTTTTTTGTGAGATCAATTTCAAATAATTAAACACCAAATTCAAAACTTATCTTGTCAATACTCCATACTTTTTCTAGAACTCCTGAAATATCTACTCGAATAAATCCGTTATCCATTTCAAGACGTAAATCTTGTAACCAAAGAATTTAATCGCGTTTCATACTAAAATCTAAACCATGAAAAAACTAGGCATCATACTCCTCTTCCTCGTACTCGGATTAATCATTACCCAATGTGCAAGTTCTAAAAAATGTGACGGACGTAAAGGTCAGTCAACACCTATGGGGAAAATATAAGATAGATATCTAGACTGCTAGAGTTCTAGATTCCTAGACAATTAGAAAGTAATTACACTCTCTTCTTCGATTTTAAGGCCACAAAATCTTTCAAGTAAAACGGTTCGAAATAAGCCACGTCTTCGAATTGCTCGGTTTGGAATTTTTCAAAGGCTTTTTGTACATGTCCTTTTGCAGAAGATTTAATATTCACATCAAATTCCAAGTTCCTATCCTTCCAGATTTCTTGCAATTTTTCAGCACCATCTCCACAAATGAGTAGATTTTCAAATTCAGCATAGGTTCCCTCTTCAATTACATCTGCAGATATAGCCTTCAACTCGGCCATCTTCGTATCATAAATCGCAGAAAAAACTTCCATTCTACGCGCATCTATTAAAGCACAAATGTTTTTTGTGGGATGAAGCTCTTTTGCTTGGTAAGCAATCGCCTCAAGAGCATTCACAGCTATCAAGGGAATATTTAAGGCATAACACAATCCTTTGGCGGTAGAAACACCTATCCTTAAACCTGTGTAAGAACCTGGTCCGCTCGTTACCGACACCGCTGCCAAATTTTTTGGGGTCAACTTTGCATTACTTAAAACTTGCTCCACAAAAACCGTCAGATTTTCGGCGTGCGTGTATCCGTCTTCTTCCGTTTCTATTACCTCTATAAGCTTTCCGTTGTAGGATAAAGCCACAGAACAAACCTTAGTTGCCGTCTCTAAATGAAGAATGTATGCCATGGCACAAAAATAAATTTTCTTCAGTGAAAATTACGCGAAATTCTTTTCTATCCTGAACATTTATTATTTTAGCGCTTCTATTTAAAAATTAATAACAGGAAATGCCATATTTGTTTACATCAGAATCAGTTTCTGAAGGGCACCCAGACAAAGTTGCCGATCAAATTTCAGACGCACTTATCGATCATTTTTTAGCATTTGATCCTAATTCAAAAGTGGCTTGTGAAACACTAGTAACAACTGGTCTAGTAACATTGGCTGGAGAAGTAAAATCTGACAGTTACTTAGATGTGCAGCAAATTGCACGTGACGTAATTGCTAAAATAGGATATACAAAAAGTGAATACCAATTCGACGCAAAATCTTGTGCTGTAATTTCGGCGATTCACGAGCAATCTGAAGACATTAACCGTGGAGTTGACAGAGATAACCCAGAAGAGCAGGGTGCTGGAGACCAAGGTATGATGTTCGGATATGCAACAGACGAAACTGAAAACTTTATGCCGTTAGCTTTAGATCTTTCGCACAAGATTTTGATAGAGTTAGCTTCATTGAGAAGAGAAATGAAAGATATTACGTACTTGCGTCCGGATGCAAAAGCACAGGTAACGATAGAGTACAGTGATGATAACGTTCCACAAAGAATTGAGGCCATCGTTGTTTCTACACAGCACGATGACTTTGATGCAGACGAAGAAAAAATGTTAGCGCAGATTAAGTCTGACATCATCAACATTTTAATTCCTCGTGTTAAAGCTCAATTGAAGCCAGAGATTCAAAAATTGTTTAACGACGATATTAAATACCACATCAACCCAACAGGTAAATTCGTCATCGGTGGTCCACACGGAGATACAGGATTGACAGGTAGAAAAATTATTGTAGATACTTACGGTGGAAAAGGTGCTCACGGTGGTGGTGCATTCTCAGGAAAAGATCCAAGTAAAGTAGATAGATCAGCGGCTTACGCTACACGTCACATTGCCAAAAACTTAGTTGCTGCAGGATTATGTTCTGAAGTATTGGTACAAGTTTCTTACGCAATTGGTGTGGTTGAACCTATGGGAGTTTACGTAAATACTTACAATACTTCTAAAGTGGATATGAATGATGGAGAAATTGCTCAGAAAGTTTCTGAGATCTTCGACCTTCGTCCGGCTGCAATTGAAAGAAGATTAAAATTAAGAGAACCAATTTATAGTGAAACAGCTGCATACGGTCACATGGGAAGAACTTCTGAAATTAAAACAGTTACTTTCAACTCTGGAAGCAAAACTGTTTCTAAAGAAGTTGAAACTTTCACATGGGAGAAATTGGATTTCGTAGATAGAATTAAAGAAGTTTTCGGATGTTAACTTGTTAATAATATCGAAAATGTAAAGGCCTCCGAATTGGGGGCCTTTTTTTATGGCTTATTTTTTGTAATTTGAGTGACCAAACATAAAAATCTGAATCATGAGAAAATTAGTATTCTTATCACTTGCCTTCATCACAAGCTTAACCTTCACGAGTTGTAAAAAAGGAGAAAACGACCCAGCTATTTCCCTAAAATCTAGAGACGCCAGAATAACAGGAGAATGGAAACTTACCAACCTTAGTGGTGACTTTATAGACCGTTACGAAAATTCTGATGGAACCGTGAGTTCTTACAAACAAACCCTTAGTTATACAGACGGAAAAGTAACTGTAACCGACCAAGATGGAGAAAGTCAAACTTTTGAATTCTTACTCGACTTAAACTTGGAGAAAGACCAAAACATGACCATTTATCATTACTTGAATGGCGATGGAAGTTTTGAAGAATATACCCATAAAGACCAATGGTATTGGTTGGATGGAGTTAAGAAAAAAACGCAAATCTACCTACCTGGGTTTAATGAAATCACCTACTTAGGTTATGACGACGCTCTAATTGTAGAACGATTAAGCGATAAAGAATTGCACCTACGCATCAATACCTCTTCTGCTATGGATGATAGCTACTTTGGTGAGGAAAGTCAAGAATACTTTATATTAATGGAATTCGAAAAGGAATAAAAAAAACTTAACTACAAAAGGCCTTCAGAATATGTTGAAGGCCTTTTTTTAGGTCTAAACTTTAATTGCCTTCCCTCAACCAAACTGGGAAATGATAGTAAAGAGTGTGAGTAGGGAATAATGATTTTTAAAGCATTGAAATTGGAGATTATTTCAACAAAAAAAGGATGAACTATACGCTCATCCTTCACTATATTTTTTTTAAAAATTTAATCTTTTACCTTAAGCAGTAACCCAATACTTCATCCAAAAACTCTTTCGGAGCTTCAGCATGTATCCAGTGACCGGCTTTTTCTATGGTCTTAATTTCGCAATCTGGAAAGGCTTCGCGTATGCTGTCGTAATCTTCTTCTACGATGTAGCCCGACAACCCGCCGCGCATAAATAAAGTTGGTACAAAACACTCCCCTTCTGGTAACGGCACCAAAATCTCAGGCATCTTTGCTTCCAAAACTGGAATATTGATACGCCAACCCAATTGACCTTTTTCTTTCCAGTATAAATTCTTCAGCAAGAACATGCGTGTAGCTTCGTTATCTACATACTTTGCCATTTCTTTTGAGGCTGCACCTCTGGTTTTGATAACATTTAAATCCAGGGCGTTCAAACCTTCTAAGATAGGTCCATGGTGAGAAGGATATCCCTTAATTCCCATGTCCACAACAATCAATTTCTCGATAAGCTCCGGGTATTTCTGTGCGAAAAACATGGCCGTTTTCCCACCCATGCTGTGACCTAAAAGGTAAACATCACTCAAACCTTCGTCATCGATCAATTCCTTTAAATCCTCAGCCAATAAATCATAGTTGAAATCCTCGCTCCAATCAGAATGACCGTGATTGCGTTGATCTACCAAATAAACTTCAAAATATTCTGACAGGCGCTTGGCGTGAGTTTGCCAATTATCTGACGAACCAAAGAGTCCGTGCAAAATAATAAAAGGTGCACCCTCTCCCATTTTCCTGTAATGCAATTTCATATCTGTGTTCTTTTTTTGTGCTTAATCTAGCAAGCGTTTGTACATGTGAACTGTATTCTCCAAACCGTAGTAAAGGGCATCTGAAATTAACGCATGACCAATTGAAACTTCATCCAACTGAACCAAACTTTGTTTAAAGAATTTTAAATTCTCCAAACTTAAATCGTGTCCGGCATTAATTCCCAAACCTAAATCGTGTGCTCTTTGGGCAGCTTTTACGTAGGGAGCAACTGCTTCAATTTTATTGGCTGCATATTCCTCCGCGTACGGCCCTGTATACAACTCTATTCTATCAACACCTGTAGTTGCAGCATGTTCAATCAATTCTACATCTGTTTCAATAAAAATAGAAGTTCTAATTCCCCACGACTTCAACTTGGCAATTACCTCTTTCAAGAAATCTTGTTGTTTGATGGTATCCCAACCAGCGTTAGAAGTCAATACATGCGGTGGATCTGGCACCAAGGTAGCTTGTTCGGGCAAGGTTTCCTTACAGAGCTGCAAGAACCTTTCATCCGGGTAACCTTCAATGTTATATTCGGTGGTTACAACTTTCTTTAAATCGTAAACATCTTGGGTGGTAATGTGTCTTTCATCGGGTCTTGGGTGTATGGTAATTCCATCTGCACCAAAAGTCTCGCAGTCTTTCGCAACCTGCACAACATTAGGAACGTCTCCTCCTCGAGCGTTACGCAAAGTTGCTATTTTATTGACATTTACACTTAATTTCGTCGCCATAGGTACTAATTTTGTGTTTCCAAAGTTATATACATTGAACCAAATTAACTACATTGGCACAAGACAATGATTGCATTAGAATTAATAACAGAAGAGATTCCACCACTAAAACACTCTGATTCAGGAGAAACAGCGTTAAGATGGATGGAAGAATTCAAAGTTGAGCACTTGCCAGTTTTGAAAGGGAATAACTTTGTGGGATTAGTTTCTGAAGAAAACATACTCGACAGGAATGATATTGAACAAAGTTTGGACAAACTCTTCGATCATTTACCCCGTCCTTACGTAAAACAACACGTTCACATCTACGAAATATTGGCCAAAATTTCTGACGAAAAAATTACAGCCGTACCCGTATTAGACGATCATGAAAATTATGTAGGAGTGATAGACATCAAACGCTTGATGCAGCACATCGCCGATACAGGAAGCATGAAGGAAGTGGGTGGGATAATTGTATTAGAAATTGCACAGCATGATTATTCTTTGGCACACATTGCACAAATCGTTGAATCTGATAACGCTAAAATTTTAAGTGCTTATGTTTCCTCTCTACCAAGTTCTACAAAGTTGGAGGTAACCCTTAAAATTAACCAAACAGAATTGGGTAGAATCATCCGTTCTTTGGAGCGTTACGACTACATTGTGAAAGCTTCTTACCAGAAGAACACCTACCACGAAGATTTGAAAAACAGATACGACGAGTTGATCAATTACCTCAATATTTAAGTATGAAAGTTGCCGTTTATTGCCGTAAGTTAATCAAACAACACATTCCCCAATACGCTAAGTTTTTCAATATTTTAAATGATTTTGGATGGCAACCCGTTGTGCATTCAGACTTCAAACAACAGCTGATTAAAAAAGTTGGAATGGGACATCACTTTGATGAATTCGATTCTCATTTTGATTTAGCGACAGGTATAGATTTGGCCGTTTCCATTGGAGGTGATGGAACCTTTTTAAGAACCGTTAGTTATGTTCGCGCAAGTGGCGCTCCAATTTTAGGGATCAACATGGGGCGTTTAGGTTTCTTAGCCAATGTTAATGAAGAAAGTTTGGATGAGGCCATGCAAAAGGTGAAAGAAAAGAAATACGTTCACCAAAGCAGGTCTTTATTACGTGTAGAAACAGCCGACAATATTTTTGGTGAAGACAATTTGGCCATGAATGAGCTCACACTTCACAAAAAGGACACTTCATCCATGATAACCGTTCACGCAAGTTTGGAAGGTAAATACTTAAACTCATACTGGGCTGATGGATTGATTGTAGGTACACCTACAGGTTCTACAGCTTATTCTTTGAGTTGTGGAGGTCCAATTATTACTCCCGGTTGTCAGGTACACATACTTACACCTATTGCTCCGCACAATTTAAATGTAAGACCCGTTGTGGTTCCCGATCACATGCCGATTAAACTGCAAGTTGAAGGAAGAGACAGATCTTACCTCATGTCCTTAGACTCCATTTCGAAACCCATAAAAAATGGTACAGAAGTAACAGTCAAAAAGGCTGAATTCATGATCAACGTGGTGAAGTTTGAAGAGAACAACTTCCTAGACACCATACGTGCAAAAATGATGTGGGGAGTGGATAAAAGAAATTAGGTTAGATAGCTAGACAACTAGAGTTTAAATTTCTGGAAAGTTAGACTGTAGAAATAATAGATATTGAAAGGATGAACATTGCGTTTGTCCTTTTTTTATGGATAGATTTTTTTATGAGGATAAAACCAACTAACTTTGTATCCAACTAGATACAACCTATCTAGTGTACTTTATTGAAAAAACTGTAGAATTTGACAAATGGCTCAGAAAACTTAAAGACCTCAGGGCTAAGGCCAAAATTTTGTTTAGAATTCAAAAACTTGAACGCGATGAACATTTTGGAGAATGCAAGCAGCTCGGAGATGGATTACATGAACTGAAAATAAACTATGCAAAAGGTTATAGAATTTACTTTAAAGAAGTAGATGGAAAAATCATTCTTCTACTAATGGGTGGAGACAAGTCCACACAACAAAAGGACATAAAAAAGGCTCGAGAGATTTGGGCAAAATTAAACGCTTAATAATGGAAACTTCTAGATTTGATATAGCAGACTACTTAGATAGCAAAGAAATGATAGCTGAATACCTTAACACTGTGATAGAAAGTGGTGAGGACAAGGACATCATTATGGCTATAGGACATATTGCCAAAGCTATAGGTATGAGTAAAATTGCTGAACAAACGGGTATGAGCAGACCGAGCTTGTATAAAGCCCTATCAGAAGGTGCAAAACCACAATTCTCAACAATTATGAAAGTATTAAAAGCTATCGGTGGGCAAATACAAATTCTACCCACTCCCTCTTTTGAAAAATAATTTTCATCAATACAATTTTTGATAAGACAAATATTGAAAAAAGGATGAACATGGCGTTTGTCCTTTTTTATTTACGGTGCACGCCTTTATACATTTTTTGTCACTTTTTAGAGTTGAATAATAAAACGAATTGTAGTACGTTTGTGCTTTAGAATTATGAATCAAGTATTTCGCATCATCACGTTTCTTTTACTTTTAGTGGTTGTTCCATTAAAAAACTATGCCCAGCACGATCATTTTTGGTCGAAATCTGAGTTAGGCTTTACGGTAGGTGGAAGTTACTACATCGGTGATTTGAATAGATTCGGTCATTTTAACAACTCCAACCTTTCGGGTGGTTTAATTTTTAGACACAATTATAATTCTCGTGTTGCCTTACGCGTTTCCTTAACCTATGGAAAAGTAGAAGCCTATGATTCTTTGGCCAACAACGATTATCAACTCAATAGAAATTTAAGCTTTGAAAGCACCATATTCGAAGGTGCCGTAGGATTTGAATTCAATTACTTCAATTACAAAATTGGAAACAAAAAATACTATGCTACTCCTTTCATGTTTGCGCAAGTAGGTATGGCACGCATCAACCCAAAAGCCGAACTCAACGGTGAACTACACGAACTCCAACCACTAGGAACAGAGGGTCAGGGAACGGAATTGAATGGGAATGACTATTACAGTCGCATGCAATTGGTGGTACCTATGGGCTTTGGTTTTAAAATCAATTTGGGTGAAAAAGCTGCAGTTAACATTCAATATGGCATACGTAAAACCTTTACAGATTACCTGGATGATGTTGGAGATTTTTATGTTGACAATATTGCATTGGGTTCTCGTAACGGTGATTTATCTGCAGCCTTTGCTGATAGAAGTGCAACGTTAAATCCAGCAGGAAGCAAACGTGGAAACCCAAACACTAAAGATTGGTACAGTACTTTCGGCATAGGTTTATCTTTTAAACTGGGTAGTCCGAGAACCTGTTCTTTTAGAACCGAACAACGCAATCGCCACATCATCTGGTGGAAAAATTTGTAAAGGTCCGTTTCGAGTTTGAGAAAATTCAGTAAAGCTTGTGAGTATCTAGCAAGAGATATAATATGTGGTATCAACCCCAAAGGCCACAAAGCTTTTCACAGCATTCACTCAAAATAAAAAAAACCTCAAATCTTCAAATCATTGAATTGTTGAATCATTGAATCGTTAAATCATTGAATTGTTGAATTCAAAAAACTGTAACCCAATTTCCCTCTCCTTAAATAATTCATCTTTCTTAATTCTCCATTCTGAATTAAATTTATCTTTGCCTCCAGTATATGTTATCGGTTAAAGAAATAAAAGCTCCTATTGCAAGCGAATTAGACGAATTTGAGATTCGTTTCAAGCAAACCATGCAATCCAAAGTTCCGCTTTTAGATAAAATCACTACTTATATCATCAAAAGAAAAGGGAAGCAAATGCGACCTATGTTTCTTTTTCTAACGGCAAAAATGTTGGGAGAAATTAGTGATGACACCTATAACTCTGCTTCCTTAATTGAACTCCTCCATACCGCAACGCTGGTTCATGATGACGTTGTAGATGATGCCAATGAAAGACGTGGTTTCTTCTCTGTAAACGCCTTGTGGAAAAACAAAATTGCCGTTTTAGTAGGAGATTACATGCTATCTCGCGTCTTGTTACTTTCCATAGAAAACAAGAAGTTTAGATCCTTGGAAATCGTTGCCCGTGCTGTGCGTGAAATGAGTGAAGGAGAATTGCTGCAGATAGAAAAAGCGAGTAAGCTAGATATTACCGAAGAGGTTTATTTTGAAGTCATTCGTCAGAAAACAGCGAGTTTAATTTCTTCGTGTTGTGAAGCTGGAGCTGTTTCTGTTCAACGTGAAGATCAAGCCGAAAACATGCGTAAGTTTGGAGAGCTTATTGGATTGGCTTTTCAAATTAAAGATGACATCTTCGATTATGGAACTCCAGGTAAAATTGGAAAACCAACGGGTATAGATATCAGGGAACGTAAAATGACTTTACCGCTTATATATGTGGTTAATACAGCTCCCAAAGAAGTAAGAAATGAATTACTCAATATTGTTCGTCGTCACAACGAAAAACCAAAAAAAGTACAACGTGCCGTTCAATTGGTTATAGAACATGGAGGTATAGATTACGCCTATCAGCGTATGCTCAAATTAAAAGACGAGGCTTTGGAGTATTTAAAAGATGTTCCTTCTTCTCCGGCCAAGGACTCAATACTTGGTTTAGTAGAGTACACAATCACCCGTGAAAAGTAGGATACCCTCCCAACTCTTCTTCTTTTTTCTTAAGTTTGATTTTTACTAATTGTATTCAAAATAATACGCATGAAGCATCTTAAATTTTTAACTGCAGTTTTACTATCAACTACCTTAGTTGCTTGTGGAAGCTCCGATGAAAAAAAGGAGAACAAGACAGAAGAACAAAGCATAGATTTGGCAAGTCTTCCTTTAAAAGATACTACAGATAATAACATTTATCAGGAGTGGTATGAGGGACATAAACAAATTAAAATTAAAGGTGGTTTAGATAAGGATGGAAAACGTCACGGCGTTTGGAAATTCTATGACGTAGATGGAAAGGATAGAAGTATTACTACCTACAAAAACGGTTTACGTCACGGACACACTGTTGTTTATTACCCAAATGGAATGTTGAATTACAAAGGTGAATACGACAACGACAGTACCGTTGGTGAATGGAAATTTTACATGCCAGACGGTTCAATTAGTAAAATAGTAAACTACGACGAAGAAAAATAAATGGCTAGAATCCCCCAACATATCATAGATGAGATCATGGAAACCTCGCGCATCGAGGAGGTGATCGGGGAATTTGTGAACTTGAAAAGAGCAGGTTCGTCTTTGAAAGGATTGAGTCCCTTCACGGATGAAAAAACGCCCTCTTTCATTGTTTCACCGGCCAAACAAATCTTCAAATGTTTCTCTACAGGTAAAGGAGGTACGGTTGTTACTTTCTTAATGGAAAAGGAACACTTTTCTTATCCTGAGGCGTTAAGATGGCTCGCGGATAAATATCACATAGAACTTCCTGAAGAAAAACCCTTAACGCCCGAAGAGCAAGAACAACTTACAGAGCGTGAGAGTTTACACATCGTGAATGATTTTGCAAAGGATTTCTTTGTGGAACACATGCACGAAAGTGACGAAGGAAAAGCTATTGCCCTCTCCTACTTTAGGGAAAGAGGTTTGCGCGATGATATCATTAAAAAATTCCAATTAGGATTTTGTCCGCAAAACAGTAAGTCGCTCACAGAAGTTGCACTTGAAAAAGGTTACCAACTCAAGTATTTAAAACAAGTTGGTTTAACCAAAGAGAAAGAGGGAAGAACCTTTGATTTCTTTAGAGGAAGGGTAATGTTCCCCATACATTCTGTTTCCGGTAAAACACTTGGTTTCGGTGGTAGAACACTCAAGAGCGATAAGAAAATTGCCAAATACTTCAATTCTCCCGAAAGTATTATCTACAACAAAAGTGAAGTGTTGTATGGACTATACTTTGCCAAGGGAGATATGATTAAATATGACAACTGTTATCTGGTAGAAGGATATACAGATGTTATTTCTATGCACCAAGCGGGTATAGAGAATGTTGTTGCCTCTTCTGGTACCAGTTTAACAACGGGTCAAATTCGATTAATCAAGCGTTACACCAACAATATTACTATACTTTATGATGGTGACGCGGCGGGTATTAAAGCCAGTTTTAGAGGGATAGACCTTATTTTGGAGGAAGGACTCAACGTAAAAGTTGTACTCTTCCCAGATGGAGATGACCCTGATTCTTACTCGAAAAAAGTAAGTTCTACTGAACTTCAAGAATATATAGACGAACACAAACAAGATTTTGTATCGTTTAAAACAGATTTGCTTTTAGGTGAAGGTGGAGATGATCCACTAAAAAGAGCAACCTTGATCAAAGACATTGTTGCTTCTATTGCGCTTATCCCCGACTCTATTACCCGTCAGGTATACTTGCAAAACACAGCAACGCGCTTTGAAATGCCGGAGCAAACTTTGTTGATAGAGCTCAACAAGCTCAGAGGTCAGCATCAACAGCAAGCGGCAAAAGCGGCACAACGTGCACAGCAACGTCCGCCACAACAGCAAACCCAAACAACACCTACACAAAAGGCTCCTCAAAAGGCACAAATACCAGAGGACATGCCCCCGGATGATTTCTTTGACGCACCTTTCCCAGACATGCCCGATGAGGCCATGATGGCGCAAGGAGGTGGTGCAATGGTATCTACACCGCAACCTGTAGTTAAGGAAGAAAAATATTACGCCAATGAGTTAGACCTCATCCGTATTCTCTTAAAATATGGAACAAGAGCCATAGAAAGTGAACACAAAGATGAATTGGGTCAAACAGAAATCGTTGAAAGCTCTGTTATTGAATTGGTCGTTTACGAAGTAGAACGCGATGAATTGGGCTTTACTTCTCCGGTATTGGCTAAAATTTACAAGGTCTTTAAAGAAGGAGTGAATGAAAACATTCTTTACGGAGTGAAGCATTTCTTAAGAAGTGATGACCAAGATATAGTGCGAGTAGTCAGCGAAATAGAATCCAGTCCTTTTGAATTAAGTAGACATTGGATGGAGAAGCACAACATAGACATCAACCAAGAAATACATCGTTTAAACCAAGCCGTTTTGGGTGCCCTTTATTCTTTTAAGATTTGTAAAATCAACGAAAGAATAGACGAAATAAGAGATATCTTTAAAAATGACACCAACCTTGACGATGAAAAAATGATGGATTTATTGGCAGAACAAATGGCTTTGGAAAAAGTAAAAGGTAAATTTGCTACAAAACTGGGAAGAATAATTTTATGAGTTTGTTATCCATTTTCGATTGGTCATTTCCTCTAGGTGCCTATAGAGCAAACCTAGAGATGGTCTTGTTATGGCTGCTCATCTTTGGAGTAGGTTTTATCATAGATAAAATCATTAAAAAGTACGTTAAGCGCTTTATTAAAAGATCCAACTTAGGGATAGAAAACAAGAAGGTAACCATCCTTCGTATCTTAAGTCAAATTCTCTTTCTGATCACTTTTGTTATCGCTTTTCAAGTCTTTAGAGTTGGTGATTTAAATGAAGGAAAGAACATTTCTCTAAGTGCTTTTATGGAGTACAACCTCATTGAGGTAAAGCAAATTAAGATCAGTATAGTTGATGTATTTTTAATTATCATCACCTTGGTACTTGCCCGCTTGGCGGTGAACATCATCAAGCTCCTTTTATCCAGAAGGTTTAAAAACAACCCTGATTTCGATGAAGGAACCGAGTATGTATATGTTCAATTAACCAAGTACATCATTTACATTTTTGCGGGAATTATTTCCCTGCAAATGATAGGCTTAAACTTAGATATATTGATAGGTGGGGGGGCCGCCTTATTGGTTGGTTTAGGACTTGGTTTGCAAGATGTGTTTAGAGACTTCTTCTCTGGTCTAATCCTTTTGTTTGAGGGAACCATCAAAGTTGGAGATATTGTTGAGATACAAGACAATGCCAGCTCTAAACCCATTATAGCAAGAGTGCTGAATATTAACGTAAGAACTTCTAAAATTCAAACCCGAGAAGGAACAACCCTTATTATTCCTAACTCTAAACTTACGCAAGAAAATGTGGATAACTGGAGTTTAGGAAGTGAATTAACGCGTTTCTCTATTCCAGTGGGTGTTGCATACGGAAGTAACACTGAACAAGTAAGAGACCTTTTAAAACAAGCTGCTCTTTCTCATCCAAAAGTTAAGAAAACCCACCCTGTATTTGTGCGTTTGTTGAACTTTGGAGATAATGCTTTGGAAATGGATTTGGTATTCTGGGCCGATCAAAGTTGGGAGATAGAAAAATTTAAATCTGATATCCGTTTTGAGATAGACCGATTATTTAGAGAATATAACATTACTATACCTTTCCCTCAGCGCACGGTACATTATGCTTCAGACAGAGGGGTAGAGCCTTTATCAAGTAACAATGTGGTTCATGATCCGGATGAAATCATAGATCCCAACGAACCTTTTAGAAAAGGAGATTACAGATAAAAAAAACCCTCCCCAAAACAGTTTTTGGGGAGGGATTTTTTATTCCTATACTATCGTTTACGAATTCGCACAAGCCGTTTCCAACTTTGGCAAACTCGTTTGTTTGATTGCTCCATAACCTCCGGCTACATCAATCAAATTCTCTGCTTCGTATCCATTTCTCAACAAAATAGAAATTGCAATTACACTGCGGTAACCACCGGCACAGTGAATGTGGTAGGTAGCATCTTTATCCAATGCATCCAATTGCTCGTTGATGTAATCCAATGGATAGTGGTCTGCCATTTCCAAGTGAGAAGATTCCCACTCTCCTGGTTTACGAACATCAACCACATTGTATAGATCTATATTTGCCGCTAATTCTTCTGCAGAAATACTTGTAATGGTTTCAATTTCTAAACCACCTTCACGTGCAGTTTCTACTCCACCTTTTAAGTATCCTATTGTGTTGTCGTAACCAACTCTTGCCAAACGCAAAACAGTTTCTTCTTCCATTCCCTCTGGCGTAATCAATACGATAGGCTGGTTGATGTCTTCTATCAAAGCTCCAACCCACATTGCAAAGGCTCCATTGATTCCAATAAACATAGATCCTTTGATGAATCCTTTGATGAAATCAAACTGTGTTCTTACGTCTAAAATCAACGCTCCTTTTTCAACTTCAGTTTTGAATTCTTCTAAGGTCAATGCTTTTGTACCTGAAGTCAACACCTCATCTATGCTCGTATATCCTTCTTTGTTCATACGTGCATTTTTAGGGAAGTATTGAGGTGGAGGTAAAATACCTGTAGTTACTTCTTGTATGAATTCTTCTTTGGTCATATCCGCTCTCAAGGCATAGTTGGTAGCTTTCTGCTCACCCAATGTACCTACCGTTTCAGAACTCATGTTTTTACCACATGAAGATCCCGCTCCGTGACCCGGGTAAACGATTACATCATCCCCTAAAGGCATAATTCTATTGCGCAAAGAATCGAATAACATTCCAGCCAGGTCTTCTTGCGTTAAATCTCCCTTGATTGCTAAATCTGGTCGACCAACATCTCCTAAGAACAACGTATCCCCGGAGAAGATGGCGTGTTCTTTTCCATTTTCATCTATCAATAAAAAAGTAGATGATTCTGGTGTATGTCCGGGCGTATGTAAAACCTTAATTTTCACATCCCCTATCTCAAATATTTGATTGTCTTCTGCCACTACAACATCGTAATTGGTTGTAGCTGTTGGACCATAAACGATAGCTGCTCCTGTTTTCTTTGCCAAATCTATGTGACCCGATACAAAATCTGCATGGAAGTGGGTTTCAAAGATGTATTTGATCTTTGCTCCGTTTTCCGTGGCCATATCTATATAAGGTTGTGTCTCTCTTAAAGGATCTATAATTGCTGCTTCTCCATTACTCTCGATGTAATATGCCGCTTCAGCCATGCATTTCGTATAGATTTGTTCAATTTTCATGTGTGTCCATTTTCTGTGGTTTACAAAATTTGCGTTTTTTCTTCACAATGGAAAGAAGATTTCGATAATTTTAGGGCAATATTGACAAAAAACAATTTATATGACATTCAGAATAATTGCTGTAGCACTTATCTCATTATTAATCACTTCTTGTGTAAGTACAAAAATCCCCAACTTTAAGTTAGAAGAGGGAATTTACGCCGAAATAGAAACCAACAGAGGAGTAATGCTTTTGAACTTGGAATACAAAAAAGCTCCCTTAACGGTTGCCAATTTTGTGGGACTCGCTGAAGGGAATTTAACGGTTTTCGACACGGTAACATTTGACCAACCATATTACGATGGATTAATCTTTCACCGTGTGATTCAAAACTTCATGATACAAACCGGAGACCCGAAGGCAAATGGTACAGGCGGACCAGGGTACCGTTTCTTTGATGAAACAGACAATGGGTTAACCCACCACGATGCTGGCGTTTTGTCTATGGCCAATGCCGGACCAAACACCAATGGGAGTCAATTTTTTATTACCCACAGAAGTACTGCCCATTTGAATGGTATTCACACGGTGTTCGGGCACATCGTTGTGGGGCAAGATATCGTAGACCAAACCAAACAAGGTGATACGATTAAGGAATTAAAAATCATTCGCGTAGGTAAAGAGGCTAGAAAATTTGATGCAACAAAAACCTTCAAAATAGAATACGAAAAGCGTAAATACTTGTTTGAAGAAGAGCAAAAAAGAAAAGCAGAATTGCAAAAACAAAACATGGCCCGCATGCAGAAATGTAAAACCATGAACATTTCTGAATACAAAGAGTATTTTAAATCTATCGTATTAGAAAAAGATAGCACGGCTGTACAAACTGCTTCTGGTTTAATGTATGCCGTTTTAGAAGAAGGGGAAGGTAAAAACCCAGAACGTGGTGACAAATTACAAGTGCACTACATCGGAACCCACTTCTACGGAGATAAATTCGATTCATCTTACGATAGAAACCAACCTTTATCAATCAACTATCAAATCCAAGGTATGATACCTGGGTTTGACGAGGCTTTAGCTTTGTCTAAAAAAGGAAGTAAAATCGTAGCATATATTCCTTACTACCTCGCTTATGGCGCACAAGGTAGACCGGGAATTGGTCCTTACGCCGATTTAATATTCAGTGTAAGTTTGGTTGATATTCAATAAGAAATTAAATTCTTAAATTTTTGAATACTTGAATTTTAAGGGCTTGCTTTTTCGCAGGCCCTTTCTTATGTCCATTCTTAACATAGCCTCACCTAATTCGTCATGTATTTCACACATAAAGTGTCATGCAAACAACCAAGCTCAGCCAATTCGGTTAACAACATTACACTTACCAATTTGTAGCGAAATTTAGAATGATTATTTGAAGGCTTTGTTTGATATTTGCCCCCAATGAATGTAGCAGACAACATAAATATTATTCGTCATTTAACGATCAACAGGTTTTGGAACTTGATAAAGCTTGGCCTTTCTTATCAACGCGCTAAGCTCTTTAAAAAGTTTGATGCTACTGCACTTCCTTTTGCAGCAAGTATAGAACCTACAACAGCCTGTAATTTAAGTTGTCCGGAGTGCCCTAGCGGACTCAAACAATTCACGCGCTCTACCGGGAAATTGGGTGTAGAAGAAAACAAACAAATGCTTCGCAACATAGGAAAGCAGCTGTTTTATGTTAACTATTACTTTCAAGGAGAACCTTTTTTAAATCCTAATTTCTTACAGCTCATTAAGGATGCTAAACGTCAACGTATTTATACGGCAACTTCTACAAATGCCCATTTCATTACAGAAGGTAATGCTAGAGATATTGTAAGTTCAGGTTTAGACAGACTCATTATTTCCATAGACGGCTTAACCCAAGAAACCTATGAGCAGTATAGAAAGAATGGTAAACTCGATAAAGTAATTGCCGGTACAAAAGCTTTGGTAGAAGCCAAACGAAAACTCAACTCTAGTACCCCTCATTTAATCTTTCAATTTTTGGCTGTAAAACCAAACGAACATGAAATTCCAAAGGTGTTTGAATTGGCCAAAGAGATGGAAATTGATGAGGTAAGAATTAAAAGTGCACAACTCTACGACTATAAAAATGGGAACGTATTGATACCCGAAAACCCAAAGTATAGCAGGTATGTAAAGGGGAGAAATGGTCAATATAAACCCAAGTACAAATTAGCCAATAAATGTTGGCGTATGTGGAGCTCTACTGTACTTACCTGGGATGGAAAAGTTGTTCCTTGCTGCTTCGATAAAGACGCGAAACATGTATTGGGATGTGCCACCTCTACTCCTTTCAGAAGAATTTGGCATTCTCCGGCTTATCAGAATTTCAGAAAATCTGTTTTTACGGGAAGAAATCAAGTGGAGATTTGTAAGAATTGCTCAGAGGGCGCAAAGGTTTGGGTATAAGAAAGTAACTTTTGGTGCGTTAAATTGTTACATTTAATAAAAAATGCACCATGAAAATCTTGAACACATTAATAAGCCTTTCCCTTCTTTCACTTTCATTTGCTCAAGAGAAAACCTTAGAGCTTACAAGCGCTATAAGTGATGTAAAACTCTACCTAACAGCGGGAGAAATTACACGCAACGCAAAATTAGAACTTGCCCAAGGAAGGAACAAAATCATTTTTAAAGGCATCTCTGCTTATGCCGACCCTGCCAGTTTACAGTTTTCGGGCGACAAAGATTTCACCATCGTTTCTACCAGTACGGAAATGGATTTTTTCACAGTAGAAAATCTAAACGACCGTTTGAATGAATTAAAAGATTCCCTTCAGTATTTCCAACGTGCAAACGACAAAATCAACAACAAGCAACAAGGTATTCACGCAGAAATTGAAGTCCTTAAAAAGAATAACTATTTCGGAAATTCTACGGAGAGAATTAGTATAGAAGACTTGGCAAAAACAGCCGATTTCTATAAAGAAAGATTGGAAAAGGCAAACAATGCATTGAGTGATCTCAACTACCAAAGAACGGCAAACACATTAGAAATCAATCGTATTCGAAGAGAATTAACCGACATTACTTTTAAAGAAAATGAAAGATCTAATCAAGTAATCATTTTGGTTGATGTAGCTCAAAAAACGAGTTTAAATGCAACGCTGCGCTATATGGTTTCTGACTGTGGTTGGGCAGCAACTTATGATTTAATTGCCCAAGATGTAAATCAACCCATAGACTTTTTATACAAAGCCCAAGTATATAACAATACGGGTAACGACTGGGAAAATGTGAACCTCATCCTCACTACAAACGACCCGAATTTAGACGCTTCCTTACCTGTTTTAAAAACTTGGCAGGTAAATCAGAGTTTAGTTCAGCGCCAAAACATCGATTATCGCTTCGGCTATGTTGCACCGTCAAGCTCTGGTATGTTTGAAAACAGAAGCAAAGCAAAGATGAATGTTTCGAACATGAACCAACGTGCATACGACACCTACGTCTTAGGAAATCAAGAAGCAGCAAACCAAGGAATGGTTCTGAATGGAAGTTATGATTACAGTAATAATGCGGGAGCTGGAACTGGATTTGGAAGTGACCAAATTCGTCAAAAAACCAAGGAAAATGTTCCTATGCAATCTATACAAATCTCTCAAATTGCAGTCGACTTCCCTATTGCCTATCCTTTCTCAGTGCCTTCAGACATGAAACCTTATACTGTTCTCATCAAGAAGCACGCATTAAACGCTAACTTCTCTCACATGGCCGTACCTAAAATGGCCAAGGAAGCTTACTTACTCGCCAACATAGCGGGATGGCAAAAATTAGATTTAATACCCGGTAGCACGGAAATTTACTTTGGTGGAAATTACATAGGATCTTCTTACTTAAGTACAGAAATTACTTCAGATACTCTAAAACTTTCTTTTGGTAGAGATGCCCAAGTTATGGCACACAGAAAATTGATTTCTAAGACTTCTCAAAAACAGATGATAGGTGGTAATAAAAAGGATACTTATGTCTATGAAGTCACCTTGAAAAACAACCGTTCTACAGCAGTTAAGCTAAATATATTGGATCAAATCCCTGTAAGTGCCTCAAGTGAAATAACTGTTGAAGCATTGGAATACGCTGGAGCTACTTACAATACAGACAATGGTGAATTGGAATGGACAGAAACACTTGAACCAGGAGCAAGTAAAATCCTTCGCATATCTTTCGCGGTGAAATATCCAGAAAAATTCGAATTCAGAGTTCAACAATACAGAACTATAGCTGCACCAAGATTTTTATAAAAAACAACCACCCTAAAGCGGCCTACAGACGGGGTTTTTAGGGTGGTTTTGCTGTTAAAAAAAGTTAAGCACAATTTTAACATTTAATCTTATTTTACCTTCGAAACAAATCTCAAGCTTGAAAAAACTCAGTTTACGAAATATTGCCCTGCTTATTAGTCTGGCCATCTTGGTTTTAGTAGGTTTACAGCTGTACCAATCCGTACAATTGTACCATCAGAAATCAGATGCCTACAGTAAGCGTATAGAGAATACTTTATCGAGTTTGGTCATTAAGCATGAGAAAGCTTCAGATTTTAGGAACTACGCGCCCATTTTTGGTCAGGAATTTAGAACCCAATACAAAAGTGCTTTAATTGAAGAATTTCAAAACCTCTTTCCCGTAGAAGAAAGTGTATCCATTACAGACACTATAATTGTAGAGCAAGGAGAAGCTCAAAACTACTATTACATCTTTGGAAAATCTTTTGATTCGCTTTCGGGTGTAACTGCCACACACAGTGTTTTGGTTAAAGACATGAATGATGGTAACGCCATGAAATATGCCTCTTCTACCAAAGATTCTTTAGACATAGCAGCACAATTAGATAGAAGAGTAAAAACACAACTCTTTAGCAAATCAAAGTTTGTGAATCAAAAGATGATAGACATTTTCCGCAACATCTCTTCTCAAACACCACAGCAACGTATTGATTTGGCCTTTTTAGATACGGTGATACAAAATGTACTACGTCAAGCCAACATCAATTCAGATTACACCTATGCCATTACCGATAAGAATGGCGAAATAATTCCCTTTCCGGCCTACACGGATAAATACGATCTCAAGTTAGCACAAAAACACACCTACATCGCCCGTTTGTTCCCCGGAAATGTTTTCGATGCCGACCTCTTTTTAAACATACATTTCAATGAGATGAATGTGGAGCTTTTCTCGGAAATGTGGTTAACGCTTTTGGTTAGTATTCTATTAATTTCCTTGGTGATTACTTCTTTCATTGTTCTATTTAAAACCATCTTAAAACAAAAGAGATTATCAGAGGTAAAGAATGATTTCATCAACAATATGACCCACGAATTTAAAACGCCTATAAGTACAATTTCTTTGGCTTGTGAAGCGTTAACCGACAAAGACATGATGGCTAGTAACCCAGATGCCGTACTTCCTTTTGTTGGGATGATCAGCGATGAGAACAAGCGATTGGGTAATTTGGTGGAAAGAATTTTACAGAGTGCAGTAATCGATAAGGGAGAAATTAAATTAAAACGAGAAGCGCTTGATTTAAATGAAATTGTAAGCAAGGTGGTTGGAAAAGCCAAACTTAGGTTAGATGCTAAACACGGAGAGTTCAAACTCCATTTAGCACCGGGAAGCATACCTTTTACGGGCGACCACGTTCATACAACAAACATCATTTCTAATTTGGTAGACAATGCGATAAAATATTCGAAAGACCAAGCATCGATTACCATTACAACAGAAAAAACAGATAACTATATACGCGTGAGTGTAGCAGATACAGGAATAGGAATTAAAGCCGAACATTTGGATAAAGTCTTTGATAAACTCTACCGTGTACCTACCGGAAACCTGCATGATGTGAAGGGTTTTGGATTAGGATTAAGCTACGTAAAAGCCATAGCCGATTTAGAAGGATGGCAGGTAAACGCAGAAAGTACCTTTGGAAAAGGGTCAACATTTACGATAACGATCAATAAATAACGCCATGAAAAACTTAAAAATCTTATTAGCCGAAGACGACGAAAATTTAGGAACACTACTCAACACCTTTTTAAAAGCAAAAGGATTTGATGTAGAATTAGCCCGCAATGGAAAATTGGCGCTGCAGAAATTCACCGAGGCTGAATTCGACTTCCTCATCTTCGACGTAATGATGCCAGAAATGGATGGATTTACCTTGGCCAAAGAAATAAGAGAATTAGATAAAAAAACTCCCATACTTTTCCTTACCGCTAAAAGCATGAAGGAAGACAAACTGGAAGGCTTTAAAATTGGTGCGGACGATTATTTGACCAAGCCCTTTAGCATGGAAGAACTATTGGCGCGTATAGAAGCTATTTTAAGAAGAACGGCTCAACCGCAGGAAGAAGAAGCAAGTACTTACCAAATCGGGACCATCGCTTTCGATCCTGAAATGCGCATGTTGCATTTAAAAGAACCCAAGAAACTTACCACCAAAGAAAACCAATTGTTGAAACTCTTGGCCAAAAACAAAAATGATGTTTTGGACAGAAACGCAGCCCTCAGAGCCATTTGGGGAGATGATAATTACTTCAATGGGCGTAGCATGGATGTTTACATTGCCAAGTTGCGTAAACTATTAAAAGAAGATCCAGCCATAGAAATCATGAACGTCCACGGAAAAGGATTTAAGTTGATCGATAAAGCCTAAGGCTTATATATTAATACATAAAAACTGCTTTCATTTCGGGAGCAGTTTTTTTTAGATAGCTAGAGGTCTAGATTTCTAGAATAGTGCTTTACTCAAAAAAAAGCAGTAATCCTTCAAATTTTCAAATCCATCAAATCTTTGAATTGTTGAATCCTTGAATCTTTGAATCATTAAATCTTTGAATCTTTGAATTCACCCCCCTCTAACTCAAACACATTAACCACTCAAACACATTTGACAACCAGTCACCCACTCCCTTAACCACTCCCCTCCTTGTGGCATCAAATTTGGATTTCCACCTTCATAATTTTAAAAACTTATAATTATGATCGCGAAAAAAAATCCTAAGTTCAACTTAGAAAAAAACAGAATGGCCTATCTACAACTCGGCCTTTTCATCGGAGCTTCGATGATACTCACCGCCTTTACTTGGAAAACACCAACGAGCAATGCCGAAAAGCAGCGTGCCATGCAACTGGCCGATATACCAGTAGAGGTTATTCCTAAAATGGAAAAGATGGAAGAGCAACCCGAGGAGGAAGTATTCCAACCGCAAGAGGATCCCACTCCACCTCAAGACAATCAGGCGCAACAAAATGCATTGGATTTAAACCAAGACTTACAAACTCAACAAAACAAAGACAAAGATGTAGATCCAAGTATTAATCCAGACATAGTTGACCACATCAAAATTGGAGACAGTGATTTACCGGAATTAGGAGAACCACCCGTATTAGATGCACCGGTTGAGTACCCCGATGAAGATGCTATTTTTCCAGGAGGACCCCATGAAATGAAAAAGTTCATTCTCAACCAAGCCGAGTATCCTGCTTACGACCTTCAAATGGGGAATAAGGGAAAAATATATGTCCTCTTCATCATTGAAAAGGATGGAAGCGTCAGCAACGTGAAAACACTAAACTCAATTTCTAAAGGTTTAGATCGCGAAGCGATACGTATAGTTAAAAGTATGCCGAAATGGACACCAGCGGTGAAAGACGGTGAAAAGGTTAGAACCTTTGTCCGTATCCCTATTAATTTCGAAACCTTTTAAACGTATCAGCCTCAATGTGTCCAGCTTACTTTGGTAGGCTGGATTTTTTATTTCCTATTTTTAGGAAGCTCTTAAATGTTCACTAACTTTATCCAAAATAAATGATCAATCCCATATGAAGTTAATTTTAACCACACTATTAATCACTTTGAGTTTTGGTATTTTCTCTCAACACGATTACCTCGATTTTTGGAATACCTTAACCCCTTACGAAAGTAATTCAACTCATCCTAAACTCAGAGAATTCAACAATTTCCATTTCGTGGGTTGCAACAATGATGGAGACCAAAGTCCAACAAAACTTCAAGATTCTTACGGTGGATATGATGCGTGGATTATTAAATCGAACCAGATCTATAACAATATCACCAACATTACAATTGGAGCAAGTGAAGATGAAGAATTTGTAGATCTTATCTATTCCACCAATACCAATCATGTATTTGTTGCTCTCAATGTTAAAAACACCAGCATAGGTGGAAACTTAACCAGCACCCGCAAAGGTGAATGGTGTGGTGTGTTAGTAAAATTAGATACGAATTTGAACATAATAGATCAATATGTTTACGGAGGAAGTGGTGTGGATAAAATTCATGCCTTGAAAGAATTTCCAAATGGAGACCTTCTTCTTGTTCTTATCTCTGACTCTCCAGCAAACGCTCAAAAATCAGAAGATTCTGAATTCTCAGATATATGGGCATTGAGAGTGAATTATCTCGGTGGAATCATTTGGGAAAATACACTCAAAGCCGATCAATACGAAAGTTTAGCAGAGGCCGAACTTGTCGGTGAAAGTGTTTACATCATCTCAGGCACAGACTCCGGAGTAGGGTTTGATAAAACAGAGCCTAGTTTAGGATACAGAAATGCTTGGGTAACTAAGCTTGATAAAGATGGGAATCTGCTATGGGATAAAAATTTAGGAGGATCTGTTTTAGAAGACGATTTTAAAATACTCGGATTCAACAATAAAATTCATGTGGCTATGACCACCACCTCTCCAAGTAATGCCTTAAAATCAGAAGATATAAGTGGGCCTAATGACATGTGGTATGTTCAGTTAGACACCAACGGAAACCTGCTACTGGAAAATTCAATTGGATCAGATGGACCAGACGGACTATTAAATTTAGAGGTTATTCACAACAAGGTAGTACTCGCATGTCATACCAATGGTCCAGCAAGTGGAGACAGAACCATACACACGAACTATAACAATATTTGGATGGCCTTTTTAGATACGTTAGGAGACCTTTCCTACCAAAGTCTTTGCCTCATCAACTCGGTTCATAGTCCCCCGCACTTATTGGTAACGGGAAATAATACGTACACCTATGCATATATTGTAAAAAATAACCCCTGGTATGGATACATGAGGTTTAACGATTACAATAATATTTTATCCGTACAAGAACAAATGTCCACAAGTGGAATTTACATCTACCCCAACCCAACGGAAAACTTTGTAAACATTAGCCTAGAAAACCAAGAGGTAATTCAAGACATTCAAGTCATGGATATACAGGGCAAAGAAGTTTTAAAAACTACTCAAAGCACCATAAATATGGAAACTTTAAACCAAGGAATCTATCTGATAAAAGTTAGCACCAAATCGGGGAGTACTTATACAGAACGCATTTTCAAGAAATAGTCTAGCAATCTAGAACTCTAGATATCTAGACCTCTAAAAAAAAGCCGTTACCCAATTAAGGATAACGGCTTTTTAGTATTTCAAACTATAGATGAAACTATAGTGATCCAATCATTTTAGAAGGAACCACCCACTCATCGTATTCTTCTGGAGTTACATACCCTAAACGTACTGCTTCTTCTTTCAAAGTCGTACCGTTTTGGTGAGCTGTGTTTGCAATCTCAGCTGCTTTGTAGTAACCAATTTTAGTATTCAAAGCTGTAACCAACATCAATGAGTTGTTTACCAACTCGTCGATACGCTTGTGGTTAGGCTCAATTCCATCTGCACAGTGCTCAGCAAAAGAAACACATGCATCTCCAATTAAACGTGCCGATTGCAACAAGTTCGCTGCCATCATTGGTTTGAATACGTTTAATTCGTAGTGACCTTGAGTACCACCAACAGTTACAGCCACATCGTTACCCATAACTTGTGCACACACCATGGTCATTGCCTCACATTGCGTAGGGTTAACTTTACCTGGCATGATAGAAGATCCTGGCTCGTTTGCTGGGATAATGATTTCTCCAATTCCAGAACGTGGTCCTGAAGCCATCATACGGATATCGTTAGCAATCTTGTTTAAAGAAACTGCCAATTGCTTCAATGCTCCATGAGATTCTACTATCGCATCGTGTGCCGCCAAAGCTTCGAATTTGTTCTCAGCAGTGATGAAAGGTAAACCTGTAAATTCAGCAATGTACTTCGCCACTAAAACGTCGTAACCTTGAGGTGTGTTGATACCTGTACCAACTGCAGTACCTCCTAATGCTAATTCAGAAAGGTGAGCCAAGGTGTTTTTCAATGCTTTTAAACCGTGGTCTAATTGAGAAACGTAACCAGAAAACTCTTGTCCTAAAGTTAAAGGAGTCGCATCCATCAAGTGCGTTCTACCAATTTTTACCACATCTTTAAATGCTTTTGCTTTTGCATCCAAAGTATTTCTTAATCTTTCTACACCAGGAATTGTTGTTTCTACAATCATTTTGTAAGAAGCAATGTGCATTCCTGTTGGGAAAGTATCGTTAGAAGATTGAGATTTGTTTACGTCATCATTTGGTGCCAATAAACGCTCTCCTTCTCCTAATTTGTTACCAGCTAAAACATGACCTCTGTTGGCGATTACCTCGTTAGTGTTCATGTTAGACTGTGTTCCAGAACCTGTTTGCCAGATTACCAATGGAAACTGATCGTTTAACTGGTTGTCTAAAATTTCGTCACATACTTTAGAAATCAAGTCTCTTTTCTCTGCTGCCAAAACACCCAATTCACAGTTCGCGTGCGCTGCTGCTTTTTTCAAGTAAGCAAATCCGTGAACTACCTCTAAAGGCATAGAAGCTTCTGGACCAATTTTAAAGTTGTTTCTAGAACGCTCTGTTTGCGCTCCCCAATACTTATCGGCAGGTACTTTTACCTCCCCCATAGTATCTTTTTCTATTCTATATTCCATAATTCTATTGTATGAACGATTTATTTATTTAATTTTACCGCAAGTAAATTATTGATCACAAAAATAAGATTAAGATGAGTATTTTCGGAATAGTTTTGTTTCTTTTAATCGCTGGAATGGCATTTTGGTTAATTACCTTCTTATTAGGTTTCGCTGTACCATTCTGGATTACTTTAGGTGCATTTGAGCAACTAAAGCCAAAAAGAGTTTTTGAAGAAGAAGACAAATAGGTTAACACTCGTTTAATCTATTAATGATAAAACATTTTCAGGTGGTCGTCCAACGACCGCCTTTTTGTTTTTAATAACAATTGGTCTTTCGATTAATTTAGGATATTCAACCATCGCTGCTATCCACTCTTCTTCACTCAACGACTTCCCTTTGAAGTTTTCTTTAAAATCTGCCTCTCCTTTACGCAAAAGGTCTTCGGCCTTCATTCCTAGCATTCCAAGAACTTCTTTTAACTCCTCGGTTGTTGGGGTATCTTTTAAATATTCTATGATTTCTGGTTCCACTTGGTTATCGCGCAACAACTGTAAAGCTTGGCGACTCTTAGAACACCTTGGATTGTGATATATTTTCATTGTATATACTTTTCTATCACAAAGATAAAAGGATGCTCAAGCAATCAAAAGTTAGGCAAGGGAATAAGAAGATGCTGTCTTAAAAATTTCGAAAGATTAAGCGTTTACCGTAAAATGAAAACTGAATTGATTTCCATTCAAATGTTGAATAACCGCATTCAATTGTTTTTGCATCATTTTAATCAACTTCAACCCTAGAGAGTTTGTTTCCTGGTTCAAATCATACCCCGGACCATTATCACTGTAAGTCAAGAAATACTCCCCATCCTCTTCGTAAAACTTAATATTGATTACACCCTGTTCCACATCCTTAAAGGCATGTTTCACACTATTGGTAAATAACTCATTGACCACCAAGCCAAGAGGTAAGGCATAATCCATATTTAGTGAAATATTTTCCACTTCTAAGTTCAATTGAATCTCCGAATTCGATGTACGCAACAAATGATTACACAAACTTTGTAAATACTCTCTAATATCCACATTCTCCAAAAAAGATTCGTTGTACAACATGTTGTGTATTTCTGCTATAGAAAATACACGGTTGGCACTTTTCTGCAACTGTTCTCTGAGCTCTTCATTATTGGCCGATTTCAATTGTAAATGAAACAAACCATTCATGGTATTGAGGTTGTTTTTAATCCTGTGGTGTACCTCTCTTAACATGGTTTCTCTACTCACCAATGCCTTTTCTGCCACCTCTTTTCGTTCTTGGGTTAAGGCTACTATCTTTTGTTGGAATTTATAACGAACAAAAAGGATGATACTCAAAGCCACAATTAAAGTGGTTACGGCAATAACTATCCATAAAGTAATACGTTGCCCATCCCTAATTTGCTCATTTTCTAAAAGTTCAATTTTACTAAATTCTAATTCCTTTTGTTTTTCATAGATATCGTATAACAAGGCATACTGCTTCAATTCCTTACGCTTATTTTCATTGTACTTTTCTTCACTCAACAACAAATACTGATTCAAAAAATCTTCCGCTCTTTCATGTTCCCCTTTACGGTTCATGATGCGATAATGTGTAAAGTATTTTTGCAGCAAGATTTTACTGTCTATCACAGGTAATTTAACCTCTTTATCCAAGGAATCTAAAATAGCTTGTGCCCTGTCGTATTTATGCATCTGAACGTAGACATTGGCTAAATCAACAAAGCTTTTAACGTAGTGATAATAGTCTATGTACTCACACCCTTTCATGTAATGATACAACAAAGGAACAGCCTCGTCTTCCCTACCTTTGGCCATATAAATCATCGCCAGATTAGCGTCTAACAAGGCATTGAAGTGATTGGTATTTTTATCATCTACTGCATTCCAATACGAACGGGCCAGATCATTGTACTTTACCACAGAGTCATACTCTTTCACCTCCAAATAACATAGGGCAATATTGTTACACAAGAAGCCCAGGAAATGTTTGTTGGGTGTTTTAACGTGTTTTAAATGATCTCTTAAACTTTCTTTGTACTTAGATGCTGCTGTTTCATATTCTTTAGCATCGAAATAAAACTCTGCAGAAAGCATGTATTCTGTATAGGGCTGCCCCGATATTTTTTCACTTTCTTCTATGAGTTGATAGTAGTATTCTTGGGCTTGCTGACCTTTGTCTAACATCCCCATTTTAAAATAAGCAGTAGTTAAACACTGGGCTAACATTTTTTTAAGCCATAAAGGAAGCGTGTCATCTTTTAACTTTCTGTGGGCATAGCTCGCACATTCTGTATAAGATTCAACAGCGATGTATTCTTTCAGTCGTAAACAAATAGAGTACACCTGAAACTCTTTATTAGTAATACCTCCAGAGGCATATACTTCTTGCAACTCTTTTTTTAAGTCACTCCTGTAAAACAAAAATGCTTGGGGTGAGATGTAATGTATATCGTTGAGAATGCCTTCCCCTGTAATCTTGGGTTTTGTTTGAGCTTGCCCCGACAAAGTGATGAGCGAACACACAAGGGTAAGTAGTAGTATTTTAATTGTATTCATATGCACAGTATTCCTAATTTCATCAACACTTCTAAAGGCAAACCTTGTTAACAAAAATACTGAAAAAAAGAAGAGTTCTTCCCCGTAGAAAAGAACTCTTAATATGTCTTGGTTCAATTGTAAAAGGTAGGTAGATTTTACATTACTTTCGGAAGTGCCACGGTCTTTTTGAACGCGCTAAACCAATGACACTACTTCAGCTAAAACTTGACGTTTTAAAATTACCTTCAATAATTAACAACTGAGAATAAATGTGATTAACAACCTTTATGCGTGACGAATGAATAGGAACCGTACTCTAGGCGACATCTAGGGCCTGTCGTACCATATCTTTGTACGATCTAGAGACTGGTATCTTAACACCAGACAGTACGATACTACTGGCCGAAACCTTTTCTATATATTCCTTATTTACCACGTAAGATCTATGTGTTTTTAAGAAATGTTCTTCAGGTAAAAGCTCTTCCACTTCTTTCAAAGTTTTACGGATTAACTTTCGCCCCATCTTTTCATGAACTTCTATATAATTCCCCAAAGATTTGATAAACAAAATTTGTTTATATGGGGTACGTATTAGCGTATTGCTATTTTTTAGAACTAAACAAGCTTCTTTTGGTTCTTCCACTGTTGCACTTTGCTTTTGCAAGGCTAAACTAATGGCCACCTTTAAGCGTTCAGAATCTATAGGTTTTAAAACAAAATCTACATAAGCAGTTTGTGCCGCTTCTTTCAACGTAAATTTGTCGCTATTTGCCGTTAAGTAAATAAATGGTACATCTATTTTACTTGCGATGTCTATACCATTTAATTTTGCAGACCTTAGATTAATATCAAGAACAACTAAATCAGGACGTTTTAATTCTATTGCACTTAAAGCCACTTGAGGATCACCTGTAACCCCAACAACTTCGTAACCAAATTCTTCGATAAAATCTTTAAGAACTTCTTGTGCAATTACATCATCTTCAACTATGAATATCCTTTCCTTCTTCATTCAAAAATAAATTCAACCTTATTTCTAGCTGCAACCAAATAGTTGATATCCGCCTTCAATTGCTTGGCCATTATTTCAATTAATGTTAATCCTAATCCACCGTCAGCACTTCTGGTTTCGGTGTATCCAACACCGTTATCTGCGTAGTAGAGTACAATTTTACCACTTTTCTTGTAAAATCTAACATCAATCACAGGGGAAATACCCCCTTTAAATGCATATTTTACACTATTGGTGATTAATTCATTTAAAATTAGACCAACAGGAACGGTTTTATCGTTTTCTAAAAGTATATCTTCTATCTCACAATTGAACTGTATCTCCTCAGAATAAATCTCTTGTATACGAGAGATTACCTTATTTAAATAACTTTTGGCATTTACCCCTTCTTCATAACCATCTTCAAAAACCAAGTTATGAATTTCGGTTATGGTATTTACTCGCGCCACACCATTCTTTAAATTCTCTATGGTCTCGGCATTATTGGTATTGCGCATCTGCATGCGAAACAAACCGCTAACCGTTTGTAAATTGTTCTTGATACGATGATGCATTTCTCGCATCATAACATCTTTAATTTCAATTTGCTTTTTGATACTTTCTTGCCTTTCCTTGGCACTGGCTATCTTTCTATTCTTCAATTGTGTGATTAACACAAGGGTTACAATTAACAGAACACCTATAAACATGAAGGAAACTACCCAACCAACTAGACGTTTGTTTCGTGCTTTCACCTCCTCTTGCTCCAAGATTTGTATCTCTTGTTCTTTGAGTAAATTCTCTTTGGAAACGATATCAAACAACACTGCTATTTGCTCACGTTCGGCCTTATCTTTTTTCTTTTTATCGCTGAATTTTAGATCATAATAAGCCTCGTGCACTTCTAACGCTTCCTTAAAATCACCCTCGGCTTTTAAAACTTCAAATTTGGCTTCTAAGAAAAATGAATACAAAATCTCTGGCTCTTCTATGCTGTCCAATTCTTGCGTAAGGGCATCTAAGGTTTGTCGCGCTTCCTTAACCTCCCCTAACTTCACTTGAAGCTCTATGAGTTGACAACGCGAATGTAGGTGATTCCAATAATCCTTTTCCTTGCTACCGACTACATCATGTAATATTAACTCCTTCGCCCTTTGGTAATTCCCTCTTAAATTTTCTATTGTAGCCAAGTTACCATCTAACAAGCCCATGAGGTATGCCCTATCTTCTTTTACATCTGGAGATTCTTTCGACCAATACTCCCTCGATTTTTCTAAATAAAACTCAGCAGAATCTAGCTTGCGTAAATTGGTATACGTAATGGCAATATTGTTTAGGATGTTCCCTTTGTAGTGATCATAAACCCTGTCATCGTGTTCAATTTCAGCAAAATTCTTTTTAAACGCTACAAGAGCTTTTTCATAGTTCCCGCTACGATAATAGTAAAGTCCGGGTTGTATATAATCAAGGTGTATTTTCCCCTCACTATTCACAACATTCTCATTAAGCTCTCTGTAAACCTCAGTCCATTTATTAGCTTCATCAAAAAGGTTTACGTTGTAATAAGACAAGGCCAGACCTTTTGAATATTCGCGCAACAACCATTCTTGGTTTTCATATTCACTTACAAAGCCTTCTACTAAATTGATGTATTGAGAATACTCTTCCTTGGCCAATAAAATTTTAGAGGATAATAAATCACGATAAATACCTACACTATCTTTTGCAGTACTCGGAGCGGAAGCCACACTGTCTAGCGTCACTTTTAATTCCCACTCTTTACTTAAAAGATAATTAAGGTCTTTTTGTTCAATTTTCTTGAACGCAGTAGCAGTAGTTATAGCGTCTTGTCCTAAAACACAAGTAAACATCCCCACCATAAATATGAAGACGTAAATTTTTCTTAGCATGCGTAAAATTTAAATGCCGTACAACATGATACCTATCATAAAATAGATAAACAGTCCTAAGACATCATTAACTGTAGTAATAAAAGGTCCTGTAGCTAACGCAGGATCAATTTTATATTTATCGAGTACCAAAGGTACTAGCGTTCCAAACATGGCCGCAAACATAATTACGGTAAACAAAGATATACTCACGGTTAACCCAAGCGTAACATCTTCTAAAACAAAGGTAATCAAGAAAATCAGAACAGAACAAATGAACCCATTCAGTAAGCCCACCAATGCTTCTTTTCCAACTTTGGACAAAATACTACCAAATTGTGAAGTTCCATTGGCAATAGACTGAACAACAATTGCAGAAGATTGTACTCCTACATTTCCTCCCATGGCAGCAATTAAGGGGATAAAAAAGGCCAAGGCTGGAACTGCCCCTATGGTTGTCTCAAAAGAACCAATTACTTGCGCTCCTAAAATACCACCCAATAATCCGATTAGCAACCAAGGTAAACGCGCCCTGCTGGTTCTCCATACACTGGCGTTTGATTCAACTTTCTCGGAGATACCCGAAGCCATCTGGAAATCCTTATCCGCCTCTTCCTTGATTACATCTACAACGTCATCTATGGTAATTCTACCCACCAACTTTTTTTGTAAACTAACAACAGGAACAGATACCAAATTGTATTTTTCCATCACTTTGGCTACCTCTTCACTGTCCATGCCTGTAGGAACTGAAATTACATTCTTGCGAATACAAATGTCTCCTATGGCTGTTTTTGGACTGGCAAAAAGTAAACTTTTTAAAGAGAGAAAGCCTACCAACCTGTCCATAGCATCCACCACGTAGATGGTATATACTTTATCGACTTCTTCGGCTTGTCTGCGCAGCTCGATAACCGCCCTATTCACGGGCCAATTCTCACGAGCTTGTATGTATTCGGTTTGCATCAAACCACCAGCTGTATCTTCGTCGTAATTCAACAAATCTACCAGCTCGGCAGCGTCATCGTCTTCCATTTCGGCAATTACCTCAACTTGTTCACGTTGCGATAATTCACCTAAAATATCAACGGCATCATCCGAATCTAAATTTTCTAATTGTTCAGCAATTTGGGTTGGAGTTAAGGATTTGATAAAACGCTCGCGCACTTCCTCTTCTAACTCCATTAATACATCGGCTTGCAATTCTTCGCTTAATCGGTAATACACAACTTTTGCCTGTGCATTATTCAATTCATCGAGAATATCAGCGATGTCTGCCTCATGCAAATCAAGTATCCGTTCATCTACAGTTGCAAAATCATTTACATCTATAGCCAAACGGATTTCATCCAAAAATTCTTTTGTTAACTCAAATTGCATGGGGCAAATATACTTTTATCTGTAATTTGCAGAAAGAGAATAACTTTATTTATTCTGCCATCACATTTTTTATTACTAGTCGTGCAGTTTGTCTTGTTTTCTGTTCCAACAAGATTTCCTTACCAACGGTTAATCTATCTATGGTTTCAGCATCGTAGTGTCGTATAGTTACCAACTCCAAACCTTCATTAATCTTCACTTCAAACTCCCCAGATAACTTCTCTTGTAAACAACTCAAGTTTGTTTTACCATCAACACAGAAAGAAAAGCTCAACGCAGAGTTTTGCATGATGTTAATTTTGGCATTACACTCCGAAAGCACCGCGAAAATTCTACTTAAATTCTCTTCTACAATGAAAGAAAAATCTTTAGGGGTTACAGATATCAATACCTGCTCCATTTTAAAGATAAAACTCGGCACTAAATCATCGTTCTCCATAGAACTCTGAATAACCGTACCCTCTGCTTCTGGATTTAAGAAAGATTTCACAAACAAAGGAATTTGCTTGTTCTGCAAAGGTTTTATCGTTTTTGGGTGAATAACAGAAGCTCCGTAATAGGCCAATTCTATAGCTTCTCTAAATGAAATAGAATCTAATTTCACAGTATTGTCAAACCATTTTGGATCTGCATTCAACATTCCAGGCACGTCTTTCCATATGGTTACGTCTACCGCGTTTAAACAGTAAGCAAAAATACCCGCTGTAAAATCAGAACCTTCTCTTCCGAGTGTGGTTGTAAAGCCTTCATCTGTGTGACCTAAGAAACCTTGAGTCACAAATATTTTCTTGTCCGCCAAAGCATCTATAGCTGAAGTAATTAAACGCTCTGTTTTTGTCCAATCTACTTCTGCCTCTCTGTAAGCGTGGTTGGTTCTTACCAACTTTCTCGCATCTAACCAAGCAGAGTTGTGGTACAAACTTTCTATATAAGCCTGAACTATTTTCGTAGAAACCACCTCTCCCAAGGAAACAATTTGATCGTACTCAAAGTTGTAATTCTCAGCACTAGGAACATTCACTCTATTCCCTAAGTCATTAAAAATAGTTTTAACCTGCGTAAAAATCGGGTGATTTTTCTCTTGAAATAACGCATCAACTATCTGAAGGTGGAAACGTTTTCGTTCTGCAACAAGGTTTCTAAATTCGTCGTAGTTCTTCTCATACAAATGATGAGCAATTTCTTCCATGGCGTTGGTTGTTTTCCCCATAGCTGAAACCACAACTAAAATTTTATCCTCGGGAAATAGTCTTAAAATCTCCCCAACATTTCTTACCGCATCCGCATCCTTAACCGATGCTCCTCCAAATTTAAATACGCGCATTTTTTTTGACTAAAATTTATTTGCGCTACGAAAATACAGCATATAGCCCTATATTTATTGGTGAATACATAAATTTCCTAAAGATTGAACGAAATAGAATTAAAAAAGCAATTTTCTAACACCCAATACTTTGAACAACTTCGCAATCAAGTAGAAAAAGATTTTGCCTTGGTGGGACTAAAAGTTGATTATTCTCTGTGCCATGATTTAGAAAAACTCGAGAAACATCTCCGAGAAGACTTACGCTTTTTCAGCATCAACCAACCCCGTGCTTTGATGCAAATTTTCTATTCTATAGACCTTAACGAACAGCGTTTAGCGCAATTGTTAGAGGGGAAGCAAGATCAATACTACAGTGAGTTAAGTAAATCTATCTTATTGCGTGAAGCCCAAAAAGTAATCTTGCGCATTCACTATTCCTCCCATTAAATCTTCCACAAAAAAGAAGAAGGAATCACAGTTTTCTCTCTGACTACGAGCATATTTCACAGAAATAACCTAAGCTTAAAATCAGCTTTATAACAAATTGTAATCCTATGCTATAAATAGCTTGAAATTTTTTAGGAAATAAAGATCTAAAAAGCATAAAAGTCTTAGCTTTGTCCTTCCATAATTGTACAAAAGAAATGGATAAGGTATCATATGTAGGGAATGCTGATGTAAATGCGATAGATCATTTATATCAATCATACAAGAAAGACCCTGAAAGTGTAGAGCCAGGATGGCAAAAGTTTTTCGAGGGTTTCGAATTTGCACAAACTGACTACGAGAACGACGGTGAAATTCCAGAAAATTTTCAAAAAGAATTCAAAGTACTAAACCTCATCAACGGTTACCGTACGAGAGGACACTTATTTACGCTAACCAACCCAGTTAGAGAGAGAAGAAAATATGCTCCAACGTTAGACATCGAGAACTTCGGTTTAACAGAGGCAGATTTAGATTTATCTTTCCAAGCAGGAAGCGAAATTGGAATAGGTACAGCTACTTTACGTGAAATCATTGATCACTTAAAAGAATCTTACTGCCAAAGTATAGGAATTGAATACGCCTACATGCGTGATCCAGAGCGTAAAGCTTGGTTCATGAATCGTGTAGAGTTAAAAAATAGACCACACTTTTCTGCAGAGCAAAAGAAGGCAATGTTCTTGAAATTAAATCAAGCAACCATCTTTGAACAATTCTTACAGAAAAAATACGTGGGTCAAAAGCGTTTCTCTGTTGAAGGTGGAGAGGCTTTGATTTCTGGTTTAGATCACTTAGTTACTAAGGGAGCTTTAGACGGTATTGAAGAGTTCGTAGTAGGTATGGCGCACAGAGGGCGTTTGAATACTTTAGTGAACATTTTCGACAAAGACTTTGAACAATTATTTAGAGAATTTGACGGTAAAGAATTCGAAGAAGACGAGAGCTTCGACGGAGACGTTAAATACCACATGGGAGAATCTGGTGTTAAAAACATCAACGGTAAAGATGTTCGTTTAACATTGGCACCTAACCCTTCTCACTTAGAAGCGGTAGATCCTGTGGTTGAAGGTATCGTTAGAGCTAAAATTGATGACTACATCCAATCAGAAGATAAAATAGTTCCTGTATTGATACACGGAGATGGTGCCATTGCTGGTCAAGGTATTGTTTACGAGGTAATCCAAATGGCGCAGCTAGATGGGTACAGAACTGGAGGTACAATTCACATTGTTGTAAACAACCAAGTAGGATTTACAACGAATTACTTAGATGCTCGTTCTTCTACTTACTGTACAGATGTTGCCAAAACAACGTTGAGTCCAGTATTCCACGTAAATGGAGACGACATCGAGGCGGTTTCTCAGGTAATGGAAATTGCTTTAGATTACAGACAGAAATTCAATCAAGATATTTTCATCGACTTATTGTGTTACAGAAAGTATGGACACAACGAAGGTGATGAGCCGAAGTTTACGCAACCTACTTTATACAAAGCGATTGCAAAACACCCAAATCCAAGAGAGATTTACTTGAATCAGTTGATCTCGGAAGGTGTTATGACAGCTGAAGAAGGTAAGGAAATTGAAGTAAACTTCACAAAAGAATTGCAAGAGAAGTTTGACAACTCTAAGAAAGAGGAGAAAGCTGCAATTAAAAACTTTATCGATCACAGAAACGAAGATGGGTTCATCACAGCTACAACAGCTCATTTTGAACAAAGTCCAGACACAAGTTTTGATAAAGACAAGTTATACGAATTAGGAGAAAAAATCACTACACTTCCTGAAGGGAAAAAGTACTTCAGAAAAGTTGAAAAATTATTCAACGATAGAGTGAAGATGATTGCCAACAATGAACTAGACTGGGGTACGGCAGAAATGTTGGCTTACGGAAGTTTATTATCAGAAGGTCACCCCGTTCGTATTTCAGGACAAGATGTTGAGCGTGGTACGTTCTCTCACCGTCATGCTGTTGTAAAAACAGAAGACAACGAGGAAGAAATCATGACTTTAAACTTGTTATCTGAAGACCAAGCGAAATTCACGATTTACAACTCATTACTTTCTGAGTACGGAGTTTTAGGTTTTGATTACGGTTACTCTTTAGCACAACAAAACGGATTAACGATTTGGGAAGCACAGTTTGGTGACTTCATGAATGGAGCTCAAATTATGATAGACCAATTCATTTACCCTGCAGAGGATAAGTGGAAAGTACAATCTGGATTGGTAATGTTGTTACCTCACGGTTACGAAGGTCAAGGAGCTGAGCACTCTTCTGCACGTTTAGAGCGTTTCTTACAAAACTGTGGAGACTTAAACGTACAGGTAGTTAACTCTACAACTCCAGCCAACCACTTCCACGCATTGCGTAGACAGTTGAAGCGTGAGTTTAGAAAGCCATTGGTTGTGATGTCGCCAAAAATGTTGTTGCGTTACCCGAAAGCGGTATCAACAATGGATGAATTAGCGAACGGAAGATTCCAAGAGGTAATTGACGATCCAAGAAACATTCACGACACAGCAAATGCGGTTGTATTATGTTCTGGAAAAGTATACTACGAATTCATCGAAGAGGCTGAAAAGAGAAACGTTACAGACGTTGCCTTTGTAAGAGTTGAACAATTATACCCTTTCCCAAAAACTCAAATTGATGCAGTATTGGCTCAATACAAAAACGCGGATAAAGTAATTTGGGGTCAGGAAGAACCTGAAAACATGGGAGCTTGGACACACGTTGCAATGGAATTAAGAGGTAGAGATATAGATGTAGTGGCAAGACCAAGATCATCTGCTCCAGCTTGTGGTTCTAAAGTAACGCACGCAAGAAGATTAAAGAATTTATTTGATAACTTATTTGTTAAAGCTGGAGTTACAGCCTAAGTACAAATAGAAAACAAAACAAAATGTCAGTTTTAGAAATGAAAGTACCGAGTCCGGGAGAATCTATCTCAGAAGTAGAGATAGCGGAATGGTTGGTATCTGACGGAGACTATGTTGAAAAAGATCAGGCTATCGCAGAGGTAGATTCTGACAAAGCAACATTAGAGTTACCTGCAGAAGAAGCGGGAATCATAACATTGAAAGCTGAGGAAGGTGACACTGTAGCTGTTGGACAAGTTGTTTGTTTAATAGACACAAGTGCTGAACCACCAGCTGGAGCGCCGAAAAAAGAAGCGGCTCCTGCACCAGCGAAAGAGGAAGCGAAAGCACCTGCAGCAGCACCAGCGAAAGCAGAGGCAGCACCTTCTCCAAACCCTGTGAAGAAAGAAAGCTACGCTACAGGAACTCCTTCTGTTGCAGCAGCGAAAAAGATGGCCGAGAACAACATCTCTGCAAATCAAGTAAACGGAACAGGTAAAGACGGAAGAATTACAAAGCAAGACGTTGTTGCAGCTATGGCAGCAGGTTTCCCTACAGAAGCAGCAGCTGGATGGGGTGGAACTCGTGATACAGAGCGCCAAAAAATGTCTATGATGCGTAGAAAGATTGCTGAGCGTTTAGTATCGGTTAAAAATGATACTGCTATGCTTACTACTTTCAACGAAGTAGATATGAAGCCTATCATGGACTTGCGTAATAAGTACAAGAAACAATTCGCTGAGTTCCACGAAGTGAACTTAGGGTTTATGTCTTTCTTTACAAAAGCAGTTACAGAAGCATTAAACTTATTCCCTGCCGTTAATGCACAAATCGACGGTAAGGATATGGTATTGCACAACTACGCAGACATAGGTATCGCAGTATCATCTCCAAAAGGATTATTGGTACCTGTAGTACGTAATGCGGAGCAAATGTCATTGGCTGAAATCGAAAAAGAAATTAAGCGTTTGGCAATTAAGGCCAGAGATGGGAAAATTACTCCAGATGAAATGACAGGTGGAACATTTACAATTACCAATGGTGGTGTATTTGGTTCTATGATGTCTACACCTATTATCAACCCTCCTCAATCTGCAATTTTGGGTATGCACAACATCGTTGAGCGTCCGGTAGCAATTGATGGAAAAGTTGAGATTAGACCAATGATGTACTTAGCGCTTTCTTATGACCACAGAATTATTGATGGTAAAGAATCTGTAAGCTTCTTGGTGAAAGTGAAAGAAATGTTAGAGAACCCAGAAAGAATGATCTTCGGAGCGAAAGATCCGTACGAAGTTCTTTTAGGTTTATAAGCAGTTATAGATTTAAAGAAAAGGTGGAGTAGTATTACTTCACCTTTTTTTGTGTCGTAAGTATTTTGATCTCGAGAGCTACTCACTCCATCAACATCAGCACAATAAACAATCCTCTCTTTTTAAAATTTAGTATTCCTTAAAATTGAATACAATACTTATTTTTGGTGCTATGAAAAAAGTATGCTTAATATTTAGTTTGGCCCTAGCGGTGGTTGCTTGTAAAAATGAAACTAAAGTTGAAGAGGAAGTATTCGTTTACACGGAGGATACTACCGAAGTGAGTTTAGAAGACAATTTAAAATCTTTGGTGAGCGAACTAGAGAAAAACCCTAACAACGTTGAGAAGCTTATAGATATAGCTAACTTTTACAAAGATGCTATGATCTACCAGGAAGTATTACCCAATGCAGCCAAAGCTTTTCGTTTAGATAGCACCAACTTGGAGGCGCGCAAACTTTACGCCTGGTCTTTGATTAACCAATACGAACCAAAGGTGGAAGACATACTCTTGGCCAGAGAACAGTTTGAATACATACTTTCCAAAGAGCCAAGAAACCCGGAGACCTACGTGAACATTGCTACAACTTACACCTTGATGGGGGACTACAAAAGCTCTTTCAATTATTTGGATGAAGCCATTAAAATAGATCAACAATACAGGGATGCGTACATACTTAAAGGTACAAACTATAGAGCCGTTGGTAATGAAGAACTCGCCATCTCTAGCTATGAAACAGCGTTACAAATAGACCAGGAATACGCCGAAGGATTTTTAAATGTTGCCGATTACTATGTTGAAATTGGAAATCCTATTGCTTTGGAGTATTACCAAACTGCCTACGATTTAAATCCATCTTTAAAAAACCTAAAGGTACGTGCCTTATACGGTATAGCGAAAACACAACAAGACTTAGGTCAGTTCAAGGAGGCTTTGGCCAGCTATAGAAAACTTGCCGTTCTCGCACCTTCCTTTGAACCTGCCTACTTTAACCCCGCTTACATCAAACAGTTTAAGCAAAAAGAAATTGACAGTGCAGTTTACTACTACAACTTATGTGTAGATGTGAACCCAAAATACATAGATGCTTGGCACAACTTAGGTTTGGCCTACGCAGAACAAGGTAGAAAGTCTGATGCAGCTAGAGCCTTTTCAACGGCTTTAAGTATAAATCCAGACTACACTATGTCTAAAGAAGCTGCAGAAAAGCTTTTAAAGTAATGCAAGCTAAGCAAAAAATAATATTGAGTTTGGGGGATGTTCTTATCCCCCTTTTCGGTTTCTATTACCTCGATTGGTCTTTGTACTTCATTGCCCTTTATTTACTTTTAGACCTGATCGGAAGTTTTATTTTTTACCACGTCAAAGCACGTAAACGCATACAATACTCTCAAAACGCCGCGGACAGAAAAGCCTATAAAAAAGGAACATTGGTCTTATTCCTACTCATCACTTTTGTGGTATTTGCCACCCACCTCTTTGCACTTATAACCCAGCCGGGTATTAATTTCAGTAAAGCCTTTGTTGCTTTCTTAATGTATGTAGAAGAACCTATTCCCCTCCCTCAATTTTGGTTTTTACTTCCACTCCTTTTACTCCCACCCTACCAACAGTACAAAATGGAATTCATTATGCAACAGCAATTCCGTACGAAAACGGTTCAAACCCTAACAAGTACTTTTCAAAACGATTTACTTATTCTTTTGCCCTTACTTGGAATTGCATTAGCCACTGCATTTTTCGTAAGCTTACCTCAATACATTTGGCTCTTTCTGTTCATTGTTTTAAAATTGAGTTACGACCTTTATTTTAAGCCACGCATTTTGGTCCAGAAATAACGAATATCATCTCCTTCACTTTTTGGTCAAATTTCAGATGAAATGATTTGTTTCTCCCTGAATTAAATCTATATTTAACACTTATAGAATATTACTGTTAAATATAAAACAAAGATGAAACAAATTTTAATTCTCGGTGCTGGACTTTCTTCCTCATCACTCATACGTTATCTACTCAACAACGCCGAGAAAAACAACTGGTTCTTAAATATTTGCGATCAAAACATTAAAGCCGTAGAAAAGAAAATCAACGGCAGTTCACGCGGAAAAGCCCTTTCCTTTAATGCCTTAGATCCTGAAGAAAGAAAGCCTTGGATACAGCAAGCGGACATCGTGATAAGCATGTTACCGGCACGTTTTCATGTAGACATAGCAAAAGATTGTATTACTTACACAACAGATTTGATTACCCCCTCTTACGTTTCACCAGAGATGGAAGCCCTTTCTGAACAAGCCAAGGAGGCTGGTATCATTATCATGAATGAAATAGGGGTTGACCCAGGTATAGACCACATGAGTGCTATGCGTATACTCGATCAAATTCATGCTAGAGGTGGAAAGATGCACATTTTCGAATCTTTTTGTGGAGGTTTAGTTGCTCCAGAAAGTGATGACAACCCTTGGAACTATAAATTTACGTGGAACCCAAGAAATGTTGTACTGGCCGGACAAGGTGGTGCTGCAAAATTCATTCAAGAGAACAAATACAAGTACATCCCCTACCACAAACTGTTTAGAAGAACTGAAATCATTAACATAGATGGTTACGGACTCTTTGAAGGTTATGCCAACAGAGATTCTTTATCGTATAGAGATGTATATGGTTTACATGATATCCCTACTATTTATCGCGGCACCTTACGTCGTAAAGGATTCTCTAGAGCTTGGGATGTTTTCGTTCAATTAGGAGCTACTGATGATTCTTACATTTTAGAAGGGAGTGAAAACATGACCAACAGAGATTTCATCAACTCGTTTTTACCCTATAATGAAAACGACAGCGTTGAATTGAAACTACGTCATTACCTTAAAATTGATTTGGATGACACCCTTTGGGACAAGTTGGTTTGGCTAGATATTTTTGATTGCAAAAAGAAAATTGGACTTAAAAATGCCACACCTGCACAAATCCTTCAACATATACTAGAGGAGAAATGGACCTTAAAAGACCATGATAAAGACATGATAGTTATGTACCACAAGTTTGTGTATGTACTCAATAATGAATTCCATGAAGAAACCTCAGAAATGGTTAACATAGGTGAGAACCAAACCTACACTTCTATGAGTAATACGGTTGGACTCCCTGTAGGAATTTGCACGAAACTCATGCTCAACAACAGTATAACCAGAAAAGGTGTGCTACGTCCGATTTACAAAGAAATCTACGATCCTATTTTAGACGAACTAGAAGAACACGACATCAAATTCATAGAAAAGAAAATTACACCACCGCGACTATACTCTAACGACCAGCCCTGGAGCTAGGTCAGCATACAGTGTGAGTATTGAGCAAGAAACACTTAAAAAACGGAGTTGGTTTTCACCGCCTCCGTTTTTTACTTCTATGACGAATGAGCGGAGCTCAGCTACAAATCAAGAGTAATCATCAAATCAATCAAATTTGAATCCTTGAATTCTTGAATCTTTGAATCACCTCCACCACAACCAAACCATTCTTAACACAAATAATACAACATTCGTTTTCAGGTTTAAAACATTAGCTCTATCTTTGCGGCTTTGAAATTCAATTACTATGTCAGTAGGAGTTAAAATATTTGCAGGAAGAGCTTCAGAACATTTGGCGAATCAAATCGCTGAGTCTTACGGAGTTTCATTAGGTAACGTAAAAGTTTTAGAATTCAGTGATGGTGAATTCCAACCTTCATTTGAAGAAACAGTACGTGGACAAGATGTGTTCATTGTACAATCTACTATGCCACCGGCAGATAACTTATTTGAGTTATTGTTGATGGTAGATGCTGCAAAAAGAGCTTCTGCGCGTAAAATCATTACAGTAATTCCTTACTTTGGATTTGCTCGTCAGGATAGAAAAGACAAGCCAAGAGTTGCTATAGGAGCTAAATTAGTTGCTAACATGTTAATGGCTGCAGGTGTGGACCGTTTAATTACAATGGACTTACACGCGGATCAAATTCAAGGTTTCTTTGAATTCCCAGTAGACCACTTATTTGCTTCTACTATTTTCTACCCAGAAATTGAGAAGTTAAACACAGGAAACTTGATCATGGCTGCTCCAGATGCTGGAGGTGCTAAGCGAGCAAACTCTTACGCGAAGAAATTAGACGTAGGTTTAGCGCTTTGTCACAAACAAAGACAAAAAGCTAACGAAGTTGCTACGATGACCGTAATCGGTGATGTTACAGGTAAGGATGTTGTTTTAGTAGACGACATGTGTGATACGGCAGGAACTTTAACAAAAGCCGCTGACTTATTCATGGAAAAAGGAGCGAAAAGCGTACGTGCTTTCTGTACACACGCAGTACTTTCTGGACCAGCTTACGACAGAATTAAAGAATCAAAAATTACAGAATTGATCGTTACTGATACAATTCCATTGAAACAACAAAGTGATAAAATTAGAGTAGTATCTGTTGCAGATTTATTCTCTGATGTTATCCGAAGATTGGTAAACAACCAATCAATTAGTTCGCATTTTATAATCTCATAATAAAATAAAAATGAAAACAGTACAATTGAGCGGTTCGCTTAGAGCGAACGTAGGGAAAAAGGACGCGAAAGCAGTTCGTAATGCTGGAAACGTACCTTGTGTACTTTACGGAACAGGTGAGCAAACTTCATTTGCAGTTAAGCACACTGACATTGAGAAAATTATTTTCTCTCCAGACGTATTCCAAATCGAATTAGACATCGATGGAACAACAAAAAGAGGTATCATTCAGGAAGTGCAAATGCACCCTGTAACTGATAAAGTTCAACACGTTGATTTCTTAGAATTAGTAGACGACAAGCCAGTTAAAGTTGGTATTCCAGTTTCATTAGTTGGTCGTTCTAGAGGTGTATTAAACGGTGGACGTTTACAACAAGTATTTAGAAGAGTTAAAGTTGAAGGTTTACCAAAAGATCTTCCTGCAACTGTAGAATTAGATATTACTCCATTAAGAATTGGACAAGCAATTAGAATTGGACAAATTGAAATTCCAGGATGTAAAGTATTAGATCCTGCTTCAGCTGTTGCTGTATCTGTTAAAATGGCTAGAGGTGCCGTTGCAGATGCTGACGATGATGAAGAAGAAGCAGAAGCTTAATTCAATTCACGAGATTACAAAAGCGCATTCGAAAGGATGCGCTTTTTTTGTTGCCTTTAGTTTTCAATAAAGGTGCTTGGCTTAGCGATAGAAATGGCACCCTGCAAGGAAAAAGTATAGGTCTACCCAACTTTTAATGGCGACCTAAGAAGCCAATTGAAAAGATGCTGGTAGCCTTCACTTTTTACTGAAGCGTAGAATGGATAGCGCGACCCTCGATAATAAATCGGGGGAAAGCCCCAATAAATCTTATTTTTAAGGCATGAGATTTTTGCTATCCCTTTTGATTGTATCGGCTGTGTTTGCTCTCAAAGCACAAAACATGATATTGCCTCAGCCTAAATTCATTACTGTTGATACGACACACTATGTAAATTTTGGCAAAGCTTTATTTACCTATAACGATGCTGCTACTCACCGATTGATTGAAAGTCTGAACACAAACAGCCACGGACTAGAAGTTCATCGTTTTCGCAATTCACCTAGCTCGGGAATTAGAATAAATGCCAACCTCTTTTTACATCCTAAATACGATAAAAAAGAACTGGATTATGACAATTACACCTTAGACATTCAAGCGGAAGCCATACATATTTATTACACCAATGAAGCATCGGCCTACATGGCTTTTCAAAGTTTATTGCAACTTTTAAAAACGAATGCGCAAAAGGACATCCTCCTCCCGCTTACCCACATCAATGATTACCCAGATTTTGAATGGAGAGGTTTGCACTTAGATTGTAGTCGTCACTTCTTTAGCACACAAGAAATAAAGCGCTTTCTAAACACCATGGCCTACTACAAATTCAATAAATTTCATTGGCATTTAACCGATGATCAAGGGTGGAGAATTGAGCTAAAGAAATACCCTGAGCTTACTTCAGTTGGAGCCTACAGAGACAGTACTAAAATTGGTCATTTCAACGAATTTGAAAAGGGCTATGAAAAGCAACGTTACGGTGGATATTACACCCAAAAACAAGTACAGGAAATTGTTGCGTACGCTGCAAAGCTCCACATAGAAGTAATTCCAGAAATTGAAATGCCCGGTCACGCCAGAGCCGCCCTTGCCGCTTTTCCAGAATTAGGATGTTCCCAAGAACAATTACCGGTAGCTTCAACATGGGGTATTTTCAATGAAGTTTTCTGTTCTAAAAAACAAAGTCTTAACTTTTTAAAGGATGTAATAGAAGAAGTGGCTCCATTGTTCCCTTCCAACTACTTTCACATTGGTGGTGACGAAGCTCCGAGCATACAAAGAGAGCACTGCAAACATTGTCAGAAAACCATAAAAAAGCACCACCTCCACAACGAACATGAAGTTCAGGGCTATATACTTAAGGAAATGAATGCTCACCTTAAAAAACACAACAAAACGCTAATTGGGTGGGATGAAATTATAGAAAGTGGCTTGCCAGATAATTGCGCCGTAATGAGCTGGAGAGGCATGCAAGGAGGGAAACAAGCGGCGGAACAAAAACATCCCGTTGTGATGTCGCCCACCACCTATTGCTATTTTGATTATTACCAATCTGACAACCCCAACGAACCTTTGGCTATAGGTGGGTATTTACCTTTAGAGAAAGTTTATCAATTCACCCCAATTCCACAAGACTTAGACACGCAATACCACGCATATATTTTGGGTGGACAAGCCAATTTGTGGACAGAATATATTGCTGATTTTGATCATTTAATGTACATGACCTACCCCAGAGCTTTGGCCTTAGCAGAAAAAGTATGGAACAAGAACGCGCCAAGTTATGAGGATTTCCTGCACAAGGTACTCTTCTATCAACTGCCTTATTTAGATACCCAAAACATCAACTACTCCAAAGCTATTGCAGATGCCAACTTTGTGCTTTCTTCTGATTCCATGGGAACAGTAGCTGTGCATGTAGAAAATCAAAATCCACTCTTACCAACCATTACAAATTTCAGAAACATTAGTACCAGTTCTAAAACAGACTTTCAACTTCATTTGCCCGAGCACAAAGTACAAGACACCATATACTTATCCTCTTTTGCAGAAGGAATGGAAGATAGGAAGAAAGAAATAACCCTTTATTTGAGTCAGAGTACAGGATGTAAAATCGACAGCCTCACTCCACCCCACCCTAAATTTAACAATGGAGGAAGCTTTACCTTGGTGAATGGCGTTTATGGTCGTAGACCTTGGAACGGTTCTGACTGGCTAGGCTTTAGTGGAGATACCATTACCGTAATTTTCGATTTACTAGAACAACGAGAACTTACGCAACTTGAGTTGAGTTGTTTAAAAGCAGAAGGCAGTTGGATTTACCTACCTGAACATATCTCTGTTTTTGGGGCGAATGATAAAAACGCATTTGAGGAAGTAGAATCTAGAGCAATACACAAAGAAATCAGCGAAATTCCTTTAGCAAACAACTACAGATATATTAAACTTGTAATTGCACCCAAAGACAAAATACCACAGGGAAATGAGGGAGCAGGTCAAAACCCTTGGACTTTCATTGACGAAATAATAATCACATGGAATTAGAATTATGCGCAGCCAGTTATAGCTCAGCTTTAAAAAGCAATCATCATCCTTTTAAAAGGGTTGAATTGTGTGCCAACTTAGAGCAAGGAGGCACTACGCCCTCCCCAGGTACGATTGCCGCTACCGTTGAAAACGTAGATGCTGAATGTCATGTTTTAATACGACCTAGAGTGGGTAATTTTAACTACAGTTCTGAAGAGATTCAAGTTATGCAGCAAGACATATTGCTCGCCAAAAGTTTGGGTGCAAAAGGCGTTGTTTTTGGCGTAATGAATTCACAGGACAGATTTGATCTAAACAAAAACCTACTCTTGTTAGAAGCAGCGGAAGGAATGCAGAGTACCTTTCACAGAGCAGTTGATAGTAGTAGCGCCTACATGAAAGACATTCAATCCATTATCAATTGTGGATTTCAAAGAGTTTTAACTTCTGGTGGAGGCACAAATGTAGAGGCGGGAAAAGAACAACTCAAGGAACTCATGCTATCGAATCCGGATATTGAAGTCATGATAGGCGGTGGAATTAACACCACAAACGTGAAGCAACTATACGACTACATACAACCACATGCCATCCACTTTAGTGCAACGGATTGGGTAAAAGATGAAAGTAAAAACATGTACACCACCAATTACCTGGAGACTTCCCTTTCAAAAATGAAGGAAATTCTCGCTCAACTTTAAGCAACAGAAACTTAAACACATGTATCCTCTCTTCAACCAATACTTAGAAGCACATAAAAAAGGAATAATTGACCGGCAAGCTTTTTCAGTTCAACTGCAACAGATGGGCAAAGATGAGGAAAGCAGGCTCTTACTTCTGGATCAATTTGAATTTGACGCAAACAAGTTCTCTACTTTCGATAAAGAAACGACTAAAGCTAAAAGACTTCTTTGGCTATTAAGTATTGTATTTTTTCTACTTGTGAGTATAACACTTCTCATCGCTAGGTTTAACTTTATCCCTAATCAACCCATGATGGCCATCGCTTTTTCTATAGCTGCGCCAATTTACGGTATTTCACGTGCGCTTTACAGCTTGCGATTAATAAAGAAAAGTAAAGTGCGCATCCTTCAAAAATGGAAAAGCCTCGAATAAATGTATACGCTTACAACATAGTCTTGCAAACATTTTTAAAATTTCAACACCGTATTAAGGTTTTTAATCACTTTTGTAAAGAAACAAACTGAAATAGGGGGAAATACCTAAAGTAAAAAGAAGCTCATTGGTGTATATTCCCCCTATAAACCAGAAACACACTATGGATTTAGATATACAAACAAAGCTCCTGAATTGCGTAAAGGACAAACTTGGTAAAAAAGACACTGTACCCAACGCACTCTCTGACCTGCTCTGTATAAGTATGGATGCTGCATACAGAAGAAATAGAAATGAAACACCCTTCACCATCCATGAGGTGCAAAAAATTTGCAACCATTATGGCATCTCCCTAGATGCCCTTTTAGGGATGGGAGAAACAAATGTAATGTTTAACTACAACCCAACACATCTCTATGACTTTAGTTTAGAGCAATATCTGGAGGGAATGTTAACAGCGCTAAAAACACTCAAACAATGCACGAATCCTTCCTTTATACTCACCACGAACAATTTGGCCATCTTTCAACTTCTCAACTTCCCAAGGTTGAGTAGATTTCGATTGTATTTTTGGGCCAAAACTCATTTGCATATAGAGGAGTATAGAGAGGCTTTGCACACGGATGAACGCGTAACAGAAACAGCATTTAATTTAGGTGCAGAGATCTTAGATTTGTACGTGAATATCCCAACGAAAGAGTGTTACGATACCGAATTCCTCAAAGGTTTCATTCGTCAAATTCAGTACTATTCTAATGCGCGTTTATTTGAAGACCCTCATTACGCACTCAAGCTCATGGACGATGTGAAAAATATGGCTGACCATATTAAGGCGCAAAGTCAACTCGGTTATAAAATGAAATTTAGAGATGATTCCAAAAATATAGGTGCGAAATATGATGTTTACTTAAACGACACCATCAATTCGGATAACTCATTTTATTATTCAGCTGATGAAATTGAAGGGATATATTTATCGCACAACCAGATGAATTTCCTACACACCAACGACGCTGTTTATGTGAACGAGACGAAATCCATCCTGGAAAAACAATTGGCAAACTCCAGTTTCATTAGTGAAAGTAACGAAAAAGAGAGAAATATTTTCTTTCATAGAATAGACCAAACCATTATGTCTGTTCGACAAAAAATTGAACTCGATATAATGTCATCTTAACTTTTTTGAAAACTTCCCTAATCACCTAAATCATTTACTAGAAAATTCGCAAAAGAACATTTTTCGAAATTATTTTCTACGAAAACCCCCAATCCCCTCCTCAGTTTATATAGAATCAAAATAGATTTGTGATAATCGCAAATCCCTCAACAGCACTGGCTAAAACCCGTTTTCCTCTAGCTCAACCTCAACATAACTTTGCAGTATACCAATAAACAAAGTTATGAAAGTGTTAGTTACAGGTGGAGACGGTTTACTAGGTAGTAACCTCCTCCGAATGTTGTTAAAAGCAGATCATGAAGTTTCTGTTTTGCTCTTAGATACAGGTTCCTTATCTCCAACTATTAAGGATTTAAACATAGAAATCATCTACGGAAACATCCTCGACCTAAATAGCCTTGACAGTGCAATCACTGGAAAAGAAGTTGTAATACACGCTGCTGCCTCTACCATGGTTATACCCGCCAAGAGCTCCTCTATAATTGAAGTCAATGTAAAGGGTACCAAAAATGTTATAGAAGCTAGTTTAAAACATAAAATCAAACGATTTATACATGTAGGAAGTGCCAACTCCTTCTGCCCTGGTACTTTCAAAAATCCAGGAACAGAGATAAACCCCTACACAGGTTGGAAATATGGATTAGATTATATGGATTCTAAAAAGGCGGCACAAGACCTTGTGCTAAATGCCGTAAAAACACATAAACTTCCTGCACTTGTCGTAAACCCAACCTTCATGTTGGGAGCGTATGACGCCAAACCGAGTTCTGGAGCAATGATTATTGCCCTATACAATCAAAAACTACCTGGATACACCGGTGGTTCCAAAACATACATTTCTGTAAAAGATGCTTCTCAAGCCATAGTTAACGCTATTACCCTGGGGAGAATTGGCGAATGTTACATACTTGGTAATCACAACTTAAATTATGCCGACGCATTTAAATTAATGGCCGAAGAATTAAAGGTAACGCCCCCTCACTTTAAACTGCCCGACAACATTGTAAAAATATACGGTAGAATTTGTTCCTTGATTTGCAAGGCAACACGTAAAACACCTACAATCACGAAGGAATTAGCTCTTCTCAGTTGCGAAAATCATATTTACTCAGGAGAAAAAGCACGCAGAGAACTTAACATGCCTAACACGCCTTTAAACATTGCTATACGCGAAAGTTATGAATGGTTCATCCTTAACGGATATATAAGCTAAATATCATGTTCAGAAATAAAGTCATAGTTATAACAGGGTCTACCCAAGGCATAGGATATAAAACGGCTGAAATGTTAACCCATCGAGGTGCCAAGGTTGTTATCAATTCACGAAGAGAACAAAAGGTTAAAGCCGCTGTAAAAAACATTTCAGACCAAGGAGGAATAGCCTTTGGAGTAACGGGAGATGTTACCGATTACGTGTTTTGTAAATCTCTACGCTCAGAAGTCATCAAAAAATTTGGACGGATAGACTATTTAATCAACAATGCTGGTGTGGCGAGCAAAGGAAATCTGTTAGATTCAAGCAAGACTGTTATTGACAGCGTTATTGATATCAATATAAAAGGAAGTCTCTACCCAACCCATGCTTTGCTTGCCGATATTATTGAGCAAAAAGGAGGAATCCTATTTATTTCCTCCTTAGCAGGCATCGCCGGCTTACCAAGTTACTTTGCCTATTCCGGTACTAAAAGTATGATTATCACCTTGGCAGAAAGTATTAAAAATGAATTAGTGGATAAAGGGGTATTCATTGGTGTAAATTACCCCGGTTTTACAGAAAATGACAGTCAAAAACAAATAATCAAACCTGATGGTAAAACTTCTGTATTAAAAAAACGTGAAAATGTAAAAGCACTACCCCTAACGATCACGGCTTCACAAATTATAAAGCAATTAGAAATGAGAAAATTCAGAGCCTTTTCGTCGCTACAAGGTAAACTCATTTACTACACCTACAGGTTATCACCCAAACTCTATCTCTATGTTTTAAAAGTGAATAGAAAAAAAATAATGCTCATGGATTAAAACAAGATCAACTCCTAATTGCTACTACCAAACATTTTTTGCTCTAAAATCAACATCTTATGAAATTCTTTATTTTAAGTCTAGTATGCCTCTTTTGGATTAATGGTTTTACACAATCGTATATAACAACGAAGCCTGTGGGGAAATTACATACCAACATTTCGGCTATGTACGCAAAACGCTATTCAAATCCACCCAGGAATCAAAAACACACAAATCTATATTCTTTCGATTCCACCGAATTCTCAAGACGTTATTTCTTCACTTCCAATGCCCTTCCCTTTGAAAGAGGAGCTCACTTTGCGAGCTTGAATATTTTAGGTCCAGATATACAAATTGGACTCGGAAGACAGTTCCAAATAGGTATCACAACTTCATGGTTAGCATTTCCCGCCCTAATTAACCTTCAAAAATCTTGGCAACTGAATGTAAAAACACACCTGGCCATAGGCACAACCGCAGGTACGGGCACTTACTTTAGACCAAAAACGAAAGGCATATTGCCTTTCGCTACCCTAACTTTAGGTGATCATTCTAATAACTTATCCATCACTGGAGGCTATACAATATATTACAAATTCGATATTTTTGACAATTCAGAACAAAAAGAAACTGGTCCTTCAATTTCTGTATCCGGAAGCATTAAACTATTCAACAATACAAATGTAGTTTTTGACTCTTATATCTTTCCACCTAGAAAAGAAGTTATAGATTCAAGCTTTTACACGGGAACCTATTACCAAAATGATCCTGAGGGATATAAAGATGCCATTACGGACGAAAATTATGGATTCACTTCCCTTTATATTGGTCTTCGTCATAAGCTCTTGAATCAAAAATCATTACAACTTGGAATTTCACTATTAATACTTCATGATGGTGTCGTCATCATTCCATATCCCTTGATTCAATGGATAGCACCACTTTAACTAGCTTATATGCCGTTGTATCGCGCCTTAAACGCGGTACTCCTCACTCACTCTCAAAATTATCAGCTAATGCGCGATTGCATCGCGCCATACACTCAATACTCCATACTCAAACTCAATACTGATTTTTCGTTGCCATATCGCTATACTTTTTATTTTTGTCTTTCTATAATTACAAGAAGAATGAAACGTACGAAAATCGCAACATTGTTGAGCGCTCCAGAGGTGAACGCTGAGGTATTGATCAAGGGATGGGTAAGAGCATTTAGAAGTAATCGCTTTATCCAAGTGAATGATGGATCAACAATCAATAATATTCAAGCTGTTGTAGATTTCGAAAATTTCGACGAAGCCATCTTAAAGCGTGTAACTACAGGTGCTTCTGTAGCGATTACAGGTACTTTGGTAGAATCTCAAGGAGCTGGACAAGCCGTTGAAATTCAAGTAAAAGAAGTAGAAGTTTTAGGAGAAGCGAACCCAGATGAAGTTCAAAAAACAGTAATGCAACCTAAAAAGCACTCTTTAGAATTCTTAAGAGAGCAAGCGCACTTACGTTTTAGAACCAACACTTTTGGTGCAGTATTCAGAATCCGTCATGCGGTTTCTTTTGCCATTCACCAATATTTCAATAACGAAGGATTTTACTATTTACATACTCCTATCATCACAGGATCAGATGCCGAAGGTGCAGGTGAGATGTTTAAGGTGACAACTTTCGAACCGAACAATGCTCCTGTAAATGAAGCAGGTGAGGTTGATTACACAGAAGATTTCTTTGGAAAACCAGTAAACTTAACAGTATCTGGTCAGTTAGAAGCAGAATTAGGAGCTACCGCTTTAGGTCAAGTCTATACTTTCGGACCAACCTTTAGAGCAGAAAACTCTAATACCTCTCGTCACTTAGCAGAATTCTGGATGGTAGAACCAGAGGTTGCGTTTAATGATTTGAACGACAACATGGACCTTACAGAAGACTTCTTAAAGCACATTTGTAACTACGTGTTAACGAACTGTGCAGACGATTTAGATTTCTTAGCAAAACGTGAGGCGGAAGCTGACAAAGCAAAACCTGCTGCAGAAAGAAATGAACTAGGATTAAAAGAGCGTTTAGAATTTGTTGCCAACAACGATTTCGAGCGCATCACATATACAAGAGCCATAGAGATTTTACGCAATTCTAAGCCCTACAAAAAGAAGAAATTCAAGTACGAGGTGGAATGGGGAACTGATTTACAATCAGAGCACGAGCGTTTCTTAGTGGAGAAAGAATTTAAAAAGCCAGTAATCATTACAGATTACCCTGCATATTTCAAAGCCTTCTACATGCGTAACAACGACGGATGTGAAGAAGGAAAACAAACGGTTGCTGCTATGGACGTGTTGTTCCCAGGAATTGGTGAAATCGTAGGTGGATCTCAACGTGAAGAAAGATTGGATGTATTAAAGCAAAAATGTGCTGATTTCAACATACCTGAAGAGCACGTTTGGTGGTACTTAGATACGAGAAAATTTGGAACGGTTCCACACGCAGGTTTTGGCCTAGGATTTGAGAGGATGGTGATGTTCGTAACAGGTATGAGCAACATCAGAGACGTAATTCCTTTCCCAAGAACTCCGCAAAACGCAGAATTTTAGTAGAGAAACAAGAATTATTTCGAAGAAAAAACGTAAATTTTACTTCAGAATATTTTAGCGCATGGCATTAAAACAATCCTTATCACAAAAGCTTGAACAGCGTTTATCGCCGCAGCAAATTCAATTGATGAAATTGTTGCAAGTTCCCACTATGGAACTTGACGCAAGAATTAAGCAAGAAATTGAGGAAAATCCAGCGTTGGAAGAAGGTAAAGACGAAGTAGAAGACGATTTTTCTAACGAACAAGATACAGATTTTGACGAGGGTGGTGACGACAATGACTTCGACATTAACGACTACATCTCAGATGATGAGCCCGCGTACAAAACGAAAACTTCAAACAAGGGAAAAGATGACGATGAAACATCTATTCCCTTGTCTTCTGGGTCTTCCTTCCAAGAGCGACTCAAAGAACAATTACACCTTCGTGATTTAAGTGAAGACGACTACATGATCGCCGAAACTTTAATTGGAAATTTGGATGATGCAGGATATTTAGAAAGAGACCTAGAGGCTATTGTTGATGACTTGGCCTTTTCTCAAAATATCATGACAACTGAAGAAGAGTTGGAGAAGCTTTTGGAAATTATTCAAGATTTAGACCCAGCAGGTGTAGGTGCCAGAAATTTACAAGAATGTTTGTTGCTACAAATCAACAGACGTCAAAATGGTGATATTACGCGGTACACAGCCAAGAAAATCTTGGAAGATCATTTCGAAGAGTTCACCAAAAAGCACTACAACAAAATTCTAAAGAAATTAGAAATCAGTGATGATGACTTGAAGGCAGCAATAGATGAAATCATTCGTCTGAACCCCAAGCCAGGAGGTTCTTTAAAAAGCTCCTCTAAATCTTTAGAACAAGTTACCCCCGATTTCATCATTACAGAATTGGATGGGAAATTGGAATTGGCTTTACACGGAAGAAATGCTCCCGATTTAAAAGTAAGCAGAAGCTATGAGAAAATGTTGCGCAACATTTCGGAAGGAGCTAAACTTACAAAATCAGACAAGGAAGCCGTTACCTTTGTAAAGCAAAAATTAGATTCTGCCAAGTGGTTTATCGATGCGATTAAGCAAAGACAAAACACCCTTTATTCTACGATGCACGCCATCATGAATTACCAATATCAATACTTTTTAACCGGTGATGAAACGGAGTTAAAACCTATGATATTGAAAGACATTGCAGAAATTGTGAACCTAGATATATCAACAATATCAAGAGTTGCCAACTCTAAATACGTTCAAACGCCTTACGGTGTGAAGTTGTTAAAATACTTCTTCTCAGAAAGTTTGTCTACAGATTCAGGTGAAGAGGTATCGACAAGAGAGGTGAAAAGTATTTTATCTGACGCAGTTAAAAACGAAGAAAAGCGCAAACCACTTACGGATGAAAAGCTGGCAAAACTCCTCAAGGAAAAGGGATACAATATCGCACGAAGAACCGTTGCTAAATACAGAGAGCAATTAAACATTCCTGTTGCACGTTTAAGAAAAGAACTCTAGTGAATTTTTTAGCCAAAGTAGCCTCCATAGTTTTCCTTCCGCTATTCATGCCTTTGTATGGATTGTTGCTCACGCTTTACATACCGAGCATTCCAGAAAACTTTTACGCGCGCTATTCACTTTTCTATTTAAACCCCGAGTTTAAAACAAGCTTCTTAAGCCTGTTTTCAATTTTTACCATACTTGCTCCCGGACTCTCACTTTTAATGCTTCGCTTAAACAAAACGGTGAGTTCATTGGGATTAGAAAACAAGGAAGAGAGAAAGTACCCCATTGCCATTACGGCCTTCTACTTCTTTCTGATGTTCGGGTTTTTGATGTATCAACAACAAGGCAACATTCCCGAGGTACTGATCGCCACGAGCTTTGGTGGCTTTTTAAGTGCTGTAATGTGCTTGGTGATTACCCGATGGACAAAAATCAGCTTACACGCTATGGGAGTCGGTTCGCTCTTAGGTTTTATCATTGCCTACTTCCAAACTCAGTCTTATTTTGAGATGAATGTTGTTTACTTGGTTATCCTTATGGGAATAATAACAACTACATCACGACTAATACTCAACAAACACACACTAAAACAAATTGGACTAGGATATGGACTAGGATTTTTTGTACAGCTACTTACTATTTTTATATATTCACAAGTATAAAATATTCAACTATGAAGCGTTTCTTAAAAAATACGATAGCCATTTCAACAGTGGCCTTAACCCTATCTGCTTGTGGAACGAGTGGAGGAGGAATTAACTTATTCACGGTAGACCAAGACAAAGAATTAGGCGCACAAGTAGCCGCAGAAATAGATGGAAACCCTGCCGAATACCCTGTTTTAGACAGTGCTTCTAATCCAAAACCTTATCAGTACCTCTACAAAATGAGAGATAAAATTTTAAACTCTGGAGCTGTAACACATAAAAATGAGTTTGGTTGGAGATTGCGCATCATTCATGATGACAATACTTTAAATGCCTTTTGTACACCGGGTGGTTACATCTACGTTTACACGGGATTGATGAAGTATTTAGATTCTGAAGATCAATTGGCAGGAGTTATGGGACATGAAATTGGACATGCCGATTTACGTCACTCTACACGACAAATGACCAAATTACATGGTATTGATTTCTTACTTAATGTAATTGCTGGTGACAGACAAGCCATCAAACAAGTAACAGCAGGTTTAATTGGGTTAAAATTCTCTCGTTCTCACGAAACGGAAGCAGACGAAGCCTCAGTAAAATACCTATGTCCAACAGACTACAATGCCGCTGGAGGAGCTTCTTTCTTTGAGAAATTGCAAGCTGAAGGGGCTGGAGGTACACCTGAATTCTTGAGTACTCACCCATCACCTACGAATCGTATAGAAGATTTCTACAATACTAAAACTACTTTAGGTTGTAGCGGTGAAAAAACGTACGAAACAGAATACAAACGCATGTTAAGCACTTTGCCTTAAACATCATAACACTTTTATAAAATCCCGTTGTATTTGTTACATCGGGATTTTTTTTGGAAATCCCCTACTTCCAACCCCTATTCAATACTTCCCTCCATCAAATGCCCAATCCTTGAATCTTTGAATCCTTGAATCTTTGAATCCTTGAATCCTTGAATCCTTGAATCCTTGAATCTTTGAATCTTTGAATCTTTGAATCCTTGAATTATTGAATTATTGAATCCTTGAATTGTTGAATTCTCAAATCTTGACTATCTTGCCCGCCTAAACTATAAAACACATGCGCGTTACCCTTGAAAATGGTAAAACAATTGATCTTTCCAAAGGTCATGATATATCTATAACTCTTACAAATAGCGAGAACAACCCTAGAGCTTGGTATGTAAACCCTCCTCGCTTCGAACCTGTAATGGAAAACGGATGGGTAGGTGAAGTTGCTCAAGGGGGAGCTGTTAATTTTAGAGATATCTTTTTCAACCCACACGGCCATGGCACGCATACAGAATGTTTAGGTCATATCACAAAGGAAATCTATTCTGTAAATGAAAGGTTAAAAGAATTCTTCTTCAACGCCAAAGTAATTTCTATTACACCTGAAGAGGTTCAAAATGGAGAAGAAACCGATCATATAGTACAATACGAAGCAGTCAAAGCTGCTTTAGGTTCAACTCCGGTGGATGCAGTTGTTTTAAGAACACTTCCCAATACTGAAGCGAAAAAACACTATAATTATTCGAGTACCAATCCTCCTTATTTAGATGAAAGGATAGTCGAAATCTTTGATGAACTAGGCGTTAAACACTTCCTTTTGGATTTACCAAGTGTTGACAGGGAAAGTGATGGAGGCGAATTGGCCTTTCACCATAAATTTTGGAATGTACCAGAAAATCCAAATCATGAGCGCACTATTACTGAGATGATATTTGTAGACAATCACATTGAGGATGGTGAATACCTTCTCAACCTACAAGTAGCTCCCTTTGATAATGATGCTTCTCCAAGTAGACCTGTTTTATATGCCTTTGAATAAGGCTTATAAGTAGAGCACTACTTAAAAAAAGAAATCTGAAACTCAATAAGTTATTGCGTTTAAAATAAAATGACTATATTTGCATAAGTTTTATTGAAAATTTGTAGAACGAGGGGACGAAAGTCCCCTCTTTTTGTATCGATATGATTAGTGAAAAGATTGTAAGAGAACTCGCCGAAGAGCGTATTGCTGAACTAGATAACGGGTTGTTTATTGTGGACATAAAGATTAGTTCTGCTAATCAAATCAATGTTTTGATAGACAGTGCTGAAGGAAGTGTAGCAATAAACGATTGCATTTCTGTTTCGCGTAACATTGAGCACAACTTAGACAGAGAAGAGCAGGATTTTGAATTGAGCGTTTCTTCACCAGGGTTAGATCAACCTTTGCGAATGGTTCCTCAATACATCAAAAATATTGGTCGAGAAGTTAAAGTAAAACTCAACGATGAAAACGGTAAATTAGAGGGTATATTAAAAGCCGCTGATGATAACGGAATAGTTGTAGAAACTACGCGCAAAGAACGCATAGAAGGGAAAAAGAAAAAAGAAACGATTGTAGAGGATCATGCTTTACAATACGCGGATATAAAGGAAACAAAAATTGTAATTTCATTTAAATAGAAGCAAAATGGATAGCTTAAATTTGATTGAATCATTTTCTGAATTCAAAGAATTCAAGAATATAGATAGACAAACAATGATGCACGTTCTTGAGGACGTGTTTAGAACGATGTTGAAGAAAAAATTCGGTACAGACGAGCACTGTGACGTAATTATCAACATTGATAAAGGTGACTTCGAAATCTGGGTAAACAAAGAGATAGTACCAGACGGAGAGGTTGAAGATGAGAACATCGAGATTGCTTACTCTGAAGCGGTTAAGATAGAGCCTGATTTTGAAGTAGGTGAAGAAGTTTCTGAGGAAATGAAATTCATGGATTTCGGAAGAAGAAACATCTTGTCTTTACGTCAAAACTTAATTTCTAGAATTTTAGAATTAGAGAAAGATCACTTATACAAGGTTTACAAAGACAGAATCGGTGAAATCGTTACTGGTGAAGTTTACCAAGTATGGAAGAAAGAGATCTTGGTATTAGATGATGAAGGAAACGAGTTATTGTTACCGAAATCAGAGCAAATTCCTTCAGATTACTTCAAGAAAGGAGAAACTTTAAGAGCTGTTGTTGCCAAAGTTGATATGCGTAACTCAAGCCCTGTAATTATACTTTCTAGAACAGCGCCAGAATTCTTAGAGCGTTTGTTCGAGTTAGAAGTTCCTGAAGTATTCGACGGATTGATTACAATTAAGAACATTGAGCGTGCTCCAGGAGAAAGAGCGAAAGTTGCTGTTGAGTCTTACGACGACAGAATTGATCCTGTAGGAGCTTGTGTGGGTATGAAAGGTTCTCGTATTCACGGTATCGTTAGAGAGTTAAGAAACGAAAATATTGACGTTATTAACTACACGTCTAACCCTCAATTATACATTCAAAGAGCATTGTCTCCAGCAAAAATTTCTAACATCGAATTGAACGAAGAAGAAATGAGAGCTGACGTATACTTGAAGCCAGACCAAGTTTCATTGGCTATCGGTAGAGGTGGACACAACATTAAATTAGCAGGTCGCTTAACTGGATACGAAATTGACGTATACAGAGAAGGAGCTGAAGATATAGAAGATGTAGACTTAGAAGAGTTTGCAGATGAAATCGACTCTTGGATCATCGATGAATTGAAAGAAATTGGTTGTGATAGCGCCAAATCAGTTCTAGAGCTAAGTGTTGAAGAATTAGTGAGTCGTACAGATTTAGAAGAAGAAACTATCAAAGAAGTTTTCAAAATATTGGAAGCAGAGTTTGAATAGATAGGAAACACTTCTAACTTTGTCATCAGAAAAATGGGTAAACCGTAACAAAAACGGGAATTAATTCGTAGTTTATCTACGTAATAAAAAAAATACAAGAAGGACTTTTTATATGGCCGGTAAAGTAAAAAGATTAAGTAAAGTAGCAAGAGAGTTAAACGTTGGGATTTCTACCATTGTAGATTTCTTGGGTACTCAAGGTGTGGAGATAGATTCTAACCCCAACACCAAAATTAGCCCTGAGCATTTCGATAAGCTGAGTGAGCAATTTGCTGCGGACCAATCATTGAAAGAAGCAGCGAATAAAACTGCTTTAAAGCGCGAAAAGCGTGAAACAATAACGCTTGCTTCAAATACAAAACCTGAAGCAAAAGAGCAAAAAGAAGTAGAGGACGACATTGACGTTCACGAAACTATTGCTAAGGTGAAATCTGAAGATCAGAAAACTCCTGAAACTCCTAAAGTGGAAGAAACTCCTGCTCCGGCCGAAAAGGAAGTTGCGAAAGCTGAAGAAGTTAAAGAGGTTAAGAAAGAAGAGGAGCCTGTTAAAGAAGAAGTGAAAAAAGAGGAAGATAAAAGTCCTCAAATCACCAAAGAAGATTCGAAAACTTTAGGTGGTGGAGATTTAAAGGTGCAAGTTTTGGGTAAAATAGACTTAGGTTCTATTAATACTAAAACAAGACCGGATAAGAAAAAGAAAGGGGATAAAAAACCTGCTCAAAAGAAAGAAGAAACTCCAGTTTCTAACGCTCCTAAAAAGGATACTCCAAAGCCAACTCCAGTGGTAACTCCACCAGTGGCAAAAGAAGAAAAACCAAAAGAGGAAGTGAAAGAAACAAAACCTAGAGAAGAGGTTGAAACCATTAAGGTTGAACGTAAGAAGTTAACAGGACCTACAGTAGTTGGTAAAATCGAATTACCTGTAGAGAAGAAGAAAACTTCTAGTGCAGACAACAAACGTAAGCGTAAGCGTATTAAGAAGGTTGACGTTAATAAACAAGCTTCTAAAAACCCTAACGACAAGCGTAAGCCAGGTACTCAAGGAGCTGGTAAACCAAATCAAAAAGGAAGAGGTAAGAAAAAGGTTGAAAAACCTCAAGTTACTGAAAAAGATATCCAGAAAGAAATCAAGGAAACACTTGCACGTCTTTCAGGAGGTGGTAAATCTAAAGGTGCTAAAAACCGTCGTGCTAAAAGAGACTCTATCGCTCAGAAGAGAGAGATGGAAGAAATGGCAGCAGAAATGGAAAAAGGTATCTTGAAGTTAACAGAATTCGTAACGGTTTCTGAATTAGCTTCTATGATGGATGTACAATCTACACAAGTAATTTCAGCTTGTATGTCTTTAGGTATCTTCGCTTCTATTAACCAACGTTTGGATGCTGAAACAATTTCTATTGTTGCTTCTGAATTCGGATTCGAAGTAGAATTCGTTTCTGCAGAAGTTCAAGATGCTATTCCAACTGTTGAGGATAAAGAAGAAGACTTAAAAGATCGTCCGCCAATCATTACGGTTATGGGTCACGTTGACCACGGTAAAACATCTTTACTGGATTACATCCGTAACGCTACAGTAGTAGACGGTGAGGCCGGAGGAATTACACAGCACATTGGTGCTTACTCTGTAACAAGAGAAGATGGTAAAAAACTTACTTTCTTAGATACTCCTGGTCACGAAGCCTTTACAGCGATGCGTGCCCGTGGTGCTCAAGTAACAGACGTTGCTATTATTATTGTAGCAGCTGATGATGATGTGATGCCACAAACAAAAGAGGCAATCTCTCACGCACAGGCAGCTGGTGTACCTATGGTATTTGCGATTAACAAAATCGATAAGCCAGGTGCAAACCCAGACAGAATTCGTGAGCAATTATCTCAAATGAATATCTTGGTAGAAGATTGGGGTGGTAAATACCAAGCTCAAGAAATTTCTGCGAAGAAAGGATTGAACATTGACGAATTACTTGAAAAAGTAATTTTAGAGGCTGACCTTTTAGAATTAAAAGCGAACCCAAATAAAAATGCAGTTGGTACTGTTGTAGAATCTTCTTTGGATAAAGGAAAAGGATACATTACTAACATGCTGGTTGAAGCAGGTACATTACGTATTGGAGATGTGATCTTAGCGGGGCGTCACTCTGGTAGAGTAAGAGCGATGCACAACGAACACGGTAAAGAATTAAAAGAGGCAGGACCATCAACTCCAGTATCTATCTTAGGTATTAACGGTGCGCCATCAGCGGGAGACAAATTCCACGTGATGGATGATGAAAGAGAAGCACGTTCTATTGCTACGAAGCGTGAGCAGTTGTACAGAGAACAAGGACTTAGAACTCAGAAACACCTTACACTTGAAGAAATTGGTAGACGTCTTGCATTGGGTGACTTTAAAGAACTTAACGTTATCGTTAAAGGTGACGTGGATGGATCTATCGAAGCACTTTCTGACTCTTTATTGAAGTTATCTACAGAAGAAATACAGGTAAACATCGTTCACAAAGCGGTAGGTGCCATTACTGAAGCCGACGTTAACTTAGCTAGTGCATCAGATGCCATCATTATTGGTTTCCAAGTTCGTCCGCAAGCATCAGCTCGTAAATTGGCTGAAACAGAACAAATCGACATCAGATTATATTCTGTTATCTACAAAGCTATCGATGAATTGAAACAAGCGATGGAAGGTATGTTATCACCAGACATCAAAGAAGAGATTATCGGTTCTGCTGAAGTTAGAGAAACTTTCAAAATCACGAAAGTGGGTACAATTGCAGGATGTTACGTATTGGATGGAGTTATTAAACGTAACTCAAACATCCGTATCATTAGAGATGGTATCGTAATTTACACAGGTGCTCTTGGATCATTGAAGCGTTTCAAAGACGATGTAAAAGAAGTGAAACACAACTACGAGTGTGGTTTGAACATAGACAAGTACAACGATATTAAAGTTGGTGACATTGTTGAAGCTTACGAAGAAGTTGAGGTAGCGAGAAAGCTATAATAACACCAGAATAATTAAAAGGGATTGTAGACATACAATCCCTTTTTTTATACCTTTAATCAACGGCTTTTACAGTATAGACTTCTACCAACTCCAAAACAATTTAGAAGATTAACTTCGTTAAAAACTATAAGAATGAAACAAATATTTTTTGCCGTCCTTACCCTAGGAATCACCTTAGTTTCTTGTAAAGATCAGGAAATAGAAAAACACCTTTCTACCCTAGATGAACTAGAAACATCAGTAGATGAAATATCAGCTCGTATGGATGCGATTAAAGACGATTCCAATGGGATAATGATAGCTATTGTAAGAAATGATCTTACGAACATTCAAAAGCACTACACGGGTCCTGATACAACCAATATTGCCTTGGGCACTATGCTTACCAATTACAAATCAGTGCGAAAAATTATTGCTGGCGCTGCTAAAAACAAACAAAAAATAGATAAAGCTATACCAGAGGAACGTGAACAACTCAGTAAATTACGCCACGACATAGCCGAAGGAGTGAACGATAGAGAAGCCTACGGTCAATTTGTTTTGACAGAAAAAACAAATGTTGCGCAATTAGATACAATGTCTTTACTTTACGAACGTTCTATTAACAAGAGTAGAAACTTATACTACACCCTTAAACCAAAAGTTGATTCATTAATTTCAACACTAGAATTTTAAACATGAAATACACGCTAATCTTATTCTCTTTACTCTTTTGCCTCAACCTATACGGGCAAGAAAATGATTATAAATTAGCTGAATTCTATTATAATAAGGGAGAGCTCGAAAAGGCTCTCCCCTACCTTCAAAAGGTTTATCAAGAAGACCACAGAAGTTTCATTTTTGATAAACTTCTAATTTGTACCCAAGAAATAGAAGGACAAAAAGCCGGTATTAAACTCCTGAAAGAGCAGATTGATTTTTATCCTAATGACATCAATTACAGTGTTCAATTGGGAAAACTCTATGAAGAAACTGGTGATCAAAAATCTGCGGATAAAATCTATAACGACCTGATCGAAAACAATCCTCAACGCAGCACCAACATCATCAATTTAGCCACTGCTTTTAGAGGAATGAACAAACCCCTTTTAGCCCTCGAAGTTTTAGAACAAGGGAGGAAAAACCTTGGAAATACCTATCCTCTACACTTTCAATTTGCACAAGTATATAGCGACTTGGACAGAAAGGAAGACATGGTAAACGAGTACATCACCCTACTCGATTACAACGAACGTATGCTCAATACAGTCACCAACGTTCTACCACGATACATTGATTTTGAAAACCCTAAAAGCGAAGATGTTTTGCTCTTAAAACGTCTCTTGCTCGAAAACATACAAAGAAGTCCAAATACTACATCATATACTGATTTGTTGATTTGGACATTCATACAAACTAAAGAATTTAACGCCGCTTACATACAAGCTAAAGCGCTCGACAAAAGAACGCGTAGTGAAGGTGAAAAGCTCATAGAAATGGGAACCATAGCCCTAAATAACAAAGCTTATACAGAGGCCAGAAAAGCCTTTGCTTATGTTATGGAACTTGGTCCCAATTCACCCTACTATTACCAAAGTGAATACTATTACCTTCAAACCTCATTTCTAGAGATTACTGAAAATAAAATCTACGACAAAGCACAACTTGCTCAAACCATTGAAGCCTACCAAGCATCCATAGAACGCATAGGCTATAACAATGAAGTAGTTCCCATTGCCTTAGGTTTGGCGCATATACAAACTTATTATTCTCAAGAAATAACTGCTGCCAAAACACTTTTGGAACGCGTTTTACAAATAGAAGGACTTTACGGAAAAGATCTCGCTGAGACCAAAATGGCCCTTGCAGATGTCTTGGTAATACAAAATGATATTTGGGAAGCATCCTTACTTTACATGCAAGTTGAAAGTCAGTTTAAATTTGAAACCATAGGAGCTGAGGCTAAATTTAAAAATGCACAAGTATTTTATTACGCAGGGGATTTTGAATGGGCGCAATCTCAACTCAAAGTGCTTAAACAGTCTACTTCAAAATTGATTGCCAACGATGCACTGGAACTCTCACTTTTAATCACAGATAACCTTGGGTTAGACAGTAATTACAATGCCATGCGTCAATTTGCAAACGCAGACCTATTGTTGGAACAACACAAATACGAAGAAGCCTTCGCAAAATATGACTCCATTTTAAAATTCCTTCCCTTCCATGGATTAGCAGACGAAGTATTGTTGCGCAAAGCACAGGCTTACGAGGAACTTCAAGAGTGGGACAAAGCAATTGAAGCACTTGAACTCATCACCACTAAATATGCCAGTGATATTTTAATGGACAACGCGTTAATGGAACTCGGTATAATTTACGAAGTGCATAAGGGAGATAAAACCAAAGCTATGGAATACTACCTGCGTTTAATGAAAGAACACAGAGGAAGTTTATTCGTTACCGAAGCCAGAAAAAGGTATAGAAATTTACAAGCCGAAACAACGAGTTAACTACAACGCGGCTAACACCGCAGCGCTTAACTGTTGCAGTTCTTGTTCACTTTTCCAAAGAAAAACACCATTATTTCTCCCCTGATGTTGATGCACAAGTTGGTTCTCGTAGAAATAATTCTTTTCAACATTCATGAGTATACTTGCATCCTGACAATTTTCACCTTCGAAAACATCTTGTCGTAAGTAAAGCAATTTCTGATCTACAAAAAGTAATTCTATTTGTTCCACTGAATTTGGGCCCATCGTAAAACACCCTACCACACGAGCGATGGATTTGTCTGTTAACTGTTCTACATCAAAACTTCTATTTTCTACTTCTATTTTTGTTAAGACAGGGTTTTGGGTAAACAATAAAGCAACAGAGGTGTTAACCTCTTGATTGAGCTCATCTTTGGTGGGTAAAATCATTTCATCCAAACTGTAAGTTTCCTCGTAAATATCCGTCGAAGATGTAGGGCCAGAACAGCCAAACAACGAAACGCAACAAAGGAAAATAAACTTATTGGTCATGAACATAATTTTGAGCCATTAAAAATAACAATAAGATGATGATGAAACCTGTAATTCAAAAGATTTTGACGACCCTCCCTTTGATTACTTTTGGGTTTATAATTGCCTGCAGTAATCAAGTACCGAACAATACGATAGTCCAAGCCCCGGAAACAAACTTTACGACGAGTTCCAATACCTCATTAGACAGTTTACAGGTTGCCTACTTTGCGAGTGGCTGCTTTTGGTGTGTAGAAGCAGTCTTTCAAGCTGTAAAAGGAGTTGAGGAGGCCGTTTCTGGATATGCGGGTGGATCAGCAACTACGGCAACGTATCCACAAGTTAGCTCTGGAAAAACAAAACATGCAGAAAGTGTAAAGGTGTATTACGATTCCACAAAAATTTCCTACACAACTTTACTCACCGTTTTCTTTGACTCTCATGATCCGAGCACGCTCAATCAGCAAGGTCCAGACAAAGGAAGACAGTACAGAAGTGAAATATTCTACACCTATCCTTATCAACAAGAAAAAGCGCAAGCCTTTATAGATAGTTTAATTGAACAAAAGGTTCATACACAAATCACCACCTTAGTAGAGCCATTAGAGGCTTTTTATCCAGCTGAGGATTATCATCAAGAATATGAACGTAAACATCCCGAAAATCCGTACGTACGGTCGGTTTCTATACCTCGTTTAAACAAATTCAAGGCAAAACATCCTGAATTGTTAAAGGAGACATCACATTAAAACAAAAAAGTCCGAGCATTACACTCGGACTTTTCTATATCTGTATCTTCTCTTAAGCTTTCAATTTCTCAATCAAAGCTGTTGTAGAATATCCTTCTTCTAGTTCTATGGTAGCAACTTCACCACCATTTGCTCTTACTTCTTTAGAACCTACGATGTAAGTTTTCGCGTTTTCGTCCGTTTCATTTGCATCGTAATCTGCTCCCTTCACTAAAATATGAGGGTTCAATTCGTTAATCAAATTGATAGGAGTATCTTCATCAAATAAAATCACCAAATCAACAAAACCTAAAGCCGCTAATACCGCCGCTCTATCCATTTCAGCGTTAACCGGTCTATCCTCTCCTTTACCTTGTGCCTTAACACTTGCATCCGAATTTAAACCAATTACCAAACGGTTTCCTAAGCTTGCCGCTTTCGCTAAATAACTAATGTGTCCTTTGTGTAATATATCAAAACACCCATTTGTAAAAACAATCTGCCTTGGAGTTAGTCTCCAAATTTCCAATCTTCTTTTTGCTTCGTCTACACTTACAATTTTATGCATTAAGGCTGCATACCTATCTTTCATTTCTAGCATCTTGTTCTACTTTTTTAAATTTTCTGGGTATTATAATGAAGGAAATTAATCCTAGGATGATCATCATTAAGGTCTGCGAACTCCAAATCAACATACCTAAAGCCTCCCCAACACCTTTGGCACTATCACCGAGTTGTTGACCTAAATAAAAATTCACTACTATTCCGACTAACAATGGATATGCTCCAATTCCACCATTTGTAAAAGCTATCCCAACAGTACCTGCAATAAAACCTATAAGCAATCCACTCATAGGAAAGTTACTGGTTTCTGGCAAAGCATAAAAACAGATAGCAAAGAATACAATGTAATTGATCCAAATCAGTAAAGTGTGCAAGATGAAAGCACCCGGGTTCTTCGATTTAAAGATTCCAAAAACACCAGTGATTACTTCCTTTACAAAGTTCACAAACTTGTTTTTAAACTTCTCATTCTTAAACCACAAGACAACAAATACGAGTAATCCAAGTAGCGCAGCACCACCCAATACCATCATCCATGGAAAGCCTTTTTCTCCTTCAGCCACCGGTGGGTTAACGATACTGTTTTTAATGATCATTAACTCATCTCCACTAATACTGAGGGTAATTAACACTACGATACCCAACATTACTAAATCAAATACACGTTCAGCTATGATGGCCCCAAAGGTTTTGGAAAAGGGTACGTTTTCACTGGAATACAAAGCTCCAGCTCTAGCCGCCTCACCCGCCCTTGGGATGAGTAGATTAATCAGATACCCTATCATCATGGAATGGTACCTGTTTGAAAACTTCGTTGTATATCCTATAGGCTCTAGCAAATATTTCTGTCTCCAGGCTCTAGATAAGTGACTGGCTATCCCAAAAAAGAGGGAAAGTATAATCCAGAAATAATCGGCTTCTTCTATTACGCGATAAAACTGTGCTTTTGCTTGCTCGTCCATCGCATCATAGAAATACCACATCAGGTAAATACCTATAAGCAAGGGAAGAACTACTTTAATAATTTGGGTTATAGATTTTTTCAAATGGTTGAAGTTTTAGTCTAGCATATTGGTTTCTTCATTGGGGAAACAAAGTTGTGGTTTAAAGCTTTTTGCATCCTCAAAATCCATGTATGCGTAACCAATAATAATCACTAAATCTCCAGGAGCTACTCTACGTGCCGCTGGTCCATTTAAACAAATTACACCAGATTTTCTATCTCCTTTGATTACATAAGTCTCGATGCGTTCACCATTGTTAATGTTTACAATTTGAACTTTCTCTCCCTCTATAAGGTTAGATGCATCCATTAAGTCCTCATCTATAGTAATACTTCCGATGTAATTTAAATCGGCTTGTGTAACTTTAACTCTGTGAATTTTAGACTTAACTACTTGAACTTTCATTTCCATTTCTCTATCAACTTAATCACTTATAACCAAGTGAAAGTTCTTCGGCCATGTTTATTGAAATGCCGAGAACCTAATTTTATTTCCTCAATAAATCAGGTGCAAATTTAATGATACTTATTTATATATCAGGTTAGGATGTTTGTCAGATTCTAGAACTAGTGATAAACTTTCTGAAAATGCACGCTTACATTACCCGAATTAACCCATAAAATAGAGAATTAACATGTATGCTAGACAGGTAAAAACTAGTAAAAGTCCGAATACCAAGGTACGCAATAAATTTTTCTGCTTGCTCACGTTGAGAACTACGGGTTGTTCTGTAGTTGATTTACGGAAGCAATCACAATTTTTTATAAAGGTGATTACTTCATAAGAAATAAAGATGAAGCTTACTCCGCCGAGTAGCATAACACTACATACACCCCAGAAATTATTTCCTTCTGCAGTTTCTGTAATTTGCACTAAATTTTCACCAGCTTGTAAATTAGACGGATTTATCCCATCCATAATTGGTAGTATATACCGAGTAGTAGACATAAAAGTATTCTTATTTAGCGCATGATCTTTTTCTCAAAGTATTCATGGCTAAAGGCATTATTAGGACACAAATATATAGAGTTTGAAAGAGGTAGAAAATTTTATTGACTAATTACCCTATTCATTGGATAAACAACCGTTTAAATAACACATTTAGGGAGCTCAGAAACAATTTTAACAACGAAACACTTCGTTAATCGTCGTTCTTTATAAGCCCTCGATAAGACAATCCTTACGCTTTGTTGTCACTTTTTAAATTCAAAGAAGAAGAATCCCTATTTTTGCAGCATGATTTTATACAATGTAACGGTAAGCATAGATGCCAGCATAGAAGAAAACTGGTTAAACTGGATGCGTCAGAAACACATCAACGATGTTTTGAACACGGGATGTTTTAAAGAGGCACGTTTATCTCGCGTAAATGGCGAAGAAGAAGGTGGAGTTACTTATGCCATCACTTACTTTGCACCAACGGTTGATCTTTACGAAGAATATCAAAAAGAACATGCAATCGTTCTTCAACAAGAACACACAGAATTGTTCGGTGGTAAATTTGCCGCGTTTAGAACTATCTTAAACGTAATTGAAGAATTTAAGCGCTAGTATATATGTCAGTTAAAGCAAAAAAACATCTCGGACAACACTTTTTAACGGATAAGAACATCTGTAGAAAAATTTCTGACCAATACCAGAAACACCAAGCATGCACACGCGTCTTGGAAATTGGTCCGGGTATGGGGGCTTTAACAGAATTCCTCTTACAACGTGGAGATTTAGAAGTACACGTAATGGATATAGATTTAGAGTCTATCCGTTACTTGGAAGAAAACTTTGCGGCCCTTGGAGAGAGAATTTACGACAAAGACTTTCTTAAAACAGATTTGAAAGAGGTGATGGGCGACCAACCTTTTGGTGTAGTAGGAAATTTCCCGTACAACATCTCCTCTCAAATTCTTTTCAAATGTTTAGAGTACAGGAACCAAATCCCAGAAATCATGGGAATGTTCCAAAAAGAAGTAGCGGTTAGAGTTGCAGAGAAGCCTGGTAGCAAAGCTTATGGTATTCTTTCTGTGCTCTTGCAAGCGTATTATGATATAGACTATTGCTTTACAGTAGACGAACATGTGTTTAACCCACCACCGAAAGTAAAATCTGGTGTTATTCGTTGTGTAAGAAATGAACGCCAATCACTGGAATGTGATGAAAATTTATTCTTCCAAATTGTAAAAGCTACCTTTAACCAAAGAAGGAAAACCATACGCAATGGTGTAAAACAATGGATTAAAGGCAAAGATGTTGACCACGAATTGCTCACCAAACGTCCGGAACAATTAAGTGTTGATGAGTTTATTGAGTTGACTAAGTTTGTTGAATCTACGCTATAACAGTATTGAGCAAGAGAATCATGCTGTGGTTTTAACCACAAAGCGCACAAAGATTTTCGCAGAGCCCGCGGAGTAATTCTAAATTCAACAAACAATAGATAACAGCTTCTCGAGCCCCGAGAAAAATCCCTCAAATTTTCAAATCTTTCAAATCATTGAATTCTTGAATCGTTGAATCATTGAATTCTTAAATCCTTGAATTTTTAAATCACTCCACCCTACCCTTGAGCAAGTATCTTATCTGCCAAAACATCGCTCAATTTAAAGTAGCTTTCGTGTGTCCAACCTCCAACATGTGGTGAGAGCAAAACTTTATCACTATTCAATAAAAACTTAAAATCATCTGGCATTTCACCCGAGAAAATATTCTCAAAGGATGCCTTTTCATATTCCAACACATCCAAACAAGCGCCAAGAATTTTACCTTCATTGAGTGCTTTTCTAAGGCCAGAGGTTTTTACTATCTTACCACGAGAAAGATTAATCAAATAAAAAGCTTTTTGGAAGGCATTAAAAAAAGGTGTATCCATCCAAAACTTGGTTTCCTCATTTTGAGGAATGTGCAAACTCAATACATCGGCCTTCTGTTGTATCTCCGCCAATGAACTTACTTTTACGAAGGCATCTCCAAATCCTGTTTTGTATTTGTCATAGGCCAAAACCTCTACATCAAAACCTCTTAATTTCTTGGCAAATGCAGCTCCATTATTTCCATAACCTATAATCCCAACTGTTTTTCCGTCCAATTCTACTCCTCGGTTGCCTTCTCTATCCCAAACCCCAGCGCGAATTTCTGAATCTCCTTTCTTCAAATTATTGAACAAGGCCAAAAGCATCCCTAAAGCATGCTCGGCAACAGCATTTCTATTGCCTTCAGGTGCATTGTGCAATACTATTCCTCTCTTTTCACAATAAGGAATATCTATGTTCTCCATACCTGCTCCAGATCGGGCAATGAATTTCAAGGTTTTAGCATGACTCAAAAATTCTTCGTCCATAGGGAAACGAGAACGAATTACAAGTCCGGTTGCATCGGTAACCTGTGCGACACATTCTTCTTTTTTCAAATTTGTTGCATCCACACAAGTGTAACCAGCCTCGCTTAACCTCTCCCATAAAACGGGATGAACCGTATCTATAAAAACAACTTTTTTTGTCATAATGAATCAAGAAATAATAACGAAGAAACAAACCACCTGTTTCTGCAAACAAAGTTAGAAAAAGCCAGCAGCTTTTTACCGCACTCCTGTCATCAACAATTCGTCTCCTTGCTTATTTTTTCATTTTTAATTTCTCTTTTTTTGTTTAACTTAGACCCTAAACACATCTCGTTTAACGACTTACAAAACGGAAACAAACCAGATGTATAAGAAGATGTATGAAGAAAAGTAAAAAATTTCTCCTCGCATTTATCCTTACCTTGGGTGTGATAAATGTTCTGCTACTAAGTTTAAAATTGAACGTTGAGTTAAAGTATTTCATCCTTTTTTCCATTTCTGTTTTCCTTTTGGTAGTACTGTTTTACCTATTCATTTTTAGATTTAATACCCGTAGAAAAAAACAGATTCAAATTTCAAAAGGTCAACAATAAAAGGACATATCGTTCAGATTCATGAAATATGGAAGGCTTGATTTCTTTCGGTTTAGCTTTATTTATTTACCTTTGTTCGTTTTAAATTTTGAATTTGGATGTGGTTTAAACTTTCTCAATTAATCTTAAGAAATCGTTTCTTAATCTTGTCAATATTGTTCGTAATCACCGCCGTGATGGGTTATTTTGCGACTACGAGCTTAAAATTGGACAACAAGTACGGAAACATGCTCCCGAAAGAGAGTCCTGCACAAAGCACTTACTTAAAGTTTAAAGAAATGTTTGGTGAAGACGGTGGAACACTGGTCGTTGCCATTAAAACCGATAGTCTTTATACAGAAAAGAACTTCAAACTCTGGAAACAATTAGGAGATAAAATTGCCGCTGTTGATGGAATAGAATCTGTTCTATCTGAGGCAAGTTTGTTTACCCTTGAGAACAATACAGAGGCTCAAAAATTCGAAGCCCACAAAATTTTTACAGATACCACCTACCAAGAAAAATCCATAGAAGAAATCAAAGAAGAAATTCGCAGCAACCCTTTGTACGATGACTTGTTGTACACCAAAGATGGTCATGTTTCTTTAATGATGATAGGAGTTAGCGAAGCCTTTTTAGCGAATCCGAAAAAGAGTGATGTTGTTGTACACGTCGAAGAAATGGCCGAAGAACTTACACCTGTTTTCGGTAAAATTCACTTCGCCGGTTTACCGCACATTCGTGTAATTATTGCCAAAAGGGTAATGAGTGAAATGTACATCTTTATTGGCTTAGCCATCGCTGTTACCTCTTTATTACTCTTCATTTTCTTTAAGTCATTTAGAGTAGTAATGTTCTGTAACTTGGTGGTATTTACCGCTGTAATTTGGTCTTTAGGTCTTATAGGAATGTTAGGATTTAAGCTTTCTATCATGATGGCCTTGATACCACCATTGATGATAGTAATTGGAATTCCCAACTGTATTTTCCTGCTTACCAAGTTCCATAGAGAAGTTTCTCTTCACGGAAATAAAACCAAGGCATTATCGCGTGTTATTCAAAAAATTGGTAACGCTACCTTCTTAACTAACCTTACCACAGCTTTAGGTTTCTCTACTTTCATCTTCACCAACAGTGAGAAATTAATAGAGTTCGGTACTATAGCATCGGTAAACATCTTATTGGTATTCGTATTATCTATTACCATTATTCCTATCGTTTTCTCTTTGGCTAAAATGCCGAAGAACAGACACCTTTCTCACTTAGATAGAGATTTCACCAAAGGGTTGATGACCAAATTGGCTCACATTGTTTCTTCTCGTAGAACGAAAGCTTACTGGGTAACCGGTATTGTTGTTGCTCTTTGTGTTTTTGGTATGACGCGTATAGAAGCTACGGGTAACTTAACGGGAGACTTACCAAGTAATGACCCTATTTTATTAGACGTAAACTTCTTACAAAACAGCTTTGGTGGTGCCATTCCTTTTGAGGTTATGGTAGACTATAAAAACGAAGGAAGATTATTGAAATCTTCTACGATGAAAAAGGTAGAGGAAGTTCAAGAAGTATTTGCAAAGGATAGCTTGTTCTCTAAGTCACTTTCTTACATAGATGCGATTAAAGTGATTAACATGGCTTACTATGGTAATAATCCGAGTCAATATAAAATCATTAACAGTAGAGATAAACGTAGATTAAAATCTTACATGGATTCTATGAATCTCTCTCAATCTGCCAATTCTAATATTTCATTGAGCGAGTTAGTAGATACGAGTCGCACAACCTTGAGAATTCGTATGCAAGTAAGAGACTTAGGTTCTTACGAAATTGCTGACAAGGTAGATAGTATTCGCAAAAAGGTTGACCTTATTTTAAATCCAGAGCGAGCGGAATTTGAACGACTATACGCTGCCTACGAAACAGGAAATACAGCTGTATTAGATACGCTAATCTTAGAAAACTCTGCAATTTACAACGGGGTAACCGCTAACCTTTCAAAGGGGAATGATGAGTTACAATATGCCTTTGACATGAACCCGGAAAAGGTAAAAGAGTACTATGATAAAGTGGAAATGAAAACTGCGCTTAGGGCGGCTATAGATGAAGAGTACTTTGATATAGATTTCACAGGAACTTCGGTAGTTGCAGCAGAAGGAACGCAATACTTGGTAAAGAACCTACTTACAAGTTTATTGATTGCCATTTTGATTATTGCCGTATTAATGTCGCTTTTGTTTAGATCTTGGAAAATGGTAGTTATTTCATTAGTCCCTAACTTCATTCCCCTATTAACAACAGCAGGAATTATGGGCTTCTTCCAAATACCAGTTAAGCCATCAACGATATTAGTATTTAGTATAGCCTTTGGTATTTCTGTAGATGATACGATTCACTTCTTAGCCAAATACAGAATGGAATTGAAAACCAACAAATGGGATTTAAAGCTTTGTGTAATGAACGCCTTAAAAGAAACGGGTGTAAGTATGTTCTATACTTCTATCGTGTTGTTCTTTGGTTTCTCTATGTTCGCTTTATCTCAATTTGGAGGAACACAAGCCTTAGGTTTATTGGTTTCATTGACATTATTAATTGCAATGATTACGAACCTTACCGTTCTACCATCACTTTTATTAACCTTAGAAAAACGCGTTTCTACAAAAGCATTTGAAGAACCATATATACAAATTTACGACGAAGAAACAGACATAGACTTAGATGAGTTGGAGGTAGATAGAACCACAGCCATCGACTATGATCCTTCGAAGGAGTTAGACAGAACTTAAACCGCAAAACTATGAAGGGAATTATTTTAGCAGGAGGATCAGGTACTCGACTGCATCCTTTAACATTAGCTGTTAGTAAACAGTTAATGCCTATCTATGATAAACCCATGATTTACTACCCACTTTCCATTTTAATGAGTGCGGGTATTAAAGATATATTGATTATTTCTACACCTCACGACATGCCCAATTTCCAAAAGTTATTAGGAGATGGGAGTCAGTTAGGATGTAATTTCCAGTACACCATACAAGAAGAACCCAATGGTTTAGCTCAAGCATTTGTGTTGGGAGAAGAATTTATTGGAGATGATAAAGTCGCTCTAATTTTGGGCGACAACATTTTCTACGGTGTAGGAATGGATGAACTTTTAAAAGAGAACAATTCACCCGATGGAGGTGTTGTTTATGCCTACCACGTTTCAGACCCAAGAAGATATGGAGTGGTTGAATTTGATCAGGAGATGAATGCGGTATCTATAGAAGAAAAGCCCGAAAATCCGAAATCAAATTATGCCGTACCAGGTTTGTATTTCTACGATAATGATGTCATAGAAATTGCCAAAAACTTGGAACCTTCGGCACGTGGGGAATACGAAATCACAGATGTAAATGCGGAGTATTTACGTCGTGGGAAACTAAAAGTAGCCGTATTAAACCGTGGAACAGCATGGTTAGACACAGGTACTTTTCCTTCTTTAATGCAAGCTGGTCAATTTGTTCAAGTAATTGAAGAAAGACAAGGTTTGAAAGTCGGATGTATAGAAGAAGTAGCCTACAGAAATGGCTTTATAGATAGAACACAATTGGAAAAGTTAGCCCAGCCCTTAATTAAAAGTGGTTATGGTGATTATTTAATGCGCTTAAAAGATTAGATGAATACAATTTTAGAATACCAGGGAATTTTAGAGAATGAGATTCAAAAAATTTCCTTTCCTAAAGAACCCGCCAACTTATATGATCCTTTAACGTACTTCCTTACCTTAGGAGGAAAGCGAACACGACCAACTTTGGCGATGTTAGGTGCCAACCTTTTTGGTGAACCTGGTATCAAAGCATTAAATGCGGCAATTGCCGTGGAGTTGTTCCACAATTTCACCCTTATTCATGACGATATCATGGACGATGCTCCTTTGCGTAGAGGGATGCAGACGGTGCATGAAAAATGGGATACCAACGTAGGTATCTTATCTGGAGACGCTCTCTTTGTAGTCGCATACCAATACTTGGCAAAACACGATGTGGATGTACTCCCACGTTTATTAGAGATCTTCTCTAAAACAGCTTTGGAGGTTTGTGAAGGACAACAAATGGATATGGACTTCGAAACACGCGATGACGTGAGCATAGATGAGTACATAGAAATGATACGTTTAAAAACCTCTGTTCTTTTAGGTGCTGCCCTAGAAATGGGTGCAACCATCGCAAAGGCAAGTAAAGAAGACGCACAACACATCTATGACTTCGGGATGAACATTGGCTTGGCCTTTCAAATCCAAGACGATATTTTAGATCTGTACGCAGATCCAGAAAAGTTTGGAAAACAAGTGGGAGGAGATGTTATCGCTAACAAAAAAACCTACTTACAACTATCTGCCTACCAACATGCGTCTGAAACTACTCACGGTACTTTAAAGACATTAGAAACAGAAACAGATTTAGCTGAAAAGGTGAGTCAAGTACGTTCTATTTTCGATGAAATTGGAGTGCGTGAAATGGCAGAACAAAAGAAAGAAGAGTTCTACCAAAATGCCTTAACAGCTATGGAAAAAATTAATGTTCCTGCAGCCAACAAAGAAAACCTACTCGGCCTAGCCAAAATGCTAATGAGCAGAGAAGTTTAAACGCACATACATATTAAAATAAAAGCCATTCTACATTAGAGTGGCTTTTTTTATTCAAGGATTCAAGTTGTTTAAGGTTTGAATTTATCTCCTTTGTAGGAAGACTTTTTCAAATAATTTATAAACAAACCGAGCTGCTGGGAAATTAAAACACTTTTCTTTATTAGTCCATCAAATTGATCCTGAGAAAAAACATCAAGGTCTAGCGCTCGGTACACCTGTGATCGAAATTCTCCAGAACTTCCTTTTGCTATATACAAAAACTGTAAAAGCTCCTTATTACCACCTCTTTCAAATCCTTCAGCAATATTATCCATAATACTTCCTGCTGTTTTGTATAGATGATTTATGAGATATCCAGAATTGGGAACCTCCTTCTTTTGACAAGCAAGGTGCAAAGCGTAACAAAGCTCACGACTCATTTTCCACACTTCCAAATCTTCAAATTTCTTATAGGTCGACATAATTATTTAGGTTTTGATTAGTCTTTACAAGTTAAACTATTACCTTCTAATTTGAAAATCAAATATTCTTTCCCCAACAATCCTTGAATTGTTGAATCTTTGAATTCTTGAATTTCAAAAAGGCTTATAATTCACCCTCACCTTTGCCCTCAACTGATTCAATAAAGAATACAGTCCAAAGAAAGTACGCATGATATATATGGCATCCCTACTTCCTCTGGCGTTATTCATTTTCCTTAATTCCTTGTCTTGCGACAAATCCTCTCCCATTCCGTATATCTTTTTAAAGAAAGCATCGTTTCCAAAATCGAATTCATCTCCATGAAAGGGTTGTGCGAGTAAGGCTATACTTTGAGTAATCATGGCCTTTAACTTCATTTTCTGTTCGGGCGTATCCTCGGGTCTATAAAAGTTCATGTTCTCGAAAATCGCTTTCAATTCTTCTTCTTTTTCCAGTATATCTGGACGTAACAATTGAAAGTAATTCGCGGCAAAATCTTCTGGAATTTCCTTTACACATCCAAAATCGAGTATGCACAAATTGTTGTCTTTATCCACCAAAAAATTACCGGGATGTGGATCTGCATGTACCATACGCAGTTCTTTCATTTGATACATGAAAAAGTCCCACATACTCTGACCCACCTGATTCCTAACTTCTTGCGACGGATTGCTTTTGATGAAGTCAGGAAACTTCACGCCATCCAACCAATCCATGGTCAACACCCTTTTTGCGCTGAACTCCTTATAGTATTTAGGAAAACGAACATGTTCTATAAAGGCACATTTTTCAGAAATAAATTGCGAACGCTCCAATTCCAATTCGTAATCCGTCTCCTCTATCATTTTAGACTCTACCTCTTCCATGTACATTTCCATGTCGGCCGCCTTCATATTCAACAGTTTTTTGGCCAAAGGTTTGATCATTTTCAAATCCGAACTTATGGCATCACCCACGCCTGGATATTGAATTTTCACCGCCAATTCCTTTCCATCTTTTGTGGCTTTGTGCACTTGACCAATACTGGCTGCATTCACAGCATCTTTGGTAAAAGAATCGAACAAATCATTGGGTTTTGCACCTAACTGTTTTACAAAGGTCTTGGATATTAGAGGAAAGGATAGAGCCGGTGCACTGTATTGCGATAAGGCAAATTTCTCTTGATAAGCCGAGGGCAACATTTGATTGTCCATACTCATCATTTGCGCCACCTTTAAAGCACTTCCTTTTAACTCACTTAAAGACGCGTAAATATCCTCTGCATTATCTTGGTGCAACTCATCTTTGGTTAACTCTCTATTGATAGATTTCTTGGCGTAATACTTAATATAATTACCCCCTACCTTCGCACTGGCTCCCATAATTTTTGCAGCGCGTTTCACCTTAGATACGGGAATCTTACCTTGGCCACTTTCGTCTTTACTCATCTTAAAATACTTTTGTTTTTAGGGCAAACTTTCCAAAATCAAGCATGGCATCTAGCGGACCTTTGCCCAATAAATCAAAAGCCAAGTTGACCGATTTCTCAATAGCCGCATCTGTCGTTTCAAAATCGTCAGACTCATCGTTCAACCAAACCTTATAAACGTAGGTAAATAATAAGTAGAACCCTTTTGCGTAATGATCGGAGATATAAGGTCTATTCACCACCTCTTCTTCATTTCTCGCCTCCATGAGTATTTGTTCTACCCTGGCGTTGAGTTGTAAAAAGAAATCCTTCCAATCGTCTTTAAACTCCCTCAAAACCCTTGGATCGCTGGAATTGTATTTGTGCAATAAATAGCTGCGTTCTAATTTCAGATGTTCAAATAAAGTAAAGTACAAGGCCAGAAGCTTTTCACGCGCACTAAATGAAGCGTAATTCTCATCCTCGTTCAAGGCTTTTAACGTGTTATCTACTAACTGACGTAAAAACACTTTTTTCAATTGTTGTAAACTCGAAAAATGCGTGTAAAATTCACTTTCCTCTACCTCCAATTCTTCGGTAAATTCAAAAACAGAATACGGAGATCTTCCTTTGGTGAGCTCAAACTTTTTATACGCTTTTAGTAGTACTGCTTTTTCCATGACTTTTCTTTTTAAAACAAACGCTTTCATGGAATTGTTTAGTATTTAAAAATCAGCTTTTAACATATAGTAACAATTCAAGGATTCAAGGATTCAAGGATTCAAGGATTCAAGGATTCAAGGATTCAAGGATTCAAGGATTCAAGGATTCAAGTTGTTTAAGGTTTGAATTTATTTCCTTTGTAGGACGACTTCTTCAAATAATTTATAAACAAACCGAACTGCTGGGAAATTAATTCGAAGATTGAACCACCAAATCATCCAATCTATCAAATCCCTCAAATTTTCAAATTGTTGAATTGTTCAATCGCCCTGCCTAGATTTTTCTTTGGTTCGTTTCTTGCGCCGTGCTGAGCGGAGCCGAAGTAAGGGCAATGCAAAAGAAATGAACTAAATACTAGTACGAAGTCCAATCAATACCTTTCCCTACCATCTACACGTCTAACGGTCTAACAATCTAACCCTCTCTAAAAGCAAATAATCAATCCACAACAAGTAATGACCTAATTCGTCCCTAATATCCCTACTAATCTCTATTTTTAAAGCATGAAAAAACATGTGCTCTACCTTTCTTATGATGGAATGACAGATCCTTTGGGACAATCTCAAGTTTTGTCTTACCTCAAAGAATTAACGCAGTACGACTTTGTTTTTCATCTCATCAGTTTTGAGAAAAAAGACAGATGGGAGGCGCATGGTACATTTATACAAGATTTTTGTGACGAAGCAAAGATTCATTGGTACCCTCAGAGTTATAGGAAAAACCCACCTGTGATTTCAAGCTTTTTAGATATCAAAAAAATGGAAAAGATTGCCCTTTCTATTTGCAACAGATACCCTATTGCTTTTGTACATTGTAGAAGTTACATGTCGGCATTGGCGGCGGTTACCTTGCGTAAAAAGAAAGGTTTAGACTTTCTCTTTGACATGCGTGGTTTCTGGGCCGACGAACGCGTGGATGGTAAAATCTGGAATTTAAAACATCCCCTTTACAAATCCATTTACAAGTTTTTCAAAAAGAAGGAAATCGAATTCTTAAATACTGCCAAGCATACTGTATCGCTTACTCACAACGCAAAAACCGAAATCCTGCAATGGGAAAATGTGAAGCTAAAAGAAAACGACATCAGCGTTATTCCATGTTGTGTAAATACAGACTTGTTCAATCCTCTTGAAATCGTAGAAAAGGAAATTATTGCCACCAAAGAAAAATTGGAAATAGCATCCTCTGATTTTATTTTAGGTTATGTGGGTTCTTTGGGTACTTGGTACATGCTTCCAGAAATGATGGCCTTGTATGCCAATTTGAGACGAAGTAAACAAAAGCCTGTCTTTCTATTTGTGAGCAAAGAAGACCCTGAATATATTTTAAGTGAGGCCAAGAAATTGAATATTCCAATAGAGGAAATAATAGTTACCTCATGCCTTCATCATGAAGTTCCGCTGTACATGTCAATCTTTGACCTTTCAGTTTTTTTCATTCTTCCAGCATATTCTAAAAAAGCTTCTTCTCCTGTTAAACAAGGAGAATTGATGGCCATGGGTATTCCCTTAATTTGTAATGCCGGAGTTGGAGACACAGATAAAATCATCACCGAAGCCGGAGCCGGTTTAGTGTTAAAAGGCACCCAAGCAGAACATTTAAAAAACTTACACCTACCAGAAATTAACCGACAAGAGATGATGCAATACGCCAAAGAGAAGTTCTCCCTAAAAAATGGCGGTTTGAAATACCTGTTGGCCTACAAGAAAATGATGAATTAGATTACTAGATACCTAGACTTCTAGAGAGCTAGATTAGTTCTAACCTTAATCAATCAAATCCCTCAAATTTTCAAATCTTTCAAATCCTTGAATTGTTGAATCCTTGAATCCTTGAATTATTGAATCTTTCAATCGATTACTCCTCCTCTACGATACCCACCAAAATCAAGCGCATGGGTTTGTCCGCACCTTTGGTATATACATAAACAGATTGTACCAAGCGACCTTTGTAATTTTTAGTATCCAGTACAACTGGGATTTCTAAGCGCTCACCGGGTAGAATAATGCTATCGTTTAAGGTAGCGCTTATACAGTGACAAGGTAATTGTAAACTATCTATGTACAAAGGGGCATTCCCCGTATTTTCTAGCACAAATGTTTGGTGAATGATTTCACCTTCTGTAATCGTATCGAACTGATATATGGGTTCCTTCACCTCCAATTGCGCTTCTTTTTTCAAAGTATCTAAAAACACACTCTGCACTTCTATTTTACGCTCTATGGCTGCTGCTCTAGAATAGATAGAATTCTTCTTATCGTTTGGGTTATCACTGGTTAAAGTATTGGCCGTATATTCTCCAAAAGGAACTTCCTCTATGGTTAAATTCCCAGCTTCGAAATGCTTTTTGAATTCACCATTTCCATACTCTTCTAGGTAATTTTTAAGCGAGGCGATTCTACGCTTAGTAAGGTTAACGTTATAATCAGATTTAGCTAAAGGACTTGCGAAACCTTTTACCGTAAGCTTGATTTTACGTCCCTTATTCAACTCCTCTAACAACAGATCCCTAAAAATCTCCAAATCTTTCACGCCTTGTTCCACATATTCCACAAAGAAATCTTCTATATCGTCTTTGGCATCTTGAGCCGCTTCACCACTTAACCCCGCGCTGTACTCTTTTTTGTAACGATCCAACATCGCCATATAATCATTATAACTATCGATGTAATTCACTTGGGATGTAGTGTCTATAGACCTTGGGTCGGGAATGTCATTGTGGAAATAAAGGGTAATGGGTAAACGTTTGTTTAGTTCTTCCAAAGATTCTTGAGGTGTCAATTCTTCCTCTTCTTGGGGCAATCTATAGGCTACGAAAACATCAGAACAACAGGTTGGGTTTTTACTGTACAAAACGCCCAATCGATTCGAACTCACAAAAGCACTATCGCCCGCTTGGAAATAGTAGAGATCATTCGCCGGACTGTTAATAGGTGCACCTAAATTTACCGCTTCTCCCCAACCATTGTTATACTCCGAATAAAAAACATCGTATCCACCAAAACCTTCATCCCATGAGTTACTGAAGTATAAACGTTGATTAACTCCATCCCAATACGGACTCAAATCATTTTCTGCGGTGTTAATACTTCTTGCATTTCTAGGTTTTTTGTATTGATTACCATCTTCTATAAAACTATACCAGATGTCCAATCCACCCTTGCCTTTTTCTCTATCACTCACAAAGAACAACACCTCTTCTCCTTCCCATTCTCCGATGTAGGGCATGGTTGTGTTTGCATAGGCCTCATTTATTATCTCTCCCAAGGTATCTATATCAGAGAAGCGACCATTTTGTGTGTAAGCCACCAAGATTTTACATTGGTAATTTCCTCCATAAGGTTTGCAAGCCGAGAAGTAAAAGCGCTTTCCGTCCAAACTAAAACTACCGTTTCCTGTATTGAAAGCATCCAACGCCAAATCTTTAATTCGTTCAACATCACCATCCCCGATCAAATTCCTCCTGTAAATTTGAGTAGAGTAACTATCTGCATAAACCTCCTCATTCGCTGAAATTGAATCTGCTCTTAAGGAACTAAAATACAATTGCTGATTGTGCACCCTGTGCCCAAATTCTGCATTCTTCGTATTTACTCCTACCGGCAAAGCCTCGAAAACTAAAGTGGAAGTATCCCTTATTGCATTTTTTGCCCATAAACACGATTTGAACTCTTGTCGCGCCTTGGCATATATATCCTTATTTTTAGAACTTCTGTATTTCTTTTTAGCCAACTTGAAGGTCTCCAAAGCTTCAGCATATTTACCATTTTGCTTTTGCATCAACCCTAAGTAAAGTAGACTCTCCTCATAGATTTGCGTTTCTTCTCGCTCGTATACTTTAGCATAGTAGTACTCCGCCTTTCTGTAATCCTTAAAAGCACGCAAGGCTTGGGCATATTTCCAATAAATATCTACGCTGGTAGAATCTATTTTCATGGCCTTCTGATAGTAATTTAATGCATAAACATAATCTCCCTCCGCCACTTTTTGATCGGCAAATTCAACGTTTTTTTGATACTCTTTTTGTCCGAAACTCAAAAAAGAAAATACGCTAATCAGTAAAACTATATGAAGTCTGGACATACTCTGTGTTTAATATTTTTAGGTTTAAATCGGGTTAGAATGTAACGGAAACTCAATTCCAAACCTCCGCGGGCATTACTTGCGGGTATCAATTGTGAAACGTTAATATCATAGCTTATTCCCGCCCAGATGTTTTGCCAATCCATCCCTAATAATAGATACAAGGCATCTCTGTTTCTAAGGTACAAACCGCCGTACAAGGCTTTGTAGTTCCCATTCCTGTTCTCTAAATAATACTTTGCTTGAGCTCCAAAGATGAGTTCTTTATATTTCCCTTGTACATTAAACTGTAAGGAGGGTAGAATATCCCAATCGGGATCTAATTTGCGCTGATAACGCGCCATGAGGTTGAAACGCATATCACGCTGTACTTTCGGACCTATAAATCCTTGATTGGGTCTGTTGATATTGAAAAGACCTGTTCCTGCTGTGATTTTATTTCTTTCATCCATGTAAAATTCATAAACGAAACCTGCGCCTATCGTTACATTGGTTTTGGATAAATTACCCAAATTTTCTCCGGTTGGCAAACTCGGATCGAAGAAGATTCCATTGAATTGGTTGTCGAAATAAAACTGATCGAATTGTAAACTCCTACTATTAATTCCTATTTGAAAACCTGGTCGTAGTGTATGAGTAGAATCGGGGGTCAATTTCAATAAATAAGAAACACTCGGAACAAACTCAACAGTTCTCAAACTTCCATCTCCTACAACATCGTGGAACAAATAGACTCCAAAGGCCAGGCCATCTACTTTTTTAATGCGTGTTTCTACGGAAAGACTTGTGGTTTGAAAAGGAACAGTCACCCGACGCCATTGATCTTTGTAATTGACATGAAAACGAAGGTCTCCAGTAAATTGTCCAACGTTACCTGGGTTTTGAAAAACGGGGTTGTAATCAAACTGAGAAAAATGCACATCTTGGGCTTGGCTCCAGAAATTTACCATTCCCAGAAGCACAACAAGTACAGATTTCAACCCTTTCAGCCTCATAAAAGTCTAACGAATTAAAGTTATGTTTCCTTTAATAATTTCCTGACTCCCATCTATACAATAGGCTTCCAAATAATAATCATAGGTATCGGGATCTAATAATTTGCCTTTGAATGTTCCATCCCAACCTCTGGTAATATCATTGCTTTCGAACACCAATTCTCCCCATCTATCAAAGACCTTAAAGGTCAATTTACTCACGATGTTAGAACGTACAAAAAGTACATCATTCTCTCCATCTCCATCGGGTGAAAAAGCATTGGGTACGAACACAAAAGGTTCGCCACACACATAAGTAAAGGCCTTTAATACCACATCATCCGTTCGTGTACAAATGCCATCTGTTACGCTTACTGTGTAGGTAATATCCTCAAAAACTTCAACCGTAAGATTTTGTTGGTTAGGATCTGTAATACCTGTAGTTGGCGACCATGAATAATTGTAATTCCCACTCGGTAGGGCAGTAAGATTTACAGCAGTTCCTGAAGGAACGATGGTATCTGAGGCTATAGCCAACACATCACTGGCCGAAATAAAACTTACGTTCACCCAAATGGAATCGTAGAGGTGACAGCCGTTAGAAACATCAACCTCAACATACATGTATTGACTTGTTGTGAATTGCGCTTGGATTTGATCCGTTCCCTGGCCTGAAACAAGCACAGAATCTGGCGACCAATTAAAATTGGATAAACTCAGGTTGGGATTTAAACTTTGAACGGTAAAACTCCCTACCTCATCCCTACACAGGTTGATATCTCCTGAAAGCTCCATAGCTGCACTGGTAAACATAACTTGCACCGAATCTACGGTATTACATGCTCCATCACCCACCGATAAATAATAGGTTTGGTCTGTTGTTGGGTTCACAATTAAAACAGAATCAGTTAAATCGTCGTTAATGGTATCTGTAAAGTTCACGTCAGTGGACCAAACAAACTGATTGGCTGTACCAAAGCTATTGGGTGTAAACGTCAATTCCTCTGGCGAACATAAAGCCACATCTGCTGGCATATCTAACTGAATGGGTTCATCAACAGTAATGGTAACTTTTGCTGTGTCCGTAATCAAACAAACGGTATCCGTTACATAAAGAAAAACATCATAGGTCCCCGGAGTATCGTACAAAATACTCGGTTCAAAGGTGGTTGAATCTAGGTTGCCATTTCCGAAATCCCAGATAAAATTGTCATCGGAGGTAGAGAAATTACTGAAATCCACTGTAAACGGCGCGCACCCCAATTCCATATCTACAAAAAACTCAGCCTTTGGGATGAGCTCAAAATCGAATTTAAAAACCAGGTTATTACAGTTGTTGGCCAAGTTCTGACTACTCCAAGCATCTGGAGTTGTTGGGAAATCACTCACTCCTCCACAACCTGCACATACAGATTGATATACCACACCATTCTTATCAAAACGACTCGTACCACCATCTACGTGTTCGTTGGCTTGAAAACCTCCAATGTATGTCCCATAAAGCAAACCTTCTAAATCCCTTTCAAAAACTACCAAGTAAAAATCGAAACCATTGGGCGCTGAAGCCTGAAAAGCATTGGAGGTCGTAGGCATGTTTCCAATGGGAGAAGTCTGTAAAATATTCGCTCCCCAACCCGATACATAGATGTTTCCACACACATCCACCAAAAAAGCAGAGGGCGAGATGTCTATGTTAGCACTCCCTGTTCCGAATACAGTTGAGCGTTCTAAAGCTGTTAGATCATTATTTAATTTGGCTACGAATTGAGAACTTCCGGCATTGCTGTAAGATTGAGGATGAACAAAAAAGTTTCCCCCTGCACTTTGACCCACTGTATATACTTTATCATTCTCGTCTAGCTCCACAAAAAAAGCCTGATCATATAGATTTTCTCCGATGTAGGTCGTTTGCATAAGGGTTTGACCATTACTCGAAATTTTGGCCAAAAACCCATCACTCTCCCCACCGTTATATGTAGGACTATATCCTCCTGACGTAGTTGAAAGATTATTACTTGAAGTTCCTCCAGCGATGAAAACATTGCCGTTTCCATCCAGCTTAACACTGTTACAGGCATCATTCTTTGTTCCTCCAAAATAACTCGACCATAACAACTGGGTAAAATCATTTTTCAATTTAAACACTACCCCATCCTGCTGACCTGCAAGAGAACTTTGAAAAGGAGTTTGGGTTGGAAAGTCCGTTGATCGTGTACACGAAGCGATGAGTATATTGTTGTTATCATCTAAAAAAATCTCTCCTCGAAACTGGTCTCCATAATTCGTCGTTAAGGAATCGTAGTGAACAGGCGAAGTATAATTTCCTGAACTCGGTAAATAATTCACTCCATCATTTGCACTTCCTCCTACGTAGGTTGACCCCAATAAATTATGTCCATTCGCACTTAATTTGGCCACGTAAATATCTGTACCTACCGTTCCGAAATTACATCCATTGTTTGCAATATTTAAGGCACTCCCTCCTCCATGTGTACTTTGGAGCCCACTAACTATAGGGAAATCTGTACTCGATGTGACCCCGAATAAATAGATATTATCTTGCAAGTCACACACCAAAGAATGGACAGTTTCTGTACCTTGAGTGTTGTTTCCCCCTCCTAAGAAACTGGTCCACAACATGGTTTCGCCATCCGCAGCATATTTACTGATAAAAGCATCTGTTGTGATGGAATTATTGACGTTCTGAACCGTGAAATTTGAAGTAGTATTGTAGGCATTGGGATCTGGTGTTGGATAGGCATTTCCATAGATAGTCCCACCACTGTAAGCACTTCCGTCATGACCATAGGTTGCCGTCATCCCAAAATTATCTGTGGTAGACCCACAATAGGTTGCAAAGACCAAAACAGGATCTATTACCAACGGTGCATGTTTGGAATAACTACCTAAATCAAACACGACTACACTATCATTGAGCAACTTAAAGGAACATTCAACCTCTTTAATTTTCCCGTTAATAATTTGATACGCGTAGGGTTTTTCCTCTTTGATTTCACCTAAAAAAGTTTCTATTCTCAAGGCTCCATCTCGACCAACTTGAAGTCCTTTTTGATTGCTATATTGAAGTTGAATAGAGGAAGGATCTACACCTTGCTCCACTTTAAATTGATATTTAAAACTCCCTTCAATTTCTATTAATTCAAGGTCTATTCCTGGATAAAATTCGTGCAGCTTTACTTCATTGTAAGTTTTCACCCCATGTGTCCACTTCGATTCATCCTGACCGTAAAAGAAATTGTAATAGTGTTGAGAAGCTCCAATTTTTTCTACTTGTTTAACTTCCTGACTCCCAAGAAAATTAAGATGAATTATATCCTGATTAAAAGTGGTTACACCTTTTTTAGCTTGTTTGAGTTGACCGTGAACTTTTTCTAATTCCGAATAATCTTGGAGGTGATACATGAACTTCCCCTGCTCTACCCATAAGTTTCCATAGGCCAAATTCATTTGGAAAAGAACATCTTCTTCCCATTGTCCTTTGTTCTCCATAAAACCGTGATACAAACTATGTTCATGCTCAATTTCTTGGGCCAAACTCGCCACGGAAAACAAGACGATAGAACAGATGAAAAACAGTTTTTTAAGCATGGAAGACTAATATAAGTTTTGTTTACTTAATAAACGAATTTTAAGGACTTGAGGTTGTCAAGACAGTATGGAGTGTGAGCAATAACAGTAATGAGTGTGAGTATCGAGCAAGAGGAGGGAGTACAAACGTGTAATATTGCTTCCCCCTTAAAACCGTCAAATTTACATCGTTTTATCTTAATGCTAATCTAATAACGGAGTCGAGGAGCCGAAGTCTACTACATCAAATTGAGCAAAAGAATAATACGGGGTTTTAACCACAAAGTCACCAAAGATTTTCACAAAGTTCACAAAGTAAATCTAAAGTAATTATAGAAGCTATACACCTAGATTTCTAGAAATCTAATTTCGTTCGAATCTCAATCTTTCAAATCCATCAAATCCATCAAATTTTCAAATTCTTGAATTATTGAATTGTTGAATCCTTAAATCGCTCCAGCCTAGATTTTTCTTTGGTTCGTTTCTTGCGCCGTACTGAGCGGAGCCGAAGTATTATCAATGAAAAAGAAATGAACAAACCCAAGCTTCGAAGTAAGAATTATCCCCCGTCCCCGTCTAAACTCAAAACTACTAGTATGAAAGCCCTCCTCACATCTCTAATACTCTTCATTACTTTTGCGAGCAGTGCTCAAGGTCTTGTCGATGGATTTTTTAAAGGCAAAGGAAGAACAGATATGGCTTTGGGCTTCGCCTACGAAAAAGCAAAGCTATACTACGCTCAAAACACTATAGAATACGGAAGAGAACTTTTTATTTTCAACACCTTCGCTGAATATGGCATCACGAACAAATGGGATGTCATCGCCTCTGCCCCCATCATTAATGGCAAACCTCAAGACGCCTCTTTTTTCACGAAATACGAAGTGCTAAAATGGAAAGGATTGAGTGTAATTCCTGCGGTAGGCATTTCATTTCCTATGTCGAATTACAATACAGAAACGAGTCAGTCTATTGGTCAAAGAGCCACCAATTTACAACCAAAGTTGGTACTCCAATACAAGCCCAACACCCCGTGGTTCATACAAACACAAGCTACTTATCAAAATACATTGGTCCCCGTTCCTCACGCCTGGAATTGGTCGGCAAAAATAGGTTACGGAGCCGGCAAATGGTATGGAGATTTATGGTTTGAGAACCAAACCAGCTTAGGCGATGCTATTTTCTTGGGTCCTATCCCTTATAACGATTTCAGAGAACTCGGTGTAAGCTACCAACGTTTCGGCGGAGTAATCTACTACCAACTCAAAGAAAGATTTGGAATATCCGTCTCCGCCTCCAAAGTGTTAAACGGGAGAAATATTGGGAGTGCAGGAATAGTTGGGGTAAGTGGAGTTTGGAAGTTTAGGGTGGAGTGAGGCTACAATGTGTCCAATATCTTCGCTAATTTTTTGGTTTGGTATTCTCGAGAATAAAAATAGGCTTCCTTCGTGTTACGCTCAAGTTGAATGCTTTCACCTCTTTTCTTTTTCGCTATTAATTCTTCTAATATTGCCTTACATTCATCAACAGAATTGGCAATGTACCCTGAATTCGTTTTACGAATAAACTCTTCCATCACATCATCGTCGGATGGGCACAGAAGGATGGGTTTTCCGGTTTGGAAATTGGTAAACATTTTCACAGGTAAATAACCCTTGATATTTGAAAAACCAGTTATGAATAATAAGTCTGCATTACAATAATCATCGTGAATTAGTTTAGCTGACTTCCTCGATTCAATCACAACATCAACATTGTACTTCTTAGATAACATGAGCACCCTATCTTTTTCCCTTGCATTTATTTCTATTCCAATAAATTTTAATTGAATATCACTTCTAAAATTCCCAACGGCCTCTATTAGTATTTCAACATTTTGTTCTGCATACAAAGTGCCAGCGTATAAAATACAGAGTTGATTCGATTTCCTTTCTGCTGAAATGTCCTCATCGTTTTGAAGCAATTCTTTGGAATAGGAGTAAAAATTTGAAAAGGGTAAAGCGGATATAAAAAAATTAGACAAAATCATCTCTTTCAAGGTAAGTAGCCGACGAAGCAAAGGGTATTTTCCCGATTGATCTAATTTATCCCTTAAGCTTTCCTTATAAGGCAAACGATGAACCTCGTATCCCTCATGTTTTTCAACGACAAGTTCATTTTTGTTTTGTTTCTCTGTTAGGGTCGTTTGGTTCTCATTCCATTGTCGCGTTATTACAATGGGATAATAACCATATTTGTGTAAATTTTCCGCCCAATAGGCCGTACGCTGTGCACCTACGAAATTCGCAGGTGGAAAAAAGTAAGATATGAGGAGGAGTTTTTTCAATTTTTTAATACTCTGTTTTTAACAAAACTCTTTGCTGCCAAATTGATTTGCTGTAGGGAAGATAAAAGAAACCAATTATAAATCAGCAAAGGAAAAATACGAAAAGCTAAACCAATATTTTTTGCCCTTCTAATTTCCCTAAATGAAAACACGGTTAGGTTAAATCTCCTTAGTACGTATGCAATGGTTTCATAAAATGCATTCCCCTCTCCTATCAGTTTATGATTTACTCTGCCCTCTGTTTTTACCCTTTTATAAAACAACGATTCTTCCGAATACTCCTTATAATTCCCTTGTGCCAAATAAAAACATAATGTTGGGTAAATATTGTTATACGGCGTTTTTCTATTCGGCCACCACCAAACAGGGAATGATACTTTTTGAGCTACTTCGGTACGAAGTAATCCATAACCGAAACCATCGTCAGCATCCCTAATAAATTCTTTTAACCGTACGAATGATGATGCGTTACTGTATGCTGGTTTAGAGATTGTTCTTAACTTTTTCTTTGCTTCAGTAATCGTATCATATTTCGAAAAAGCAACTACAGCATCTTTATTTAATTCGAGTAAAGACACGCATTTTTCTAAAAACTCCTTATGCCAAATATCATCATCTCCAGCCCACATGAAATACTCTGTATCTGATTCTCGAGCTAAAAACTCCATGTTTCTTGAAATTCCTAAATTTTTTGGTTGACGGATATACTCTATTCGGTCATCGATTTCTGCATACTTCAAACAAATATCACTGCTACCATCGGTAGAGCCATCATCAGATAGAATTAGCTTAAAATTTTCATAAGATTGATTCAGTAAACTCTCAATTGACTCTTCAATAAATTCTATATCATTAAAGACGGGCATTCCTATGGTAACTCTAGGTACTGTCATATTTTGCTAAATTAACCTTTTAACAAAATCAATCGTTCCCCATTTTAAATCTCCCATGTTTTTAGGGAAATACGCAAACGAATTCCAGACAAATAAGGTATAGTGTTTTAGAAGACTTGAAAAAGGTATTTTGCTAACCCCATAGGTGTATATACACAAATGCAGAAAGGATTTAAATTTAGCTGTAGGAAATGAAGCATCAATATCCTTTAACCAAGGTAGCATATTCAAATCCGTTTCAAGTTCTTTATAATCAATTCTCGAGGATAAACCGAAACCTGAAAAACGATAAACACACATATTCTCCTTGAAGTATTTAATTTTACCAAAAATTGCAACCATAGGAAAAAGCGCTCTTTCATTAGAGGAAATATCGGATGGAATCCCTCCTGTTTTATCCCAAATACTTTTTCGAAACACGAATGAAGAGGTATGAAATTTACGATGCGTAATCATATCATTCAATACATAATCTTTCGATTCCAACGCTCCAAACAATTCATTAATTTCAGGTCTATCATCATAGATTTTAAAGGATTGATGCCCCGAACCAGCATATGTTTCATTTTTATCTAAAAAGTCTATTTGAAGATTCAATTTGTTATCATTCGTCCAAAAATCATCACTATCTAATAAGGCAACATATTCACCCGAACAACTATTAATGGTTGCAATACAATTTGGAGTTAACCCTTGATTTCTTTCAGGCCTAAGCACTTTAATAATATCTGGATATTTTTCTTGATAAGTAAGTGCAATTAGCAAAGTGTTATCTGTACTACAATCCTCACCAATAACAAGTTCTACTCTAAAATCCACCCTCTGATTTAAAACACTTTCAATAGCCTCCTCAATGTACTTTTCTACATTGTAAGCTATCATGGCGACACTTACCTTTACAGGTGAATCAATATCATATTTTAAATCTTTTAACTTGTTCATTATTCCAAACTCTCGCTTAAAAATCATTAGTTCCTATTCACGAACCTTTTAATTTTATTCAAAAATCGAATCCTAAAATTATTTTTAATAAAAATATAGGTATGAAGTTTTGAATGTCTAAATCCAGTCTGCTGTCCCGCTCCATAAAACACAACTGCTGATTTCCCAAAAGAACTTGCCAAAGTAGCTGTTCCTGATGTTAGACAATATAATTTTTTAGATGAGAAAATTAAATCACAAAAATCAAACAAAGTTGGTGTTTCGATAATACTTTCATTTCCTTTCAACACATACATTCTTTTTTCTGATCTAATCTTCATAATTGCCTCAAATTCGATACCCATATTCTTAAAAAAATACATAGCCTCTTGATCTGAAACTTTCCCTATCCATGATAGATAATTTGGATCGTATACAACTTTATGAAACTCTGGAATAAATTTAGGTTCGTAATAAACTTCCGGCTCATTCCATCTTCTACCATTATCGAATCCAAAAGCAAACATAACCTCATCTAACAAATTTGTAGAAGAATTAGGTCCAACTTTTTTCACCAGTGAATCTAAATCACAACTTTTCCCCTCTTCATCGACAAAACCATCAACGAAAGGATTTAACTCCCAGACCAGTTGTTTATTATCAGGATGTCTAAACAAGGATTTACTTGAAATATAAACTTTATCATACCCCCCAATTTCCTTGGCTACTCTTGGTAAATGGCTATGAAATAAATGATCTCCCAAACCACCGTATGGAATTTCTAAAACTAGTTTTTCTCCTTGTAAATTCATTAAATTTATTTTCTATCCAATTTCAGGAGTTGGTTACCTTCACCTCTTGTTCGTTTAAACTCGAAAGGAAGAGTAAAGTACTTCGGTGCATTCCTCAAATAACTAGAATTAACCAGAAAAAATGACTCTTTCATTGGCTTAGTCATCTTCCAAATAAAACAAATATTAGTTAGCATGTTAAGAACCATCAAAATATGAAAAACCGCATAACCAATAATCCCCCTTGTTTTATAAAACAATAAAGCATTTGATAGTAAGTTTTGTCGTGTTGACCAAGTTTGATTAGAACTACTAGCTCCGTGTTCATGGATAGCGAATGCCTTACTGGTATAATTTATAGAATACCCTGCTGATACGATTCTTTTACAAAGCTCCATTTCCTCGGCATACATAAAAAAATCTGGATCAAAATCTCCTACCTCTTGTATAATTTTAGATGGTATCAACATAAATGCTCCCATTACAGCTTTAAGTATAGACGGTTCCTTATACATCAGATGACTAAATAAAATATTATTTTTGAGAACTCCCTGAAAATCATCTACATGAAAATATTGTGATTTTTGTATTGAACCATCGGGATTTAGAAGTTTACACCCCAGCGCCCCACAGTCCTCAATCGTTTCAATTTCAGCCAAACACGACCCCAAAGTATCTTTATTTACCTGAACGTCTGAATTTAAAAGAAGAATATACTCACCCTTTGCCTGTTGAATCCCAATATTATTAGCTCTCCCAAAACCTTCATTGCTTTCGTTATATATCCACTTCACATTTGGATACAGCTCCTTAATTTCTACACCTGCACCATCATTAGAAGCATTATCAACGACTATGATTTCGAAATCTTGAAACTCACTTTGATAGACACTCTCAATGCATTTAGTGGTTAACTCTTTGGTTTTATAGTGGACTATGACAATTGATAAGGCTAAATTCGTTCTCTGCTCCATGAAATGTTTTGCTTAATTAATTTAGCTGAGTTTCCTCCTACAATAGTATTAGCTTCAATATCTTTTGTAATAAGTGAATTTGCAGCAACAATGGAGTTTTCATTTATGGTTACATTTTTTAGAATTATAGCATTCATGCCTATCCAGCTATGGTCCTTAATTGTGACATTACCAGAGTAATTTAATCTCTGAGATGTAGCTAAGTCTAAAACGGAGTGGGAGTCACCATTTCTAATTACTATACCGTGTGAAAACATACAATCATCTCCAATGGTAATTGTATTCTTGTCTTCGATTTGGCAAATTTTAATTTGCTCAAATGTTGTATCCTTCCCTATGATTAATTGATTGGAATCTCCATCAATATGAAATTTACCATTTTTACATTTAACCCTTTCGTGAATTATTATATGGTTGTTATCTCCTTTTATTTCAATTGTCAATCGATCAATAATTGATTTATCACCAATTTCTATTATATTATTTGTTCCTTGAATAACTAACTTAATAAATGAGTAATCAGAATTATCGGTCATACCATTTTTAGTCCGATATAGTCTAATCTTTGTATAAAGCTTATTTATCTTGTTTAAAATTCTATTCAACATTGCTTTTCTGTGAATTTATAAATTTTTGATATTCACTTTCTATAAAGTCTTTATGGTTTATACTAATTGAGATTTCTTTGAGTAAACCTAATTTAGTTGCTTCTTATAAACTATCCGCTTAGGTTATCATCACTTAGTATCACAAAACAAACACTCAAAAAGTCAATCCAGTTCAATTGTAACAAATCTGAACTCAATTGAAAATTTTATTTTTCAATTTAAGCAAAAGTGATTTGACTAAAACAAAATAAGGGACTTTCGAAAAATCATTTTGAAGCTTTTCTTTATTGAAGACAGTGAACTGATCATTCATTCGTTCTTTAATAATATCTGCAAACGGAGTCCGCATAGCATACTTCCAAAAATCATAAGCGAAGGGAACATAAAACTGATTACTCCATGGTTTATAACCAGTTGCAAAATGGATAATACCTGGTTTTTTTTCAACTTCACTATAAATGTTCGACATTTCTGCATCTAAATTTTCAGCGAGCGGGTACTTGATGAAATTCCATTCATTTGGAATAAAGTAACACTTTTCTTGGCAAACAATATTAAGAACATCTTGATCATAACATGGATACTCTTCTTTTTCTGTTTCTGAAAGAAGTTGATCAAAGCTTATTTCATTGCGAAATCTAGATGTGTTTATAAGCATTACTCCTGAATTGAAATAATTTTTGGGATTCTCAAGCTTCAATAAAGTATCCCAATAGTGATTTTCCGTACTATTGTACCACCCAATTTCCGCGAGACCTCTTACTGCTCCTATCAAATGGTCTCCAATATCAAAATTAAAAAGATCAGCTACGTCCCGATTACAAATCAAATCACAGTCCAGATACAACACTTTTTCATCATTATTAAAGTAATAAGGAATGTAAAGCCTATAATACGCTTCTATACTAATCCCTGCTGTATATGGGGCAAATTTTAAAAAATGGCTACGAACATCAATAAATTCGATGGAAAAATTCGACCTGTTTTTAACTTGATCAAATAAAAGCTCCTGAAATTCATCGCTTATTTCCTTATGAAAAATATGTATCCTATACTGGTGATTGCAACCAGCATTTTCCATAATGCTCTCTATAGCTGTGGACATATATGGCACATAACCATTGTTTGAAGATAAAACTATAGGTATCACCATTTAAAATATTTTTTTATTCGATTATATAGGTCCAATTTAATTCTGATTCCATAAAGAAAAACTCGAAGTGAACTTTTTCCAGTAATTAAAGGATTCAATGAACAATCATGTGAATTATATAACCTTCTTTCTTACATCGTAAATTATAAGAAGTTGTAATTTATAACAAAGAAATAAGTCCATTGCTCATAGTTAAAATAAACATTTTGTAACACTCTCATCCTCGGTTAATGGTAAGTATGACATTATCTTGTCCCATTATTCAATCAGAGGAAAACAAAAATTATTAACTTGATTAAAAGTTTACAATTTTACCCAAAATAATTTAAAAATGTTGATTCCTTGTTGAGAAAACGGGCCTTTTTAAAAACTCTATACCCCAAAAACTCCATGAATTTAGAATCAAATTTTATATAAAGCCACCATAAATTCAATTCAAGGTTGGACATTACCTTTAATTCTTTAACCGCAAACCATTGTGTTTTCGCTAATTTTAACTCCGCGTGCTTTATTAATTCTTTGGTATTTCTAAACAATAACTTTGAATATTCAAATCTAAACTCTTCCTCTAAATTTTGAATCGATTCAAAGAGATCAAACATTAACATTATTTTACTCATCACATACTTTTTACTCACCCCGGTTTTGGAGATGGATGAGTTTTTTTGATCCCTTCGATAATATGCTTCAACTAAACCTCCAGTATCTTTTACATAGGTTATACCATTAATCAACATTCTTATATGAAACTCCCAATCTTGGAAGCTAAGTGCTTCTTCATTAAATTTTAACAACTGATTTTTTCTCCAAACTGGTCCCATAATTGACCAAGGCATATCAATTTGAAAAAACCGTATTAAATCAGGTTTTTCATTAAGAATATTATTCCACAGTACTTTCTTATCGCCTATTCGTATATCAAATACTCCTGTTTGAAATATCCATCCATCATATTGATTTTTGGAATACACAAAACTCATACGGTGCTCCAAACAGTTTGAAGTTAAAAGATCATCACTATCTAAAAACATTACATATTCTCCGAGTGCATTATCAACACCTATATTCCGGCAAGCTGAAGCACCTTTTGGTCCCCTATGCCTTTCAATAACTTTTATTCTTGCATCACGATCCCCATACTTTTGAATTTCGCTTAGAGTGTTATCTGTCGAACCGTCATCCACAAGAATTAACTCCCAATTTTCGAATGTCTGGTTAACAACAGAATCAATAGTCTCTATTATCAAATTCTCTCTATTAAACACTGGAACTACAATGGATATTTCAGGAGAAAAGCTTTCCATATTTATAGTGTTGTAAGAAAAGAATAATGGTTTGAAGCAATTACTATTTGATGCTTACCTCCTTTATAGACTCCGACTTGATATTTTACATCATTTTCATTTAAACAATTTAAAAGTTCATCAACTGTTTCCACCTCTCCAGGTCTGTTGTAATCATCTATTAAGATTATAAACTCTTTATCTTTTAAAAACCCTTTTACAATTTGAACAATGTCAAATCGGGAATATCTATTAGAACCAAAGGGACCATCCACAATAAACAAACTATATTCAGACAAATCCTTATCTGTTAGACCGTCAAAAGAATTATATTTTTCGTCGTTAACAAACTTCTCTTTCAAAGGAAAAATTTCAACTTTGGAATTTGGATTCAACTCATTTTGCACCAAAAATCGATTTCGCCAAATATCATCATGTTCAACTATGGTATGAACTGAGCTCTTTTTGTAACTCTTTAAGCAAGTTGTTACAAATTTCGAAGATTCCCCTAAACCTAATTCTAAAATGGCTTTATGTTCCGTTTCTTTTAAAATTCGATGCAGCACATAAAAAAATGAGTAATTTCCAGCCCACCTGCCAATATTTAATGGGAGCTTTTCTAACAATTCATTTCCTCTAATACTATCATGATATACATGCGCCCACTCGAGTTCTTCAAGTTTTGAAATTTGAATCTGTTGGTAGTTTCTAAATTCAGCTATTAAAGACTTAATTTTTTTTATCATTTTAACCTATAATTAAACAGTATGTTTCCCTGATTTTCAGGAAAAGATCTACCAACACCAAAGTAATCACTGTTAATTACTTCAAATTGAAATTGATTTTGTATCCAATCAACTAATTCGTTTTTTTCCTGGAAAAAGAAATTACAATTATAAACCCCCGGTGAAAGATTAAAATTATCTATTTCAAAATCAAACAAAGTTTTACTTTCTGGTTTAGCCTTGAGCATGTCAGTACTCAACCAAGCTACTCGATCTCCTCTAGAATTATTAATTCCAACATCAATTCTTGACATATTTAAATCCACCTCATCGCTCATTTTTACTCGTAAAATTATGTTCCTAAGTGATTTAATTTTATTAACAGTACTAGCTCCCTCTCCATGCCATTCTGCCGATAAAAATTGTTTTTTTTGATTCCCCTTACGATTTATTACACTCCCTAAGTCAAGATGAAAACTTTCACTACCTAAATTAATATATTGATCTATTACACTTTTGGTAGCCCCTTCACCAATAACATGACCACCTTTTAAAAGAAATCCTTTCGTACACAACCCTTCTAAAGCCGCCATATTATGACTCACAAACAAAACCGTCCTCCCTTCTCCGGCGACATCTTTCATTTTGCCGAGGCATTTCTTTTGGAATTCGGCGTCTCCTACCGCAAGGACTTCATCTATGATAAGAATTTCAGGTTCTAAGTGAGCTGCAACGGCAAAGGCTAGTCGCACATACATACCCGAACTATAGTGTTTTACTGGAGTATCTATAAACTTTTCTACACCAGAGAAAGCCACAATTTCATCGAACTTTGATTCAACCTCTTTTCGGGTCATACCCAAAATAGTTCCGTTAAGGTAAACATTTTCTCTACCTGTTAATTCTGGGTGAAAGCCTGTGCCTACTTCCAACAAAGAAGCTACTCTTCCGTTAATTTCTATTCTTCCTTCTGTTGGCTTTGTAATTTGAGAAAGTATTTTCAACAAGGTTGATTTTCCGGCTCCATTTTTACCAATAATACCTATTACCTCCCCTTTTTTCACTTCGAAATTAACATCCTTCAACGCCCAGAACTCATCTTTTTGAGCTGCACTAGATTTGAATAAAGAAGACAGGGTACCTCTTAGACTTCCGTCTTTTGCTTTACCAATTTCATAACGCTTACTCAATCCGCTAACGCGTATAGCAACCTCTTCCTTCATACCTTTAAACATAATCTGCTATGTCGTCTTCTATTTTCCTAAAATACAAAAGACCCGTAATGAATAAAAATACAACCATTCCAAAAGAAAGGTACATCATACTACTTGGAGCACTTCCTCCAAAAAGTGACCAGCGAAAACCGTCTACAATACCAGCCATTGGATTGAGATAATACAGGGTCATAACCCAATGTGGCAATTTGTCGGCTGCCTCGGAAACAGGATAAGCCACAGGCGTAATATACAAGCCCAATTGGACCATAAAAGGAACAACATGTTGAAAGTCTCTATACCTCACCGTCAAAGCACTCAACCAAATTCCTACAGCCAACGCTGACAGCATTCCCATGATTATAAATAACGGAGCTGCCCAAATGTTAATAGAGGGCATTACCCCATAGTATATCATCAATGTTATGAGTACTACGATCGTTATTCCTAGATCTATTAACCCCACAACTGCTTTAGACAAAGGAACCACCAACCTAGGAAAGTATATCTTTTTAATCATACCCTGACTCTGAATGATGGAACTGCCTGAATTCGTCATTACAAAAGAAAAATAGGTCCAAATACTCAAACCAGCTATGGTGAACAAGATATGAGGAGTTTCTCCAGTGTCCACTTCGGCAAATCTTCCAAATACAAGATTTAATATTATCAGGGTTACTAAGGGTTGTATTAATGCCCATAAAAAACCTATGGTCGTTTGTGCATACCTTACCCTAAAATCTCTCCAAGCCAATGTTCTAAATAAATCTTTATAACGTAGCAGCTCTTTAAAATCAGGAAATCTGGATTTCTTATTCGCGTCTATTACTGTCTTCAACGTCTAGTAGTTCTTTCTCCCAAAGTTAAAAGAATATCGCGCGCCCATTGCGTTTTTGCATGGTATTTTATGTCAGCGTCACCCTTTGTTCGATAAACGGCAAAAGTCAACACAGCAACAATCACTTGTATATTTATCCCCCTTCGCCATCAAACACTACACACAATACTTTTCACAAAATAAACCCTTGAATTCTTGAATCCTTAAATTACATCAACCCTCTCTACTCACACTCAACACTACCTCCCCTTCCCTCTACTTTAAAGTATGGATAAAGTATAGATAGAGTATGGATAAAGTATGACCAACACCATATTTACGCAAGTCAAACTAAGCCCCTACAAGTCCGAGCAATCTAATATAAATAGCTATATTTATCAGCTAAATTTAAAGGAGAACAACATGGATATATTAATGAAAGCAGCGCAGTTAATTCTATCGCTTTCTATATTAATCGTTTTACACGAATTTGGTCACTTTATACCTGCTCGACTATTTAAAATCAGAGTAGAAAAATTCTACCTTTTCTTTGATGCATGGTTCTCATTATTCAAAAAGAAAATTGGAGATACTGAATGGGGAATTGGTTGGTTACCACTGGGTGGTTATGTTAAAATCGCCGGAATGGTGGACGAATCTATGGACAAAGAACAATTGGCCAAACCACCTCAACCTGATGAATTTAGAGCTAAACCAGCATGGCAAAGACTTATCGTTATGGTAGGTGGTGTTACCGTAAACGTTATTGTTGGATTCTTCATTTACATCCTTATCATTTTTGGTTACGGTGAAAACAAAATAACCAACGAAGGACTTCCTCACGGCTTAAGCATACACCCCGCACTTGCTGAACTTAATTTGAATTTTAGAGACGGTGATAAAATAGTAAGTGTAGAAGGCGAAGCATTCGATGGAGTCAACTCTCTACTTCCTCAAATATGGTTAAGAGGTTATAGAAATATTGAAGTATTACACGAAGATGGGACTACAGAAACTGTTGTTCTACCCAATCAAGTGAACGGTGTAGATTTAGACAGATGGATGTTCCAGAACGACGCTGTTCGTTTATTCTCTCCACGTGTTTTAACTATAATCGATACCTTAGCTCCAGAAGGAAACGCGTTGAAGGCTGACCTTAGAAAAGGAGATAGACTTATTGCCATCAATGGAGTAGAATACGGTTACTACAATGAATTTGCTCAAACTTTACGCAGTTTTAAAGACACCCTTGTTGAACTTTCATTAATTAGAAATGGAGACACGTTAACCAAAACAGTGGCTACTGATACGAATGGAACCATAGGTTTTTACAACGACTTAGCGAATCAAGTTAAGGTTGAAACGAAGACCTACAGTTTTGGAGAATCCATTTCAAAAGGTATTGCCAAAGGAGGTTGGACGATGCACGATTACTTCGTTCAATTGAAATTTATCTTCACTAAAAAAGGTGCTTCTAGTATGGGAGGATTTGGAACCATAGGTAACCTTTTCCCAACAACTTGGGACTGGCAAGTATTCTGGGGGAATACGGCTTTTATTTCCTTCGTTTTAGCGATAATGAATATCTTACCTATTCCCGCTCTTGACGGAGGTCATGTTACCTTCCTAATCTACGAAATCATTACAGGTAGAGAAGCCCCTCAAAAGGTCTTAGAATATGCGCAACTTGTTGGATTCGTTCTTATCTTATCCCTTTTAATATACGCCAACGGTAACGATATTTATAATTACATCATAAAATAGAACTTTTAATATTTTGAATAATAAGAGGGATGGTCACTGGATCATCCCTTTTTTATTTCCCCAATAAGCTCCTTGAAAAGACAACTATTTCCATTCTAATTCGTATTTTTCAAAAAAAATTCAATCATGAAAACTGTAAAATCACTTGTTTTATTGGCGTTAATCGGAGCCAGTGTGGTAGCGTGTAAAAAGGGAGAAGATGATCCGTTTTTATCTTTAAGAACTAGAGATGCTAGAATTTCTGGAGAATGGAAATTAGAGTCTTACTCCTCAAAAGATATTCAGATATTAACGTACAACTTGCAAGCGGACACTATTTATTACGAATCTTTCGACTTTGATGGAGATAATGAAATTTACTACTACGTAGATACAGCTTCTTCTGATTACGAGTCTATTGAAGTAGATTATACAATGACCATAGAGAAAGATGGAAGTTACACTCAAACGACGGATTACTTATACGGTCAATCTGTAACTTCAGGAAACTGGTGGTGGTCTAACGACGGTAAAAACAAAACTAAAATCTCTTTCGACGACAGCGATCATGCGTATGAAGTAAGAGAATTAAGAAATGACAAGCTTGTAATTACGCGCAACTACTCGAATGAAATTACAGTAGATTCATTACAATCTAATTTACTTCGCTCTTACACAGAGAAAAGATCATACTCGAAAGTAAAATAATTACTCTTAATTAATAATATTCAATGGTCAGCTGAAAAGTTGACCATTTTTTTATGCCCAATAACAGCCCTACTTCTAATAGTATGAGCTCTCTTTTATCTTCTCTAGGCTTCTTAATCAGTCTTTTCAACAGCACCTCCACATAGCGTTTGAACACAAAAAAAAAGGGACTCTATTGAGCCCCTTACATTTTGGTTTTATTTTCCCTCGCTTATTTAACGATAAGCTTTTTGGTTTGCTGACTACCATCAGCTAAACTAACTCTAACAAGGTAAGTACCTGCTGCTAGTTTATCTTCTAATCTTAAGCTGTTTTGACCAACTACGGTATTCACAGCCGTTTGAGAAATTACTTTCCCTAAAATATTTACTACGCTTATTGACGCTTGTGTAGCCTCTGCTGTGGTGAAATTAACATTCACTACCCCCGCACTTGGGTTTGGATACACAACAAAGTTTTCAATAACACTCTCTTCTGTGATAGATAGAATTTCATCAGACGGTCCACCGTTGTAAAGGTTAATATCATCGATGAATAAGTTGTTTCCTCCACCACTTTCGAAAGTAAACTTCACTCTAAAGTTCTCTGTCCAGAATTGACTCGTTAAATTTGTTAAGTGAACCACTTTCCAATCACTTTGACTTTGAGGAGTCCAAGCTGTAGTGCTAATTTCACTTCCTAATTGTGAACCGAATAAAATCTTTCTTTGTGACCAAGTTTCTCCACAATCACTTGAGAAATATATTCTCAACACTTCGTAATCAGTAGCAGAACGCTTACGGTATGCATATCTGAATGACATGGTAACACCTACGTTTGGATCTACTCCTGATAAATCAAAAGACTGAGAAGTAAACTCATCTTCAGAACCATCTGGTTGACTGTAGTTAAACAACATAGCACAACTGTTATCTGTATATCCTGCAGAAGTTGTTTTTTGCCATTGAGCTGTTCCACTAATATTGTTTCTAGACCAGTAATCTGATGGAATTGCGTTGTTCACAAAAGACTCTAAAAATGGTAAGTTCGTTACTTGAGGTAATACTGTTATGTATCCCGACTTAGTTTCCGTATCCGTTACAGATCCATCCGTCGCCGTTAAGCTAACCTCGTAAGTACCCGGAGTACTGTACACTACTACTGGGTTTTGAGCCGTAGAAGTAGATGGTGTTGCCCCTGGGAAATTCCATGTCCAAGACGTTGGAGCATCAAAAGACAAATCTTGGAATGTTACAGCTGTACCCGCACAAACCTCATTAGAAACCGTTTGGAAATTTGCTTTACAGAACTGATCTGGATTGTTTACTCCTGTTGCTACTAAATTAGAAGCACTCCAAATGTTATTTCGACCTCCAACACTAGAGTTTAAAGCTGCGTGCATTCTAGCTTTTTGTCCTACTGTAAACATTCTAGAACAGTAAGAGTACTCCATGTAATTCTGAACATTATCCAAGTTGTTATCACAAGTTGTTCCTTGTAAATTACAACTTGTCCAACCTAAAGTTGAAGGCGTATCAGCCACTCCATCATCAATACTACAGTTGCTTGCTAATCCAGGATTGTTAGAACCTCCCCAAAGGTGGTCTAAGTTTAACCAGTGACCAACCTCATGTGTTAATGCTCTACTCAAAGACGTAGAACCTGTTCCTATAGAACCCACATAGTGCGATAAGATATGAATACCATTATTCATCGTAGTTCCAGTGAATCCAGAGTTACTTGGTTTGTACGTATATCCTGCCGCTCCACCAATTTGTGCAGCTATGTAAATGTTTAAATATTCATCACCAGGCCAGTAACCATGCTCATTAACAACAGCTTGAATTCTATCATTCCCTGATGCGTTGGCATCTGATGTAACAGAAGAAACTGTTCTTGTAATACCATTTGTACAATTTCCACTAGGGTCTATGTTGGCCAATTTGAACTCAACTTCTATATCAGCCACCAAATTTTTAAAGGGCGTAACCACTACAGAGGTATCTGAATTCAACATTTGATAATCTCTATTTAAGATGTCTAATGCATCCAATATTTGAGCATCAGAAATATTCTCTGATCCACCATTATGAATAACATGGAAAACTACAGGTATCGTGTAAGAAATTGTACGATTTTCGTTGGTAGCAGTAACTAGGTTATTCTGAATATACTGTTGTGTAAAGCTTTCTAGCTCTTGTCTTGATTGATTGTAACGCATTACATCGGTCGGACTAGCATTTTGTAGCATCTCTTCTGTTTCATGCACATGACTACATGGAACATTTCCTAAAGGATCTAACACTTCTTGCGATTGCCCCCAAGAAGCAATACAAATTAATGGCAACAAGTACCTTAATTTATTAATTATCATGATTTTATTTTTTTTAGCAACAGAGCGAATATACGAATGTTAAAATAATATTACCCAATGATAAACGACATTAAGTTGGATTCCTAGTCCTATGCATATCATTTTAAATACATTTAATCCTTGATTACATGTAGTATATTGGAAATTAAATGAAAAAGGGAAGATTTTCATCTTCCCTTTATTTTATACTTTATTTATATCTATAAATCGCTGAACATGCTTTTCTGTACCAAAGACGACCAACGTATCTCTTGATTCTATAACTGTATCGGAATTTGGAACCCCAACAACGTGCTTCTCTACACAGTAGTCCCCATCCTTCTTCACGTCATATTCTCTCTTTAAGGTAACCAAGGTTAATTTATACTTGTTTCTGAAGTCAATATCATCAATGGTTCTCCCCACAGTCCCTTTAGGTGGTTTGATTTCCGCAATCTCATAATCATCTGGTAACTGCAAGAAAGAAAGTATACTAGGGTTCAACAATTGCTCACGCACAACAAAGGCTACCTCATCTTCTGGAGTAAGTATTTCTGTAATACCAATTTTTTCCAAAATTAAAGTTTGGTGTGCACCACTCGCTCTGGCAATGATACGTTTCACCCCCAAGTCCATTAAGTGAACACACGTCAAAACCGTAGCTTCAAAATTTTCACCTATGGCTACAACGGCTGCATCCATCTCAACGATGTTCTGAGAAGCCAATGCTTTTTGATCTGTAGTATCTAAAGACACCGCAAAAGCCACTTCGTCTTTAATCGCCTCTATCTTCTCTTCATCATTATCAAAACAAAATACTTGCGCACCTTTTTCGGCCAAACGTTTGGCAATGTTTGCTCCGTATCTTCCTACACCTATTACGGCAAATTTACTGAATACCATATTCTAATTTTTCTTCTATCTTATCACTTAAGCCAACGCTTGTTCTATATCTGCAATTAAATCTTCGGCATCTTCTATACCTACGCTTAAACGTATTAAAGAATCTACTATACCTGCCTTCTCTCTTTCAACCTTTGGAATAGCTGCATGCGTCATTGTTGCCGGATGACCACACAAAGACTCTACACCACCTAATGATTCAGCTAAAGCAAAGACCTTCATTTTGGCCAATACCGCATGTGCATCCTCTAACTTATTTCCCTTTAACGAAAAAGATATCATTCCCCCAAAACCTCTCATTTGCGCTTTGGCAATAGCATGGTTAGGGTGACTTTCAAATCCTGGCCAATATACCTTGTCCACTTTTGGATGTTGCGCTAAAAATTCCGCAATTGCTTCCCCGTTATTACAATGGGCTTCCATTCTTAAATGTAAGGTTTTAATTCCTCGTAATACCAAGAAAGAATCCATAGGCGCCGTTACAGCTCCAGATGAATTTTGTATGCGGTACATTTCTTTAGCTATCGCTTCATCATCTGTTACCAAAGCTCCCATCACTACATCCGAATGACCTCCTAAATATTTTGTTGCCGAATGCATAACCACATCTGCTCCTAGGTCAATCGGATTTTGTAAATAAGGTGTCGCAAACGTATTGTCTACCCCCAACATACAATTGGCTTTTTTCGCTACAGCAGCCATGGCCTTAATATCTATGATATTCATCATAGGATTGGTTGGCGTCTCTACCCAAATCAACTTAGTATTTGCATTTACATGTGCTTCTACTTCTTGCGTATCACTCATGTCTACAAAGTGAAATTTGATACCGTACTGCGCAAAAATGCTCGTAAACAAACGGTATGAACCTCCGTAAAGATCATTGGTAGAAATCACCTCATCGCCCGGTTTCAACATTTTGATCAAACAATCAATAGCTGCAACACCCGATCCAAAACAAGCGCCAAATCTAGCATTCTCCAGTGCCGCTATGTTTTGTTCCAAGGCATGACGCGTTGGGTTTTGAGAACGTGAATAAGCATAGCCTTTGTGCTTCCCAACGGCTTCTTGAACATAGGTACTGGTTTGATAAATAGGAGTCATTATTGCCCCTGTTGCTTCATCAGGCTCCAGTCCTGCGTGTATTGCTTTGGTTCCGAATTTCATATCTCTACTTCCAGTTCTTTTAAGTCTTTACAGACATGTTGACTGTATATGCGTACAAATGTAATTCAATGCCCAGAGATTATCAACGGAAGGGAGACAAATTCGAGGAAAGGTTAATGGATTCTACAATTTGATAATTTGAAGGATTTGAAGGATTTGAGGGATTTGAGGGATTTGAGGGATTTGAGGGATTTAATCATTTAAGTACCGACTTGCGTCGGGTATTTAAAAATTTAAGGAATAAAAAGGTTTTAATTTCAAATATCCAATCTCTAATTTCAAATCTATTCGGGGGGGGATAGAATTGCGGGTAGTCAATAAACAGCATAAAAAAATCCGATACTTTACAGCACCGGATTCCTGTATTTTTAAAACCTTTCTTATTTCTTCGGATTGGCGAATGTCGCTATATCTTCTGCAGAAATTTCATCACCACAAAGAATGATCAAACGCTCCGTAATATTGCGCAACTCTCTAATATTTCCTGTCCAATTCACTTCTTGCAATGCTTTTAAAGCTGCATCAGAAAATTTCTTTCTTGGAATTCCGTGCTCGGCACAGACCATGGTCATAAAGTGCTCGGCTAATAATGGAATATCATCTTTACGCTCATTTAAAGAAGGCACATGCATCAAAATCACACTTAACCTATGGTATAAATCTTCTCTAAAGTTACCGGCTTCTATCTCCTTTCTCAAATCTTTATTGGTAGCGGCCAATACTCTACAATTCACCTTGATGTTTTTCTCGCCACCTACGCGCTGAATTGTATTTTCTTGTAAAGCACGCAACACCTTAGCCTGAGCAGAAGCACTCATATCCCCAATTTCATCTAAAAATAAAGTTCCTTTTGATGCAAGTTCAAATTTTCCTTTCTTCTGTTTAACCGCAGAAGTAAAAGATCCTTTTTCGTGACCAAACAACTCGCTCTCTATTAATTCAGCAGGTATCGCCGCACAGTTTACCTCTATAAAAGTCTCTTCTTTTCGCGGACTGTTATCATGTAGTGAACGAGCTACAAGTTCTTTCCCTGTACCATTCTCTCCTGTAATCAAAACACGTGCTTCAGAAGGCCCCACCTTTTCTATCATTTCCTTGATGGTCAAAATCTCTGGCGTTTCTCCTATAATAGATGATCCTTTGAATTTACGTACCGTTTTCTTCAATACTTCCTTTTCTTCGACCAAAGAACTCTTGTCTTTAGCGTTTCTGATCGTTACCAAAATACGGTTCAAGTCCAAAGGTTTTTCAATGAAATCAAAGGCGCCATTCTTAATTGCTTCTACAGCCGTTTCTATATTACCATGACCCGAAATCATAATCACAGGACTCAACACTTTTTCCTTGCGAAAAGCCTCCAAAACTTCCATTCCATCCATCAAAGGCATTTTGATATCACAGAAAATAATGTCGTAGTACTGTTGCGTCGCCAACTTCACCCCTTCTTTTCCATTTTCGGCTTCATCCACCTCAAAATCTTCAAATTCTAGAATTTCGCGGAGCGCGCGTCTTATGCTTTTTTCGTCGTCTATGATCAGTATTTTACTCATGTTTTTTCTTTTGTAGAATCTTGGGACACCTAAAATAATAAAATCTCCTTAGGGCACGGGAAGGCTTAAGCGATTGGACTGTTAAATATTTCTTAAAGGTTTTATTTTAGGGCAAACAGACGGGCTATTCGCTATAGTCACCTTTCTTAATATTAAACACTTGTAGTGTTTCAGGTACACTTCCGGCGGTCGTATACCTTCAACAACAATTGCTAAATATCCGCAAGCCAAGCTGCCGCTTCTATCCCTGTTTGATTTAACCATTTAACACTGGCTAAAGTCCGTTATTGAATAAATTAAAAAGTGAAGGGAATTACCTTTTGGTTCTGTTCTTTTTTTTTAATTTTTAAATCATTCACGTAAGTGAATTCTTAAATCTTTAAATGCTAAAAACTATAGTCTATAGCTCAGGCTCCAACCCCTTGCACTAAGAACTGTGTGTTGCGTTAGGAGTTCTCGAGAGTCTAAATGTGCTGTCTTTTTTACATCTACGCAAAGCGTATTATCTGCGGTTTGCTCCAAGTATTCGGCCAATTGAATATTCCCATCGTACTTGTACGCCTCTAAATAAGTCATCAACTTGCGCAAGGTTTCTACCCCGGTATTGGTACTCAATTTCATATCCTTTGCAGCAAAGGATCTAAAACAAGTAATCCGTTCTTGAGCCCTTGTCATTAGAACGTTCAATCGTTTTTCGCCACCTACTTTATTTAATGGACCAAAACGCATGGCAAATTCCCCGTCTTTATTTGGCGCATAGGTTGTGGAAATTATCAAATGTCGACATTCATCGCCCTGCACCTTTTCCAAGGTTTTTATAAAGCAATTGTTTGCCTCATCTTCCAAATAAATAAGCTGTTCTGGAGTAAAAGTCTTGTACAATAGCTTTAATTGCTTCTCATTGAAACATACAATACCCAAGTCTTTTTGTCCAGCAGCTATAAGTTTCCCAACATACTCAGCCAGCGCTTGAGCTTCAATTTTATTTCCTTTCTCCATCATTGCACCCACAAGATCCACTACCTCAATTGCTGGTACTTTAGTTGCTGGACTTGGAAATACCTGCAACTCATTGGCATAAAAATGTCGGTTAGAAAAAGTTATTAACTCGCTATGTTTAGACCTGTAATGATGTTTTAAATGCAAGCTTTTCAACTGAAAACTGGCATGGTGTAAAATATCCCCCTCTTCTGTATCCCTCTCAAAATACATACTCGGCGACATCTGCTGGGAATCTCCCGTAATCAAACAACGCTTAGCTCTAAAAACACTACCTAAAGCATGTGTAAAAGGTATTTGTGATGCCTCATCTAGAACAAGTAGGTCCAAAAGGTTTTGTTCCAAAGGCAAAGTATCTGCCACCTGAAAGGTGTTGAGCAAAAAGATGGGTTGTATGGCCTTCATCCAATGTCTGGCTTCACTGGTCATAAGTTCTAACAAACTTTTATGACGACGCGTTTTTCCAAACTCATTGATCAATATTTTCTTTCCAATTCGGAGTTCCCTTTTCAGGACTTTTTCTTCTTCGCTAAGTTTTGCCGCCGGAGTGGAAAGTAAGTTATTAAACGCTTCGAACTTTGCTTTTTGCTTGTCTTTCAAGACTTCTGTAAACGTGTGTTGTTCTTCTGCTATGTGTTCCGTAATTCTTTGTAAACTCTGGTTTAAATCCTCTCCATCAAACTGGGCTAAGTCGGGGTTAAGATGCTTAAATTTCAACCAAGCTGTCTTGACTACCCGCAATTCTATCCCTTCTAGATTTTCATAGTGTTTATAGGCATATTTAGCGGCTTTATCTAAACGCTGAATTCGGGGTAAAACTGTAAAACAAAAAGGGAGTGTTTGCAACAATTCATCACAATGAGCAATACAATTCTTGTCGTTCTCCACAACTTGGAAATAATTCCTAAAAAACTGTCTCAAATCACGGTACTCTCCAGATTTTTTATGCAAGTCAATACGCTCATCATCTGTTAAAGCTATAATGGATTTTAAAACATTGTCGTCTGTACTTTTACTTCTATCTACTGTATTCTTTAAACTTCTAAGGTGATTGATTTCTTCGGGAAGATTTTGCTTTCTCAGTTTAGCTTTTAACTCTACGAGTTTGGCTTCAACTTCCTCTAAACGTTTTAGGTTTTGGAGTCCACCTGGGATTGCCTCATAATGTAAATGCGTCAGTTTTTTCAACTTGTTCTTTACTCTAAAATGAGAAAATCGCAATCCTTTTTCACTTTCAACAAAATCAATAAAAGCATGTATTTCACTCAAACTAATATTCTTCTTCCAATTGTCTCTTTCTTTCAGCAACAAGGCTTGTTCATCTACTAATTTAGAATAGGAATTATAAGTTCTATAAAAGGCTTTTTGTTGTGCACTCTCTTTAACTAAAAGTTCCTTTGGAATTAATTGTTCATCGTAAAAAAAGAGGTGAATAAAATCACTGTAACGGATTTGATCTTGAACTTCCTTTATGCTCAGCTCTTTGCCGAACAACAGCTCAAGTTTCGTCTTCGTTTTTTCTAAATTTTGGATAAAGTCATTGAGTTGAGCCTCACCTTCAAAAACCAGTAAAGGTAAATCAGCCCAAGATTTATGGACTTTAAAAAATTCATCCTGTAAGAAAAAGTTGATTTCCTCTTTACAAGCCATCCAATCTTTTAAGTCAGGCAATTTATCGTCGGCTTCCACTTCATCGAGGGATCTATCTCCTAGTAATTCTTTAAAATTCCACCAACTCATTCCACCTATTGCTGTTGGACTATTGAGTCGTGCTAAACGATTATCTAATTGTTGAATTTCAAGCTCACTTATTTGTAAGCAGGACACTTTGGTTTCCACATGATTTTCTAGGAATAACCAAGCCTCTTTCAACTGTTGAACAAAGACTTTTTTATGTTGTTTTCCTTTATAAAAACACAAAAAATGATGTAAATCGGCCGCCTTGAACTTTTCATAAATCACCGTTAAAGCCACAGATTTTTCCGATGATAATAACGCAGAACAACCTTGACCTAAAGCCTTTGCCAATACATTTGTAATGGTTTGCGATTTCCCTGTTCCTGGAGGGCCTTGCAAGACCACGTCTTCATTTTCTAGAGTTTTAAAAACTTTGATTTGATCTGCATCTGCATTTGTAAGTAAGGCTTCTTGAAAAGCAAATTCCTTCGCCTCATTTTTATCATGCCCCATAATTTGAGACAATGCAGAAGGATTAATCTCCATCTCCGCCATTGCTTGTAACTCGCGTAAAATATTAATGCGGTAGGGATGGACGTTGGCTAGTTCACTTGTCTCATGAATCTCGAATGCAATCCCTTCCCTATTAAAAGCACTTTTTACATCTTCCAAAGTATCTTCCTCTTGCAATCGAAATATACTTTGCAAAAAAGGATTGATAAAATTACTTTCAGGTTGGGGTGTGAAGACGATGCAATTGCCCAATTCAACTTTTTTATAGCTCACATGGGTCAAAAAGATAGGAGTCAAAATCTCCTCTCCTTTCCAGTGCCATTTTACAAGATGTTCTACAAAACATAGTGTCTCTACACCACTGTTCTTACGAAAATCCTCGGCCTCTAAAAAGAGTTTTCTAGCAACACTTTTAAATTCAAACTTTAGCTCTGATTTTAAATTTAAGCTGTTCTTTACACAGGCGAAATTCACCAAAGGATCTTTGGTAGACTGGGTTATTTTTTGTTGCGCCCAATTTTGAATTTCGTTCTGAAGTGTCATTAAGACGAAAATAAGGTTTATCCTTTATAAGAATGGGCTATTCAACCAAAAAAGCCAAACCCATCATGGATTTGGCTTTTAGAAATGAATATTTACTTGAGCTTACTTCTCTACGATGTAATATTGCTTGATGGTGCCTTGTTCTTTTACAAACTGGACATTTACAGATTTAAGTAAATCAAGAATTTCTTCAGCACTTAAACCATAAAACTCCATTGAAGACATCTTATTGATAGATACATAAGTATTCTTGAAATTTCCTTTCGTTTGATAGTATTCACCTGTCTTGCTCTCCAAAATCCAAACTAAAAAATCTACTGTTAAATACATTTTTTCCGTCCCTTCTGCAATATCACTTTTTTTGTACACTGTCAAGGAGTCCAAATTCATAAAATTGACAAGAGTATCCATTTTTGAAGATTCTATTTTAATGTTTAAATCCGCACTAATACTTTTATTGATGTGATTAAACATATTCTTTCTACTTTTTCTTTTTAAGATATAATCATAACTACCCTTATACTGGGTTTTATTAGCTACGTATACCTCACTTCCCAAATTCATTGTAACTGAAAAAATCTCTGTTAAATCATGTCCAATAAAAGTTCCTTGTTGATCTTTCGTAAGAAAATTATGTGAAAAGCTGTAGTAAGACATTGAGTCTGGAAAAATGGATTCTCTAAACACTTCTTGTCTAAATGTATTAGGACTTGATGAAGATCCTGAATTTTCAAGTTTTGAAACAGATATGAAAACAGGATCAATTCCAGGATTAGCGTATCCAAACTGGAAGCTTGAAGTTTGTGGTATTGACGAAGGCACTTGTTTTTTGTATTCCCCCTTCATTATTTGATCCATAGCGGTCTCATTAAAAAAATTACCGTAATTAGAAAACACAATTTTTCCAAAAGGATCAATCACAATAACAGTCGGTATCGCAGCAACACCATACGCTTCATTAATTGTACTACTATTACTTATACCAACCATAAAATCTTGAGGTTTCGCTGATAAAAAATTACTTACTTTGACTTCCTTCTCCTTGGTAAGTGCAATAAAAACCACCTCCTGATTTTTATATTGGTTGTAGAGCTTGTTCATTTTTGGAAAAGATGCAACGCACGGTGAACACCAGGTAGCCCAAAAGTCAAGCACAACATATTTGCCCTTCAAAGATTCCAGTGTCGGAATTTCTCCATTCTCCGAATTATAGATTTTTGAAATATTCAATTCTGGTGCAATATCACCGATTTCGAGTGTTTTAGGTGTTTGAGCATTTAAAAGGAATACAGTAAGAATACTGAATAGGATTAATGTGGTTTTCATAATATTGATTTTGGGGCGAAAATAATATTAAGTCAATGAATTAAATCCATTTTAACAAAAATTTATAAATCAAACTTAAGCTATATTTTTTTCACTTCTACTGACTACCCGCAATGCTATCCCAAATAAATTCGAAATTCGAAATTGGAGATTTGAGATTCGAGATTACAGCAGTAACAGTATTAGTTCTGAATAAGTAATTCTTTAAATTTTAAATAACCGACGCTAGTCGGTGCTTAAATCTTTAAATATTCAGATTCCTTGACTACCCGCAATGCTATCCCAGACTTTCTTTGTGGGCTGCGATGAGTTCATCCATCACCGTAACTAACTTTTGGGTAAGGGCCTTGCGTTCGTAGTCTTTAGGATCTGAGGTGTACTTAAGTGCACTGAAATCTTGATTGAAGAAAGCATCGAAGTTTTGGTCTTCGAAGTCAAATACCTCTCCGTAGTTTTGGTCAATAATTTTTGCGGCGTCTCCAGCTTTTGGACCTATCATTAAAATGGGTCGTTCTGCGGCCATGTACTCAAACATTTTACCTGTTAAAATACCCAAAGCATTCGGTGTATTGTTTACCACCAAAAGAAGGACTTTACTTCTTTTTTGTTCAGCAACCACTTCACTGTGGGCCAAATACTCTATTTTGTTGAGGTAGGCATTTAACCCTTCTTTTTCTAAAGACTCTAAAACGGCGATATCCACTTTACCAATCAGACGGACTTCAAGTTTATTTGCAAAATCTGCATCAGCTTTCACACGTTTACCAAGGTACTTCCACAAGTTCTCAGGGTTTCTATCCTTGTTCATAGACCCTATGTGCACGATACTGATTTTCTCATCCACCTTCACAGGATCTGTTACAAAATCATCCTGATCGTATCCATTGGTAATGACCTTAACATCTTTGGCTCCAAGTTCTTCTAACTCTCGGGCTAAGGTTGGTCCTACAGTAATAACCTTGTCAGATTTCGTCAAAACACCTTTTTCCAAACGTTTGTGCTTTTTATCCGCCCAATTGCTCAACTTTAGGTCTTTGTAGAAATCTATATTGGTCCATGGATCTCTAAAATCTGCTATCCACGGAATTTCGAGTTTGTGCTTTAATTCTTGCGCAATTAAGTGCATACTGTGGGGCGGACCACTAGAAATTACCAAATCAACAGGTCTGCTTCTAAGGTAATTCATCAAGTATTTAATCGAAGGTTTGATCCAGAATTTTCGGGCATCTGGAATGAACAAATTCCCTCTTAACCAAACGGCAATATCTTGAAGTTTACTTGATTTTTTGTTCTCGGATATGAATCCGGCATTTACCTTTTCTTCCTTTTTTTGACCTATGAACTTTTTGTACAAATCATAAGGCTCCCAAATTGGAGTTTTGATGATTTCTAGTCCTTCCGGAACATCTTTAAAAAGTCCGTAGTCTTCAGAAGGGTACTCCCCATCCTCTACAGTGTAGACAACAGGATCGTACCCTAAATCTGGTAAATGTTTTACGAATTTCAACCATCGCTGTACCCCGGCTCCTCCGCTGGGTGGCCAATAATATGTCAATATTAGTACGCGTGGTCTTCTCTTCATAATCTTATGCTAATTTTTCTTTGATCAATGCAATGGCGTCATCTAAACCAGCTGGGTTTTTACCACCTGCTGTAGCAAAGGCAGCTTGTCCACCTCCACCCCCTTGGATGAATTTAGAAGCTTCTCTTACTAACTGACCTGCATTTAGATCTTTTGCCTTCGCCAAATCATCGTTGATGATGATAGACAAAGTACATTTTCCATCTTCTTCTCCACCAATTACAGCGAATAAGTTTTCTACCTCACTCTTTAATTGGAACAAGATATCTTTGATAGAACCTCCATCTAAACCTGCTTTTGTACCAATGAAGTTGAATCCATCCATCGCCTCTACTTTCGATTTGATTTCTGTTTTCATCAAGGCAGCTTTTTCTTTTTGGAAGGCTTCAATTTGTTTGGTTAACTGCTTGTTCTTTTCGATCAAGTCTTCTACTGATTTCGCCAAGTTCTTTGGGTTTTTCAATAGTCCAGCAACCTCAGCAACTGTATTTGCTTTTTCTTTGTAGAAGTTTTCTGCTTCTGCATTTGTAATGGCTTCAATTCTTCTCACACCCGCAGCAACAGCACCTTCAGAAGTCACTTTAAACAAGCCAATTTCACCTGTGTTTCCAACATGCGTACCACCACAAAGTTCTACTGAGTCACCAAACTTGATAACCCTAACTTTATCTCCGTACTTCTCACCAAACAAGGCCATTGCTCCCATGTCTTGAGCGACTTCCATAGCTACGGCACGCTTTTCATCTAAAGCAATGTTTGCTCTAATTTGTTGCGTCACCAAAGCTTCAATTTTCTCCATTTCCTCGTCTGTTACTTTCGAGAAGTGAGAGAAGTCAAAACGCAGGTACTTATCATTTACCAAAGATCCTTTTTGCTCAACGTGATCTCCCAAAACTTCTCTTAATGCGTGGTGCAATAAGTGAGTCGCTGAGTGATTACTTGCAGATAAGTTTCTTTTGTTTTCGTTGACTACAGCCTTGAAAGTTGCTTCCACATCTTTCGGTAATTCTGTACTCAAATGAACGATAAGATTGTTTTCTTTTTTCGTATCGAAAATTGCCACTTTACCGTCGCCATTTTCTATGTATCCTTTATCACCAACTTGTCCACCACCTTCTGCATAGAAAGGAGTTTTGTTGAACACCAATTGGTAGAAGGTCTTTTTCTTTTGCGTTACCTTACGGTATTTTGTGATTTTAACGTCTGCAATTAAATTATCGTAACCGATGAATTCAACATCATCACCACCTCCAACTGTAATCCAGTCTTCCGTTTCAACAGATGTTGCTGCTCTAGATCTTTCTTTTTGTTCGTTCAAACAAGCTTCGAATCCTTTTTCGTCTACCGTTAACTTGTTTTCTTTCGCAATCAACAAAGTAAGGTCAACAGGGAATCCGAACGTATCGTACAATTCAAAGGCTGCTTCACCATTTACTACCTCAGAACCTTCAGCTCTTGTAGCATCCATGATCGCATCCATACGCTTGATACCTTGTTCCAAAGTTCTAAAGAAACTGTTTTCTTCTTCTCTAATAACTTTTTCAACCAGTACTTTTTGACCTTCTAACTGTGGGAAAGCCTCACCCATTTCTTGTACCAATACTTGACTCAAATCTGCCATGAAAGACTCATTCAAGTTCAATACAGAGTAACCGTATCTCACCGCTCTTCTTAAGATACGACGGATAACGTACCCTGCACCTGTGTTAGAAGGTAACTGTCCGTCACAAATAGAGAAAGCAATTGCACGAACGTGGTCTGCAATTACACGCAATGCGATATCTGTTTCTTCTTTTACCCCATAATCCACCTTCGCCACTTTAGCTATATGTTGAATAAGACTTTGGAATAAATCTGTATCGTAGTTCGATTGTTTACCTTGAAGAACCATGGCCAAACGCTCTAACCCCATTCCTGTATCGATGTGAGTTTCTGGCAATTTCTCCAAGCTTCCGTTTGCTTTTCTTTGGTATTGAATGAATACTAAGTTCCACACCTCAATAACATGCGGGTGATCCATATTCACCAAAGATTTACCATCCACCTTTGCTCTTTCTTCTTCTGAACGTATGTCAACGTGAATTTCAGAAGCTGGACCACACGGACCAACATCTCCCATCTCCCAGAAGTTATCTTTCTTGTTGGATAAAATAATTCTGTCTTCAGCAACGTGTTGTTTCCATAATTCAAAAGCTTCGTTATCCACTTCTAAACCATCTTCTTCGTCACCTTCAAAAACAGTAACGTACAAACGAGATTTATCAATTTTGTAAACTTCTGTCAATAATTCCCACGCCCAATCAATCGCTTCTTTTTTGAAGTAATCTCCGAAAGACCAGTTTCCTAACATTTCGAACATGGTGTGGTGGTAAGTATCAACTCCAACTTCTTCCAAGTCGTTGTGCTTACCTGAAACGCGTAAACATTTTTGTGTATCACATACTCTTCTATCGGCGGGTACGCTATGACCTAAGAAATAATCTTTAAATTGGTTCATACCGGCATTGGTAAACATCAATGTTGGATCATTTTTAATTACCATGGGTGCCGATTCCACAATTTTGTGGTTTTTAGACTCAAAAAATGCTAAAAATTGACTTCTAATCTCTTGTATTGTCATTGCTAAATAACTTATTTTCAATAAATAAACCCGTGTTAAGGTATGTTAACACATGGGCAAAGTTAGATTATTTGTATAATTTTGTATCGTTTTTTAAAGAAATTTAATGGGAAAAACAAAGTATAAATACAATCCTAAAACCCTCGCTTACGAGGAAGTACAGATTAGTTTTGGTCAAAAACTTCTCAAAGGGTTAATCATAGTTGCACCGAGTGTAATTATAGGATTGGGACTAGCATTTGTTTTTGAGACGAGTGTTGAAACACCCAAAGAAAAAGAACTGCGTGCTGAGCTTGAAAAAATGGAGTATGCCTTGAGTAAGCTTCATGCTAATGCGAAGGCCAATGCTCGTGTGTTACAAGACATAGAAGAAAAAGAAAAGAAGCTCTACAGAGTTGCTTTGTATGCCGAAGAATTCCCAGAAGATTTGAGAAGAATGGGGATAGGTGGTTCCAATAAATACAAGGAATATGAAAACATGTCGAGCGCTAAGTTGTTGATAGAAACAGCTAAAACGATAGACAGCGTTAAAAGTAAATTGTATGCACAAAGTCTTTCTTTTAAGGAATTGTTGCAATTAGCCAAGGAGAGAGAAAACAGACTTTCTTCTTTACCTGCCATTCAACCTGTAAGTAACGATGACTTGAAAAGAACGGCTTCCGGTTTTGGTTGGAGAATAGACCCCGTTTACAAAACACGTAAAATGCACTGGGGAATGGACTTTACAGCCGACATCGGTGCTGAAGTTTATTCTACAGGTGATGGAGTGGTTGTTGAAGTAGTTACCAATTCTTGGGGATACGGGAAAGAAATCGTTATTGACCATGGATTTGGATATAGAACACGTTATGCTCACTTGAGTAAATTTGAAGTAAAGCGCGGTGATAAAGTAAAACGTGGAGATTTAATTGGTTTGGTTGGATCTACCGGAAAGAGTACAGGACCACACCTACACTATGAAGTAGAAAAGGATGGACATAAAGTAAACCCGGTGAACTTCTACCATTCAGATTTAACACCAGAAGAATACGAAAAATTGATAGAACTGAGTCAGAACTATTACCAATCGTTTGACTAATTCTTAAATAGAACGGATAGAAGGATGTAAGCAATTGCATCCTTTTTTTTTGCCTTATAACTTCATAAAAAAAGCGTTCCATACTTCTACAGAACGCTTAAACCATGAAATGTAATTACTGACAATGTTATTAACTTTTGCCTATTGTTGCTTTTGCGATGAAAGTTAAAACAATTAATTGGGATGAACAAAACAATTTCACCAATTAGACGTGTAAACTTTTACCAAATATTATGCAGGTATATGTACACCCATTATTGATGAAAATAAATTTTATCGTGCTTTCTAAACAAATACCTACTCGGTAAGTATGAAGCAATTACCCCTAAAAATAGAGCTGATACTACTATCATAAGTCCATCCATCCATTTTAAAGCAATGGGGAAAAACTCACCGTTAGAATTCGGCATTTTTACAAAGCCATAATTGATTTGAAGTACACAGATGGTATAACCGAGAAGTATACCTAGAAGAATACCTCTGAAGCTAATGAGAAGTCCTTCGTAAAAGAAAACTTTAAACATCGCTTCTTTATCTATACCCATGCTGTAAAGGGTTTTAATGTTGTCCCTTTTTTCTACATACAACATCGTTATGGAAGCAATAAGGTTAAAGCTCGAGAGTATGAAAATGAAAATCAATATAAAAATAACAATGATGCGTTCTGACTTAGAAGTTTTGAAAATGAGTTCATTCTTCTCAAAATTCGTTTTAACCACAAAACCTTTCGGCAATACTTTGTAGAGAGCTTCTTTTATGTCTTCATTATCGTAAGCCGGATCAACACTCAAATAAACAGCCGAGATATCCCCCCTGTAATTCAACAATTCATTTGCCAGTTCAAAGGGTACAACAACTTGTTCGTCATTCACCTCTTTGTTAAAGTTCATGCTTCCGCCTATATAAATGTGTTTTGTACTCAGAGGATTTTTACCAGGTCGAAACTTACCTTCACGCAAGGGAACGTTGAATAAAACACTATTTTCATTTGCAAAACGAGGTACGTAAGTGTCTAATTTTTGGAGTAAACCAACTCCGAATAATGCTACGGGCAGACCTTCAAAATTAAAACTCGGATCACCTTCATACAAATGGTTTTCCATGTGAGACATACGCAGAAAACTGCTATCTACACCTGTCATCTGGGCTTTTACCCACTTATTACCTTTTCTTAAGATTACAATTTCTTCAAGTGCTCTGGAGAGTCCGTCCACACCTTCGAAATTTCGTAGGGTATCAAGATCGAGGAAGGATTGATTAAAGGTTTTTCCTTTTTCGCTTCTAATGGTTAGGTCTGTATCAAAATCAGTGTAAAGGCCAACTACAATTTTTTCTATACCATTAAAGGCAGAAAGCACCACAATGAGCGCCATCGTTGAAACCATAATACCTACTACACTTATCTTAGAAATAAGGTTGATAATATTCGTTGATTTCTTCGATTTAAAATAACGGCGCGCTATGTGAAATGATATGTTCAAATAAAAGGGGAGATTATTGCTTCAACAATTCGTCTATCTTCATTGCGTAATCTAACGAATCATCAATATCAAAAATTAAGTCGGGCATTTTCTTCATATTCTTCAAACGCTTACCTAATTCGGCTTTAATCTTTCCTTTATTCTCTCTGATGCTTTCTAAGACTTCTTCTTTTGAAGGTCCAGCAAATATACTCAAGTATACTCTTGCCAAAGACAAATCTGGAGTTACTCTAACCACCGTTACACTTGCCATTGCACCTAAACAATATTCTCTAGCATTTCTTTGAAAAACACCAGATAACTCTTGTTGTATTACTTGCTCTATTCTATTTTGACGTACAGTTCCCATACCGCAAAATTAAGAATTGTTTGTATAGTGTTCACCTAGAAAAACAAAAACCTATCTTTGCAAGAGATTATGAAGCAGTTATTCAAAATATACAAGGCCACATTTAAGTATAAAGCCCTTGCATTAATCACGATATTTTCCAACTTATTATACGTTATTTTCAACTTAGTTTCTTTGGTTCTTTTTGTACCTTTTTTACAACTTATTTTCCCCAAAGGAGATGAGGAAATTACACGCGTAAGTGAACCCGTTTTAGAAGCAACCAACCCTATTGCATTTGTAGAATATGTAAAAGACGCTTACAAGTTTTTTATGCAAAGTATGGTAGATAGAGGTCCGAAGGAAGCTCTATTTTTTGTTTGTTGCTCTGTGTTAGCTGCCTTTTTCTTAAAGAACCTATTTCGTTATATCGCCATTTACAACCAGTCTCAATTGCGTATGGCCGTAGTTAGAGATTATAGAGATGCACTGTTCAATAAATCTATGCGCCTACCGATGTCCTTTTTCACCGAAGAGAAAAAAGGAGATTTAATGGCAAGAATGAACGCCGACGTTAATGAAATTGAAATTGCGGTTGTTGCCATGTTGGAGTTGTTGTTTAGAGATCCGATTTCGATAATCATCACCGTTTCTGTTTTAATTTACTGGAGTCCCGGACTTACACTCTTCTCTTTTATTCTACTTCCACTTTCTGCTTTGGTCATTTCAAGAATTGCCAAAAGTTTAAAACGTACCGCTAAACAAGGTCAAGAACAAATGGGAGTTCTATTTTCTTTCCTGGATGAATATTTGGGAGGAATTAGAATCGTGAAAGGATTTAACGCCACTGGAAAAGCCGTAGAAAAATTTGCGGCAATTAACTTGCGCCATCAAAAATTGATCACCAAAACCTTTAGAAAGAAAGACTTGAGTTCTCCTTTAAATGAATTTTTAGGAGCCGCTGTAATGATAGGTATAGTTTGGTTCGGTGGAAACATGATTTTGGATGGAACAGGACAGGATGGGTTTACCGGTGAAGAATTTATGGGATTCATCATCGTCTTCTCTCAATTATTGGTGCCTATACAAGCTGTAGCTAAGAACATAGGTAATATGAATAAAGCAAAGGCCTCCCAAGATAGAATTGATGAAACGCTGAACACCAATGAAAAAATTATGGATCCGACCTCTCCAAAGAAGATGGAAGGATTGAATGATAAAATTCGATTTGATAATATTTCCTTTGCTTACAAGGATGAAGAAGTAATCAAGCAGGTCTCTTTTGATATACAAAAAGGTAAAACTGTTGCCTTGGTTGGAGAATCTGGAAGTGGAAAATCTACGTTAGCGGATTTGCTTCCCCGCTTTTACGATGTTAAGTCTGGCCAAATACTTTTCGACCAAACCGATATCAGAGAATTTACTTTAGAAGATTTAAGAGCTCAAATTGGTATTGTGAGTCAGGAATCTATACTGTTCAACGATACCGTGGCTAGCAACATTGCCTTTGGTATGCCAAATGCAACCCGTGAAGAGATAATTGAAGCTGCTAAAATTGCCAATGCACACAATTTCATCATGGAGTTAGAAGATGGTTACGACACCAACATTGGAGAACGCGGTAATAAACTTTCTGGAGGACAAAAACAACGTGTAAGTATAGCTCGAGCAGTATTAAAGAATCCACCTATCATGATTTTGGATGAGGCAACTTCTGCTTTGGATACAGAAAGTGAAAAACAAGTTCAGGATGCATTAAACAAATTAATGCAAAATAGAACTTCATTGGTCATTGCTCACCGCCTAAGTACCATTAAAAATGCGGATGTAATTTTGGTGTTGAATAAAGGTGAAATTGTAGAGCGTGGTACGCATGAAGAGTTGTTGCAAAAAGAAGGGTTTTACCATAGATTGACAAGTTTACAGGGAATTAACTAAGGAGAATAATGCGTGATTATTGAATTGAGTTTTGGATTTTTTTGAATTTCAAACCTTGATTAGTCGCATGTTTGCCAAAAGCTAAAACAGCTGAAATTACTAAATCTCCAGCCAATCTTTCACAATAAAACTTTATTGAAATTTTAGATATTCTTAAAACTAATACATGAATTAGTCACTACCCCTCTCATGATTCGATAGAAAACCCCTTATTTTAAAGGGATGTTCTACCTGGCAATTATGCGACCAATCAAGAAAAAATAGTTCTTTTTACAATTCTTTGATTCCTTCACAAAAAATCATCTTGTAAACCACGTGTCTTAAGCTTTCTCTTTTTACTTCTTATATTTGAGGCCCAATCGTTTTACAAGCATTACGGGGAAACCCAAATTTATTTTTAAGATGGATATCAAGACCTTTAAAGAGCACTTTACAAATTCTCCTCAACTACAAACTACTGCAGACAAATTACAATATGTAGGCAGTAGAATACATTGGAAAGGATTGATAGGCTCTTCAAAGTCAATCTTGGCAGGAGCGATGGCAAGTCAGGTTCCAGGACACCACCTATTCATCTTAGAAGACAAAGAAAAAGCTGCTTACTTTTTAAACGATTTACAGGGATTATATCCAGATGCAACCCATATTTTGTTCTACCCCGCTTCTTACAGAACACCGTACCAATTGGAGTCTACCGACAATGCCAACGTTGTAGCTAGAGCTGAAGTTTTGGACAAGGTAAACAAGGGGACGAACACTTGGATCATCACCTATCCCAAAGCATTAGTTGAAAAAATCCCTACGAAAAAAAGATTATCAGAGAATACCTTCAAAATTGAAAAAGGAAAAGAGTATTCTATAGATTTTTTAACAGAAGTACTTCATGAATATGGATTTGAAATCGTTGATTTCGTTTATGAGCCCGGGCAATTTTCTGTAAGAGGAGGAATCGTTGATATCTATTCTTTTTCTAATGACTATCCTTTCCGAGTTGAGTTTTTCGGCGATGAAGTAGACACCATTAGAACCTTTGACCCCGTGTCTCAACTTTCCATACACGCTCATGAGTTTTTCTCCATCATTCCAAATGTCCAGGGCAGCTTAATGGAGGAAATGAATGGAAGTATTTTAGAATACGTTGGCGAACACTCCACTCTATGGTTGGCGTCCAATAAAATGGTGGAAAGCACACTCAAAGCAGAGCATGACAAAGCGACTAAAATCTACACAGAATTAGCTGATTCACCTGTAAAAAGAGGAAAACCAAGTGAACTATTCTTACACAAAGCTGAATGGACCAAACAACTTGAAAACTTCTCATCCATAGAATTTGGACCTGATTATCATTTTCAAGCAGATGACAGTGTTGATTTCAAATTCCAACCTCACCCTGCCTTCAATAAAAACTTTGAATTACTACGTGAAGATTTAATAGCGAGAAAGAAAGTCAACTTTACGAATTTGATTTTCTCTAACCAGCCTAAACAAATTGAGCGTTTACATGATATTTTTAAGGATATAGGTGGTGAAGTTGAATTCTCATCGATGAATTTTGCATTGCATGAAGGATTCATTTCTCCTGATTTAAAACTCACCTGTTATACAGACCACCAAATCTTTGAGCGTTTCCATAGATTTAGATTAAAAGAAGGTTTTAGACAGGCCAAACAAGCGTTAACGCTTAAAGAAGTGTACAACCTTCAGAAGGGAGATTATGTAACACACATCGACCATGGTGTTGGTCAATTCTCGGGTTTGCAAACCATAGATGTTAATGGAAAGCCTCAAGAAGCTATTCGTTTGGTTTATAAAGACAATGATGTGTTGTACGTAAGTATTCACTCCTTACACCGTATTTCTAAGTTTACCGGTAAGGATGGAACGGTTCCTAAAATGAATAAATTAGGAACGCAAGCTTGGGCCAATTTAAAGAAGAAAACCAAGAAGAAGATCAAGGAAATTGCCTTCGATTTGATTCAATTATACGCGAAAAGAAAATCACAAGTTGGATTTGCATACTCACCCGACACTTATTTACAAAATGAGTTAGAGGCCTCCTTTATTTATGAAGATACTCCCGATCAATTAAAAGCGACTGAAGCTGTAAAAGAAGATATGGAGAAAGAAACTCCAATGGATAGATTGGTCTGTGGAGATGTTGGATTTGGTAAAACAGAAATTGCCATTCGTGCAGCGTTCAAAGCGGCAACAGATGGTAAGCAAGTGGCTGTTTTGGTACCCACTACAATTCTGTCTTTACAACACTACAGAAGTTTTAGAGATCGATTAAAAGATTTTCCAGTTACGGTAGATTATATCAACAGATTTAAATCTACCAAACAGAACAACGAGACCTTAAAGAATCTTGCTGAGGGTAAAGTAGACATTTTAGTAGGAACCCATAAAATCGTCGGAAAAAGTGTGAAGTTTAAGGATCTCGGACTAATGATTATTGATGAGGAGCAAAAGTTTGGTGTGGCTGTTAAAGACAAATTAAAAACTTTAAAAGCTACAGTAGATACGTTAACACTAACAGCTACACCTATTCCAAGAACCCTTCAATTCTCTTTAATGGGAGCGCGAGATTTAAGTATTATCAATACACCTCCCCCAAACCGTCAACCGGTATTAACGGAAGTGATTCAGTTCAACGAAGAACAAATCAGAGATGCTATTGCTTATGAGGTGAGTCGTGGTGGACAAGTATATTTCGTACACAACCGATTGGCCAACATCAAAGAAATCTCTGGAATGATTCAACGACTTTGTCCAGGTGTACGCGTCGCCATTGGTCACGGACAAATGGAAGGAAAAGAGTTGGAAAAAATCATGATGGATTTCATAGAAGGAGAATACGACGTCTTGCTTGCAACAACCATCATTGAATCAGGAATTGATATTTCAAATGCCAATACCATAATTATCAACAATGCCAATAACTTTGGATTGAGTGACCTTCACCAATTAAGAGGTCGTGTAGGTCGATCGAATAAAAAAGGATTCTGTTATTTGATAGCACCGAGGTTTGACATGATGACTTCCGAAGCTAGAAAACGATTGGAAGCTTTGGTACAGTTCTCAGATTTAGGTTCAGGTTTCAACATTGCCATGAAAGATTTAGACATACGTGGGGCAGGAAATCTACTGGGTGGAGAGCAGAGTGGATTCATTTCAGATATAGGATTCGATATGTATCAGAAGATCTTGAATGAAGCCATAGAAGAATTAAGAGAAAGTGAATTCAAACAACTTTTTGAGGAAAGAAATACGGATGATTTCAATCAGTTTGTGAAAGAAACCCAATTAGAAACGGACATGGAAATCCGTATCCCAGACGATTATGTAAACAACGTTGCAGAGCGTTTGGCCTTGTATCAAGAGCTCGATAACTTGGAGAATCAGCAAAGTTTAGATGCATTTAAAGAGAGATTAAAAGATAGGTTTGGCCCTATCCCTTCTGAAGTAGAAGAATTGATGCAATCCATGAAATTAAGGTGGACGGCTAAAGAAATTGGTTTTGAAAAATTGGTCTTGAAATCAGGTAAAATGATAGGCTATTTCATTTCCAATCCACAAAGCATGTATTTCCAAAGTGCACACTTTACACGTATTTTGAACTACATCCAAAAAGCTCCTAAAGGAGTTAAAATGAGTGAGAAGAACGACAAACTCAGACTGATCTACACCGATATTACAAGCATAGATCAAGCGCTGAGTAGTTTGGAGGAAATATGATTAAAAGAAGAGCAGAAAAGAGATAATTATTAACCCTGAGGCGAGTATGGGGAAAACAAAAAATAGTATCATGCTTGCCCATGCTTTTCTTCTTCCCTCTCGAGTGTTATAAGTTGAAACTAACGAGCAAATGGAAAAAATCAATCCTATAAACATGATGAGGAAGCCAAGTAAGGTTGTAAAAATACCAAAGAGTAATATTCCTCCAATTATTGTTAGTATTAAACCCGCTTTTGCCTTTTTCTCTGCCGATAATGCTGCAGAAACTTCCTCATCGGTCATTTCAACAAATAAACTATCATCATTATTTGCAACAATAATTTCAGGTTGAGGTTCCTCCTCTTCATATACATCTAAAGTGACTTCAGCAGGTTGATTATTTTCACTTAAGGCCGTGTTATAATTACTACTACCTCGGATTGTATATTCTTTATTCACGGTAGCCTCTTCTATCTCCTTCCCCCTTGAATATTGATATTCATAGATAGAATCTGTACTGAAGGCAGGTACTTTTTCAATATCCTTGATTGGGATGATTACTTTTTCTTTTTCGCCCTTATACTTTTTTAGGGTATGCGGTATACGAAATTTGCCCTTCGTATACCTTCTCTTATTAAAATCTGGTGTTGTAGCACAACTTATGATAAGCATAGTCGTAACCATTAAAGCTATAATATTAAGTAGTTTCATGACAGTTAGGTATTTAGCTGCAATTAAATCACAGCGTTGTGTTTCAAAAATTTAGTTGTTAATCGATATGAGAGCCTTACCCTGTTCGAGTATTCTTCAGTTAAAAAATAAAGAAGGCATCAATCCAAAGTAACTTTATAAGAAAGAAGGAAAAAACTAAGGTTAACAGGATAAAAGTGACTATACCAAAAAGAGCTCTATTTCTATCCTTCTTTGTATAATCTGTGGCCGTCAGTGTGAAAATTCCAAAAATGAATCCAACAAAACTGAAAAGAAAAAACAATGGATAAAAGAAGCCTGCCCAACTTAACAACCCGAACACCAAAGCTAAGTTTGCTCTTGATTCCGTTTTATTTTTTTGAGGTTCTTCTGAGTCATTCAATTCATTAATTAATTCGGAAATTACATCTTCTTTACTAGAAACTTTCTTTTTACTATCCTTTTCAAATTCTATTCTACGTGCTTCTCTTTTAGCATCAGTAACACCTTCAACAGTAAATTCGACCTCTCTCTTCCTTTGTTCTGTTTTATTGGGTATTGTCGTTTTTTTGGATGAATGAAGAATTTTCAAATCCTTAGAACCGTTTTCCTCTCTTTTGATTTCATGGATGATATTCAATTCGTCCTTTTCATCTGATTTTGCATTGTGCTTTTTCAAATTGTGTGGAATTCGAAATCTTCCTTTCGTATATTTTCTCTTGTTAAATTCTGGTGTGGTAGCACAACTCACCAACAAAATGGAAAAAATTAAGACGGTTACAATGTTTAGCGTTTTCATGGTTAGGTTTTTTATGATTTTGATTGGTATAAAGTTAAGGCGCCTTTATTGAATAAAAAATGTGGATTCTCGCAAGTAGCAAGATTTATGGATTAAAAAAACATAGAACCATTGACTACCCGCAATCCTATCCTAAGTCTAAATTTGATCTTGAAAATTGGATATTTAAAATTTCACTATTACATCTAAACACCAGAAAAACAAGGGTGTCATGAGTTTTAAATTTTTAATCTTTGAATTTTAAATTCATGGTGGGATAGAATTGCGGGTAGTCAATAAATAAAAATGTAAAAGCTTCTCAAACAGGGATAATAATGGCAGCTCACCAATGGCTAGTTTTTAGTAAGCAATGCACTACAATTACGACCAGGGGAAGTGATTGTGGGGCAAATTGCGACTTAAACTAGCTATTGGTGACTATAATGGTTAGCCCGGCCGTTTGCCAAGGAAGAAGCATAAAAAAAGTCCGACACTTACGTATCGGACTTTGCTTTATATCTTTTTAGAATTAAACCAATTCTATCGTTAATTGATCTTCCTCTTTTGTAACTTTCGTTAAACCATGTTTTGCCAAACCTTTCACTCCTTTATCCCACTGCTTGTTCGATAAACCAGTTTGTTCTTTCAACTCATTTAAATCCATTTTCTGAGCTTTAGCCAATAGATCAAAGATTAACTTTTCGTTCTCATTCAACTCTGGTCCCTTCTTTGCTCCAAAAACCTCAGGTCTCATTTGCGGGAAGAACAACACTTCTTGAATTGCCGGGTTATTGGTTAAGAACATAATCAACCTATCCATACCAATTCCTAATCCTGATGTTGGCGGCATACCATATTCTAGCGCTCTTAAGAAGTCTTGATCAATGAATTCTGTAGCTTCATCATCTCCTTTTTGCGCCAAACGTACTTGATCTTCAAAACGCTCTCTTTGGTCGATAGGGTCGTTCAATTCTGAATATGCATTCGCAATTTCTTTACCACACACCATCAACTCAAAACGCTCAGTAAGACTTGGATCTTCTCTGTGCTCTTTACACAGTGGAGACATTTCTTTTGGGTAATCTGTAATGAACGTTGGTTGGATGTAGTTTCCTTCACATTTCTCTCCGAAAATCTCATCGATTAATTTACCAACACCCATTGTATCGTCAACGGCAATTCCCATTGATTTACATGCTTCTCTTAACTCATCTTCCGTTTTACCTTTGATGTCGAACCCTGTAAAATCGATAATAGATTGTCGCATAGTTACACGCTTATAAGGTGCTTTGAAATCTATCTTATGCTCTCCAAAAGTAGCTTCAGTAGTTCCGTTCACAGCAATTGCACAGTGTTCTAACAAACGCTCTGTGAAATCCATCATCCAGTTGTAATCTTTGTATGAAACATAGATTTCCATAGCCGTAAACTCAGGGTTATGCGTTCTATCCATCCCTTCATTTCTGAAGTTTTTAGAGAACTCGTAAACACCATCAAATCCACCACAAATTAAACGCTTCAAGTACAATTCGTTGGCGATACGCATGTACAATGGAATATCCAGTGCATTGTGGTGCGTAATAAACGGACGCGCTGCCGCTCCACCTGGTATTGACTGTAAAACAGGCGTTTCAACTTCCATGTATCCAGCATCATTAAAGAAGTTACGCATCGCTGTAAACAACTTTGTACGCTTCACGAAAATTTCTTTGACATGTGGATTTACTGTTAAATCAACATAGCGCTGGCGGTAACGCAATTCAGGATCTGTAAAAGCGTCGTGTACCTTACCTTCTGCATCCGTTTTTGGAAGTGGCAGTGGTTTCAAAGACTTACTTAACAAAGTAAAGTTTTTAACAGAAACTGTTGTCTCTCCCACTTGTGTTTTAAATACTTCTCCCTCAACACCAACGAAATCACCTAAATCCAACAACTTTTTAAAAACATCGTTGTACAAGCTTTTATCTTCTCCCGGACAAATTTCATCACGGTTAAAGTACACTTGAATTCTTCCGTCAGCATCTTGCAACTCACCAAAAGAGGCCTTACCTTGAACCTTTCGACGCATTAATCTACCCGCGATTACAACCTTTTCACCTTCCTTGTAATTGTTCTTTATCTCAGAAGATTTGTGCGTCACAGGGTACAGTGCTGCAGGATATGGGTCAATTCCCAAATCCCTCAATTTTTTCAACGTTTCTCTACGCTGAATCTCTTGGTCTGAAAGTTCAATAAGACTCATTTGATAACTCTTTTAAATACAATTATGTACTACTTGTTTTAACAATTTGCAAAGATAAGTCATAAAAATGAGGTGATGGTAGTGGAAGGGTTGATAAATGCGGAAAGAGAATGAATTTTAACGGAATGTGGAGTTGGAAGTCAAAGAAATTTCAAGATTGTAGGAATATTTACTGACTACCCGCAATTCTATCCCTTTTTTATATATGGCTAAAAAGTCGTAACTTTTATACTATCAACCTAACACTAAAAATCATGAATCAATCAGAATTTTACGGTCGCTATAACCGCGAAGAAAATGCAGTACTTTTTTTCAAAGAAATCTTTCAGTACAGAGTTAAATGTTGTCCAAAATGCAAGCACCATTCACTTAAATTCTACATGCACCTTAAATCATGGAGGTGTCCGAAGTGTAAGAAAATCATCAGTATAAAATCTGTTTCTTTCATGAGAGACAGTAACCTTCAATTAAGAGATTGGCTAGAAATTATCTACCTAATAACACAAGGAAAAAAGACAGATTCTGTATTGAACCTTCTACGAAAATCGAGACAAACTCGCTACGATACGCTTGCTTATGCTGTAAAAAAATTACGTCTTGAAATGGGACAGATAAACAAACAGTTATTAGACCAACCTAAAACACTTCTACACTTTGAAAAACGTGAAACAGAGAGCATAATTGATCTCCCGGGAATTCCACAAAATATTGATTTGCAAATCCTAAAACAACCCTTTAAAAATTATGACAGAATCCGGTTAACACTTTCGTCAAATGATGTCAAAGAAGTATTTAAATTGAAGTCCCATAGACTTCTCAATCCAAATTATAGGTATAAAAAACTTTTTGCTGAAAACGTTTCAAAACCCACTACTTTAAACAAGGAATTTATAGTTCTAAACGGAGCGAAAATTAAGAAAACATGGGAGCAAAAATTAAAAACCAACTTCATTAAAGAACTTAGGGGGATTTATCATAATGTCTCTATCGTTTTCATGCAAGGAGTCATGGATGAATATTGTTTCAAGTACAACAATAGGCACTCATTGACACCCAAATTCAAAGTTTTCGTTTATCAGTTATTAATGACAAAGGATAGAATTGCGGGTAGTCAGTAAATTTTGATCGAAAAAGTTTAATACCACCCATCAATTCTCCCCCTCATCCCCTATATTTACCCTCATATGTGTGGTATCGCTGCTTTTCTTGATTACACCAAAACTTCTTCCTTGAACACCCTTCAAGCCATGACCCGTACCCTCCACCACCGTGGACCAGACGGTGAAGGGTTTGAGTTAGTTCAAAAAGAAGCGTTTTGTTTGGGACTGGGTCATAAACGACTTTCCATTCTGGATCTCTCAGATGCAGGGAAACAACCTATGAAATTTGGTCATCTCACACTCATCTTTAACGGAGAAATCTACAATTTCGAGGAGATCAACAAAGAGTTAATAAGGCTGGGACATTTGTTCAACACTCATTCCGACACAGAAACTTTACTTCACGCCTACCAGCAATGGGGTGAAAAATGCTTGGATAAGTTCATTGGTATGTTTGCCTTCGTAATCTATGATGAAAACAAGCAACACATCTTTGCTGCTCGCGATAGAGCTGGAGTAAAACCATTTTTCATTTACCAAAAAGAAAACCTATTCCTCTTTGCTTCAGAGCTTAAAGTGTTTCACAAACACCCCGATTTTGAAAAGGAAATTGACCTGAACAGTTTGGCTGCTTATATGCAGTACGGAAACATTCCATCCCCACATTCTATCTTTAAAAATATTAGAAAACTAGGAGCCGGGGAGTATTTCATGCTCGATATTAATACAAAAAAACTGATTCAGAGAAAGTATTGGAACATTTACGATTACTACAACAAACCCAAGAAGAATATTTCTTTTGAACAAGCCAAAGAGGAGACGAAAAGTTTATTGACTTCTGCCTTTCATTATAGAATGCGCTCTGATGTTCCTGTAGGAATTTTCTTAAGTGGAGGTTATGACTCGGCGGCTGTCACTTCTATTTTACAAGCCAATAATACGCAGCAACTTAAGACTTTTACCATAGGCGTTCCCGATATAGGACTCAACGAAGCGCCTTTTGCAAACGAGGTAGCAAATTATTTAGGCACGGATCATCACGAATTTCAATGTACAGCGAATGAAGCCTTAGCTTTAATTCAAAAAATACCTTATCATTATGATGAACCTTTTGCGGATAGCAGTGCTTTACCAACAATGTTGGTCAGTAAAATGGCAAGTGAAAAAGTTACCGTAGCCCTGAGCGCAGACGGTGGCGACGAGATATTTGCGGGTTATAACCGTTACGACTATCTGCTCAAAATGCTGCCCAAATTGGAAAAACTTCCTCAAATAGCAGGTAAAGCTATGGCTGGTGTAATGGATCTCATCCCCTCCAACGCTCTCCCTTACTTCAAGCATAAATACAACTTCCACAATCGTTATGAGAAAATGAAGGGTATACTTCGCAATCCAAATGCCGAAGCTATCATGCTAAGTTTGAGTCAGCAGTTTACAGATGCTCAGGTAAGCAAATTGATGAAAACCCATATAAAACCTTTGGATACTTTGTACACGAGCAACGAGTTGTCAAAAATTCATTTTTCTCCTTTGGCCTACATGCAGGCTATCGATTTCCAAACCTATTTGGTTGACGACATCCTTACAAAAGTAGATAGAGCTACCATGTTTGCCAGCATAGAAGGCAGAGAACCGCTGTTAGATCATCGTATTGCGGAATATGCAGCCCAGTTACCAGACGAATTTAAATACCATAAGGGAACCAAAAAGCACATTTTAAAAGAAATTGTACACGACTATCTTCCAAAAGAAATGATGGAAAGACCCAAACAAGGTTTTGCTATTCCTATTGCCGAATGGATGTGGAAAGAGCTAAAAGAACACGTCAATCATTATATATCCGAAGAAAAAATTAGTCAGCAAGGCTACTTTAATTGGAAAGTAGTAGAGAAAATGAAACGCGACTTTTACGCAGGTAAAAAAGAACTCGATTTCAAGATGTGGTACCTTTTGATGTTTCAAATGTGGTACGAAGAGTGGATGGTGGCAAAATAAAAAACTCCGTTTTTCACCGGGCTTTCCGCTGTAGCTTTCAACCTAAAAAGCCATTCAACTAAAATACAAAAGGGCTACCTCTGGGCGCCCTTCTCTATTAAGTTTCATATGTCTTTCTACGTCAAAAACTGCCGCTCCTATCCCTTTTTGAGAAGCTAAACTAAAGTCTCTACACCAGAAAACTTCACTTCAACTTCTTCCAAAATGGCTCTAATTTCTTCCAAATTAAAAGAAGTCACCAACTTAGTTCTGTAATCTTTAAAGTGAGGTATACCTTTGAAATAATTCGTATAGTGACGTTTCATTTCTGCGATACCTAATGTTTCACCTTTCCATTTGATACTCATCTCTAAGTGCTCACGTGTAACAGCTACTCTTTCTTTAATCGTCGGTTTTGGCAAGTGTTGTCCGGTCTTCTGGTAGTGCTTAATTTCATTAAATATCCATGGATATCCTATACTTGCTCTACCTATCATTATACCATCAACACCAAACTTGTTTTTGTATTCTACAGCCTTTTCTGGTGAATCTATATCTCCGTTTCCGAAAACAGGAATGTGCATTCTTGAGTTATTTTTCACCTCTGCAATCAAACTCCAGTCTGCCTCACCCTTGTACATTTGCTTACGCGTTCTTCCGTGTATAGAAATTGCTTCTATTCCTACATCTTGCAAACGCTCAGCTACTTCAACAATGTGCTTAGAGTTGTCATCCCATCCCAAACGGGTTTTAACGGTTACAGGAAGTTTGGTTGTTTTCACAATTTCCTCCGTCATTCTAACCATCTTAGGAATGTCTTGCAAAATACCTGCTCCAGCTCCTTTACACGCCACCTTCTTTACCGGACATCCGTAGTTGATATCGATAATATCTGGGTTGGTTTGCTCTGTAATTTCTGTCGCACGCTTCATACTTTCTATGTCGTACCCAAAAATCTGTATCCCAACCGGACGTTCGTATTCAAAAATATCCAGTTTCTTTACACTTTTCACCGCATCACGAATCAATCCTTCAGAAGAAATAAATTCTGTGTACATCAAATCAGCCCCATTCTTTTTACATAAAGCTCTAAAGGGCGGATCACTCACGTCCTCCATGGGTGCCAATAACAAAGGAAAATCTCCTAAATCTATGTCGCGTATTTTTGCCAAAGTCTTTGTATTTGAGGGGGCAAAGTTACAGATTTTATTAGGAACCAAGAAAAAGAATTGAAAACGAGTTGTTTAAACGACAACTTTCTAAAAATCAAACTAATTTCATTGACTACCCGCAATTCTATCCCAGTGAGAATTCAAAGTTCAAAAAATAAAATTCAAAATTGGAGAATTCCAGCATTTATAGTTAACATATGAGTATCACTTAATTTCAAATCTCCAATTTCCAATATCAAATTTCTATTTGGGATAGAATTGCGGGTAGTCAGAAAAAGGCATGCCCCTTTCCGACAAAAATTCAATTTCTCAAATCTTTATTTTTTTGAATCCCTCAACCCTTTGCTATCTCCAAAACAACTCCTACCTTTGTATCAAACTTTTAGGGGTGTCTTTTACTAATTTTTAGTGAAATTCTGAGAAATACTCTTCGAACCTGAGGCAGTTAAGGCTGACGTAGGGAAAAAGTTCACAGTCACTTGGTACCCCAAGGTTTTCTGCGGCACTTTTTCTAGAAGAATCCCCCTTATTATTTGTAGGAAATTATGTTACCGCGCATTCAATACATTACACATCCCGATGAGAATTTCAGCGATTTAAGCTGGATAGACAGATTGGCTAAAGGCGGAATCAAATGGGTACAACTTCGCATTAAGAAAAATCATTTCGAAGCGCGTCATCCTGGATCAGATTATACTTCATTTTTTACAGAGACGTTAATTCGCATAGCCGAAAAATGTAAATCCCTTGGAGTTTTACTTACGGTTAATGATCACTACAGTTTTGCCATCAAAGCCAATGTAGATGGAGCCCATATAGGTAAAGAAGATGAAGCTCATGAGGTGGTGCGTAATTTCTTGGGGGATCAAAAAATAGTTGGCGCAACTGCCAATGCTTACGATGACATTTTAGCTTATAACACGGCTATTTTAGACTACATCGGTTTAGGTCCTTATACCTTTACGACTACCAAAGATAAAGACAAATTGAGTCCAGCTTTGGGACTACGAGGCTATGCTTCTTGCATCGAACGTTTAAAAACTCAACATATAGATACACCAATTTTCGCTATAGGTGGAATAGAAAAAGAAGATGTAAAAGGTATTATGCAAACAGGAGTGTACGGAATTGCTTTATCGGGACTCATACACAAGGCCAATTTTGACCTTGAATCTATAGAAGAAATTGTAGATCTTGTTGAACAAAATGCCAAAGAAACATCACCAATAATTTAAGGAATATGAAATTAGGAGATATAGAAATTCAGTCGCGCTTATTTACTGGAACAGGTAAATTCAGTAGTAACCAATTGATGGAAGAAGCACTTTTGGCAAGTGGTTCTGAATTGGTAACAGTTGCTTTAAAAAGAGTGGATGTTCAAAACGAAAACGACGGAATTTTACGTCATTTGAACCATAAACAATTTAATTTACTACCGAATACATCGGGAGTAAGAAATGCGAAAGAAGCAGTCTTTGCAGCAGAATTGGCCAGAGAAGCTTTGGAAACGAACTTGGTGAAATTGGAAATTCACCCTGATCCAAAATATTTAATGCCAGATCCTATTGAAACTTTAAAAGCTACAGAAGAATTGGCCAAAAAAGGTTTCATCGTTCTACCTTACATACATGCAGACCCAGTTTTGTGTAAGCATTTAGAAGATGCAGGTACTGCAGCTGTCATGCCTTTGGGAGCACCTATTGGTTCAAACAAAGGGGTGAGAACACGTGATTTCATTGAGATCATTGTGGATCAATCAAGGGTTCCCATTATTGTTGATGCAGGTTTGGGTGCACCGTCTCATGCAGCTGAGGCTATGGAACTTGGAGCTGACGCTGTTTTGGTGAATACGGCAATTGCTGTTGCAGGTGATCCTGTTAAAATGGCCATTGCTTTTAAACAAGCAGTAGAGGCAGGAAGAATGGCATACGAAGCAAAACTAGGTGGAATACAAAACACAGCTGTAGCAAGTAGTCCATTGACTAGTTTTTTAGCGGATTAATTAAAAAGAAAGGGAGCTATGTTCAAAGAAGAAGTTAACAAGATAGATTGGGACAGCACAAAGGCGAGTATTTATAACAAAACCGCACAGGATGTTGAACGTGCTTTAAGCAAACCAAAGCGTGATTTAGAAGATTTCAAAGCCTTGATTTCTCCTGCTGCCGCACCTTATCTAGAGCAAATGGCAGCTTTGAGTCAGAAGCTTACCCAAGAGCGTTTTGGGAAAACCATTCAAATGTACATCCCTATGTACCTTTCGAATGAATGCCAGAACATTTGTACCTACTGTGGGTTTAGTTTAGATGTAAAAATCGACAGAAAAACCTTAACAGATGAAGAGATTTTAGCTGAAGTTAAAATCATCAAATCCATGGGGTACGATCACATTCTTATTGTTACTGGTGAAGCCAACAAAACAGTGGGGGTGGATTATTTCTTAAATGCAATTGAACTGATCAAACCTTACTTTTCTCATATTGCCATGGAAGTGCAACCGCTCGACCAAGAAGATTATGAAAAGTTAATTGCTGCAGGTCTTAATACGGTATTGGTTTATCAAGAAACTTACCACAAGGACGATTATAAAATCCATCACCCTAAAGGGAAAAAGTCGAATTTTGATTACCGTGTGGATACCCACGATAGATTAGGAAAAGCAGGCATCCACAAAATGGGACTCGGAGTACTTTTCGGTTTAGAAGATTGGAGAACAGATACTTTCTATTGCGCCGCTCATTTAGATTACTTAGAACGTACTTATTGGAAAACTAAATATTCCATTTCCTTCCCGCGTTTAAGACCATGTGCAGGAGGAATTGAGTTGAAATCGGTTATGACAGATAGAGAATTAGTACAACTCATATGTGCCTACAGAATATTTAATCAAGAGGTAGAGTTAAGTATGTCAACCCGAGAGTCGGAAACCTTTAGAAACAATATTATAAAGTTGGGAATCACGAGTATCTCTGCCGATTCTAAAACAGACCCTGGAGGATATGCCAACCCAGAGGTAAACCTAGAACAATTCGAAATTGATGATAAACGTTCAACGGAAACCTTCATAGAAGTCATAAAACAACAAGGCTACGAACCGGTCTTTAAAGACTGGGACTTGAGTCTACAATAAAAATCTAAGAAAGTGATGCGCAAAGAAGTGTATCACTTTTTTTATTGAATTCACACCCTTTAAATTCGAAAACTTCGAGCGACCTTATATCTAAACTGGAATTTCAAATATCCAATTTCTAATTTCTAATCTACTTGGGATAGAATTGCGGGTAGTCAGTGAATTTGAAAGATTTGAGGGACCTTTACGTGACTTCTTGGTGAATTGCTACGAATTTTAGTAAGCTCTTTAGTTTTTGAATATTGACTTTTAATCTTTGAATCCTCGACGGGATAGAATAGCGGGTAGTCAGTAAAACTCTCTACTAACCATCTTTTATTTTGAATTTTGACTTAATAATTTTGAATTGTTTAGGATAGAATTGCGGGTAGTCAGTAAAATTCTCAAGCTTGGGTACCGAGCGACAAGCAAAATCCCTTATAAAATCTCCAATTTCCATTTTCCAATCTACACCCCAAACAGGGACAGCAATGGCTGCGCCCCTTAAAAAGTAACTAGCAAGAATTGGGCAAGGGAGTACGACCAGCGGAAGTGCTACCTGGCCTTAGTCTTGTTTGGTAATTTTTAGGGGGACTAAAATGGATGGCCCGGCCGTTTGCACCTTAATAGCTTTACAAGTCTTTCTGATTTTACGCCAGCTTCTCAAGCCTACAAAACTTACATTTTTCGCATCTTTGCGGCCATGAAAAAATTGCTAGGAATATTAGGTTTTTGCTTTGCATTGAGTGCAAATGCACAATTAGAAATAGGAGCAGTTGCCCCTGAGGTTCATGTAGATCACGTATTTAATAAAGCCGATAAGGTGAACCCAACATTAGAGAGTTTAAAGGGGAAATACGTAGTGCTTGACTTCTGGGCTACTTGGTGTTCTCCTTGTGTAGCTTCCTTTCCAAAAATGGACAAGTTATATACAGAATTCAAAGATCAAAACGTACAGTTTTTAGCAATCAGCACTGAGAAGTTGGTAAAGGTTGAAAATTTTGTAAAGCATACCAATTACAACTTTTGGATAGGTGTAAATGAAAGCAGAGAAGATTTTAAAAACTACAAAATAACTGCTATTCCTCAGGTCTACGTTATCAATCCTGAAGGAAAGGTAGTGCACCAAACCCACCACTTAACCAAAGAAGATTTGGTTGAAATTTTGGCCAAAGGAAAATTAGAACAAGCCCAAAAAGAAAACACCTCTGAAAAAGAAGCTTTACCCTACAGAGGTTATTTAGCGGGAGAAGATCCATTGTACAGAACGGCCTACTTTTTAGCGCATGGAGACAACAAAGACATGCCAACAGCTTTGCAACAACAAGTGTTAAGACCTTCTTTAGCGCCTGGGTACTACGGAAACAAAATGCTGTTTAAGGGAGATACAGCTAAAGTTACTTTTCACGGTGCAACCTTGAAGACCATCATATCTGAAATCTACAACTTACCGTCGGAGGTTTATGTAAACGATCTTTCGGGCGATACCACTGCCTATGATTTAGTTTTCAACGCTACTTCTACCAATCAGAAAGAGGCTACTGCAGCTATTATTTCTCAATTAGAAAAGAACTTAGGAGTACAAGTAAAATGGGAAAAGTACACTGCGGTACAAAACGAACTTTCCATTGATAGCTTACCGCATACAGCAATTCACAACGACAGTGTGATGGAAGGCACCTATTATTTATACACGCCTTTTAGCGTATTCTTAAAGCACTTAGAAAATAAAAGTGGAGAAGTGTATACCATGAAAGATGAATACTTGAATTACACACTTTTAAACAAAGGGATAGATAGAGGTAAACTCTATGATATGACAGCCAAGGAAATCGAAGATTATTTAATTGCCGCTGGATTTAAAGTAACGAGAGGGGAAACAAAGATCAAACGTGTTGCTATTCAATAGGAATGCAAATCAGAATAAAAAAGCCCCTCAAATTTAGTTTGAGGGGCTTTTTTTATTTATTCAAATTTAATAATCTTTCGTCGTACGACTTCGTCTTCCACATCAAGTACAAAGTTGTAAACACCCGGTGCTAACGATGTGAGATCTATAACTCTTTTATTCCCTGCTTCAATTACTAGACTGCCTCTACTATCATATACTTTTGTATTCAATTCGATATCATCCCTTCCTTCAATACGGACCATTCCTTGAGTTGGATTTGGAATTAATTGAAGAGAGGGGAAATCATCTTTATCAATACCCAAATCGCATAGAAGAGGATCAAGAACTGGACTAACACCTGTTGCTCCTCCTGCACATATATTACAACTGTCAACAAAGGCCGTTCCTCCCCATAGGCTATCACAATCTTTAATACAGGCAAGAATACCTGAGTTACCTCCCACACATATTCCACAAGAATCTAAATAGGCCGTACCCCCAACATCTCCAAAACAATCTAATTGGAGCAATTGATCAGAGGGAGAAATCTTATGGAGCACTCCATGTTTACCCAGTGTACTCGTATTTATTTTTCCCCCTACCCATATTTCGTCTTGATTCTGGATGGTAGCAACATTGGGTTTAGATTTTGCTCCAATTTCTGAACTCAGCACAGATGTCCATAAACTATCTCCCTGCACAGAATAAATTTGGTAAACTATATTTGAAGTCCATGTTGGATGAATATTATCGGTTCCAGCTACTAGAATCGCCGTTGAGTCTTTAAACAATTGTAGATCCCTGAGCTCACTTAACACTCCGTTATGTTTATACTTTTGATTCCAATAAACACTTCCATCCATTGCGGAAACAGCAATGACTGTCATACTATCGTTCACATCCCCACCTAGAATTAGGGTACTATCATTTGCAATGGATATTCGGGTAAGTTTTCCAACCCCATAGTTTGTTTCCCAGTTTAGGCTCAAAGTTGTTTTATCCACCTCATAGAAAACAGCTTGATTCTGATTATTCTCTCCCACCACCAAAAGATCATTGTTATTTAATACAATCTCATAATTACTCTTTAAACCAAAAGTATTTCCCTGTGTGAGAATAAGTGAATTTAAATCCAAGGAATAAATCTTATCGCTTCCCGCGTAATAGACATAGGAAGAATCACTACATATTAGATTCAAGCTTCCATCATAACTGAGATTACTTCCGGCCGACTCAATTAATATTTCATTTGAAAAGGAAGAGCTAGCGTTCCAAACAACGCAATTTACGACACTACCTTTTTGATAAAAAACATATACTGAATCTGCTTGAGCGTAACTATCTATTATTTTCACATCATTTTGACTCATTATTAGCTCATCAGTATTAAGAATTTGTCCCGTAGCACTATTCATATGAGCTATTTTTAATGCCGAATAACTCACTCCACCCTGAGCATTTGTAACCTCCTTTACATAGCTAACATAAAGACCAGAATTATCTTTACATAAACTTCCTTCACCCTTTTTTAAGGTATCTACTAAAGACTCTTGCCAAATTGATGTTCCGCTTGATAAATATCCCGATAACCCTAAAGAATCTCCGTAATCAACTAATGAAACCAATACACCTCCAAAATCAACAAGATCTAAAACCTCAACATCTTGGTTTCCTCCATCACCGATTTCTTTTTTTACAAGAAACTCTCCTGTAAGACTATCTAAAACAATCAAGTATCCCCTGGTCGAATTATATGACTGGTTATTAATTATTTCGAGTTCACCCAAAACATAAGGCACATTATTAATAACATGCATACCTACCCCTTTACTAAAGTCTTCTTCTGCCACAGAATCATTAATAACAGTAAACTCGTATTCAGTTAACCCTGTTGCTTTATTCACCTTGTACCCTCCCCATAGACCTAGAGACAAAACAGAGAAATCGTACTTACCGGTTACATAAATATTTCCACTACAATCTACATCCAAACTGAAGGCTTCTTGCTCTCCATTGCCCTGCGTTGATTGTGGATTAGTAAAATTTATATACTCATAATAAAAATTTGTAACCATCAAATTTTCCTTATCAACCTCATATACAATCATTGGACTGGTTCCTGAACCTGTTGATAAAGGCAAAGCTGACATATAAAAAAAATCTCCAATATCCACTCTATCTGACATTCGGTAGGAACCATAAGCATTCTGTGTAACATTTAAACTTCCGTCATCTTTATTTACTATGCCATAGTTCCCATTTGAAATTGCAAAAAATGATACTTCTCCCAACACCCATATTCTATCCTCCTCATCGCAAAACATGTGTCGTATTCGAACATTATTATTGATACTATACTCACGCTTCCATAAAAGCGTATTTAAATCATTTCCATTGAATTTATACAAGTGGTCAAGGGTAGAAACATAAATATTATTTTCATTATCTATAATGGCAATTCCATCTGTTGAATTAAAGTTCTTAGCTTGAACAACATTTCCAGATTGTTTATCAATAACACGTAAAACACTGGAATGATCCATAAACATAACTTCATCGTCACCAGCAGCTCTGAGCGTCATATCCGCGTCATAATAGGTGACAAATGTCTTAGTCCAATATAATTCTCCAGAATGTTTATTAATTCTTACCACGTGCGTTTTGTTGCCGTAATAATCATAAGCTGCTCCATATATGCAGGAGTCTAAAACGGAAAGATTCCATTTAATCCTGTCTTGAATAGTACTGGTATAATTCACCTCATTTGGAGTACACTTCCACACAATATCTCCATCTAACCCAATTTTAATAACTGGATAGGAATGTCCATTTTCCACAAGTTCCACTCCAGCAATAATTCCATCTTCAACTTCCAAATTTCCCGTAATGTGCTGAATTACGCTTCCATCTGTAGCGATATAATTTTTGGTCAATGATATTTGCCCATATCCAATGAAGGTAAATGCCGCAAATAGTTGAATCAATAGATTTTTCATGGTCAATATTAATTTAGGGTTTTGGTTGCAGTTTGTGTACAATTAAACAAGGTCATGGTACAATAGTATGTTCCTGGAACATTCGTATTAATCGCATTATCCGTACTACCTGTACTCCAAATATAACTGGCGTCCGGGTGCAAAGGTACAGCTAGCTTTACTCCTCCGTCACAATCTTCCAATGACTGCTCTTCTATTTCTAATTGGTTTAGGTAGTGAAACTCTACTTGCAAATCATCATTTGTTGAATTATGATCGTACATACCGTTAGGGAGACTTATATTTACATTGAAATCGTAATATGTATTGGTATTGAAATTAAACTTTTTAATTTTTAAAACATATTGTGCTTGCGTGGGTAAACTTTGGTATACCCAAAATGAGTCTATTAGTCGACCAAACAACCTTAATTCAACTTTAAATGAATCTATAGTAAATTGGGAATAATTCCTCAACAATACATGTATAGAATCGTTGTGCCAACAAGAATTAATTGAAGGAGAAATAACGGAATCTATCCCTAAATCTCTGTAGGTAGAATAATTTACATCAAACTCATCTGCCCCTATATCCGGAAATAATGGATTTCTGAGGTCTCCATCAATGTCAGTTAAAACAAAATCAACCAATTCAGCAGCACTGTCTGCTTGAGCTAAATTATCAACATGTAAATCAATAAGAGAACTATAATTAGGGTTCACAAAATAAGAATTTTGATCTAGCCCAAGTGCCTTCCATTCATCATAGGTTTTGTATATCTCTTGCCCCACATTGTATTCCTCAGAAAAAGAATCGGTTACATGATGATAAATATTTTTATCTATCTCCCAGTTCAATCCTTGAATATTAAAAAGAACTCCTTGGTAGACAAAACCTCCTGAGTCTACTTTGAAAATATTATTAACAATTTTCACATTAGGGAATTGAGTAGTCATACTATTACCACCTAACCATACTATTCCTTCTAAAGACGTGCCCGTTTTTCTAAAATTATTATGACTCACCCATTTTAATCCATTCCCACTTAAGCTCAACTGTCTTTCATCAGAAGAGAAGAAGTTATTATAGATTAACGCTGTATCTTGCTGATTCAACACAGAGATAGCACTGTAGAAATGATTGTTCCAAACCCCTAGTTTTCTAAAGTTTTTAAATGTAGTTGAATAGTTTTTTAATTGAGAATTATAAAATACTAATGAATCAATTTTTTCCAATTGAATAGTACCTCCCGTAAATCTAGAATTAGAAACTTTAAAAAAGCCGCTAGGCTCAGCTGAAATCGTTATTCCAACCCTTAAGCTGGTAGCATTATTAAATGCACAAGAATCAAAAAACACACTGTCCAATTTACTATAGATGGAGTTATCTGTATACATATATAGTCTATAAAACCCAGAAAAAGTACATTGAGTAAAACTTAAATGTTGGACGTTTCTTACCATCAACGCACCTAATGTGAAATTTGGACCATTCTGATTATAACTAGGGTCAAAGAAGGTAAGATACTTAAAATGTACATTTTTTAATCTGTAAAAATCGAACATCCCAAATTCCCCAAATAAAGTTACAGCTGATGAATCTTGAGCCAAGGATTGGATGATTAAGGAATCTGAACCCATTCCAAGGAAAGGTGAAAGTTCTATAGGTGAATTGGTTTGGTTGGAATGAATCCCATCAATAAGGTTCAAGACAACTTTACCACAAACACCGTAGTCTTGAATGTAAGTCAATGCTTCCAAAAGGTGGTCAAAATCAGAACTAACATCCCCCACGGTATACGCACCAGACAATCTTGAATGAACCACTATTTCTCCTGTGTTATTGGAGCCATCTTGATCTATTTGACCATTCGGTGAAACTAAAGTGATGGTTAATGAACTCAATATCCCACTTTGCACGGGTATTAAACCTAAATTAACCACGCTCGATGTACCGGGAGTAAGAGTTTGTTGAATTTGTAGCGTATCATAAAATGCATTTTCATAATTGATATACACAAAAAAACTATCTACTATTTGTGAACCAAAATTGGTGACCGGTATCGAAAAATTATAATTAGAACCAACGCATAAAGATGTATCTAATAGGGTCGAATTATTTACGCCTAAATTATAGTTAAATACATCAAACTCTAATGCTCCTAAGTCGGGGTTAAGTGTATCCCTAACTACTCCGTTAAAATCAAGCGAAACATTTGGTAAATAATTCGCCACTCCATTTATCAAAACATTTGTTGGTTTAAACAAAACCGAATCGCTAAACATGGGGTTTAAAGCAATTGAATTGGTATCATAACCAGAATTAGTTAGATAATCAGAGACATCAGCAAAACTATTGAAGTTAATACTTCCGAAAGAATACCCTGAATTTGTGGGAGTAAAAAACAAATTGTCTTCAGACGAAAGGGAAGACTGATAGGCGTTTATAAATTTCTTATTAAAGGTGAAAATATTATTTTTCACTTCGAAAGAATCGATATTAGAAAGATCAAAAACCAAGTTTGACGAAGAATAGCTAGGATCATAATTTTGATAAACGACCGTATTATGAAGAAAGTGAAGATATTCAGAGTTATCCAGCTCAAAGGCCTTGTTAAAATTGTCCGACCTTGCATCAAAAATATTGTTGGTCATCCAAATCCCGGTAGAATCTGTCCCTTCACAATCTACAATTTTCAAGCAATTAAACTCTCCATCAATTTTGAACTTATTGGCATTTAAATTTAAATCATCAACATTTTCCAAATTCACAAGGGGCTGATCAAAAAAATCGAAATCAGTGGCATAGAATTCATTGTTACCAATTTGAATCTGCGATCCATAATCAATTTTTATAGCTGATCGTTTTTGATTGAAGAATTTGGAATTCTTAATAACTAAATTTAACGGTGCTTGATTTATAAAAGTATTGGCCGTATTCTCTACATAAATTCCATAACCAAAATTGGTAAACGTACACTCATCAACTAAAATATTTCTACAGTCACCATTATAACTCGAAGTATTTGCACCCCCGTACAGGTAAACCCCATAGGTAAAGTAAGATTGATTTAGAACATCTGTAGTTTTAAAATCTATGTTTTTCAAATGGACAAATTCTACACTATCCCTCAATAGAACTAACTTTTTAAAAGCATCAGTTTGAATGTATTCAAAAGTTAAATCTTTAATTGTCAGATGCCGCGTTAAATTTACATCCACTAATGCTGGTGAGGATAATCCAGCATTATTATACGTTGGTAGACTATAGTGTATTAGCACACTGTCTTTATTCCCAGCTAATGACTGAATAGTTATACTATGACTTGTATCGATTACTGGAACCTTATCCAATATAATACCATCTAGGTAAACTCCAGACTTCACATTAAAAGTAACATCACTGCAAGACCCGTAAGTAGAAAGTTGTTTTGTTGCTTCTATCAAACTAACAAAATCACTCAATGAATCGCCCACTGTGTACACACCACTTAATCGCTCACCTTTGTAGAAGTACTCTGTTGTATCATTCAGAGTATAGGTATCTAGCACGCCGTTTGGCATGGCTGACCAAATTTTAAAATTCTGAATCCCAATAAAATCTGAATGTGAACCTAATACAATATTGGAAACACTTTCCCCTGGTAAAAGGGTACCCGTCCAGAACACACTATCTACAAAAAGATCATTAACACTATAGTATATCCAACAATTACTAATCGTATTTGGCCCCATGTTGTACAGCTCAACTTCTACATCCTCTTGAAAGTAACAAAGACTGGAATCGAAATACATGATATTATTAACACCTATGTTATTAGGTGTACACGGAACTGTAGTAAACTGATGAATAATAGTATCCAATTGTCCATTGAACAAATTTCCACCATTTACTTGATCTATCCATATCATATAATGGTTTGTATCTGCAGAAAAATCGTAATGACCCAGATAAAAATTTAATAGTGTATCAAAAGGTAATAGGCTTCCTGACCATGATTGACTCTGAATCGCACCACCATTTACTTGCCATTTCAAATCAATGGAATTAACGGTATCATTTCCAAAACTTAATATATCAAGGTATAAATCAGACGAGTCAGCACAAGCACCATTGGAATGTAAGCTGCTGTTGGACAATAATAAAACATCCACTAGTGTATCATTGGCACAATAAGCAGAAGAATCCATTACCATATTTGTATACAAACAAGTTCCGTTCGAAAAACTTTCGGCCATAATGAGGTTTCCAGCAAGTTCATTGTTATAACTAATAGCCCTATTGTACTCTCCTAAATCAAAGTCTCCCGTCATTATATCCTGACCATTATCTACCCAGTACAAACAATGTCCATGACCAAAAGCTGACAAGGCATATGTTTCAAAATCATACTTGTTATTTAAAGGTATACCTCCTGTATAAGTGAATAAAGTAGTGGATGAAAAAGTTATATCACAATCTAACAACTGGCCGCAATTATTATATCTAATTGTAGCATTATAAAGCACACCAAACCCTAATTGAGTAGAACGGGTAAGTAAGTTCACCCCATCATAGGGTGTTGACGAGCTTGCGGATGAACTTATAAATTATTGTTCCAGTTTATCCCTGTTGCACACTTCCATTTATTTCGTGCACTCGTCAAACGGCTATTCGCATAGAAATCTAAATTACTATTCAAACTCCAGCTCATTCCACCACTTCCATTTTGATTGCCCAAACCAATTATTTCGCCATTCCAATTCACAACGGAATAAGGAACATACAAACTATCAGTGGAGAAGTAATCCACATCATTTAAAGTAAGTCGTATAAGCCCTGTACTCGCTTTAGTTGGGACATATGCTTTTATCAAGGTGTCCGTCCAAACTAAATAATCAGTTACAGAATCTAAAGGTTCATAAACAGTAACATGGTATTCGGGATCTTCAAAAGAGATATAATTAACAGAGTCTACTCCTTGGGTACCAAAACCAGACCCCGTAATTGTAATAAGTGAATTCGTTCCTGCGGTAATTGCATTCGGGTAAAAGGAGAAATTATTCCCTTGACCTAAAGACTTTGGGGTCATGTTTAAATTAATAACGGTAGGTTGACCAAGAAACGAACGTATATCATTTTCTAGATCTGTAACACTAGAGAGGTTAAAGACATCAAAAGCAACTCCCTTTTCATACTTGTAAAAGCCTTGTTTTTCCGAAAAAACATGATAATAACTTCCTGAAATATTATTCAAGAAAAACAATCCTTGTTCACCTTCTTTTAACTGAAGATTTGCAGTATGAATTATCTTTTCATTTCCAATAGTTCCACCTTTGGTAATAATGGTAATCAAATTTGTATCACAATCTCCCTTAAATTGAGTTGTAAGTTCTACCAAATTATGGGTTTCGATATTGGTATTATTTTTCACCCATAAAGAAGTCTGATCTATAACTCGTCCTTTAACAATATGATTTGCGTTAAGAACCTTAGTGTTTAAATCAACGGGAATCAATCCTTTTTGAGCAATAGAATATCGAGTATAACCAATAATACTAAAAACAAGAAAGAGGACCTTTAGGAGTTTGAAAACTGAATATGACATTAGTAGTTAAATCGTTAATTATCAAAACCAAAGATAATCACAATTCAATCAAATCATAAATTCTCCTAGAGAAGATTAGGGCAACAATAGGCAGGACTACCTCAGTAATCTATTTCTTCAACTTAATCGGCGCCTTTAATTCTGGTCCGGAAAGTAAGCTTCCGATTTTCTTGGTATTGGGAAACTCATCCAAGATAATTTTAATAAATACGGTAATAGGAATGGACATAATCATACCTGGGATTCCCCAAATGAAGCCCCAGAACATTAACATAACCAAAATGGCAATAACGTTAATGGAGAATGATTTCCCCATCATAACAGGTTCTACTATTCCTCCGAATACTGCTTGAACTCCTGTAATTACCAGAACAAAAAATAGTAAAGTTCCTGTAGGATCTAATTCTACTAGAGCAAAAATGGCCAAACAAACCACAGATATAATAGACCCAATCATTTGTACGAAATTGATCAAGAAAGCAAACAATCCCCAGAAAATTGGGAAACTTACATCGAAGGCCAAACAAGCCAAACTAAATCCTATTCCTGTAAACAAACTCACCCAAAATTTCACCTTTACGAAAGTGATGAGCTCGCTTTCTATTTTCATAAAGGTTTTAATAGAAGTAAACTCATTTCTAATCACGAAATCTTGTAGGAGCTTTTGTACGTTGATAGATTCTGCCAACCACAAAACCGTAAAGAATATGGTAGTTAAAGTCATGGACAATAAGTTAGATACAGCTCCAAAAGCACCACCTAATTTATCCATGATTTTAAATTGATCTGCCACATCTTTCAATGCTGCCTCTTTGGAACTCACTTCCATACCCAACATTTCTTGACCTGAAGTTATCAAATAAGCTATTTTCTCTTTGGCTTTTACAAAGAACTCTGGGTCTGCATTTCTAATTTCACGCGAAGCCAGTGCGAATATTTCCACACCGAGATAAATAACTCCGGCAAATACGATAAGGGAAATTACTATGGATAAAATTCTTGGAATTCCTTTGTTTCTTAACCACCTCATTAATGGTAAAAACAACAAAGCAATGAACATAGAAAATACTAAGGGAACAAAAATGAAAGACAACACTTTCAATAAATAAAAACATAAAGCGATCACCATTACTAAAAGCAGGCGATTGGTCATTTTTAAATCTTTCATTTGAGTTGAGTTTTAATTCTTAGTATCGGTTCGCAAAAGTATACCTTTTTCGGTACTTTTTAATGATAACTGTCAGTTTTAAAACGAAAAAACCTCCTGTGTCTCTCTAAAGAATAAACTTCAAATCATCACAGGAGGTAATTCAAATATAATTTGTGTTTTATACCACGATGTTTACAATTCTTCCTGGTACAACGATCACTTTTTTCGGTGCTTTTCCTTCTAAATATTTTTGAGATTGCTCCATAGCTAACACTTCCTTTTCAACGTCTTCTTTCGACATTGAAGTTGGTAATTCAGCTTTAAACCTCATCTTACCATTGAAACTAACGGGGTATGCAAAAGCATCTTCAACTAAGTACTCTTCCTTGAATTCTGGGAAAGTTGCATAACTGATTGTTCCTGCTTCGTGACCTAATTTCGTCCAAAGTTCTTCGGCAATGTGAGGTGCGTATGGAGATAATAAAATAGTCAAGCTTTCTAAAATCTCTTTGTTATTACACTTTAACTCTGTTAATTCATTTACAGCAATCATAAATGCAGAAACTCCTGTATTGAAAGAGAAACGCTCTAAATCTTCGTGTATTTTCTTGATCGTTTTGTGCAAAGTCTTCAAGGCTTTTTTGTCCGCCTCTCCTTCAGAAATAACAACATTGTTCTCTGCATCGTGGAACAAACGCCATAATTTTCTCAAGAAGTTATGTACCCCATTGATACCTTTTGTATCCCAAGGTTTTGCTTGATCGATAGGACCTAAGAACATTTCGTACATACGCAAAGTATCTGCTCCGTACTTCTCTACCAAGTCGTCTGGGTTTTGAACGTTGAATTTAGATTTTGACATCTTTTCAACTTCATGACCACAAACATAAGTCCCATCGTCTTCTAAAATAAACTCAGCATTCGCAAATTCTGGTCGCCAGTTTTTAAAAGCTTCAACATCCAACTTATCGTTATCAACTATATTGATGTCTACGTGAATTCTTGTTGTTTGGTAATCCTTACGTTTTCCAAAACTCACAAAAGTGTTGGTATCCTTTACACGGTAAACAAAGCTACTTCTTCCCAAGATCATTCCTTGGTTAATCATTTTTTTGAAAGGCTCATCGAAAGGAACAAATCCTAAATCGTATAAGAATTTACACCAGAAACGAGCATATAACAAGTGACCTGTAGCGTGCTCAGCACCACCGATGTATAAATCAACATTTTGCCAGTAATCCACTTTGTCTTTAGCAACAAACTCATTTTCGTTGCTAGGATCCATGTAACGCAAGAAATACCAAGAACTACCTGCCCAACCTGGCATGGTATTCAATTCCATAGGCCATGTACATGTTCCGTTCTGCTTTTCGTTATCCTTCAAGATCTTCTTGTTGATACACCAGCTCCACGTTTTGGCATTTCCTAAAGGTGGCTCACCATCCTCTGTAGGTAAATACTTGTCAACCTCAGGTAAAGTAATCGGCAAGAACTCATCTTCTATCATTTTCGGAATACCGTTCTCATAGTACACAGGGAAAGGTTCACCCCAGTAACGTTGTCTTGAGAATACTGCATCTCTCAACCTGTAGTTCACTTTTGCTTTCCCTAATCCTTTTTCTTCAATAGCTGCAATTGCTTTGGCCATCGCTTCTTTTACCTCTAAACCTGATAAGAAGTCAGAATTGGCTATTGTACCTGATTTTTCTGCATAAGCCGCTTCAGAAATATCTACATCTTCAAAGATGTTTTTGATTGCTATATCGAAGTGCTTTGCAAAATCGTAATCTCTTTGATCTCCACAAGGAACGGCCATAACAGCACCTGTTCCGTAAGAAGCCAACACGTAATCTCCTATCCAAACTGGAATTTTTTCTCCAGAGAAAGGATGAATAGCATAAGCTCCAGTGAACTGACCGCTAATATTTTTCGTTTCAGACATTCTATCACGCTCTGATTTTAAACCTGCCGCTTTTTGGTATGCCTCAACTTGTTCTTTGTATTCTTCCGTTGTGATTTGAGCTACTAATTCGTGCTCTGGAGCCAACACCATGAATGACACTCCGTAAATAGTATCTGGACGCGTAGTAAATACCTCGATATTTCCAGCTCCATTTTCTAAAGCGAAACGCACAGAAGCACCTGTACTCTTCCCTATCCAGTTACGTTGTATATCTTTGATTGAATCTGTCCAATCTACTTTTTCTAATCCTGTTAACAAGCGCTCTGCATACGCTTTAATACGCATAGACCATTGACGCATTAATTTTTGCTCAACTGGGTGTCCACCTCTTTCTGAAACTCCATTTACGATTTCATCATTGGCCAATACAGTACCTAATGCTGGACACCAGTTTACCCAGCTATCAGCCAAGTAAGTCAAACGGTAATCCATCAAGATGTCACTCTGTTTCTTTGCATCAAAAGCTTTCCACTCTTCAGCAGTGAATTCAATTTCGCAATTGTGTTCAGCGTTAACAGATGTGTTTCCTTCTGTTTCAAACTTTGCTATCAACTCATCAATAACAACCGCCTTGTTGGCATCGTAATCGTAGTAAGCGTTAAACAACTGCTTAAAAATCCACTGCGTCCATTTGTAGTAAGATGGATCTGAGGTTCTTACCTCTCTATCCCAATCAAATGAAAAACCGATTTTATCCAGCTGCTCACGGTAACGTTTTAAGTTAGCCTCTGTAGTTATTGCCGGATGTTGTCCAGTTTGAATGGCATATTGCTCTGCGGGTAAACCAAAAGAATCATACCCCATAGGGTGCAAAACATTGTATCCTTGTAAACGCTTGTATCTAGAAAAAATATCAGAAGCAATGTATCCCAGAGGGTGACCAACGTGTAACCCAGCCCCAGAAGGGTAAGGGAACATGTCTAAACCGTAAAACTTCTTTTTATCTTTGTTTTCCTCTGTCTTGAAAGTTTTGTTTTCTGCCCAAAACTTTCTCCATTTTTGTTCTATCTCCTGAAAATTATATTCCATCTCTATGCGTCTGAATTTTAAGGCTACAAAAATAAAGATTAAAATGAAGATGTACTAAAATATGAGCATTTGTGATATAATGCTTTACTTAAAATTTCACACACGTGATAAAAACTACATCACTGAATCAAACAAGTTCGAATTAACCTGAAAATCATCGGTCACCCCCTCTTACTTAATAGGTCATTCATCCCTAAACAATTCCATTCTACCCCTTCAAAAAATTGTAAAACGTTTTAAATACGTTTTGAAAATACTTAAAAATTCATTCGTCGAAAAAAATGAAAATTTGGACAGATTTTTTTTGCCACTACTTGTAATTGACGTATACTTACAGTGACGAATAACACAATAACAGTGATGAAAAACATTTCAAGTGTGCAATTTGAGGTGATTCACCCTCACTTATTTACAGTAATACCCCCTCAATTAAACGATAGGTATTTCAAGTGGTTTACAAGAACTACTCGCCAAGTAAACGATAGTTGTACGGAGTGAAATTCATGACTGTGACAAATAAACAAAATTTATAAACACTAAGAACTACTGCGCTTTACAACACGCCTCATTTTATTTAGACTATATAATTAGTTAAATGAAAACAATTATGGAAAAACTAATTACACTTCTAGCATTTTTCATGAGTACGTTTTGTATGTCGCAGAACTATATGCCTGTTAGTCAAACTTGGTTTAAATCCAACGATGATGTATACGGCAGTTTCTTTGGCTTGTTTTCCTATCCAGCTTATAACAATACTAATGTTGTCTATTGGGGAGACAACTCTTCTAATAATTGGACTGCAATTGGAAATCCCTTCCTTTCATCAACCTCACCTAAATATTATTCTTCAGCAAATACTGATGTAAATTTCAACCCGTGTATTTATTTCGATGGTATAGATGACAAGCTAGATTTAGGGGATAATAAACCCTTCAGTCAAACAACTGGCTTAACCTACTTCGTGGTGGTTCAACCTGACCAAACGATAAAGCCGGAAGCTTTTGTATTTGATTTTGGAAGTTTTGCCAACAAAGGTTACGGTCTTACCCACTCTTCCGATACTTCGGTTTTTTACTCGGCTACCGCTGGTTCTAATGGAGGAGCAGTGAAATATCACAAGCATAATCATGCTACAAGACCCGTTATAATCCGTTACGAAATAGAATTTGGTGTGGAACAAAGACTTTTCTATCAAGGCGAATATATACCAAGTGCAACTTCTACTATTACTTTACCAAACATCAACGCCAATGCAGTTGCCTTTAATAATATAAACGGTCCCTCTAAAGGTCCATTCACCATAGGTAGACAGAGTAAAGACAATGGATTAAACGGAATTGTAAATGGTAACGGGAACGGAAATGGAAATGGAAATGGTAACGGAAACGGGAATAACACCATTCGTGCTTTTCAAGGAAAAATAATGGAAATTATGGGGATTGAGAATCTTTTGAATCCCCAAGAAGCTAGAACTATTGAGAGCTATCTTGCGTTAAAATATTCAATTACTCTGGACAATACAGGCTACAATACAGGTCTGCCTTTATTAAATTATATTGCATCTGATGGAAGCAATTTATACAGTGTTTACAGTGACCCTAGTTACTACAATGACATTATAGGAATAGGTGAAGATGAAAATACAGGTTTATCACAAAAGCAATCCCACACCCAACAAGATGACTTTAGAATCTACATTGGAAATTTAGCAAATGATAACTTCAGCAATACAGGTAATTTTAGCTCGAATGGATCTACCTTACAATTTTTAGTTGCGGGAAATAATTTAGGAGCCACTTATGCCACAACAGCTTCCATGATAGAAAAACCTGCTTCACTTTTCAGCAGAGTAGAACGCGAATGGAAAATTGAAAACACTAATTTCACAGGAAGTTTTAGCATAGATGTTGAGTTAGCAAACTATGCCTTGAACAGTGGTATTACGCTGGCTGATTTAAGATTATTAATTGATGACGATGGTGACTTCACAGATGCGCAAAGCTTTTCTACCGCGAGTGGAATAAGCTTTTCGCTCAATGGAAACATGTTAACTATAGCCAACATACACGACAGTATCTTCCCAAGTAATTCTACAAAATTTATCACTTTAGGATCTGTAGGAGTAGGAACTCCTCTGGCCGTTGAATTAAATTATTTTGAAGCGACTTACCAGGCATCTGACAACCACGTTTTATTAAACTGGGAAACGTTAACTGAAGTAAACAATGAATCATTCATCATTGAAAAATCTACCGATTCTGAAAACTGGGAAGTATTAACTCAAATACCAAGTGCCGGAAACAGCTACGCACCACAACAGTACAATGTTGAAGATAGGAATGTACTCTCAGGAATTTACTACTACAAATTGCTTCAAAACTCCTTAGATGGTGAACAGATCGTCTTGGAAACCGTTTCTGCAGAAATTACAACTGAACAAGAAACTATACATCTTTACCCAAACCCAGCAGATAATTTTATCAACTTAAATGCGCCGAACATTTCAAAAAAATCTATTCAAATATTAAATGCACAAGGTGTTGTAGAACAGCAACTACCGATCGTGGTGAAAAACATAGACACCCTTTTTATTGACATTTCATCTTTACAGCGGGGACTGTACTTCATGGTTATTGACGGGAAAAGTTATAAATTTAACCGACTTTAACCCCTCATGGAAAAAAGAGAACGTATACATTTCGCCAATCGCATTGCCCACTTTCAACCCGATAAGAAACAACTCTTTTTCACAAACAACACCTTTCACTTTCTGTTGCTCTCCAACGGTATTGCTATACTTGGGGCTCTTCCTTTTCTAAGTTTCATTGGTACAACATGGGAAGAATTAAGTATAATACATATCCTGATAGTAAGCTTATTTTTCCTGATTACCTCGGTTGTTTCCATAGGTTATCACAAGAGTGCGAAAAACAAAAATCTTTTAATTTTTGATGGGAATAAGAAATTTATACTTCGAGGAAAGGAAGGAATAGCTTTTGATAAAATCAAAGCTGTTGGAGTGAAAAGACATGTGCATTATGATGAATACGACAACTATACCTACAGCTACGAACTTCTTCTTCAACTAAAAAATGGGAAGCATTTAAGTATCATGAATGATGAAAATAAATATGACATAGACATCTTGAAAAGTTGGGTTAAAAAAATACTTCAAACTACTTAAGTACATTAACATGACCTAGTTGTTCTTCACGTACACCTTCTGAATTGGTGAATTTTATTTTCCATATATAGGTGCCATCCTTTACCATTTCACCTTGTAAATTTTTACCATCCCAACCCACATTCTTGTCAAAGGATTCATGAATCAATTCTCCCCAACGATTATAAATTTCAAGAGAGAATTCAGAAATATCATAAATCACAATTTTAAACACATCATTTACTCCGCTACCGTTCGGTGTAAAAGCATTCGGAGCATATATCGTTGTTAAGGGATAGATGTAAACTGAGATATAACTTGAATCTCTACATCCCCATTCATTGATTAACAATTGATACGGCCTATGGTATCCGCCCTCCTGATAAATATGGGTAGTGAATCTATCGCTGGTGAACACACTGTCATTAAAATAATAGTAATGTTCAACTCCTTCGTGACTCAAATCTTCAAAGGTAAATGTGTTATGAAAAATATCCGTAACTGTTGGTGTAACAAAGAAAGCAGAATTGGGAGAAGGTTTTACATCAATAAAAGCAGGCTTGGTGAGGGTGGTATCCACCATACAACCTTCAGTAACCTTAATATTTAAACTTACGTCATAGAGTCCAGGGTTATCATACACGTGAATGGGATTTTGGTGCGTAGAGCTTTGTCCATCACCAAAAGTCCATAAATAAGTTATGGGTGCATCAGCATCGGAACTGTCTTGAAACAAAACTTGAGCGGGAGCACAATGCAGGGCAGGGTCTATATAAAAATTAATGGTTGGCTCCATAAAAATGAATACAGAGTCGATGTAACTTGATGTACAACCATTTTCTTCAATATGAAAGGTAATAGGTATAAATCCACTTGTATCAAAAACAACACCCGTCACATCCTCTGTTTGTACAGAATCTACATTGGCATGACCATCAAAGGTCCATAAATACTGCGTTCCCATACCAGAGTATTGACCTTCTCCTTCAAAATCATATAAATTCCCGGTAATACACATTGAGTCGGGTTGATCGAAAGTATTGGTTATTTCCTCATAGAAATAGAAGGTTTCTACCGTTGTATCAGAACATGCCCAACCTGGATTTACGATAAGTGTAACTTGATACATACCTTCTGCGGGGAAGGTAAACGTAGGTTCAAAATTTGTGCTTTGGTCTGAAGTAGTACCTGCCACACCAAAATCCCATTCGTAATTAGACCCACCGTAACTTTGATTGTCAAAAGTAAAGGTTAACCCATCACAAAAAGACACAAAACCAGGGGTATTGACTTGTTCAGTGATAATGGACTCCAAACTGATATCACAATTAATCACCTTAAATAAAAAATCTCTTCTAGTTACGCCTATTTGTACCCCGTTTCTATATTCATACACACATACTCCCACGGCATACAACCCAAGGTTTTGCGGACTAGCTGTAAGCAATCCTGTTACTGGGTCTAAATTTATTGGACTATTTCCTCCAAAAGGTTGAGTTGCAGAAAATCCACCAGACCAATTTACAGGTGTGTATGGTGGAGCGCTGGCAGGATTCACTACAGGCATAGCACTTGTTCCACCATGAAAAGGCGTACACAATTCATACACTAAACTGTCACCATCTGGATCCGTTGCAGCGTGATCGAAAATCAATTCATCGTTGTTACATACCACTAAAGGCGGGAAATTATTAAATCGAGGTGAACTATTTACTAAAGCTCCGAGCGGCGGTGCTGGAATTTCAGTGGTTAGGGTCAATCCTGTATCATCAGGAACCAATAAGTTGACAACATTCGGCCCCCTACAACACCTTTGATAACTCAAAGTAAAGCCATTGATATTGGTGGGAAGCGTAATCACCTTTTGATAAATTGCTTCTTCTACACAAACGTTGGTTGGAGGATTAATACAGGGATTCGAAAACTGTAAGGGCAACACTTGAGAGCCAGGAAAAGGTACATCCACGTTTAAAACCATGGTTCCATTCCCATCAAAAATGGTCAAAGGCAACGGGTTGTCAAATTGTGCACCTGTAGAAAAACAATCTCTGTACAATTTGATTGTGACTCTGTACTGGTTCCCTCCCAAATTATCATAGTAAATTTCACCTCCCACAATGTGCGATGCAAAACTCAAACTCGAAATGAGTAGCCATGATAGTATTAGGATAGTCTTCACAATAAAATGAACGTTTAAAAACTAATTTTAGTTGTCCTTATTTAATATAAAAATAACGAAAGTTAAACAGTGTAACACCACTTAGAATCAGAAACTAAACTTACTTATACACTTCTAAACTTCATCCTCGTATTTATTACTCAATAAAAGCTCAGGAAACTGCATAGGATTTTCATATTTATACCACATCCCTAACTGTAAACTTTTATAATTCGAAACAATTTTCGCCGTGCTTTTGTCGCTTTCATCGAAAGTGACCCCAGGCTTACCTAACATCTCTAGCGCATAGGGGTAATAATCTCTTTTTAATACATGACTACTGCAAACACCATTAATAATTTCTCCATATAATTCATACATGATTACATGAAAAATCAGGTGCACAGCATCTTCTTTATGTATAAAGTTGGTTGGGTGCCATCCCCCCTTTACGTCTGTTTTTCCTGCGAAATATTTGGCGGGCTGTCTATCTCCACCTACTAATCCTCCCATACGCAAGATGCTTAAACGCTTGCCCAATTTTTTATACAAGACCGTTTCGGCATCAATTAAAACACTACCAGAGCGTTTAGAGGGACTGGTTGGACTAGTTTCGTCTACCACCTTTAAGCTGTCATCATAAACGGAAGTAGAACTGATAAAAACCATTTTCTGCTGAGGACTTAACATAGCGGCAATATTGGCTAATACCTCCACATAGTTATCCAACTTACTCGGAGATACGGCAAAAACAATTACGTCCTTATCCTCTAGCCAATCAAACAACTCGGCAGAATATTCTGTATTTAAATCTATGTGAGCCGCAGCTATGCCTAAGGCTTCGATTTCATTCAAACGACTAGCCGATGAAGTAATAGCCGACACCTTTTCATTCATTATCCTAAGTCTCACCCCAGTTGGTTTTCCCAACCATCCAAATCCTATAATTCCTATACTCTGCATTTCATCATCAACTTTCGCTTATGCTAAAAATAAGATCCCTTTGAAAATATTGATCAATATCAGTCACAAATTAACAGTAATCTCCCCTAAAAAACACTTTTAACTCAACTTTGTAACTTATTTTTGCAGCATGAAAAATTCTTTCAGCAAGGCATTTATTCGCTTCAATTGGTTAACCCTCGTATTAATTTATTTAGTTGTAATTGCAGGAAGTTTTGTGCGCATTACAGGATCTGGAATGGGATGTCCGGATTGGCCCAAATGTTTTGGACAATGGGTTCCCCCTACAACGGATGAAAATCTACCCGACAATTACAAGGATATTTACTCTGAAAAACGAGCAAAAAAAGTGGCTAAGTTTTCTAATTTCTTAGAAACACTGGGAATGGAAGAAACAGCCAACAAACTAAGAAACGATAAATCTCTGTTGATAGAACAAGACTTTAACGGTAGAAAAACTTGGACGGAGTATGCTAACCGACTTTTTGGTTTTTTAGCAGGAAATGGAGTACTGATTGTTTTTCTTTGGATCATCTTAAAATACAGGAAGGAAAAACTTTTCTTTTTGAGTTTTATTAACCTTATTATACTGGCTGTACAAGCGTGGTTCGGTTCTATTGTGGTTGCAACTAATTTAGTACCATGGACCATAACTGTTCACATGTTCTTGGCATTGGTCATCATTTGTTTACAGTTGCTCATCATTCGAAAAATAAGTGAACCAACTGGCAGAGCTTTACAAGTGTCTAAATCAATCAAAGGAATTATTGTCTTGAGTTTCGCCATCACTTTTATACAAATGTTCCTAGGAACGCAAGTGAGAGAATTTATAGATGAGTTAACCAAGCAAGGTATAGGTAGAGAAGCCTGGAACGATGAAATGGGGATGACCTTTTACATACACAGAAGCTTTAGTTGGCTCGTATTGGTCATGTTAGCCGTATTGGCGTATTTAAATTTCAAATCTGCAAAATCGAAACTTTTGTACAGCGCTTTTATCATTCTGGCAATAGAATTACTCTCAGGTGTATTGTTGGCTCACTTCAACATGCCTGGTTTGGTACAAGTTGCTCACCTCTTGTTTGCTACCATCATCTTTGGTATTTTATTTATTGCCTTAACCAGAAGTTTGTTCCCTCGTACAAATATTTCTACTTTTAGTTGATGGATTTAATTGTAATTATTGGGTATTTCTGCTCCATCCTAATTGGTATTGTTTTAGGTTTAGTTGGAGGCGGTGGAAGTATCTTAAGCATGCCTGTTCTTATTTACCTTTTTAGCGTAAATGAAGAAGTTTCTACCTCTTACTCTTTATTCATTGTGGGAATGTCCTCTTTAGTAGGAGTGTTACAGCGCTTAAAATTCAATTTATTGGCAATACGAGAAGGAATTATCTTCGCCATACCGAGTACCATTACTGCATTTTTCATGCGCAGTTTAATCATGCCCAACATTCCACAAGAATTACATTTTTTCGAATCTACGGTGCTGAAAGATACCGTTATCGTAATTCTCTTGGGTGTTTTAATGATGTTTACCTCTTTAAAGATGCTTTTGGGTAAAGATGCTACGGAGAACGATAAAAAAACACCCCTATCTTTGGTTATCGCATTGGGTATTGCCGTTGGCGTGTTAGCCGGTTTTGTTGGAGCTGGGGGTGGATTCTTGATCGTACCCGCACTTATCTTTATGGGACTACCCATCAAAAAAGCGATCAGTACATCCATGTTGGTAGTTACCATACAGTCTTGCGTGGCTTTTATGGGAGATTTTAACAACCCAAAAATTATGGGCGAAGGCGGTTTGGACTGGAGCTTACTCCTTGTTTTAACAGCACTTACAGTAGGTGGTGTTATCCTTGGTGGAATTTTTTCAAAAAAAATAGACGGAAGTGTACTCAAAAAGGGCTTCGGTGTATTAATTTTACTTGTTGGTGGATTCTTAGTAATGGATAAACTCCACCTTTTTTAGAACTTAGAATGAGAACAAAATACATAGATTTAATTGAACAAACTTTCGATTTTCCGCAAGATGAATTTGCGTTAGAAGACGATGTTTTACAGTTCCACGGTATAGACCTTATGGCACTTATTGCTAAATATGGTACACCTTTAAAGTTCAATTATCTGCCCCAGATATCTAACAATATTCAAAGATGTAAGGGATGGTTTAGTGAAACGATGAATACGATTCGTTACACAGGATCTTACAATTATTCTTATTGTACCAAAAGTTCGCATTTTTCTTTCGTACTGGATGAAGTATTGAAGAATGATGTACACTTGGAAACATCAAGTTCTTACGATATAGATATTATTAACCACTTGTTGGATAAAGGGAAAATCACCAACGATCCGCAAGTTATTTGTAATGGTTACAAGCCAGACAAGTACATAGATAATATTGCAGGTTTAATCAACGACAACCGCATCAAAGTGTTGCCCGTGATGGACAATGCCGATGAGTTGGATAGATTGGTAGGAAAAGTAAACCGAACTATAGATATAGGTATACGTATCGCCTCTGAGGAAGACCCGAAATTCGAGTTCTACACCTCGCGTTTAGGAATGCGTTACCGCGATATTTTACCGTATTACTTAGACAACATTAAAGACAATGAGAAAGTGAACCTTAAAATGCTTCACTTCTTTATTAACACAGGGATAGACGACAACGCCTACTACTGGAACGAATTAACCAAAAGTTTACGCGTTTACTGTGAGTTGAAAAAAGTTTGTCCTTCTTTAGATAGCTTAAACATAGGTGGAGGATTTCCAATCAAGAAATCTCTAGCTTTTGATTACGATTATCCTTACATGGTAAAGGAAATACTATTACAGATACAGAGTGTTTGTAAGGAGTACGATATTCCAGAACCCAACATCTTTACAGAATTTGGATCTTTTACAGTAGGTGAAAGTGGTGGAGCTATCTTTAAAATCATTGCACAAAAACAACAAAACGATAGAGAGAAGTGGAACATGATAGACAGTTCGTTTATGACGAATTTACCAGATACATGGGCCATTAATCAGCGTTTCGTAATGCTACCTATCAATGGATGGAACGAAAAATACGAACGCGTACTTTTAGGTGGATTAACGTGTGATAGTGACGATTACTACAACTCTGAACAGCACGTTAATGCGATATACTTACCAAAATTTACAAAGGATAAAGATTTATACATAGGATTCTTTAACACAGGAGCTTACCAAGAAACCATTGGTGGTTTTGGAGGATTAAAGCACTGTTTGATCCCTGAACCGAAACACATTTTGATCAGTAGAGACAAAATGGGAGTCGTGCAAACGGAAGTTTTTTCTGAGCAACAAAACGCCTCTGATTATTTGGCCATATTAGGTTATCAAAAATAGAATCTTAAAAGTTTATTAAAAATAATCCCCAAATAATAGAAGAATATTGAGTATTCTCAGTATTTTTGCGCCCCGCTTAAGAGCTAATTGGTTGCAATTAACAAATTTACGGAGATGAAAATAGAGACGTTTTATATAACAAGTGAGAATGAATTTTCCAACACATTTAGAGAGTGGTCAGACAAACTAGACCTCCCTGTAAATCTATTGGATGGAAAAAACGATGAACTTCACGAAGTTGTTGATGGTATACTTTTATTCCACGAAAATCATGACATCTCTAAAGATTCTGAAGAGATCATTTCTACCCTAGATAAAAGCAACATTCCTGCTCACAAAGTGGATATTAACGGTACGCTTACAGCTACGGTTACGAATTTCCAAATGTGGATAGAGCGCAACAACTGTAAAAATGTGGTTGTGTTAGGTAACCCAGAAGTTAGTAAAAACGAAAATCTTTACCGTTTCTTAGAAAAGTTAGAAGCTTAATTGACAGTCTTCTGTCTCTTCCACAATTTGATTTAATACTCTAGGCTGATTGGCAAATGCGTCTTGCAAACTGTCCATCATATCTATACATACCATGCGTCCAGCAGGGTTGTTTACATTTTCACTTAAACAATTACAGTAACGTTCTACAGCATCACTCGCTGCTTGGTTTTTACATGAAAAGAGGGACGTGAGTCCCCCTAATGCTATAATCAATACCTTTTTATTCATTCTATTTCTTTAGGCGTTTTGAATGGCTTCCATTTTCATTTTCTTCACCATACTAACCAATCCATTGGCACGTGTAGGCGATAAATGTTCTTGTAAACCTATTTCTTGCAAAAAGGCCAAATCAGCTTTGGCAACATCTGCCGGAGATTCATTGTTTAACACACGAATTAATAGCGCAATAATACCTTTCGTAATGATGGCATCAGAATCGGCTGTAAACTTCATTACATCGCCTTCTTTCTCTGCATGCAACCATACTTGAGACTGACAACCTTTGATTAACTTCTCCTCTACTTTGTACTTTTCATCAATTAAAGGAAGATCCTTCCCTAATTCTATGATGTATTCGTATTTCTCCATCCAATCAGAGTAAATCGCGAATTCGTCTACTATCTCTTCTTCTTTCTCTTTTATTGACATATTACAAAATTAATGAAGATTTAAAATTTTCCTACCTCAGACTACATTCTTATCCTAAGCGTTTCTCGAGCGAGCGCTGTGGTGAGCGAAGCCGAACTATCGAGTTAAAAATGCTTGAATTATTGAATTCTTGAATCTTTGAATTAATTCACCCTAGCTCAACATGGTAATTACACGCTTCAACCCAGTAATTAGAATATCCACTTCCTCTTTGGTATTGTAGAAAGCAAAAGATGCTCTTATGGTACCCGGAATGCTGTAGAAATCCATTACAGGTTGTGCACAGTGGTGTCCTGTTCTTACGGCTATTCCTAATTTGTCTAACAAAGAACCCACATCATAAGGGTGTTGACCTTTCACCAAGAAAGAAATCACACTCACCTTGTTCTCTGCTTCTCCATAGAATTCTATCTCTGGAATTTTTTTCAATTCTGCTGTGGCGTAATCTAAAAGTTCCTTTTCGTATGCTTCAACCGCCTCAAAATCAAAAGTCGATAAATATTCGAAAGCAGTACCTAAAGCTATTCCTCCAACGATGTTTGGCGTACCTGCTTCAAACTTATGCGGTAATTCGTTGTAAGTCGTTTTTTCGAAAGTCACGGTTTTGATCATGTCACCTCCACCCTGGTAAGGTGGCATAGCATTCAAAACATCCTCTTTTCCATACAACACTCCCACTCCTGTTGGGCCAAATACTTTATGACCAGAAAATGCGAAGAAATCACAATCTAAATCCTGCACATCCACCGTAGTGTGTTGCATACTCTGCGCTCCATCTACCAAGAATTTAGCTCCTACAGCATGCGCTTGGGCTATCATTTCTTTCACTGGATTTACTGTACCCAAAGCGTTAGAAATATGCGTAACACTTACCAACTTTGTTTTCTCGTTTAACATGTTTTGGTAGGCGTCTAAATCTAACTCACCTTTGGTTGACATAGGAATCACTTTCAAGACAGCACCTTTGCGTTCACACAACATTTGCCACGGAACAATATTCGAGTGGTGCTCCATTGCAGATATGATGATTTCATCCCCCTCCTTTACCAATTCTCCAAAAGAGAAGGCAACAAGGTTAATACTATCCGTTGTTCCTTTCGTAAATAAAACTTGGTAACTGTTTTCAGCATTGATGTAACGCTGAATGGTGTTTCTAGCTTCTTCGTACAATCCTGTAGAGTGTTGACTCAAAAAGTGAACTCCACGGTGGATATTCGCATTTTCTTTTGCGTAAAAGGTATCTATCGCATCGATAACAACTTGAGGCTTTTGCGCCGTTGCACCGTTGTCTAAATAGATCAAGTTTCTATCGTAAACTTTCGTATGTAAAATCGGGAAATCCTTACGAACTTCTTCTACATTAAATCCTTTCTGTACAGCCAGTTTTTCCATGGTACAAAGATAAACAAGCTTTCTTATTTGAAATGATTCTAAAGAGAAAAGTTCGGGAAATGATGTTGGTCGACAATTTGGGCTGAGGATAGTCTATGCTTTATACATCGGCATATCGATAGTCGACTCCGCTCACTACGACCTCGCCTTCTTACTTGCGCTTCAAATGCATCAGAAACTCGCGGTTACCATTCCCTCCAAGAATTGGACTTTCTGTATGATCTTGATAGATAAAATTACTCAAGGCTGCTGCCTGTTTTACTTTTTCTATGACTTGTGGGTAAAGTTTCATATCCTTCACTATTCCACCTTTGGAGATATTGTCTTTCCCTACTTCGAATTGAGGTTTTACCAAAGCCACCAAATCAGCACCTGAAGGCATGAAAGCATGTAAAAAAGGCAACACTTTTTCTAAAGAAATGAAAGAAACATCAATCACACACAGCTGGCACTCTTCTGTAATGATTTTGTTGTTCAACTCGCGAACGTGGGTCTTCTCCAAGTTTAAAACACGTGCATCGTCTTTTAACTTTTGGGCCAATTGATCTGTACCTACATCAACCGCAAATACTAAATCTGCACCGCGTTCCAAAACCAACTCTGTAAAACCACCGGTACTCGCTCCTATGTCCATCACTTTTTTCCCTTTCGGGTTGATGTCCCACAAGTCTAAGGCTTTCTCCAATTTCAAAGCTCCACGAGAAACGTATTGTAATTCTTGTCCGAGCAACTCTAGTTTCACATCCACTGGAAATTTCTTACCCGGTTTGGTGAGCAATTTACCTTCCACAAGCACTCCTGTTTCTTTGATTAATTCCTCCGCTCTTACGCGTGTACTTACCAAACCTCTGTTGATCAAAATTTTATCCAGTCTCTCTAATTCCACTTTGTTGCTTTTAGACTGCAAAGGTAACACAAAGGAGTGAAAGGTGGGTGGTGGTTTGAAAAGTTAAAATTTGAGGGATTCGAGAGATTTGAATGATTTGAATGATTTGAGGGATTTAAAAATTTAAGCACGAGCCTGCGGCTCTTATTTAAAGATTTAAAGAAGGTGAAAATAATACGTCCCCTGTGCACTCTGTGAAAAGCATTGTGTCCTTTGTGGTTAAATTCATCATATCCCACACACAACAATCTTTTTGAATTTTGATTTTTAAATTTTGAATTAATAATGGCAAAGATTTTGCGTTATAGTCCTTGAACACAAAAACTTGAAAATATGAAATGGACATTGGGTGCAGCTATCGTTTTGAGTTTAGGCTTGGGCTTGGTAAGTGCCACTACCGTTAAATATCCCACAGCAAAGAGCAAAAGTTTTGAAGCAGGAGAACGATTAAGATATAGAGTAAGTTATGGTTTTGTTGATGCAGGTGAAGCCATCTTGACGGTAAACGAAACCTCAAAAAAATCTCCAACGGGTAGGAAACTCTACCATATGAAAGGAGAAGGTAGATCTTTAGGAGCATTTACAGCATTTTACAAAGTAGAAGACCTTTACCAAAGTTACATGGACCAAGAAGGAGCTTTTCCTTGGGAGTTTATAAGAGATGTTAACGAAGGTGGATATACGATTAACCAGAAGTACGATTTTAGACAAGACAAGCAAACGGTAAATACGGGTGAGAAAACTGTAAAAGTCCCGCTGGGCGTACAAGATATGATTTCTGCTTTCTACCACGCCAGAACCTTGGATTTTGAAAACATGAAAGTGAACCAAGTAACTACTTTCGATTGTTTTATGGACGGTGAACTTTGGCCTTTGAAAATGAAATACAAGGGGGTAGAAACCATAAAAATTAGAAAAGGAGAATTTGAATGTATGAAGTTCGTACCCGTAGTACAAGAAGGACGTTACTTTAAAAACGAAGAAGACGTAGAGTTCTGGGTAACTAATGACGGCAACAGAATTCCAGTTTTAGTAAAGGCGAAAATAGCAGTAGGTAGCATAAAGATGCACCTTGTAGAATGGGAAGGCTTGAAACACGAGCTTGCCAAAAAATAAAACCAAATATGTTAACGCGTATGGAAAGGGAGATTACTTCGGTGGTCTCCCTTTTTTTGCTTAGAATTTTTCTGCAAGCAACAGCAGCGGTACCCTGCAGGAGGGAAAGTACATAAAAAAAACGCTACACGGGCGACCAGAGGAAGCCAGATGTAGCGTTATCTTTTTATTACTTTACCGCCGAAGCGTTTAGCGTATGGTGCGGTTCCGATGGCTTTTGAAAAGCCAATCGGAAGGCAGCCAAAACTTTTACTGTTTAATTATCTTCTCAGAAACTACTTTTCCGTCTACTTGTAATTCTAAGGTGTAAACTCCTTTTGCGTAAGGAAAGAGCATTTCTATTTTTTGTCCGTTCTCAAAGTTGAAACTTTCTACCAGCGCTCCTTTGGCATCGAACAAGCGTGCAGTTACCGGACCTTGCTCTGTTGGAAGGGTAATGAACAATTTATCACTCACTGGATTCGGGTAAATGTTAAATTCAAATGCATCTACCTCATCTGTAGCTATGGTTGAAATTACAAAACACTCAGAAGTATCTGAACAGTTTTGTCCGGTTGCAATTAGGGCATAACTACCATTGGCCGTTGCCACAAAAGTAGACCCAGTTTCTCCAGCAATAGGTGCGTAATTGTTGTTACAGTCTACCCATTGGTATTGTAAACTTCCGCCTGCAAAGGTGTTCAAGGTTATATCGTTTGATTGGGTAACCACGGCGTCTACATCTTCTATAAATAGATCCAGCGTTCTTACAGAATCACAACCAAACACAGAAGTGTAAGTTGTGGTATATACACCTGTTGCGCTATAGGTATTTCCATCTTCTACCCATGTATAGTCTCCGCAGTAATTCACCGTTTCTGTAAAGTTATAGGCTGGATTTACTTGCAAATCTAGTGTTACTAAAGAATCACAACCATTCACGGTTTGTAAAGATGCCGTGTAAAGACCAGAGCTCGTGTAAGACTGGTTATTTGCCGCCCATACATAAGACCCACAGGCCATTTCTGTTTGTGTGGTGGTAGCCGCTGGGTTTATGGTTAACTGTAAAGTTATGGTGCTATCACATCCTGCAGCATTTGGAATTACTGCTGTATAATTACCTGAAGTGTTATAGGTTTGTCCGTTTACCGGCCATACATACGCATCACAATTGGTAATTTGTTGGGTAGCCGTTGTAGGTTGCGCCACTGTTAGGTTTAAAGTAACGGTTGAATCACAACCCGAAATACTTGTTACCGTAACCGAATGCGTTCCACTTGTGGTATAGGTTAAACCATTTAATGGCCACGTGTACGACGAACATACATTTTCATTCTGCGTACTAGATGCCGCGGTACTTATGGTTAAATTGAGGTTCGCAACGCTATCACATCCATTTACATTGGTAAGGGTGGTAGAATAACTTCCATCACTCGTGTACATTTGTCCGTTTGCAGGCCAAATGTAATTACCACAAGAAGTGATGTTTTCTGTTGTATTATCCGCTCCTAAAACGGTTAAATCTATCGCCACCAAACTATCACAACCTCCGGCTCCTGTTATAGTATCTGTGTAAATCCCAGTTGTATTCCACACGTAATTTCCACTAGGAGAGGTGTAGGTATCACAAGCTGTTGCCAAAGTTGGTGTTCCAAGTATTGGGGTAAACATGATGTCATCTATGGCAATATCTGATTCAAAATCCCAACCTGTTCTTCCTCTAATTCTTAGCTTCACCGTTTCTCCTTGATGTGCTGATAAATCTACGGTTTGTGTCAACCATTGGTCACCTTGATTTCCTGTAAGTTCTGGAACATAATCTTCATGCCATTCGTTGTTGTAGAACAAATCGACATGAATTTTTCCCATATGAGTCCCAAACATGTGGTAGGCAAAACTAAAGTTATAGGCCTGTGTTAATTTGATACAACTTGATTCTAGAATTGCTGTGTTTTGGAAACAACCGTTCGAAGCTTCCAAGTAAACATATTTACCCGTTGCTGTACCTGTAGTATTATCCACGCTTGGTCCAGTTCCTGCAGAAGGCGTACCTCCAGCATCTACTCTCCAATCTATATCGTCTTCAGATCCATTGGTTAAATTGACCCAATTCGAAGCTAAACCACAAACGGTAACTCCACAATTGGTGGTCGTTGCACATGCAGTTTCAGCCTCAAAATCTTCGTTGTAGGCACACGGATAATCTGCCGTCCCTACTGTGAGGTAAGCCGTTTTTGTTTCTACATCTGTACCTTGTGCATTGGTTACTGTTAAACTCACGGTATAGGTTCCAGCACCAAAAATCACTTCTGGATGTTGCGAGCTTGCAGTTGTTCCATTGGTATATTGATGTGTTGCTGGCGAAATACTCCACGACCAACTCGTAGGGGTAAAGTTGGATAAATCTGTAAATTGAACTACTGTTCCTTCACAAGCTGTTGCTGATGTTGACGTAAAACAAGCTACGGGAGCCAAGTTTCCAGGATCTTTCAAATCACTTTTCCACAAACCTTGTCCGTAAGTACCTGCCAAAAGCTGCCCACCACAGTTTACATTATCGTATTGAATTTCCAATTCTGTTACCTCACAACTTGGTAAATTGGTTTGGTAAGAAACCCAGTCTGTTAGATTATCATCTATGTAATACACCCCCACATCCATTCCAACGTACATGGCGTTTACAGAACTTGCATGATCAATAACTATCGTATTCAAAGCGATGTTAGGCAAAGTTCCAGAAATGTCTACCCAAGAAGCTCCACCGTTGTTCGACTCGTAAATGTTATTGTTGAGCGCAATAAAAACGTGGTTGGGATCTGTTGGGTCTATTTCTATGTCGGCCGGTTCATTGTTAATCGGCAAACTCGCTAAATCTGTCCAAGTAGGTGAAGCAGATGTTGCATTGGTAGATTTCCAAAGTTTATTATCTCTTCTTGAAACATAGACCACATCACTATTAGAAGGAGCAATGGCTATATCTCTAATTTTTTGAGTTCCTGAAAAAGTACTGATTTGGGTAAAGCTTGCAGTAGTTTTCACATTGGTGCTTCTCCACATGTTTTCCATCCCCACCAACATCGTGTTCGAATTGTTGGGATCTAACTTATAAGGCGTAACCCAGGCACCATCTTCAGAAATGGCGTTAGAAATGTTTGAAAAGTTGTTTCCACCGTTGGTAGATCTACGAATATTACCGTAGTACAAAGCTCCATACATAAAATTATCGTCGGTTGGATCTATGATACACTCCATACCATCTCCTCCGATAACTGTATAAAAAGCATTTGCCCCTGTAGCGTAACCTGTTCCATTGTCTTGAAAACCTGTTATGGCCAAATCTTTGGTTTGTTGCGACACCCCAATTTTATAGATTTGAGCAATGGCGAGTCCGCTCGAAATATCAGTCCAATTTACCCCATCATCTTGGGTAAAATAAATACCTCCATCATTCCCATTGTATAGGATGTTGTTGTGCGGAGAAAATTCCAAAACGTGTTGATCGGCGTGTACACCATCTATACTTCCTTGTGTACCTACCCAGTAAGAAGCACAATTTAAGGTCATCCCTCCATCGGTTGACTTCCAAATATTTATTCCTCCTGTATAAATTTCATCTGCGTCCAAAGGGTTTGCTGCCAAAACCAAATCATACCATGCTTGCGAACGCGTATCAGAACCATCCGTTGGGTAACCTAAGATATTTGGAGAAGTACTTCTAACCGCGAAGGAAACTCCAGAATTTGAAGATCTATATATCCCCATCAATCCACTTCCATCTCCAGCTAACAGATAGACCCAGTTGGGCTCATCCGCAGAAACAGCAACAGCTATCCTTGAAGCACCTGTAGGCACTCCACTTGTAATTTGTGTAAAATTCGCACCACCATTGGTAGATTTATGGAATTGTGAACCCGCGGCATAAACGATGTTTGGATTGCTTGGATGTATGGCAATGTCTTTTGGATTCATCCCCAAAGTAGTTGATGCCGTCCAAGTGGCTCCACCATTTGTGGTTCTATAAATTTTCTGATTTGAAGCCGCCGCGTACATACTATCTGCATGGTTGGGGTTCATGATGATTTCATTGACGGTAACATTCCCCATTCCTGTGTTGTGGGCTGCCCATGTTACTCCACCATCCGTAGAGCGCCATACACCATATCCTGGTGCATCCCCGGCATCTCTATCTCCAGTTCCTATATAAATGGTATCGGGCTGGGTAGGGTGAACTACTATACTCGACACTCCCAAACGCGTTAATCCACCAGAATACTCTGTCCATGTTGCTCCATGGTCTGTTGTTTTCCAAAAACCTCCAGCTGGAGCTCCAACGTAAATGATATTTGTATCCGTAGGATGAAAGGCAATGGCGGTTAATCTACCATTCCCATTTAACTGTCCGGTTAAATTTGTAGGCAAAGATTTTGGCCCTACCAAACTCCATGTTCCACTTCCCGCTACATATGATTTTGGTTGTGGATGTGCCGCTCTGTACATGAGCATTTCATTGAGCACATGTCCTGGACTTGGAAAAGTACCGTCAGGGTTTACACGACTTTCCCAATAATATTCCCACCTGCGGAATTGTTTTATTCCCTTGCCTGGTATATAGGGTTGGCCTCCAAATTCATCTTCGAAGGACTCTTGTAGATCGAAAAAATTTTGATGAGCTTGTGAATTGTAGGTTCTCCAATCTGTTGTTTGACCAAAGGCCAAAGCAGAGAGAACACCACAAGCAATTGCGAGCGTTAAGCGTTTAATAAGTTTCATGTTTTAGTTTTAGCACCATAACAAATTTAAAATTAAATGCTTAAGCTAAAAATTAAAGCAAAAAAAAGTGCGCCGATTTCTCGCCGCACTTCATCTACTGTATATGCACCAATTACTTTATGTAATATAGCCTCGTGTAGCCTTCATCCTCTGCTTGATAAACGACTAATTCTTTATTTTTTAATTCTTCGATCGTCGCCACGTCGTAAGAATTGTCTTCAGCATCTTCTCTAAATTGAATTTCATCGTCTTGGACTCTGTATTCTCCAGCATCAGAAAATTCAAAAGTATTCCCGTTAAACTCGTATGAAATGGTAGATGAATAAGTACAAAATTCATCCTTTGCTAATTTACATTTGTTAAAAGTTACTTCTCCATTTGGATCATTATCCGTAACAGTTACAGAACCATCATTTTCTTCAATTTTGTCTAAAGTCCAAGTACCTTCTAACTTGTTTACTGATCTTTGTTCTTTCGTACAAGAAACGGCTACCAAGGTGATAGCAGCTAGCATGATTATTTTTTTCATAACACTAATTGTTTTTGGTTTACTTCAAACTTAAGCATTTAAGATGAAGTTTAAATAAATTCATTGTGAACTTATTGCAGCTTAAATTTTCCGTGTGCAACTGTAAATTATTCGTAAAAAAAGCCCCTACCTAAGGGCAGGGGCTTGATATCTTTTGATTGCTTTAGATATTACTTCTCATTTTCCATTTGAAGATTTTGTAAATCCACAACTTGAATTTGTAGAATACCAAGTACATGGCAGGTACAATAATCAAGGTTAAGAAAGTAGCGAAGGTCAATCCAAAAATAATCGTCCAACTCATTGGAGCAAACATAATGTTGTTATCACCTCCAATAAAGATATTCGGATCGTAATTGTTAATCAACCCAACGAAATCTATATTTAAACCAATAGCTAAAGGAACCAAACCTAAAACGGTTGTGATTGCCGTTAACAATACAGGTCTCAACCTTGTTTCACCACCACGAACGGTTGCTTTTACAACTTCACTGTAAGGCAATTGTTCGTATTCTGTCAATCCTAATTCTTCACGTCTTTCCACACGAAGCAAGTTGGTGTAGTCTATCAATACAATGGCATTATTTACTACAACTCCTGCTAGCGCAATAATACCAATCATGGTCATGATAATTACGAAGTCCATACCACTAATTACCAATCCAAGGAATACCCCAATTAATGAAAGTACTACCGCAAACAAGATAATTGCTGGCGTTGAGAAAGAGTTAAACTGCGTTACGATAATCAATAAGATTAAGAATACAGCAATTAACAAGGCTTTCGACAAGAAGGCTAATTCTTCTGCTTGCTCATCTTGCTGACCTGTAAATTTGAATTCAACACCTGAGGCCAACATACCTTCCTCTAAGTATTCACCCATGTGTCCTTTCAACTCTTCTACTACCTCGTTACCATTGTAACCTTCGGCCGCGTTCGAAGAAATAACAACCATAGGAACTTGATCTTTACGAACCACAGCCGTGTAAGAAATATTTTCCTCTGGATCTTCAATTAGGCTTCGAATAGGAATTCTAAGTATTTGTCCTTTGTTGTTTCTAAAAATTAATTTCTGATCCAACAAGGCATCTAAATTGTCTCTGTCTTCCTTCTTGAAACGAACAACGATATCGTAGGTCTCTTCATCCTTGGTATAGGTTGAGATATCCTGACCTAACAAGGCTTTACGTATAGCCATACCTACTGCCGTTGTTGAAGAGTTTAGTTTTCTCACCTTATCTCTATCCACAACAATAGGAATCTCTGGTCGCGTAGCATCTACATTCAACTTCAATTTATCCACACCCTCTACCGCTTTACGGTCTAGGAAGTTTTTAATTTTCGTTGCTTCGATGATAACATCTTTGTAATCTCCTTTACCTGTAACTTCAATGTTAATCGGTGGAGCCATTGGCGGACCATCTTGGTTTTTATCTACACTGATTTCAATTTCAGCCGTAAACTGTCCCTTCATTCCTTCTTGAATTAATTTCAAGATGTTAGATGTAGCCACTGTATCTCTATATTGGAATTCCGCGAAACTCACAGTAACTTTTCCTTTGTGCGGCGTAGCTCCCATACTTGACATATCACGAGGGTTGGTAGCCCCTTCTCCTACCTGAGTAATGATTGACTGAATAATTTGCTCATCTTTTGGAACACCAGCCGTATCTGCAAAGTAAGGTTGTAATAAAGTATTTACGCGCGCTTCCACCTCTCTTACCGTGCTGTTGGTTACTTTAATATCCGTACCAATTGGGTGACTCACATACACGTGCACCATACTCGGTTGGTTTTCTGGGAAGAATACCACTTTTGGTTGAAAAGCTTGAACTAAACCTAATGAAACTACTAAAAGCATAATGGTACCAGCAATAAACCAAATCGGATTTTTTCCTCGTAAGGCAAACTCCAAAAATCGTTTATACATTCTTTCTAAACGCGGTAAAAATTTCTCTTGGAAGGTTTTCGTTCCTGGAACAAAAAAGAACATATTTACCAAGATAACTATACCTACCAAGGCTAATATATTACCAAAGGCAATTGCTCCTCCAAAAATAGAAAGCATACCTAACACAATGAATATTGCAGCAGTAATCAATGCTTTTTTACGGTTTGGTTTTTCTTCTTCCACTTTCATATAAAGTGCGGTAAGCACAGGGTTAATCACTAAGGCTACGAATAAAGAAGAACCTAATACGATCATTAAAGTAATCGGTAAGTACTTCATAAATTCTCCCATGATACCTGGCCAAATTGCCAAAGGAATAAAGGCTGCCAAAGTGGTTGCTGTTGATGCAATAATAGGCCAAGCTACCTCACCTACACCGTAAATAGCAGCTTTGAAAGGATCCATTTTTTCTTCATCGATGAAACGGTAAACGTTTTCTACAACCACAATACCGTTATCAACCAACATACCCAGTGCAAGCACTAAAGAGAATAACACCATTACGTTCAGGGTAACCCCCATGGCAGAAAGTATAAGGAAGGACATGAACATAGAAAGTGGAATAGCCACCCCTACGAACATTGCATTTCTACCACCTAAGAAGAATAACAATACGATAACTACCAACAAGATACCGAAGATGATAGAGTTTTCTAGGTTAGAAACCATATCTCTTGTTTTATCCGATTGGTCGTTAGCAATTGAAACAGCAATACTTGGAGATATTGTTTTATCTGCTTTACAGTCTGCTAAGATTTTTTCAATTTTCTCAGATGCATCTAACAAGTTTTCTCCCGCCTGTTTTTTAACATCCAACATTACTACAGGCACACCAAATTCTCTTGCATAAGAGGTTGTATCTGCATTACCAAAGTAAACTTCAGCAACATCCCTCAGGTGCACAGGCATTAACTCATCTTGTTTCACAATGATGTCGGCCAACTGTTCTGCATTATCAAATTCTCCGTCTATACGCAATGTTTTTCTCCATCCATCCATCAAGATTTCACCACCTGATATAATTTGGTGTTCAGAAGAAACCGCTCTTTCAATATCGTCTAGCGTTACGTTTACCGCTTCGGCCTTTAAACGATCCACTTCTATACGCATTTCTTGCTCTTGAACCCCACGAATATCTACCTCATTGATTTCTGGAAGATCTTCTATCATATCTTCCAAAATCTCCGCTGTTTCTTTCAACAACACAGGATTGTCTCCACGTAAGTTGATGTTCATAATTGGCATCTGAGCCGGGTCTAATTCAAAGACATTTGGCTCTACTGGCAATTCTGGGAAATCGGTTTTAGATCTGGCTTTATCAATGGCATCCTTCACTTTTGTAAGGGCATCTGAAGCTTCCATTTTGAAGTCGAACTTTATACTCAAGGTGGTATACCCATGTATAGAGTTGGAGTTCATTTCATCTAAATACTTAATACCAGCCACTTCTTTTTCTATGGCTTCAGCAATTTTTTCTGACATATATGCCGGAGAAGAACCAGGTTTGGCTATTCCCACATAAATCTCAGGTATCTGTAATTCTGGAAAGTTTTCTTTGGGCATAGATGTGTACGCTCCCATTCCCCCGATGATGATGATCATCATAATAAGGAAAACGGTTTTACGGTTGTTTACCGCCCAAGAAGACAATCCAAAAACTTTAAATTTTTTATCTTCCATTTTCCTATTTCTTTTCTTTTACCAAGTCTTTTTCAGTAATTCCTCTTGCTCCTTTAGCCACAACAACATCACCGTCTTTTAATTCACCTGAAAGTATGCGAATAGCACTTTCTCCTTGGAAAGCACTGATTACTTCTAAATAAACACGTCTTACATTGTAGGTTTCACTTCCTTCATGGTTGGCCACGTACAAGAATGATTCGTTTTGTTGTGTTTTCAAGATAGACTGTGTAGGTACCACCATTACAGAGTCAAGAATCATATCTGTAATGTGTAATTCAGCTACCATATTCGGTAATAACTGTTTGTTACCCTTTAAAGATGATTGAATTCTAAAGGTTCTGTTTGTAGGTTCGATGTAATTTGCTTTTGCCGTTACTTCCATATTGAAGGTATCCTTTAAGGTAGGAACATAAACTTCTATAGGAGTTCCGATGTTCACAGCAGTTAAGTGACTTTCAGAAATATCTGCTGTAATGCGAACTTCACTATTGTTCACCAATCGAACTAAAGGTGATTGTGGTCCTGCAATCTCACCTTCTTTCGGGAAAATTCTATCCACAACACCACTAAACGGAGCCGTTACACTTGCTTGTTTACGTTGCGCACTCAAGGTTTCTAATTTAGAACGAAGTGAGTTTACTTGATTTTCCGCTTGCTTCAATTCGAATTCACTTCCAACTCCTCTTTCCATCAATTGCTTCTGCTTGTCTAACATGTACTCTGCAAAAGACAAAGATGTTTTTACTTCGTTGATAGAGCTACTTAGGATCTCAGCATCCAAGGTTACCAAAGTTTGACCTTTTGACACTCTTTGTCCCTCTTTCACTAAAATTCTTTGGATAACACCTCCAGTTTCAGCATTAATCAAGGCATCTTTATCTGTTTCTACAGCTCCTTGTACTGAAATTTTATGAACGTATTTATCTGTACGTGCTGCACCAAATTCAACCAAAGGATAAACATATTCTTTAACCGTATCTAGGGCTGCAATCTTATCGTCTAGCTCTTTAATTTTATCTTTTAATTCTGCCTTTTCTTTCTTTAACTTATCTAAAGAACCCATAGGTGAATTACAAGCAGCAACCGCCACTCCCAATACAGCTACTACTAAAAAATTGAACTTTTTCATTTCTATATCTTACTTATGTAATTTTCTTATTTAACTATTTTGTGGTAAAGTTTGTCTATCTCCAAACGTGCGTTTAGAACGTTCACCAAAGCCGAAACATATTGTGTTTGTGCGTTGATTAACTGACTGTATTTTTGTGAAACGATGATGCTATTACCTTCACCTATCTCCTTTTTTGCCAAGGCGTTTTCGTAAATACTTTTTGCCAACTGTACATTTTTCTCTTGCAATTCCAACATGCGTTTAGCGTTGTAAAAATCATTGCGCAACTTCATTTCTTGGAATTCCAATTGGCGTTTTAATTGGTCGATTTCATTTTCAGCCTTTTTTACTTCTATAATGGCTTGTTTTGTTTTTGCCGAACGCGACCCACTTGAGAAAACAGGAATGGTTAATTTTAATCCCCATACTGTTTGTCCGTAATAAGGTTGATCACTAGCAAAAAGATCGAACTCATTGGTATAAGCATTGTATTGTTGGTTGAAAAACGCTCCAAAACTTGGCAAGTTAGCGGCCTTCATGTTTTTCACATTGTACTCATTCAATGTTTTCTGGCGCTCCAACATTTGTAAGTTCAAGTTGTTTTCTATACTTCCCAAATCTGCCGACAAAGCGAAACTTTGATTTACCAAAACGCTTAAATCATCGGTTAATTCAATGTTCTGATCCAAAGGAAAAGCCATAGTCATTTTTAACAAATCCATAGACGTTTTCATTTGATTTTGCGCATTTTCAAAACTTGTTTTTGCATTCAATAAAGAAAACTCTAACTGATCCAAATCTTCCTTTTGCATCATGCCCAGCTCGTAGTAATTCTTCTGTTGGTCAAACAACTTCTGGGTTGCATCAACCAAAGAATCTACGAATCCTAAGTTTTTCTGCGCTATCAAGGCCATTTGGTAGGCATTGGTAACATTGTACAACACTTCTTCTTCAGAAACTTCAGCAGCTGCAACGGAAAAATCCTTGTACAACCTACTCACTTGTAAACCTACGATATAGCTACCGTCAAATATTAACTGATTCACAGAGAGTCCAGCCGAAGCATTATACTCCGTACCAGCCCTAAAAGAAACTGTAGTTCCGGGTTGACCAATGAATGCTCCATCCACTACCTGTACGGGTAAATTCAAAAAATTCTGGAAGCCAGCTTCCATGTTCACTTGCGGTAACCCAATAGCTCGTGTTTCAACCACTTTTTGGTTGGCTGCTTCAATGTCCAATTGAGCATTTTTAACTGCTTCTGCGTGCTCCAATGCATAGCTCTGTGCTTCGTACAAACTAAAGCTCGACTTTTCTTCTTGAGCTTGTAAGAAACCAGCGATAAACAAAAGGGCAACAGATGTTACTTGTTTAATCATTTACTTCTTTATTTAATCGTTCTTGTAAATATTTAAGTCCTTTTTCGTTTGCTAAACCACGCAGGTGGAAAATGAGCATTTCATTAAAAACCTCCTCGAAACTAAATTCAGTTGGGGGAAAAGTTTTGGGGTCAAAAGCTCTATCGAACCTACCAATAAACAAACGCGGCATAATCTCTAGGTTCAGATCATCCCGATAAATACCTTCTTTCATTCCTCTCACCATATTATCTTTCAATAATTGTTGAATGAAAACCACCCTGTGTTCTTCCAATATTTGCCAAGCATCGTTATGATACTTCTGCATATCAAAAAACACAGAAGGGTGTACTTCTCTAATTTTCTTTAATACGTATGAGGTAATGGTAAGGAAGGCCGCAATTGCATTTTCAGACTCTTCTTTAGCTGTCATACAAAACGCGGCGTCTCGCTGAGTTTTCGCAATAACCATTTGTCGCACCATGTCCTTTTTATCTTTAAAATGAACATAGAGTGTTTTCTTAGAGATACCCAACCGGTTGGCCAAGTCATCCATGGTTACACTTTTGATACCGTAATGCATGAAAACCTTAGAAATCTGTTCTATCAATTCTAATTTTTTCTCTTCCATGCTGCAAATGTACACACATAAATTACACTAGAAACTTTTTACACGAAAAAAGTTTCCTTTGCATGCATATTTTTCTACTAACGGTAAAATGTTCGGTTTAACGGACTTATACTATCCGATTTTTGGCTGAACTTTTTCGTTTAACTGGTGGGAGATATTAAAGAAGGCGGTAATGAGTGGGTGGGGCATTTCTCGTGTACTACATATTTGCGGACAAAACATAGAGGCTACACAGAAGTTATGATTCTTCAAAGAAATGATTTCAGGTTCTTCAAATTGATTGAGGGCTTCTATATCAATAACTTCATCTTTGAGGTAATTAATAAGACTAGGATAAAGGCTATAACGTGATGAACTTAATTCTTGACGGGTATGGGCGGCATATAACTTTTGAAGTTGAGGAGAAACGGGATAGACTTCTATGGGTTCAAACTTATCACCATCTACTAAGTTTTCAGAAATCAACTTTTCTTTGTTCGGGTTGAGGTTGTAACTGGCTATGAGTAAATCTATAAATGACTTAAATGCCTCTCCAGTTATTAATACGGGAATTTCTAGTTGAACCACAGTATGTAAGATATTGGTTACATAAAAAATGGATTCGCTATCCCCAGGTGCAAACCAGATTCCATCAAAATCGTAAAAAGCGTTCTTTTTCATTTCAGAAGCTTCTTTGATTCTAATCCAGTAATAACTTACCTCTAACTCTAACAAGCGCTCAGAATGCTCTATGGCCATATTCGTCGCATGATGTGAATTAAACGTAAAGTTAAAATCACCTATGATTGCTATTTTTAGTTGCCTGCTCATACGTCTAATTTCAATGTAATTTAAAAAAAAAACGACTGATTCGAAAGAAACAGTCGTTTTTAATATAAACTTATAATCATCTTAACGTTTAAAGACTCCCTCGTAGACAGCGTCTTGTATCGTTATACTTGATGGATTTCCATTGGCATCATAGAAATAGAGCTGACAAGTGAAGTTCGCTGTGAAGATTAAATAATCTCCAGTATCATCAGAAACTTGTTCCATTTCTACTATTTCGAAAGTCTCTCCAGCACCTCCGTCACCAGAAGTCCAAACTTTCCCTGTCTCATCTATATACACCACTTGTGCACCCTCTTCTGCCAAAGTCACAAAATCATAAGTTGAACTTTCTTCAAAAAATTCTTTGAATTGATTTAATGCTGGCGTTGAAGTAATCGTTGGGTTAAACTCTAACCATCCTAAACCTATACCTATACTTTGTTTTATAGTTTGTTGCTCAGATTTGATTTGAGAGTAGTAAATACAGAAAGAGCTGTCACTATTCGGTATACCTGGAATGGTATCCACATATTTTTCAGTTTCACAAAAGAAATCCTCCACGTGCTCTGTAAATTCAACTTCAGCTCCGTTTACCAAACCTTTAAAGTGAGCTCTATACTCAATGTCATTGCTCGGTGCAGGAATAATTTCTGGCTTTGCACAAGAAGTAATTATCATTAAAGCAGATAGGGATAGAATAAGTGATGCGTATTTCATTTTTCTTAATTTTCTAAATATCGATTTACTAAAAGTACGGATAAATATAAGAAAGGTTGCTTAAGATGAAACAAAACCCATCACTTAGCATTCATTATAACTCAATTCTATATCTAAGCCTTGAATAGGTAAAAATTTTTTCTTGGTGAAATGACTCACTTTTGCCTTCAATTTTTTAAGTTGCTGTTCCATTAAATTCAAGCTAGAAGGCAATAATACATACCCTAAATTAAAGCCTTTATACATCACTAGGAACTTCGAAGGATTATTTTCAACTTCTATTAAATCCAAACTCTTTCCCACACTAATACGGTGGTAAATGTAAATCATCTCAGACCTACTTAAATCTTCTACTTTCGTTATTATTTTCATTATGCGCGTATTTGTCTTATGCTGTGATCAAAACTTAATTCCTCCACACAAACGTCTTCCCAACCGTATTTTTTCATGTCAAGTGTGTACAAAAAGCCATTATCTGTTTCGTAAGCTTGGAAATTTTCGCTCAAAGAAATTTCTACTCCCAATGTTTGAAACTTATTGAACATTACATTTAAATCAGATAGACTCATAAAGAATTTAGTTTCCACCTCTTCCCCATTTTGCAGGATGATAGCGTCAACTGTTGCTTCCTTATCACCGTCTTCAATTAAAATGTAGTTTACTTTTACATGTTGAAATACTGCTCTCATTTTGTGCCGTTTTTAAGTTTATGATACAAATATGAAATAGTAGATCGTAAAGTATTTACGGACACAAATTCTCCTACAATTTATTATCTTCGAGCTTTCTTAAAAACACAACAATGAAGTACGATAGAATTGACAAAGAACTTTTCATTTCAAACAGAAAAAGATTTATACAACATATGGAAGGAAATGCTTTAGCGGTATTTACTTCTAATGATGTATTTCCTACAGGAGCAGACAGCACATTACCATTTAAACAATCGGGAGATATTTTCCACCTTTCAGGGGTAGACCAAGAGGATAGTATCCTTGTAATTTTCCCAAATGCAAAGACAGAAAAATTTAGAGAAGTATTATTCTTAACTGAAACCAACGACCACATCGCCGTTTGGGAGGGAGAGAAATTGACGAAAGAAGCTGCTTTCGAAACCTCTGGAATTACAACGGTTTACTGGCGTCATGAGTTTGAAACTATCTTCAAGCAAATGATGGCTGAGGCAGATACAATTTACTTAAACACCAACGAACACACCAGAGCAAAAACAGAAGTTGAGACACATGAAAAGCGTTTCAATAAAAAAGTTGTGGCTCAATTCCCTGCTCACCAAGTAAGAAAAAGTGCACCTATCATGCACAGAATTAGAAGTGTGAAGCACCCTATAGAATTGGATTTGATGCAAAGAGCGTGTGACATCACTAAAGCTGGTGTTCATAGAGTTTTAAAAGCATTGAAGCCAGGTGTAATGGAATACGAATTGGAAGCAGAAATCATGCACGAGTTCTTAAGAAGTCGTTCGAAAGGTTTTGCCTACACACCAATTATTGCTTCTGGAAAAAGCGCTTGCGTTTTACACTACATTGAAAACAACAAAGAGTGTAAAGACGGTGATTTGATTTTGATGGACTTCGGTGCTGAATACGCCAACTACTGTTCAGATCTCACGCGTACTTTCCCAGTTAACGGAAGGTTTACAGACAGACAAAAAGATGTGTACAATGCAGTTTTACGTGTGAAGAAAGCTTCAGAGCAATTGTTAGTTCCTGGAACCATGTTAGGAGAATACCACCAAGAAGTTGGTAAATTAATGACATCTGAATTGTTAGGTCTTGGATTGTTAGATCAAACAGATGTGAAAAACGAAAACCCAGATTGGCCAGCCTACAAGAAATACTTCATGCACGGTACTTCTCACTTCATTGGTTTAGATACGCACGATTTAGGTTTGTGGACTGAGCCTATTCAAGAAAATATGGTCTTTACTTGTGAGCCTGGTATTTACATTCCGAATGAGAATATTGGTATTCGTTTAGAAGATGACCTAGTAGTGAGAGAAGGTCAAGCTCCATTGAACTTAATGGGAGACATTCCAATTGAGATTGAAGAAATAGAATCTATAATGAACGACTAATTATGTTAGCACATAACGGTTTATATTACAGGATAACTGGCAACGGTTATCCTGTTCTTTTGTTGCACGGTTTCCTAGAAGACGAAACCATGTGGAAGGAAATCAGGCAGAGTTTTGAGGGCTTCCAATTTATTAGTATCGATTTGCCCGGACATGGAAAGTCGGCCGAGCATCCATTAACAGATGACATGCAATCTATTGCTCAACCGGTTGCTAAGCTAATTCAAAGTTTAGGCCTAACAAAATATGCTGTGCTTGGTCACAGTTTGGGCGGCTACATAGGTTTAGAGCTTTTAAAGAGTTCAATTCCACCCGCTTCAATTTGTTTGTTGAACAGTCACCCGTTTGAAGACACACCCTTTAGAAAAGAAAACAGGTTGCGTTTGGTAGAATTGCTCAACACAAAAAAACGCAGCTTTCTACAACAGGCTATACCTGGATTGTTTATGTACCCTTCGAATCATGATATTGAAATTCGTAGCCTAATAGACGATGCAGAGAAATTGCCAACGGAAGCCATACAGCATACTACTTTGGCCATGCGCAACAGAGAAAACTATGCAACAACCTTGTTAGAGGAAGCTAAAAAAGCGAACATTTATTGTGTTGATGGAGAAGACGATGTTTTGATTCAACACCGTGCTTTACAGGATTGGTGTAAGGAGGTAAATGGAATGTACCTAAGTATCCCTGATACAGCCCACATGCCTTTCATAGAAACTCCAGATGAAGTTTTAGAATGTTTGGAGACAGTATTTTTAGACATAAAAAAACGGGAAGATTAATTCCCGTTGTCGTTAAATATCCAGATCTTAATAGGGTTAGAGCGTAATGTTGTCTTCATAATTTTAAGTTTTAACAGCGTTTATAGTTTTTGTAAGCGTATCGCTAACACTGTGCAAATTAAGGAATAAGGCAGGTTTAATTTTGTGGAAACTTGTTAGCAGATGAATCGGTTGATTTAAAAGTGAAGATTTTCATGTAAACGGTAAATCCTCAGTATTAGTGGTGAAAATGAAGCTTTTTAGGAAAAAAAATTATCTTTAGTACATAAAATCAAACTATGACAAAACTCAAAGCTTTAATTGTAGACGACGAAGATATGGCCAGAAAAAACCTCGTAATGTTACTCGAGGAATTTTGTCCGGAAATAGAAGTTTTAGGCGAAGCTGCCAACAAAGCAGAAGCCAAAGAAAAAATAGAAGAGCTTAAACCCGATGTACTTTTCTTAGACATTAGAATGCCTAGCGGTTCTGAGGGCTTTGAACTTCTGGAAGAAATAGAAAATAGAGACTTCTTAGTTGTTTTCGTTACTGCCTTTAAAGATTTCGCGATACGCGCTTTCCAAGCCAATGCTATTCATTATTTGTTAAAGCCTATAGATATTGACGATTTACGTAGCGCCGTTGAAAAAGTAGCTGAGTCTGCAAAACTTTATAAGTCGACTCCAGAGGGTATGGACACTTACTACGACACGATTAAAAATCTATCCAATCAAATACACTCAAATCAATTCAATAACAGACTGGCTATTAGTCATACCAAAGGCTTAAAAATAGTAGAAGACGATACCATTTCTTACTTAGAAGCGAGTGGAAACTGTACAACCATTTACTTCACCAACGGGAAAAGATATTTAGACACACGTACATTAAAGATTTACGAGGAGATCTTGAATCCAGACAAATTCTACAGGGTACATAAGTCTTACATCATCAATTTAAATGAGTTGGTAGAATATTTAAATGAAGACGGTCATACAGCAGTATTAAAAGACGGTAAACATTTACCCGTGGCCCGAAACAGAGTCTCAGCTTTCTTAAAATTATTGAAAGGGAAACATTAATGAAATACCTCTGTTTTCTTCTTCTCTGTTGTAGTTTCACCTTAACCACCCTTGCACAGAACTACAGTTACTTAAAGTACAGTGCTTCTGAGGGACTACCTCAATCCCAGGTTTTTGACATCACCCAAGATAAAGATGGATATATTTGGGTAGGAACCTTTGGTGGATTGGCAAAATTCAACGGTATTAAGTTCGAGACCTATACCTCAGACAATGGTTTATTTAACAACAGAATCTCTTTTATAGAGTTCATAGATGATAAACTCTATGTTGGTCATGAAGGAGGTATAAGCATAGGAGTAAACAGAAAATTCATACAACTCTCCCTACCCCAGGATGCAAAAACATCCAAGGTTACTTCCATACAGAAATTCAACCAACAAATTTATGTAGCCACAAATGGTGGAGGTCTATTTAAGATTGTAGATTTTCAAATTCAAAAAATAGACAAAGGTCCACAGTATATTAGAGACCTTATTGTTTTAGAAGATGAATTGTATTTAGCGGCTCGTAGAGGACTTTTTTCACTCCAAAAGGATGAAAATCTAGATACGCTTATCTACGATACAAAAATTTCTTTTACAGGAATTTCTAAGAGTCAAAACACGCTGTATCTATCGGCCTACAACGGTCACATTTACCAATACAAGAATTCCGATTTAAAAAGCATTTACAGCTCCAACATCAAATTTAGGGGTGTACTTTTTAAAAACAATAAGTTGTGGTGCTACTCACCTTCGGGGGTAACACAAATCAATTTAACTACGGAGCAAAGTATAAAATTCACGGAAAAAAACGGACTCGAAACACCTGATATTAATGCCGTATACATAGACAGGGAAGACAACCTTTGGCTGGGAAGCAGTGGGAAGGGATTGCTCCGATTCTCGGGTGAGGCCTTTACCTATTTTAAAAAGAACGAGCGCCTCTCCTCCGACTTAATACTCTCTATTTTAGAAACAAAAAGTGGTGAATATTTCTTCTCCACCTTTGACGCCGAGCTCACCCATTGGATAGACGATACCACAACATCCTTTCTTCCCATAGGTGATGGATTTGTTTGGTCATCTGTTGAACGTGAGAACGGTGATATCTTCTTCGGCACAAATAAAGGTGTTTATTGGCACGATAAATCGGAAGATTTTTGGAAGCGATACTACGGCAACAATCAATTGCCCAGTGCTAAGATTACTGCTCTGTATTTACTGGCCGATAACTCTACCGTTTTAGCGGGTGGTAAGGATGGTTTTTCTAGGATTGTAAACGACAGTGTATATATTGATTCATCCCTGATTGAAAACAACCTGAATGTAAAAGGATTTACCCAAATTGGAGATGATATCTATGTCTTAGGAAAAAAGAGCCTTTACAATATTCAGGGAAAGGTGGCCCATGAAATTTTGCGCAAAGAGGATTATTCCTTCACCTCCATACGCAAAGACGACAACAACGATATTTGGCTAGGTGCAGAACAAGGCTTGTTCCTACTTCAAGGCGACTCCTTATTGGAAATAGAACTCGATAAGAACAAAGGAGCCAGTTTCACTTTCTTCATCGAAGCTTACAAACACTACATTTACATAGGTACAAACAACGGGTTATACAGGTACAACATCTACTCACATGAAATCAAGCACTATGGCTTAAACGAAGGACTTATTGATTTGGAAGCCAACATTAATGCGGTTTATGTGGACAGTAAAAAGCAACTCTGGTTTGGAACTGCAAGTGGTTTAATGAAACTCGATTTAAACAAGGAGGATGCTGTTTTCACTCAAGCGCGCCCTGTGGTACAAATCAGTGAAATTAAATTGACAAAAACAGACAAGGACATTACGCAATATTGTGATTCTCTTACCCCTTTAGGCCTACCTGTTAATTTAGAGTTACCGTACAAACTCAATGGCATTAATATTAAACTAGACGGGCTGTTTTACTCCAACCCAAAGGGCGTAGAATTTGCTTATCAATTAGTATCGGAAGACTCTTTAAAATGGACGCCTTTGGATGCCGCATCAACCATTACTTTTCCCAACTTAAATTTTGGAGAATACACCTTACTGATCAAAGCTAAAAGCATCAATGGACAAGAAAGCGAGGTAAAATCTTTTCAATTTAAAATTTTAAAACCCTACTATTTCACAACGTGGTTCATTACTACCATCATTTTGATACTCATTTCTATAGTGCTTGCCATATTGTACGCCAACAATGTGCGCATTAAGAAAAAAATTGCACGAAAACAATATGAGGAACAATTAGAATCACGAACAAAATTGGCGCGTTTAGAGCAACAATCTCTTAACGCAAGTATGAACCGCCATTTCATTTTCAACTCCTTAAACTCTATACAGTACTACATCAATGCCAACGATAAACTAAGTGCCAATAGGTTTCTTACCAGGTTTGCAAAATTGATTCGTAAAAACTTAGATAGTTCGCATGAAAAGAACGGTTTAGTAAAGCTTGCTGATGAAATGGAAAGGCTAAAGCTATACATGGATTTAGAGCGCATGCGTTTCACCGATAAATTTGATTACAGCATAGAAATTGAAGAAGGAATTGATTTAGAATCTATAGATGTTCCGGCCATGCTGCTACAACCCTTTGTTGAAAACAGTATTATTCATGGAGTATTGCCCAGACACGATGATCAAGGACATATACACGTAAGTATAAAAAAACAGGAAACTAGTTTTGTGGTAGAAATTTTCGATAATGGTGTTGGTATAGATGTTAGCAAAGTAAATAAAGTGAGTTTTGATGGAGATCATAATTCTCATGGAATGGAGATAACCTCTAAGCGAATTGAAATCCTTAAAAAGTTGACGGAAAGAAATATAGAATTAAAAGGACCACAGCAAATCAACGAAAATGACGGTACAATCAAAGGAACTAGCGTTTGGATAAGAATTGATAACAATAATTTGTCGGTTCCGGATTAAGATTGTATATTTGATTCAAGTTTTCTTATCAAAGGACTGTAAAAATGAAAAAATTAATATTCATATTCGCACTTTTATTAATGGCTGCTACGGCATGTCAGAAAGAAGTTATCCTACCTAATGATAGTCAAGAAGTAATGATGTCTACACGTGGTGCAGCTGATGAGGATGCAATTCCAGGAGCATCAAATAATGATGAAGACAACATTACAGATCCAGACAACGATGAAGATGAAACTGATGTAGAATCAGAAGAAGATTTAGAAGCTTTGAATTCTAAAAATTAGAATTTTAAAATATAGTAAAAGTCCCGATTCCTCAGAGTCGGGATTTTTTTTGCTCCACACTTTAATCAATAATATCTACCACTTAAAAATTCACAAAGCTACACAAGGCTAATTTCCTATAAATTAGAGGTTAATCAGAGAAAAGAACCGGTAAACCTAGGTTCTGGACCGCGTTAAAACTTATAATACCTCAATTAGTTAATATGTCTAAAACTGCTTCAAATAGTATACATGAGCTTATTAAGAGCTTGACTAAATCAGAGAAAAGATATTTTAAAATAATATCAAGCCGCCACACCATAGGAGATCAAAACAACTATATCACTTTATTTGATTATATAGAATCTCAAGACGTATACGACGAATCAGCCCTCTTCAAGCATTTTGAAGGAGAAAGTTTCCTCAATAAATTTTCTATTACAAAGAACAGGTTATACGAAGCCATTATGAAAGCTTTGGATGCCTACCACAGTACCTCTTCTGTGGATGCTAGTATATACAGACTCTTACATGGCGCAGAAATCTTGTATAAAAAGAGCTTGTACAAACACTGTAAGAAACAGTTATTGAGTGCGGAACGTTTGGCTAAAAAGCATGATAGATACGGCCTATTGGTTGAGATAAACAACAGGTACAAAAAGTTAGTAGAAACGGAAGGTTACCACAACATAGACTCTACGGATTTAGAAAAGACACAAAAACAAGATCAGGAGTATTTAGACAAGCTCAACCACTATTCTCAACTTTGGAAAGTAAAAAGTGAACTTTTCTTACTCCTTAACAACAAGGGAAAAGCAAGGTCGACAGAAGAATTGGAGCGATACAACAAACTGACCGCTGCATTAACCTCAGCCTCGTCTAAAGAAGCCCATTCATTCGATTCGGATTACCTTACGCATCATATATACAGTGCCTCGTACTTTGCTGCCAATAACATGGAGAAGTCACTGCATCATTTGCATAAGATCATAGAACAATACAAAGCCAACCCGAGCAGGATAAAGCAAGAACCCAACGTTTACTTCTCGACACTTTCGAACATAATTTATATAGAAAGTAAACTTGGTAATTACAAAAAAGCCATAGATCATTTAAAGGAATTAAAAACTTTCCCTAAGGTTTACAAAATAGACTTAACACGCGACTTAGAAATTAAACTTTTTAGTAGTGTAAACAGTATAGAACTTACCTTATTGATACACCAAGGTAAGTTTGAGGAAGCCATAGGTTTGGCAGAGGGTATTAAGGCAGGTTTGGATAATTACGGAAATAAAATTTCTCCTTTGCGCAAGTCTCACCTGAGCTTTAAGTTAGGTGTAGCATATTTTAGCTTGGAACAATACCACAAGGCACTAGAATGGATTAATGCCATTTTGAACGATGGAGAACTCGACCAGAAAGAAGACTTGAATGCCTTTGTACAAATTGTGGACTTAATGATACATTTAGAGCTTAAACATCAAGACTTATTGCCCTATGCTATAAAGAATACCCAAAGGTTCTTAAAGTCGCGCAATAGAAGCTTTAAATTTGAAACCATTTTCTTGAAATACTTGAACAAAATTGCCAAGAGTACAGACAAGTTCCAAGAACATCAATTATTGGAAAAAGTATTGGTAGAAATCGAAGAAATTAAGAATGATGATTTTGAAAAAAGTGCCTTGGAATATTTTGATTTCGAGAGTTGGATCAATTCAAAATTGAAAAACAAACCCATGCCTCAAATTAGAAAAGAGGTCTACAACAAATTAATTGCATAAAAAAAGGGTGTTATTCAAACACCCCTAAAATTTCTCCAACAGAATTGAGCACTGTTACTTTCGTGAGTTCACTCCCTGTTCTTTTTACTTTAAAAGAGCAGTGGTACTCACAATCATCTTTAAAAGTAACTTCATTGCTACTTACTTTGTATGGCCCTTCCAAAGTAACACATCTGCTATCTGCAGCGACTACCAGTTGATTTTTCTTACTAACGTAAAAGTCAGCTTCCATACCGCCAGTAAAATCCCCACCGCTTGCTACGGCTTTATAGTTTAAGGTAAAAGTTCCCTGTGCTTCCGTAATATCTCCTGCAATTTCATTTGCACCTAATTCTTGTGTACAAACCTCTCCCTTACATCTGCTCGCTTTGTTACATTGTGTAAATGACAAGGCTACTAATGATGCAAGAAGTGTGATTCTAAGTGTTTTCATAAGCTAAAATTTCACCTTAAAAATAGAAGGAATCTATCTAATCCTCACCATAATTTTAGATTATTTACAGAGAACCAAGTATTAGCGGTAGAAATGGCACCCCGGATCCCGATTTCTCATCGGGAGAGGAGTATAATGGATGACGCGACCCCGATGATAAATCGGGGGAATACCCAAAAAAAAGCCCAACATTACTGCCGGGCTCCTTGTATAATTACTTTGCTTTTAGTCTTTCTTAAAGTGGTTCCAACCCTGAGCCTTTAACTCTATGGTTGCTCCTTGTTTATCGATAAAGTAAGTTCCTGCATTGGCATCGGTCATGTGACCAATCACTGTCATGTGCGGATTACCTTTGATCTTGTCGTAATCGGCTTGTGCAACGGTAAACAACAATTCATAATCCTCACCTCCGTTCAATGCTGCAGTAGCAGGGTCTACGTTAAAGTCTATGGCTGTTGTACTCACCTTCGCATCGATAGGAATTTTCTCATCGTAAACGTTACATCCTACTTTACTCGCTTTACACAAGTGCATGATCTCAGAAGCCAAACCATCAGAAATATCTATCATAGAAGTAGGTTTCACTTCCAATTCTTCTAAGAATTTAATGACATCTTTACGTGCTTCTGGCTTCAATTGACGCTCCAACAAGTAGTCAAAACCATCCAAGTCTGGTTGAATATTAGGATTTGCTTTGTAGACCTCTTTCTCTCTTTCCAAAACTTGAAGTCCCATAAAAGCACCTCCTAAATCACCACTCACTACCAAAAGATCATTCTCTTTTGCACCGTTTCTGTACACCACTTTATCTTTGGCTACAGAACCTATTGCTGTGATACTTATCATCAATCCAGAAAGCGAAGAAGTTGTATCTCCTCCTACCAAATCAACATTGTACATGTCGCACGCTAAGCGAATTCCTTCATAAATCTCTTCCAAAGCCTCTGCTGGGAAACGATTAGAAACCGCCAAACTCACTGTGATTTGCTCTGGCGTACCATTCATGGCGTAGATGTCAGACAAATTCACCACTACAGACTTGTACCCCAAGTGTTTCAAAGGCATGTACATCATGTTAAAGTGCACACCTTCTACCAAAGTATCCGTAGAGATTAAGGTAAACTCTTTGTCGTTTTTCTCCAACACAGCGGCATCGTCTCCAACACCGTAAACAGTTGATGTTTGAGTAGTTTTAAAATTCTTCGTCAACTGGTCAATTAAACCAAACTCTCCAAGTTTTTCTAACTCTGTTCTTTTTTCTTCACTCATTCTTCTTCTGTTTATATTGCGCTTAATCGTTCAATTTCAATACGGCTAAGAATGCTTCTTGTGGCACTTCTACTTTACCTACCTGACGCATACGTTTCTTACCTGCCTTTTGCTTTTCTAACAATTTACGCTTTCTTGAGATATCTCCACCGTAACACTTCGCGGTAACGTCTTTTCTTAAGGCTTTGATTGTTTCACGCGCTACTACTTTAGCACCAATTGCTGCCTGAATAGGAATTTCGAACTGTTGACGTGGAATCAATTCTTTCAACTTCAAACAAATTTTCTTTCCTAAATCGAAAGCATTTGAACGGTGAACCAAGGCAGATAAAGCATCCACTTGTTCGTGGTTCAATAAGATATCTAATTTAATTAGATCAGACTCTTTGTATCCAATTGGGAAATAATCGAAAGAAGCGTAACCTCTAGATACTGATTTCAATCTATCGTAGAAGTCGAATACAATCTCTGCCAAAGGCATTTCGAAAGTAATCTCTACTCTATCTTGTGTTAAGTAAACCTGGTTTTGTAATTCACCACGTTTCTCTATACAAAGGGTCATTACCTGACCAATGTATTCTGATTTTGTAATTACCTGAGCTTTGATGAACGGTTCTTCAATTCTATCCATTGCCGCTGGATCTGGCAATTCAGAAGGGTTGTTCACGATCATACGCTGCTCTGGATTTTTCTTCATGTACGAGTAGTAAGATACGTTAGGAACAGTAGTAATTACTGTCATGTTAAACTCTCTTTCTAAACGCTCTTGAATAATCTCCATGTGTAACATTCCTAAGAATCCACAACGGAAACCGAAACCTAAAGCTGCAGAAGATTCTGGCTCAAATACCAAAGATGAATCGTTCAATTGCAATTTCTCCATAGAGTAACGCAACTCTTCAAAATCATCTGTATCTACCGGATAAATACCCGCGAATACCATAGGCTTCACATCTTCGAAACCTTTGATGGCTTTATCAGTAGGGTTTTCTAATGAAGTAATGGTATCTCCCACTTTAACTTCATTCGCTGCTTTAATACCAGAAATGATGTAACCAACATCTCCAGTACCCACTTCTTTTTTCGGAGATAAATCCATTTTCAACACCCCAACCTCATCTGCGATGTAGTTTTTACCTGTATTGAAGAACTTAATTCTTTCTCCTTTTTTGATACTTCCGTTCATGATACGGTAGTACGCTATAATTCCTCTAAATGGGTTAAATACAGAGTCGAAAATCATGGCCTGTAGTGGAGCATTTGGATCTCCTTCAGGTGCCTTAATACGCTCGATAATCGCTTCTAAAATTTGATCTACTCCTAAACCAGTTTTACCTGAAGCCGGAATAACATCAGAAGGATCACACCCAATCAATTCAACAATTTGATCGGTTACTTCCTCAGGTTGTGCACCTGGTAAGTCCATTTTATTCAAGATAGGAATGATCTCTAAATCGTGCTCTAAAGCCAAGTAAAGGTTAGAGATGGTTTGTGCTTCAATACCTTGAGAAGCATCAACAATCAATAAAGCTCCTTCACAAGCTGCAATAGAACGTGATACTTCATAAGAGAAGTCAACGTGACCTGGAGTATCTATAAGGTTCAACACGTAGTCTTCTCCCTTATAGTTGTAATTCATTTGTATTGCGTGACTCTTGATGGTAATCCCTCTCTCACGCTCTAAATCCATATCATCTAACGCTTGGTTGGTCATTTCTCTATCCGAAATGGTACCTGTGGTTTGCAATAACCTATCGGCCAAAGTACTCTTACCATGGTCAATGTGCGCGATAATACAAAAGTTACGTATATTCTTCATCCTCTAATTTTCAATAATAATGGGGGCTTTTCTATTTTTCCCCTTTAATTCTGGAGGTTCAGAAGCTAACACTTAGTAAACAACTCCTACTTCCCTCTAAAACAAGCGTACAAAGATAATGAAAAGGGTGGTAAACCTAGCTCTTTTACCCCACGAAATTAGCTAAATATCAAAGGAGGAAAGGTGCATGACCAAGCACGCTATTATCCAAGGGAAAAATCTCAGTCACAAAAAAAGACCACCTTCGAAAAGGTAGTCTTTTTCTCGTACTTAACTATTTTGTCTTAAGCTTTGAAAAAGTTCACAAAAGATGTACTTGGATCTAATTGAACAGCTGCTGGAAACTCAGCATGTAAAATCAATTGATTCTCATGTCTTTGTTCCAAGTCTTGCATTTTCTTTCTGTTTAAAAGAACCACGGTAGAACGTCCATGATGGTCATGCTTATCCACTATAGTTGTATTATTATACTCACATTGCCAGTGGGTCTCCCCCATTTCTTCTTCGTAAGAAAATTCTAAGGTAGGTACACTGAAATATTCTAAGTCTTGGATATTTTCAAAATCAAAGACCATGCGTACATGACCAGAATCAAATTGAAGATCTTCTTTTTTGAGGCCTAAATCTGCAAGAGATACCTTCTCTTTGGTTGTTGTTGTAAAGTTTATTTTAATCTCTCCTGGGTTGATATCAATTTCTTCCATATGCTCTCGTTTCGTATTAATTATTCCTTACGAAGAAAGCTGTTTTTCTATGGAAATTACTTGATAGATATCACCTCAAAGCATGATAAACATCTTAATTTACAAACTCTTGGACATAAGCTTCTAAACCACCTTTTTTCTTTGCTTTCAAAAGTTTCTTCATCACCTTGCCTTTCTTGAGATGATCTTTGTTCTTTTCATACATCTCTATACTTCTTTCTACGGCATAAAGGGTACACGCCATGGCCTCTGCTTCTTTGTGCTCAAGGGCATATTTCACATAAGCACCCAAATAGGCCATGAGTAATTCTCCTTCATTCAACTCCACCAAATCTGCATGGAGCACAACTGTAACATTAGGCGAGCCATCCATCCATTTGATGAGAAACTCCGTACATTCTTGGCGTTTTGCACCGTTTTGATCTACAGGATGATCGAACAAATAATCCACACAACGCACCACCAAATCTTCGTAAGCGCTATAATCTTCTGCTTTTTCTAGTTTAGGATTTTCTGGAATAACCAAACTTTGGGTAAAAGATTGAAAAGCAATCACGCTAAAAAAAGCAAGCAATAAAATTTTTCTCATGGTCTCTATTTTGTTTTCAGTAATTCATAACTTCTTTTAAAGCTAAGCAAATAACGGATGGATAAAAATAATAAAGGGTGGAACTTTAATTCCACCCTTTAACACTACTACTTATGAAACCTAACTCAACTCTTTTAAGCGTGCTAACGCTGTAAATTATTTGCTTAACTTACATTATTTAAACGCTTATTTGAGCGGTTTCTTACATCTGAATTCTAAACAAATGTTAAATGTTTTCTAAGTCGGGTTGACGCATGGCAATAAACGCTTTTAACACAGTCTCCCCTACACCCGGAACCTCTATATGCACGATATACGTACCCGATCCAATAGGAATACCCGCTGCATTGGTCAAGTTCCAATCGGTAAACGTTAAAGGATTATCTTTCCTAATTTCTCTTACCAATCGCCCACCCGCATTGTAAATCCTTATGTTACATCGCTCGGGTAAATTCGTAAATTTCACACGTTTATCTAAACGATCGGCCTCATATTCTGAGTAAGCATAATAAGGGTTAGGCACTACATTAATCTGATCCAATACACTGGCTAAAGCTGGGGTGTTATCCACCTCCGTAACAAAAGCTCTGGTACTGAATCCATATAAAGGCAAACTGTTGTTTTCATTTGTTGCGGTATATTCTTCATACTTTCTATTCACCCTTAAGCGCATAGTAGCATTACTTTCTAGTACGGTGTGACCTTCATTCAATAAAGGATACATCACCCACATGATACTTCTATAGAAATTAGTCACCTTAGCACCCGACGTATTGGCATAATCCATATTTGCCTCAAAGCTCGACATATCTCCTGTATAATAACTTGCTCCGTTGTTATACATATCGGCAGAGAAAACAAACACGGGATGCATTCCACCTAATTTAGCTACACCCAAATTAGAATACACACTGCTCGTTGGGTTCCACAACATATCGTTACCATTCTCTCCAGAAAGGAAGGAATTTTCTCCAAAAGCCATGTTTAGTCGCTTTCCTGTTTCTATTTCTATTGCATAACCAGGGAAGTAACTAAAACCAGTTGAACCAGCTATTTCATTTCCGTTTTCATCTAAAGAAGGACTATTTCTTAGTGCAAAAGGCTGACCTTGGTTTTCATTCAAATTTTGATCTCTACCTGTTTCCAATACCGGACATTTCGTCCACAAGCTTTTATCATCTGTAAAGATAATATCAACACTTTTCGTTTTTCCAACTTGTGTTGAGGCCAAGGCTCCTGAAATGGAATAACTACCTACGTTTCCTATAGGCATTCCTTCGGCTTGATAACCTACCAATCCGAAAGGTGCGACTATACCATCTAATAATTTCGTGTAGGTCTTTTCAGGATCCACACCATTTGCATCCGGATAATTACAAGGATTGTTTATGCCTGCCGCTGGATTACAATCTGTAGAAGTTGGGGTGTAAGTTCCAGACCTGATCCAGTTATTGGGCGTATAACTATCATTGTCTTGCAAGCCAATTAACCAATTTTTACTTGAATCTTCGAAAACCAGGGTAGCTTCTAAAGGACTCGTATATTGTACTGAGGCCGCGGCATATCTATAATCCGTTTGCTCCAAACTTACAGACAATCCCCACTCTGGTAATAATTGCTCATTGAAAATATTAATACTCTTATCCGAGCTTATGGAATCACCTGAAATTGTTTCAATAATGGTCCAATTACTCTGGTCTAACTCTCCATTTTCATCTTCGTGAAAATACATCTTAAAATCGCCAACTTTTACGTTCAAAGGATCTATTACTTTAACAGCAACTGGTCCACCATTACTCGCATAAGTTATTCTATCTACTTTGTTTTGTTTTAAGATTTCCGATTTCGTTTCTTCACTCAAATCTAGTATGCGACCTCCATTCCCCATACCATCTAAACGCGTAACGGGTAGTTCAAATCCATAACCAACGTTAGCAATAGTTCCGCCTGCCTCTGGTGTAGGTAGGTGAGGAATTGCTTCTATCACCCTAACTTCTCCAATTGCAGATTTACGCGAGGCTATGTAAGGTTTTTGTTGTCCGTCTAACGCACTCGGATCATTCGGTTTATAGGTTTTATAATTGTTATAAGCATAAGCAATGGCCATGTAATAATAGCGCTTAAAGTTCACCAAAGCCTTTGAAGCACCCGACGCAAACATATCCTCTTTCACGTTAAAACTATGACGAATTCCATCATCTGTTCCATTCACTTTTTCCGTGGGTACAGCCGCTAATAAATCATTGTCAAACTCAAAATTCACCAAACGTTTAACTGAATCTTTAATATCACATTGGAAAACCAAACGTGCCTTGTCTATATCTCCTAAATCCGAAACAGAAACTCCTTTACCAGATAATTGATACACTTGGTACCCTTGGAAACGGTATACATTATCTAATGAATCTCCTCCAGCAATGAAGGGATCCACTTCTCTGTATCCTTCATTAAAGTTGTTCGAATTGGTTGGGTTTTCTAATGTAAATGATAACTCATTTTCTAACTCCTGCACCTGCATATCCGGAGCATGAGGTCCTTCAATCACCTTAAAACAATTCTCAAATAAGGCTTGCGCTTTATCATCTGCTTTTTGTAAGCTAATTACAGAAGTAAAAGGATCTGCTTGACCACTTCTTGCCCAAACAACCCCCATAGTAATATTATTTACTGCACCTGGTTTTAATACGAAAGGACCTGCACTCTGCGCAAAACGTCTATCGTAAGGTGGGTTACCAGCTGTTTGCTCCGTCCAAATAGGTTGTGGATTTCCTCCCGTACCCCAACCCAAAGGATCTGTATCTCCTGGGAACATGAAATCTGCAGTTACGTTAGGGTTACCTCCACCACTTGAGTGACCGTTACCCCCGTAAGTAAAACGCGTTCCATCTTTCCAATATCCACTTAAATAGTTGTAATAATCTATGGCAGTTTGCGGGTCAGTTGTATTGATGTCTGCACCACCTCCTAAATTATTGTAGTATAAGAACCTTCTCATACCGAAACGCTCATTATCTACAATAGAATCTCCATAACCAATTCCATTTAAAGCCTCATTTGGACCTATTCCAAATGCATTGTCAATTCCATCATCATCTTGATAAGGACCTTCAAAGAAGTCTACACCAATAGCGGGCGGTGAATTACCATACCCCAAGAAACCACTTACATCTGGATCAAAAGCATTTCCGTTGTAAGCATAACCTAAACCTCTAGAAACATCACAACCAACATAGTCATCGTAAGGTCCACCCAGGGCCACATCTATCATCAATCCAAAATAAGTATCGTATAAGGTTTGCGTAGATCTATTAATTAACTCATAGTTGTAAAAAGTCATGTTGTTCACCTCATCATTGGTAGAAAAAGAAAAAGCTTGTGCTCTAATTTCCATACCAATGGGATCTCCTCCAGATTCGGTGTGAATGTTTCCTTTGTCATTCATTACCCACCAAAAGTTTTGATCTCCAAAAATGGTAACTGTTCTATCTGTTCTACAGTCTATAGACTTGTCCAAATCATACCAAGGATAATCACCGTTCTCCCAATCATAATTTCCATCCTCATCTCTATCATAAAAAGGAGCCAAGTAATAATCTTGACCCGCCTCTATATCTCCATGCGCCGGCCATTCTTTAATGAACTTAGGGATTTCATAATTGGGGTAAAGTGTGTTTTGTAAGTTAGTACCGTTCTCTTGATCCAGTAATCCTGCATCAAACCAAGCTCGGAATTCTCTTACCTCATCTTGTGTTGAAATAAAATGTTTATCGTATTCCTCACATGTCTCTGAATCTGTAGTTGCATTTCCTATGGTTAAAGGACCTGTCCAATAATCATTTCCATTACGGTAACGCAGGGCCGCCAGTTTTAACTGACCATTAACATCTTTTCCTCCCAACCAAAGTGCCGAGGCAAACAAAGCCATGATACCGCTGTTTTTAGGAACTTCGTAATGACTAAAGTTTTGTCCGTTCACCTGCCAAAGATTACCTGCAGTGTGCACCAGTGCAGAAACGTTGTTTAGTTCTAGGTAAGTAGATGTATTAGCAGGTACACAAGTTGCCGCTTTCATTTCTAAGACAGGTACTTCTGGCTCTTGACCTAAATAAGGTTGAGCGGCTAGGTATAGGGGAAAAAGTAATAGTAGAGTTATAGCTTGTTTCATAATAGCAAATTTTAGGGCAACTCCTTAAATGTAAATCAATCTCAAGAGAAATGCTTTTGGATTTGATTGTATTCTTAGAGTAATTCTACAAATCTAATGAGCAATTTGGTAATGTCTTCACATTCCTTAAAACTCAATTCTTCATAGGTATCAAAAATATCGTGATAATGTTTATTTGGTCCCATAGTGTAAATAAAGAAACTAGGAACCCCTTCTAGACTAAAATAGTAGTGATCTGAATTTTGAGTTGGACCTCTTTTTTTAATGCGTGTTAGATAACCGTGTTCTGCGTTAATGGCCTCTAAACTCTCAAAGGCTTTGGTATGTTCCGTTCCATTAACTACAGTAATACCTTCCTCACCCGAGCCCATTATATCTAAATTGAGTAAGAATTTTATTTTCTTCAATTTCAAGAGGGGATGTTCTACAAAATATTTGGAACCCACTAGACCTGCCTCTTCACCTCCAAAGGCGATAAAAACTACATTGTAATCGACTGGGTTTTCTTTAAAATATTTTGCCATTGCAATCACCATGGCCGTTCCTGATGCATTGTCATTAGCTCCAGGAAAATAGGTTTCTGCCCCCATGCGACCTAAATGATCGTAATGTGCTGTAAACACAACCGTCTTTTTCGTCTTCTTTTTGGCTTTAACCTCACCTATAACATTGTAAGCTGTATACTTCTCGATTAACTTGGCATCTACATTTACACGTAGCGTTTGTCCCTCTTGATAAACGCTATCTTGCAGGGTAATCACAATGTTATTGTATTGCTTTCTACCTACTGACCACATGAATTTTTGGTGGGTTAAAATCACCACTGGGGCATAGGCTGAGAGTCCCGTTAAATTAGCGCGTATTTCATTTTCTCTTCGAGCAGAGAGGCCACGTGTATCAATTAAAAAAGCATTTTTCTGCTCGCTTTGTACTTGCTCAAAAACATCTTGAAGTTGTATTTCACTTTTCAAGATATTGGTATCAATAATTGCAGGAACGAGTTGTCCATCAAAGCTTGGAGAATTTGCATCCACAACAAAGTGCTTTCCAGGAGTCAAGGTTTTGCTTCCATATGCCACTTCCATAGAGGCAGGAAAACTATTCACTTGAAATTGAAAAGCTTGTAAAAAGGAAGTATCCAAAGGCGTTAAACCTATCTTCTCAAATTCATTCGCTATGTAATGCGCTGCCTTTACATCTCCTTGATTCACATACCCCCTTCCGTGAAATTCAGGTTTACATAAATCTTGGGTAATGCGCTTTACTTCATCCAATTGCGCCCAAGCCATGGATGTTAAAAAAACTGTAGTAATAAGCAAGGACAGTTTACGCATATCTTCTCTCCACTTTTTTCACAAAGTCGGTAACCACCTCATTTTCTAAATCCCAATTCATTGCCACGGCAACTTCGCTTAATTGTTGTTTAGCAGTAGCGTAAGAATCTAAATTATCTAGACTGTTTAAAGTAGATTCAAACTTGTCTTTGTTTCCTTCGAAAAGCTCGTTTATACACTGTAATCTATCGTTTAAACCAAAGGCTTCTTTCAAAGATGCAATTTTCGAAGCTCCCAATTTTGAGGCTAAAGAATTATCTTCATTACTGTTGAACCTATCGTAAAAACTTCCCTGATTATAAACAGGGTTATTCAAAGTGTTTATAGGTTCTGGTTGTGTAATCGTCACCTTCGTAATTTCTTCTTTTGGTGCCGATACTTCAGGTGCTTGAGGTTGTGGCTTTTCTTCCTCCACTTTTTGATGCGTAGGAACTTCTTCCACTGAAGCTTCTTTCTCTTCTATTTCTGGCGTGGGCGTTACGTCAAAATTCAAACTCAAATTTTGCTTCGACTCATTTTCGTCTTCTGCAGGAGTTGAGAAGTCAAACATCATTCCTTCTGCAGGCATCACCTCTTCTTTCTCCTCTACTACATGAGGAGTTGACGCTGGTGCAGCATCCGCTACTTCCTCAACTATGGTTTCTGGCTCAACGGGTGTTTCCACAACTTCACCTTTGGCTTCATATACCTTTTGTTCTATCGCTTTGTAACGTAAAATCAAACATCTTTCATGGAATTCTCTCGACAATTGTACGAGTTCTTCCATTTCCAATTGATTTAACTTACCCTCTTGCAATTGCGCCGTTAAAGCGTTTAATCTATGAAGTATTTCTTGTTGTGTATCCACGGTATTTTATTTCTAGTTTAACATCAATCTCTTGAAAGGACAAGTTTCCATTACAGAAGTGCCCCTTTTTTAAGAGTACCCAAATTTAACCATTATGTTTTCAACTTAAGAAGAGAATGGAGGGAGTTTTAAAAGAAGAATGTTAATCATTTCTCTTAAAATGTAATCCTAAGTTCTTTTCTCTGTGTTTTACCTGCGCTTAGAAAACAGTTAATGACTTATCTTTCCTTATTTTTACAGCCAAATCCTTCATAAAGAGGGAGTACTTCTTTAAAAACGCAGAAATTGAACTTGAATTATACTTACGCCGACTTAGCAGATCTTCTTGACGCCGAACAAACTCAACCCTACAAGGGTGAAATTAAGGCTGTTGCTTATGATACAAGAAAGATTTATCATGCCGAAGCTTTGGCCTTCTTTGCCCTCCATTCTGAAAAAGACAATGGGCATAAATATGTTCTAGATGCCTATGAAAAAGGAGTACGTTGTTTTGTTGTGGATGAAAGGGTAGAACTACCCGATGATGCTTGCGTTTTGACCGTGGAAGACACCTTAGAGGCCCTGCAGCAACTTGCTAAAAAACACCGTGAGCAATTTGCTTATCCTGTCGTTGCTATAACAGGGAGCTACGGAAAAACCATGGCCAAGGAATGGTTGTATTCACTTTTAAAGGATGATTACCAAATTGTTCGAAGTCCGAAAAGCTATAATTCACAAATTGGAGTTGCGCTGAGTTTATTAGAAATGAGCCATGAACATAATTTAGCAATTATAGAAGTTGGAATTTCTGAGCCAGATGAAATGGAAATTTTGGAAGATATAGTTGATCCAACTTTAGGGATATTCACAGGTATAGGTGCTGCGCATCAAGAAAATTTCGAATCGGAAAAGCAACACGTCAAGGAAAAATTAAAACTTTTCAAACACAGTAACTTTGTATTTGCTCAGGAAGAATACGCTTCCCCATTTCGACGAGCAAAAATCAATGTAGAATACCCAAGCACACCAGCAAAAGAGCTTGCTAAATTAGCCGCTACACCTTTTAAAAGCACTTTAGAAAATTGTTTAGAATGCGCCCTGTTTTTAGGTAGACAGCCTGAGGATATGGAACCCATATTAAAGCAATTACCAACCGTAGCATCTCGCATGGAAATCTTAATAGGGAAGAAAGACAATGTGTTAATTAACGATACTTACTCTTTAGATCTACATGCTTTGGAGCAAGCCGTTAATTACCTTCTTTCATTAAAAGAAAAAAGTCAAAAAATTGCAGTTATAGATTTGACGCTTTCATCGGAGGAGGAGCAAAGAAAAATAGAGCAGTTCATAGCCAACTACCCCATCGATAAAGTGTATTACATACGCGAAGAAATTTTGCCTGAAACTTTGGACCTGGTAGAAAACGCAGCCATTTTATTCAAGGCCAAACGCAAAAGTTTCATCAAGAAAGAGATAGAAAACTTTAAAGAAAAAAAGCACGATACATGGTTGGAAATAGATCAATCTGCCATCCTTGAGAATATCAATCACTTCAGAAGTAAGCTACATCCAAACACCAAACTCTTGTGTATGGTTAAAGCTTCATCTTACGGTTCTGGAGATGTAAAAATGGCCCACTTGATGGAAAGCGCAGGTGTGGATTATTTGGGCGTAGCCTATGCCGATGAAGGAGTAGATTTGCGTAAAGCGGGCATTCAAAGTCCTATTATGGTAATGAACGCTTCTGAGAGTGCCTTTCAAGAAATTATTAAAAATGAACTAGAACCAGCCATTTTTGACATCCCGCAGCTCGAGGCTTTTATAGGAAGTTTAATTCGTTTTAAAAAGACGAATTTCCCCATACACATTAAAGTGGAAACGGGTATGAATCGCCTTGGTTTTTCTGAAGATGATTTAGATGATTTGTTTGAGTTATTACAAGCGCAGCCTGAGGTAAATGTTAAATCGGTGTACTCTCACTTAGCGAGTTCTGATCATCCTTCTAGTACTTTCAATCACAAACAAGCTAAAAGATTTGCCCAGTACAAAGAGGTTTTCACTGAAAAGCTAGGAGGTGGATTGGACTTTCACCTTTTGAATTCATCAGGTATACTCAACTTCCCAGAATACCAATATTCTATGGTGAGATTAGGGATAGGAATGTATGGTTACATAGAAAAACAACCTGGATTGAAGGCTAGTTTAGCTTGGTATACGCGTATTTCTCAAATTAAAATCATACAAAAAGGAGATACAGTAGGTTACGGTCAAAATTTTACCGCAGAAAAGGAAATGCACATTGCTACCTTACCCATAGGTTATTCGGATGGGATACATAGGGTGTTAGGTAATGGAAAGGGTGAATTCTTCCTGCAAGGTAAAAAAGTACACACCGTTGGAAACATATGTATGGATATGTGTATGATAGATGTAAGCGATATCCCATGTCAAAAAGGAGATTTGGTAGAAATAATCGGAGCGAATAACACCATTTTTGATCTAGCCAAAGCCAGTGGAACCATCGTTTATGAATTGATGACGAGTATTTCTAAGCGCGTAGAAAGAATCTACCTTCAAAACTAGTTTATACTTCTAGAAGAAATAAGGGCTTAAATAGCGATAGAGGGAATTGTCTTACCTTTGTCTTTATCCCGCTGAGCCTTTATTTTTATGACGGTTACAGCCAACTATTCACTACTCCCTGCGTTGTACCTATACCTACCGTGCATTCTTACTGATTAATCCTTAACTTTACCCTAGAATGCTATTACAAACTATGAAAACTTACACATATATAAGTTTAATCCTTTTGGTGTTTTTACCTCAAGTAATTTTTGGGCAATGCAGCACTGCAATACAAAATTTCAGCTTGGGCAATGACACCACACTGTGTAGCTCACCCTATATGATAAATGCAGGTGGAAATTTCCAATCTTATGAATGGAATAACGGTTCCACCAATGATTATCTCATTGCCAATACATCAGGGAATTACTGGGTTACTGTTCTTGAGACCAATGGAAATGTTATCCTAAATGGCGACTTTGAATCTGGTGCTACAGGATTTAGTACTGATTACAATACAGCATCAGGAGGCCCTTGGGGACCCTTGTCTAACCCCGGAGAATACATGATTTCAACCTCTCCCTCCTTAACCCATACTAATTTTTCAAATTGTGGTGACCATACCACAGGTACAGGAAACATGTTTATTGTAAACGGTTCAAGTGTTCCGAATAGCAATGTTTGGTGTCAGACAGTAAACAATATTACCCCGAATACAGATTATGCATTTTCTTGTTGGGCAATGAATGTACTCAACAGTACTAATATAAGTAACCTCCAATTTTTCATAAATGGTGTTCAAATAGGATCTGTTTTTAACACCAGCACCACAGGATGTGTTTGGCAGCAATTTACAGATACTTGGAATTCAGGTACAGCAACTTCTGCTACACTTTGTATAACCAATCAAAATACTTCAGCAGGTGGTAATGACTTTGCTATAGACGATATAGTTTTCGGTCCCATTTGCACAACAACCGATACCATTAATTTAACTTTCGAAAACTTCCAACAAACGCTGAGTAGTGTGCCACCTTTGTGTGCGGGTACCTCAACAGGAGAGATACATGTAGATAATCCCGGAGCCATAGAATATAGTTTTGACAATGGCGCTACCTATCAAGTAGATTCATTCTTACTCAACATTCCTGCTGGAATGTACAATGTTTGCTCACGCTCAGCAGCAGGATGTGAATATTGTGGAAACATTTTAGTTTCGGATCCACCTCCAGTTGGAGTGAGTGTTTCCAATGATACCACCATTTGTGAAAATGGAACCGCAACCATTAATGCCATTGGATCGAACGGAACCAGTTTTGTTTATCATTGGGATTTTACAACTGACCAAGCTTCTCAACAAACTGTATCACCGGGTGTACAAACAAATTATCACGTAGCAGCCGAAAACCAAAATGGTTGTATTTCGGACACACAAGAATATATATTGACCTACTATCCTCCACTTGCAGGAGTTATTTCTCCAGATACACTTGTATGTCCGGACGATGTTGCAACACTTGTTTCTGCTGCTAACGGAGGAATAGGAAGTCCATATACATTTGCATGGTCTACCGGAACCAACGATACCCAAAATAATTTCAGTTCAGAAAATGTGAGTCCGCCAACTACAACAGTTTTTGATGTAACGATTACTGATGCTTGTGAAAGCACCCCCATTACGCTTTCAACAACAGTGAATATTTCACCATTACCAAACCCTGGATTTACCGCCTTAGAAATTGAGCAATGCGAACCCGCAGTTTTTGAATTGACATCTACTGCAGATCCTGCTTTAACGCAAAACATTGAATGGTGGATTAATAATACAGAATATCACCCAACAGGAAATCCAATCACATCCGAAGTTTATATGGAAGGCCTCTACGACGTTACCATGCGAATAACAAGCCCTATTGGATGTGTAATTGAACAAACTTTTACAGATACTTTAGTTGTTCATCCTTTACCAGTTGCAGCCTTTGATTATGGTCCTAAACCCATTTACATGTTCTCTCCAGTAGTAGATTTCACCAATCAATCAACAGACGCAGTTAACTATGTTTGGACCTTCTATGATGGCGATCCTGGTACGAGTCAAAATGAAGAACTTACAGTGAACTATCCAGAAGGATTAGAAGGCGAATTCCAAGTACAATTGGTAGCCATTTCAAGCTTTGGTTGTAGAGACACGTTGATTAAACCCATCAAAATAGAACCTGAAATTCTCATTTATGCTCCCAATAGCTTCACTCCAGATGACGATGAATTCAATCCTACCTGGAGATTATATATGGAGGGGATAGATGTTTACTCCTTTGATTTAGTTATTTACGATAGGTGGGGAGAAATTGTATTTGAAAGTCAAGACATTACCCAACCCTGGGATGGAACCTATAATGGTCAGCGTGTAAAAGATGGTACTTACGTTTGGAAACTACGCGTTCGTGAATTAAATACAGACAAGCGCTTAGAATATCACGGAAGTATAAGCGTATTGAAATAAAAAAGGCCTCATTTTCTGAGGCCTTTTCTGTTTATAAGTTATTATTTAAAGCAATTCATTTGCAAGGTTTGCCAACTCCGAACGCTCTCCTTTTTCTAGTTTAATATGTGCAAAAAGTTTTTGTCCCTTTACCTTGTCTATCAAATAAGCCAAACCATTTGAATGCTCATCCAGGTAAGGTGTATCAATTTGTCGAACATCCCCTGTAAAAATGATTTTGGTTCCCTCACCAGCACGCGTAATGATGGTTTTCACCTCATGTGGCGTTAAGTTTTGGGCCTCGTCAATAATAAAGATGATGTTGCTCAAACTTCTACCGCGAATAAAAGCCAATGGAGTAATTAAAATTTTCCCCTCCTCTTGCATTTCAACGATAGCCCTGTGTTTGCGTTCATTCTCCCCGAATTGATTTTTGATAAATTTCAGGTTATCCCATAACGGTTCCATGTAGGGTGAAATCTTATCATTCGCATCTCCAGGAAGAAAACCTATGTCTTTATTTGACAAAGGAACCAAGGGTCGAGCTAAAATTATCTGCTGGTAGCGCTTGTGTTGTTCTAGAGCCGATGCCAGGGCCAACAAGGTTTTACCTGTTCCAGCTACACCTTGCAATACCACCAATTTAATTTCAGGATTTAAAAGGGCGTTTATGGCAAAAGCTTGCTCGGCATTTTTAGGTTTAATACCATAGGTAAAGCCTTTTTCGACGCGCTCAATTTCATCACTCAAAGGGTTATAATAGGCCAATGCAGAAGACTTACCGTTGTTTAGAATATAATAACCATTAGCATATTTCTGAGCACCGAGCACACCATTTTCTTCCATCTTCCCCTTTTGGAAAAGCTCTCGAATAAGATCAGACTCCACATTGTCTATGGTTACTAAACTAGACTTATCCAACTGAACATCATCTACCTTTCCTGTTTCGTAATCTTCTGCAGTAATTCCTAAAGCCTTAGCTTTAATACGTAGATTAATGTCTTTGGTAACCATCACCACTTCTTTCTGCTCCGATAGTTTTAAGCATAAAGCGGCATTAATAATTTTGTGGTCATTTTTTCCTTCCGCATAGATTTTTTCTGCGTCTAAACCGTCTGGAGTATGCTCCAAAACAACTTTAAACTTTCCTTTACCCCTACCAAGCGGAATCCAATCCATTAATGAACCTGCTTTTCCGGATAATTTATCTATGAAGCGAATAACCTCTCTGGCACAAAAGTTTTTGGTATCATTCCCTACTTTGAACTTGTCTAGCTCTTCAAGAACGGTGATAGGTATGGCTACATCATTTCTTACAAAGTTGGTGATTGCATTAAAATCATGTAGCAAAACAGAAGTGTCAAGAACGAAAATTTTTGATTTTTTTGCCATATGAGTAGTTTCCTATCAATGTACAAAAGAATACAACACATTCTCCTTCCTGACACTTTCATTATTAACACTTTTGCTAACAAAAATGTTGATATCTCTCTTTTAAAGCACTTTAGCTTTAAGGTGTATTAATCTTTTAAAAGTCGCTTAACAAACTGATAATCTTCTCCTTGAATTTGCACGAAGTAAACACCTTTTTGTAGGGTTTCCAGATTCAAAACAAAACTTCCATCAACCACTGTTACAGACTTGTTCATCATCAATTTACCCTCAGCTGTATAAACAGCTATTTGAACGATTTCATCCTTATTCAATCCACTGAATTGAACTTGATTTTCAACAGGGTTAGGATAAACGCGTACTGCACTTATGTTCTCATCCTCTAACCCAACGCTTAAGAAAGCTTCACAATTTGTTTCGTAAGTACAATCAGGTCCAAATAATCTCACTGCAAAGTTTCCAATATAAGGTACTTGGAAGACCATATTTCCACTATTACTAAACACTTGACCATTGTCACAATCAAAGAACTCAAATGACGTAGCATCTGTTCCTTGGATAGTTATAGCACTTGCTGTTACTTGTAATGTTGTGTTGTAATCTTCATGCGAAACATTATAATTAATCACACTGTCACACCCATTGTTTGCAGCCATTACTTCAGTGTAGGTACCTGGATCTTTTTCGTAAACTCCATCTACAAGTACTGAGTCTCCTTGACAAATAGTAGTATCTATATCTACCACATTCTGCACTAACACTGTCAAATTGGTATTGATTATACTATCACAACCATTCACTGCCGTGTAATTATCTGTATAAAGTCCAGAAGTCGTTTGCCAATCCCCATCTAGGAATAAAGAGTCCCCAAAACAAATATCAGTATCCACGGTTGCTTCATAACTTTGGTTAATCACAACTGTATTATCTATCGTTCCTCCACTGTAGGTATAGGTAATGATATACGTACCCGGTAGCGTATTTGCCATGTCTATTGCTCCTGTTGTGGCGTTTACAGTAATATCACTTGAATTCGCACTAAAGGTTCCCGATGAAGTACCAGTTTTAACCGGAGTTGTACTACTTGCATTTGTACAGTAATCCGAAGCATAAGTAACCGTAACAGGTACTAACTCAGGAAAAACCAAAGACGACGCAATACCTGGTGCATCCCCTGAAGAACCTCCGTTATTGTTCACTGCATTGGCACAGTAGTAGAAGGTTACGTTTCCTGAATTTGCTGGTGGAGCCGTCCAAAACACTTCAAATGAACCTGAAGAACTTGCCCCGTCATGCTCTAAATATGCTCTTGCACTTAAAGAAGACAACTGCGTATTTGACGTTAAGAAACTACCAAATGTTCCTGCGTTCTGATTGAAAGGCATACGCGTGGCAACCATCTGAAACCCGAAGTGTGTTAGAGTGGGGTGACTCACTTGAACGCTTATTTTATATTGCGTTCCTCCTACATATTGGGTAACGATGTTATTAGTCGCAACCTCTCGAATGGTTATAGATGTAGTAGTAGAACTACTGGCAGATCCGTGACATTGAGTACAGGAATTCCCTCCAGACAAAGGTCCTCCCGTTCTATCCACACCCGTGTGAGCCGGGCCTGCAGAATATTTAAAGCCCGCAGAGGTAGAATAAGCACTCATCAAGCAAACGCCAAGTGTAGCTAAGGCAAAACCAAAAGCTAATGCATTGTAAATTTTTTTCATTTTCTAAGTTATATAATTGCACGTATACCTATAGACGAAATAATTAGGAAAAGGTTAAAAAAAAGGGTAAAACAATTTGTAATACCCTTTATATACGAGAGTGAACTCTCACCCAATAACAGTTATAATTTTCCGTAGCCTATTGGTCAAAACCCTTAGTCCATTTCAGACCATTAAAAGTGAAGGGACCTGACCATTTAAAGCTGTCCCTTCACAATTTAATAAAATTCTTTGAATCAACCTACTAGGCTTTAACCTCACCAATAACCACCATGGCTTCCAGTGTTGGATTCACACTTCCACCTAGTGGCTCTAAAGTAATCGCAAACGCTTGCAATTGAGCTTGGTCTTTTAATTCAAAATTTATTCTGTCGCTTAATACTAGTTGTTTATCCATCACCCCTAAATCCAAAGGTTTACCATCTACAATAGCCCACAATTGGTATTGTTTATCTGCAGAAGGCATCGGTAACTTATCCGATTTCACGATATACTCTTGCTGCCCAGCATTATAGAATATTTTCACGCTGGCGTCTGGAAAGTTTTCGGTTCCCTTTAAACGAATTAAGTTCGTTTGCTCATCCATTACAAAATCAGCATAATTTCTTTCGTAGCGCAAAGAATCTCTCAATTCAATTACAGCTTGTGCATATTTTTCTTTTTGTGCAATTAACTTTTCTTGTTCTTCTTTAAAGGCCAATTCAACTTCAGATTTTCGGGCGGTATCAAGGTAATGATTCACCCCAAACCCAAAGATTAACGCTATAGAAGCCGCCCATAATACGGGGGCTAATGAACGTGTTTTTCCTTTAGAGACGCTTGGAACTTTGCTTAGCAATTTTTCTTGAGGAAGCTGATGTATGGCTGCCATAATTCTCGCTTTAATTTCTGCAGGTGGACGTGTTGAAAGCGTTCGCACGTAAGCGGCCAAAGCCTCCTCCATACTATCCTTTTCTTTTTTTACTTCTGGGTATAAAGCACACATTCTCTCCACCTCGAGTCTATCCTCAGCACCTAAAGCCCCGAAAACATAGTTTTCTAACTTTCCTGATAATATGTATTCTTTACTTTTCAATTTCTTCTTAAGGTTTACTTGTAAAATACATACGTAGCTAACTGACCTTTAGATTTTTAAGAACTAAGTTTTTCTTAAAAAAACATCCTTTTTTCAAAAGATATTTTTTATGAATACAAAAAAGAGGTGCAAGTTAAACTCACACCCCCTTTTTAGGTTTGTTGTAGTAATATTTTATCTCGCGAATTGACCCAAGATTACGTAAGTTGTAGGATCAGTTGTGCTGATCGCTTGTAATGGATCGTGTACTACAAAGAACCCTTCGTAAGTCGTTGTAATATCTGCGATTGATAATGAACTCTTTTGAGAAGCGTAAACTGTTGCTCCGTTACCCATTGCCATTAATGTACATACATCAGCGTTTGGAGTTTCGTTGTAAGGAGTACCGTTTGGTGTAGTGTTAGGATCTGCTACGTCGTGTGCGTGGATCATGTAAGACTCACCATCGATAGAGTTGTCTATCATTACTGTAACTCTTGTTTCACCACTTCCTAATTCTTGCAATTTAATGCTCGCTCCTAAGTTACTTGCATGTGTTCCAGCGTAAGCAAACTGAGGTACTAATTGACCTGTGTTGAAATCGTAGTTAAACATTTCTGAAGTCAACGTGTAAGCCGCTTGAGCTCTTGCGAAAGTTCCCAATACTAAGTACGTTGTTAAATCTGTAGTACTTAAGTTTTGTAATGGATCGTGTACTACAAAGAATCCTTCGTAAGAAGTTGTAATCGCATCGAAAGACATATCTACGGTTTGAGATACAGAAACAGAAGAACCGTTACCTGTTACCATTTGTGTAAATACTGCTGCATTCGGTGTTTCATTGTAAGGTGTTCCATTTGGAGTTGTTGCCGGATCAGCAGCATCGTGTGCATGTATCATGTACATCTCTCCATCTACTGTGTTCTCTAATGTCACAGTAATTTTCGCAGAGTTATCTCCTGTTTCTTCTACCATCATAGACGCTGTTAAGTTGTCCATGTGTGTTCCTGCGTATGCTGTTCCTGCAACTAACTGACCGTTGTTAAAGTTGTAGTCATACGTTTCACTTTTCATCTCCGTCGGAGTTTCTGGAGTGTTGTCTGTTGTGTCATCTACATCATCTTTCTTACAAGATGTTGCTCCTAACATTAATCCTAAAGCCAAAGTTGGCAAAACATAGTGCTTAAATAATTTCATCGTTTCAATTTTTGTGTTCGATGATATCTACGCACTTGTTTTTGTTCTGGATTTTTTAAAGATGAAATTTCTTGATTAGTCGCATATTTGCCAAGAGGAAAACCCCAGTAAAATCAATACATACAAGCTAAAAAATAGTATTACATTTTTTATAAAACTCCTCTATTTTTTCTTATTAGGCCGTCTATCCACCTAATCTCTGCACGATATTAAGAGTGTAATACGCTCGGCATCCAAAGCATAACCATAGTTTTAAAAGGACATAGAGTTCTGGCAAACATGCGACCAATCAGGGTTTGATCCACCCACAAAAAACATTTCCTCCCAACAAAAAAAGGGAAAGATCTACTGACCCCTCCCTTTTTTACTGTTTAGTATATGATATCCTATAAATCGAACTTGATACCTTGCGCTAAAGGAAGCTCATTGGTATAATTGATCGTATTTGTTTGTCTTCTCATGTAAACTTTCCAAGCATCAGATCCAGACTCACGTCCACCACCTGTTTCTTTTTCACCACCGAAAGCACCACCGATTTCTGCTCCAGAAGTACCGATGTTTACGTTAGCGATTCCACAATCAGAACCAGCTACAGATAAGAAACGTTCCGCTTCTCTTAAATCTGTGGTCATGATAGCAGAAGATAACCCTTGCTTCACTCCATTTTGAATATCGATCGCATTTTCAACTTCACCGTCGTACTTCATTAAGTATAAAATTGGTGCGAAAGTTTCGTGTTGAACGATTTCGTAGTGATTTTCAGCTTCAGCAATTGCGGGAGCAACATAACATCCAGATTCGTATCCTTCTCCAGAAAGCACTCCACCTTCTACAATTAAATTACCACCTTCAGCTACTACTTTTTCACGGGCTGCATTGTACATGGCTACTGCGTCAGTATCGATTAACGGACCAACATGATTGTTTTCATCCAATGGATTACCTATACGCAATTGCTTGTAAGCATTCACCAATACGTCTTTTACTTTGTCGTAAATAGAAGCGTGAATAATCAATCTTCTTGTAGATGTACAACGTTGACCACATGTACCTACCGCTCCAAACACTGCACCTGGAACAACAACATTCAAGTCTGCATTTGGTGTAATGATCATAGCATTGTTTCCACCCAACTCTAATAAAGATTTTCCTAAACGTCTTCCAACAGCTTCAGAAACAGATTTACCCATACGTGTAGATCCTGTAGCACTTACTAAAGGAATACGTGTATCGTTTGCCATTAATTTTCCTAAGTCAGCTCCACCTATAATTAAAGATGAAATTCCTTCAGGTACATCGTTATCAGAGAATACTTCTTCTGTAATTTTCTGACAAGCAATGGCAGTTAAAGGAGTTTTCTCAGAAGGCTTCCAAATACATGCATCTCCACAAACCCATGCCAAGGCCGTGTTCCAGCTCCATACCGCAACCGGGAAGTTAAACGCAGAAATAATTCCTACAACTCCTAGTGGGTGGTATTGTTCGTACATTCTATGTCCTGGTCTTTCCGAGTGCATCGTTAAACCGTGTAACTGACGTGATAATCCTACTGCGAAATCACAGATGTCTATCATTTCCTGTACTTCTCCTAAACCTTCTTGGTAAGATTTCCCCATTTCGTAAGAAACCAATTTCCCTAAGGGCTCTTTGTAATCACGCAATTTCTCACCCAATTGTCTTACTACTTCACCTCTTTGTGGTGCAGGTACTTTTCTCCATTGTAAAAAAGCCGCTTGTGCTTTTTCAACTACTTTATGATAATCCTCCTCAGTAGCCTGAACAACAGTTCCAATTTGCTTCCCGTCTACCGGAGATTTTGATTCTAAAACTTCACCTTTTGTCTGTAACCAAACGCTCCCAGTCGAAGCGCCTAAATTTGTCTTTTCTAGTCCTAATTGATCGAGTACTTCTTGTATATCAAATCCTGTTATTACTTCTGACATGTATGTATTTTTAAATTTTAAACAAATATAATTAAAAGTGTTGATTTTCATCAACAAGCTGGGGCTTTCTTATACATTCGTTGTGCGATAACAAAAATGCGTGACCTTAAGTTAAGAAATTGACAAGACCTCAGGCTTGTTTGGAGATAAAATCTATGTTAATTGTGTGGATACGGACTCCCTTTTAAGCACATATGGGTTTTCTATTCAACTTTTCAATTTACATGTTGTGCTTAAAACCGGGTGCTCTGCTCTACTCCTCGGTCCAAAATATTTTCAAAGAAAAAGCCCGCCTCAGCTTCTCATGTCGCTGTGCGGGCTTTCTTTTCAATATCTTTTGTTCCTGTGGGGTACGCTGCCGCCCCCTGGGAGATTTTTATCCTTTCACGTTACCAATAACATAGAGTTGCGTAAGATCAGGAGTAGGTTTTCCTCCTTCATCCTCTAAGGTAATGGCAAAGGTTTGTAATTCGCTTACACCAATTTTACGTGTGGGTGTAATGGCGAAATCTTTGTCTAACACACCTAAATCAACCGGTACACCATCTGCCAAGGCCCACAATTGGTATTGTTTTCCTTCCGTTGGTGTTGGTAATGCATCATTCTTAACGATAACGGCCTGTGTTTCTTTGTGCCAGTAAACGCGAACCTTTGCTTCTGGATGTGTTTCTGTACCTCCAAGAACTACTTCCTCCGTTCCCGGATTCAAAACAAATTCTTGTAATGCTTTAGTTTCTGCAACTTCCTTTTCAAGACTTTCTAAACTCGCCAAGTACTCATTTTGTTTTTGCTCATTCTGAGAAGTCAAAGCTAAAACCTCATTGCTCAACTTTTCATTTTCTTGAGATTTCATTACAAACATAGCACTCACTCCTATTACTATTGCTATAGAAGCCACCAAGCTCAATTTCGCGTAAGTCGGCATTTGAACCACCTTTGTAACTTTCTCTACTTTTGGCTGTTCTTCAACTTTCTTCAGTACTTTTTCCTGTGGAACCCCTTTAATCTTGGCCATGATGGCTTCTTTGGTTCCAGCTGGAGGACTAACCGCAATACTCTGTACATAGTCTTCTAAAGTTTGTTGAATGCGGTTCAACTCTTCCTTGATTTCTGGATAAATAGAAGACAAGCAGTGTACCTCTCGCTGTTCTTGTTCAGAAGCGGTACCCATCACATAACTTTCCAGTATGCCAGATGCTATATATTCTTTTGTATCCAAATCAATAAAACTATTACAAAACTATCTTTTAATGCTTTAATAGCCATTCGAGAACGAGATTTTACAGTTCCCAAAGGTATGTTTAACTCATCAGAAGTTTCTTGCTGTGTATATCCTTTAAAATAGAGGTATTCTACGATTAATTTTTGATCATCCGGTAAATCATCTACGATATCCTTTAAACCTATCGTATCTATGTTGCGCTCTATGCCTTGTTTTTGATAATCGGTTGCATGACCAATTTCGTCCTTCCCTTTTCTGTGTCTGTCTACCTTGCGTAGTTCGTCTATTGACTTGTTTCTACACACGTTTAACATCCACGTAAAAAAGGAACCTTTAGAAGCATCGTAAGTTTGCGCTTTTTGCCAGATCTTGACAAAACAATCTTGTAGAATATCTTGTGCTAAGCCGTCGTCTTTAACGATTTTCAAAATTAAACCGTAAAGGGCATCAGCGTACATGTCATAAATTGTAGCCAACGCTTGTTCTTCTCCATTTTGAAGCTCTTGAACTAGGTTTTCTATATTTACTTTTACTGACATGTATTAAACGAAAATAAACAATTATTTGGAAAATAGATACTTTAATTTTTCAGCACCCTTTCTTTCCATCAGCTAAAGAAAACATATAAGCTCGAATAATGTTCACTTTCAACTATTTTTTTCGCTTTCGCCTAATTTTACAGACTATTTTAACAAGGATATATGTCCTACTAAAGTAATCGGTTCTCCTTTTCTATGTACATACTCTACCGTGTAGGCATAGGTTCCTGTTTGCATGACACTACCTTTATAGGTACCATCCCAGGCCATGTTGGGGTCTTTACTAATAAATAAAATATCACCGGCTCTGTTATACACCCTAAACTCAAAGGCATCAAACTCACATGCGGTAAACACCTTTAATACATTGTTGTTTTCATTGCCATCTGGCGTAAATGCATTAGGGATGTAAACATCACATAAAGTATCTGATGATGTGCTTAAAGTTTGTGTATTTGCAGTGAAGGGAGTTGGTTGATGTTCCTTTATCATAGTCTCCATGGCAAAGGACCAAAATACTAACCCTAAAAATAAAGCAATTACAAATTTCATCATGCTACAAAATTACTACAAAACTTAGGGTCTACAGTGATTTAATGACAAAGATCAACACGAAAACAGGATTTTTAGTGTAACCATTGTTACCGCCCAACAAGAAGGAATTTCCTAACTTGCTTAACATGAAAAACATCATCGCACTTTTACTGCTTATACTCGGATTGGGACACGCAGAAATTACGGCTCAAACTCCTTTAACTATTCATTTAGAAACGGTGAATACAAATGCGATTGGAGGATTACAATCTTATGCTGTTGGACAGGCCAATGGTAAATGGCTAATTATTGGAGGACGATTAGATGGATTGCACAGAAGACAACCCTGGGCTTCTTTTGATATTGCAGGTCACAACAATCAACTCATCGTTTTTGATCCGGTAAGTTTGCAAAAATGGACAACTGCTTTAACCAGTTTACCTCAAAGTATGCAAGAACAATTGAGTTCTACCAACATGAATTTCTTTCAAGAAGATGATATGCTCTACGTAGTAGGTGGTTATGGATACAGTGCCACAGCAGGGGATCATACTACCTTTCCTTATTTAACAGCTATAGATGTACCTGCAGTGATAGATGCTGTTGTTAATAATACTTCTTTCACAAGTTCCTTCCGACAAATTACGGATAATCAATTCCAAGTAACAGGTGGTAGATTGCAAAAAGTTTACGATACCTATTACTTGTTGGGCGGACAAAAGTTCATTGGAAAATACAACCCTATGGGTCCGAACAATGGTCCAGGATTTATACAAGAATACACCAATGCCATTCGTAAATTTAAAATTACAGACGATGGACTAAACCTTACTATTACACACTTACCGGCCCATGTAGATGCCGCAAATTTGCACCGCAGAGATTACAATGCAGAACCACAAATTTTACCTAATGGTGAACAAGGTGTTACTATGTTTTCTGGTGTTTTTCAGCAAAATGTAAACCTTCCTTTTTTAAACAGTGTTACAGTAGATACCAATGGTTATGGTCTAGAAGCTAACTTCCAGCAATATTACAACCATTACCACTGTCCGGTAATTCCCCTTTACAATGCAACCACCAACGAAATGCACACCCTTTTCTTTGGAGGAATTGCGCAGTACTATGATTCTGCAGGTGTTTTGGTACAAGACAACAATGTGCCTTTTGTAAATACCATAGCACGTGTTACCCGAGATGCAAATGGAGCAATGACGGAATACAAACTCCCTCTAACATTACCGGCATTAATGGGCTCTGGAGCAGAATTCATTGCTGATCACTCATTAGCGCATTATAGCAATCAAGTTCTTCAACTACATAACATCACCGCAGATACAACCTTCTTGGGGTACATCTATGGCGGTATACAAAGTTCTGCGCCCAACATCTTTTTTGTTAACGATGGAACTCAGAGTGTTGCAAGCCATCAAATCTTTAAAGTCTATTTAATTCAAGGAGAAGATTTAAGCGTACACACACCCAACAAGCAGAGCAATTCAACTTTGCAAATGCGCATGTATCCAAATCCAAACAAGGGGTTGTTAAAGTTTGACCTATTTAGCGCTACAACAGTAGATTTAGAATTTACCCTCTATAGTTTGGATGGAAAAATAGTACATCAAGAAGTAATTAAAAATGTCGCGTCTGGTAACACCAGTCACCTATTGAACTTAAATGATAAAATGAGTGAAGGTGTATATTTTGCACATCTCAGTACAGGTAAGCAACACATCACCCAAAAATTAATTTTAAGACGTTGAGAAAACTTTAAATCATACCCTTCGACTTTAACGAAAGGTATTTATTAATGGTTTTCACATTTAATTCTTCGGGCTTGGTAAGTATGGTTTGAATTCCATTTCTATTCAATTCCAAAGCAATTTTTCGTTTTACGTTTACGGCAGTTTCGGCAACGGCTCCCACATAAATATCACGCATATTTTCAGGCGGCTTCACGATGCTTTCACGCAATTGGGTGTTTTCGAAGAAGACAACCACCAGTAAATGTTTTGCATTGAGTTTACGCAATAACGGCAAAGCTCTGTGCATGGCTTGCTCGGTTTCGAAATTGGTATAAAGCATCAATAAACTTCTCACTTTTACACTCGAGCGCAAACTTTGGTACAACAAAGGAAAGTTGGCTTCTTTAAACTGTGTACGCTGATTGTACAAAACTTCCATCACGCGTTTGAGGTGTGCTCTTCCTCCTTCTGCAGCTAATTTAGTTCCTATCTTATCTGCATAAGTAATCACTCCCTTTTTATCTCCCTTTCTCAGGGCAATGTTAGAGAATACCAAAGAAGAATTGATGGCATAATCTAATAAGGTCATCCCCTCAAAAGCCATTTCCATGGAACGCGATTTATCAATTACAGAATACACATGCTGTGCACGTTGGTCTTGATATTGGTTCACCATCAACTCATTTCTACGCGAAGTAGCTTTCCAATTGATGGTTCTGATGTCGTCTCCCTGTATGTAATTTTTGATTTGTTCAAACTCATTATTGTGTCCCAAACTCCTGATTTTCTTAATTCCTCTTACCTGAGACTGATTGAAAACTTTGAGTTCATAGAGCTTCATTTGCTGAATAGAAGGGTAAACCTCCATCACATCTTTACTTTCCACAACAATGCGCCTTTTCACCAAACGCAAAACGCTTTGTACAAAAATGTGGGTATCTTCAAAATTATAGTCTCCCCTCCTTTTCGGGGTAAACTGGTAGTGAAAACTTTGAGATTTTTTCGGCCCTAAAAATCCTCCAAACACCTTAGTTCGTTCTTGCAATTCTTCGGGAAAGCCTTCATAAATGTTAACATGTAAACCTTGAGCGTTTAAGTTTACCACACGCAGACTTATCAAAGCTTCATCATTTAAATCCCCTCTTTTGGGAAAAATACGTTGGTACTTAATCACCTTCTTTGTAGCAAAGAGAACGAGTATATCCAAGACACTCAGGGCAATTAAACTCAGCACCCCAATTTGCGCCACTAGGAACAAAATGCCCCAAGCATAACTCAATAAAAAGAGGATAACCACTCCAGCAAGAAGCACAAAGAAAAAACGCGATATGAACAGGTGTTTTATCATCTTATCTAGGCACCTCTATGTTTTTAACAATTTCCGCAATTACATCCTCAGTTGCATAGCCTTCAATTTCTGCTTCTGGGGTAAGAATTAAACGGTGGTTTAAGACATGTGGAGCAACAAATTGAATATCGTCTGGGGTAACAAAGTCTCTTCCCTTGATGGCAGCCATAGCTTTTGCACTTTTCAAGATGGCCAAGGAAGCCCTTGGCGAGGCCCCTAAATAAACTTTTCCGTGATTTCTAGTTTTCACCGTTATGGCAGCGATGTAATCCAACAATTTATCTTCAACGATAATATTTTTCACCAACGCTTGCACACGTCTTACATCGTCTGCATTGATCACCGCCATCACCTCATCTAAACTCGGTGCCTTGATGTTGGATTTGTAGCGCTGCAATATCATCGTTTCATCTACTTGTGAAGGATAATCTAGCTTGATTTTAAATAAGAATCTGTCTAATTGTGCTTCGGGTAAATTGTAAGTCCCTTCTTGTTCTACCGGGTTTTGGGTAGCTACCACGAGGAAAGGAAACTGCATGGCGTATTCTACACCATCGTAAGTAATTTGTCTTTCTTCCATTACCTCAAACAAAGCCGCCTGTGTTTTCGCCGGGGCTCTGTTGATCTCATCAATAAGGACGATGTTGGAGAAAATTGGACCCTTTTTAAAGTTGAACTTACTTTCATTCATGTTAAAAATAGAAGTACCTATTACATCACTGGGCATGAGATCTGGCGTAAACTGTATACGCGAAAAATCAACATCCAAGGCCTTGGCCAATACTTTAGAAGAAAGGGTTTTGGCTACCCCCGGAACACCTTCTAATAAGATGTGACCCGCCGAGAAAATACCCGCCATTAGTAATTCAACCATTTCTTGCTGACCAATGACATACTTAGCAAATTGCATGCGTATGTCATTTACCTTCTGGGTCAACCAAATCAAATCTTCATTTTCTCTTTCAAACCCAAAAGCATTGCCTGAAGAAGTAACCACCTCCTCTTGTTGTCCATCTTCCTGAGGTGTTTCAGGATTTACAGCTTCGTTTTCGTTGGCTTCTAAATTATTTTCTTCTATCATTTCCTTTGTTGTTTATTTGGAAAACCAGGCTTTCCAAAAGCTTAATATTTCTTTTATCTAAATGCAATAAACTTACTTCCACATCTTCTTGATCGATAACCTTTAGCACCAAACCTTTACCTGTATTTTTGGCTTGGTAAACATCTTCCATCTTCAATTTCACTTCCTTACCAAAGAGCGGATAAAGTATAATTTCAAAGGCATTGTATCGCATAATTGGTCGGGTTAACATACGGTTGGCCCAAACAAAACTCATGATAGCGGTTGGCCACAATAAAATACCTCCACCCACAGAATAAGTTAATAACATGAAAGAGGCAGCGATATCTAGCGCACCAAATACCATGAGCAAGGAAGGCGTAAATAAACCTCGGTTTAAGGTGTGATAACTTTCCTCAATTTTAGCCTGCTCTTCTTCCTTCCATATTTCCGATTGTAAATAGAACTTGCGCAATTCATTGTTCAGGGTTTCTAAATCCTGAAAACTAATTTCCTTTTTACTTTCAACCAATGAAAGCAGATAATCCACCTCCGCCAAGGGCATATTTGCTTTTTCGCTTAACAAAACATTCCCCTTTTCCTTCTCATTTTTTAAATCGAGGTAAAAGTATTTCTGCACATTCACATAGAAATTGGCCTTCATCATTTTGTAGGCATCTTCGGGCTGTTTTCTATCAAAGTAAATTCCTGCTATCGTATCTACATAGCTTAGTGTAGAAAGCTGTTTTTCATCTCGAATTCTAATGATAGGTCGTTCTCTTTTGCTTCTAAACAGCATGAAAGCGATAAAACCTATAATGAAGGTAAACAAGGCCCATTTAAAACTCGGGTATTTCAACAGAGGTTTAAACAAAGATTCATTTTCTTCCTCGCTGTTTCTGTCAGGCTCTATCTCCGGATCGTAATTGGCAAATTCTAAGAAATAAAGTTTTTTGGCCTTCATTTTCCCGAAAGTAGCTTGGTAGTGTTTAAATCCTTCTGCTGTTTTTAATTGGTAATTGAAAAAGGATTCAGGGTTGAGGTGACCAAATATTTTCCCTACCCCGTAATTCATTTCTATGCTAAAAGGATAACCTTTTAAACTTAATTGAGAAGTAAAACCAAAGAAATTAGTAGTGTCAAACACATTCCACTTCGAATATACAGTGTCCCCTTCTACCCTACGTGCAAGTCGAATTTGGCTGGTATCTTTTTGAAGCACCACTTCTTTGTCGTACACATATTTATAATCACTAAAACTCAGAAGTTGACCGTGAAGGTTATAATCCATCACATCACAGGAATAAAACAACTGCGATCCTCTACCTACACTGGCCATCAAAGCGCTTATCTCATCATTGGTGAGGTAAAAATTATCGCCTATAAAGGCAAAAGCGGCACTGTCTTCTTGCAAAAGTGAATCGAGTAAACGGTAATTTTTAACATAGTAAACCTCTTCAAATTGCTTACTCTTGTTTACCAATTCATTAAACACATACAACCCGTTGGGGTGTAAATTCTCCCAACCGTATCTCTCTACCCATTTATTGGAGAAATAGGCATCTTTATTCTTGGGTTGATCTCCTTCTTCCTTTGCCGGCGCATTGAGCACTAAAACTACAATGACCACAAAGAGTATAAGCGACCCCGCTAATATTACCAATCTATTCCCCCTCATTTGCATCTATTTTTTTATACAGAGCTTTCAACTCAGGTTCTAAACTTTGGTAAATAAGGGCATTGATATCGTAATGTCCGTACCACACCAACTCATACAAGCGCACTGCCTTAGAAAATTCTGCATTAACCGGTCTATGCATCATTTCTATTTGATAATGTACATTGGTTTTATCTTGTTTGTACTTGATCCATCCTTTTTTGATGAGTGATTGCAGAATAAAAGTGTAATACACGCGCACACACTGCCTGTAATCCTCCTTTTCCAAAGCCTTTTCAAGAAGTATTTCCAACTCCGACTTACTCACTTCTTCCGGGTTCCATTCTTCTAAATCAGGCACAACGTACTGCCTTTCACCTTCTGTGTTGACGTTGCGAATGAGGAAATAATAAAGCAATGCAACTACGATTATCAGTAGAAGAATTATTAAAATTACTTGCCAAATGTTCTCAGAAATTTCCCAACGCTTGGGAGGATCTACATCCAAAGGTTCCACCTCCGGTAGGTCGGGTATATCTGGTTCATAGGTGGGCGCCTGTTTGATAACTGACTCTCTGTTATTCTTTTTAATCCCACCATCTCCAGTGTACGGACCAAATTGACTATTTCTATTTTCAATTATTTCCTCATCATTGGCATTTTCTGCCGGTGTGGTGTAGCCTTCCCCCTCTTCATCATCAACGTAATCTTCTATTTTATTGGGGTAAATTCTTTCATAAGAAGGACCACTTTTACGACGTGCCTCACCGTATTCTAGCTCTTTCTGTAATTTATTCCATTCTTTTTCTAGCTCGGCATCTTGTCCCCAACTCGCAAAAGCAAACAAAAGCAGTATGGCAGCAATCACTTTACTCATAATCTCCTTTCGTTTCTGTAGTTCTACTTCTTTTACCAAAGTTTTCGAATTCTTTACGTAAAGCCGGTGCTTCAACTTCTTCTATGGCTTTATAACTCGATAAAGCAGAAGCAATAATTACCAGTGGGAAAACAAATAAAATGAAGAGGAGGTAAACCAATATACGGATGGCATTTACCACCTCTATCGTATAAGCCGTTTCCTCTGTTAAAATCATGCGTATAAAATCTGTAAACACATCTAACAAATCGGGAACTTCACCTGAACTAGCACTCGATATAATAAAGGCTATAGGTTGGGCAAATAAGGCAACCATGGCGATGAGAAAGAGGATTAAAACAAAATTAAACACCCATGATTTCGCTCCAAACTTGAGGTACTTCACAAGTCCCAAACCTTTGTCTTCATTCACTCCTAAAGACATCATATTAAAGAAGAAAGGATAGATAAAAATCCCCATCCAGATCAGATAACTCGGCAAAAGCACAATACAAGCGTAAATGATGCAAGCACCAACAAAGATTTTAAACCCTTGTTTTTTAAGGTAGTTGAAATAAGATTTCCAAGAAAACTTTGGCTCCTCATCTACCAAAGCAAAAAGAACCGCAGAGGCCAAGGTGGTGAAAGGTAAAACCCACGCAAACAAGGCTATAAAATCCGTTCCTAAAAAAGTTTCGCCATAAGGGTTTCCGAAAAGTATACTAAATAAATTGATCCATGCCTCTGGGTATTCGAAACCAAAATCATAGCTATGTGTATAAAATTGAAAGACGGTAAGGACCAACATCATCGGGAAAGTTAGATTTAAGTTGATCTTCATAAAGACATAGAACTTCTGTCTATACAATTGAAAGCTATCGGAAATAACATCTGTAAAACTTCTTATCTTGAACAAGCTTACTTTGTGCGATGGGATTTGATTTACACTTTCATTTTCTACTAAAAGTTCAGGATACTTTCTGGCTAAATACTGCGGATAAATCACAAAATAAATCAGCATTAGCGCAAAAGAAAAAATAATGATGCACCATTTTGACCAATCGGGTAAACTAGCATAATTACGCGTAACAAAACTTTCTAAGAAACCTGCAATGATAAAAACAGGAACCAAGGCTATCATGATGCGCATAGACCTCTTTGCTCCTAATTGAAAAGATTGTAAACGCGAATAAGAACCGGGAAAGAGTAAACTATGTCCCAAGGTAAAACCTGCTCCTGCAGCTACCACGATGGCACTAATTTCAAAGGCTCCATGTATCCATATAGCTAAAAATGAAGATAAACCTAAGCCTTTCAACACATAGAAATACTGAAAAGAGCCCAGCATCATACCATTCTTAAATACTAAGTAATGGGTTCCAAAAGAAAACAATATTCCCCCTAAAAAACATAAAAAGGCTACCTTGATATTGTTGAGGGTTATCATAAAAAACATGTCTATACTCTCAGAATCCCCGTAGAATCCAAAGGGATCATCTTGGGCTATGAAGCGCTCTCCACGGGCTATCATTCCTCTTCCTGCAGCCATGTCTACAAAATCGGGAAAGAAATGTGTGGTTACAGCACCTATCACTACCCAAAGCATAAACATGATCAAGGCAAAAAGTAGGTTTTTGCGCGATTTATACAACTCCAAGGGAATCACAACCGACCACGTTTTCCAATATTTCTTTAAAGAATCTCCTTTCTGTTTATAGAGTCGACCATAAACCCCTTGCGCGGCCTGATTTAAATATGCTCGAACGGTTCTACGCTCGTAAAAAGTTTGAGCATAACTTAGGTCTTCGTTTACCTCCGTAAATAATTCACCGAGCTCCTCCGGATCCGTATTGTTTCCTTTGCTAAGCTTTTCAAAGCGTTTCCACTTCTCTTTGTTTTTATTTATGAAGGCAGTTTCTTTCATTCTGTAGTATACTGGGTAAGGTTTCTTACATCAGGCTAGCTAAAATAATATATAGAATTAAGCTATCAAGTAAAAGAAAGAATATTTCCCTGTTCTGTGTCTAGAAGAAAGTTTGATGAAAAATTTAACCGGGGACTTGATTTCGGCAATTTCAATTATATTAGCAACACATGAAAACCATTTCCATTAAAACCGCACAAAACGTTCAAATCACCTTTGAACTTGCCGCACTAGGTCAGCGTTTCACCGCCTACCTTTTGGATTTAGTTATTCTCGGGTTTTACATGCTTATCGTAAACATTGTCATGAGTAACTCAGGGTTATCGCTCAGAAACGATGAGTTTTACATCTACACCGTCCTCTATTTTATTCTTACCCTACCTGCTTTTTTCTACTCTCCAATGCTGGAGTACATCACCAAAGGACAGACCATAGGTAAAAAAGCCTTGGGTATACGTGTAATGAAAATTAATGGAGACAATGCCACTTTGAACGAATACTTCTTGCGTTGGCTCTTCAAAGGTTTGGCCTTTGCTCTTCTACCTGTTGAAGCGGTTGTGATACTAATTTCTAAACGTTCGCAACGTTTGGCAGACATGATGGCCAATACGATAGTAGTGAAACTTAACCATACTTACGACTACACCCTTAGTCAAGTACTCAACCTCAACAAAGAAAAGACAAAAATTCAGTATCCAGAAGTAGAGCAATTTACAGATGAGGATATGATGTTCATCAAAAAGGTAATTCAACGCGTTGAGGAATACAACAATCCAGCTACGCGAGAAATTGCTATAGATTTGGTGAATGAGCTTGCGCTTAAACTTCAATTGGATGAAGTTCCTAAAAAGAAAATGACCTTTCTGAAAAAGGTATTAAAAGACTACGTTGCCCTAACGCGTTAGAAAATTCTACACCACCTCTTTACAGCTCTAAAAATAGGTGTACCTTTACCTCAAACACTATAGTATGAAAAAGATATTTTTTACAATAAGCTGTGCTGTTTTGGCGCTTTGCTCGTGCAAATCTGAAGAGGTCAAATCAACACCAGAAGTGCCCGTAGTTGACACCATGGCCGTTGATACCACAGCAGCAGAAATCACTCCACTCTTAGGAGAATCGGTTAAAATAATGATAGGAACTCAAAAGTATGAGGAAACCATAAAATTTTACGAAACACTGGGTTGGCAAATCGAAGATTCAAGTTCTACCCCTTGGAAATGGACAGCGATGTATGATGGAAGTATGAGCATATCCATCAATGAAGATACCATGAATTATATGGGACCAGCTTACCACTCAGAAGACGCAGTAAACGTTTACAAAACGCTTAAAGCAATAAATATAGATCCACAAATGGAGTTCACGGCAGAGAATGGGGATCCTTGGTTCAAGGTATATTTCGCTCCAGATTCTTTAGGATATGTTGTAATTAACCACCCTCGAGCACCAAAAGAAGATGTTCAGGTTGCTGATATTGTTTTCAATCCAAATAAAAAGTTTGACTTCCCGAACCCTAAAGCAGGAATTTTTCAAGAGTACGCACTTGCGGTAGAAAATGTTGACAGTAGTTTGGCCTATTACACGGCTCTTGGATTTGAGAGTCAAGGTATACACGAAGAAGGAGTTCCATACAGATATACAATTGGATATGACGGTCAACTTACCCTAGGTTTACACGAAACCAAAGGTATGTGGCACGGAGAGTTGTTTACATACTCTGGACATGGAATCAACGAAAATGATTCTTTGGCAGCCGAGATGAGAGCAAATAACTACGCTGTTGAAGCTTTGGAATTTGGCGGACAAGTATTGCCAGGGAATTATATGTTTACCGATCCGGCGGGGAATATTTTCTTTTTGACGACGGATTTTTCGGGGATGAAAAAATAGAAGATTTCCCTGATTAGTCGCATGTTTGCCAAAAGTACAAATGCTAGTGTTTACTAGACTTAGCGAACTAATCAACAGAAATATTTAAAGAAAATGAAAAGGGTGAATACTACAAAATCGTAGTATTAACCCTTTTTTCATGCTATTAATCAACAAAATTAAATTCGAATACATCTTGAAAAGTAGTAAAATCAAGGGCTTCAGGCTTTGGCAATTATGCGACTAATCAAAATAATATACAAAAAAACACACTCACTCCTTCACCCAAACCTTCACCTCAACACTCCCTTCACGCTCCACTAACAAACGATAAACACCCTTTTCCAATCCTGCCACATCAACGCTTACTTTTAGCTCATTTTCAAAGCGTCCCTTTAAGACCTCTCTACCCATCACATCCAGTACACGGTAATTTCCAGACCTACCTTTTTCAAATTCTACATGTAAAACATCCTGTGCAGGATTCGGGTACAAGCTTATATCCATTGGGTCCACCTTATCCACCGCATTTGTTGTACACATCAGCCCATTCAACCGTTGCCAGATCTCATCGTTCATCAAATAAGGAACAAACAAATTGCTCGGTGCATTCCCCATGCGTATCCATGTAATTCCTTGAGAAGGTAACACATTGATAAACTGACCATTCTTACCCAAAGCGGCATAAGTTTCATCGGGTGCATTGGGAAATAATTTACCCGGCAATACAACTTGAGTACTCGGTAACATAAAAGAATTCTTCCCGTTCAACCACCACAAATAACCATAGGCCTCATTCAAATTCTGTGAACTATTGACCATTTCCGAAAAGTAATTAGCGTCGGTCATAATTGGTGTTCCATCCCAATTTCCATTGTTCAACATCAATAATGAAAAACGCGCCATACTACGCGGTGTGCTGGTATAAACCTTATTAAACCCTTGATTAATATAAACCCCATCCATACCCGTTGGATTTTTAATGTGCTGAGCCACAAAAAAGTTGGGAATTTGCCCCGTGGCTTGCTCCAAAACATCCGTCAATAAAGTATAGGGTGCGTTATGATAGGCCCAACGCGTTCCAGCATCGGCCAAATAAGTCAAACAACTGTCTGCTGTACATTCAAATTCAGAAATATCATCTAATCCAGAAGTCATAGATAGTTGATGTTTAATGGTAATTTTTTCTTCTTGGGCAGTTGTTAAAGAAGTCCATCCCGATCCTAAATAATCAGAAGTGGTATCGTTAATATTCAAAGCACCTTGCTGCTGCGCCAAACCTATTGAAAAGGCCGTCAAAGTTTTCCCTGCCGAAGCCCAATACCAAAAATCATCTGACTGAAATCCATCAAAATACTGCTCCAAAACGATCTTTCCATCCTTCATTAGGATAAAGGCTTTGGTGTTGTTATCCGACAAATAATCGTACAAAGAATCTACATAATTATCACACCAACCCAACTCATCCACACCCAGCGTATCCCATTGGTTAGAGGTTGAAGGTGGAAAATAAATTTGCGCAGCTCCCAAAAAAGGAAGGAGCATCAAAAGAAATACAAGCTTTTTCATGACGTTTGAATTGGTACTTAAAAGTACAGGAAGAAATGCAACTTTCAAATTTAACAAGGTGTGCTATAAAACTTTGCGATTTTGGTGCTTAACTTTCATCCACCGCACTGGGCCCTCGTGACGCCGATCACAACTCATCGCTCACACTCTTAATTCTTAACTAATTCTGTGTTTGGCCGCCATTTGCAGTCATCCATTATAGTCCCCAGGCTTTGCCTTAAGTGCTGCTAAACTTCAGGTCCACTTCCGCTGGTCGTACCCCTTCAGCAAGCTGCACTAAATGCCAAGCCCGCGGCGCTGCCATTTCTACCTGCGGCGGGGGTGAATTCAAAATTTAAGGTTCAAAATTCAAAATCACCCCCAATAACTCGTAATTCTTAATTCTTAACTCTTAATTCTTAATTAACTACTTATTTTTGCAACATGGGAAAACTTGTTTTAGTGCCAACGCCTGTAGGAAATCTGGATGATATTACCTTGCGTGCCATCAAAGTGTTGAAGGAAGCTGATTTTATTTTAGCCGAAGACACACGTACAACCAAAAAGTTGTTGAAGCATTTTGAAATTGACAACCAAAGTTATTCGTACCACATACACAACGAACACAAAACTTTGGAAAGCAACGTAAGCAGAATTGAAACAGCCAACATGGTCGCTTTGGTTTCTGATGCAGGTACTCCGGCTATTTCTGACCCAGGGTTCTTACTCGTAAGAGCATGTAGAGAAGCAGGGATAGAGGTAGAATGTTTACCGGGAGCAACAGCATTCGTTCCAGCTCTAGTTGGAAGTGGTTTCCCATGTGATAAGTTTGTATTCGAAGGGTTTTTACCACACAAAAAAGGACGTCAAACACGCTTAAAGATTTTAGCAGAAGAAGAACGCACCATCATTTTGTACGAATCTCCGCACCGTTTGGTAAAATGTTTAAAACAATTGGAAGAATTTGTGGGTAACGACAGGCGCGTTTGCGTAGTACGTGAGCTTAGCAAAATGTACGAAGAATTCCAAATTGGTTTCCCGAGCGAAGTAGCAGCACATTATGAAGCGAACCCTCCCAAAGGAGAAATTGTAGTATTGATAGAAGCTAAAGGATAAATCATGGTAAGTACGCAAGCCTTTCAATTGGTAAAAAATGGTGAAGCTAGTCAAGCTTTTGCCTTAACATCTGTTCAACTGCCCGCTTTAGAAGCAGACGATGTATTGATAAAAGTCAGTGCATTTGGTTTAAATTACGCTGACGTAATGGCCCGCAACGGACTATACAGAGAAACGCCACCCCTACCTTGTGTATTGGGATATGAAGTAGTTGGAGAAATTACGGCAGTGGGAAAAGATGTAGACGCCAATGAAATAGGCAAGCGTGTTGTCGCCTTTTGTAGATTCGGTGGCTATTCCCAAGATGTAATTACCAAAGCCTATGCTTATGCACCCATAGATGATTTAGACACAGGAAAAGCTTTGTGTTTGGCTACCCAATATGTTACGGCTTACTACATGTGTAATTATGTAAACACAGCCCGAAAAGGAGAACGCGCCTTGATACACGCGGCTGCAGGTGGTATAGGAACTGCACTTTTACAACTCTTAAAATTACAGGGCGTTGAAACCTATGCCAAAACGAGTTCGCGCAAAAAAGAAGCTTACCTAAAAACACAAGGTGCCGATCATATTATTTATTACACCGAGGGAGATTACGCAGAATTAGTAGCGAAAGAACTAAAAGGTGAGCGTTTGGACATCTCTTATAACCCTGTTGCAGGTTCTACTTTTAAAAAAGACTTTGCCTTACTCGGTTCGGGTGGAAGATTGATTTTATTTGGAGGAAGTGAACGTTCAGGTAAGAAATGGGGCATCCTTTCTACTTTGAACTTTGTGCGTAAAATGGGAATCGTAATTCCTATCGGACTCATGATGCGTTCTAAAAGTATCTTGGGGGTTAACATGCTGAAAGTGGGTGACAACAAACCTCACGTCATTCAACATTGTTTGTCAGAATTGGTGACCTTATTAAAAGAAAACAAAATAGACCCTCAAGTTGGAGGCAGCTATACCTCATCTCAGCTCGCCGAAGCACATGCCGAACTAGAAAGCGGTAGAACGGTTGGGAAACTGATGGTGACTTGGGAAAAATAAGGCTGTTTGGAGTGTGAGAAACGACAGTCTAGAGTGTGAGTAGGGAGTATGGAGGATTTAAGGATTTAGAAGTTATTTAAACCTTTCTGGATATCTAGCACTCTAGCTTCTAATAAGCTTTTAAAATACGCGTGGTACGGATCAAAAATATCCTAGGTTTGTTTTAAACCACGGAGTTCTCAGAGGGCTGCACAGAGCGCACGAAAAGAAACTTTTTTAAATCTTTAAATAATCAACCGAAGGTTGAGACTTAAATTATTAAATCCCTCTAACATTCAATCCAAACTCAGTGAACTTTGCGTTAAGCTTTGTGTCCTTTGTGGTTCTCACCACGCCCAACTGCTAATCTTTGAATTATTGAATTGTTAAATCCTTGAATTATTAAATCCCTCTCCCGCCTAGGGGGTGTAGTGGCAGCTTGGCGACAACGAACTTTAGGGACTGTGGAAGAAAGGGTACGACCAGCGGAAGTGCACTTGAGGCCATACAGCCACTTAAGTGAGGTGATACCAACTATAACGAAAGACCCGTTTTGGGCGCCAAAAAAAGGGAAGTCAACTGAATAACTCCCCTTAGTATTATTTTCTTTTTTTATTTATTGAACATTTGGTCCCGTATAATTTACACATGGATTACCGTCTGTGTAACAATCAATTTCTCGGGTTAATGTGAAGGTTGTATCTGCGTTGATACTTACCTCCCAAGCTGGCAAACTGTAGTAGGTTCTAAAGCAGGCTTCACTTTCGTTTTCGTAACCTTCCTTTTCTACTTTGTACTTGGCGTAAAACTCTTCGAAAGTCAAGTCGATTTTATCGCCCATGTACACTTGGTAATCACCTACTTCTAATTTCAAATTCAACAATCCGCTGGCATCTGTAGTTGCCTTTACAGCATCTTGTGTAATTCTATTTTTAAAATAATATACCCCATTGGCAATCGCCGCGGTGGTTCCTTTTTCCATTTCTGGTGTTGGTCGCGCTCCGCCACAATATTTCTGGTGGGTTTGTAGGGTTACTGTAATTCTGGCTTTTTCTTTCTTTTGAAAAATGTTCTCTAGTGTGCTGCAGCTTGCCAATGTTAGCAATACCGCAAACAAAGTTGTAATTCTCATCATCGTCTGTTTGTTTTAAAATCCGTCAAAATCTTGACTCTCTACATTTTTAATTCTTCTCTCTAAAATCTCATCGTCTTGCTCGGTTCTTACCTTATCTTTCTTATTGATCAAGGCAATTTGAGGCAACAAGACATCGGTTACTTTCTCTCCTCTGTATGAGATCAACGAAATGGTCATAATGATACTCGTAATCAAAATTGGGTATAAAAGTAAGCCTGTATCAAAGTTCTCTATCACATATTGTTCCCCATTTGTTAAAACGAAGAAAAGTAGAATGGTAATCAATCCTCTTGGGGCTATAAAAAGCTCTGGAAAAATGTTTTTGCGGGCGAAAATCAACAGGGTTACATAACGCACTGCATAAAGGGCTGCCACTATAAAGAGTGAGTTTACAAATACCGTTAGATCGTAGAAACTTGTAAGGGTAATACTCATCCCAAATATCACAAAGAAGAAGGTTCTAATGATAAATGCCGACTCCAAAGTTAAGGTGTGGAAATCGTGCAAAATGGGTTTAACCTTGACGCTATCGAAATGCTTGGAAAGGAAACCTCTAAAGAAGAGTTCTGTATTGTTTAGCACCAGTCCAAACGCTAAAATGATAAGTAGCGAAGAAAGGTGGAAGAACTTCCCAGCGGCGAACATGAGCATCAATACCCCAATAATCAAAAAGAGTTTTACCTGCATTTTTAAATGTTGGAAGAGGAAAACCAAACTGTAGGCAACCAAAACCGATAAGAGTATGGTTAACCCTATGTTTAGAATGATATCTACCGCTACACTACCTCCCGTTGATTGGGGTGTATCTGCTCCTATCAAGAAGTAAAACACCATAATTCCGAGGATGTCTGAAAAGGTACTTTCATAAACCATGAATTCCTTTTTCACTCCTGTTAAACCACCCACCGATGGAATAATAATGGCGCTAGACATAATACTCAAAGGCACCGCATATATTATTCGCGTGTAGAATTCTGCGTCGGGGAACATGAACTTAAAAAGATAGGCTATACCCAGTGTACTACCCGCCAATGCTACAATAGCCACTAAAAAGGAAGATAAAATCATCCCCGCTTTTTCTCGTTCTAATTTTAAATCTAAGGCCGCTTCTAAAACGATCATTACCAAACCTACGTTACCGATCACTTCCAACACAGAATGGTAATCAAAATCGTCGGTATTCACATTCATCCCTTCAATACCAAGGTTGATTCCTATCCCTAAGGCAATCAACATCAACACACTAGGTATGTTGGTTTTCTTCGCCAAAATGTTGAAGAAGAAAGAAAGAATGATGACCGTACTGGCCGCTATAATGAGTAAATATGGATTCATTGTGTTGTTTTCAATATGTTTCGTTTACCAACGAGTGCGATAAAATAAGCATTTTCGGAAGAATATAAGGGCTACTGGTGGTGATTAATTATTATCCGTTGGACGTATGTCACGCAGTGGAAGTTTCACAAAGAATGTACTTCCTACCCCCTCTTTGGTGTCGAACCAAATCTCTCCGTTGTGATTTTCTACAATTTGTTTTACCATGGCTAAACCTAAACCAGTTCCCGTCGATTTTGTTGTGAAGTTAGGTACAAATATTTTGTGCAATTTGTTTTCAGGAATTCCACAACCATTGTCCTTTATACTAATCACTATTTCTCTATCGAGCTCTTGTATACCTATACTGATTTTACCTCCCTCTCCATCAGGAAAGGCTTGAATGGCATTTTTTATCAGGTTATTAAATACGCGCAAGATTAAGTTTTTATCGGCATAAACCATGTACTCGTCTTTTTGATACGCCGCAACAAACTCAACGTGTTCAGCATCCTTAAAAAGGTTCATACAATTCTTTAACAAAGGAACGATGTTAATTAAACTCTCCTCCGGTTTGGGCATTTTGGCGAAGTTCGAGAATTCATTGGCAATGTTGGTCAGCGCATCGATTTGCTCTATGATACCGGTAACCATCTTGCTCAATTTCTCTTTAGCTCTTTCGTCGTTTGGATCGAAGGCACGCTGGAAATGTTGTAACCTCAACTTCATGGGAGTTAAAGGATTTTTAATTTCATGCGCTACTTGTTTGGCCATTTCTCGCCACGCACTTTCTCGTTCTCCTTTGGCCAATTGCAAGGCTTTGATTTCTAATTCAGCCAACTTGGCGTTGTACTCTTTTACCAAAGCTCCAATTTCATCATCACCTGTGTAATCGATGGGTTGTGTGGTTTTCCCAAGCTCCACAGAAGAGAAGTTGCGCTGTATCAATTTTAAGGGTGAAGTAATCCAATTGGAAATGAAAATGGCGATTACAACTGTAGATACTATAAGTAATACCGCCAGATTGATAATGGATACCAAAAAGCTTGAGATTTGACTCTCAAAATCATTCTGCTTGGCAAAGTATTGAAGGTTTAAGAAAGCCGTTTTTTTCCCTTTATTATTCAAAAAAGGTATGTAGGCCGAGAGGTAATTCAAATCCCCTATGTTCTCGTTGTGTATGTATTCTGATGACTTCTTAAATTTCAATTCCCTAAAAGCATCGGGGTGCATGTAATTGTTGATCAAACCTAACTGATAAATTTTAGGCTGTGATGAGGCCATAATTTCTCCCTCCAAATCAAAGAGGTTGATGTCTGTTACGAAAACACCCGAAAATTTCTGGAGAATGAATTCCATGTAATCACCGAGTTCTTCTTTGCTTAAATGTTCTCTATCTCCAAGTTTTTGTTTTACCTCCGTATTTACTGAATAGATTTTCTCTTGTATGTTATCGTTGGTGTAGGTGTTGTATTGCGACCTTACGAAGCTTCCTGAAACTCCTCCAAAAATAATAAGCGCTACCAAAACCAAGGAGATCAATACGAATTGAATTTTTACCGAAAGATTGAGTCGCCCAAACTGTATGGCTTGTTTCTTACGACTCAGCAACCAAGGAAAAATCAACAATATAGCAAAGAAGGTAAAGAGGTAAGAAAAAGTGGTAAAAACACTTAGCTTGGTCAATTTTCTTTTCGACAAAACAAGGGTATTTAAGTCATCATAGGCATAAATAAAATGACTAAACTCAGCATCTTCGACAAAGCCTTTTTGGTGATCAAAACTGTGAATAAACACGTTTTCATCTAGGGGATAATTGTACTCATTATAACGCATCACCAAGGTTCCTAAAACATATTTCGCCATAGAATAACCTTCTAGTTCTTCCAGCACGTTGGCTTTATCGTTGATTAACAAACGTGGAAAACCAATTTGCTCAGGAATACGCTTAGATTTAAAGGTGGCATATAAATAGGCCGTATCTGCGTCGTGCACTACAATTTCCCTTGCGATGTAGCTCAACTTATCCTTATAATCTTCAATAAAATAAATGCCCAATTCCCCTTTATTCGGACCTAAAATCTCATTTAACTCTTCAACGGTTTTTCGCTTGGTATTTTGAGAGGTTAAAATATTTTGGAGACTATCATTAAACAAGTAAAGATTTACATCATAGCGCTCCCAAAAGTTATTGAACAAGGTAGTTTCTAGCTTGGTTTTAAAATCTGCTTGTCTTAATTCAAAGGGGTGATGCATGGCATGGTGCACTTCGTCGCTATTCACCAACTCCTCGCGCAACAAGGAATACTCCAAATCCACATTTGGATCGAAATCAGAAGCCAATTGATTGGCGTAAAGTTCTCTTGTTTGGTATTCATTTATGGTGTTGTACTCTCCTAGGGTAAGGGATGCAAAGAAGGAGAACAAGGCTAAGATTAATATACTAGATCCAAAGGAGTAGACATTCTTATACCTGTACTCTAGGTACAGCAAACATCCCGTAATAATTCCAGGCCATAGCGCAATAAAGAAGGCTTGATCAAAAAGAAAGATGCCACACACCAAATTCGCCATAGCACTAAAAAACCACAACATACTTATCTGCGTGATGCGTGATTTTGTGAGATTTAACAGACGAATAACTCTTCTTAAAAATAAAAACTGTAGGTAAAAAAGTATAAATACACTTACCAAGGCCACAAAAGAATAGCGGTTCAGGTTGAACAACTCTTCTACCTGCAAAGGAATGTTAGAGTTGGTTATAAGGTTTTGTAAGATGTTGGAAATGATGAAAGAATACACAAAACTTATCACAAACAAAGGATAACCCCATTGTGGTTTAATTTCTCGTAAATACTTAAGGGTCCACCACCCCAACAGTATATACAAAACAATATTCAAACAGAATTCGCCCAAATTCGGAGAAATGAAAGAACTGGCGTAAATCTCTGGACTATAGACATCGAAATCTTCAAAAATGGCAGTCCACTGGTATTCCAAGGTAAAATAACGCAGTACTAAAACCGAGAGTACAAAGCCCCAATATTTTACTGGAGATGGAATATTGAAATACTTGAGCAGTTGGGCCAAGCCCATTAACAACGAGAAGATACCCAACAAATACAAACTAAAAATCAACAATTCCTGACCCGGTGTAGTGTTCTTACCTCCCGTTAGTTTGATGCTAAATAAGTACTCTCCTTTTTTATTGTGTATAGGCGCACCTATGTTAGGGTTGAGTGTTATTTGAAGTTCTTGAGGAAGCTGCAAGCTTGCGGCTAATTTATTTCTAAGTTCATCATTTTCATAGGGATAATTAGATTGTATAAGCACTCCACTTACCAAACTCAGATTTCCCACCCCCATTTCTTTGACCAAGTAATAGCCGTTGTTGAGTTCTTGAAGTCCATCTCTTGGCTTATCAGAGGCGGTAATTTCTATCTTATTATCCGACCAATACACCAAACTATCTTTGTTCAAAAACAGATAATTCTGAAAATTTCTTTCGTTGGTAAAATCTGTTTTCAGCCAAAGTTTGCGTACAGAAGATTTCTTCACCAAATCAAAACTTCTTTGGTTAAAGGCTTCTAGTTCGGTTTCTATTTTATTGATTTCATTTTGAAAGGCAGCAATCTCCTTTTGAAAATCGGGTGCATAAAAAAGGGAATACAACACCCACGTGAAGGTAAAACTCACGATGGCCAAAATCAGCCAAAAGGTGGATTTTAAAATCTTTTTTACTTCTCCCATTCCGTCTGGAAATTACTTAAAATTCAATTCTCTTTGAAGATTGCGGAGTAAATTCTCAAAATCCTCCTCCGCTCTATGATCGTTGTGAAACACAAAATCTGCTCCACTGCGGTAAGGTTGCAAAAACTGTGCATAACAAGGTTCAACATGGTGCTTCCATTGATATTTAATCATTTCCTCATCATAACCACGCGTGGCAACATCCCTCAATATTCTCCTGCGCAATTGCTCCTCTTTGTCTAACTCAACGTAAACACTGTAGTTTAATTGCTCGCGCAAAGCCTTGTAGTGCAGGGTAAACAATCCTTCTACAACTATACATTTAGAAGGAGCAAGACAAATTTCTTGTGGCGGTTCATCTGAGGCATTGTACTGGTATTCTTTCAAATAAACCTTCTCTCCCTGTTTCAAACGCATTACATCTGCCACCAACTTTTCTTCGTAGAGCGAGGTCGGCAAATCAAAATTCACCTCACCATTTTCGTCCCTGAGCTGTTGTTCATAAGGCTTATAATAATTGTCCATAGAAACCACAGTTGGTTCTTGATCTTTCAACGCCAGCTTCAAGCGATTCAACAAAGTTGTTTTCCCCGATCCGCTACCACCACATATGCCTATTATCTTCACCATCTTTATTTTCTATCACCCAAAAATAAAACTCTTCCATAGATAGCAACTTTTCTGCTGCTTCTAATGTCTTTTATAGTAAGATTACAAGTATCGTTGGGTTTTACAACTGTTAAAATAAAAACATTAACGTATCTTGTACGTTCATAAACCATATAATGAATTATACCATGAAAAAATTTAGTTTAGTGCTTAGTGTTGCAGCACTACTTTTCATCGGCTTAACTGCTGAGCAGAAAGAAATTACAACGCTTGCCATAGGTGCAGATATGCCCGGTAAGGATTTAGAGCTTACTCGAACTGATGAAAACAAAACAACCCTCGCCGATTTTAAAAAAGAAATGGGTACCCTTGTTATCTTTAGTTGTAACACTTGTCCTTTCGTAATTGGTAGTGATAACTTTGAAGGATGGGAAAAATCCTACAATGACATCCAAACGGTTGCAAAATTAAACAAGGTTGGTTCTGTGCTCGTCAATTCAAATACGGCCAAGCGCGACAAAGGAGATAACCTTGCAGATATGAAAAAAAGAGCAGAAGACAAAGGGTATTTAATGGATTATGTACTCGATAAAAGAAGCAGGTTAGCGGATGAATTTGGAGCAAAAACAACGCCTCACGTTTTCTTGTTTGATGCCGATGACAAATTAGTTTACGAAGGTCAAATCAACGACGCCTACAAACCGAACAATAAGAAGGTGAAGGAATACCTAAAAGATGCATTAAATGCACTTGGAGCGGGTAAGAAAATTAAAGACAGTAAAACTGATGCTGTTGGATGTGGGATTAAAAGAAAATAAACTATGCGCGTATTTAAATACATACTACCTCTATGTCTAGGTGCCTTTGGTGCACTGGCTCAAACGCAAGATCTCGGTGCGCCCGATTCTTGGTTGGAGGCTGACGTAAATCAACTTAACTACCTTACCATGCCCACTGTAGATGTGGCCGAAGAATTAGCAATAGACTCTATCAACAAGGCTGCAGGTTACAATAAAACATTTCGTTTTGGGTATGAACATAACGTTGATGTAGATGTATTTAACCAAGGACAACAATACTTCAATACCAACAATCAGCGTGTTACGCAGTTGGCTATCGAATGTCCAGATGCCATCTCAATTAATTTAATATTTGACCAGTTTCATCTCGCAGAAGGTACACTACTTTACCTTTATAACGACGATAAAACACAATTCATTGGAGCCCATACTTCTCAAAACAACAATCCTAATAATTCTTTAGGTGTTGACTTAATTTATGACTCTAAAATGATCATAGAAGTTATAGAACCTCAAGACGTTATAGGTTTATCTAAGCTTCACCTTGGAACTATAATTCACGGTTACAAAAATTTGGCAGAAATAGCCTACCAATTTCATTTGAAAGGCCTAAACTCTTCAGGTTCTTGTAATGTAGATGTGAATTGTCCAGAAGGTGGAGGTTTTGAACGTCAAAGAGATGGTGTAGCCATGCTGGTTTCTGGTAGTGGCTTCTGTTCAGGTTCTTTGATTAACTGTGCAACAAATACAACGGACAGCGTTACCCCTTATTTATTAACAGCCAACCACTGTAATACTAACAATGTAGTAAACGCCGTGTTTAGGTTTAGATGGGAGGCACCTTATGACGGAACTTCTTGTGCTACCACTTCCTTTTCTCAAAATGGCGGACAAACCATGAATATCAATGGCGCTCAATTAAGAGCCAGTAATATTATTGCAGATTTCTGTTTGGTAGAACTCAACAATGAGCCAGATCCAGCTTGGAATGTTTACTATTCAGGTTGGGACATGACAGGGGATACGGTAATGCACGCCAACGGTATCCACCACCCAAGTGGGGATATTAAAAAATTCTGTCAAGAAGATGATCCAATAAGCAAGGTAGGACCCCAATATTTCAACGGTGGAAACGCTTACTTCTGGAAAATTGATGATTGGGATATAGGTGTTACAGAACCAGGTTCATCTGGGTCTCCACTTTTCAATGAAGAGAAACGTATCATCGGAGTATTATCAGCGGGTCAAGCTGCTTGTAATGGAACCAACGACAATAACCTTTGGGATATTTATGGGCGTTTCGATGTAGCTTACGATGATTTGGCCGACTCAACCGACCAATTAAAATATTGGTTAGACCCGAACAATACAGGAATTCAGTTCTTGGATGGTATGGCTTCTAACGTTGGACTTTTCGAAGAAAATGCACCACAAATAGATTTCGAAATCTACCCTAACCCAAGTACGGGTCAATTTGAAATTGAAGTAGGAGAAATCAATGAAGAGAAAACTATCAACATCTACAACGCACTCGGAGAACACATCCAAAGCTTAAAAAGTTCTGATGTAATCATCTCCATCAATATGGCTCAATATGCCAAAGGCGTGTACATGGTTGAAGTACAACAAGGCGACCAACGCGGTGTACAACGACTGGTTTTACAATAGAGATTACAAGAGGAGTTGAAAAGCTCCTCTTTTTTTATCTTAAAAATATGCATCTGACCTCAGCATCTAGTCTCCGCTCGTTAACTAGGTACAATGCTAAATCATATTTGGAAAATTTGATGATTTGAAGGATTTGAACATTTGAACATTTGAATTGTTGAATTGTTGAATCCTTCAATTGCTCAATCCTTCCGCTAAAAATCACCAAAACAAAATCATTAACTTTTCGTTATAACTTAGCGTTGATGAAAAATTGGATGTCTATACTTCTCTTGAGCCTATGTTTACTCCTTTCGGGAGGCATGCTCTATGGACAAACTTCCAATTTACACAGCTATTTTATACCCGCGAAATCCGACACCATAATACTGGATAGCTTAAGTATTTACAGCTGTAGTTTTCAAGTGTTTTGCGGTCAAGATTTACTTCCAAGTAGCGACTATTACCTCGATGCAATGGCTGCAAAATTTGTTCTCTATACTTCCTGCAACGACAGCTTAAAAGTAAAGTATAGAACCTTTGATGTCAATTTCACCCAACGCATTCAAAACAAAGACACTTCGCTCATATACAGAGCCAATAAAACACAAAACCAAGAAGACTTTCTTTATACAGCCGAAAATAAAGCTCAAGATATTTTTGGATCAGGCATACAAAAGTCAGGTAGTATCTCCAGAGGTATAGCCTTTGGTAACAACCAAGATTTATCTGTAAACTCTACCCTTAACCTTCAACTCTCTGGAGATTTAGCTCCCAACTTAAAAATATTAGCTTCCGTTTCAGACGACAACATTCCCATCCAACCCGACGGAAACACAAACAAGCTTCAGGAATTCGATCAAATTTTCATACAGGTTTACAACGACAAAGTAAAACTCATCGCTGGTGATTTCTGGGTTAAAAAACCAACAGGTTATTTTATGAATTACAACAAAAGAGCGCAAGGTTTGTACGGACAATACTCTTGGTCTAACCAAGAAAACACCCGTTGGACTGTACAAGGTTCTGGTGCTCTATCTAAAGGTAAATTTGCCCGTAACATCATTCAAGGAGTAGAAGGAAACCAAGGTCCGTACCGCTTGCGTGGAAATGAAAACGAGCCTTATATCATTGTTCTTTCCGGTACAGAAAAAGTCTACCTCGATGGTAAATTATTAGAACGAGGTCAAGAATTCGACTACACCATTAACTATAACACGGCAGAATTAACCTTTACCTCAAGAAACTTCATCACTAAAGACGTGCGTATCATCGTAGAATTTCAATATTCAGATCAAAATTACGCGCGTTCTTTGTTTCAAACCTCTTTGAATTATGAAAGCAAAAAATTGGATTATTGGTTCAACGCATACAGTGAGCAGGATGCCAAAAACCAAAATTTGCAACAGCAATTATCCTTTGCAGACCGTCAACTTCTAGCCAGTGTTGGCGATAGCTTAACAGGTGCTCGAACATCTTCCATAGATAGTGTTGCCTTTAGTGAACAACGTATTCTTTATGCGCTAAAAGACAGTTTGGGTATAGATTCGGTTTTGGTTTACTCTGTAAATCCGAACACAGCACATTTCACCGCAAGTTTTGCCTATGTGGGGCCTAACCAAGGAAATTATGTCTTTGACCAATACACCGCACTCGGTAAAGTTTACAGATGGGTAGCACCCGTGGGTGGAGTTCCGCAGGGAGATTACAGTCCCTCACGTGTACTTATTCCGGCCAAACAACAAAACATGATCAGCTCAGGTGCGCGTTACCGCATCAACAAAACCTTTAGTGTAGAAACAGAGTTGAGTACCACAAAAAACGACATCAATACCTTTTCGCGTTTAGACAAAGACAACGACAATGCCTTTGGTACTTATGCCAAACTGATAGGTGATTTTGATTTAAGTAAAGACAGTTCGGGTTTATGGCGCATGGTAAATGAAGGCATGGTAGAATACAGAACGGCCAATTACAATCCCATACAATGGTACAGAGATGTAGAATTCGATAGAGACTGGAACGTAAGAAATCAACCCTATTTAGGCGAACAATTGGTGAGTAATCTGAGTGCTAATTTTGCGCACCAAAGTAAAGGAGAATTTAAAACTGCTTTTCAATCTTTAAACATAGGGAATGACTATGCAGGGAAACGATTACAATCTTTAGGAAAGTGGAGAGGAAAAGGATTCAATGCCAATTGGGATGCCAGTTATTTGAATTCAAACGCACTCAATACCAATGATTATTTCAGGCATAAAATCAACCTCAGTAAATCTTTCAAATACTTTAAAATAGGTTTCATAGACGACCATGAATTCAACCAATTTTACAAAAACAAAGACAGCGTACTTACCACCAGTTATGAATGGTACGACTGGCAAGTTTATTTAGGGGAAGCCGACACCGCTAAAAATGGTTTTCAAATCTTTTACAGAGAACGCTACGACAGGAGAAGTGACAGTACAAATCTATTGCCCGCTGCTTTTGCCAGAAGTACAGGAGCCTCTTACAATTGGCGCACCAATAAACATTCTCAACTGGAAGTTTTGGGAAGCTATAGAAATCTAAACATTAGAAATACAGACATCATCAATGCCCAAGCCGAAAACAACGTGGTAGGAAGAATAGATTACAAACTAAACCTTTGGAAAAGAGCTTTGAGTGCCAACACCTTTTACGAGATAGGATCTGGTTTAGAATTGAAAAAGGAATTCCTGTACATACAAGTAAACGCTGGTCAAGGAGTATACACCTGGATAGACTACAACAACGATGGTATTAAAGATTTGGGAGAATTTGAAATTGCCCAATACCAAGACCAGGCCGAATACATTCGAGTTTTCACGCCGAGTGACCAATATGTAAAAACTTACAGCAACGAGTTTAACCAAAGTTTCTTTTGGCGCCCAGAACGTTTGTGGGCCAACAAAAAAGGAGCTTTGCGTTTCCTTTCTCGCTTCTCCAACCAAACCCGATTTAGAATGCTACAGAAAACCAGTAATTTAGACGAGAACTTTTACAATCCTTTGGAAAGGCAAATTGCAGATACGAGTTTAATTAGTTTGGGATCTACTGTAAGAAACACCTTCTACTTCAATAGAACCAACACCATTTTTGGCGCCGACTACACCTTTCAACGTTTGGAAAACAAAACCCTTTTGGCCAATGGATTTGATGCCAGAAACAGTACTTTCCATCAAGTAAACGCCCGCTGGAACATCCAACGTAAATTCACGTTGAAACTGGAATCGGAGTTTGGTCAAAAAATAGCCTTGGCCGATTACACCAGCGGTAGAAACTACGACATCGTCTACGATAAAATTGCCCCTTCTTTAAGTTTTCAACCTTCTACAACTTTCCGTTTAAGTTTTGAAACGCGCTTTGAAAATAAATACAACAAGGTCATCTACGGCGGAGAAACTTCAAACATTATGGATTTGGGGATAGACTTCAAACTCAACCAAGCCGAAAAGGGAAGTTTACAAGCCAAGTTCAATTATGTGCGCATTACTTACGTGGGAACGGTAAACAACGCCATTGCTTTTGAAATGTTAGAGTCTTTAAAACCAGGAAAAAACTATACTTGGAATGTAAACTACCAACGCAGTATTTCTAAAAACCTTCAAATCAGTTTACAATACAACGGTAGAAAATCGGAAGACAACAGAACCATACACGCCGGCGGTGTTGAGGTGAGAGCCTTTTTTTAAGGAGAAGATATACCGCTAGATTTCTAGACAGCTAGAAGAGTTTAACCAACTTTTGAATAAAAGGTTATTGAGCGGAGCGCTATGGTGCGGTGTACTGAGCAGCGTCCAAGTAAGTGGAATCAAAGTATCGAAATATAAATCCTCCCTACTCCCTACTTAAACTCTAAACTATCATTTCTCACACTCCAAACTGTACTACCAATTCTCATACACAAATATCACTACGTAATAGCGCAAGAATTTACCTAAGGTCATGTAAGTAAAAGACCAATATTTATTGGCGCGAACGATACCGAGTAAAAGCATAATAAAATCACCAATAAAAGGTGCCCAAGCCAGCCAAGCGGTATAAGTTCCGTAGCGTTGCACGTAACTTTCCCATTGTGCTTTTCTTTTGTTTTCACTTCCAAATCGCTTCTGTAGTTTAGCACTCCCCCATGCACCTATGTAGTAATTCGTAGCTCCTCCCAGTGAGTTACCCAGTGTAGCTACAAACAAAGCCGTCAGTGGATCAAATCCTTCACTTAAAAACAGCAAGAGCACCACCTCCGAAGAAAAAGGCAGCAAAGTAGCCGACAAAAACGTGATGCCAAACAAGCCCAACCAACCGAAAGATAACCACATGCCAATTAAGAATTAAGAGTTAAGAATTAAGAATTGTTTGAGTGAGCAGTAAAACATCCCCCCGCTGACTCGGAGTGCTTTGCCCTTTTTGAATTTTGATTTTTAAATCTTGAATTAACGTGTTCTATCCTTCAAAAAAGCCAAACGATCTCGGGTTACCGAGAGTTTTTCCCAATTCCAAATGCTGTATAAGATCTCCTCTTCATTACTTGTAGCTTCTACTTCACCCAAAGGATTTACCAACATAGAATCTCCGCTGTAGGTGATTTCATTATCATCTTTTCCCACACGGTTACAACCTGCAACGTACACTTGATTTTCTATAGCACGCGCTTGTAACAAAGTTTTCCAATGGTGTGATCGGCGTTCGGGCCAATTGGCTACATAAATCAAGGCATCGTACATAAAGCTACCATCCTCTTCAACTTTGTTTCTCACATTTTCAGGAAAACGCAAATCATAACACACCTGTAAATTGATTTTCCAGCCTTTGTATTCTACAATTTTATTGTGACTCCCTGGCGTAAAATAATCATCCTCATTGGCCAAAGTGAACAGCTGGTTTTTATCGTAGTGAAAAAGTTTATGATCTGGGGTAATAAACACCAAACGGTTGTAGAAATAATCGAGTTCTCTTACAATTAAAGAAGTACACACCGCACACTGCTTTTCCTCCGCAATCTTTCGTAACCAGTTAATCCCCGTCGATTCTTCCATGGTTTCACCCAATTCCTCTACATTCATGGTAAACCCCGTATGGAACATTTCGGGCAAGAATAAAATATCTACATCCTCCTCCAAATTCAAAAGCAGAAGTTCAAAATGTTTTAAATTCTCTCGTTTGTTTTCCCAAGCTTGATGGGCTTGCAGCGCTGCTATCTTTAAATTTTGCATAATAAGTCTGTTGCTTGTTGTAAAGTTTCTTCTGTTTTGGCAAAACAAAAGCGCACTACTTTATCGTCTCTTTTATTGGCATTAAAAACTGATGTGGGTATTACTGCTACTCCTTTTTCTGTGGTCAACCATTTGGAAAAGCTCACGTCGTCTAAATCCGATATAGCACTGTAATTCGCTGTTACGAAGTAAGAACCATACGAAGGTAACAACTCAAATTTCGAGTTCTTCATAGCCGCGGTAAAGAAATCTTTCTTCTGCTGGTAAAATGCACTCAGTTCGTTCAAATCGGTTTGTGGTAAGTATTCGGCTAGGGCTAGCTGACCAAAACTGTTGACACAAAACACCAAATACTGGTGCACTTTTTTGATTTCCTGCAAAAGATAATCAGGCGCTACTAAATAACCGAGTTTCCAACCTGTGATGTGGAAAGTTTTGCCAAAAGAAGAAATGATGATGGCCCTTTCCCTTATTTTTTCACGACTATTTATAGAAATAAACTCCTTTTCAAAATGAATGAATTCGTAGACCTCATCTGAAAGCAACAACACCTCTGGGTATTTTTCAAGAATGGCTTCTAATGCTTCTATATCACTCAAATCAAACATCATCCCCGTTGGGTTGTGTGGATTATTAATGATGAGCATACGCGTTTTTTCATTCATGGCTGCTTCTATCTTGTTCCAATCGATGCGAAAACCTTTTTCCATGTTTATATGTACAGGTTTTGCACCAACCAACTCTACAGCTGGCGCGTAGCAATCGTAAGACGGATCTATCACAACCACCTCGTCACCCCTATGCACCAAAGCTTGAATAGCAGTAAAGATTCCCTGCGTGGCACCTGCGGTTATCAATATCTCCTTTTCGAAATCTACCTTTCTTCCATAGTGCAATTGAATTTTATCCGCCACTGCACTGCGTAAAGGATTATACCCCATCATTGGCAAGTATTGATGGGCATTGGTTCTTACCAAATTGGCCATAATATCTTCCAACTTTGTATCTATCTTAAAATTGGGAAATCCTTGTGAAAGATTAATCGCATTTACCTCGTTGGCCAATTGCGACATTTGCGTAAATATGGTTGTACCCACATTGGGTAATTTAGATTCTATTGTGTGCATGGGTCCAATTTAAGTATTCTCTTTCTTAGAAGGAAGTTCTCCGCAAAGTTATCCTGCCTTTCGTCTACCTTTTACATAGAATGCCCGAAGATTTAAATGAGAAACCTTACTTTTAGAACCACTAAAAAACACACCCATGAAAATTAAAATTCTAGCACTTGCTCTTTTGAGTGCTATAGGCGTGCAAGCGCAAGTGAAATCATCAGGTTATATTCCCCAGGACGCAAACTTTGTTTACAAAATAAACACCAACAATATATTGAAAAAGGTGAGTCTTGAAACCTTAGAAAGTTATGCTTTCATGCAAGACATCGCCAAAGAGATCTCTAACAGAAAAACTACTCAAATCAGTGCCTTAGGTTTAGACTTTAGTCAAAGCTTTAACCAGTTTGTAGTAATGCAAGGAGAAAACGCCAAAATGGGGTTCAACTTTGCCATAAAAGACTTAGAGGCTTTTTTCACCAATACATCTTTACCAAAAAGTGTATGGATAGACTTAAAAGATAGCGGTGTTGCCTTCCACCATTCTATGGTTTATGTTTTAAGGGATGACATACTTACGATGATGAGTGTACAGGTAGACCATAGCAAAGTGAGAGATTACAGTGACAGTATTTTTGATGCTAATGGTTGGGACAAAGGATATTATTACGATAGCTACTCTTACGACTACGACGAAGAAGCTGTTGAAGAAGTATACGAAGTTTATGAAGAACCGAGTATTTCTGAGGACTATGATCTTGCCGTTCCCCCAATGGAGGAACCAGAAGCAGAAATGGAAGCAGAAATCTCTATAGAAGAGGAAGAAGAAGTTGCTGAAGTAAATTATACTCCCAAACATCCGAATTTTTACGACTTCCAAGACAGTGTGCGCAAAGCATGGAAACAAGTGGCTTTAAGTAAGGCTGCAGATGAAATTACTTCTGGTGTACAATTTAAGGGTGAAGCGCTAGATTTCTTAAATACTGAAAAGGATGCAAATCTTTACCTTTTGCAAAAGCTTCCCAACATGGATCACCTTCTTCCTATGATGGCGCGTGAGCTCAACATGCCGAAAGACCTCCTCAAAAAATTACTGGAGATGAGCGAAGGAAATGAAGTTTTCTCTTCTTTTGATTTCACAGATGAGGGCTACGCTTTTACAACGACGATGCACTACAACGGTATATTTGAAAACATTGCCAACCTTGTAGAATACGACAAAGTAGAAAAGAAGCTTTTGAATTACATACCTGGAAATTCTAAAGGATATGTACTTTTAAACAACAACAGCTACGAAACCTATGAAGCCATAAAAGCAGAACTAATTCCAGATCTAGAAAATTCTGAGAACCCTGCAGAAAACAGTGTAGCCTATGTATGGTACGCATTAGATAACTTTATGGATATGGAAGCTTTCTACCAAGCTTTTCCTTCTGAATTAGTTTTCTCTTACAACGGATTTACAGATCAAAAAGTGAAACGTGTAAGGTACACTTACGACGAAGATTTCAACTATACGCGTACAGAAGAAGAGCGCATGGAAAAACTGCCAAGTTTCTCTTTGGCCATGTATACTGAAGATGCTACTTTCTTAGAAAAAACACTGAACTATTTAACCAGTACTTTTGGAGAATTCATTGAGAAAACAGATGACTATTACATCATACACACTCCGAGTATGCCCAATGTTTACGTGCGTTTACAAGGTGAGTTTATTTTAGCTTCTAACGATATCGCTCACGTAACTACTCACGCCAATGGTTATGGAAAAGAAGATGGTTTGGCAAAGGCCGAAATCAAAACTTTAAAGAAAGTGAAAGGTATTTATGCGAAGATGGATTATGGAGCAGTGATGCAAAGTATTCCTGCAGAAATGATGGGTGACAGAGCGCACTTAGAAATGATGCAATACATGCCGTACATGGGTGTAGTTACCCTAACTCAAATGATAGAGAAAGGTGAAGCACAACTCAACTTGAATTACGACATGAAATCTGAAGCTCCAAATGGAATGTACGGAGCCTTGAATCTCATTGAATTATTTTTCAATAACAACAATTAAAAAGAATGAAAACGTACATCTACCCCCTTCTTTTTACTGCACTTTTATTCTTAAGTGCATGTGGATCTAAGAAAAATGAACTTCCTTTTTCCTCTAAAATTGAAGAAGGAGATGTATGTGCTTTAATACATGCCAGCGAATTACAGGAGGAAATACTCGGGAGTCAGTTATTGAACAGTCTCCCGAGTCTTCGTCCTTTCTTGCTAAACATAGACCTATCTCAATTACTAGATTTCAAGAACGACAGTGTTTTTGTTGTCTCTGATTTTAAACGCGTAGCCGCCTATGTAGAAATCAATTCATCGAGCAGAGTACAGGAACAGATGAATATGTGGTTTAAAAATGTGGTGAGTCAGCAAGACAGCATAGCTAACTTTGCCATTTACAATTGGGAAAGAGAGAACCTGAGCATAGCGTTTAATGACTCTTGTATCATTTTCACCCATAAATATGACATCAACGAGAAGGTGCGTCATTTCCAAAAACAAACCCTTAGAGCAGACGCCTGGAATCGCATACTCCGTTCAAAAAAAGCAGAGCAAAACATCTTGGTCTATTTAAGGGATACACTAAACCCTGAGTTGAGCATTTTTGTCTACGACACCCTAATTAACGATGAATTGGCCCTACACTTTACCGCCAACAGTTCTAAAGAACTTCCTTTCCTATTAAAGAATTTAGAACAAGGTTATAAAAAGGGTGATATAGGCGTGAATTTCCACTACGAAGCAAAACAAGCCAACCGTGTGGATCACTACCTCTACAAAGCCATGGAAAAGGTTGGGTTACATGCTGAAAAAATGCAAAACATCACAACTGGGGACTATCGTTTTCTAAAGGGTGGTGAAACTGAAATTAAAAAGGAAATCATCACCACTGAAATGGACGAAAACTTTAACACCGTTGAAGTAAAGCAAGTTATTACCGAAAAAGTAAAAGGATTTATATTAGAGCTTTCTGGTAATGAAAAAGCCATTCAAACTTACTTGGAAGAAACGGGTGTTTTAAGCAAGCAAGCACAAAGCTACCAGCTCATGTATGAGAGCAATCTTCACCTTAATTCACAAGAGGGACTGTTCTGCATTAGCTCGACAAAAGAAAGGGCTGACTATTCTAATACACCACCCTTTATGTGGTTCCATACCCCTTTATTAAACTTTACAATTCCATTTATAGATTATACATCCAATCAAGTAGCATTTACACTGTTTATTGATGGCAAAGGCGAATTAACACCTCCTTCTATCGCCATCTTTTAGAAGTAAGCAATGTATCCAAAGTGGACTTTTCCATCACTCAATTGTATGGGGTTATCCATTTGTTTCCCCAAAGCATAAGAGATAGAAAAAATACCCAGGTTAGATCCAAAACTAAAACCTGCACCAAAACCATAGGGTTGATCTTGCAGGTAATTACCCACCGTAGATTCGTAAATACTCTGATCGAAAAAAGCAAAGAGGTGGGAATTTTTATCGAGTAAAAACCTGTATTCTACTCGCGCCATTGCATAGGTGGTTGCCCACAAACTTTGTTCGTTAAATCCACGCTGCGAGTTGAGTCCCCCAAAGCGAAACACCTCATTGGTATAGATTTCAGGGGCATAATAACTTTGCATACGACCATACAGTCGAACCACATTTCTCGGTGTTAAGGGCAGATAGGCATCTACAGAAAAATCCATTTTAAAGGTGGTTGCAATTTCCACCAAACTACTATCCGTTTCCCGCGATGATCTTCTTCCTAAAGACGCGGTTGACTCCAGTATCAATCCTTTAGACGGATTAGGAATATAATCTAAGCGTCTTCTGTAAAAACCTAAACCATAGCGGTTGGTACTCACATTGGATAAATCACTTAAGGTAGATTGCGTTCTTAACACCGCTGAGTTTTCTCTTTCATAAAAGGCATTGATGTAATTTCCTCCTTTTAGAAAATACTGTATCCCCACATTTGCATTGGTGGTTAAAAAACTGCTGTCTTGTTTGTACAAGGCAAAAGAAGATTTAATACCAAAGGGAGTATTGAGTAAAAAAGGATAATTAAAAGCAGCGTTCAGTTCTTGGGTCGTAGGTTGTAAACTTCGCCAATTCATCTCCAACAACTCTCCCCTTTTTAAGGTATTCTGCAATTTCAACCGTATATCTCCCGTAACAATAGTTCGCTCATTAATGGGATCTTGTTGCAAACCAGCTATCCCGTTAATTAAACTCACAGGATTACTCTTTAGATACAAATAGAGAATGCATCCCTCCGGCGTAAAAAGCACTTCATGGGGTCTTATTTCTGAAAGAAAAGCCACCTGCTGCATACGCGAAGAAATATCTCTAAGTAAAGCTTCTGAGTAAGGTTCTCCCTCTTGTATATTGATGTAATTACAAACATATTTCTTGCTAACTGCAGCCTCTCCTTTAACTTCAATAGAAAAAATGCTCACGTACGGACCTTTGTTTATCTCTAAGTTTGCATGTACTTCATCGCCCAAGATTTTAGCATCTTCTAGGCTTACTTCGGCAAAAGGAAATCCATGGTTCTCGCAGTATTTTAAAATACGTTGCAAGGTTTCACTCAAGGCTTTGCTGTCAAAGTTGAGGTTGAGTAATATCGTTTCACTTAAGGTTGGGATAGTATTGATGAAAGATGCATCTTCTTCATTCACAAAGAGTCTAATTTTTTGAAAGGAAGTCCCACGATAATAATGAACGGTTAACTCCTTTTCCTTCCAAACCAAGCTATCCATATTCGCCAGAGGATAACCCTTGGATATATCGGTTAACCACATCTTTTGAAGGTAATCCAAAACTTGTAGACTATCCTTAAAAGTTTTGCGTTCTACATGCTTGGCTTTGAGTGGCACATCCCCCTGAAAAGTAAGCTTATACTCCTTCTGAGCAGAGGCCCAAAAGGTAGATACGCTCAAAAGCAAAAAGAGGATGATGTTACTTTTCAAATTCTGTGATTTTGTTTAGAACTAAACACTTCATGTATAAGTATTTACAATATATCAATAATTTCAGCGTTTTATTTCTATCTTTGTAAGACTTCAACGTTAAAACTATTAAAACATTATGAACAAAAAAGTAGCCTTCGCGATAATTGGATTATTTCTTGCAAGTGTAGTAGCATCTTGTGCATCTTCTAGAGGTGGTCACTGTGACGCGTATACACAAGCTAAAGCTCCTGTTGAGAACAACGACTTAGCCGCAAACTAAGCGATTATCAAAAGTAACATTATTACGAAGGTTATCCAAGGGTAACCTTTTTTTGTGTCCCTACTTTTCTTCGTCCAATAAAACTTGGATATCTTCCATCAATTCATCTACAGAAGTCATAGATGTTCCATCGTAATAATTTCTGATGCGCAATTTTTGATCGACCAATACAAAGTTGTTGGTGTGAATAAAATCAGAACCTGCATCTCCCAAATTTTGAGCCTCGGCCGGTTTTAGAACAAAGAAAGATCTACGGGCTAAATCATATAACATTTCCTTTTCTCCTGTTAAGAAATGCCATTGATCTTTAACAGCACCATGCCCATCTGCATATTCCTTCATCACCTCTACGGTATCAATCTCTGGGTTTACGGTAAAACTCAAAATCTTCACCTCATCGTTTCCTTTAAAACGCTCCTGCACACGCATCATTTGTTGGGTCATACGCGGACAGATAGTACCACAGGTCGTAAAGAAGTATTCAACTACAAAAACTTTCCCTTTAACATCTTCTAAAGTTACTGTCTCGTTGTATTGATTTTGGAAGGAAAAGTCACCTATTCTATGGCCCATAGAAACGTGTTTCAAATCATTGGGAACCACACCCGGCTCTATAATTTGATTGGGCTGAATAACGCGCAAGTGTTTTTTGTTTTGCGACTCAGTAGTCATGAAATACGCCACCAATATACTTGCTACGACTATGGCTCCAAAAAGTACTACTCTCATCTTTTAAGAATTTGCTTTAGAAAGAAGGGTGATCTCTACACGTCGGTTAATTTCTCTACCCCATTGGTATTTGTTCGATTCTATAGGATGTTCAGAACCGTATCCTTTCCATGAAATGTATTTGGCTTTCACTCCCTTTTCGATGAGGTAATTGTAAACTGCTTCGGCGCGTTGTTGCGACAATAATATGTTGAGTTCCTCTAAACCACTCTTATCTGTGTGTCCACCAATTTCAACTTTAAACCCATTTCCTTGCAAGGCTTTGATTTTTACGATCAAACTGTCTAAGTAAAGCTTTGAACTATCTGTCAAAACTACTTGGTTGGGTTCGAAATTCACGCCTGATAAGACCATGCTTTGACCAATTTTCAGCGTCTCTAAACTGTCTTTTCTCTTTGTTTCAACGGGAGTTTCTCCTTGATCCACCAACACATCCATATTGTCTACTTTCTTCTCGAGCACCTTAACCTCTATTCTACGATTCCCTGCTCTTGTAGATTTGTATCTATTGCTGTAAAGAGGTTTGGCAGGACCATATCCTTTGTAAGAAATTCTCGATTGATCTATGCCTTTTCGCAACAACCAATTGTACACAAACTTTGCACGTTGTGCAGAGATTTGAACATTCTTGCTGTAAGACCCCGAGTTGTCTGTATACCCACCTATCTCTACTTTCAATTCTGGCTGCTCCTTCAAAGCCGTCAATAGATTTTGTAAATCTTGATTTCCATCTGGGTTAGAGAAACTCGCTTGTCCAGAAGCAAAACTCGTATTGTACAAAACAATAGAAAATCCAACCGGAATACTTTCAGGTACATACACCAAGTGTTCTACCTCTACATGAATTTCTGAACTATCAATAAACTCCGGCATAGGCGGACAAATTCTGTTTCCTAATGAATCCGATATCATCAAATCTGGGTAAGGCTCAAAATCCTTGATAATCTCTCTAATCTTTTGGTAACGCGGAGAGTTGTTAGCTCCGTCTGTATTGATATCCCAGTAATTAATTGCATCCCATTTCGACATTCCACAGAACTGACGTAAGGTTAATGCAGCCAATAAACCTGAAGCATGCCATCCGTTCCAACAATGTAAATACACGGGACCAACACTATCATTTATGGCAGAATTCCTCACCAATTTCAACATTTCGTATATGTGTTGATTATCGAAATAATCGTATTGGTAATATTGCATATCATTTAAACCACCGTGTACACACGCACAGCTATCAACTGGTGGAGCGGTATCAAAATTTTCTTGGTAGAGATAAATAGAAGCGGAAAAACCTTCCACACACAAGTTGCGAATACCATCATCTGGCAATGGATTGTGGTTGTTACGTTTGTTCTCTTTGTGGTAATAATTATTGGCACCTCCTCTGTAGGCTACCCCGTAAAGGATGGGACGTAAGTTTCTAGTTCCATACAAAGAATCGAAACCATCTCCCTTGTTGTCTGTAATTTTGTAGGTTAAATCACCACCATTGTAACGTTCTTTATAATATTCCGGACTCAAGGCAAACAAAGGTTTTACCGACAATAAAGAGTCTATGTAAGCCTGACGCTGCGCCAAGCTGTCTTGATACTGGGCTAAAGCCAAACTATCGCTTATGGCGTCTTGCCCAAAAACGTTTAAAAAACTGATTACGAATGCAAATGTTATACTTATCCTTCTCACATCTACAAAATTAATATAGTGTTAAACATAATGTAAAGACGCTGGAAATTTTATTTCACAAATGTCTTGTGGAAGGAAAAAGAAGGGCAGTTTGGAAGGTTAGTTTTGAGGTGGGAGAATAGATAATATTGAATGTATACTTGAAAATATTTTTAATTTTAACTCTAATCATCAAAATCACATGCGTAAAATAACCACACTTTTTTTCTCTTTGATTATAACATTGGGTTACGGTCAATCTATTACCAACCAAGACAAATTAGGAACCGGAAAGTTCTTCCAACCTTCGTCTGCAACATTCTTATCCGACGGTAGCATACTTTATGCATCAAGTACGGATGATAGTCTCACTAGTGGGGATAAAACAGTAATGGGTTATGGAGGATCTGATGCATGGTTAGTTAAAATGAGTTATAACCATCAAATAGATTGGCAGGTTTGTTACGGAGGAAGTAATGACGAATTTCTCACATTATCTAAAGAATTACCGAATGGAAATATTATAGTGGCAGGATCTTCAAGGTCTCCAATTTCCGGTACCAAATCCTCTCCCCACTTCGGTGAAGATGATATATGGTTGATGCTTATTGACAGTCAAGGAAATAAAGTTTGGGAGGAAAGTTATGGCGGTGATAACGTTGATTATCCAACCGACATCGTTTACTACAATAATCATTTCTATTTACTTGGCACTTCAAATTCTGGTGCAACTGGAAATAAAACCTCTACAAACTATGGCCAAGACGATCTATGGTTGTTAAAATTAGATATGACCGGTCAAGTAATTTGGCAAAAAACCTTAGGTGGAAACCTGACAGAATATATAGGCTATATAACGATATACAACAACAAAATATACATTTCTTCAACTTCATTTTCGCCACCTAGTGGTAACAAAACTTCCGTTAACTACGCTGAGGACGACTGCTGGTTAATTAAGCTAGACACCAATGGAAATGTTATAAATCAAAAAACCATAGGGGGAGACTTATTTGACGTCGGAGGGCCATTAAAAGTATTGAATGACAAGCTATTCCTTATTTACGAAAGTTATTCAGAAATAAGCGGAACCAAAACCACTCCGAATTATGGAAGTGTAGACGGCCAACTAATTATTTTAGACACTAATTTCAACATAGAAAATCAGTGGGCCTTCGGAGGAAACGCAAGCGATTTTTTAATCGATTTTAATTTCTTCCAAGATGAACTTTTTATTATCGGCGCATCAAATTCAGAAATAAGTGGCAATAAAACAGTTGAACCTCATTCAGATGGTACTTCATCTAATTTTGACTGGGATCTCTGGTTCATTTCCTTCGATACTTTAACTGAACAATTTAATTATCAGTCATCCATTGGGGGAAATAAAAGCGAAGTTTCTGCCTTCGTTGAAATAGCTAACCCAAACAATATAAAAGTTGTTACCATAAGCTGGTCAGAAAACACTGGAGACAAAACCATCCCTTTGACTTCTCATACTGGACAGTCCATGTATTTTGAATTCTGGACCTTCGATTACACCTACAACCTAGGAATTGACAAGGAAAAGCTTACTCAAAACTTAAACATCTACCCCAACCCTTTTGAAAACACACTTCATTTAAAGGAAGAATTTGCAAATACCAAGGTAGAATTCTATGATGCTCTTGGAAGCTTGGTATTCAATACTAAATCCAATGACTTAGGAACAATAGAAACAACTAACCTACCCGAAGGTTTATACATTGTAAAAATGACAGATGTAAACGGGAAGATTTATACCGCTAGAGTGGTGAAACAGTAAGAACTTATTGAGGTGTTTATTTGTAGAGTAGACACCTCTTTTTTCACTCCACTTTTGACTTATCTCTTATCACTAATCACCCAAACCGCACAATTCGCGCTTAAAACAATATCGCCACCTTCTGCACTCCAGGTAAATAGCTTCTTCCAAAGAGATTAAGGTGAACTAAATACGGATACAACTGGGTGTACTTGATGCGTTGTTGCCATCCTTTTTCTAAAGGGGAATAAACGTTGTAGTCTTCTATGAAATTATCGTTGAATCCACCGAACAATTGGGTCATGCCCAAGTCCATTTCTCGGTGACCAAAATAAATAGCTGGATCTATTAACATAGCATCACCACCGGCGTCTACCATGTAGTTTCCTCCCCATAGGTCTCCGTGCAAAAGTGCAGGTTGTTCGTTAGGAAAGACATTATCGATTTCCTTACAGAAGTTTTCAATTCCACGCACCCAAAGCTCGTTTAGTAAACCATTGTCAAAAGCCATTTTTGTAAGTGGAAGTATGCGTTGGGTGGCATAAAACTCTTGCCAGGTGTCTTTTTGGTCGTTGTGTTGCTCCAAAGAACCGATATAATTATCTACACCCCAACCGAATTGTTGATGGGTGAGTTTGTGCATTTCACTCAACTCATGGGCAAAGCGCACGTAGAAGGTTTCGTCTTTTTTTCCTTCCTCTATCCAATCTAATAAAAGATACTGGTAGTTTTCGTCTTCGAAATAATTTATGGGCGCTACACAACCAATTTGTGCATGTTCGTTGATGAACTCCAAAGCGTGCATCTCCTTTTTGAACATATCCGGATACCTGTCCTTCTCATTGATCTTCACCACAAAACTGGCCAAGCCTTCCCAAGAAATGAGGTAAACAGAATTGATATCTCCACCGTGTAAACTTATACTCTTCCCTATCGGGCGATTAAAGCCGCAGAAATCAGTTATGGTTTGTTGCTGTTGTGTATTCAGCATTATTTATTGTTCCAATTGGTCATGGTCATTTGCAAACCAATCGTAGTAAAATCTTTGATAAAATTGGTCGACATCTCTATGCGCTCGGGTAAATCCAAGGCTTCATTTTTCTTCCATTCTCCTAACACATAATCTGCTTGTTGCCCCGGGTGAAAATCATTCCCTACCCCAAATTTCAAACGAGCATATTTAGAAGTTCCTACCATTTTTTCTATGTCCTTTAAACCGTTGTGTCCGGCATCAGAACCTTTTCCTTTCAAACGCAAAGTCCCAAAAGGAAGTGATATATCATCCATGATTACCAAAACGTTAGCCAAAGGAATCTTCTCCTGTTGCATCCAGTAATTCACAGCTTTTCCGCTCAAGTTCATGAAAGTTGTTGGTTTAATCAACACCACTTGACGACCTTTCCATTTGGCATGTGCCACTTGCGCGTGTTTCAAGGTTTCGAATTCAGCTCCGCGTTCTTCGGCGAACTTTTCTACTACTTTAAAACCAATGTTATGTCGCGTGTTCTCGTATTTCGCACCAGGGTTTCCTAATCCAACAATTAGATATTTCATCACTACAATTTTATGCAAAAATAATAGTCTGCCTTAATCTAGCTTCGTCAAACTCGTAGAAACTAATTTGAGTTCACCCCCCTTTATCCTATGTAAAACCGATTTACCCGTTTCTGGAGTCGGACCTACGCGATAGGTGTGCATGAGTAAATTTCTATTTACGGCTGAAAAATTACAGAAATGATGATCCAAACTACCTTTCAACATTTGTCGGTAAGTTCTACTTCCATACCCCCTATTCTTTGTGTCAGTAGGGTTAAAGGGCGACATACTTTGACCCGAGTAAAAGAAAACCAAATCTCCTTCCTTCAAATTCAATTCCACCTCCTTGTCTTCGGGCACGTAAATCCCTGTGATTTCCCCTTCCTCTTTATCTTCAAAAACAACCATGTAGACATCGCTGTAGGTTCTGTTTTGGAAACTATGACTCCCTTTGTGCATTGAATCGCTATTAAGGGGTAAATGGTTGAGCTGAAAAGCATTCAAATCATCAAGCTCATCGCAATTGGCCACAAACACATTGCGCGTCTCTAAAAAATCTTGTAGGTTGTAATCCAACATTAAATCGTGTTTTAAATTTCGTGCTTTAAGATTTTTGATAGAAGCATAGGCTGTGCTATCACCCGTTATAAAAACGGGCGTACCGTAGAGTTCACTTTCTGAAATACTTTCTATTGTTTCCTCCTCCAAGGCTTTGGGTTGGTACAAACTATCCAACATGGCCATTTGATCTTTAGAAATACTATCAAAACCACTTTGAAAATGTGTCACCTCAGGGGTAATGACCTTTGCATCGTGTATGTAAAATCCAAAAGTGATGCAGACCACGCACAAAACCAACAAGGCTACTACCAACCTTTGCCATTGTTGCACCTTGTTCATACGCGCCCTTCTTCTCTCCTTTTTAAATTCAATTTTACCCGTTCTCAAGGCCAAACTAAATTCATCCACCTTCTTTTTGTGGTGTGGGTTGAGTTCTAAAATTTGAATATGACTCAAAATGTTCTTGGCCAATTGAGGAGTCATGTAAGCATGCTCTAAAAGCTTCTGAAAAAGTTCTAGAGGCAATAATTTTATAGCATAATTCTCCTTTTCTAGGGCATTTAAACAAGCATAAAATTGAGGATTATAAAGTAGCGTTAAGGTATTCATCAACCTTCTTTCACTGTCTACACTTTCTACTTTTAGGCTCAAACTTTCTATTCGAGATTGTATGGTGCAAACCACCTCGTATTCTACCTCAAGTATGGATTTCTCCACCAGCAAGGCTGTGTAAGCTAACAGTTCACTCACGCGCTGCCAATCTTCTGTGGTAAGTGACTCACTTAATGCCCGCTTTAGATTCTCTTTTAAAAAAGGAGTCAAGAACTTTTTAAAGGCAGAAAATAAACTGTGTTCTCGAATAACGGTATCTATACGCAGGGTAGTAAAATCGCCTAAAGTCAGCGCTTTCTTAATACCCGGATGCAAGCGTACCCAATCGATAAACACCAGTGATTCTCCCTGTAAACCCATCAAAAAATCGAGTACCTCTTCTGCTTCAAAATCTTGTCCGTAAACCTTAATAGACCTTACAGCATTTTGCTTTAGATGTTCCTGTATATTTTGAACCAATTGAGCGATTCCTTCTTGGGTAGTGAGTCCTAAAACTTCAGATAAATCATGGGGAGAGAAAAACTGCATATCGCTTGGGTGTTGGTAGTTAAAATTAGCCGAATTATTTTTTTATATCGCCTAAACCATTAAAATTTTGTGTTATGAATATGTTGTGTTGAGTTACAAATAAAGTAATCTGCTCTTTTATGAATACGACTTTGAGGTGAAGACTAGACCATTTTACTTTTCAAATAACTTTTATTATTCATCAGAATCACGATATTTACAACTTCATAAGCCAATTCTATTATATAACATAAAGCTTAACAATGGATTTGAACAAACAACTCATAGATAAAAGAGAAGCGTCGAAATTAGGTGGTGGGGCAGACAGAATTGCCAAGCAGCACGAAAAAAGTAAACTAACAGCCAGAGAAAGAATTAACCTTCTTTTGGATGAAAATTCTTTCCAAGAAATGGGGATGTTTGTGGAGCACAGATCTGACTCTTTCGGATTGGAAAAAAACAAGATTCCTGGTGATGGAGTAGTAACGGGTTACGGAACTATTCACGGAAGAACAGTTTATGTTTTCTCTCAAGATTTTACCGTTTTAGGAGGTTCGCTTTCTGAAACACACGCAGAGAAAATCTGTAAAGTTATGGATTTGGCCATTAAAAATAGAGCGCCAATCATTGGTTTGAATGATTCAGGAGGAGCACGTATCCAAGAAGGAGTAGTTTCTTTGGCAGGTTATGCAGATATCTTCTACAGAAACACTTTGGCTTCAGGATCTATTCCTCAGTTAAGTGTGGTAATGGGACCATGTGCCGGTGGAGCTGTTTACTCGCCAGCATTAACAGATTTCATTTTCATGGTAGAAGATACTTCTTACATGTTCGTTACCGGACCCAACGTGGTAAAAACCGTAACGCACGAAGAAGTTACTTCAGAAGATTTAGGGGGAGCGAAAGCACATGCTGAGAAATCAGGGGTTAATCACTTTACTTCTCAAAATGATGTTACAGTATTGCACGAAGTAAGAGACTTGATGTCTTACCTACCTCAAAACTGTGAGACTTTTGCACCTCACCCTACAAAATTCGAATTCAACCCAAGTAAATTAGATAAAATAGGAAGTATACTTCCGGCTAACTCTACGCTTCCTTACGACATGCGAGAAGTTATCGACTGTATGATAGACGATAATTCTTTCCGTGAAGTACACAAAGATTTCGCAACTAACATTGTGGTTGGTTTTGCAAGAATCGAAGGAAGAACAATTGGAGTTGTTGCCAACCAGCCAGCTTCATTGGCCGGAGTATTAGACATAGATGCATCGCGTAAAGGAGCGCGTTTCGTGCGTTTCTGTGATGCCTTCAATATTCCTTTATTGTGTGTAGAAGATGTTCCAGGATTCCTACCAGGAACTGACCAAGAATGGAGAGGTATCATTTCTCACGGTGCAAAATTATTGTATGCCTTCTCTGAAGCTACAGTGCCTAGAATTACAGTAATTACGCGTAAGGCTTACGGTGGTGCATTCGACGTAATGAACTCTAAGAACATCGGTGCCGACTTAAACTTTGCATGGCCAACAGCCGAGATTGCAGTAATGGGTGCTAAAGGAGCTGCTGAGATTATCTTTAAAAGAGAAATTGCCACAGCAGAAAACCCAGAAGCAAAATGGAAAGAAAAAGAACAAGAATACGCAGATATGTTTGCCAACCCATACAAAGCAGCCGAAAGAGGATTTGTGGATGATGTGATTTTACCGTCAGAAACCCGATCTAAATTGGCCGCAGCCTTCAAAATGTTAGAAGGCAAAAAAGAGGAGTTGCCAACGAAGAAACACGGAAATATTCCGTTATAACAGTATTGAGAGTGAGTGTGAGTAGGGAGAGAACTACTTACACTCCTTTTAACCTTCAACTAAGCTCATTAAACATTCATTTGTTTGTCAAACTTCATTGTTGTAACTTATACAGAAATAACCTAACCCTATTTCTATGTTCGACTTTGAAAAACTTCATGTGTATTCTAGAACCAAAGAATACAATAAAAAAGTAACCGATTTAATTTCTATTTCAAATTATAATAGAACCACAAAAGATCAATTGAGAAGAGCATCCCTTAGCATTCTTCTTAATATAGCAGAAGGTTCAGGAAGATTTACAAATCCCGATAGACGAAAATTCTACATAATTTCAAGAGGTTCCATTTTTGAATGTATTGCAATTTTCGATTATCTCCACTACATCAATCAACTCGATAAAGTTCAATTCGATTTATTCTATAAAGAACTTGAAGAAATTTCTAAAATGCTCTATACCATGATAAAGAGACTAAGTTAAGAGCAAGACAAGAACTCATTAAGCGTAAGAAATAATATCAAACTCAATACTCAAACTCCTCACTATCCTTCTATCGCAGGCACAGTTTATTCTTTTATCAGATAATTTTCATTATCAACTTATAGTTCCTATCTTTCCTACAAACACACAATCATGAAAATCAAAACATTAAGCTACACGCTACTTGCTTTCCTTTTTCTCGTAAGTGCCTGTGCACCCTCACAAGATGTGAACGAATGCATCACATCCACTACCCCTTATAATTTCCTGGGTGGCTTGTGGCACGGCATCATCGCCCCCATAAGTTTTGTGATTAGCTTATTCAAAGATGATGTAGCCATTTATGCCGTAAACAATACAGGTGGTTGGTACGATTTCGGATTCCTTTTAGGCGCGGGTGTATTTTTAGGCGGAGGATCTAAAGCCGCAAAACGCAGCAAAAAATAAAGGAAAAACTTCCCAGCATTCAAGCCACACTCAATACTCACACTCAAAACTGTTTTTTTTGGGTGTTCGGGCGCGCTTTCCATTGTAGTCCACAAGCTATAGCTTAACTAATTTAAGCTTCATGCACACTTCCGCTGGTCGTGTACTTTCAGCAACAATACGTTCAGCTCTAACTTGAGGAGCTGCCATTTCAATCGCTAACACAGTTTACTACTATGCAACAAAGAATTTATTTTACGGTTACCGTATTCTTTACTTGATCGGGGTCGTCTATCACTTCTCCTACATTAAAACGTTGCATTACAGCCTTTTTGTTGGCAGCCAACACGGCGCCAGGATTGGTCATGTCCTTAACTTCTCCATCCTTAAAACGCGTAATAGAAACATAGGTCGCCTCATGGAGCTTTGCTTTGTCTTTGGCTTTAATTTTCTTCACTATAGGATTGAGTATCGCTAAAGATTTGCGTTCAAAATTGCCTTCCTTCCAACTCATCCAGGAGTATTCCCCTTCCTCTTTGGTATATTTATTCACCGCCTGTTCCAAAGCAGCAATAGAATCAAAATTCAGGGAGAGGTTAAACACAAAATAATCGAAATCCATGGTTGCTTTCACGTCAGAAATACCCGGTTCTTTTTCTACCAAAGCCACATATTTATTCAGTGAATCCAAGATATCCGCCTTGCTTGGCACTGGTTTTCCATCCAAACTATCCAAAGCCATGATGCCTTTCAATTTGGTCGCCGAAGCGCTCATGTTGAGTTTCACTTTCAAACTACCACTACCATCTTTATTTAGTGTAAGATCTTCTATGATTTCAAAACAAGATGTTAAAACAAAGAGTGTGGAAAAAAGAAGGACAAGAGAAAACCTTTTATACATGGCCAAGAATTAATGATTGCTTAAAATTAAAAAAGCCCCGACAAAGATCGAGGCTTTTTACAAAATATCTTTTGGTCATTAACTTCCACAGTATAAACAATCTTCATCATCGTAATTATCCATCTCAGGATTTGTTTCGATTTGAGGATTTAACTGCTTTTTCAATTCGTAAATGGCTTGTTGTGTTTCACCATCTTCGAACAAATTACCTGTTAACTTGCTCTTTAATTCTTCTATCTGTTGTGTGATTTCTTGCTCGCTCATAACTCCAATTGTTTTTCGGTATACCCAAATTTAGGACAAAGAAAAAAAGTGTCAAAATTAGGTTTTACACAATTTTAAGTTCATTGTTAATAGCCTTTTTCGACTCCTTCATTTACAGTAGTTTCGCGCCCAAACAACGAATAATAAATTGTAATCATCCGTTGTGTAAATGACGCATGACTATATTCCATTTTGAATTAATAATTTAAGCACTTTCATACGCAATACTAATTTTCATCGTTACTCCTTATATGAAACTACTCTGCTACTTCATCCTTATATTACCTCTTGTAGTTTGTGCACAACAATGGGAAGCTTTGCCTAATTTCCCCGGAGATGCACGAGATGATGCCGTTGCTTTTGCACTACAAGGAAAGGGATATTGTGTTACTGGCAAAAGCGACAACGGTGGCTCAACCAATACGCTTTACAGTTATGATCCGACAACAGAAAAATGGGAACAAAAAAGTAGTTTTCCAGGTGTTGATCGTCAATATACCGCTGTTTTTACCATTGCAAACAAGGCCTACCTCATCGGTGGTTATAGTTTAGATGGTGATGCGCTAAAAGATGTTTGGCAATATGATGGAGAATTGGATACATGGACACAAAAACAAGATTTTCCCGACTCAGCCAGATGGAGTACCGTTGCCTTCAGCTCAGGTGAATACGGTTATTTCGGATTAGGTGCCTCCTTTAGTGGTTTAAAAAAAGATTTTTGGAAATACCATCCTAAAACGGATACTTGGACAAAACTAAAAGATTTCCCCGGTGAAGCCCGCAGAGACGCCATTGGTGTAGCCCTACAAGGAAAAGCCATTGTTGGATTGGGTTTAAAAGGATTTGATGCCGCCAATCATTTTGAAGACTTGTACAGCTTTGATGTTTTTTCTGAAGAATGGACAGCTATGGATAACTTTCCGGGCGGTAAATTGAGTTATGCTTTTGCCGATAAAATTGACACCAAACTCATCATAGGTGGTGGCATGAAAGGAGATCAAGATTTTCAAAGCAAAGTGTACCAATACGAGCTACTTACAAATTCTTGGTCCGCACTCGACACCCTCCTCGCAGATCCCATGCGCGGTTCATCTCACTTTGTAATTAACCGTGAGTTCTACCTCTGTACGGGGTTGACCGGAACATTCACTAGATCTAAAATATTCCATCGTTTAAGTTTTAGCGAAGCACAAATTACTCTTTACCCCAATCCAGCGCAAGACAGGGTGTTTTTAAGTACAACGAATACTGCGACATCACTTCTTGTGCGCCTATACAATACACAAGGAGAACTTGTTTTAGAAAAAAACACCATCGATAGTTACATCACCCTTCCTCCGCTAAAAGCAGGGGTTTACTTCTGTCACCTCCTCGAAAATGAGGGACTCATCCACAGTCAAAAATTAGTTATTCAATAAAAAATTCATTTGGTTTTGAACGTTTGAAAAATTCAGGTGTACAGTAGCTTGAATTTTAAAATCAAAACCATGAAATATTTATTCCTCACCCTTCTCCTTATTGCTGGTTGGCAAACTAAGGCGAACGAATATCCTGTAGAATCAAAGTTGAAATCGGTAACAGTTTATACACAAGGAGCACAAATTCATAGAAGTGCAACGTATAAAATAGCTACAGGTGTACACGAAGTCATTATCGAAGGTGTAAGTCCGCGCATAGACGCCAGAAGTTTGCAAATTTCAGGAACGGGAAATGTTATCATTTTAGATTCTAAATATGATGTCCACTACCCAAAACCAGATGAAATTGAAGACGCCAATGCTCTCCCCTATGCCATACGCAAGAAGATATCTGCTTTAGAAGACTCTATTTTTAACCAACGCTATGTAGTAGCTGGTCTTACCAATCAAATGACGGTGGTTCAAAGCTCTGAAAACATGATAAAATCTAACCCTATTATGCAGGGTAAAGGTAAGGTGGGTGATAGTTTAGAACTCCTCCAAAAATCGTTAGAATATTACCAAAAGAAATTGATGGAATTGAGTTCCCTACGTTTAGAATTGGAACAACAAAAAATGGAGGAACAAGAAGTACTCAATGCCATGCAAGCCCGCTTAAGAGATTTACAGCAGTACAAAAGAAATACCGGTCAAGGTGATCCAAAACCCAAGGCTCCTATACACAGAGTAATAATAACCTTGCAAGCCAAGGCTTATACACAAGGAACTTTAGACATCTCTTACTTGGTAAGCAACGCAGGTTGGCAAGCGATGTATGATCTAAGAAGTAGTGCCAATCAGGATAAAATCAACTTGAATTACAAAGCACATGTTTACCAAAATACAGGTGTAGATTGGGAGGATGTGAAGTTGAATATTTCAACCAATAATCCTTACCAAAACAAAACAAAGCCTGAGTTGAGAGAGTGGTATTTGACCAGCTACATTCCGAATTTGAGAAAAGATGAAGTGAGACAAAAAGCTCCTCAACCAGTTCAAGAATTAGAAGAAGTAGAAATTGCAGCCTACAGCAAGACCACAGCAGACGCAGTAGAATTAAAGAACTTTGAGTATGCCAGTACAAGTGCAAATTACACCACAGTTGTAGAACAAAAAATTAATGTAGAATTCCAAATTGACTTGAAGTACACCATTAAATCGAACAATGAAAAACACATGGTGCTCATCAAGAATGAGGATATAGAGGCCGATTTCGCCTATTACACGGTTCCAAAATTGGATGAGTCGGTTTACTTGGTAGCCAACATCACGAATTTGGATAATTTAAAATTGGTACCTGCACAAGCCAATATTTTCTTTGATGGTTCTTATGTAGGAGAAACCTTTATTAACCCTGGAGTGATGGATGACACCCTTTCCTTAAGTTTAGGTAAAGATCCTAATCTCATCGTAGAAAGAAAGTTCTTAAAGAAGAAATACAAGGAAAAAATCATTGGAAACGAAGTGTCTAAAGCCAGCGAATACGTGTTGCGTGTGAAAAACAACAAAGCAGAAAACATCAAATTAATCATTCAAGATCAAGTTCCGATTACCCGCAATGAAAATATTGCCATAGAGGTGAATGATATAGGAAAAGGAAAACTGAACGAAAGAACAGGTTTGGTGGAATGGGAAATCAAAATTAAATCTGGCGAACTAGTAGAAGTACCACTAAGTTATACCGTATATCACCCTAAAAATATGCAAATCGCGGTGAGGTAAATATTTCCCAAAATTCAGAAATGTTTACTAGAAAGGTTGTAGCCCTCGGGTTATGACCTTTCGTTTTTAAGGAAAGTCACAATATTTAGGCCCTGCACGAAATAATTTACCCCGCTTAAAAAACAATAAACCCGATCCTTTACGTAGAATCGGGCTTATATTCAATTATTAATTTGATATCTGAAATTTCTAAACCAATTTACTTTTCAATCTTTTCATAAGAAGCTAAAATCCCCTTTACCATTGCGGCACTGAATCCATGGTGCTCCATTTCATTAAGTCCGACTATAGTACAGCCTTTAGGCGTTGTCACCTTGTCTATAGCTGCTTCAGGGTGAATATCCTTTTTAATAATTAATTCTGCAGCTCCTTTAACCGTTTGGTTCACGATAGTGTTGGCCGTATTAGCATCAAATCCAATTTGAATTCCACCTTGAATCATAGCACGCATAAATCTCAACACATACGCCACACCACATGCACCCAATACTGTTGCAGCTTCCATCAAATTCTCTTCAATCATGATAGAAATTCCTATACTATTGAAAAGTTCTTTGACATCCTGCTCTGTTACATCGGAACCATTTTTCCCGCAAATACAAGTAATAGATTCTTGGATGTCAGCTGCGATATTCGGCATAGCTCTATAGACCGTGGTTTCCTTAGGAAGATGCTGATACATTTCCTCTAAAGTAACTCCAGTCGCTAAAGAAATTATGGTTTGATTTTCAGGGTTGATTACGGGGGCAATTTCATTTAAAATATGGGGGACATTGTATGGTTTCACCCCCAATATTATCATATCTGCTTCTTGAGAAGCAATAAGGTTATCAGACAAAACAGTTACCCCTTCTTCTCGCAAATACGCGAGACTATCGGGATTTCTTTTGGTAACAAAAAGGTTACTGGCTTCAAAACCCTCTGTTCCTAACAAACCATTAACGATGGAAAGCCCCAAGTTTCCACATCCAATAATGGCAATCTTTAAATTTTTCATTAAATGATAATTATAAATGAATTTTTGTGACTGCAAAAATAAACCAAATAACTCAAAACCAGCTTTCGTTGGCATAACCCTATTCTTTGGTCATATGCTCAAAATAACTTTTAACATTTAACTCTGAAAAAAGCTAAACAATACGCATCCATTAATTTATTTATTAATGACCCTGGCTTAAAAGAATAAATGAATGGAAGTACAAAGTCACTATACCCTATATCACCCTAAAAATATGCAAATCGCGGTGAGGTAAATATTTCCCAAAATTCAGAAATGTTTACTAGAAAGGTTGTAGCCCTCGGGTTATGACCTTTCGTTTTTTGAGGAAAGTCACAATATTTGGGCCCTAGACGAGTTAAATTAAGACCTGAAATTCCATCTAAAAAATTAACTTTGAGGGTTCATGAAAGAGGTAGAAGAATTAGTACAAAATTTCCGTCCAATATCATTGGCAGAAATGGATACGGTGAAGTTGATGAACCGTGTGGATACTAAATTTGCTTTTACCCGAGAAGAGCTGAATGCACTTCTTCCCAAACTACAGGAACACTACCAAATTTTAGAGGTAGATGGCATACGTATTCCTACCTACAAAAGTCTGTATTTCGACGACGATAACTTTAGCTTTTACAAGGATCATCATAACGGGAAAAACAGTCGATACAAAGTAAGGTTTAGAAAGTATGTGGAAAGCGATTTGATGTTTTTAGAAGTGAAACACAAATTCAAAGGAAGGGTGAAAAAGAAGCGCATTAAGGTGGATGACTTTGAGGCCCAACTTTCGAAACAATCTTTAAATTTCGTGCACAAGCATGTAGAAGATTTGGGTGCGGTAGAAGCCAAAATGTGGAATGTTTACCGCAGAATAACTTTGGTGAATTTGGAGTTAGAAGAGCGTTTAACCCTAGACATCAACTTACAATTTAATTGGAAAGAAGAGGTTAAAAAGTTTGATGATTTGGTGATAGCTGAAATCAAACAAGAAAAAGTAAATCGAAATTCGCCCTTTTTTAGCGTCATGAAAAACATGGGCATACGTCCGTACCGATTGAGCAAATACTGCATAGGAACAATTGAGTTATATTCGCAGAAGAAAATAAAGTACAATCGCTTTAAAGAGAAATTACTAAAATTGAAAAAAATCAATAATAATGTTGCTTAACATATTTTCCAACATCTCTGATTTAATGGATCTTCAGATCACCAACAAGGATGTGTACACCTTGATGTTTAGACTCATCATCACGCTGATTTTCTTGACCATTATTATTCGATTTTTGTACTATCCAAAAACGAAGCGCAAGGATTACTTATTTACCTATTACCTCATAGGTTTAGTGACTTTCTTCCTTTGTTTTGGGTTGAAAAAGCTAGACATAGATACAGGTATGGGACTGGGGTTGTTTGCCATTTTTGGTATCATCAGGTACAGAACCAACCCTATAGAAATCAAGGAAATGACCTATCTCTTTATCGTGATAGGTGTATCTGTAATCAATTCACTATCTAGCAAACAAATCAGTGTGGTTGAAATGAGCATTGTAAATGCAACCCTCATTTTATTAACCTATGGTTTGGAGTACTTATGGCTCCTTAAACACGAGACGCGCAAAACTGTTATTTACGAAAAAATTGATTTGATTAAGCCTGAAAAGGAAGCCTTAATGCTGGCAGATTTGGAAGAAAGAACAGGTTTGAAAATTAATAGATTTGAAATAGGAAAAATAGATTTTCTGAAGGATGTAGCAGAAGTGAGAATCTTCTATTACGATGATGAACAACACATTAGTGATTACAATTCATCTACTTCTGAAAACGATCTCGCATAAACGAACACGAAACAATAATTTTATGAGTTACGAAAATCTTATCGTTGAACAAAAAGGAATGACGCAAGTCATTACCATTAACAGACCCAAACAATTAAACGCTTTAAACAAAGCTACGATTCAAGAATTACACGAAGCTTTAGACGCTGCAGATAAAGATGCGCAAACAGGAGTAATCATCTTGACAGGATCTGGAGAGAAGTCTTTTGTTGCTGGTGCAGACATCAAAGAGTTCGCAGATTTTGACCCAGCTCAAGGAAAAGATTTGGCTGCGCAAGGTCAGGAAAAGCTATTTACTTTCTTACAAAACTTAAGCACGCCAGTTATTGCAGCCGTTAACGGTTTTGCTTTAGGAGGAGGTTTAGAATTGGCAATGGCTGCGCACATTAGAGTAGCATCAGACAATGCAAGAATGGGCTTACCAGAAGTTTCTTTGGGTGTAATTCCAGGATACGGTGGAACGCAACGCTTAGCACAATTGGTGGGACGTGGTAAAGCCATGGAAATGGTTATGACAGCTGGTATGATAGGAGCTGAAGAAGCACAATCTTGGGGATTGGTTAACCACGTTACTACTCAAGAAGAATTAATGGCATTGGCCGAAAAAATTGCAGGTAAAATCTTGAACAATTCAGGTAATGCAATTGCTGCTGCTATACGCGCTATTAACGCCAACTACGAAGACGGTGTTGATGGTTACGCCAAAGAAGTTGAAGAATTCGGCAACTGTTTTGGAACACCAGATTTCAAAGAAGGAACTGGAGCTTTTATTGAAAAAAGAAAAGCAAACTTTAGATCATAAACATAGATGAGCGCAATTAAAAAACTGGTTGGACAAACTGCCATTTACGGACTTTCAAGCATCGTAGGGAGATTGCTCAACTACCTTTTAGTTCCGCTTTACACATACATTTTCGGATCTGCTACCCAGCATTATGGAGTTGTTTCAGAACTCTATGCTTGGGTAGCTTTTCTTATGGTTTTCCTCACCTTTGGGATGGAAACCACCTATTTTAGATTTTTAAATTCGGAAAAAGACAAGGACAAAGTTTTCAATAACTCTTTTGTGAGTGTCTTACTCATCAATGCACTGATCATCCTTCCTTTTCTGATATTTAGTCAGCCCTTGGCCAACGCCATGCTCTATCCCGAGCACGTAGAATACATCATTTTACTTTTACTCATTGTATCCTTGGATGCGATAACTGCTTTGCCATTGGCCAAACTTAGAGCAGAAAACAAAGCCTTAAAATTTGCAGGTATACAGTTTAGCTCCATAGGTATTAACATCATTTTCAACCTTATTTTCTTACTCGGTTTCTACGATCCCGAATATCCTGAAGGAGGAATACAAATGATTTTAATGGCCAATTTATTTGCCTCTTTTGCCAAATTGGTCTTGTTGCGCAAGTCCTTTTTCCGCATCAAATTCCGTTTAGATGGAGCACTCACCAAACGCATGTTAAAATATGCTTTCCCTATAGCATTGGCTGGTTTTGCCTTCATCATTAATGAAACAATAGATAGAATTTTATTAAAGCAATTGCTCTATGCTAATACGGGCGACTTGGTATACGCTGAGGCCCAAGTGGGGATATACAGTGCCTGTTACAAATTGGCCATGTTAGTCACCATTTTCTTGCAAGCCTACAGGTATGCAGCCGAACCTTTCTTTTTCGCCCAAGAAAAGGAGAAGGACAAAAACAAAACCTATGTAAAGGTGATGAACTACTTTGTAGCGGCCTTGTGTCTCTGTTTCTTAGCGGTAGCTTTAAACATCAATATTTTCAAGCATTTCATTACTAACCCTGCTTACCACGTGGGGTTGAATGTTGTTCCCATATTACTGATGGCCAACATTTTTTCTGGAATATACATCAACCAAAGTATTTGGTACAAGCTCAGTAATCAAACAAAATTTGGAGCTTATATTGCCATTGGAGGAGCAGTGATTACCTTAAGTTTAAACTTCTTGTTTATACCCACCTATGGTTATATGGCTTGTGCATGGACTACTTTTTTGGTGTATGGCGGACAAATGATGGCAAGCTACTTACTCGGTCAAAAACACTACCCTATTCCCTACAACCTAAGGAAGTTTAGTCTTTATCTTGGAAGCGCCGTCTTATTTTTCATGCTTTGTAAATGGATGAGTCTGGAAGTCGGAACTTTACAATTCGTAATCCACAACAGCTTTCTCCTTTTATTTTTAGGAATCTTCTGGTTTATAGAACGTCCCAAATTCAGATAAGAAAGGAAGAAATTAGTATATTCAGGCTCTAAAATTATTTACTAATTAAGAATCATGAATAAACTACTCACTTTAAGTCTAGTCACTTTAAGCACCTTCTACCTTCAAGCCCAAGCGGTAATAGAAGAAAGAATAGAAATTGAAACCAAAGAAACTTCTGATGAAACCATCTCTTCCTTTGGAGACGCAGGTTTTGTTTTCTCTAATGAAAAAATAGAGCGTAAGGAAAGAACTTTAAACTTCGACATCTATTCTAAAGACCTAGAAATCACCGAATCATTTCACAAAGTAATTGACAAAAAATACAGCTACGAGCGTCAGTTTACTGATGAAAAATGTATTTATCAAATTCACTTTAACAGTAAAGGAAATTACGAATTCTTTACACTAAATGTTGAAAAGCAAAAGCTGGATCAATTTTCTGGAATTTTGCCAGATAATATGAGCATCAAAGAGATGAAGGTAATGAATGGAATTTGTTACCTACGCGGAATTAGTAAGAAGCAAGACTACATTCTAAAATTAGATTTAGATACGCATAAAATCAAATCTATTCCATTACGTGTTAAGAATGTAAAATCGAAAAGGTTACATGTAAACAACATGCAGATGTTGGAAGATGCCAATGAAATAGTTGTATCTATAGATGTAAATGTAACCAGAACTGAGCGTCACACCTACCTTGTGGTAATCGATGAAGAAGGAGATACTGATCAATTTAAAATTTATACGGCAACAGATGACAAGGAGAAATTAATGGATTACAGCTTTTCTAAAATTGGAGAAGATGCGTATTCAATTTCTGGAACTTACTCTAAAAAAAGCACCGTTACTTCAGAGGGACTTTTCTTTGGTATTATTGACAACGGTAAAGTAGAAAGCATCAACTTTTACAACTTCTTAGAATTGGATGACTTCTTAAGCTACCTTCCAGAGAAGAAGCAAGATAAAATTGAGAAAAAACAATCACGTAAAAAGAAAAGAGGTAAAGAACTTTCTTTGAACTACAACATTGCTGCGCACGATGTAATTAAAAAAGAAGATGGAAGTTTCATTTTCATTGGAGAAGCGTACTATGCTACTTACCGTACAGTAACTACTTACGTAAACGGTCAACCTCAAACTCGTCAAGAATTTGATGGGTACCAGTACACACACGCCGTGGTAGCCAAGTTTGACATAGAAGGAAAACTAGTTTGGGATAACTGCTTTAGAATGTACCCTGGTTATAAGCCTTACTACGTTAAATTATTCTTAGAAGTGAATACAGAAGATCCAGATAACTTCTCTATGATGTTTACATCAGGTACGCGAATTGTGAGTAAATCTATTGACTTAAAAGAAGGAGATATTACCCGTGAGGTAGAGAGTGAAAGAATAGAGTTAAAAGAAAGTGAAAAAGTAAAATACTCAAGAACTGACTTAAGCTACTGGTTCGAAGATAACTTCTTACTTTACGGTATTCAACGTATTAAAGACAAAGATGCACCTATTGGTAACAGAAATAGAACTATCTTTTTCATCAGTAAAGTAAACTACGAAATATGATCTTGACAACAACAGAAACAATTCCGAACAGAGAGATTGAAGAAATACTTGGAATAGCTCGTGGTAGCACGGTTAGAGCTAGAAATGTGGGTAGAGATATATTTGCCAGTCTAAAAAACATAGTTGGTGGAGAAATTTCTGAATACACCAAGCTTCAAGCTCAAAGTAGAGAGGAAGCCATGCACCGTATGATGTTAGATGCCGAAAAATTAAATGCTGATGCCATTGTAAATATTCGCATCACCACATCCATGGTTATGCAAGGAGCTTCTGAAATCATGGCCTACGGAACGGCTGTAAAACTGAAATAATGGAACTCATATTTGGCCTCGCTTCTTTATTCCCTTTTGCGGTTGGAATAGTAGTTATTGCTATTCTTGTCTACCTTGTAATCCAACGAGGAAAAGAAAAAGAAAAGGAAGAATTTGAGGATAGAGATAATTGAAAAAAGTCCTGCAGCAATGCAGGACTTTTGCGTTTAATAAAAGCTGTAAAACTATCCTTTACCGACCATCAAAGGCCCTCCAAATTTTCGTTTGTTTTCATTACATTTGCAAACTATGAAAGTTAAGGTAATCAACACATCAGAATTTTCTTTACCTCAATACGAAACCTCAGCATCTGCAGGAGTAGACGTTAGAGCAAACGTAGAGGAAAGTATAACCCTTCAACCCTTAGAAAGGGCCTTGGTAAAAACAGGTTTGTTTTTGGAGATTCCAGAAGGTTATGAAGCGCAAGTTCGTCCGCGTAGTGGATTGGCATTGAAAAAGGGAATTACTGTATTAAACTCTCCAGGTACGATAGATGCGGACTACCGCGGAGAAGTAGGTGTGATACTCATTAACTTATCGAATGAAGCTTTTACCATAGAAAAAGGCGAAAGAATTGCGCAGATTGTTTTTGCAAAATTCGAACAAGCCCAATGGGAAGAAGCTGAAAATTTATCTGAAACCGAAAGAGGTGCTGGCGGATTTGGCAGCACTGGCGTTAAATAATTACTATGAAAATTATCGTTCCTATGGCGGGAAGAGGATCTCGCCTAAGACCTCACACACTAACTGTACCTAAACCTCTAGTACCTGTTGCTGGAAAACCTATCGTTCACCGTTTGGTGGAAGATATCGCGGCTATGTCGCCAGAAAAAGTAACCGATATTGCCTTTGTAATCGGTGATTTTGGAAAAGCAGTAGAAGAAGAATTGTTAGCCGTTGCGGCAAGTTTGGGTGCGCAAGGATCTATACACCACCAAGAAGAACCTTTGGGAACTGCACATGCAGTAATGTGTGCCAAAGAATTGTTGGATGGTCCGGTTACCGTTGCTTTTGCCGACACTTTGTTTAAAGCGGACTTTGAATTAAACAAAGACGCAGATGCTATATTCTGGGTAAAGCAAATCGATAACCCTTCTGCATTTGGGGTAATTAAAATGAATGAAGCTGGTGAGATCATCGATTTTGTTGAGAAGCCTCAGACTTTCGTTTCTGACCTTGCTATGATAGGAATTTACTACTTCAAGGAAGGAAAAGACTTAAGAACAGAATTAGAATACTTAATAGACAACGACGTTATTAAAGGTGGTGAATACCAATTGCCTGATGCTTTAAAACGTATGACAGAGAAAGGGAACAAATGTTTCCCTGGAGAAGTTAGCGAATGGATGGATTGTGGTAACAAGAAAGTTACGGTAGAAACCAACCAACGCGTATTGATACACGATGCAGAAAAAGGAATAAATAACGTTCATGCCTCTGCAGTGATAGAAAATTCTATCATTAACCAACCTTGTTTTATTGGCGAAGGTGCTGTGATTAAGAATTCAGTTGTTGGTCCGCACGTAAGTGTAGGTAAAAACACAACTGTAGAAGACAGTATATTAAAAAACACAAATATTCAGGCAGATACTCGCATCAATAAAGCTATATTAGAGAATGCCATGATAGGGAACAAAGTTCTTTTTGAAGGAAGAGCAAAAGACCTTAGCATTGGTGATTTCTGTGAAATTACTGAATGATAAAATTAAACTACATAGGGATTTGTTTAGCGTTTGTTTTGGCCAGTTTTTGGGGTGTTGCTCAACCTGAAGACTTGAAGAAGCAAGCGCTAGATGATGCCCATAGTTTAAGTGCAAAAGCCTACCCTAACATAGAAGATTTCCACAAAGCACTTCGCTTGCAATTGGCAGGAAATAACAATGAAGCCAAAGAAATCTACCTTTCTCTGGTAGAAAAAACACCAGAAAACGACGCACTCTTTTTTGCGTTGGGAAATTTAGCCTTAGCCGAAAACAACCCACTAATTGCGCAAAGCTATTTTCAACAAGCCTATGATTTAGATCCCAAAAACATGTATTACGCCGAGGTTTTGGCAATGACACTTTTGGAATTGGGTGAATTTGAACGTGCGCTCCCCTACTGGGAAATGGTGGTGAACAACGAACCCAGAGATTACAATTTTCAATATTACTATGCACAATGTAATGTGCAGTTAGGCAAGTATAAAGAAGCCGTTAAAGCGCTCAATAATGTTGAAGGATTGGTGGGCGTTAACCCACAAATCTCTAAATTAAAAATTGAAATGTTGCCTTTAATTGGGCAAGAAGACCTTTTAGAAGAAGAAATTACAAAACTAAGACTAGCTGACCCTTACAACCCTGAAACACAAACTTATATATTAAGGCACTACATAAAAACCAGTAGTTTAGAAACGTTTAAAAAACGATTATTTTCAGAATTAAAACAGGAGTATACAGATGTTTCAACCTACTTGTATTTACTCAAAATACAACCTCCAATTGAAGATGAACTAAAGCAAGAAGTTTTACAAAAGGGAATCAGAAGCAAAACACTTCCGGCACTTAGCATCGCCGAAAACTTATTGTTTTTACAAGAGCAAAAAGTATTTAGTGCAGACAGTATAAAGGAATTGGCAGACAACATCCAAAATAACTTTTCTGATCATCCACCTGTAATGGATGCGCTTGACAAATATTATAAGGCTGTGGGGAAAGCCAACAATGTTTTACACTTGGCTCAACAGCGCTTAGAGGAGAATCCTAATGATTTTCAATCGTGGTTATCCTTAAGCCTTTTACAATCTCAACTCGGTTTGTTTGGGAATTTAAACGCAAGTGTTCATCAAGCCATGGAGAACTACCCCGTGCTTCCACAATTTTACTTCTTGAATGCACAAGTACTTGCCTATTATAAAGAAATAGACCTTGCAAAGGAGAGTTTAGAGATGGGGGAAAGTTATTTATTAGTAGCCTCAGACACCATAGAATTTTTACACCATATCAGTCAAGCACACCTTGCAATACTGGAGGGAGATATTAAATCATACAAAAGTTCTATGGCCGAAGCCAAAGACCTAGGTGTTATGCAACAAGATTACCAAATTGCGGCACTGCACTTTCAACATTTTTACCGCGCACCAAAATTGGTAGATCTTCAAGAAGTTAATTCTCAGCTTGACATTTTATTGTATTTTCAAGCTTTAAAAGCAAGTGCTGATGGCAACTATACAGATGCCCAAAACAAGCTCGAGACTTTTCTTTCTTCCTACCCAGAACATGCTAATGCTTGGGATTTATTAGGAGATGTATATTTTCAACTTCAACAACCAGCAGAAGCGGAGGCAGCATGGAGAAAAGCACAACAATTCTTAACCAATAACCTAAACATTAATAAAAAATTAGAAACAAAAACCTTCTATGAACAGAAGTATTACTAAAATACTGTCTTTAACTCTAATTGCCCTCGTACTCACATCTTGTGGGGTGCAACAAGCGAATGATAAATTGGACAAATTACCGCGTATGAAAACCAATGATTTGGTTGACATACTCGATAGTATCTCCCTTTTGAAACCCGAACATTTCTACTCGAAAATTTCAACTGATTTTTCGGATGGACATGTCTCTTACAGTTTCAAGACATCCTTACGTGTTAGAAGAGATAGTGCCATCAATGCTTTTATCACCTACGCCAACATTCCGATTTTCACGGCTATGATTACCCCTGATACTTTAACGGTGGTTAATCGCAGAGAAAAGTGCTACATCCAAGAAAATATGGATTACCTCAAGAGTATTTTAGGTGTTGAGTTTAAGCAAAGAAATTTAGAGGAAATATTCTTGGGGCAACCTATAGACTGGAACAAGGATGAGAAGTATTTCCAAATCAATAGTCCGTACAATTACATTATTTCTAGTCACAAGAAACGCCAAATAAAAAAGGCCGACAAAAAGGAAGATTACGACGATATTATCTTGTTATATTACCTAGACAAGGAAGCTAAGAACCTTGACAAAATTGTAATTGAGAACCCTATAGACACAACGCATATAGAGGTTAATTACAAAAAACGAGAGATGGTGGATAGTTTAAGTGTACCTGAGTTTGTAGATGTATTAATTACAACCCCTAGAGACACTATTACTATAGGATTGGAATACAACAAAACGAAGGTCAATCAACGCAAAAAGTTATATTTAGCTATACCTGATGATTATGAAGAATGTCAGTAAAATATTAATCCTTGTGCTACCCCTACTTCTTGTTGGAAGTTATTGGGCACAAAAGACATCTGACAGACTCAAGCAAGAACAAGCTAAATTAGAGCAGCAAATTGCTGCTACCAAAGCTTTATTAGAAAATTCTAGTAAGGACACTAAACTTTCATTAGAGGAACTTAAATTACTCAACAATCAAGTAAAAAACAGGGAGCGATTACTTCGTAACTTCGATAACCAGATACGCTCTACAGAGGCCACAATTAAGGAAAAAACACTTTCCATAGATGGCTTAAACGAAAGCATAGACAAACTTAAAAATCAATACAAGGAACTTCTTTTATTTGCTTACAAACGCAGAAGTAAGTACGGGCAATTGATGTATATTTTTAGTTCTGAAACTATAGAGGAGGCCAAGAAGAGAAAACTTTATTTGGAAAAACTTACAGAGGTTCAGAAAAAGCAATTGACGGTGATACATCAGAAGATGAATGCCCTGCAATCTGACATAGAAGACTTAGAAAAAGAGAAGGTTAAAAAACTTGAGTTACTGGCTAAAAAGAAGGAAGAACGAGAAGCCTTGGTACAGGCCAAACAACAACAAGAAAATCTATACCAAGAATTAAAGGCAGAAGAAGAGAGTTTACGTAAAAACCTCCATGACCAGGAAGTAAAGAAGGCACAATTACAGGCAAAGATTCAGGAGGCTATACGAAAGGAAATAGCAGCAGAACAAGCCCGACTTGAACGCATACGAAAAGAAAAAGAACGTTTGCGTAGAGAAGAATTAGCACGTCAAAAAGCTGAAGGAGGTAAAAGTCCGGAACCCTTGCCAGAAACAGCCGACAAATTGGATGAGAGCAATGGTTTTGATCAAAACAAAGGTAGATTACCTTGGCCTGTAGAACGCGGTACCATCACAGAGAATTACGGAAGAAACCCTCACCCAACCTTAAACAACGTGTTTACCAACAACAATGGAGTAGATATCAGCTCTCCGAAAAATGCACAAGTACGTGTAGTGTTTAAAGGAGAAGTAACCAGTGTATTTAGTATTTCTGGAGGAGGAAAGGTTGTGATTGTAAAGCACGGTAACTATAGAACCGTTTACGCCAACTTACAGGAGGTTTATGTAACCAAGGGCATGCAATTAGACAGCAAGCAAGTAATCGGCTCTCTATTGCCTTCTAAAGACGGAGAATTATCTGTAGTGCACTTCGAGATACACGTCATTACGGAAAATGGTGTAGAGCGTTTGAACCCGAATTTGTGGATAGCGCGATCTTAGTGGGATTCAACAATTCAAAGATTCGAAGATTCAATGATTCAATGATTCAACGATTCGAAGATTCAACGATTCAACGATTCAAGGATTCATCTATCATACTCCATACTCACTCTCCCAACTGATTTTCTCACTCTCCCAACTGTATTTCAGCCCGTGATAGGAGCGGCAGCTTTGCCTTGAGCAGACCTAGTGTAGCTTAGTGCTTTTTAGCGACTAAAAGAAGCTAAAAATAAACTTAGCTAAACTTAGTTGAGCAAGGTGAACTTTAGCGGAAAGCACGATAAGGATGCAGGAACAGTATTGAGCAAGAGTATTGAGCAAGAGTGGGGAGCAACAGAGGGAGGAGGGAGCATAAAAAAAGGAAGACTTTCGCCTTCCTTTAGATTATTTTGAGAACTTGTATTTGAAGATACAGTAGATGGCTCTGAAACCATCTTTCCAGCCTATTTTTTTACCTTCTTCGTAGGTTCTACCGTAGTAAGAAATACCTACTTCATAAATTCTAATTTTCTTAACTCTTGCCAATTTTGCTGTAATCTCTGGCTCTATACCAAATCGATTTTCTTTGATTTTGATATCTTGAGCAATAGAGGTTCTGATCAACTTGTAGCACGTTTCCATATCGGTTAAATTCAAATTCGTCATCATGTTAGACAACATGGTTAAGAATTTATTACCTATAGAATGCCAGAAAAACAAGATTCTGTGCGGTTGTGCTCCTACGAAACGAGAACCATAAACCACATCTGCGTTATCCATAAAAACAGGCTTCAACAACAAGTTATATTCGTGCGGATCGTATTCTAAATCGGCGTCTTGAACGATAATATAGTCACCCGTTGCCTCTTGAATAGCGCGGTTAATTGCCGCTCCCTTTCCTTGGTTTCTGTCTTGACTAAAGAAACGAATATCCATGTGCGGGTTGCGCTCCATGTACTCTTCTATTCGCTCTACCGTTTTATCTTTAGAACAATCGTTTACAATTACGATTTCCTTTTTAATATCATTGATCAATTCAACTTCTTGAACTTTGTCTAGAATAACTTGAATTGTGTTTTCCTCGTTGTAAGCAGGTATAAGTATGGATAATTTTTTCATTGATTAGAATTAAATGTTCATTTCAGGTACGTTGTCTGGTACAACAAGGTCGCCCTCAGTTGCTGCAATAATTTCTTCAACGCTAACGCCTGGAGCTCTTTCTACCAAGTGGAATTGTCCGTCTTTAATTTCTAAAACCGCCAAATTCGTTACCACTTTCTTTACACATCCAACACCTGTTAAGGGTAATGAACATTCTTTTAAAATTTTAGACTCACCTGCTTTGTTGGTGTGCATCATGGCCACAATGATATTTTCTGCTGAGGCTACTAAATCCATAGCTCCCCCCATACCTTTTACCATTTTCCCTGGAATTTTCCAGTTTGCGATATCACCATTTTGCGCTACTTCCATCGCACCCAATACGGTTAATTGAACGTGTTGTCCGCGTATCATTGCAAAAGAAGTTGCAGAATCAAAGAACACCGCTCCTGGTCGAGCCGTAATAGTTTGTTTACCTGCATTGATTAAATCTGCATCTTCTTCCCCTTCAAAAGGGAAAGGTCCCATACCCAAGATTCCATTTTCAGATTGAAATTCAACTTCTATATCTTCTGGGATGTAGTTTGCCACAAGCGTTGGGATACCAATACCTAGGTTAACGTACCAACCATCTTGTAATTCTTGTGCAATTCTTTTTGCTATACCTGTTTTATCTAAAGCCATTTGTATCTAATTTTTGAAGGTTGGAAATTATTTTTGACGTACCGTTCTTTGTTCGATTCTCTTTTCGAAAGTTTCACCTTTAAAGATGCGCTGAACAAAAATTCCTGGTGTATGGATCTCGTTTGGATCTAACTCACCAGCTGGTACTAACTCTTCCACCTCCGCAATGGTAATTTTTCCTGCCATAGCCATCATAGGGTTGAAGTTACGTGCGGTAGCCTTGAACACCAAGTTACCTTCTGTATCTCCTTTCCAAGCTTTGACGATAGCGAAATCTGCCGTTAATGCCGTTTCTAAAATATGCGGTTTTCCGTTGAATTCTCTTACTTCTTTTCCTTCAGCCACTTCTGTTCCGTAACCTGCAGGCGTAAAGAAAGCTGGGATTCCTGCTCCTCCTGCTCTACAACGTTCTGCCAAAGAACCTTGAGGAATTAAATCTACTTCTAATTCTCCCGATAACATTTGACGTTCGAACTCATCGTTTTCTCCCACGTAAGAAGAAACCATTTTCTTGATTTGCTTCCCTTGTAAAAGTAGGCCTAATCCAAAATCATCTACTCCGGCATTGTTTGAAATACACGTTAAATCCTTCACGCCCATTTTAACCAATTGCGCAATTGAATTTTCTGGAATTCCACACAAACCGAAACCACCCAACATAAGGGTCATTCCACTCTCTATGCCTTTACAAGCATCTTCTACGTTATTTACAACTTTGTTCATATCTTAAAATAAATCTAGGTCTGGATCCTCATTGGTAGTACCACCTGACCCATCATTGTTATTCTCGCCGCTACAATTATACACAGAATTTTGGTAATTGATAGGCATCTCAAAATCCTCTTTGGAGATCTTAATTTTTGGGTCTTTGTAGACCTTCTGCATATAGTACCCATAAATCGGTAAAGCCATACGGGCTCCTTGTCCCCACTGCATACTTCTAAAGTGTACACCTCTATCTTCTGCTCCAACCCAAACTCCTGTAGCAAGGTCTGGTGTTAAGCCCATAAACCAACCGTCTGAGTTATTTTGCGTTGTTCCGGTTTTACCAGCGGTTGGATAGGTAATTCCTCCCCAAGGTCTGTAAGTTCCTCTTAAGCTTGCACCCGTTCCTCGATCTACAACCCCCTTCATTAAAGAAAGAGTTGCATAGGCCAATTCTTCTGACATTGCCTCTTTAGAATTCGGTTGAGCTTCGTAAATCGTATTTCCGTTTCTATCTTCTATTCTCAATAAAATAGTGGGTGCATTATAAATTCCTTTGTTCACAAAAGTGGCTTGAGCTGCAACAAGTTCGAACAAAGACAAATCCATTACCCCCAAACACATGGCTGGTACGACATCTTCTTTACGCAAAGTAATGTTAAGATCTTCCATCAATTTTGCAACAGCTTGTGGTCCGGCAGTACCCCCCATTTTAGACATTACCGCTACAGTAATGTTGTTCATAGAATTTGCGATACCATGACCAACGGTTATAGGTTTACCTGTTAAATCCGCACCCGAGTTACCCGGACACCATGATTTTAGTTTATCCGGATTGTTCTGATCATTCACATCCACACAATATGCAATATCTGGGAAAGTAGAACATTTTGTCACCACACCAAATCTCATAGCCGCTGAATACACAAAAGGTTTGATGGTAGAACCTACCTGACGCTTCCCTTGTTTCACGTGATCATAAGCAAAGTGATTTAAATCTGTACCACCTACCCATGCTTTCACAAAACCGGTTTGCGGTTGAATAGAAATCATACCCGCTTGCAAGAAATTTTTATAGTAGAGTATACTATCCAAAGGTGACATGATGGTGTCTATATCTCCCTTCCACGAGAAAACTGTCATTTCCGTTGGCTCATTAAATTCCTTGACTATTTGGCCATGTGACAAGCCTTTTGATTTCAACAATTTATAACGCTCAGAACGCTTCATTGCTGAATTAACTATATTATCTATTTGGTCTTTTGTTAATCGGTTTGAAAAGGGAAAATGTTTTGTTCTTTTGTTATTTTTTGTGAACTCATTTTGCAGCGTCTCAGACAAATGCTTATGAACAGCATATTCTGCGTGCTTTTGTAAATCAGCATTGATGGTTGTGTAAATTTTCAGACCATCTTCATAAATATTGAAAGGTGTTCCATCAGGCTTAGCATACACATAATTCCCTTCTTGATCTTTCGCACTTAAAACATCCTGCACTTCTTTTCGCAAGGTTTCTCTAAAGTAGGTAGCTATACCTTCTTTGTGATCCACACGTTGGTAGTCGGTAACTATGTTTAAGTTTTGTAAACTATCTCTTTCTTCGTCTGAATCTATAGTCGCAGTCAAGGCTTCATTTCCTTTTTCACTATTTTTTCTCCAAAGGTCTAAAACCGTATTTCGTCTATTAACTGCGCGCAAAGAATCCTTCACAAACAAAGACCTTGCTTGGTCTTCGGTCACATCTTCCTCTGCAATATTATTGTAATTCGCATAGCGCTTCACATAGTTTCTTACATTAAAAGAATGAGGGTTATAGAAGGATGGATTCTTACACATCCCCACCAACATTGCTGCTTGTTCTTTGGTTAAATCTTTTGGTTTACAATTGAAATATACCCTTGAGGCCGAAGCAATTCCCACAGCATTGTACAAGAAATCAAATTGATTTAAGTACATGGTAATGATTTCTTCTTTGGTGTATTTTTCTTCTAATCTTAAAGCAATAATGTTCTCTTGTACTTTTTCATATAGTCGCCCTTCCAAGCCACTAACCTCTCTTTTACTTTCTTTTTCAGGATCATCCAACAATGCTGCAGCTCTTTCTTTATCCCTTTGTGCCAAGGTAAAAATCAATTTCGCCAGCTGCTGCGAGATGGTTGAAGCACCTCCTGCTTGTCCCATATTGGCCAAAGCTCTACCCACGGCCTTTGCATCAATACCCGAGTGATCTTGGTAGCGTTCATCCTCTGTAGAGATCAATGCTGAAATTACATAAGGTGATATCTCGTTATAGGTAACCGAAGTTCTATTGATTTTCCAGAATTTACCCAAAGATGTTTCGCCGTCATCAGCTAAAATATCTGTTGCCAGTAACTCCGGTGGATTTTCTAACATAGCCACCGACGGTAAGTCCTCTTCATCCGTTACAATGTAACGCAAATAAAGGATACCCAACAGCGGTAACATAGCACCTAACCAGATGATTAGGTAGATGAAAAATTTTGTTTTAAAAGTAAAGCTTTGTTTTTCTTTTTTTGCTTTTGCCATGGATGATGTAATTACAGGATAAAAATAGTTATTTGTGGGGAAAGATGGGAAGGGGATGGAGGGGGATTTATTATTTGCTGAGAATAGAATCACATCTTGATTAGTCGCATGCTTTCCAATCCTTTAAAACAGAACACAATTTTTCAATTTTTCAAACTTATCCTGGCTCCTCAAATTATAGTTAAAGGAATACTCAAACATATACTTTTGAAGGTGTAAAAAACTAACACCATGATGAATTCCATTGAGCATTCTATTGGAATTTGCAACCAAAGTACTCAACCATAACTGAACGTCTGGTTTTACTGCATAGTGAACTTCTTTAAGTTCTATCTTTCTTTGCACACCGAAAACCTTCAAACACCTATACCCTTTGCGTTTCAGGTTAAATTCTTCTACCTCTACTTTCTTGAGAACATCTACCGGCGCAATTAAATTAATCTCATCCCTTTTATAGATTTTCGACTTTAAAATTGCACTGATAGAATAATTCTGAATTGCTTTCAACTGAGAAGTTTGAGCCTTAGCCTTAGAGATTAAATACAAGAATTGAAAATATTCCTTGCCCAACAAATCTTGTCCCATCCCCACCCTTAACTTCATAGATAAATACCAAACGGTTCGATAGCGATTGATTCCTAGAATTCTAGATAGCTCTAAAATTGAATATGATTTTTTAACATGAGTCATTAAAAACATAGCCTTAAACCAAACAGCCAAAGACAATTTTGATGACTCCATAAGGGTCCCTGCTTTTAATGAAATTTTGTTGCCGCAAGAACATCGCCAATACTTCTGTACCGACCGCCAATTGCTAACTTTCTTAGAACAACACGTGCAGATAACACCGTGTTTTTCTCTTTGAGATTGAACAAACTTCTCGCACTTTCTTTCGGTTCCAAATTGTTGGATAAATGTTGTTAGGTCCATGATATTTTAGATTAGGTTGAATCTTAAGTTACGTCAATTTAATTTCCTTAACAAATAAAAGTCATGGAAATTATGCGACTAATCAAGGTTAACACCCTATCTCCTCAAACCAATTAAACCCCACAAAAAAACCACGACTCTCGCCGTGGTTCCTCTCAATATTCTTACCGAAAATTACTTCTTCTTCTTCAAAAAGTCTTTCACGTAATTCTCAATTGCCATCGTCATAGACGGTGCATTGGGTTGGGGTGCATGTAAATCCAACCTCAAATTATTGTCTACAATAGCTTTGGCCGTTGTCGGACCAAAAGCGGCAATCATAGTGTTGTTTTGTTTAAAGTCTGGGAAGTTTTTCAATAGCGACTCAATTCCAGATGGTGAAAAGAACACCAACATGTCATAGGTTACCGACTCCAAGTCTGACAAGTCAGAACAAACTGTGCGGTACAAAACTGCTTTTTGAAAATCTATTTTATTCTCATTCAGAACTTCAGGAATTACGTCTCTCAAAATATCAGAACAGGGCAACAAGAATTTTTCTTTCTTGTGCTTTTTGATAGCATCCATTAAGTCGTGAATCGTAGTCTTACCATGGAAAATTTTTCTTTTTCTGTAGGTAACATACTTCTGTAAGTAGTAAGCAACAGCTTCAGAAATACAGAAATACTTCATGCTATCTGGCACTTCATATCTCATCTCTTCTGCTATCCTAAAGTAATGGTCTACCGCTGTTTTTGATGTTAAAATTACTGCTGTAAAATCTTGTAAGTTTACCCTTTGGTTTCTGAACTCGTTCTTCTCAACACCCTCGACATGTATAAACGGACGAAAATCTATCTTCAGTTTATACTTCTCCGCCAAGTCGAAATAAGGCGACTTGTCGTTCTCAGGCTTTGGCTGCGATACTAGTATGGTTTTTACGCTCAAAATCTGTAGTTATTATAGTTTTATACTTTTTTACACTCCCTCAATTCCACCCGCTAACCCTCTCATTAAAGCGAGGATGGGCAAAATTTCCAGCGTGCAAAGGTATAAAATAATATAATACCATTCAAAATTCTGACGAATTGCAATCACAAAACCACGAAATATTTTATACAACTGAAACACAACACACAAGCCTATAAATATCCAATGATAAATAGAATTTGTCCCTTCATTTAATACCCAAATCAAAAGAAAAGGTATTAAGGCTATACCCAGCATTTGATGCACAAGGGTGTAACTTCTAAAGGAATGAAAAAAGCGCTTAAAATTACCAGTAACAACTCCCGTTAAAAACAAGGCTAAAATCTGTAAGAGATAATAAGCCGCCAGCCCAAAACTTAATACCCTATTAACATGGAAATGCTGGAGAAACATATACATCCCTAAACTCACCACAACGAAATAATTCAAGAGCAATAACCATCCGCCATCTTTCAAGGTGTTCCAACCTTCCTTCTCTAACATAAACATGCTCTTTATAGAAACAAATGCAAAAGAGAAATTCCCGAAGATTTCAGTGTTCATTATTTTAGCCACCGACAAAATCAATAAACTACCGCACAAGACATAATAAACAAAGGTAGGAACACTACTCGAACGCTCCGTAAGGCTATATACCTGATCGCTGGCCCATGAAATTTGGGCAAATATTGTTAAGAATAAAAAAAGAAGACTTTTTCGTAACATAGAGTATTGTGCTTTCACAAAAATAGAAGCAATCTTTAAATCACTTGGCTAAAGAACTTAAAAAATCTAGATATTTCGCTAATTTTGTGGCGATTCTAAAATAAAATAAAATCACATGGCAACAGATCTATATACACATCCAGATTACTTTAACATGGATGACTTGCTTACAGATGAACACAAATTAATCCGTGATACTGCACGTGCATGGGTTAAGAAAGAAGTTTCTCCTATCATAGATGAGCACTACGAAAACGCTACTTTCCCTATGCACATCTTAAGTGGTTTGGGTGAAATTGGTGCTTTCGGACCTTACATTCCTACCAAGTATGGAGGACCAGAATTAGACCAAATTTCTTACGGTTTAATTATGCAAGAATTAGAGCGTTGTGACTCAGGTCTTCGTTCTACTGCATCCGTTCAAAGTTCATTGGTGATGTACCCTATTTGGAAGTACGGATCTGAAGAGCAAAAAATGAAATACTTGCCAAAATTAGCTACAGGAGAAATGATCGGATGTTTCGGTTTAACTGAACCAGATCACGGATCTAACCCTGCAGGTATGATTACCAACTTTAAAGACATGGGTGATCACTACTTGTTAAATGGAGCTAAAATGTGGATTTCTAATGCTCCTTTTGCTGACATCGCTGTAGTTTGGGCGAAAAACGAAGAAGGAAGAATTCACGGATTGGTAGTTGAAAGAGGTATGGAAGGTTTCTCTACACCAGAAATGCACGGTAAACTTTCATTAAGAGCTTCTGCAACTGGAGAATTAATCTTCGAAAACGTAAAAGTTCCTAAAGAAAACTTATTACCAGGTAGAAGCGGTTTAGGTGCGCCATTATCTTGTTTAGATTCTGCTCGTTTCGGTATCGCATGGGGTGCTTTAGGTGCTGCTATGGACTGTTACGATCAAGCGTTAAGATACTCTAAAGAAAGAACTCAGTTTAATGTTCCTATCGGATCTTTCCAGTTGATTCAAAAGAAATTGGCTGAGATGATTACAGAGATCACGAAAGCGCAATTGTTAACCTTCCGCTTGGGTCAATTGAGAAATGAAGGAAAAGCAACTTCTGCACAAATCTCTATGGCGAAACGTAACAACGTTGAAATCGCATTAAACATTGCACGTGAGGCTCGTCAAATCCACGGTGGTATGGGTATTACTTCTGAGTACTCTATGATGCGTCACATGGCTAACTTAGAGTCTGTAGTTACCTACGAGGGTACGCACGATATCCACTTGTTAATTACAGGTATGGATGTTACTGGAATTCCAGCGTTCACAAGAGAAATGCCAGACTTAAACAAATAAGTCAACACATATAATATTGCAAAGGGATCTCATTTCGAGGTCCCTTTCTTTTTGATGACATTTTTTTATTTGGCTGCCTTCACGGGCTATCCATTTCTACTCCTCACCCTCATAAAGTTTCAAGTAAATAAAAAGGGCAAAGCTTCATCCTGTCGCTCTACCCTTTTCAACTTTCAATCTTCATTCGGCTTGTGGGGTATCCATTTCTATCCCTAGCAGAATTCTAATTCTATTAATGCACTACAACCACATGCGTTGTATCTGCACCACTCATTTCCATCCATTTTCTTCTCCCAGCATCATTCAACTCTCGCCAAAACATATCAAATCCATAAGGCGAGGTGGCACTGTAACCATTTACACTTTTCACACCTTTCTCTTGAGCTGCCTGCATGGCATCCAATTGATAATATATACAGTTATCGGTCAATGTATCGGGTTGGTAACACAATATATCTTCCTTAGAAAAATCGGACATCTTGGCCAATACAATATTTACCCTTTCCTGCGATTCAAACTTACCTATGGTCATTCCACCAACATCTTCCTTGTAATTATCCACTCCCAATATGGTCATTGCAAGGGCAAACATCCAAAATCTTTCCTTCCTAAAAAGATATTTCTTAGCGATGTATACAAAGGCCAAAGCAATAAAAAGCAATTCAAGGTTTATCATTCTATCCAAACTACGTAAAGCTCCAAAGCCAGGAATTCCCTTAATTAGAGCATACAAACTATGATCACCTATTTTAATAAAAAAGATAAAGGTGAGTATTGCCGTAATAAGGAAAGCTCTATTTCTTTTACTCCAAAATTCTTTACGCACTTCTTTCTTGATAAGCCATAATACCAGCAGGGCAACTATACTTAAACTTGCAACACCACCTGTAAATAATGTTTGGGTGTACGACCATTCCCAACCATTACCCACATCGGATAAAAACTTCCATAACAAAGTACCTTCTATGCTGTAGAAATAAGAAGCCGGCCTGGGTACCGTGGCCAAAATTCGTTCTAAAGTATAAGGTTCTGTCCCTCTAGACCTTAAAAAATATGGATACATCAAAACAGCCATAGCTACTCCTTGCAAGGCTGCATGAAGAAGTATGTACAGTAGATTCGCTTTTTCCTTATAAAACGCTTTGTAATAAGCGGGGTGAAGAAATACATTTACCAAAATGTATACTCCCAAGATAAACAAGGCGAAAAACCCTAAATAAACGCCACAATAGAATTGCCAAACCAACATCCAAACCGTCAGTACAAAATACTTACGCTCCCCTTTCTGATGAAACATGTAGGCAAACATCAACATTAATGGAAAAGGAAAACGCGGCATGGTTTGCACGTGGTACATTTGCGAAAACAACACGATAGAAAAAGCAAATATATAGGCTCCTAGCGCACTTAAATCTGCTCGTTTACTTACCTTCTTCAAAAACAGATAAGCACAAACAAAATTTAAAATCGCAAGGATTACAATCCAAAACTGAAAAGCTCCTTCTCTACTCAATCCTAACCATCGTCCTATTATATAAATAGGAGAAGAGCCTAAAAGGTTATCAGAAAATGAAATAGCATTGGCCGCTGGGTAAAAGAAACCCGCATTCCAATACTCAGCCCATTGCCCCGTACTAAACTGATAGGCATGTTCCAATAAATACATGTTAAATCGAGCATCCCCCAAATCTCCTGGGATACGAGATAAATCCCAACCCAAAACACGCATTTGAACGAGTACGAGTCCTATCACCAAGGCTAAGACAGGATAAACTATCTGTTTTGCAAAGATTCCCTTCATTTCAATTAAACATCTGAAACTAAAGTAATATTTGTTTCTTACATCAGCATTTTTCATCTCGCTATTTAACAACAAAAAAAAGGACTCCCCAATGGAAGTCCTTTTCTTCAATATCATATTCTACTTTGTTATTTTGTTCCGTGTAAATTCTCAAACAAGGCCGGAATATTTGTAGCAAACAGCTTAATAGCTATGGCTAATAGAATAATTCCAAACACCTTTTTTAAGATGGCTATCCCTCCCGGACCTAGTAAACGTTCTATCCTCTTTGTTAATTTTAACACCACATACACCACCAATATATTGGCAATAATCGCCAAACAAATATTGATGAAAGAATATTCTGCCTGAAGTGAAATTATGGTCGTCATAGACCCAGCTCCAGCAATAATTGGGAACGCTAAAGGAACGATACTGGCCATTTTACCTCCAGAACCATCGTCCTTAAATAACTCCACTCCCATTATCATTTCTACCGCCATAGCAAATAAAATAAGGGAACCTGCAACGGCGAAAGAACGCACTCCAACACCGAACAATCCTAATATCCCCTCCCCAACAATCAAGAAGGCCAACATTATTCCTAACGAAACCAAAGAAGCTTTTGCTGGGTTTACTTCGTTCTTTTCCTTAATCTTTATGATCAAGGGAATAGATCCTACGATGTCAATAACGGCAAACAATACCATGAATGCCTTAAAAAAACCTTCTAAACTAAACTCTAAAAAGAAATCTATCATTTCATTGCTCTATTTTAAGCACCTCCTGTTCTACTACGAATGGGAAATATGCATGTTCTAAAATTTGTACCTTGCGTTGCACAGCAGCTAAATCATCCTTCTCCTCCAATTTTGTATGAAGCTGAGCAATAATTCTCCCTTCATCAAAATTCTCATTCACATAGTGTATAGTAATTCCTGTTTCCTTCTCTTTGTTCTCCAAAACTGCCAAATGCACTTTTTCACCGTAAAAATTCTTACCACCATATTTGGGTAATAAACTTGGATGGATATTTACGATGCGCTCCGGAAATTGTTGAATGAAACCTGCTGGTATTTTTCTCAAATACCCTGCTAGAACTATAAAGTCAGCCTCCTTACATAGGTCAATTAAAAAAGCACTATCCGCGGCTTGTTCATTAGTGATTAAGGTAGATTCTACCCCAAACTTTGCAGCTCTGTCAAATACCTTAGCCCCTTCCTTATTACAAACCATACGACTCATTTCTACACGATCTGAATCTTTAAAATAGTTAAATAATTTCTCAGCATTGGTTCCTCCACCCGATGCAAAAACGAAGACTTTAATTTTTTTCATGGGGCAAAGTTATGAACATTCAACGTATTTATTCTTATTTTTTCCCCACAGATTTATTCGTCCTTACTTTAATATATGATAGACAACGAGAAAGAAGAGTACCCTACTGTTCCTTATGAAAATCAAAGCTATGATGAGTGTGAAATGCTCAACAGATCTCAGGAATTTTTCACATTTATGGATAAGCGCAGGTCAGTGCGCGACTTTGCCGATACACCAGTACCCAAGGAGGTGGTTGAGAACATTATCATGACCGCAAGTACGGCGCCTTCTGGAGCACATAAACAGCCTTGGACCTTTTGTTTAATATCTAACCAAGAGCTTAAAAAAGAAATCCGCAAACTAGCCGAAGAGGAAGAGTACAAATCTTACAATGGCCGCATGAAAGACGAATGGTTAAAAGACCTCGCTCCACTTGGCACAGATTGGCACAAAGAATTCATAGAAATTGTTCCATGGATTATTGTAGTTATGAAAAAACCTTACGATATTGTAGACGGGAAAAAAAAGAACAATTACTATGTTAATGAGTCTGTAGGTTTGGCCGCAGGTTTTTTATTAGCAGCAATTCATAATGCAGGATTAGTTTCGTTGACCCATACTCCGAGTCCAATGAATTTTCTAATCAAAGCCCTGAATAGGCCAGAAAATGAAAGACCCTTTCTACTCATCCCAGTAGGATACCCTAAAAAAGGGGCGCGAGTTCCAGACTTGAAAAGGAAAGCGAAGCGTGAAATAATTCAATATTATGAATAAAAATTTTGTTTTATAAAGTTTTACTTTTTTCTTTGCGGTCGAATTAACCCTTTAAAAAGTTAAAGAAATGTCTGATATCAATTCAAAAGTAGTAGCAATTATCGTAGATAAATTAGGTGTTGAAGAAAGCGAAGTAAACGCTGAAGCATCTTTCACAAACGATTTAGGAGCAGATTCTTTGGATACTGTAGAATTAATTATGGAATTCGAAAAGGAATTTAACATTGCTATTCCAGATGATCAAGCAGAGAACATCCAAACTGTTGGAGACGCTGTTACATACATCACAGAGAACGCAAAGTAATTTTTAAACTATCACTGACGTAAAATTTGTTTTATGGAGCTTAAAAGAGTTGTTGTTACAGGATTGGGTGCCCTTACCCCAATAGGAAATACAGTTGAAGAATATTGGACTGGATTAATTAGCGGAAAAAGCGGTGCAGCTCAAATTCAACAATTTGATGCTTCAAAATTCAAGACGAATTTTGCTTGTGAGGTAAAAAATTTCAACGTTACCGATCATATCGATCGTAAAGAAGCCAGAAAATTAGATCAATTTTCACAATATGCCATGGTTTCTGCAACAGAAGCCATGGCTGATTCTGGTTTGGACACTGCAGAGTGTAACAAAGACAGAATCGGAGTTATTTGGGGTTCAGGTATTGGAGGTTTAAAAACTTTCCAAGACGAAGCGCAAAACTTCTTCTCAGGAGATGGCACTCCTAGATTTAACCCTTTCTTCATCCCAAAAATGATTGCTGATATCGCTGCAGGGCATATCTCAATTAAATATGGTTTACGCGGACCAAACTACGTAACAGTTTCGGCTTGTGCTTCTTCTACTAACGCTATCATTGATGCATTCAATTTGATCCGTTTAGGAAAAGCAGACGCTATAGTTACTGGTGGTTCTGAGGCTGCAGTAAACGAAATGGGTATGGGTGGATTCAACGCATTGAAAGCACTTAGTACACGTAACGACTCTCCTGAAACGGCATCTCGTCCGTTCGATAAAGACAGAGACGGATTCGTATTGGGTGAAGGTTCTGGTGCTTTGATTCTTGAAGATTACGATCACGCCATGAAAAGAGGTGCTAAAATCTACGCTGAATTAGTAGGTGGAGGTATGTCTGGAGATGCGTACCACATGACCGCTCCTCACCCAGAAGGAATTGGAGCAAGAAATGTAATGTTATCTGCATTAGAAGATGCTAACATGGACGCTACAGAAATCGATTACGTAAACGTACACGGTACTTCTACTCCATTGGGTGATATCGCTGAAACTAAAGCTATCAAATCAGTATTTGGTGAGCACGCGTACAACTTGAACATAAGTTCTACAAAATCAATGACTGGTCACCTTTTAGGTGCTGCTGGTGCCATTGAAGCTATCGCGTGTATCTTGGCTGTTAAAAATGACATCGTTCCTCCAACAATTAATCACGTTACGGACGATCCAGAAATAGACAACAAGTTAAACTTCACCTTTAACGAAGCTCAAAAAAGAACGGTAAACGCTGCTTTATCTAACACATTTGGATTTGGTGGTCACAACACTTCTGCGATCTTCAAAAAATTCAAAGGATAAGATTGTTACGACGATTTTTTCAATTTCGATCTTCTACTAAAAGTAAACAGGATCTTATACTGATTCGCTTCATAATAGAGCGTTTCGGATATAGGCCTAAAAAACTACGTCTTTTCAAAGAAGCGTTAACGCATAAATCTATTGCCAACACTTCAAAGAAATTAAGGTCGAATGAACGTCTAGAATTTCTCGGTGATGCCATCTTTGACGCCATCGTTGCAGACTATCTATTTGAAAAATTTCCAAAAGAAGACGAAGGGTATTTAACCAAAATTAAATCTAAAGTGGTTAACCGTAAATCACTTTCTGCTATAGCAGCAGAGATAGGTTTAATCGATCACATTATTTACCAAAAAGGTCGTACCATTAAGGTGAGTACACTTGAAGGAAATGCGCTCGAAGCCATTTTTGGTGCTATCTACCTAGACGGTGGTTACCAAGCCGTGTACAAAACGGTGAAATACCACATTTTTAGAAAGTACACAGATTTAAACACCCTTCTGGAAGAAGAAATAGATTTTAAATCTAAATTGTACATCTGGGCTCAAAAAAATAAACTCCCTTTGGATTTCAAGGTTTTGAAAGAAGAGAATTTAGGGCACAAATGGAACTATCAAGTGGAAGTTATCATTCAAAACAAATCCTTTGGAATGGGTTCTGGAAGCTCAAAAAAGATAGCTGAACAAGCCGCCTCTAAGGAGACCTTACTATTGATGGGAGAAATCTAACTCCTTGCGTCTATCGACCACCATCTTATTTACGAATATTGTTACCTTTACTTTATAGTGAATAATTATGGCCAAACATTTACTTACTTTAGAGTCTGACTACGATTACGACCTCATCGGCATATGTTGTCATCACAGTGATTATAGATTATGCTGGAGCTTAAATGAGGCCTTACAATTGGGCTTAAAGAAAGCAGAGGAAGCCTTTGCCGTTTCTAACAAAAAAGGCAGTGTTGTGAGCACGCATTCCTTCTACGACTATATAGATCCTGTGGAGAACACAGAGTACTATCTCATTAAAAACAAAAGCGAAGGCAAATACTTAATGCCGGAGAAACAACAAATAGACTACTTTCTTGTTATTCGAGAAAACGTCAGCGTTGATATTGATGATTTGGTAACACAAATGAAAACAATATCAACTATATTAACCGCGGTAATTTTTGATCCAGAGGAACTAAAATCTGCCGATAAATTAATTTTTTAAGATGAAAAAAACGAAAATAGTTGCAACCATAGGTCCTTCTTCTTCTCCAAAAAAAATGTTGAAGAAAATGATACAAGCAGGACTTAATGTTGCTCGATTAAATTTTTCTCATGGTTCACACGAAGACCATTTGAAAGTCATACAAACTGTTCGTGAAATCAATGCTGAATTAGGATCTAACGTCGCACTTTTAGCCGATCTACAAGGTCCTAAAATACGTGTAAGAGAGGTCGAAAACAACGCCATTGAACTCATCAATGGTAAAGAGATAGAAATCTGTACAGACAAAGACCACTTAGGAACAGCAGAACGCATTGCTATCAATTATGAGCAATTACCTAAAGATGTTAAACAAGGTGAATTGATTTTGTTAGACGATGGTAAATTACAAATTGAAGTGATCTCCTCTGACGGAGAAATTATCAAAGCGAAAGTGGTACATGGTGGAACCCTTTCTTCGAAGAAAGGTGTGAACTTACCACAAACCAAGATTTCTATGCCTTCTTTAACGAAAAAAGATAGAGAAGATTTGGATTTTGCTTTAGCCCACAAGGTAGACTGGATAGGTCTTTCTTTTGTGAGATCAGCTAGAGACATCATAGAATTAAAGCACATTATTTCTGCACAACACAACTCTGCAAAGGTTATCGCTAAAATAGAAAAACCAGAAGCGGTAGAAGATTTGGACGAAATCGTTAAGCAGAGTGATGCCTTGATGGTAGCCCGTGGAGATTTAGGAGTTGAAATTCCTATGCAAGATGTGCCATTGGTTCAAAAACTCATCATTCAAAAAGGATATCAACACGCAAAACCCGTTATTGTAGCAACGCAGATGATGGAATCTATGATAGAGAACATCACACCTACAAGAGCAGAGGTTAATGACGTGGCTAACGCAGTTTTAGACGGAGCTGATGCCGTGATGCTTTCTGGAGAAACTTCTGTGGGTAAATATCCTTTAGAAGTCATAGAAGCCATGAGTAAAATTGTTACGAAGGTAGAAAGCTTCGATGGTATTTATCACAAAGAAGAATTACCGGAAAAAAACCAAGAAAGGTTTATCTCAGACAGTATTTGTTTTAATGCCGTTCGTTTAGCGCAACGTGTAGAAGCAGATGCCATCGTTACTATGTCATTCTCTGGCTACACAGCGTACAAAATTGCATCGCAAAGACCAAAGGCCAACATCTTCGTATTTACGAGTAATAAGGCCATTTTAACGCAGTTAAACTTGGTTTGGGGTGTACATGCCTTCTACTATGATAAAATGGTTAGTACAGATCACACCATTGCTGATATCAAATACTTATTGAAAAAAGAAAACAGATTACAACAAGGTGAATTAATGATCAACATTACTTCTATTCCAATTGAAGAAAAAGGACGTTCAAACATGTTGAAATTAAGCTACGTGGAGTAACGAATATTTACTGAAACACAACGAATATAGAGTCACAAAATTTTTGTGACTTTTTTTGTGACCAAACTCTTTTGAATACGTCAACTTAGTAGTAGTTGAGATAAAAAAAGATAAACCCTTTCAATTTTAACTATACCCTTTACAACTAAAACCGAATGGCGAACCGTTATATTAATAGCGGTTCGTTTTGGTATGCATACAACTCCTACATTTATTACAAACATGGAAGAAATTGATTATTCGGACATCATTACACGATTAAAGCAAAACGAACTTAAAGCGTTGGGGGAACTCTATGATGGATTAAACCATACCGTGTACAACCGATGTTTTTTCATACTAAAAGACGAGGAGCTCGCCAAAGATGCTACCCACGATGTATTTCTCAAAGCTTTCCAAAAAATTGATACCATAGAAGACCCAAAAAGACTAGAAGCATGGATCAGTAGAATCGTTTACAACCATTGTGTTGATTATTTCAGGGTTGAAAAAAAACTAACTGAAGAAACTGAAGATTTGATCTATGCACTAGAAAATGAGGCCGTCTATCATCTACCAGAAGTAGATGCATCATCAGAAGATGCAGAAAGGTTAAAGGAAGAAATTGATAAATTGAACGATACAGAAAGACTTATACTCGTGCTTCACTACTGGGAGGGTTTAACGGTTTCTGAAATAGCAGAGTATTTACAACTAGGTTTGAGCTCTACAAAAATGAAATTGATGCGCACCAGAAATAAGCTAAAATTTAATTTAACCAATAAGAACTCCCTCAACACTTTGCTGCTTCTAATTGGCAATGCCTTTTATTTTTAAACTCTATAACTATCATTATTTTGAAAGAACTTTTAAACCAATACATGCATCAAAATATTGCTCCTGAGGAAATAAAATCGCGGGTAATCAAATCTGCCCGCAGATATATATTCATGAAGGAAATGGGAGAGTTATTCTTTAAAAACCTCCCGGATGCTAGCTATACTTTATTTAATACACTTCAAAAAAACCGCAAAAATGACGAACGTAAATAGACTTAAAGAAACCTTTGACATCCTTTGGCAAGAAACCCTAGAAATACTGCCTACACTCTTATTTGGTTTACTCATACTACTTGTTGGTTGGTTAATGGCCAAACTATTAGCCTATGTTGTTTTACGCGTTCTCAACCGTACTAAAAACTCTAAAGTTGCCAGTGCTTTAAACGTGGATGATTTAAGTGATAAACTCAATTTCGAATTTAGCTTACCTGTAATCGTGTCTAAAATCGTTTATTGGTTAGTTTTTTTGTTGGCCATAGTTGGAGCTGCTGAAAGCATAGGTTGGACTAATGTGTCGCAAGAACTAACCGCTTTGATACAATACCTACCTAAAATAATGAGTGCGCTTCTCATTTTTATTCTGGGTTATACCTTGGCCAAATTCCTAAAAAAATCAGTGAAATCCATTACACAATCTATGGGACTCGGTTTGGGCGCATTTGTAAGTGACATTTTGTTTTACTTCTTGCTGGTCATCATTATCTTAACTTCCCTTTCTCAAGCAGGATTAGATATCACTCTAATTTCATCGCATATTTATATCATCTTGGGAGCCTTTGCCTTAATACTTTCATTGGCCATAGGTTTAGGAAGTAAAAACGTTGTTACAGACATTATCAAAACCCACTATAATAGATCAAACCTTGAGCTTGGGGATAAGGTTGAAATCAATAATATTACAGGCACAGTTGTTTCCATCTCAAGAACTTCTGTTATCTTAGAAACGGAGAAAGAAAAACACATTTTCCCATCCGATACATTTTACTCGAATTATTATAAAATAATTAAATAGCACTATGCAATTCTTCTTGGACATTCTCAACATAGAAAGTTCAAAATCTTTCGAAACTTTTAATGATATCCTGGGCTATGATTTATTGAGCTCAGTTGAAAACTATAGTCTAAAAATAATAGATATAGGTGTATTACTTATCATTTTTGGTATCACGCTAGTTGTATTAAAACTGCTTAAGAGGATCATAGAAAATCCGCCAAAAAAACAACTAGAACAAGAAGAATTTAAACGTAGACATTCCATTTACCTATTGGTAAAGTACTTTGTTTGGGTAATCAGTATAGTCATTATGCTAGACTCGGTTGGCATTAAAGTCTCTGTACTTCTTGCTGGTTCAGCAGCACTTTTAGTTGGGGTGGGTATGGGACTTCAAAACATATTTGCCGATTTTGTCTCTGGTGTTTTCTTACTATTCGAGGGAACAATAAAAGTGAAGGAGATCATAGAAGTAGATGGCATCATTGGTCAGGTTGAAGAAATAAACCTAAGAAACTCTAAACTCATTACACGAGAAAATGTTACCATCATTATACCTAACTCCAAATTTGTAACCGAAAAGGTAATTAACTGGAGTCACAATCACGGAAGCGTACGATTTATGGTTGACATAGGTGTAGCTTACGGTTCTGACGTGGAAGAAGTGATTGAAATACTTCAAAGTTGTATGGCCAACATGCAAGAAATTGAACAAAGTCCTCAACCTTTTGTTAGGTTCAAAAACTTCGGAGATTCGTCCTTAGACTTTGAACTTATCTTCTGGACAAGACAAGCCTTTACTGTGGATAATTTAAAAAGCAATTTGCGCATTGAAATCTACAAGAGCTTGGCTAAACACAACATTTCTATTCCTTTCCCACAAAGAGATCTACATATTATCAGTAAAACAGATGCATAAAAAAAGCGGACACATTAACGTCCGCTTTTTTTATCTTTCTTCTAAAGATTACCATGCATATCTTATGGCCAAAGAACCACCCCAACCTGCATAACCAGGTCCATTGATGATACCAATTCTTGGCCCTGTATGTAAGGCTAAGTTTAATGGGAAGTCAAAAGTGTATTCAAGACCGATAACTCCACGTGCACTTAATGCAAATCCATCTTCGAATTTATCATTGTTGTGACCATCACCCCACATAAAGGCTCCAGCACCTGCACCTAAATACCAATTTAAACCTCCGCTTAAATCCCAGTTCCATTCGTAAAGTCCTTCTAAGTAAAGGTGATGTGATCCACCTCCTAAAGTAGCTTCAATCGCATTAGAACCTCCTAACATGTGCTTTAAGTTTAAAGCTCCATCTCCGTATGAACCAAATCGCAAACCAAGCGCATTATTGTAATTCTGCGCCGATGCAACTCCAATTCCACCTGCAATAAATGCAAGCGCAACCAACATTTTCTTCATTCCTTTCATCATAAGTAGATTTTATTTCCCACTCAAGATAAGAATTTGTCGACATACTTGCAATTGCTGTGTCTCCAGGTCAAGAAATTCTGCAACAACTATGTAATTTCCTATGCCACACAAGTGATTATTTTCATCAAACCCTGACCAGTTAGAAAAACCAGAATCGCCATTTAAAACATTGTTTTTCAATATCTTAACCAACACACCCTCTTCATTGTATATTTTCAGGGTTAACATATATTTAAGGGCCTCAAACGAATAATAAATTGATGTAAAATCTTTTTCCCCATCGCCATTTGGTGTGATAATTTGAGGCGAAACTGTAAGAGAAGCCGTACCCTCCACCGTTGAGAATTGAGAGTTTTTATACCCAGGAGTACCATAATTCACTGCGCTACCTGCACTGTACCATTGCGCCTCATCTTCCATCAAATTTACGCGCTCCAAGGAAACACCGTTGACATCCTCGAAATATTGAAAATGCATTTTTTCTGAATAAACAAACACGTCATAAATCGTAAAAGAATCGGCTAAAATTACGCGACCACTGTCGTTTGGAAAATTAGGTAAATTCATTTCCCATCCATTTTGAACCCCAACAAAAGGATAATGCTTTTCTTGAAAACTTACATCTGCCGAAAAATAGACATAGGCATACGGAGCGAGAATCAAAGGGGTATCAATAAAAATCATATCCTCCTCGCTCTTACCAAGTCCAACACCTTTGAGTGAAATATATTTTTCGCTTCGATTGTAAAGTTCAACGTAATCACTACCACCCGTTACGGGGTTAAACAACACCTCACTTATAATCACATCACCCGTTTGGACGCGATCAGGTATAAGTACGCTTACCGTTGTATCCATAAAATTGCCATTGCAATCAGCTATAGGATGGAATTTTAATGTTATATATTCATTAAGAGGAAAGGCTTGCGCCCATCGGAGCTTGAGAGTATTATCTAGCCACGCACTAGCCACAACCTCAACGTCTGGTATTATTAGCGTATCACCTGAAAAATCTGCGTATTCCATGCTTTCATTAAAATGAAAACCTAGGCTTGAAGTGTCAAGGATCTCTATAAACTCTACTCGAGGAACTTGTGTGTCATACTCCCAGTGTACATTAAAATTTGCCTTTCCAGGACTCCCACCCACGGGAGCTGAACTCCCCTCCCACGCTTGGGATGATTTACAGAAATAGTTGGGAAATTTAAGGGCCAAACTTCGACCATTTCCGGCTTCAACTTCTCCCTGAAAATAGTCCGCATTGTAGGCAATTTCATCCAATACTTCTCCCAAAGTATCTATCAAAACAAACTTATCTTCATTGTTACTCAAATTGGGAAAAGAAACAACACCTATGCAGTTGGTAAAATAAGTGGTATCCGCTGGAGAACATAGCAGAACATAAGTATTAGGCCTTAACCAACCTTGAGCTAAGGACAGTGTATCCTCATCATTTACCAATAAGAACTGATGCAGATTAATCAACTTCTCCGATCGATTGTATAGCTCTATGTATTCCACCTCTGGTAAACCTAAACTCGGTGAAGGATCTATCATCAGCTCGTTGAAAATAACATCACCCTGTAAGCATGGCTCTCCATATAAAACATGTAGCTGTAAACTGGTGTCACCTTCATTAAAAAGAACATCTTTGTAGCCTGATAGTATAAACGTATAAACACTGTCGTTTTCTAAAGGAGAGGAAAAACTAAACTGTAATTCTTTATTATTTGGTCCAAACGCTAACTCATATGCGGGAAGATTGCCGACAGGACTTGATAAGACTATACTATCTAGAGAAATTGTATCCAGCTCTTCTTCAAACTGAAAGCTAAGTAGATCTGAATAGGTATATTCAAGGGACAAAAGTTGAGGAGGAAAGGTGTCTACAGGTATACTTCCAACGATCACATTATCCAGGTAAAACTTTGTGGCATTAGAGCTGGTGTATTGATAATACAATCCGAAATATTCACCAGGTACGCTGTAACTGCCATATGCACTATCCACTACTATATATTCAAACAAAAGCTCGTCATAGATTTCCAGGCGCCAAAGGTTGGAGCTGTCTACCCTAATTCTTACTTGGATATCAAAAGAAGAATTAATGAGGTTAGGAGGCCCTGTCATTAATTCGGTTGTCGTTCCCGTATCATGTATGAATCGTATTATATCGCCACTCCCCGATTCTCCAAATTGTAAATACAAACCTTGAGAACTCGAGTTAAGTACACTGTCTGGTGATGCCAAATAAATACGGGCGTAATTTCCGCTGGAAGGACTAAAATTCAAACGCAACTGAAATTCCCACTGCTTCCAATTCAAAGTATCGAGTTGGTGAACCTTAGTTAATGATGCTATTCCCGCCTGATTGTCGTTCAATTGCAACTGTTCCAAGGAATTAATCGTAAATTTACTGCTATCTCCCTTCCATAAAGAAGTTTGAAAAACAAATTCACTGTTAAAATATTCGGATATTTGTGAAAATACAATATTAACCGTGAAAATTAGTGATAAAGCTAGGATTGATGTTTTCATGGTGGTTATTTTAAAACTTAAAGTTAGTACATTTGCCCCGAAATTTAATGGAGGTCAGGGCGTTTATACCCTGCGAGAACACGTAAGTAGAACAATTTTTAAGCAATAAATAATGAGAGTAGCGGTTGTTGGTGTAACAGGTATGGTAGGTCAAGTAATGTTAAAAGTATTGGCCGAGCAAAATTTCCCGATCACAACGTTGATTCCTGTAGCATCAGAAAGATCTGTAGGAAAAGAAATAGCATTTGGTGGAAGTACTTACCAAGTGGTTGGTTTGGAAACAGCTGTTGAAATGGCTCCTGATGTAGCTATTTTTAGCGCAGGTGGAGAAACAAGTTTAGCTTGGGCTCCGAAATTTGCAGAAGTTGGAACCGTGGTTATCGATAACTCTTCGGCATGGCGTATGGACCCAACCAAGAAATTGGTTATCCCAGAAATCAACGGAGACAGCATCACAGCAGAAGATAAAATCATTGCCAACCCTAACTGCAGCACCATCCAAATGTTGATGGCTCTTGCACCTTTGCACAAGGCTTACGGAATCAAGCGTGTGGTAGTTTCTACTTACCAATCTATCTCAGGAACAGGAGTAGCAGCGGTAAACCAAATGATGAATGAAAGAGCTGGAGAAAGCGGAGAAATGGCTTATCCTTACCCTATTGACCAAAACTGTTTGCCACATTGTGATTCTTTCTTAGACAACGGGTATACCAAAGAAGAAATGAAGTTGACCAACGAAACAAAGAAAATCTTGGACAACAACATTAACGTTACAGCTACAGCAGTTAGGGTTCCTGTTCAAGGTGGACACTCAGAAGCGATCAACGTAGAGTTCGAAAGGGACTTCGACTTGGCAGATGTACGCAAGATGTTACACGAAACAGAGGGGGTAACTTTACAAGATTCTCCAGAAACAAACACATACCCAATGCCTTTATACGCAGCTGGTAAAGACGATGTTTTTGTGGGACGTATCCGTAGAGATGAATCTCAAGCCAACACTTTAAACATGTGGTGTGTAGCAGATAACCTTAGAAAAGGTGCGGCAACCAACGCTGTTCAGATCGCTAAAAAATTAATCGCAAATAATATTCTTACCGTAGAAATGGCGTAAATACCGTAAGATTTTGTTCATAAACGAAAGAAAGGGAGTGCTGAGGTATTCCCTTTTTTTGTGGCTCCCTATCGCGTCATCCGTTGCAACGCTTCGGCCTTCAAACAATTCAACTACAATTGGCCCAGCAGCTTCTAAGGTCGCTACAGCCCCAATCCCTTTCATGGTTCTCAGTCCTGCAGGGTTTCCTCTCCTACCGCTGGTAGAAAATCAAACTTTCAACATTTGTCACATCCAAAAGTCTAAACTGTACGTAGTTCTTTGGTAGAAAACTTATTTTTGCAAACTGTAAAATTGTAGTACATGCATTTAGAAAGAATTGAGAAGAGCATCGCTCCATTGGTAGACCAATTGCGTAGTCATAAACTATACGCTAACCTTAACAACATAGAAGATATTCAACACTTCATGGAGGAGCATGTGTACGCCGTATGGGATTTTATGTCTTTACTGAAAGCCTTACAACAAAGTTTAACGTGTACTACAACCCCATGGGTTCCTGTAGCAAATCCAAAAATTGCGCGTTTCATCAATGAAATTGTACATGGTGAAGAAAGTGATTTGAATGAATTGAACGAGCCGAAGAGTCACTACGAAATGTACTTAGATGCTATGGAGCAAGTTGGAGCAAACAAACTGCTAATTGAACAATTTGTTGCTGCCGTACAACAAGGTACTCCTGTAGCAAATGCTTTAGAGAATTTGGCGATTGCAGACACAACAAAAGCCTTTGTATACTACACTTTTTCATTATTAGAAGAAGGGAAAGCACACAAAATTGCATCGGCCTTTACCTTTGGTAGAGAAGATGTAATTCCGGATATGTTCATAGCCATCGTAAAAGAAGCTGAACAAAACGAAGGTAAAGATGCCTACAACAAGTTAACCTATTACCTTGAACGTCACATAGAGTTAGATGGAGACGAACATGGTCCGCTTTCTTTAGAAATGATTGCTGAGTTATGTGGTAACGACGAACAGAAGTGGCAAGAAGTAGAACAAATTGCTCAAGAAGCTCTGAATCATAGAATAGCACTGTGGAATGGAATTAATGCAAGAATTGAGGCCCACAAAAAAGTTGAAGCCTAACTGCTAACGATAGAAATGTATACCCCGCAGGGATAAAATAGATTGAAGGTAAAAAAGGGAGGAGCGACGAAAGAAGCTTTTCCCTTTTTTTCTACCTGAAACTATTTTATACCGAAGAGTAGAAATGGATAGCGTGTAAAAGCAGCCACAAAAAAAACGGAGAACTGCAAAAGCCATCCTCCGTTAAACCCAAAATTCTTATGAAACCTAATGTCAACTTGTGCTGACGAATTAGGTATTACGAAATCCGTGCCAGATAATTTTTTTTAGAACAAAGCTATGCTTATTCCTGCTGTAATGGGCGATAACTGCACGCTGTTCTCATGGGTAAATAAACCTGAAAAATAATAGGCCGCATACACACTCCAATTTCTGATTCCTACACGTGCCGTTAGTCCGTAACGCCGCGGGTTTCTATCTGGAAAATTATAATTTTTAAACTTGTAACTCTTTCCTTGTATCGTCTCTTTTGTCTTGGTATACGCATTCAATTGATAACCGATTTTACCACCTACAAAAAATTTAAAATGCTGATAACCTTTGGTCCTAAAACGCAACTCCAATGGAATTTCAATATAATTGGCATTGTACTTACTCCAATCTAAATTGTTTGGAAAAATTAAGGGAAATGTTGTGGTTGAGCCCTCCGTGTAGTTACTTTCAAACCCTATGGGTGTTCTATTGTTATAATGACTAAAAGCCACACCCCAACCTAAACCTATGGTATTGGCTTTGGTAAAAGGTACATCAAACATCACGTTCACATTAAAACCTATAGAACTCCATGGACTTTTTAGGGGGCTTCTATCTCCTTGCCAATCGTTGTAAAGTATATCTACAATTAACCTATCGTATTTGCGGAGTTTAGTGGTATCATAATTACTAAAACCACTGTAAAACCACATGGCTCCCGGTCTGTATCGAGAAACAAGTCCTTGTTCTTCCTCTAAATACTGAGCTTTTAAACCAGTACTTACAAGTATCAAAGTCAATAATGCAATTAATATTTTCATAAAGTATCTTTCTTTTGCTCCCAATTCCAAGCTGTTTCTATGGCATAGGCAACATCATATTTGGCTTCCCATTTTAAGACATCTCTTGCCTTATCTACCTTTGCATAAATTTGAGGTACATCTCCTGGTCTTCTTGGTCCGTATTTAAAAGGAATTTCCTTTCCCGTAACTTTTGCGAAAAGATCTATACATTCTTTTACGCTGGTACCAACACCTGTTCCTAAATTAAAAGCATCCCAAAACTTATTGTCTTGATGGTCTAAATAATTCAATGCCAAAACATGGGCTTCAGCCAAATCAACCACATGTATATAATCTCTTACGCATGTACCGTCTGGCGTAGGGTAATCATTTCCGAAAACAGTTAAGGCTTCTCTTTCTCCTATTGCTGTTTGGGTTATATAGGGCATTAAATTATTCGGTACTCCCTGTGGTTCCTCTCCAATGATTCCTGAAGAATGAGCTCCTATTGGATTGAAATATCTTAATGATACAACCTTAAAACCCGTTCCTTTATCAAAACTATCTTTTAAAATTTGCTCACAAAACAACTTTGATGCACCGTATGGCGATAACGGAGCTCCAAGGGGTGTTTCCTCGGTTACGATTGCTGTATCTGCCGCTCCATAAACGGTACAACTGCTAGAAAACACAATATTCTTAATTTCAAATTTCTCCATGAAATTAAGTATAGATAAGAAGCTTGTTAAATTATTATCATAGTACTTCAGGGGTTTTTGAACTGATTCACCTACCGCTTTATCCGCAGCAAAATGAATGACTCCCCAGAAATTATATTGTTGACCAAGTTCATTCAATAACTCTTCATCCTGACAAGCACCCTTAACGGCAATTATCTTTCTGCCTGAAATTCGTTCTAAACGATCTGGAACATTTTCATTTGCGTTTCTATAATTATCTAAAATAACAGGTTCATACCCATTATTGATTAAGGCTAAAACGGTGTGAGAGCCAATATAACCAGCTCCTCCAGTTACTAAAACGTACTTCTTTTCGGTCATGAAATCAAAAGTAATAAAAATAGAAACCGGAAGAGGTGATCTACAGACTTTATTGTACGACTATGGGCTTTACTCCTCGTATTCCCATGTCCACCAAAGAGTCCCCATCCAAGGGTTCAAAAATATTGTTTTGGGCAGCGTCGTACCATTCTATACTTTTGTTTGTACTGAAAGATACGTCAACAATAATGTCTTCTGTTTCATTGCCTGTAATCACTAAGTCTTGATCAAAGTCGCCCGTTAACACACAACTTCCAGGAGGAATGGGCGAAGTTGCCGCCAAGGGGTTGGGAACTGTAATTTGTCCCGACTCACCCGTGCTTACAATAGGATTTTGAATCACATCATTTGGGTGGATTTCCAAGGCCCAATAGCCTTGTAATTTATTGCTGTTAACCGTTTCCGTTTGCGTTTTTATAACATGATCTGTAATGTAGGTGTTGAAACCTAGAAAACACGCCAAAGTTGCTGTGGCATCTATACCATTAGCCCTAAATTCTATATCCGCATTTTGATAACTCACAGAAACACGTATCCACTCATAAGTATCTGCCTTCAAATCTGCAATCGGAATTTCAGCCAACACCTCACCGTCATTAACGCGAATTGCCTTATCGTAATCTATAGCGTTATCGCCACCTGCCGTAGTTTGCGCTCCTATATAACACACCTCCCCGTCTTGCAATTGGGTATACGCATTTTGTGCTAGCTCAATGTAATGAATAGAAAAAGCATTGTAACTCGGATCTTGCGCTCCATGATTTGCGGGTACTGTTGCAGGATTACCCAAATTATCTGTACGTTCCTGATTGGGGTCTAACTTTAATCGGAAAACCACTTTAGGCGCTTCATTACTATTTGTCCCGTCGTCATTATTATCTTCCTTCTTGCAGGCCAACAAGCTCAATGCAAGCAAAGAAAATACAAGTGTTTTTTTCATACTCCTTAGTTTAATTCCACCTCCATTTGTACAATTTGCACCTGATTATCAAAGGCATGTTTGTAACCCAAATCATAAATCATCACATAGCGCGACCCATCTGGTGCATTAAAATTGTGGGTGTGGTAATCGGTTGAGAATCCCTGTTTTTCCAATATCTCCAGCTTCACCGGTGATGACCTGTAAATATCAAAGGTTTGATTTAAAACGGAATAATTGCGTTGTAATTGTCTGTTCAAGGCCGTAAAGAGGGCGTTCTTCTCTTTGTTGCGTTGATTGTGAAATTGATTTTTACATGAAGAAGAACAAAACTTCTTGTTAGATCTCCCTTTGAATTCTTCCTTGCAATTTTCACAGATTACTGCTTTCATAAGTTTGTCAGTTTTAGCAAATAAAATAATTAATACATAAATAGTTTGGGTTTAGTTTTTAAATCAATGTTAAGGGTAGAATAGCTGCGCGTTATGTTAATCTTCCCACTTACAAAGGCTGCGTTGATAGGTCCCTTTTGCTGTGGCTAAACTCACCGCAATAATGTCGTGGGTGCAGGCGTTCAATCCACGGCACGACTTCTTTAAGTGATAGCGCTGAGCACTGGTACTCTTACAAATATAGACTTGGTTTTGTACAGCCAGATCAGGCACATCCTTCCCTTGGAAAGAAGAAAAAAGTACAACTACCGAAGTAAGTAGTAATGTTTTTAACATGAATAGCGCGTTTCCTACAAATCTAACGAATTTTTTCAATGCGAAAAAAAGAAGCTTTTTCTATCCTTTTTCATCCCTCAACTTCCTCTTAAATTAAGTATCTTCACAGCTGCAATGGATTTACAACAACACAGGCATTACAAAAAAAGCTACAAACTTTTTATCCGTTATTTCATCTACGGTATTGTCTTGCTTGTACTCTTGTATTTGATACGCAACAAAATGGAAAAGCCAACCACAGCTGTTACTCCACAAGAAATAGAAAACTTTAGCATAGAAACTGAATGATAGATCCGTATAACGACGAGTATTTTATGAAACAAGCTTTGGCCGAAGCTCAAAAGGCATTTGACAGAGATGAAATACCTGTTGGAGCCGTTGTGGTTGCCAATAAGAAAATTATAGCGCGTAGTCATAATTTAAGCGAAGTCCTCAACGATGTAACCGCCCATGCAGAAATGCAAGCCATTACCGCTGCGGCAAATCATTTAGGAGGAAAATACCTCATTGATTGTACACTCTACGTTACACTTGAGCCTTGTGTAATGTGTGCCGGAGCATTGTCTTGGGCACAAATCAGTAAAATTGTATATGGTGCTAGCGATGATAAACGAGGAGCTGGAAGGTTCGATACTTCGCTCTACCATCCTAAAACAGAAATTTCTGGGGGTATCATGGCCGAAGAATGCAGCGAAATCATGCAACGTTTTTTTGCCAATAAGCGCAAATAGCCTTTACTCAGGTTATACTTGCAGCTCATCAAATAAGAAAAAACAAATAGGAAGATTAACTTTAAGTCAAAACCGAAAAAATGAGTTTTAACATAGATTTATTGAAACGCGTATGTGAGGCTCCAGGAGCTCCTGGGTTTGAGCAACGCATTAGACAAGTTGTATTAGAAGAAATCAAAGACCTAGCAGACGAGGTAGAACTCGACAACATGGGGAATGTATATGCCATCAAGCGTGGAAAAAATGACAAGCGCGTGATGGTGGGGGCCCACATGGATGAAATAGGATTTATCGTTACCCACATAGACGAAAAAGGATTTATTCGTTTTCATACTTTAGGTGGATTCGACCCTAAAACCTTAACCGCTCAACGTGTAATTATCCACGGTAAAGAAGATGTTATGGGTGTTATGGCTTCTAAACCTATACACGTAATGTCCACCGAAGAAAGAAACAAAGTCTCAAAAATTACCGACTACTTCATAGACACAGGTCTACCCAAAGAAGAAGTTGAAAAATTGGTAAAAGTAGGTGACCCAATTACTCGTGAGCGCGGACTAATAGAAATGGGAGATTGTGTAAACTGTAAATCTTTAGATAACCGTTTGGCTGTTTTTATTCTTATCGAAACCTTGAGATACCTTAAGGACAAAGAAATTCCTTACGATTTCTACGGAGTATTTACCGTGCAGGAAGAAGTAGGTATTAGAGGGGCAAACGTAGCAGCTTTAAGAATTAACCCAGACTTTGGATTTGGATTAGACACTACCATTGCCTACGATTTACCAGGTGCTCAACCGCATGAGAAAATTACAAGTTTAGGAGATGGAACAGCCATCAAGATTATGGACTCTTCTACGATTTGTGATTACCGTATGGTAGAATTTATGAAGAACACAGCCAACAAGCACAGCATTAAATGGCAGCCAGAAATCTTAACGGGTGGAGGAACAGATACTGCAGGAATTCAACGTATGACTGAAGGTGGATCTATCGCCGGAGCCGTGAGTATTCCTACACGTCACTTGCACCAAGTTATAGAAATGGCCCACAAAGAAGACATTAAATACTCTATAGAATTGCTTTCGAAGTGTATACAAGAAATTGATACTCACGATTGGAGTTTTAAATAAAACTATAAAGCGTCAATGGCTTAGGGGTCATTGACGTTTTTAACATTTCAACTTAAAATATAATCACACATGAAGCGTTTTGCTTCAAACTTAAAAATCATGAAAACTATCAAATTATTGGTTTTGGGACTCTGCCTTCCTTTTTTAGGTGCTGCCCAAACAACTACACCAGCATTAAGAATTAATGAGGCCTTTATGTCACTCGGTGCACAAGGCTCTTTCGAACCAGGTCTATCACAAGCAACTTTCGAAAAATTAAGCGAAAATTCAACATTATTACCTGATAACATTGGTTCTTCTTACACCTACTTTGGAAATAACACGTTTAAATTAGGAGTAGGACTTCAATTTAGAGATCGTGAAAAATCAGGTTTTAGAAAACACATGGAATTACGTGTAGGACTTGCATACAGCAATTCCTTAGGTTATTATTCTTCATCAGGAAATTCAACAAAACATCCATACGACACACTTGTTTCTCAACAAACCGGTCAAGAGTACTACATAGATTCTATCTACTCTGAATACACTACAGTACATCACAATTTTGACATGTTATCTATTGATGCATCACTCATTTTCAGAACAAATTCAGAGGCAAGGTGGTCATTATACGGTGGTCTTGGAGCATCGTTCGGATCATCTTTATTCAGTAAAACCTACTTAAGAAGTGGTTCAAACGGATATACTATTGGTGCACAAAGTGGCAACTCTCATAGCTGGAGTACTAATAATTCTGAAAGCGAAACGTATACCAACGGAAGCAATACCTCACTAACTGCATATGTTCCAATTGGTGTAGATTTTAGAATTGCTAACAACAATGCCTTCTTTAACAAAATGCATTTGTACACCGAAATCACTCCTAATTTTACGATGCGCAACATCAACAATTTGGAAACAATATCATCAGCAAGTGTAGGGTTCAACTTTGGTGCATACTACAGGTTTTAATCCTTATCCCAAATAATAATTAGAAAGGCTGTCTTCCACAAGGCAGCCTTTTTTGCACCCTATAATTTTTGAATTTTAAACCTTAAATTTTGAATTATTAACTGATGCTGGCAAACGGCCAGGCTATCCTTCCAAGCTCACTCCCCAAGGCTAAGTATTCACAAGGCTTACAGGGGCTTCTTTTAGTCGCCGCTTTAAACCAGTTCAACCTAAGCCTTCGCTTCACTCACTTTCCATCCTATCCTTGTTTGTCCTCTACTCCCAACTCACACTCAATACTGCCTTTGCTCACGCTCAATACTGTTTTTCTCTTATCTTTGCCCCTTCAAGAAAAGGCTATGAAAAAAATATATCATTTATCATCGTGTAACACTTGTCAACGCATCATCAGCGACCTAGAATTAAAGGGTGATGTTGAGTTACAAGACATCAAACAAGAGAACATAGACGAAGCTACTTTAGACATGATCAAAGAAAAAGTAGGATCTTACGAAGCCCTGTTTAGCAAACGTGCTATGAAGTATAGATCTATGGGCTTGAATGAAATGAATTTATCAGAGGCTGATTACAAAAAGTACATGTTAGAAGAATACACCTTCTTAAAACGTCCATTCATTATCTTAGAAGATGAAGTGTTTGTAGGAAATTCTAAAAAGGTAGTAGAGGCTGCCAAAAAAGCGTACCAAGCTTAGTGAGAAATGTAATCATTGCCCATCTGGCCCTTTTCTGCGTAAACATGATTTACGGTGCCAATTACATATTGGCCAAAGATGTTATGCCGAATTATTTAGGTCCAAATGCCTTTATCTTCATGCGTGTGGCAGGAGCCTCTCTTCTCTTTTGGATTATTTTAATGTTCCAAAAACGAGAGAAAATTGCCAAAAAAGATTGGTTAACCATAGCAGCCTGCGGCTTGTTTGGTATTGCCATGAACCAGCTCTTCTTTTTTAATGGATTGAGTTTAACCTCGGGAATTAACGCGTCTATTATTATGACCAGCACCCCTATTATTGTGGCAGTTTTGGCTTTCTTTATTCGTAAGGAAGCACTGAGCAAAATGAAGATATCTGGAATTATCATCGGTGCTATTGGCGCTATTAGTTTGACTTTAGCAGGGAGCAATCCTGCTGTAGATTCTGCCTTAGGTGATTTGTTCATCTTCATCAATGCGGCGAGCTACAGTATCTACCTTATCTTGGCCAAGTCACTCATGGAAAAATATAAACCTCTAACGGTTTTAACCTATGTAATGACCTTTGGACTTATCTTAATAACACTTTTCCCTTTAACCGTACCCGAACTTTTGGCAACTGATTTTGCCAGTTTCACGGGACCCATCATAGGAAAAATCATCTTTGTAATTGTAGGGGTTACCTTTGTGGCCTACCTCTTTAATATATTTGCATTGCAACATGTAAGTCCAACAGTTTCTGGATCTTACATATATTTGCAACCTATACTGGCCATTTTCTTCGCCTTCTTCTTTTTCTACATCGGTATTTCTGATGATGATTCTGGAAGTGTATCCCTAGAAAAAGTGCTGTATATGTTATTGGTATTTGCGGGAGTTTTTATTACTTCACGTTCTACCTACCTCGAAAATAAAAAACGTAAAGCTTTGGCGCATAACAATGCCAAAGTTGAACCAACTATTAATGCTGTTGACCAGCAAAATTGAGATTAGAGTATGCTTCAATCCATGACAGGCTACGGAAAAGCCACAGGAAATTATAAGGATAAAAAAATTGTTGTTGAAGTTCGTTCTTTAAACAGCAAGAATTTAGATTTAACTGCGCGTATAGCACCACTTTACAAACCGCTAGAATTAGAGCTACGTAAGAAAGTAGGTCAAGTTTTAGACCGTGGTAAAACAGAGTTAAGCATTAACATAGAAAACACCGGAGCTACGGCAAACTATGTCATTAACCAAGCTTTGGCCAAGGCTTATTACAAAGATTTAAAGCAATTGTCTGCCGACTTAGAAGAAGAGCAAGACCTCTTGCCTATGGTATTGCGCATGCCAGAAATCTACATTAACCAAACCGAAGAATTAAGCGAAGAAGAAAGTAACTACTTGATGGAGTTATTAGATGAAGCTTTACAAAAATTGGTTGATTTTAGAGCTCAAGAAGGTGTTTCATTGGCCCAAGATTTTACGGATAGAATTACGACCATCAAAACCTTGTTAGATGAAGTTCCGAAGTACGAAGATTTACGTATAGACATCATCAAAGAGCGTATGCGTAAAGGTTTTGAAGACAACAATGCACAAAGCATAGATGAGAACAGATTTGAACAAGAGTTGATCTATTACATCGAAAAATTGGATGTTTCTGAAGAAAAAGTAAGGTTGGCCAACCACTTGGATTACTTCATAGAAACCATGAACCAATCAGACATTCCTGTGGGTAAAAAATTAGGTTTCATCTCTCAAGAAATTGGTAGAGAAATCAATACCCTAGGAAGTAAATCTTACCATGTTGATTTACAGAAAATCGTAGTGAACATGAAAGATAATTTAGAGAAGATTAAAGAACAAGTGTTAAACACACTTTAAATTCAGAATTTAGAATTAAGAGTTAAGAATTAGCCAATATTCTTAATTCTGTATTCTTCATTCTTAATTAGTACAGAATGAACAAAGAAGGAAAATGCATCATATTCTCAGCGCCATCTGGAGCAGGGAAAACGACCATCGTACAACATTTATTGAAACAAGATTTAGGTTTATCTTTTTCTATTTCGGCGTGTTCTAGAGATCCTAGACCCAATGAAGTGGATGGGAAAGATTACCACTTTTTAGGATTGGCAAAATTTCAACAAGCAATTTTAGACAATGCCTTTTTAGAGTGGGAAGAAGTTTACACCAACAATTACTACGGAACCTTGAAAAGCGAAATCGAACGCATTTGGAACGAAGGTAAAACCGTAATTTTTGACGTAGATGTTATTGGAGGATTGAACTTGAAGAAATACTTTGGTGACAAAGCTTTGGCCATCTTCGTTCAACCCCCTTCTTACGATGAATTAGAGAAGCGTTTGCGCTACAGAAGTACAGAAAGTGAAGAGAAGATCAACCAACGTATGTCGAAAGCCAGAGAAGAGCTTTCTTACGCGCCAGAATTTGATCATATTTTAGTGAATGACAACCTAGAGCATGCTTTGGAAGAAGCAGAGAAATTAGTTGGGGCATTCATCAAAGCATAAGTTATGAAAGTAGGATTGTATTTCGGAAGTTTTAACCCCATACACATTGGTCATTTAATTATTGCCAACCACATGGTTGACACAACAGACATGGACCAAGTTTGGATGGTTGTTTCTCCCCACAATCCACTGAAAAAGAAGAAAAGTTTATTAGAAGATTATCACCGATTGGCCTTGGTAAACGAGGCCATCGAGGATAATGATAATCTTAGAGCTTCTGACATTGAGTTTAAACTCGAACAACCTTCCTACACCGCCAACACCCTGGCCTACCTTAAAGAAAAACATCCTACGCATGAGTTTGTACTTATAATGGGAGAAGACAATTTGCGCACTTTCCACAAATGGAAAAACTATGAACAAATTCTAGAGCGCTATGAAATCTACGTTTATCCCCGTGTGCTTACTGTACAGGAATTAGAAAAAGAAAAAACCGAATATAATACCTTACAAGACCATCCCAACGTACATTTTTGCGCCGATGCTCCTTTGATGAAAATCAGTAGTAGTTACATACGCAAAGCCATTAAAAATGAACGAGACGTCCGTTACCTCCTTCCCCAACCCGTGTTGAAATACATCGATGAGATGAATTTTTATAAAGGATAAATTTAGATTTCTAGAGGACTAATTATTTCGAAAACACGAAGCACATCTTACCACAAGTATTTTCTCGAGAAGCAGTGAAAACGGTATTTCGCAGGAGTAAGTGGTATTGACAATCCTCCCCTAAATAACAAACATCAAAAGAAGCATCAGGGTTACCGACACACAAATTAGTGTGGCTTGCACTAAGAATAAAACACTCATACTTTTTACAGCAACCAACAATTCTCTTTGATCTTTATTACTTAATGCCAACTTAATACGACGCGCAAACTTGTTGTACAAGGCGAACATATAGAGGTAAATAGACAAAACTATAGCACCCGTTATTAGTTCTGGAAGTTTTCTAAAAATTATGCGCAGCAAGACATTTTTATTTCCACCCGATGTGGAATAGAAATTACTATTGTACCTACTGTAAGAAGAAAAAACATCTATCATCAAAGAAAGAAAATAAATAACCGACAAAGCGAGTAGAATGATACTTATAATTTTCGACCACTTCCCCGTAGATAACAAAATGTTTTCGGTATGTTGACCGATGTTCAACAAAGGCTGTTTCACCTTGGTATTTGCAGTACTTTCCATTTGGTAATAGTTTTAGTTGTTAAACAAGAATATGGCAAACACTACAACAAGTAAGGATAAAATTGAAATAATTATTATCCCCTTCATTTTATAGTACAAACGCAAGTTATTAAGTGCAGTATCTAGATCTTTTTGCTCTTCGTTTTCCAATGCAACTTTCATTTTATTCGCTGCCGTGTTGAGAAAATGAAATAATACGTAGTACAAAAGAAATAAAAGAATGGCCAACATTACCCCGATGAAAATGCCCAGAAAATCGGAATTTACAAATTGCTTTAAAAGTAAAATGGCATAAATACTCGCCACGAATAAATAAGTTATTCCTAAAAACTTGCTGTTATTGATGAGTTTAAACAAGACCTTTCTAAGGTCGTAATTTACAGCTATACCATCCGTGTGATGGTCGTCTAGTATTTCATTTTCCATGTGTAGTGATTAAATTAGCTGCAACAATATACATAAATCTTTAATAAAATGTAACTCGTAAAAGCCTGAGACTACGTCTAAATTCATTGAGCACTTTTGACTTATCTCTTCTCCTTTATCATTCCATCCTTAAACAAAAAACTCCGCCCCAGAAAACTGAAGCGGAGAAAATCAACAAAAGATTTCGGACTATTTATCCAAAATTTGTTCTATTAAACCTTTATTGGTCAAATTGAACTTTAATGAGAATTTTATGCTTTGTGCGTAATTGCTATTCTGTAAATTGGTGCTTTGTACCAATGGAAAATAAATTCCGAAAACATCTCCCATTCTTATACCTAAACCAAGATCATACACTTCTTGTTGCACTCCGTTGTTAGAAATCATACCATAATCTGCAAACACACCTACTAAATGTGTTAATACAGGCAGTGGCGCATAGAAGTTTGCCATCACCATGCTTTCATTGGCTGTAAGTCCGCTAGCTGAACCAAACCCACCCATATCGTTGTTGTGTTGGTTGGCCCACATTCCGTTTACTTCATTTCTACCAAAGTAGTACTCTTCCATAAACAAATCTTGCGCTCCCGTTTTACCAGAAACAGGTGCTGCATACCTATTGGCATTGTAGGCGCTGTTTACAGCGTAAATAAAGTTATTCAACGCAAAGGCACGAAGCTCTATGTAGTTTCTTTTCTTTTTGATGTAGTAGTTCCATTTGTATTTCAATTCTATAGAAGCTCTTGCCATTTCATCGTTCAAGTTAGATTGCAAGTAACTCGCTCTAGCATTTGCCACAAACAAGTGGTTCGGACGCTTATAGGTATACTTATAATCTGCAAACGCTCCAATCTCCTCAATATTGGTAGCCGTTCTACGCGTCATTTTATACATCCCCTGCAACAACAAACGGTTGTGGTGTTTACTTTGTGCTCCTCGCTTTCCTAAGGTCAAATTTAAGTAAGGGTTTAAGGCGTAGTAGTTCGCGTTGTTTCTGCTTAATGAATCTACATCTTTAAAGGTCTTCATAGACAAACCTGCTTTCCCTAAACGAACTACATTGGCTGGTCTAAAGGTGTAAATCAATTCACCCATACCACTCAAATTTTGTCGACCTATAGAATACATAGGCGTTAACAAGAAAGTAAATTTATTGGGTGCCAATTGCAGGTTATGCAAACTTGCTCCTATCATAAACTTATCGCTGGTGTTAAATCCAATGGCTGGAGACCAAGCCAAGTTACTTTCATCTCTACGGTTGGCCGTAAACATAGGATTCAGTTTAAAAGGCTCTACTTTGTTAATGAACCAATCTTTCTTCCAGGTGTTGTTGGTTCTGTTCAATTCTGGAACTTGCGTATTTATGTCTACAACAACTTCTGCAGCTTCAGCATTTTCAAAAGTCACACGTTCTTTCCTACCTTCTGAAGTAGCCCATTTTGTAAGGGTATCACCTTCTGGCGTAATTAGTTGTACAGGAATTGGTCCGTGAACATGACCTTTGTGTTTTACCACAACTTCTGTATTTCCATCTTTCGCTTTTACACGTTTCAACTTGTAATCTATTTCATTCGCTGTCTTGATAATATCTTCGAACAACCAAGTAAAATCTTCTCCAGTTGCTTCCTCAAAACACGCTCGTAAATCTTCGGGCTGTGGGTGTTTAAACTTCCATTTTTGGTAGTAAGCATGCATGATGGCATCGAACTTTTCTTCTCCCAAATATTCTTTCAGGTAATCGAAAACTAACCCAGTTTTTTGGTAAACGATTATCCCGTAATTCACAGAGGCAAAATCATCTGAATGTAAATCCATCGGCTGATCTATACCCAACCCTTGAACGGTTCTGAACATTACGTCATTTTGGTCGTGGTAATCACACCCGTGGAAACGGAATCTACCGTTGGCAACCATGTCTGCTAAACGCGTATTGTCTGGGTATTTCGTTTGGATGTATCGTACTTCATTTAAGGTGTTCAATCCTTCATCCATCCAAGGATGTGTACGTTCATTAGAACCTAAGATACCGTAAAACCAGTTGTGTCCCACTTCGTGCACGATTACTACTTCCAAGGCTTCTTTATTCCCCGTATTTCCAATTACAGTTACGTTCGGGTATTCCATTCCACCACCTGCAGCTATAGTTCCATCCACAGCCGTTACTTGGTTATATGGGTAATCTCCATTCCATAAAGAATAATAGTACGTCCCATCATTGATGTATTCGATGGCATCTTCCCACAACATTCTGTTTTTTGGTGTAAACATGGCATAAGAAGTCACCTTTCTTTTAGAATGTGGCAACTCTACTTCACCTTGTAGTACTTCAAATCGCTTATCGGCAAACCAGGCAAAGTCGTGTACCTTAGCTTGTTTGTAAGTCAAAGTTTTGTATTCTTTCGAAGAAGCAGGGAAATCCATACTCGCTCCATTTTTGAAAGCGGCATCTTTAAATTGTTGTAGTGTAGAATCTGCTTTCGCTTTTAACCAAGCTTTTTCTGCAGGGTTTTGTAAATCTCCTGTTGCTCCAACTACGTAGTTTTTAGGTAGGGTAATACTCACCTCAAATGAACCGTATTCTGAGTAAAACTCTCCTTGGTTTAAGTAAGGCATAGCATGCCAACCGTCTTTGTCATATACCGCTGGTTTAGGATACCATTGTGTAATCATGTAAGATTCTTCTACGTGACCCAAACGCGAGTATTTTGCATTGGGTAATTTTACTTTGAAAGGCGTAGAAATGATGATTTTTTGTCCTGGTAACAAGGCTTCATTTAAAGTCAAAGTAGCCACATCTATGTGTTTTTCATCATAGGTTAAAGCAAGTGCTTTTCCATTCGCTTTAAAATCTAAAGAATCTATCCAACCTCTATCTGCTTCTTCGGCAAAGATGAGTCCGTTATCTCCTCTTTTCTGCTTTTGTTTAGCCAAGGCAGTAGATGCATTTTTGTAGGTATTGGGCCACAAGTGCATTTTAATAGCCTTGAGCGTGTCTGAAGAATTGTTGTAGTATTCGATGTATTCGAAACCACGAAGCATGTGATTTTGGTCGTCCAGTTTCACATCTATTTTATAATTCACTTCTTGTTGAAAGTAGTCTTGCGCAAGTGCAACATTTGCTGCCAACAGCACACTTAAAAAAGTAAAAATATGACGCATAAGATTGTATTTTCTTTCGAAGATACAGAAAAGCAACTATGTCACATATTAAATTCAGTTGAAAGCGCTAGATGCCTTATGAAAAGATGCAAGTTTGATATAAACGGTTACAGGAAATTGGAGCACAAAAAAACCAACTCCCAAAAGGAAGTTGGTAAAACTTAAAAAAATCAAAACCAGAAAAAGTAGGGCTTACCTTCTTCCTCCTGTATACTGCATGGCTTCTCCTTTACCGAAACCATAGCTAAATCCAAGTGTGATAAATCTACCTCTATAGCTTTCGCTAAAATTGTAAAAATTACCTTGAAAAGTCTCAACTGTTCGTATACGAGATGCGAAAACGTCGCGAACGGACAAACTAAATACGGCTTTTCCTTTTTTCAATTTCTTACGCACTCCTGCATCCATGAATAACATATCACTTACATTACCTTGTACGGTTTGGTATTTCGACTGGTAATTCCCCGTTACTTCTAGATCAAAATTATGAGGTAATTTAACTTTTGCTGTCCATTTGGTTGACCATTGAGAGGCATTGAAATCGAAAACAGTTCCGTTCAATTCTCCATCTCTCTTGAAATAACTGTAATTCACATCTCCTTGAATATCCAATTTTTTCCAAGGCGTATATTTCATATTCATTTCTAAACCTGTAGAACGTTTTGTACCCACATTCTCCGGCATGGTAGTGGTTACATTATTTTCAAAACTTGCAATACGCTCAACCACATCTGTAGTATACAATTGGAAGGCATTTACATTCAAGCTCATTTTCTTGAAGATGAAAATACTTGACAACTCGTATGAATCCGTAAACTCAGGCATCAAGTTGGGGTTACCTGTTCTAATATTGTAGGTATTTGAAATGTTGAAGAAAGGATTCAAATCCCACAATCTTGGTCGGTAAATACGCTTAGAATACCCTGCTTGCAATGAAAATCTTTTATTGATTTTGTATGAAGTATGCACACTTGGGAATAAATTACTGTAGTTTACATCATTTTTTTCATTGGTCGTTTTCAAGACGGTTAACAGATCTGTATTTTCAGCTCTCAGTCCCATTTTTAAACCATATTTCTTTCCTTCATAAGCACCGGTAGCATAAAGTCCGAGTACATTCTGGTTGTAATCAAAAACATTGGTCAAGCCCAAGTCTTGTACCCACTCACCATTTACGAAATCAGAAACAGCATAATCATTACTCACATCTTGTATCACATACTGCGATCCGGCTTCCAGCTTAAAGTTCTTTTTAAAAGGTTTGATGTAATCTACACTAAAGGTTTGTTTACGCTCTTGAAAGTTAGTACTGGTTCGCTGCTGACTGTTGTCATCACTTCCACTTACTATTCTGTTAAAGAATTCAGACGACTGATCCTTCCCAAAGAAATTACCTTGCGCACTCATCAACAAGGTGTGCTCCTTGTTATCCTTAAACGTGCTCTTGTAAATTAAATCATATTGATATTTTGGGTTCACGGCTTCAGTGGTTTCTGTTCGTTGCCACGTAGAAACTATGTTCCCTGTTGAATCTTGAAAAGAAAAATTCGTAGTTGAGGGTTGTTGTTCTAATTCCAAAGCTACAGAACCTGATAAAGTCAACACATTTCTATCGTTAATGTGGTAATCCGTTCCGAGGTTTAGGTTGTAAAAGTTCTCATTTCTGTAGTTCAATCCATCACTAATTACAGAAGTATTGTTGATTAAATCTGTACTAATGTTCTCACTGTATCTCGGCATAGAACGGTAACCTGCTCCTAACTGACTAAACAAATTAAACTTCTCTGTTCTATAGTTCAAAGAAAGTCCAAGACTGTGGTTATGTGGTGCACCTGTATTTAAAGAAATGGAACCATTTAATCCTTTCTTCTCTTCCTTTTTCAATACAATATTGATGATACCCGCTGTACCTTCTGCATCATACTTGGCAGATGGATTGGTGATTACCTCTATGCGCTCAATCATGTCGGCTGTAATTGTACCTAAAGCGTTTCCTTGTTCACCGGCTATGACACTGGGTTTTCCGTTAATTAAGATTTGTGCTCCGCTTGCTCCTCTCAGGTTGATTTCACCCTCTATACTTACATTAACAGAAGGAACATTGTTCAACACTTCTAAAGCACTGGCTCCTGTGCTGCTTAAATCCTTACCTACATTAAATACTTTCTTGTCTAATTGGAATTCGACGGTAGACTTTTCGGCTTGGATGTTTACTCCGTCTAACTCTTGTACAGATTTGTTCAGGTATATTGTACCAAGATCTACATAACCATTTTCTGAAGGGAACTCTGAGATGGTGTCTTTAAAATAACCTATGAAACTAAGCTCTAAAAAGAAGTTGGGTACTTTTACTTGTAGTTCAAACTGACCCGAATCATTGGTGGTTGTACCTCCAACTACAGCAGAATCTATGGCGTTTACAATTTTCACTGTAGCATAAGGTATGGGTTGTTGAGAATCTGCATCCTGGATTTTTCCTTCTATGGTTAACCCCTTTTGTCCCCATGTGAGTGTATTAAAAAAGCATATACTCACTATTCCCATCATCAACCTTAAGTAGTTTGTCTTCATTCCTTTGCCTATGTTTCTATTTTATGTTTGCAAAAATACAGTTTCAATTATCTCCTGCTCTACCCTAAAAAAGGGTATTTCAATCTTACAATTTCTTATGTTCGCCTATAAGACTAAGAATTAACAAAAGGGTTTAATGCATCGTTCAATTAATTTTGTCTGCTCTTAACATTTTGCATTAAAAAGGGAGTTGAACAGGGAAGTCTAAGCAGGTGGAAAAGCAAGGTGGGGTTTTCATACATTAACCATACACTATCCATACTTTATCCATACTCTATCCATAGGGGAGCCATCGGTTGAAAAGGAAAGCAATTTTTAGGGGTAAAAAAGTTGTTTAAAAACAAAAGAGCCAACCAAAGTCGACTCTTTTTTTTAAAGGGATTAGATGTTAAAATAACTTTGAAATCTTGTCTCCTAAGCCTCCGAGTAATCCGCCATCTTTGTCGTTTTCATCCTTTGAAAGGAAAGTGCTTAAAATGGACATGCCGCCACTTTCTCCTCCGATTTTTTCTCTCAGGAAATTTAAAATCATTGGAATGGCTGCACCTTTTAATTTTTGTATCAGGCTTTCACTAGCTCCACCAGAGGAAAGTTTGTTTAAGAATCCTTCTTCAATTTGGGCCTCGAGTATCTCATCGTCTGCAGTATTGCTCTCCTGCGAAAGCATGCTCACCATTTGCGTACCATTGGAAGAAAATTTTTCATTGATGGTTTCCAGAGCCGCATTGATTACATCACCAGAGTTTTCTTGGTCAACGCCTAGTTTACTTAAAATGCCGTGTATTGCATCTTTGTTCAGTAGATCTTTAAGGTCTAACATATTATAAAGTTTAGTTTAAGGTATATTGACCTTTAAAATAGGGATTCTGCGGTAAAAAATGGCGTAAAATTGAGTTAAAATAAAAGGTCAAAGTCCCTATAAACGCTGGAGTAAACGAAAAATAAGGTGATCTGAGAAAACTTTTTTACTTGGTTACTTTTAGACTAAGTTGATTTTTTGATTGAGGGGTGCAAGTACTCAACGACTAAGTTGTAAAAAGTTATCCTATATCTCTCCCACTTTTGACTTATCTCTAGTCACTTATCACTCCCAAATAAACACAAAAAGGCAAGTCCAACGAATTGAACTTGCCTTTGATATATCAGAAATTTTGCGTCTTATTTCTTCAATGAAGCAGAAAGGTATTCTCTGTTCATACGAGCGATGTTTTCTAAAGAGATTCCTTTTGGACACTCTACTTCACATGCTCCTGTATTTGTACAGTTACCGAATCCTTCTTCATCCATAGCTTTCACCATGTTCAATACTCTGTCTTTCGCTTCAACTTTACCTTGTGGCAACAAAGCAAACTGAGAAACTTTTGCAGAAACATATAACATAGCAGAAGCGTTTTTACATGAAGCAACACATGCTCCACATCCAATACACGTCGCCGCGTCGAATGCTTTGTCAGCATCAGCCTTAGGAATAGGAATTGCGTTTGCATCTTGTGTATTACCAGAAGTGTTTACAGAAACGAAACCACCTGCGTGCTGAATTCTATCGAATGCAGATCTATCTACTACCAAATCCTTGATTACAGGAAAAGCTTTCGCTCTAAATGGCTCAATGTAAATTGTATCTCCATCGTTGAATTTACGCATGTGCAACTGACACGTAGTTACACCTCTATCTGGTCCGTGTGGTTCACCATTAATTTGTAATGAACACATTCCACAAATACCTTCTCTACAGTCGTGGTCAAAAGCAATAGGCTCTTCACCTTTATCGTTTAATTGTTGGTTTAAAACATCCAACATTTCTAAGAATGACATGTCTGGAGATACATCGCTAATTTGGTAGCTGTGCATTCCACCTTTATCATTACTATTCTTTTGACGCCAAATTTTTAAATTAAGATTCATCTTTTTTAGTTATTTCGCCTTCGGCTCATGTGATAAGTGAAGAGTGATAAGTCATAAGACTCGTAACTCGTTTACTTACTTTAGAGACTTTAATAAGGCATTTAACATCTTATTTTCTTCTTCAAGTAGGCCTTCCAAATCTGTCATTACAACTTCATTAAAATTCAGACCTACTTCTTTAATAATTATCAATTGTGTTTCAAGTTCAAAGAGAGAGCCTCTAGCGTTTCTTAAGAATCTACAAAAGTCTGTTGTACTTTCTCTACCATAACCCTCAGCAATATTCGAGGAGATAGAAGTTGCACTTCTTTTGATTTGTGACTTTAAATTATACTTTTCTGATTCTGAAATCTGTTCTGTAAGGATGTAAACCAACTTAACGATTTGTATTCCTTTCTGCCAAACTTTTAAATCTTTGTATGACTTAATTTCACCCAATTCTAAATCACTTTTGACTTATCACTTATCACCAATCACTATTTATAACTTCTCTCTTTTACTTCGATATCTTCGAACACTAAGTCTTCCTTGTGCATAACTGCATCTTTAGGCTCACCTTTGTATTCCCAAGCTGCTACATATTGGAATTCCGGTTGTCTTAATGCTTCTCCTTCTTCTGTTTGGTACTCCTCTCTAAAGTGACCTCCACAAGATTCGTTTCTGTGTAATGCATCTTTAGCGAACAATTCTCCTAACTCTAAGAAGTCGGCAACTCTACAAGCTTTTGCTAATTCCTCGTTAAATTCGTTAGCTCCACCTGGAACACGAACTTCTTTGTAGAATTCAGCTCTTAAAGCAGAAATCTCTTCGATTGCTTCTTTAAGTCCTTGCTCGTTTCTAGCCATACCTACTTTGTTCCACATGATTTTTCCTAACTTCTTGTGGAAGTAGTCAACCGACTGAGAACCGTTGTTGTTCACGAATTTGTTGATTTGGTCTTCCACCGCTTTCAATGCTTCGTCGAACTCTTTCGTTTCTGTAGAAATAGCTCCTGTTCTAATATCTTGAGATAAGTAGTCTCCGATTGTGTAAGGCAATACGAAGTAACCATCCGCCAAACCTTGCATCAATGCAGATGCTCCCAATCTGTTTGCTCCGTGATCTGAGAAGTTCGCCTCTCCAATCGCGTATAAACCTGGTACAGTTGTCATCAAGTTGTAATCTACCCATAATCCACCCATAGTGTAGTGAACTGCTGGATAAATCATCATTGGCGTTTCGTATGGGTTCTCGTCAACGATCTTCTCATACATTTGGAATAAGTTTCCGTATTTCGCCTTAACTACGTCTTTACCTAATTGTGTTACTAATGCTTTATCGTTTACGTCTAAGTGCTTCACGATTGCTTGCTCTTTTCCGTAACGTTGAATAGCAGATGAGAAGTCTAAGTAAACTGCTTCTCCTGTTGCATTCACACCGTAACCAGCATCACATCTTTCTTTTGCTGCTCTAGAGGCAACATCACGTGGTACTAAGTTACCGAATGCAGGGTATCTTCTTTCTAAGTAGTAATCTCTATCTCCTTCAGCAATTTGTGTTGGTTTTAATTTACCAGCTCTAATCGCTTCAACATCTTCCATTTTCTTAGGAACCCAAATTCTACCATCGTTTCTTAACGACTCAGACATCAATGTCAATTTAGATTGGTGATCTCCAGAAACTGGGATACATGTTGGGTGAATTTGTGTGTAACATGGGTTCGCGAAGAAAGCTCCTTTTTTGTGTGCTTTCCAAGCTGCAGAAACGTTAGATCCCATTGCGTTTGTAGAAAGGAAGAATACGTTACCGTAACCACCTGTTCCTAAAACTACAGCGTGTGCTGAATGCTTCTCTAATTCTCCTGTAACCAAGTTACGAGCAATAATTCCTCTTGCTTTTCCGTCAACAATAACTACATCCATCATTTCGTGACGGTTGTACATTTTCACTTTACCTCTACCGATTTGTCTGTTCAATGCAGAGTAAGCTCCTAATAATAACTGTTGACCTGTTTGACCTTTTGCGTAGAAGGTACGAGATACCAATACCCCACCGAAAGAACGGTTATCCAATAACCCTCCGTAATCACGTGCGAATGGTACACCTTGTGCTACACACTGGTCTATAATGTTTGCAGAAACTTCTGCTAAACGATATACGTTTGCTTCTCTAGAACGGTAGTCACCCCCTTTAACCGTATCGTAAAATAAACGGTAAGTTGAGTCACCATCACCTTGGTAGTTTTTAGCGGCGTTGATACCTCCTTGCGCTGCAATAGAGTGCGCTCTACGTGGTGAATCTTGGAAAGCGAATGCTTTTACGTTGTATCCTAACTCAGCCAAAGTAGCTGCAGCAGAACCACCAGCCAATCCAGTTCCAACAACAATAACGTCAATCAAACGCTTGTTTGCTGGGTTTACCAAATTAATTTTGTTCTTGTAATCAGTCCACTTCGTTTTAATTGGACCCTTTGGTACTTTTGAATCTAATATTGCCATGATTAATGTCCTGTTTGAGTTAAGAAATGAAACAATGCGATGAAGACGAATCCTAAAGGAACGATGATAGCGAAAGCTGTTCCGAATTTCTTTCTTCCCGCAGCCATTTTACCGTCTATACCTGTAGATTGGAATGCTGAGTTAAATCCATGCATCAAGTGCATTGCTAATAAAACAAAAGCAACACAGTAAATTGCTACTCTCCATCCATCCACAAACTTGTGTTGTAACTCTTCGAAGTATCTAAATTCTCCGGCTGCATTTAATCCAGTCATGTCTCCTTCAACAAACTTCGTAGTTACCTCTGGCAACCAGAAATCGTAGAAGTGCAATCCTAAGAAAGCCAATACAACCAATCCAGAAACTAACATGTTTCTTGAGAACCAAGAAGCATTTGCTGCACCGTTGTACTTCGCGTACTTTACGTTTCTTGCCGCTTTATTTCTTGCTTCTAAAATGAATCCCATCACAAAGTGGAATACAACAGCAAAAATCAAGATAGGCTGCATTAAGTACTGAATCATAGGATTTGTTCCCATGAAGTGAGATGTTTCGTTGAACATTTCTGGACTTACTACAGACATCATGTTTATGGCAAAATGCTGCAATAAGAATAACATTAGGAAGAACGCCGATAACGCCATGGCATATTTTCTTCCTAGAGACGAACTAAAAAATGAGTTACTCATAGTATTTGTAGTAATTTATAATCTAAACATCGCAAATTTAACGATGTTCACCGAAAATGGGTAATTCTCTGCTTATTTAGAATCAGTTTAGTTAATTGCGCTACGTTCTAGGGAAAACCAAGGGGGTGGAGTGAACAAATTTGGGAGTCAACGATTCAAAGATTCAACAATTCAACTATTAAAGGATTCAAGGATTCAATGATTCAAGAATTCAAAGATTCAAGGACAAGGAGTAGGAGGCATTCATCGCTATTTCAAGAAAACTTTGTATTTTCCTGACCCAAAAACTAATCACTATGGACCAAAACGATAGACTCTACTACTGTAAACAATGTATCAACCGTGGGTTTAACCCTAACTTGGGAGTTGTATGTAACCTAACGCAAGAAAAAGCTGATTTCGATGAAAATTGTGAAAGCTTTAAAGCCGATCCTGCCATTGTGCGAGAAAATCAAATGAATGATGGTCACCTTAGAGCAGAATACTCCAAAGATGCCGTAAACTTTTTACCGAAAGCCGTTAGAGATACACTTTACAAAGAACAGAATTACAAAATGGGCTTACTCGGTGGTATAGCTGCCGCTATAGTGGGAGCTTTGGTTTGGGCAGGAATAGCCGTAATCTCTGGTTATAACTTAAGTTTAGTAGCCATAGGAATAGGCTTGTTAATTGGATTTAGCATACGTTTTACAGGAAAAGGTATAGATGAAAAATTTGGAATCACCGGAGGAGTTTTAACTCTTTTAAGTATTATTTTGGGTGATTTCCTAAGCATCATCTTTATGATTTCTTCTGAGTTCGAAATATCTTTTATGGAAATAATCTTCGGAGGAAACTTTGGTATTTTGATGGATCTTTTTCTCGAAAACTTAGACTTATGGACGCTTATTTTTTGGGCAGTAGGTATAGGTGAAGGCTATAAATTTGCTTTCCGCGTAATCCCCCATCACCAAGTTGAAGAAATGATGAAGGCCAAAGCACCTAAAAACGCGGAACTTTTGGATACAGAGGCCTAATTCATCACCCCTTAAAAATCAGAAAGCAAAAAGAAAATAATACTGTAAAATCGCTACTACTTTCCTAGATAGAAAATTAGATTTTAGCTACTTTAGCCACCAAAATTTGTATTAACGGTGAAATATATAGCAGCTGTATTTTTTAATCTATGGAAACTGTACATCGGTTTGGTGTTCGCTTTCTTTTTGCTGCTGTTTTATCCCTTCCTGTTTTTATGCATCAAAGTAAAAGCTTGGCAGAAACACGCTTTTAAAATCAGTGTGTTATGGTCGTACTGCATGCGCATCTTTTGCTTTTATGCCGTTCGTGTGGAAGGAAAGAAAAACATTCCTGAAGGACCTTATATTATATGTGCCAACCATACTTCTTACCTCGACATCTTTTTAATGTACAGCATACTTCCCGAACACAAGTTTTTGTTTTTGGGAAAAAGCGAGATACTCTCCTACCCTTTGGTGAAGACCTTTTTTAAGAACTACAACATTCCCGTATTTAGAAAGGACAGATTAAAAGCTGCAAAATCATTTATTGAATGTAAAAAAGCAGTGGACAAAGGTTGGAGTTTGGCCATTTTCCCAGAAGGTGGAATTCCTGATGAAAACCTGCCTCAAATGATGGAATTTAAAGAGGGTGCTTTTCAATTGGCTAAAAAATGTAAGGTTCCTATCGTTAATTTAACCTTCATTAATAACTACAAACTTTTCTCAGATCCGGATCATGTGCTGAGTCCTTCAGGACCTGGTTTATCACGTGTGAAATTTCATGCAACCATAAGCAAGGAAGAAGTTGCTGCTATGAGTGTGGAAGAATTGAAGTTGAAAGTTAGGGCTCAGATAGAGAGTGCTATTGAGAATTGAGATTTAAGGATTCAACAATTCAAAGATTCAATAATTCAAGGATTCAATAATTCAAGGATTCAAAGATTCAAGGATTCAAAAATTCATCTCTCTATTATCGATTGAGAACCTTAATTCAAGGATTTGAGATGTTGTAAAGACGCGTTGTTAAAAGGAAGAGTGTTTTTTATATTGTTTTGCCTTCCTGCGGTATAATCAAGCGATAGCTACCGGTGGAATATTTAAAAATTTAAGTTCAGGCTTACGCCTGATATTTAAAGATTTAATGAAATGGTATCAAGGTTTCGAGTATTCATAGATTTAGGTTATACTTCCCATCCTGATGAGCAGTTCATCTTTTTTAAATTTTTAAATATGAACGCAGTTCATGCTTAAATTTTTAAATCTGTTAACCCTAACCACTCTAAAAGTCTAAGAATCTATAGGTCTAACCGTCTGCGAAACCAAATAAATCTTGTCTTTTTTAAGCTATGATAAGAATCCTTATTAATTTTGTGGTATGAATATCAATGAAGAATTAGTAGATCACATTGCGCACTTGGCGCGTTTGTCGTTCGAAGGAGAAGCGAAGGATGCGATTATTGCTGACATGAAGAAGATTACAGACTTCATGGATAAGTTGAACGCAGTTGATACAGATAATGTTGAGCCTTTGATTTTTATGTCAGACGAAATTAACCGTCTACGTGAAGATGTTCCAGCGCAAACTGTAACCCATGAAGAAGCATTAAGAAATGCTCCAAAGAAAGATTCTGATTACTTCCGTATTCCTAAAGTACTCGACAAATAATGAAACTATTCCTAACTTCCATTTCGGCAATTTTACTCTTTAGCGCTTGTTCAAGCTCTAATGAAAACACCTTGTGTGACTGTGTAGAAAAAGGTGCACAGGTAGATGCTTTGGCACAAGAAATCTTGGTTACACAAGAAGCTAATCAAGCAAAGAAAGACAGTTTAGATGCCCTGTTAGAAGAGCGTGATAGCATTTGTAAGGAGTTTATAGACATAGATCCTATGGAACTTGAAAAGGAACGCGCCAATTGTGAAGGAATAAAGATTCAGTAAAAAATATTACGCATACATAAACGGAGGATCCAATGATTTGAGTCCTCCGTTTTCTTTTCCATCGCTAACTATTAAAATGAGTCAGAACTTTGATTTTCCACCTTCACTTTATCGTTTCCGGTAGCTATCACTCTAAACTCAGTTCTTCTATTTTCTTGGTGTTGTGCTTCTGTACAATCAGATTTCTGACTTCCTTCACATCCACAATCATTTAACAATCTGTACTCTCCGTAACCTTTACCGTAAATCCTCTCTGGGTTACTAATACGTTGCTTAATATAATTGGCAGAAGCCTTTGCTCTTCTATCTGATAATTTCTCATTGAAACGTGCAGAACCTCTACAATCTGTATGTGCCCCCAGCTCAATTACCATCTCTGGATATTTATTCATGATGGCAACAATCTTATCTAATTCCACCGCTGCATCAGGTCTGATGTTGTATTTACCATAATCGAAATTGATAGGGTTGATGGTAATCATCTCCTCCAAATTCTTCACGATAGGATCTAAGGATAAATCTACCTCATCATTTATATTGAACTGACCATTTTCATCGAACTCAACATTATACGTAAGCACCTTGGAGAAATAACCGTCTTTTTCCAACACGAAGTTGTAACTTCCTCTGTCTCCTTTTTTCTTGTTGGGCAAGGCACTCCTATACAAACCATCTTCTGGGGTTGAGAAGCTTGATTTTTTACCCGTCATATTATCAATGATGGTCATTTTCACACCTTCTAAAGGCGCACCTGACTTAGCGTCGGCAACAAGTCCGTACATAGAAATACCCGGATCTTTCTCCAACACCAAATCTGCCGTTAGATCATCTTTAACTCCTTGCGTATCTAAATTCTTCTTATCGTCGAAATACTTCGGTTTTTTACCCCAAACTGTATAGGATTGATTGGGTTTCACGCGAAAACTATAATCTCCTTTATCACTGGAATTCGTACTGTCTAAAACAGTTCCTAAGCTGTCTAGAATGTACAATTTAGCATTCACTAGTATATCACCCTTCTCGTCTCTTACGACTCCATCTATGTTAATTTCATCAGAAATTTCTCTCAGCTGCGTGAAGGTGTAGATGTCATCGTTTCCAACGCCACCGATGCGGTTAGAAGAAACAAAGCCAGTTTTACCATCGTGGCTCATTACAAAAGCAAAATCATCATTTCTACTGTTCAGGGGTCTACCTAAATTTATAGGCTTTGCCGGTGAAGCACTCTCCTTTAAATTTTTCACGATGTAGACATCCAAACCTCCTAAACCAATTAATCCGTCTGATGCGTAATACAAATTCCCTTTTTCATCCATCCAAGGGAACATCTCTTGTCCTTCCGTATTGATGACTCCTCCTAAATTCACTGGGTTACCAAAAGACCCATCCGACATAATCTCAACGCTGTAAATATCAGCGCGGCCAAAACCTCCAGGCATATCAGAACTAAAGTAAAGCGTTTTTCCATCCTTACTAATACATGGGTGCCCTACAGAAAACTCTGGAGAAGCGAAGGAGATTTCCTTTTCTTTCCCCCAAGCTCCCTCTTCATCTATCTCTCGGATGTAAATCGACAACTTTTTAATCTCTCTATTTTTATCTTCCTCACCATACGAAGCATTATTTCGCGTATAGTAGACGCGTTTGCCATCGGGCGAAAAACACAGTGGTCCTTCATGGAATTTGGTATTGATTTTCTTCACCCTAGAGATGTTCTTCAAAGCTTTGTGATTCTCTTTCAATTCACCTTTAAACACATCCAAGAAGTTGTTTCCATCCCAGGCCCATTGACTATTGATCAATGCTCTTCTATATTTTGAAGTTATGAAGTAAACCTCATCATTATTCGTAGAGAAATACCCTCCAAAATCAGAACCCTCCGTATTTAACTCCGTCTCTTCTACCTGAAAGAAAGGTTCTTGTTCTGAGATGGCTTTTAAATAATTTTGCTCCAATTGAAAACGTTGCGCTCGGGTATCCAAAGGTTCATTTTCTGCAAAAGTCATCATCCACTGATCACTTTGCTTGTATTTCCCATTCTCTTTTAATACTTGGGCGTAGTTGTAGTAATCTTCATTATTTACGATTGGCGAGAGTATCATTTGACTGTAATACGCCTCTGCTTTTTCTGTATTCCCAACCTGGAAGTAACTAAAAGCCAACATAGACTTCAACTTCGCATCATCTACCTTGCTTCCAATTAATTCCTCGAATAAAGGAATGGCTGTGGAGTAGGCAAAATTTTGAAAGTGCATCGTTGCTTTATCAAATTTTGCAAGTTGTCCCCAAGCTCCTAGGGAAATAAATAACCCTATATATACTATTGCTAATTTCATATGTTTTTAGGTTTAGAAATATCTAGGTGATTTAATTCCTTCTCTGTTAAAGTTGAAATCATAAGACAACATTAACTCAAAAGTTCCTTCGTTATAGGTTCTAATTTCTTGTACTCCAAAATCTGTTGCCAATCCCACTTTAAACTGGGGATTCACTTGAATTTGGAAAAAGACACCTGCCGCGGCATCCCATCTATACATAGCACCGAGGTAAATTTTATCGCTGTGAATAAAAGCTGCACTTAGGTCTACACTCAAGGGAGAACCTTCAGCAATTTTAACTTGCGCCGTTGGTCTTAACTTCCATTGATCTGACAAAGTTGCGACCCCTCCAATTATTGCATAATAGTGTCTGATCTCTATGTTTGACGCACTGAATCCATCGTAACTATTTTGCAACAACTTTGGGATGCTTGCCCCCACAAAAAACCTATCCGAATGGTATAAAATTCCAAAACCAAAATTTGGGTTGACGTTGTTTTTCACGTTGTTCATTAAATGTCCGTCATTCCCCGTGGTTGTTTCTAACTCACTCGAATTGACGTTAATGATATTCGCTCCAGCCTTTAAACCAAAAGACAATTTGCTCTTACTCCTTTTAAACCTTAGCGAATATGAAAAATCTAGATTCACCATGGTTTGGTTTAGCGGACCAATGGCATCATTTACCGCCGAAAAACCTAGCCCCACAGAACGATAAGCCAAAGGCGTATGCATTCCTATGGTTGTAGTTCTTGGATGTCCATCGAAACCCGCCCACTGTTCTCTGTGAATTGCGGTTACATTTAGCATATCCCTACTCCCCGCATAGGCAGAGTTTATAAACAAAGTATTATCAAAATACTGCGTAAACTGTGGGTCTTGCTGAGCCCAGGAAAAAATCCCTGAACTCAAAAGACCAATAAGCGTTATGATTATTTTATACATAATTTCTAAATATTATCGTTGTAAGTAAATAAAGCCCTTAACTATACCAGCTTCCACATCGCCTGTATAAAGCACGTAGAAGTAAGTACCTGTTGGTAAATCTTCACCTACCATTTGAGAACCTTTATTTACTGTACCGTCCCAATCATTTTGGTAAGCTACCATCTCGTAAACTTCCGTCCCCCATCTGTTAAAGATGACAATACGGTTATCTGGATAATCTTCAATTCCCTCAATCACCAATACGTCGTTAACGCCGTCTCCATCTGGAGTAAAGGCTTCAGGCACATTGATTTGAGCTCCCTTGAAACAGTTATTTTCATCACCTGCTACTTCCACATAGAAAATACATGTCTCTGTATTTCCGTGCACATCTGTAAAGGTGTAAACCACTTCATAGTTTCCAATTTCGAAGAAATCTCCAGGGCTGTAATTAGAACTTACTGAAGACAACCCACAGTTATCTGTTCCTGATGGAATTGTCCAAGTAACTGTAGTTCCACAAGAGTCTAAGTTGGCGTCTACAAAAATGTCTTTTGGACAATCAGTGATCAATGGCGCCTCCCTATCTTCCACAGTAACAGTGAAGCTACATGTAGAACTTAAACCATTTTCATCTACAGCTGTGTAGGTTACCAATGAAGTACCCACAGGGAATACATCTCCACTTTGGTAATTAGAACTCACAGTTACGTTACCACAGTTATCGGTTGCGGTAGGCGTTGTCCATGTCACAATTGCTTCACATAAGGCACTATCATTATCCACTACGATGTCTGCAGGACAATCGTCAAAAACTGGAGCTTGATTATCTACCACTGTAACATTGAAGCTACACGTAGAAGTTAATCCTACAGCATCTGTAGCTGTATATGTAATGGTAGTTGTTCCTAAAGGCAACACAGATCCATTTGGATAGTTACTTGAAAGCGTTACACCAGAACAATTATCGATTGCTATTGGACTAATCCAATACACGGTTGCATCACATGAACCAGGATCTGTAAATACTGTTAAGTTAGACGGACAAGCCGTAATCTCTGGTGCTGTAGCATCTTGAACGGTTACATTGAACGAACAAGTAGCTATGTTTCCTGAAGCGTCAGTAACTGTATAGGTAACCGTTGTGGTTCCTAGCGGGAATATACTTCCTGGTGTATGTGTACTTACAATGGTTGCACTTGTTGGACAGTTATCGTTTAGTATAGGTGCTGTCCATGTAGCTTGTGCTGAACAAGAACTTAAATCACTGTTGACTACTATATCAGATGGACAAGCCGTAAAGAATGGCACATCATTATCCGTAACTGTTACTGTGAAGCTACACGTAGAACTTAATCCATTATTATCCACTGCTGTATAGGTTACAACTGTAGATCCTATAGGGAAGAAAGCTCCAGAGTTATGCGTACTCGTAAAGGATGCTAAGTTACAGTTATCTGCTGCTGAAGGAGCTGTCCATGTTACCACCGCTCCACAATCATTGGCATCATTACTTACCGTTATGTTAGAAGGACAACCTGAAATAATTGGTGCTGTATTGTCCTCTACTGTTACATTAAACACACAGGTTGCCGTATTTCCAGATGCATCTGTTGCAGTGTAGGTTACCACAGTAGTACCCACAGGGAAAGTAGCTCCACTATTATGTGTACTCGTTACTATTACCCCCGAGCAGTTATCGGCAGCTATAGGTAATGTCCATGAAACTTGTTTCTCACACGCTGTAGCTCCTGCATTTACAACAATATCATTTGGACATATCGTAAAATGTGGTGCTTCATTATCTAGAACCGTTACCGTAAAACTACATGTATCTTGATTACCTGCAGCATCAGAAACGTAATAGTAAACCGTTGTTACACCTACAGGGAAGTTATTTCCTGGTGCGTGAGAACTGGTTAAAGCCGAAACTCCACTACAATTATCACCTGCCGTTGGAGCTATCCAAGAAACATTCGCAGAACATGTGTTGTATGCACTTGCTACTACAATATCCGAAGGACAGTTTAATACACTTGGTGCTTCAGTATCTTCTACGGTTACCGTAAAACTGCACGTAGAACTTAAGCCATTAACATCGGTAAAGGTATAGGTAACTGTTGTTGTACCGATAGGGAAAATATCTCCTGGGTTGTGCGTGCTTGTCATGGTTGGTGTTCCACAGTTATCTGTTGCTGTAGGAACTGTCCATGTTACACTTGCATTACAACTACCAGCATCATTACCTGTAGTAATATTTGTAGGACAAGCATTGATAACTGGTGCGCTATCATCTGTAACTACAACATTAAAGCTACACGTTGTTTGATTACCTGATGCATCTGTAGCTGTGTAGGTAACCGTTGTAATTCCTACTCCGAAGCTATCACCACTACTATATGTAGATGTTAATGTAACTCCAGCACAGTTATCCATCACAGATGGTTCTGTCCATGTGGCCACTACATCACATGCATTGCCTAATGTTAAATGAATGTCTGACGGACAAGCCGTAAGTACAGGTGCCATGACATCAACTACTGTTACGTTGAATGAACATGTAGCAGTAAGTCCCGTTACATCTGTTGCCGTGTAGGTTACAGTTGTTGTACCTACTGGGAAAACATCTCCTGAATTGTAATTACTCGTCAAAGTAACTCCTGCACAGTTATCTAATGCCACTGGCAATACCCAAGTTACTTCTGCTCCACAGATTGTAGAATCTGCGTTTACAGTAATGTTTCCTGGACAAGCAGAAATTTGAGGAGCTTGTGTATCTTCTACGATAACATTGAAACTACAAGAATCTACATTTCCTGCTGCATCCTCTACATAGTAAGTTACCAAAGTAGTTCCAATTTCAAACTCATCTCCTGGATTGTGCGTAGACGTAATCGTTGTTGAAGAACAGTTATCTAAACCAACCGGTGCAGTCCATACCACATTGGTAGCACATAAGTTATACGTATTATTTACGGTTATATCAGTAGGACAGTTCAATAAACTCGGTGCTTCTTGATCTTCTACCGTTACGGTGAAACTACAGTTTGTTGTTAAACCATTTACATCCGTTACCGTGTAAGTTACCGTGGTAGTACCTACGCCAAAGAAGTCACCAGAATCATAGTTACTTGTTACAGTTGCTACATTACAGTTATCATAAGTAACAGGCGCTGTCCACGTAACGATAGCTCCGCATTCTGAAGGATCGCTGGATACTGTAATATCTGCAGGACAAACAATTTCCGGAACACTAGCATCATTCACCGTTACGTTGAAAGTACACGTTGATGAGTTTCCAGAAAGATCTGTAAAGGTGTAACTCACTTGAGTAGTTCCCACAGAGAATACATCTCCACTTGTATGACTCGCAACAACATTTCCATCTAAACCACAGTTATCTGTTGCTGTTGGTGCTGTCCACACTACATTGGTATCACAATTTGCGATTACATCAACTACTATATCAGAAGGACACGTAAGCTCCGGTGCCTGATCATCAAGAACCGTTACAGTGAAGCTGCAAGTTGAAACCAAACCTTGAGCATCAGTAGCAGTATAGGTTACAGTAGTTGTACCTACATTAAAAGTATCTCCACTGTTGTGAGAAGAAAGCATATTAGCTCCTGCACAGTTATCAAATACCAATGGCGCCATCCAAGTAACATCTGCAGAACATTGTCCGGCACTTGCACTTACCACTATATTGTTTGGACAACCTGTTATCTGAGGTGCTGTTACATCCTGAACTGTTACATTGAAACTACAAGAATCTTGGTTTCCATTGGCATCTTGTACGTAATATACTACCTGAGTTGTACCTAAGTTAAATGCACTTCCCGGAACATGAGTACTGGTTACCACAACATTTCCTCCACAATTATCGCTCACAGTTGGGGGAGTCCATCCTACGATAGCTGTACATAAGTTATAATTTGTATTTACCGTAATATCTGAAGGACAACCTACAAATGTTGGAGCTTCTACATCTTGTACCGTAACAACAAAAGAACATTGAGTAGTAACACCACTACCGTCTATTGCTGTATAGGTAACTGTAGTATTTCCTACTGGGAAGAAACTTCCTGGAGCATGACTGCTTACAAATGAACTGATAGAACAGTTATCTGATGCTGTCGGTGCTGTCCAAGTTACATTAGTTCCACAATTACCTGTAGTAGCGTTTACGATAATATCAGAAGGACAGTTTTCAATAACTGGAGAAACATTGTCTATCACCGTAACCGTGAAAATACAGCTATCCATTTGTCCAGCGTCATCCACTACGAAGTACTTCACTTCCGTAACTCCCAATGGGAATTCATCTCCTGAATTGTGTGTAGAGGTTACCGTTGGGCTAGGACAGTTATCAAACACGCCTGGCTTTTTCCATGTAACTACCTTAGAACAAGTAGAATCTGTTGTATAGACCACTTTATCTAACGGACAGTTCGTAAACATAGGTGCCTGAACATCTATTACATGCGCAACAAACTCACACGTTGATGAAGCTCCACTGGCGTTTGTAGCTGTATAAACAACATCATTATATCCAACAGGAACTAAATCTCCCGAGTAATAATTAGAAGTAAGTGTTATGTTACTTGAGGAACTACCCGAACAATTTGAATTAACTGCAGTAGGGTTAGTCCACGTTGCAATACCATCACAAATATTGTTTTGAGCGTATAAAGTAACCGTGTCTGACGGACAAGTTGAGTTAAAAGTAGGAGCTGTACCCTCAATTACCTCTATGTTAAAGGTATATATAACATAATGTCCATTCATGTATAGCCAATAATCTATAGAATAAGATCCAATAGGGAAACTCTGGGGAGACAAATAATTAAATGGCGACAATCCATTTGACATCCAATTCGTGGAATAATTATTCACCCAGTAATATGAATTTCCATTATGGATTTGACAGGCTTCAATAACTTGAGGTGGATCCCACATGAAATCGACCGTACACGACCCTGAATTGGTAATTAAAACGGTGTCCATAGGCAAGATAAACACATCATCAATATCATAAAAAACATTCGTTTGGAAACTACATGAACCTAACACGTTACCTGCAGCATCTAAGGCATAATACTCAATGTATTTTAAACCAAAACCTAATGTGTCACCCGGGTAATAATTCCCAACTATGGTATCTACTTCTGCCATACACCCATGCGGTGTAAATACAGGCATGTCCCAATCTACGATACCTCCACAAATACTTGTATCACCAATAATTTCATAAGAAAAATAACCGGTTAAGTAATCGTAGGTAGTTTCTGGACATGTTACTTCCAAGTAGGTTGATGTATCTATCACCTGTAACTCGAAACTACATGTACTTAAAGGAAATCCTAAACCATCTCTTGCTTCATAGTAAATATAGTGCGTACCTGTTGGTAGCAAGTCTCCTGGATAATAATTCCCTACCACTGTATCAAAATCATTTAAACAACCTTGAGCTGAGAACATTGGCTCATCAAATTGAATAGCCGCAGAATCACAATTTACAGAGATATCTACATAATTAATTACAGGTTGAGTAGGACAGATATCTTTTTGCACGCCTGATATTGTATCAACAACATTTACATAGAAGTTACAATTTGCTAAGGCATTACCAAATTCATCACGGGCTTCATAATTAACGTAATAAAACCCTAAAGGAATGGTATCGTTATTTTCTATCGTTGACGTAAATACTACTGTATCTAAAGGATTAGAACAGAAGGAAGTAATAAATGATGGCTCCACCCATGCTGCATAAACTTCACCACACATTGCTGCAGTATCCACTTGATACGTTAAGGTAGCATAAGGCTGACAGTCTACGACATCAACAAGGTTGGTAGATTTGTTTACTGTAATGTTAAAACTACAGGTTTTTGTAAGCCCATCAAAAGTGACAGCTTCATATTCTACTGTGTAATTTCCTGGAGCAAATACATCACCTGGTGTATGTGTTTGATAAATAGTATCGAATCCACAAGGATGATTAAATGTTGGCTCTGTCCAGAACAAGGCAGTGTCACAAACTGTAGAATCTAAATTCACAACAATATCTGAAGGACAAGAGTTCGTAATTTGAACTGCCACTTGATTAACCGTTACCCAGAAATTACACGTTCTAACATAACCCGATACATCAGTAGCTGTATAGGTAACTTGAGTTGACCCAAACGGGAAAACATCTCCTGGTGAGTAATTAGAAGTAAATGAAGCCAAACAATTATCTTCAACTGTTGGTTCTACCCATTGTACTATGGCACCACCACAGGTATCTGCATTAACTACAATGTTCGAAGGACAATTAGAAATTACCGGATAAGGATCTGAGACGTGAATTCTAAAGTTTCTTGAATAAGACCTTCCGTTAACATCAATAACGGTATAGTAAACGTAAGTATTTCCCAAAGGAAAGAAATCACCTGATTGATGGGTACTGTACATAGTATCAATACCACAAGCATCAAAGGGTACAGGTTCCGTCCAAGTTACATTAGCTCCTCCACAAGTATCTGCCGTTTCATACAAATAAGGAGGGAAATCTGTAAAAGTTGGGTTGTAATTATCATTAATCAATACATAGAATGCATTAACGATGGTGTCTGCTCCATTGGTGTAAGCAAACTCTATATCTGTTTGACCTATTGGAAAATCATAGGTTCCACCTGGTAAATAAGCACCGGGAATTAACCAATAATTACCACATAAATTACTGATTTGGGGCGTACCTAAAGTTAATGATCGAACACATTCTTGGTTCGATGTAAACCCTGTAGAAGTATTACCTACCGTAGAAATGAAATAGAAGTTACTTGGATTCGCTTTTACGTAAATATTGAATCTACAGGTATCTGTATTTCCAGCAGCATCTGTAGCAACATAAGTTACCGTTGTAGCACCTACTGGGAAAGCATCACCTGGGGAAAAATCTCCTACCACACTTACTACACCCGAACAATTATCGGAAGCAATTGGTGGCGCCCAATTTACACTCGCCAAACAGTTACCAATTGTAGCTGTTAAGGTTCTATTTGTTGGACAAGCCGTAAACATAGGAGCCTCTTGGTCTTCTACTGTTACAACGAAAGAACAAGTATCTATATTCCCAGCATAATCCGTTGCGATATAGCTAACAGTTGTTGAACCTAATTTAAAAACATGTCCTGGCTGATGTGAAGCAACAACAGATTTCAAGAAACAATCATCTGCATAAGTTGGTGGTGTCCACGTAAAGACAGCCTCACACATTCCCGGTTCTGTTGAGATTACAGTATCATTTAAACATCCCGTAGCAACAGGCGCTGTTAGGTCACCACTTTCTACATCAAATGGGACGTTCAACAAACAATTCTGGTTATCAATAATATTGACATAATGATTTCCAATTGGAATATCATTAGCAGTAGATAAAGTTACTGTACTATCGTGCGACCATTCATAATCAAAAGGAGAAGAACCTCCCGAAACGTTTAAACTTGCAAAACCAACGGTATCACATCCAGAAGGATCTACAACGTTAATGCTTGCACTGTAACCAGAAACTGCAACAGAGTTAATTGTTACAGAAGCACTGTCTATACAACCCAAGCTATCTGTTACATAAGCGGTATAGGTACCAGCAGTTAAATTGTAGACTTCATTACCAGAAGTTACAGGAGTTGTGTTCCACGTAAATTGGTAGTCTGGAGAACCTCCTCCTACCACAGCACGAGCAGACCCTGTTCCCGTTCCACAATCGTCAAAAACTTTTCCTGATGGAATATTGATGGCCAGTGAAGTACCTGTTGTCGGCCCAACCAAGGTTGTACTATCTTGGTAAACACAGCCTATATCATCCGTGACTGTTAAAACGTAGGTTCCAGCTCCAACATTTACTAAGGTATCATCTGTTTGGACTGGGTTAGCATTCCAGCTGTAGGTAAAAGGTCCTGTACTACCTGTAACATTTGCAACTACAGATCCATCTGGATTTGAAAGATCACAAACAGGCTCGTGCGATTCAAAACTTATATCAAAAGCATTAATTAAGGTAACAGAATCTGTTAATAAACATCCTCTACCGTAATCTGCGCTTACCCAGTAAGTACCTGGCTGCGTAACTTCATTGGTAATTTCAGAAGTTCCATCGTACCAGAAATAGGTAGTGTACAGGTTACCCACCATACCCGAAGCATCTAGTGTATATGGGAAAATGGAAGGACAAACAATGGAATCAGGTCCTATCCCTTCTAAAGGAGCACCTGGATTATATGCATCAAAATTAATATTCGTGTTATTTCCTAAATCTAAACTGTGCTCATTGATTTGAAAAGGCGCATCTGACCCTGCGGCTATAAGGCCACGAATACGAACATAGTCTAATACTAATTGTGTCCCTGTATTTACTGTTAAAGTTGAAGTGTTGGATGTATTTACATTTAAAAACTCCGTTAAATAACAAGGGTTTCCATTTCCATAAATTGCATCATTAATTGTCGTATTAATATTCGTTCCAAAACGGTAAGAGTATCCTGGTGAGAACACCATAGTATCCAATGAATTGTTGTTCCCCGTTATGTAACCATGATCGAAAAATTCTGCATATCCAATGGTATTAGAACCAGCAGAAATCAATCCGTCGTAATTCCTAAATTCTACATGTCCGATAGTATTGTTCCCACCGGCAATTTCATTGGCTGTAACTGCTGGAGTATTACCGATTCCGTTAAAAATAACAGTTTTAAATACTGCGCTAGAACCATACAATCTATTATTGTAAGCACTAGTAGTCCCATACCACGCATCATCTTCTGTATTGAATTCAACTGAGTCGATAACACAAGGAGAATATGCTCTAAAATCGTTGAAACCTTCATCTGAAGTCACCCTGTGAAAAGTACAGTTTACAACGTAACTGTAGAAAGAGGTATTAGAATACCTTTTACGTAATCGAACGTTGTGAAACTTTAATGTATCATCCAGACCATATACATATAACGGGTGTCTACCTCCATCTATATCTATCATAGAATTTGCGGCATTAACAGTAATTCCGCTACCATACAAGCTGAAACTCCAGTTTTCTGAATTACTTGGCTCTGGGTAATGAAAACCAGAACCAACATAACCCGATTCAGAGTGACGTATGAAAAACGTTGAGTTTTCCATGTCTAGGTGACGGGTATTGTTGTTCCATGTCCAGTAGTTAGCTGCGTAAACATCAAACCCATTTAAATCAAAGGTTCCTGAGATATGATTGATATCTCCCGTAACAGCATAAGCTGCAGTACCGTTGTCGTACGTAACCGTTAAATCATCTAATAAAGTTAAGGATGTCCCTCCTTTTTCGATTAGCACGGCCCCCTCAATGTAATTTCCATTACAGGTAATGGTTGCCGGGTTACTTCCTGTAAAGTAAGCCTTGGCTTCAAAATACATATCGGCCTGCAAGGTTAAGGAGCCGTAGATCAAAAAGTCTTCGGCTAAACTCTCTAAGAAATTTGGAGAGTGTGGTGCTCCATCCCACACCATGTTTCTACAATAAATACTACTGGAGGTTGTTACTGTTGCATCTCCTGCAACAAAACCACTGTTCGCATCAAAGTAGACGTCGTCGGTTGGACTTGGAGGAATAAAATGTGTTGTGGTACCACCTGAGGTTGTTGCCCAGTGAGTAAGATCACTCCAATCCCCAGAACCTCCCACCCAGAAATAGTCTGTCGCCAAACTATAATGGTAAAAGGAAGTTAATAGGAATAGTAGAGTGAAAATCTTGTTAAAAATCTTCATTCTTTATTGGTTTAATTGTAACCGGCAAAGATGAAGAACTAAACCATCATATTCCAAGTTCAGTTAATATCCGTCACTTAGGAAGTAATTTTCGTACAACAACTGTTTTTCAGGCAACTATAAACCTACAACCTACCAAGTTGGAGCTAGAGAGGTTTCTCCATCACATAGTCGTTCATAAAGAAACCTTGACCTATGTCTATGTCTTCTGTCTTGGTAATTTCAAACCCGATATGCTTATAAAAATCTACGGCCGCATTGTAGCGGTTTACGTTTAAATTTAGGCAATCTAAGTTTAGATCTTTGGCGCGTTTCTCTGCAAAATCTATGAGTTGCTTCCCCACTTTTTTGCCTTGAGCCGCAGGTAAAACGTAAATTTTATGAATGCGCAATTTGGTGGTTCCTTGGTAATTCGGTTCTAACCCTATAAAGCCCAAATCTTCTTGATCCTTTAAGATGTAGAATTCATGTCCCTTTGCAATTTGCTCTTTAAGGGTGTCGACGTTGTACATCCAATTGAGCATGTAGGTTATTTGATCCGGGGTCAATATTTCTTTAAAAGTATCTGGCCAAGTGGCACGTGCTAAACGTTCCACTCTTTGGATTTCTTCGGGCGCAATTTGTTCTATCATGATCCTTTTTTCTAGCGGAGGTAAAAATAAGGAAATTACATGTTGGGGGGCAAGGATTCAACGATTCGATGATTCAACGATTCAAGAATTCAATGATTCAATGATTCGAAGATTCAACAATTCAACAATTCAAGGATTCAAGGAGGTTCAATTTTGACTGGTATAAGATTCTTAAAAACATCTAGAAAACCAATCCAACAACTGATTCTAAGCCAATAAATTAGCTCATCAAAACATCACACTATGAAAACACTCTTTACACTCGCAGTAAGCTTTTCTTTTATCTATTTCAACTTTGCCCAAACCCAAATCACAGCAAGTACCCTTACACCCACTATTGGATCGACGGTAAAAACAAGATCAAGTACCATAGAACCGATAAATTATCTTCCCAATGGAATAAATGTCCTGTGGGATTTATCTCAAGTATTTGCCAGTCAAATAGACAGCTTTACCTACATCAATGTTGCCGATGCACAAAACCCCAACCTGGCACCCAATGCAAGCTATGTAAAGCGCTACAACAGCGGGGAGCTTTTTGTCACTTTAAACGACAGCGCTTATGTGCACGACTATTACCATCCTTACCAAAACTATAGTTTTATCTACGATTATGCCATCCTTTTTAATTTACCTATGACCTACGGAAATGTAGATACCAACTACTATACAGGTGTACTTAGTCTGCCCGGAGCTACTACTATAAGAACAGTAGAAAGCATACAAAGCGTAGAAGGTGTAGGTACCTTGTTTACCCCTGAATGGCACTTAGAGGATTGTATAAAAACTAAAGTGGTACGCAACTTTAAAGACTCTGCTGTTAGCACGCAGGCAGTAGTTTACTCTAGCGACACCACTTACTTTTGGTTTAATGCGAATTTTCCTGAACCCGTATTGAGCATAAGTATCAATTACTCTGCAGCCAACCAACAAACCTATTACTATAATTCATTTAGACTCATTGAAAATTTATCGACCTCGAAAGCTGATCTTTATGCACTAAAAATTCACCCTAACCCCTCTAAGGGAATTGTTTACTTAAACGATTTGCAAGAGAACTATAGCTTGGAGGTTCATAATTTACTTGGAAAAAGAGTGGCTACTTACACCTTAGAAAAAGGAAACCAGCAAATAGACCTGGGTTACCTAGAAAGCGGTGGATACCTCTTAACTTTTACAGGTGCATCGGGCTCTCACACGCAAAGACTTATAATAGAATAACAAAACTACTAATCACACCTGCATTCTTCATTACTAATTGTTTTAGCAAATCTCCTCAACCTTAACTGGGTTGAGGGGGCTGCTGAAGAACAAGCAACTAGAAAATTAATTAGACCTGTAAACAAATCTAAAATTCAACTTATTTGTCCTCTTGTTTTTGAAGAAAACGAAGTACATTTAAGGAAACCTGTACTTAACCACGGCACTTGTACTGTAATTAATGCTGTAAGGAAATACATGGAATAAGCTTAGCCTAACACCGTCGTAAATTTATAAGCTTATTGCTCCTCAACTTTGTAAAAGGTTGGGGAGTTTTTGTCTTAGAGCGCTAGACGGGGCGATTCAGGGATTCAAGAATTCAATAATTCAAGGATTCAAGGATTCAAGAATTCAAAGATTTAAGCAAACAAAAAGGGTTGACTCTAGACGAATCAACCCTTTATTAACTTTTATGTTTTTGCTTAGGCTTTAACCAATAAGAATTTGGTATCTGCTTCGGCTTCTATGTCTGCAATCATATCTGTGTTTTCTACGGCTCCAACTACGATTCCTGTAGCCAATACCTCATCACAGATGTAAGATGTATTTTCAGCAATTGCTTTGGCGATGTTATCCGATGTTTCTATCGTTAAGGCAATTTTATCTGTTACTTCTAATCCTGCTTCTTTTCTGAAGTTCTGAATACGATTCACCAATTCTCTGGCAATACCTTCTTGTTTCAATTCTTCTGATAAAGTAATATCCATCGCCACAGTTAAACCACCTTCTGTAGTCACTAACCATCCTGGGATATCATCTGTCAAGATTTCGAAATCGGCCATATCTAAGGCAATGTTTTCACCATTTACTTCACCTGACCAACCGTTGTTTTTCTCAACTAAAGCTATCTCTTCTTGTCCCCATTGGTTTACCATTCCGGCAATCGCCTTCATTTGTTTCCCGTATTTAGGTCCAATTGTTTTGAAGTTTGGCTTAATTTTCTTCACCAAAATACCTGCAGTATCTTCTAACAATTCGATTTCCTTTACGTTGATTTCAGAAAGAATCAAATCACTTACGTGCTCTATATTCTTTTTGAAGTTGGCATCTAAAATAGGCACCATAATCTTCTGCAAAGGCTGACGCACTTTGATCTTCTCTTTCTTTCTCAAGCTCAAAGCCATAGAACTTACTTTCTGTGCAATTTCCATTTGTGCTTCTAACTCTAAATCAATCGCTGCTTCATCTACTGCTGGGAAGTCTGCCAAGTGAACAGACTCCAAATTGTGTTTACCTGAAACTGCATTTAAATCACTAAACAACTCATCTGTAAAGAAAGGAGCGATAGGTGAAGAAATGATAGCTATCGTTTCTAAACACTTGTATAAAGTCTGGTAAGCAGAGATTTTGTCTGTAGAGTAATCCCCTTTCCAGAAACGTCTTCTACATAAACGTACATACCAGTTACTCATTTGATCGTTCACAAACTCGTTTATTAAACGACCTGCTTTTGTAGGTTCAAACGCTGCAAATGCTGCATCTACGTTTTTCACCAAAGAGTTTAATTTAGAAATGATCCATCTATCAATCTCTGGTCTGTCCGCCAACGCGATATCGTCTTCAGCATAGCTAAATCCATCGATGTTTGCATATAAACCAAAGAAAGAGTAGGTATTGTATAAAGTACCGAAGAACTTACGTTGCACTTCCGTAATTCCATCTAAATCGAATCTTAAGTTATCCCAAGGCTGCGCGTTTGTAATCATGTACCAACGTGTAGCATCTGGTCCGTATTTCTCCAAAGTAGTAAATGGATCTACGGCGTTACCTAAACGCTTCGACATCTTCTGTCCGTTCTTATCCAATACCAAACCGTTAGAAATAACGTTTTTGTAGGCTACTTTATCGAACACCATCGTAGAGATAGCGTGCAATGTATAGAACCAACCTCTGGTTTGGTCCACACCTTCTGCAATAAAATCTGCAGGGTGAGCACCTGAGTTATCGATTAATTCTTTGTTTTCAAATGGGTAGTGCCACTGTGCATACGGCATAGATCCTGAATCAAACCAAACGTCGATCAAATCTGCTTCACGCTTCATTGGCTCTCCTTTAGAAGACGCCAAAGTGATTTCATCTACGTAGTTTTTGTGTAAGTCAACCTTGTCATAGTTTTCTTTCGACATGTTACCTACTTCAAAATCTGCCAATGGATTGCTTTCCATCACACCTGCAGCTACTGCTTTTTCACATTCTGCCTTTAACTGTTCTACAGAAGAGATACAAATTTGCTCATCTCCCTCTGCTGTACTCCAAATTGGAATTGGAATACCCCAGTAACGCGAACGCGACAAGTTCCAATCGTTTAGGTTTTCTAACCATTTCCCGAAACGACCTGTACCTGTACTTTCTGGTTTCCAGTTAATGGTTGTATTCAACTCCATCATTCTTTCCTTCACCTGTGTAGCTTTGATGAACCAAGAATCTAATGGATAATACAATACTGGCTTGTCTGTTCTCCAACAGTGTGGGTAACTGTGGACATATTTTTCAACCTTAAAGGCTCTGTTTTGCTCTTTTAATTGGATGGCGATTTGAACGTCTACCGACTTCTCAGGAGCTTCTCCTTCGTTGTAGTATTCATTCTTTACGAACATACCTGCAAACTCACCCATTTCTGGTCTGAATTTACCTTGCAAGTCAACCAAAGGAACTTGATTTCCTTTTTCATCCAACACTAACAATCCTGGTACTCCAGCATCTTTCGCTACTTTGGCATCATCTGCACCAAAAGTCGGCGCTGTGTGTACGATACCTGTACCATCTTCCGTCGTAACGAAGTCACCCGGAATAACCGCAAATGCTTTGTCTGCATCCTCACAAGGTTGTGCAAACGGTAACAATTGCTCGTATTTATTTCCTACTAAATCAGCACCCGTACATTCTCCGATTACTGCGTAAGGAATTTTCTTATCCCCTTCTTTGTAGTTGTCTACTTCTTCTCTGGTTTCAACAGAAACAAATTTCCCTTTGAATTGCTTTGCAACCAATGGCTCTGCTAAAATTAAGTTTACCGGCTGATGCGTGTATTGGTTCCAAGTTTTTACGATAACGTAAGTAATTTTTGGTCCAACCGTTAACGCTGTATTCGAAGGCAATGTCCAAGGAGTAGTTGTCCACGCCAAGAAGAAAGTTCTTTCTAACTCTTCAGCAGATAAATCTACCATAGAGAAAGGCTTGTTCCAGGTATCTGCTTTCACTTTGAATTGCGCTACAACCGTCGTGTCTGTTACGTCTTGGTAACATCCTGGTTGGTTCAATTCGTGAGAAGACAAACCTGTACCTGCAGCTGGCGAGTAAGGCTGGATAGTATATCCTTTGTACATCATGTCTTTGTTGTACAACTGACCCAACAACCACCATACAGATTCCATGTATTTAGATTCGTAAGTGATGTATGGATTTTCCATATCCACCCAGTATCCCATGTCTTTGGTTAACTTGTTCCATACATCTGTGTAACGCATTACTGCTTCTTTACACGCTTTGTTGTACTCGTCAACCGTTATCTTTTTACCAATATCTTCTTTGGTGATTCCTAATTCTTTCTCAACCCCTAATTCTACCGGTAAACCGTGCGTATCCCAACCTGCTTTACGCTTAACTTGGAAACCTTTTAGGGTTTTGTAACGACAAAAAATGTCTTTAATCGAACGCGCCATTACGTGGTGAATACCTGGTAAACCATTTGCTGAGGGTGGTCCCTCAAAAAACACAAAAGGCTTATTTTCGTCGCGAGAGCTAATAGACTTTTCGAAAACGTTTTCTTTTTCCCATTTCTCTAGCACACGTGTTGCCACATTCGGCAAGTTTAATCCTTTATATTCCTTGTATTTAGCGCTCATTTCGCTCGTCGTTTTAATTATGACTTGCAAAAATAAGGAATTCATGGAATTAGGGAGGATAGGGGGGCGGGAAGATTGAAAAATTCAAAAATTCAAGGATTCGAGGATTCAAAGATTGACACCTCCACTTAAAACAGAATCGAGTGTGAGATAAGAGTATTGAGATAAAGGCTTATTTCTAAAACATCACTTCAGGATAAAATCTCTTCAATAAAACTAAACTACTTCTTTTTTATTCTTCCTTCCCAACCTCACATTCCAGTAGGTAATCAAAATACTCCCGATTACACCGGGCAATAGCCAACCTACAATTCCGGGTACTAACTGATTCACTACTATAAAGGCGGTAATGGCAGAAATATAAGCGCCGAGCATTCTACTCAAATGTTGGACTAACCAGTTCTTTTTCAACTTCTCGGGATTTCGAAACAAGCGTAAATCCTGAATAGCAAACACAAGTAATGCTCCTCCAAATACGGCTTGGACGATGTTAATTACACCGAACATAAATATTGGAGCCACCATCATTACAGGTGCAAAAACGAGCATGAAGAAAGCCAAGGCTTTATCCCATTTGAGGTTAACATCGGCTTCCTTGTATTTCAACGCACGCCAACCGGTGAATAAAAAGTAAAAAGAGAAAATACCCACACTAAATAAAAAAGGACTTTCATGGTCGGGTAAACATGCAGTTATCATGGCCGAAATACTGCACAATAACATGGTATAGAAGAAAACCCTTCCCCACCCCTTGTGTTGCTTCCCTCCTTTTTTAAAAATGACGGCTAAGGTAGCGGATAAAAGAGCGATTCCTCCAAAAGCTGCATGGGTAACAATTAACGCTGTAATCATGACATTCTGAAATTCAAAAATTTAATAATCTAAAGATTCAACAATTGTAGAGAACCTTGTTATGACATTACAAGTTTATATGGAAACCACCGTAAAACCTGAGGGTTGGGATGTTTACCATAGGGTTGGGATGAAAAACAAAGTTTGCTGGGTTCTGCGCTATACAATCGCGCAGGAGCAACGGCGTTACAAACGCGCTGGAGTTAGGATATTCTGAATGCTTCGGAGTGGTTTATTAAAGCTTCTCCATTCTTTCTTTGAAGGTAGGAATGAAGGTTCTAGACACAGGAATTTTTGCGAAGATATTCTTGAGAGACAAGGTATAACCTTGTGCATTTCCATCTACCTCTTCTACACAATTGAGGTTTACAATAAATGCTCTATGACACTTAAATAAATAGGTCTGTTCAATGCTCTCATCCATCTTTTTAAGTGTCATTCTCAACCGCGTTGACAGCAGCTCACCTTCTTGGAGATGGAAAACATACAAATAATTCCCCACGGATTCTACATAAATGATGGCTGCAGGATCAAAGACGAAAGTTTGTGTTCCAGATTCAAGCACAATGTTTTCTACAGGTTCATCCTCTTTGGCCTGTGAAGCATGGAGTTGTGCATTTATTTGAGCCGACGATTTTAAGTTTTGTTTCAACAACTTGTTCTGCTGTAAAAATGTTATGATAACAGCAGGGAATAAACCTACAGGAAGGGTAAAACCAATAAAAGTTAAGAGTCCTTCCCAACCTATCCAAGGAAAAATATGCAACCCAACAGAATAGAAGTAATTTCCTACAGCTATCATCAACACGTCTATATTCAACCAAAGAATTTGTTTACCAACTGTCCAGTTTTTCTCCTCAAAATAATTGGGAAATAAGGCGGATAAAAGAACTAAGTTTAGCGCTAATATCAACAAAGTAACTCCTCCGTAGCCTAAGAGTTTAAGTGACTTATAAGATGTCTCAAGAAACTGTAATCCGAAGGGTTGAAAAAACATTAAAAAGAGTCCGATAAAACCACTAATGGCAATAATCATAGGCCATTTTTTAATGTTTACCGGATAGGGTTGATGAAGTATGTTTTTCTTTTGAGTCATCATTTCTTGTTGCACGAAGATAATCCTTCCACCTAATAATTTGAAATTCAACAAAAATACATGTGTTCTTAGCAATATTTTTTACCTTTTAACAAAGCAAGAAAAATGGCAGAACACCCTCATCACGGCAGTGGAGAAAATTTAAAACTCGCATTCTTCCTTAACTTGTGCTTTACAATATTGGAGTTCATTGGAGGTTAGTGGGTAAATAGTGTTGCCATCTACTCTGATGCTATACACGATTTAGGCGACTCGTTGGCACTCGGTACTGCCTGGTACTTGGAAAAGAAATCAAAACAAAAAGCGAATAAAAAATACACCTTTGGCTATCAACGCTTCTCACTGTTAGGGGCTTTGATCAATAGTGTGGTATTAATTGTAGGATCGCTATTCGTAATCAAAGAAGCAGCCGAAAGGATATTTGAACCTGAACCATCTAATGCCACAGGAATGCTTGTATTTGCATTGGTTGGAATTGCGGTAAATGGATATGCAGCATGGAAAGTAGGTCGTGGAAAGACACTTAATGAACGCGTGGTCTCCTGGCACTTGTTGGAAGATGTTTTGGGATGGGTAGCCATCTTGGTTTTGTCTTTAATCCTTCAGTTTACCGACGCGTATTACTTGGACCCCATTTTATCCTTATTTATTACCCTATTCATACTTTGGGGTGTTTTTAAACGACTCAAAGAAACCTTATACATTTTCCTTCAAGGATCACCAAAAGGGATGGATGTAGACGAAATAAAAAATCAAATACTGCAAGTTGAGGCTGTAAAAAACTTACACCATACACACATTTGGACATTGGAAGGAGAGGCTTACGTATTTACTACACATATTGCCTTGAATCCGAGCTTAAATCAAACGCAAATCCTGCTTGTCAAAAAAGAAATAAAAAACAAACTAAAACCTTATAACTTCAAACACATCACCCTAGAAATTGAGTTAGAAGTGGATAGTTGTTCGTTAAAATAACTCTTTGACTACTATTTTTTTAACGTTTAAAAATATAGCTCATCGATGATAATTAGTTGTTCGTCCCGCATAAGGGTTCATACAAATCTTTTCCAAAAATACAGATTCACTTTTCTCTACATTTGGTCGCGTAAAGGCGTATGTTTTAATGTTAAGGTTCTTAATTCCTATTATTACTATCTTATGGACTATAAATGTTTGTTATGCAACAAACTATTATTCAGTCCAACCGGGCGGGTATGGAACTAATTCAACCTGGATTACGGTTCCTAGCGTCAACCCAAGTGCTCCGCCTGACTATTTACCCTTTGGAGATACCGTGTTCATTTCACATGACGTAACCTACAACAAAAACATCTTTTTTGATGGCGTTTTCATCGTAGAGAATACGGGAACTTTTGACAATTCAAAGAGCGTAACGATAAACATTATTGGCGCCGCTTACTTGAATGGAAATGTAAACATAAGCACGAGTTACACCAATAACGGATACAGCGAAATCATTGCTTCTTTACTTGTTAAAACCTTTGAAAATAATCAAGGAGGAACGGTAGATGTGTATGGAACACTTAATCCTAGGTACTTTCACAACCATTCAATTTTAAATAATTACAACATCCTATTTATTAATGTCTCGAATGGAACTTTCATCAATTACGGGGATGCTACACTTACCAACACGGCAGAATTAAGTACGGAAACTGATTTAGAAAATGTTGGAACGCTCATTAACTCAGGTACTGTAAACGCTTCAAAAGACATTAATAACGAAGGATCCATAGTCTCCAATGGCCTTATAGACGTCATCATTAACCTCAACAACAACGGTAGTATTACCAATTCTGGATACATTAATGTGACTGGACATTTTTTTAATTACGCATCTTTAATTAATTCAGCCTATGTTACTGTTTTATTAGATTTTATAAATGACGGTAGTACAGATAACAACGCCTATATCACTGTATCTGAAAATTTTGAAAATGCTGGAACGCTAGAAAATAATACAAATGGCAGTATCAACATTACACTCGATTACACCAATACGGGCTCGGTAAACAATTCAGGTTATTTGAATACGAATACGGTTTTAGACCAAGGGTACACCTGTAATTCAGGAAGTATACAAGTGACGCAGGGCAATAACTACGATTGCGATGGATGTACCGTTACTTGTGGAGGGTATACTACAACTTGTATTCTCGACTTGAAATCGGGATCAGACATTTCCAATCAAAACTACTGTTGTCAAGACAATAGCAATACCCTTATTAGTCTTGCCACAGCGGGTAACCCAACCTTCATGATAGACTCCGCAACCATTTTCATTTGTGGAGTGCCACTTCCTGTTGAATTGCTATCTTTTTCGGGAAAAGCACTGGACAACGGAACCAACGAAATTACGTGGGTTACCGCTACCGAAATGAATAATGCCTATTTTGTTGTAGAGAAAAGTTATGATGGAGAACAATGGAGTTTTGTAGAACAGGTGGAAGGTGCAGGTTACAGTGACCAAGTATTGCACTACACTATAGTTGATGAAAAAACTTTAATTGGAACAACTTACTATCGTTTAAAACAGGTGGACTACAATGGTGATTTTAAATACTACGATCCCATTTCTATTTTTCAAGAAAAAGGCGAAAAACGTTTGTCGGCCTACCCAAATCCGAGTAAAGATGTACTTTACTTAAAATCCACAGAAATCATTACCCTAGACCGCTTACTTTTTTCTAGTCTTTCAGGTGAAAACATAAACAATCACCTAGAAATAATAGATGTTAGTGATCACAGCTTAACCCTAGACCTATCCGCTCTTCCGAGTGGTGTGTACATCCTTCAATATGATGGAGAGGTGCATCGCATAGTGATACAGTATTGAGTTTGAGTAATGAGCAATAGAAGCAATGTGTGATTTTAATCTCTAAATCCTTACTTCCTCTTCTTTTTAAATCTTTAAATAGAGAATTTTAATTCTCCTTAAATGCTTCAATCCAAAAAAAGACCGACTCCCTGAGGAATCGGCCTTTGTCTGAAAATCAATATGTAAACGGGTGATTAGTTTTTAGAAAATTTAATCGTTTGAACATGATCACCTTGTTGTACCACTAATAAGTACATACCGGCGCTATTGTTTGTGAAATCAAATTCAACATCGTGATCTAATTCATCACTGCTAATCGTTCTTGTCATGATTACTCTACCGTCCATGCTGTAAATTGTTACTTGTGCATTTACTTCATGGTCTTCTCCCGTAAAGAATAAACTGAAAGATCCGTTGTTCGGGTTAGGGAACAAAACAATGTTCTCTTCTTCAACAACTTCTATAGCTTCCATTTTAGCACTGATACATGGTCCTAAATAATCTCCATGAGCCAAGTGAGCTGGAACTGCATTTGCACTAACACAAATGTTGTGGTACTCTACAGTTGTAACTCCTTTTTTCGTTTTAGATTCTTTGTGACACACCATTACTTTGTTTAAGTTATTCCCACATCTTGCGTCTATCACATCTACAAAGAAAGAAGCTGTAGTTGTACATCCATTGGCATCTGTAACCAATAAAGTATAATTTGTAGGAACCATAGGAGATACATCTATACTTGCAGTATTTCCAACGTTCACACCATCTTGGTTTGTCCAAGCGTAAGTATACCCTTGAATTCCACCTGTAGTAGTTGACGCCAAATTAACTGTTTGCGTTCCGTAACCTAAGTAAATCGTGTATTGGTTCTGACCAGCTACTGGGAAGTCTGGCGACATCACTAAAGATGTAGCTAATACTTCTGGCTCAGTTAAAGTAACGGTTTCAGAAATCGTTCTTCCTTTTGCATCCGTAACGGTTAAGGTATATGTTCCAGCTCCTAAATTCGCTGCATCCTCCGTTGTTTGACCATCAGACCAAGCGTAAGAGTAAGGAAGACATCCTCCATCCATCGTAGCATCTATACTTCCATCTGTTAATCCGTTACAAGAAATATTCACACCACCTACATAAGTAGCAGCATTCAAGTTCAAGCTTAAAGGAACAGTGGTAATTTCAACATCAAAACTACATGTTGCTGTGTTTCCTGCAGCATCTGTTATTGTGTAAGAAACTGTAGTTATCCCTTCTTCAAAGTTGTCACCTGACTGATGCGAAGAAGTAACTGTGTATGAACAGTTATCCCAAACTTGAGGCGCATTCCATGAAATTGATGGACTACAATCGTTCGGTTGTGCTTGGTAAGAAATATTTGCAGGACACGTAATCGTTGGTGCAATGTTATCTTCTACCGTTACAACTGCTGTAGCTGTACTTGTATTTCCAGAAGGATCGGTAACCGTAAGTACTACCGTGTTATTTCCTAAATCTGCACATGTAAAGTTTGTTTGAGAAAGTGCTAAAGTAACACCACAAACATCGCTAGAACCGTTATCAATATCAGCTGTAGAAATTGAAGCAAGTCCATTTGCATCTAAAGCAACTACAAAATCTTGGGCCTGTGCCACAGGAGCTGTAGAGTCTACAACCGTAACCGTAGCAGTATTAGAAGCCGTATTGTTGCTGTTATCAACCACAGTTAACGTAACTGTATTTGCTCCGATATTCGCACAAGTAAAGTTGGTTTGAGAAGCAGTAATTGAAGCTACTCCACAGTTATCATTACTTCCGTTATCTATCATTAATGAAGCAGGAATAGTTTTATCTATACTTAAATCTGCAATGAAACATCCACTTGCATCATTTCCTCCCAATTGTTGAAGAAGCACGTTTGCAGTAGTTGTATTTGTAACAGTAAAGTTGATTGTTTCGGTTTGCGTTGCGTTTGTTGAAGTAAAAGTTTGATTGAATAAAGATCCTACACTTAAACTAAAGTTTTGCTGGTATTCACCGCTTCCACTGTTGTTTTTGTGTAAGAAGCTAATTGTGTAAGATCCAGGTGTAAACACTACACTTTGAACTGATTCTAAGTGAGCATTGTTGTTTCCTGATAAATCAACACTAACTCCACTTGCAGAACCCGGGATGAAAGTCGACCAAATATCTACACTACCCGAAATTACATTCCAGTCCGTTAATGAAGTAAGGTTAAACCCTTGTGTTTCATTAGCAAAGTTTCCATTAAATACTTGCTGCGTTGAAGTAGCTCCAAGAATAGAAGCGTTTCCTGTAGCATCTAAGTAAACCGTTACATCTTGCGTGTTTGCAGCTGGCGCTATTGAATCAATTACAGTAACTGTAGCTGTAGCTGTATTTGCATTTCCACTTGCATCTATAGCCGTTAAGGTAACAGTGTTATTTCCTGTAGCTGAACAATCAAAATTTGCAGGAGAAACTGATAAAGTAACTCCACACGCATCAGTAGAACCATTGTCTACATCTGCAGCTGTAATTGATGCACTTCCAGATCCATCTAAATAAACCGTAACATCTTGTGTAGCCATTGCAGGAGCAGTGCTATCTATTACTGTAACTATAGCTGAAGCTGTAGAAGTATTTCCATTTACATCCGTAACCGTTAATGTAACTGAATTAGCACCTTGATCAGCACATGTAAAGTTAGACTTGTCAATGGCTAACGCAGCAATTCCACATGCATCTGATGATCCACCATCTACATCTGCAGCAGCGATTGAAGCATTTCCTGCAGCATCTAAAATTACATTAATGTCTTGCGCTACCGCTAATGGGTTGGTAATATCTTCCACACCAACTGTATACGTTTGCGTGATATCTGCCGCTCCAGGGTTTGTGATTGTTAAGCTGTAAGTTCCTGGTAAAAGTCCTGAAACATCTTGCGTTGTAGCTCCATTACTCCAAGCGTAAGAAATACAAGGCTTGTTGTAAGATACTTCAACATCTATACTTCCATCTGCATTGTTTGCACAACTTGCATTTGATACGTTCGCCGATGTAATAGCAAAGTTTTCTGTAAAGGTTAAGCTGTTTACTTTTACTCTGTGTTCGTTATTCAAGCCACCAGTAGCAGCTGTCCAACCCCAATAAACACCTGTATTTCCTCCGAAAATTGTTGAAGCAATATTTCCCGTATAGTGAATTACCGTAGTACCGTCGTAAATTACTTGGTAGTTTTAATTAGCGGCATTCCAAGAAATAACTACATGGTGGTATTGTCCATCTTCCATATTTGCTACAGAAACTGGATTAACTAAAGTATTTGAACCGTAGTGACTCACGTCTCCATTCTTTTGAAGTGCAATGTGATCTGCAGCTGGGTCTGATGGGTTGGTGTAGGTATCAAACTCTACCGCCAAAGAAGTAGGAATACCTAAATAACCTAGACCTCCTCCAGCAGAACCTTGTCCTGTACTTAAAGGCTGAAGAACAAAGGCCATACCGTCTGCTCCCCAATCTTGGTTACCTGCGTAGATATCAAAATCTAAGGTGAAGTCTGTAGTTAAATCTAATTTATTTTGGTACCACATCGATCCGAATTGCGCACCAACCGCTTGTGTTAACCTAAAGGTTTCACTTCCTTGGTATACAGCATTTCCATTCACTACGTAATCTGCAGCGTTGAAAGTGTTTACAATATTTGCATTACTTACATTTACTGTAGCTGTTGCTGTTCCCGTAAAACCGTTAACATCTGTTACCGTTAAGGTTACTGTGTTTGCTCCAAGATCGGCACACGTAAATGCAGATGGACTTACAGACATACTTGCTATACCACAAGTAGCCGTTGAACCATTGTTCACATCACTTGCCGCAATACTTGCATTACCAGCAGCATCTAAGGCAACGGTAATATTTTGTGCAATTGCATTTACAGAACAATTGTTTACCACTAAAGCAAAGTTTTGGAAAACAGTACCCGCTGGGTCTTGGTGATGTAAATCATCCTCTGCTCTCAACTGAATATTTACTGTTCCTGCATCAGCAGATGAAGGTGTACCTGATAAAGTTGCAGTTCCATCTCCATTATCTGTTAGTGTTAACCAACTTGGCAAATTCAATCCTACAATTTCTAAGTGATCACCGTAAGTCATATCTTGGTCAGCGACTACAACATTATAGGTGTAAGTGCTTCCAACGTCAGCTGTAGTAACTGGTGATGAAGTGAAAGCTGGAGCTGAGTTTACTACTTGGTAAACTTCGTGTACTGTTTTATCTCCATAGCTATCTTCTGCTGTAAAGAAAACGTGACGGTGTCCCCACTGATCTGCTGTAGGTGTCCATGTAAAAGTTCCTGAAGTTGGGTTTGCTGCAGCTGTAGGTAAGTTACTGAAACTAGCTCCTGCATATAAAGGAATTTTGTTCCCCATCATATCCTTTCCTTGTACGTTTACAATTTGTACAACATCCAAAGGATCTGGATCTGAAGCTTGAACCGTGTACGTGTAGGTACTACCTGGTGCAATGGCAATATCATGAGAACCAGTTGCAGGTGTTGGAGGAACATCAAATTGTGGTTTCAAACTTACAATGATAGATACTGATGTGTTGATTTGAGATCCCACATTATCTTGTGCAATGAAGTTAATTACATTTGTTCCTAAGTTACTCGCTGTTGGCGTCCAAGTAAACGTTGTTAAAACAGGGTTTGCCGTTGTAGGTAAAGCAGGTGAAAAAGAAGAACCTAATGGAGCTCCGATTGCTGACAACTGAACTGTTGATCCTGCATCTGTATCCAATGCTTTTACATTAAAGGTTACCGTTTGTCCTGGTGATGTTTGATATACGTATCCAGCACTTGGCGTTACAGCGTAGTCAAACTCAGGTGGATTTGATTGTTGTACAATACGAATGATAAAATCATTGATAACTTTCGACTGCCCATCCTCTACAACAATGGCAGCATTATACAATTGTCCTACAGATGCATTGGTAGTATTAAATGTCAACACCCCAGTGGTAGGATGAATACTCAAACCTGCTGGTTGTGACCCTAAAAACTCATTGTACGTAGCTAATCTATAAGTCAAAGCATCATTATCTGGATCTGTAGCTGGCACCTGGAAAGTTGCCGTAGCACTATTGGTTTGCATGGCAATAATAGGTGCCATTGTAACTACTGGCGCATCATTTCCTGCTCCAACATTTACCTTGGTTTCATTTCTCCAACTTGCTGAAGAGTTGTTCACCATACCATAAATCTTACAACAACTTTGGAAATAAGCAATGTAATCTCCAGCATTGGCGTAAGTATGCGTAAAAGTTGTTTCACCATAATGCCAATTTTCAGCAGAACTAGATGAGGTAACTGTTACATTAAAACTTTGTGACGTTCCATCCCCAAAGTGGAGAACATCATAGTTACTGGAAGTACCTATAGCTCTATACCCAGCATAAGCTTGTGAAACTTTAAACTCTATGGTGTTTCCCGAGAGTACCCTCCACGAAATGGTACCATGTCTAAAGTGACTGGCCAAGGAGGTTAATGAAACTAAACAGATACTTAATAGCAGCAAGAACCTGTTCAGAAAACGTGCGTGTGTTTTCATAAAAAAATTTATTGGTTAAAAAAATTTCGGTTCAGCTGCACAGAAGTGTTAGACACTTAGCGGCAGAGTGTTAAAGAGAGGACAAAGCCTCTCCCTAACTAGTAGCAGTGCGTTAAAGGGCTTTCATTTTTCGGGCCTTTTAATAACGGAGTAAATGTATTCTAAGCTTTTGAGCTAGCATAAAAATTGTTGCGAATGACATGCATATAGTTACCAATTACAAAATTAGTTTTGGATTTAGATCAAAACCCTTGAACACCCTTCAAAAGTATACATATCTACCCCTATTTCCCACCTAGGAAATCACCCCTTACCCAAAGGGGGTAAACAACTCCGAATGAACGAAATAGAATGTTTTTAATTTCTCAACCTCTTCGTCCTCATTACACTTGATCTAATCAGTAGCAAAAAGTTGATAGAGGCAATCATAAATACACGCCAAGAAGGGCATCCAATTCTTCCTAACTTTCGTTAATTTCTCGAGCGAACAAAATATATCAACCCTTTGTTTGTTAGTAAAAGGCGGGAAGCGTATTTTTGTAGATTGGAACGAGTGCCATATGAAAGAATTTAAAGCAGGTCCTTTATTGGACAAAATAGATATACCGGAAGATTTGAGAAATTTATCGGTAGAGGATTTACCTCAAGTTTCGGACGAAGTTCGTCAGTATATCATAGATGTAATTTCAGAAATTGGAAACTCTCACTTCGGTGCTAGTTTGGGTGTAGTGGAACTAACGGTTGCTTTACACTATGTATTTAATACACCTTATGATCAATTGGTTTGGGACGTTGGTCACCAAGCTTATGGACACAAAATCCTTACCGGTCGTAGGAAGCAATTCCACACCAACAGAATGAAAGGTGGTATTTCAGGTTTCCCAAAAAGAAGTGAATCTGAATACGATACTTTTGGTGTAGGTCACTCTTCTACTTCTATCTCTGGTGCTTTAGGTATGGCCGTTGCCAACAACTATAAAGGAGAAAAAGAAAGACAACACATTGCCGTAATTGGTGATGGAGCTATGACCGCTGGTTTGGCTTTCGAAGGTATGAACCATGCTGGTTTCGAAAAAGACGCTAACCTTTTGGTAGTCTTGAATGATAACTGTATGTCCATCGATCCTAACGTAGGTGCTTTAAAAGATTACTTAACAGACATCACAACTTCGCATACCTATAATAAGGTAAAAGATGAGGTTTGGAAATTATTGGGCAAGATGTCTAAATTCGGACCAGATGCTCAAACGGTAGCTTCTAAAGTTTCAACGGCTTTAAAAGGAAGTTTGTTGAAGCAAAGTAACTTGTTCGAAGCCTTGAATTTTAGATACTTTGGTCCAGTTGATGGTCACGACGTTATCGGTTTAGCAAAAATATTAGAAGATTTAAAAGATATCCCTGGTCCTAAGTTGTTACACATTTTAACCAAAAAGGGAAAAGGATACAAATACTCAGAGGAAGGAAATCCAACACAATGGCACGCTCCAGGTGTATTTAACAAGCACACAGGTGAAATTGTAAAAGTGGTTCCTAAATCTCCACAAGCGCCGAAATACCAAGATGTATTCGGACACACCATCGTTGAATTAGCAGAAGAAAATGACAAAATCATGGGGATTACTCCAGCCATGCCAACAGGTTCTTCGCTAAACATCATGATGAAAGCCATGCCAGACAGAGCCTTTGACGTGGGTATCGCAGAACAACACGCGGTAACCTTCTCAGCAGGTTTGGCAACGCAAGGTATGGTTCCATTCTGTAACATTTACTCTTCATTTATGCAGCGTGCCTACGACCAAGTGGTGCACGATGTAGCTTTGCAGAATTTAAATGTTGTGTTCTGTTTAGACCGTGCAGGTTTTGCAGGGGCCGATGGAGCAACGCACCACGGAGCTTTAGATATTGCCTACATGCGAAGTATTCCAAACATGATTGTAGCATCTCCTATGAACGAAGCTGAATTGCGTAACATGATGTACACCGCTCAGCAAGAAAACATGGGGCCATTCAGCATACGTTACCCAAGAGGTAAAGGTGTGATGCCAGAGTGGAAAACAAAAATGAAAGCCATTAAGGTAGGAACAGGTAGAAAAATTACTTCAGGAGAAGACATCGCTATTCTTTCTATTGGTCACCACGGAAATTACGTGCAGAAAGCCGTTGAAATGCTTAAAGGAGAAGCAAGTGTGGCACATTACGACATGCGATTTGTGAAACCTTTAGATGAAACTTTATTGCACGAAGTATTCAGCAAATTCGACAAAGTTATTACTGTTGAAGACGGAACAATTATGGGTGGTATGGGTTCTGCAATTTTAGAATTCATGGCCGATAACAAGTACAAGGCAGATTTAACGCGTTTAGGTATTCCTGACGCTTATGTTCACCACGGTACGCAAGACGAATTGTACGCAGATTGTGGTTTTGATGCCATAGGTATTGCCAACACAGTGCGTAAAGAGTTGAATTTACCCCAACAGATTGCTGAAGAACAAAAGAACGTAGGATAAAAGAGTATTGAGCAAGAGTATTGAGTAATGACGCTTAAACGTGGTGAAAGCTCCTTATTAGAACTGAAAAAAAATAGAATAAGACCTGAGATTTTCTTGGGTCTTTTTTTTGGCCCTTACCTTCCGTAAACTACAGGTCGCGCTATACGTTATAGTCCTTAGTAGCAAAACTTAAAAACTACGTGCGCACTTGGCTTCTAAAGTCGCCAAAGCTGCACTTTGTTTTTATAGTCTTCCTCCCAGCGGGCTGCCACTGCTATCGCTAAGGAAGAACAGTTTTGAGCAAGAGTAGAGAGTATGGAAGAATCCCTCATATCGACCTTCGAGACTTCTCCTACCTCGAACCTCAGGCCTCAAAAGCCACTTAAACGTGGTTAATTAGTCCTGAGGTAATCACATGAACCTATTGAACGAAGACGAGTACACAATACATTTTTGTCCAATAATCAAACCTTCAAATTATGGTCCGTAGACCGTATCAAATCAATCAAATTTGAATTCTTGAATCTTTGAATCATTGAATTGTTGATTTGTTGAATCTTTAAATCATCCCAGCCTAACGTTTTCTTTGGTTCGTTTCTTTTTAACAATGGAAAAGAAATCAACAAACACTAACTATCTAGAAATCTAGACATCTCGCTATCTAGGCGTCTAAGAAAACAATTCCTTTAGTACCTCCTCTATTCTACTACACATCACGATTTCTATCTTGAAGTTCTTTTGATCGATTCCCTTGTTGTGTTTGGAGATAATAATCTTATCAAAACCGAGTTTTTGCGCTTCGTGTATACGTTGGTCTATTCTATTCACAGGACGTATCTCTCCAGCCAAACCTACTTCGGCACTCAAACAAATATTTCGCTCTACACTGATGTCAAAATTTGAAGACAAAATAGCTGCCACTACCGCTAGGTCAATCGCTGGGTCATCTACTTTAATACCTCCAGCAATATTTAAGAAAACATCTTTCGCTGCGAGCTTAAATCCACAGCGCTTTTCCATCACCGCCAAGAGCATGTTCAAACGACGTAAATCAAAACCAGTGGCACTTCTTTGAGGTGTACCATAAGCAGCAGTACTCACCAAAGCTTGTATCTCTATTAACATAGGTCGCAAACCTTCTAAAGTAGCGGCAATCGACACCCCACTTAAGGACGTATCCGAATCCGATATTAATATTTCGGATGGATTTTCTACTTGGCGCAATCCATTGCCCAACATTTCATAGATCCCCAATTCATTGGTAGATCCAAACCTATTCTTGATGCTACGCAACAAACGATAAACGTGATTTCTGTCTCCCTCAAACTGCAATACGGCATCCACCATGTGCTCCAAAACCTTTGGTCCGGCCAAAGATCCTTCTTTAGTAATATGACCAATTAAAAACACAGGCGTCTCAGTTTGTTTGGCAAAACGCAACAATGCCGCTGTACATTCCCTAATCTGAGAAATACTTCCAGGAGAGCTTTCTATGTGTTGCGAAAAAATGGTTTGTATAGAGTCAATGATTAAAATATCTGGTTCTAAAATTTCAGCTTGTTTGAAGATGTTCTGAACATTGGTTTCCGTTAATATATAACAGTCTTCATTCGTATTCCCTATACGTTCTGCTCGCATGCGAATTTGTTGATCACTCTCCTCACCCGATACATAGAGGATGGATTTTTTCTCCGCAACAGCCATTTGTAAGAGTAAGGTTGACTTTCCAATTCCCGGCTCTCCCCCAAATAAAATAAGGGATCCAGGCACAAGTCCGTTACCCAATACGCGGTTCAATTCTTTATCTTGTAATTGAATACGTTCTTCTTTACGTGTTTCAATTTCACCTAATTTTTGTGGTTTCGCCGTACGACCGGATGACGATGAAAAGGCCACTACCTCTTTCTTTGAAGTACTCACCACTTCCTCCACAAAAGAGTTCCACTCCGAACACGAAGGACATTTCCCCAACCACTTTGGAGTTTCATAACCACAACTTTGGCAAAAATATGCCGACTTCATCTTAGCCATAAAAGAAAATCAAAAATTAAAATTCAAGGTTCAAAAACAACCCCCGCTCAAATTTAGCAGGAACTACTTAGAGAACAAGTATAAATGAGGAAAGCGTAATCTATTTATGATTTGAGGGATTTGAGGGATTTGAGGGATTTGAGGGATTTGAGGGATTTGAGGGATTT
>NZ_FPAS01000002.1:0-80526 GCF_900116425.1 Lishizhenia tianjinensis | reverse complement strand
GATTTGAGGGATTTGAGGGATTTGAGGGATTTGAGGGATTTGAGGGATTTGAGGGATTTCCTCGCAAGCTCGGAAAAAAATTGTAATTTATAGTCTCAACCTAAAACTTTAATTATGTCAACCTATCAAAACTTTGAGGACTTAGAAGTATGGAAACTATCAAGAGCACTTAATAATGCATTGTACGATGTCCTCGATCCGAAACCTGAATTTTCTAATGGCTATTTAAAAAATCACTTATTAAAAACCGCTGGGAGCATTATGGATAACATCGCTGAAGGATTCGAAAGAGAAGGAAATAAAGAATTCATACAATTTCTTTTCATAGCCAAAGGTAGTGCTGGAGAACTACGTTCCCAACTTATGAGAGCTATGGACTTTAACTTTATCACAACTAGTGAATTTAATGAATTGAAAGATCGTGTTAGGTACATCTCAAGACAACTAAAGCACTTCATTAAGTATCTAAAATCAACATCACACAACGGGAATAAACACAAAAAATAATCTTTCAAATTATCAAATCTTCGAATTTTTCAAATTTAGTGTGTAACTTTTCAGTAACTCATCAGTCTTACCTATAAGCATCGCTGCTAATTATGACGGTTAAAGAGTACAATAACGCTGTGGATATCTATTCTGATGGAATATACAGATTCGCGATTAAGCATCTTAGAAATGAGATGTTGGCGGATGACGTTGTACAGGAAACTTTTGCGAAAGTTTGGCAAAAACATGAGGACATACAGGGTTCGAAAGTTAAAAGCTATTTGTTTACCACAGCTTATACGAGCATACTGGATGTAATTAAAAAAGAGAAACGTAGCGGTGATATGGAAAATGTAAGTCAACAACAAGCGGGAAGTTCGGATATTCCAAACTTTGACATTCAACAACATTTGGAGCAAGCATTAAACACTTTACCCGAAGTGCAAAAGTCTGCAGTATTGTTACGCGATTATGAAGGGTATAGCTACGATGAAATTGCAGATATACTCGAATTGAACGCTAGTCAAGTTAAGGTGTACATTTTCAGAGCTAGAAAAAGTTTAAAAGCGTATTTAAAGCGCATAGATATATTAGTATGATAACAAGAGAAAATTACGAGCTATTCTACATGGATTACCTAGAAGGTGATCTTGACCCTGCTTTGGTGGCGGAGCTTGAGTCTTTCCTTGCTCTTCATCCAGACCTTAGAGTGGAGGATGATTTTTTAGAAGCGCTAGAAGCTCCTGAAATCTCTTACACCAATAAATCTGCCCTAAAATTTGAATCACTTCCTGCGTTTGACCAGATGTCAAATGAAGATAAAATCATTGCCTATCACGAGGGAATATTGACGGAGTCTCAATGTAAGACCGTTGAACAATTAATTGCAACTTCAAAAGGTCTTCAAACGAGTTTTGATCATTATCAACAGGTTTATTTAAAGCCTGCAACTTTCACTTACACCCATAAAGGAAAACTAAAACGCAGATCTACTATCATTTTATGGCCTGCATTAATGGCGGTTGCAGCAAGTTTGACCATGCTATTTCTTTTTAACAATGACATCAGCCAACCCGAAATTCAACATGCGGTTTTGGTTAAAGAAAAGGACTCTACTCCAATTCAAAACACTAAGGTTGAAGAAGAAGAATTACCGGTTTTGTCTGTAAAAGAAGAGAACGGACTTGAAAAGAAAGACATAAATGGAACAAAGGATAAAAACACTTCTGTTAACACAAATATTGCTCCGTCGAAAACGGACAGCCTAGTTAAGAACAAAGTAATTCCAAAAATTACGATACCCCAAGAACAAAATCTGGCAGAGCAAGGGATAAAGAATGGTATTGCACAGGTCCAAACAACGGACCCCAAATCAAACACTTCAACACCTAACGTTCAAGAAGGAAGTAACTCAACAACCAGTAAGGCTATGAATACTTCTAGACAGAATGGTACGTACTTAGAAAATGCTCTACCACCACTTGTCGACTACGCCTTAACCAAAGTGAGTAAAAAAACGGGAAACAAACCCTTGGAGATTCAGAAGGAAGAAAACAAACCTCTCTTCAAAGGGAAATTCAAAATTAAAATAGGTTCTCTTGAATTAAAGAAAAACTAAAATTCTTCATACCGGCCCTAGGTCGGATAAATTTCGGAAAAAGTTCAGCTCAAGGGTTGGACTTTTTTAGTTACTCCCAAAACTAAGCTTCACATCTACATCAATAGCTATTTAATAATTTAATTTCCCGATGATATCGGGATATTTAAAGTTTTAAAAAACTGGATTGAGGGTGAGCAAAAACAGTCACGAGGGTGAGTATGGAGTATAGATGAACCCGATAAATTCAGCATACAGTTTGAGAATTGAGCAAGAATAAAAATGGTATCCAGACAAAATCGTCATAAATTAAATAAGGTAATGGTCAAACCTGCGGAGATGCAATTTGATGATTTGAGGAATTTGATGATTTGAAAGATTTGAGGGGTGGATTTAACAATTTAAGTGCAAACTTTTAGTTTGCTATTTAAAGATTTAAAGACAGTGGTGAGTGCGAGAAAAAGCAGCATACAGTATGAGTATTGAGCAAGAAGGTTAGGCGTGGTATAAATTACAAATTCCTCCAATTTGAATCTTTGAATTCTTGAATCCTTGAATTAAAGTTCTCGAGCGATAATCGAAAGATGAATCCTGGAATTATTAAATTATTTCACACCTTCCTGTAACAAAATCAACCTTCGCTAGTCTTACCTATAAACACTACAACAATTGAATTCAGTTTGTAAAAAATGGAAAAGATGAAAAAGTTTATAGTTATAGCAATTTTGAGCGTACTAGGTGGCGCTGCATTTGCACAAGAAGATCCAGATACTTTAACCGTAAAAATCGGGAACAAAGTAATCATAATTAAAAGTGGGGAAAATGAAGAAGTCGTTATTCAAACCGACGAAAATGACAGCACAGAACAAGTAGACATTAACGAAGATGATTTTGAGTTTTCCAACAAAAAAAGAAAAAGCGAAGCCAATTGGTCGGGCTTAGAAGTAGGTGTTAACACCTTTGTTAACTCAAGTTATCAACCCGACTTTCCGAATGCTCAATTCTTAGAGATCGACCCGTCAAAGTCGTGGAATTGGAACTTAAATTTCATGGATGGTAAATTGGACATCATTCGAGGTTATGTTGGAATAACCTCTGGACTAGGGTTAAACGTTACTAATTTCAGTTTTAGAAACAATTACATTTATAATTACTCTCCGAACCAGATCACGGCAGAAATGGATACCCTTGCCGACTACAGTAAAAACAAGTTACGTATGACGTATATAACTGTTCCCTTATTATTGGAGTTCACAACCAACAGAGAAGATGACGATAACTTCTATTTCAATGCAGGAATAGTAGGAGGAGTGAAATTAATATCAAAACTTAAGAGAGAAACAGACACTGATGGTTATCAAAGAAAGTTTTCAGAAAAAGGAGATTATGGCGTAAATGCTTTTAAAGCAGATGCCATCGTAAGAGTTGGATATGGAAGTTGGGGAGTATACGCCAGCTACAATTTACTGCCAACTTTTGACAAGGATTTGATCGATCAAGCCAATCAAGTAAGCTTTGGTTTATCGTATCAGTTTTAGGTAAACATAAGTTAGTTTTAGCAGCAGATCCACCGGTACCACGCTTCGTACCGGTGGATTTTTTTGTTTAAAAAGGACGCTAAGAAATGAATTCATAAATCAGCGCATTAAGGATTTTAGGATATTTGAACCCCCTGTAGCATCTAAAGAATTTATCCAAAACCCTAAAGGGACTTATTAAAAGCCAAGAAGGATAATTCTACTTCCAGAGATTTGATTTTCAACTCAATTATTCCCCTTATAAAATGAAATAAATAGTTCAAAACACCTACCTATGGCACTAAATAACAGATTGTTAAGACAGGTTTTGTTTATCTAATTTTTAATTGTAACTTTCTTGAGGTTAAACTTGAAACTGTGAATGAATTCGATAACAACAAGGAGCGAATGAAAGACGAAATGGACAAATTCATTTCTGAACTCAATGCCATACTACCCCGCTATTCCCTGCTCTTAAAACAAGAGGAGTTATCCGATGCCGAAATCAGCGAATTGGGGGAAATAGAATATTTTCTCATAGAAATCAGCGGTAAAATTCACCAAGCCAAACGCATGCTCGACAATGATTTATTTGGCCTTTCCCTCGACCTTTACTACAAACTCAAACAACGCGCTAAAATAGGCGACATCAAAGCCAAGAAAAAACTCGATCAAATGCGCGAAACCTTTAAGGAATCTTTAAAAGGTGAAACCATCATACTTTGGAATTGAAAATTATCAAACGGTTATCTCCTAAACTATCAACAGTTTTATTGTTTGAAGATGAAACTAGGGAGATTTAAAAATTTAAACTTCACTGCGTGAATTATTTAAAGATTTAAAGAAAAGAATCATTCACGGCAAAAGTATTCTGGGTTTTAACCACAAAGTAAGCAGAGATTAGCACAAAGGTCACAGAGCATTCAAATTCCAGACTTTCGCTAACAACTACATATCACTTTTCACTTATCACTTTTGACTAATAGGTAAAAAGCCCCGCTGATTAAACGAGGCTTTACTTTTACAATGGTTAGGTTAGATAGGTTTTCAGGTCTGGGTTAAATTAAGTTGATTAGCTTGTTTCAAAGATAGGGCAAGAAGGAACACTTGTCAAGTGTGGATTCTCGCAAGTGGATTATTTGGTTTGATCGTTTGAATGTTCGATAGGTCGTGGTTCCAACATGAGAGATTAAAAAATTTAAACCTTCACTGCGTGAATTATTTAAAGATTTAAAGAAAGAACAGAATAAAACAGCATACAGTGTGAGTATAGAGCAAGAAAGTTTAGGCGTGGTTTAAATTACAAATTCCTCAAATCAATCAAATTTAAATCTTTAAATCTTTGAATCTTTGAATTTTCCAAGCCTAGTGTTTTATTTGGTTCGTTTATTGCGCCGTGCTGAGGGAAGACGAAGTTTACGAATAATTGTTTTCCACATCTCTCTTATCTCCTCTGACTAAAAAGCAAAAATCCCTCACCAAAAGGCAAGGGATATATTTACAATTCCATTCCCGGAATTCTTAATTCACAATTCTTAACTCTTCATTTAACTAATATCCTACTTTCGCTCTGACGCGTTTTAAGGTGGCACTAGCTATCTTTCTAGCTTTTTCTGCACCAATGGACAAAGCTTCGTCGATTTCGTGTTTATTATCCATTAAATAAGCAAAGCGTTCACGTTCATGGGCAAACTTATCACAAATCAATTCAAACAATTCCTGTTTAGCATGACCGTAACCATAGTTTCCACCTTCATACTTTGCTCTCATCGCTTCAATTTGCTCTGGTGTTCCCAACAACTTATACAAAGCAAAAGCATTACAAGTATCCGGATCTTTTGGTTCTTCCAAACCTTTACTATCCGTTTCTATTCCCATCACTTGCTTTCTCAATTTCTTATCCGTCTGGAAAATATTGATAAAGTTATTTCTGGATTTACTCATTTTGTGTCCATCCGTACCTGGGATAATCTTCGCTTCCTCACTCGTTTTAGCCTCAGGAAGTACAAATACCTCCCCATTGATGTTATTGAAACGAGACGCTACATCACGTGTTATCTCTATGTGCTGCAATTGATCTTTCCCTACAGGAATAATTTCGGCATCATACAACAAGATATCTGCTGCCATTAACATTGGGTAGTTAAACAAACCTGCATTCACATCACTTAAGCGATCGGCTTTGTCTTTGAAAGAGTGCGCCAATGTTAAACGTTGGTAAGGAAAGAAACAACTTAAATACCACGTCAATTCCGTCACCTCAGGTATATCACTTTGACGGTAAAAAATAGTTTTTTCAGGATTTAGTCCGAAAGCAAGCCAAGTTGCAGCCACAGCGTAGGTGTTCTCACGTAATTCACTACCATCTTTAATTTGTGTTAATGAATGCATGTCTGCAATAAACAACAACGAATCATTGTCTTCACTGTTTGCCATTTCTACGGCTGGAGCAATTGCCCCCAATATATTCCCCATGTGAGGAATACCCGTACTTTGGATTCCTGTTAAAACTCTTGCCATTTCTATTGATTTTGTCCAAAAATAAAATAGATTTCTGGATAATTGAACCAAGGATTCAATAATTCAACGAATCAGGGTCCAGTACTATGGGGGAAAGATATTTCCAAGGGTTGAAAGTTTCCTTGTTTTAAGGTTTGAGGTTGGAACCAGAGAGATTTAAAAATTTAAGTCTTCACTGCGTGAATTATTTAAAGATTTAAAGAAAAGAATCATGCACGACAAAAGTATTCTGGGGTTTAACCACAAAGTAAGCAGAGATCTCACAAAGGTCACAGAGCATTCAAATTCCAGACTTTCGCTAACAACTACTTATCACTTATCACTTTTGACTAAAAGGTAAAAAGCCCCGCTGATTAAACGAGGCTTTACTTTTACATTGGTTAGGTTAGATAGTTTTTTAGTCTTAGGCTAGGTTAGGTTAGGTTGATTAGCTTGTTTCAAAGATACAGCATGAAGTAACGCTTGTCAACTGTAGATTCTCGCAGGTGAGTGCTTTTGTTTGATGGTTTGAGGTTACAACTTGAGAGATTTAAAAATTTAATTCTTCCCTACGGGAATTATTTAAGTATTTACAGAAAAGAATCATGCACGGCAAAAATATTCTGGGGTTTAACCACAAAGCAAGCAAAGATCTCACAAAGGTCACAGAGCATTCAAATTCCAGACTTTCGCTAACAACTACTTATCACTTTTCACTTATCACTTTTGACTAAAAGGTAAAAAGCCCCGCTGGTTATACGAGGCTTTACTTTTACATTGGTTAGGTTAGATAGGTTTTTAGGTCTGGGCTAGGTTAGGTTGATTAGCTTGTTTCAAAGATACACCAACAACCAACGCTTGTCAACTGTGGATTCTCGCAAGTGGGTGCTTTTGTTTGAAGGGCTTGAGGTTGGAACTTGAGAGATTCAAATATTTAAAACTTCACTGCGTGAATTATTTAAGGATTTAAAGAATAACAATGAGCAGAGACAGTTCATAGTCTTTGTATTAAGCAAAAGAAAGAACGCGTGGTTTTAACCACAAAGTATGCAGAGATCTCACAAAGGTCACAAAGCATTCAAATTCCAGACTTTCACTAACAACTACTTGTCACTTTTCACTTATCACTTTTGACTAAATGGTAAAAAGCCCCGCTGATTAGACGAGGCTTTACTTTTACGTTGGTTAGGTTAGATAAATTTTTAGGTCTGGGCTAGGTTAGGTTGATTAGCTTGTTTCAAAGATAGGACATGAAGGAATACTTGTCAACTGTGGATTCTCGCAGGTGGTTTATTTGGTTTGGTTGTTTGAATGTTCGATAGGTTGTGGTTCCAACTTGAGAGATTTAAAAATTTAATTCTTCCCTGCGGGAATCATTTAAGGATTTAAAGAATAACAATAAGCAGAGACAGTTCATGGTTTGAGTATAGAGCAAGAGAACGAATGGGTGGTATTAACCACAAAGCAAGCAGAGATTTCACAAAGGTCACAGAGTAGGCATAAAATGGTCTCAAGGGTAAGGGCCTTCTATACTTCTCGTTCCTCGAACCCCAAATAGCAGCATACAGTTTGAGAATTGAGCAAGAAAAAGAAAGAGTATAGAGTGAAATCATAGTATCTTAAGAGATAGTGGTCAGACTTGCGGAGATGCGTTTCGACTTGAGGAATTTGATGATTTGAAAGATTTGATGGATTGATTTAAAAATTTAAGTACAAACTTTTAGTTTGCCATTTAAAGATTTAAAGACAGTGGTGAGTGCGAGTAAAAATAGCATACAGTGTGAGTAAAGAGCAAGAAAATTAAGGCGTGGTTTAAATTACAAATTCTTCAAATCAATCAAATTTGGATTATTGAATTGTTGAATCATTGAATCGTCCAAGCCTAGCGTTTTCTTTGGTTCGTTTAATTTCATCGATGGAAAAGAAATGAACATAACCCTAGTACGAAGTCTAAAACAAAAAAGAGCTTTATTTCAAAAAAATTATTGCAACATGAAGAATGCGTGGTATTAACCACAAAGCAAGCAGAGATTTCACAAAGGTCACAGAGCATTCAAATTGCGGACTTTCACTAACGACTACTTGTCACTTTTCACTTATCACTTTTGACTAAAAAGCAAAAAGCCCCGCTAACTAAACGAGGCTTTTCAAATTAATTCTATATAAGGATTAAGACTTTCGCTTAAACCATCCTAAAATTCCTTTCTTTTGATCATTGTCGAAATCTACGCCATAGCCGTAACCATATCCATAGCCATAACCATAACCACGACCTTTGGTTTTCACACCATTAACTATCATGGCCATTTTACCTAATTTCCCATTCTTGTAGAAATCACTTGCGAACTTCAACAAACGCTTGTCTAGGTAGTTTGCTCTAGCAACGTACAATACCACATCTGCATATTTCGCAGCTGAAACTGTATCAACTACTAAACTTGTTGGCGGTGTATCAACGATAACGTAATCATATTTTGCACGCAATTCTTCAAACATAACTCCCAAATGATCCTCCATCAACAATTCAGATGGGTTTGGTGGAATAGAACCCGAAGAAATGTAGTACAAGTTCTCCGTATTCGGAGATTTACGGGTAATGGCATCCAATTTCAAACCTGGGGTTGCCAAGAAATCAGAAACTCCTTTTCCTTGCGGCATGTCTACATATTCCAACAATTTCGGTTTACGCAAATCCAAACCAACAACTACTACCTTTTTACCCGTAAAGGATAAAGAGTAGGCTAAATTCAAGGATGTAAAAGTTTTCCCTTCACCAGGTATGGTAGACGTTGAGAAGATAACCTTACCGCCCTCTATGTTTTTATCTAATACAAAATTCAAATTCGTACGCAAGATTCTATATGCCTCTGCTATTGGACTACGTGCATCTTTTTGTGTAATGATCTTCGTTTTTTCCTCGTTCATTGGAACTGATCCAATAAAAGGTAAATTCAGTTTTTCTATGTCTTCTTGACCGTGGATTTTATTATCCAATAAATCGCGCAAGTAGATAATTCCAACTGGTATCAATATACCCAATAGAAATGCGCCTAGGAATACAATCTTTTTCTTCGGACTTACAGGTATTCCATCTGAATAGGCCATGTCTATAGGCTTAGCATTGCTGATGGTAGATGCCAAGGTAATTTCGCTTTCCTCACGCTTTTGCAAAAGAAATAAATACAAACTTTCCTTTATTTCTTGTTGACGTAAAATACTTCTGTATTCTTTTTCAAATTTCGGAAGGGTAGCAATCTTCTTTTGATAATCCTTGTTCTGATCTCTTAATATCCCTAATTGAATTTTTAAACGTGACTTTAAATTATCCAAACCGGTTACTAAACTGGCCTTGATTTGCTCCAATTGTGAGTTTATGCGCAATACGTTCGCATTAATAGGAGAAGAAGACTTTAATAGTTCATTTCTTTCCAAGACCAACTCGTTGTACTTGGCCGTCATTTGATTGATGGCCTGATCTTCAAACCCTAGGTTGGCCGGCAATAAAACTTCGAAGTTATCTTTGTAATCCACCAAATACTCCGTCATGTAGTTCGCCAAGTTGACTTGAATCTCTGCTTGGGTTACTGCTTTTTCCGCCTCAGCTTGCTGCTCATAAAATTTTTGTGCATCCGAAGCAACATCCATTAAACCATAATCCGTTTTGAATTTTTCACCCACATTCTCTATCTCTGTCAATTGCTCTTGAATCAACTCCAAACGTTTGTTGATAAAATTACTGGTGTTTTCTGCCACCTCGTTCTTATCTAATATGGCATTCTTTCGGTGTTGCTTGATTACTTCATTCAAGATATCATTGTTCTTCTGAATGACCTCTCCTTGGATAGATAGGCTCAAAATATCCGCATCCTTATTCACTGCCGATACATTCAATTGCTTCTTTAATCCTGTTACGACTCTTTCTACAGGAGCCACGCGCAATACATATTTCCTTCCTAGTAAATCCGGATTGTACTTTTCTGTTCTAATTACTCGAATTTCACCAATACCAATATTTTTCCAAGTATCATATTGAGTTTTAATAGGTGCTAACTCCGTTTCACCCTCACCTCTTAATTCATATTCTCCAGTTGAAAGAATTTTAAGCTCAAATTCTTTAGTCTTGGTGAAAGCAACACTGTCCGTAATTTTAAAATCAAAGTATACGGGTGAATTATGATACAATTCTACACGCTCCAAGCCAGATCTATCTCCTACAGCCACAACACTCTTGTTAATCTGTAAGTTACGTACTACTTTCTCTAATATACTGCGCGACTTGTAAATTTCAATTTCATTTTCCAGACTACCAGAACCTCCTCCGAAACCGAGTTCCTTCATCATGTCCATTTCCGAAAAACCAGCCCCTCCCTTATCATCTTTGATGAGGACCGTTGCCTTAGACTCATAAAAGGGATTCGTATAACGCAAATAAACGTAGGCAATACATACACAAAATATAATAGCCATCATTATCCATTTCCAATGAAATAAATAACGCTCTAAAATATCTTTAATATTTACCCCTTCTTCCTCAGAAGAAACATCATGTATCTCACTATTATTCATACTAATTATTGCTGCTTATGATTGTGATTGAGTAAATCGATGATACGATTACAGAAACTATAGATACGAATACTCCACTGTTATTTCTAAAGAAAGTTGATTGAGATCGTGCCGCCATGTTGGGTTCAACATAAATCACATCGTTCTGTTTTAGGTAATATACTGGAGAGGTGAAGAGTTCCTTAGATGTTAAATCTACTCTATACTCATATCTTACGCCATTTTGCTCACGAATAACTAAAACATTCTTACGGACTCCTGTCAGTTTCAAATCCCCCGCCAAACCAACTGCCTCTAACAAAGTAATTCTTTCGTTTGGTATTTTAAACGTTCCCGGTCTTGAAACATTTCCTAAAACAGTTACTTTAAAATTCTCAATTTGCATTTGAACCACGGGGTTATTGATGTACGCCGAAATTTTATTTTCAAGAAGTTCAACGGCTTTGGTCCTCTCCAAGCCACCTATTTTTACTTTACCCAAAACAGGGAAATTAATATACCCTTCCTTATTAATTAAATAGGCATTCCTAACCGGGTTTCCCTGAGTATATCCATTGTTCAGTGTACTTCGAGCACCAACATCTGGAAAATTGAATTGTACAGCTTGTTCAGGGTCATCCGCTGTAACTACAATAGAAACAATATCATCCACCTCTAAAGTTGTTTCAAAATTCGATGCTAAACTGTCTATCGTAGGACCTTGAAAATAAACCAATTTCTGTTTGGTTTTACAAGAGAATAAAACAGGTACTAGTAATATTAGTACTAAAATTGCGCGCTGTAATTGAATCATTGCGGTATAGGACTTTGTATGAACTCGCGAAAATAAGGATAATCTCTAGACATTCTTAGCTTTTCTTGCGCATTTTAACTTTTACACGCATGGCTTCGCGGTTTTTGTTGATGAGAAAGAAATAAACTACTGCACACACGCAAAGCACACTCGTCCCTAAAAACATGAACCACTGGTTGAAAAAGGTCGCAAAATAAGTGAACAAAATGATGATGACCAAGTTGCACAAACCTATCCAAATACTTGCCCTTACGTGACTCATGGCTCTGAAGTCTATCAATAAATGGTGTATGTGATTCCTGTCAGGTGAAAAGGGCCCACGTTTGTTCATTAAGCGTATAACGAATACCCTTAAAGTATCAAAAAAGGGAACGATTAAGACGGCCAACAAAATATAGGGTACATTGTACTTTCTTAAGATCAAAGATGAAGTATCGTAATTCATTAAATCCACAAAACGTATGGACATGATGGCAATCACAAAACCTAAGAGCATAGATCCTGTATCTCCCATGAAGATCTTCTTTTCAGAAGATAGATTATAACGTAAAAAAGCAATCAAACTTCCCCACATCACAAAACAAATGGATCCCAAGAAGGCATTGCCTACATAAAAGAAAGCCGCAGCAAAGGACCCAAAGATGATTAAAGCCACTATGCTGGCTAAACCATCAATTCCGTCAATTAAATTAAAGGCATTGATAATTGCTAGTACTAAGAACACACTTACTAGAATAGCTACAATTTCAGGAACCTCATGAATACCTAAAAAACCATGAAAATTATAGATTTTAAATTGGGCTTGAGATACCAAAAACAAGGATGCTAAAAATTGTCCTCCCAATTTTGTCCTAGGAGATAGGGCCACCAAGTCATCCTTTAACCCTAAAATAAATAAAATGGTAATACCAGGAAGTATAGTAATGATGGTATTATATTGATCTTGTTTATCCACAAAAAAGAAAGATAACATCAATACAATATAAAAAGCAATTCCTCCTAAATTAGGCACGGCCTTTTTATGTGAACTCCTATCATTGGGATCATCCAAAATCTTTTTGGCATTCATGACCAAAGAAATTTTGGGCACCAACAAGAAGGTGAGTGTAAAGCTCCCCGCAAATAATCCTAGATAATAAAACAGTTCTTGATAGGTCATAATAAGACGTTATTAGGGCTAAAATTAAGATTATTCTTAAAATTTACGTGCAGGGAGGTCTTTAAAGGCTTTATAAACAATTTCACTTTTTGGAAATAGAATCACCCACGCCGTAATAAATATAATTTTTAAATCTGTTGCAAACCCTTGGTTGGATTGATACCACTTTTCAACTTCACCCTTAAACGGATAAATCTTATTCTTGTAAAAATCCCAGGTATCCTCACCTCTATCTTTAACTAAAGTGATTAATTCCTCCTCATCTCGGAAAATAATACTACCAATTCCCGTTAAGCCTGGTTGTACATTGTATATCACTTCTTGTACTTCATCTGGATAAGCGTCAAAACTAACTTGCATCACTGGTCTTGGTCCAACAACACTCATATCTCCTTTGAAAATATTGATAAGCTGCGGTAATTCATTAATTTTTGATTTCCTTAAAAAACCACCCATAGGGGTTATACGAGGATCCCTCTTTGTTGTAATAGCACCACCAGACATATTTGGGCTGTCTTTCAACATAGTAGCAAATTTTATAATGCTGAATTTCTCGTTTTTGTAGCCGACTCTTTCTTGTAGGTACCAAATATATCCTTCCCCTGTTAATTTGAGTCCTATCATAATAGGTATTAAAAGTGGTGATAATATCAATATACAGATTCCTGATACTAGGATATCAGATAGGCGTTTTAATATTTTATACATTATTTTAATTCAAAGATTTAACAATTCAAGAATTCAAAAATTGAATCCTTTATCTTACATTTTTTGATCTAAGCTCTTTCCTGTTTCTATGTGCTCGAAGTCGGGTAAATATTTCTTCAACACGGCGACTATGGCACTCTTGTCATAATCACCTGAATTCAACAACTTTTTCAAATCAGTGATTGTTTCCTCTATTTGAGGTAAAGCCAATTTCTTTGCGTTCTTTACTACGCCTAGAGCATTGTGCTTTTCAAAATCTACTTTGTCAGAGTCTGTATAGAATTCCTCGTATAATTTTTCGCCAGAAGTATCAGAATTAAAAAAGTAAACAGGATAAGGGTCTTTTTCTGTCATGACCAAGGCCTTATCTTTAGCCTCTTGCTCATTCTTACATTCTACAATAGGTCGATTAGATACTTGAAAAAAGTCAAGCGTTATATCTTTGAAATAAACCATCTCTTCTTCGGCCAATTTTGGAAAGTAAATATCTGATGATTCTCCCAACATACATGCTAACATACAGATTTGTCCACTTTCCTCTGGTGATACGAAAAATCGTTTTACATCCGCCGGACAAGAAATAGGTTGATGTTGAAATAGACGTTCTACATAACCTGCCAACAAAGATCCATTCGAAAATGCCACATTCGCAAAACGCGCTGTAGTAATCTGCAATTGATCTGAATAGGCCATAATCACCTCCTCCATCAATTTCTTACTCGCTCCCATTACATTAACTGGATTCGCTGCCTTATCTGTCGATACACAAAAGAAGTGCTCTGGTTTATACTCTAATAATAAATCCAAAAACTCTTTCGCTTTAAAGACATTATTGTCTATCATCGCTTCTATGGAGTACTTGTCTTTTTCACTTCTTACGTGCTTGTGTGCAGCAAAATTTGCCACAATATCAAATGGCCCCTCCGCTAAGAACATCTTTCTAAATACAGGATCCCCAAAGTTCATTGGATAGGTCTTGTAGTCCTCAGGAACAAATTGATTTGCATCTGATCGTAGGGTTCTAGTTAATTCAGTCAATCCATTTTCATTGGTATCTACCACATATAATTTAGCTGGTTCAAATTTCAACACAGCTTTAATATACGACGAGCCTATAGTTCCAGCTCCACCAATCACCAAAACGGACTTTCCTTTAATTCTTTCAGAAAGTAGTTTTTTGTTCTTCTCAATATCTGAGACGAATAAACTCTCTGGTCGTTTTGTAATGTATTCCTTGATGAAATTTGGGATGTCAATTAAGTTCATTTTTTCTTATTCGAAAGAGGGTAAAAAGAAAATTCGCGATATCTTGAATCTGCAAAATTTCAACTATCTAACCCTGGGTTTTATAAAATTCTTTTATCGTTGAAACAACTGTCTTTTGCTGTTCTAATGTAATCCCGGCAGAACTTGGGATGCTAATACTTGTATTATAAATGTTAGAAGAAACATCTTCACTTGAAACATAAATTTCCTTTTTGAACATCTCTAATTGATTCATCGGCATCCAGAAAGGTCTACTTTGAACACCATTTTCATTCAAATAAGCCAAGAGCTCTCTCATTTTAGAAGTCTTGAAAGTAAACAACCAACAATTCGGATTTACTCTTTCATCTACCACTTGAAAAATAATGTCGCCAACTCCTTCTAGTTCCTTTCTATAAAAGGCATCCATCTTACGCTTATTTTCCAATAGGTTGGGAAAAGTTTCCATTTGTGCTACACCTATGGCGGCCAATACATTTACTAATCGGTAATTGTAACCGATTTCATCGTGTATATAATCCATGGCACTCACCTTGGCTTGAGTTGTTAAATGTTTGGCTTTCTCTGCCAACTCTTTGTCGTCAGTAACGATTACACCACCACCACCTGTAGAAATGATTTTGTTACCATTGAAGCTAAATACACCAAACTTACCAAAAGTCCCCGAATGCTTATCCTTAAAGATTGAGCCTAGTGCTTCCGTACTATCCTCTATGATATCTAAATGATATTTTTCACATATTTCACTTAATCGGGCCATGTCTCCCATATTTCCAAGAACATGTACAGGCATAATCGCTTTGATGCGTTTCCCTGTAGTATTGTGAAAAGTAAAGGTTGCACCTTCTATGCTCTTTGATGATGTACTGTTACTTAAAAAGTCTTCCAACAGATCTAAATCCATCTGCCAATTATTGGCATCTACATCTATTAAAATTGGCGTTGCTCCCGTGTATTTTACTGCGTTTAAAGTAGCAATAAAAGTAATGTTAGGAACCAACACATGGTCGTCTTGGGTTACTCCAGACAAAATTTGAGCAATGTGCAAACCGACCGTACCATTCATACAGGCTACCCCATATTTTGCACCGGCATATTCGGCAACCATTTGTTCAAATTGATTTACATAGGATCCTGCTGAAGAAATCCAACCCGTGTCTATGCAATCTTTAACATATTTCCACTCGTTTCCTTCGAGTTGTGGTATCGATAAGGGGATCATTTTCAAAAATATTTAATTAATTCGTCTAATTCACTAACAATTAAATTCAATTCTTTAAGTACCTCCAAATATTTAAACGAATTTGTATGAATGTTTGTGCCATTATCCAATTTAAGAATTGAGTTCCAATTATTAGCAATTGGATATGTGAAATCTTTACTTGTATTATCACCAATGTACCAATAAGTCATATTTGGAAATTCCTCTTCAATTAGCTTATATGCCACAGAGCTAGGTTTTGATGCGCCAACCTCCTCTGAAATTAATATTTTACAAAAATACCTATCAATCCCTAAAGATTTTAATTTATTCCGTTGAGTTTTTGACCTTCCATCCGTAATGACGGCTAGTAAATAATTTCTTTCATTTAAATATTCCAACAATGCCTTTGTACTTTGAGAAATTGATATTTTCGGATTATGATATCTGTACCAATTCAAAAGTTGATCAACACTTACCGCATATTCTTGAGATAAATGATCAAATACATCTAAATTATTTCTAAATCTTGAAAGCATCCAACAATAAAGTGTCAATGAGTTTTCGCCTTCTAATTTCTTAGCAACAAAAGAAAACCCGGATTTTACAAATTCTAACTCCTGATACAATGTATCATCCAAGTCAAAAACGATTATATCCTTCTTACTACTCATAACCGTGCACTAAAACTTCATCATCATACCTTAACATCAGTAAATTATCTTCCCATTCATCAAAATATTCATCTATTTGTTCACCCAATAAATACTCATGGATGATCCATTTTGGAAAATTAGCTTTTGCTTTATAGCTCAGAGGGAAGCCTCCACCGAATCTAGGATTAATTTCAATTGCACAATATTTATCCTCCGTTTTGTGTTTAAAGATTTGTAAAGTGATACATCCTCGCAATCCTGAAATACCATCAAATTTCTTCTTAAGATAATTTACTATTTCATTTTTACGAGTACACCCCTTATTGACTTCTCCATCACGGACAAATATACGCTCACGAGGTACAGAACAAATTAATTTTGCTTTTCTATTGAAATACATATCAACAGTAAACTCATCATAATCCTTATTATTGAAATATTGTAAATACATGTTTTTAGGATTTTGAAAAACCTCATGTGGTATTTCACTAATATTTTCAAACAAAAATACTCCTTGCGATCGACTTCCATCATATGGTTTCACAAAAACCGGAAATCTTAGGTCGTTTTTTGAAAATTCTAAAGCTCTTGTAATAGCTAAACTATCGAAGAAATCATGAATTTTTCGTTTATCCCTACAACTATTGACAAAATCTAAATCAGATACTAAAATTTCTATGCCTTTCTCTCTAAATAACTCTTTGTTCTCGGCTAAAATTTTTAATTCTGTATCAATAGTTGGTACCACTAAGGAAACCATATTTTCGAGACAAATATTCAAAAGTTCATTTACAGACCCTTCCATAGATATTTTCCTGACTTTAAAAGCCTTATCACTAATTTGACAAGCCGCAGATAAAGCGGGATTTAAATCTGTAGTAAATACCTTACCTTTCAAACCTGAAATTTTCAATTCTTTCTGAAAAGCTCTTATTAACGAAACCCTTCTACCAGCGGAAGAAATTAAAATATTCATACTTTTTCTATTAAACTTAAATATTTATTTGCCAATTTTCGCCTGTCAAAATTTTCTTTTGCATACGCATATCCCTTGTCTCCTTGAATCTTTAGTTTTTCTGGATTTTTTATGTATTCCCTTATTACAGAATTAAATGCTTCCGCATTTTCAGGTTCTACATAGCTTCCTGCACCTGCCTTTTCCAAAAGTTCTCTCGAAACTCCATCAATAGCCATTAATATTGGTGTTTTACAAGACATATAATCGAAAGTTTTGTTAGAATAAATAGTCTTGAATGTATCTACCTTTTTCAATACGCTCATTCCCATTTCTGAAGCTAAGATATATTGAAATACCTCGGCTTTTGGAACAGGATCCAGAAACCTAACATTTTCAAGTTTTCGTTTTGTAGCTTCTTTAATTAACTTTTCTTTCTCCATTCCTTGACCTATGAGTAAGAAAAGAACCGCTGTATCTCTTAATAACTCTGCCGCATCTAACACCTGAATCAAATGATTTGCAACTCCATGTGCCCCGACATAAGTAAGTACAAATTTTCCTTCCAAGTCATGCTCCTTTCTAAACTTATCCCTATCAAAATTATTCAACACTCTTTCTGACAAAGTAAAGTCTGCAGCATTTGGTATCATCGCAAGTTTTTCTTCTGCAATCCCTTTTTTATCTTTTAAGGTGTTGTAAAAAGCTGGAGTCAATACATTAATGAGTTTTGATTTCTTATAAATGAACTTCTCAAACCAGTATGCCAGTTTGATAATCATTTTATTTGAAAGAACTCCCGTATCAATGGCTGATTCTGGCCACAAATCTCTCACTTCAAAAACTAAAGGAATTCTTTTAAGCCTTGAAACAATATAACCACTGAAACCAACAAACAATGGAGGTGAAGTTACAAGTACTACATCATATTTTCCTTTTACTTTAAATAGGCCTCCCCAAAGTGAAGAAAACATGAATGAGAAGTAACCCCATAAACGTCCAGTAAAACTAGAATTATAACTTTCTGACACGTGGCACCTGAGTATATTTACTTTACCATGCTGCTTTCTAACGAAATGTTTGCCTTTATATTCTAGCCTTTTCTCAGAACCGTTAGGATGCATCATCCCCCCTATTACAGTTACTTCATGTCCTAAACTCGTCCAAGTTTCAGCCATTTCGTTCCATCTGGAACCTCCCGCATCATCGAGTTCTAGAAAGTATTGATGAATTAATAAAATTTTCATAATTAAAATTGAATTATTGTTTTAGTATTATTTGACACAAGACAAACAACCTTAAAAGTCACAAAGTCTATTTTTCATTTTTTAATGTCGTATAGATATCCAGATATTCTAAAGCGATTTCCTTCCAGTCATGATTCAATGTTATTGTGTTATAATCAAAACTATATTCATCATAATTCAAAATAATTTTTTTAATTCCTTCGGCTATATTTTGAGCACTATTACAATCCACAGCCTCTCCAATTTTGTTACTGTAGAGTCCATCGATTCCTTCATTTTTGGTAAAAACCACAGGAATACCTTGCGATAATGCCTCTAAATAGACTAATCCGAAAGTTTCGGATTTAGAGGGCATTGTGAAAATATCGGCATTTCTATAAAACTCTTTGAGACGATCCTTATCCATTATTTTTCCGTGATAGGTGATGTTCCTTTTATTTTTAATATAATCTAATACCTTAACTTCTTGTTTACCTCCACCACCTACTAGATTAAGCTCACAGATTATACCATTTTGTTCCAAGTATTCAACAGCATGTATTAATGTCGTAACATTTTTAACCCTCGAAAACTTACCAATAAAAAGTAATTGAGGTGTATCGCTGACTTTTTGCTTGTTGCATTCTCTATTTCTAACCCAATAATCATCAATTCCATTTGGAATAACATTATATTTCGAAGTTATAATTGGGTTTATTTTTTGATCAAGCAAAATTCTATTCTCATATATTTTTGAAATTAAAATAATTCGAGAGGCATTTTTTAAAATATCCAAGCCATATTTTTTTAAATGCGGCAGTTTCCAAAACAAGTTTAAATCAGTATTTCTTATTGCTATTATGTACGGAATGTTATATTTTTTATACAACTCATAAGCCACTCCCCCATCGCTATACCAAGTGTGTGCGTGAACACATTCTATTGATTGAAAATCTATTTTGGCTTCTACATCGGTTAAAATCTTCTTTACTTTCCGTTTGTAGAATGCTCGATCGGTATGAGTATTAAGAATATGACTATAAATAATCTTCGATCCTTCTGTGCTTAACTTTACTTTATTTTTATCTATACTCTCTACATTTCTTATAGGAGAATATATTGTTTGTTGAACACCGTACTTATCTAATTCACAAATTAGATTCTTATATACCTGAGATCCAGCATAATCGTTTGTCAAGTGAAGCATCATTCTTAAATATGTGTTTGTTATTTATACTTGTATTGGATCAAGATCGTGATTATACCTCAAAACCTATAATACAATTTCTAATTTAATTTGCTGTTTTCTTTAAAGTAAAACCTAACTTTCAACCCATTACCCACAACAAAACAGCTCTTCATAATCTCGTCGGGGCTATTAAACCAAGCACATTTAAATTAAAGATTTTGTTTCTAATTAATTATCTTTTAGACCTTATCCGCTAATGAATATCTGTCTATTTTGTAATTATAATTTTTCAAAACATTTGTCATAAATTTATTGTTGTTAGTGCTACAAAAGAGGAGACTATTGGATGATGTTTAAAACTCGATTAAGATTACATTTTAACAAGAATCAACTTTTTCACAAGATTACTAAGGTTCACTTCGAAAAACAAGTTCGTTTTATTTACCTATAAGCATTAAGAAAATCTTCGACTTGTTTCTTCTTCAGTGATTTAAACATATCCTCTTTAATTTTAAGATTTTCAATGCTTCTAGAGATATTTGTAGCATTTAGATCTTCAATATATGTTCCACAGTGATATTTTTCAATAAAATTTGACAAAACGGGATTGTTTTTGTTTACTATTACAGGCAAGCCTTTTTGTATTGAAATATAAAAACGATTGGGAGCACACAATCTGTTGTTAATGTAAGTAGGTAAATACATTACGATACTCGCTATACCACGTTCCCAATATTTTGGTAAAAATAAATAATTTACGCTTCCTCTAAAATAAAACTTTGCCTTATCAAGTTTATATTTTTCAATAAATTTTTCATATTCGATTTCGTTCCCGCCAAGTAATAATATTTTGTACTTTTCTGGTAAAATTCTACTCAACTCGGCAAGCCTCTCCTCTCCTCTTTCAATTCTTAAAACTCCTTGATGAACTATAAACTTACAACCTTTGCGAATTGAATTATCAAGTTCATTTAATGAGTTTTTATCATTTTCACTTAATTCTATAGAACTTTCCTCATCATCAAAATAAGGTAGGTTTAGAAAGTAACTACAATTTGTCTTTAGTGAAAGTTCTTTCCTTAAAACCTCCATTCTTTCTTCATTAGCAAATATATTATGATCAGCTTTTTTTAAGACCAATTCCTCAATTTTATTTAAAATTCTTTTTGTAAATCTTTCATTTTCATTAGGAATTTCATGATCATCATAAATTAATTTAAACGTTGAACCTCTAAAAAATTTATATAATATAACAGGTTGAACTATAGCCGTATCTTGAGCGTGAAGAATATGAGGTTTAAGTTTAAATAATAGATATAAAGACTTCACAATAAACTCAAGAACAGTAAATACTCTCAAGAACTTATTGTTTCTAAATTGAGTATTTATTATATGCATTTTTACATTGTCACCACAACTTATTTTTAATGGTTTATCTGGGAGCAATATAAAGTCAATAAGTTGTTCAGGGTACGTATTTTCTAAAATCTTTAATTGATTTAAAATTCTTCCGTCTGTATTAAGATCTGTTTTGGCTATAAAAACTATTTTTTTCATTTATAAATGAGTTTCTGATTATAAAAAAAAGAATTAGAAAAAAGATGGCATTTTGTCCAACAAGTGAGTCTGTATTTAAAGAAGCAAGAAGGTATATTATAAATACTGTTTTAAACCCATAATTTTTATCTCTTTTTATGAGTAAATTAAACACAAGGGTAATTAAGATTAGTGGTATAACTCCATAACGTAATAAAACATTTATAATCGAAGTATCCGTCTTTCTTAGTTCTTGAGATTCTTTTCCATACATAGAAGGCCGAATAAAGATGGGAATTTTATAAGGTAATCCTATCAACCAGTAATTTTCATCAATCCTTAATCGAATACCTTCATAAATCATATCCCTATTACCCTTTATTGTAGACTCATGAATGCTTACCTCACTATTTATTATTGATAGAATTCTTTTATCCATTTGCCTTCTAATCATACCAAAGTTATAATAAGAATATGAAATTACCGCTAAAAACATTGTTGTTAAGACCACTAAGCGCTTTAGTGTATTTAAGGAGAACGACTTGTAAGTTAAATACAATAATTCTAATGCTAAAAGTGCCAAATAGGTTCTGTTAAATGTTAGAATTAGGGCAATAACACTTAAGACAGAAACGATTTTCACTAGCTTTCCTTCATTATACCATTTTTCTTTATCGGCAAACAAAAGATATAACCCTATAATTCCAAATGATCCATTTGAATTCACTATCCTTCCTTGCAGCATATTAAGTACATTCTCTTCGTCAGCTTTATAATAAATGGGTAAATAGATGAATATAGATAGAACGGACAAAAGAACTGAAATTCCTATTGCAAATAATAAAACCTTCCAAAATGTTCTTACATTTACTCTTATGCCTTGATACAATATTAGTAATGAAGCGAATAGAGGGAGGCCAATTCTAAATGACTTAAATGAATCTCCTACGGATTGACCGAATAGAAATGGTTTCAATACAAATTCTGTGATTAGAACCGTTATTAAAATAAAGAATATATTTTTTCTAAGTTTATTATCAATTTTATGCTTTGCAATATTGGATTTACAAAAAAGGTTAATTACGGGAAGCAATAGGAATGCTAATTCATTTACTTTTAGTAGAACTCCAGGAAGGGGAATATACATGTTACTATTGGTAGGAAGAAAGAATCCTACAAAAAGTAAAATGTAAAATATGTAATTAGCTAGATTCATGTATATATTTTCAATTTTTGATTCAGCGTAAATTTGTACTTACATTAAATTCTTAACGTTGATTTGAAAATCTTCCTTGGTGTATCTATTGATGAATGTTTTAAGATTCTGATTATTGTGTTTTGCTGTTTCTTCATCGTAGAAGAGCTTGTTATTTTTAAGATCTTCCTCAAATTCAGCTATTGAAAATATTTTAAACCCTTCATTAATCAGCCAATTTTTATGAATGTTCTTATCATTTAAATATACTTTGAGCCCTTTCTCGAGGGCTAATATAATGTTTGCACCTGCTAATTGACGAAAACTATTAATGACCAGTGCAGATGAACCATTATAGGTGCTGTTAAAATCTTCTTTAGAGAGAAAGTCTGTTATTAATTCAAAGTAGGGCTTGTTCGAAACTTCCTTCGTAATTCGTTGTGAGTAAATATCTTCTTTTCCATAACTAAAAAACAACTTAAAGTTATAGTTATGCTTCGTTGAATATTTTTCAATTATATTTAGAATATCTAGATGATTATTATACTTTGATCGGCTATTTCCCACAATAATTCTCGGTTTATTTTGAGCATTTTTTTCCTCATAATTAATAGCTTCAACTTCCTTTGAATAACTTACAGGTGGCGCCTTAATAAAAGCAGGAATCGTTGGCCAAACACTTTTCAGATAACCATACTCTTCTTTGCTAATAACTAAAATAAAATTAATGCGTTCAATCGCTTTAAAGAACAATCTATATGGATTTTCTTTTCTATTAATAAGACTATTAAAGCTTTGAAGAAAACGATATTCTTTCAACTTACTTTTTACCTTTTGTTTGAAAGTATGCCCCTTTAGGAAGCCTTCTTTGCTAATGTAGCTGAGGTATTTTAGACTATACAATTCCGTTCCAAAAAACCTCCAAATAATTTTAATATCAGTTGAAATTTTTAAAGCTATTTTACTTTTGACTACGTCAAGATTGTACAACACAACCACATCAAATTGATTACACAGCTTAACTATTTCGTCTAAATCAAATTTGCTAAAAATCTGAATATTCGGTAACTCTAACGTGTTGTTTTCGCTAATAATTATTGACTTATTGCTAAAGTTATCTCCTTCAAAATTAAGATAAGCACCAACAAATTTTTTATCTGTGTGTATATGTAGAACTTTTAATTTATCCATTAATAACTGATATTGAATTTGCCCTCCATTTAAAGTGCTTTAATTTTACTGGTAAAAGGCTTGGCTGGGTTGCCGTAAACCTTAACATTATCAGGAATCGATTTTATAACATTTGAGGCCATACCCACAAAACAATTGTCCCCAATATTCAGATAATTATTAAACGTAGAATTAAGTCCTAAAAAATTAGCCCTTCCTATATTATTATTGCTACCAATTACATTATGAGCCGCTACGAAATTGTAATTACCCATTTTGGTATCATGACCTATTAATGAATTGGAGTGAATTGTACAATGATTACCAATAACCACATTAGAATTAACAACGCTATTGGCCATTATAGCCACTCCAACACCAATTTTCGCGCTTGGAGAAACCACACATGATGGGTGAATAAATGTATAAAATCTATCCTCAGGTATGTGATAACTTTTTAACAGGTCAATTCTTTCATTCATTAAATCAGGTCTATACAGCTGAAAAATAAACTTGACATCTTCATCATCCTTAAATTTCGAATACACCTCTTTCGTTTTTGCTACAATCGGAAAACCATTAATTTCAGTACCAAAACTTTCATCATCAAAAGCATAACCTAAAAACTCTACATTAGCACCTTTCATTTGAGCATCATAAATCTGTTCTCCAACAACTACAGCCCCTCCTTTTCCTCCTATAACGATTACTTTCGTTTTCATATCATTTGTTTTATAATTTGTAGAATAATCTATTTTTCCTTTGACAATACCCGAGTTCTATGGGATCGAATAAAAGACGTTTCACGCGAAGAAGTCTCTATTGACCTTATCAAACGCCCTTACCTCTGTTTATTAATGATTCTTTAATAAGCGTTTTTTTAGCTGCTTTAATCATTGGAGGACCAATAAATTTTCCGTTTATTATTGCTACTCCTTCACCTTCTTTCTTAGCTTGGTCAGCCATAGAAAGCATAGCTTTAGCATCCTCAACTTCTTGTTTCGTTGGAGAATAATATTGATGAACCAGTGGGATTTCTTTAGGGTTTAAGACCAACATTCCTTCAAAGCCCAAGTTTTTTGAAATTTTTAGATTTTTCTCCAAATCTTCCAAATCATGCACCCTAACGTGAACAGTATCTATAGGAATTACACCAGCCGCTCTTGCACCCATGGCAATCATAGCCCTTGGTGTGAATAAACTTTGGTGTTCTAAATCATGAATCCCTTCTAAATCTGTAACAAAATCCTCTGATCCATATGCAATTGCTATAACTCTTGGAGAAGCCGTACAAATTTCTTGAACATTCATTACAGCCGATGCTGTTTCTATTAATGGAATTATTTTAAAAGTACCTACCGGAATTCCTTTTTCATATTCAATGGTTTCAAGTAGTTTATCGAAGAAATAGATGTCTTCTCCTCGTTTAGCTTTAGGATACATAAACCCGTTGATTCCATCAACCGTCAATTGAAATACATCTTTTAATAATTCTCCACTTTCCCTATCGTTAACCCTAGGAAATATTCTCTTATTCTTAAAAGTATTGGCTTGGATGTATTTTAAAATAGTATCTCTAGCGATTTGTTTATTGTTAAATGGTTGCACAGAATCTTCTACGTCAAGTAGCAAAACATCTGCATTTGACTTAGCAGCGCTATCCATTAATTTTTCATTGTGACTCGGCACAAACATTAAACTTCTCAGTAGTAAATCATTCACCTCCATTATTTCTTAGAAATTAAAACTTTACGTCTAAATGATAAAACATCAACACCATGTTGATTCTTTGCAAATGTCTCTACATAAACCACCCCTCTGTCTCCTTTTGAGGTCTCCCATTTATCCAAAACTTTTGTTCTAACATATAACGTATCATTGATATGTACTGGGTTGAGATGCTGCACAGATTCATATTCTAAATTGGCCACTGCTTTACCACTAATATCCATCACTGTAATTCCAACAGCAACACTAAAGACTAAAGTACCAACTACTAATATTTTTCCGTGTTGTTTTTGTTCTGCATAGTCCGAGTTAAGGTGGACTGGGTGATGATTCATTGTTAACAATGAAAAAAGATTGTTGTCTGACTCAAAGATAGTTTTTGTTTGACTGTGTTGTATAACTTCACCGACAACAAAGTCTTCAAAATAGTTTCCCATTTCATTTGCTTCCATATCATTTATTTTTTTGGGTCTAGCTTAGACATTATTTTTTTGATTCTTAAAAGGTGTGGTTTCTCATACACCTTTCCATTTATTTTATAAACTTCAATGGAATCAGAAGGAATTGATTTTATATGCTCATATACTTCCTTGATCTCCATCATTTCATCCTTTGTAAAATATTCTATTTCTTTAAGTTTATCGAGTTGCATTGGATGGATTAAAAACTTACCCTCCATCCCCATTTCAAAAGCAGAAACACACTCTTTTCTGAATTGAGAGAAATTACTTAAATCCAAATTTACACCGTCTATAAATTTCACATTATATGCTTTGGTGTACAACACAAGATCTCTTTTGTATGTATTGATATTTTCCTCAGTAGGTTTAATTCCTGTTAAGGAACAAAAGTCATGACTCCCAAATGTAACACCGTGTATGTCCGTTGAGAACTGATCAAAAATTTCCTTAATATTAATTAGACACCTCGGTGTTTCAACCAGAATAATCATCTTCAACTTTAAATCAGGCGCTAAAGTTTTTATTCTATAAATCTCATCAACATCATTTACTTTTGGAACTGCAATCCTTCCCTCATAATGGAGGATGAGCTTTTTTAATTCTTCATCTGTATATCTGTTTTCAAAAAATGGAATTCTAATGTAGTAGTTATCTTTAATCGCTACTTTCAAAGCTAACTCCTGCGCCAAACCTTTAGATTTTACAGGTACCGAATCCTCCAAATCGACAACAAGAAAATCAGATGGAATGCTTTCTATTTTATCAATATACTTTTTTTTATCTCCGGGAATAAAGAAATATGAGTCTAACATAAATTATGCACTTGTAATTCTACCTTTTTCTAGACCTAGTAAATCTACGATAAGCAAAAGATCTTTTTCATTATACCTTTGATCTATAGGTATAAAAAGCACGTTCTCTGTAAATTCATATTCTAAAGTTCCTGAAGACGTCCAATCCTTAACATTCTCCCAATATGTAGATGTAAACACTTTATTATTTATTAAAACTTTTTTCAATTCAGATCCGTTTGAAATCCAAAATGGATACACCATGGGAACCGAGGTATTTTCTAGATTAAATGTTAAATTATTAAACTCTTTTAAAATATTATGTATCGTCTTAAAGTTAGTTCGCCGTTTATAAGCTACATCATCATAGTCAATACTTTTTAACATCCTTTTTGTTAACTCGGACATTCTTTTTATAGGCTGATTCTTTAATTTATTGTCATTTTCCTGAAAGAACTTATAATACTCTTCAGCCCCTTTCTCTATCCTCCCTAAAAGATGTTGAACTCTGTGCATGGATATATCTTGTTTGATATTCAGATTTAGCTTCTTATCAGTAAAAAGATAAGCACCATCTGCCAACCCGAAAAATTTTCGAGGAGAGTAAAAAGTATCTATATTTGGTAAAGGGATAGAATAAAACGCTTGTGAATTGTCCACTATTAGATTATCAACCTCTTTACTTAACTTTAAAACTTGTTTATCACAAATTCCGAAATAATTTGTATAGACAAAGACATCTGTTTTTCCTAGCTGAGTAAAATCAAATATTGGTGTAAACTTTTCATTTATAGAATAAAACTCAATTTCTATGTTTAATTTCTCAATTGGTTCTAGCATTACCTCGCATGTATAATACGGTAAATAGACTTTTTTATATTCCTTTGCTCTAAGGATATATTCAAAAGCATTTCGCCCAGAATTAAGACAAATCGCATTACTATGATACTCTTTATTATTTGAAAGTTCTAATTCAAAATATCCACCTATAGCTTTCATTTTACTCGATTAATTAACCACTACTTCAATATAATTTGTATAATCAGAAACTATCGATTCCAATGTAATAGGATTATCAAACTTTAAAACCAAAGTTCCAATAGCCTCGTTTGCACCGGTAAAAGCATTTACGACCTCACCTTTTTTAATCCACAAATCCAATTCAACAACATTCTCCTGTATGCGCTTATCAATAATAACTTCATGAAACAATCCTGCTTTATTACTATACAAAATTATTTCAGCCCAATTACCATTATATTTTGGCTGCTCAATAACCGATATAGGTTCCCCTAAAGCTGCCTGGATCGAACAAGTAATCAAATCTACCCCCGTAGCATACTCTATCATTTCAGCCAATCTATTCCCTCCACCTCTAGGTGAAATTTCCATTATGTAAGCCTTGTTATTTGTGGTCTCTCTAACTTCAACATTATATATAGAAGTCCTCATTTTCAACAAACTTACTAATCGTTGAAGTTCTCTTTTGAGTTCCTCTTGATTTTTAGAAGAAATAGATGAAGGCCAACTATATGCCGAAGGGGTGTATGGGTTTGGCGAATTTTTATCAAACCTTTGGTTTGAAAAAGATATAAACCTAAACTCACCATCTATGGAGAAACAATCAGTATCCGATGAATATGACTTACATTCTAAAAAATCTTCTATTATAAATGTATTAGAAGGTGAGTTTGAAAGCGCATGTTCGATTGCCTCATCCAATTCCTCTTTTCTTTCTACCTTTGAAACACCTTTGCTACCTGCAGAGTCTACTGGTTTGACAATAACAGGCAAATCAAATTCGTCAAATGATACTAATGCTTCATCCTTTATTTTATAACTTCTTGATTTAGGTACGTTAAAGCCATGTTTCTCTAGGAATTCTCTAAACAACCCTTTATTTTGAAGAATCCTTATTGACTCATACGGCCCTGAACTTGGTAAATTCAATTTTTCACAAACGTAGGCTGCAGTAGTTACTCCGGGATCAACAGCAAAAGACAAAATCCCATCAATTTTAAGTGAACTAGCTAATTGCAATACAGCTTCTTTATCTGTAACACTCACGTTATGGTACTCATCCGAGTACTTATGTGCAATATTACTTGGCAAATAGTCACAAGTAATAACATAATACCCTAAGGCTTTCGCTTTTTGTATTACCGGTACTAAATATCTAAGACCTCCTAGTAGTAACAATTTTTTCATTTTCTAAAAAAGATTTTAAAGGAAACCTAACCCTAATTAATCAGTACATTTTAACATTAAACTACATATCATATCTATCTCTGCAATAGTTAAATCTACATACAAAGGAAGACATAAAACTCGTTTAGAAACATCATCGGTAATATTTAGCGACTTATTCGGAAGGTATGGAAGAGAAGTTGCTAGTGAAGGGTAAAAGTATCGCCTAACAAATATTTCTCTTTTTTTGAGAAAATCAGAGCACTTTAAAAGCAAGGCTTCTGATTCTAAAACAATAGGATAATATGCATAATTTTGCAAAGTTTGATGATACCATTGAGGCTTCCTCGACTTAAACTCGGCTAAATTAGCATCATATCTTGCTGATAATTCTCCTCTTTTTTGAATAATACCTTCTATATAAGGCAAATTTGCGAGCCCCATTGCCGCATGAAACTCCGAGTTCTTCCCATTTATACCCAACTCACTGAAAGATTCAGGTCCGGCAAAACCAAAATTTCGCATAGACTTGAGTTTTGAATATAATTTTTGATCTTTGGTGATGATTAATCCACCCTCTGTGGAGTGATAAAGTTTTGTAGCGTGTAGGCTACAAATACTAATATCCCCATATTCAAAAATCGATCTATCATTTATCTCCACCCCAAATGCGTGGGCACCATCATATATCACCTTTAACTTGTGCTTTTTTGCAATTTCTTCAATCGCTACTACATCGCAAGGATTACCATAGACATGGGTTGCTAATATGGCCGTTGTTTTTTCAGTAATGGCTTCTTCTATTTTCTTAGGATCGATGTTTAAAGAATTTTCATCAATATCAACAAAAACAGGAGTACAACCTTCCCAAACAATACTACTGGTGGTAGCTATGAATGAAAATGGTGTAGTAATAATCTCACCACCTAAATTCAAGGCTTTAATCGCCATTTGTAAGGCAATTGTTCCATTGGTTACATAGAGTAAGTTTTCTAACTTTAAAAAATTAGAAAGCTTATCCTCTAGTTGAACAGACAACGGACCCATATTGGTGAGCCATTGTGTATCCCAAACTGTTGAAATATACTCTAGGTATTCCTCTTTCGGAGGTAAAAAGGGCTTAGTAACAGGAATCATTGGTTTCTTGTTTTGTAAAGTGACACAGCTTCATGTAATGGACTTTTTTTATTTACATAGTTGATACAAATATAAAGTAACGCACCGAAGATAGATGCTAAAACAACTTGTAATTCCAGTTGTTCTTTAGGTAAAAGAACTGTTAAGCTATACATCGCTAACGCTGTTAAAATAGTGGTTATAAATATTTGACCAAGATCTTTTAACTGTACGAATACAGGGTAGTTTATTAATCGACTTGAATAAAACATATTAATGCCTAATGAGGCAAATGATGTAAATACACTTGACCACACTAATCCTAAAACTCCAAATTGAAATGCGACTATTATAGAGACTGTTATAATACTTTTTTTGATAATCTCTAATTTTAAAAACAAATCACTTCTACCATAAACTTTCAATATATTAAGGTTAAATGCATGGATGGGATAAAGCATCATCGCTAAACTAAGTATCTGGAAAAACACAACTGCAGGCAACCATTCTTGTCCTAAAACCAATAAAAAGAGTGGCTTAGCAACTGCCGCAGTTCCTAACATTAAAGGCGCAATTACGAAAAATGAAACTCTAATCAGCTTTTTGTAAGAAGTCTCAAGCCGTTTTGAATCATCTTGAATTTTTGAAAGCATAGGATAACTTACTTTACTAAGCACATTCGTCAACGTGGAAGATGGATATTCTCCAAATTGTTTTGCTCGCTCGTAAAACCCCAAAGTTTGGGCAGAGAAATACTTCCCAATTAATATGTTGTAACTATTTTTAAAGATAGTATCTATCAAAGCAGACAGAAGTAATTTGTAACCAAAATTGTAGTGGTAAATAAACTTTTCTTTTGAAAAAAGAAGCTTTGGTTTCCAACTAGAAAATAACCAAAGTAACGCCGCTTTTACAAGTTGAGTACTAAGATACATCCAAACTATACTCCAAACCCCATAACCATTGTATCCCAAATACAGACCAATAGACACACCGATTATTGTACTTGGTGTATTGACCTTGGTTATTGTTTTAAATTCCATATCTCTTGTAAAAATTGCCAATTGAACAGCTGAAAAAGCGAGCACAATAAAAAGTAAGGAATAAACTCTAATAATATCGATAAGAACTTTCTGATCAAAAAAATGTGCAATTCCAGGTGCTGAAAAGTATATAATGGTATAGACTGAGCAACTCATCACAATATTCACATAAAACACCGTTGAATAATCACCTTGATCAGGATCCTTTGTTCTAATTAGAGAGTTAGTTAAACCGCTATCAGTCAATGTAGTTCCAATTGCAATAAAAACTGCGATCATTCCTACTAAACCAAAATCCTTTGGTCCTAACCATCTCGCCAACAAAACCATTGCTAAGAATGTTAATCCACGTACTAGAAACGTATCAACGAAAGTCCAGAATACACCTGAGAATGTTTGTTTTTTTAGCGACATTTATTTAAGCGTAATTTTTTTTATGTAGTCAAAGTAGTCACCCTTCATTCCTTTTAGGTTTTCTTCTACGCTTTCTTTAGTTATCCATTTGTAATTTAATGCTATCTCTTCTAAACAAGCAATTTTTAACCCTGTTCGTTTCTCTACTGCTTTTACAAACTCCGTGGCCTCTGTTAAAGCTTCATGAGTTCCAGTATCCAACCATGCGAATCCTCTACTTAAAATTTGCATTTTTAAATTTTCTTGGTGAAGATAGCTTTGGTTTACAGTCGTAATTTCTAATTCTCCTCGATCTGATGGTTTTACATCTTTTGCTATTTCTATTACAGAGTTTGGATAAAAATACAAACCTACAACAGCGTAGTTTGATTTTGGCTGCTTTGGTTTCTCTTCTAAACTGATTACATTTCTGTTCTCATCAAATTCTGCAACGCCATATCTTTCAGGATCATTTACATAATTACCAAAAACAACTGCTTTTTGTTCTTGTTTTACAGTTTGAACAGAGTCACTAAGTAATTTTTGTAAACCAGCACCATAGAAAATATTGTCACCTAAAACGAGACAAACATCTTCCTGTCCAATAAACTCTTCTCCTAGAATAAAAGCTTGTGCTAAACCATCAGGACTCGGTTGAACTTTGTAACTTAATTGAACCCCAAATTGACTACCATCACCTAATAATTTTTCAAAATTCGGAAGGTCATGTGGTGTCGAAATAATTAATATTTCCCTAATTCCTGCCAACATTAATACTGATAGCGGATAATAGATCATCGGCTTATCATAAATGGGTAAAAGCTGTTTACTTACAGCCATTGTTAAGGGGTGTAGCCTTGTACCTGATCCTCCCGCTAATATAATTCCTTTCATGCTTTTAGGTTTTATAGTTACAACTCAACTTTTCTCTTTCTTAAAGAAGCTAACCAATCCTCATTCTTCATATACCAATCCAAGGTTTTAGCCAAGCCTTCTTCAAAGGTAACTGATGGTTTCCAACCAAAATCCTTATTAATTTTAGAGGCATCAATGGCATAGCGTAAATCATGACCGGGTCTGTCTTTCACAAAAGTGATTAACTTCTCACTCTCACCAGGTGTACGCTCTAAACACTTATCCATTTGCTTGCACAATTCCTTTATAAGATCAATATTCTGCCATTCATTGAACCCACCGATATTATAAGTCTCCCCATTCGTGGCTTTATCAAACAATAATGATATTGCCCTTGCATGATCAATTACATACAACCAATCCCTCGTGTATTTTCCATCACCATAAACAGGCAGAGACTTATTCTCGATGATATTATTGATGAAAAGAGGGATTAACTTTTCTGGATACTGATTAGGTCCATAATTATTAGAGCAATTACTTATAACATAAGGCAAGCCATAAGTCTCACCGTAGGCCCTTACAAAATGATCAGAACTCGCTTTACTTGCAGAATAGGGTGAATTGGGATCATAAGGAGTAGATTCTGTAAACAAACCTGTTTCTCCTAAAGTTCCATACACTTCATCTGTACTAATGTGATAGAATCTTTTTCCTTCCCAATCATTCTTCCATAAATTCTTAAAGGCATTCAAAAGAACCATTGTACCCATAATATTCGTTCGCGCAAAAGCTAATGGTTCTTTTATTGATCGATCAACATGTGACTCTGCCGCCAAATGAACTACACCTGTAAACTGAAATTTGGCAAACAAATTATTTACAAGTTCTTCATCAGCTATATCTCCTTGAACAAAATGATAATTTGGATGATTTATTACATCGGATAAATTTTCCAAATTACCGGCATAAGTGAGTAAATCTAAATTAACAATATTTGCCTCTGGGTAATCTGTTAGAAATTGACGCACAACGTGACTTCCAATAAATCCAGCCCCTCCAGTAATAAGTATATTTTGCATTTTTTTACTTCTTAATTCAATAACAATTCTATTCTCCTGGGCTCCTCTAACATACCCTCATCCATTTTTGTTGGTTATTTCTTAACTCCACAAAAATCAAGAACAACCTTATCTTCAGAGATATCCATTCCTTTAAATTCATCATGTGCCACCAATAAAGCGATGATGTCTGCTTTTTCCACAGCAGTTTTGTAATCCGTTAATTTGAAAACGTTGTGGTCCTCAATATTTGGCTCTACTACAAAGTACTCCTCATCTTGCGCATCTTGCAAAATCTTTTGCGCGATGTATTTTGCAGGAGACTCTCTTAAATCGTCAATATTTGGTTTGAATGCAAGTCCCATAATCGCAACACTTGGGCGTCTTCCATGTTTTAATTGGAATTCTAACTTGGCCGTTTTCACCTTTTCAGCACACCAGAAAGACTTGTAATTATTTACCTCTCTTGCCGTACCAATAATTTTTGATTCTAAAGGATACTCCGCAGTGATAAAATAAGGATCAACTGCAATACAATGTCCCCCAACACCACATCCAGGTTGTAAGATGTTTACTCTTGGGTGCTTATTGGCTAATTCTATTAATTCCCAAACATTGATACCGGCTTTATCGCAAATCAAAGAAAGTTCATTCGCAAATGCAATTTGCACATCACGTGATGAGTTTTCTGTTAGTTTACACATCTCAGCTGTACGCGCATTGGTTGGATGTAACTCCCCTTTCACGAATTGACTGTAAAAAGCAATGGCCTTCTGTGTTGATTTTTCATCCACTCCACCAATTACTCTATCGTTATATACGAGTTCATGCATCACATTCCCTGGCAATACACGTTCTGGACAATAAGCTATGTTTAACTTATTCTTTAATTCTGGTCTTGACGTATAAATCAAGTCCATCATTTTCTCTGTAGTACCGATAGGCGAGGTAGATTCTATGATGTATAAATCATCCTCTTTCAAGAAAGGAAGAATATTCTTGGTCGCAGCTTCTACAAAGGAAATATCAGGTTCGTGATTTCCTTTAAATGGAGTGGGGACTACGATCAAATAGGTATTTGCTTCAACAGGTTTTGTGTCCGCTTTTAAATATCCTTTCTCAACGGCTGAAGCAACTGCCTCATCCAAACTAGGTTCTACTATATGAATTTTTCCGGCATTGATAGTATCCACCACCTTTTGATTGATATCAACACCGTGAACAGAAATTCCATTTTGGGCTATCAATGCAGAGGTCGGAAGACCTATGTATCCTAAACCTATCGTTACAACTTGACTCATTTCTATATTTTTAAAAACCTTTTTACTTATCTTTAAGTATGAACTCAACAATTCTTTTACACGCCTTTCCGTCTCCATAAGGGTTGTGTAGTGCACTCATTGAATTATACTTTTCCTTATTCTGCAGTAATGCCTCTGCTTCACTGACAATTTTATCTGTATTCGTACCAACTAAAATAACCGTTCCTGCTTCAACAGCTTCTGGTCTTTCCGTTGTATCACGCATAACTAAAACAGGCTTTCCTAAACTTGGTGCCTCTTCTTGTACACCTCCGCTATCGGTAATGATCATGTAGGACTTGTTCATCATCCAAACAAAACTGGGGTATGAAAGTGGAGCCACCAAATGTATATTCTTTACCTCTCCTAATAATGCATTAACCGGCTTAAGAACATTGGGATTTAAGTGAACTGGATAAACAATTTCTACATCTTGATTATTTACAGCTATCTCCTTTAAAGCAGCACATATATTGATAAAACCTTGACCATGATTTTCTCTTCTATGTCCCGTAACCAAAATAATTCGCTTAGAAAAATCGACATCCTTTTTTAGTGCTTTTACTTCATCATTCTCTAAGGTTTCCACACGCTTGGAAGATTCAAACAAAGCATCGATTACCGTATTTCCCGTTACCAAAATTTTTGCTTCTGGAACGTTTTCTTGAATCAAATTTGACTTTGACTTATCTGTTGGTGCAAAATGAAAGGTACTTACCCTTCCTGCGACTTGTCGATTCATTTCTTCTGGAAACGGCGACATCATATTGTGCGTTCTCAATCCTGCCTCTACATGACAGACTTTAGCCCCTGAATAAAAGCCAGCTATGCCCGCTGCCATAGTCGTAGTAGTATCTCCATGTACAAAAACATAGTCAGGTTGAAATTCTTCCAAAATGGGTTTCATCCCACCAATAACTTCACCGGTTAAGTTGTACAAGTTTTGGTTAGGTTTCATCAAGCTTAAGTCATAGTCGGGAGTAATTTCAAAAAAAGCTAATACTTGATCCAACATTTCTTTATGTTGACCAGTAACAGCGACCCTAGTTACTATTTCCTTCGATTTTTGAAACTCCTTAACTAAAGGAGCCATTTTTATTGCCTCTGGTCTCGTACCAAATACAATCAGTGCTTTCTTCGTAGTTTTCAATTTATTGTTTCTCACTTTTGATTTTCCTTGTAAAGTTCCTTACCTAATTCTACGCCCCATTGATCAAAGCAATTCACTTGTTGGAATTGGCTTAAAGCGAACACGACATGCTCATAAAACGCCATTAACTGTCCAAGCGTAAAGGGAGTCAATTCTTCCATACTCAACTTAACATTTGGTCTACCTCCATAGAATTGCCTACACAAAGGTTTTCCTTCTTGTAAACGGCCTTCAAACAATGCTTTTCTCTGTGCTGATAAGTTTTTATTTAACACACCTTGCAAGTTATACTTATCTCTTTTTTTATTTTTCACTTCAATGAAAGTGACAGGAATTACTTGCTTACCTTGATGTAACAATTGGAAGTAACTATGTTGATCATTTGTCCCCACACCTCCAAATATAAGTGGACATGTATACTGAAGTATCTGTTCACCTTCTGATGTATATGCCTTACCAAGGCTTTCCATATAGAGCTGTTGCAAATAATCACTCAATTTACTCAATGACGAATCATAAGCAACGATGGCTTCAGCCTTTGAATCGAAAACTTTCAAATTTACATACTGCCTGTAAGCATATTGAAACACCGAGTTTTCTATGGATAAATTTTCAATAACTTCCTTATCCAATTTCGCAGCACCTTTTCTTAATTCAAGATGAGTTTCTGAACCAAAAATTAAATCCAAAGGCATACCTATTGCTGACCAAATACTAAATCGTCCAGAAATAGAATCCCAAAACCTAAATACTCGCTTTTTTTCCAACCCAAAATCTTGTGCTAAACTTTCATTTGCTGTAATCGCAATGAAATTACTTTGCCATGTGCTTTTACTTCCCTTTAATGTAATTAACTCATCCTTAAAAACCCGAGCCATTGTCATGGTTTCAAGTGTTGTAAATGTTTTCGATGAAATCACAAACAGACATTTGGACAAATCGTAGTCTTTCCTTACTTTGTTTACAAAAAAACTATCCACATTATCAACAACCAAGTAGTCAACACTTGTATCAAAATTTACCTCAAGTGCTTGAGCTACCAAACTAATACCTAAAGTACTCCCACCAACTCCTAAAATAATAACAGCTTCGAATAAACCACTATCGACGTCATTATGAAACTGTTTGATAAAGTCACTTTGTTTGACTTCTACAGCTTTAACTTCTTCAGCAATTGAAAACTTATAATTTTCTTCTAAATCTCTTAAAGCAATATGATCCTCTGATCGATTTTCGCTTAAATTCAACTTGTTGTCTCCAAAAAGGGACTTTATTCCTGTAATAAATTTCTCATCTAATAAAAACTCCTCCAAACTTCTGTCTACTTTTCCATCATTCAATTTTGACAAAGAAAAATCTAACTCAATATCAGCTATACTAACATTTCTATGTTCCGATATAATTTCAGATTTATTAGGCATAGATAAATTCATTAAGTAGGAATGTGATTATAATTTAGCATCAGCAACATCTCCCAATACACTTTTCACGTCGTATACAATGGACACTGCCTTTTTATTTATGGTTAAATCTGTGGATAGAAATTTTTTGTGCGATACTCCTAACACCAAAGCATCATACTTACTATCGGGTTGTTCATTGTAAATCTCCAATCCGTATTCCGCCATCACTTCTTCTTTTTCTGCCCATGGATCAAAGATATCCACTGTTATTCCGTAAGATTCTAATGATTTAATGACATCCACAATTTTTGTATTACGAACATCTGGACAGTTCTCCTTAAAAGTTACTCCCATCATTAAAAGGGTAGAATCTAAAATAGAAATCCCCTTTTTAATCATTTGTTTCACAATTTGAGAGGCTACGTATTCTCCCATGCCATCGTTCATTCTACGTCCTGCTAAAATAATTTCTGGATGGTATCCTTTCTCTTGGGCTTTTTGAGCCAAATAGTAAGGGTCTACGCCTATACAATGTCCGCCAACTAATCCTGGCTTGAAGGGCAGGAAGTTCCATTTTGTAGAAGCTGCGTCTAACACTGCTTGGGTATCTATCTCTAACAGATTAAATATTTTCGCCAATTCATTTACAAAAGCAATGTTGATATCTCGTTGTGAGTTTTCTATCACTTTTGAAGCCTCCGCCACTTTAATGGTAGGTGCTAAATGCGTTCCTGCAATTATTACACTTCTATACAAAGCATCTACTCTTTGTCCTATTTCGGGCGTTGATCCAGAAGTCACTTTTAAGATTTTCTCAACGGTATGTTCTTTATCCCCTGGGTTGATACGCTCTGGTGAGTATCCCGCATAAAAATCTTCATTGAACTTCAAGCCACTTACACGCTCTAATACCGGAACACATTCTTCTTCTGTCACACCCGGGTACACGGTAGATTCATAGATCACTATGTCTCCCTTCGTTAACACCTTACCAACTGTTTCCGATGCTCTATACAAAGGTGTTAAGTCTGGTTTATTGTGTCTATCCACGGGAGTAGGTACGGTAACTATATAAATATTTGCATCCGCAATATCTTCCAATGCAGCGGAATTATACAAACCTATCTCGTTGTTCGGAGCTGATTTCAAAACAGCTTTTAACACGTCGTCCTCTACCTCAAGGGTAAAATCATGTCCGCTGTTTAACTCATCAACTCTATCTTTATTAATATCAAATCCGACAACCGGGTATTTCGTAGCTAGTAACCTCGCCAAAGGAAGACCAACATACCCTAAACCTATTATTGCTATCTTATCTTTACTCATTCTATTATTATAATTCTCCAACCAATTCTCTTATACCATCCCTAATTTTCGTCACGGGTTTATATCCTAAAATTTGATATGCTTTTTCTATACTTGCCTGAGAATGTTTAACATCTCCTAAACGCTCTGTCTCAAATTTCAATTCAAGCTTATCAAAGCCAGCATCTTTGGTCAAAAGTTGTTCTTTGATCATCTCAAACAACTCCAAGAGACTCGTGTTTTGCCCACAAGCCGTATTAAAAACCGTATTCAACACCCTTTCATCTTCCGAAAACAGTGCAAGCTCATTCATCAAAAGAACATTACTCACATGTGTAAAGTCCCGTGATTGTGTTCCATCACCATATACCGTCGGAGAAACACCCTTCTTCATCATCTCGATAAATTTCGGTATTACAGCAGCATACGCACCATTCGGATCTTGGTTCTTTCCAAATACATTAAAGTACCGCAAGCCTACGAGTTGCATTCCATAATTTAATGCGAATACATGGGCATACAATTCATTCACATATTTTGAAACCGCGTAAGGAGACAAGGGCATCCCTATTCTGTCTTCCACTTTTGGCATTTCAGCCAAATCTCCATATGTAGATGAACTCGCAGCGTAGACCATACGTTTCACCTTCTCGTCCCTAGCAGCCACTAAAACGTTTAAAAAGCCATTGACATTGTTGTCATTTGTTCGCAAAGGATTGTCAATAGAACGTGGAACAGAACCAATCGCTGCTTGATGTAAAACATAGGCACAACCCTGTACCGCCTTTTTACATGTTCCTATATCTCTAACATCCCCTTCAACAAACAAAAAACCATCCTGACCTCTTTATTCTTCTATATTAGACAAGCGACCTGTTGACAGGTTATCCAAACAAACAACATCAAAACCCTTACTTAGAAAATATTCACAAAGATTCGAGCCTATAAAACCAGCTCCACCAGTAATTAGTATTTTTTCGTGCATTGAGTTGATTGTTTTTCTCTATAAACGTCGCAAAAATAGTATAATAATTGTCAAATCCATGACTTCATATTCGTTAAGCTTGAGTTAATAATTGAATAGCACCTACCTCGGCGGTCATTAATACTCAATCTGGTGTACTTCGACACTTTTCAGGGGGGGGGTCTCTCTTAAACTAGTTAGGGAAAAACCTAAATTTTACAACTACAATAATCGTCGAATTCCGCTCAAACTTCTGGCACCATACTCAATAACCAAACACAATTATCTCACTATTCCCTTAGTAGAGTTGAAATTTATTTTTATTTTGACTGTAACTAATTTGACAATCACGTCGTAACAGCTAACATAACAGCCCATTGGTAACATTAAATTAATTTCTCTTTTTAGAAGCTGATTTATCAGAAAAGTTATCTTTGTGGCGTTTGAAAAACAATAACTATGAAAAAAATTCTAACTTTTGTAAGCATCCTAAGCTTTGGATCCTTATTCGGCCAACAAATTGACATGAACAAGTGGTCTCTCGGTTTAGAGTACGGATCGCACTTTCCTAATGTAATTCAAGAAAGTCATGGAGGACAAATTTTCCATCACATGGGAGGAAATGTTCGTTACATGTTTAACTCTAAAGTAGGTTTAATGGCCAATCTTGCTTTTGAAACTTATGAGAACACCAACTTAATGCACTCAAGCATACAAGGAGTATTTAATTTAACTGATATCCTAAACCTTGAAACTTTTACAAATCACCTTGGTTTAACCTACCATTTTGGTGGAGGTTGGGGAGCTTCATGGGAAAGAGGAAACTTTGGTTTTGATGATAAATTTCCTAACTTTACCATGGGTCTATCCCCGAGAGTGAAGTTAGGTGAAAGAGTGTCTATGTACTTAGATCTTTCTGCAGTAATGTTTATGTCGAAGCAAACAAATTTCGATTTTGAACCAGGTTATGACAGAAATGGATTCGATGGATACTTCTGGACACAGTCTGTAGGATTAAACGTTTACTTAGGTAAAAAAGATTCTCACGCTGATTGGACACCAACTGGAAATAGAAATGCTGAGTACGAAGCTCGTTTGGACGCGATAGAGCAAGGTATGAAGGATGATGACAACGATGGTGTTGCAAACTACTTAGACCAAGACAACAATACTCCAGAAGGAGCTACAGTTAATACTAAAGGTGAAGAAATCGAAGTAATGGTTGACACTGACGGTGATGGTGTTGCTGATGAGTTTGATGCGTGTCCTGAAACTGCAGGTTTATTCTCTGCTAACGGATGTCCTGATGCTGATGGTGATGGTGTTGCTGATGATAAAGACAACTGTCCAAACGAAGCAGGTGTTGCTTCAGAAGGTGGATGTCCATCTAAAGGCGGTGACTTCGGAGGAATCATGCCAAACATGATGGTTAACTTTGACTTAAACAAAGCTATCTTGAAAGAAGGTGATAAATTGATCTTGAAAAACGTTGCGAAAGTGATGAAAGACAACCCATCTTACAAATTAGTAGTTGACGGTCACACAGATAACTCTGGATCTGAAAAATACAATCAAAACTTATCTAAGCAGAGAGCTGCAGCAGTAATGAACTTCTTAACTACACAAGGTGTTGAGTCAAGCAGAATTACTATGAACGAATACGGTGAAACGCAACCAATCGCTTCTAATGCAACTGCTGAAGGTAGAGCTATTAACAGAAGAGCTGAATTCTCTTTTGCGAAATAATTAATAATAACTTTCAAACAAAAAGAGGCTACCTGATTGGGTTAGCCTCTTTTTTTTATTCAAAAATTCAAGTATTTGATGATTTGAAAGATTTGAGGGGTTGATTTAAAAATTTAAGTGCAAACTTTTGGTTTACTATTTAAAGATTTAAGGACAGTGATGAGCGTGAGAAAAAGCAGCATACAGTGTGAGAAAAAACAGCATACAGTGTGAGTATTGAGCAAGAAGTTTAGGCGTGGTTTAAATTACAAATTCTTCAAATCGCTCAAATTGTTGAATCTACCCTGGCCTTGAAAACATTTTTTATTAAAACAAGAATAAGCGACGGGAAGTGAACCCAGCAAAAACAGCAAAGAGTTTGAGTAGTGAGTATAGAAGAAATTGTGTGATAAAACCTGTTAAAATAAATCATCAAATTCCTCAAATCCATCAAATTTAAATCCTTGAATTATTGAATTGTTGAATCTTTGAATCGTCCAAGTTGGTTCGTTTCTTTTCATCGATGGAAAAGAAATGAACAGAACCCTAGCACGTAGTCAAAAGCAAAAAGCCCCGCGGATTAAACGAGGCTTTATTTTTACATTGGTTAGGTTAGATAGGTTTTAGGTCTGGGCTAGGTTAGGTTGATTAGCTTGTTTCAAAGTTAAGTCATGAAGGAACACTTGTCAACTGTGGATTCTCGCAAGTGGGTGCTTTTGTTTGATGGTTTGACTGTTCGATAGTTAGAGGTTGGAAACAAGGAGATTTAAAAATTTAAGTCTTCACTGCGTGAATTTTTTAAAGATTTAAAAAAAGGAAATACAGTATTAGGATGGAGTATTGGGCAGGAAGTATGAACGAAATAATAATGTTCCTACAAAATGAAGCGGTAGTATTCTATGAAAGTCGTCGTATCTTAAGAGATAGTGGTCTGACTTGCGGAGATGCGTTCCGATGTTAATCGGAAAAGAGCACGTAGCGTAGTCTGAGCCACGGTTTTCAACTTTGATAAAAGTTGGAAAATCTCCTAAGATTCGACTAGATTTTTCTTTGGTTCGTTTCTTTTCATCGATGGAAAAGAAATGAACAGAACCCTAGCACGTAGTCAAAAGCAAAAAGCCCCGCGGATTAAACGAGGCTTTACTTTTACATTGGTTAGGTTAGATAGGTTTTTAGGTCGGGGCTAGGTTAGGTTGATTAGCTTGTTTCAAAGATAGGACATGAAGGAACACTTGTCAACTGTGGATTCTCGCAAGTGGGTGCTGTTGTTTGATGGTTTGAGAGTTTGGGATTAGAACCAGGGAGATTTAAAAATTTAAGTCTTCACTGCGTGAATTTTTTAAGGATTTAAAGAATAACAATGAGCAGAGACAGTTCATAGTGTGAGTATAGAGCAAGAAGTTTAGGCGTGGTTTAAATTACAAATTAATCAAATTTGAATCCTTGAATTGTTGAATTGTTGAATTTAAGTAAGGTGATTAAAATTAAATCCCCACTAGGAACAGTGAGGATTTAGGGGTCGAAATTTATAAGCTAATTTACTTACTTGCTTAAAAGTATTGGAATTTTGACAAAATGCAAAATATTTAACACCTATTACATTATGCAATCCTTGTGTTGTTGCTTTAACTTAAAAATTAAAAGCGTATTTAGAGAACGCTTCACTGGTTACAAATTGAGTCACACTCGATCATTCATATTTCAACCTAAACAAAGTTTAATGAATTAAAAGACGCTCTAGATTCTAATCCACCCCAGTAATTCTTTCTTCTTAATTCTTAATTCTCAATTAAGCTTCCTATTTTTGCAGCACTAAATAGAATGAAATGTATAGATCACATACTTGCGGTGAATTAAGAATAGATAACGTTGGTCAAGAAGTAACCTTAAGTGGTTGGGTTCAACGTTCACGAGAATTGGGTGGATTAACATTTATAGATGTTAGAGACCGTTACGGAATTACACAAATCACATTGAACAGTGATGATAATGCAGATTTGGCTACTCAAGCTCGAAAAATAGGACGTGAGTTCGTCATTCAAGTTAAAGGAACCGTTAAGGAAAGATCTAGCAAGAACACAAATATTCCAACTGGAGAGATAGAAATTATCGCTTCTGAAATCAATATTTTAAACGCCTCTAAAACGCCTCCTTTCACTATAGAGGATGATACAGATGGTGGTGAAGAGCTTAGAGCAAAATACCGTTACTTGGATTTACGTAGAAATGTAGTGAAAGAAAAACTTGCATTGCGTAATAAAGTAGCTTTAGAAACGCGTAAGTTCTTAGACTCTGAAGCTTTCATAGATGTTGAAACTCCTTACTTGATTAAATCTACACCTGAAGGTGCACGTGATTTCGTTGTTCCAAGTAGAATGAATGAAGGTGAGTTTTACGCTTTGCCACAATCTCCACAGACTTTCAAACAATTATTGATGGTTTCTGGTTACGACCGTTACTACCAAATTGTGAAGTGTTTTAGAGATGAGGATTTAAGAGCCGACCGTCAGCCAGAGTTTACACAGATAGACTGTGAGATGTCCTTTGTTGAGCAGGAAGACATTTTGAACACTTTCGAAAAAATGGTACAACACCTGTTCAGAACGTGTAGAAATGTGGAATTGGATGAGACTTTCCCACGTATGACCTACGCTGAAGCGATGGAGAAGTATGGTTCTGATAAACCAGACATACGTTTTGGTATGGAGTTCGTCAACTTAAACGATGTTGCTCAAAACAAAGGGTTCAAAGTTTTTGATGATGCAGAAGTTGTATTAGCAATTAATGCTGAGCAATGTTCAGTTTACACCAGAAAACAATTAGACGCTTTAACAAAGTGGGTACAACGTCCGCAAATTGGTGCGAAAGGATTGGTTTACGTGAAGTGTAACGAAGATGGATCTTTCAAATCTTCTGTAGACAAGTTCTACTCACAAGAAGATTTACAAGCGTGGGCTGATAAAGCCAATGCAAAACCAGGTGACTTATTATTGGTATTATCTGGTGATTTAAATACAACACGCAATCAAATGAATGAATTGCGTTTACATATGGGAGATGAATTGGGATTAAGAAATCCAAATGTATTCAAACCGCTATGGGTTGTAGATTTCCCTCTTTTGGAATGGGATGAGGAAAGCGGTCGTTACCACGCAATGCACCACCCTTTCACTTCACCAAAACAAGAGGATATTGCCTTGATACAAACAGAACCAGGTAAGGTAAGAGCAAATGCTTACGATTTGGCCATGAATGGTGTTGAATTAGGTGGAGGATCTATACGTATTCACGATAGAGAATTACAGGCGAAGATGTTCGATTTACTAGGATTCACAAAAGAAGAAGCTGAAGAACAATTTGGTTTCCTAATGAGTGCCTTCGAATACGGAGCGCCCCCACACGGAGGATTGGCTTTCGGATTGGATAGATTGGTCGCTACCATGGGTGGATCTGCTTCTATTAGAGATTACATTGCCTTCCCTAAAAACAACAGCGGTAGAGACGTAATGATAGATGCACCTGCTGCCTTGAACGACGAACAATTAACTGAATTGAGCTTGGCTTTGAACATTCAAAGTGCTGAGTAAGTTTACTTGAATAAATGATTGAAAAGGTCAACTTTAGGGTTGACCTTTTTTTATTTGAGGGATTTGAATGATTCGAAGCATTCGAGGGATTGATTTAAAAATTTAAGTGCAAACTTGCAGTTTGCTATTTAAAGATTTAAAAACAGTACTGAGTGTGAGTAGTGTGTATTGACTAAATATAGAAAGACAAATCTTTCAAATCCCTCAAATTTGAATCGTTTAATCATTGAATCGTTTAATCGTTCAATTACCGATTCCCGAGCTGAGCTTCATGCTGAGCGATAACTGGGAGACGATTTCTTGAATCTTTGAATTCTCAAATCTTTGAATCACGCATCTTCCAAATAATCCATAACTTTGGGGCCATGAGTATACAAGCAATTAAAGCCCTGCACATCATCTTTGTGATTTCTTGGTTTGCCGGACTCTTTTACATCGTCCGTCTCTTTATTTATCATGCTGAAGCGCAATTAAAAGCTTCCCCTGAAAAGGAAATTATTTCAGACCAACTTAAGTTTATGCAGCGTAAACTTTGGTACATCATTACCCTACCTGCAATGCTCTTAACCATTTGTTTCGGAGTTTGGCTTTTTATAGAACAGCCTTTCCTTCTCAAAGCAGGATGGATGCATGTAAAACTTAATTTGTTGGTGCTTTTGGTTGTCTACAATCTTGTTTGTCATCGCATATTTAAAAAATTCCAGAGCGACGAAATCAAATGGAGCTCAACTCAATTGAGGTTTTGGAATGAACTCGCAACTTTATTTATGGTCGCAATTGTATTTGTAGTCATGCAAAAAGACGCTACAAATTGGGTCTTGGCCACGCTCGGGTTCTTTGGTGTTGGCGTTGGACTCATGATCGCCATTAAATTGTATAAAAAATTCAGAAAATCTTAAGATGTACATAGATACACACACCCATTTATTTTCAGAAAAATTCGAAGGAGAATACGACGCTGTTATTCAACGTGCATTAGATGCCGGAGTGCATAAATTACTCCTTCCTAACATAGATCTAGATACGGTCGAAGCGATGAATGCTTTGGAAGAAAAGTACCCTGAGAATTGTTTCAGTATGATGGGACTACATCCTTCTAACGTTAGCGAAGATGTTGACCAGCAATTAGCACAGGTTAGGGCAGAATTGTTTGCTAGACCCTATGTTGCGGTTGGAGAAATAGGGATAGATTTGTACTGGGACAAAACACTTTTAGCACAACAACAAAAAGCCTTTGAACAACAATTGCTTTGGGCCAAAGAGCTAAAACTTCCTATCGTTATACATGCCCGAGAATCTTTTGATGAAATCTTTGAGATTGTTAACCAACACAACGATGAAAACTTAACGGGTGTTTTCCATTGTTTTACAGGAACCGTAGAACAAGCCCAGAAAATCATCAACTATGGAGGGTTTAAAATGGGAATAGGTGGTGTTGTTACCTTTAAAAAGGCAGGACTTGATAAAGTTGTGAAGGAAATTCCTTTAGAACATCTTGTTCTTGAAACAGACTCGCCTTACTTAGCGCCTTCACCCAACAGAGGAAAAAGAAATGAAAGCGCATACATTCCTTTTATTGCCGATAAATTATCCGATATTTATGAGATTCCTGTAGAGGAAATAGCAAGGATTACTACACAAAATGCGGAGGAGCTTTTTCCCAAAATACAAAATGCTTAAACCCAGAATCTAGGAAATGGAAAACGCAAAAGTTTTATTGATATATACAGGTGGAACCATAGGAATGATGAAAGACAACATCACGGGTGAATTACGTGCCTTTGATTTTGAACATCTTAATGCCCAGGTCCCAGAATTGGACAGACTCAACGTAGACTTATCTTCCATCTCTTTTGACGACCCTATAGATTCTTCGGACATGCACCCCAAAGATTGGGCACGTATTGCGCAACAAATTGAATTAAACTACAACGATTACGACGGATTTGTGGTTTTACACGGCTCAGACACCATGGCTTTTACAGCTTCTGGTTTGAGTTTCATGTTGCAAGGATTAAGAAAACCTGTGATATTGACTGGTTCTCAACTTCCCATAGGTACCATAAGAACGGATGGGAAAGAAAATTTAATCACCTCTATAGAGATCGCGGCAAGTAAGGATGAAAAAGGTATGCCTTTAATTCAAGAGGTTGCCATATACTTTGAATATTCCCTGTACAGAGGAAACAGAACTACAAAAGTATCCGCAAAACATTTTGAAGCGTTTCAATCACCCAACTATCAAGAATTAGCCATTGCCGGGGTAGACATAAATTATCACTTCCAAAATCTTTACCGTACTTCTATACAAGACTTAACCTTGTTTACCGACTTTGAAGAAGACATCGCCTTGTTAAAATTATATCCTGGTATCAACATGAAGATGTATGCCGGATTATTTGACATTGCACACACCAAAGCCATCGTTTTGGAAACATTTGGAGCAGGAAATGCACCACACAATAAACAGTTACAAGACTTAATCACAAAATTCACTACCTCGGGCGGAATAATACTTAATATTACACAATGTGCGTCTGGTTCTGTACAACAAGGTTTGTATGAAAGCAGTTCCTTTTTCAATAAAGCAGGTGTAGTAAACGGAAAAGATTTAACAACTGAGTCTGCGCTAGCTAAATTGATGTATGTATTAGGAAGATACAGCTCTAAGGATGAGTGTATTGCCGCACTAAAGCGAGATATAGTAGGGGAAATGCAGCCATAGTGTTAACCTTTTGGTAATCTAGGCACTTAATGCTTGTTGCATTTTTTTTGTACATTAGCGCTCTAATTTTGACAAGAAATTGAGGAGAGGTGCAGGAGTGGCTGAACTGGCTCGCCTGGAAAGCGAGTGTTCCGATTGCATCGGAACCGAGGGTTCGAATCCCTCTCTCTCCGCAGTGAACTGTCAGAATTTTATTAATTTAGGCATAATTATAAACTAGGAATACGATTAAAATTAATCTTTGAGAACATGAAAAAAGTAATAAGTTCTTTGATGATCGCCGGAATGATGACGTTCGGTTTTGTTAACGGAGTATTAGCAGAAGAAGGTGATTCTACAACAACTCAGGCAGTTGAAACAACAGCAATGACTGAAGCAGATTCTTCAGAAACAGCAAGTCCGGTTGCAGAAGCAACTGAAACAGAAACAGCTCCAGCAGAAGCTGCAACAGCTGAAGAAAAAGCACCTTTAAACTTTACAGGTACTTTAAAGCAAAAGTTCATCGAAGGTGATCCATTCTGGATGTCTTTCGTATTGATCTGTTTAGTAATTGGTATGGCTTTATGTATTGAGCGTATCGTTTACTTAAACTTAGCATCAATCAACACAAACAAATTCTTAGAAGATGTTGAAGCAGCCTTAGCGAAAGGTGGAGTTGCTGAAGCTAAAGAATTGTGTAGAAACACAAGAGGACCAATCGCATCTATCTTCTACCAAGGTTTAGATAGAGCTGACGAGGGAATCGAAATGGTTGAGAAATCAGTTGTTTCTTACGGTGGTGTTCAAATGGGACAATTAGAAAAAGGAGTTTCTTGGATTTCTTTATTCATCGCATTGGCACCAATGTTAGGGTTCATGGGTACAGTAATTGGTATGATCTTCGCCTTCGATAAAATCGTTGAGGATGGTCAGGTATCTCCAACTACAGTAGCAGCAGGTATTAAAGTAGCCTTATTGACTACAGTATTCGGTTTGATCGCTGCGATCTTCTTACAAATTTTCTACAACTACATCGTATCTAAAATTGACGGTTTAGTGAATGAAATGGAAAATGCATCTATCTCTTTAGTAGATATGATGTTGAAGTACAAAATTACTTCTAAGTAAGCAGAGCACGAGTTACGAACTTTTAAATCCATACTATAATGGAAAATAAAACAACGAACATAATAGGGATGGCAATTAAGTTGGCCATTATTGTCCCTATATTGATCTTAGGACTATCGGTTATGTTCTCAGGCGTTCACGTTGAGAACAGTGCACCAGAGGTAGTTGAAGAATTTAGAGAAGGAGGTTTATTAACGTCAACAACTATGTTTAGCTTCGTTGCTATCGGGTTATGTGCGTTTTTAGTATTGGCTTTCTTCGTAATCTTATTGATTACACAGCCTAAAAAAGCAATCAAGTCTATCTTGGGAATCATTTTAGTAGGTATCCTTTACGTTATACTTAACGCTATCGGTACTGCTGATACAAATGAAACCTTAAGATTAGCTGAAGATGTACAAGTTGAACAAAGTGTTATCGACTCATCTACAGCTGGAATTTGGACAGCAGCAATCACATTAATTGTTGGTATTGCAGCTATCTTATTAGGGCCAGTTATCAATTTAGTAAGAAAAAATTAAGAATATGTCTAAGCGAGAAATACCGGAAATAAATGCTGGATCGATGGCAGATATCGCGTTCTTGCTTTTGATTTTCTTCTTGGTTACCACTACAATGGATAAAGACGCGGGTTACTTGAGACAGATCCCGAAGAAATTAGACATTGAAATGGAAAAACCACCAAAAGTTGAAGAGAAAAACATCTACGAGATTAAGATTAACGACAGACAAGAAATGTTTGTTCGTGACTCTATCTTACCTGTAGAAGAAATCGACAACTTACACAGACGTATTAAGCACTTCTTCCTTGCTAACAGAGGAAAGTCGGCTGGTGAGCGTAAATTAAATTACCCTTACTACGCAAACATTACGCGTCAAGTGATTGATGGTGGTTTAGCACAAGTGAACGCAGAGATAGAGCGTATTGAAGCAGAAATGGAAAGAGATCCTTCAGATTACTGGGGACAATACTACGAGCTTCAAATGAACAAGCTTTCTGAGTGGGAGAAAAAGCAAAGAGCTTTTGATTTATACAGCGAAAGTGGAGCGACTATCATGCCTGAGATTGCAAGAGAAGCACACATTAGAATTGTACCTCAAATAGCTACAGACTACAGTGCCTTTATTGCGATACAATCAGAAATTCAACGTGCGATTACAGAGATGAGAGATGAGGAAAGTATGAAGCTTTTCAACATCAAATACTCTACAATGGAGAAATTCTACGAGCAGAACAAGAATGAAGACATGCCAACGATTCTTCCTTTATACAAAGAAAGACTTGAATTGTTGAAAATTCTTTTCCCAGAGAAAATCATTGAAGTTGCACCAAAAAATTAAACGATATGTCAAAGTTTAAAAAGAACGAAGGTAAGTCAGCACCAGCAATTAATACTTCATCATTACCTGATATTGTATTTATGTTGTTGTTCTTCTTCATGGTAGCAACCACTACTAAGGATATAGATCCTATGGTACGTATAAACAATGCTACTGGAGTTGGACTTACAGATTTAACACCCTACAAACAAAGAAGTGAAGTTGATTTCGTTTACTTAGGTAAACCTATCGTTGGTGACGCTTCTAAGTTTGACAAAGGAGTTGCTGTACAGTACGATGGTATTTTGGGTAATATTGACAAGATTGACGAATGGAAATCTGACAAATACACGCAAAAGCCAAAAGGATTTGCTACTCCAAAAGAGAAAGTAGTTACTTGTTTTAAAGTAGATGAGCAAGTTCCTGTAGGTATCTTATTTGATGCTAAAAAGGAATTGCAAAATGCAGACTTTAACACAATTGCTTATCACGCAGCAGAAAGAGGAAACAACAAGGGTTATTCTATCGATAACAACTAGTTTACTCTCTAAAATAATTGAAAAGAGGTAGCCTTAAGGTTGCCTCTTTTTTTTGTGAATGAATCAAGGATTCAAAGATTCAATAATTCAAGGATTCAACGATTCAAGGATTGAATGATTCAAAGATTTAAGAAATCGAAAGGGTAAGGTCAACATGACCAAAATGCCTGGACAGAACAATTACTTCAGGGATAGATAAAAACAAGAAGGTGGTTGCATTAGGTGTCCATGACTTATACTTCCGCAAGAACTGTTAGTTCACTTATAAGTTGATTTACTTCAAGCGTAGGGCTTTTCTTTTCAAAAGGATGAGTGAGAGCAGTAATACTAAACCTAAGGCTGAAATGAATACATTTTGCTCATCCATAAACTCCGGAAAAGAATCTGTATACATCCAATAAATATTTACAGTATTATTTAAGGCATGTAATGCCGCGCTAATGACTAAGGAGTTGGTAAACTCATAAATCAAGGCTAATGCTATCCCAAAACTTAAAAGCGGAAGGATTTGTACATAATTAAAATGAAGCACTCCAAAGAACGCAGCGCTCACTAATATTGCCAACCACTTATTTCCTGAATTCTTTGCCAAATGATCGTACACAAAACCTCTAAAAAAGAATTCTTCTGCAGTACCTGTAATTATTCCAATCACCAGAACTGTCATAACAAAAACCATGGGACTTTGATCCATCACCAAATTCTGAATCACGCCATCACTATTTTCCTTTATAGTTAACGCATTTTCATAAGCGCCAAAGGCCTTGAGTAATCCAGCATTGATGTCAGTTAAAAAAGGTAGTAATAACATAACACTGGCAAAAAGTAAAATAGCCCAGATCACATCCTTTCTTCGTGTTTTTGACTTTGTTCTTTCAAAGCTTCTATAGATCAATGCCGGCAATAAAAACATCCCTACTTGAAAAGGTACTTGATTGACCAACAAAAAAGCAATAGGTTGATCCTTTGCCATGGTATACGGATGCTCCAATAAATTCATACTTACAACACCACTGTAAAAACTAACAGCTATAGCTCCAAGTACTACACTAAACACTAATCCTAAGCAAATTAAGATTAGTACTTGTAGAAAAGGACTCCTATCCTCTATTTGCTTCATCCACTTCATCCTTAAAACAATACTTCTTTACGTTGTGCATCTAATTTGAGCAAGATAAAAATCATCACCGTAAAAGAAATCATAGAACTTCCACCATAACTAAAAAAGGGTAAGGGAATACCTATTACCGGTGCAACTCCTAGGTTCATTCCAATATTAATGGCAAAGTGATAAAAGATAATCATAGCCACCGAATAGGCATATACTCGAGAATATGTGCTTCGCTGACGTTCAGCAATCGTAACGATCTTGATCAATAGCGCTGTAAAGAGAATTACTACAATGAAAGATCCTACAAAACCCCATTCTTCGGCAAACACACAGAAGATAAAATCGGTTTCACTTTCCGGTACGTGCCCACTTTCTGGTGAAGCTAAATGTGCGTTTCTATATCCATTTCCTAGGAGTCCGCCAGAACCAACAGCCGCCATACCGCGGTTACGGTTATAATCCTTACCGTCCTTCTCATCTTCAGAATTAATTTTCCCCAACACTAAATCTATACGCGTACGCTGGTGGGACTGAAAGACTTTTAGATATCCTACTGCTATTAAACCATTCAATACTGAAAAACTGATGTAACCGATGATTACAATAAGGGTTAGTCTTTTCTTATTACGTGTTGTTGCAAACCTGCTGATTAAAAATATAGCCAAGAGTGCTCCTATCAATAAAACAATTAATACATAGGCCCAACCAGGTATATTGAGTACAAAAGACCCCAGGGTAAAGGATTGATCAGAATCTGCGAAAATTAATGCAATCACACTAAAGAAAACCACTACGAACAATACAGGAATAAAGTGAACACCTACCCACGTATGTTTCAAACGCAAGCCCAAAATATTGTTTGTAAGTAACAGTACGTAAGGATCAAAGGTTATTCCTTCCCTATACATCACAAACAAAAATGCCGTGAATACCAAAAAAGTTCCGGTATCATTTTGGGCTAAAATTAAGGCCATTGTTACCAATAATACCGCTATGATTCCGGTAACCGTTTTTATGTTTACCACCTTAGATTTGATACCTGAAATTTGATAAGCCAACATCATGGCCATACCCAATTTGGCAAACTCAGAAGGTTGTATACCGAAAGAACCAAAGCCCAACCAAGAACGAGCACCATTAATAGGAGTTGTAAAAAGTACTGCAACTAAAAGAGAAACGGTAAAAAGGTAAATTGGAATGGTAAGTTTTCTAAGATGCCGCGCATCAATTAAACTTATTACAAAGCCAGCAAAACACGCGAAACCAAACCACATGATTTGTTTACCATACAAGGTTTTAAGATTCAATAAAAAGGGTCTATCCTCATTGTAAGCAGCCGAATAGAGATTAATTATACCCATAATAATAATGGCTACAACAATAAAAATTAAGGACCAATCTAAATTTTTGGCGTATGTATTCTTTCTCTCCATTTACTCTAATAAGTTCGCCTCTAGAATTCTTTCTTCCTTATGTGCGTTTGTAATTTCACCACGCAAATATTTTTCTATCATCAAACTCGCAATAGGGGCCGCCCATGTTCCACCAAAACCAGCATTCTCTACGAAAACTGCAATGGCAATTTTTGGATTATCTATGGGTGCAAAAGCAATAAACACAGAGTGGTCTTTACCATGTGGGTTTTGAGCCGTTCCCGTTTTACCCGCCATCGTAATTCCGTCGATAAAGGCTCCACGTGCGGTACCACCTGCTTCTTCAATTACACGACGCATTCCTTCGATTACCGGTTCAAAATGTTTGGCCTCTACCATGGTGTTGTGGCGTTCTAAATACTCTTCTTTCGGACCATCATCACCTATAGACTTAACAAAGTGCGGGGTGTAATAATACCCTCTATTGGCTATTATCGCAGCGAGATTCGCCATTTGTAGAGGGGTTACTTTCACCTCTCCTTGACCAATACTATTCGAACGAATGGTACTAAAAGCCCATCTATACTCTCCATACCAACGGTTGTAAAATGCTCTGTTTGGAATAACTCCGCTGCGTATTCCATAAATATCTGTACCCAGTTTTATCCCTAGACCAAAGCTATTCATGTACTTCTCCCAAAGGTCTAATCCCTGTGCTGCATCCTTAAAAATACTCTTGTCTTTTCCTTGTTGAATAATACGTTTTACTTCGTAATAGAAATAAGGATTACAACTCATTTTAACCGCATCTTGAATGTTCTGTGCATTGGGGTGATTGTGACACCCCACCATAGATTTAGTACACGGAAAACCAGTATGTTCGGTAATTACACCTTCTTGCAAACCAACCAAGGCTTGAACCAACTTAAAAATAGAACCAGGAGGATATTCCGCTTGTAGTGGTCGCGCAAACAAAGGCTTTAAACTATCATTTACAAGCTTCTTATAATTCTCTTTGATCTTTCTTGACCCCACCATGATGTTCGGATCATAACTCGGTGCGGATACCAGACTTAAAATTTCACCCGTAGAAGGTTCTATGGCCACTATACATCCCTTCTTATTCACCATTAATTTTTCTCCGTAAGCCTGTAAGTCTATGTCCAAACCTAAGGTCAACGGCGGACCTTGCTCTGCTGCCGTATCCAAAGCTCCACCGGCATAGGTTTCAACGATACCACCACGAGCCGATTTAATGATGTAATGTACACCTTTCCTACCCCTTAATTCCTTTTCATAATAATTTTCTAAACCTGTTCTTCCTACATAATCTCCTTGGTTATAAAAGACGGGATCTGCCTTTAATTCTTTGTAGCGAATTTCATTTAAGTAACCAAAAATATTTCCTCCATACGGATAGGGATAATTACGCATGGATATAGATTGTTCGTAAAAGCCTTTAAAGCGACTCAAACGTGGAGCTATGCGCGAAATTTCATCTTGGGTTAACTGCGTTAGAAAGGCATAAGAACTATAGCCTCTGTAATCGTTCACAACGGTATCATTACCCGTAATTTTACTGCGGGTTCTTCTGTCTAGTTTACGTCGTATTTCGTTGAAACGATAAGGTATAAAACTATCCGGTACATTTAATAACTGTGCGAAAGCATGCGTATCCAAATCTTCGATGTTGTTTTCAATAAACATCAAGTTATAGAAGGTTTGGTTAGAGACTACTTTCTTGTGATTTCTATCGAAGATAATACCACGGGGTGGCTTAATTTCTAGTTTCTTTTGTGATACTTCAGCGGCTCTTTCTTTCCACTTATCATCTACCACCTGCATATAGAAAAGACGCATAGAATAGATCAATCCTATGGCAACAAAAAGTCCGTAAAAAACCAGTCTTCTAGCTTCTAAATTCATTTCTTTTTCCCCTTCTTAAAGAATAGCACTTGTATGATGATTGCTAAAAATAGGGTTATTGCTGCACTTAAAATAGTTTTTTGAAATACAAAAAGTATTTCTTTGAAACTCAAGTACTCAACAATGAAAAAGTAAAGGTGGTGTACCAGTGTAAAAATACCAAACACAGGAATGAACCAACGCCATCCCATTTGGTAAATATTCCCTTCCTCAAAACCTTCGTAACCATCTCTTGGAGAGAAAAGGGAAAACAATTCTGGTCGTAAGTAGGCAATTAAAACAGCTGAACTCGCATGGAGTCCGAAAGTATTCATAAAGAAATCTATGCTCATTCCGCAGAAAAAAGCAATAATCATCACGCCTATCAACCCCATTTCAAAAGGTAAAAGCAGGATGAACAAAGGATATATCATAGGATGTATACCTAGAGGGAAAGGTATTTGACCTATAATTAATGCCTGTACCAAGACAAACACGATAAAACGTAACGTATGTTTAACTACAGGATTCATCTAATTAATAAATTCATCTATGAAAAGTGACTCTAAAGAATCCTTTTCTAGTTTCATAATATTCTCCACCACAAAAACAGATTGCAGCCTTCTTAAATCGTTACCTAATTTCACGGTAATTTTCCATTCTGGCTTACCTTCTATTTCTTCTATCGCATCTATGGTACCTACGGGGTGATTTTTAGGGAAGAGTCCGGATTGACTATTGGTAACAACTTCCCAACCCAATTCTACAGGAATATCATTAGAAATACCCGTTAAGGTAATGGTTCTTGGATCTTTATCTGTTCCCTCCCACTTCAACAATCCACCAGCGTGTACATTTACAATTTCCGCTGGGATATTGATGTTTTCTGTAAGCACAGATTTAACCACGGCATAGTGACGAGAAACATCGTAAACAATTCCTACTACACCGTTAGAGGATATAACCCCCATATCTCTAGCGATACCCGAAGAAGCACCTTTATTCAGAGTGAAATAATTATTCTTGTAGGTATACGTAGAGTTTACAATAACAGCGGGAATGTAATCGAACTGTAATTCTAAAATGGTATCTGCTATCTTGATTCTATCTTCGGAAAGGGCAATATAATTCTCTAATTGCTTTCCTTTCAACTCCTCAATTTCTGCTTGCAAACGAATATTCTCTTCTTCTAAAGAGAAATGTTTGGTCACATCTTGCTGGGCATCCAACAAAGTTGCTGCAACGCCATTACTGGAATTAAAAAAACGTGTTCTAGGATATTGCACCCAAGAAAAATAAGACGTTAACGCAAGAATTTGCAGGATTAGGAAGACCAGAAAGATTCTAAATCTTCTAAAAAAAGCAATTAAATTACGCATTTCACCCTATCCTTTATTAGTCTCTAATCAAGAATTGGAATCTGTCGATGTTTTTCAAGGCTATACTCGTACCTCTCGCTACTGCTCTAAGCGGATCTTCTGCGATGTGTACAGGTAATTTTGTTTTGATGGCAATACGCTTATCCAAACCTCTCAACATAGATCCTCCACCTGCTAAGTAGATACCTGTTTTGTAGATATCTGCAGAAAGTTCTGGTGGCGTCATCTCCAAGGCACTTAAAATCGCCTCTTCAATTTTAGAGATCGTTTTGTCTAATGCGTGTGCTATTTCTGAGTAAGTAACAACAATCTCCTTTGGAATACCTGTCATCAAATCTCGACCACGAACGGCGAAATCTGCTGGTGGGTTGTCCAATTCAGTCATGGCTGCACCTACTTCAATTTTAATTTGTTCTGCCGTACGTTCACCTACTAAGATGTTGTGTTGACGACGCATGTATTCTTCGATATCTGCTGTGAAATCATCACCCGCAACACGGATAGATTTATCACAAACGATACCACCTAACGCAATAACGGCAATTTCTGAAGTACCTCCACCTATATCGATAATCATGTTACCCATAGGCTCTTCCACGTCTATACCAATACCGATAGCGGCTGCCATAGGTTCGTGGATTAAGTATACTTCTTTGGCATGTGCGTGCTCTGCACTATCACGTACCGCTCTTTTCTCTACTTCTGTAATTCCTGAAGGAATACAAATTACCATACGCAGTGAAGGATTGAACATACTCTTTCCTCCTTTGATCATTTTGATCATCCCACGTATCATGCTTTCCGCACTCTGGAAATCTGCAATTACACCATCTTTTAGGGGCCTGACCGTTTCGATCAACTTGTGGGTTTTCCCATGCATCTGTTGTGCTTTCTTTCCAATGGCAACAATTTTACCAGTTTGGATGTTTTTCGCTACAATAGAAGGTTCGTCAACAACTACCTTGTCATTTTGAATGATAAGCGTATTTGCTGTACCTAGATCGATCGCAATTTCTTGCGTTAAAAAATCAAATAATCCCATGTGATGTGTAGAGCAATCTTTTTAGTCCCCCTAAGTTTAGTAATAATTCACCACTTAGGGGGATAAAAATTCGAAAACTTAGTAATTTTCTATTATTAGTGTTTAAAGTGTCTGTTTCCGGTAAATACCATCGCTACGTTGTTCTCGTTACAGTAGTCGATAGACAATTGATCTTTGATAGATCCACCCGGCTGAATTACAGCTGTAATCCCTGCTTTGTCTGCGATTTCAACACAGTCTGGGAAAGGGAAGAAGGCATCAGATGCCATCACCGCACCTTGTAAATCAAAGTTGAAGGATTGCGCTTTGTGAATTGCTTGTCTTAAAGCATCCACTCTTGATGTTTGTCCAGTTCCACTTGCCAATAACTGTCCGTTTTTCGCCAAGATAATTGTGTTCGATTTTGTGTGCTTTACCAATTTGTTCGCAAACTCTAAATCTTTCAATTCTTGCTCAGAGCAAGTAGCATTCGTTCTTGCTTCGAAGTTTGCAATTTCGTCTGTAATAAAGTCTTTATCTTGTTCCAATACCCCGTTCAAGATCGTTCTAAACTGACGTTTTGGTAATTCTATATCTTTTTGAACTAAGATTACTCTGTTTTTCTTTCCTTTCAAGATCTCCAAAGCCTCAGCATCGTATCCTGGTGCGATAACCACCTCACAGAACAACTTGTGAATCTCTTCCGCTGTAGGTACATCGATTACAGTGTTTGAAATCAAGATTCCACCGAATGCAGAAACTGGATCTCCAGCTAAAGCGTCGTTGTAAGCTTCTAAAATCGTTGCTCTTGTTGCAACTCCACACGCGTTGTTGTGCTTCAAGATAGCGAAAGTAGGTGCATCATTTTTGAATTCACCCATTAAGTTCACTGCTGCATCAACGTCTAACAAGTTGTTGTAAGAAAGTTCTTTACCGTGTAACTTGTCAAACATTGCATCCATATCACCGTGGAAAATCCCTTTTTGGTGAGGGTTTTCTCCGTAACGCAATACTTGCGATTGGTTAATAGATTGTTTGAACACCTCTTTTTCTCCTTGGTTGAAGTAGTTAAAGATGTGTGTATCGTAGTGAGAAGATACTTGGAAAGCATCTCTTGCGAATGATTTTCTTTCTTCTAATGAAGTCTCAGCTCCTCTTGCTTCCAAGATGGCGTTGAACTCCTCATAGTTATCCATAGATGGGATAATTACCACATCTTCGTAGTTTTTCGCTGCCGCTCTGATTAAAGATATACCACCGATGTCAATTTTCTCGATAATATCCTGGTGAGCTGCACCTGAAGCTACTGTATCCTCGAATGGGTATAGGTCAACGATCACTAAATCCAATTCTGGAATTTCAAATTCTGCAATTTGCTCTTGGTCTTTTTCTAAACCACGACGGTTCAAGATACCACCGAACACTTTTGGGTGTAAAGTTTTTACTCTTCCTCCTAAAATAGAAGGGTAAGAAGTTAAATCTTCTACTCTTTCAACATTGATTCCCAATCCTTCAATAAAAGATTGTGTTCCACCTGTTGAATAAATTGTTACTCCGTTCTTATCTAGATTTTTAACGATTTCATCTAGACCGTCTTTGTTAAATACTGAAATTAAAGCACTTTTGATTTTCTTGACACCCATAATTGCGTTGAATTTAAGGGCGCAAAGATACACATTACAATTTAAAATTCAGAATTAATAATGAAGAATGTATATAGGTGTGAAATGGGGTTTTGGAGACGGGACAATTAGAGGATTCAAGAATTCAAAGATTCAACAATTCAAGGATTCAACAATTCGAGGATTTGCCTCTCGGCTCCGCTCGAGAACCTATGAGGTATTTTACTGGTGAATTAAAAATTCTCTTGCTCATTTCTCACACTCGTCACTGTTTTTTGCTCTTACTCCATCCTGTTTTCCTACTTTTGGAAAAAACTTAAAGATGGAAGAACAACCCAATAATCCTTTACATGGCGTTAAGCTGCAGGACATCGTAGAATACTTGGTACAATTCTACGGATGGGAAGAATTGGGTAAACGTATAGACATACGATGTTTTAATTTGAACCCAACTGTGGGGTCAAGCTTAAAGTTTTTAAGAAGAACACCTTGGGCAAGAAACAAGGTGGAGAAACTTTACTTAGACACCCAAAAAAGTGGCAAAGCCATGCCGAACCCGCCTTTTCCGTTGAAAGTTAAAGCTACCCCTCCACCCAAAGCGAAAGAAAAACCTAAGGCGAAGAAGGTGAATAAACCTAAAGGTCCGGTTAAGACGAAGGAGACCAATAGTGGAAGTAAGTATACGTTGAGATAAGGAAGGATTTGAAGGTTTGTCTCTCGACTAGGACTCGAGAACCTTTATTACTCGGTAACATGATATCGCTTATTCACTGGTTTGAATTCAAATTAATTTGAAAATTTGAGGGATTTGAGTACTCAATGCAATTAGCGATTTGGTGCTTCAATAGGATTTGGAGTTCTGACCCTTTGCAAAGGTTTGTTTGCAGGTGACTAGGTTTATCTCGACACTTCAGTGCTTACAATTCAGTGAAACACCTATAATCACTGACAATGAAAAGCTTAGTCGCCACCCATTTGTCGCGCTAAAACAAGAGGCTAAAAAATTCTTTATTCTGCATTCTAAAATCTCAATTTATTCCCTATTTTAGTAGTGACAGATTATTTATTAACGTAAAATGAGATGCACTCTCAGCTTGCAAGATTCATCCCTTCATTCGCAAAGTGAAGGGATTTTTTTTGGAGACACCAAGACTTTTAGACACTTAGACATTTAGAGGATTGTGTTATTTCAGATAAGTGTTTACGTATGAAGTAGAGTGCATAAGCATTTCAACATTAATTACTACTTTCAAGGCCGTAAACCATAGATATTTCTGATCCATGCAAAATAATCAGCGTTCGACCTTTGCGATATTGGTCTCTGTATTTTTCTTTTGGGGTTTTGTTGCGGCGAGTAACGACATCCTTATTCCCGTATTTAAAGGAGCTTTTGATTTAGAAAACTGGCAATCGCAGTTGATTAATTTAGCCTTTTACGGGGCTTATTTTTTCGGATCTATTCTCTACAACCTCATCGCACATTTTAAAGGAAAGGATTTGATTACCATTTTTGGTTATCAGAAATCTATCTCTCTGGGATTAGTACTATCCGCATTAGGAACCTTACTTTTTATACCCGCTGCCAGTTTAAACTCGTACGCACTTATGTTGAGCGGATTGTTTGTGGTTGGACTCGGATTTTCACTTCAACAAACAGCAGCTAATCCTTTTGCCATACAATTGGGTGATCCTGCCAAAGGTTCACAACGTTTGAGTTTAGCGGGAGGTATCAACAATGTAGGTACTACGGTTGCGCCTCTATTAATCTCTATGGCCATTTTTGGTACTTTGGACACGGACAATGCCGTTACCAAAACCATAGAAGACGTAAAAATTCCCTACCTCCTACTCGGGTTGGCCTTCATCTTTGCAGCTGCCGTTTTTTGGTTTACAGCTCCACGAAAATCTTTACACGACGATTTGGTAGATACAGCTTCCTTTAAAGAGGAAGAAGAAACACTCAAGCTTACTACGAATCCTGAAAAAAAATCTGCCTTGAATTACCTTCAACTCCTTTTGGGTATGGGTGCCATCTTCTTTTATGTAGGTGTTGAAGTTGCAACAGCCGGAAATTTGGGGGAATATTTAAAACAAGAATTTAGTTATACAGACAGTACCATTGGTCCTTTCGTAGCCCTTTACTGGGGATCTTTGATGATAGGTCGTTGGGCGAGCTCTGCAGGAGCGTTTACAGATAAACAAAACACACGCATACTTCTCAAAATAATTTTGCCCTACTTGGCATTTGGTGTTTTCTTATTTACCAGCTATTTGTTCGGGAAGGATGTGAGTCCGTTCTACAATTACGTCTTTGTAATTCCAGTTTTGATTATAGCTGACTTTGTTACTAAAGAAAAACCTTATTCTCAATTGGCTGTTTTCTCTGTTTTGGGAATTATTTCACTACTCATAGGAATTTTTGGAGAAGGCATGACAGCCATTTATGGATTGATGAGTGTTGGCTTGTTCTGTTCAACTTTATGGCCGTGTATTTTCACCTTAGCGATTTCTGGTTTGGGTAAACACAGCGCACAAGGATCGAGTTACTTGGTAATGATGATAATAGGAGGGGCAATTATTTCTACCTTACAAGGAGCGCTTATGGACGGATGGGACGTACGCTTCTCATTTTTCATTGATGTATTGTGCTTTGTGTATTTGTTTGTCTTTGCCTTAATAACAGGACCTATACACAAAAGAAACTTAGCAGAAGCAGCGAAAGTAAAATCATGAATAAGCTAAAGTGGTGGTACATCTTGATTGCGGTGATCACCATCACCACGTGCACACTTGTACACCAAAAAAAAGGCTACTTCAATTGGCAAAGTGAAATCTGGACAGATCAAGCCGGGTATTACGCCTACAATCCTTACTTTTTCATTTATGACTTAGACGCCTCAGCTTTTCCTGAGCGAATAGACGAGCGAACAGGTATAGGTTTTCGTGTTGTAGAGGGAAAAATGAAAACCAAATACACTTCTGGTGTAGCGGCTTTACAGTTACCCTTCTTTATACTCGTAGATATTTACGTTCAACTTTCAGGTGGTGTTAGAGATGGTTTTTCAGGAGCCTATCACAAGGTCATTAATTTCTCCGCTCTCTTTTATTTCTTAGCAGCACTTTACCTCTTGATTCCTGTATTACGACATTACTTTACCGAAAGAAACAGCATCATTTACCTTGTTCTTCTCACCTTTGGCACCAACGTCTTTTACTACACGGTGGCACAAAATGGGATGTCGCACATTTACTCTTTTTTCCTCTTCATCGCCTTTTGGAGAATCGTACACGAGCTTTTCATTTTTAAGCACAAGAAAAACTATCTCTTTTTTCTCTTGGCCCTAACGTTCGGACTCATCATCCTAATACGTCCCATTAATCTTTTGATACTATTGTTGCTCTTCTGGAATATAAGTTCTAAGGCAGATTTACTGGCGCGTCTGAAGTATTGTTTAGCACCCAAAAGGATAATTCCTGCTGTCCTTATCATAGGTCTAACGCTTCTTCCTCAATTCTTATACTGGCATTCCATTTCTGGAGAATGGATTAACTATTCTTATGGCGAGGAAGGATTTATCTACAAATACAACCCGCAGTTACTCGCCTTTTGGTTCGCGCCTAAAAATGGTATGTTTCCTTATACTCCACTACTGCTATTGGCCGTAATCTTCTTGATTTACTACAGCGTGAAAGGAAGGATAAACGCTATTATAGGATTGGTATTCTTTCTACTCATTAGTTATATTTCAGCCTCATGGCACCAATATTACTTTGGATGTGGTTTTGGCGCTAGAAACATGGTAGAGTACGCTCCTTTTTTAGTGTTCCCACTTGTACAGTTTATCCATCATGTAAAACCAAAAATATTGAGATTTACTTACCCTTTATTAGGACTCTTTACTCTTGCATGTTTAACCACCATGTACAATTACAATTATTGTTTTGGCGGTGATCGATGGGATTGGAAGTATTATTTGAGTTATTATCAACTGCGTTCTCAACACGAAGCAATAACCTTTGAGGAACCTGTAGAAATTTTACCTGGAGCATTCAGCAAAGCTCTTGAATTAAAGGGCAGAAACAACTCCTTGGTAGATGATCAAATTTGTTCGATTTGGGCTGAAATCAAAAGTAAACATGCGCTTACAGAAAGCACCTTAGTCTTTAGTTCTAGCAACGATAGTGGTAAGGTCGTAATGTGGTCTGGCTTTCCTTTAAAAGATCAATTCTCTACGCCAAACACTTACCAAAACTACTATATAAACATTGGTAAAAGCAACGAAGAGCTTAACGGACAGCATCTGCAGTGCTACCTTTGGAATCAGGGTTCAGACACCCTTTATCTGAAAAGCTTACGTTTAAAAATCGATTAGTCCCACGAAAGATAATCTTCCAAATCTCTTCTGTCTTTTTTAGAAGGTTTTCCTGTACCGTAATTCCTGTAAGTTTTCTGAGCTTCCTGGTAGGTCTTGAATTTTTCTAATTCAACTGGAGAAGTTATGTCTTGAATATGGTTTTCTACCAATTTGGCCCCCACTCTTTTGTCGAGCAACTCTTTAACCCTGTACTTAAAAACAGCATTGTGTTTGGTAATACTAATCACATCACCACCTTTGATATCTTTCGAAGGTTTGATTCCCTCATCGTTTACACGAACTTTTCCTTTCTTCACCATTTCCGTGGCAATGGATCTCGTTTTGGCTAAACGTACACACCACACAAACTTATCTACACGTACTCCCATGTTACTCTAAGGTCTTTTGTATTTTCTTTGGCAGTTTTTGCACCACCAATTCGTAAGAATGATCTATTAATTCAAAGAACAAAGCATCGGGTACATCACTATTAATTTTCACCGTGTTCCAATGAACTTTGCTCATGTGGTAACCCGGTAAAACACCTTCGTATCTGTCGCGCAATTCAAGGGCTCTTTCAGGATCACATTTGAGGTTAACCCCATCTCCTTTTTCCAAAGCCATTAACGCAAACATTTTACCGGCCACTTTGAACACCAAAGTTTCCGCGTCGAAAGGAAAACTTTCTTCCACGCTTTTCTTCTGTAAACAGTAAGTTCTTATTTCTTCGATGTTCATTAACGCGAAATTACAAAACGCTTTGTGCTTTGTCCAATTTTAAGAAAATAAACTCCACTGGATAAGTTCTGAAGACCAATTTCTCCCTCTCCTTTAAGTTCACCCTTACGTATTTGCTCTCCCAGGGTATTTAGAATTAGATAAGATTCATTTTCAACGCCAGAAACATGTAACTTGTCTGTAGCTGGGTTTGGATAAAGTATGAATTCTGCGGTCATTTCTTGTTCAACAGCCAATGGTGGGGTTACTAAGTTTAAGAAGGAAATATCGTAGGTGTACATAGACCTTCCAAAGGTGGCAGCAATCAACTTTTGACTCGCATAGTCTATCTCTAGATCTGTCACCGCAATTATAGGCATGTCCATGCCTAAATACGTCCAATTAGTTCCTGCATTTTGGGTGATAAACACTCCGGCGTCAGTTCCTATAAACAGCACACTATCTGTTGTACCATTCGCTATGCATATACTGTTCACACCTATAGGGGGAAGATCTCCAGAAATATCAACCCACGTATTACTATTTGCTGTTTTTCGAAATAAAAAAGAGGTGCTATCACTGTTGAAATATCCGTTAAAACTTGCATATACCACATTGAGATTTTCGTAACTCAACTTGATATCTGTAACATATTTTTGAGTCAAAAAAGAACCTGATGTAAGATCTACAAATGAAGCCGGACCATTTTGAAAATTGCTTGATTCGAATATTTTTCCATCCGTGCTTCCGGTGTAAACAACATTGGTGTTCTGCAAACCGACTTCTATCTCTGTGAGGGTGTGGAATTCACTTTGCAACCCTTGGTTATTGGTTAAATCATTTGAAAGGATGGAATAGAACGCATTGGGCAAATTGCTCACTTCATTTAACCTATCTGACCCAAACAACAATTGTCCGGAAATATTAAAATAATGTACCGCTGGATTTGTATGAAAGGGCAAGTTATCAGGGAATTCAAAAAGGTCTGAAGTTTTTGACTTTAAGCTAAGCGCTGTACTGTACACATAATTGTTCGTATCATTGGCAAAAACGCTGTAAGCGCTATTTTCAGGGTAATAGTGTTCTCTTTTCCACGCTTGATTGTTCTGTTCACTTCCGTATACAAGACCTATATCCTTCGCGGCACCCATGTAAAAGTCAGGATAGCTACTAAGAGAGATGACATCATAATATTGTGTTATGGGCAAATATCCGAGTGGATGCCATTCTAAGCCACTATTTTCAAAAACACCGTGTATAGAAGCCACTTTATAGGTAGAATTATCATCGAACAATACATCATGAATGCAAGAAGTTGAATTTATCCTGAACCATTCGGATACTTTATCCCAAGACAACCCTGCATTCGTTGAACTCCAAATATCCATTCCCGGCATTACAATATGTTCTTCATCCAAGGGGTCGACGTAGATTCTTGTAAATTCCCATGGTTTATTGAGATAAGGATGATAGTCGAAAATATCCTCATAACTAGGATCATCTTTTAAAATTTGCCAGCTTACTCCTCCATCTGTAGACCCAAGTACCAACAAACCTTTCCCATTGTTTTGCGCAACAATTACGTACACATAATCTTCATTCGATGGGGCAATCTCAACTCCCATTCTTCCGTTTATAGTATAAGGTAGATTCAAATTAACCAGTTGCCACGTATCTCCTCCATCTATACTTTTGTACAATTTAGTATCTGGACCTGTATGCACTCTTTTCCCAACTTGAAGCATACGGTTGTAGTTTGCCGCATAGAGCACATTGGGGTTTTGTTTACTTCTGCTAATATCCACCACACCACTCGAATCACTCACAAAAAGGGTCTGTTGCCAGGTGAGTCCACCATCTATAGATTTATATACACCTCTATTGTTATTCTTCTCAAAAGGGCTCCCTAAACAAGCGGCGATGATTTCATTTTCATTGCTTGGGTTAACCGACAGTTCTGCAACAACACCCATCGCATTCAATCCTATATTGGTCCAAGTATTCCCGTAGTCGGTTGACTTATATACCCCATCACCCACGTAGGAAGGATCTGAAAAGTTGATATCTCCTGTACCTACTAACAAAACACTATCATTAGAAGGAAGGGACAGAATGCTTGAAACACTCAAAAAAACCTGATCATCAAACAAGGGCTGCCAGTTTAAACCACCATCTTCAGTTCTAAACACCCCTCCATTTGCCGCTCCAGCATAAATGGTATCACCACCAAGACGAGGTGCAAACAGTTCGGTTACAGATCCACCAAGGTTCAAACCTCCAACTAAGTTCCAACTCTGGTCTAAATCCGATTTTTGCAAGGCCTGGTTTTCTTTAAGCACCTTTACTTGCTGCATAGCTGATTTATACCCTTGGACATTAAAAGACTGACTTGGAGAAATGCGAGAACTGTTGACAGATTTTTCTGTTTGTCCGTGAAGGCAAATAGAAAAACCCATACTCAAAGCGATTAGTGATAATGTTTTCATAGCGTGAGGTTTTCCCTGCAAGATACAGGTTATGAAATATTTAAACATAAAAAAAGCCCAAACTTTCGTTTGAGCTTTACTAGTCTATTTCTTTTTCCTACAAGTGGAAATCTCTTTCAAATTCATCTTGAGTACCCAAGGCTTTCAACATTTGTCCGTGAACTTTCAATGCTTTGAAGAAAGTCTTTTGAGAGTTGTAAGGCAAATTGTATTCTTCTGCCGTTTTACGAACAATGTGAGAAAGGTTAGTATAGTGTACGTGACAGATATTTGGGAACAAGTGGTGTTCTACTTGGTGATTCAATCCACCTACGAACCATGTAAACCATTTGCTTTTCTGTGCAAAGTTCGCTGTGTTGAACAACTGATTAACTGCCCAGTCTGCCTTGATATTTCCAGAATCATCTGGCATAGGGTAATCAGAAGATGGAACAACGTGTGCTGGTTGGAAAATACAACCCAAAGTTAAACCTGCGATGAAGTGCAACATGATGAAACATAAAACTGTTCCCCACCAAACCATAGGAGATAAAATCAATGGCAATACCAAAGTAACTCCGTAGTACATGATTTTAGAGATAATCGTTACCGTCATCATGTGGTTGTAGCTTTTCTGCTGTGTTTTGGTTAACCCTAATTTCTTGTAACGCGCCAATTGTTTGAAGTCTTTTGCCGTAATCCAAGAGATAGTCATTAAACCGTAGAAGAACCACGCATAAATGTGTTGGAAACGGTGTGCTTTGTAACGTTTAGCATGTGGAGAAAAACGCATTAGTTTTCCAGGATCAATGTCCTCATCCATACCTGTTACATTCGTGTAAGTGTGGTGCAATACGTTGTGTTGGATCCTCCATGTAACATCAGAACCACCTAAACAATTTAAAGTAAATCCTAAAACAGAGTTAACCCATGCTCTTTTTGAGTAAGCACCGTGACAAGCATCGTGCATTACAGAAAGACCAATACCGGCCATTCCAAGTCCCATCAACATCCACATGAATACGATGGCCAAGTTGTTTTCTAAAGTTGTAAGGATCAATACCAAAGGAACGATGTATAGCGAAAGCATGAAAATTGTTTTGATCTTCATGTTCCAGTTACCATATCTATCGATATTGTTTTCCTTAAAGTAATCTCTTACTCTTTTTTGCAAAGTTTTGTAAAATTCAACATTGTGCTCTTTGTCGAATCTAATTTGTGATATATTCATTCAATAAGTTTTATAGCAAGTTCTTGCACAACTTGAAGGGGCAAATTTAAGACATTAAACGCAGATAATCTATTTTAATTGGATAGCCCCTTGTTTTCCACTGCTTAATGTCTCCTAAACACTGTCTAACAACAATTAACAAATCACTGTTCTACAATAGGTTGCACAAGGTACAACACAAAGTTCAATTCTGAAAGTTTGATAATTATCAATGCTTGGAAGGCTAGGGGGGGTTGATTCAATAATTCAAGGATTCAATGATTCAATGATTTGAAAATTTGACACTCACTAAAGTTTGTTATTTGAAGGATTTCAGGAATTCATCTCTCGTTTTCGCTCGAGAACCTGTTATCGTTTATCTGCCGGATTTTCGACAATTCAAACATTTCAAACCAAACCTTTATAGGTGTCTAGAAATCTAGACATCTAGCTTCTAACAAATTAATTCTGCGGTCTTAATTCTTAAATCTCAATTAAGCTTCCTATTTTTGCACCCACAATAAAAAAGTAAATATGGCTTCTATTGAAACTTACGATTTTCAAAACAAAAAAGCACTTGTACGTGTAGACTTTAATGTTCCTTTAGATAAGGAGACTTTTGAGATAACTGATGACACGAGAATGCGTGCAGCGTTACCTACAATTAACCACATCTTAAACAATGGTGGTGCAGTGGTATTGATGTCGCACTTGGGTAGACCAAATGGTCCGGAAGAGAAGTTCTCTTTAAAACACATCGTTGCGCATTTGTCTACTTTATTAAACAAGGAAGTGAAATTTGTAAGTGACTGTATAGGAGCTGAAGCTGAGGCAGTAACTGCAAACTTGCAAGCTGGAGAAGTTGCGTTGTTAGAAAACTTACGTTTTTACAAGCACGAAACTACAGGAACTGAAAGCTTTGCTGAGCAATTGGCTGCGCACGGAGATGTATACGTAAACGATGCTTTCGGAACGGCTCACAGAGCACACGCAAGTACGGCTATTATTGCCAAGTTCTTCCCGAATGATAAAATGTTTGGTTTCTTATTAGCAGGAGAAATTGAAAGCGTTGAGAAAGTATTGAACTCAACTGAAAAACCATTAACTGCAATTGTTGGTGGAGCGAAGGTTAGTTCTAAAATCACCATTATTGAGCGTTTGCTGGATAAAGTAGACAACTTGATTATTGGTGGAGGAATGGCCTACACATTTGTAAAAGCTCAAGGTGGTGAAGTAGGTAACTCTTTAATAGAAGATGATTATTTAGATACAGCTCGCAACATTATTTCTGAAGCAAAAAACAAAGGGGTTAACATTTGTATTCCTACAGATACGATTATTGCTGATGCGTTTGACAACAATGCAAACACACAAGATGTGGATATCAATGCAATTCCTGCAGGATGGATGGGATTAGATATCGCTAAAAACTCTATGGAAGAATTCGCGAAAGTGATCGAAGCTTCTAAGTTGATTTTATGGAACGGACCTATGGGTGTTTTCGAAATGGAAAACTTCCAAGCAGGTACGGTTGCTGTTGCTAATGCTATTGTTAAAGCGACTGAAAACGGAGCTTTCTCTTTAGTAGGTGGTGGAGATTCTGTTGCTGCAGTGAACAAGTTTAACTTGGCAGATAAAGTTTCTTACGTTTCTACAGGTGGTGGAGCTATGTTGGAATACTTGGAAGGAAAAGTGTTGCCAGGAATTGCAGCCATTAACAACTAAGCACTTTCGTTTAAAATTCAGCGGGATGAAGTAGACTTCAAAAGCTTGTGTTTTAAACTTTGTATATAGAATTGAAAGAAGTCGTGTCTATTTTTAGGCGCGACTTTTTTTATGGGTGAGAAAACTAAACCACTTACTTGTACGTTATTAGCAAAAACCACGCAAGATGATACTCGACTCTACATACACAACCAAAGACGAAGAAAAGTTAATTCGCGCTAAAGTGGGAAAGCCTATTTCTATTTTAAAGCGTTTACAACTTGGTGGTATAGGATCTTACAAAATGACGGTGGTTTCTTTCTCCAACGGCTTTAAGATTTTGCGTAAAAACAACGATTCTTTAACGGCCAACATAGAACTACGTCCCAAAGGTATACTCGTACACCTCAACCAAAGAGGTACACGCTATACTTGGGTAATTGCCTATCATCACTTGGCTATTTTTAGTTCAGAAACCTACAACATACATGCAGCGGGTGAATTTCTAAAATTTGAAAAAAACAAAGCCTTTGGCATCAACGAAAAGTTTTTAAACCGCATGTTACAAGAGAAGCAGAAGCAATTGTCGTACTAATTGACATGGTACTGCTCTACGACCACTTTAAAGTTTTGTAATTTGAAGGTAGATTGTCCTTTGTTCCAGATGTAAATCTTGATGCTTTTCACCTCTCCCAACAAATCTATCATCTCTCGTGAAACTTCAATGTGCTTTTGGCCATTTCTCCCCTCTTTGTAGTATTCATAGAAAGGTAGTGCCACATAATTTATCGTTTCCTCGTTCTCATCCCTCCCGTCGAACACCAACAGTACGTCATTCCAATCTGCATTTTCAGCAAGGGTTTTATCCGCCGTACATCGAATAAAAAATCTGTCGTAAGATCTATCTTCAGGATACACAAACAAGGCCCCTCCACCATACGTTCTTTCAGGTGTAAAAGTCAATTCTCTACCTCCTTCTATGGGCAAATCTGTAGTTGCTATGCAGGTACCGAAAGGTTTACAACTTCTCGGGAAATAGTACTTTTTCACACCTTCTGTATGCTCCACATTAAAAAGGGTGCGCACATACAACTCAGGGGTCAACCTACTGGGTGCAAGATCGTGTCTAACTTGGTAGAGACGAAAGCAAAACATCACTGCCATTAGAGAAAGAACTCCTATCACTAGTTTTCTGCGTTTGACGTTTTGCAAGAGAAAAACCATAGGTGGAGCAAAAAATACCATCTGCTCGGTAAACACCCTATGCCCCCAACTTCCGCCGTAATCCCAGCACCACCAAGAGGCTGTTAAATACACCAAAATAAAGAAGTAAAAAACCCAAGCCAAAGGCATCCAAGTATATCCCTTTTTATAGGCAAAATATAATCCCATCAAGCTAAACAAGGTCATGGGAATATGCACAAACAAGCCCGTTCTAAAACTAAACAGCGTGTTGATGATTTCTGGCGACCCAAAATTGAAACCTTCTCCTTGGTAAGACCAATTAAAAATTGCGCCGGTTTGCAAATAATTTAAGGTGAATAGAATTAAAATGCATGCGGTAAATCCAAGTGTGGCCAGTAATAAATGAAGGTTCTTTAAGGTGAAAATACCCATGAAAAACTGTAGGATATTTTCTTTCTGTATCATCAGTAAGGGCAAGGCAAAAACAATCAAAACATTCGTCGGACGAATCAAGAAAATCATCCCTAATGTCAAGCCCAAAAGCAAGGCATTTTTAGGTGTTTGTTTTTCTACATACACCCTTGCCAACAAGGCAAATAAACTCATCATCGTAAAGGAGTACTGATGTGAAAAACTGGGGTGAAAAACGATTTGGTAAAACACATTGGTTCCAAAGAAAATGAGCAAACTGCTTAAAATCACGTAGCGCTTGTTTTCGAAACTCTTCAACAAGAAACGCTTTAAGAAAATAAAGCCCAAAAAACCGTAAAAAATGGAACCCAAATGGAAAAAGAAAATGGGAAGTATCCCGTAACTATTACCTTCAGCGATGAGGCTTTCTAAGGCGTAACCCAGGGTGTAAAAGGGCAGCTGTAATACCGCCACTCCCGGGTAATATTTATCAAACAGCACCCCTTCCGCATTCTGATGTAAGTAGTGTCTCCCATTGAACTCTGGTAAACTCGCTTCATCCTGCGTCGATTTCTCCCAGGTCAAATCTTGGTGGGCAACTATGGCGGGTAAATACGCAAAATAACCTTGACCATCAGAACGAACCACAGCACTTCTGTAATAACCGTCTTTCGGATTAAAAGAAACCAGCATCAACAGAAGTAATACGAATAGTACCAGGAATTCCGACCAAAATCTTTTCAAAGTGTTCATCGATTGGGTTTAAGTGCTTAAATATAGAAAATCATTCTAGTTATTATTTCATTCACACTCTATACTCACACTGAGCACTGTCCTTGCTGTCCTTGTTTGATTTTCGTTCTAGCACAACTTTCGTAAAAAAACATACTCCTGGCGCTTTTAGAAATCCTTCAAATTGTTATTTTCGTTTCCCTTGTTGACCGCCCAAAAGCACACAACATAGTAAAGGCAAAGCGCAAAAGGTTTAGAAATCGGTTGCGAATAGGCCCACGTGATAAAATTCGGGACAGGCGTTTCACTACAAAAGCTATCGGCCCTCCCGACTAAAGTACGGGACGAGTTGAAGCTTCCCGACTAAAGTGCGGGACAGGCATTTCGCCACAGGCCTACAAAAAGGCCCTGTAGCTTCCCGACTAAAGTGCGGGACAGGCGTTTCGCCGGGCCCAGAAAAAGGCCCTGTAGCTCAATTGAATAGAGCATTGGATTTCGGCTCCAACGGTTGGGGGTTTGAATCCCTCCAGGGTCACAAAACAGTTTGGAGTGTGAGTATGGAGTCTTGAGACGACATACTTGCACGAAAAAGTGTTTTGTCCCTCTAGACTCACACTCTGACTCACACCAAAATTTCCTTTTGGATAAGATGGATAGATTTGGTTCCTATTATTTTAAAATCAGTTCCCCTTGTGTACTAAAAAACTGAACCTTATATGAACTCATTCTTTAAGAGAATTACAATGTAATATGTTGTCTTCAAAATGGAGCGTATTATTCTTCTTAGATTTATTTATCGCAATCAACTATTTACTAACAAATTTCAAACTTTCAATTCTTGTAAAATTAAAATTTTGATCCTCACTACTAGCAGGATATTCATTTCTATTGCAATTATTAGATATAAATTCAAAGAAAAATTTTTCTAATTGCTCTCCTCCCTTCTTTAACAATCCCGATTGTAGAAAAAAGAGTAATACAATTCTTTCCAACAATAAAACAGCTCCCTTTTCAGAGTCACCATCATAATTTTCGTTTGATATAAGATAATTGTATTTGAAAAATTTCTCAACCCTACTTTTTTCAACCGGAATAACACCGATATACTCTCGTTTATCCTTACAAAAATACAGTGATATATAGTATGTATAACCCTTTGCAAATACCTTAGGATTATTCATCAATACAAAATCGTTCAACTCAGCTTCAAAAGCATTAATTAATTTCCTATTTACTTTAATTCTGTTCGAAAAATCGTCGCTTAATAATCTTATTTCTATCACTTATTTACTTTTTAAATTTTCGAAAATTTCGCCTCTTGGGTTGTTACCAACTTATATTCGATCAAATCTGACAATTCATAGAATACTCTTAAAACCAAGTTCACAGTACTACATCCGGTATTTCCGGCCACAAGGGTGAAAAGAAATAAGTGTTTGGTTTTAAAACACCTCAAATAGCTCGGGTGAAACAAAACAAACAAGCTAAAAAACATTAGAGTTATAAGTAAGGCGAGAAGGAGTTGAATTAAAATCACCCCCTAAAAATACAAATTAAGATGTACGCTTAACTCCCTCTCCATCTCACCCAGTTTTTCCTTATTTTTAAGCTATGAAACTGAGAATGGAAAGTTTAAATACGGGCTTTGGATCGAATACCAACAATGAAGGAACGCGACTTCTGAATAAAGATGGCTCGTTTAATACGGAGAAGGCGGGTTTGAGCTTTTTTCAACGCTTTAGTCTCTTTCATTATTTAATCAATACTTCTTGGTTGACTTTCTTTAGTATTATGTTGTTGGGATACATCCTGGTCAACATTGTATTTGCGCTTGTTTATATGTTCTTGGGCACTGAAGGAATTTCTGGCACCTATGAAAATGGTGGATGGAATGAATTTTTAGACGCCTTCTTTTTTAGTTCACAAACCTTAACAACCGTGGGTTATGGCGCTATGAGTCCGGAAACTAAAAGCATAGCTTTGGTCTCTTCTTTTGAATCTTTCCTAGGCTTATCGGGCTTTGCCTTAGCAACGGGACTCCTCTACGGAAGATTCTCCAAACCCAAGGCTAAATTGATGTTTAGTGAAAATGCCTTGATTGCACCTTATAAGGAAGGCTACGGTTTGATGATACGCGTGGCCAATCAGCGAGACAGTCAACTTATCAATTTAAAGGCAAAACTGGCTTTTTCCATGGTCCATAAGGAGAAAAGAGAATTCTACTTCTTACCCTTGGAAATGGATATGATTAATCTCTTGGCCTCGAGTTGGACCATTGTTCATCCTATAGACGATAACAGTCCGCTGAAAAACATGAGTCCGAACGACATGCAAAACATAGACATGGAAGTCCTACTATTTCTAGAAGGCTACGACGAAACCTATGCCCAAAGCATACATTCGCGCACCTCATTCAAGGGATCAGAAATCCTTTTCAACAAGAAATTCAAACGCATTTTGGGCAAGAGTAAAAATGGTAAAGCCAGGGTGGAGTTGGATCAGTTGAGCAGTGTGGAGGAGGTTGTTTGAGGAAGATTTAGGAATTTATATAGCAACTGTTGATGTGAATTTGACAATCATGTTCGCTCTGCAGAATTCACTTAATCTTATTAATAATGGGAACTCCACCTTTTTTAAACCTCACTTTTATAACATGTCCAGATTCTACTCATTCCCAGCCCCAAATCGTTCTTCTTGTTCGGACATTTGTTCCACGGGTCAGCATAGCCAATTTAACTTTCTTACTCTTTTTTAAGCTCCCATAGTAAGCTTTAGAAACCTCCAACAATAAAGAGCTCAATATTTGAACTTTTCCTCCTTTTGCTACTAAAACCAAGCCTGAATCATATTTGTTGAACGCACCAAAATCAAAGAAATGAGTGCCTAAATAGATTTTATCCAAGGTCTCCGAATTTAGAACACTATCTTCATAACCATAAGGTCCAACACCAAATTCTCCCAACCCACGAAATTAATACAACTCACCGCCCAATGTGTCTTTCACATAATTAACTTGTACAAAAAGTTTCACACTCAAAAGAGTATCAGACAACACTTTGATTTCATTTGAGTCTATAAAAACATCATCGGGAGCATTAATAGCCGTTTTGGCGTTTCTTCCTTTCTCGATATATGCTGCATTGAGGTAGCTTTCTATTTTCTTTTGGGAGACTTGAGCCGCTCCTATAAAATTGAAAGCAAGAGCGATAGATAGTAAATTTATTCTCATATGTTTTGATTTAGCTGTGTTCGAAAATTATGGGCTATTTCTTTTGGGCTATTTAAAAGAAATCAAAGCTAGTCACTTTCTTAGGAAAAGAAATTATTTCTGTTATCCGTTCTATTTTTGTTTATTCCTTTGGTTTTCAGACAGGGGTTTCTCCCCTTTTCCGGGGTGGAATAAGCACTTATTTTCGAAAGCAATAGGAAGGGTTAAATTTTTAGTTGAAAAGAGTGTCTATTTGACGCGAAGGAAAAAAGCCCCAATTGGCAACTTCATTCTTTCCCCTTTCTAAATTTGGGGACAACAGTAACTCCCTTTATTTTTTGAAATCGACAAAAACTCAACCCAACTTTTTTAGTTTATTTCTTAGTAAAACGTAACCTAAAAGGAGCTTTCAACGAAAAAGATGATAAGGCCAATTTATTTCTCAAAATACGAGCATTTTAATTTGTTTGAGAAAAATAGAGTCAATTTAAAACTGCATTCCTAGTTAATGAAAAAATCACACCCTACCACATCGTTATTTTCTTCGTTGATTTTCGCTTAAAATATCATTTTAAACCCTCGATTTAAAAAAAGTTGATATTTTTTTTCACATTTTTATGTTAATAAATCTTTAACTCAAAATTTCATTTTTGTTAAATAAAACACCAATGTTTACTAAGAACATATCAACTAAAAAAATAATTACACCCCTCTTTTCCAACTAATTACATCGTTGGTGACGACCCTAAATCTGTTGTGTAATTAAAAAACTTGACTTACCTTCATATCAACTTTTACAATTGGATTATACACAAACGGCACTTGGTGTTTGAATTTTTGACCCTACCAAAAAATAAAATTCACCTACCATCTTCATACCGTGATCAACACGCACTTTTTGTTTGTATGTAAGACAATAAAACTTACTTGCTATGAAACGAACGAAACCTTTTACAGGTTCCGTTGCTAAACCTCGTCTCCTCTATTTTTTGGGGATGTTAACAGCAATGCTGAACCTAAACGTAATGGCCCAGTCATTACCCGAATGTGACGCAACCGTACCCCACTTCACGGTTGATCTCTCCGAATACCCCGACAGTACCTATGTTTCTCCTCTAGTGACTAGAGATGGACAATGTTGTGGAGAAGCGTCTAATATCAATTTCATCTCTTTCTATGCCACGTTACACCCAAATGTAGCCGCGGTGGAAATAGGAATTGCGGACGGAGCCAACCCCTCTGGTTCAGGAGTTTATCACTTCATCAACGGGGGTGACACAACAATATTGGGAACCTGTGATACCACAGCACCTGCGGGTCAAGCCGTGTGTATCCCACCCTACATTCCAGGGCCGAATTATAAAATTGCCTTTGGTAAACCGGGAAATAACTCTAACACTTTTTTCCTAAGACAAGTGTTAAAACCAACTTTCCCCAATGACGATTCAACTCGTGTTGGTTGTATCTTACCGGTCAACATTTTCGGTTTAGAAAACATTACTATTTCCGCAATCAACTCATCGGATGGAAATACAAACCTTGCTCTCTACGATTCTTACTTGAGTTGTTTGGATTGTAGCTCACCAGAGTTTGCACCCCTTGCCGGAGCACCTGATTGGATAGATTATGTAATTGCAGGAAGTCAGCAGGTTTCAACAGATTGTGGAACGTATCAAACCATGGATACCGTAAGACTGTATACATTCGATGCCTTAACAGCGTCTTACGCGCCCAATCCAGCAGAAATTTGTGCAGGAGGAAGTGTTGAAGTTACAGCTTCGGCTTCTGGAGGTTTCGGATCTTTTACCATAGATTGGGTAGATGATCAAAACGACACGTTAGCGACTGCCCCTTCATACATATTCGATACGCAAGGTTCTTACACGGCAAAAATTAGTGATGCTTTATTCACATCTACTTGTCCTTCCTTTAATTTACCTGTTTCCATTATCGAGAGTCAACCTCCCACAGTTGATGCAGGTGAGAACCAAATCTTATGTGCAACAAGTCCGAGTGCTTTCCTAGAAGGAAATTCCACCAATACAACTTCCATTTTGTGGTCGGGTGGTTCAGGAACTTTTGACCCTAACAATACCACCATTACAACCACCTACACACCTACTGCAGCGGAAATAAATGCAGGAAGTGTTAAACTCTACTTAGAATCTACAGGAGCCGGAGGAGGATGTATCAACACAATGGATTCTGTAGTAATTCGTTTTTCTGATACCCTTAAGGCAAATCCAAACTATGCACCCATAGCCTGTATTGATGGAACAACCACTTTACATGCAGGTGCTTCTGGAGGAATACTTCCTTACACCTATGCCTGGTCAACAGGAACTGCTGCTGCTTCGATTATTGCTTCTGGAGGAACCTATAGTGTGATTGTTACCGACTCTATTGGTTGTTCGGTAGAGAGCGCTATACAAGTAATAGAACCCACGGCATTACAACTCTCGCTTTCAAGTACAAACACCAGTACAGATGCTACTTGTGATGGTACAGCTTCCGTTGTGATTACAGGTGGAACAGCACCCTACACACAAGTTTGGTCAAACGGAGATTTAACCTTAACGGCAGACTCTCTTTGTTATGGAATTGCTACGGTTACTGTTACCGACGCAAACGGATGTACTTCAACTGGAAGTGTTGTAGTTAACAACCCCACTTGTTCAGGATTACAAGTAACGGCAAGTAATACGCACTTAGAGTGTTTTGGAGATGCGGATGCAGAGGCAACAGCCTTTGTTACAGGAGGTACACCTCCTTATCTTTATTCATGGAACACCTCTCCAGTACAAACCACCCCAAGCGTAACCAATTTAAGCTCTGGAACTTACACCGTTACAGTGGCTGATGACAACGGCTGTATTGACATCGCTAGCGTTGATGTATTTCAACCAAGTCAGATAACCAATACAATTACACATACAGATCCATCGTCTATAGGTGGAACAGACGGGGATGCAACTGCAAACCCAGCCGGTGGTACCCCTGGATATACGTACACGTGGACCCCATCTGGACAAACTACACAAACCGCAACAAACCTTGGAGCTGATATTTACTATGTAGAGATATTAGATGCCAACTCTTGTGTGAAAGAAGATAGTGTTCAGATCAACGAGCCTCCTTGTCAAAATTTCAAAATAAGCGTACTTACACAAAATATCACGTGTTACGGATTAACAAATGGAGGTGCAACTTTAATCGTTTCTCAAGGTACTGCTCCCTACTCCATTGCTTGGTCAAGCGGTGAAATAGACGTAACCAACGTAAGTGGTTTAGCTGCGGGTGATTATGATGTGACCATCACAGATGCACAAGGTTGTACAACCTTTAAGACCTTTAACATTGCCCAACCTGAACAGCTTTCTATCGCACTCGTTCCTACCAATTCAGTATGTTTTGGCGATGACAACGCAACGATAGATTTAACCGTTCAGGGTGGAGTTTTCCCTTACACATACAACTGGACTACCGGTGGTTCACCAGTAGCGCAAACGCAGGATTTGGTTTTATTATCGCCAAACACTTACGTTATCGAAGTAACTGATGCTAACGGTTGTACACTAGAAGACAGCACAGGCGTTGAGGAACCAGAGAAGTTAGTATCCACTTTTGATTTTGGAAACATTACGTGTAGAGATAGTGATGATGGATTTATAGACGTTACTACGACTGGAGGAATTTTGCCTTACGGTTATTCTTGGACAGGTCCAAATGGATTTACAAGTAACCAAGAAGATGTATCTTCTCTTGATATCGGTTTATATGAAGTAGAAATTACAGACGGAAATGGTTGTACACTTGGAACCAAATTACAAAGTTTCATCAATGAACCAGACAGCGTAATTATCGAAACGATCATCATTGATTGTCCGGTACCCGGTGAAGCAACAACATTAGTAACCATAGATTCTATCTCAGGTGGAGCTCTTGGCAGCTACCGTGTTTCCTTTGACAATGGTAATACTTATCAAGCTTATGGTGATTACTCAGCCCAACTTGGCGTTGACGCTTCTTATAACTTATACGCCTTAGACAGCAATGGATGTACTACTCCATTACCTACCCCAATTGATATTGATAGCAACGTCGCTATTCAAGATGTAAGTTTTGACCCTTGTGTTCCTGAAGGAACTACTCATATCAATGTTACCGTTACGCCAACAGGTGGTGACGGAGGACCGTATGAGGTGTCTTCAGATGGAGGAACTACTTACAACCCTGCTGGAAATTACGTGATTTCATTAGCAGTTGACAATACCTACAACATAGTAATAAGAGACCAGAACGGATGTGAATCAACCGCTTGGCCTATTACCATCGCCCCTCCTTTTATAGCTAAACCCACATTAACAGGAGAGGTAAGTTGTCCGGATGAAAGTGACGGAGTCGTTGATCTTGCCATAAGTGGCGGAACAACGCCTTACGTCATTTCTTGGACAGGTCCAAACGGATTTACAAGTGCTATGGAAGACCTAACAGGACTAGTTGCAGGAATGTACTACGTAACAGTTACAGACGATAGTAATTGTGTGGTAATGGATTCTGTACTTGTTACAACAACGCCAGATGTTACTCCTCCTACGATTACTTACTGTCCAGCTAACTTAAACATTAGTACCAACAACGATTGTTACTACATGAATTCAGGAACTGGATTAGATGCAACAGCAACAGATAATTGTTTGGTTGCTTCCATTGTTTATACTTTAAGCGGTGCAACAACTGGTTCAGGAACAACTTTAGATGGAGTAAACTTCAACCTAGACACTACCCTTGTAACATGGGTAATTACAGATGGTTCTGGTAATACCGATACATGTTATGTGGAGGTAATCATTACAGATGACACAAAACCTTCAATCGTAAATTGTGGACTTGGAGATCAAAATGTATTTACACCGAACAATGATTGTATTTACACTGTTGGCGATGATTCATGGGATGCTGAGGCTATCGACAATTGTACGGTAAGTTCTATATCTTACATATTAACAGGCGCTACAACTGGAACTGGAGTTTCTTTAAGCGGTGTTGATTTTAACCTCGGAACAACTTTTGTGAAATGGATAGCTGTTGATACGGTTGGAAATTTAGATTCTTGTACCTACGAGGTGTCTGTATTCGACAATATAGATCCTACTATCACTTGTTTAACTTCCAACCCCGCCGTGGTTGTAGACGCGGGTGAGTGTAATTACACACACACCAATAACTTATGGGATGCAAAAGCCTTCGATAATTGTACGGTAGTATCGCTTACTTACGAGCTTAGTGGTGCAACCATTGGATCCGGCGATACTTTGAATGGCCAAGAGTTCAACTTAGGTACTACTACAGTGACTTGGACGGCAGTTGATACTGCAGGAAATGAAGTAAGCTGTAACTACGATGTAATTGTTACCGATGATCAAGATCCAGAAATCACTTGTTTAACAACTAATCCTGAGGTGGTAGCTGACGCGGGAGTGTGTACTTTCGAGCAAACTACGGACGCTTGGGATGCAAATGCAGATGATAACTGTTCGGTAGTTAGTTTAACTTTCGAATTAACTGGTGCTACACTTGGTTCAGGTACGACTTTACTGGGTCAAGAGTTCAACTTAGGTACTACTACAGTGACTTGGACGGCA
>NZ_FPAS01000005.1:288602-289506 GCF_900116425.1 Lishizhenia tianjinensis | reverse complement strand
GCACCCGTTCGCCGGTCGCCACCAATAAAGCAAGCTTTATCGTGCTGCCCCTCGACTTGCATGTGTTAGGCCTGCCGCTAGCGTTCATCCTGAGCCAGGATCAAACTCTCCGTTGTATAAAAAGTTTAATATTATAAAGCTCTGTGTTATATTTCTATTTACGCTGTTTCCTTATTTCTCAATCTATCAAAGAACTTCTTCTGATCTTAAAAGGTTAATTTCTCACCTTATTAAGCAGTGTCGTTTTTCTTTCAAAACCGCCGAGCGTCGTTTCGTTCGGGGCGACAAAGGTAATGAGTTAATTTTAATTAGCAAGCTTTTTAGAAATAAATTTTAAAAAGTTTTTTTTGCCGATTTCAATTTTCTCAAATCTCTATCCTAATGTTTCAAATCTTGTTTTCATCGCTCGTTTGCGGGCTGCAAAGATAAGCAGTGTTTTTAAATTAACAAGTACTTTTTGAAAAACTTTTTATTTTATTTTTCTAAAGTAATTTCTAACTCTAAACCTAATACCTCCGCGGCTTTCAAGCCTTTCTTCCAAGTGTTGTCCGCTCGTTTGCGGGCTGCAAAGATACACTCTTTTTTCTCGTTATTCCTAGTACTTGGTAAAGAATTTTTAATCTTTTTTTGATTCAAAAGTGTAAGTAGCTGGTTGTGGGTAGATTGGAGGGTGAAATATTTTTGAAGATTTTTGAAAGTTGTTTGGTTTTGTATCTGTTTAGAGTATTCTCACGCGATACAATCCCGCGCGATAGCGGTAGTTTTTATCAATACTCTCTACTCACACTCACTACTGTTTTCTGTTAGCGATAGCAGTGGCACCCCGGATGGGAGCGGCTGTGTGGGATAGGGAAAACAGAAAGTGACTGCAAGAAACTTGTTGTTTGACCATAGACCACTAAGC
>NZ_FPAS01000005.1:0-288381 GCF_900116425.1 Lishizhenia tianjinensis | reverse complement strand
TTCTGTTAGCGATAGCAGTGGCACCCCGGATGGGAGCGGCTGTGTGGGATAGGGAAAACAGAAAGTGACTGCAAGAAACTTGTTGTTTGACCATAGACCACTAAGCCGAACACAACGGAGTAGAACGGATAGCGCAGCCAACAGCCTTATCTAAATTTGAAATTGGAGATTCGATATTTGAAATTGAACCCCTCTACTTTCTATAATTCTTAATTCAGCATTCTTAATTCTTAACTCATCATTCTTAACTTGTATTTTATACCTTATATGTAGGGCAATAAAAAAACTGCTTTTTGCGACTACGGAATAAAGTACCTCGAATATTGATTGATATGTATCAACTTATGTTTACATATTAAATTTGCCCTTTATCTTTGCCCGGTGCTTAATAGGGACTTCTTTTTTATATTAAAATTAAAAGTCTTAATTTACCTACATGTTCTAAACCATACCGTTTAGGTGATAATACGAGCATTTAATTGATTGACATAAAAACTAAACTAAACATTAACTATATTATTCTGATTATTAAACCATCAGTCACTGAACTAATAGACTGAATTACACGTATATTTTATAAGGGAATCTACATCGACTTTTTACAACTATCCCCTTAATAAAACTTACTGTATATGAAATTTTTAACATTGCTGATCGCAACGTGCTTTTTGTTGATCTACTCCAACACATCTTTGGGGCAGTTTTTACAAGTAGCTGATGCTGACCAAACCTTGAACTGTGCGCTATTTGGAAACCAAGCCAGTTCTAACTTTATCGACTCCGGAAACCAAGGAGCGGGTTATTCTGCCAATGAACAGGATACCATTACCATTTGTCCTGACCTTGTCAATGGAACAAAAGTTTCTTTGAGAATGGGTTCTGCCTATGGTTTCCCTTTTGACATTCATCCTAGTGATACACTTTATATCTATGACGGCCCTGATGCGAGCGCACCCTTGCTTGGAGCCTATAACAACACTAATATAGGTGCTGGATTTAGCCTAAGCGCTAGCTTTACCAACAACCCTAGTGGTTGTTTAACCCTCTTATTTAGTTCTGACGCATCAAATGAAGGAACGGGTTGGGAAGGAAACATTGCCTGTACTACTCCCGCACAACCTTTCGATGCCACAGTAGAAGCATACATCAATGGAGCAATGCCTGACGTATTTGATTCTACCACCGGAACCTTCATGGATATCTGTATTTACGATTCAATACTATTTATTGCCAAGCCTACTTTTCCTTATTCATTTGAAACCAATGGATACGGTTACAGTCAGACCCCTGAAAACGTAGAATACATTTGGACGACTAGCGATGGTGAAGTATTGGAAGACAATGACAGCGTTTGGTTTGTGCCGCCGGGGTATGGTGGTTATTACATCAATTTAGAAATAAAAGATAGTTATCCTCAATCGATAAAAAACTATGGAAGCATACGCGTAGGTTCAGTTCCTGTTTTTGCACCCTCCGCTATTATAGACGACAGTATTTGTTTAGGAGACTCGGCATTGATTAGTACCGGACCGGTTATTTACCCTCCTGGGATTTTTGAAACAAATAACTTTTTTGAGAAAATACAGAACCAACTCATCCCAGATGGAGATGGAAACAACTACGTAGCTAACAACGTTGTGAGTACTTTTAATGGTGCAACCTTAGTTGATGCTACCAGTATAGATGAGATTTGTGTGGACATAGAACATACCGATTTATCTAACTTAGAAATTGTTGTTGAATGTCCGAACGGAACACAACTCACCCTAGTAAATGCCAGTAATGCCTCCGGTGGTTTAGTACCTGGTGGATACTTGTCAAACGGTATAGCACTTGGAGACCCTTCGACCATTGCCGGGGTACAAGGTACAACCTGGCGTTATTGCTTTGATATGAATGCCACTTTGGGGAGTTTTCCTAACGAAACTGGAAATTTGGTAAATGCTCCGAGTAACCCTAGTATATTAACCATGGATGAGGACACCTACCAACCTGAGGAAAGTTTTGGTGCGTTAGCGGGATGTCCTATAGACGGAACATGGAAACTGATTGTAAGAGATAACATACAAACAGGTGCAAACGATGGATATGTTTCGAGTTGGAGAATCTCCTTTGATAAAACATTAGATCCGAATGCTCCTACTTTTTCCAACACTGTAGTAAGCGAAGGTTGGGTAGCTAACTCAACCATACTTAGCATGAATCCGGATACTTCTATTTGGGTTTTACCTACACAATATGGATATACTGGTTATACCTATGAAGCAACCGATAATTTTGGTTGTACACACGATACGGTTGTTTCTATATATGTAACACAACCACCAGTATTGCCAAATGACACCTTATTATGTGATGATACTTTATTTGCGGTTGATGCCTTTGCTTCTTCTGGAGGTTTTTGGACATCATCTAACCCTAGTGAAGTTAGTTTTAATGATTCTACTTTAAATAACCCTGATGTTTATTTCTCTGCTTTGGGGATTTACACTTTATACTTTACAGACACCGTTTGTGGGATGATGGATTCTATGGAAGTCAACCACGGTTTTAGACCTTCTATTTTTGCAGACACCAATGTTTGTGCGGACACTTTCCAAATTACGAACACGGTGACTTATCAAGGAGGTGTTTGGTCGGCAACCAATGGAATTCTCTTTGATGATAATTTGGCCGACAATCCTTTAAGCTATATTGGAATTGATGGACAGAGTATATACCTATACCTTTATAGACAATGCTTGTTTAGATACGTTAACCTCCATAGTTTCTTTTTACCCTGCACTAAGCTTTAGTCCAGACACACTAGTTTGTGATTCTATAAGTAATGTAGCCGTTTTCAATTCTGAAAATGCTGGAAGTTGGTCGAGCGACAGTTTACAAATTACCTTTGTTAGCCCTAATGATACCATTACAGATGTCTTCACTTCTGAATACGGGAACTACAAATTGTATTATACAGATAATATTTGTGGAAGTACAGATACGATTAACATCACTTTTGCTTACCCTCCTCGCACGAATTTTATAGATACTGTGGTATGTGATAGTTCTTTCCAAGTTGTCAACGTTGATTCTTGGAATGGTGGAACGTGGAGTAATCCTTTCCCAGATGTTATTACCATTATTGAGGACACGTTGGATAACCCACTCATAGAGCTAGACACAGCAGGAACTTTTGAATTTATCTATACAGATAATCAATGTTCTGTTTCTGATACCTTGCGTATTTCTTTCTATGGTGAACCTCAAATTATTGGTCAGGATACCTTATGTGGACTACAAAATGAAATCTACTTGGCAGACACCATGTATGCGGGAGGAGTTTGGACAACGAGTGATCCAGCAAATATTAGTGTAAATGATCCTTTTTCATCAGATACTGTATTTACCCTAGCGCAAAACTATGGTACGTACACCATTTATTTTACAGATAACCACTGTAACAAAACAGATAGTTTAGCACAGATATATATAGAACCCGCCAATATCACTGGAGCAAGTGACACCATTACCTGTGACGGTATACACCAAGTTGCTGGAATTGTAGCTCCGAATGGAGGTACTTGGGCAAATCCCGACCCTAATAACATTACCATTAACAGTGATACGGACAATAATCCACTCATCACCCTTAATACCTTTGGAACCTATAACTTTGTTTTCACACAAAATACTTGTGGGAATGTTGTAGATATAGACATCTCTTATTTCGATGCCCCTACTATTAATGGAGCTGATACAGTTTGTGGATTAACCTCTCCTTATACTGTAAGCAACGCATATCCTTCTGGAGGAAGCTGGTCAACTACCGCTCCTGAAATTAGTTTCTCTTCTTCAACAACAGCAAATACTGATATCACAGCCACTACCTATGGTTCTTATTGGGTCTATTACGAAGAAAACTACTGTAACAAAGAAGATAGTTTGTTTATCACTTTCTTACCTCCAGCGGTAACCAACTCTTTACAAGATACAGTGTTGTGTGGTTCAACTTACCAAGTAACTGGGGTGAATTCATTAAGTGGTGGTGTATGGACAAATCCATCACCTTCTGACCTTACTTTCTCTGATCTTGCTGTAAACAATCCGTTGATAACTGTAAATAATTTCGGAACCTATACGATTACATTTACACAAAACACCTGTCCAAATACTGAAAGCTTTACGCTAACCTACCTGGATAAACCCGAAATTTTGGCCAATGATACAACATGTAACACGGTTATCAACTTAACGATAGCGTCTAACTTCCCAGCTGGAGGTGTGTGGAGTACCAACGCTCCAGAAGTAAGTTTGAACACGCCAACGAGTACGGCGACGAACGCCACTTCAAACACACCAGGTAGTTATTGGGTATATTATACAGAAAACAACTGTGGAACACAAGACAGTATCTTACTGACTTATGCCTCAGCTCCTGTATTTAACTTAAGTGATACAACGATTTGTGACAATCTTTATCCTGTTTCTGGAGTTTCTAGTTTCAATGGAGGAACATGGAATGCAAGTGATGCATCTGTACTTTTCTCCGATGAAAATGTGGACAACCCCAATATCACTTTACTCAACCCTGGTACTTACACCATCACTTTCACAGATGATCAGTGTGGTGCAAGTAATCAATTCGACATTACTTTAATTGCCGATCCACAAATCGTTGGTTCTGCATCAACCTGTACGGATGATTTGAATCTATCCTTAGCAAATTCTTTTGTACAAGGAGGAAGTTGGTCGACCAACTCTACTGACTTATCCATTGACAATCCTACTTCTGATGCCGTAACGATTAGCAATACCAATGATGGAACATATTGGGTATACTACACAGAAAACCAATGTAACCATGTAGATAGTTTAGAAGTTACTTTTTACGGTCCACCAGAATTTACTTTAACCGACTCTTTAATCTGTGATACCATCTTTACGGCCATTGGTGTTACATCAACAAACGGAGGAACTTGGACGGTAATCCCTAACTCAGGTGCTACCGTACTTACACCAAACGATGACAATCCAGATTTACAATTTTTCCAAACGGGTGAATACACTTTTGTTTATACCGACAACCAATGTGGCTTCACCGATAGTGTAACCTATGATTTTGTTGCCTATCCTCAAGCTACGATCACAGAAAACATGGTGATCTGTCCAAATCAGGTACCTGTGCAAATAGAAGTTGATAACCTTACAGATGTAGACAGTCTTGTTTGGTTCAACGGGTCTGAAGCAGATAGTGTTCTTATTGAGTCAGAAGGATACTGGACCGTACAATTGTTTAACGATTGTCACATAAGAGAAATGGGTACACAAATTTTATTTGACTTCTGTGGTGTAGAAGTACCGAATGTGATTACACCCAATGGAGATAATATGAACGATGTACTTACGCTTAACATAGGAGAAATTGATGAGTTTTACATGCTCATTGTAAACCGATGGGGAAATGTTGTGTACGAATCGAATGATGCAACAGAAGCTTGGGACGGTACCAACAAAAATACTGGAACACCTTGTTCTGATGGAACCTATTTCTACAAGGTAACTTATAAGCAAACCGCGGCCAACCAAATGGAAATGGTAGAAGGTTTTGTTACAGTAATTCGAAACTAACAGAAATAAAAAAGGCGGAGTGTTAAATACTCCGCCTTTTTTTATCTGATAATTCTTTTATGCTAATTCTTCTATGTTTGAAGTAATCGTATCATAGACCTTCTCGGCTGTAATTTTTGTAATACAATCACAATCTTCACCTTTCGCGCACAATTCACAATCTTCATCGTGAACGATTACTTTTGTTGCTTCACCTAAAGGCATCCATCGACCAGGATGAATTGGTCTTCTTGGTGAAAATAAACCAATTGCTTCTATTCCCAGTATACCTGCTAAATGTAAAGGTCCTGTACTACACGCTACCAAGGTATCCATTTGTAGAATAAAACTCTGTAGTTCTGCTAAAGTCAATTTTCCCGTAACATCAAAAACATTTTGAGCAGTGGGAATACTTCCACGTATATTCACCCCTTCCTCATTTGTTCCTGTGTAAAAAACTGCATGACCATTATCCGCCAACAATTTAGCTAAACGCGAAAATTTTTCAATGTCCCATTCTACCGCACTTCCTTGTGATCTTGCGTGTAAAATCACCTTCTTTTTTCCTTGCTCTAAGTTCAAACCCTCTATAGAACGTTGAATATCTTGCGGCAAAGTACCCTTGGGGTGAAAGTCAGCCATCAAAGCAGATAATTCCTTTAGACTTGGAAGTTCTTTAATACCATAACTTCTTAAAAGTTCAAAATTCAATTGAGCTTCATGGAATTCAGATTTTCTACGCGTAAAATTAGGTTTAATGTTACACGACAAGAAATGATAACTGCGGTGCGATGTTCCTATGCGGAAAGGTATTTTTGCCTTCTTAGCTAACTTAGCAATCTCTTTATTTGGGAAAACGTGAATAAAAACATTTGCTTCAAGCTTTTTCAACTCTTCTACACGCGATTGAACAGGTAGTGCTTCTATTTTATTCCACTCCAAAATTTCATCAATGAAAGGAGCCGACTCCAATACAGGTCGCGTATAACTTTGACCTAGGAAAACGATTTTACATTCTGGGAACTGTTGCTTCAACCAAGCACACATGGGTAGCGTTAACACTACATCACCTATGCTATCTGTTCTACTAATTACAACAGTTTTATTATTAAGATTTATTGTTTTGCTCACGATTTAACCTCCTCAATTCTTTGTATTTGTAAATGTTCGAGAGCGCAGATATTTGTGCTATTTTAAATCCCATTTTTCCGTCCAGAAAACCGAGCTTAATAAAATACATACCTACAAATCGAACCAACGCGCTAAGATAGGGTTTTAAAATGGATGCCCTTTTACCTTTAACATTCATTTTTTGAGCAGTCAACCGTGAATATTTATCTGCCCTACTTCTGTGGTCTTCGAAACTGTAGTAAGAATAATGGTGTAAATCTCCTTTAAGTAAGACGGGAGTTGGATTTCCTTCTACTTCTAATTCTTCATGCACGTAGGCTCCTACCCATTTACTACTTGCTTTTGGAAAAATTCTAGTTTTCACATCTGGATACCAACCTGAATGCTTGATCCATTTCCCCAAATAATTGGTCATACGGTTTACAGCATAAACCCCAGTTAAACCTTTCTGTTTTTCCGCTAAAATCGATGTCTTCAGTTCTTCACTTAGGGCTTCATCTGCATCAATGGAAAAAATATAATCGAAAGAAGCTAATGCGTTTAAGTAGTTTTTAGACTGACTATAGCCTTCCCAAGCTCTTTTCTCAAATCTTACTCCGAGCTTGCGACAAATTTCCTCTGTCTTATCGGTAGAAAAGGAATCTAATACAATAATTTCATCGGCTACACCCTCCAGAGAAAGAATACATCGTTCTATATTTCTCTCCTCATTAAGTGTAATTATTGTCGCAGAAATTTTAGTCATCTAAACGCAAAGAATAAATAATGGCTTGTACTCTTCGGATATAAGGTACGGCTGAAGTGGTTGGAATTACATCCACAAATCCACTTACGGTTACCACTTTATTGGTTTTTGGGTGACGGAAAGTAAAACTCCAGAACATTCCACCTGAAGGTTCCATAGCACCCGTAAATTTAAACAACCCAGTAAGTTCGTATCCTTCTATAGTGTTTAATGTTAACTGCTTGCGAATTGGAATTACAGCCGGGTGATATTGCGTCCCCATGTAAACCCCTTCATACTCATGGGGTACGTTGTATTTTAAAATCGTATCTCTAGAATTCAACATGGTTTGGTATTCTAACAAACTAGAATCTGTGAATGAATATTGCCAAACCATAATACCGTATTGGTTGAAGTTAGTACGTGTAGTTTGGTAAGAACCTCCCGCTAAATCCATCGGCCTACTTTCATCTGGGAAGGCAATGCGCATAAAATTTTTCAACTCTCCCGCTACACTCGCATTCTTCGGCAAATCTAAATGAATTCCAAATTTCTCTGCAACGCGTTGTTCCACCATTTTACCAGGTTCCCTTTGGTTGCGTATCACCTCTCTTCTCCACGCCATTTTATCATAACGGTGGGCGATATTCCACAATTGGTTTTCGCAAGCTGCTTCTATATCTTTTACATTATTTGCGGAAATGTACGTTGCCATCTGTGTAGCCGCGTAATAACTTTCTTTTAAATCTATTTCTGGTTTTCCTGCTTCCACTTTAGGATCTAAGGACAAAACCATTAGGTTTCTAACACGTTTATTGCGCTTTTCGAATTCTTCAGGAGTAAGGTGATAAGCTTCAAATCTCTTTTGAGGTGGATAGAAAGGTCTGAAATATTCTCCGAAAACTGAATCTAAAGCCTTTTCTACACGCGGTGTCCACAATTCATCCGGACAAACAACAGCCATCAAACCGACTTTACCTACCACCGGAAAAGTAGATTGCGTATATCCTTGATTTTCTGAAATTGTGGTTTTCCCATTTTCCGTAGAAGTTTCGGATTTTACCACTATACTTGAGCTAGATTCTTGATTTTCTCCACAAGAAAAGAGGAGAAGAGATAGGGTTACTAAGCTAAAAATTGAGTTTCTCATAATTATCTAATTCTGATGCGCTGACCGATTTTCAACCTGTCGTAGTTGATGCCAGGGTTTAATTGCTTTAACCTTGCAACAGTCGTACCATTATTACGAGCAATTATCCACAAATTTTCTCCACTTCTCACCTTGTGATAGTCTTCAGTTGACTCCTTTAATTTTGCCAACTCTTCCTCTACAGGTAAATTGTAAATGGCAGAATCTAAAGCGTAGATAGAATCTTCCATCGCTATCCATTCATTTACCTTATTAACAGGAATATTGATACACTGTTTGGGTGAAGTTTTAGGAATGTAACTCGTTTTATAAATAGGATTTACAAACTGAATATCTTCCATAGACCAAGATGTTAGACTATCTATAATATTCATATGAACACCTTGTGATAAACAAACTGTATCCAATTCAAAATCGTAAACTTTTGCTTCGGCTGGAATAATATTGTGCTCTACGTGATAGGTCATCATATAGCTCATGGCTATAAAATTAGGAACATAGGCTTGTGTTTCTCTCGGTAAGTACGGTCTTATTTCCCAGTAAGTTGTTTTTCCTCCTGATCTACGAATGGCTTTATTAACATTTCCCGGACCAGCATTGTATGCCGCTAGAGCCATGTTCCAATCATCATAGGCATTGTACAATCTTTTCAAATAAAGACAAGCGGCCTCTGTGGCCTTCTCCGGATCCATGCGTTCATCGATGTAGGAATTTTCTTCCAATCCGTACTTCTTCCCTGTTCTGTACATGAACTGCCACAATCCTGTAGCACCAACTCTAGATTTAACTTGCGGACGCAATCCACTTTCGATAACCGATAAATACTTTAATTCAAGCGGCATATTGTGGTTAGACAACTTTTCCTCGTACATATCGAAGTAAAGCTTAGACCTACCCAGGGTGATGCTTGTGAATCTTCTTCGGTTTTTGGTGAAGTATTTTAAAGTAGATAATACGGTTGGATTACATGCGTAGTGAAAAGGACTCATCTCATTCATTTCCGCCAAACGCAGACAATAAATAGAATCATCAAACTCAGGTACATGTCCTTCATCGTATCCTAAGGCAGCAACAATAGAATCGTAATTCTCACTGTTGGCCCATTCTTTATAAAACTCTTGCAAGCTTGCGTTTACTGTAGCGATGAATTGCTCACCTTCTAAAATTTCTTGTTGACGTTGAAGGCTATCTTCTGCCTGACCAAAACTAAGGGCAGCAAAAAAAACCGCAGTAAATACAGACCAGCAATATTTTATCATAAAGTTTACTTTTTCATCAAGTGTTCAGCACAAGCCAATAGTTCTTTCTCCTTGTAATGGTCGGCCATAATTTGAATTCCAAATGGCAATCCATTCGAGTGCGTTCCTGCAGGAACAGAAATCGCTGGGTTACCTGCCAAGTTTGCCTGTACTGTAAAGATATCTTGCAAGTACATTTGAATTTGATCTGTAACACTATTTAACTTGAACGCTGTAGACGCCGTTGTTGGTAATATAATGAAGTCGTAATTTGCCAAAATTTCATTGGTTTTATCCTGAATTACTCTTCTTACCTTTTGCGCCTTTGTGTAATAAGAATCGTAGTACTCATTCGATAGAACGAAAGTACCCGACATAATTCTACGTTTCACCTCAGCTCCAAAACCTTCTGTTCTCGACTGCTTGTACGTCGCCTCTACTCCTTTTGCATCCTCACTTCTGTAGCCAAAGTGAACACCGTCAAAACGAGATAAGTTAGAAGAAGCTTCTGCCGTAGTTATAACGTAGTAAGTAGGAACCATCACGTCAAGGTAAGGGAAAGAAACCTCTTCCACTACGTGCCCTTCTGCCTTCAATGCTTCCACTTGTGCGTTAAACGCTGCTCTAATTTCAGGATCCAAACCATCCATCTGAATGGCATCCTTAATTACAGCAAATTTTTTCTTCCCTTCAAAAGAGATATTTGTATAGTCCTCAACGGGCTTAGAAGACGATGTTGAATCGTATTCATCTTCACCAGAAATCACATTCATCACCAATGCAGCATCTTCTACATTGTTTGTAAATGGTCCAATTTGATCAAAAGAAGACGCATAAGCGATCAATCCAAATCTACTTACTCTACCATAAGTTGGCTTTAAACCAACCGTACCTGTAAAGGCCGCAGGCTGACGAATAGACCCTCCTGTATCACTTCCCAAAGTTACCGTACATAAACCTGCTGCGAGAGCAGATGCACTACCTCCTGAAGATCCACCTGGAACATATTCTTCGTTGATTGCATTTCTCACCGGACCGTAGTAAGAAGTCTCATTCGAACTTCCCATTGCGAACTCATCACAATTTAAACGACCAATGATAACTGCATCCTCGTCTAATAATCGTTGTACAACCGTTGCAGAATAAATAGATTCAAATCCTTCTAAAATTCTAGAAGAAGCTGAAACTTTGTGGTCTTTATAACAGATATTGTCTTTTAAACCAACTACCATTCCTGCCAATTTACCCGCAGTTCCGGCCTTGATTTTTGCATCCACCTCTTTGGCCTGAGCCAAAACATCCTCTGTAAACACCTCCAAAAAGGCATTCAAAGATTTTCTGTTTTCTATCTCAGTAAGGTAATGTTGAACAATAGATTCTACTGTTGCACCCTCTTTAAGCGCTAACTTAACTTCTGCAAAAGTTTTGTACATGAAAATTGGTTTGACTATTTGTTTTCTTTAGACTCAGTAGACGTAGAATCGTCTTCTGGGGTATTTGTTGCGTCTTTAAATTCTTTGACTCCCTTCCCTAGTCCTTTCATTAATTCTGGAATTTTTCTTCCTCCGAACAGTAATAAAACAATCACTGCAATTAATATAACTTGGGGCCACCCAATCATTCCTAAAATCATCTTGTCTTAATTTATTTGACGCAAAGTTACGTAATTATCTATAAATTGATAACAAAGTAATGTATCATTCTTGACCTCTCCAAACAATAGGCGAACAGAGTGAAATAATTTTCAGGTTCAGCCAGAGAAAATATTGGCAAACGGCCAGGTGTTTCGCTAAAGTTCACTTGCAAAACGCTGTTTTTACAAACTTCTTATTTCAGCTTCTCAGGTCGCTAAAAACAAAGTCTAAAAACGATCGTTTTGCCGCGCAAAGCTATCACTACACCCCCTGTTTGAATTCTTATCAATACTCTTTACTCATACTCAAAACTGTATTCCACCCCCTGTTTGAAATCTTGTCACTACTCCATACTCTCACTCCACACTATTATTTACCCCCTGTTTGACTCACATAAACCGCAGTGCTTCTTCTTTCTATAAAACATTACTATTTTTACACATTCAAAGAAGTAGATAATGCAAGCAAAAATAAAAATAGAAAAGAAGTTTAATGAAGCCAATGCGCAAGTTCATGTACTGAATGAAAAAAGCGTTAAAAAAGCCTCTCATTTAAGCTTGAGCGGGAAGAAAAATTTTGAGTACTACAAAACTGAAGAAGGATACCTTTTCTACGTTTTAGAAAAAGATGCTGAAAAACTTCGAAAAGTTGGACATCAAATCAGAACCCTTTTAGACAAAGATGTTTTAGAAATTGACATCCACGGAGAAGAAGGTGTTTACCACTTAGCAGAAGGATTACTTTTAAGCAACTACCAATTTTTAAAGTATTTCAAAGACGCCAAAGAAAAAGCGTATTTATTGCAAAAAATCAATTGGATCAACGGAGATAAAAAACAAGCAGAGTATTTAAACAATACCATTAAAGCGGTTTACTGGTCGAGAGATTTGGTAAACGAACCTTTATCTTACCTTACTGCTGAGCAATTGAGTAAGGAAATCGTTGAACGCGGAGAAGAAGCCAACATCTCAGTTAAAGTTTTCAATAAATCTAAAATAGAAAGTTTAAAAATGGGAGGTTTACTGGCTGTAAACAAAGGATCTATTGATCCACCAACATTTACCATTTTAGAATACAAGCCCAAAAAGGCTAAAAATAAAAAGCCTATTGTTTTAGTAGGTAAAGGTGTGGTGTACGATACAGGAGGTTTAAGTTTAAAACCAACAGCGCACTCTATGGATATCATGAAAAGTGATATGGGTGGAGCAGCTTGTATCGTGGGTACTATCTACGCCATGGCGTTAAACAAAGCCGAGCACCACGTTATTGGATTAATTCCAGCTACAGATAATAGACCGGGACAAAACGCTTACGCACCAGGCGATGTAATTACGATGTTCGATGGAACAACTATCGAAGTTTTGAACACAGACGCTGAAGGTCGTTTACTTTTAGGAGATGCACTTGCTTACGCCAACAAGTACGAACCAGAATTGGTAATTGACGCTGCTACTTTAACCGGAGCTGCCGTTAGAGCCATTGGTCAGAAAGCAGCTTGTGTGATGGGGAATGCAGACGATGCTATTTTGTCCAAATTAGAAAAAGCAGGTACAGAGGTTCATGAGCGCTTGGTTCGTTTCCCTTTCTGGGATGACTATGCTGAACAATTGAAATCGAGCATAGCGGATATGAAAAACTTAGGTGGACCGTATGCAGGTATGATTACCGCGGGTAAATTCTTAGAGCACTTCGTAAAATACCCTTACGTACATATAGATATTGCCGGACCAGCTTTCTTGGAATCGAAAGAAGATTACAAAGGTTTGGGTGGAACCGGAACAGGAGTTCGTTTATTACAACACTTCTTTAAAAACGAGTATTAAAATGGAGAAACAGGAAAAAGAAAAATTAATTTCTACACGTGAACCTATACGCGTTGGAATTACCCTTGGTGATATCAATGGTATTGGACCAGAAGTTATCATCAAAGCCTTGGGTGACCCACGTATTCTTACGGAGTGTACTCCGGTTATCTACGGTTCTAGCAAGACTATTTCTTACCATAAAAAAGCCATTAACGATAAAAACTTCAACTTCACACGCATAGAGGATGCAAAAGATATACATCACAAAAAAATCAATGTGGTTAGTTGTTGGAGCGAGGTGGTTAACATCACTTTAGGAAAATCTAATGAGGTGGGTGGTCAATACGCTTTCAAATCTTTAGAAAGAGCAACAGAAGATTTAGCCGCTGGTAAGGTGGATGTTTTGGTTACTGCCCCTATTTCAAAAGAAGCCATACAACAAGCTGGTTTTAAATTCCCCGGACATACAGAATATTTAGCAGATATGTCAGGCGAAAAAGAAGCTTTGATGATGATGGTTTCTGACAAGTTACGCGTGGCTTTAGTTACGAGTCACATTGCCTTAAAAGATGTAAGCACTACCATCACCACAGAAGGTATTTTAGCTAAAATCAAGGAGCTTAACAACAGTTTGAAAAAGGACTTTGGTATCGTTCGCCCAAGAATTGCGGTATTAGGTTTAAACCCTCATGCCGGTGAAAAAGGAAAAATGGGAACAGAAGAAAGTGAAATCATTAACCCAGCAATACAAGCTGCGAACAATGAAAAGATTTTAGCTTTCGGTCCTTTCCCTGCTGATGGTTTCTTTGGCTCAAGCAATTACACACAATACGATGCTATTTTAGCCATGTATCACGATCAAGGATTAACGCCTTTTAAAGCAATTGCCTTTAATAGCGGTGTAAATTTTACAGCGGGCTTGCCCATCGTAAGAACATCTCCAGATCACGGTACTGCCTTCGATATTGCAGGACAAGATAAAGCGGATGAAGCATCTTTTAGAGAGGCCATCTATTTGGCTATGGATGTTTACCGCACCAGAGATTTTATAAAGGAAATCAACAAAGATCCTTTAGCTATTTCAGAGCCAAAACCCTACAAAGGAAAAGGCCGAGATAGAGAATAAGGTGTTATAAATTAGAATAATAATCCTAAGTTTTAAAAATGAAGTGTAGATAATCATTTTATTTTTATAACTTTGCACACCAATTTTTGAACGATGAGAAGTTCGAAGAATAAATTTATTGTTCCTTTTGAAGGGTTAAAAGTCGGTTTTCACGACTTTGAATTTGACATTACGGACGAGTTCTTTGAAGATTTAGAATACTCTATTATTAAGGCTGGAAAGCTTTTAGTAGAGATGGAGCTGGAGAAAAAGGAAACCATGCTTATTGCAAATTTCGTGGTTGATGGAAACGTTGACGTAGAATGTGCAAGATGTAATGATCCTTTAGAAGAGTATATCTACGGTGAGTACAGGATAGTTTTCAAATTCGGAACTGAAATCAGTGACGATGAAAATTTAATTGTACTTGAGCCGAATGAATACGAATTGCATTTAGCCCCTATTATTTATGAATTAATGACAATTTCACTACCAACAAGATCTGTTCATGACGACGGAGATTGTAACGAAGAAATGATAGCATTAATAGATGAATATTCTATAGTCGAAGAAGAAGATTTGAAAGAAGACGACGACTTGGAAGACGATAACGACGACGACGATAATGACGACGACGACGATATAGATCCAAGGTGGTCAGCATTAAAGAATTTAAATTAAACGTTTTAAATAAATAAAGTAAAATGGCACATCCAAAAAGAAGAACGTCAACAACAAGACGTGACAAGAGAAGAACGCACGTAAAAGCAGTTGCTAACAACATCGCTACTTGTCCAACTACTGGTCAGCCGCATTTGTTCCACCGTGCATTTTGGCACGAAGGGAAACTTTACTACAAGGGTAGAGTAATCGCTGAAAAAGAAGTTGCGGTATAATTACCGTTGAAGTGAATTAAATCATTTCATTTCCTGATGAAGATAGGATTAGATATTATGGGAGGAGATTTTGCTCCAGAAGCCAACGTTTCTGGAGCGATCCTCGCCAATAAAGAACTTCCTCAGGACACAAGCATCGTTTTATTCGGCGACCAAGATGTGGTACGCGAAAAATTAGTTGAATTAGGTGGCAACCCGGATGACTTCGAGATTGTCCATGCCCCTGATGTAATTACTATGCACGATCATCCGACGCGTGCAATTCCTCAAAAACCAAACAGTACAATTTCCAAAGGTTTCGACCTTTTGGCATCTGGAGAAATCCAGGCCTTCGCTAGCACCGGTAACACTGGGGCTATGCTCGTTGGTGCCATTTACAAAGTGAATGCTGTTCCGGGAATTATTAGACCGTGTATTACATCTACCATTCCTAATATAAAAGGAGGTAACTCTTTAATATTAGACGTGGGTGCGAATGCCGATTGTAAACCAGATGTATTGTATCAATTTGCCATTTTAGGATCTATGTATGCCAAAGAAGTATATGGTATAGAAAACCCTAAGGTTGGTTTATTGAACATCGGTGAGGAAGAAACTAAAGGTAACTTGCTAACGCAGTCTGCCTTTAAACTTATGCAGGATACTACAGACTTTAATTTTACCGGCAACATAGAAGGTAGAGATATCTTTACTGGAAAAGTTGACGTAATTGTTTGTGATGGATTTACGGGCAACGTGGTTCTAAAGCAAGCAGAAGGTTTGTTTGGTCTTATGCAAAAGCGAGGTTTGCGCGACGAATATTTTGACCGTTTCAACTACGAAAATTACGGAGGTACTCCAATTTTAGGGGTGAATTCTAACGTAATTATCGGACATGGAATATCAAATGATATTGCGGTTAAAAATATGTTGTTACATTCGTACGATGTAACAAAGTCAAAGCTTACTGACAAAATTAAAGAAGCAATTAACTAGTATGGGGAAAATTACTGCAGCTATTACAGGTGTTCAAGGGTATTTACCAGAGCACGTGTTAACGAACAAGGATTTAGAAAAACTTGTTGATACGAACGACGAGTGGATAACTACTAGAACTGGAATTAAAGAGAGGCGTATTGCAAAAGATCAGTCTACATCAGACATGGCAGCAGAAGCTGTTAAAGGATTATTAGCAAAGACCAACAACACTCCAGAAGACATAGATCTTGTCATCGTTGCTACAGTAACACCAGACTACCCTTTCCCTTCTACAGCAAATGTTGTATGTGATAAAGTAGGAATGAGCAACGCATGGGGGTATGACCTTAAGGCAGCTTGTTCTGGATTCTTATATGCCATCACAACAGGAGCAAAGTTCATAGAATCTGGACATCACAAAAAGGTTATCGTTATAGGAGTAGATAAAATGTCATCTATCATAGATTATGAAGACAGAGCTACTTGTGTAATTTTCGGAGATGGAGCTGGTGCAATTTTGCTAGAGCCAAACGAAGAAGGTAACGGTGTGGTTGATTCTATTTTAAGAAGTGACGGATCGGGAAGAAAATATTTAATACAACCGGCTGGTGGATCAGTTAACCCACCTTCACATGAAACGGTAGACAAACGCATGCACTACGTTCACCAAGAAGGAAAACAAGTGTTTAAGTTTGCGGTTACCAACATGGCGGAGGTTTCTGCAGAAATCATGGAAAAGAATAATCTTTCAAGTGATGATGTAGATTGGTTAGTACCTCACCAAGCCAACTTACGTATTATAGATGCCACAGCAAACAGAATGGGCTTACCAAAAGAGAAGGTTATGATTAACATACAAAAGTATGGTAACACTACTGCAGGTACCTTGCCTCTATGTTTGTGGGATTGGGAACCACAATTGAAAAAGGGAGATAACATTATCTTATCAGCCTTTGGAGGTGGATTCACTTGGGGTGCCGTTTACTTGAAATGGGCCTACAATTCATAAAATTCATTAAATTTATTCTAAAATAAATTCATAAACCCATGAATCTTACAGAAGTACAAGATCTTATTAAGTTCGTTTCTAAATCAGGTGTAACCGAGGTAGAAATCGAAAAAAAAGACTTCAAAATTACCATCAAGTCTGAAGGTAAGAAATCGAAAAGACTAGAAGAACAACAAATAATAGTACAAGCAGCTCCTGCTCCTGTAGCAGCGGCACCAGCGCCTGTAGCAGCAGTTGCAGCTCCTGCAGCAGCTCCAGCGGCTCCAGCTCCAGCAGCAGAAGATAACTTAATCACTGTGAAGTCACCAATGATTGGTACTTTCTACCGTGCATCTTCTCCAGATAAGCCACCTTTCGTAGAGGTTGGTCAGAGCATTAAGCCTGGTGATAACATCTGTATTATCGAAGCGATGAAATTATTCAACGAAATCGAAGCAGAAGTTTCTGGTAAAATTGTTAAGGTATTGGTAGACGACGCTACTCCTGTTGAGTACGATCAACCATTATTCTTGGTAGAGCCAGCTTAGTACATTATTAATCCCTTTTAAACCCAAAAGGCATGTTTAAGAAAATTCTTATAGCCAATAGGGGCGAGATTGCTTTGCGTGTAATTCGTACATGTAAAGAAATGGGTATTAAAACTGTTGTAGTTTATTCAACTGCAGATAAAGACAGTTTGCCCGTTCGTTTCGCCGATGAGGCAGTTTGTATTGGTCCAGCACCATCTTCAGACTCTTATTTACAGATACCAAATATTATTGCTGCTGCAGAAATTACAAATGCAGACGCAATACACCCAGGGTACGGATTCTTATCTGAAAACTCTAAGTTCTCTAAAGTTTGTGAAGAGCACGATATTAAATTTATCGGTGCTACACCAGAACAAATTGACGGAATGGGTGATAAAGCTTCAGCTAAAGCTACCATGCAAAAAGCTGGAGTACCTGTTATTCCAGGATCTGACGGATTGTTAAAAGACGTTGAAGATGCGAAGAAAACAGCCAAGAAAATTAAATACCCAGTTATCTTAAAAGCTACTGCCGGTGGTGGTGGTAGAGGTATGCGTATTGTTTGGAAAGAAGAAGATATCGAAGCTAATTGGGATTCTGCTAGAAAAGAATCAGCAGCTGCTTTCGGTAACGACGGAATCTACATGGAGAAATTCATTGAAGAACCTCGTCACATTGAAATCCAAATTGCCGGTGATCAAACTGGAAACGCTTGTCACCTTTCTGAAAGAGACTGTTCTATTCAACGTCGTCACCAAAAATTGGTAGAAGAAACTCCTTCTCCTTTTATGACAGATGAGTTGAGAGAGCGTATGGGTGAAGCTGCCATTAAAGCAGCAAAAGCAGTAAAATACGAAGGTGTTGGTACAGTTGAATTCTTAGTAGATAAGAACAGAGACTTCTACTTCATGGAAATGAACACACGTATCCAGGTAGAGCACACAATTACTGAAGAGGTAATTAACTTCGACTTGATTAAAGAACAAATTAAATTAGCTGCAGGAGAGAAGATTTCTGGAAAGAACTACTTCCCACAATTGCACGCTATCCAATGTAGAATCAATGCTGAAGATCCTGCAAACGACTTCAGACCATCTCCAGGTAGAATTACAGATTACCATTCACCAGGTGGACACGGAGTGAGAATTGATACACACGTTTACGCGGGTTACCAAATTCCACCTCACTACGATTCTATGATCTCTAAATTAATCACAGTAGCTCAAACAAGAGAAGAGGCTATTTTGAAAATGAAGAGAGCATTGGAAGAATACGTTATTGACGGAGTTAAAACTACGATTCCTTTCCATTTAAAATTAATGGATAACGAAGATTTCAAAGCTGGTAATTTTACCACTAAGTTCATGGAAACTTTTGAATACTAGAAAATTCCTTATCATTTATAAACTCTCGTTCTTAGAACGGGAGTTTTTTTTTGCCCATGATTCCTTATCACTATCTGAAATTATTAACTTCAAGGCATAAATTCATGCCATGAACAAGCTCAGTCAATTTTATAAATTTGATGGATACATCCTCTTGTATTCCCTGTTCATGAGTCTTTATATAATGTACCTGTGTACATCTGGTTTGGACTTTTCCATGACCTCTTTAAACGAGCTATACATTGGCGAGGCAACGAAACATGCCGTAAACATAGGTGCGAGGTCATCAATAATCTATAAGAGTTTATTTGTTTTTCTACCCTCCTTTTTGCTTTCATACTACCTATACAGTAGATTTCTTCGTGAAAGAATCAATAGAAATTTAATCTTTTTAAGTACTGTAGGTTCTTTGCAGATTTTGATAACTGCTTTAGACATAGACAACACTAAAACTATACACCTATTTTTCTATGTCTTTTTGTTCATTTCCTTCCTCCTCTCCATCCCTTTAAACCAAACCATTAAAGAGAAATTAGCAGGAAAAAGATTAGCCGCTTATAACGTAGTACTCTGTTTATTAATCATCTATACTTTTCAATTTCTATTTCCTTCACATACCTGGATCAATCAAAACACCTCGATTACTTTTATTTCCTTGTTTATTCTATTTTGTTGCTTTCCACTTATTTTTGGTAGACAAGGTTATGGTAAGTTTCAACCTTACTTTATAAGCATAGCTGCCAGTCCAATCCTGGTATTTTTAGCCATAGAATTTGACGTCAACGATGTGTTTAGCTTTGGATATAAAAAGATATTCTTCACTCTTTTCCTTACATCCATCCTGCTACTTTTACTTTTAAAGAAATTCTTAAAGTTCAATTTCCCTCAAACTGATACGGGACTAAAATATTTCCTCATACCTGCTTTACTCCTCTTCTTTGTAATGAGTTTGAGGTATACGCCTTTCATCTCCACATTGCCTGAATTTTTCGAGCTTGCCAATCCGGCAAATGCTTTAATGAACATATTCAATTATAAGGAAATTCCTTTCTTAGACTTCATGAGTTCGCACATGTTCTCGGAGCAAGGTTACGGTATACTCTTCACACTTTTTAACGGCTACAGTGCTGATGTCTCCTTTTATACCTACGTGTTTTTTAACGACATCATTGGAATACTTGTGCTATACTACTTCTTAAATAAAGCTTTCAATAAACCCATTTACAGCTTAGCCTTTATACTCACATTTCCTTTCCTCTATTACTTCGTATATCCGCCAATATTTTTAGGAATTTTAGCCCTCTTCCAAATTATAAAAGTGGTTGATAAACAAAGTGTGAAAAATTACTTCTTCTTTTTCTTCTTACTTTTCATACTCATCCTTTGGCGTTTAGATACAGGTGTTGCCACCTTATTTACTTCTCTCGTTTTTCTTCCATTGTTTATATTTATCAAGCGTGCCAAGGTAATCTATCGCAACCTTATTTTTGCCCTTCTATATTTCCTAGGAATGTTAACGATACTGGTTCTTGCAGCCGTTTTATTGCGCTCTGGTGAATACGTTTTTAATAACTTCTTAAGTGCTTTACATTATGTAAAAGGGAGTCAGGCCCACGGCTACGCACAAATCAAAAACATAGAACAACATCAATACTATATCTACCACATATTCTTTCCTATTATTGCCGCAGTTGCGAGTATTGTTTCCGTATTTAAGCTCAGGCTAGAAAAGAACAGATATTTACTTTTTTCCCTTTTTACTTTCCTCCTCTATTTTGCCAATATTCAAAGAGGACTGGTTCGTCATGGTTTTGCCGAGCAAAAAGAATTTTACCTGATCAGCGTCTTTTACCTTGCCCTTACCTTATTCCTCATTGGAATTATCAATAAAAAGAACATTAAAGAAATACTTTTCTATTCCCTAGGTTTTGTGCTCGTTCTCTTTACCAAATTTTTCAATTTTCACCCTCAACAAACGGATCTTGAACGTAGTTTAAGCAACAGTACCTTCTATCAACTCCCCTCACTTTTTGCCCAGCAACCTACAACACGAGTAATTGGACAAGAAGAATTTGCTCAAAAACATTACGCCCAACTCAAGTCTTTCTTCGACAGCAATTTAAGTGAGGAACAAAGTTTTATTGACTTCTCGAACACGCCTATGCTTTACTTCTACACAGAAAGAAAGTCTCCTGGCTACTTCAACCAAAATTTACAGAATACCATAGACGATAAAACTCAGCTTCATTTGCTCCAAGAACTAACAACTAAGGAATATCCTTATGTTATTTATGGTCACGTACCCAGAAATTGGTTTGATAAAACAGACGGTATAGACAACACGATACGCTATTACTTACTTTCTGAATATATACATACCAACTATGTTCCTAGAGGTATAGTACAGGGTTATTCCATTTGGGTAGCAAAGAGTAGCGTTGAGAAGAAATCCAAACTACCTAAAGATACATTAGTTGATGCGCCACAAAACTATGATTATGGTTATATGGCTGGACTCATAGGTACGTATTACTCGCTCCACCCCGCAGATTACTTAACTAGCTCAGACCTTAAAAGTGATGAGCTTGACGACAGATCTACGCGAATAATTTTGGATGAGCAACAAAGCAACCACAGCAGTGTTTACCTCGAACTTAATTTTCAAAACGCATCCAATGAACAACATTTCAGGATAGAAATGAAGGATAGCTCTCAGCAAAATATCGGTTCCTTCCTCTTCAAAACACGCACAGATATAGGAAATAGATACCTGCTAAGACTTTCGAATCATTATCTTTGGCATAGCCGTGAAGTTTCTGAAATCATTGTGAAGTCTGAACAAAATTTCACCTTAGAACAAGTACGACTATTAAAAGACTCAAGAATTGAAGACAAAACAACAACTTCTCATAGATAACCTGATTGCCAAACCCCTGGCTTTCTTGTTAAACTTTTTAGTTCGTTTGTTGGGTCAAATTCTAAACATAGACCATAACTTACACAAAGAACTCGATTGCATCGTTGTGTGTAAATTCAAGGGAATGGGGAGTATAATTCAAGCCACTCCTCTATTAGATGCCCTCCGACAACAGCACCCCAATGCCGAAATCATCTTTGTTTCCACCAATGCCAATACTGCAATTTTAAAGAGAATTGATACGATAGATACCATTTACACCATTAATGACAAGGGTATTTTTCCACTCTTAAAATCTTTGACCACTACTCTTCTAAAACTTATTAGAAAAAGACCGGATGTATATATAGACTTAGAGATCTACTCTAATTTCTCCACACTTGTCACCCTCCTTTCTTTGGCAAAGAACCGTGTAGGATATTACCTCAGGTCAAGTTCTTTTAAGATGGGAATTTACACCCACATGATGTATTTCAATACGAAAATTCCTGTTTCTGAAAGCTATTTGCAAATTGCTCGACTCTTTGGGAAAGACTTCAACTCAACGGAATTATATCCCTTAGCCAAAGGTATTGCAGGTTCATATACTCCCCCGAAAGAAGGAAGATACATAGTTATCAACCCCAATGCCTCTGACTTGCGTTTGGAAAGAAGGTGGGGACGTAAGAACTATAAATTTTTAATCGAGCAATTGTTGTTGCAATATCCAGCGTATACAATTTACTTGGTGGGGAGTCCAAACGAAAGACCTTACACGGAGAAAGTAATTGAGGATATTACACATGAGAACTTGATCAATCTGGCAGGAAAAACATCCATCAACGAACTTATTTCACTTATAGCAGGTGCTGCATTTATGGTGACCAATGATACGGGACCCATGCACATTTCTTTTGCAGTGAACACTCCTACCATTTGCTTATTCGGTCCTTGTTCTCCCGATCAATACGGACATTTTTCGAATGCCAAGATCATTTTCAAAGATGTGTTTTGCAGTCCGTGTGTACACGAATTTAGTATTTCACCGTGTAAGGGAAACAATACCTGTATGCAATTGATAGAAGTATCTGAAGTACTCAAAGCGGTGAAAGAGGTACATGAAAATGGTTCTTTTCCTCTCCGCAGAAATGAAGTATTGGAAGGCATGAAGTACAAACATGGCGATGCCATTTTGGGCTTAGTAAGAAGATAGGATACCCTTTTATTCCTCTACAAGTTCCTCTGTATTACAAAATCCATAAATTCCCAATTTCAGTCCTCTTTACCCTGTATTTTTCTTCCTTGTAATTCGGCCATTATCATTACTTTTACACAAAATTTTTGTTATGGATATTTTAGTAAGTGCACACAGTGGTTTAAGGTATATAGCTTTACTTCTTTTGGTGATAGCTGTTGTTAACGCAATAGGAAACAAAACAAAAGGAGAATACTTGAAAAAGGATAAAATGATTAACCTTTTCACCATGATCACCATGCACATTCAACTTTTAATTGGTTTGGTATTGTACATTAACTTTTGGATTTCAAAAGTTCCAGCAGGTGCTGCTATGAAAATGCCTTTCCGTTTTTACACCGTTGAGCACATATTCATGATGATAATTGCTATCGCATTAATTACGATAGGAAGAAAGAAAGCAGAGAAAGAAGGATTGGCTGGTTTTAACAAACACCGTTTAATCCGTAACTTTTATGGCTTAGCATTGATCATTATTTTCTTTGCTATTCCATGGCCATTTTTAAGAGAAGGAATAGGAGCAGGATGGTTTTAAGAACACTGTTATTGAGTGCTTTTTTGGGTTTAGTTGCCTGTAATTCTTCGGAAACGGTAGATCTAAATGCAGCGCCCAAACCTGCTGAAAGCGGTCAGAAATTATACAAAAAATACTGTCAAAGTTGTCACGGTAAAACCGGCGATGCCCGCAGAGGCAATGCTGCTGATTTAACAACGAGCACAATGACAGACGCTCAAGTTCGCAATGTGATTTTAAATGGAAATGACAAAGGAATGATGGGCTACAAAAACTTGTTTGAAACAGAGGCTGAATTAGACTCTTTAGTACAACACGTTTTTACATTAAGAACAAAATAAGCGAGTATATTTTACATGGAGATTGGTTTAATAAACAAAGAGGTTGAAGGCGAAAAAGCGGTGTTGGTTGGAGTTATTTCTCAAGATCAAACCGAGCAAGAAGCGAATGAATATTTGGATGAATTAGAGTTTTTAGCAGAGACTGCAGGAGCTGTAACACACCAAAAATTCTTACAAAAGCTTACGGTTCCCAATCCTAAAACCTTTCTCGGATCAGGTAAAATAGAAGAGGTAAAAGAATACGTCAATGCCCATGACATAGACATGGTTATTTTCGACGATGATCTTTCTCCTTCGCAGTTGCGTAACGTTGAACGTATTTTGGAAGTGAAGATCTTGGATAGGTCTAACCTTATCTTAGATATTTTTGCCAGCAGAGCAAGAACTTCTCACGCCAAAACTCAAGTAGAGTTAGCACAATACCAATACTTATTGCCTCGATTAACCCGAATGTGGACGCACCTTGAGCGTCAAAAAGGGGGAATTGGTATGCGTGGACCTGGGGAAACGCAGATAGAAACGGATAGACGTATCATCAACACCAAAATTGCTTTACTTAAAAAGAAATTAGAGGCCATAGACAAACAAAAGGCAGTTCAACGTGGAAACCGCGGGCAATTAGTTCGTGCCGCATTGGTAGGATATACCAACGTAGGTAAGAGTACCATCATGAACATGTTGAGTAAGTCTGAGGTATTTGCCGAAAATAAACTCTTCGCAACTTTAGATACTACGGTAAGAAAAGTGGTGATAGAAAACTTGCCTTTTTTACTTTCAGACACCGTTGGATTCATCCGTAAATTGCCTCACCAATTGGTAGAATCGTTTAAATCTACTTTAGACGAGGTAAGAGAGTCTGATGTGTTGATACACGTACTAGACATTTCTCATCCCAACTTCGAAGATCACTTCAATGTGGTCAATGAAACTTTGGCGGAAATAGATAAGGAAGACAAGCCGGTAATCTTGGTTTTCAATAAAATTGATGCCTACACTTATGTTCCACAAGACGAAGATGATTTGTCTGAAAAGAAACCAGAAAACTACAGTTTAGAGGAGCTTAAAAAACAATGGATGGCGAAAATGAACGATACCAAATGTGTGTTTATTTCGGCCCAAGACAAGGAGAACATTGAAGAATTAAAAAGCGTGATTTACGAAGAGGTAAAAACGATTTTTGAGAAACGTTATCCGTATCACAACTTCTTGTACTAAGCAATTCTAGGCACACCTAAAATAAGCCATGGCTATCAACGTTAAAATGTAAACAACTTTTGTTGATTCTTACTTTCTGCAAGGTTATTTCCTTTTATTTCGTAGCATGGTGAAGCGACTTTTTAAAATCTTCAAATGGACAGTGGGTATAGTGGTTACACTTATGCTCTTGATCAGTGCTGCACTTGTCATTTTTAAAGATGACATAAAGCGTTATGCCATCCAGGAGTTGAACCTTCACCTCAACAAAAAACTTCACGTTAGCTATATAGATGTTACTTTGTGGAAGACTTTCCCTTCCCTTTCTTTAGATTTTGATGATGTTTTGATACATGACAAATTCGGAGAGGAGCAAAAGTTAGACACCACACTTTATGCTAAAAAACTGAGTTTGCGCTTCAACCCTATGGACTTTTTAGAAAGTAACTATACGGTAAAAAGTATCATCCTTAAAAAGGGAATCATTAACCTCAAAGTGGATGAGCAAAATCGTGTGAACTACGATTTATTGAAACCCACAGAGGGCGAAAGTTCTGAAAACTTCGAGTTCTCCTTGGAGAAGATAAAATTGGATGACACTGATTTTTCTTATCAAAACGACATCACTAAACAATACTATGCTTCACACTTAGATCAACTGAACCTTTCGGGAGAATTCAGTGCCACCAAGTACACCATGCAGGCGCAAACCGATATGATGGTGAAGCAAATCAAGCGAGAAGCGCTTACTTTGATTAGTAACAAACGCGCCAATTGCAACATAGCTATTTCCATGAATACAGAAGATGATATCTTCGAAATTGTAAATGCCGATGTAAAAATTCAAAACCTCCCTTTCCACGTAGAAGGAAGGGTGAGTCCGGATAGTATACGCTTTGCCATCAATGCTAAAAAATTAAACCTTACAGATGTTGCCAACAACTTTACTTTGGCGCAATTGAACACCGTAAAAGAGCTTAACGGTAATGGGGATGTAAGCTTCGATTTGGAATTAATAGGTTTAAATAAAACGGATGCCAACCTGAACATACACGCCGGATTTAGCATACAAAATGGGAGCTTGGCCAATACTACCTTTAGTCTTTCTAACATAGATGCGCGAGGAAAATATACCAGCGATGCCAACACCAGTGAGTTGGAACTGGAAAAACTTCATTTCCTCTCCTCTGGAAGTGCCTTTGATGCGCAACTTAAAATTAGCGATTTTGACAAACCATTGATACGTGGAAACGCCAAAGGAGCCATTAATCTTGCTGCCGTACACACCCTATTTGGTCCCTTTGGTTTACAAGATCTAGAAGGAAATCTTGATGTAAATAGTGCTTTCAATTTACGCATGAATAACCCTGTTTACAACCCAAAAGATTTGAGTATTTACGCCTTGAAAGGAAATATACACTTGAAAAACATTACGGCTCAATTCTTAAACGACACCCGTATCTTTAAAAATATTAACGGTGAAATTGGGGTAAGAAATGAAGAGGCCGTTATAAAGAATTTGTATTTAACCATAGGTGAATCCGACTTCAACATTAGCGGAGAATTGAACAACATTGCAGGGTATTTTAAAGGAACGGAAACCTTGTTTATTGATGCCTATACGCGCAGTAAAAACATAAATGTAGATGACTTCTCTTCTACAGGAGGTAGCATGACAGAGGCGAGTAGAAGTTGGTTGCTCCCTACAAAAATTAAGGGTAATGTTACAGTAAATGCAGCAGAAATTAAATATGGAGGTCATACCTACTCAGACATTACAACACGCATGCGTTTAACCGATAGATCATTGGAGTTTTCTCACTTAAAAGGTAGAAATGCCGGAGCTGATATCTCAGGAAACGTACTGGTCACTGAGAAAAACCCTTCAGTACTTACTGTATCTACCGATCTTTACTCTAACAACATACGCTTTGCCCCTTTATTTAAGGAATGGAACAACTTTGAGCAAACGGTGATTGCAGCTGAGAACATACAAGGTATTGCTAAAATAAAACTGAAGTTTACAGCTCCTTTCGACCTCATCACAGGATTGAACAAAGATTTGATAGCAAGTACCTTAGACATAGAAATTGAAGACGGTGCATTATACAACGTAGAAACGTTTAAGGAAATTACGGCCAGCATTAAATCTACTTCCGCTACACTTTTAATTTCTCCGCAGAAAATAAATGCCTTTGAAGCCAAGTTGTTGAATTTGAAATTCAATAAGATGAGTAATCAGGTAATTATTAGAGACGGTAAGCTTTACATCCCTGAAATGAAAATTGAAAGTAATGCTTTGGACGTTTTGGTATCAGGTGAGCACAGTTTCAACAACGATATCGATTACCATTTCGACTTTAGGTTTAGAGAAATAAAGGGGAAGAACAAACAAACCGAATTTGGTGAAGTGGTGGATGACGGAACTGGATTTAGGGTCTATCTGCGTATGTATGGAAACATAGACGACCCTTCTTATGCTTGGGATAAAGATGCCCAGAAAAAAGACAGGGAAGAGAAAAGACAAGAAGAAATCAACACGGCCAAATCTATCTTGAAATCAGGTTTTGGTATCAATAAAAAAGATACTACTATTTTGGAGTATACCGTTGACCACGGTCCAAAAGAAGAAATTACCTTGAGTTTTGATACCGACACTTTAGCTCCTCCTGAAGAGAAGGAAGAAGAGAAGAAGAAATCTAAATTTCAGTTGAAACTGGAACAACTTAAGGAGCAGAATGAGAAGGAAAACGAGGTTGAATTCCAAATTGGTCAATAAGTTTATTCTCTTTACTTTAATCCCCTAATTGAACTCCTTGGAAAAAAAGAACATGCTCAAAAAGCACCCGTGGTCTGTACTACTTTCATTTGTAGTAATGATCAGTGCCCTTGTTACCATTTTAAGTGAATCCAAATGGAAGAATGAAGGTGGTTACGCTTTTTCTGACGCCGGTGGTTACTATACCTACTTACCCGCTGCCTTTATACATCATTCCTTTGCTTTTGATACAGAACAAAGCTTAAAACACGCCGGACTTAAATACACAGAGGACGAAAAACCCTTTATCAAATACACCATGGGTACAGCCTTTTGTTATACCCCCGGTTTTATAGTGGCACATGCTTTTGCATCATTTTTTAAGCTAGAAGCTGACGGTTATAGTTTACCTTATCAAATTGCTTTTATCTGTACGGCACTTTTCTTCTTGTTTTTAAGTCTGCGCCTTTCCATAAAAATACTAGCAAGGTACTACCAAGATACAACCATAGCTTTGACTATGTTGATCGTGTTTTTAGGAAGCAATTACTTTCACTACGCCACGAGTTATTTAAGCTATTCACACATCTATAGTTTCTATTTCATTCTACTTTTTATTGATAGATGTATACAAGCTCTGGAACAGTTGAACTGGAAAAATGCTCTGTATGCTGGTTTTGCTTTTGGGATGATGTCTTTGATACGTCCAGTGGATGCAATTTTCCTTTTATTCCCAATACTATATGGCGTAGATAGTGTTAAAGCGTTTAAGAAACGTATAACTTATTTATTTGGTCATATTTGGCAACTTTTACTCGCCATATGCACGGCAGTTTTGATCTGGATTCCGCAACTGATTTACAACTATAGCATCTTTGAGAAAGTTACCATTAACACCTATAAGGGAGAACAGTTTTTCTTCTTTGACCCAGAGCTATGGAACATACTTTTCAGCTTTAACAATGGTTGGCTCATCTATACCCCCTTGATGATTTTCGGCGTGTTTGGATGCATCTACTTCTTGCGTAAAAAAGAATTTTCTTGGTTGCTCATTAGTGCTGTTTACATCTATGTATTGAGTGCCTGGTGGTGTTGGTGGTATGTTGGTTTTGGAAACAGGGCTTTTGTAAATCTCTATGCCCTCTTGCTAATTCCACTTGCACATTTCATTGCACAGTTACGCAAAGGTAAACTGACTTTTTATCCCTTCTTGGTACTTCTAGCCTGTGGGGTTGGACTCAATTTGTTTCAGACCTACCAATTCGAAAAGGACATTCTTCGGTATGAAGCCATGACCTTTGAAAGTTACAAGCACGCCTGGGGGAAAACAGGAAACTCTTTCGAGTTTTATGATCTATTGGAAAAATACGATACCGATTATGCTTTAGCGGGTAAGAACGTACGTCATACCTGGACCTATGATACTTTGGCCATTTTAACTCCCGAGCAGTTTCAGGACTTTTACCTTTCTAAAGAGGAGATGTACAAAGGAGATTTTAAGTTTTTTATTCCTGGTACCAATGCCATACGCATATCGGCCATTTGCGACGAAAGTCTTGACGGACTCTCCACCTATTTGAGACTAATAGATACAAGCAATATTACAAAAGATGAATACGGAACAGCTCCTGCATCTAGCTACAATACTGACCAAATCAAGCTCAATTTTTACTACAGGTTTAGATTTAATAATATAGCGCCTAGCGACAGTTTTCATTTGTTTCTCTACAATCCAGATCATCTTCAAGGTCATATAGAAGAACTTAAAATATATGCCTTACATGCTAAAGATAGTTTGGTATTTGAATAAAGTATAGATTAATACCTGGTAGGGATAGCAATGGAAACCCCGCAGCTTAGAAAGGTTTTGAAACACCTTGCAACAAAGCGACCTTGGAAGCTTTGCATGCTGGGTTTGTTGAAGACCTTTATAAGTGAGGAGTTGCAATGGATAGCCCGTAAAACCAGCCATAAAAAAACCGCCTCCTATTGCTAGAAAGCGGTCTTTATTTATTTTCTTTTCAACTTATGGAAGTTGTGTATATCCCATATTATACAGCGTAAAGGCAAAGATATCTGCATACTGCTCTATGGTTTTGCTCACGGGTGTTCCTGCTCCGTGTCCCGCATTTGTTTCTATACGAATTAACACTGGATTAGCACCACTTTGCTTGTCTTGCAACTCAGCTGCAAACTTGAAACTGTGCGCCGGTACCACTCTATCGTCGTGATCTCCTGTAGTTACCATGGTTGCTGGGTATTCAGATCCTTTTACTACGTTGTGCACTGGAGAATAACCTAACAGGTAGTTGAACATTTCCTCGCTTTGGTCTGACGTACCGTAATCGTAAGCCCAACCTGCACCTGCTGTAAAGGTGTGGTAGCGCAACATATCCAATACACCTACCGCTGGCAATGCCACTTTCATTAAGTTAGGACGCTGCGTCATTGTAGCCCCAACCAATAATCCTCCGTTAGAACCCCCTCTAATTGCAAGGTAATCTGAAGAAGTATAGTTTTTCTCAATTAAGAATTCTGCCGCTGCAATGAAATCGTCGAATACATTTTGTTTTTGCATTTGCGTTCCTGCATCGTGCCATTTCTTACCGTATTCTCCTCCACCTCTTAAGTTAGGAACTGCGTATACACCACCCATTTCTAACCAAGCTGCGTTTCCTATGCTGAAAGAAGGTGTTAAACTCACGTTGAAACCTCCGTAACCGTAAAGGATGGTTGGGTTTTTACCGTTCATTTCCGTTCCTTTTTTGTAGGTAATGATCATCGGCACTTTTGTTCCATCTTTAGAAGTATAGAACACTTGTTCGCTTACATAATCATCTGCGTTGAAATCAACAGCAGGCTTTTTGTATACCTCTGAAGTTCCATCTTTAGGATCAAACACAAAGCTTGTTCCTGGTGTTTTGTAGTTAGAGAAAGAGTAGTATAATACTTCTGCATCTTTCTTACCTCCGAAACCACCAGCTGTTCCTAAGCCTGGTAATTCAATTTCTCTGATCAATTTCCCATCGTAATCGTATTGTTTCACTTGAGAAACCGCGTCTACCATATAAGTTGTAAAGATGTAACCTGCACCTGTTGAAACGCTCAATACATTTTCAGTTTCTGGAATGAAATCTACCCAGTTTTCGCTTGCTGGATTGTTAGCATTCACGGTAACCACCTTCTTATTTGGTGCGCCCATGTTGGTAACAATGTACAATAATGAATCTTTGTTATCCATTACGTAAGAATCGTTATCGAAGTGATTGACCATAGTCACCAAAGGTGCATCTTTGATGGTCAAATCTTTCATGAACAATTTGTTTCCTGAGGTAGATTCTTGACAAGAGATGAAAAGGTATCTGTTATCCTCAGAAACATCGGCTCCTACATATCTGTATTTTTCACCCGGGTTTCCACCAAACACCAATTGATCTTGCGACTGTGGCGTTCCTAACTTGTGGTAATATACTTTGTGGTGATCTGTTTTTGCTGAAAGCTCACTTCCTTTTGGCTTGTCGTAAGAAGAATAATAGAACCCTTCATTCCCCAACCAAGAAATACCGCTGAATTTAACGTCAACAATAGTATCTTCTATGATATTTTTAGACGCCACATCAATCACGATGACCTTACGCCAATCGCTTCCTCCTTCTGAGATAGAGTAAGCTAATTTCTCTCCATTTTTAGAGAAGCTCAATCCTCCTAAAGAGGTTGTTCCATCTTCGCTGAATTTATTCGGATCTAAGAACACCTCATCTTCGCCTTCTTCGTTTACTTTGTAGATGACGTATTGGTTTTGGAGTCCGTTATTCTTGTAATAATAGGTATTCTCTCCTTCCTTAAACGGCGAACCAATTTTCTCGTAGTTCCACAATTCTTCCAAGCGCTTTTTGATTTTGTCTTTGAAAGGAATTTCGTTGAGGTAAGCAAAGGTATGTTTGTTTTGTGCCTTCACCCATTCTGCCGTTTCGGCGCTCATATCGTCCTCCAACCAGCGGTAAGGATCTTTTACGGTAGTCCCGAAATAGGTATCGGTACTATCTACTTTCTTCGTTTCCGGATATTGCATTGTTGCTATTTCTTCTTTCGGTTGTTCTGGCTGTTCACACGCAAAAAGCGTAAGCATGGCCAAGGAACCCATTAGCGTTTTTTTCATGTTCTTAAGTTTTATAGTTGGACTAAAATAAGCAAAGAAGTAAGAAGTGGCGGTAGAAAAAGGTTGAGTGGTTTATTTACTATCACCGATGCTCCCAATAATTATCGGGATGAGCTATAGCTGAGATTTGAAAATTTGATGGATTTGAAACCAAACTGCGTTTGGGATTTGAATATTAAAAGTATTCGAATACCTGTTAACTATTTACATAACTGCTTTAAAGACGATATTATTTCCTCTTTTTGTTCTTTAGTCATCATAGATGGTCCTATATTATGATTCCTTAGATGATTCAAAACACTAGAATCGTTTAAAAAAGCTCCAAGAATTTTAGATTTACAGCATCTTACTCCATATTTTTCAATTAAAAACTTAAATATTTCATAATCTGAATTGATACAAGTACTATATAGGACATGCTCAAAAATAAAGTCACTCTCCAAGCTTGCCCCCTTATCTATTAGCAATTTAAATTTTTCAGAACCAAATAGTACAGCGTAGGCTAAAGGAATGTATAATACATTTTTGGGGATAAACTTATCTTTCTGGATATGTAAAGAATCAATTTGATTGGGATTAGCTCCTTTCTCGAGCAATAGTTTTGTAAAACGTACATCTAAATTCTCGATGCACCTATTTAACAATAAACCTCTTGTAGAATCTATTACGTCAATCGGTACACCATTTTGAACACATTTCTCAAACTTTTCTACTGAAGAAGTGCTTTTATCATAGGTAGAGGATTGAACTATCTCAAATAAATCACAATCCAAGCCCGCCTGTTTCGACGACAGGGTTACACAACTACATAACATTGCAACAAATAAGAATAAGATGGGTATTTTCATTTTGTTGTTTTTTGATTCTGATAATGGTTATGATTTGAAAATTTGATAGATTTGAAACCAAACTGCGTTTGGTATTTGAAAAAATTTAAATAATTCACCTTAACTCCTAAAAATATCTTCGCTTTCTATATTCAGATAAAATCATTTCTTTTCTAAAAATCCAATTTGGACTAGTTTCAGTACTTACTGCTATATACGCAATTCGTCCATCTTTTGTGAACCCCATATTAATAGGATTTCCGTAATTTAAAATACGGTCTTCGGTATAAGTTACTGGGTAAATATTATACATGTGAATGAGCATATTATTCCACAAGGTATCACCCGCATTGAATACTTTAAAGGAGTTTTGCCTTTTCACTTGGGCATCATTGTACAGCAAGGGAAAGAGGTTGTGTTCATTGCTAACTGAATGATGATCAATGAATCTATACACAATCTTAGGTAGGTAATGAACCAGAAAAGTATCCATTATTGATCTTGGAAATGAAAATTCTCCATATTCATCTTGCAACAGGAATGAGGAATCTGATAATTTAGTTTGATATTTATAGAGATAGTTGACTTTTAGATGTGACTCTTTTAAAACTGAATCTTCGACAATCCAATCGGTTTTTAAGATCTTTATTTTGTTTTTATTACCTACAATGTAACTCTCCGTATTATCACTTTGATATACATACACTTTGCATGAACATAGCAGTAAACAAAAGCCTAGTATTTTAATCATATTTCCTCTAAATAAAACTGAGACGAAAATAGCTTTTTAGCCCTAAATCTATCTCCCTTTGAAATTTCTCTTATGCCATTGTCAGAATCCTCACTTTTGTAATAGAATTTTACGTTATGTCCCACCCTTTTTTTAGTATTTTTTTGTTGTTAGACAATAAATAAAGAACCTCGCCATCAAGGCTACCGACAGTTATCGAGACACACGAAATTCGAGATTTGAAAATTTGATGGATTTGAAAAAACACACTCATTCCTTATTTTAATCTTCAGGAGAAAACTGAGATTCTAACACAAACCAGTCATCAAAAGATTCTCCATTCTCATCTACATCCAACTGATAATAACCAACACACTCTAAATCCAACATATTTTCTGTATCGTGATCTTTATAACAGATACTAACATGGGTCCTAATACAAGGTGAATATCTATAACTTCTCTCAAAAATTAAGGAATGGCTACGAAAGAAACAAACCAATGTATCTTTCGGATAACCATTCAACGGAGGAATACCAATCTCGACATCCTCTTTATAACACCTATCTCGATTCTTTTTAAAACCTTCAATAGTCCTTTCTTTTAAGGAGTGTTTTTTCGCAAATTCTTCCAGTAGTTTTTTCTGTTCTAAAATCATATTTAAAATAATGAATGTAAAAGCGGGATAGAATCGCGAGATAGCTAATTTAAAGCTATCTTCAATCGAACTCTCTTTCGATTAGATTACAGAACACCTCTTGTATAAAAGTATCTAATTCTATGTCAACATTATCACAATTTGTATTTACTCGAAAAAAATACAAATCTATTGAGCTAAAGTCATTCAAATTATTTATTGACTGTAAACCACATTGTTCGGTCATTGTACGCGCATTGAAACCAGAGTTAATTGATTTCATATAATAACATAACCTAATGTCTCCCTCAATAGAATCACCTGAAGGGAAAAACTGTTTTTCACCGCAAAAAAACAGATCCTCTCCGTTAACCCTAAATCCCTCTTGTTGAATTACTAAAATTCCATCATCCGGAAAGTAGTATTCATTATCTAGTTTTTTCTCACCGTACTTTGTATTAACAATAACGTACCAACCATATTTGTTTGGGGAAAAAATAAACTTATTTGGTGTCGAGTTTTTACTATTACAACTAACAAAAACAAAGAGTAGAATTATAATTTTGATTGGGATTATAATCTGTTTTAACTTCTGAAGTTGTAACATTTGTAACTGTATATTAATTCGGTGGGTGATGCAATCGCACGACAGCTTAGGGATTAAATTATAAGCAACAAAAGAAATTACAAAATTCCTTTTTCTAGAAAAAATAAACCTCTTTCCATAGTTACGAATAGCAGATTTCGTAATTCCTTTTATACAAAGGTGGGTTGTAATTAAAAGTAATATTATCTCGATTCCAAAATAGGTGAGATTTCCCTGGTAAAAAGACGCGCATATTAAGAGTATGGGAAGGTACAAAACACTAGAAAAACCAAATGGTTTATCCGGTAAAAAGCTCAAATGACCATACGCAATAAAAACACCCAAGGCTTTTAACAGAACTCTAATTTTATTCATCATTTTCAGTTTAAAAATTCTCACCTCAATCCTCACCTTCAAATCCCAAGGATTTCATGATTTCACCACTATGTGTTTTCAGTTTTTCTTCGTAATTCTTGCTTAAATCTATCTTGTCTGACGTTAACAATAATTTCTTTATCAAAGGGAAGGTTGTTTTTAAATCATGGGCCAAATCGCAACATTCCTCAACATCATATAAGTTGTCTATGAAAAACTTAATCAACAATTGATAATTAAACATCTCGTTGGGTGCTGCATTATAAGCTATTCTTAATTCGTCTGCACCTCGAAAATTAAAAAGTTCTAGACGGAAATTTTCATCCTGATAGCTCACCGTTCTTCTGTAATGATCTATAAACATTTTTTCAAAACCGAATTCCTTTAGAGCTTCTTCTATGGGCTGTTTGTTCTGCTTTTGTATCATATTAAAGGATGATTTATGTTTAGAATTTTAGTGGAGGATAACAACTAGAATGTAAAGCTTACTACCTCAACCTACCTCTATCAATAATTCTAGTATACTCCAGGTCCCAAGTCAAACTCCGATGATACAACAATCTATATTCAAAATGCGTATATTTCTCAACAATGCTATCTGCTATGCACAGAGGAATTTTATATACCATTCTTCTTTTTTCTAAACCGTTTGCAAAACCGTAAAAGGATTGACCATAACAGCAAATTGAGTCCATATCTAACCCACATTCGTCAGAAACATTATAGATTAAAGTGTCCTCTTTACCCTTTGTATAAAACAGAAGTTGTGGTTGAATTAAATCGAGAAAATCGCTTTTTACAGTATCCATTTGTTTCAAAATATTAGGTGAATTAAAATAAAAATTTGCCTTCGTTATTCTATCACCTTTTCTACCATAATATACCACTTTCAACGTATTGTTTCGCAGCCTAGTATTCACCTTTCTATTTGAGATGGCACAGGAAAATAATATTGTAACAAGAAAGATTAAAGTGGGTATTTTCATTTGGTTGGTTCTTTTTTGATATGATTTGATGGATTTGAAACCAAACTGCGTTTGGGATTTGAATAATTTATATAAGTCTCAAAAGTTCTCCAAAAATGATTACCACGCTCAGTCTAACCAAAACAAATAATTGAACATATATCTTTTATGTTCCTTTTCGAAAAATTTATCTTCAACAAAATAATCCCTATACAATTCCGAATAAAAACTTTCCTTATAAAAATCTGATAAAAGAATTTTATCCAAACTTTGACCAGATGAAGGTATAAAAATAAATTTTTCGAAAACAGAATTTCCTTTAGTCTCTACTTTTGAAATTCCTTTGATACTCTTGGATATCCTATCAAAATAAAGAATATACTTCAGTTCTTTTTTTTCATTAAAGAATCCCATTTTTTCACTTTGTTTCGGATAGTCATTAAAAAACACATGAATATTACCTTTCTTTAAAATCCATCCCTCTAAAAGATCAAAATGATGAGATGTATCTTGATCAAGATTCCTATAAGCTTGAATAGAATCGCAAGAATATCCTTCTGTTAAAAACGTGGCATCCAACAAATTAACTATCGTTAACGAGTCATTTTTTTTGCAATTCCCCCATTCAAAATCCGTTTTACCAATATTGGGTTGGGAAACCACGCCAAACAAAATCATTATTGATACTAATAATTTACTCATTTCTATTTTTTATGTAGGGTCTATCACGACAGGATTCCAGGATAATTATGAATTGAAAATTTGATGGATTTATAAAAATGCATTCTGTTTTATCAAAATAAACTGGTTTTTAAAAGTCTGTTTAGAGAGTTAAACTAACAAAACCAATCTATTCTCCCAAAGATTAAAATTAAAATTCAATCAGGACAAGACATCAACCACTATTGCCTCTTACCTACCTCCTTACAAAATGTCACAATTATCAAATTAAACCACTTCTGACTTATCACTAATCGCTTATCACTATTCCCTAAACCCATTCTTATCACTACTTTTGCAGCATGATTAATTTGGAGCAGCTCGGAGTTCACCTTCCGCAAGGGTATTTGTTTAACGATATTAGTTTACAAATCAATAAAGGAGATAAGATAGGTCTTGTTGGTAAAAACGGGGCAGGGAAGTCAACTTTATTGAAATTAATTGCGGGGTGGGATAAACCTTCTGAAGGGAAAATTCATAAACCCAAAGATTGTACGGTGGGGTTCTTAACGCAGGATATAGAAATCGATACCACCAAAACGGTGTTTGATTACCTGAAGTACTCCAATGAAATTTTGAATCATATTCGTCAGAAATTAGACGATATTAATCATCAATTGACCACAAGAACAGATTACGAAAGTGATTCTTACTTGACTTTGTTGGATGATTTGAACGATTACAACACCCAGTTCTCTTTGCACGATGGTTTCCAATGGGAAGAAAAAATCATGGCTACTTTAGACGGGCTAGGTTTCAATGAAAAGAAAATTGAGAGTCCTTTAGACGATCTTTCTGGAGGATGGAAAATGAGAGCTGAGTTGGCTAAAATTCTGGTAAACCAACCTGATGTAATTTTACTGGATGAGCCCACCAACCACTTGGATATTATTTCCATTTCATGGTTGGAGCGTTACTTGCAAACTTTTGACGGTGCTGTAATTACGATTTCTCACGACAGGTTGTTCTTGGATAACGTGACCAAACGTACCTTAGAAATTTCTCAGGGTTCAGTTTTGGATTTCCCGTATCCATACTCCTTATATAAAGAAAGAAGAGCCGAGGAAATTGAGCGTTTAAAAGCTGCGGCCAAGCAACAGGAAAAAGACATCAAACAAACCAAAGAGTTGATTGATAAATTCCGTGCGAAGAAAAACAAAGCGGCCTTTGCCCAATCGTTGATTAAGAAATTAGAGCGTACCGACATCATACAAGTAGAAGATGATGTGGTAGCAAAAATGAAAATTGCCTTTCCTTTAAGTGTGCAACCGGGTAAATGGGTGCTAGAAATGGAAGATTTGGGTAAAACCTACGGCGATAATCTTTTGTTTAAAGGCGTAAACCTTACTGTGGGTAGAGGTGAAAAAATTGCCTTGTTAGGTCCTAACGGTGTGGGTAAATCTACTTTGCTGAAGCGCATCATGAAGACTTTGGACGGAGAGGGAACAGTAAATTACGGTCACAACGTACAAGTAACCTACTTCGCCCAAGACCAAGCTGAGGCATTGGACAAAGAAAAAACCATTTTAGAAACGGTTGACGAAGTTGCCAAAGGAGATATTCGAAAAGAATTGAGATCTGTTTTAGGTGCTTTCTTGTTTAGTGGTGAAGATGTAGATAAAAAAGTAGGTGTACTTTCTGGAGGGGAACGTACGCGTTTGGCTTTATGTCAATTGTTGTTGAGTCCGAGTAACGTTTTAATTCTCGATGAGCCCACCAACCACTTGGACATCCAAAGTAAGGAGGTTTTGAAAAATGCTTTGATCAACTACGAAGGTACCTTCATTATTGTATCGCACGATAGAGAGTTCTTAGATGGATTGACCAACCGTATTTGGGACATCGAAGACAAGGCCTTGAAAATTCACCACTTTACCGTTCAAGAATTCTTGCAACGTAAAATGAGTTTGAACGGAGAGCACAAAGCGCAGAAGAAAGCCGCTAAACCTAAAAAAGAGGAAGTAAAAAAGGTTGAAGAGAAAAAACCTGAATTGAGTTACGAAGAGGCTAAAGAGTTGAAACGTCAACGCAATAAATTCAAAAATCAGGTAAGCAAAGCAGAGCAAAACATAGAACGTCTAGAAAAAGAAATTGCCGAGATGGATAAAATTTTGGCAGATTTAGATTACACAGACGAAGAAAATTCTGCCAAGCAACTCGCTAAATATGAAAGCTTAAAAGCCGAGCTAGACCAAGAAATGATGGCTTGGGAAGAAGGTACAGAACAGTTGATGGAATTAGAAAATTAAAAATAATTTCATTTTTTCATTGCAGGTTTAAAAAAGCTATGTATATTTGCACCCCCAACGGGACACAAACAAGCGAGTTTGTTTAGAAAAAGAAATAACTATTTTAAGATATAGTGCGAGGTGGAGCAGTTGGTAGCTCGTCGGGCTCATAACCCGAAGGTCGTCAGTTCGAGTCTGGCCCTCGCTACCATTAAAAAGGGAAATTCAATTTTGAGTTTCCCTTTTTTTGTGTCTAATTTTTGTGAACTCAAACTGTTTTCAACCTGTACTCTTCTAGTATTTGACGTGTATAATTCCCGGGAATAGTGACTTATTTACTCCCAACACCCATCTCTCCAACTATTATATTCGTTAAAAAAACAATCATGAAAACACTTAAATCTCTGATTACTCTAGCGCTAATCTTAATTGCAACGGTCGTAATTGCCGAAGAAAAAAGAACTCTTTCTAAGGAAGCAATCGAAACAGTATACAAGCATGCCTCGAAGTTGAAGGCACAAGGTGTAACCCTTCAACAAATTCAAGCAAAATATCAAACTTCCTCTTCAGACGACTGTTTAGACAAAGCCTGGGAATTCGGATCTCAATTTGAAGATGAATTCTTACAATGGGTAGCAACCGACGCATACATGTCCATACATTGCCTAGGTGAAGCTGGCCTAGATACCGACGGTGAGGAAGATTGTTAATTCCCTCTCGCCTCAAAACAGTTTTAGCATCTATTTAACAAGGGGAAATTCAATGTTGAGTTTCCCTTTTTTATTGCTAATATTTTGGCAAACGGCCGGTCTATCCGCTGTAGTCCCCCCCAAGGAACTTGGGGGCGGGGCTGCCGCTCCTATACCTGTTTGAAAGCAATACTCCTTCATCTTTGTAGAAGATTCTCAACCTTCTGCTTCAAATCAACAATTCTCTGACACTTCTTTGTTTTAAAGTTCTTAATTTTGGGGCCGAATCATGAATCTCTTGTAGATTCTGCAACTTAAAAATTGAGATATGAAAAGGTCAAATTCTGAACAACTCTTCGAAACCGCTAAACAATACTTACCGGGTGGTGTTAACTCTCCAGTTCGTGCATTTAAATCAGTGGATGGTGCGCCATTATTCATTAAAAAAGGTGATGGAGTAAACATTTGGGACGAAGATGATAACCAATTCATCGATTTTTGTTGTAGTTGGGGACCACTTATTTTAGGTCACAACAACCCAAACGTAAGAGAAAAAGTAATTGAAACTTTACACAATGGTTCTAGCTTTGGAGCACCAACGCGTTTAGAAAATGAATTAGCTGCTTTGGTAGTGGAGAACAACCCTGTGATTGACAAAATCAGATTCTGTAGTTCAGGTACAGAAGCGGTGATGTCGGCTCTACGTTTAGCCAGAGGTTACTCAGGTAAAAACAAAATTGTAAAGTTTGAAGGATGTTACCACGGTCACGTAGACGCCATGTTGGTAAAAGCAGGATCTGGATTGGTAACTTTTGGTGAATCAACTTCAGCAGGTATACCCGAAGGATACACGAATGAAACTTTGGTTTTACCGTTAAATGATTTAGACGCTGTAAAAGCATGTTTCGCAGAATGGGGACATGACATTGCCTGTGTAATCATTGAACCTATTCCAGCCAACAACGGATTATTGTTACAAGACAAAAAATTCTTACAAGGCTTAAGAGAGTTGTGTACGGAAAACAACATCCTTTTATTCTTCGACGAGGTAATCTCTGGATTTAGAGTTGCCTTCGGTGGAGCATCAGAATACTACGGAATTACACCAGACATCGTTTCTTACGGAAAAATTATCGGTGGAGGTTTACCAGTAGGCGCTTACGGAGCACGTAAAGAAATTATGGCATGTGTTGCGCCAGATGGTCCGGTTTACCAAGCAGGAACTTTGAGTGGTAACCCCGTGGCTATGGCGGCAGGAATTGCGCAACTAGAAGAATGTATCAAAGATGGATTCTACGAAGATCAAGAAGAAAGAACACAGTTTTTTGTGAATAAGATTAACGCTCACGCCAAGGAAAAAGGATTTTTATTTGAGATGTTTACCATAGGTTCTATTTTCTGGATGGCCTTCTCTGACAAATTAGCGATCAGAAGAGCAGATGAAATAGATGGAGACATGACTTCGTTCAAAGATCTTTACGGAAACCTATTAGAAAACGGAGTTTATGTAGGTCCAAGTGGATACGAAGTAGGATTTGTTTCTCAAGCACACACCAAAGAAATTTTGGCCGAAGCAGCAGACAAATTCTGTGCAGCATTAGATGCTACATTTGCCAAATAACTCAGAGAAAAAAGTAATTTAACACCAAAACCCGCAACGTGAAGAAAGGAATAGCAATATTAGGATCAACAGGATCGATAGGAACCCAAGCTTTGGAGGTAATCGAAAACTACCCAGACAAGTTTGATTTACAAGTGATTACTGCCAATAGAAATGCTGACCTTTTAATAACGCAAGCCATCAAACACCAACCCAACACGGTGGTTATTGTAGATGAAAGCAAGTTTGAACAAGTAAGAACTGCTTTGTGGGAACACGATATACACGTATACGCAGGAGAAGAAGCGTTGGCGCAAGTTGTAGAAGGTAATGAAATCCATACCGTACTTACTGCACTAGTAGGTTACGCAGGTTTAAAACCTACTTTACGTGCCATAGAAGCCAAGAAAACGATTGCCCTTGCCAACAAGGAAACACTTGTGGTTGCAGGAGAATTGGTGACAAAAATGGCCAGAGAAAATGGGGTGAATATTTACCCGGTAGACTCTGAGCACTCGGCTATTTTCCAATGTTTGGTGGGCGACTTTGAAAACAAAATTGAAAAAATATACTTAACAGCATCGGGTGGACCTTTCCGTGGATACACAAAAGATCAACTCGCTGCTGTTACTAAGGCACAAGCCTTAAAACACCCCAACTGGGAGATGGGTGCAAAGATCACCATAGATTCTGCCTCATTGATGAACAAGGGGTTGGAAGTGATAGAAGCCAAATGGTTGTTCAACTTGCGTCCAGATCAAATCGATACCATCGTTCATCCACAAAGTATAGTACACAGTTTGGTGCAATTCGAAGACGGAAGTATGAAGGCGCAAATGGGCTTGCCAGATATGAAACTTCCTATTCAATATGCTTTGACTTATCCTGAAAGGTACAAAACAGATTTTCCACGTTTCAACTTCATGGATTATCCACAATTAACCTTTGAGAAAGCAGACGCGGATACCTTTAAAAACCTAGGTTTGGCCTACAAAGCCATGGAAATGGAAGGAACTGCTGCCTGTACATTAAATGCAGCTAACGAAGTTTCTGTTCAAGCCTTTTTAGAAGAGAAGATTTCATTTTTGGCTATAGCCGATATTAATGAAGCCGTGTTGAATGAGGCTCCAAACATTTTGAAGCCGGTTTATGAAGACTATGTTAAGACAGATAATGTAGCTCGTGAAAAAGCTTGGGAATTGGTCAAAAAATTCAATAAATAAACATTTCTAAATCCTTAACGTCCCTACAAAAACACCGTGTTTTTAGGGTGTTAAGATACCTTATGCCTACTTATTAGACCATAGGTGCGCATTTAGCATACCACTTTTCACCGACATTTTGGTAGAGAAAGCCCTTAGCTATGCTCGATTAATTCTTAATTCTTTATATCTTTAGCGTTAAATAATTAATTACAGTATAAACTATGAAAAAAGTATATTTAAGTGCGTTAGCAATTGCGCTTGGTGCTGGTAGTGTTATGGCTCAAAGTGGTGTGCCAAACCTTTCTACATTAAGACCGTACGAAAAAGGTGCTAACAATGCAACTGCAAAGGCACTAGGTATTGATGTGTACACAGATGATTTCTCAACTCCAGCTAACTGGACGATTGACAACGACGGTGAATCAGGAGCAACATTTGGATGGAACATTGATGCTACAAACGATAGCTGGGCTTTAGCTGATATCGCTTCTACATCAGGAGGATCTTTCGCTGAGGTTAACAATGGTGATCCAATCGCGGGTACACAAATTTTGAATAAAGTATACACAATGACTACGTCAGCTCCTTTAGACATTATGGCTTTAACAGCTGCTAATGGTGGAGGTGCTACAGATCAAGTAAACTTGTCTTTCGAACAATACGGAGCGAAATTCAACGATTTACAAGAAGTTAGAGTAAGTACTGACGGTACTAACTTTACATCTGTATTCGACAACAACGGAAAAGAGATTTTATCATCTACTGGAGGATCTGCTTACGCAAACACTGAAAAAGTATACGTAAACATTTCTGACGCTATCGCTGGTGGAGCAACTTCTGTTTGGATTCAGTTCAGATGGACAACTGCTTCAGCAAACGTTACAAACCCAAACAACTGGGTTACTTACGGATGGGCAATTGATGATTTAGCAATTTCTACATTAAACGATTACGATTTATCAGTATCTGCTTCTAACTGGGGTAGCTACTCTTTAGATGATGGAAGTGGTAACTTTATCTTTAACGAGATTCCTTACTACATCATCCCTACTGCACAGGTTGGTCAAATGGCATTCTCTGCTAACGTTAACAACCCAGGTGGACAAGCATTAACTAACGTTGCTTTAGAAGTTGATGTTAATGGTTCAGTTACTTCTTCTACTCCAACTACACTTGCAGCTGGAGCAACAGACAGTTTATCTGTAAGCCTTACATTACCAGGAAACGGAGTTTACACAATTTCTCAGTCTATTACAATGACAGAAGCTGATGACGTTCCTTCTGACAACGCATTGAAAGTAATTCCTCAGAACATCATCGTAGCGGATACACACATCTTTGCAAGAGATGAGTACTCTAACTACGATTTAGGTGGTGGAACGGCTACTATCGACGGAAATGAAGTATTTGGTTACGAAGCTGGAAACTACTTTGAAATCATTGCTAACATGGATGTAATGGGTATTGACGTAGGTATCGGAAACGAGCAAGGAAACGTAGGTGATGAAATTTACGGTGCTATCTACACTCCAGATGGACAAGGATCTTTCACATTAGTTGCTGTTACTGACTACACAGAAGTACCAAGCTGGAGCTTAGGAAAAGTTCTTACTTTGAACTTCCAAGCACCTGCAACTTTACAAGCTGGTGGATTATACTTTGCTTGTGTAGGTACACAGTCTGACTTCGAATACTTAACTTCAGGATTCTCTCCAAGAGGTTTATCTTTAATTTACTACGGTGGTGGTATGATGGCTCCAGTACAAGGTGGAAACTACTACACAAGCGCTACTCCAGTAGTTAGATTGAACACTCAAGGTACAGTTGGAACTGAGGAGATTGATGCATTAGGTGCTACTTTAGGACAAAATGCTCCAAACCCATTCTCAGCTACATCTGAAATTACTTTCGAATTAGCAGAAGCTCAAGCAGTTTCTTTCGAAATCAGAGATTTATCAGGAAGATTAGTACAATCTGCTGACTTGAATACATTAAACGCTGGTACTCACACGTTCACGGTTGATGCATCTAACTTGTCTGGTGGTGTTTACACATACACTATGACAGCTGGTGGAAAATCAGTTACTAAGAAAATGATCGTTAAGAAGTAATTCTTACACACATAAATTTGAAAAGGGCAATCGAAAGGTTGCCCTTTTTATTTTGTCTTTTTTTCTTGAGATTATCAACTGCTTTACACAGAGTTCACAATTAAGCCTTAACTTTGAACAAGCACAAGATTTTATGAAAAAAACGGTAATCATAACAGCGGGAGGAATAGGAAAAAGAATGGGAACCAAACTCCCTAAGCAATTCTTATTGATCAATGGAAAACCTATTTTGTGGTTAACCTTAAAGCGCTTCTATGATTACAATCCAGAATTAGAAATCATCTTAACGCTACCGGAAGAATGGGTGGAGTACTGGGAAAATGTTTGTGTGAATTACGATCCCATACCTCATCGTATAGTTTCGGGAGGTAAAGAGCGTTATCATTCCATTAAAAATGCCTTAGAAGTAGCCTCTGGTGAACTCATTGCCATACACGATGGTGTACGTCCATTTGTAAATGATTACACCTTAAATAACTGCTTTAAAATGGCTGCTGAAAAAGGAAGTGCTATTCCTTGTCTTCCTCTAAAAGAATCCTTGCGCCAAAAAATTGAATTGCAGTCTAAGGCTGTAGATAGAAGTAACTTCTTAAGTGTGCAAACACCTCAAGTATTTCAGCGTGAATTAATACAAGAAGCCTATACCATAGAATTTTCTAAAGACATCACAGACGATGCTAGCTTGATTGAAAAACTGGGTAAAAAAGTTCACACCTGTATGGGGAACGAAGAAAACATAAAAATCACTTCCAAAAGCGATTTACTCTGGGCAGAGGTGTTTAATAAGGTCTACGAAGACTAGTTTTATTTCCAAGCTTTAAAGGCCTCGTTAAAGAACACCTTTTCTTTATCTACTTGGTCGGCTAAATGCTTTTTAAAATTCTCCACTTCACCTTGCTGTATGGCATTACTTGGAATGTGTAAGGTTAAGTCTTTAATGTACTCTAAATACAAGGTTTGTTGGTGTATACTTACCTTTCTTAACCCCGTGTAATACATTACTGTAACCTCTCTATCTGTACTTACAACAGCCTTTGAGGTAATTCCAACTCTAAACCAATCTTTGCCAAGTCCTACAAAGGTGTGCAGCAAATGTTCGGTCGCTACAATTACAAGGGCCAATCCAACATAGATAAGTATAGGCGATATCGTAAAATAGAATATCGCCATACTCACCAATACGGTTACTTCTAATAAACTGTACATTAAAATACGTTGTTTTCTTGGCTTAGATAAAGGTGCCGACCATACAAATTTTTGCTTTTGTCTGGCGATGAATAACCCCACCCATCTGCGCGATGCCTTCAAAGCACCCAACAACAAGAAAATTCCCGCTAAGATTCCGTAAATAAGGTCATTGTGTTCAAAGTCTGGTCCTGGAAACTCCACTCCAAACAATTTATAAATCCCTGCATAATCCAAAGCCATGGAAAACGGAAGGGAAATAATAAAGAAAATTACGGTCCAAATATTTACGAATCTATTCATCTTAAAGTACTAGTCTTGTGGAATCATTTTTAAACGTTGTTTCAACGCTGCAATTTTCTGATTTGAGTCTTCTATCTTACGTTCAACTTCTTGCTTTAAAGCATTCGCTCCCTTACTGTTGGCAAAGAAACCTAAGTTGTTTTCGTATTGAATAATCTCTTGTTTAATTTCATTGATTTGATTGCGAATATCCTGTCTTTCTTTTCCAAACATTTTCTTCGCATCAGCACTACCGGCTATCGTATCAATTTTTGCTTCAAACATTACTTTATCACGTTCTTGACCTTCCAACTTCAATTGGGTGTAATGTCCGTCTAAAGCTGCCTTGTACGCCTTGTAAACTCTATCCTTATCTTTAAAAGGAACCTTACCTATCTCAGCAAACTTTTGAGAAAAAGTCTTTAAAGCATCTATGGCTTCCTTCTTATCTCCAGGTAGTGTAAAGTCTTCAATTTCTTTAATCAAAGCTTCTTTAGCACTTAAATTCGTTGCGTTCAATTGATCTAAATCATCAAAGTGCTTTTGTTTTGCATCAAAGAAGTGATCACAAGCTGCTCTAAAGGCCTTCCACAAACCTTGTTCGTTGCGTTGACCTGCATTTCCAGCCTTCTTCCACTCTTTTTGAATGTTGATGATTTGCTGTGTCGTTTCTTTCCAATCTGTAGAATCTTTCAATGCTTCTACTTTGGCAATCAAGCCTTTTTTACGCTCTGCAATTTTATCGTAAACCTCGCGAATTCCTTCAAAGAAATTTGACTTTGCCTCAAAGAAAGTATCGCATTCTGTTCTGAATAATTTCCAAACCTCTTCGTTCTCTTTCTTCGGACCAAATCCTACTGTCTTCCATTTTTCCTGAAGCGCCAACAATGCCTTCGTGTTCACATCCCAATCCTTCACAGATTCGTTCTTTTGTGCCACCAAAGCTCTTGCCTCTTCTAACAGTGCTTTTTTCTGGTCTAGGTTCTCTTGCATTTTCAACTTTCTCTCGTCGTAGAATGCCTGAATTCTATCCCATGTTGCCTTTACGTTAGACCAGTATGCCTCTTTCACGCGATCCCACTCTTCTTGCGGAGCTGGACCAACATCTTCCCATTCATTTTGCAATGCCTTTAAAGATGTTTCCACCTCTTTGATGGACTCGATATTTGTCAATTCCTTGATGCGCTCAATAATGGCTTCTTTCGCCTCCAAGTTTTTCTTGAAATCGTATTCTTTGATTTCGCGGTAGATCTTCATGTTGTAGAAGAATTCCTCTAACAATCTTGAATATTCACCTTGGATATCCGGACGCTTATCACGTGGAATTTCTCCTACTTGCTTCCAAGCTTCTTGAATTTCTTTATACGCTCCAAAGGCCTGACCAATGTTTTCTTCTTCTTCAACTACTGCACGTAGTTTTGCAATCAAAGCCCTTTTCTTTTTCAAGTTTTCGCTTTGCGTTGCATTTTTCTCATCTATGATGGCTTTCTTTCTTTCCTTGTAGTCAGAATACAAAGCATAAAACTCATCTTTCAAAGGATCAACTGCAGGTTCTTCTTCAGGGGTTTCACCTCTTTCCTGGGCTTCTAGTTGTGCTACTTGACGTAAACGTCCTTCTTCTAATAAGAAATCTTCAAATTTCGATTGCAATTCGTTTACATCTCTACTAACTGCCAAAACATTTTCTTGTGTAGTTAAGGCTTTAAGTTGATCGATAAAAGCTTGTTTTTCCATAATATGAGAGAATTTAGGATATTATCCTACAGTGTGTACCATATCGAAGTTTGTTAAACGAACGAACTCTTCTATACGTGCGTCAACTTCTTCTTTTGTAAGGTTTTCTAATTTTTCAGTTCCAAATTTTTCTACACAGAAAGATGCCAATGCAGATCCTGCAATAATTGCTCTTTTCATGTTTTCGAAAGAATAATCATCGGTTGAAGCGATGTATCCCATAAATCCACCAGCAAACGTGTCTCCTGCTCCTGTTGGATCAAATACTTCTTCTAAAGGTAAAGCAGGTGCAGAGAAAATTTTATCTCCGTGGAACAACAAAGCTCCGTGCTCTCCTTTTTTGATGATCAAATATTTAGGTCCCATGTCGCGAATAACACGAGCCGCTCTAACTAATGAATACTCTCCAGATAATTGTCTTGCTTCTTCATCATTGATGATCAACACATCAACCATCGTCAAGGTCTTCTTCAAATCATCCATGGCAATGTCCATCCAAAAGTTCATGGTATCCATAGCTACTAACTTCGGACGCTCTGTTAATCTTTCGATAACTGTGCTCTGAACTTGTGGAGACAAATTTCCTAACAATACGTATTCCGCACCTTGGTAGCTTGCTGGAATAATAGGATCGAAGTGCTCCAATACATTTAATTCCGTTACCAAAGTATCACGCGTGTTCATGTCGTTGTGGTATTTACCCGACCAGAAGAAAGTTTTCTCTCCTTCTTTTACTTGTAAACCTTCTACGTTCACGCCTCTTGACTCCAACTTCGCTATCATTTCTTTTGGGAAATCTTCTCCAACAACAGAAACGATGTTCTGTGAAGGTTGAAAATAAGAAGAAGCAAAGGCAATGTAAGTACCTGCTCCACCAATAATTTTATCTGTTTTCCCGAATGGTGTTTCTATCGCGTCAAAAGCTACGCTTCCTACTGTAAGTAAACTCATTAATCTGTAATTTTTAGAGTACAAAAATAAAGAAATAACGATTGCTTTATCCACTTGAGCCCAAGAATATAGGAATTGCAGTATTGAGTGCGAGAAAAACAGTTTTGAGTGTGAGTAGAGAGTAGTGATAAAAAGGGATTTAAAGATTTAAGTGTGAACTGGCGTTCACGATTTAAGAATTTAAGAATGCTCTTGTCCGTATTTCTTTAAATCTTTAAATAAGAACATCGTTCGTGTTTAAATTTTTAAATAATAATAGAAGCTAGACACCTCAACTTTTAGAAATCTTGATTAGTTCTAAAACCGGTGTAACCTCCAACTTTCATACTTTTCAAACACTCAAACCAAAAAATAACAGGTTCTCGAGCGAGCGTCGATAGATGAATCCCTTTATCCCCACCGATTATTCGTACTTCATCACCAAATTCTTTTTGTAGAATGTCCGTATATCATCTGGAGATTTACCCAACATAAACATCCAATAACTCATCAGGTTAATCAAGTTCACTTTGAGGTAAGAATTATGATCGTACTTGCGCGCAGATACTACTACCGATTTTGGAATAATTTTAAACTTCTCCTTCTTTTTTACACGACGAATAAAATCGAAATCTTCCATGATAGAGTAATAGGTATCAAAGCCCTCATATTTGTTAAACAGCGTTTTTGTGATGAACATGGTTTGGTCTCCACCCCTGCAAAACATTCTATTGAAGCGTGTAAAATAGGCATTGAAAGCCAGGGCCCTGTGTTCTTTATCGAACTTAAATCGATAACAACCAAAGTCATACCCCTCTTTTTGTGCTTGTAAAATATCGGCGTAAAAACTCGGTAGCGGCATTACATCGGCATGTATGAAATAAAGCATTTCTCCACTTGCTTTCTCTGCTCCATAATTCATTTGTTTGGCTCTACTCATCAATTGGGTATCGAAACAAAGTACATTCTTGTAAGCTTTTGCTCGTTCAACCGTACTATCTTTTGAGCCTCCATCCACAACGATGATTTCAACGTAAGTTTGCTGAAGTCCATTTAAAAAACCTAAAAGTTTTTCGATGTTATCTTCCTCATTGAGTGTAGGTATGATGATGGATAATTTCACGCGTTTATAATAATTTTAGTAACTATGCTTTTAAATATAACACATATACGTCAATACATGAAGTACGGATTTTATTTTAGCCTCTTTCTTTTGGTGGCTTGCTCAACGGGTAAAGACATCAAAGTTCCTGAGTATTTGAATACCAATTCATTGCCTCAACAAGAAGCGCTAACACCCAGTAAAAATTATCCGGATGGAAAAATGATAGATCATTTAAAAATTCACGAGCATCAATTGTGGACGGATTTATTGGTGAAATATGTAGACTCCACCGGAAAGGTTGATTATGTCGGTTTTCAAAAAGATTCCTTAGCACTCAACACTTATCTGCAACAGTTGGCCAAACATACGGTAAATGACGGTTGGACCTACAACCAAAAAAAGGCCTATTGGATCAACGCTTACAATGCATTTACAGTAAAATTAATTGTAGATAACTACCCGGTTAAAAGCATCAAAGATTTGGGCGGTGGCATCTATAAAGTAAACACACCATGGGATATCAAGTTTATTAAATTGGGGGAGAAAACCTATGACTTGAACAACATAGAACACGGTATCTTGCGCAAAGACTTTAGCGATCCGCGTATACATGCTGCCGTGAACTGTGCTTCTATTTCTTGTCCAAAACTGAGACAGGAAGCCTACAGAGCAGATCAACTCGAGGCGCAACTCACCGACCAAATGCGTGCTTTTGTAAACAACCCCGAGAAAAATACTCTTTCCAAAAAGGACATAGAAATCTCTTCACTCTTCAAATGGTTCAGTGGAGATTTTACCGAAGAAGGAGACATCATTGATTTTCTAAACAGCTACGGCGACATAAAAATTGACAAGGACGCTAAAATCAACTATAAAGATTACAATTGGGATTTGAATGAATAAGTTTTAGCCACAATACTGACAATACTGTGCATCTGGATTGTGTTCGAATGCTTTCGTTTCATCGTAAATTTCTGCAATGATTTGTTGTAAACATTCTTCAAAAAGTTCCATCAAATCATCCATGTTTGCAGCTTCTTTGAGCTTATTGTCTAAAAAGAAAATGCCGTCCTTTAAATTTACCATGGAGAGTATACCCGTTTTTCCAGGGTAAGGTTTGTGAGGATACCTGGCTTTGTAAAGCATGTTGTAGACCAACAACTGGAAAACATAGTGTTTCTTACTCAAAACATTTAACAAGACATCTTGCGGAGAGTTTCCTCCTCGGGTTGATGGAATTTTGACTTTATCCTCGTTACAAGTCCCTGATTTGTAATCAATAATTCTTACTTCATCTTCAAAATTGTCTATTCTATCAATAAACCCAACAAACTTCACCAACTTCTCGCTTTTCCCTAATTGTACAGTCAGTTCTTTGGTAAATTCACCCTCTACTTCTTCAATAAAAAGTTGCGCAGTAGGATTCGAAATCAACTCCTCCTTTTGGGCTTTTAGTATACTTTTCACCAAGTGATTAGCTACGGTCAAACTCAAGAAGTTCTTCCCCGTTTCTAAATATTCTTTGTGCTTATCAAAGTGAGCAATAAACTCTTGTTGGAGTATAGGTCCGTAAGTCTTTAACATCTGATCTATATCTTCAGGTAAGATATTTTGACCTTTACGTTTTCCATCCCCTATTCTACTGAAGGGTTTCAAAAGAATTTCAAGGGTGTTGTGAATAAAACTACCGAAGTTATTGGCTTCAATTTCTTCTTCCACTTCTTTTTCTTCTCCAAAACCGAGTACATATCTATAGTAGAAATCGAGCGGACATTGCAAATACTTATTCAAGGCTGATGCGGAAGTTCTATTTCCAAAATATTCATCCAGTCGCGCCAAAATAGCGGGTGATTTTTCAACAGAAATGATCTCACTAGATTGCTGAGTATCCTCTATAGAATAATCCCTTTCTACGAGCGAAATGTTCTTAAACTGTCGAGACAATTCCAGTTTCACTTGGTGCACATAACGCGAGGCTTCGTCCACTCCCATTCTACGTTCTGCAGAAGAGTAGGTAATCCAAACATTTTCAGCGTGGTGCAACAATCTATATACGTGATGTGCAAACAAACCTTGTTTTTCTCGCGGTGTTGGCAATCCATGGAACCTACGCAAATCCATAGGAATTAAAGTTTGAATAGGGTTGTTGGGCGGCATGCTTCCTTCATTTAAACCCACTACCAACAAGTTTTTGAAATCTAAGAGTCGCGTTTCAAGGAGTCCCATAATCTGCAAGCCATCCAAAGGGTTACCGAAGTAAGCCAAACTTTGTGTCGACCAATGCTCGTTGAAAATTTGCTTAAAAGAATTAAAATTGATTTTCGGCGTAAAGCTTTCGAGTATATTTTGAAGCGCCACAAGCGAAGCATCAAAATTATAAATGATGGCTTTTTCTAAAGTGTGTTCTTCCTTATCTATATAGGCGTATAATAAATCATTTAATTTACGCACCACCCCCAAAGCCTCGAGGGTATATTTTTCGTTTTGTAAATTCCAAGCTTGAGTAAGAAGTTGAATTACTTCTTTAATACGTTTGGAGATTTTTATCTGATCCAGTTGTAAGAACAACCAGTTATTATGAACGATTTTATCTTCTAAACTTTGCAACTGAATTTTATCCTCCTCACTCAACACCGCAAGCATAAAAGGGTGTTTAATGAGTTTCAACAAATCCTTGTAGTAAATACTTTTGGTATTGAACCTTCTGAAGTTTTCTTGAATATTAAAAATCATATCCACCCAAGCACGCAAAGAAGTATTCTTTAAGGGTAAACCCAAGGTGATGTTGGCTTCCTTAATGTTACTTGGTATATTTTTCAATACAGGAACCACCATGTTTTCATCGGCCAAGAGTACTACGGTATCAGAAAAATCTTTGGGTTGAATTTCATTCTTTAATAGGGTTGCTATGGTTTTGGCCTGTCCCGTACTCTGCTTACAGTTGATGAGTTCAATTTTCTTTACTGAAGTAGCATAGTGATTTTTAAGATACTCTTCTTTTTTCAACTCAAAAGATTTTGTCAACGGGCGCAAGAACATACCCGCCTCGTGGTTGTGATCTTTCATGTAAAACTCGTCTACATCTATAAAGATTTCAGCCTTGCCCATTTTCTTGAGTTGTAGCATGATGCTTTCTTCTGCCTTAGACAAGGCATTAAAACCAGCAAAAATGAATTGAGCATTTTTGTTATCCTCAAAAAGTAAATGAAGGTTTTGACTAAAATTGGCATAAGCAGCCCCCATGTTAATCGCCTCCTCTTTTTTGAGCATTTCCTTGAAGGCTTTGTAATAGTCGGGTAAAGTTTCCCAAAAGGCTAAAAATCTCTTTTGCGCATCGGTTAATTCATCTTCTCCTACATTCCATGCTTCCAATTCTTTTACATCCAATAGATTTACAAAGAGTTGTTTGGTTTCTATCAGGTACCTATCAATTTCATCAAAATCACTCAGTAAGGTTCTCCCCCATTTTAGAAACTCATCCAAACCTTTATTTTCCGGACCACTAATCTTCTCGTGTATCTCGTACAACTTAAAGAGTGCCCAGGTTTTATCTATGATAGATTGTGGAGTATAATTTTTCACCCATTCATCTATGGTTAAAATATTTGGGGAAAAAACAGCTCTATCGTATTGCTCAAACAAAGCCTTCTGTATATACTTCTTGGCCCTGCGCGAAGGAAGAACTATGGTTAAATCTGTTAATACATAGTCTTTCACTTTTATATGATTCGCTATTCTATCTACAAACTTTTCCATATTTATTTTGTTCTTTGTGGTAAACGAAGATGATTATTTTTTTTCGATTGAAAAGGTGAGAAGCCTTTTTTTGTCGAGTTTCTTCGCAAGGCAACAACGAATTTAAACATAAACTTTGTTTGATTAATTATTTTGCATTACTTTTGACTATATATTCGTCATTTTAATTGATCGGACATAAAAACACAAACAATGAAACATTTAAAAGTAGGAGACCAAGCACCCGATTTTACAGTAAACAACGAAAAAGGTGAAGCCATAAGCATGGCCGACTTTAAAGGTCAGAAACTTGCCATTTACTTTTACCCCAAAGACATGACTCCTGGTTGTACCAACCAAGCTTGTAACTTAACAGAGAACTATGCTGCTTTACAAGAAGAGGGAATTGCGATAATTGGTGTAAGTGCAGATGATGAGGCTAGACATCAAAAGTTCATTGACAAGTACAATATACCTTTCACCTTATTGGCAGATGTTGACAAGAAAATGATCAACGACTATGGTGTTTGGGGATTGAAAAAATTTATGGGTAAAGAATACGACGGTATTCACAGAACAACTTTCTTAATTAATGAAGAGGGTGTAATTACACATATTATAGAAAAGCCAAAAACTAAAGCACACGCGGAAGAAATTTTGGAAGCATTTAACGAAAAAAATTAGAACGTAAATAGTTTACGATCAACCAACCTAAATTAGCTAAAAATTAAACGATATGGCAGCAAAAGAAATAAACGCAGACAAGTTAAAAGCTCTCCAATTAACCATGGAGAAAATAGACAAAACCTTTGGTAAAGGTACCGTTATGAAATTGGGTGACGGAGTTGTAGAACAAGTGGAAGTAATTCCTACGGGTTCTGTAACCCTAGATTTAGCACTCGGGGTAGGCGGTTTCCCTAAAGGTAGAATAGTAGAAATCTACGGACCAGAATCTTCTGGTAAAACAACCTTGGCTATTCACGCCATTGCTGAAGTACAAAAACAGGGTGGAATTGCAGCTATTGTAGATGCTGAGCACGCTTTCGATCAATTCTACGCTGCAAAATTGGGTGTTGATATAGACAACTTATTGATTTCGCAACCAGATAATGGTGAGCAAGCATTAGAAATTGCAGATAACCTTATCCGTTCTGGAGCTATCGATTTATTAGTAGTGGATTCAGTTGCAGCCTTAACACCTAAGGCCGAAATCGAAGGTGAAATGGGAGATTCTCAAATGGGACTACAAGCAAGATTGATGTCTAAAGCTTTGAGAAAACTTACCGCTTCAATAAACAAAGCAGGATGTTGTTGTATTTTCATTAACCAGTTAAGAGAAAAAATTGGAGTTATGTTCGGTAACCCAGAAACAACAACAGGAGGTAACGCACTTAAGTTCTACGCATCGGTTCGTTTGGACATCAGAAGATCTTCACAGATTAAAGATGGTGACGAAGTTATCGGTAACAGAACAAAAGTTAAAGTAGTTAAGAATAAAGTAGCTCCACCTTTTAGAAAAGCAGAATTCGATATCATGTATGGTGGAGGTATTTCTAAAGTAGGAGAAATATTAGATATAGGAGTAGATTTAGGTATCATTAAAAAGTCGGGTTCTTGGTTCTCTTATGGAGAAACGCGCTTAGGACAAGGACGTGATGCTGTAAAGACTATCATCGGGGATAACCCAGAATTAATGGACGAATTAGAAGCACAAATTAAAGAAGCTCTTGCGGAAAATACGCAAGCGTAAACTGCATATCGTTTAATAATGCAAGCCATCCCATTTATGGGGTGGCTTTTTCCTTATATTAATTTAGGGTTAAACCTAAGCTACAAAGTACTTCATCTGGATTTTTATCGCCATATTTGTACTGTTAACCAAACAATTACAAGCAACTATCGAAGTTTAGAAAACGTTTTTTCTACTCAAAGCATACGAAAATGAAACCAATTACCTGCATAATCCTCGTTATCATCCTGCTCTCCTCCTGTGGAGAAGTGGAGTTAACTACTATAGAGCTCAAGCAAAAATTTGGTGCCTTTTTAAACGATTCAATCAAAACCCTTCCTATAGACTATAGCGCATCACCAATAAGCAAAACCATACAACACAACTTAGATCAGTATACCTACCTAACTGAGGTTAAATCTGAGAAACTTGCTTTTTTAAGCGATGGTAAGTTCTTAACCGGTGCCATTGTTCAACCTAAAGAAACAGGTAATTATCCTTGTATTATCGTTAATCACGACATCAACGACTCCTTAAATAAAATCAACATAGCTTCCACTGTCAACATGCTTGCACCCTTAGCCGCAAAAGGCTTTGTGGTTGTTGCCTATAACCAAGCTGGCACAGGTGGTAGTGAAGGAAAATTTGAAATCACCCAACATACCAAAGATTTGAGTAAGCTTATTGGCTATATGAAGAATTACCCCACAGTTAAATCTTCTCAAATCGGACTTTTAGGAATAAACTCTGGTAGCTATATCAACTACCTATCCTTGCAAAAAAATAAAGACCTTGTACAAGCTGCAATTAACATTACTGGTTTAAGCTCTACCTCAATAGATGTAAATTCCGTACACAACTTTTATCAAAAACATCTTGCAGATGAAAACAACGACATAGGATTGCAAACTACAAGTTTTCATAACACACCTATACTCAACATGAGCAGCAACAACATTGAGGAATATCAGGTGAATACAAAAAATTTCTACGAACAAAACAAAAGAGCACAGATTGACATATCTAGCGAACACAAGCTCATTAAAAACCGTATCCTTTTCAGTTCCAACAACTCAGAGGTAATCGACCTTATACAATACTGGTTCACGAATCATCTCTTCACAAAACCGAATATAGCGCAGATGCCCTAAAGACTTCTATTCGGCACAAACATTGCTTACCTTTGTAAAAAAGGAAAACATGAAGTTATTACAAATCGTTCTCACACTAAGCCTACTCACTTCTTGTGGATTATTTAAATCGAAAGCAGATACCCAAACCATGTGGGTGAATAGTTTCAAAACAGATTGCACAGGCGTTGGTCCCCAGCAATGCTTACTCATTCAACATGGCGATAGCTTAGGTAATAACTGGTCAAACTTCTACGATCAAATTGAAGGATTTACCTATGAACCGGGTTATATCTATGAATTAGAAGTGAAAAAAACGGTGTTGGATCCAGCAAATGTACCAGCAGATGCTTCTACTATCAAATACAGCTTGGTGAAAGAAATTTCTAAAACTATGGATGTTCGTTTACAAATCCACGATATCTATGTCATCACAAATATATCAGGTTACGGAGAGCTAAAAGATTTATCGCTGGCTCCTACCATGGAAATCAACGTAACGCAAAACAGAATTTCGGGTAAAGACGCTTGTAACACTTACGGGGCACAAATCGAAAACTTAAATGCAACAGATATTAGTTTCGGAATGGCCATGGCAACCAAAATGTACTGCCAAGAAACAATGCCTATTGCCGATGCTTTTCACAAAGTACTTGGTCAAGTAAAACACTACCAACGCAAAGAAGGCTTTCTTTATTTAATGAATGAAGAACGCAAAGTAATATTAACCTTGAAAAAGGTAGACTAATAAAAAAGGGAGGTAATTATTACCTCCCTTTTTCTTTGTTAAATATCTATTATTCCGCAGCTCTTAAGCACTCGTGTATCTTCTCTACCATTTGCTTAGAACCCGCATAGTAATCTACTCTCTGGTGTAAACGTTTCGGCTCGATTTCCATAATTCTGTTCTTACCATCCGTAGCTAAACCTCCCGCTTGCTCTATGATAAATGCCAAGGGATTACATTCGTAGATCAACCTCAATTTTCCTTCCGGAGAATTTGTAGTCGATGGATAAACATATACTCCACCTTTAATCAAGTTTCTATGAACATCCGCAACCAACGAACCGATGTAACGTCCAGAATAAGGTCTACCCGTTGATGGATCATCCTGACGAACGTATTCACAGTAGTCTTTTAAACCTGGGTGACATCTATTTAAATTCCCCTCATTAATGGCGTACAAACGTCCTGTCTCTGGTGCCTTGATATCTGGGTGAGATAAACAAAACTCCCCGATAGAAGGATCCAAAGTAAATCCATTCACACCTTTTCCTGTTGTATATACCAACATCGTAGAAGAACCGTAAATCACATATCCTGCAGCTACTTGCTCCGTACCCTTTTGCAACATATCTTCCAAAGTCGCCTTCGTTCCTATAGCAGATTTTCTTCTGTAAATCGAAAAGATAGTACCTATAGACACATTCACATCTATGTTAGAAGAACCATCCAAAGGATCGAACAAAACCACGTACTTTCCATTCATCGCCGCCTCACTTTCAAAAGCAACGAAATCATCGTTTTCTTCACTGGCAATACCACAAACTTCTCCACCGTTTTCAAACGCCTTAATAAACGCTTCATCGGCAATAACATCTAACTTTTGTTGTTCCTCACCTTGTACGTTCGTATTTCCTTGCGCACCCAAAATATCAACCAAACCAGCACGGTTTACATCTCTATTTACAATTTTAGAAGCCAAGGCTATATCATTTAATAAACGTGATAATTCTCCTGTAGCAAACGGAAAATCATCCTGTCTATCCAAAATAAATTCGTTCAGTGTAACAACTTTAGACATAAGAAATTTTTTTGGGCAAATATCGTCATTTTAAATTAGTCCAAGGAACTTGAACTCCGGAAATTTAAATGGAGCTGATTATGTATTTGGCCACCCGGGCGTGTCTTCCACTCTACTCCTCCCCCAAAAGTACATTCAACATCTTTTTCCAAAAGCTTCTCGGGTCGCTCTTTTAAAAAGTGTTTCTTAGTCCTTTTGGCCTGCGGGGTGCCGTTTCACCCACTGGTGGAAAATTGATACCCGTCAATAAAAGCGAATTTTTGTCTTTCCTTCACCACTGTTCTAAGAGATATGCCTTATTTTTGTGCTATGAATTGGAAGTCAGTAATCTTAACAGCAATTTTTGTAGGTGCCTTCGTATTTTTAGGTGATGCGCAATGTTCTCAATGTAAATTGGTAGCAGAAGCTAGCGGGGTTGACAAGGATGCCGAAATCTTAGGAATTACTAATACAACCAACATCAACCAAGGTATACTCTACATCATGGCTGTGCCTTACATCATACTTATGTTTTTGTTTAGAAAGCAAATTAGCCGACTATTCAAGGGACTTAAAAAAGCCTAAAACCACTTACAACAGCTCTATATCCTTGATTACAAAAGGCACACAAGAACCTTCTGTAATTTCATTGATCACTAATTTATACTGACCATCCTTTCGCAAATCCTCAACGCTTAATCCATGATCTAACATATCCAAACTATCCAAACCGTACCACTGGTTATTTAGCTCTGATTTAAAACGAAAGATTTGATGTTTATTATCATCCCATCCTAAACCAATCGCCTTAAATTCCACAGTTTCATACTGACAAGGTCCTCCTACTTTTCTCCCCGAATCACTACAAGAAAAAAGTAGTAAACCAGTCATTAATATTCCCCCTAAATATTTCATACTTCAATATCCTGAAAAATAAAAAGTCCCCAAAATTTTGAGGACTTCTTTTATTATTTTTTGAAACTAACTTCGAGTAATTCGGGCCATTCTTTTCCGGTAAGATATACCTTCTGAGAAACGGGGTTATAGGCTATTCCATTTAACACCTCACCGCTTCCTCTATGGTCTAAAGCCAAAAGATCGCAATCAATCACGCTCTCCACATTTCCTGTATTTGGATCTATTACAACCAACCTGTTTGAGGTATAAACATTGGCATAAATCTTCCCATTGATGTATTCGAGTTCGTTCAAATTTCCAACGGGACCTCTATTGGTATAGACTTCAATTTCTCTTTCCACCGCAAAAGTTTCTGGGTTTCTAAAGTAAATTTTATGCGAACCATCCGACATAATAATTTGCTCACCGTTGTTACACAAGCCCCAACCTTCTGTAGGGTAGGCCAAGCGTTTAATTTCTTCAAAGGTATTTACATCATAAACAAAACAAGTTTTCGCCTTCCAGGTCAATTGATAAATCTTATCTTCAAGTATGGTAATTCCCTCTCCAAAATACTGGTTGTCTAAACTTACTTCCTTTAAAGTACTTCCTTTTTCTTTCAGAACTTTAAGCAATTTACTTCTCCCATATTGCCCGGTTCCCTCGTATAATTCACCTTTGTAAAACTCCAATCCTTGGGTATAAGAAGTGGTATTGTGTGGCATGGCTTTTTCAACCACAGCCTCCCAACGTTCAGGCTCCGTTTTACTCAACACACGAATATTACGCGTATCCTTCACCAATTTCCCTTCCTTCAACTTCGCCTCTAACCTAAACTGGTAAGATCCGAATGCCAACGATTTAGATTGAACCACTTTTTCAAAAACTCTTCCTCCAAAGTTAGTTTGGGCAATAACGCTATCGTTTAACCAAAGGGTAAAACGCTCTATTTTGGTTGAATCGAATTCTAATTGTACAGGTATGGGCATACCCGCATTGTAGTATACATTGTTGTTTGGACTTTTAAACTTGGCCTCAAACAAGGGTCTGTATTCAGATTTGGATGCTTTATCATTTTCACATCCAACAAAAAAAAGGCCCACGGTTAAGAAGGCCAATATAGGTTTTAAAATTTTCATTTACAGGTTGTTTAACATCTCCATCACCTGTGCCTTTTTACGAGTAGACACGGGTACTTTCGTTCCATCTTTCATTACTAGCTCACCATTGGTTTTCAAAAACTCTTTGATGAATTCTGTATTGATTAAATGCGATTGGTGCACACGGAAGAAGTTGTATTCTGACAACATTTTATCGAATTCCTTCAAAGTTTTAGTCACCAATAATTTTGTCCCATCCATAAAATAGAAAGTCGTGTAATTCACACTAGACTCACAACGAATGATATCTTCTATGTTTACTATTTGGATTTTCTCCAGTGTATTCAGGGCAATTTTTTTAGATCCTTGCATGTTCTCCTTGAGCAAACTCAAACGTTCAGAACTATTGTTTTGATCTTTGGCTCTTTTTACCGCCTCCATCAAATCATCTGGATCTATAGGCTTCATTAAATAATCAACAGCCGATACTTTAAATGCCTTCAAGGCATAAGCATCAGAAGCAGTAGTAAAGATCACATCAAAATCCAATTGCGGTAAAATCTCTAACAAATCGAAACCAGAACCATCTGGCATTTGTACATCTAAGAATACCAATTCCGGACTCACTTCTTTTATCAGTTTCGCTCCAGAAACAACACCTTGAGCTTCTCCAATAATTTCTATATCCGGACAATAACTTTCTAAATCGGCTTTCAGCGCAGTACGCGCTGCTTCCATATCATCTATAATAACTGCTTTCATAGTTTCTCTAAAATTTCTGACGCTCTTATTGCTGAATGAGAAGCGCTATAGGTTACTTCTCCATTTTGAATGAGTAGGGCTTGCGGTGATTGGTGTTCTACCTTCAAATCTTCCGCTACTTGATTCGAAACAGCTCTAAAGGCAATCAAATCTAAGAAATAAATGGAGCAATTTGCATCTTGGGGCCATTCACTTTCAAATCTATTGAGCGCCATAGAAGAAATAGAGCAACGCGTACTGTGTTTAAAAATCAATTGCGCTTTCTCTTTTGATGCTTCAATAATTTCAGCTATCATTTTCTCCTGGTTCAAGGGTGTCCAAGCAAGCTCTTCCCTTTTAGATCGTGTAAATAAACCCATAACTTAATGTCTTATAATGCAGATGTAAACTGTTTTAAGAAACGTACATCGTTCTCAGAGTACAAACGCAAATCGTTTACTCTATATTTTAATTGTGCAATTCTTTCTATTCCCATACCAAAGGCATAACCCGAGTATTCTTTCGGGTCTATGTTAGAAGCTTCCAAAACATTTGGATCTACCATACCACATCCTAAAATCTCTAACCAACCTGTGTACTTACAAACATTACATCCTTTTCCAGAACATATCGTACAGCTCACATCTACCTCTGCACTTGGCTCAGTAAACGGGAAGTAAGAAGGACGCAAGCGAATTTGTGCTTTTTCGCCAAACATCTCCTTGGCAAAGTACAAGAGGGTTTGCTTTAAATCGGCAAAAGAAACATCTTTATCTATGTACAAACCTTCTACTTGGTGGAAGAAACAGTGTGCACGTGCAGAAATGGCTTCGTTTCTATAAACTCTACCTGGAGAAATGGTACGAATTGGAGCTTCACCATTTTCCATTACACGCACCTGAACAGATGACGTATGGGTACGCAAAGCCATTTCATTTTCTCCCTTTTCAATAAAGAAAGTATCCTGCATATCTCTAGCAGGGTGTTCTGGCGGGAAATTTAAAGCAGAGAAATTGTGCCAATCATCTTCGATTTCTGGTCCTTCAGAAACACTAAAACCTATACGGTTAAATATTTCTATAATTTCAGATCTCACCAAAGCAATAGGATGACGAGAACCCACCTCTAAAGGATCTCCTGGTCGAGAAAAGTCTAACTTTTCCCCTTCCTCGCTGGTGTTTTCCAAAACTTCTTTCTGCTCATTGAACTTCGTCTCGGCCAAAACCTTTACTCCATTGATTAACTGACCTACCGCTCTTTTTTCTTCGTTAGGAACAGTTTTCAACAAAGCAAACAAATCTTTGATTCTGTTTTTAGAACCCAAAAATTCAATTCTAAATTTTTCTAGACTTGCCGCGTCCTTTATTTCGTATGCTTTTATATCCTCTTCTATTGCGCTGATTTGCTCTTTCATCACAAGTAATCTTTCTTTGATTTTACAGAGAACTGCCTTCTGCCGTTCTGTGTGTGCGAATTTACAAAAACTATTACAACCAAAGACGAGTTCTACCACAGATCTACCACAATAAATGGAGGTAAAGTACTTAAGAATTTCTTTCCACGCCTTATTTCCAAAAAATTGAAAATCACATATGAAATAAATTTATTTTTGGGACCTATTGTAACTTTTTAAGACGTTTAACTGTTAAAGGAGCATAGAACAATAAATAAGTCCTTTTTATAAGCAACCTCTTTTGAAGAGGAATGTTATATATTTGTAGGATGTGTTTAACATGAAATTGTTATTCTAAACAAACCAAGAATATGAAAAAACTAGTAAGCCTTTTTGCTTTTTTAATGGTGGGAGTTCTTGTACTTTCATCTTGTAAAGAAAAGGATCCTTCTGTAGGAAAGGTATTTGTAAGAAACTACAACAACCAGTTAATTAGTGATGCTACAGTTGTGATTGTAGGAGATAAAGATTCTGATCCTGCAACACCAAGTTACACAGATACATTAACAACAAATGCATCTGGTTTTGCTGCTTTTGACCTTTCTGAATTGTTTGATACTTACGACAAAGACGCTGAAAAAATAGCTTACTTTGATGTACTTGTAAAATACGAAGACAAAGAAGTTTGGAGTGATGAATCTCAAGATGAACAATTAAAAGCAAGAGCACACATTACACAAGTTATTACGGTTTACTTACCAGAATAAGATTACTTAAGATTATGAAAAAGTCATTGAAAACATTATCTCTTTTTGCCCTAGTAGGATTATCTTTTATGGCATGTAGAGAAAAACTACCAACTATAGCAGAGATTACCGTTAAGGATGTTGACAACAAAGTTATTCCTGGTGTAACGGTTATTTTATACGGAGAATCTACAGAAACTCCACCCAAGCCAGTTACGCGTATAGACACGGCGATTACAGATATTTTTGGTGTTGCTCAATTCGATTACACAGAAGATTTCCAATTAGGTCAAGCCGGATTTGCCGTATTAAACATTGATGCTAAAGTTACTGATGACACTGGAAACACTTTTAGTGGAACAGGAACGATCAAAATAGAAGAAGAAAAAGTGAATGAAGAAGTGGTTTACATCCAGTAATCCTCTCTTCTTCCACAAGAATAATAAAAGCTTCTTTTTTAAAAGAAGCTTTTTTTGTATCCCCAAAAACCAAAACCATGAAAAACTACACGAACATTTTAATCTTATTATTTAGCAGCCTTCTTATTGCATGCAGTAAAAAAGAACCTACTTTGGCTGATATTACCGTAAAAAACACTGCAAATGAGGTTGTTCCCGGTGTGCGTGTTATACTCTATGGAGAATCTACTGAAACTCCCAACAAAGACGGAGATGTTGTGTTAAAGGATACCGCTACCACAGATATTTTTGGCGTTGCTCATTTCGACTATACCGAAAATTTTAAACGCGGACAAGCAGGTTTTGCCGTTCTCAACATAGATGCTGAGGTTACGGATGCAAATGGTACTACCTTCTCCGGCACGGGTACCCTTAAAATAGAAGAAGAAACACTCAACAAGGAAACCGTTTTTATACAATAATTGAAAATTTATCCCTAACTTTTCGAAAACTTAAATCCACTAGAATGAGAAAATCTATTTTTTGCTTAACGCTACTCTCTTCATTACTTTTTATATCTTGTCTAAAAGTAAAACCAACGCCAGAGCCCTTATCCTTTGAAGCAACTCACGTTAAAATAACAGTTAAAGACACGTCCGATGAGGTTGCTCCCGGGGCTCAAGTAAGTCTTTATACCTTATTCGTTTCCTCAAATTCACAGGACACTACGCAGATTTTAAACGATACTGCAATGTCGGATATATTCGGGGTAGTAACTTTTGACTATTCTCAATATTTTGATGAAAGCATGGAAAACTCCAAAACCTTCTACATCTCGGCAAGTTTAGAGGATGCTAATGGAGTGAATTACCATGGTACAAGTACCCTTTTGGTAGAACATGAAAAGGATAATGAGGGGGAAGTCATCGTACAATAACCTCTCAAAAAATTAATACAACAAAAAACCCGATGTAAAATTTACATCGGGTTTTATAATATTATCGACAAACAACTATTTCATTTGATTAGGATTGTTCGCAGCTTCATCGTTGAATTTCTTTTGTGTTCTTAACCAGAAAATCAATCCAATGAATCCTAAAACGATCATTGCGTTGTTAAATGAATTTCCAATTACTTCGAAAATTCCGAATGTCCATTGCATTAAACTTGCTATTGCTTCAAATATAGTGTTTGAGTTCATCGTATTTCAATTTTGAACAAAAGTAAATAAAAAAATTTAAGTTCTTCATATAGTTTCTATCTTCGTTGCTCAATGCTCCATTTTTTTTCAAATAACAAGCCCTTTGTATTGGCTCTTTTGCCTTTACTGCTGATAGCACATTTAATTTTTGAGCTAAATTTTGATTACTTCCAAGCGGGAATTAACAGTGATACCAATATCACGGGCTATTACTTTAACACTTTTCAACCTTGGAGCAATTATTTATCGCTTGTTTTGCTTTTGGCCAATGCCATTTTTTTGAATTTCATTTTTAACACCCATGAGTTCTGGGTGAAAAGTACCTACATACCTTCCTTCATCTATATACTACTAAGTTTCTACTTCCCGCACTCGGTTTACCTTACTGGAGAAGTGTTGGCCCAGAGTTTTATATTGATGATTCTCTACCAACTTTATTCCTTAAACCAACAGGATGATGCAAGGAAAAAGAGTTTTAACATGGGACTATTTACTGCCTTGGCTGTGGTTTGTAATCCTTTGTACCTCGTGGTTTTACCAAGTGTAATGATCAGTTTAAAATTTATTCGACCGTTTGTATTGAGGGAATACATCTTACTCCTTTTAGGATTTATACTGCCCTTTATTTACTTGCTAGTATTTGATATTGAACTGTCTCGCAACCTCTTTCAACTCTTAGATAAATTTCAATTTTCCAGTGAAAACCTCCTGTTGTTTATCGTTTCCAGTATTACGGTTGGAATATTGTTGAGCTTTGGAATAATGGGTCTTCTGAACCGCAGCAAAACGAGCTCTATACGATTTAAGAAACTTCGTAACATTACCTTGAGTTTTATACTCTTTATTGTTCTTGGTGTTGGCTTAAGTATAGCCCTTGGCGGATCTGTCTATTACAGCAGTATGCTAATTGTTCCTCTGGCCTTTATTTTACCCTATTCTTATCTTTCTCTGCGCATAAAGGGACTGGTTGAAGTCTTGATTTTAACCCTCTTGTTAATTTCTGTGGCTAAATTTTTTATTTATTGATCGTCCTTGCGTAAGAATTAATTACTTTTGCCCTAACTTTTAAAAGTTGCACGTTTGGTGCATTTAAAATTTATAATATGAAATTTGGTGTTGTTACCTTTCCAGGATCTAATTGTGACCAAGATATGGTCTACGTTTTGGAAACTATTTTAAATCAAGAAGTTGTTCAATTGTGGCATAAAGACACTGACCTTCAAGGGTGTGACTTTATCGTTTTACCAGGTGGATTCTCTTACGGAGATTACTTGCGTTCTGGTGCAATTGCAAAATTATCTCCAATTATGGGAGAAGTAATTAAGCACGCAAACAACGGTGGTTACGTAATGGGTATTTGTAACGGTTTCCAAATTTTAACAGAAAGTGGTTTGTTAGAAGGGGCCTTGTTGCACAACAACAGCCAAAAGTTCATTTGTAAGAATGTATACTTGAAGCCAGCAACAAACGATTCAGCAATCACAAAAGATTTGGATGTAAACGCTACGTACCAAATTCCTATCGCTCACGGTGAAGGAAGATTTTACGCAGATGAAGCGACTATCCAAAAATTAGAAGACAACAATCAAATCTTATTCAGATACACTTCTAAAGGTGGAGATACAACTGAAGAGTTCAATCCAAATGGTTCTATCAACAATATTGCTGGTATTACGAACGAAGGAAGAAACGTATTTGGTATGATGCCTCACCCAGAAAGAGCTGCTGATGAAGCATTAGCAAATGAGGATGGAAAAGCATTCTTTGAATCTATTCTTGCTCACTGCAAATAAGTAGAATACTCAAATAATATAAAAAGGGCGATAATATAAATTATCGCCCTTTTTTTGTTGCAATACTTTGCTAATAGTTTATGCCAAACTCTCCGTTACTTAAGCTATAGGTATTTGTACTCGAGCTCCCTGCACTAGGAACGGCTGAGAAATTAAACTCACCTACAACGTAACTATTCTGCGTATTGTGTGCAATGATTCTGAGACTACCGCTTCCAGCAACATATTGATCATTAATCGCACCGGAAGTAGAGAATGTAGCTCGGTAATCACCCTGACCAGACAAGCTGTACTCACCTGCTGCTATTGTCTCTATTAAATTCAATCCTACGGTATAATTATCGCTAGTTCTAGCCAGGTTAATGGCAATTCTTCCAAACCCTTTATTTCCTGTTAAAACATCTGCATTAAAAGCTGTTCCATCCAAATCAACTGTTCCGCTTTGCGTTACAGGGATTCCTGCTCCCGTGTATACGCCTGAATATGGAATGGATGTAAATTCTCCTGAATTAATTTGAACACCGTTTGTGGTTGTACCTGAAAAACTACCTGATATACGTTTGTTGCTCGCGTCTATACTTGTCACCTTTAAAACGCCTTCAATTTCTTCACTTGTGCTTCCACCCGTTACATAAGTCATGGTACACGCTGAGCTTGGTGACAAATACGACCCTTGTCCTTCCTGATTCACAAGCAAAGAAATACTTGCCGAACCATTACTTCCGCTAATGGTCATCACTCCATTATCTATGGAAGCATCAACATCCGTGGCTTGCCAAATCACACCATCCACTTCAGCCTTAAAACTTTTAGCCGCTACAGAGCCTCCTCCACCGGGATCATTTGTATCCGTATCATCCACCTCTTTTTTACAGGCAAAAAGAAGCGTAAGCATCACCAAGGCGAAATAAGGAAAATATCTATTCATGTTCATATAAATATAAACGCAAATCCGCCCTTAATGTTGCTATTTTTTAATCTTAAAATCTATACGGTAATAGAAAATAGGTAAGAATCCCAATTGCGTTCTTTCGGCAATAGGTTCTGCAGTTGGATCTCCAATGTTTGGAGCATAAGCTAAGCCCAGTAAATTTCTGGTGTTCAAAACATTCACCAAATCCAATCCTATTTCATGGGTAATCTTTTCTGTATTCAATTTGTAATTTACTTTTACATCCAAACGGAAGTAATCTTTAAACTGACGTTCATTATAACCTTCAGATAAGAACACTAACTCCTGTGCTTCCTGCGACGCAGCAACATCAACATAACCATATCTTTTTCCACCAGCAGTAGTACATTTTAAACCTAAAGAAATAGACTGGTTTCCTTTAAAAGTAAATTCCTTTCCTCCAAGAACATTAACCGTATACCTTCCATTGTAATCCGTATTTCTCTCTATGCCATCGCTTCCTTTGTATTTAGAATCATATAAAGATCCTGTTACCAAGAAGAAGAAAGATTTACTAAAGAACTTCTGTACCGTAAGTTCAATACCGTAGTTCCTACCCGTTCCTGTATTTTGTAATGAATCAGGAAAAAATCGTTGGAAACCACTTCCCATATTGATCAAACTCAAAGCCGAACTTTGAATCTCTACAGGCACATTGTATAAATGTTGGTAATAAGCCTCAGCCTTCACATTAAACCCTTTCTTAAAGCTACGTTCGTACCCTACTGCCGTATGTATACTTTTGGTGAAATCCATGTTTTTATTGTGCAACACCGCGTTACCTTCGCTATCGTATTGTTGGTAACCGTATAAATACAAGGGTTGTGTTTGAGAATGTAATCCAGCACCTGCCGTAAGTACTTGATCCTTCTTTAACGTGTATTTCCATCCTAGTCTAGGCTCCAAAATACTCAAGGAGTTGCTCAAAGAAAAATACTGGTTGTGCAAACCGGCTGTAAGGTCCATTTTCGGATTTACCTTCCATTTGTATTGTACAAAAGGCTGAATTAAGGTATAAGCCTGAGCATAATCATACCTCAACCTAAATGCATCTCCACTTTCCGTTAAAACAGAATCTAAATTATTGGTATAAATTCCATCTATATTAATACCTGCCTTAATGATGTGCTTTTTATTGATCTTGTGATTCAAACTGAAATAACCTGAAAGTTTGGTGTTGTAGAACTGATACCCCATCAATTGATAAATCGAATCTGTACGAATGGAAATTTTCTGTTGTCCATCCACGATGTTTGTATCCAAGGATCTATCTAAAAGGTAATGACGTGAATGTTGTTCGTCTGCAGACAAAGCTAAAGTAGCCGTTAAAAAGGTATTGGTACTTACCGGTTTTTTATAGCTCAAACCAACTACGCCCATTGAAGTTCCAAAATACTGGTCTCTATCTCCTTCTCCATAAACCTCATCCGTTAACTCGGTTTGTTCAGAAATTTTAATGGCAATCTCAGATTTACCACCCATTCCCCAAACACTCAAGGCACCCCCTTTTTTCAAGGGGTAATTCAGCTTGAAGGCGCCATCACCATATACAGGTACTGCATCTGTACCTATGCGTATACCTAGAGATTGAAAAATACTTAAGGTAGAATATCTACCCATAACAATATAAGATGAACGCTTGTCTTTATTAATTGGACCTTCGGCCATCACCTCTGTACCCAAAAAGCCAAATTGTCCGGTAAACTCGTGTACAGACTGATTCCCGTTTCTTAATTTCAAATCAAAGACGCCAGACGTACTGTTACCATATTCTGCCGGGAAAGCCGACATGAAGAAGTCTGAATTTCCTAATATCTTATTATTGATAATACTTACAGGACCACCTGTTGAACCAGAAGTACTGAAGTGACTAGGGTTGGGAATATCTATGCCCTCTACCTTATACAATAAACCTAGAGGTGAATTCCCTCTTACAACAATATCATTACGAGAATCATCGGCTCCTTGTACACCGGCAAAATTTGATGCCATACGTGCAGGATCTGAACGCGATCCTGGATACCTGTCCGTCTCTTCAACAGAAAATTGGCGTGCCGATACCGTAGCCATTTCGTTCAATACTTCACCCTTACGTTGGGCAACAATTTGTACTTCCTCGGTTTCAAAAACCTCTTCAGACATCTCTAAGTTTACCACAGACTCCTTTCCAGAGTTTACCGTTACGGGGATAGTTCTAGTTTCGTAAGAAATATAAGTAGCTACCAAGCGATGTTTTCCTATGGGAACATTTTTAATAATAAAACTTCCATTTTCATCTACTAAAGCCCTAAATAGTTGAGTTGAATCTTTGGTGAAGATTTGCACCTTAGCGCCTATGAGCGGATACTTCGTTTCATTATCTACCACAGTACCTCTTACGTTTTGAGTAATTTGTGCTTGTGAAATATTTGCGCACAGGGCGAAAAGTATAGTAAGTAAAAATATCCTCATAAGCTTAGTTTTTAACCTTTAATTCCGGTAGAGTTTTGATACTCTTCCATTGACCATTTTTTTAAATAAACGCGGTCAAGATAGTATATATTCATCTCATTTACCGCTAAATTCCTCACTTCTGAGCGGGTTAGGGTAATAGATTCATCGTACCATAAAATTATGAAAGGAACCTCTGCAAGCAGAACTTCCTCAGCTTGAGCAAATAATGATAAACGCTCCAGTTTATTTTCAGAATTTAATGCTTTTTTCAAAAATTCATCAAATGTTAGATTCCTAAACCTAGAGGTGTTGATTTTGGAAGATTTTCCTGTAATATCTCCGACCAACAAACCGTTGTAACAGTTCAAGAAACTCTCCGGACTTTTATAATCTGCATACCATGAAGAGCGAAAAATATCCCCTTGTCCTTTCGACATTACCTCATTTAATTTTCTAAAAGAATATCCCTCAAGATTGACAAATATTCCTAGGTTTTGTTCCATTTGAGCAGCGAACTCACCAGCAATTGCAGCATGTATGGTTCCCTTATCGAAAGCAAGTTTAAGGGTAGGAAAACCTTCTCCGTTCGGAAAGCCTGCCTCTGCGAGTAGTGCTTTTGCTTTTGCTAAATCAAATTCGTATCCATTTAAGATACTATCATTTTTGTCATAATCACTCAACACAAAAGGAGGAACTAAGCCTCTGTAACCTGGTGCATAGGCCTGATCATGTAAAACTTCTTTCACCAATCGCTCCTTATTTAAGCCATAGTTTAAGGCTTTGCGCACCCGTACATCTTGTAATGCTGGCGACTCCATATTTAAGGCGTAATATTGCGTACCAAGCAAAGGTTTACGGCGCAATAAAATTTGGGGTGGCTCATTAAAAAACTCCTCTTGATGCGCCTCAAACATCATAGCAATTCGTGCGGGAGGAATACCTTCCACAAAATGTATCTTACCCTCCTCAAAATCGGATAATTGCTTTAAATTCTTCGGTTCTATATAGAACATCACTGAATCTAAATAAGGTAAACTATTCCCTTTGGCATCCACCCTGTAGTAATTCGGGTTTTTCGTCATCACAATAGCCTGATCTTCTCCAAACAATTGGGTTCCTTGATAAACAAAAGGGCCCGTACCCACAAGGGCAGATCCCTGATCGGCTTCTATAATTTCTTTGGGGATGATTTTAGCAGACGGTACACAGAGTTTTTCAAGAAAATTAAAATCATGGTCAATTAATTCTATCACCAACTCTTCATTTTCTACATACATTCCTGCAAGGTGGTCCGTTTTATTTTCAAAATATTCTATGGCCCCTTTCACTTTCCCTTCGAAAACCATTTGGTACAACACACTGGGTTCTCCCTCCTTATTGGCTTTACAAGCATGCTCAAAAGTGGCTATCACATCGTGCATTTCAAAGGGATGTTTCTTTCCGATAAGCGAATGGGGATGGAAGTAGATATCCTTGCGGAGTTTAAACCTATATTTCTTACCGTTATCTTCTATTTTGTAGTCCTCTACCAACCGGTTAACAGGTTGAAGATCCATGTCGTTGAGTTCAAAAAGACCCTCCAAAACTTGGTGTACGACCATGTCAGTGTACAAATCATTGATATCTTCTACAACAACATTTGTGGGGTTAAATTGAAGTGCAGTTTTAAAACATCCTCCAGCGTATTCATAGATTTGAGCTTCGGGTTTGGAAGTACACGACATCAAAAAAGTGAAAACACAAATGAAGTAGTAATAAATAAGTTTCATAACGTTGTATTAAGAAGTTAGTTGAGTGATGTTTAACCTCTACCGCCTCAGGGTAAAATACCTGTTACAATAATACGTATTAAAAAACAACTACCATATTGCTTTTTACAAAAATAGGAGTTAATATTGCATACGAACATTTAACGTTTCACCATTACAATGAGACTTTTTTTTACGCTTGCTACTATATTTGGGTTTGTACATCTTGCGTGCGCAAATCTATCTATAGAAGGAACTTATCAAGGAAGGAACCTCTATGTACAAAACCCTGAAACGCCTGATGGATTTGGTTTTTGCGCAACAAGAATAACAGTTAACGACCAGATATTACCCGCCAACATTAACCGTTTGGCATTTACCATAGATTTTTCTCAACTCGATTTAGCGATAGGAACGCCTGTCTTTATTGTGATTTATCACTCCGATGAATGCAAGCCGAAAATCTTAAATCCAGAGGTACTTTTACATTCTTCTACTTTCACAACAGAAGAAATTTCTGCTACGGAAGAGGGCGTTATTTCTTGGGCAACTAAAAATGAAGAAGGTAAAATTCCATTTAAAATCGAACAATACCGCTGGAATAAATGGATAACAGTTGGTGAAGTTGAAGGAATAGGTACACCCGATGTGAATAACTATTCTTTCCAAATTACGCCTCACTCAGGTGAAAACAAAATACGTGTTGTTCAAATCGATCATACAGGAATTAAAAACAAGAGTCCAGAAATTACCTTTGAATCCAATGCCAAAGAGGTATTCTTGGAGAACAATAAAATTGAAGAATACATTCGCTTTGTAGACAAACAGAAAAAAGATACACCCACCCGTTATGAATTGTTTGATGCATACGGAAACATCGTAAAGAAGGGTTATGGTAAGGAAGTAGATTGTAGAACCTTGAAGAAAGGACTTTACCATTTGAACTTCGACAATACCACAGAACGGGTCATAAAAAAATAACATCTATAGCTATCCCACTCTAACAAGTGGGATTTTTTATTTTTAGCTCATGAAGAAAATAGAACATTTAGGAATTGCTGTAAAAAGCATAGAAGAAAGTAGTAAGATTTACGCGAAACTTTTAAATGCTGAATGCTATAAAATTGAAGAAGTAGAAAGTGAAGGAGTTAAAACTGCTTTTTACCAAATTGGAGAATCAAAGATAGAGTTGTTAGAAGCAACTAAAGACGATAGTCCTATCGCCAAATTTCTCAAGAAAAAAGGTCAGGGTATACACCACATCGCCTTTGATGTAGAAGATATACATGCGGAAATTGCACGCTTAGAAGGTGAAGGTTTTCAATTAATACACACCCAACCTAAAGCTGGAGCAGACGATAAGGTAATTGCCTTTTTACATCCTAAAAGTACGGATGGAATTTTGGTGGAATTATGTATGGACAAAGAAAAGTTTAAGGCATAGCCTCAAAGGGGTTGAAATTGTTGATCGAAGAAATTTCTTTAATTCCTCCATTTTCAACCCTTAATACTCTCCCTCCAAACTTATCTACCAAAGCCATATCGTGTGTTGCCATTAACACAGAAGTTCCTTCTTGAGCGATGGCCGTTAACAATTTCATGATTTCTTCTGAAGTTTCGGGATCCAAATTTCCTGTAGGCTCATCGGCTAAAATAAGCGAAGGACGATTTAGTAAAGCACGGGCTACGGCCACACGTTGTTGCTCACCCCCCGAAAGTTCATGAGGCATTCTGTCTGCCTTGTTTTCAACACCCACCATGCCTAGCACTTCAAGCGCTCGTTTTTCCATTTCTTTTTTCTTACGCCAACCTGTAGATTTTAAAACGAAGAGCAAATTCTTTTTTACGCTTCTATCCATCAACAATTGAAAATCTTGGAAAACGATACCTATATCTCTGCGCAGGAGGGGGATTTGTTTTTTCTTGAGTTTGCGCAAGTCGAATTCTGAAACATGTCCAGCCCCATCTGCTAAACTCAATTCGCCGTAAAGCATTTTCAAGAAACTACTCTTTCCAGAACCCGTTTTACCGATGACGTATACAAACTCATTTTTGTCCAACTTAAAGTTGATGTTATCCAAAACCAAGCTGTTGCGCTGATAAATTTTTCCTGAACTAATTTCTATTACACTCACGACGGACTTTTTTGTAAAATTGCAAAATCTCCTTCAATACTTTGCGTTGCCCATAAAACAATCTTAACAGATTCGCGTTTAAAACTTTCACTACTTGGAGCTAAGCCAGCGCTAATCCCTATTAATTTTACATAATTAAAATAAAAGGAAACTATGCGTTATAGAATTTTATTCCTCCTTGCACTAGTGGTAGGTCTTAATTTTTCGATGTGGGCACAACAAACTGAGGCTTACAGAAGCGATTATGCTTTGTTCTACAGTGCCGAAGAACTTTTTGAAAAGCAACAATACAGCGCAGCAAGGAAAAGTTTTCACGACTTCATACTTTCTTTCTCTGACCACTCCAATGATCCTTTCTATATCAAGGCAAGGTATTACGAGGGACTATCAGCTCTTGAATTATTTAACAATGATGCCGTAGATTTATTGATACAGTTCAATACAGATTACCCAGAATCTATATACAAGAACAACATTTACTTCAAACTCGGAAATTACTTCTACCAAAAAAAGAAGTATCCTGAAAGTATAGAATGGTACGAAAAGACCAAGGTTAATGACATCGCCGAAGATGATAAGGATGCATACTACTTCAAGTTAGGTTATGCTTGTTTTCAAGAAGGTAAATTTGAACAATCAAGAAATGCTTTTTATGAAATTAAGGATGGGGTAACACAATACGCGCATCCAGCACTTTACTACTATTCACACATTGCTTACCAAAAAGAACAATACCAAGTAGCATTAGAAGGTTTTGAGAAATTAAAAGAGGATGAAAGTTTTGCGGCTTTGGTTCCTTACTACATTACTCAAATCTACTACCTACAGGGTAAGTACGACAAGGTAACTGAACTTGCTCCAGAAATAGGATCTAACGAAAACTACAAAGACAAAGGAGATTTGAATCATCTTATTGGTGACGCTTACTACAAAGTGGAACAATATGATGAAGCTATTCCTTACTTAGAAAAATACAATGAATCGGCACAAACAACACGCGAAGATGATTACCAATTGGCTTATGCTTATTACCGAGCGGGGAACTATTCGAAAGCAAGTAAAAAGTTTGAACGCGTAGCAAGAACGGATGATGAATTGGGTCAAACCGCCATGTACCATGCTGGTGAGTGCTACCTTAAATTAGAGAATTTAGATTTTGCGAGAACGGCCTTCTTCAAAGCTTCTGAATTAGATTTCAACGAAACGATACAAGAAGACGCTTTATACAACAGTGCTATATTATCGTACAAATTAGATTACAACCCTTACAGTCAAGCCATTGTTGCCTTTGAAACCTACTTAAACAAATACCCGAATTCTAAACGTAAAAATGATGTTTACCAATATTTGGTGAATGTGTATTCTAATACCAAAAATTACCAAGCAGCTTTAACTTCTTTGGAGAATTTACCAAGTTTAAATATCAAGTTAAAATCTGCATACCAAATTATAGCCTTCAACAGAGGGTTAGAATTGTTAGAGCAACGTGCTTACCCAGAAGCCATTGCCACCTTTAAAAAGGTGGGAAACTATCCTATTAACGCTGATATCTTAGGGGAGTCGGTTTACTGGACAGGTGAAGCCTATTACTTGCAAGGAAAAAACCAGCAAGCCATCTTAGAGTACAGAAACTTCCTTTCTATACCGGGTAATTACACCTCTAACTTAAAGCAAGATGCCTACTACAACATAGGTTATGCCTACTTTAACGAACAAGATTACGATCAAGCTTTGGTAGCTTTTAGGACGTATACAGGATTGGGTAACATCGCTAACAAGAATAAATTGGCCGATGCTTACGCAAGAATTGGTGATGCTACCTACTACATTGGAGGGAGAGAGAACTACAAATTAGCCGTTCAGAACTACGAGGCTTCTATACAATTAGGTCAAGGTGCCGAAGACAAGTCTCGTTTCTACCAAGCTAAAGCATACAGCTGGTTAAATGATAGAGAGAATGCTGTTAAATCACTGCTAGACATCGTAAATAACTACAAAAACTCGGTGTATACCGTAAGAGCCGTTTACGATATTTCTATCGCTTATTACCGTTCTAAGAATTACAAAGATGCTGTGCGTTATGCAGAGCAATTGGCCAGAGATTATCCAAGTAACCTTTTGGTGAAAGACGCCCTTCTTTTGATTGGTGACATCAAGTTTAAACAAGAAGAATACAGCGCTTCTGAAAGTTACTTCAAACGTGTTTTAAACGAGTACAGTGCAAGAGATACGAGTGTTTGTAAGCCGGCAACGAAAGGATTAGTAGCCATTTATGAACAACTTTCTCAAATTGAAAAAATAAGAAACTTGCGTATAGAATATCCTTGTGCAGAAATCTCTGATGATGCTGAAGAGGAAATTTACTACAAGAATGGAGTGATTGCCTACAACGAGTCGAGATACGAAGATGCCATTCCAGGCTTAAGTGGATATATACAGAACTTCCCACAAGGTAAATACGCCGTAGAAATAAGAAACTACTTGGCAGATTCTTACTACAGTATAGACAGCATGCGTTTGGCTATGGAGGTGTATGATGACATCATCAACGACAGTTATTCTTCGTACACAGAACTGGCCTTGATACGTGCTTCGAAGTATTACTACAACTCGAAAGATTATGAAAGCGCGCTGCCTTACTACGTGAAATTGGAGAACATTGCTTCTACCCCAGAAGTTATCTACAACACGCGTATTGGTTTAATGCGTACAAACTACTTGTTAGAGAATTACGAGAACGCTATCGTTGCGGGACTTAAAGTAATGCAAGACAAGCAGGTTTCTGACGACATAGAAAAACAAGCTTACTACATTGTAGGACTTTCATCTTTCCAAGTGGAAGAATATGATGAAGCATTGGTTTACTTAAAATGGTTGTCGAAAAACGCAGGAGACGCGCGAGGATCTGAGGCACAATACACCATTGCAAAGATCTACTTCTTACAAGGAGAGTATGAAAAATCAACTGCAGAGCACAAAGCCTTGTTGAAGCGTAAACCAGCTTACGATTACTGGATAGCAAAATCACTGTTATTACACGCCAATGTTTTAATGGCTACAGATGAACTATTCCAGGCGAAAAGTACGGTTGATGTTATTCTTCAAAATTACCCGAATCAGGAAGATGGAATTTTGGACGAAGCAGCAGCCATAGCAGCAGAAATTGAACAATTACAAAACACCCCAAAACAAATCGAAGAAGGCGGGGTTGAGACCATAGAAATTAATGACGAAGGAGGTAATGATGAATAAAATAAGCGTATTAGCACTAGCACTCCTCTCAGTAAGTTTTGTCTTTTCGCAAGAAGACGTACAGTTAACTACGAAAGGACAACGACCTATTGAGAAGGCTTACCGTATTTCTGATAGACCTGTAAAAAAGGACTCTATTATCCCTGCTCCAACCATAGAGTATCCCTTACTCTCTTTGAAGCATGAGACCAGCTTTACCTTGGATCAGATTAATCCTGCTCGCGTTAACATTAACCCGAAATTGGATCAATTATACAGAGGTTATGCAAAGGTGGGTATAGGTAGCGATTTAATTACTTTGGGAGAACTTTACTACAATTCCCTGCGTTCGCGCAAGCATGTATGGGGAGTTGAAGCCAGACACTTTAGCTCTTTCAATGATATGTCTAACTACGCACCTTCTCAATACGATAGAACAAAAGCTGCAGTATTTGGACAAATCAACGAGAAAAAATATAGTTTGTACGGCCAAATAAACTACAACAACATAGGTCTACATCACTATGGTTTTCAAAATCCGAATGCCAACAGAGACAGCATTGCCAACAGGTTTCAGCAAATTGGATTTAATTCTGTGTACGAATCACACAAAAAAGATTCTGCAGAGTTGAATTATGTTTTAGGTGTGAGCTATTACAACTTCTTTGATAAGAAACATGCCGATAGTATTTCTAAATGGAGAGCAAGAGAAAACAACTTTACCATTACATCAGATTGGAAATACAAGCTCAACAATGAAGTGTTTAATGCGGCTTTTAATGTGAAGTATAACAACTATCAATACGGAGAACAAAATAAAGTTATCGCTCTAGATACTCCTTTAGATACAGGTATCGTTTCTTCGAATTTGATTTTCCAATTAAAGCCAACAGTTACTACCTACAGCAAGGATAAAAAATTAAGAGCTACTGCCGGTTTTGATGTAACGATAGACAGTCATTACAAAACCAAAGCGCACTTCTACCCTGTGTTAGAAGCCAAATACAGCATGCTCAACGATTTGTTTATTCCTTATGCTGGTTTAAACGGACAATTAAAGCAAAACACTTATTCTAGTTTAAGTAATCAAAACGAATTTATACTCTCTAATATTCGTTTAGATAATGAATCTCAAGCTTTGAACGCTTACTTTGGTATCAAAGGAACTTTAAGCAAACGCATAGGTTTTAATGTTTCTGCATCTTTCTCTTCGAACAGAAACAAAGCTTTGTTTGTAAACGATACCACTTACAGTGCTCAAACACAGTTTGCGGTGATTTACGATACAATAAACATCACTAAATTGGAGGCTTCTTTGAGTTACCAACACAATGAAAAATTGAAAGTGGATGCCATCGGTCGTTTCAATTCTTACCAAGCAAGAAACAACCCTTACGCATGGAATCTTCCTCAATTAGAGATTATTCTACGTGGAGAATACAACTTGTTTGACAAATTCTTATTGAACCTAACAGTAGGCGCTGAGGCTGGAAGAAGAGCTTTAGTTTATGACGAAACAATAGAAGATGTAAAAGTTGAAGACGGCGTTTACAGTGTTGCTTTAGGTACTATAGTTGATGCCAACCTAGGCTTTGAATATAGGTACAACAAGCGTTTTTCTGCTTACGTAAACTTCAATAATTTTGCGGCTCAACGCTACAACAGATGGTACAACTATCCCGTACAAGGCTTCCAAGTATTGGGTGGTTTTACATTCAGATTTTAGGCAAGGTTAATTAATCATACATAAAAAAGGAGGTCGTTGTATTGACCTCCTTTTTTCATATGTTTAAACTTATTCTAAAGGTTGTACCTACACCTACTTCCGACTTCAGCACATACACCCGACCTTTGTGGTAATCTTGCACGATGCGTTTTACCAAACTCAAACCGAGTCCCCAACCTCTTTTCTTCGTGGTAAATCCAGGTTGAAAAACTATGCGTTGTTCCTTCGAGGTCATTCCTTTACCTGTATCACTAATATCAATGTTCACTTTTCCTTTTTCTTGGAAGACATTGATATGAAGCTCCCCACGTCCTTCCATGGCGTCTACAGCATTCTTACAAATGTTTTCCACCACCCATTCAAACAAAGAAACATTGTGGGCAATTAAAATGGAGGGTTCACTACTTTCAAACTCCACCTTAACCTTGTTGCTAATTCTAGACCTCAAATAATTCACCATATTCTCTACGGTAGCAACAATATCACCTTCCTCGAGTTTAGCACCAGAACCTATTTTAGAGAACCTATCGGTAACCTGCGTAAGTCGGTTAATATCTTTATTCATTTCTTGAGGAATAGATGGATCAACATCCATGGTTTCTAAGAGTTGAATCCATGCCATCAAAGAGGATAAAGGTGTACCTAATTGGTGGGCCGTTTCTTTGGCCATACCCGCCCATACTTGGTTTTGTTCTGCTTTTCTAAAAGTTGAAAAGATGAGGTAACCTATGAAAATAAAGAGACCTATAATTAAGAACTGTATATACGGAAAATACTGTAACTGCTTTAACTCTTGCGAATCATCATAAAAAACATAGTTCACTTCGTCTTCGGCAAAGGATATTTCTATGGGCGCGTTCCCAAAAGTCTCGGGTTTCCATCCAGATTTCAAATCAAAAGCCTCCATATCTTCGGCCTTTAAATTGTGCGCTATGATGCTGTCTTTACTTCCATTTACCAAAACTACAGGAACAAAACTTGTATTATCTATCAACTCTTCGTTAAAAGAACGTATCAAAGAATCCCTTTCGTTTTGAAGTCGGGTAATGTTTAAACTCTCGTTAAAGTAATAGGTCATGTACAAATCCGTATAGATTTCTACCGTAAAGCTCGGGTTAATTTTCTGCCAGCTTAAGGCCAAGCTCACCATGGAGTCTTCGTACTTCTTCTTTAAAGCCTCTTTGGATAAGTCTGGAAAAACTTCGGCTAAACGCTCCTTGCTTAAGGATACATTTCTAGATTGACTGTATCTCTTTTTTTGATCCAATACAATTACAGGAATTTTATTGTTGGCATTGATGATACGCAAGGGTAAATCATAAGACTTTGTACTTCCAAAATCTGTATTCTGACTCACCTCTTTCGTTGCTTCTATCCACAACTCCATTTCACTGCGTTCTTTGGTACGCAATTCATCAAAAGAACGATTGGTTAATTTCACCAATTCAGCTCTTTTCTTAATGGCATCGGCCCATTGGGTTACTCTTTCGCGTTCACGTTTGGCAACTTTTCCTACAATGCGGTTAGACACAAAAAGTGAAGCACCAACTAAACAGAGGGCTACCACCATTAATACGATCTTCCACTTTTGCTTATTTGAGTATAAATTCATTTGTTCTGTAACGAATTCTAAATGTAATTATTCTAGAACAAATGCGACTATGGATGGACGGACTACTCTTTTTCGGTCAACAACACTTTAGTAGATTCCTTGATTAGACCCACTCCCCATTTTGCAACAACAAAAGCTATCACCAAAGACAACACAGGATCTAACCAATACCATTGAAAATATTCTGTTAAATAAGCACCGAGTATTATAGCCACAGATGAGAAAGTATCTGCCAAGAGGTGCAGGAAAGCACCCTTCGTGTTCAAATCTTCTATCCCCCCTAAAGCCAAAATAAGCGCTGTTAAAAGGTTAACTCCCAAACCAAACACAGCCACCCAAAGGAGTTGTGATGTTTCCATTTCTTCCAAATGCGTGAATTTGATTCCAGCATCAATAACTATCCATAGCACAAAACCAAAGATTAACAATGCGTTGGTAAAAGCAGAGAGCGCCTCCACTTTCTTGGCTTTTTCTTCGGACAGATTCTTGGTGTACATGAGTGCAAACAAGGCAATAAAAAGTGCCAAAGCATGAGACAACATGTGAATGGCATCACTCTTCAGCATAACACTATTTAAAAGTACACCGTAAACAAACTCTACCACCATAGCAGCAAGTGTTATGCAAATACTCAGTAGTAAAGCCGATTTTTTAGAAATTATCTTTTTTGATTTCTCTTGGGTTAATGTTTGTGTTTCCATTTTTAAACCTTGTAATTCGTTTCGTCTAATTCTCTATTTTTTACAAAATATTCTATCTCATGAAGGGCCGATTTCAAGCTTAAAATATACAAGCCTTCCACATCTTTGCTTTTCACCAATTCAGCAGTAGAGCAAAGGTTTTCCAATTGTTCAAACAACATACTTTCCTCTTCCATTTTCGCTTCTTCTTTGAAAGGTTCCATCGCTTTTGTAATGCCTTTTAACACCGCTGATTTTCTGTGGGTATTCCATGTGTCTAGCTGGAAGGTTACCAAGTTGAGGGCTTCAAAAAGTTGGGCATCATTAAAATGAAGCTTCACCAACTCCTTGTACATTTCATCTAAAGTTTTACGTAAGGCTTTTACATGTAAGAATTGTTCATCCTTCGCATAGGCCGCCAAGGCATAATTATGTAAACTCTTTGCATCGTTGTGTACATGCGTTTTGGACTTGATGAAAAGTTGTAAGTATTCAAACTCTCCAAATAAGGCATTAGCTTCTTGGAGTCTGTTGAACTTTTCTTCCGTCTCCAAATCCTCCCATTTATTCTCTAAATACAAACATTTAGAACCCAGTTCAACCAATCTATCCAATACCGTGTTGCGTTCCGTCTCCACCTTTTTTACAACAGGTGTAGCTTTGGGCTTATCCAAGGACATGAGCATCACACATATCACTAAAACACTGGTAAGTCCTAAGAAGAGTTTCATGCGTTTATTTTTTACAAAGGTCTCTACTTCCTTTATTTTAGGGGTTAAACCACAATTAATCCTGCATTAAATTGTATTAATAAATAATTACCTATTTTGACCCAAAGAAGAAGTATGAACATAGGATTTAAATACGGTTTTAGGGGCATCAGGAAAATGCTTTCAACAGAAAAGAATTTCAAAATTCATCTTTTTCTCTTCCTTTTGCTTGTTGTGGCATCCCTTGCTTTTAACATAACCCGATTGGAGTGGTGCATGGTGCTCTTGTGTTCTGCCCTCGTATTTTCATTAGAGATGCTCAACAGTGCTTTAGAGAAGATTTGCGATAAAATAGAACCCAATCAAAACGCAGAAATAGCCTGGATAAAGGATGTTGCCGCTGGTGCGGTTTTGGTTGCTGCAATTTTTAGTTTAGTTATTGCCGCGCTCATTTTTATACCCTATATCCTAGAATTATGCACTACATTTGAGCCATAAAACAACTTAGAAATAAAAAAGATGAAAGGTTTTGATGCCATTATTTTTGATTTAGGAGGAGTAATTTTAAATATAGATTACAACCTAACCAAAGAAGCATTTGAGCGTTTAGGGATAGATGATTTTGATGTTATTTACTCTCAAGCAAAACAAACAGATATTTTTGATAAACTGGAAACTGGGCAAATTTCTTCCCAGCATTTTATCAATAAGATGTTAGACTTTTTACCGGCTGGAACCTCTCCTAACTTAGTGGTGAAAGCTTGGAATGCGATGTTGTTGGATTTGCCACAAGAACGTTTGGATCTTTTGGCAGCCTTAAAAGAAAAGTATACTACCTTTTTATTGAGTAATACCAATGAAATTCACGTAGATGCTTTTCATGCCATCATACATCAACAACACGGTTTAAAGAACTTAGAAGATTATTTCGATACGACTTATTACTCAAATGAATTGGGTAAACGCAAACCTGATGTGGATACCTTCTTGCACCTCTGTGAGGTTCATCAACTCAACCCTGCAACTACTTTATTTATAGATGATTCCATCCAACACGTTGAGGGAGCTAAAGAGGCAGGACTCATGGGGTATCATTTAACCAATGGCGAAACTATTGAACGTTTAGATTTCTTACGTTAATCGAATATTTTGTTCAATTAGTCTAAGCAATTTCTTAAACACAAGTACTTCTCCGTAAATTGAAGTATGTATAAATGGGAAGGCCAGATAGATAGCGACAGTATTTCTACCGTTAAGGGTAATGCTCAATTTCATTGGGCATCGGTTGATAGCTTGTCTATACCTTCTGACCTTGCGGAAACAGTAGAATGGAGTAATTACATTTACCTCATTTTATTCGTGGCCATCATTTATATTTTCTACCATTTGATGAGGAAGAAAGGGTAGAAAGGTTTCATATCGTTTAATTAGCACAATTTAACCGTCTAGTTTCTAGACGGTTTTTTTATATCCCCAAAACTTTACGGGTTATGCTGTCCTCACTCACCCTAACCCCATCTTTTTGCTTCATTTCTAGAATTTCAGCTTCTAGGTTATTGAGCATAGCCATTTCTTCTATGTTTAAACGCAGGGGAGATATTTGGTGAAGTTCTCCTACTTTATAGGGTTGAGAAGAAGTTTCGGTGCTTGCCAACTTTTCTTTTTGCACCTCTACCACCACTTCTTTAATTACTGTATCCGGATCTGCGGGCACCACGACTTCTTTTTCTACATATTCAGTGATATATACGGGGGCTTTCGTTGTGCTTGAATTTTGTATGAAATAATGGTAAGTACCCAACAGGGCAACAAATACTGCTGCCGCTTTCCACAGAGAAATTTTGCTTTGAAACAGAAGTAAAATTCCCGATTTCTTTTTGTTCTTTAGTGCTGCTAAGGCTTTATTTGGGGGCAAAGGAACAATAGTCGGCTGAGATATATCTTCCGCAAAAAGACCTTGCGTCATTACAATAATTTCACGCTGTTGTTTGTATTCATCGGCAGACATTTGTTGGCACACAAAGTTTACTTCCGCTGTATTTAGATCTTCAAAGTTTTTTGTTTCTAATAAATTAAGGATATCCATGATTTCTTTTTTTAATATTGAACTTGTGCATACGCGCGCATTTTTTCGGCGAGTATTTGTGTGGCTTTGTTGAGGCGTGACTTCACCGTTCCTTCAGGTATTTTTTGAATGTTGGCTATTTCCTTCACCTTCATCTCTTCATGATAGCGCAGCAAAAAAGTTTCTCTGAAGGGTGAGGGTAAAGCAGCGATTTCTTGTTGCAAAGCCTTTTGTTTTACCTCTAACTCCAGCTTTTCTACACCTCCATTGTTTGTGATTTGCGTTGAAGATGAAAATTCACGTACATCACCGCCATTTTTTCGAAAGTGATTTTTGCACAAATTAGCCGCTATGGTAAACACCCAAGTTTTAAAATTCTTTGAGCGATCAAAACTTTCTGCAGCTTCCACTACTTTCAAAAAAACATCCTGCGTAAAGTCTTGAGCTCTGGCCTCATCTTGCTTCAACATTTTGTACATGAACAACAAAATGCGTTGTGCATAACGCTCATAAAGTTCATTAAATGCCGATTCATCCCCTTGGGTAAGGCGATGCATCAGCTCTTCATCTTTAACGTTCTTATACTTACTCAATGCCCAACTGTTTTTTCACCGATTCGTAGTAGTCGAAATGTTGCGCTAAGCGCTGAATAACCTTAAAGGTTTCCTCTGCTTTTTCTGTTTTATTGATGAGTTGATAATACTTATAGAGGTGCACTAAACCCGGAACGTACATGTTATTCATTCTCAAGTCCAAATCTTCCCATTCGCTTGTATAATAATTATGCATCAATAAATCCGTGTAAAATACCTCTTCGAAATTGTGCACAAGGATGGAAACATTATCGAGTTCTTCTTCACTGTACTGGTAAAGCAATCCTACATTGTAAACTTGTTCGAGTAAATCCTCTTGATCATTGAATAAACTCCTTGAGGTAAAATACAATGTTTTCTGTCCTTTATGCTCAATGATATGTTGGATAATCTCCTCGAAAGATTTGTTTTCTCCTACCAGTTCTGGAATATTTAATTTTTTGAAAATTCGTTTACGGTAACTCTCTATTTGTGCTAAATACACATTGAGTACGGTCAAATCTTTTCTCACATTATCGGCGTGTTGCGCCACCCATAAAGGATAGGTATCGTTATCTCCAGCCGTTAAAATAATGGCATCTTTTTGTGCTCCATTCAACATATTATGTGCGAGTAAAAAAGTGGCCGGAGTAAAGTGAGCGCTTTTCTTCCACAACTTAGAAATCTCCTCTAATTGCGTTGGGTTATATGCATAGACTTCATAAATGTTCATGAGTTCGGGATACACCTCACTGTTTTCTGGTTGGATTTGATGAGCCTTAAGTACGTTATCGATAAACTCTTTTCTCTCCTCTGGGTTTTGCGCTGCATAGACGGGTTTCGCCCATGACATAATGTAATAATAAGCAAAGGTATTGGGGATGTTCTTGGCCACTTGAGCCAGTACATCTTCCTCTTTTTCTACCCACTCCAACCTTATTTCTTCAGTCTCCGCTCTACGACCCGCATAGCGCGTGGCTGCATAATAATTGGTCCACGCCTCTTCATCTTTCTTATCCTTCTTAACTTCCTTGGCCCAAAGCTCGTGTTGGGTAACATACCACTTGTAAGAATTGATTACGCGTGTAAACGAATAAATTTCTTCTGCCTTCGTTGCTTGTGCGTGCAGTATTCCACATTGAGAAATTAGCACAAGACTTAAAATCATTAATTTTTTCATGGATGATGTTTTCCCGTATTACACAATAGACGAGAAAACGTTCGCCAGAAAGTTGAAAGAAATGTTAAAAGGTGGGGAGGGTTTGAGTTGGGATTGAAATAAAACCTATTGTTTTCACAAAAGTATAAAGCAAAAAAAAAGCACTTATTTCTAAGTGCTTTTTGCTCCTCCTCTTGGGCTCGAACCAAGGACCCTCTGATTAACAGTCAGATGCTCTAACCAACTGAGCTAAGGAGGAGTGTGCTTCGTTTGCGGGGACAAAGATATGCATTCTTTAGAGAACTGCAATGCTTTTGCGCAAAAAAAATTAAAAAAATTTCAAAGTTTTTTATTAAATATTGAATATCAATTCTTTAAAAATCTTCCTCATTTAGGGTGAAATCTTCAAAACCTCCAGTCCCTAAATCATTTTCGGAGTCTTCCATGCTGAAATCATCATCAGAAGGCATACCTTGGTCCTTACTCGGACGCAAAATATTCGTTTTAGAAACGTTCAATCTTATTTCTGTTTTAATGGAATTATCGTCTTGCAAGTAAGCTTTCGGAAAGGGTGTTCCTACCAATTCTACCAAAGCCCCTTTCTTAAGGAAGTCTAATATTCTCAGGTTAGCTCCTTCCTTTTTCCAAATCGTACAGTTTACCCAAGTTGTTTTTGTTTTAGATTCTCCCGTACGTTTATCTCTCCAGTTTTTATTGTGTGCTACCGGAAAGTTGATGGCGATTACTCCTCGTTCCATGTTCCTTACCGTTGCGTCTTTACCTATGTTTCCTATGAGTCGTGTCTCAAAAACCGTAGCCATGTATTTTTTGTGTATTTAAATGTGTATGTGTTGTGGTATCTTCTTGTATGCAAATTGCATTGCTACTCAAATTTAACAATATAAGCGTCGGGGAAGCCATTTTCCTTGACTTTTTTGAGCAAGGCTTTACACTCCTTTTTATTTGAAAATTTACCTACGTAATACTTGTATTTATACATGCTTTTCGATTCTACCTTTATGCGTTCTACAGTTACACCTAATTTTTTAAACTCTGCGATATCTGTTTCAACGGGGTCTATGCTCGACATGATTTGTATCTTATATACTTCTCCACTTTGAGATAATTCTTTTTCTGTATTGATAAAGTCTATGTCCTTATGTTCGCGTTGAATAAAATCTCTAAAACCACGGTAAAGTGCCGAAGCAATAATTTCTTGACCGTAAACTGAGTTCAAATAATTGGCCTCTGATGTATTGGTAACAAAGCCGCACTCAACCAAAACACTGGTCATTTTGGTATATTTCAATACCTGTACAGAATGACCCCTATCCTCACCTGTTTTAACACCTCTACTTCTACGCTTGGCTCTATTCTCAAATTGATTTTCAAACTCTGTAGCCAAACGAACAGCTTTTTTAGATCCCCAGTTGTGTACATGAGATTCCGTTCCATACACCGTACTTTTTGCACTTCCATTACAGTGAACAGAAATGAAGTAATCTGCATTTAGTTCGTTGGCCATATCCACACGCTCATCGAGTGAAGGGTAAATATCTGTTTTACGCGTATAATGAACTTCAACGTTGATTAAGTTTTCTTCGATGTACTTCCCAAACTTTAAAGCTATACTTAAATTGAGATCCTTTTCAGGTTTTAAAGCTTTATCGTGCGACAAATGACCTGGATCTGAACCACCATGTCCTGGATCAATAACCACGATCACTTTATCCTTACCAAAAGCAAATAGGTTTAAGCAAAGTGTTAGTGCGAGAAAGAAAAATTTCATTGTTAAACGTTTTAACTATCAAAATAAGTTAAAATCTACATGTCTTAAACCCGGCGTGGGAGAAGATTGTCAAGAACCCAATGTGTAAAAAGCTTAAGCTTCAGTTTTTTGATGAAACTGGGTAGAGAATACCGCTAAGAATAAAGCTATAAATGTAACTCCTTGTTGTGTTTCTATGGTATCTTCCGGTAAAAAGCTAGCCAGCGCAATTATACCAAAAGCAAGAGCTAAGATATGCTTGTTGCGCAATGCACCTTTTAGAAAGACTATCCATATTGCCAAGAAAAGTATCATACCGGGCAAACCAAAGGTAATCCAGGTTGTTAAGAATTGATTGTGGGCCCTGTTTCTATGGTGTTCATCTAACTTAGAATCTAAGTGATCATAAGCATCATTGAAGGCATCTTGTACATCACCGGTTCCTACACCAAAATAGGGGTTGTTTTTAATAATGTAAACTGCAGCCGACCAGTGCTCTAAACGCTGTAGGAGTGAATGACCATTTGGATTTCCATTTGCCGCATAGGTTTGAAACTGTGTTTTCAACCCGTTGAGTCGGTTTTGTAAACCTCCGTTTTGAGCTTCCAAACTGGTAATGCCTTGTTCAATAAAGTCTATGTCTTCATCGGTTAACTGGGCGATACCTTGTGCATCTTTTCTTTGCTTTTTAGAAGTTAAATACCTCCAAAGCGTATATTTTACATGCTGTTTTTTTCTGTCTAAACTGTCGTAAGGAATGGTTGACCTTTTGTTCCATTCGCGGCGCATTTCTTCCTCGGCGATGTAAATCATAATAGGTTCGCCGTTTTCGAAAAATGTAGAGAGCGTATCGTGGTAATAGATGGTTCCTTCTGCACTCGCATAATCGAGCTCACCATAAATGTAATCCTCATTTTCTGGCCATAGAAATTGAACCATAGCTATTCCTACAGTTAAAAGGGAACCTACAAACATTATCCATAAACTCCACTTTAAACTTTTTATCTTTAATTGAGCTATTGCGTAAAGAAATAAAGCAGCCATTAAACATGCATAGGCTACCACACCGCTTAACACTTGACTGTACAGGGTATAGTAAGAAAACCATGCGAAAAGAAGGGCAAACAACCAGTATAACTTCGTTCTTTTAACCGTGTAAATTAAAGTGATAGCAGCGCCAAAAACCACCAACAAGGCAAAGCGTATGTGCGATCCAAACAAAGACATTTCACGAATATCTAAGAAAATGCCTTCGCTAATTTTTTGATGATAATTATAGAAATTGATACCCGTGGTAACCAATAAACTCAACAGAAAGAGAAGAAAACCATGCTTTACTTCTTTTACTTGCAAGGGGCGTGCAGCATACACGAAGGGTAAAACAAAAAGCGGAAGTTTTACGCGTAAATCGTGAAAGGCATAATCAAAATTAGAGGTGTAGATTAACCCCAGAAAGTGAAAGCCAAAAAACAGAAGGGTTAATGCTACAATTTTATTCTTGCGTATATTTTTTAGGTAAGTGGCAAAGTGTGCTTCTAAAAGTATGTTGAGAAAACACAACATTGTAGCAAGCGACAACACCACCTTGTTAAGAGGAAGTCCTACACACAGTGCGAAAAAACACAGCTGATGAATTAAAGTATGGACACGATAGCCAAAAAGCTTGTCGAGCATAAGTAGAGTAGTTTCTTTTATTTCTTAACGTTAACTTGTAGGGTAGAATTGTATAACTTCTCATTATTTAATACTTCCACCGCCTTTGCCAAACTCTGATCACTAATAAAACTATTTAAAACTCTACCTTCTTGATAGTAGTAGCGTCCTACTATTTCATTTTGCACCATTTCCTTAATTTGCTTTTTAAAACGCAACATATCTTCCTTTTTGGAAGGTTTCAAAGCTGCCAACAAGGCTTCGAATTCTTTTTCTGCAGATTGGAAGTAACCTTCTTCTTTAGCAATATCCATTACCTCTTTCATTTGCTCTTCAGAAGCTGTGCTGTATGAAAACTCTTTACCCAAAGCGTATTCAATAAAATCGTTATACTCTTTGTCACTCAACACAAACTCGCCTGGCGCAGCTATGCTATCGTGTTTGAATTTATACAAAGTTGCATAGTCGAAAATGATATTTTTTGTGATAAGCATGGCGGCCAGTCTACTCATGTTTTCACTTTCAACGCTAATATCTGGTTCTATTCCTCTACCGTCTATTACTTCTCTCCCATTTTTGGTATAGAAAACTTGTAAAAGCGAGTCTGGAACTTCTTCTACTTTTCCTCCAACTTTGTGAGAATAATCCAACTTCTGAACACATCTTCCAGAAGGCGTGTAGTATTTGGCTATGGTTAATTTCATTTTTGAACCGTATTTCAAATCTACCGTTCTTTGCACCAAACCTTTACCAAAGGAAGTTCTTCCTACCACAACAGCTCTGTCTAAATCTTGTAAAGTTCCACTCACGATTTCTGATGCAGAAGCAGATCCTTCATTAATCAGTACAACGATGGGGATTTCTAAATCCAAAGGTTCTTGTTGGGTAGTGTATATTCTGTTTTCTTCTTTTACCCTCGATTTGGTAGAAACAACCACCTGCCCTTTCGGCACGAACATATTAACGATCTTCACGGCCTCCATTAGAAGTCCACCCCCATTGTTTCTCAAATCCAAAACCAAGGATTCCATTCCTTCTTGTTTTAAGGATTGAAAGGCTTTTGTAACATTGGCGCTCGCTGTCTGGGTGAAAGAATTTAAGGCTATATAACCCACCTTATTTTCCAGCATCCCTGCATAGGGAACATCTGGTAGTTTAATTTCATCTCGAATAATTTTGGCTTCTCCTTCTCCAACATTTGGACGTTTATACTTCACAATGACCTCAGAGCCTTTGAGTCCCTTCAAAGCATTCGATACTTCTTCAGAACTTCTATCCTTCATATCTCTTCCATCTATGGAAAGAATGATATCACCTGCTTGGAGTCCGGCTTTGTGCGCAGGATTTCCTTCATAAGGTTCAGTAATTATAGTGTATTCATTTACCTTTCTGATGGTAGCACCTATACCACCATACTGGCCAGTGTTCATCATTCTATAATCTTCTATGTTGGCTTCGTGGTAATAAACGGTGTAAGGATCCAAGGCACGCAACATAGCGTCTATAGAAGTTTTAGAAAGCTCACCTGTATTGGGTTCATCTACATAATACTTTTCTAGGTTCATGTAAATAAGGTCCATGAGCTCCATGGATTTAATGACTTCGAAACTATTGCTTTGGGCTTGAGTAGTGTGTATACTCAACACGGTGATTAACAAGAATAAGAACTTTCTCATGTGCTTAATTTTCTATCTGTAGGGCTTCATTCAATTTCAACAAAGCCTTCTGTAATTTTAATTCTATTAAGGAGTAATCTGGCATTTCTCTACCTGTATACATAATAAACAGGGCCAATTGCTGATTGCTCTTTTGCAAACGCTCTTCAAGTTGGTGCCTGTTTTTACGAAACACCTCTCGCATCAAACGCTTGATTCTGTTTCTATCCACGGCACGTTTAAAATTACGTTTGGGAGCTGTTATAACGATTTGAAAAGGAATTTCTTTTGGCAAGGAAGTAATTTGATATCGTATCATGAAAGGATAAGATTTGATTCCTTCACCCTCATTAAACAAGGCGTCGATAATTTTTCGACTGCACAGTTTATACTCCTTTCCAAATCCTTGATTCATATTACAAAGATAACAGAAGTACTCGCTTACAAAAACGTCTATGAGATTCCCTGAATATTTTTTGGCACAGCTTTTGAAATAGGCTAAACAAGCAACAAAAAACACATGAAAACAGTTAAGAAATCCAAAGCCATTGAATTGATGCTAAGTACAGATTTGAGTACTTACATTCAGTTTCTAAACCAAGAACTTGTTAAATAGTTAAAGTAATAGTTTATAGTTAGTACAGCAAAAAGGAGGTCCCGTAAAAGAACCTCCTTTTTTTATGTTTTAGAAATATGACTCCAGGTCTTTATTTCAATGATTGTTTAATAATAGAACTTAAATCAGCTCTTGTCATTACCCCACTTCCGCGCCAAGCAATTTCTCCTTCTTTAAAAACGATGAAACTAGGTACGCCTCTAATTTTATATTTCGCCGCCAAGGCCTGGTTTTTATCTACGTCTATTTTCAATACACGTAAATCTTTTCCAAATTCATTCTTTACATCGTCTACCACAGGATGCATGGTTTGGCAAGGACCGCACCATGTAGCATGAAAATCTACCAAAACAGGTACCTCTCCTTTTACTATTTCCTTAAAACTTTCCATTTTTATTTTTTTGCTTTTGATGAATCATAAGTGCTAAACAAATTAATCCAAATGAGTCGCCCCGCTCTAAAAGTAACCGGCGCCAAACCAACAAGGGTTGCCACTACAATTATTATATATGCCCAATACGGTGTTTCTGGGAAGAGTAAATACGTACTCACAAAAGCCGCAACAGAAAATGCCACGCTCACGGCGTAAGCGACATACATTGCTCCATAAAAGAAACCTGTTTCCATTTCGTATTTGTGTCCACAGTGCGAACATCTCTCCTCCATTTTATCAAACTTCTTGAAACTGTATACCGATTTAGACGAGAAGACTTTTCCTTCATGACAAACAGGACATTTTCCTTTAAAGATGCTGTACAATTTAGTGCCTTTTAACCCCATTGTGTTTTTATTTATGATCCTTTTGTTTGCTCAACAAATATAAGACTAAACACGCATTATATCTGCAACTTTTGTTACGCAAACCTATTATTTATTCAAGGTCTAAATAACAGCTAATCTTGGGAATAGACAACGGTTTATTTAGACAATAAATAGCACAGAATTCCCATAACTAGCATCTCTATCATAAAGAATAAAGTAGTAAGGATTGAAAGTTCTATCTCTAAATCGGCCCACTTTACATAGAGGTTATCTACTCTTAAAAAAAAATTAAATTTGCCGGGTGATAAAATCTGTATGGACATATGGTAAAAGCTACTTAAAGCTTTATGCTTTTTGGTTTTTGCTTTTCCTTTTTCAACGCATATTATTCCTTCTATTTTATTCAGATAAACTAGAAAACACAGGGGTTACCGATATTTTTGGGATATTTTATCACGCCATACGATTAGATTTCGCAACGGCATCCTTACTTCTACTACCACTTTTAGTCTACCTTCCTTTAAAAACCATACTCCCACGATTTGGACATCTTTTCTTTCGAATTCTTTTCCTTTTAACCCTAGTCTATAGTGTATTGATACATTGTGGCGAGCTCAACATCTATGAAGAGTGGAACCATAAATTAAGTTCTAGGATTTTCACTCATTTAAGCAACCCCGACGAAGTTGCTAGAACGGCAGAGTTCAAACACTTTATTTTTTTCGCACTATTTCTACTCTTAGAATTTACATGGGCTTATCTCGTGTGGAAGTTCTTTTTCCAACACCAGTTTTTTCAGCAAACAACAACAAAACACAATTGGAGTTATCACCTGGCCAGTGCTCTTGCCTTTGGAGTTTCATTTGTTGGTTTGCGCGGAGGTTTACAACCCATTCCCATCAATATTAATTCGGCCATGTTTTCCAACAACTATGTTGTGAATGATATCGCTGTTAATTCTACCTATTTCTCAAGTAAAGATTTTCTTTTATTCAGAAGGGGAAGTATAGGTAATCTCTACCCCGAAATGGCGGAGGCTGAAACAGAGCAACGCGTTAAAATGCTTTACGCTGCAACGGGTGAACATCAAAATATATTCTTAAAAAAGAAGGATGTAAATATCGTACTCATTCTCCTCGAAAGTTGGAGTGCCAATGCAGTAAGCGCAACGAGTGACCTAAAAAATACCACCCCCAATTTTGATGCATTGGCACAAGAGGGCTATTTATTTGACAACATCTATTCTTGTGGTTGGACCTCAGAAATTGGGAATTCTAGCACACTAAGTGGATACCCAGCTCTGCCAGAAATAAGCGTTACCATGCAATCTGACAAAAGTAGATCTCTACCGTCCTTAAACCAGGATTTAAAACAAAAAGGCTACTACAGTTCTTACCTATTTAGTGGTGATTTAAAATACGGAAACATTGGAGGTTACTTGTTAAATCACGGATTTGATGCAGTAAAAGATGAATTGGATTTTCCGAGCGGTATTCAAAAACGTGGAAAACTCAACTATTACGATGCGGATTTGTACGACTTCTTATTGGCGGAAATAAATGCGAGTCCGCAACCCTTTTTCCACTGTGCTTTTACAGGAAGTACGCACTCCCCCTTTGATCAACCCTCTCCGAAGCAAAACAATTTCGAAGGTGAGGAAGAAGATTTTATGAACGCCCTAATTTATTCAGATGAAGCATTGGGTGCATTTATGGCCAAGGCTAAAAAGCAAAGTTGGTATGAGAACACTTTGTTCGTTTTTATGGCCGATCACGGTCATGCTGCTCCCCATTACCGCAACCCAAGTGATATTAACTTCTTTAGAATACCTCTTCTCTTTTATGGAGAAGTAATTCAAGAAGCTTATAGGGGAACAAAAAACAACATCATAGGTTCTCAATCCGATTTTGCAAAAACACTTTTAAATCAAATGGGAATGGCAACAGACCGCTACCCTTGGAGTAAAGATTTAATGGATACGACCATACATCCTTTTGCCCTACATACATTGAGAATGGGCTATGGTTATTTATCCAACGAGGGAAATTACGCTTATTCTTTCGACACACAAAAGGAACATTTAAATGATATTTCCGAAGAGGGAAAACTCAATTCCTACGCCTTAATTAACGCCTTGCTGGAAGACTTTGAAACGCGTTAATATCTGAATAGAAAGTGTCATTTGCTGATCAGAAATAGATTTCAAAGCTGCACAACCCCTACCTTCTTTGTTTACGTTAAAAAATTAGCGACCTTTGCAGCGGAATTTTACTATGGCACAGAAAACAAACATCAGAAATTTAACACTTGCTGAATTAAAAAATCAATTCACAGGTATGGGCGAAAAAGCTTTTAGAGCGAAACAAGTTTACGAATGGCTTTGGAAGAAAAACGCACATAGTTTTGAGGAGATGAGCAATCTAAGTGTGAAATTACGTGAGCAATTAGAAGAATTGTTTTTCATTGATGCTATTGTTTTAGACGATCAGCAAATATCGAGTGATAAAACAATAAAATGTGCTTTCCACGCAGGAGAAAAACAAGTGATTGAGGGAGTATTAATTCCAACTGCCTCAAGAACGACTGCCTGTATTTCTTCTCAAGTAGGATGTAGTTTAGCGTGTAAATTCTGTGCAACTGGTCGACTTAAACTCATGAAGAATTTATCGGCTGGTGAGATTGTAGACCAAGTAGTTTACCTAAAAAACCAAGCTGAGCAACGTTACAACAAGAGTTTAACAAACATCGTATACATGGGTATGGGTGAGCCTTTGTTGAACTATAAAAACATGCTTCGCAGTACAGAAATAATCACCTCTGAAGAAGGTTTGGGTATGTCACCGAAACGTATTACCGTTTCCACAGCCGGAATTGCCAAGATGATTAAAAAGCTGGGGGATGACGAAGTTAAATTCAACTTAGCGCTTTCTCTGCATGCTGCAAACGATAAAAAACGAAGTAGAATTATGGAGATCAACGATACGAACAACTTGGACGTATTAGCAGATGCATTAAAATATTTCTACAGCAAAACCGGAACTAGAATCACCTTTGAATACATCATCTTTAAAGATTTTAACGATGCCTTGGAAGATGCACAAGAGTTGGCTGAATTCTGTAAGAATGTTCCCTGTAAAATAAACATCATCGAGTATAACCCTATAGATGATGGTGAATTTCAACAAGCTCCTCGCGCAAAAGTTGACGCCTTTGCCGCATTCCTGGAAGAACGCAATTTAATTGTGAATATCAGACGTTCTCGTGGTAAGGATATAGATGCCGCTTGTGGTCAGTTAGCCAATAAAAACAAGGCCATAGAATTGAAGGAAAGAGTGCTTAAATAGATCTTTTAGACTTTTAGACTTTTAGACTTTTAGACAAAGTAGTTTTCCTGGTTGATCACCCTAATTTTTCTTGGATTATTTGTGAATACCTATCACGGAAGGGTAGTGTTTTAGATTGATCTTTCTATACCTTTTATGAATATCCGCAATGCTGCCGAATGGTAGTCGTTCACCTTTGTTAGCATCTTTCTTTCATATAACTACCTCAATAAAACAGCATATTTCTTAACCTCCACATTCTGAAAAATAATCACTCGGCAGAAAAGCGGAGAGTCATACAACTCACCCAAATAAACTGCAAAAAAATTCCCTCACCCAAACGGGCAAGGGAATCTTTACAATTATCTTTTGAAGTCTATCTCAAACCTAAAGCATTCAATTTTCTATTATCCACAACATCAGCTTTTTGAATCAAAGCGTTTTGGAATCTAGAAGTAATGTTACTTCTGTTTGTTTCTTGTAAACTTTTTCTTTCTGTAGAGAAGTCAGTAGTTTCTGGTGCTGGCACTGTGTTGTCCACTCTAACCATAAATACTCCTGATTTACCTTCGAATGCAACTGTTGTTTGACCATCTTGCAATCCTGAGAATACAGTACCTACGAAGATTGGAGCGTTTCCAGCACCTGTTACACTTGTAGCATCAAATGTAATTCCTTGCTGTTCTATTTTCAATCCTAATTCTTGCGCAGCTACATCTAAGTCAGTCTTACCTTCGAATTCAGCCATCAACATTTCAGCTTGTTTCTCTTTAACAATTTCGTAACGCATTCTCTCTTTTACAGCTTCGAAAGGAGCAATCCCTTCTTCTTGTCTTTCACCGTAGTATGCAATTACGTATTTATCGTTGTCTTTAACAGGGAAAGGATTCATCATTCCTGGCTCATTTCCTTCTTTGTAAACGAACTTAATAAGTTGCCCTTCTCCTTGTGTTCCTAATGCAGAAACTTGTGGAGATTTGTCTAAAATATTCGCTAAACGAGAAGTGTACCCTAATGATCTCACCATAGAATCAAAAGCTGCAGTTCTTTCTTCAACTGGGAACTTAGCAATAACTCTGTTGATTTCACTGATCATGCTTCTTGCTTCTGTTTTTCTCGTAGAAACTGTTTTCGATGTAACGGTAACCGGTCTATTCACTGCAAACATTCCGTAAACAGGAACCGTTCTACGTCCCATTACTTCAACAACGTGGTAACCGTAAGTTGTACCTACAACACCAATTGTTCCAACAGGCTCGTTAAATGCAAAATCATTAAACTCAGTAACCATAACTCCTTCTGGGAAGTTTTTGTAAACACCGTGGTTCATTTTCCCTCCTGGATCCTCATTGAATTGAGCTTCCATTTCTACGTAGTTGTTTTGTGTCCTGATCACGTTTGCAATACTATCTGCCTTAATTTTTGCAGCAGCATATGCATCCTCATCACTCTTGTTTGCAGAAATCAAAATATGACGAACGTGTGCTTGTTTTTGCTCTTCTATCTCTTTCACCTTTGCAACACCGATAAAGGTCGCAGTACTAATTGGCCCTACTACATCACCCACATTTAAGTTGGTCATTTCTGCAGGATACGTTTGTTGCATCTGTTGTGGATTCAAGTAAGAATCCTCTGGGTAAAACTTCACTGTGCTCACCTCAGGTGTTTGCATGTATTGTTGTACAAACAAAGTATCATTCTCTGCATTTTCGAAAGAATTCTTCAATTGAACCATGCTGTTCAATGCAGAAATCGTATCGTCTTCAGATGGAGTTACAGGAACAGAGAAGTAAGATACCTTACGCATTCCTTGTTGCTCATATTTCTTGTCGTTTTTGTGCTCTGCGTAGTAAGCCTTCAACTCTTCGTCAGAAACTTCAACTTCGTTAGATGGTATTTCGCTGTAACGCTTAAAAATGAAAGAAACATTTTTTACCGTTTTACCTGCTTCGTAATCTTCTTTTGCTTCCAAGCTCGTTGCCTTCACACCGTAAGATAACATAGACATGTATTTCTCATTCAAACGAGTGAATTTGATTTCTTCAACTACCGCTTGGTATCTTGCAGGATCCTCCATTTGCAACTGATCCAAAATTTGTTGAGCTCTTGCCGAGTTAAACATACCATTTGAATCTACCGCTACCTGACGAATTAACGGAGAAGGTTCAAAACCACTTCTTCCATACATAATACCGTCCAATTCATAAGGAGAAACTACTAATCCTAACTCTTCGTACTGTTCAATAGTAAGCATTTTACCTACCAACGCATTCCAAGCCTGATTTTCTGCATTTTTTAAATCGTTTTCAGTTAAACTAGCGTTAGGGTCTTGTTGCCTTTTACTATTGAACATATTTTGAGCAATATTGTTTTTGTATTGCTCATAAGCATTAGCATCAACTCTCTCACCATTAACGGTACCAATCCCAATGTTTTCACCACGACTAGCAGACCCGTTAAAAATTTGGTCCCAAGGTAAAATGAAGGCCAACATAGCCACACCTACCACTACTAATAATAACCACGATTTCTCGCGAATTTGTCCAATTAAAGCCATTTGTTCTTTTTCTATAAGGTTGCGAATATAATGATATGAATTTATAAATGAAAGCTACTACCCACAGTATTTTAGAGTTTTCACGGAAACCTGTTAAATTATAGCTCCCGCATACGGTTAGCCCTTCATTATGAGTAACTAAGAAAAATCTTTTATGTGTGCAGAACAAGATTTTGGGGCTTCTACGGGCTATACACTTTAGTCCTCAAAAGCGGTGTTCTTTGTGCTATTTGTGCCTTAGCTTCTGAGGTCGCAAAGTCCCAAAGGGCACGCAGACAACAGCGCTTTTTGCGGGCTGTCGTTGCTATCCCTAAGCCAATAAAATGGGGATTTTTATGGGTGCACTTATGACTATACGCAATCTTGCCGAAAAGGTCTTTTTTTGCGTTTAGCACCTGAAAGAAAGAGATAAAACACCCACAAAATGGAGGGAAGTACCTTATCTAAAAATTTTGGAAATCAGTATTCGGCAGCAAAGCGGATATTTAGAAAATTGCAGTGATCAAAGAGAAAAACGGTGTTTTACTCTTCCAAAATTTAATCCTTAATCTCTATGCGAACCACTTCTATTCTTCGATCAGAAACTTCTTCAATCACAAACTTGTAATGGTCCGTTTCCACCTCATCTCCTTCTTCCGGTATAGAGGCAATTTTGTTCAATATCAAACCTCCTAGGGTTTCATACTCTGCAGATTCTTCAAGCTCGAAGTCATACTTTTCATTCAGCCAATCGATATCCGTTCTGGCAGAAAATCTGTAGGTATAATCATCAATTTTTTCCTCCAATAATTCGTCTGCGTCGTGTTCATCTTCAATGTCACCAAAGATTTCCTCTATAACATCCTCTATGGTAACAACTCCAGATGTTCCTCCAAACTCATCTACCACAACCGCAATGTTTCCCTGTTGTTTTGTAAACAACTCAAGGAGCTCCTTTCCTGGAACTGCCTCAGGTACAAAGCTTATCGGAATTAAAATATCTTTAATGCGTTTAGGGTGCTTAAACAATTCAAAACTGTGAGAATATCCTATGACGTTATCAATATTATCGCGGTAAATCAAAATTTTAGACAAGCCCGTTTCTATGAACAATTCACTCAAATGTTGAATATCATCCTCCACGTCAACAGCAACAATTTCAGTACGAGGAATCATGCAATCCCTTGCTTTTACATTTCCAAAATTCAACGCATTCTGAAGAATCTGCATTTCATTCCCTAGCTCATCTTCATCTTCCATTCGTTCGTTCAAATCACGCACATAATGGTCTAAATCAACCTTAGAAAAAACATTACTTCCATTGTCTGTTTTTACCCGAAACAAACGCAACAACCCGTTGCTCAAAAGCATGGTAAATTGAGTAGGAATAAATAAGAGGTAATAAATGATGGCCAAAGGTATGGCTGCGAATTTTAAGATTCTATTGGGGTTGATTTGGAAAATAGCCTTGGGTAAAAACTCAGCTGTAACTAATATTAAAAGCGTTGAAACTATAGTTTGAACTAAAAGTACCCATCCACTTTCACCCATCATAGCTTCTAGCGGAGCTTCAATAAGTTTGGCCATTTGAATACCGTAAATAACCAATGCGATATTGTTACCCAATAACATGGCCGCAATGAAATTGGCATCGTATTGTACAAAACGACCCAATATTTTACCGCTTATATTTCCTTTGGTTCTGTCTAATTCTATTTTCAATTTATTAGCCGAGACAAAGGCTATCTCCATTCCAGAGAAAAAGGCTGAAGCTATCAGCGTTCCAATAATGAAAAATATGGTATATGATTCCATCTGTAAAACCCGAAATTAATAAAATTAATGGCAGCTTAAACTCACCTTATAAATATTTAATCCACATCGGGGTGCGTAAAATATCTCTTCTATAAAACAAAAAAACGAATGGCAACAGTAAGCTACCATTCGTTTAATATTCATTTTTGCTTCAATTTATTTCAAATCGAATCCTATATCTTTTCTGTAGTACGACTTTTCAAATTCTATTTTTTGAATGTTCTCGTATGACTTTTCTAAAGCAGATTCCATGTCTTTTCCGTAGCTTGTTACAGCCAAAACTCTACCTCCCGCTGTAGTTACAGCCGGACCATCAGCTTTTGTTCCTGCATGGAAAACAATACTATCTTGAACTGCATTCAGTCCGTAAATTGCTTTACCTTTTTCGTAAGCTTCAGGATATCCTCCAGAAACCATCATTACTGTAGTAGCCGTTCTTGGATCTATCTCCACATCGCGCTCAGATAAAGTCTGTGTACCTACACCTTCAAATAAATCTAATAAATCAGACTTTAAACGTGGTAAAACAACTTCAGTTTCTGGATCACCCATTCTACAATTGTATTCGATAACAAATGGCTCACCTTTTACATTGATCAATCCAATAAAAATGAATCCTTTGTATTCGATACCATCTGCCTTTAAACCTTTGATAGTAGGAATAATTACTTGGTTCAATACTTTATCAGAAAAACCTGATGCCGCAAAAGGTACTGGAGAAACAGCTCCCATTCCACCTGTATTCAAACCTGTATCTCCTTCACCAATTCTTTTGTAATCTTTGGCTTCTGGCAATACTTTGAATCCGTCTCCATCACTCAATACAAAAGTAGACATCTCAACACCTGTTAAGAACTCTTCAATTACCACTCTTGATGATGCATCACCAAACTTAGCATCGCTTAACATGCTTTCAAGTTCTTGCTGCGCCTCTTCTAAAGTTGGTAAAATCAATACTCCTTTACCAGCTGCTAATCCATCCGCTTTTAAAACGTAAGGAGCCGTTAAGGATGCTAAAAATGCTTTTCCTTCTTCTAAAGTATCTTTGGTAAACGTCTTGTATTTTGCGGTCGGAATGTTATGACGCATCATAAATTCTTTGGCAAAATCTTTTGACCCTTCTAATTGAGCAGCTTCCTTGTTAGGGCCAATTACGTAAACTCCCTTTAAAGCATCGTCTGCAGCAAAGAAATCAGAGATACCCAATACTAATGGATCTTCTGGTCCAACCACAACCATTTCAATTGCGTTTTCAATCACAAAAGTTTTGATCGCTTCAAAATCAGTAACCGAAATATTCACGTTCGTTCCCAACTCTTTGGTTCCAGCATTTCCTGGTGCAATGTACAATTCATCTAAGTGACTACTTTGTGCAATTTTCCATGCAAATGCATGCTCTCTACCTCCAGATCCTAATATTAAAACTTTCATCTTTTTCTATGTAATTTATACGCGTGCGCAAAATTAAACAATTGGTAGAATTTGAGCACCATAGAAGCTCCACTTTTAGTAAGTATATCACTAGATTAATCCTACACATGGTTTTATGGAGTCGTTTAGTTAATTTATTTCGCCAAAATTTTACAAAATAATTTGAGCTCAAGTGGGTTTTACAAAATGATTCTAGAAGAGTTCATTACATTTGCACACATTGGTTTAGAGGGGCTAAAATGCATAGGCCCCATTACTTGTGAGAAATTAAGAGGAGAATGATAAAGAAATTTTTTGTTGCTGGAATTGCTGCTTTACTTGTAGCCTGTGGAGGAAATGAGAAAAAATTAAAATCGGATGCTCAGCCAACTGTTGCCAAAGATACAGTCGTTGAAACTCCGAAAAATATGAAGTATGGTTTTGACTTCAATGCCTATGAAGTTTACCGTGACACGGTTAAAATGAATTGGACGATGAGTCACATGCTCTTGCCTTACGGTATAGATCAATACAGCATTAATCTCATTGCTGAAATGGCTGGGGATACTGCAGTTGGCTTAGATTATGTAAATTACAACGACCCCTTCATTGTTCTGGTAAATAAAGGTGACACGAACAAACGTGCACAACATTTGATTTACGAGGCAAATATTGAAAGTTACTACGTTTTCAATTTTGGTGACAGTTTAAGTGTTGAAAAGCACTACAGAGATATTAAAATCAACCGAAATACGTTAACGGGTGAAATTGTTCAAAATTCAAATTTGACCTTGGCCATAGACGAACAAGTGAATGATTTTGGAACTACAGCCGCTTTGGCCGAAGCTTTTGAAAACATTTTTGCGTGGAGTATAGATTTCTTTAAACTTCAAGCCGGTGACCAATTCAAAGTAGTTTACGAACAAAAAAGTATAGATGGTAAAGCCTATGGAATAGGAGACATCATTGGAATCTGGTTTAAACATAGTGGTGAAGGTATGTATTCATTTAGGTATACGACAGACTCTACAACAATGGAAACTGGTTATTATAATGAAGAGGGTAAAGAAATGAAAAGACCCTTCTTAATGTCTCCAGTAAAATTCGCAAGAATGACGTCGGCATATAACCTGAGAAGATTCCACCCCATCTACAAAAGGGTGAAAGCACATAAAGGCACAGATTACGCGGCACCATATGGAACACCTATTTTAAGTACAGCGGATGGAACGGTTACGAAAGCTTCTAGAACAGGTGGAAATGGAAACTATGTAAAAATTCGTCACAACGCCACTTACGAAACACAATATTTGCACATGCAAAAGTTTGCCAAAGGCATTCGACCAGGGGTTCGCGTAAAACAAGGTGATGTTATTGGGTATGTTGGTTCTACTGGAGCTGCCACTGGTCCGCACGTATGCTACCGTTTCTGGAAAAATGGAAAACAGGTTGACCACAGGGCTCAGAAGTTCCCACAATCAGAACCTATGAAAAAAGATTTGATACCCGGTTACTTAAGCTTTATAGCTCCATTAAAAGCAGAACTAGATAGTTTAGCGATAGCTCCAAGTAATATTGGAGAAGAATAATGGAAAGGGATTAAGTGAAGATGTTTAGAAATCCTCTGGCGATAAAGGCTGGAGGATTTTTTTTGAGGTTCTTTCTCAATAAATCATAAAACTACCCTGAGTCTCCGTTATTCTGCCGAATGCATTTAATTTCAAGATTCATAAACATCCTCAATTTACACCATTTGGTATTCCTATAATTGTACTTAAAGCTATATTCATCAAGGACTCCCTGCAAATGTAAGCCCGTGGTATAATGATAAATTCCTTTCAATAATTTCATTACATTGTTCCTTAAATGACTCCTCCATTTTAGGTTAATTATTTCCTCACTCAATTGTGTCGCTTTCTTATTGAAAACAATTTCATGATTTACGAAGAGTAATTTCTTGTAGGGATAATTATTTTTCTCTAACAGTTGAACTTTTGTATTCAAAATTGCCTCGTGTAAAAATACAGGTACTACCAACCTAACCTTATCTCTAGTTCTCGTTGGAGACTTCCAAAAAGTCATCCGAATTGACAAAGGCAAATTCATAAATACCTTTCTATTCATTTCCAAAAACATAAACTCTGTATATGAATTAATTGCGTCTATACTGTTTATCTTACCCATTTCTACACGAATTTTCTGTACCATATGATAGACTGTTTCATACCTTGTTTGCCTGGATTTACGGAAGATCTCATTAATAGAAACTGATTTTTTTGAATGGCAAACCAAATGCAAAATCTCTAGCCAATCCATAAACAATTTATTGCTGTCCCTCATAAAAGAAATAGATTTTAAAGAAATTTTCTTTGAGCATTTACAGCACCTCCAGCCTATGATTTTCTTACTCCATTTCAGCTTTTCGTGACCACATTTAGGACACTTATGAAGCACCCTTTGATAATACTTTTTAAAGAAATTTAGACAGTTGTTTTCTTTATCGAAAAAATGATAGAATTCAAAATTCGTCATGACAATTTAGGTTGATTGATTTAAAAAAAGTTACGACAATTTGCCGAAAAACTAAAATTGCTCGGCAGAATAGCGGAGATTCATAAGAAACAAGTATTTCACATCCCCATCATATTGACATATATCACTTGATAAAACCTTCTTTTTTGTTAAATTGCAAGCCATTCTTGAAGAACATAAAAAACAATGACAAACTATACAAATAGCTTAGAATTTGCGAGAGAGAAAGACGCGAAAGACGAATTAAATAAATACAGAGACCAGTTCCATATTCCTAACTTCCGTGAAGATGTGGTTTACTTTACTGGAAACTCTCTTGGGTTACAACCCAAAACAACCAAAGATTACATACAAAGAGAACTTAACGATTGGGCAAAGTGGGGGGTTGAAGGACACTTCTATGCTGAAAAACCTTGGTTTGAATACCACGAGTTTTTAACCGATAAAGCAGCCCGCGTTGTAGGTGCCCTACCGAAAGAAGTTGTAATTACACACTCGTTAACAACAAACCTTCACCTTTTGATGGTTAGCTTTTACCGTCCAGAAGGAAAACGTAAAAAAATTATTTGCGAAGCCAAAGCCTTCCCTTCCGATCAATATGCCTTAGAGTCTCAAGTGAAATTCCATGGTCTAGATCCTCAAACTGATCTAGTGGAAGTAGCCCCAAGAGAAGGTGAACACTTAATCAGAGAGGAAGATATCTATGCTAAAATTGCTGAAGTAGGTGATGAACTTGCCTTAGTGATGATAGGAGGTGTAAATTACTACACAGGACAGTTGTTTGACATGAAAACAATTACCGAAAAAGCACATGCAGTTGGAGCCATTTGTGGTTTTGATTTAGCTCACGCAGCCGGTAACATTCACTTGAAATTACACGATTGGGGAGTTGATTTCGCCGCTTGGTGTACTTACAAATACTTGAACTCTTCTCCAGGAGGTGTATCTGGTATTTTCGTGCATGAACGTCACGAATACAAGCCTGAACTTCCACGTTTTGCTGGATGGTGGGGTTACGATAAAGAAACGCGTTTCCAAATGGAACCTGGTTTCAACCCGATGAAAGGTGCCGAAGGTTGGCAGTTGAGTAATGCTCCAGTTTTAGGAATGGCCGCTCACCTTGCTTCTTTGGATATTTTCGATGAAGTGGGTATGGAAAAATTATGTGCTAAACGCGATGATTTAACGGCTTACTTAGAGTTCGTAATCGACGAGATTTCAGCACGTAATGAAAATGCAACCTTTGAAATTATTACGCCAAGAGATAAGTCTAAAAGAGGGGCTCAACTTTCTATTTTAGCGCACGGACAAGGGAAAGCTTTATTTGACGCAATGACAGAAAGAGGTGTAGTTGCAGATTGGAGAGAGCCAAACGTTATCCGTGTTGCTCCTGCTCCATTGTACAACAGCTACGAAGATGTATACAACTTCGGTAGAATATTAGAAGAAAGTATACAGTAAGATGGAAATCCAAGAATTAATACAAACCCGATTTTCTGGGGCAATAAACAACGAGGCTGAATACATAGAAATTATTGTTCAGGCCATTGCTGTATTGGTTTTTGGTATCGTAGTGTGGCGAGGTATGGCAGCGGTTCATAACCGTAAAAAAGCGAAACGTGCCGATAATATGTTTACCCGAGAACGTTACGAAACAAAGTGGAGAAAATAAACTTTAGATGTTTTAATTAATGTCTTTGACTATAGAACTATGAAAAAAATTGCAATAGTAGGAGCAGGTTTAGTGGGAAGTTTACAAGCTATTTTAATGGCAAAAAAAGGCTACCAAGTAGACGTGTTTGAACGCAGACCTGACTTGCGTAAGGCAGATGAGATTGGTGGTAGATCTATCAACTTAGCTTTATCGGATAGAGGATGGAAAGCATTAGAATTAGCAGGAATTGCTGATGAAATTAAAAAGATGTCGCTACCCATGTATGGTAGAAAGATGCACGACGTTGAAGGAAATTTATCTGACCTTCCTTACGGATTAAACGGGGAAGCTATTTACTCTGTTTCGCGTGGAGGTTTGAATCAAAAGCTAATGAACTTGGCGGATGATTACCCAAATATTACCTACCGTTTCAATAGAAAGTGTTTAGATCTTGATTTAAAATCAAACACCATTGCTTTCCAAAACACTGAGGAAAATAAAAAGGAAGAATACACCTACGACCAGATTTTTGGAACAGATGGTGCCTTCTCTGCAGTGCGTTCGCGTTTGCAGAAAACGCCTATGTTTAACTACTCGCAAGAATACCTTTCTCACGGGTACAAAGAATTGGTTATTCCACCTAATGAAGATGGAACACACCGTATAGCGAACGATGCTTTACACATTTGGCCAAGAGGAGAGTTCATGATGATTGCCCTTCCAAATATGGATGGTAGCTTTACCTGTACTTTATTCTTCCCAATGAAAGGAGAACTCTCTTTTGATACCATTAAAACAGAAGAACAGGTAATGGATTTCTTCCAAAAGACCTTCCCGGATGCCATTCCACATATGCCAACATTGGTAGAAGATTACTTCGAAAATCCAACTTCTACTTTGGTTACGGTGAGATGTAGTCCATGGAATTACGAAGACAAAGTATTGATTTTAGGAGATGCATCTCACGCCATAGTTCCTTTCTACGGACAAGGTATGAACTCTGGTTTTGAAGATTGTACTGTTTTCCACAACATGTACAACGAAATGGAAGGAGATTGGGATAAGTTGTTTGAAACCTTCAGCACCTCTCGTAAACCAGATGCAGATGCTATCGCAGATTTAGCGTTGTACAATTACATTGAGATGCGCGATTTATCTGGAGATCCAGACTTCTTATTGCGTAAGAAAATTGAAAAGAAATTTGCAAAATTACACCCAGACAAATGGATGCCTTTGTACTCAGAGGTAACTTTTAGTCATATTCCATATTCTCAAGCCTTAAAAGGTGGTGAAGTTAAAAACAAGATAATGGAGCAAGTAATGCAGATGGATAATATTCATGAGAACTGGGATACTCCAGAGGTGATGGATAAAATGTTAGAATTACTCTAAGTAAATACACCCATAAAATAAAAGGCTTCCTCTCCAGGAAGCCTTTTTTACGCATATACTTTACTATAAACTAGTTGCACGCTTGTAATGCTTCCCAAGAAGAAAACATTTTCTTAGTGCGAGTTGATAGTCCCTTTAACTTCTGTACATTTCTAACTACTTTTTTGATGTGCGCAGCAGATTTTACCTCCAAACTTAAAGTTCCAAATGAGTTACAGATACGCAGTTTATGCATGTCCGATTTTTTAACCTTCTGCTGGTCTTTCTCCGCACCAAAATATATACTTAATACTTCTAAGTCAGAACGACTAATTCCCTGATAATACGCGAACGATGAGCTAAAATTCTTCTCGTAACAACGAAAGGACTTGGCCAAGTAAGAACTCGATAAAGCACTATTGCTATAGTACAACAAAGAATCCATCAACACCAAACCTTCGGCTCGTGGTTCAACACTATCATTTAGGGGTATCACAAGCTCTATATATAAAGCCTTCGGAAAATGTTTCTTTGTAGAGAAACTAGTAGTAAATAATATAATTAGTAGCAGAAATATACATTGCTGTAATTTCATACCGAAAAATATATTTTTCTATTTGAACAAACAAATTTTCGGGTAAGAACTTTCTGTTTTTCAAGGAATAAAGATAGGGTAAGGGACAGCAACGGCAACCCACAGCCCAGTGAATTCTTTAAAAGACGAGTGCGGAAGGCGACCTTGGAAGCTTTGTGCACGACTTCTTTTTTAATGAACTGGGAGAGGATTATAGTGGATGGCCCGGTGGGCTGAAATGGAATGGAAGCACATACCCCCTCACCTTATCAAATAATAAGTGTCTATAAGTTTTTCACACCACATTTACTTATCTACTCCATCTATCCTTACCTTTGTCTGTAACCCATTCGCAATCATGAATTATTCTAGTATGAGAGTTCTTGTTTTTATATTGATTTCTTTATTTGCCTTTAACGGTAGCGCTCAAACCTATAAACAAAAGAAAAAGCGCAAGCAACACTTTGCAAATCCGCGTTTGCACAAACCGCTTTACCGTTGGGTAACCGGAGATTACTTGCGTCATGGGATACAAGTGGCTGTAGGGCCAACTTATCTTTTAACCAACTTAGAGGTTCCTCAAAGAGAAATTACCTATGGCGGTCGTCCTGCGCTCTATCAGTTTGATCCTGCAGGGAAATTAGGCCTTTATGGAGAAATTGGAATGGTTCACATAACCAAACGTCCGAGAAAATTTATACAATATTACGATTGGTCTTTGGGCTACAAACACTTTGGTGGTAAGGAAGAATTACAATTGGACTTACTCAATAGTTCTGGCGAAATTCAAAGCTCAGAATTTGGGTCGGGCGACTTTAATTTAGGATATGCCTTTGCGCGTTTTGGGGTTCACAACGTCATTCAACTCAATCCACGCAATTTCATAGATCACGCTTTAGGCGTAAACCTCGATTTTCGCGTTGGAGGTGGAAACATGGAATACGTTGGTAGCAGCTTGCCCGAAACGCAGTTTTTCCAAAATGACCTTGTTTCTCAATTGAACTACGAAATCGGTTACGGGTTCAAAATTAACGGTGGTTTTTTCATCATTCCTGGTGTGCGCATGCCCGTTATGGAAATCTACGAGTGGAGAACGGGAAATCCTTCGCTAGAGTGGTATTCGAGCACGTATCAACCCTTAATGATGAAACTAAAATTTGTGTGGTTATTCAAGAAAGACCCCAACCGTTGTCCGCCGGTAGAAGTAAATTCGAAGGATAGAGAGATGATGCGTAAAATGTAGCAGGTTTATCTTTTCTATTTGGCTGCCAAAAACCTGGTAAAACTATGGTTTACATCAACCAGCTATCCACTATAGTTCCCCGCGCCAACATCAAGTAGCAGGGCACAAAAAAAGGCACTTCCTGGGGTCGTACCTTTTCTTGTAATGCTTCTAAATGTTTGCACGGGCAAGCTACTGCTCCTATCTGGGGCAGGGTTTACTTTTCCTTGGCTATAATGCGTATACCTACGTCAACAATTTCTTGTATTTCTTCTTGGTTGGTGGCTTGTTCTATTTCAAAGGTATAGCTTCCTTTCAAGGGAAATTGCTGTGCACTAAAACGCATAGCACTGCTTACCAGAGATCCCGATTTCGTACCTATCCACTTCCCTTTATCATCGGCAATATTCACCTTTACGGCTTGCTTAGAAGTTGTACTATCCGGTGCTGTAATGTTTACCATCACCCACAAATTACTAAAGCCATAATCTGTAGTGGTGCGCAATTGTACATCAAAATAATAGGGCGTTAAGGTATCTTCTACCTCCACATGAAACACCGCTTTTTCATTTTGATTCCAAGCGTTATTATTAAACGTATAACTATTATCAAACATAGGACGCTCCCCACAAGATGCGAGGAGTAATCCTAAACTCAATATCATTACAAATTTATTCACCATCTTTCTTGGCTTGTGGTTTATTGTCTCCACCACCTTGCGGACGTGGTTTTCTTTTCTTGTACTTCTTCTTTGGGGCTGTATTTTGTTGCCCTTCAGGTTTTGGACCTTTATCCGTTTTGGGCTTTGCCTCTGGCTTTGGCCCTCTCGGTTTGGGTTTGCTTCCTCCTTTTACCTCTTTAGGTGTTTGGGCGTTTTTCCCAGCGTTTTGTGGCCTTGGCTTGCGCGGACCTTTGTTTGCATTGGTATTTGGCCCTTTGGCATTCTGAGGTCTTGGCTTACGAGCTGGAGCCTTTTTAGCGTCTCCCTCTTTCGCGTCTTTTGCCGCTGGTTTACTCGCCGCAGGTTTTGTCCCGGACTTTTGCCCCTCCGCTTTAATAGCTGCTGGTCTTCCTCCCGGTTTTTTACGCTTTTTCTTTCTGCGCTTAAACACGTGTTCAAACCTATCCAAGTCATCTTGTCCTACCACATTAGAGTAATCTGGCTCAACTTTAATTTGCTCTTCAAAGTCTTTAAGATCTGTAGGTTTTTCTCTTTTCTTATTGAGTTCTACAATTTCTTCTACACGCTCTGGAGATAAAGGAATTAATCCAGATCCTACACCTGCTTCACCTTCGTAGGCGTACCACATAATGCGCTTAAACACATCCGTTTTTACGTGAATCGCTGATCCTTTTTCCGTATACAAACGCGTATCCGGCTTCGGGAATTTCTTGATGCTGTCTAAGTACATGTCTAACTCGTAGTTCAAACAACACTTCAACTTTCCACACTGTCCGGCCAATTTTTGTGGGTTCAAAGATAATTGTTGGTAACGGGCTGCACTTGTAGAAACAGATCTAAAGTCTGTTAACCAAGTAGAACAACACAATTCTCTACCACAAGAACCTATTCCTCCTAAACGAGCCGCCTCCTGACGGGCTCCTATCTGACGCATTTCAATTCTAATCTTGAAAGCCTCAGCCATGTCTTTGATCAACTGTCTAAAATCCACACGTTGATCTGCGGTGTAATAAAAAGTGGCTTTCGTTAAGTCACCCTGATACTCCACATCAGAGATTTTCATCTCTAAATTCAGGTTAATTGCCAATTCGCGGGCTTGATGCATCACCTCTTTCTCAAGGTTTCTTGCTTCTACCCACTTATCTATATCTTCCTGATTCGCAATGCGATAAATCTTCTTTGCTTCGTGCGCCTTCATATTTGGCGCTTTCTTTTGAACTTGTATTCTGGTAAGTTCACCCACGATAGACACTACTCCAATGTCGAACCCTGGGCTACCTTCTACAACAACTACATCGCCAACTTGTAACGATAAGTCTTTAACATTTCTATAAAAACCTTTACGGCTATTTTTGAATCTTACTTCAATTATATCATATTGGCTCTGACCAGCAGGCAATTGCATATTTGCCAACCAGTTAAAAACGCCAAGTTTATTGCATCCACCAGAACTACAAGTTCCATTGTTTTGACAGCCTCTCGGAGTACCTCCTCCACTGCTACAACTGGAACATCCCATAGTTACTTTGTATTTTGAACTCAAAAATAACAATTATTTAGGCGTTTCAAACCATAATACGCCTCTAGGCTTTGCTTATTTGTCAGTTTTCAACCTCCGGGCAACAAACTCAGTTAATATCTGTCCTTCTTTTTACCGTAGAGATGAACTATTTACGCAGAAAAGCGAGGAACATCACCTGCATTTCTTAACTTCGCAGCATGAAATTTCGTTTATTAAACCAAGAAGAGAGAGCAGCTTTTGACGAGGATTTTAAACACTTCTTGATTACCAATGGAGTAAGCAATGAAGAGTGGCTTGAAATGAATGAGACTAAACCTCAAAAAGCCGAAGAGTTAGTGGCCATATTTTCAGATACCGTTTTTCAGAAAGTAATGGAAAAAATGAAATTCTTAGAATTGCGTGCTAAGGATAGCCTACTTGTGTTTAACTGTAGTAAAGATGAAATTGAATTGATCGGTATTCATCCAAAATCTGCAGATGCACCTGTTGATTTATCTACGCCGGAGAGCATACACGAAAGCTTGAGCCAAAAGGCACAAGAACTGCAATTCTTTAAGCACAAGAAAGGCTACAGTAAGGAAAGAGAACTAGAGGTTTTTGAAATGATAGAAAACGGATGTGTTCCTTCTCACGAGGCATTTTGGATGGCTTTGAATAAATCAATACAATAAGCATGACAGTTGTAGAACAAGAAATGATTAAGCGCTTTGGTGAAGGGAGAGTAATTCCCTACGAAGCAAAATCTGAAGATGAAGTTTCATTACTGATGCTAGAATTGGAGCTGCAAACTCCCGTAACTGTTATTATGACAAACGGATTGGCAGCCAAAGACATGCCCGTTCCTGAAAAATATAAAGACAGAAAACACTGTGAGCTTTATTTTTGCTTACCGAGTTACTGGGAATGGGAAGACATAGAAAACCCAAACATGAACTGGGTTTTTCCGGCCATACAACGCTTGGCTAAACATTTGAGGGACAATGATACGTATTACAATGCCGGTCATACCTTCAAAGCCAACAGAGAAGGAAATCCTATCTCTCAAACTATGAAGCAAAATCACCTCATATTAACAGATCCAATTTTACTTGAAAGAGAATTGGCTCCTATAGAAAATGAGGACGTCTACTTCTTTGCCATCGTACCTATTTTTGAAGATGAATTTGACTGGAAAAATGCCAAAGGTCACTTCAAATTTATGCGCAAATTTACCGGTAACAACCACACAGAAAAACTAGATGACTTTAGAGAATCTATTCGTAAAAGTCGTTTAAAACTGTTCTAAATCCATGAAGATACTCATCGTTCGTTTCAGTTCTATAGGAGATATAGTATTAACCTCTCCCATCATACGTTGTCTAAAAGCACAACTGGGCGAACGCGTAGAAATTCACTTTTTAAGTAAGGTTCAGTTTACGGATTTGCTAATAGACAATCCTTTTATTGATAAGCTTTACACCATAAAAAAAGACATCAATGAAGTACTACCCGCATTACAACTAGAAGACTATACCCACGTTGTTGATTTGCACAAAAACCTTCGATCGAAACGATTAATCTCTAAATTAAAAGTTAAGCATACTAGTTTCCCTAAGCTAAATGTAGAAAAATGGTTGTTGACCAATTTCAAAGTCAACAAAATGCCTAAACTTCACATTGTAGACCGCTACTTCGAAGCTGTAAAAGTTCTAGGCGTTAAAAACGATATGAAAGGTTTGGACTTCTTCATACGTCCTGGCAATGAAGTTGACATTACCAAAGTGTATGGATTAGAAAATTACAAAGCAATAGCTATCGGAGCTCAATTTGCAACCAAGCGCTTGCCCTTTGAACAGCTGAAACAAATCATTGCTACATTGGAGGGAGATGTTGTTCTTCTCGGTGGTCCAACAGACACTGAACTAGGAGATCAGCTCAAAGATTCTTTAACTGATAAATCCATTCTTAACCTTTGTGGTAAACTTAATTTACAGCAAAGTGCTAGTGTACTTAAGCAAGCTTCTGTTTTACTGACCCACGATACAGGTTTAATGCATATAGCCTCAGCCTTTGAGATGCCTATCGTGTCTGTATGGGGAAATACAGTTCCTGATTTAGGAATGTACGCCTACATGCCTGCTAAACCAGAGTTGGTACATATACATGAAGTAAAAGATTTAAAATGTAGACCTTGCTCGAAGATAGGATACAAGGGGTGTCCAAAAAAGCACTTTAATTGTATGGTTAAACAGGATGTAGAGGAGATTGTTCGTGATGTGAATGGTTACTAAAACAAGGGATTACACATCTTTTCACCTGAATATCCGCCATTCTGCCGAATGGACCTCAATGACACCTTGAAAGCTACATCTAAATGAGACAAATAGACCAGAAATAGTGGCTTTTCTTACCAAACCATGTACGAGATAAAGATTTAAAAAGGATAAATTTATACACTGTCTTTTTTCATCGTAACAAGTAGCTGCTTAGCTTTATAATCAGGTGATAAGCTATCCTCTTTCTTTTTAAAACGGTTTAAACTTCCCCTTCATTCGGCAACATAGCGGATATTCATACAGGACTTTTCTAAAACCTCCCAAACCCCCACTAAAACCAACTCCTTTCACTTCCTTCTCACCACCGCAAAACTCCTAACTCGTAATTCATTACTCATAACTCCTAACTAAAAAAAGGGTCCCCTCTCGGAAACCCTTCTTAATATATTGTCAAATACCTTTTTTATTTCTCTTCAAGCTCAAGTTTGTAATCTACTCCCTTGTCCAAAGCTGGAATTCCATCTACTAACCACTCAGGAGCTGGAGCCCCTAATAAATAGTAATCAAAGAATTGACGCATTCTAATACTTAAATCCATACGGTTGGCATTCACCATCAAATTGTGTCCGTCACCATTGTAGTTTAACATCCATACGGGTTTACCCAAACGCTTTAAACCAACAAACATCTCAATTCCTTGGTACCATGGAACTGCTCCATCATTGTCATTGTGCATAATCAATACGGGAGTCTCCACATTTGGTAAATGGAAAATTGGCGAGTTCTCTACATATAATTCTGGCGCTTCCCAAATCGTTTTACCTATTCTAGACTGCGTTTTTTCATATTGGAATTGACGGTTTAACCCACTTCCCCAACGAATTCCTCCATAAGCTGAGAACATGTTAGATACTGGCGCTCCCGCCATTGCTGCAGCATATCTATTGGTCATCGTAATTAATTGTGCAGTTTGGTAACCACCCCAACTTTGTCCCTGAAGTCCCATACGGGTAGAATCTACATTCGGGTATAATTCCAAAATTTTATCCGTTCCACTCATAATACAATCGTAAGCGCTTTGAGCGGGGTGACCTTCTTCGTATCTCACATCTGGGAAAAACACCATGTATCCAGCTGAAGCGTATTCTGTTGCAAATATGATAGAAGCTGTTGGTCTCGGTGCATAATGATTGTGCAATTCGTCTGAGTACAATTCATAGTAATACACCAATAATGGGTAAGACTTCGTAGAATCATAGTTCTCGGGTTTGTACAACAATCCATTTAAACTATCTCCTGCATAACTTGTCCAATTCACCTGCTCAACGGTAGCCCAATTGTATTCACTTTGCTGCGGATTTGCGGTAGAAACTTGCTCGGTCGACTTAAAATTATCCTTTGTTACTTTAACATCCGGGTAGTCTTTGATAGACATCTCTCGGTAAACAATTGTATTTCCTTCCTCTGCTTTGTGTAAGTATACTATGGCGTGATCTGTAAAATACATCTCTTTTACTTTTGCATCCTCCTTAAATGAATCTATAGTAAAAACACCTTCTGCTTTAGTCACTTTATCGAATGCTTTTACGTAAGCATTGTCAGCAGCAAAATACGTACTGTCTCGCTCCCATTGGTTGATACGGTAAACCACCTTATTTTCTTTACCCTCAGTTATTCTTCTCAAGGTGTGTGCCTCTATATCGTAATACCAAACATCAAACTCTGAATTCAACAAAATTCCTTCTTCATTTTCTGTATATCCTGTTACGCCAATAGGACCTGCCATTGCGGGCATACCATTCATGTCTTCTAACCAATTTACTCCAGGAGCTAAACAAGTGATACACTTTTCAGTTCCCACATTTAGGTCTTGAATCACTATTCCCGTCGTATCGAAATACAAGAAATATTTCCCCTGTGGAGAGAGACCGAAGTTGTATCCCACCTTTTTCTTCAATAAACGTGTTTGCCCAGTTTTCACATCAACCGCATAGTAATCAGAAGGCCAAGGATACTCCCAATTATAGGTTCCAGCGTAAGATTCATTCGAAGTTCCTAATGCAACATCACTGTTGCCATGATCCAATATTCTAACATCCAAGGTATCATTACTTAATAGCACAAATGCATCCTTATCTCCTCTGTGGTGAACTACCATAAAGGTTTTTCTTTCTTCCCACGATTTATACAACAACTGTTGCGGCTGTAACTGCTTATCTTTATAATGCCATAAATCTAAGGTTGCTTTTTCCGAAGCCAACAAAGTATCTTCAGGCTCTTGTTCTGGAATATCAGCTATTCCAAAAAACAACTTACTTCCATCTCTGGAATAAGAAGGTGCTGCGAAATTAGAAACAGTTTTTCCTAAAAGGATTTGTGTAGTTGTATCTACGAGTTTCGTTAATTGATCTTGCGCTATATCCCATTCGTATAAATCAAAAACTTTATTTTCTTCAACTGTATCTCTACTGGCCAAGAAGGCGATAAAATTTCCTTCATAGTCCATACCATAATTACCCAAAGCTGTAAATGCCGGAGATTTAGTGAGGTGCTTCTCACTAGCCAAATCAAAAACAAAAATGAAACTGCTGTCTGCTCCATTTATCTTAAGGTTTTTGGTGTACAAGAAATATTTTCCATTCTTTCCAAAACCGTAATCACTAACATCTCCAAAACTATGGTCAGCACCTGTAATAGGGTTGTATAGATTTAATTGTTTTCCTTCACTTGTTATTTCAGGACCTTTATTTTTCTTTTTAAATAATCTAAAACGCTTCTTCTCTACTTCCTTTTCTAGGTTTTCGGTGCGTAAAAAAGCCATCCAATCGTTGCTTTCGTTAACCTGGTAAGAAGCTACATTTGCAAATTTTCGAATGGAATCACTTTCCAACCAAACCACAACCATACTATCCTTTACCCAATTTTGTCTTTTAACCTTCTCTAATTCTAAGGTTCTAAGTGTATCAAAACCAGGCGATATTCCAGCAACTAAAAAAGAACTATTAGCACTAAATACTGGGTTTTGTGCGCGTTCTACGGCGTTTTGATGTTTCGTATCCGTATTGTACCAGTACAAAGTTCCGTCTCCTCGGTGAGGGTCAACTTGATAGGCTACCCACTTACCATTTTTTGAAGTCTCTGTGTTGCGTACAGAATTCCATTCATTGTATACTGTGTGATCCAGTATTTTCTTTTGTCCTACAGCGCTACCAACTGCTGTAAGCACACATAATACTAATAGTCTTAGTTTCATTTGGTTTTGATTTTCCCCAAAAATAGTAAAACAAAAGCACTCTCAAATCTCAACTAAATCTTCCGGTATGAAACATTGGACTTAACTTCAGAACTACACCTTGATAATTTCGAATCTAAAATTTTCAATTTCAAAGCCAATAACGTCAAGCTGTTATTAAATCTAAACAAGTACTTACCTCCGGGAAGAATAAAAAAATTGAATTAAATGACGAGTCACACTATAAAGTTATCTACCTTTAGTATCCACCAAATCAACATTGTATGAAAACTCTAATTCAAACTATTCTCATCTTATTAAGCTTTTATACCTGCGCTCAAAACTTTGATTACTACCCCTTTCATGGAAAAATTCAATTTGAACCTTTGGACGGAATAGGTGAAACCACCTTTCTTTTCCATAGCCCAACACAACCCATCACCCAATTAAGTAGTTTAGAACCTAGTCCTAGCGACATAGACAGCTGCTCATCGGGAGCTTCTTTTTACAGCCCTGCCGTTATCTACAACCTTGATAATTGGTTAGGTTTAGAAACGTTGACTTCGCTTCAGAACAACGGTTTTCAACTCACCTTTAGAAATAATAATAGGGATGCCATTACCACCTATTTCACACAAATCATAGGTGATTCTACTTTACTGTATACCGATACGAATATGGTTAGCTACTACTTAAAACTGGATCATAAATCTGAAGAGCTTATATACGGTAATCTCGACTCTGTTTTAACTTACACCATACACAAATACGACAATTCAGGGATTTCCCTTACTCATAATTTTGGGATAGAACCTATACAACTTTCAAAAAATTATGGTCTTACTGCGTTTATAAACTTGCGTAATTTCCCTTCAACACAAAAAGAATTCAGGGCGATAGGAAGCTATGAAAACCAAGTTATCTATGGAGATTACCCCCACATCACTTTTGATGAATTATACCCATGGCAGCCTGGTGACACTTTGATTTACAAAGGCGTAACGGCTCCTGGTGTTGGAACGTTTACAGAAACCTATGTAACTTACATTATTACCTCCAGGGTTGAAAATAATGGATATGTTGAAATATACTGGGACAGAGATGTATTTCACTACCAATATCATAACAACCAGGTTGCTAATATAGATACTACCACAATTGATTATACGGTAGAATATCCGAATCCCATTAGTTTCGTTAGTGGCAAAGTAGCCTATTCCTCTGCTCCAGTAACATACACCACCCATTATCAATTCCAACAGGGAGAGGTTAATTTTTACGGCGATTTGTACCCCACTTACAAAAAAGTAATTGATGCCTTTAACATTGAGGGCTACTGTCCATTTATAGATAGAATTATTCCTTATTACACATGGGAAGTCTCCGGTACTTTTGAGGGGTATACCTACACAGCAAATTTTGGTCAAACAGAGAAAAGAAAGTCATACTATCCAGATTTATGGACAAATTATGACACTTATGCCGAGCTAATATATGCGAACATAGGTGGCAATAGAATTGGAACAAAAGTGTATTTAAATAGTGAAAATCCGCTTGCTAAAACATTCGTGGTATATCCAAACCCGGTTGAAGACCTATTAACGATAAAAAATACGGAAACTCTAACTTCCTGCTCCATAACAGATTTACAAGGTAACTTACTCCTAAGGCAATTATGTTCGAATGGTCCTATAAACCAAATTGACCTCTCAGCCTTTCCTGCTGGTGTCTATCTGCTTCAATTGGAAAGTGACGCAGGAATCACATGTCAAAAAATCATTAAAAATTAGACAAAAAAAACGCCCCAAAAACATGGGGCGTTTGCATTGCGTGGTTTATAAAAACGGCACAATTATTAACCTTTACGCAGTATTGTTAAAATGACTGGGTCTCAAATTTTCGAGTTATGCCGCTCAAGCCTTTGATTATGACCCTATCATTTCCCTCAGATATCATCCTGAACACATTTCGCAGTTATCCGGATCATCTAAAGAACATGCAATTTCTGCTTGTCTTTGTTCTTCCGTTTTCGCTACTACTTTGTCTGCTGTAATTGATTTGTCTACTGTAAACTTAATTGCGTCTGTTGCAGCTTTCGTTCTTAAGTAGTACATACCTGTTTTCAATCCTTGTTTCCATCCGAAGAAGTGCATAGAAGTTAACTTACCGAAGTTAGCGTTCTCCATAAATACATTCAACGATTGAGATTGACAGATGTAAGCTCCTCTATCTGCAGCTTGTTCGATAATCTCTTTTTGAGATAACTCCCATGCTGTTTTGTATAGGTCTTTTAATTCTTGTGGAATCTCAGAAATGTTTTGTACAGAACCATTAGAAGCCATCAATTTTTGACGCATTTCGTTGTTCCATAAACCTTCTTTTACCAAGTCTCTTAACAAGTGCTTGTTTACGATAATAAACTCACCTGATAATACACGTCTTGTGTAAATGTTAGAAGTGTAAGGCTCAAAACATTCGTTGTTTCCTAAGATTTGTGCAGTTGAAGCCGTTGGCATTGGTGCTAACAACAATGAGTTACGTACTCCGTGCTCTTTCACTTCTTCTTTCAACACATCCCATTCCCATCTGTTAGATGGAGTAACACCCCACATATCAAATTGGAAAATTCCTTTTGAAACTGGAGACCCTTCAATTGTTTGGTAAGGTCCTTCTACTTTCGCCAAATCCTTAGAAGCAGTCATTGCCGCGTAGTAAATTGTTTCAAAAATCTCCTTGTTCAATTGTTTTGCTTCAGGAGAATCGAATGGGTAACGCATTAAAATGTACGTATCTGCCAAACCTTGAACTCCTAAACCGATTGGTCTGTGACGTAAGTTAGAATTCTCAGCTTCTGGTACTGGGTAGTAATTTCCGTCGATAATTCTATTTAAGTTCACTGCTGCTTGGTAAGTAACCTCGAATAATTTATCGTGGTTAAATACTCCATCCTCAACGTACTTCGGCAATGCCAAAGAAGCCAAGTTACATACAGCTACCTCGTCTGGTGCCGTGTATTCTATAATCTCTGTACACAAGTTAGATGACTTGATCGTCCCTAAATTCTGTTGGTTAGATTTCTTGTTCGCAGCATCTTTGTACAACATGTAAGGTGTACCTGTTTCGATTTGCGATTCTAATATCTTAAACCAAAGATCTTGTGCTTTGATTGTTTTTCTTCCTTTTCCTTCTGCTTCATACTTTGTGTACAATGCTTCGAACTCATCTCCGTAAGTTTCAGAAAGTCCTGGACATTCGTGAGGACACATCAAGGTCCATTGTCCGTTTTCTTCTACTCGCTTCATGAACAAGTCTGGAATCCAAAGTGCGTAGAATAAATCTCTTGCTCTTTGTTCTTCCTTACCGTGGTTTTTCTTCAAATCTAAGAAGTCAAACACATCCGCATGCCATGGTTCCAAGTACATTGCGAAAGAACCTTTACGTTTACCTCCACCTTGGTCAACGTAACGTGCCGTGTCATTAAATACACGTAACATAGGAACGATACCATTAGAAGTACCATTTGTTCCTTTTATATAAGAACCTTTTGCTCTAATATCGTGAATAGCCAATCCAATTCCACCAGCACTTTGAGAGATTTGCGCGCATGATTGTAAAGTGTCGTAGATACCGCTGATGCTATCTTCTTTCATTGTCAACAAGAAACAAGAAGACATTTGCGGCTTTGGAGTTCCGGCGTTAAATAAAGTTGGTGTAGCGTGAGTAAACCAACCTTCAGACATCAAGTTATACGTTTTGATAGCTGCTTCGATATCGTGTTTGTGGATACCTACAGATACACGCATCAACATATGTTGAGGACGTTCAGCTATTTCACCATCTAACTTTAATAAGTAAGATCTTTCCAAAGTTTTGAAACCGAAGTAATCGTAACGGAAATCTCTATCGTAAATGATGCTTGAATCTAATCTGTCTTTGTTTTCCATAATAACGTTGTACACGTCATCGGCTAACAAAGCAGCGTTTTCACCTGTCTTAGGATCAATGTATCTGTATAAATCTTCCATTGCCTCAGAGAAGGTTTTCTTTGTCTTCTTGTGCAAGTTAGATACAGAAATACGTGATGCTAATAAAGCGTAATCTGGGTGATCGATTGTTTTAGCTGCTGCAACTTCAGCTGCTAAATTATCTAATTCAGTAGTGGTTACCCCGTCATAGATTCCTTCAATAACCTTCATAGCTACTCCTTCTGGAGATACTAATGGGTCTAATCCATAACAAAGCTTAATAATACGGGCAGTAATTTTGTCGAATTTAATCGGCTCTTTTCTTCCGTCTCTCTTTATAACGTACATGGGCGCGTGTTTTTGGTGTTTCTCAATAATTGGTTCTTAGAAGTCCTCATCCATAGAGAATGATTGTCCTTCATTTCCTGACATTACTCCTGCTTTTTGGTACTCTCCTACTCTCTTCTCAAAGAAGTTAGTTTTCCCTTGGATAGAAATCATATCCATGAAATCAAACGGATTTGATACATTGAATACTTTTTCACATCCTAACTCCGCAAGTAATCTATCAGCAACGAACTCAATGTATTGCGACATCAATTCAGAGTTCATCCCGATTAAACGTACAGGAAGAGATTCAAGAATAAATTCTTTTTCAATTTCAACAGCGTCTAAGATGATGCTCTTAACCGTATCTGTTGAAAGTTTGTTATTCAAGTGGCTGTTGTACAATAAACAAGCGAAATCACAGTGCAATCCTTCGTCTCTTGAGATCAACTCGTTAGAGAAAGATAATCCTGGCATTAAGCCTCTTTTCTTCAACCAGAAGATAGAACAAAATGATCCTGAAAAGAAAATACCCTCTACTGCTGCAAACGCGATCAAACGCTCAGCAAAACTCCCTTCGTCTATCCAACGCAAAGCCCAATCTGCCTTCTTACGAACACAATCCATCGTTTCGATTGCGTTGAACAATTGATTCTTTTCTTTAGAATCTTTAATGTAAGTATCTATTAATAATGAATACGTTTCTGAGTGGATGTTCTCCATGGCGATTTGGAAACCATAGAAGAATTTAGCCTCTGTATATTGCACCTCGGCAACAAAATTCTCTGCCAAGTTTTCGTTAACTATCCCATCTGATGCAGCAAAGAATGCTAAGACGTGCTTGATGAAATGACGCTCGTCGTCATTCAACTTGTTTTCCCAGTCGATTAAGTCTGGAGATAAATCGATTTCCTCAGCAGTCCAAAAACTTGCCTCAGCTTTTTTGTAGAACGACCAAATGTCGTCGTGTTTAATTGGGAAGAGAACGAATCTGTCCTTGTTTTCCTCTAAAATTGGTTCATTTTGTGCCATTTGTTTAACCTTTTTTAGTGCAATATTTATCTAATAAGCAAACAACTCTTGTTTGCCCTGTTTATTAGTCTTAAAATTTTACTTGTCCTCTAATTATTTGGAAAGAATTTCTCGAATCAGTCATTCATTTGAGGCGTGTACAAATGTTGCTAATTTTTTGACATCAATCAACTAAAGAAATTCACAATTTTCCAACTTTATCCACATTGAAGATTGTAAACCCCTGACTTGTGGAAGGAAACCGGATTATTAACATCTGCTTAAAAGATATTCACATAAAATTAATCTAATTTCTTTAGAAATTTTTTCTCCGCTTAGAAGCCCAGTAAAACCACTTACTAATGAACTTTTTATAAAATTAATGACTTATCAATCAAAATCTTAGGAAATTTTTAAGTATATTTTCCAACATCAACTTGTTTAAAGAAATAAACAAAAAAACCGCCTTTTGTCTCGATTAAATAAGCTATATTATCAAGTTACGAAAATAGGAGAATCTCTACTGTCAATTCCATTTCCTAACCGCTGTTTTGTGTGTGAAAAGGACCTCCCTTATCAACAAAAATGCTTATGTATTGATTGTCATGATAATCTACGATTTACCCACTTCGAACAACAAGGGAAAAACGCTTATATCAATGAAATTTTTTACGGTCGGGTTTATTTAAATCTTGTCCTCTCTCTACTTTATTTCAAAACCAATTCAAGTACACAAAATATACTTCATCAAATAAAATACAATCACGGAAAAGAACTTGCCATTTACTTGGGTCAACTCATGGCCGAAAAATGGAAAGCTTCTCCTCATTTCGAAGCATTTGACGGAATCATTCCCGTTTCCTTACACGAAAAGAAACACTTTAAACGCGGATATAACCAAAGTAAACTACTTGCTCAAGGTTTGAGTGAAGTCTTTGAAATCCCCATCTACGACAAGGTGCTTTACAAGGGGAAGCACAACAGTTCACAAACCAAAAAATCACGTGCAGAACGCATAGATAATGTGCGCAAAGTATTCTACGTAAAGCACGCAGAAAGCATAGCCAACAAACATATTTTATTGGTGGACGATGTATTAACAACAGGTGCCACCCTAGAAGCCTGTGCCCTCACTTTAAAAGAAAGCGTACCCAACCTCACTATAAGTATTTACACCTTGGCCTACGCACAATAATCACGCGGAAAACTGATATCTGTTCATCCTTTGATGAAAGGGATTGCTTACTTTTGATCTCGTATGAAAACATTGATTATAGGTGGAGGTGTTGCCGGACTCAGTATCGCACATCAATTGGAAAAAAGAGGAGAAGATTTTCTAATCATTACTGAAAAAGAAAACCACAGTACACGTGTTGCTGCAGGTATGATCAATCCTTTTGTTTTTCGAAGAATGCTCAAAAGTTGGAAAGCAGATGAATTCATTCCCTACCTCAATAATTTCTATAAAAACCTCGAAGAAAAAACGGGAAGCACTTTCTTTCATCACATTCCTATTCGACGCTTATTTTCTTCCGAAGATGAAGCTAAATTGTGGAAGGAAAGAAGTGAAGATCCTGAATACTCATCCTATTTACAATTGGATGCTCAACCTCATCCTGCTTATGCAAAAGACACTTTTGGTCAAGGTTTTGTATTAAAAGGCGGCTACATACACAGCGAAAATTTCTTGAAAGCCAACAGAGACTATTTTGAAGGAAAAGGCTTACTTCGCTATGAAAGTATAGACCATCAAGCCATTGATATTGAACAAAAAAGCTACAAGCAAGAGCACTTTGATTTCATTGTGTTTGCGGAAGGATATAAAGGCAAGGAAAACCCTTGGTTCAATTACTTGCCCTTGGGTCAAACCAAAGGAGAATTGTTAGACATTTCCTCTGATGAGTTAAGTGAAGATGAAATTTTAAACCGTAAATGTTTTGTATTACCTGTTGGTGACCAACGTTTTAAACTGGGTGCAACTTTCGATTGGAACACTACTGATTTAACGCCAACTGAAGAAAAGAAGGCAGAGCTTTTAGAAAAATATGACCTAAATTCTACGGCTAAGTTTACTATCAACGAACACATCACAGGTATACGTCCTACCTCTCCAGACAGACGTGCATTTTTAGGCGAACATCCCAAACACAAAGGCTTGTTTGTTTTTAATGGTCTGGGTACAAAAGGTTATATGTTAGCACCTTATTTGAGCGAACATTTGTTAGACCATATTTTAAATGGAGAGGACTTAATAGCAGAAGTAAACATCCAACGTTTTCATAAGAGATTTAGGAAACAAGAGGCAGGAGAGTTGTAGAATTGAAATGATGTACTTCACCAGACAGTAATTTCTTGCCGCTATGTTAAGATGCTTACTATCTTTGTACAAAATTAAAAAACGAGAAATATGTACCCTCCAGAATTAGTTGCTCCAATGAAAGAAGATTTAACTTCAGTTGGATTTGAACAATTAACAACAGCAGAAGAGGTAGACAATAAAATAAACGGAAGCGAAGGAAGTTTATTAGTAGTTGTAAACTCTGTATGTGGATGTGCAGCTGGTAACATGAGACCAGGTGTTAAATTATCAATTCAAGGTGATGTAAAACCAGATGCTTTAACAACTGTTTTTGCAGGAGTTGACGGTGAAGCTACAAACCAAGCAAGAAAGTACTTCTTACCTTACCCTCCATCATCTCCATCTATTGCTTTGTTCAAAGATGGTAAATTGGTTCACTTCTTAGAAAGACACCACATCGAAGGTGGAACTGCTGAAATGATTGCTGAAAATTTAAAAGAGGCTTACAAACAATTTTGTTAATTCCTCACAAAAGCATACGAAAAGGATCAGGTAACTGGTCCTTTTTCTTTTTCCATACTTTCTGTTTGTTTATCTTGTGGGTATGAAAAAGCAAAACCTTAAAGCCCGACATTTTCTTTTAGCCTATTTAGCATGCTTGGTGAGCTCTATATTTTTAGCCATCCCTATTAACGGTTCTTTAGAAGCTATAGGTATGGGACTAATTGCTGCCGTAGTCGCTTTGATCACTTCACTGCCCTTCATTATTATTTTCCTTGCTCTAATGTATTACAGACTTCAAAAGGAAAATAGTAAAATGGGACTTCATCTATTTACCTTTGTTATTCATACTGCGGGAGCATTTTTAACCATACTTGCATTTTACATTTTTGGAAGTTCGGCGAGTGAATTCAGCAGAATTTCCCTCTTAATTGTAGGGTACTATGTATTAGACTCCATTTACTTTCATGCGCTTATACAGGTAAGATTTAAAGCCGCCTATGATGTAGAAATCGATACTTTAGATAGCTTTGGCGAAAGCAAAGAAATTGAATTTTGAAAAGCATTCGGTTCATAGTATACTCCAATATTTTAGTAAGCCTTTCGGCTGCGAGTATGAGTTATGCTTTTTGTGTACAACAGGATATTGAAAATGCTTTCTACTATGCCCTTTTCGTTTTCTCTGCTACCCTTCTAACCTACAACGCTCAGCGCATTATAAAAAGGAGTCAGGATAAAAAAGAATGGGACACCGGCCGTTTACTCTGGTTAAAGCAACATTCCAAACTACTTTACATTCTTAGTATATTGAGTTCTATACTTTGTTTGATCATTTACTTCCAACACCTTTACCATTTACACTCTTTTATTTTTCTTATTCCCCTAGCCTTTATCTCCATATTCTACGCCTTAAAATTGGGTAACCTTAAAAATTTGAGAGAAATTCCACACGTAAAGATTCACCTTATTGCCCTCGTTTGGGTAAGCTCTACTTGCATTTTTCCGGCCTTAAACGAAGAGCTTTTAAGTTGGAATAGTTTCTTATTCGGCGCAGCATTTTACCTCTACATTTTGGCCATTACCGTACCATTTGACATTAGAGATTTAAACTATGATGATCCCAACAGCAAAACGGTTCCTCAAGTTTTTGGAATTGATTTAGCCAAGAAAATAGCACTCATTACCTTGATTTCATCTGCTTGTATCTTTTCTTACTTAAGCACAAATTTATTGCAACAAAGTCTATTAACGATTGCTTTAATTTATCAGGCGGTATTGATACAACTTACTACAAAAAATAAACCTGAGCTCTTTTACTCAGGTTTAATCGATGGCGGTATAATTTTGTTGGCCATCAGTTTTTGTTCTGTTCCGTAAGCTTATTACACTATTGCAGCTTTAAATTTTTCTACATCATTGTCGAAATAATTGACTTTTAGAAAGGAAATGAGATACTCACTGTAGTCCATTTTCGTAACGCGCGGCATATAAATGTAACCTCGTCCTTTCTTTTTGTGTTCAATAAATTTCTTTTTTTCGAGTATCCTCACAATGGTAGAAACTGTGTTGTACGAAGGTCTGGGCTTTTCATAAAGCTCTAGAATGTCTTTCACTACGGCAACCTCCAGTTGCCATAATTTGAGCATAACCTTCTCCTCTGCTGGAGTTAATCGTTGCATAATCAATACGTTTAGTTGTTATACACAAGTTACGACATTATTAGTTATACACAAAATCAAATATTCATTTTGCCATCACAAATACAAATCATAGCAGGCCATTGCATAAAAAAAGCCTCCCCGAAGGAAGGCTTTTCACATTTTTAGTTGAACGAAATTATAAATTCAATTTCTTCTTCATTTCTTTGGTCAATGCATCTTTATGCAAGTAAACATTGATGGTCTTCCATTTAAAGTAGTTAGCAGAAACGTATAAGTAACCTTCTGGGTAATTACCTGTTCCCCAACTATTTTTCACTAAGAAGTAAGGAGTTCCATTCGCTTCTTTGTACAAACCTGTAATGTGCATACCGTGGTCATCCGTAGTCGTTTTATTATCATAACCTTTCTGACGAAGCTCCGCAGTTATTTCTTTTTCTGCAACAGGTGTATCAAAAGCATTTGAAATCTTCTCTGCTCCTGCATCCGAATAATTTCTATTGTCTCTACCTCTAACTTGAATGGTAGATTCATCTGCGGGTACTATTGCTAATCCATCTCTAAAAGAGAATCCTTTTTCAGAAACATCAGCTCCCCAAGCAACAGTATAACCATTTTTCAAGGCTTCTTCTGTTGCACTTACGAGGTCCTCTAAACTTACATTGTAAGAACTTCCCCAAGCCCAGTTATCTTGAATCGCTAAGAAACATTGTTGGTTCAAAGGATGGTTTGTGAATGAAGTTAAAGAAACATAATCATCCATTTTTAAGCCTGTTTCATCTGCAAAAGAACGTGGCGTATATTCTTTACCCTTGTACGTAAAGTTTGTTGGATCTTCTCCCAAATAAGCATCCAAGATGGCTGCAAAACCAGCCTTCCAAGAACTCGTTAAACCTGTAGAACCTACGGTAGACATGATTCCTTTTACAAAACCTTCTAAACCAGCAAACATTTCGCTGTGGTTGTGCTTATCAGTACCATAGTTCAATCCCTCATAAGCTTCTGCAGGAACCAATCCGTGGTTTCTAAATACCCAAGGAATATCATGAAAAGCACCACCTTGTGAGAAGTTTGTTTTCCCATCCATACGGATGTATTTTTCTGCTTTTCCTTCGTAAGCTTTACGCGCTACATACATTTCAGACAATTGTGGAACATCTTTCTTCCCCATTCTTATCATTTCTGACTCAAAGAAAGACAAGGCTGAAAAACTCCAACAAGTACCTGTATACCCTTGAGATTGTACAGGTGTAGCATCCAAATGTGCCACTTTCTCAAATTTGTATTGTGACGTTTCACTGTTCGTTGTGAAATCTTGACTAAAAGAATTAAATGTAAGCGCCAAAGCACCTAACATTAACACAGATTTTTTCATATAAAATGTATTGAATTAAAAAATGCTCCGAAAAGGAGCATTTAAATTATTATAGATGAAGTAACCAAGTGATTACACCTGATCCTTGTAATTTCTTCTTTAGGGCCAATGCCTCTTCTCTATCATTGCTTTGCGCAGCACTCACTCTGTACAAACCTTTGTGATAATCCAAAACGAAAGCATTCAAGCCATCATTTTTAAGCGCATTTACCAAACTTTCGGCATTTTCTTTTTCTGTAAAACACCCAGCTATTAAATGACGACTGTAAGTAGTGGCAACACTTTCTTCTTTTGCTACAGGAGTAGAAACCTCTTCAACCTTTTCAACTTGCGTTGGAATAGTTTCAGTGCTTTCTTTTTTTACCGTTAAGTAGAAGTAATCGTCTACAGGGAAGGTATAGGTTTCCACACCCTCCGGAAGTTCATTCATAATCTCTTCCAAAGATTTTTCTGGTGCTAAACGCTCAACTTCTAATACGGGTGAATTTGCAGGATCGTATTGTTTTAGCTCTGGTTGTACAAAAGGATTAAAATCTCCTTTCAACACAACTCCTGATTGTAAAACATCCGTTTGTGTCGGTATCCAATAAGAATAGAAGGCAACGGGAATAAATGCCGCAGCCGCTGCATACTTCCAGAACGCACGCTTACGCTTTGTTGGTTGTTCTACCTCTTGCTCTGCAACCGTTCTTATTTCTTCTGCTTTCCCTATAGAAATGATAGGTGTTTTCTCTTCTTTTTCCTCCTCAATTGCTTTTACAGCGGTTAAAGCCGGAGCTGTTTTTTCTTCTTTGGCAGGTTGAACGAAATTAACATCGCTTAAACCATAAGAAGACAACAACAAGTTAAAGAATCTGTCTTGTTCAAAATTGAGGTTCTGTTCTTTATCGAAATACAAGAAACCTACACGTTCGATTTCCACGCGCTCTCCTTGCTTCAATTGTTGTTTCCAAGTTACAACCTCTTCTTGAATGGTTGTACTTGCCTGCTCAAAACTCCATTGGTTTTTATTGGCCATATAGTTGGCTAATAAACCGTCGTTGTTGATCAGGTTTGTATTAAAAGTAAGGGCCTTTTTAGGCGCCTCTATTCTTCCTTGATTTAAATCTATTTGAGCATTAAGCACATTGGCAATGAATCCACCAAAGTTGGGGATGATCACACAATTGTGTCTTAATAATAGTTCTGCTATCGCCTCGTTTACCTGCTTCATTCCTAACAAAAATACTCAATTTGGAGTAGAAAGTCTACGCCACCAATGGAAAAAAGTTGCGCTAATCTTCTAAAAATTGCAATACTTTTTCCAAATCATCTGGTGTGTCTATGTTTGGGGTCTCTAAATCAGTTTCTACCACTTTAATTTTATACCCATAATACATCCACCTCAATTGTTCTAAAGACTCCACTTGCTCCAAAAGACTTGGTTCTAATTGTGTCAATTTCATTAAAACTTCTGTCTTGTATGCATACAATCCTATGTGTTTAAAGAAGGGGAAGTTTTCCAAAGCACTTTGCTTGGCATGGTGTTGATTAGGAATAGCACTTCTCGAAAAATACAAGGCCTCTTGCTCTGCATTACACACTAATTTTATACGATTTGGGTTTTGTACATCCTCCTCCGAAATGTTACGTGTAGCGAGAGTAGCTATCTCTACTTTTGAATCTTTAAACACTGCCAACAAGGCATCCAATTGTTTTGGATTTACCAAAGGTTCATCTCCTTGTATGTTGATCACCACATCATAATCTGCGTACTGCTCTGCCACCTCGGCACATCTATCTGTTCCACTCGGGTGATGCGCGGCTGTTAACATCACTTTTCCTCCAAAAGCCTCTACCTCATCTACAATGCGTTGGTCATCTGTTGCTACCACTAACTCATCCAATAAACTAGATTGTTTAGCTCCTTCATACACGCGTTGTATCATGGACTTTCCCTTAATATCTATCAAGGGTTTTCCGGGAAACCTGCTAGAACCGTAACGAGATGGAATTACCCCCAGTACTTTCATAATTGATGTTTTTGGATTGGCTTCAAAGATAAAGGAATTAGTTTTTGATGCTTGGAGAACTTTCTTTATCTTTAAAAGAAGCAACATGCTCACATCAACCTAATTGTAATGACAAAAGAAGAATTGAAATTGTTCCTCGGCTTTCAATTTATGAAAGGAATAGGAATTAAAACCGCCAAAAGTCTTATTGCCCAAAGTGGAGGAATAGAAAACTTTTACAGCTTAAGTAAGGTGCAACTGAAAAATTTAGAAGGTGCCAGTGATAAGCTTGTTCAAAAAATAAAAAGAAAGGAAGCTTTAAAGGAAGCAGAAGAATATCTCGACTTTCTCACCCGTGAAGACCTCTCCGTTTTTAACTACCTATCTCCTCTTTATCCTAGAAGATTAAAACATTGTGCAGATGCACCTTTACTCCTATTTGGAAAAGGAAACTTAGATTTTGATTATCCCAAAACAGTTGCCATTGTAGGAACGCGAAACGCAACACCTTACGGTAAAATGCTTGTTGAGGAATTGATACAAAAATTTGCCGAACACAAGTTACAAGTGGTTTCTGGTTTAGCCTATGGTATAGACATACACGCCCATAAACTTTGTGTCAATTACGGACTTTCTACTGTAGGTGTTTTAGGACATGGTTTGGATAGAATTTACCCGGCCATACACAAAAACACAGCCCAACAAATGATGGCTAAAGGAGGTTTGCTTACCGAATTTCTTCCAGGTACAAAACCCGATAGAGAAAACTTCCCCACCCGAAATAGAATTGTTGCCGGTATGTGTGACGCTACCATAGTTGTTGAAAGTGGTGAAAAAGGTGGTTCCCTCATTACCGCCTACCTCGCGAATGATTACAACAGAGATGTATTTGCTTTTCCTGGTGATGTAAATAAACCCTATTCCAAAGGATGCAACAAACTCATACGCCTGCAACGCGCCCATCTCATTAGCTCTTCTGAAGATTTATTTTACCTCATGAATTGGGAAAAATCAGCTCCTGAAGCCGTACAAATCCCTCTCTTTTTAGAATTAAATGCAGAAGAGCAAAATATAGTGGACCTACTTAGGGATAAAAATGAACAAAGTATAGATGAATTGGCTTATCATTTAAAACAGCCCGTAAGTCAAGTAAGCACTACACTTCTCAACCTAGAATTTCAAGGTTGTGTAAAAAGTTTACCAGGTAAACGCTACTTACTTGCAGTTTAAAAAACTATGCGTGTCATGATAATTTAAACTATTTTTAATACTTTCAGTGGCGATAAGTTCGTATTATCGTCACTTTTTAACTGCTATTAAAAATGTCAACACCCCTACAAACGCACATAGAGGAAATAAAAAATCCCAATACTATTTCCAAAGAAGAAATAGAAGGATACATTGAAAAGTTTAAAATCTTAGCCAATACAGGAATTAACCGCAATTCTATTTTTTACATCTTGAATTTGACCTCCATGAAATATGCCTACATCAATGATGTATGTAAAAGTTTTACCGGACAAAGTGCTCAAGATTTCTACAAAAAAGGGGTAAGTATATTGCCGGAGATTATAGACCCTATAGATTTTGAGGTTTTATCTACGAGTTTATTTCCAAAGATGAACGCTGTTGTGGCCGAACAAAAAGACATTGACATTACACAAGTTGTTTTCGAAATGCACTACAACATGTTTAATCCAACTACCGAGGTTAAAACTCCCATTGTAGAATACAGCTCTTACAGTAAACTAGACGAAAAGGGTGTTCCTGTTCTTTCTACGGGTATGTGTTTTGAATCAGTTCTCAATTTCAACGGAGTTCGAGGCATCGTTCGTTTGAACACTGCCAATGGTCAGCAAACTTTGTTTGACGAAACCATCTCTCATGTTGTGGAGATACTTACCAAAAAGGAAAAAGAAATTACCGAGCATTTGATGAAAGGATATTCGCGCAAAGAGGTTGCCGACCAAATGAACATTTCTTACCTCACCGTGAACACGCATGTGAAGCGTATTTACAAAAAGCTCAACATTCATAAAATTTCTGATTTAGTAGAGATTTTCAAAACCAACAATTAAAGGAAAGCATTCATCCTTAATTTGTTTGCCGCATTCTTTCTGGATTTTGATCTGACGATAAAACTAGAAAAGATCCTTGTGGAATACATCTCGTTGTTTTAAAACTGCTAGACTTTTGTCCTGTTTTTAAGCACCACATTCCTACCTAAAAACAAGAAGATTTTATTAGATTTGTGGGCACTACAAAATTTTAATTATGTCATCAGAGAAAGCAAAAATTATTTACACAAAAACAGACGAGGCGCCGTTTTTAGCAACACATTCATTACTTCCTATCGTTGAAGCATTTACAGCTCAGGCGGATGTAAACATGGAAACGAGAGACATTTCGTTAGCCGGAAGAATTTTAGCTAATTTCTCAGACTACTTAAACGATGATCAAAAAGTTAGTGATGCATTAGCAGAATTAGGTGAATTAGCAAAAACACCAGAAGCAAACATCATTAAACTTCCAAATATTTCTGCTTCTATTCCACAGTTAACTGCGGCAATTGCAGAATTACAAGCACAAGGATTTGCTTTACCAAATTACCCTGAAAACCCTCAAACAGATGAGGAGAAAAAGGTTCAAGCCTTATACAACAAAGTTAAAGGTAGTGCTGTAAACCCTGTTTTGAGAGAAGGTAACTCAGACAGACGTGCACCACAGGCTGTTAAAAATTACGCGAAAAACAACCCTCACTCTATGGGTGCATGGGCAAAAGATTCTAAATCTCACGTTTCAAGTATGGAAGGTGGAGATTTCTACGGTTCTGAAAAATCTTACACTACTTCTAAGCCAGAAACGGTAAACATCGTTTTTAAAGGTGCAAACGGAGAGACTATATTGAAAGAAGGTTTAAACCTTTTAGAAGGTGAAATTATTGATGCTTCTGTAATGAGCATGAACCAATTGAGAGCTTTCTACAAAAAACAAATCGTTGACGCGAAAGAAAAGGATGTATTATTCTCTGTACACCTTAAAGCAACAATGATGAAAGTGAGTGATCCTATTTTATTTGGATCTTTGGTAGAGGTTTTCTTTGAAGACTTGTACACTTCTCACGCTCCATTAATGGAAAAATTAGGTTTCGATGCTAACAATGGTTTGGGTGATTTATACACGCAAATGGAAAAACTTTCTGCAGACGAAAAAGCAGAATTGTTGAGCGCTATTGAAACTATCTACGGAAAACAACCTGCTTTAGCTATGGTTGATTCTGATAACGGAATTACTAACCTTCACGTTCCTTCTGATGTAATTATCGATGCTTCTATGCCAGCGATGATTAGAAATTCAGGACAAATGTGGGGACCTGATGGAAATCCAAAAGATACGAAGGCAGTTATTCCAGACAGATCTTACGCAGGAATTTACCAAGCGACAATAGACTTCTGTAAAGAAAATGGTGCATTTGATCCAACAACTATGGGAACTGTTCCTAACGTAGGATTGATGGCACAAAAAGCTGAGGAGTACGGTTCTCACGACAAGACTTTCCAAATGTCAGAAAATGGAAAAGTGTGTGTAGTGGATGCAGCTGGAAACACAATTATTGAGCACGATGTAGAAGCTGGAGATATCTGGAGAATGTGTCAAGTTAAAGATGCACCTATCCAAGACTGGGTTAAATTAGCTGTTACACGTTCTAGAGCTACAGGATGGCCAGCAATTTTCTGGTTAGATGAGAACAGAGCGCACGATGCTGAATTGATCAAGAAAGTAAACATGTACTTGAAAGACCACGATACTTCTGGATTAGAAATCATGATCAAAACTCCATACGATGCTACAATCTACACTTTGGATAGAGTAAAAGCTGGAGAAAATACAATTTCTGTTACAGGTAACGTATTGAGAGATTACTTAACAGATTTATTCCCAATTTTAGAATTAGGAACATCTGCAAAAATGTTATCTATTGTTCCATTGATGAACGGAGGTGGATTGTTTGAAACTGGAGCGGGAGGTTCTGCACCGAAGCACGTTCAACAGTTTGTGAAAGAAGGTCACCTAAGATGGGATTCTTTAGGAGAGTTCTTAGCCTTAGCGGTTTCTTTAGAGCACTTAGGAGAGAAATACAACAACAACAGAGCTATCGTATTGGCTACTGCATTAGATAAAGCAACAGAGAAATTCTTATTGAACGACAAATCGCCAAAACGTAAGGTGAATGAGTTAGACAACCGAGGATCTCACTTCTATTTAGCAATGTACTGGGCAGAAGCAATGGCTGCGCAAGACGAAGATGCAGATATGAAAGCAACTTTTGCTAAAGTTTACGCAGATATGGCTGCAAACGAAGCAAAAATTATTGAGGAATTAAATGCTGCACAAGGTGAAGCGCAAGAAATCAAAGGGTACTACTACCCATCAGTTGATTTGGTGAACAAAGCTATGCGTCCAAGTGCAACTTTAAACGCAATTATCGAAGCCATCTAAGGATAGCTTTTGAAAAATATAGAAGGGTGGTACTAATGTATCACCCTTTTTTTATGCCTGAGAAAGATTAACTGGCTTAGGGATAGCAGCGGCAGGCCTGCAGGTGCTTTTGTATTGGAGTTTAGCCTACAGAAAGCGACTTTAGAAGCTTGGTGTAGGTTTTAACGCAAAACAAAAGCAACAAAGGACTATAGCGTATAGCCCGTTAAAAGCCCCTCCTTTTAATTCAACATTCGAAAATCAAAATTCAACATTTAAAATTGATATTAGGGTTTCACGCGCTTGGTTCTCTAAAATGAATCTAAACAAAGCAGGCACACTAGCTGTTTAGTAGATAAATGTTAAATTTGATACAAATAAACATACCCACAATATGAACGCAAGAGTAGAACAAAAATTAAACGAGCAAATAGTTAAAGAATCATCTTCATCTCAATTTTACTTGGCCATGGCATCTTGGGCAGAGGCAAACGGATTGAATGGAACAGCAAAATTCATGTACACACACTCTGATGAAGAGCGTTTCCACATGTTGAAATTGGTGAAATTTGTTAACGAGCGTGGAGGAAAAGCTATAATTCCTTCTGTTGAGCAACCGCCACAAGAATTCGACAATTTAGAACGTGTTTTTGAATTGTTGTTGGAGCATGAAATTATGGTAACAGAAAGCATTAACGAAGTGGTGGATGTATGTTTACAGGAAAAAGATTACTCTACACACAACTTTATGCAATGGTATGTTACAGAGCAGTTAGAGGAAGAAGCTTTGGCAAGAACTATTTTGGATAAATTGAAATTAATTGGTCAAGATAAGGGTGGACTTTACTTGTTCGATAGAGATTTAGAAAATGCTGCAATTGCACCAGAAGCTGCTGGTCCTGGAGCAGGAAATTAATACTCGTTTTTAATCATATTTGAGCCGTATTCTTTGGGATACGGCTTTTCTTTTGCGCTTTCAATTTCTTTGTCCTTCTTTATTTCACCAAACACCCTATCTTTGTCTAAGAAACGCACGTATCTATACCGTATAGAATGAAACAAATATTGGTTTTCCTCACCCTACTCTTATGCCTATCTTCTGCGATAGGTCAGGAAAACATACAGTTTAATAATTACACGATTAAAGATGGTTTATCTCAGAGTGTGAGTACGGCCATGATACAAGATAATTTCGGTGCGTTATGGATAGGTACCCAAGATGGTTTGAACCGTTTCAATGGAAGTAAATTTGATGTATTCACTTCGGGGGAAACCAAAGGAATAGAGAATGAGTTTATTCTTTGTGCAACCAAAGACAAGAGGGGCTACCTTTACTTTGGAACCTACAAAGGGGTTATTATCTACAACCCTTTTCTTCAATCTTTCGAAACCGTTTACTCTGAAAGTGGAGCCCGTAAGGAGGTCAATACCTTGGCTTTTTTAAATGATGAAATTTGGGCAGGAACTGAAGACGGTAGACTACTGGTATTAACCCAAGAAAAAGGAAAGAAGTTTTTAAAAGTTAAAAAGCCTGTTTTTCTGAGAAGTGGGATCAACAGTATAGAAGAAGGTAATAAAAATGAACTTATTTTATCTACACAATTCGGACGCATATTTCAATACAACATCGCTGATGAGGAATTGGTAGAATTAAAAACGCAACTTGCTCCAAATTCTCGCATCAACAAAATTAAAAAGTTTAGCAAAGACAGTTTATTTATTTGTACCACCAATGGGTTGTTTACCTATAATTTAAAGGATGAAAGTCTGCACGTTTTCTCTGAACAACTCCTTAAGTTTGATATACAAGATTTACATTTCAACCAAGAAACCCTCTATTTGGCTTCGGCAAAAAATGGTTTTGTTCGTGTAAACAGAAACAAAAAAGATCAAGTTCCTGAAATTTTCATGGCCGATTTTTTTCAAAAGAACGCAATCGCCGATAACCATATTAATTTTATCTATGAAGACCTAAGAGGTGTAATTTGGGTGGGATCTAACCGCGGTATTTCGAGTTATAACCCCATGCAAAAGGAATTTGTTTCGGTGGGAATATCTACTAATCCGCAAAAGGGACTAAACACCTTATCGGTTTGGAGCTTAACCAAAAATGAAAACAACCAAAACCTTTATGTGGCTACAGACAAAGGCGTGAGCATGTATCACCATAAGCAACGAAGGTTTTACCATTATACCCGACTATCCTCTACGGGAGAGCAAATGGCGAGTCACCCTTCCCTATCCCTCCACGAAATGCACAACGGAAATTTATTGGTAGGTAATGACGACGGTTTGTTTCACTTAATTATAGACACCACTGATTATAACAATTACAGCTTTAAGCGTATTCAAATGCCTTCAAATCGACCACCTGGTTTTAATTTGATTTACGATATAGAGGCCTTTGATGAAGACACTTACCTCTTTGGTACCAAAGGTGGAGTTGCCGTTTGGTTTAAATCTACAGATACTTGGAAATTTTTGGTGCATAAACTCAATGATGGTGAAACCATAGGTCCGGGTAGTTGTCGTTTAATTTTCAAATCCTTAGACGGTAAATTCTATACAGCTCCAAGCTCAGGTTCTTTGTATGAGTTGCGCTACAATAAAAAAGGTGAGTTCATAGCCGAGCAGCCTAATTTTTACCGCAAAATAAAACTGACCATACAAGATTACATTACTACGGTATATCAACCTAACGCCGATGAATATTGGTTTGGAACTTTGGGTGGAGGACTACACTATTTTAACCAAAAAACAGAAGAAATTAAAAGCTTTACCAAGGCGCAAGGACTACCCAATGAAGTGATTTACGGTATAAAATCTACCGATGGAAAAGACCTCTTTTTATCCTCTAACCGCGGTATTATTAAATATTCCATCCCGAAAAACAAATTCACCTCATATACAGAAGAAGATGGTTTGTTGAGTGATGAATTCAACATGAATGCCGCTTACCAAGATGCCCAGGGTAATATTTATTTCGGTGGTATCATGGGTTACAATTACTTCCATCCTTCTAAATTGAACCAAGTATACAAACGCATGAATGTATACTTCTCGAGTTTATGGTTGGAGAACGAAAAAATTATTCCGGGCAACACAGATTATTTAGCCCAAAACTTAGCACTTACCAAAACTATAACCGTTCCTTACAACCACAGAACCTTGAGTTTAAGTTTCTACGCTGATGATTTTTCCAATCCACAACAAATTAACTACAAGTACAAACTCAAAGGAGATGACGAGGTGGAAGAACTTTTAGGGGATGAAAACCAAATTCGTTTTACCAGTATTTCTCCAGGAATCTACACCCTGCACGTCTATGCGCGTCGTGGAAATGGTGAATGGACAAGTTTGCCGGCAAGTATTACCATCATGGTAGAAAAGGCCTTTTGGATGACGTGGTGGTTTAGAATTACCGTAGCACTCTTATTTGCTTTGTTCATTTTCATCTACATCAGAAAACGTATAGATACAGCCCGTAGAGAGCAGGTAATTCTTGAGTTGCGCATAAAAGAACGTACCCACGAACTCGAAGAAAAGAACCGAGAAATTGAGAAGCAGAAAAAGAAAATTGAGGAACAAAAAGCCAAGATAGAAAAGCAAAAAGACAAGGTTGAAGAACAGAAGAATCAATCGGACAGTATTTTGCGTAATGTCTTACCTTCGGATACCTTAACCCAACTAAAACGAGAAGGAAAAGCCAATGCCCGTGGTTACGAAACGGTATCTGTAATGTTTACCGATTTTGTTGGCTTTACCACTATTTCAGACAACCTAGAACCGCAAGAATTGGTTTCTATTTTAGACAGGTACTTTAGAAAGTTTGACGACATCATTGGGCAACACGATTTGGAAAAAATCAAAACCATAGGTGATGCTTACATGTGTGCGGGTGGGGTTCCTATACGCAACAAGACCAATCCTATAGACACCGTTTTAGCTGCCCTAAAAATTAGAGAATTCGTTAAAGAAGAACAAGAAAGAGCGAAAGAAACGGGAGATATACAATGGAAGGTTAGGATAGGTATAAACACAGGCCCTGTATCTGCAGGTATTATAGGAACCAAGCGTTTTGCCTACGACGTATGGGGAAAAACCGTGAACCATGCCCAGCGTATGGAGCGACTTTCACAACCGGGAAGAATAGCCATTACAGGATCCACTTTCGAACACATAGAAGCCTACTTTGAATGTTCTTTTGCAGGTATTGCAGAATCGAAAAGTAAGGGAAAAATTGATATGTACTTTGTAGACAGCATCAAGCCTGAACTTTCTGTAAACGGAGAAGGAATTCTACCCAATGAAGCCTTCTACAAATTGGTGAATTTGCACCACTTTTCTTCCATTAATTACATGAATGCAGAGCGTAAAATTATGCGCATGCTCAAGAAAAGACTTTCTCCGAATTTACATTACCACAGTGTGGCTCATACCATAGACGTAACACGTCAGGCCGAGCGTATTGCCATTGGAGAAGGAATTACAGATAAAGATTTGTTCTTGTTGAAATCTGCAGCGTCTTACCACGATGCTGGGTTTATTGAGCAATACGAAAAGAATGAACCCATAGGGGCGCGCATGGCCGAAGAAGTTTTGCCTGAATACGGTTATACGGAAGAGGACATTGCTCGAATTAAGGAATTGATCTACTCTACTGCCATACCTCACAACCCTAAAAATCACTTAGAGGAAATTATTTGTGACGCAGATTTAGATTATTTAGGTAGAGACGATTTCCATGAAATTGCCGACAAATTGAAGCAAGAATTGATGGAACATGGTAAAATAGCTAGTGCTAAAGAATGGGATATGATGCAGGTGGCTTTCTTAAAAATGCACAAGTATTTTACCAAGACATCTATAGAAACGCGTCGTCCTAAAAAAATGGAGAACCTCAAAGAAATCGAAGAGCGATTAGCTAAGGACGATTATTAATTGCTACCAACTTTTTTCCAAAAATATCGTATCTTCCATCAAAACTTGATATTATGAAAAAAGGATTGATCTTTTTAGGATTGGCATTATTCATGCTTTCCTGTACGTCAAACACAACTTCTAATGAAGCAGAATTAACTCCTGAAGAAAGTGCACAAATTGAAAAAAATGAGGAGGTAATTCAAGAGCTTTCAACGGCAACAGATGAATTGAAAAAGTATAACGACGATGCCGCTGAAGCACTGCACGAATTAGATAGTCTATAAAATTTAAGAAGATGAAAAAGTTAATAAAAGTATTGTTTGCCCTCCTCCTATTCATGGGGATGAACCAGTTTAGTTTTGCTCAAGGACCTCAGGGAAAAGGGAAAGAAAAGAAGGCTGAAAAATCAGAGTTCGTAGAGAAAGAAAAAGAAAAGAAAGAGCAAAAAGCAGAAAACGACGACGACGATAAAGAAGAGAAAGACAAGGATAAGGAAAAGGATAAGTCGGACAAAGCAAAAGGTAAAGACAAAGAACACCCAGGAAAAGGTAATGCCTACGGTAAAAACAAGGGTGATTTAAGTGGAAGAGAGTTCGGACAAAAACGAGCGGAAGATGCCAAAAAAGCAAAGGCTGAACTTGAACAAGAAATCGAAGAAAGCGAAGTAACAATTGCCACTGGAGAAGAGAGAGTAAGAGAAGCGCGTGAAAAGATTCGAATTCTTTTAGAAAACAAAGAAATCTCTCAAGAAGAGCACGATGCTAAAAAGCAAAAGATTACCGAAGCAGAACAAAAAATAAACATTCTGAAAACGGAATTAGAAAAGAAAAAGAAAATACTAACGGAATTAGAAAAGGAGCAACAATAAGCACCTATTCATATTCAACTGTTTATAACATTAAAATTTTAGATGCGAGGGACCTATAATCCTTCGCATCTTTGTTTAAAATAATCAGTTATGAAGTCTATTGTTAGCATACTAGGTATAGGATTAATTGTTGCCTCTTGTGTAACTCCTCAGAAATACCAAGATTTATTAAGCAAGGAACAAGCGTGTAGTCAAGAGCTTGAAAAATACAAGACAATGGCCATAGATAATGAGGCCAAAGCAAAAAACCTTACTGAAGAAAGAGATGTTTTACGCGCTGAAGTAACACAGTTGAAGAAAGACACCTTAAAAATGGGTGTAGACTACCGTGTCTTACAAACGCAGTACGATAAAATGGTAGAACTCAACACGACTTTAGAAAAAGAGTTCACCCTTTCTAGATCTAGAGATGCAATAGAAACTGCAAAATTACAAGCCAACTTAGAAGCAAGTATTTTAGAAGCACAGCGTAAAGAGGATGCTCTTTTAAAATTGGAGGATGAGTTAGGAAGAAAGCAAAAGTTGTTGGTAGATAGAGAGCAACGTGTAAAAGAATTAGAGGAAATCATTGCGCGACAAGATGCTGCAGTTTCAGCTCTGAAAAACAAAGTAGCTGAAGCCCTTCACGGATTCAACGATAAAGGATTAACCGTAGAGCAAAAAGATGGAAAAATATACGTAAGTCTTGAAGCGAAATTGTTGTTTGCTTCTGGTTCTACAAATGTTGAGTCAGAAGGACAAAAAGCGATCATAGAATTGGCTAAAGCAATACAAGGTGATGATGATTTAGAAATCATTGTTGAAGGTCACACAGATGCTGATGCTTTAAACAGTGCAAAACACCCAAAAAACAACTGGGAATTATCTGTATTAAGAGCTACAGCTGTAGTTGAAATCATGTTGGCAAATTCTGACATCAATCCAGCTATCTTAAGTGCCTCAGGTAGATCTCAATTCCACCCTGTAAGCGAAACGGATAAAGCAAAGAACAGAAGAATAGAAGTAATTATCTCTCCAAACTTAAACGCCTTGTTTGAGATTATCGGAAACGAGCAATAAGCACTTCTCACACCAAATATTTAAAGGAGGAAACACAGTTTTCCTCTTTTTTTTGCCTTAATTTTAAAAAAGTTGAAATACGCATAGGGGTATGCTTACTTTCTGCTGTCTACTACACAAAGCGATAATAAAGAATGGAGCTAGTTGAAGCGATTACTTCCCAAACCTTAGAGGCATGGTTTAACCAATACTATGAGCCTTTAGCGCGCTACGCCTTTACCATGGTGAAGCGACAAGAAGAAGCAGAAGATATAGTACAAAAGCTATTTATCAAGCTTTGGGAAAAACGAAAAGAACTGGAAATTACAGGTCAAACCAAATCCTATTTGTACAGCGCTGTACACAATGCCAGTCTCAATCATTTAAACTCAGCAGCTCGTAAAAATTATCATCGCGAAGTAGAAGAAGACTATAGCTTGTCGGGTTCTGAACGAACAGACAGTGGTATAGAAAGTAAGGAATTAGAACAAACCATAGAATTAGCTATGCAAACATTACCCCCCAAGTGTAGAGAAGTTTTTCAGCTTTCCAGACAGGAACGACTCTCCTATAAAGAGATAGCTGATCAACTCAACATTTCAACCAAAACGGTAGAAAATCAAATGGGCAAAGCCTTAAAATTGATGCGCACGGCGCTACAAGAATACCTACCGGCTTTTATCATTCACATTTTAATTTTAAGAGGATGGTAGAAGAAAACACATACATGGAAAATTTAATTCTTCTTTTTTTAAAAGGAGAAGCAGGACCACAACACGCCCAGGAAGTTCAAAGCTGGATGGATGAAAACCCTGCCAACAAAGCCTTGTTCTTGGAGTATGAAAGAGCCTTTGCGCTTTCGCATCAACAAGAAGTTTTTAAAGCAGTGAATACAAAAGAAGCTTGGCAGAAAGTAGAAAGTCAAATCCAAAACAAAGGAAAAAACAACCTGCGTATGTTGTACAGTGCCTTAGCTGTAGCTGCAAGTATTGCCCTGGTGTTTACTGTATTTACATGGAACAATGAAGTTGAGCCTAGTGAAATAGCTGAACAACCCGTGATCAATGACAGCATACAAAACACCTTTAGCTTAGAGAGTTACACCGCGAGTACGGAAGCCACTTCTTTTGCCTTGAAGGATAACTCTAAGGTTAAATTAGAACCGCACAGTAAAATAATGCTCAACGAAGGTTTTGACAAAAGCAACAGAAGTTTAACCCTGGAAGGAAGTGCAGAATTTGCGGTGGAACACAAAGACGATTTGCCCTTTACCGTTCACGTGAAAGAACTCAAAGTGGTAGATATAGGAACGGTGTTCAACATTCAAGACAAAGGTGACACAGTGAAAGTTGTAGTTACAGAAGGTATAGTTGAATTAAAGTTAGGAGATGAAGACATACGTCTCATTGAAGGAGACAGCGCCTTTTATGTAGCCAAAGAAGCGCTTGTAAAGAAGTATGAGAAAGTGGAAGCAAGGAAAGACAAAGTCTTTGAATTTGACGGAACTAAACTCAAAGAAGTAACCGAAATTCTCTCCGCTTTCTACCAAAAGGACATCATTATTAAAAATGAAGCCATTCAAAACTGTGAATTGAGTGTGACCTTTAAAAATGAAGATTTGGCAACCATACTAAACATCATCAAAGAATTGATGGATTTAGAGGTGAAGTATAACAATAACCAATATGAAATTTACGGAGATGAATGTATTTAAGCTAATTCTATTGGGCTGTTATATCAATGTTGCCCTGGCGTTCGGACAAAGCAACCCCTTACCACCCTTGGAGCGCAAAGTAAGTTTACAATTGCAATCTACTACCTTAAAAGTGGTTTTGGATGAAATGGAAAAAATGGGCGAATATACCTTTGCCTACAGAACGGATGCCATAGACGAAAACCAACGTTTATCTCGCACCTACCAGAACCAAACTACACGTGAGGTATTGGACGATATTTTCCAAGGAAAGATCACTTACAAGGTAAAAGGTAATTATATCCTATTGCGCGAAACAACGGTTCCCAAACCTGGAGAGGTACACCTACAAGGTTATGTGGTAGATGCAACTACACAAGCCAAAATTCCTTATGTGAGTTTGTACGATACCCTGACTTTGAGTTCATCCATATCTGATCAATATGGCTATTATGATTTACAAGTTTCCAGTGCTGAAAAGGTATACATCAACGTTAAAAAACAAGGCTACAAAGACACCTTGATCCTTTGGCCAACAGATGGATATGCAGTACTCAACATTGAAATGACACCAATAAATACTGCTACAGATTCCTTAAAAGAAAATCAATTGCTAGATAAGGTAAAATCTTTCAAGTGGTTTAAACTGTCCGATGAAAACAAGGCAAACATCTCAAACTTCTCTAATAAGTTAGAAGGTAAAGCGCAGTTTTCTGTAGTGCCAGGTGTAGGAACAGCAGGCAAACTAAGTAGCACCAGTACCTATGATTATTCTTTCAACTTATTTGGAGGAATTACGGGTGGTGTAAACAAATTGGAAGTCGCAACCTTGTTCAATTTAAACGTAGATAGCGTAAGTTATTTCCAATCGGCAGGTTTGTTTAATGCGGTTGGAGGAAACCAACGCGGTGTGCAAATGGCAGGTATTACCAATTTGAATGGTGCTAATTTCAGCGGTGGTCAGTTCGGAGGTTTGATAAATTACACAAAAGGATCTTTTAAGGGCGGACAATTTGCCGGTTTCTCAAACATAGCTTTAGGAGAAGTAAAGGGTGTGCAAGGAGCTGGTTTTATGAACTATGCCAACAACAACGTGAAAGGTGCGCAATTGGCTGGTTTTATGAACATAGCTCGTGGAGAAGTTAGAGGTTTACAAGCCGCAGGATTTCTGAATATTGCTACCCACGTAAAAGGAGCCCAAATTGGGTTTATCAATATTAGTGATAGTATTTCCGGACCTACAATCGGTTTCTTCTCTTATTCAAAACACGGTTATCACAACTTAGAACTTTCTGCCAATGAAATAACAGAAGCCAACATTGCACTCCGCTCCGGATCGCACAGTTTTTACAACACGTTTAGAGTAGGTGCAAGTTTCAAAAGAAGTCAACCCGTGTATACCTTTGGGTATGGAATAGGATCTTCGGTTGGTTTGAGTAAACGTTTGCGCTTGTTCTTCGATTTAGAAGCCAGTAGTTTACAAACGGAATACTATTTAAACCCCAACGTTTTAGGTAAAATAAATATGAGTTTCCATTGGCAAATGTTTAAGAAAGTGGCTTTGGCATTTGGTCCAAGCTTGAACGTACATACTATTTCAGATTACAGTTCCGTAAGCGGACAATTCTTAGATAATTTGATGCCTTGGAAAGGATATAGCTATACCCATGATACTTACGTAAAATCCAACGCATGGATTGGTGCTCATGTAGCCTTGAGATTTTTCTAATCCACCCCGGATAGTCCCCAACAAAATTGGGGACTACAACGTATAGCCGGAATAGGTGGCAAGCTTTAATTCATAAAGAAAAAATCAAAATTCAAAAAGACGAACATACCAGAAGTTGAAGCTTCTCTATACTCCTTACTCAAACTCCAAACTGTTTTAGGCAAACGGCCGTGCCATCCATTATAGTCCCTAAGGTTTAACCCAAGTCGCACAAAAGGGCAAGCTCACTTCCGGTGGTCGTAAGCTTTTCCTTGCGCTTACTAAGTTCAAACCTCAGGGCGCTGCCATTGCTGTCACTGTTTGAAAAAGAAATTTTAAGTTGGTTTTTTGAATTTTGAACTTTAAATTTTTAATTAACGCGTAGGGGTAAACACTTTTTGCCTTGTCTACTATAAAAAAGAAGATTATGAAAAGTTATGTATTACTTATAGCATTGGTTGGATTGGTATTTAGCTCTTGCTCGAAATTTAAAATCAACCCATCATCAACAATAACCACAGAGGATAAAGGAATAACTGGTTTTACGAAACTAAAATTAAGAGACAACATCAATGCTTACGTTACTTTCTCTAGCGAAAATGAGGGCGTAATTATAGAAGCCAATGAAAACATTCACGATAGAATCGTAGTTACCATGGTTTCTGGAGAATTGGAAATTGAATTGAAACACAACACCAGTTTCAGAAAAGGAGCCGTGATTAATGCTTACATCACCGTGCCGTATTTAAAAGCCGTAGACGCCCACGATGCAAGTAGCGTTATTTTTGAAAACACACTAGAAACAGCAACTTTTGAAGCTAAGGTAACAGATGCGAGTCATTTCGAAGGCGAATTAAGATTAGACGATGCCATTTTAAACATTAGTGATGCTTCGCACGTAGATTTTTCGGGCGTGTGTAACACAACGGAAATCAATATCTCAGATGCATCCTCTTTCGTAGGCTACGGATTTGAAGTAGAGCACTTGGATATTTTCTTAAAAGATGCCAGCAGCGCAAAACTTACGGTAAACCAAACTTTGAAAGTTACTGCCAAAGACGCAAGTAGCTTGAAATACAAAGGAAATCCAACGATAGATCACATGGATATTACGGATGCATCGTCTGTGACAAAAATGTAGGTTAGATGTCTAGATTGCTAGATTTCTAGATGCCTAGACGAGTAGATTATTAGTCTCTCGACTCCGCTCGAGAACCCAAAATAATCAGGCTTTAAAGTAAAAAAGGGAACCACTTGGGTTCCCTTTTTCTATTTCTTTAAATGTTTAAATCATTAAATTTTTAAATAAAAGGTTCTCGAGCGATAGCCGAGAAATGAATTTTTGAATCGTTGAATTTTCAAATTCTTGAATAGTCCTACTTCACCAGCCCTATCTCCCTCAACCTTTCCATCAGATAATCTCCTGCGGTGATGTCTGCGTAGTGTTGTGGGTTGTCCTCATCTATACACGATGCCAAACAGTTTAAAGGCATGCTTGGTTTGGGGTGTAAGAAGAAAGGTACTGAATACCTGCTCTTGCCCATTTCTGCAGCAGGTGGGTTTACCACACGGTGAGTTGTAGATTTTAACCTGTTGTTGGTCAAGCGTTGCAACATGTCTCCAACATTTACAACGATGTGGTCTTGAATTTCAGTGACCGCCACCCATTCGTTGTTTTTGTTCAATACTTCTAGTCCGTCTGCCGAAGCTCCAACCAAAAGGGTAATTAAATTGATGTCCTCATGCGCACCTGCTCTTACGGCTCCAGGTTCTACTTCTCCTTGAATAGGTGGGTAATGCAAAGGACGCAAGATGCTGTTTCCGTTGTGCACAAATTCGTGGAAGTAGTTTTCTTCTAAGCCTAAGAATAAGGCAATGGCTTTCAATAATTCTTGACCACTGTTCTCAAAACTCTTGTAAGCATCTCTACCAATTTGCAAAAAGTTAGGTAACTCCTCCACAGCCACATTATCAATATATTGTGCTTTAATGGGGTCTCCATCTTCCACAAACTGACCAAAATGCCAGAATTCTTTCAAATCTCCCGCCTTCATCCCTTTGGCGTGTTCTTTTCCAAAAGATGTATACCCGCGTTGTCCGCCTATACCCTCTATTTCATACTTTGCTTTCACTTCCGTTGGCAAAGCAAAAAAGGCCTTCATTTCTGCGTACAAAGCATCAATTAAATCTTGAGGAATACCGTGATTTTTAACCGCCACAAAACCTATGGTTTCGTAAGCATTACCGAGATCCTGCACAAACTGCTCGCGCTGTGCTGCTGTTCCCTTTACAAAATCTGCTAAATCTACGGAAGGTATGCCTTTGGGTGTACTCATGTTTTTTAATTTTTGGAAACTCTAAAATAGGAAAGAGTTTGAGATTTTTAGACGGTTAGACTTTTAGATTTTTAGAACGTTTAGAACAATGCTAAAGTTTCGGTTCTTCAATGGTTCAATGTTTGCTTAAATAGAGTTTTTATATTTGAAACATGAAAACCATCTTAATCGCACTCGCTCTGTTGAGTCTTTCTTCTTGTAAATTGGTCATGCTTAAGACCGTAAAAAAGGCTAAAATATTTCCCAATTACGCAAGTGAAAAGCAAATCAATAAGTTTTATGATAAATATGCTTCTACGCAAACGGAGTATATCACTTTAAGCGATTCCAACCTTGTAAAAAAGATACAAGAACCCGGTTGGTCATTTGATAAATGGGAACTGTATGATCAAGAAGGTTTTCGCGTAAATCAAACCAACGCCGATAGCATTACCTGCAGAGCAAATTCTTATACTTTTCTGAAAGATTTTAGTGAAATGGAGAAAGTACAGGATACTTCACAACACCTCGCTCAAGACACCATCATTTATAATCATATAAAACAAGACTATAAAAATTTCGATTACACACTTATCATTTACTTCTCGAGCTGGAGAGGAAAATTCAGCGGAGAAATTCTTGACTTCGAAAAGCAATTCGTTTTAAATAACCCCGAATTACGCATTCAAGTCCTAAAAGTAAACATGGATTTCAGAGAAGAAATGAAAGGTACGTGGGTTAATAAATGGACAATAACTGCAGAGGAATTCAAAAAATAAAACGCTTAGATGTTATTTCATTCAAGAGTGTAGTTCAAGTTTACTAAAAATCCTAATTACTCCCTACTCACACTCTTGACTGTCTTTGCTCAAAGCTGCCTTTCCATCCAAAGATCACAGGAAAAATGACCAGAGTCTCCCAGCGGTGCGTCTAACTTTTCAAAACCTACTTTTTCGTACAAATGCACGGCTTCGTTTAAAGCAGGTATGGATTCTAAATACAAGTGAGTATAACCCATTTTTTGTGCGGCTTCCATGCTTTTTTGCATGAGTGCTTTACCGTAACCTTTCCCTCTTAAATCCGCGTTGAGGTAGAGTTTTACCAATTCTGCGTAGCCTGTTGGGAGACCTTTGGTCGGGTAAATACCACAACCGCCCACAACTTTACCGTCCAATTCCAAAATGAAATAAACAGAACCCTCCGTTTTAAAAAGTTCAAATAAATCATCCGTGGTTGGGTCTGTATAAACCGTTCCTTCTTTGGCCTGACCATATTCTTCCAAAGCTCTGCGAATTACTTGGGCAATGGCTACATTATCTTGGACTTGTATTTCTCTAATCATTTGTGAAAAATAAAGCACTAAAGATAGGAGAACTTGCGCTTTCGTAGCACCGTAGAAACGCTATCTTTGTTACAAAATCAGAATTCATGAGTGAAGGGACTTTTCGCAAAGACATCAAGGTAGGTTACATCGTAGAAATTGTGCAAAAGCACCACCAACGTACGGGTGAACTTACCGAAGGAGAAGTAAAGCGTTTGCTGACCAAGAGTCCGCAACACCCTCATGGAATTAAAGTGCAATTGACCACTGGAGAAGTTGGGCGTGTACAGCATATATTGGATACGGATGTTTAGACCGTTAGAGTTCTAGATGGCTAGATAAAAAAGTTAAATGGTTTGTCATATTGTAGGTTGGCAAAATTTCAACCTATACTTAATATTCGGCAACTCGACTCCGCACGGGAACCTATAACTAGAACCATTGTTTAATTCTGGTGGAGATGAAAAAATGAACAATCCACAAATTCGGAGCAGGTTTCCAATTATCTCCTTATCTTTAAACCCAATGAAATTCACAGAATTAAACTTAAACGACGAGCTCGTAAGTGCCTTAGATTACATGGGCTTTGAAACGGCAACACCCATTCAAGAACAAGCCATTCCTTTAATCTTAGAAAACAAAGATGTTTTGGCCTGTGCCCAAACTGGAACGGGAAAAACAGCGGCCTTCGTTTTGCCTATACTCAACAAATTAGTTGGAAAACAAGACACCAATATAGATACACTTATCATCGTTCCAACGCGTGAATTGGCCGTTCAAATTGAACAACAAATTCAAGGCTTGTCTTATTTTATTTCTGTGGGTTCTAAAGCCATTTATGGTGGTGGAGACGGTGCCGATTGGTCGGAGCAAAAGGAAGCGCTTTCTAAAGGAACAGACATCATTGTTGCAACGCCCGGTAAATTGTTATCGCATTTAAAAATGGGTCACGTAAACTTTAAACACGTGAAGCACCTGGTTTTAGATGAAGCCGACCGTATGTTAGACATGGGCTTCATCGACGATTTAAAATCCATCATTTCTTACTTGCCCAAAAAGCACCAAACCCTTATGTTTAGTGCCACTATGGCCAAAAGTTTGATGGGCTTAGCTACACGTATTTTAAATGATCATACAGAAATTCGTTTGGGAATTGCCAAACCTGCAGAAGGTGTAGATCATAAAATCTACTTGGTACACGACAACCAAAAGTTAGACATCCTTAAACATATTTTTGCAGATAGAAAAGATTACGATTCCATTATCATCTTTACCTCATCGAAGAGTAAGGTGAGTGAAATTGTGAAGTCGCTCAACCAAAATGGTTTTAAAGCCAAGGGAATTTCATCTAACCTAGAACAAGACAAACGAGAAGAAGTATTGCGTGGATTTAGGTCTAAGCGCATACGTATTTTGGTGGCTACTGATGTGATGAGTCGTGGTATTGACATCAAAGAAATCAACATGGTCATCAACTATGATGTACCGCATGACGCAGCCGATTACGTACACCGTGTAGGTAGAACAGCCCGTGCCAACACAAAGGGAGAAGCCTTTACTTTGGTGAACGAAAAAGACATGTTCCGCGTACGCAACATCGAGAAGTTAATCGAAAATTCTATCCCAAAATTAGAATTACCCGAAGGCTTTGCCCCCGGACCAGAATGGAAAGAAGCCCCAGCCCGCTCTAAAAACAAAAGGTATTCTGGAAAGAAGAAGTTTTACAAGAAAGGAAAAAGCGGAAACGGGAACAAAGATGGTGGAAAGCCTAAAGCTCAAAGTCCGAAGAAAGAAGGGTAAGGCAGTCTGGAGAGTGAGTAGGGAGTTGTTCGACTCTTGAAAAGCTAAAAACAACTCCACTTAAATTCAATATAAACTATTAATTATTCACCAAATTAATTTTTAAAATTCATTAAATAGGAATCCTAACGAAATGGCTCCAATTAACCCGCCAAAATATTCAAAAAACTTACCTGAAGAACCATTTGGGTCCTCGTCTGCCTTTGTTAAAAAAGTAAATAATATTCCACCTATTAATATTTTCCCTACAAAATACCCTATTATAATACCGAGTAATACCATATCTAATTTTTATTATTCAATTCATGATTAACAATCATCTGTTTTACAAATTCATTTTCAAATTTATTTGGATGATTGCCTGAAATTTTCAAAAACATTTCTGCTAACACAGCATTATGTTCAACTTCTAAATCCAATAAATCACTCACTACTTCTTTAAGTGTTTCCTTATTAAAATTTATTTGGTCTATTTCATTCCATCGGAGGGGATCTGAACACATATACATTACATGTCGAGTCGGAACAGTTACGTCAATACTTCTTAACCAACTTAGTTTTATTGTTGCTTCTGTTTTAGAGTATACTTTTTTAATCCTTATTTTCATTTAAAAGGGTTTATGGTAATTGTCTGAACTGTGTCTCCTTGGATTTGAATATTAGATGCGAAGCCAAAAACATAATTTGAATAAAGATTTCCATAATACTCATATCCTTTTCTCTCACCTAGCATTCCTAAATAGAATTCAGGCTGTTCATCAAGCTTTTTCATCAATCTTTTTAAATTGTTGAATTCAGCCCTCAATTTATCTGTATTCCCATGGATACCAATACCTACTAATTCTCCATTATCTATTGAAACTGTTGCAACTTCTCGGGGCATTCCACCGATTAAATTCTTTCTTAGAATAAAGCTATGAACTAATAATCCAGATTCTGTAAAAGAACTCCGGCTTTTGGCTTCTTTTGAAAAGAAATCTATAATATCGTTAATTGGGTTTGAGGATGAATAAATAATATCCTCTACCTTTCCTAATCTGAATGTTTTCAATTCAGATGCAAATTGATCTAGGGGGTCCATTCTTATTTTTTTTGCAATATAAAAAACTTTTGTACACATTCACCTGACTTATTCGTTATCATAAGTCCTTTTAATAGATTTATTATTAAATAAGGATAAACCAAAGCTAAAAGTTTACCAATTATTTACATTCGACTACGAGTGTATTTTTCTCTCTCAAAACTGACTCACCACTCTCTCCTCCACCATCTGACTAATTCGTTTATCCAAGTCCTTTTTATGGGCTAGATAAAACTCAAATTCTTCGGTGGTAAAAAGCGCGCAGGTTAAACCTATACTGGTAAACTTAAAATGTTTGTTTTTCTTAATGAAATTGCGGAGTTCTAGCTCCTTCTCTTTGGCAGGCAAACTCTTTTTGAGCAGCAATTGAAAGTGCGTTTCTTGTGCGATAAGGGCCAATAGTTTTTCATTCAAATGTTTTAAAACCGGTCGCAAAACGCGGTGCTGAAATTCTTCTACTTCAGACTTATTGGCTTTTATATCTGCTTCGAAAGTTCGGAGGGCCAAAAGATGTTCGTCGTTTGTCATGTGATATGAACGTTTGAGGAGGGATGTTGGTTCTAGTGTTGCACCATGTAAGTGATATATATGTTTTTATAAGTAGTATAAATGAAATTGCCGAAGTTGTACAAATAAAATTTTATTGTTCCTTTGAATGAATTAGCCATCTATTTTTTAACTTGGCTTCAACCAACTCATAAACACTTAAATTTTAACTCTTGAAAAGATTGTTTTTGTACGGCTTGGTATTAGCCTGTATTTCATTTGCATGTCAGAACAAAAAAGACATTGCTCCTATAGATTTGATTGTGGACACGCTAACATTAGACCATCCTCAAATTCAAGCTTTTAATACATTTTCTATAGTAAACGATAGAGTTTATTTTGCAGAATTTAATACCAGAAAACAAATTGCTTCCTTAAACCTTAAGGATAAGTCTGCTGAGGTATTAAATCTTCATAAATTGTATGATTCTATTCCTGAAGGAATTCTGACTTACAATGTTATTTCTCGTGATTCAATTTTACTTCTTTCTAAATACACCAACAAGTTCTACCTCATCAATAGAAAATTAGAGGTTTTGAAAAAATGGGATTTCCAAGAACAAAAACTAAAAGGCCATTTGTTTCTACCTCCTCTTAATTTCACTCAAAGTAAAATACAAGCAGCTATTGTTTATTCACATAATTCTCAAGCAGCAGATTCAATACTTAGCCTAAAAGAAATTGCGCAAAAATCATTTACCAATGCTCTAGTTTCTCCAATTTTCTTAGAATTTAACCTATCTCAAGACACCTTAAATCAGGGTGATTTTTTACTTAAAAACTTAATATCTAGATTCTTAGAATCTACCCAATATTCGAGTGAAGGAAGACACTTTACCTATAACTCAAAAAACAAAATTTATACAAGTTGTAGGGTTGACTCATTGTTCGTAATTAATAACACCGACTTAAGTATTTCTTCTTTTCAACTCAATAGTAAGTTTTTCGATTCGTTAAAAATATCTCCAGTTACTATTGACAAATTAATTGAAAACGAAATGAAAATTCTAACCAAAGGTGCTCATTGTTCAAGTGCTCATTATTCTCCAACACTAAATACTTATTTTGTTTTTCTTGCGGATAACAGAAGCGGCAAAAAGGTAATACAACTTTATTCATCTTCTCAACAATTAATACATGAAGAAATAATTGACAAAAACATTCTTATTCATCAATTACTTGAGTACGATGGCTCTGTCTATTTGCTAAATAAAACAAAACTAAACAGCCTTCAATTACTAGAAATTAACCCATCACTGTATGCTCAATAAACTACTTCCCTTATTTCTACTTTTCATCTTAATAGCATGTTCTGATACATCAAAAAATGAAAAGTCATTCGCAAGTCTGTTAGAAAGTAAATTTGCGATAGATTGTAAAGACTTTAATAAAATCTATGCCTTGAATGAAAAAGGGTACTGCCTTAAGTGCAGTTATAAATTTATGCGGTTTTTAGAAGAAGAACAATTTAAAGATAGTACGCTCATTTTCTTTTCGGGATTGGGCAGCAAAGTAGATTACTCTTCTTTTATTAGTTCTACCAATCCCAATATTATCTATGACACGAATGAAATCATTGATACTTACTTTAATATCAATTCACCCGCTGTTTTCATTCTAAAAAACTGCGCTGTAGATTCAACCATTTTAATTACACCTGAAACCGTAAATTTGGTAGTGAAATAACAAAAAACTCCTAACTCTGCACTCACTAACTCATAACTTCATTCCATCCTCCCTACTCACACTCCAAACTGCCTTCGCTTAGGGATAGCAGCGGCAGCCCGGAGGATGGAAAGGGTGTTTTTGTGCGGGGTGGAAAGCGACTTAAGAAGCTTTTTGGCCCGTGTTACTAAAAGCACTTTGCAGCCGAGGACTAGAGCGGAGAGCCCGTTAAAAGCCCCGTATTAGATTTGAAATTGGCCCCTCGACTTCGCTCGGGAACCTTAATTGGATATTGGCCCCTCGACACTTCGACAAATGCTCAGTACGGCGCTCCGCTCGGGAATCAATTATAAAAAACTCTTAACTCTGCACTCACTAACCCATAACTAAAAAAAGGCCCTTTCGGACCCTTCAATAATGCTATATTTCAAAATTTTTACAAATTCTGCAAGTTCTCTTCTACCACTTCTAAAGGCACGTAACCTCTGGCGATGGCGTAGAGTTTTCCTTCTCCTTTGTCAACAGCTACCGTTGGGAAACCGTTTACACCAATTTGCTGACAAACACTGAATTCTTCGAAACTCTGTTCAACAATCTTCTTGTCTTGCATTTGCGCAATGAACTCATCACCGTTTAAACCAAATTCTTCGGCTAGTTTACCGTAAGCTTCTGTATCCATCGGTTGAATAGCATCAAAGTAAATGGCCTTTTGCAAACGTGCTGCAAAAGCGACTTGTTCTTGTGGTTTGTGTTGTTTAAAAACACTTAAGGCCACAGCAGTTGGGATAGAAGTAAATTCTGTGCTTCCTTCTTCCAAAATGTCTTTCAAAAAGGCCTCGCTGAATTTTACACCAGAACGCTCTTCTACTTGTTTGTAACCTTCGCTAATGTAGGGTGCAACTTCTCCGATGGGTCCTACTCTATCTCCCGTAATCATTCCTCCAGAAATCACCTGGAAATCATATTCGTCTTTGTATTTCTCGTACAACTCCATCATCACAGGAGAAAATCCGTAACACCATCCGCAAAGGGCGTCGTAGAAGTAAAATATTGTTCCTTTCATGGGGGCAAAAGTAGGGGTAAAAAAAGAGGATACAAACGCTTTGGGTTTATATCCTCTGTAACTATCTTAGAATGACAAAATCTATGTCTATTTTTTATTCAGCACCTGCTTTCTTCTCTCCTTTTTAGAATTTGGATCTGGCTTGCGCTTTCTGTTACGGTTGGGCTTTTTCTTTTTCTCTGCCTTCGGCTCCGGTTCATCAGTAGGAAGATAACCTTCTACGGTTTGTAAAGAAATTTGCGTTTTTAACAATTTCTCTATTCCTTTTAAATAATCGAGTTCATCGGCTCCTACCAAAGAAATCGCCAAACCTGCAGCTCCTGCTCTACCTGTTCTACCTATACGGTGCACGTAATCTTCGGGTACGTTGGGCAACTCATAGTTCACCACGTGCGGCAACAAAGGAATATCTAATCCACGTGCAGCAACATCTGTAGCTACCAAGGCTTTTATTTTACCTGCTTTGAAGTCGTTTAACGCGTTAGTTCTCTGGTTTTGACTCTTGTTTCCGTGAATCGCAGAAGATTTTATACCGCGTCTATCCAACTTTTGACACAAGCGATTGGCCCCATATTTTGTACGGGTAAAAACCAATACTTGCTCCATTTCTAAGTCGTAAATCAACTTAATTAACACCGCAGTTTTGTCTGATTTATCCACGCGATACGCTTCCTGATCAACTCGTTCTGCCGTAGTGTTTTCTGGTGTTGCCTCTACCTGAACCGCATGTTTTAAGATGCCATTGGCCAATTTTTTAATCTCCTTACTAAAAGTTGCAGAGAACAAAAGTGTTTGCTTTTGCTTGGGAATAAGGTTAGAAATACGCTCTATATCGCGCAAGAACCCCATGTCTAACATACGATCGGCCTCATCGAGAACAAAGGTTTGTACTTGACCTAATTTTATGTGTTTCTGTTGGTGTAAATCTAACAACCTACCCGGTGTAGCTACTAAAACATCTACGCCTTGGTTTAAGGTTCTTACTTGTGGGTTTTGATTAACTCCTCCAAAAATTACCGCAGCCTTCAGGTTTAAATGCGCACCGTAGGTTCTCACCGCATCGTATACCTGACTGGCTAATTCTCGAGTGGGAGTTAAAATAAGGGCACGAATGGCTCTTTTCCCTTTAACTTCTTGTTGACTTAAATTGTGTAATATCGGCAAAGTGAATCCTGCCGTTTTCCCTGTTCCCGTTTGTGCAGAAGCTAAAACATCTTTTCCTTCTAATACAACTGGAATGGCCTTTTCTTGAATGGGTGAAGGCGTGGTATACCCTTGTTCTTGAATTGCAGTTAGCAACTCTTCTCTTAATCCTAATGATTTGAATGTCATATATAAACTTGAAAGGGACGAACTCGTGTCGTCCCTTTTATTTGGTACAAAGATAGTCTATTCTATTGGATTAGAAATCTATCACAATTCCTAGGGAAGGAAGTACAGTTCCTGAAGCCACTGATGGGAATTGTTTCAATTCTGTTGGTTGAACAGGCACTCCGTTTTCATCTTGCACTAAACCGTACGAAGGTTCAGATGGAGTAGCTTGTCCGAAAACATTTTGCACTTCGAAGTAAATGTCCAATGTCCACTTCTCAAAGTTCCATTTCTTATCTATACGTATATCTGTTTGGTTGAAAGAAGCCAAGAACTCCTCACCCAAACGGTTGTAATCTTTTACCAAAGCAGGATAGGTTTGCTCACTTGCTTCTACGTCAACAGGAGCGTAAGGTGTTTTACCTAAGAAGCGTGTTCTGGCACTCAATTCCCAGTTTTTGCCAAACTTGTATCCACCCGTTAAACTGATCAAGACTTTGTTATCCCATGCTGAGGGTAAGTATACATCTTCATCGAAACTTGTAAACTCACTCTTGTAGAAAGTAACCGATGCAACTCCATAGAAATGTTTGGTGAATTTCTTTTGTGCCAACAATTCCACCCCGTATGTTCTTCCTAAACCTATACTGGTTACCGGTTCGTTTCCTAACACAGAGAAATCTCCTCCTAAATTGGCCAAACTCACAGAGTCTGTTAAAGACACCGGGTAATTGCTGTATTTCTTGTAGAATCCTTCTATCGTGAATTTTGTAGAAGAATTCAATAAAAATTCTACACCTGCTACCAAGTGGTCGGATTGAATGTAGTCAACTTCTCTGTTGGCAAACATCCCTTGGTTATCTGTAAACCCGAGAATCGTATAACTTGGTAATTTGAAGTAACGACCTACAGAAGCGTTCAAACTCCAACGTTGTTTTTTGTCTAAAGAATAAGACAATGCCGCTCGTGGACTCAAGGTTCTGTAAATATCATTTCCTCTTTTGGTGAAATCGTTTCCATCAAAACGCAAACCTCCAGAAATGCTCAATTTATCCTTTAATACTTTGGTAGATGCCTGCACGAAAGCACCGTACTTCCAAAAGTTCAATGCGTTTTCATAATTAAATCCGCTAACGGTGTTCGTGGTTCTATTGGAGTAATCAACATTCTGAACCACTCCACCAAAGGCCAATTCCCATTTGTCGTAGAAACGCTTGTAATAGTATCTCGCCTTTGTTTCTTGTTCTTGCGATTCGTTGTTTAAGTACAAACCGGTAAGGTTAATATTGTCTTGGTAACGTTTAAAGTTGTTGTTGAGAATATTCTTACTCACAGCCGTAAGCATGTATCCGTTCACATCTTTAAAACGCTTTTTCCAACTCAATCCGCTTGTAGTTGTCCATTGTTTGATCACTGGTATTTGCTCTAAAGTGGCTTGCTGTTCGGCATCAAATTCATCCGGTACGTTAATGGCAAAATCATCAATTGAACCCACACCTGTAAAGTTCAACTCATTGTATTTATTGATTTTATGGTTGATTTTATATTGGTAATCCCAGTAATCGGGTAAGAAAGGAAGGTCTAAAACCTGAAACAAAAACTGTAAATAAGATCTTCTTGCAGAAACGATGTAAGTTGTTTTAGCCTCTTCGTTGTCTTTCTTAAATAAAGGACCTTCTAAAGTCAATGCCGCTTCACTACTACTCAACCTAAAGTTGGTTTTCATCTCACGTGCATTTCCCGTTCTTTGCTCAAACTGTAAAACTCCAGAAAGTACATTGTCGTATTGTGCGCCAAAAGATGACGTTGAAAGCGTTACTCCTTCAAAGAAAGATACATTGAGCAGACCTACGGGTCCACCCGCACTCCCTTGTGTAGAGAAGTGATTGATATTCGGAATTTCTATTCCATCCAAGTAATATACATTCTCGTTGGGTGCTCCACCACGTATAATCACGTCGTTTCTAAAACCACCTACAGAACCCGAAACTCCAGGTAGCGATTGTACAACTTTAGCAATATCATTGTTCCCTCCAGGGTAGGTTGCAATTTCTTCTTGACTCAATTTATTGGAAGAAAGAGGCGTTTCCTTATCCTTTTTAAAAGGGTTGGCAACAATTTCTACTCCTTCTAAATCTGTGGCTTCTTCTTGTAAAACAAAGTCTACATCTGGGTTACCACCTGATCTCACCACTATGTTATATTTGATTTCCGCTTTATACCCAGTACCTGTTGCTTCTAAAGCATAGGTTTTCGGTGAAAGTCCGCTTATCTCATACTTTCCATCAAAATCGGTGACCGCTCCTTTGTCTTCACCTACAATTTTCACTTTGATTCCGAACAGGGCCTCACCTGTTTTTTGATCGGTTACGGTACCTCTCAGCGTACCTTCCTGAGCTAGACCTATAAAGGAAACTATCAGGCATAAAAAAAGTGTTGTTATTCCTCGCATGCTACTAAATTATGCAGGAATAACAACACTTCAAATCAATTGTTCACTTATCCGTGAATTGTTTCTTCTTTTCCGTAATTTTTTATCACTTCCGCTTCGTAATCCAGCCATTCTCTCCAACGCTGATCTACGTCTGTACCCTCTGTTAACTCTTTGGCCAAGCGCAAGAACATCGTATAATGTCCCGCTTCAGAAATCATCAATTCTCTGTAGAATTCAGCCAATTCCTCATCATCTATATTATCAGACAAAACTTTGAAACGCTCACAACTTCTGGCTTCTATCATTGCTGAGAAAAGTAATCTATCTACCAAACGCTGGTTTCTAGATCCGCCACTAATCATGAATTTGTACAATTCATTTACGTAGCTGTCTTTACGCTCTAAACCTAGTTTAAAACCTCTGGCTTTGATTTTTTCGTGTACCATTTCGAAGTGCTCCAATTCTTCTTGGGCAAGCTTCAACATTTCCGTTACCAAATCTGGGTACTCTGAATTTTGAACCACAATAGAAATTGCATTACTCGCTGCTTTTTGTTCACACCAAGCATGGTCGGTTAACACTTCTTGTATGTTCGTTTCCACAAGTTTAGCCCATCTTGGATCTGTAGGTAACTTTAATCTAAGCATCTGATAAAATTTTTTGCAAAGAAAAGGAATTTGAAAGTTTTCTTCGGTCTCCTTCTCTATTTATTTAAGATTTACGGACTTTATATACCGAATTGTGCGAAGTGGTGTTGCAAATGTTTGTCGAACAAAGTGTTCCATTCTGCAGCAGTTAAAGTACCAAAGTTGGGACTCTTTTTTCCTTCAAAACTTGCTTCACCTTCTTGAATTACCTTCTCTATGTTTGCCAAAAGCTCCGTTTTTTCTTTTGTAAATTCTCTTTCATCAGCGATGTAAAATGCTGGAGAAGTACGTATATTTTTCTTGTAAGGCTTGTCTCCCACCACCAAAGGTTTCACAAATTTCTTTAACATGAAATTCATCAAAAATCCATTCTTCTTTTCATCTTTAGAAAAACTGTTGGTGTAGGTAGCATTCAAATGCGCCAACATCTGTGGAGCATTCATTTTACCCCATAAGGGTTGCGTATTTGTATCAAGCTTATCCAAGCGCTCTTGAACTTCTGTTAAATAGGCGTCGTTATAAATTTTCATGTGCTTTATTTTGCTACAAAAATAGGGGGATAGTTCACATCTAACTCCTGGTTGATTACAAAATTTATATTCGTCATTTTTCCCTTGATTTCACTGCTGGTCTGGCACTTAAAAACTCTTCTCTCTCCTCCCCTGCTCATCCAATTAAAACAATTATCTTTGCTGCCATAAAATTAGGACAATGAGCAAAGCAAAATATACAATTACCGCAGCCCTTCCGTATGCTAACGGACCCCTTCATTTAGGTCACGTTGCGGGTGTTTATTTACCAGGAGATATCTTTTCGAGGTTCTTACGTTTAAACGGTCATGATGTGGCTTTCATTTGTGGAAGTGATGAACACGGAGCTGCCATTACGTTAAGAGCGAAAAAAGAAGGGATTACCCCACAAGAAATTGTAGATAAATACAACCGTATTATTGCACAATCATTTTCTGATTTCAACATCAATTTTGACATTTTCCACAGAACATCTACAGAAATTCACAAAGAAACTGCACAAGCTTTCTTTAAGAAATTGAACGATGAAGGGAAATTCATTGAAAAAACAAGTGAACAGTACTACGACGAAGAATACAACCAATTCTTAGCAGATAGATACATTACTGGAACTTGTCCGAGCTGTAAAAACGAAGGTGCTTACGGTGACCAATGTGAGAAATGTGGTTCGGCTTTGAGTCCAACAGAATTAATAGACCCAAAATCAACCTTAAGTGGGAAAACACCTATTTTAAAAGAAACTTCGCACTGGTTCTTACCTATGGACCAAGCAGAAGCGTGGTTAAAAGAGTGGATTAAGGAAGGAAAATTAAACGGAGAACAACAACACAACCCAAATGAATGGCGTAAGCAAGTTATTGGGCAATGTATGAGTTGGATAGATGGTGGTTTAAAGCCTCGTGCCATGACCAGAGATTTGGACTGGGGAGTTCCCGTTCCTGTTGAAGGTGCAGACGGAAAAGTATTGTACGTTTGGTTAGATGCTCCTATTGGTTACATTTCAGCAACCAAGCAATGGGCTTTGGACAATGGTAAAAACTGGGAAGATTACTGGACAGGTGATAGAAAACTAGTACACTTCATTGGGAAGGATAACATCGTATTCCACGCCATTATTTTCCCTATTTTGTTGAAAGAACACGGTGGTTTAATTTTACCAGACAATGTACCTGCTTCAGAATTCTTAAACTTAGAAGGAGACAAATTCTCAACTTCTCGTAACTGGGCGGTTTGGTTGCACGAGTACTTGGAAAGACACCCAGACAAAATAGACGAATTAAAATACACCCTTACTGCGATTGCTCCAGAGAGTAAAGACAGTGAATTTACGTGGAATGAGTTCCAAGCACGTGTGAACAACGAGCTGGCTGACGTAATGGGGAACTTTGTAAACCGTGCATTGGTATTGAATCAAAAGTACTACCAAGGTGAAGTTCCGGTAAGAGGAGAATTAGATGCTTACGACAAAGAAGTAATTGCAGCAGTAGAAAATATTCCTACACGCATTGCTGAATTGCTCTACAAATACAAAATTAGAGAAGCCCAACAAGAAGCTATGAACTTGGCGCGTATTGGTAACAAATACTTGGCAGATACAGAGCCTTGGAAATTGGCCAAAACAGATCCGGAGCGTGTAAAGACTATCATGAACATTGCCTTACAGATTACGGCAAACTTGAGCATTGTCTTTGAACCATTCTTACCAGACACCGCAGATAAGTTAAGAGGCTTCATGAACTTGGAAAAAATGGACTGGAGTAAAGCAGGTAGCATGGATTTATTGCCAGAAGGTGCTGCTACCAATAAGCCAACAATTTTATTCCAAAAAATAGAAGACAGTTTGGTAGAAGAGGAACAAAATCTTTTAAAAGCGTCACAACAAAGTAACCCAAGTTTACCGCCACAAAAGGAGAATATTTCTTTTGACGACTTCACGAAAATGGACATTAGAATTGGTACCATTTTAGAAGCTGAAAAAGTACCCAAAGCGGATAAATTGTTGAAGTTATTGGTAGATACAGGAATTGATAAAAGAACTATCGTTTCGGGTATAGCTGAACACTACAACGCCGAAGAAGTTATTGGTAAAAAAGTAAGTGTTTTGATGAATTTGGCGCCACGTAAAATTAGAGGTGTTGAATCTCAAGGTATGATTTTAATGGCCGAAAATGAAGCGGGAGAATTGAGCTTTGTTTCACCAGAAAAAGCCTTCGAAGCCGGAGGAGAAATTAGATAAGAATTTACCTTAAAATAAGAAAAGGAGTTGCAGTGATGTGACTCCTTTTTTGTTTTATCATTAACCTATATTGCTAAAAAAACAGAAAAAATTTGGTTCACTAATTATTAATTAAAACCTTGGTGCTGCACTTAAATCATTTCCTATGCCAAAATTCTTATTAATGATAGTAACGCTTCTTTTATGTAACTCCTGTGTTTTCTATAGTTATCTATCCTCGAAAAAACCAAGCGATGAATCCCTTTCCGAAATAAGTAAGTACTTAAAACGAAAAGGAATTGATAATTACGATTACTCCTTCACATTTAAAGATGATTGTTTAGATAGTTTATCCAAAGAAGAAAATGCTTTCTATTTGTACAGAATTCAAAATGGAAATAAAGCTCGATTAATACAAAGTAGGTTTTACAATATTGAGGGGGAAATTCTTAATGGATATAGCTTATGTTACGGTAAAATTTCAGCTTTCAGCGAAATTGGCGATACAACAATATTAGATTATCACCAGTTTCCTGACAGTTTCCTTTCTTATTGGAACCTTCATCTAAAGCTAAAATCAGATGCGCGATTTTGGGATATTGAGCCTTCAACTTTAGACGAAATAACACAAACAAAAAGTAAGTATTTTATTGTTGGCTATTGGAACATTTCGTCAGGATGGTCTTCTCTTCAAATGCTTAAGAAATTGTCAGGTTTCAAAAAAAGAAATAAAGAGGAGGTTACGCTCATATTAGTAAACACAGGACATGATCAATTAATGAATGCCGAGTAATATGGAAACATCATCCCTTAATCAAAAACAGGAACTCCTTTATCGTATTCATGATACATTTTCCCCGCTTTAAACGAGAACATGATTTCATGTGTACCAAAGGTGTTGCTTTGCAGTGAAGTGGTTGTGAAATCGTAACTATAAGCAATGGTATACATTTCCTTAATGCGTAAACGAAGCATACCTGTCAAGGCATCTTCTGTTCTGTATCCCACACCAAATGCAAACTTGTCGAAATAGTCAAAAATGAACATTAAACTCGCTTGGGGATTGGCACCACGAACATAGTCTATCTTGGCTCTAGGTAAAAAACAGAAACCATACTTGTTATCGAATTTATAGCCTGCTTGTAAGGAATAATGCATGCGAAAACGACTTTCGGTACCGGGAGCTGTCCATTTATTACGCAATATTTCTTCTCCGCTCAAGCCTAAATAAAAATCACTGTTGTTGTAGAGTGCACCTAATGTAACGCGCGGAAAGTAGATGTTAGAAACGTTAGTTCCCACTGTAATATCAGGATCCACTGTAGTGGCATTTATTTGATCGAAAGCCAATTGTTGTATACCTACACTGGTTCCAAAACTCAACATTTGTACCCTATCTAATGGTATATGAAAGGCGTAGTTGAATCCTACCATCATGTGGGTGAATTCACCGGCTTGGTCGCGTTGTACATTGAGTCCAACACCATGATAAGGTTTTAAATAATTCCCTCGTTTAAACACCATGGGAGCATTAAAGGTTAACAACCCAATATTCGGTGCTCCATCAAAACCGGCCCATTGTTCTTTGTAACCTGTTTTGAATTCAAACTTTTTGGTGATTCCAGCAAAAGAGGGATTATAGGCAAAAGAATTTTCTGACCACATACTGAATCTTCCCAATTGTTGTGCAAACAAAAGCGAACTACAAATACATATATAAAGAGAAAGGATGTATCTCATTATCTAATAAGGTTGATGTGACCTTTCAAAGGGGTTTCGTCTTTATCTTGTGTCAAATATATCACATAATAATACACGCCTGCAGGCAAGTTTTGTCCATTGTGCGTACCATTCCATTCTTCCTCCTTGTTATATCCCGTTTTTTTGAAAACCACCTGTCCCCAACGGTTAAAAATCTCTACCCTACAATCAGCATATTTTTCTATCCCTAAGATCTCCCAAGTATCATTTTTTCCGTCGCCATTGGGTGTGAAGGTGTTTTTTATGTCCAAAGGAGAGTCTACGGTTACTACAACCTCATCACTACTCGTGCAGTTTCCATCTGTAACAGTGAGCGTATAAGTTGTGGTTTGTTTTGGAGAAACAAAAGGTTGAATTAAGTCTGGATATTTCATTCCTATGGTAGGAAACCACGTAAACGTTGGAGCATTGGTACTAGCATTTAACTGTGTATCCTCTCCTAATTCTATGGTTCTATCTACACCCGCATAAACATTAAATCCATTCACTGTAAATGGAAGGGCATTGCTTGTAAACGTTTGATTACATGGAGCAAAACAAACTATATCTGCTGTTACCACATCACCATCTTGAAGTGCCGAAGTGGTAAAAAATCCTTGGGTATTAGTTTCTATAAAATTGCCGTTGATATACCAATTTACAGCGCTCGTATCGCAACCTGTAATGGAAGCATTTATACTTACCTCCTCGCCAAAACAGATGATGGAATTTTCATAAGAAATAAGTAAATCTACTGGATCGGGTTGCACGGCTGTTCCTGATAATAATAGGTCTAAACTTCCTTCTGCCCCGGCATTGCCATTGATCAATAAAAAGTATTCTTGATTCGCTGCTAAAGCAAAAGCATTTAAGGTGAAATTAGTAGTGATATTGGCTTCGCAGGTACTTACCTCTGTCAGTCCATTTGGATCGCATCCATTGCTTGCTTCGAACAATACAGCCTGAAATGCAGCACCCGTTTGAAAAGAAAAATTAGAAAAGTTTATACTCGCATCGCCACCGTTGTTATCACTCGTAAATTTTACCCAAACAGAATTTTGGGTTGTAAAACAAGAAGGGGCGTCATCGGCGCAAGAAGCACAACTCGTAGCACCAATATTATTTACCGTTAAGGGAGTATTCGCACAAATCTCCAGTGCCTGATTACAAAGGTCATAAGTAGGCTGTGCGTGTGCAAACCCCATCCAGCCTAGGATAAATAATATGCTACTAATTCTTTTCATTTCGACTAAGTTACATTTTATAAACGAAAAATAAAGGGCCTCATTGCAAGGATTACAAAGGACTTCCTTTCATTTTATACACAAGCCTATAGCGATAACATTTTCTAACCTCCATTCCCTAGTTTTGTGAAAATTAACATCTTTAACATTTCGTGGCATAGTAACTGATTTTACCTTGTCAAATAACACTAGGGATATGAAAAGAATTTTTACACTACTCGCAATTTTAACCCTCTTTACAACTACTGCCCAGAAGGTAGATTACGACTATAACAGTAGATGGTATTTCGGTTTAAACGCTGGAGCCACTTGGCAAACCACCGATGTTAACACCAAAGTTAGATTGGGTTCAGGCTTCGTTTTTGGGAAGTCATTCAACATGGACAGGGGAAGACTACTTTCTTTCGACCTAGGTGTACGATATCTCTACGGATATTGGGAAGGTGTGGACGATTTTAGAACCACAAACATCTCTGCCAACACACCTGTTTACAACTACTACAGTAATTTAGGTTCTTTCCAACAAAACTTCTTAAGCGAACAACACGCCGGTGATCTAGAACTTGCCCTTCACTTTAACCGATTAAGAGAAAGAACAGGTTGGGATCCTTACCTTTTTGGAGCGATAGGATTTACAGCTCACCAAAGTTATGGTGACATCTTTACTTACGACGCTGATTTTAATCAAGTTCCTTATGATTTTGAAGCCGGTCAACAATTAAGTGGTGTATACAGAACACCTTTGGAAGCAAATGATGGAACACTTACCTACAATGATTTTGTTTGGAGAACTACTCCAGGTTTAGGTTTTGGTTTAGGGTATTATTTTGCCCCTCGTGTTTCTGTAGGATTTGAACACAGAACTACTTTCACTTTAACCGATTACTACGATGGAACGGTGGTAGACGAGAGCGGTTTCGCAGATAACTATAATGACTTGTACCACTATACCAATTTATACTTGAAGTGGTATATCAAAGACAGACACAGAGATGAAGTTGAGCACGTTGAAGAACCTCAACCCGAAGAGAATAATATCGTTGAAGATGTAAACAAAGTTTACTTACCCATCGTTGATTTCACCTTACCATCTTCTACTCCAACTACAGTTGCCAATCCAAGTTATACGCTAAAAGCTAAGGTGCAATATGTAGCGGGTAAAGACAATGTACAATTTAGTCAGAACGGGCAAAGTACACGAAGCTTTACTTACAATGCTAGCACGGATGTATTTACAGCGAATGTTACGCTGATTCCAGGACAAAATACCTTTACTTTACAGGGAACTAATGAAGAAGGAGCAGATCAGGAAACGATAATTATCAATTATAAAAGAGAAGTAAAAACTCCACCAGTAGTTGAAATTACACGCCCTAACAATTCTCCGCACACCCTTTACAAAAGTGTGTACAGCTTAACAGCGAATGTATTAAATGTTGCTAGTAAGCAAAACATAACGTTTACCTTAAACAATCAAGTATTAAACAACTTTGATTTCAATACGCAAAACGGTGTTTTAAGTGCTAATCTGATTTTAATTCCAGGAACGAATACCGTTCATATTTCTGCTACAAATACGGATGGAAGCGCCAGTGATGAAACTTTATTGATCTACAAAAGAGAGGTAACCGTAAAACAACCCGATGTTCAGTTTACTAATCCTTCTATAAGTCCATATACCCACAATACCAACACTTTTAACTTAATGGCGAATGTGTTGAATGTAACGGACATCAACAACATCATTTTTAAAGTAAATGGAACGCAGAACCAGAACTTTAATTTCAACGCCAATACAGGTGTTTTTACAGCCAATGTAATCTTAATGGGTGGACAAAACGTCTTTGAAATCATAGGAAGTAACAGCGCAGGAACAGATCAAGATATCGTTTTCATTAATTATAGAGAACCTGCACCTACTCCTCCGGTTGTAGCTATTACAAATCCTCAAAACCCAACCTATGTTACCAACAATAACAACCATACGGTAGTTGCCAACATCTTGAATATTAGTTCTGCGAGTCAAATTACAATGACAGTAAATGGTAATGCCACACAAAACTTTAGCTACAACAACAGTAACAATACACTTACGGCCAATGTAAACTTGGTGCAAGGAAACAACATCATATCTATTACTGCCACAAATGGAGATGGAACGGATAGCAAGCAATGTACGATTGTTTATAGAAAACCGGTTACGGTTCAAGCGCCAAGTGTTGAATTCACACAGCCTAATTACACTCCTTTCACTACAAACACACCGCAACAATATATAACTGCAGCGGTGTATAATGTGAACAATGCCAATGAAATTAACATCAGTGTAAACGGAAGCAATTTCAATAACTTCTCTTACAATGCGAACGCACACCAAGTAAGCTTTACAGTGAACTTAATTGAAGGGGCTAACATCATTACAATTAGTGCTACAAATTCTGCAGGATCTGATAATGATACGCAAACGATTATCTACAGAAAACCCGTAACACAAAATCCGCCCATCATTATTATAGTTGACCCAGTTCAAAGTCCGCTTACTGTATACAACAACAGTTACTTGGTACAAGCGCAAGTACAACATGTAAATGGAAGTCAAGACATCTCTGTAAAAATTAACGGTATTGCCACTCAGAATTTCAACTACGTAGCTTCTAACAATCAGGTAAGCGTAAATGTAGGGTTGAATGAAGGAGCGAACACCGTACAAATTATTGCGAGCAACAATGCAGGGCAAGACAGCGAGAGCACTACCATCATTTACAAACGACAGCAAGTAGCAACGCCACCTGTTGTGCACATTACGCAACCGGCTACCAATGTTACGGTAGGAACTAACAGCTACCAAATAACAGCGCTTGTTCAGAACATAAACAGTGCAAACGATATAGACTTGGTAATTAACGGAAGTGGAATTAACAATTTCACCTACAATCCGAATACTTTAGAATTGAGCTATACCCTCAACTTTAACAATGCAGGGATATACACGGTTCAAATTGTAGCGAGCAATGCTGCGGGTTCTGCAAGCGACAATGTAAACATTAACTACAAGCCACAAGAAGCGCAAAAATTACCAGAAGTATATTACTTACAACCAAGTAGTAATATCACGGTAAATACTCCTAACTACAACTTAAAAGCGAAGGTTTTACACGTTGATACAAAAGCACAAATTACTTTACAGCACAACGGTCAAACCGTAAACGGTAACCTCTACAACTTTAATACGGCGAGCAAAGAATTAAGCTTTAACCACAATTTGGTTGCTGGAAACAACATCTACAAAATCATAGCAACAAATGCAGCGGGAAGCACAGAAGAAAGTATCTCTGTTGTTTACAGAACGGTTGTAGTAAAATGTGATGCACCAGTGATTCGCTTATCTATTCCTTCAACAACGAGTCTTTCTACAGATAGAAACAGTTTAAACTTAGAATTGAACATCAAAAATGTAGCTATCGCTAACCAAGTTCAATTAAAAGTGAATGGAAATACGAAGAACTTTAGCTACTTAAACGGTTTATTAAAAGCTAAAATTTACTTGACTGAAGGTAGTAACAGTATAGAAATTATTGCTGCCAATGAATGTGGACAAAGCAAAGAAAACATCACTGTAAATTACAAGGCTCCAGAAAAACCATGTGATAAACCAAGTATAACGAGCAGACAAGCAAGTAAAATAAACACGAAAAACAGTGCTACTTCTTTCTTAGCTCAAGTCAATGGCGTTACAGGTGCTAACATGATCAAAGTTATGGTGAATGGTAAAACACATCCTTTCACTTATGACCCAGCAAGTAAACAACTCCGTGTTGCTATCAATCCTTTACAAATGGGGAATAATACCCTTAAAATAATGGCCAACAACGCTTGTGGAGGAACAGATGCAAACTATGTGATTTTCAGAGAAGCTTGTGAGAAACCAGTAATGAATTTAAAAGAATCTCAGACGGTTACTCAAAAAACAATCGTAGAGGAATTAGTAATGATATCAGGGAGTATCAGCAATGTAAACAATAGAGCAGATGTTGAGGTATTGTTTAATGGTCGTGCTATAGCCTTTAATTATTCTCCAAACAATGGTGCTTTCTCTTTGAGACAAAACTTAAACATCGGGAAAAACCTAATTGTTGTAAAGGCGAAAAATGAATGTGGTGAAAGCAAACAAACCTTTAGCTTTAACTACATGCCGAAGCCTGTGGTAGCAAAACCAACTTTGAGATTGGTTTACCCTCAAACGCAAAAATTTGCCACAGAACAAGCCAATCATACGGTAAAAATCAAAGCTTCTGACGTTGCCTCTGCTACAGATATACAGGTTAAAATTAATGGTGTAAACACGAAGTTCAAATTCCAAGCAGCATCTCAAATGATTACCTTCAATACAACCTTAAAAACAGGTGTAAACAACTTCGCTGTTACCGCAGTTAATGCAAGTGGAAGTGCTAGTTTAAATTTTGAAATCGATTACAAAGAGAAAAAACAAGAAGCAAAACCGGTTATTACCATCACAAACCCAGATGCTTCGCCGAGCATATTAACCAAAGAAGGTAGGGTGTTGTTTCAAGCAAATGTGACCAATATCACTACAGCTTCTCAGGTTAAAGTGTATATGAATGGTAAACTTTACACCAATTACCAAGCAGAATTGAACAACGGAGTGCTTACGCTCAACACTACCTTATCAATTACAGCGAGCAATGCCAATGTTAACCTTCAGATTATTGCAACCAATTCTGGAGGAAGCAGCTCTGCCACACAAGTGGTAAGCTTGCAACAAAGCAAAGTCTTGGATATAAAAAATGAAGGGGGTACAACACAACCCACACCGATTCAAAGAAGAAGATAATAGATTACAACCGCTCTTGATTAAGAGCGGTTTTTTTGTGTTTTGTAGAGGATCAATCACAAAATAATTACGTAGCTTTTAATTTGGACCTTAAGTAACCTTTTCTTAAAATTATAGTGCTGAGCTACATCGCGAATTTACTTACCTTTGTACCGATTAGGTTTAGCATAAATATTCGCGAACCTTACAAAACAATTTATGTCAAGAAAAAAGAAAAAAGGCGGAAAAAAATCGAACAAACTCAAACAAAGATTAAAATCAAATATTCGTAAGGTATTTGAACAAAACCCAGACGCCCAACTCAACTATAAACAAGTTAGTGCTTCACTCGGAGTAAAAGATGGTGCCACAAGAAAGTTGGTATTAACAGCCATGTACGAACTCAAAGATGATGAAGTTCTCAATGAATACTCGCGCGGAAACTTCTGCATCAATGAATCTAAAACAGAATACTACGATGGAGTAATAGAAATTACCCAAAGAGGTGCCGGTTTCGTTATTATCGAAGGACTCGAGAAAGATATATTCATACAACCAGAAAATACCAACCAAGCCTTGCACGGTGACAAAGTGAAGGTAATGGTCATAAAACACGGTAAACGCCGTATTGAAGGAAAAGTAATAGAGGTTACCGAACGTAAATCAACCCAATTTGTGGGTACGGTTGAAATGCACCCAAAATATGCTTTTGTTTCTACAGACAACCAACGTTTGAACATGGACCTTTATGTTACACCAGAGCGACTCAACGGAGCGAAGGATGGTGATAAAGTAGTGTGTAAATTGGTTTCTTGGCCCAAAGCCATGCAAAATCCTTTCGGTGAAATTATTGAAGTTTTAGGGAAACCGGGCGACAATGACACTGAAATGAAAGCTATACTTATCAGCAATGATTTTGAAACAAGCTTCCCGAATGCTGTTGTTGCTCAAGCCGAGAAAGTAAGTATGGAGCTGGATCCTGAAGAAATTAAAAAGCGTAGAGATATGCGTGGGGTTACTACCTTCACCATAGATCCATTTGACGCAAAAGATTTTGATGATGCGCTTTCTTACCGAGTTCTGGAAAACGGAAATATAGAAGTAGGTGTTCACATTGCAGATGTGAGTCATTACGTTACGCCAAACAGTGCCATGGACGCCGAAGCTCTAAAGCGCGGTAATTCTGTTTACTTGGTAGATAGAGTAATTCCTATGCTACCCGAACAGCTTTCTAACTTGGCGTGTTCTTTACGTCCTAACGAAGATAAATACACCTTCTCTGCCATTTTTGAAATGGATGAAGAAGGAAAATTATATCATCAATGGTTTGGTAAAACGGTTATTCACAGTGATAGACGTTTTACCTACGAGGAAGCCCAAGAAATTATTGAAGGGGCCGATGGGGACATGAAAGAAGAAATTCTTGCCCTCGATAAAATTGCAAAAATCTACCGTAAAAAGCGTTTGAAAAACGGAGCTCTAAACATAGAATCGGAAGAAGTTAAATTCAAACTCGATGAAAATGGTGAACCTATAGAAGTCGTTTATAAAGTATCGAAAGATGCCAATAAACTGATTGAAGAATTCATGCTTTTGGCCAACAAGAAGGTAGCAGAATATGTAGGAAAGAAGAAAGACAAAGCGGGTAATGTTCCTTTTGTTTACAGGGTACACGACAAGCCAGATATCGGTAAAATTGAAACCTTCAAAACCTTTATCGACAAATTTGGGTATGAAATCCACTTTTCTAATGAGGATGAAATTTCAACTGCTATTAACCGACTTTTGAGTGATATCAAATTGAAGAATGAATACGGCCTGATTCAATTGATGGCCATACGCTCTATGTCTAAAGCTACCTACGAAACCAAAAACATTGGTCACTACGGTTTAGCCTTTGAACACTACACCCATTTTACCTCGCCCATACGTCGTTATGCCGATTTAATGGTACATAGAATACTCTTTGATGAGTTGAATGGAAAAACACATCCTTACAGTGGCGAATTGGACGGAATTTGTAAACACATTTCGAATCAAGAGAAAAAAGCCACAGAGGCGGAAAGAGACTCGAACAAATACTTCCAAGTGAAATTTGTGAGAGACAAGGTAGGTGAAGTTTTTGAAGGAACGGTGTCCGGTTTATCTGACTTTGGAATGTTTGTGAAAATGGACGAAAACCAATGTGAGGGTATGGTAAGTTTACAAAGTTTACCCGACGACAACTTCTATTTTGATCAAGAAGTATTTAGTATAGTGGGAAGAAATTCTACCAAAGAATACAACTTTGGAGATAAGGTAAAAGTTCAAATTACCGGTGTTAATCCTAAGAAAAGACAAATTGATTTAGAGATCTATCAAGGATTTTAAAATAGATATCTAGAGTTCTAGACAGCTAGATACCTAGAAAAATATTGAGAAGGAAACTACAGGTGTGGTTTCCTTTTTTTATTTACTTCGTTCTGCGGGTTGGGTTTCCCTTATGAAAATTAAATAATTTCCATACTTACTAGTGTTTTCCTTCTTTACATACACGATTTGTTTATCAGTTAATACGTGCACATCTATTAGTGCAAATTCAACTTTTTGATGGGCTAATTGATGGGCTAAGGTGTATCTTCTTTTTTTCGATACTTTTCGAGTGATCGTGTAATCCTTTGAGCCTCTACTCCCTTCATAAACATAAGGTAAAAGTGTAACTACCTTATACTTTTCTGAGAGAAGATCTCCTATACTCTTATCCACATGTTTTGAGTATGCAGTAATACCTGGCTCCACATGCAGTTTGGCACCTAAAACTATGACTTTTCTTTCCTTTAAAGGATAATCAAGCAAATACTCCACATTCTTCACCATATTCTCATCTCGTAAACGAACTAACTCACGCCAACCACCTGTTTTATCTGCCCATGTTTGTTGCGCATATCCCTTAAAATTCATCAATTCTTGGTGAATAAAACTTGCTTTATTAAACTGTCGAGACCACGTATCTAACAAAGAACAAAAGCGTTGTTTATTAAACGCGCAAATGGTATCGTCTATCCATAAATTAAGCAAACTTTCCGCCTTTTCAATAAAGAAAATAGAATCTGCCGCGTTAAGTTGAATTATCTGATTAACAATGAATTCAACTCCATTCTTTTTTGAATAAATACCATGGTGGTTCGAATCAAATCCATAAATATTTAAAGAAGTATCCTTCACCAAATCAAAGATTTTCTCAAATTCTTTAACCTCACTCCAGGCTGGGAAAATGTTCTCTTTTACAACACCTTCTTCTCCTTGAGATATTTGATGTAAAGCAAAAAAATCAGATTCTATGATCAAATCTGTAAAACCATGGTCTTTAACTAAAACCTCAATTAAATCCGCATTTAGTTTATTCTCTACACTACCAAAATGCTGATCTTCTCCCAAGACAATGACTTGAGCTTCCTTAAATGCAACATGAGTAAGTATTTCATTTGCGTCTAATTTCTCCCCTAGGTTTAGTATTCCATTTTGCGTAAAGGAGATAAAGGTTACGAATAGAAGAATAATGGGTATTATCAAAAATTTCATTGATTTGATTTTAAGATGGTGGACTAGAAGCACACAGGCAAGAAAACTACATTTTGGATTTCATACTATTGATATTCTGAATTAAAATTTCCAAAGTATTTTGATAGTCCTATTTCCATTCTGTTATCAATAATATCCTTTTTGCTCAATCTTACACCACTAAAATTAGTAGGAAGAGGATAAACGCCATATTTCATTTTATTCAAAACATCTATGTAGTATCGGTCTTCCCAATATGCAAAATTACTGGGTGCTAAATGTCCTTTCCTTACCTCATCAATCAAGATTTCCTTCATTTCAAGGTAGAACTCTTTGCGAGTAGCATGCATTAAAAGAGTTCCTATCAAATAAGACTGACCAGGACACAGCCAATCCCCTGGAAAACCATACTCTTTTATTATATCTTTTAATTTGGATTGATTAAGACTGTCAATATAAAACACCCTTTCTTCGGCAGCTTTGGTAGAATCGTGATCACTCCCATAATACGATTCATTATACTTCCTAATTCTTCTCGTTTGTTGATCTTCTTTTACCATTGTAACAAGAACCTCAGTTAACGAATCTCCGATTTTTGTTTTTCTTTTTTCATATAAAACAAAACCCTCTTTAACCCTTTTCATTTGCTCAACTGAAAACCCAGTTGTAATATTCGCCAGAGAAAGTTCCTGAATTCCTGCCTCAAAAATGATATTGAAATCGAAAAAAGGAGTGCTCCAGGCTTTACTAAGCATATTGGCCGCGCTGTTTGTATCACCTACTGCTTTATAACAATATGCCTTTAAAACAAACTCTTCCCCTTTCAATGATGTGTTTTGTGCTAGAGTATCTAATATTTCAAGGGCACTCTTAAAATCTTCATTTCTAAATGCTGCATCATATGCGAATTCGCACGACTGCTTATATGTTATCCCATTAAATTCTTGTGCGTTAGAAATCAAAGGAGCGGCAAGGATACTAAATAAAAGAAGGGAAATTAATTTACACATGGTGGTTTGATGTATGACTCAAACCAAATTAATAAAAATACACGAACCGTAGAGATGCTTTACTTTATGTATTAAAAAAGCCCAGCTATTTTCAGCTAGGCAATATTCCATTTGTCAAAACTAATTATCCTTTAAAAACAGCCTTTAGCTGATACAGCTTGAATCCTATCAAAGCCGTTAAAACTAAAGTTGAAATCCATAGAAATACGTCTACACTTTCTGATTTGTTCATCCATGCTAATGCCAATAATAAAGCGAAGAAAAGTGGGCTAATTAGGTGTTTTAAAATTTTCATGGTCCGAATATAGTTAATGCCAACTCCTTTTCAAATCCATATCAATAAAAAAGGCCCAGCAGCACTGCAAGACCTTCGTATTATTTTGATTTTTGAATTTAAAGCACGCCAACCTCTACCATACACGCCTTCATCATTGCATAGGTTCTTTCTATATCATTATCCAAACCTATAGAAAAACGTATGATACCATCCGACAAGCCCATTTCTTTTTGCTCTTCTTCTGGAATTTCTGATGAGGTAGAAGTACCTGGTGCAGAGAACAAGGTTTTATAAAAGCCTAAACTTACAGCCAAGTACCCTAAATTTCTTTCTTGCATCAACTCCATCAAAGTGTTGGCTTTTTCCAAAGAACCAGCATCTATGGTTAACATACCTCCATAACCATACTCTTCATTCATCATGGCTTTAAAAACTTCGTGTGAAGGATGCGATTTTAAACCCGGGTATACTGTTTTCAGCCCATCCTTTTCAAAACGTTCTGCCAAATATGCTGCGTTTTTACTGTGCTGTTTCATACGTATGTGTAGAGTTCTTAAATTCTTAAGGATAGAAGAAGATTGCTGACTATCCATCGCTGCTCCCAATAACATACTCGCACCGTCATTTACACTCTTTGTTGCATCAATAAACTCTCTACTGGCACAAATTACACCTCCCATTGTATCGGAAGCACCATTGATAAACTTGGTCAAACTGTGTACTACGATATCCGCTCCTAATTGCGCTGGAGAAATGCACAAGGGTGAAAAAGTATTGTCTACTATTAAAGTCAACCCGTGCTTTTTGGCCAACTTAGAAAGTGCAGGTACATCCGCCACTTCTAACAAAGGGTTAGATACCGTTTCACAGTATAAAATCTTCGTTTTTGGGGTAATCGCTGCTTCTACGACATCCAATTTTGTAATATCCACAAAAGAAGTTTCTATGCCCATGCGGGGCGTGAAATTCTTCATAAACGCATAGGTTCCACCGTATATGGTTCTACTTGAAACAATGTGATCTCCTGCTCCACACAATTGTAAAATTACAGGTGTTATAGCTCCCATTCCGGTTGAAGCAACATTGGCCGTTTCTGTACCCTCCATCTGCGCCAAAGCTTCGGATAAATACAAATTACTTGGCGATGTATGTCTGGAGTATAAATAACATCCTTCTGTATTCCCTTCAAAAGTATCGAACATAGATTTTGCCGATAAAAATGTATAGGTGGTTGAATCGGAAATAGAAGGGTTCACCCCTCCAAATTCTCCAAAATATTGTAAGTCTTGTATGTTATTAGCCGGATTAAATTTCATGATTTCTTTTTTATATAAAGTAAAGACCTAATAGATATAAAATCAATACTTAACAATAAATACAGTTAATAAAACTATGGAATAACATATATTTAGTTTTTTATACTACAACTCTCCATTTAATAGATACGGAAATAGAAAATTTTTCAGCATGAAATTAGACGCCACAGATAAAAAACTACTCAACTTATTACAAAGCGATAGTAAACGCACCAACAAACAACTTGCTTCGCTTTTAAACTTATCGGTAACTGCCGTATACGAACGCATTAAGAAACTAGAGAAAGATGGGACCATTAAACAATATGTGGCCTTGGTAGATAAAAATAAGGTCGACAAATCTTTCTTGGTAATATGTCACGTAAGACTCTCCCAACACTCCAAAGAATACGTCACTTACTTCGAAAAAGAAGTTTTGAAACTCGAAGAAGTTGTAGAGTGTTTTCATGTTTCTGGGGACTATGATTACATCCTTAAAATCTACGTAAAAGACATGGAATCCTACAGAGAATTTATGATATCCAAACTCACCGCATTAAAGCACATAGGCAGTACCCACAGCATCTTCACCATAGGAGAAGTTAAGAATGCCACGGCATTACCGGTTTAGTACATCCTTGAAAATATTTATACATTTACCCAGTTATTGACAACTGCACACTATACATGAGAACTAACATCACCCAACGCACTTTATTTGTTGTATTACTCCTTTTGCTTTTTATCCCTCTTTTTCAACACCTGGGATCCCTTCCTATTCAAACATGGGATGAAGCCAGACTCGCGGTGAATGCCTATGAAATGCTCCACAACCATGATTTTATTGTGACCTATCATGAAGGAGAACCAGACATGTGGAACACCAAGCCTCCTCTGTTAATTTGGCTACATGTTCTTAGTGCAAGTATCTTTGGTATTAGTGAGTTTTCATTGCGACTCCCCTCTGCCCTTGCCGCCCTTTTTACTTGTGTGCTTCTTTTCCAATTTACCCGTAAATTCTTTGATAACTTCTGGATGGGCTTTATTACGGCCTTGGTATTGGTAACCTCTGCGGGCTATGTAAGTTTACACGGAACCCGAACTTTAGATTACGACGCCTTACTTACCCTCTTTTCAACCCTTGCCCTCATTTCAATTTTCAAATACACCCAGGAGAAACAAAACAAAGATCTATACCTGTTTTTTCTGGCCCTAACACTCGGTGTATTAACCAAAAGTGTCGTCATTCTTATTTTTACCCCAGCTATTATTCTCTTTTTATTGCTTCAAAAACAACTGCTTGAGCTCCTTAAAAACAAGCATCTTTATTTCGGAATATTGGGCTTTTTAACCCTTGTTTTAGGTTATTATGGATTAAGAGAACTGTATAACCCAGGATATATAAATGCCGTTTTTGAAAATGAATTGGGAGGTAGATATTTGGCGGTTATTGAAGAACATAAAAAAGGTTTTTGGTTCTATTATGAAAACCTCATCCGCGGACGTTTCAAAGCATGGTACCTGCTTATTCCTATAGGATGTATAACAGGTTTTATCAATAAAGACAAAAAAATAGTAGCCCTAACCCTTTTCTTAACCCTAAGCGTTTTGGTGTTTTTTGGTGTTATCTCCAATTCCAACACCAAACTTATGTGGTACGATTTACCCTTGTATCCACTTTTGGCTATTTTGGCAAGTTATCCTTTATTCCTGGCTTTTCAATTTCTGAAATCATCGAAACTCACGGACAACCATTTACGCTACAACATTCTACCCTACATCTTTTTATTTTTCATCTTCATAACACCTTATAGGAGCATAATAGCCTTTACCTACAAACCCGAATTAGAGGAATATAATTTCCAATACCACGCCTTAAGTTTTCGTTTACAAAACGGACTCAAACACCCAGAAACTATAGACAATACCTCTATCGTTTACAAAGGATACAACACACAACTTATTTACTACGTTAACCTTTTACGCGATAAGGACATAGCGGTAAATTTTAAAAGTTTGGATAATTTATCACCCGGTGACACCGTTATACTCACACAAGAAGAGGTAGACACCATGCTACCCAAATTATACAATTATCAACTCCTAAACGATAAAGATTACGTTAAAACTTACATCATACATGACCGAAAGTAAACCGCTTACACAACTCTCTATTGTGGTTCCTATCTACAATGAAGAACCTATTATTGAAGAGTTACACCAACGCCTCACAGCAGTGGCTCAATCCATCACGCCTAACTATGAAATTATATTCATTAATGATGGAAGTAAAGACAATTCTTTGTTATCCATTCACCGTTTAAGTGAAGTGGATGAACATTTTTTCTACATCAATTTTAGTAGAAATTTTGGTCACCAACTCGCCGTTACAGCAGGTTTAGATGTTGCCCGCGGAGAGGCTGTTGTTATTATAGATGGAGACCTCCAAGATCCGCCAGAATTGATACCCGAAATGTACCAAAAGTATAAAGAGGGCTATGATGTAGTGTATGCCAAAAGGAAGCAGCGCAAGGGCGAGAGTATGTTTAAAAAAGTAACGGCCAAAATGTTCTACCGCATACTTCAAAAAATCACGAACATCAACATACCGCTTGATGTAGGAGATTTTAGACTCATCGATAAAAAGGTAGTGGAGGCGCTAAAACTCATGCCTGAGCAAAATAAATTTTTGCGCGGACAAATTGCGTGGCTCGGGTTTTCATCTACTCATGTGCTATTTGATAGAGACGAAAGAAAACACGGTAAAACAGGGTATACCTTCAGTAAAATGATGCAGTTTGCCATGGATGGAATTACGAGTTTTTCAGACAAACCCTTACAGTTTGTAACAAAATTGGGACTTTTTATTTCCTTCGTTTCCTTCCTTATTATTTTGTACGCATGCTACGCTCATTTTATTCTTCACGAAACTATTACGGGGTGGACATCCCTAATTATTAGTTCCATGTTTATCGGAGGGGTGCAGCTAATTTCCATAGGTATTATCGGTGCTTACATCAGTAGAATTAATAAAAACGTACAAAACAGACCGCTTTATATCGTAGAAAAAAGTAAACTTCCTCAAGAGTATAAGGAATTGGCAAATACCCCAAGTTAAATTTGGGGTCGGTCCATACACTGTAGTCCCCACCCTAAACATTAAACTGCGCTAAGGTTCAAAAGCACTTCCGATGGTCGTATTTTTTCACCAAGTGCACTTAAATTTTTAGGTTGCGGCGCTGTCGTTGCTGTCCCTATTTGATTTCTAATCTTCACGTTAATTAATATTAAAAATACTACAGCAAAGTTCCCTTTTAAATAGCTCTTTCTATTTTTAAACATGCGATTCATAACCAGTATCATTTTCCTCTTATTTCTGCTGAATGTCAAGGCTCAAGACACCACGCATCTCTACGTTTTACACGGCCAAGGTTCTGATCATCGCCTCTTTGATTCTTTAGTTTTTCCTAGTAACTATAAGGTACACTTTATCAATTACGGTATGCCAGAAAAAGACTGGAACATGCACGATTTTGCCCGAGTTTTGAGTCAGCAAATAGACACTACACAAAACTTTAGTTTACTGGGTGTTTCTATGGGCGGTATGTTGTGTGCAGAAATGGCAGAATTTCTAAATCCTCAAAAAGTGATATTGATTTCTAGTGCCAATTGTAGAGAAGACCTTCCCTTTCGCTATCAATTTCAGTCTAAACTTCCGCTTTATAAAATCATCCCGAAATCACTTATGTTCGCCGGCGCCAAGTTTTTACAACCTCTTGTAGAGCCCGACCGAAAAGCCAATAAAGCCACTTTTAAATCCATGCTGAGTGCTAAAAATGCCCTTTACATCAAACGTACGGTGGCCATGATTATCAATTGGGAAAAAACGGAGCACAATCCAGACATTATACACATACACGGCACAAAAGATCACACCCTTCCCCACCGCAAACTCAAACGCGTAGATTATACTATAGCCAAAGGTTCACACATGATGACTTTGACTGATTTTAAGAAGGTTCAACAAGTGTTGGACGGAATTCTTTAGTTTTTAATAAAGTCCTTGTAAGCGCTCTTCTATATACACTACTGTTTCATCTTCTTGCAAGTAGCTCGGTATTTCCAACTCAGGAGTAAGCAACAGTGCCACTTTTAAACCCTTCGCTTTTAACTCTTTGTATTGCACCTCTGTAGGCACAAAACGATAGGCAATGTTGGGCGTGTAAAACATGCACTCTACATAATGTCTCCCTCCCACATTAAAGATAACGGTTTGTTCATCCAGCTCTTCATTGATTTTCTTGTAGATGGCTTTGTTTTCTATCAAATTTTTGGTGTATACATTTTCCGACTTCCACAAGGTATGTTGTGCTTGTAATTGATCTACATCTAACCTAAAAAACACCAAAGCGCTTATACCTACAGAAAACAAACTCACCGTAACCATTTTAGAATTTATTTTACTGCGCAAAAATTCAAGAAGTACATGGAGTAAAGTGGCTATCGCTAAGTAGATAGGAAAAGCCAAAATAAGGGTAAAAGAAGGCATTTTTGTTTGTGCCAAAGCAAAGAACAACTCCACGCCTATTAAAATGGTTAACAAGGCAAAAAACACTGCTTTTTCTTCCATTCTTCTGTACAAGAAATACAAACCTGGTAATAATAAATAGAGTGCATAATCTATAAACATCTCCTTCTTTCTGTAGATGTGGTATAAAAACTCACCGCTATGTCCTTCTATCACCTCAAAAAAGTGTTTGCCGTTGTAGGCCATTTCATATGCAGCTTGTTCTGGGTAGTGGGCAAAGGTGTAAAATTGCCACGGCAGTGCTACCAATAAAGCGATAGCCAGTGCGCCAAGCATTTCTAAATAAGCGCTTATCTCTTTCCTTTGCTTGAGGAGTATATACATTCCCCACCCCATGAAAACCGTTAAACCCACCAACCATTTGCATAAAATAGCTGCGCCAACAGAAAGACCTATTCCGAGTATCCAATATCTGTTTTTAGAGCTTACAAACTCTATCCACATCCAAAAACTAGCGCTTACATAAAACAGAAAAGAAATATCGTTGTGTTCTAACATTCCTCTTCCTGCAACCAATTCTATCAAATAAAACGAAGAGAAAAAGAGCAAGGCTGTTAGGTAACCTACACTATCGTTTACCAAGATTTTCCCCATTCTATACACCATGGGAATTAACAAAGCACTCATGAGTACACTGGGTAAACGCAGGGCAAATTCATGCACCCCAAAGCATCTCATACTCAAGGCCATTTGCCATAAAAACAAGGGTTGTTTGTGCAGCCAAATGTGGGCTTTGTCCCACCCCGAATAATCCGCACTTATGGGTAAACTTCGGTAAAGCACAGGTTTTAGAGGGTTTTCCATGAGGTTTTTGGCTACCAAGGCATGGAAGCGTTCATCCCACATGTTAAGGAAAGGATCGAGCAAGGCAGCAAAGCTGTACACGCTCAAGCCTGCTACAAATAAAAAGAAAATGGACCAAGATTTTCTTCCTTTCTGAAAAGCATATAAACTCACCAAAAAGAAAAGAAAAGCCATGCCTAAAAGCACCAGCTGCGTTCCAGAAAAATAGGTCGTGAACAATTTTTTGATTTAAAAGTAGGAAATATTTCAGATTAGAAATCGACTTACGGTTTCACCTTACTTTATGTATTAATTTTTTCACCTGCAATACTTTCCTTCAAAAAGTTAATTTACAAGGAAAAACAAAAAAAACAAACATCAAAACACTGTAAACCAATAACTTAAACTTAAAATATATACTCTACTTGCGAGAATCCTTACCCTGTGGATTCTCGTAAATCACTGGTTTTCATTTGCATTGAATATGAACAAGGTGATACATTTACAACAAATCTAAAAACCTAACAAGATGAAAACTTTAAAATTAACTACTCGAATCATTGCAATCGCAAGTCTAACATTAACATGTTCTTACAGTATTGCACAAGCTGTCTCTAACGACGATTTACAAAATGGAGATTATCAAATTAATTGTCAAGACAAGTATGGAAACATGATTAACGGAACGCCTTCTTGGGCCAGTTATCCCGGAAAAATTGTAACCATTTCAGCATGTCCTACCAATGCAAAAGTCGGAATTCAAGTCATGAACCCCGAAGCTAATCTCCACATTAGTTCTGGATTATCCAAAACCGCTGACGCTAACATTATGTTGGTTGAAAACAACCACCAAAAAGTACTCAAACTTACAAATGCAGGTGTTTTATATGCTCGAGAAATTAGAGTAAACTTAGATGCTTGGCCAGATTACGTTTTTGAAGACAAATATGACCTCATTAGTTTAGATAGCCTAGAAAACTATATAGCACAAGAAGGTCATCTACCTAATGTTCCCGCTGCAGACTCTATAATTTCTGGAGGTTTAGACCTAGGAGCAAGCAACAAATTACTCATGGAGAAAGTAGAAGAATTAACCTTGTACTTAATTGCTCAAAACAAAGAACAAGCTCAACTCAAAGCTACCTTGGAAGAACAGCAAAAAGTATTGAAAGCGCAGCAAGAGTTGTTGGTACAACAAACCTTAATTATTCAACAAATTAGTGCTAACCTTAAATAGTTGAGTCATGAAAAACCTAATCTACATATTAATTGTGTGCGCTAGCGGAATGCTAGCGGCACAAACAGAAGAAAGAACCTTTAGTTCAAAACAAGAGTATGTTGAATACGCCTACTCAAATACTAACCTTACAACATTCAGCTCAGGCTACCTTTTAAACTTAGATTATCAATGGATGGATGAAGAGTTTAACTTCAACTCCTACTTATCTGAGTTGCGAAATCCGGATAAAGCCAATGGAGACAAATTGATACAAATGTTGCACATCATGGAGAAATCTGACGTAGATCAAACCTTTAAAAAAACAGATATTACTTCTCCTATCTACGCTGATTTCTACCGTGTAACACCAAACGCAAACATGGACATACCTCTTTTAATTTTTGATATGGATTTTGAACGTTTGAAATTAGACAAGGAACGAATTGTCAAAGACTGGAGCAGTGATAAACCCTACCCCATGTTCACGGAGAATGACGCTTATATGGTCAACGTTCAAATGGCCGGACCTTTTATAACCAACCTCATCAATCCAAATGTGAGATTTTACTGGAACAACGACTACTTCCTAACCAACACAGAAAAAGGAATAAAACGAGTAGAGTTAACGATCAATGGAAGAACATACTCCTTATTCGAAAATGAAACCTTTCGTTTATTCGACCACATAGACCAAGAATTAAGAGAATTAAAAATCAAAATTATTTATGATGATGCCACTACTTTCTCAAATACTTTTCATTTAAACATTCTTAAGACAAACCCTTTAGAAGGAAAAGCAGAAAAATTTGAATTCGATATAAGTGGAACTATTGACGGCCTTAAGTACGACCCAGAATTACAGTACAGAATTAAATATGCATGTGGTAGAAATAAATTAGTAAAACCATTTATAGTTGTTGCCGGATGGGGACCATACACTGATAATCAACACTTTAATAACCTTAACATATTTAAAGCAAAATGGCCAGCGAATTTCGATGATTTATATACAGATTTTAACAATTTTGGTTTGATTGAAACTATGAGAAACAATGGTTATGATATTGTGATTTGTAAGTTTTTTCCACCTAATGAACACGCTGAAAGAAATGCTAATGTCCTAATAAATTTAATAGAGTATATAAACTACCTCAAAAACTCTAATGGATCATATGAAGAAAATGTAATCCTATCCTACAGTGCCGGAGCAATTGCTACTCGACTAGCGTTACTCAAAATGGAATATAGTCACCTACATGAAAACAACATCCATCATCAAACTAAATTATTTATTTCCTTCGACGGAGAACATCAAGGTGCTAATATCCCACTGGCTGCTCAACACATGGTTAAACATATGTATAATAATTCTGATTGGCCCAATTTAGGATTGTATTTAGATGGTCTAAATCAAATTCTAGAGGCTCCTCTAACTCAAGAGTTATTACACTATTATTATAAAGAAACTGGAGATGTAGCTTTTAACGAAACTCCTAATCAAGGACCAAGTACATTTAGAAATCAATTGATGAATACTTTTAATACCTACAATCATATTAAAAACACCCATATACCTGGATATCCTTCTTTCACGAGAAATATTTCTATTGCCCAAGGAGCAAATAAAGGAAATTATAATAATACAAATCAACAGTATCCCTACCCTCATATTGAAGGATTAATACCGTTCCAAAAAACATATATGGACAATAAAACAAGTAGTCAATTTAATTTACAAGGTGGAAATGAAGTATTTGCTTGGAAGGAAAAAATTAGTAAAGGTAATTGGCTTGCTCTCAATCAATTTGTTACCAATTCAGAATGTTTAGTCCTCGATAATGCTCCAGGTGGAACCGTAACTGTTAATGACAATCCTCTAGATGCCATTGTTATGTTAATGACATTATCTTTTCCACTTGGTACTCCAGATGAAAAAAAGAAATACACTCAATTTTGTTTTACCCCGACAATTTTCTGCCATGATATTCAAAATTTTGATCCTAATTCTTCAAATCATAGGATGGATTATAGCATGGCTGATAATAAACTTATGTTTAAATCTTTACAAGATTATAATTCGGGAAATTCAAATGAATTTTATGGATATCCCCATTTACCTTATCCAAACAATCACTATAACCAAGTAACACCCTTTGATGCTGTTTTTTCCTCTAATATTAATGAAGAACATATTCTGTGTAACAAAGTTGAAAGATACGACTACTTAAATTATGACGAGCCTTTTGTACGTGCTGGCAATTCATTCATCCATCCACTTTTAGATTTCTGTCTTTATGAAGTTGATCATGAAAATGCCTACATACAAAATGAAAATTATGGTGGCTTTTGTAGAAATAATTACACTTATCAGGCAACTATTCATGCACCTAAAAAGGTTTATATAGGTGAGAAAGTAACGGATAGAACCGACTTTAAAAAAGCTTTTTTTCAAGCCAATTCAAGAATAAATGTTAAGGCTGGAGAAGAAATAATTATTAAAGTCGGTACAGATATTCTCGCAGGTACGAATTCTCATTTCAAAATTGAAAATGTTGAATGTATACGCTCAAAGAGTTCGTATTCAACTAACACTCAAAATCCCAATAGCGAAAATAGCTCTCAAAGAAATACATTTGATTCTAAGGAAGATAAATGGGTAAATATATACCCTAACCCGTCGAATGGTACCGTCTTTTTAAACTTTTTAGAAGAGTTCAATATAGGTTATTCCTACGCAGTATATTCTCTTAGTGGTCAACTTATCACCCAAGGAAATATACTAGAAAACAAACAAGAATTACAGCTTACGAAGGGTGTTTATATTATTAAAATTAATAACCATGAAAAATTTAGTACACAACGTATTATTGTACTCTAGTCTTTTAATTTTAACGACTGGATGCATTAAAAAATCTAACAAAGAAACACGAGTTCATTTCCATTTGTTTAACCCAGTAACCCTCGAGGAATTTGAGGGGGTTCAGGTAAAAATTTATAGAATGAAAAGCTATATACTTCCCAAAGAATCAAAAATGGAACTAGTATGGGAGGGATACACTGACGCAAGTGGTAGAGCTTCTTATGTTTTCAATGCTGCCGATAAAGCTAAATATGAATACATACCTGAGGTTGATTTAAGCTTTACAGAAGGAAAAGAGTTGATTTTTGAACCTTCTCCTTACTACGCCATATCTAAGGACCTAGAAAACATACTTAATTACTGTGTTGTACAAAAAATACAGTGGATACATCATTTTAAAAATATCAACTGTTTTGACGCAAATGATAAAGTAAGATGGAGGTTCAAAGATTTGACATTAGGTAGTGATAATACGTGGTCATATTGGTTTCCACATAGTGGTTCAAATTCATTTTCTCCATCTGGTTACTTCGAGGGTTGTACAGATCATTTAACGGCCACGCGAGTTGATAACCAACGCATCTTTCTTTCTCAGTTGGAGGTTACCAAAAATGACAGTACTTATATCATTGAAGACACCCTTAGACTTACTGGTGAAAATGGTATAGATACCTTAAAACTCTATTATTAAACGATAGCTGTGAAATAGAAGAACGGGAGTCGAAAGGCTTCCGTTTTTTTATGCCCTATGTATATAGCGCATGATTTCAAAAGTAATGTTGGTAAACAAAATTTTAGGGTTGGCGTTACGCTCTACGTTGTAGTGGGCATCGTTGAAGAGTTCGCAGAAGTCCATAACATTGTTACCGGTAATAAAACGGGCAAATTTGGCCAAGAAATCGGCTTCCTCGTCGGAACAACGCATGAGTAAATCGTCGGTATAATTCTTCATCATACTTTGGCGTATCATGTAGAGTCCGTACTTCAAGAAGTTCTTTTGTCTTTCTCTACCCAACTGTGCCAATTCATCTGCCCAGCCCAACATACTTTTTACATCTTTCTTGTAGCACACACGCATCAAGGAAACAAAATATTCTCTGTTTACATCTTTTTGTTCGTGGGCACCAGAAAGATCTACCGCTTCTATCAAGTTTCCTTCGGCACGCAAACCTATACTGCTCACAGAGGCTTCTGTTGTAAACTTCTTCTGGAGCAAATAACGCATCAAATCATCCTCGTCTATACGCGGAACATGTACGTTTTGTGTACGCGAATTAATGGTCGGCAAAATGTTCTCTACACTTTCACTGATCAAAAAGAAAACTGTATCCTTGGGCGGTTCTTCTATGATTTTCAACAATTTATTCGAACAGGAAACGTGCATTTCATCGGCCATCCAAATTACCATAACCTTTTTACCGCCTTCAAAAGATTTTAAGGTTAGCTTGCGTAAAATCTCTGCGCTCTCTGCTACCCCAATAATGGGTTTACGTTTCTTTTCATCTATGCGCTCTATCCAATTGTACAAATTGAAATAAGGCTGAGTAATAACTTGCTCCCTCCACTCCTTGATCATTCCATCCGAAGTTTTGGAAAGGGTCTGTATGGTAGGAAAAGAAAAATGTAAATCAGGATGTTCTAACTTGCTTACTTTTCTACATGAAGGACACGTACCGCAACTATCTTCTGCTGTAGGGTTTTGACAAAACATATATTGCACAAAAGCCAAAACCAAAGGTAATGGTCCGTAACCTGCTTTACCAAAGAAGAGTTGAGCATGACTCACCCTGTCTTCTTTCACCTCATTAATGATGTGATCTTTTAATGCTTTGTGTCCTACAACATCCTTAAATTGCATGGGGCTAAAATAGCCAAAAACATGGGAATTTTTGAATTTTATCTTCCGAAGAAAAAGAGTTTTCTTTCCCTCTTAAAAAACCTGATTCCATACAAATCTTTCAATAACAAAAGAATGCACAACAGGTAAAGTGCAGCGATAAAATCTGTATCAAAAAATAATATTCCATACTTCTTTAAGGCCAGAAACCTAAAGACATCTTCCATATTTAAAAAGTATGCCATGCATCCGAGTACAGGGATTAAAAACCTCTTACTTAATAAACCATAAGCTATTAAGAAAATTAAAGCCGGGTGACTGTAACGCTCGTGCATTTGCGTGTTGAAGAAAAAGAACAACAAAGGAATTAAGGCGGCTATTAGCAACATTTTATCCATAGGAAAATTAAAGCTTATTTGGTTAAAAACTGCCCTCCAAACTTGAAGTAACAAGGGCCATAAGGTTAGAAAGCTAAAAGCAAAAAATAAGAGTAATCCCCATTGTTTATAACTCAATCCCAGGTAAAGAGTACTGTCTTCAATTTTCATCAAATCACCATCAAAGAGTAAAAACCAAAAGTTATACGCATTCATTGAAACGGAAGGATATTTACCAAAAGAACCGCTAACAACATTCCATACATTCCCTAAGGTATTTGAATAAATGAAAGGTAATAATATTAATAACTGTATATTGAGTGGAACCAATACCCAAATACTTACTTTTTTCCAAGTAATATTTTCCTTGATAACGGGAAGTAATAACAAAACTATCAAGGGTAAGAAGATGATGCCTTGGAGTTTAAAATTCAAAGCCAGTATGGTAAAAATAAGTGATAATACGACCCTTTTCTTGTAGGCATAATAGATAGCAATGAATACAAAACAGGTAAGGATACCATCTACTTGTCCCCAAATTAAAGTGTTATACATTACGGCTATATTCAGCAAAAAAGCAGCTGCAAATAACAAGGCTCTTTCCCAAGTCATTTTACTGGTCCAAAGCAATTTTATAAGAAAATAACCACTTACAAATTGAAAGCAAAGGGTAACTAATTTTAGATAATGTAGGTTGCGACCTATGGCCTCTACACTACCCTGAGCTTCACCATAAAGCATTAAAATGTAGTGATACAAAGGCAAGTAATCTGTACTTCCATAATAGATATTTGGTAAGCCCACGTGGAAAACGTGTTCTGTCCAGATACGCCAACAATACGTATCATATCCATGTCCGGAAGTAGGCATAATAACCCAGAAAAAACTAAGAAGCAATAAACAAAAGAGGAGGTAGTTTTTTAAGGTTTTTGACATTTTAGGTAAAATTAAGTTTCAACGAAGAACGGAAGAATAGCTCAAAAAGACATGTATGGACATTATTATTTTTTCAAATTGCATTAGAAATCAATCATTCTACCGAAATTTGCGCCACATTTTTAGTTACAATGAGCAAAGTTTTTAAATATCAGATCCTACTTCACATCGTTATTTTCCTTTGGGGTTACACGGCTATTCTTGGTAAATGGATAAATCTAGATGCCCTTGGAATTGTATGGTATAGAATGGGAATTGCCTTTCTTTCCTTGCTTGCGTTCATGCTCATCCTGAAAAAGAAAATCATCATTCAACACAAAGCTACTGCCTTAAAAACAGTGGGCGTTGGATTTTTAGTAGCCTTACACTGGTTATTTTTCTTTTTGAGTGTTCAGGTATCCACAGCATCTTTAGCCATAGTTTGTGCGGCAACTGCAACCATGCACGTTTCTTGGTTAGAGCCCATAGTAATGAAACGAAAATTTTTGGCTTCTGAATTTGTTTTAAGTCTTTTGGTTGTTGCAGGTATACTCATTATTACCTTTGATTCTACAGTAGAAACCAATGTTTTGGGCATCGTTTTCGGACTCATGGCTGGTTTATTTGCGGCACTTTTTGCAACTTTCAATGGATACTTAGTAAATAAAACATCTGCCGCTACCATCACACTTTACGAAATGTTTAGTGGTTTTATACTCTTATCTGTTTGTTTGTTATTGGCACCAACTTTCGGGTTCAATGAACTTCAGGCCAACTTAACAAAAATCAATGGTGAGGATGTGGCTTGGTTATTATTCTTAGGGATAATTTGTACTTCTGTGGCCTTTTTAGCATCGGTAGAAACCACCAAACTTTTAGGTGCTTTTACAGTTTCCTTGAGTATAAACATGGAGCCTATTTATACCATGATTATTGCCGCTCTCTTTTTAAACGAAAATGAAAAAGTGGGCGAATACTTCTACCTCGGAGCTTTCCTTATTGTATTCGCCGTATTTTTCAATGGTATGGTGAAGTATTACAAATCCAGACGTGTTAAAAAAGCTTCCCAAGCCAAGGCTTGATTTTTATTCATGACGCGGGCAAACTTATGTTGTCCGCCCAATTTATTTCTACTTTCTAAAAAGTCATAGAATTTCTCAACGGGTAAGGCGATTACTTTCGGACTTTTCAACATGTATTTACGCAATGTTTTGTAGTCGTCATTCAACGCGCAAAGATTACTGTTGAGTTCTACTTCAAAACGACGTGTATCAACCTTTGCATTTACACCTATATACCAGTTATGTCGGTTTCCACTTTTAGACGGATATACACAAAACTCCTGTACGTTTAGGCCAAAGGTTGCGGCTGTTCTATTTACAGCATCATTTAAATTTTCTATGGACAAATGTTCTCCAACACTATTCAAAGTTTGAGAAACTCTTCCTACCAAATCAAATCTAAAATCTTTTAAGTCTTGAAAACGCACAACATCTCCTATTAAATAACGCCATAATCCAGAACAAGTAGAGATGATTAATCCATAGTTTTTACCTACTTCTATTTGACTCAAACTTAAGGTTGGTAGGTCTTTAATATTGTGTTCTTCATTGACCAAAGAAAAGTACTTTTCCTCTAGAAATTCGTAAAACACTCCATGGTTTAAAAGTAAATTCAAACCTTTCTGATAAACATTTTTCTGATAAGCAAAATAACCTTCAGATGCTAACAATGTGTTTTGGAAGAAGACTTCTTTGCTGCAGAGTGCTTCAATTTTCTCGCGATAACCATCAAGAAAAACGCCACCGTGCAGGTACAGTGAAAAATTAGGCCAAATGTCATGTATACTCTTTAATTTATGTGTTTTTACTATTCCGTTAATCAGCATCAATACCCAAGTTGGAACACCCGCAATAACTCCTATGTCCCACGACGGTGCCTTAGCTATAATTTGCTCCATTTTTTCATTCCAATCCGATAGCTTGGCTATACTGCTATTGGGTTTTGTAAAGGGCTTGAAAACGAAACTTTTATTTTTTTGTAGTATACCAGAAAGGTCGCCTTGTAGATAATCTTTTGTACGCTCTAATTTGGTAGATCCACCAACGGTAAGTACAGAAGAATTATAAAATTTAGGGTGAAGGTCAAATTCATAAAGCTCTGCCAATTGTTGAAAACTGGTACGTTGAAATTGACGTATCATCTTATCCGAAACAGGTATTTTTTTACTGGCATCTACCGTAGTTCCTGACGACAAAGCGAAATAATTTATTTTCCCTGGCCAAATCACATTCTTTTCTCCTTGGAGTGATTTATACAACCATTCTTTGTGAAAATCCGCATAAGTATAGAGCGGTAATTTTCGCATGAATTCGGCTGTAGTGTCTGTATGATTCAGAATTCCTTCAAAATCGAAGTGCATTCCTAGCTCTGTTTTCTTTGCTTTTTGTAGGAGCTTTTCTAATGTAAAATCCTGAGCTTGATTCCTTACCGTGCGAGGTAAAAATTCGTAACTGAGTCGCGCAGTTTCTTTTAACAAATTACCGGTTATAGACATAGCATATATTTGCTACAATTTTAAAGCACAACGGGAAAGAAAAAGTATTCTAAATATTAAGCTTTATTTATGAATTAGATTGAAATATTAACAGATTATTACTAATATTAAAGTATGTAAATAGGAGCCTGTCTTAATGAAAGATTACGTAAATTTGTAATAGGCTATAAAACCAAAAACTAGAATATGTCTGATAAAACATTTATTGTTCCCCACGATTTTACAGAATTAGCAGATAATGCCATGAGAAATGCTATTGTTACTGCCAAATTTGTAAAAGCAAAAATATATGCATTACACGTTGTAGCAAAAGAAAAGCATTTAGAAGATGCGCGTAAAGAATTGGCTAAACAATTGGAAAAATTCGCAGCAGAAGATGTTGAAATTATTCCTTCGGTACGTGTGGGTAATATTTTTGATGACATAGGTGAATTTGCAGCAGAACACGATGCTGAATTAATTTTTATGGGAACGCACGGCGCTTCAGGAGTACAAAAAATTACAGGATCTCATGCCTTAAAAGTAGTTTCTTACTCTTCAGTACCTTTCGTGGTTACTCAATTAAAGCCAGTAAAAGATTCGGGTTACGATGATATCGTAGTTCCTTTAGATTTACATAAAGAGACCAAGCAAAAATTAGCTATCGTTGCTTCTATGGCGCGTTACTTCAAATCTAGAGTACACGTTATTACTCCAGATGAAACTGATGAATTCTTGAAACACAAAGTTCAGGCAAACATCCAATTCGCTAAGAAATTCTTTAGTGAAAGAGATATAGAAATTACGGCTACATTGGCTCCTTCTTCAGGATTTGATAAGGAAATTGTAAAACACGCCATTCACGTTGACGCTGATTTAATTGCAATTATGAACATACACAAAAACAGTATTTTCGGAGCTTTCAGTAACAACTACGAACAGTACATGATTACCAATGATGCACAAATACCCGTATTAGTAGTGAATCCTGTAGATTCTTCTCAATACGGAGGTAGTGTATTATTTACCTAAAAGAAAATAAAGTTAAGAAGAACCGCTGCTGAAAAGTAGCGGTTTTTTTATGCCTTATTGTTGTGCTTAATTTGATTTATAATCAAATCGACTACTACCGGAATAATCAAGATATACCAGGTGTGTAACGCCAGTGGATCTATACTGTGGTATACATACAATACCAAGAGCGGAAGAAAGAGTACAGAGTAGTTTAAGCGCGATTTTTGTTTACGGCTAATATAAAGGCTGTTTTTCTCCACGTATCTCATGCTAAACACATAGAGTATACTTAGGAAGAGTAAAAGCCCAAATACGGGCGTAAAATTGAATTCTTCGCTACTTATTAAACTGTACAGCAGGTAAAAGAAATAGAAATAATATCCCAAGAGTACAAAAGGGAAAATGAATTTGTTCCAAATGTGTTTTGTTCTTTGCATAAGCTATGGGCCAATATAAAAAAAGCTCTTCCTTAAACAAGGAAGAGCTTTAAAATCTATCGTTTCAAATACATTAAGCCATTTCGTAGCTTTCAATACTTGGACAAGAACAAATTAAGTTTCTATCACCAAATGCGTTGTCAACTCTTCTTACAGGAACCCAGTATTTGTAATCTTTTAAGTACTCAATTGGGTAAGCAGCTTCTTGTGGAGAGTAAGGATAGTTCCAATCTTTATTGATAATACAATCTGCAGTGTGCGGTGCATTTTTCAACAAGTTGTTTTCTCTATCTGCATGACCATTTTCGATTTCTTTGATTTCTTTTCTAATGCTAATCATAGCATCACAAAATCTGTCTAACTCTTCTTTATCTTCAGATTCAGTAGGCTCTATCATTAATGTTTCAGCTACTGGGAAAGATACAGTTGGAGAGTGGAATCCGTAATCGATCAAACGCTTAGCGATGTCAGCAACTTCTACTCCTGCATCACGTTTAAAGTCTCTACAATCCAAGATCATTTCGTGTGCTACCGTATTGTTTTTACCTGTGTAAAGAATACCGTAGTGCTCGCTCAATCTTGCTTTGATGTAGTTTGCATTTACAATTGCCATTTCTGTAGAATGTCTCAATCCTTCAGCTCCTAACATTTTGATGTAAGCGTAAGAAATCATTAAGATTAACGCCGATCCGTAAGGTGCTGCAGAAACTGCATTAATTGCTTTAGAACCTCCAGCTTTTTCTAACATAACAGATCCTGGTAAGAAGTCTGCTAAGTGAGCCGCTACTCCGATAGGTCCCATTCCTGGTCCACCACCACCGTGAGGGATAGCAAATGTTTTGTGTAAGTTTAAGTGACAAACGTCTGCTCCAATGTTACCTGGGTTAGTTAAACCAACCTGAGCGTTCATATTTGCACCATCCATGTAAACTTGTCCACCATGTGCGTGAATAATAGAAGTAATTTCTTGAATTGCTTCTTCGTATACACCGTGCGTTGATGGGTAAGTAACCATTAAGGCACCTAATCTATCTTTGTGTTCTTCAGCTTTCGCTTTCAAATCTTCCACGTCGATGTTCCCCATTTCATCACACTTCGTAACAACGATTTCGAAACCAGCCATTACTGCAGATGCAGGGTTAGTACCGTGTGCAGAAGAAGGAATTAAACAAACCTTACGGTCTGCATCTCCGTTAGCTTCGTGGTAAGCTTTAATTACCATCAATCCAGCGTATTCACCTTGTGCTCCAGAGTTAGGTTGTAAAGACATAGCAGCAAAACCTGTAGCTTCACATAAATCTTTCTCTAACTGCGCAAACATTTCATGGTACCCTTGTGCTTGCTCCAATGGTGCAAAAGGGTGCATGTGTGCAAATCCTGGGAAAGTAATCGGCATTAATTCAGATGCAGCGTTCAATTTCATCGTACATGATCCTAATGGAATCATAGAGTGTACCAATGATAAATCCTTGTTCTATAAACGCTTCAAGTAACGCATCATTTTAGACTCCGAGTGGTATTTGTTGAAAACCTCGTGTGTAAACACAGCATCAGTTCTCATGAACTCATCCTCTAAAGCGATAGTTGTATCTAAAGTAGTAGCTGTAGCATTTTTCTTAACAGCTGCTGCTAATACAGCTAAAACTCCGTTAATATCTGTTTCTGTTACACGCTCTCCAAAACTTAAAGTCATTTCAGAACCGCTGATGTAACGGAAATTGAATTTGTTAGCTTCTGCTATTTTTTTGATATCGTGCGTCATTACTCCAACTGGTGTTTTCAACCAAATTGTATCGAAGTATTGATCATATCCTAATTCGTATCCTAAGGCAACTGCACCTTCAGCAACTTTTTTCGCTTTGTTGTGAACAGATGTTGCAATCTCACGCATACCTTGTGGTCCGTGGTAAACTGCGTACATACTTGCCATAACAGCTAATAAAGCTTGTGCTGTACAGATGTTAGAAGTTGCTTTATCTCTTTTAATGTGTTGCTCACGTGTTTGCAAAGCCATACGCAATGCTACATTGTCATCCACATCTTTAGAAACTCCAATAATTCTACCTGGTACGTGTCTCTTGTAATCTTCCTTTGTTGCAAAGTAAGCTGCGTGAGGTCCACCATACCCCATAGGAACACCGAAACGTTGTGTAGATCCACAAACAACATCAGCTCCCATAGAACCTGGAGATTTCAACAATACTAAAGAAAGTAAATCAGCCGCTACAGAAACTTTAATGTCTTTTGCGTGCATTCTTGAAATAAATCCTTCCAAGTTTTTCTTTACTCTACCTAAAGCATCTGGGTATTGTACCAAAGCTCCGAAGAAAGTAGCATCTCCTTCGAAAGTTTCTGGGTTACCTATTACTAATTCAATTCCTAAGTTTTCAGCTCTTCCTTTTACTACGTCTATAGTTTGTGGAAAAGAGAACTCAGAAACGAAACACTTATTTCTTCCTGCTTTTACATCAGCTCTTTTTCTTGCGTTAAAGAACATAATCATAGCTTCCGCAACAGCAGTAGACTCATCCAACAATGAAGCATTTGCCAACTCCATTCCTGTAAGTTCCATTACCATGGTTTGGAAATTCAACAAAGCTTCTAATCTACCTTGAGAAATTTCAGCTTGGTAAGGCGTGTATGCCGTATACCATCCTGGATTCTCTAGAACGTTACGTTGAATTACTGGAGGAATAATTGTTTCGTTGTATCCTAAACCTATGAAAGACTTAAATACTTGGTTTTTCGCAGCCAATTCTTGAGCATGAGCCAAATACTCTTCCTCAGTTAAAGCAGCGTCTATATTTAATTCTCCCTTCAAACGGATATGAGCTGGTATCGTCTTGTCTACCAACTCTTCAACAGATTTAACACCTATTTTCTCCAACATGGCAGTTTTCTCTGCAGCATTTGGACCTATGTGTCTATTAGAAAAAGCGCTCATTTACATATATTTTGAGGCTGCAAATATACATTAACCTTTTCAGATGAAAAAACAATTCAAAGTACTTTATGGAATTAGAATATAAGTAACGTATTTCAAAGGACTTACGGGGTTATTAACATAAACAATTCAAACCTGTTAAAAGCTCTAAAAATTCTCTTAAATCTATACGCTCTTCATAGCTTTTCACGCTATCAGATTTATTTCACAAAAACGCTAGCCACTCCAACTCATTTTTAACATGCTTTTTCCATCTATATATAGGTAGTGATTTTTGTTTGTGAATAACTGTAAAAACTTAAAATCGAAAACCTTCTTCGTGCAAGCTACTTTTGAGTGCGAATAAATTCGTTAAACTAAATTCTTATTGATTTGTAAAGCCCTTTGTTTATAGGTGTTTAGGTAGATTTCAAGGTGGATGAAATTAGAGATAGCCATTTTTTTTCAATAATCCAAGTTTCATCTATTTACCCTAAAGAATAAGAAAAAAAGAAAAGAGAATTTTTTAAAAAGGTTTTACTATTACTTATTAAGGTGTTAATACTGTGTAAAAGAATCTTAATATTCAGTTGTTTTTATCGTAATTCACATTTAAGCTTAGGGTTATTAACGAAATCGATAGTTTTCTGCAAGTTGATTTTAAAAGGATTAGATAGGTTATTAACAATTTGAAGAAATCAATGACTATGAAAAACTTTTTTAGTTAAAAGTGGTTTTTAACCCTCCAAAACTATGTGAATAACAAAGCGGAAAAAATAATAACTTACTATTGCTTTTTTCAATTCTATTCTGGTTTGGAATTTAAATTGAATATTCCAAGTCTTTCTTTTCATTTTTACTTGACAAGTATTAACAATTTAGTCACAATTCTTGTGCAAAAGTCAATTTCTTAAACTCCTTTAAAACAAGGCGATTACAAAAGGCAATTTTGGGCAATTGTTAATAACTACAGATGAATGTTAATAAGGGTATAAAACATAGAATGAAAGCTTGAAAATTGTTAATTACACCTATTAAGCCTTATTTTTGTAGAAATAAAAAACGGTAAAATGAGTAAAAGAGTTATTCCAATTGGTTGTGATCATGCAGGTTACGCTTTAAAAGAGAAAATCAAAGAAGTATTTAGTGCAAAAGGATACGAGTTTGAAGACTTCGGATGTCATTCTGAAGATAGCATTGATTACCCTGATTATGCTCACCCAGTAGCAGATAAAGTAGCTGCAAATGAAGGAACTTTAGGAATTTTGATCTGTGGTTCTGGAAATGGAATAAGCATGACAGCAAATAAGCACCAAGAAATTAGATGTGCCTTGTGTTGGCAAAATGAAATTGCTCAGTTAGCTAGAGAACACAACAATGCAAACATCATCTCATTACCAGCTCGTTTTGTTACTGAAGAGGCAGCTTTAGAAATGGTAGAGACTTTTTTAACAACTGAATTCGAAGGTGGACGTCACCAAAGAAGAGTAGATAAAATTGCTTGTGCATGTTAAAATCTCTAATCTATCTACCTATATTTTTTTTGAGCGCTTCGGTTTTATCTCAAGGTAAAGCCGAAGATTATGCCCACTATATTAATAAGGAAGAATTATCTAAACACCTTCATGTAATAGCCTCGGATTCTTTTGCGGGAAGAGAAACAGGGTATGAAGGTCAGAAATTAGCGGCGGACTATTTAATAGCTTCTTTTAAAGAAGACGGACTCCAAGCTCCACCATCCCATCCCGATTACAGGTTTCCCTTTCAAGTATTAGAGACCGTTTTTTCAGGATCTCTCACTTTGCACAAGAAGAAGCTTCAACTTCAAGAAGACTTTTTCTACTTGTTTGCCAATGAACAAAGTCAGAGAGAAGGAAGTTATAAACTGATTGTAGACCTTAAAGCAACTTCAGAAAGTAGTATCAAGGGGAATGATGTTGTTTTTTATGCCAACGATACACTTACAAGTTTTCAAATCATTGCAGAATATAGAGCTTTAAAAAAGTTCGGTGCAGCCAGTGTTACGTGTATTGTTGATAACTACGAAAAGCACTTTGAAATTTTGGAACATCACGTTACGAGTTCTAAAATGACCTTAATCGATGACGATAAAAAGGAGCAAGTTCCTTTACTTTTTGTGGATGTTAATAAAGTAGGAAAGAGCTTGAAAAAATTAGACTTTTCTTTTGCCGTTAGCACCGCATCAAAAGTGTTAGATACAGAAAATGTATTGGCTTTTATAGAAGGAACTGATTCTATCTTAAAAAATGAAGTCTTGGTGCTAACCGCCCACTATGATCATATAGGTGCCCACGATGGAAAAATTTTTAACGGAGCAGATGACGATGGAACAGGAACTGTTGCTTTGTTAGAAATAGCTGAGGCTTTTCAACGTGCGAAGGATGAAGGGAATGGACCAAAAAGAAGTTTGTTGATTATGCCCGTTGCCGGAGAAGAAAAAGGACTTTTAGGTTCCTCTTACTATTCTGATCATCCAATTTTTGCCATGGAAAATACCATTACCAATCTAAATATAGACATGATAGGTAGGGTAGATGAAGTACATCAAGGGAAAGCTGATTACGTCTATATCATAGGAAGTAATATGTTGAGCAATGATTTACACGATGCCAACGAAAGGGCAAATACTGAATTTGTAAATCTAGAATTAGACTATACCTACAATAGTTTAGAAGATCCGAATAGGTTTTATTACAGATCAGATCATTATAATTTTGCAAAGCATGATGTGCCAAGCATCTTTTATTTCAGTGGGGTACATGAGGATTATCACCAAGCTACAGATACGGTAGATAAAATTGATTTTGATAAGGTGGAAAAAGTAAGCCGTCTGGTTTACCACACGGCTTGGATCTTATTGAATGCAGAAAATAGACCGGAATTAATCAGCCAATAATTGTTCGATTAATGCCTCTGTTTCTTTCTTGTAATCAAGGTAAACTTGTCCGGTTCCAGGACCATTAAACCCTGTATGAACTTTCACAATTTCTCCTTTCTTATTGATGTAAATAGAAGTAGGAAAGGAGATAATTTCATTTAAAAAGTAGAATTGTTCAGAAGCCAAAGTTTTGGAAGCATTACCTCCAATTAAAAAGGTATAATCTAGCTCATAGTTGTTAATTAAGCGTTGAACACTTTTGGTTTGAGCTTCAAAACTTTTGCTAGCTTCATAACATACCGCAATGATTTCCAAGCCTTGATCTTTATACTTTTCTTGTAATTCCTTGTAATATTTTGTTTCGTCTAAACAGTTCGGACACCATGTTCCCATGATTTGTATCAATACAACCTTACCTTCTAAATTGGATTGTGAATAAGTAAAATCATTTCCTTCCAAATCTTTAAATGTGAAGTCAAAGGTGTCTAAAGATTTTCTTACATAGGTTAAAGAATCAGGATCAGCCAATTGGAAAGAGTTGTCTTTTACTGCGTACCATTTTGTTTTCCAGTGGTTACCAGAATAGAAAGTTCCCCATAAAGTATCCGCCACTAAATCGGCTTCAAAAAGAAAGGCATGGGTTCCATCAAAACAAGAAAGTTGCACTTTTCCTTCAGTAGATACACCATCTAAAAATCTATAATCACCCGTTTCAGTTAAGAAAGTTCCTGCAACATTTGCAGATCCTGCCATATGATTAAAAACACCCAAAGCAGGGTAAGGTGTAGTAGAAGTGTAGTTAAAAACAGTTTTCCATTTCCCTTCTATGGAGGTAATTGAAGCATCAGAACTTTCTAATGTTTTACCTATATATGAAGCATTAAAAGGGAGGATGTAGTCTTCAGAACGCTGTAAATTTTGCCAGTATCCTTTCAAAGCGTCTTTTCCATCTTTGGTGATGTAAAGCTTACTGTTAAAGTCTTGAAAAGCATAAACTAAGGTATCATTTTTCGGTTCTAAGGCTTTAAGACATATAATTTCAGAGGCATTTTTTACTTTAATACAAAGCTCATTGTTGGGCTTTTTTTCAGTGATTAATGTAAATGGAATGGAAGTACTATCGTTGATACTTAATTCACTATGCCAATAACCTAAAGCGGGTGGTGTATTGGCTGAGGAATAATTTAAAGTGGCGATAGTTAGTAGTAATCCAGTAAATATTTTTCTCATCTTTTTAGCAATCTGCGATAAAAGTATGTTAAATATTGTAGTACGCATAAACCTAGTGCAACCTTTTTCCTACTATTATTGTCTTTACAAATGAACAGAAAGAATGGATGAAGAAACACTCGTAAAAAAATGTGTTTCAGGTAATGCCAAGGCACAAAAGATGTTATTTGATACCTATGCTCCTAAGATGATGGGAGTTAGCTTAAGGTATATGAAAGATGTTGCAAGTGCTGAAGATGTTTTGCAAAACGGTTTTATAAAGGTATTTAACAACCTCTATAATTTTGATAACCGTGGCTCTTTGGAAGGCTGGATAAGACGAATAGTGGTGAATACTGCTTTGGATGAAATTAGAAAGAATAAAAAGAGACAAAATGATATAGATATCACCGAGAGTGAATATTTGAGTCCGCAAAACGATTTCATTCTTGAAAACTTAATGGCTGAGGATTTGATGAAACTTATTCAAACCTTACCGGAAGGATACAGAACAGTGTTCAACTTATTTGCGATAGAAGGCTATAGTCACAAAGAAATTGCAGATCAATTAGGTGTATCTGAGAACACATCAAAATCCCAATATTCTAGAGCGAAGGGGTTTATTAGAAAATTATTAGAAGAAAACGGCATTGAAAGATAAAGATTTATTTAAGGAAGTATTTTCCGATAAACTTAAAGACCATAGTGTGGATGTTAATCCGCAATTGTGGTCTTCCATTGCGAGTCAGGTAGGTGCAGGTGCATCTGGTGCTGCAGCTAGTGGAACGTCTTTAGGTTTAGGTGGGAAAATTATTCTTGGTGTTGCAACCCTTGCAGCATTGGGAACAGCTACTTACTTTATCGCGGATAGAGGAGAGGAAAAGGTAGCTACAGTTGTACCAAACACGCAGCTTATTCAAGAAAATGAAAAGCTAGAAAACCAAGAAGTTAGTATTTCTGTTAAAGAGGAAATAGAAGAAGCGAAGACTGTAGAAGAAACGTTAGAAGAAGAGACGAATGCTGTACATGCTGCTGATGTAAAAAGTGGGGAAGAAAGGGAGCAAAAGGTAAATGAACCTGCTGGTATAGAACCACAAGGTACTGGAATTACAGCAAGCGAAGAGCAACAGAAATCATTAGTTTCAGAAGAGAAAAATACTTCAAGTGTAAAGGTCCTAGAAACTTCTAAAGAAGAAACGATAAGTAAAGAAGAGCAACCAAGTATAATGGAGGCTAGTTTCGAGATAAAGTACGAAGTGGAGAAGAATGTATACACCTTTACGATAGAGGGTGATGAATTTGACGCCATAGAGTGGGATTTTGGAAATAATACCTACAGTACAAATAGAAAAGCGGAATATTTCTTTGAAACTCCTGGTCAGAAAACAGTGATTGCGCGTATAGTTTCTGGTGATGATATAGTGGAAAAAGAAGTGAAAATTAAAGTAGAAGTAGCTGGGAAATTCACGCGAATTCCGAATACGTTTACACCTACAAATGATGGAAGTAATGATACGTATTTCATCGAAGCGGAAGGAATTAAAAGAGCAAACATTAGGATAGTTGATCAACAACAACAAGTGGTTTACGAAACAGATGATATAAACTTTATTTGGAATGGTTTAGGTAGAGATGGAAATGTAGTGCCAGAAGGAACTTATTACATCATCATCATTGCAGAAGATATGAATGGTTATCCATTGAATCACCACGGAACAATTACGATTTTTAGGTAAGGAAAAGTTAAACCCTGAAATGTATAACGGTTAATAAAAGTGTTAATTCTTTTGTTAACCGTTTTTTATTTGCGCTCTATTTCAACTTATTTTTGATTCAGAATGAAAGCATTAACTAAAAAGATAAGTGTAGGATTAGGCATGGTATTGTCTTTTCTGAGTTTTGGTCAAATAGAGTTTGAAGCACGTCCAAAACCGGGTAATTATCCCGACTTAAACAAAGTTAGTTTTGTTATTCCCGAAGGTAGTAAGGCTTATTTTACAACAGATGGAACACGTCCTTCTAGTTATAGTCAGCGTTTAAATTCTACAGAAAGTATAGTTGGAAATACTTGTTTTTCGATCGCCCTTTATGATGTTACAGGAAAAAGGAAGGATACTGTACTTTCTTACATAACGGATTTTAAGCACGATCTACCTATTATTTCTATCGTTTCTAACCCTGCTAATTTCTTTGATTCTGCCATAGGGATATTTGAAAAAGGATGTTGTGCAGATACTATAGATCCTTATATGGGAGCCAATTTTTGGAAGGATTGGGAGAGAGAAATCAACATAGAGTTTTTTGATACCAATGGAGTTATAGGTTTTAACCAGAGGGCAGGGGTGAAAATCTTTGGTGGTTATAGTAAATCTATGCCTCAAAAATCTTTAGCCATTTATGCCCGCTCGAAGTACGGACAAAAGAAATTTGAATATCCAATTTTTCCGCAATTAGAGATAAACAAGTATAAAAACTTTGTGCTAAGAAATGGGGGAGGAGATATGTTAGCCGCACATGCTAGAGATGTTTTCGCAACTCAATTGGTAAAAGAAACAGGGATAGATTATCAGGAGTATAGACCTTGTGCGGTATATATTAATGGCAGGTATTGGGGCTTGTATAACATTCGAGAAAAAATCAATGAGCATTACTTAAAGGCGCATTATGGTTATGATAAGGATTCTGTGATTATTATGCGTCATGTGTATGAAAGACAACATGGTTCTCCTTACGATTATAGAAATACCTTAAAATTTATTCAAAACAACAGTTTAACAGATCCTGAAGCTTTGGCATTTGTGAGTGCGGAAATAGATATAGACAATTATATACTCTATAACATACTGGAAACGTACACAGCGAATGGAGATGCGGGTGGAAACATACGTTATTATAAATCGACTTCGCCAGAAACAAAGTGGAAATGGATTTTCTTTGATTTGGATTTGGGGTTGAATACAACAGGTGCTCATGAGGTGAGAAACAATACCGTTGAAGATTTTACAACCTATAGCAATGAGCAGTGGCCAAATCCGTCATGGTCGACTCTAATTATTCGTAAAATTTTAGAGCATGATTCTTTAAAGATGCTGTATATCAACCAGTTTTGTGATTTGTTGAATACAACCTTTGACTCTACACGTGCTATGACCTTGGCGGATAAGCTAAAGACAGAACAACAAAATGAAATTGATGCGCATTTAAAACGATGGGGAATTTACCGTTCACGTTACGATAGAAGTTGGCAGTACATCAAGGATTTTGCAGAACAACGTCCGCGTTATTTGTATCAATTTATACAGGAAAGGTTTGAATTAGCGGCACCTGTTAATGTGAAAGTTGTTGTAGATAAGAAAGCGGGAAAGGTTGATTTTAACACCTTAGAATTGAAACAAAATTATAGCGGTCAATATTTTCCAGGTATTAAATTAAAGGTAGTTGCTACACCTCGTTTTGATTATGTATTTAAAGGATGGAAGGGTAGGAGTGAAGTGTCTCCAGTTTTATATGTGGATGTAAACGAAAATACTGTTTTTGAACCCATCTTCGAGAAAAGACCGAAGTCGGATTGGAGGAAATTTGTAGTAGTTTCTGAAATTAATGCAGCACAAGCGAAGGATGATGACAGCGAAGATTTTATTGAAATCTACAACTTAAAAGACACCTTGATAGATATCTCGGGCTGGATAGTAAAAGATGAAGAGGATAAACATCACTTTGTGGTTCCACAGGGAACACGCTTAGAACCTCATGGATTTGTTGTTTTGGTTCAGAACAAAAAGGCTTATTTAAAGCGCTATCCTGATGCGAATTATATTGTAGGTGATATAGGCTTTGGTTTTAAAGCGGAAAGTGATAAAATACGTCTCTATGATGCTGATACAAATAGAATAGTCTCCATTTCTTTAAAGAAGATAGGTATTGCTGAGAACGATACAAGTAATTTGGTTTTGGCCCGTTTTACTTACAAGAAGGAAGAGGAGAAAGGATACCTGTTAGAAACACCTAATCCTGGTGCTAAAAGTAAAGCGCAATTGTTTTACGAAGCAGAGGAAAGACAAAAGGAATTTTACCGTCAACTTTTTTTTTACGCGATAAGTAGTACTGTTGCCTTGGGTACTTTAATATTTATTTTGGTAAGAAGAAAACGCAGACGTAAATTAAGAATGGAGAAGGATTCTATATTTTGAATTTTGAACCTTGAATTTTAAATGACCAAATAGGGGCATGAACGGTTAGCTTTTTGAAGTGAGCCGTTTTTTTGTGCCGTAGAAAAAGTGACCAAAGAAACTTGTTCTACGGTATTGCAAAAATAAGGGGAGATGATAAAACTTATAGTGTTGACCCGACCCCGAAGTTTACGTAGGGGATTTGCAGAAAAGTTAGGAGCATAAAAAAACGCTTAACTCTATAAGAATCAAGCGTTTTAAATGAGGTCCCGAACGGATTCGAACCGCCGTACAAGGTTTTGCAGACCTCTGCCTAGCCACTCGGCCACAGGACCATTATCGGGCGACAAAAATAATAAAATTTCTTTAGTTGTCGCCCAATTATTTAATTTTTTATTGAACTAGTTGTCTTTTCGATAACCTCCAATAGGGTTTTGTTGGTAAACATCTTCCTCTATGATGATGGCCACATTGTTCACATCTCCGTTAATAGGAGGCGTTAACTTTGTGATTTTCACTTTTAAAGAATGTAAACCTTTGATCTCGCTTTTCATTTTATCCACGATTCGCTGACCTACTTGTTCTATTAATTTAGAACGTATACCCATTTCAGATTTTACAATTTTATTGATTTGAACGTAATCAACCGTCTTGCTTAAATCGTCTTCTTTGGCAGCATCAGAAAAGTCTGTGGTTACAGAAACATCAACGATGTAATGTCCGCCTACTTTACCTTCTTCGGTTAAACAACCGTGAAAGGCATACAACTTAATTCCGTTTACTTCTATGGTATGTTTCATGGTTTATGCTTCAGCTTTGATAGCTGTAATTGCTTTAATACCTACTTCCATGCGCGCTACACATTCTTCTTTACCTAACAAGTTAGCGATAGAGAACATGCTTGGTCCCATTCCTTTTCCTGTCAACAACAAACGGAAGTTTGGAAGTACAGCACCAATTCCTAATTCTTTTTCTTCTAAGAAAGCTTTGAAAGCAACTTCTATATTTTCTGCACTGAAATCCTCTAAGCTAGAAAGTCTTTCTAACCACTCTTCCATCAATGGAGTAGTGTTGTCTTTCCATTTTTTACGTACTGTTTTATCGTCGTAAGAAGTTGGAGCAGCAAAGAAGTAATCTCCTTCAACTAACATATCTTTTAAGAAAGTAGCACGTTCTTTCATCATCTCTACGATTTCTTCTAAGAAAGAAAGTTCGTATTGTGTGTCTAGAAGAGTTTGTAATTCTTTCGCTAAAACTGTTTTGTCTGCAGCTCTTAAATATTGTTGTTGGTACCACTTAGTTTTATCCGCGTCGAATTTAGCACCGGCTTTACCCACTCTTTCTAAAGTGAAGGCTTGTACCAATTCTTCTAAAGAGAATAATTCTTGTGGTGTTCCTGGGTTCCATCCTAAGAAAGCTAACATGTTAATGAAAGCTTGTGGTAAATAACCTTGCTCTCTGTATCCTGAGAATAATTCTCCTTCTGCTGTTGTCCAGTTCGTTGGGAAAACTGGGAAACCTAAACGATCACCATCACGCTTAGATAGTTTACCGTTTCCGTCTGGTCTTAACAATAAAGGTAAGTGAGCAAATTGTGGTGCATCCCATCCAAAAGCTTCGTACAACAAAACGTGTAGGGGAGCAGATGGCAACCATTCTTCACCACGGATTACGTGAGAGATTTTCATGGTGTGGTCATCCACTATGTTCGCTAAGTGGTAAGTTGGCATACCGTCTGACTTAAACAAAACTTTATCATCTAAGTTATTTGTATTTACAACCACCCATCCACGAACGATATCTTCGAAACGAACATCTACATTACGCGGCATTTTAAAACGGATCACATAAGCATCACCATTTGCTATTCTTTTTTCTACTTCGTCTGCTGGAAGTGTTAAAGAGTTTTGCATAGAATTACGCGTAACGGCATTGTATTGCCAGTTCGGCATTTTCATAGTTTTAGCACGCTCACGCATTTCTGTCAAGCTCTCAGCTGTATCAAAAGCGTAGTAGGCTTTACCTTCTGCAACCAATTGTTCTGCGTAAGGTAGGTACATGGCTTTACGTTCAGATTGAATGTAAGGACCGTACTCACCACCAACACCTGGACCTTCGTCTGGAGAAATTCCACACCAAGCTAATGCATCCATGATGTATTCAAAAGCACCAGGAACAAAACGAGTTTGATCCGTATCTTCTAAACGCAGGATGAAAGTACCATTGTTTTTCTTCGCAAATAAGTAATTGTATAATGCAGTTCTTACCCCACCCATGTGTAAGGGTCCTGTTGGAGAAGGGGCAAATCTTACGCGTACAGCTTTATCAGACATTTTCTAAAATTTTGTGCAAAGATAATGGATTAGCTGAACTGTTAAATTGTATAAGGAAGACATTCTTGTTACAATTTTATACGTTAGATAATATAACTTAGTAAGTTAAGCTAAATTGAAGGGAATATATGGGAGCGTTTGATCGTTTAATAGAGCAAATTGATGCGTTTATTAGAAAGTATTACAAGAACCAATTGGTGAAAGGTGTTATTCTTTTTTCTGGTTTTGCTTTGTTGTCTTTTCTAGTTGTGAATCTTTTGGAATACTTCGGAAGGTTTAATTCTTCGGTGCGTGCAGTTTTGTTTTTTGGTGCTTTGGGCATCATCTTATATCTCTTCGTTTATTATTTCTTAATTCCATTGTTGAAGCTATTTTCTTTCGGGAAAAGAATTTCTCGAGATCAAGCTTCCGTTATTATTGGTGATTTCTTTCCCAATGTGAAGGATGCTTTGTTGAATACCCTGCAGTTGGAAGCTGCTTCAAGGGAACAAAAGCATTACGATTTGTTGTTGGCAAGCGTTGAGCAAAAATCCAATCAGTTAAGTGCCGTTCCTTTTTCATCGGCCATAGATATTTCTGAAAACAAAAAGTATTTAAAATATGTAGTTCCAGTTTTCTTAGTTGTATTGGCGTTGGCAGTTTTTGCTCCTTCCTTTTATAAAGAAGGAACAGAAAGGTTAATCAATTACAATACGCACTATGCTATTCCTGCTCCTTTTGATTTTGTTTTGGAGAATGAAAATTTGAAAGTTGAAGAAGGGGAAGCCTTGATGTTAAACCTTCGTTTGAAAGCAAAGAAAAATGAAGCCTTACCAGACAAAGTATTTATCCATTCGGATCAAGGCGTGTTTTTAATGGAACAGTCAACAAAGGATAAGCGTTCATATAGTTTTCCAAAAATTACGCAAGATCTGTCCTTTTATTTTTCAGCCAATGGTTTTGAAAGCGAAGCTTATCAGGTTGATGTAGTGGGCAAGGCTGGATTTGTAAAGTTCAATGCAGAATTAGTGTACCCAAGCTATCTGGGAATGAAAAATGAAGTGGTAGAAAATGTTGCAGATCTTTTAGTTCCTGAAGGTACCGTGATTCGTTATGATTTGTTGTCAAAAAATGCAGCTAGTTTAAAAATAGAGGTGGGGGATAGTGTGACGTCCTTTAATGAAAAGGGAGTCAATTTTTCTTTAACCGTGAAGAAAGACGAAAAGCTAAGTTTCGTTTTGGAGAGTAACGAATTGGGTAATAAAGAATCATTAACCTACAATATAGAAGTGATTAAGGATGCTTATCCAACCCTGGCTTTACAGAGAATTGTGGATAGTACCAATGTGAATAAGATAGATTTTGATGGAAGTGCAAAGGATGATATAGGAATTTTGGAAGTTGCCTTCGTTTATGTTATTGAAAGTAAAAATGGAGAAAAGAAGGTTGAGCGAACACGACTGCCAGGCATAGGTTCAACGGAAGGTATTATTGATATGTCTTTTGATTTTTCGCGTTTGAATTTGAAACCAGAAGATAGAGTGAGCTATTATTTCGAAGTGTTGGATAATGACAAGGTGAATGGCTCAAAGAAGACCAAAAGTACGGTATATACCTTAGCGATTCCTTCTAAAGAGGAATTAAAGAAAGAAAGACAAGAGGATTTGCAAAAAGCTAATTCAAGTATGGAAGAGGCGATGAAGAAGGCAGAGGATTTTCAGAAAAGCGTGAAGGATTTGAAAAAGAATTTACTCAACAACAAGGCGAGTGATTGGAATAAGAAACAGCGTTTAGAAGAAGTACAAAAACAACAACAGAGTTTAGAAAAGCTTTTAGAAGATATTAAAAAGGACTTGGAAGATTCTTGGGAAAAGAAGGATAAATTCTCTGAAGAAGAACTTGAATTATTGGAAAAACAGGAGTTGTTAAATGAGTTGTTAGAAGAGTTGATGGATGATGAATTGAAAGATTTATTAGAGGAATTGGAGAAGCTTTTGGAACAGCAAAAGGATAACGGACAAAAGGAGTTAAGTGAAGAGGTAGAGAAAAGTGCTGAGGAGTTGAACAAAGAGTTAGATAGGGCTTTGGAACAACTGAAACAATTACAGGTGAATGAGAAACTGAATGATATTGAAGAAGCTTTGAAGGAGTTGGCTGATGAAATGGAGGAGCTGTCGGAGTCTAACAAAGCTGTAGATGAGAAATTGAAGGAACAAAAAGCCTTGGAAGAAAGTTTCGATGAGCTTATGAAGGATTATGAGGAGACGTTGAAGGAGAATGAAGAGTTGAAACGTCCTTTAGATATGGAAGATCTTAAGGAGGAAAAAGAGGATGTGAAAGAAACTTTTTCGGAGTCTGAAGAGAGTTTATCAAAGAATAAAAAGGAAAAAGCGAAACAAAACCAGAAGAAAGCGGCGGACGACATGAAGGAGATGGCGGCAAAAATTAATGGTATGCAAATGCAAAGTCAACAAGAACAGAATCAAGAGGATTATGAGTTCTTAAGGGCGTGTTTAGAATCATTGGTTGATTTGAGTGTAAGTCAGGAAGCAAACATGGAGAAGTTTGGGGCTATGGATAGTTCAGATCCCGAGTATATAAATGTGGGAAGAGAGCAACGTAAAATAATGGATGATGCAGTTCCTTTAAAGGATAGTTTAGAGGCCTTGGCTATGCGTAATCCGAAAATCGCAAAGTTTATTGATCAAGAGTTAAGGTCTATTGATAGAAATTATTCAGCATTGCTGGAAGATATTGATGAAAGAAAGGTGAGCTCTTTGGTGGTTAAGCAACAGTATGTGATGACCAGTTTTAATAACTTGGCCTTGTTGTTTGATGAAAGTTTATCCCAGATGCAAGAAGAAATGCAAGGACAAGATGGGGGTAGTGGTTCTTGTAATAACCCAGGAGGTAAAGGAAAGGGTAGCTCTGGAAATCAATCAATGGAAGGGATGAAGGAGATGCTGAAGAAGCAACTAGAGAGTATGAAAAAAGGGATGTCTCCAGGAGGGAATAAACCAGGTAACCAAAAAGGTTCAAATCCTATACCTATGGGAGCTCAACAAGCTGCACAAATGGCAGCGCAGCAAAGTGAGATTAGACGTCGTTTAGAAGAAATGAAGAACGAATTGAATAAAGGTGGGAAAAGGGAAGGTGATGTGTTAAACCCTTTGTTGGAAGAGCTCGAAAAACAGCAAGAAGAATTGATTAATAAACAATGGAATCAGGAGTTAATTAATCGTCAACAAGAGATTTTAACACGTATGTTGGAAAGCGAGAAAGCACTGAAAGAAAGAGGCTTTGATGAGCAACGTGAAAGTGAAGAAGGAAAAAATGAAGAAAAAGGTAACCCTATTGATTTTTTAGAGTATAAGAAGTTGAAAGAAAAACAACTTGAGCTATTAAGGTCTTTAAATCCCACCTTAGAGAGGTATTACAAAGACAGAGCGAGTGAATACTTTAATAGAGTTAATTAATGGCGGACGTAAGAGAATTTGTAAAATCAATTGAGGTTGATTCAACGATAGATAATTTAACAAGAGTAGAAGCTTTTGTAGATGAAGTATGTCTTGAAATGGATGTGCGTGATGAAAGTTATGGTAATGTTTTGATTGCTGTGACGGAGGCTTTTAATAATGCAGTACAACATGGTAATGGTGGTGATGCATCGTTAAAAGTAAAGGTGAAAGCCTTTAATGAGGACGAGTTTATTAAACTGTCAATTAAGGATGCTGGAGCTGGTTTTGATTATAATAATTTACCTGATCCAACTGCTCCAGAGAATCTAGAGAAAGAAAATGGTCGTGGCGTGTTTTTAATGAAGAGCTTGGCAGATGATGTGGCTTTTGAAGAAAATGGTGCCTTAGTTACCTTAAGTTTTAAGCTTTAAGATGATTAATATATTTTTTGAAGATGTAGAGATTCCGAATTTAGATTCGGAATTTTTTGTTTCATGGCTTACGAAAGTATGTCAAGCAGAAGGTAAACAACTTGATGAAGTAAACCTTGTTTTTGGTAGTGATGAGTGGTTGTTAGAAAAGAATGTCGAGTTCTTGAATCATGATTATTATACAGACATAATCACCTTTGATTACTGTGAAGATGACAAAATAACTGGTGACTTATTTATCAGTTGGGATAGGGTGCAGGACAATGCTGTTGTACAAAATGTTTCACGTGAAACAGAGTTACACAGAGTGGTTGTGCATGGTGTTTTGCATTTATGTGGTTATGGTGACAAGTCAGAGAGTGAAGAAAAGCTTATGCGTGAAAAAGAAGATGTGTACCTTTGTATGCTGAAATAGTTTCACGTGAAACATTTGTTATGATAAAAGAATACGATGTTGTAGTAGTGGGTGCAGGTCACGCAGGTTGTGAGGCGGCGAATGCCGCCGGAAAAATCGGTGCGAGTGTGCTTTTGATTACGATGAATATGAATACAATTGCTCAAATGAGTTGTAACCCTGCTATGGGTGGAGTTGCAAAAGGGCAAATTGTGAGAGAGATTGACGCTTTAGGGGGAGGTTCAGGATTGGTTTCTGATGCTAGTGCTATACAGTTCCGTATGTTGAATCGTTCGAAAGGTCCTGCTATGTGGTCTCCAAGAACGCAAAATGATAGAATGCGTTTTGCTGAAGAGTGGCGTTTGTTGTTGGAAAGAAATCCGAATGTGGATTTTTGGCAAGATATGGCCACGGAATTAGTGGTTAAGAATGGAAAAGTAACGGGAGTTAGAACGAGTATTGGTGTGGAGATTAAAGCCAAGAAAGTTGTTTTGACGAATGGTACTTTTTTAAATGGATTGATTCACCTGGGTGAAAAACAATTTGGTGGTGGTCGTGCAGGTGAACGAGCTGCTACGGGTATGACAGAATGTTTGATTGATTTAGGTTTTGAAGCAGGTCGAATGAAAACGGGAACACCGCCGCGAGTAGACGGTCGTTCTTTAGATTATTCTAAAATGGAAGTTCAACCGGGTGATGATATACAAGGTAAGTTTAGTTTCGATCCAAAAAGCAAGGCTTTGTTAACCCAACGTCCTTGTCATATTACTTATACGAATCCAGATACTCACGAATTGTTACGTTCTGGTTTTGATCGTTCACCCATGTTTAATGGTGCAATCAAAAGTTCGGGACCAAGATATTGTCCTTCAATAGAGGATAAGATTAATCGTTTTGCAGAACGTGATAGACATCAAATCTTTGTGGAGCCAGAGGGATGGAATACCGTTGAAATCTATGTAAATGGTTTTAGTACGTCTTTACCAGAGGAAGTGCAGTATCAAGCTATGACAACTATTCCTGGTTTCGAAAATGTGAAAATGTTTAGACCCGGTTATGCAATAGAGTACGATTACTTTCCACCGACACAATTGAAACATACCTTGGAAACTAAGTTGGTTGAAGGTTTATTCTTTGCGGGACAAATTAATGGTACTACAGGTTATGAAGAAGCAGCTTGTCAAGGTTTAATGGCAGGTATTAATGCAGCGAATCATGCCTTAGGTAAGGGTGATTTTATACTGAGTAGATCGGATGCTTACATCGGAGTTTTGATAGATGATTTGATTACGAAAGGAACGAAGGAGCCGTACCGTATGTTTACTTCTCGTGCTGAATATAGAATCTTGTTGCGTCAAGATAATGCAGATATTCGTTTAACGCCTTTAGGTCATGCCATAGGTTTGGCGTCTGATGAGGCTTTAAAAAGAGTTAATGAGAAAAATTCAGGTACAGCGAAATTGAAAGCGTTGTTGAATAAGACAAGTGTTACACCTGAGGAAATTAATCCTTTATTGGAGGAGAAAGGGAGTAGCATCTTAAAACAACAAGTAAAGATTGATTCTTTAGTTGCTCGACCACAATTGAAGTTGTCTGAATTGATAGATGTGAATACAGATTTGAAAGAAGCAGTGGATGTATTGTTGGATGTTCATGAGGATATTTTAGAGCAAACGGAAATTCAAATGAAATACGAAGGTTACATCCAACGAGAAGAGGATACTGTTAAGAAATTGGGTCGTTTGGATAGTGTGAAAATTCCGGATGATGTTGATTTTTCAAAAATGGGATCTTTAAGTTCAGAAGCAGTCGAAAAATTAAACGATATTAGGCCTTCAACTATTGGACAAGCCAGTAGGATAAGCGGTGTATCACCAAGTGATATTTCCGTTTTGTTAATTTATTTAGGAAGATAGTTTCACGTGAAACAAGATTTGATGCATAGAGAAGAATGTCCGGTATGTGGTAAAACTGAATTTACCCATTTTATGGATGTGAAAGATCACATGATTACAAAGGAAGACTTTGTGATAGTAGAATGTGATGATTGTAAATTTCATTTTACCAATCCCATACCGAGCAAGGAAAATATAGGTCCTTACTATAAGTCTGAAGAGTATATATCTCACTCAAGTTCGAATAAAGGAATCGTTAATTTTCTTTACAACAAGGTAAGAGTGAAAACGCTTCGTCAAAAATTGCGTTGGTTGGCAAGTGAAACCGATGGAAAACATTTGTTGGATATTGGTGCTGGAACTGGACACTTTTTAAAGGTTGCTGAAAACAGTGGTTACACGGTTACTGGTATAGAACCTGATGCTGATGCAAGAGCCTTTTGTAAGCGAGAGCATGGTATAGAGTTGCATCCCCAAACGGATTTATACAAGTTAGAGGATAATAGTGCTGACGTAATTACTATGTGGCATGTTTTAGAACATGTTTACGATCTTCAAAAAGATATTCAAGAAATCAAACGTATTTTAAAACCAGGGGGAGTGCTTTTTGTAGCGGTACCGAATATGGCGAGTTATGATGCTGAATATTACAAAGAGTATTGGGCAGCTTATGATGTTCCACGTCACTTGTACCATTTTAAGAAGAAGGACATTGATAAATTGTTTTGTTTAAATGATATCAAATTGTGTAAGGTGTTACCAATGAAGTTTGATTCATTTTATGTATCCATGCTTTCTGAAAAGTATAAAGGAGGAAATATTATAAAAGCGGCCATTATCGGTTTGCTTTCTAATTTGAGATCGAAAAAAGGTGGATTTAGTAGTCAAGTGTATGTTTTACGACATGATGACTAGGAAATAGAAGCTATTTTAACGTATAAAGGCCCATTTAGGGCCTTTTTTTGTGTCTGTAAGGGAAACACCTTAGGAGAGTTGTGTTCGTGGAGTATTCCGAAGCGAATTTTAGGTGATTTTGAGAAGGTTTTGTGAAATTATCAACTTATTGTGAAGAAACTTCATTCCAGTCACCATAGCTCTTAATGAGATCTATCAAAGCATCTACCGCCTCTTCTTCCGGAACATTTCTTTTGATCACTTCTTTCTCTTTGTAAAGATTAATTTTTCCTGGTCCCGTTCCCACATAACCATAATCCGCATCGGCCATTTCTCCAGGACCGTTTACGATACAACCCATAATACCGATTTTAACACCTTTCAAATGAGACGTGCTTTTTCTAATCTTAGCAGTAGTTTCTTGTAAATCGAAAAGTGTTCTACCACAAGAAGGACAAGAAATGTACTCTGTTCGAGAAATACGTGTACGTGTAGCTTGAAGTATACCAAAAGCAGTACTTGTAGTGGCTAAATGGGGTAGGTGTTGTTCATTTTGGATAAATAAACCATCACCAAAGCCGTCAATTAGCACAGAACCTGCCATTGCTCCACTTTCTAGTTGATAGTGCTCTAAATCGCTTGTATTTAGCTTTAAATTCAATATTACTGGAGTTTCAATATTTTCTATAACCAGCGTATTGAAGAATTTTCTAAAAGACTGGGTAAAGCTTCCTTCTGTTTCAGCAATGAGTACGGTGTTCTTTGGTAAATCAATTAGTTTAAAGTCATATTGATTTACGTTTATCTTTAAAAAGTTGATTTTTGCATTTGTTTGGGAAAGCGTTTCAGGTGAGGTGTGTAAAGGAAAGAAATGATCTTTGTTAGCGTAATTTTTTGTGTAATTATCTAAATCACAGATGATTCCTAAATAACCAGGTGTTTCAAAATCTACCTGTTGTTGTCCTACATAGATGTAGTCGGCAGCCAAATCTTTTTGGTTCCATTTGTCTAGTTCTACTGCGTAGTTATGACCAAATCCAAAGAGGTGAGAAGGTTTAATATTTTCTGTAGTATGTAAATCTCCAATAACAACGGGTACATGTTTATGTCCAATGTTGTGAAGTTCTATACTATCTCTTCTTGTGTAGTGAAAAGGATCATATTTTAAGGAATCTATTGCAGAGATGTCCACATTATTTTCTTCTTCGTAAATGTTTACGAGTTTTTGTGCAACCGGTATTTCATATTCGGGCGCTTCTGTTAAACTAACACGAATCGTATCTCCCAATCCGTCGGCTAAAAGTGCTCCAATTCCTACGGCGCTTTTAATTCTTCCGTCTTCACCGTCACCAGCCTCTGTAACTCCTAAATGCAAAGGATAATTCATACCTTCTTCCATCATAACAGCAACCAACATACGGTAGGCTTGAACCATAACCAAAGTATTGCTGGCTTTCATAGAAATTACGATTTCATGAAAATCATGCTTTCTACAAATTCTTAGGAATTCCATCGCTGATTCCACCATTCCTTCAGGAGTATCTCCATAGCGACTCAAAATTCTATCCGATAAAGAACCGTGATTAGTACCTATACGCATAGCTGTACCTTCCTTCTTACACAAGAGTACGAGCGGTGTAAACTTCTTTTCTATACGTTCTAATTCAGCTTGATAGCTTTCGTCGTTGTATTCTATTTCTTCAAACTTCTTCTTGTCGGCATAATTCCCTGGATTCACCCTAACTTTTTCAATTTTTGTTGCCGCAATTTCTGCAGCATTAGGTGTAAAATGAATGTCGGCAACCAAGGGGGTATCATAGCCTTTTGCAAGTAATTCTGCCTTGATAACGCCTAAGTTTTCAGCTTCTTTTTTGGAAGGGGCGGTAAGTCTCACTAATTCACATCCTGCATCTATCATGCGTATAGATTCTTCAACAGAACCTTTCGTGTCCATGGTGTCTGCAGTGGTCATACTTTGAATCCTGATAGGAGCACCTCCTCCTAAAGTCAAGTTACCTATCTTAACTTCTCTGGTTTTAAAGCGTGTACGTTTTGTGAGTGAATTACAATATTTCATGTTTAATTTTTATCTCTTGTGTGCTACAAATATCTTGTTTTATAAGGGATATTTTTTCTAATCCCTTTTCTTTTTCTTAGCGATAGCCTCGTTTATTTGTTGGGCATGGGCCATGAGTCCGTAATGTGCCGATAAATAAGACCTACGCTCTTCTATACTTTCTAGATCAATGGCTTTGGAAAAGCATGTTTCTATTTGAGTTTTTATTTCTTCTGGTGTATTGGCTATAGAACAAAACTCATCCATTTTTGTTCCCTCCAACATGGGGGTATTGGCAATGATATGTCCCCCGTTACTCAAGGCATTGATTAATTTGTGTTTAATACCCGTAGCCTGAAAGGTAATTAACAAATTAACCTGTGCTTCGGCTATTAATTGGGTGAGGATTTCATTGCTCGGTGAAATATGTACTTCCACTTGTGGATGGTTTTTAAGGAGGAGTAAAAATTCATCGTTTGGATTCTTACCAGCCACAATTAATTTATGATCCACCAAGTGTATTACATGTTCCAGCACCCATCTTACTGCATGCTCATTTTCCATTACAGATAAATTGCCATGCATCAGTATATATTTCTTTTTCTGAGGAATGTATTTTCCGCTACTTAGAGGGTTGGCAACGGCTAAAAATTCACTATTGCCGTATTTGTTTACGAAGTATTTTTGATCTTTTTCTGAAACACTAAATAGTCCATCTGCAAAATGGAATAACTCCTCCTGTCGACCTAATTTTCTTGCCTCAATTTGAAAGAATATTTTTTTAAAAAGTGAGTTTTCTACTTCCGCGAGTTGGTGATAGTAATCACTTTCTACATTGTGACAACGTATAAATTTAATACGCGATTTTAAATCGGGATGATCTATGAAAGCGGTACAATGCTGACCTTCAAAAATTACGGGAGCATCATCTTTTTTTAAGTTATTGAGTAGGTCCTTATTCTTGCGCGAAAACACTATCATAGGTTGTCTAGAAAATAAGGAAAGTATAGTTGACTTGCGTTTGTAATAATGAACTTCACTTACAACTTCGAGTAATTCCTTAGGTCTTCCTCTTCCGTAATCAAAGCAATGTAAAACGACTTCATAACCGAAATCTGTCAATGCCTTGCACCTGTAATACACATCAATTACACCACCGTAATCGGCAGGGTAGGGAACATCGAAAGAGACAATATGAATTTTAGGCTTCATGTAGTGTATAGATTTCTTTCAATTTTTGAGATTCACTTTCCCAGTTTAAAACTTGAGCTGTTTTACGACAGTTTTCGCACAGGACAGCATGTTTTTCTGAGTTTTCCAAGATAGACTTGATCTTTTCAGCAATATGCTCAGGTTGGTGGTTGTCTATAACATCACCAACTTCGTAATTTTTTACGATCGTTGTAACTTCTATTACATTACTAGCCAATATTGGCGTAGTGGTATGTATATAATCGAAAACCTTGTTCGGCAGAGAGAATTTATAGTTGAGGTTGGTGTCTTTATCAAGGGTTAATCCGAGATCTGCATGGTAGGTGAAATTCATCATTTCATCATAAGGTCTTCTCCCTTTAAACACGACTTTATCCTCTAAATTTTCTTTTTGAACGAGGTCTTTTAAATCTTCTATGATATCACCACTTCCAACAAAATAGAGCACAGTGTTTTCTATGTACTTCATGGCCATTACTGCCTCTTCAGCACCTCTGTCTATGTTAATACCCGCACCCTGAAGTATGATCATTTTTTTAGAAACATCTATTCCTAATTCTTCCTTGCTTAAAATGTTTTTAGGCTTCCAAAGCGGAGAGATATTTCTTATAATGTGCAAGTCTTTGTTGTACTTCTTACTGTATTTATCAGCAATGGATTGATTAACTGTATATATTTTGTTGAGTTTAGGAAAGATAAAACCCTCTATAGCTTCCCATACGGCCTTTATTTTTGGTCGTGCAACTAATTCAGGTACTTCTGTATAATATTCATGACTATCATAGACTAATTCACACTTCCTTTTGAATTGTTTGGCCATAAAATTTGCCAATAGCGTATCCAAATCATTGCTAAGTAAGACGTCTGCCTTATGAAACAACAAGTAGAAAAAGAGGCGCAAATTGTAATTGGCATAGAACAGTGCTCCTTTGTGAAATGAAAGTTTCATTCTATGCGTTTTATAGGCACGATCAAGAGCCTTAGAAGTAGGGAGTAAACGACCAACTAGTGTTACATCGTATCCATTTTCATGTAAAAATGTTGCGACTTTATGTACGCGTTGATCCGTATACAAATCATTGGTAACAGAAACGATTGCCTTTTTTTTCTTCACGAGGGGCTAACTTTAACAACTTTAAACGCATATTACAGAAAGCTAAAACTGAAATTTTCAGTATTTATTTCAGTATTTCTGCCTATGTCTAAAATGTATTTATCCTTAACGTGGCCAAAATTAGCAAAACCAAACACAGGGATGTCCAAATCTTGGAAATGATAATCAAAAACTTCTGTGAGTGGAAGAGATTCTTCAGGGAACTCAGCCACACAATTGTTGAATTTACCCAAAATAAGTCCCGAAATATCTTTAAAAACATGAGCATCTCTGAGCTGCGTAAGTAACCTATCTATGATATAAGGTTCTTCGTTGGTTTCCTCTAAAAAGAGAATTTTGTTTGTAAAGTTGGGTTGATAAAAGGTACCCAACATACTTGCAAGTACGCTCAAATTTCCACCCATGAGAACACCTTGAGCTTTACCTTTTTGGTTGCTGTATCTTTCATTATCCCTGAGATAATTTACACGTTGTGAAGAAGGGTTAACCAAAGCTGCTGCAAATTCTTTTCGTGTAAAATCGTTCCACGTGGAGTAGGCCATAGGACCATGATAGGTGATGATTCCGGTTTGTTGTGTGATATAGTTGAGAAGGCTGGTTAAATCTGAATAACCCATGATAACCTTAGGATGCTGCTTGATTAACCCAAGATCAATTTTCGGGATCATGCGTGCGCATCCCCAGCCACCTCTAACAGCAATTAAAGCTTTGATTGTTTTATCCGCAATGAGTGCATGAAAAGTGTCTATTCTTTCTTGATCTGAACCTGCCAAATAACCGACTTTCTGCAATAAATTAGGGGCTAACTTTACCCGGTAGCCTTGATGTTGTAATACCAATTTTAACTTCTCTATGTGCTGGGGAGAAAAGACAGCACCAGCGGGAGCAAAAATTGCGATGGTATCTCCTTTCTTTAAAGCTGGAGGAGTTAATGGTTCTGCTGAAATAACTTCTGATTTAACGCGAACAGCAGAAGTAAGGCCGAGCGCACCCAAACCCAAAATACTGTTCGTTATAAATCGTTTTCTATTCATGAATTTCTAAAACACAAATATTGGTGTCGGGTGGATAAGTATACAAATGCACAGTACCCTTCTTTTGGGTGTTGTAGCCCGTAAAATGGAAGGATGAACTATCTCTTACGGCGTGATTTTTAGTCAAAGAAAGGTAGAGATCATTTTTCCAGTTTTGTTTGGGAAAGAAGAACTGCCTTTCTTTTAATCGTTTCACAGCCGGGTAATTCTTTACAAAATTTGTATCCAATTCCAATGCTTGGTAAGATGTTTCCAAAGCTGTATAATCTGCTTGTGCTAAATAATCTAAAAAGGACAGCTTCTTTTCCAAAGCTTTTTCTTCTTGCTCATGAGAGCTACAACTCCACACTAAATTACTTACGACTAAAATGTATATCGCCTTCTTCCACCAATGCATCACCTTTCATTTTTAAGAATAATTGAATCAAAGCTACTACATCTTTTTCGCAGTAACGACTTATTCTTGCAATATCTCCTTCCTCGTAAAAAACACGAGCCACATCCGCACCGCTGATATCATCTTTTGGAGTGGGAATTCCGAAAATATGACAGAGTAAGGCCAGTGTTGTATAGTGTTTATAATCACCAAATTTCCATAATTCCATGGTGTCTAAATGATTCACCTCCCAAGGTTTTTTACCTGCAATATCAAGGGGAGCTGGTAATGGAATACCCAAAATCAACATGCGTCGAGCAATGAAGGGGAAATCGAATTCTTTGGCATTATGTCCGCAAAGTAAATGGTAGGGAGAACTAAAATGTTCCATGAGCATATCAGAGAATTGACGCAGTAAGGTTTCTTCGTCTTCATGGTCGAAGGACTTCATGCGAATTTGTTTACCCGTAGCGGTGTTCTTTACAAAACCACAAGAGATGCAAACAACCTTACCAAATTCGGCGTAGATGCCAGCCCTATCGTATACATCTTCGGGTGACATTTCAACCTCTACCTCTTCACCATTGACTTCCATTAATTTGGTTTTGTTCTGCCAAAAGAATTTGGTTTTATTTCCGAAGTGATAGGCACTATCTTCATCTAAATCTTCATAACTGTAAGTTTGTGGTACGGTTTCTATATCGAGGAAGAGAATTTTCTCTACGTTGACTTTGTTGAGCATAATGAACTTTTTATTGAAAGGTAAAAAAAATAATTCAAGCGAAATTATCTTTTTTTGATTCAAAATAAAGGGGTAACTTATGGTAAACAATCAACCTTTCTTAGCATGAATCAAATTTTGGGTAAATTAGGAGAAAATCTGGCAGTGCAATACTTGCTAGATAAAGGCTACACGATAGTAGATAGAAATTATAGATACGGTAGAAATGAAGTAGATATCATTGTTTCCGACCAAAATCATATCGTTTTCGTTGAGGTTAAAACAAGAAATAACAATAATATTGGAGAGCCGTATCAGGCAGTAACACGCAAAAAACAGAAACAAATTATTAAAGTAGCCCACAATTATTTGGTGGAAAACAACATAGAAACGGAGGCGCGTTTAGATGTAATCTCTATCGTTCTAAACAGTAAAGTAAAGAAAATAGAACATATAGAAGATGCATTTCATACCGTTTAGCTTATAGATAAAAAGTTAAACCCATCGTTTAATAAGAAATGTGAGAAACCACTAATGATTTTAATAACTTTGGAGAACTATAAAATTTAACCATGATAAAAAAGAGTCTCTTTTTAATCTTATTAGGTTGTGCAACGTTAACACAAGCACAAACGCCTACACCAGGAAATGTAGGTACTGCGAACTTAACAGCATGGTTTAAACCAGATGCTTTAGCTACAGGGGATGTAACAAGTTGGTCAACAACTTTTCCTACAGGGGCAACACAAGTAACACTAAACGAGGCACAAGCGCCTTATCCTCAAGCTACAAATACGCCGGCAGGAAATGTTTCAAACTATAACATGACCCTTCATTTTACAAACCCAGCGAATTTTACTGCAGCAACTATGCAGGCTTTAGAAAACACTTCTTCTACGCTGAATTTGTTAGCGAATGCAAGTGCTGGAGATGAGGGGAGTTTCTTTTCCGCGCAATACACACCCGTTGCAACGCAGAACGATCACATGGTATTGTACAATCAAGGTTCTACGGGTATACAGTTGAGAAACTTAAACAATACTGGGCGATTAGCTATCGGATTTAACTTAGGTCTTTCTACCAACGCATGTAGAGATTGGGCCGAAGATTTTGAACCTGAAGTTATTTCTTACAAAGGAAATAGATCTACAACAACTTCTATGGATGCCTACCAAAGTTCATTAGAATATACAGGTGGAGTAGCCTCGCAATCTGGGGGTGCTGTAGGTTTATATTTCGGAGTAAGACCAAATGGAGGTGGAGCGTATACAACCAATTCGGGGTTGAACGGTTTCTTACACGAAGTAATCTTTTTTGACAGGGATCTTACCTTGTTAGAAATGAATAAAGTACACACCTACCTTGCTATTAAATATGGTGTAACACTTTTAAATACAGGAGGTGGAGCTCAAGGAGATTATATTGCCACAGATGGAACGATAATCTGGGATGCGAGTGATAATCCAACTTATCACAACGATGTTATTGGTATTTCTAGAGATGATGATGAAGCTTTGGAGCAAAAGCAATCGCACGCTTTTGATGATAGTTATAGGATTTATTTAGATAACCTCGCAGCTACAAATGCAGCCAATGGTGGTGCTTTCGCAGTAAACTTGTCGCATGTAACTATGGGACAAAATAACGGAAGTTACTGTGCGAGTCCAGCTTCAACGTTAGAAGCTCCAGCTGGAATAGGTGCTCGTTTTGAAAATGAGTTTAAAGTCACGAAAACAAACTTTGCCCAAGCTTTTAATTGGGATGTAAAAATGGACTCTTGTTACGATATGAGTGCTATTGACATGACGAAATTAAGATTGTTGGTAGATACAGATGGTGATTTTTCAAATGCTACTGTTTTCCAAGATGGTCAAAGTGGTTTATCTTTTTCTTATGCTAATGGATACTTCACTATTGCCGGTATAACTGATGCGGTTGTTCCCAACAACTCAACGCGCTACCTAACTTTAGGATACAACGAACCAGAGGTGGTGTTAACACCAGATGTAAACACAATTTGTGAAGGAGATACCGTTACATTTACCATCACCATTACAGGTACAACGAGTCCAGTAGATTTTGAATACACCCACGGAACGGATACTACACTTATTCAAGGTGCAGTAGATGGAGATGTGTTTGAAGTTTACCCTGTTGTAACAACAACCTACGAGCCTATTGGTTATGTAAACATTTTAAAATGTTGTGCAGCACCCGGACAAACAACGAATACAACCATAGTTGTAAATCAACGTCCTATCGTGCAAGCTACAGCTTCAGATTCTGTATTGTGTGAAGGAGATACTACCATACTTTCGGGTGTTGGTGCAACTATTTATACCTGGGATAATGGTGTGATTGATGGTGCAGAACTTTACCCAACAGCTACAAATACTTATACTGTAATCGGAGAAGATCAAAACGGTTGTTTAGATACTTCCAATGTTACGGTAGTGGTTAATCCAAATCCTATCGTTGCTGCTAACGCTTCAGAAACAGTACTTTGTTTAGGAGATAGCACTTTGCTTTTTGGTTCTGGTGCTGTGGATTATTTCTGGGATAACAATGTGATAGACAATACCTACGATACTCCTCAAGTTACAACGCTTTACCACGTTTTAGGTGTCAATCAATTTGGATGTATAGATACAGCAAGCATAGAAATTACAGTAAATAATCTGCCCAACGTGGTAGCCAACACTACAGACGATGCCGTTTGTGAAGGAGATCCTGTTACCCTGTTTGGAGCGGGTGCAACCATTTATAATTGGGACATGGGGGTTACTGATAACCAATCTTTTGTTCCTCAGGTTTCTATGATGTACCACCTAACAGGTACGGATGCTGAAGGATGTGTAAATTACGACAGTATCTTTGTGGAGGTATATCCAGCCAGAACGGTAAGTGTGGGTCCAGATACAGTAATTTGTCCGCAAGATCCTATTAACATCACCACAGATTCTGTATTTACAAGTTACCAATGGTCCAATGGTTCAACAAGTCAAACCATTACTTCTACCTATCAGGGAACCTACAGCGTGGTCGTAACAGATGAGTTCGGATGTACCTATGAAGACGCAATGGTCGTTACTTTCTCTACAGAATGTTACCCCGCTATTTATGTCCCAAATACCTTCACACCAGATGGAAATGAGTTCAACAATACCCTCATCGTTCGCGGAGATTATATAGAAGATTTTGAAATGTGGATTTTTGATAGATGGGGGAACTTGTTGTATAATTCGAAAGATATGAATGCCACTTGGGATGGAGCTAATTCTTTAGGTCAACCTATGAAATCAGGTACTTATGTCTACAAGATCATGTATTCTATAGAAGACGAAGAAGATAAAAACTACGTAATTACAGGACATATTAACCTGTTGAGATAATTAAATTTGGCTGTTTCCCCCCAAGATTCTTGGGGGGCGGGCCTTCCCTCCAAATCCTCTATCCAAAATCTTTTCACACAAGGCCTTTCACGGGCTTCTAAAGTCGCCCTTAAACGCCTGTGTTCAATATATTTTGTCTTTCCGGGTTTTCCGTACTGTTCCTAACAGGAAATAAAGCTTGATTTTAGCTTAAAACAGCCTCTATCACCTTTATGGTCTTTAATTGATTAAAGTTGTCTAAATGATAGCTGAAATAGCTAATTAGGTGTTGTAAGAGTTGTTTTCTTTCGCGCTTGGGTATCTCCAAAGCAAGTTGGTTGATTTTTTCTTTTTGGCGTAGCATTGCATTTAAGTAAGCAATACTTTCATCATAGATGTATTTATGACCTTGAGGTTTAAAAGTACAAATCTTCCCTTCCTCCACATCGAAATAAGCTGCTTGCTCATGTTCGCTTTCTGGGTAAAAACCAAGAAGTTTAGAGAACTCTAGTAAAAAATACAAAGGGTAATTGGTGTATTCATCGCTGGTGTTTAACCACAACATTTCATCTTTTATAAAATGGAAAAAGCTAGGGTCTTTTACTTCCTGAATGATACTTTTTGTAGCCACTTCCGCCATGAAAAATAGCAGACTAGATTTCACAGGATGCATGCATAAGTCCTGAAAATTGTACTCAGCTTGTATGGCCGAAATTTTCCCCAAACTACTGTCATTTCTTTTGTAGCAGGTAATTTCACTAATGCTTAAGGGAAAGAGTATGTTGGCATTTTTTTTCTTTGCACCTTGGAAAATAAAATCCTGTATGCCTTCCTCAAGGGTAAAGAATTTTAAAATCAAACTCGTTTCGGAGTAATCTGTTTTTTTGAGAAGTATTCCCGTTAAATTTTTCTTCATACTAATTGATGAAAACCACCTTGCCCACTTTTCTTCCTTTTCCTTCCTTCGGAGTTGTCCAGATGAGGTAAACGCCTGTTGCAGCGCGCTGGCCTTCCATGGTTTTTCCATTCCAGGTTGCCGTACCACCATTACTGCTCGTAGAGTAAACCAAGTTACCTGCAACATCAGTAATTCTCACTTCCGAGTTAAAGGCTATCCCTTGTATGGTAATCATGCCTTCATATTCTGGTCGCACAGGATTTGGAAAAACGACTACATTCTCATATTCACTATCTCCAAATGTGGCATCGCTTCTATAAGAAACTAACCCATTATCGGTAGCAATAAACACCTCTCCCGTGTTCTGATCTATGGTAATGTCTAAAATGGCGTCAGAAACTAAAGGACTGTTTGCTGTATTAAATTCTCGAATAACTTCTAAACCGTTTTCAGAAAACAAGAATACTCCCGAGTTTTCAGTCCCTATCCATTTACGATTTGCACCATCTACCGCTATATCTGTGATGTATACATTTTTTAAAATTTCTTCTGCATTTTCCTCGAATTGTTTCACCAAATTCTGAAAATTGTAATCTCCTGGATCTGCATCAAAAACACCAGATGTAGCATATAAAATGCGCAATCCATTGGGAGAACCTACCCAAAGCTCATTATCAAAATCAACCACCATGGCAGATATTTGATCCGAATTTAAATCTCCATTGTTTTCACTTGTTCCAAGTATTTTGTACTCGTCATCAGATGGATCTTCTAAATCTTTTCCTTCATCAAAGGCAACAACTCCTGTTCCTGTTACCGAGAACCATTTTACACCGTTGTAGTCTATAACCAAATCTCCCGTGTATTTGTTGCTAACCGAAGAAGGCAATTGAAATTCATACCATTGTCCATCCGGTGTATAGGCCTTCAAAGGTTTTGCGCTTAAACTGTTTAACACCCATAATACGCCATCGTTGTCAAAAGCCATATCCGAAACATAACTCCATCCGTTTCCTAGAGAAGAAAACTCGAGGTAACTGTTGGAGGGAGTAAAGGTATCGGTAATGTTTACTCCGTCTTCGGTTAATAACAAGGGCAATTGAGAGTAAGTTCCAAACGCAACACGATCCGAATTGTAAGGATCAACGGCAACAGAAATGATGTCCCAATAACCCGAAGCATCCATCAAAGCTTGGTTACCTGGGTTGAAATTTATCCACTGTTCCTCTTCGAAGGTATAGGCACCGTGGCGTCTAAATGCGGGGTTTTTCCCATCGAGTTGACCTCCTGCTACAGCGAGTTTACCATCGCCCCAATCTAAGGCTACTGCTAGTTTGTTATACGGACCGTCAAAACCAAGAATCTCACTGTAGAAAGCATTGCTGGCACGCACAAATCCTGAATTGTTATCGGCAATGTAAAATTGATTGTTGATAAACATGGCACCGCGAGAAGAGGGGTAAACCTGGTTAACGTATTGATAAATATTGTCGAGTATATTGAGTGTTTCATCGTAAATAACCGTTCCTCCTTCCATACAAACAGCCATGCGGTTGTCTGTGATAGAAATTTGATTTATTTCTCTTTGGTCTAAGAATACATCACCTGTAGAAAGCTGAAAAATAGTGTCTTCTTCATAGTTTTCATGGCGATAAATTACGTATTGCTCATCTATAAAAGTGGTAATGTGCGTATAAGCCCCTTCCGCACTGTAGTCGGCCAACCTCTGGTCTACAACCCATTGAGAAGGATCTGCTAAAAAGTTGTTATTCAATGCACCTCTGTAGAGTTTATCGGATGTAAGAGCAAAAATGGAATCATGATGAAAATCTATATCTACAATGGCTTGGTTTCCTGAACTGGGGTAGTAGGTATCTATAACTTCCAAGTTGCTTGGGTTAATCAAAACTATACCAAAACCTGTTGCCAAATAAACAATGTTCTCGTGGGCTTCTATGGAATAAATAGATTTATCTCCGGTAATATTTGCATTCAGAATATAGGGTAAGTTGGTGGTTCTTTCTCCTTTAAGAACATCTATATTACCTGTTTCATAACCGATGAAAAGTTGCTGACTTTCCGTATCAAAACCTATTGTACTTAGTTCAATTTCAGAAAGGTAATCTATCTTATCTCTTCGGGTTACTTCATTGGCATTTACGTCGTAGCTTAAAAGCGCATTATCATACATCACGTGTACATTTTGCTTATCTCCAGCTATCGCTACGGCATTATTAGATGGTATGTGCAAACGCCATTCCCCCATTCCAATTTGAGCGGAGGTTAAAGTGATACTAAAAAGAGAAACTAATGCAATTAACTTTTTCATTCAGTCGGTTTTGTATAAATGTATTACTCAAACGTGAGGATGGTAAAAATATTTGAAATCTCGACGTTAACGAAAAATCTTCCTCGCGAATACTACGAAAGTAGCCGCTTCACGTTAATAATCGGTAAAAGTGAGGCTTAAAAATGAAGTATTGTAAGGAGTTGAGAGATATTTCATTACTAAATTCTACCTTCGCAGTATGGCCGGTATATACATACATATTCCCTTTTGTAAGCAAGCGTGTTCTTATTGCGATTTTCATTTTTCAACAAGTTTTGAAAAGTATAGAACGCGTATGGTAAAGGCTATATGTAAAGAAATTGAAGTCAGAAAGTCATATCTAAAAGCAGAGGAAATTTTCAGTATATATTTCGGAGGGGGTACGCCGAGTGTATTGAATGCAGAGGAAATTAGACAGTTGGTTGACAGCATACTGTCCAATTTTAAGGTAAATCCAAAGAGTGAAATCACCTTGGAGGCTAATCCGGATGACATCAACGCAGAAAGGTTAGAAGACTGGAAAAAAGCGGGCGTGAACCGTTTGAGTATAGGTGTTCAATCATTTAGAAAGCAAGATTTGGACTGGATGAACAGAGCCCACACGGTAGAAGAGGCAAAATCTGCACTTCGCTTAGCTGCAAACTATGGTTTTGAGCTTAGTATAGATGTAATTTACGGACTACCCAATTTTACCCTAGAGGATTTTAAAAACAATTTGGATCAAGTACTTCACTTTTCACCGGCTCACCTTTCAGCCTATTGTTTAACCGTGGAAGAAAATACCGCTTTGCACAAAGCTGTAGAGCAAGGTAAAATTGTACCGGCAAATAATGAAGCACAAAGTGAGCAATTCGATTTCTTAGTTGCTTATTTACAAGCTAAGGGCTACGAGCAATACGAAATATCAAATTTTGCACGGGAAGAAAAATATGCTGTACACAATAGTAATTATTGGAAAGGGGAAAAATATTTAGGGGTTGGCCCAAGCGCACATAGTTTTGACGGTTACACGAGATCGTGGAACATTGCCAATAATGCTAAATACATGAAAGCCATAGAAAACCAAGAGGATTTTTATGAGGTAGAAGAATTGAGCATTTATGATCAGTTTAATGAGGCATTGTTGGTTGGTTTACGCACCAAATGGGGAGTAGCCAAGCATAGACTTCCCAAAGAATTACTAAATACAGAAGAATTTAGGCAAGGAATAGAAGAATTTAAAGCAGAGGGATATTTGCTAGAAACCGAAGAAGTCTTTTTACTTACACAAAAAGGTAGGTTAAAAGCAGATGGTATAGCCAGTGATCTTTTTATTTTAGCAGATTAATCAGGTAGAGCTAAATAATTATGGCAGAAGATTTAATGATAGCAGGAGAAACCAAGACTGAGAAGTATGAAAACCTACTTCCTCAGATAAAAGGTTTATTGAGTGGTGAAAGCAATAGAATAGCCAATATGGCGAATTTATGTGCGGCACTTAAAACTACTTTTAACTGGTATTGGATAGGTTTTTATTGGGTCGATGGTCCGGATGAATTGGTACTTGGACCTTTTCAAGGACCTATAGCTTGTACCAGAATTAAAAAAGGAAAAGGTGTATGTGGAACAGCATGGCAAGAACAAAGAGTTCAAATCGTGCCAGATGTTGAAGCTTTTCCCGGACATATTGCGTGCAGTGCCTTCTCAAAATCAGAAATCGTTTTACCTGTGTGGCTAAAGGATGAAGTTATTGGTGTATTAGACATAGACAGTGATACCTTAGATAGTTTTGATGCTATCGATGAAAAATATTTGAAGAAAATATGCGAAATACTAGTGCATACCTTTTAGGTTTAATCTGCTTGTTATTGGTGCATTCTTGTGCTCAACCTGGTCAATTAACAGGAGGAGAAAAGGATGTAAAAGCACCCGTTCCAGTTTATCGTAAAAGTAGCTTGCAACCGGCAAGTTTAAACGTGAAACCTTCACGTATAGAAATTGTATTTGATGAATATGTAAGTATTTCTAATCCGTCTTCTTCCATTACAATTACCCCCAACACCCTTAAAGCAAGTAGTAGAATTGTTGGGAAAAGTTTGGTGATGGATTTGGAGGGAGAATACCTCGAAAATACTACCTATACCATAGGTCTTAATAGGGCCGTAAAAGATATAACAGAGGGCAATGATAGTCTCATGTTCTTTGTCTTTTCTACAGGAAATGAAATCGATAAAGGAAAAGCAGATTTTATTGTGCAGGATGCTTTCAATAATAGACCCGTAAAAGATTACGTGGTAGCTTTGTTTACAGAAGATATTCACAAGGATAGTGTAAATAGACCTGTGTATATGGGGCAAACAGATGCTAGTGGGAGAATTTCTTTTTCTTATCTAAAAGAACAGTCTTACTATGTGTATGCCTTTGAAGACGTGAATAAAAACGGGGCCTTAGATTACGGGGAAGCTGGAGGAACTTTGAAGGAGGCTTATCAAGTAAGTGATTCAGTAACGGTTACACCTGCCTTGTTGGTCAATGAACAAGTAAAGAAGTTTAAAATATCAGAAGATATAATGAGTCCGGGGATTTGGTCCATTACTTTCTCCCAACCTATAGATACATCTTTACTTCAATTGGAAAATAGTAAACTCGTTTTTACAGATTGGAATGAAGAGCAGGATAGTGTGGCCTATTACTTTGATGGTCTGGAAAAGTTAGAAGAGCTTCGTGCTGTGTTTTTGGACAAAGAAAAGGGAGACACGTTGAAGCGTAAGTACTTCCCCGACCTGAAAGTGAAGCTAAATGCAAGGGTTAATACAAAGAAGGATGTTTTGCATTACCTAGAAGATTTTCAATGGGTTTTTAACGATGTAATTCAAGGCCTGGATACATCTAAAATACTTTTGGATAGTGGGCAGGTTGTTCCTAACTTTCAAGGGAAAGGAACAAACACTTTAGGTATTGATTGGGAAGATATAAAACATGCCGATTCTTTGCATTTACGTCTACTTCCAGGGAGTATACAATTTGCAAATTTTGAGATGACAGATACCCTTTCTTGTTACATTACAGCTCAAAAAGCTACAGATGTAGGAACTATACTTGTAAAAGCTGATAGTGTTTTTCCTCAGGGTTATATCGAGCTTGTAAAAGAAGGTAAAACTATAGGTCAACAAGTTGTAGACTCATCACTAACCGTAGTGAAATTTGAGAATTTACAAGCGGGTAAATACCAGTTCAGATTTATTTACGATGTAGATAATAATGAAGCTTGGTCGCCCGGAAATATATATTTAAAAACTGCACCAGAACGCACCGTATGGTTTGATGAACCTACAAATTTAAGGGCCAACTGGGAAGTAGAAACAAGCTTACAATTTGACTAGAGGTAGCTTCAATATCGAGCAATTGTTCAATGGGAAGCGTGTATTTATACCCATTGTCTTAGGTCTTGCTATTGTCGTTTTCATGCTTTACCGCAGTTTATCCAAGGAACAATTTATAGTTGATGCAGAAAAGGGTACACATGCTTGGGTAGATAGTAATGCAAATCAAAAAGTAGATTTATCTCTTCCTGAAGAATTTGTTCTGAGTGAGGAGGGAAACTACCGTATTTCCACACCTAATGATTTGTTAAGAGATGTTCATTTTAACGGACAAGCTATTTTTTGGTTGATAATGGCCTTTGTTTGCATGGTCATTCGCGACCTAGCATACATGCTGCGGATACGAATTCTAACCAAAAAGTTTTTATCCTGGCGCAGGAGTTTTTTCGTCATCATGATTTGGGAGTTTGCTTCGGCTTTATCACCCGGAGTAGTTGGTGGATCTGCCGTGGCTATGTTTATTTTGAACAGGGAAGGAGTGAAATTGGGGAAATCTACAGCTATCATTGTAGTAACTACTTTAATGGATAATTTGGTCTTCGTATTCTTAATCCCACTCGTACTCATTTTTATTCCATTAAGCGTATTTTTCGATGGTAATGCGAACTTATTAACTTCATTTTTTTGGATAGGGTATGCAATCATAACAGGATTGAGTTTGTTTTTATTCCTCTCCATATTTATTTGGCCCAACATCATTACAAGCTTATTGCGATTAATGATGAAAATACCTTTTCTAAAACGCTGGAGAAAGGCGGCTGTAGGTATGGGAAATGATATTAAGGTTACGGCTAAGGAAATGCAAGGAGAGTCTTTGAGTCATTGGTTAAAAGCATTTGGAGCTACACTTTTGTCGTGGTTCGGAAGATATGCAGTAATTAATTGCATTTTACAGGCATTTGTAAGTATAAGTTTGATGGATCATGTTCAAATTTTAGGTAAGCAATTGATACTTTGGCTCGTTATGATGGTGAGTATAACACCGGGGGGGAGTGGAATTGCGGAATACGCTTTTTCAGAACTATTGGCGGGCTTCGGAGCCTCCATGTTACTCTTGGCCGTTCTGGCTATAATTTGGCGTTTAATATCTTATTTCCCCTACTTGTTTATAGGGGTTTATGTACTACCCAACTGGTTAAGAAGTACACAACAAAAAAAGAAATGAATACACCTCCATATTTAAAAAAAGGCGATACAATAGCTATCGTTGCTCCGGCGAAAGCCATAGAAGAAAAGCATGTTCTAGTGGCCAAAACATTTTGGGAAGAACAGGGTTATAAGGTGCGATTGGGGCAACATGTGTTGGGACAACACCATTATTTTTCTGGAACAGAAGATGAACGTTATGCCGACATGCAGACAGCCTTAAATGATGATGAGGTGAAAGCAATAGTTTGTGCTCGCGGAGGCTATGGTTGTGTTCAAATTTTAGATCAACTGAATTGGGCAGGGATGTTAGATGAACCCAAATGGATACTCGGTTTTAGTGATGTTACATTTTTTCATCAACATTTAAATTATTTGGGGGTTGAGAGTATACACGCCACTATGCCCTTGAATTATACCGATAATACTCAGGAATCCTTGGAAAGCATGGTTAATTTGTTAGAAGGTAAAGCCACTGAATATACCTGGAGTTGTTCAAACGCAACGGAAGGTGAAGCGGAAGGTGTACTGCTGGGAGGGAATTTGAGTATCGTTTACAGCATGTTAGGAACGGATGCGCACCCCAATTACAACAATGCTATTTTATATTTGGAAGAAGTAGGGGAGCACCTGTATGCCATAGATAGAATGTTCTTTGCGCTTCAAAAGGCGGGCATACTAAGAAAATTGAAAGGATTGATTATTGGAGGTATGACGAACATAGGCGATACCACACCAGGCTTTGGTCAACCATTAGAAGAAATGATAAAAAAACATTTCAGATTCAGAAAGCTACCTATAGCCTTTGATTTTATGGCGGGACATATCAATGATAATAGAGCGTTGCGTTTAGGCGCTAATTATCGCTTAAAAGTGAAAGAGGGACAATGTGAATTGATCTTAAAGGATTAAAATAAAAAAGCGCAATATTTTGTATTGCGCTTTTTCTTTAGTTTCTATTTTTTACCAATGTGGACAAGTGTTACATCCATTGGTAGGTCGAATGTAAAACAAGGCTCCAATTGAAGTGTCAAACATCACAAATCCATATTTTTGGCGTGTATAAGCACTTTTATCATCGGGTCTATTTCTAACTTTGAGTTGATGGTTAAATCCACCCGTAACCGAACTTTGAATAAACACATGTTTGAATAAATCTAATCGTATTCCTACATGACCACTAATCCCATAACCACTCATGGAGATGGTTCTTCTATCAAATTGTTGGGCAAAGTTAAAATCATTAAAACTTAAAATTCCACCTGCACCAACTCCCATAAGGGTATTGAAAGCAAAGTTTTTACTCTTGGTACTGTACCATTGGTCGGTACGCGTCAATCTAAAATTGATATAATTTAAACCATCAGAATTTTCATAGTGGATATGCTCTCTATCTGTAACTATGGGTTGGTCGTTGTAATTCCCGCTCCAAATGTTGTCAACACCCGGTTCAATAACACCATCGAGTAATACCTCATTTTGATTATTAAGGATGTATTTCATGTGCTCATATCCCAAGCTCAAATCCCAATTGTTCCAGAAATAATACCCCGCTCTTATGTTGAATTGAGGGATGGTAATTTTCTTTAAGTTGAGGTAAACTGATAAGTCCAACGGATAAGGGTTATCAGAGGCCTTTGCATTTTTGAGTGTAAAATCGTAATTGCTTCCTACAAAATTGATGTCACTTTGCGTGTATGCACTGCGGTTGTACCCCCAGTAAAAATAGAAAGTACCTTGAGCGTAAGAGTTCTTCCCTTTTTTACGACTACGTTGGGCATGAACATTACTTACAGATAGACAACTTAGAAGTGTGAGGAGTAAGAGTGTGTATCGCATATTCCAAATGTTATTGAAGTGCTTCCCATTCCTTTTGGGTTAATATTCTGCTGAGAACATGTAAGTATTTGTTGTCTGCAGAAGCATAAGCTACTAAACCTAAGCCTTTAGCATATAAGTTGTTGGTAGCAAAAATGTTACTTTTACCTTTCCCGTTAAAGGAATTGTATAGGCTCATTTTAATGCTATCTCTTACTAAAATTGCCGGATAAGTCTTTCCTTCAAAAACGAAATTTGTATCCTGGTTAATACAACTTTTTTTCGACTCATAGAAAGTACTAACACTATCAATATGACTAGGGAAAGAAACATTCATATAGCTATCACTTTGCTGAGAACCTGGTAAATAACCGTTCGCTCTCATGAAGCTTCTCCTTTTTTGATTCCATCTATCTATGGTCATATGTTCCACCACAGAAACACTATCATTTACCTTGAACGTATAACCTTCAGTTAAACGAATATTGGCTTTGTAGGCTTCTAGAAATAGAACTTCTTCGTTCTTTAATTTACCCTTGTAGAACAAATGAATTTTTTCATCCAAAGGTTGAAGGGTGTCTAAATAAACGTATGCCGTTTTTTCCTGTTTTAGAGGATAAAAGTATTCTTCTAAACTTATCTGATTGCTTGTTGTTGGTTTAGTACAAGCTGCTGCAATCATAAGAAGAAAAAGAAAAGCACTGAGTTTTTTCATGTTTTAGCTCATTTTTAAGAAAGCAACTTCTTGCTCTGTTAAATGTCTGTATTTACCGCGAGGCAAGTCCTTTTTCGTTAAAGAATGGAATTTTACACGGTCTAATTTCACTACAGTATACCCCAGATGTTCGAAAATTCTACGAACAATTCTGTTTTTTCCAGAGTGAATTTCAATCCCTACATCTCTACTTGTTTTACCCTCAACATAAGAAATATTATCAGCCTTGATTTCACCATCTTCTAAGTGAATCCCTGCTTCAATTTGCTTGATGTGTTCTACAGAAACGGGTTTGTCCGTATGCACGTGGTAAATTTTAGACGCTTTGTGACGAGGGTGAGTAAGTTTTTTAGCCAAATCTCCATCATTGGTGAAGAGTAGTAAACCTGTTGTGTCTCTATCCAATCTACCTACTGGATAAACACGTTCTTTACACGCTTTCATTACCAATCCCATAACCGTTTTTCTTCCCCAAGGATCATCCATGGTAGTTATGAAATCTTTTGGTTTGTTGAGTAAGACATAACGTTTTGTTTCTGCGTTTATCGTTTCACCGTCGTATTGAACTTTATCACCAGGTTTTACTTTGTATCCCATTTCGGTAACAATTTTACCATTGATAGAAACAACACCCGTTTCAATAAGCACATCCGCTTCACGACGCGAACAGATACCTGCGTTTGACAAAAATTTATTTAAACGAACTTCATTCGAGAAAGAAGGAAGTGGCTCTTTGCTTTTTGGCGCTTTATTACCAAAATGAGGTCTACCCCCAGCTGGTTTTTGCGACTTAAAAGAAGGTTTTGATTTTTTGTTTTTAGAAAAGCTCTTGCTTTTACCAGCGCTATTCGTCTTCGATTTCTGCGAAGCGCTTTTTTTGTTAGAATATCCCATCCTTACGTATAATTTTTGGCAAAGATAAGTATTAATGCGATGCAAAAGTGTTAAATCAATGAAGTGTCATCCAAAGGTCTTGAAGGAGCGTAAATCTTTTCGAAAACTCCTTATTTTTGGGCAAAACAAACAACTATGAAATTACTTCTTCTTTTATCATTATTCTTCTTGCAGACGAGTACAACTGTAACATTAACAGTAAAAGTGAAGGGTATTCCGAACGATAAAGGAAATGTAATGGTAGGAGTTTACAACGATGCTAAGAATTTTAGTCACCCCATAAAAGTGTACAAAAGCAAAATTGTTGATGCTAAAAAGGGGGAGGTGAGTTTTTCTATGGCGTTCAAGAAAGGTGAAAAAATAGCACTGGCTTTGTACCATGATGAGAATAAGAACCAGGTTTTGGATAAAAACATGTTTGGGGTGCCTACTGAAGTATATGGTTTTTCGAATGATGCTAGGGGGACATTTTCAGCACCGAGTTTTGAGGAGGCGGAGATTGTGATGGATGGGAGTAAGGGGGTTGAGGTGACGCTTGAGTAAGTAACAAAAAATTGATTACCCGGAATTTTGCCCATTATTTGTGTAATAAAATAGATTAATGTAACTTGAAGTAAATCAACCTAGTTACGTTATGAAATTTTCTGAATTCTATCGCAAGTATAGCGATGAAAAAAGCTGTGTTAAACTGCTCAGAACTATAATTGAACCTGAAATTAAAGCCTGTAAAAAATGTTCCTCAAAAAGTATTTATTGGAATAATAAATTGTGCGGTTGGAGGTGTAAGGTATGCCGATTTCGCATGACATTAAAATCCATTTCTTTTATGAAAGACAGTAACCTTTCGTATGTTGATTGGGTGGAGTTAATGTTCTTAAGCACCTATGGTAAGAAGCCTTTATCAGTAAATGAGATAACCAGAGTTAGTAGGCAAAGTAGGTATGATACGGTGGCTTATGCATTAAAAAAAATCAGACAACTCTTGATGGTTACAAATCAAAAACTGCCTACCGATTATGTATCAGAATTGTTTTTGGTAGAACCTGATAGCGAGAATCAATCAAACTCTATTGACCGTCCAAATCTTCCAAAGAGCTTGTTTATTCACATTTCCAAATCTAAAAAGAAGGGTAATGATAAAATTCACTTTTCATTGAATTTAATGGACAAAAAGGCTTTAATAACCAAACTGGAAACGGGAATTAATAAGCTACCTAAAATATTCCCTATAGTGAACACTGAAAGTACAGATAAGATTGTGAAGTTGTCTGTAATGTGGGAAAAGAAATTGAAAGAAAATTTCATCAAAAATGTGAAAGGAACTTACCATAATATTTCCTTGATTTATTTGAAAGGTATGTTGGCAGAATATGCTTTTAAATATAATTATAGAAAGGAAAACCGGGATAAACTGATGGTGTTTTTGGATTTAATAGCAAAGTCTCTTGGGCAAAATTCCGCATAATCAAAATTTGTCTTTTTGAGCTAGGCTTTCCCCACAATTTCCCTTATCTTACCTCCTAAAAAACCTCCGCATGCAAGACATCGAAAATATTGAACTTAACTACCTTAGCCTCGATGATTACCAAGAGCTAAAAGAGGCAATGATAGAGGCTTATTCCTCTATGCCAGATTCTTTTTGGCGCAAACAAGAAATTAAAAATCTTCTCAAGAAATTTCCCGAAGGACAAGTTGTGATTAAAATTAATCAGCAAATAGCCGGTTGTGCTTTTTCTATTATTGTAGATGAGGAAAAAACGGATACCCAACATACCTATGATGAGATAACAGGGAATTCTAAATTCACCACACATAATCCAAATGGAGATGTACTATACGGTATAGAAGTGTTCATAAAACCTGAATTCAGAGGCATGCGCTTGGGCCGTAGATTGTATGATTACCGTAAAGAATTGTGTGAAAAACTCAATTTGAAAAGTGTTGCTTTTGGAGGTAGAATACCCAATTATCACAATTATGCAGATGAACTTACTCCTAAGGAATACATAGAGAAAGTTAGATTAAAAGAAATAGATGATCCCGTTTTAAATTTTCAAATGTCCAATGATTTCCACCCGAAAAGAGTGCTGAAAAACTACTTAGAAGGGGATAATCTTTCGAATGAATATGCCGTTTTGTTGGAATGGGACAATATCTACTATACCAAACCAACAAAGGCACCGACGATTACTAAGAAAGTAGTGCGCTTAGGACTCATTCAATGGCAAATGCGTTCTTATGCAAATATGGAAGAATTGATGCATCAGGCAGAGTTCTTTATCGACTCCTTGTCTGGTTATAGATCTGATTTCGCTCTTTTCCCAGAGTATTTTAACGCGCCGCTAATGGCAGATTTTAACCACCTCTCTGAACCCGACGCCATACGTGAATTGGCCAAGTTTACTGATGTGATTACTGAAAAACTTTCGGAACTCGCCATTTCCTATAATATCAACATTATCACGGGTTCCATGCCTTATGTGGAGAATGAAAATCTATTGAACGTAGGTTTTGTTTGCCACCGAGATGGTAGGGTAGAGCGTTATGAGAAATTACATGTAACTCCCGATGAAGAAAAAGTTTGGGGACTGGTAGGGGGCAATACCCTTCAAACCTTTGATACCGATTGTGGGAAAATAGGTGTGCTTATTTGTTATGACTCAGAATTCCCAGAATTGAGTCGTTTGTTAGCGGATGATGGAATGGATATTCTCTTCGTTCCCTTCCTTACCGATACACAAAATGGTTTCTCACGTGTAAAACATTGCGCCCAAGCTAGAGCCATAGAAAATGAATGTTATGTGGCCATTGCTGGTAGTGTGGGAAATCTGCCGAAAGTCCACAATATGGATATACAGTATGCGCAATCTATGGTATTTACACCTTGTGATTTTGCCTTTCCAAGTAACGGAGTTAAAGCAGAAGCTACCCCGAATACAGAAATGATATTAATTGCCGATGTAGATATGGATTTATTGCGCGAATTAAATCAGCATGGTAGTGTTAGAAATCTGCAAGACAGAAGGTTGGATATCTTTCAACTAAAAGGCACACTAACCAATCGTGTAAAGTGATATTGATAAATGTTAGCAGTAAGGGTGAAATATGTCCTGTCGCTTATTCGGGCAAATTGACTACTTTTGCAAAAAATAAATTGAGTTATGCGTCCTAAAAAAGCATCAGAAACATTAGCAACCAGTACAAAACTAGTTTTACCCAATGATACCAACCCTCATAACAATTTGTTTGGAGGTTCTTTGTTAGCTTGGATGGATGTGATTGCCAGTATATCGGCGCAAAGACACTGTAGAAGAGTTGTGGTAACTGCATCAGTGAACAATGTTTCTTTTGAGAAACCAATTCCGCATTCTTCTATCGTTACCTTAAAAGCAAAGGTTTCTAGAGCTTTCAACAGTTCTATGGAGATTTTCGTAGACGTTTACGTTGAAAATCAAGTCTCTGGAAAAATGGAAAAAAGTAATGAAGCAATTTATACTTTTGTTGCTGTAGATCAGAATGGTGGACCGATTCACGTTCCTGAACTAATTCCAGAAACAGAAGAAGAAATTAAAAGATACGACGGAGCGTTAAGAAGAAAGCAATTGAGTTTAATTTTAGCAGGTAAAATGAACCCTGCAGATGCAACTGAACTCAAGGCTTTGTTTTTAGGTGATTCTGAAAAAGCATAGTTAGTAGTAAATACTGATTCCGTAAAAGGTTCTATTCAAGCTTATTCTTGGGTAGAACCTTTTTTAGTTTCTAAGGTGAAATTTTATGATAGTAAAGTTTTGAAAATCAAGGGTTAATTTTTTTTACTGAAAAAAATAGTCAATTACACGACTTTTCTTCCAACGCTTTTAAAGTCACCCTCGTTTTTGTAAGTGTATGTTTTCGTTATACTGAAAACCATCGCTACTACTGTAATTATAAAAAATTGGTGTATCGTTTTTGCGGTACACTTTTTTTATATCCTTTCCATAACGTTTTCTTGTACCAGTTTTACGTCTTTAATATTTAGTTGTAAGCTTGATCTTTCTCTCCACGTATTGATTTCTAGGGTGTATACTAAGTCAATGACCTTACCATCTTTCAATACTTCATACAATTCAGGCATATTAAATCCTATGGCATCTATTTTTACACCGTCTTCCTCTTGATAGAATTGTGCCTTAATGTGCAAGTCTTTTAATAGTCTAAAACCATTTTCTGCCTTAACGTTTCGAGTTAAGAAAGTAGGTTTCATGTTATCCGGACCGTGCGGTTCAAATTGCTTAAGTATGCGCTTTAAACGGGGTACTTTCGTGAAATCTTCACCAGGCGTGAAGATGTCTGCGAAGTCTACTTCTAAGTCAATAATTTCCTCAGGAATTTCTTGTTCTGCTGTGATACTTTCTGCAACTACTTGCTCAAATTTGGCTTTGAAATTTTCTACATTTTCTTTCGCCAAAGTCAAACCAGCCGCGTATTTATGTCCCCCAAACTGTATCATTTCATCTGCACAGGCTTCAAGGGCATTGTAAACATTAAAGCCTTTTACACTTCGTACTGAACCAGCTACAACATCCCCTGAATCGGTAAGGACAATAGTAGGTCTATAATACTTTTCTATTAAACGAGATGCTACAATTCCTATCACTCCTTTGTGCCAATCGCCTTGATAGACAACCGTAGATTTCTTTTGCTCAAACCCAGGTTCTTCTGTAAGGGCAACCAAGGCTTCATCTGTAATATTGGCGTCCAGATTTCTTCTTTCTTCATTGGCCAATTGTATCTCGTGTGCAATGCGTTCCGCTTCGTGATTTTCTTGGGCTGTCAAAAGTCGTACTGCTTCTTTGGCATCGCCCAATCGTCCTGCGGCATTTATTCTTGGTGCTATGGTAAAGACTACATCTGTTATTGTCAATGGGAGTTGTCGATTCGCCAACTTCAACAAACTCACAATTCCCTGTCTGGGCTGTGTGTTTAATTGCTGTAAACCGTTCATACAAAGTGTTCTGTTTTCCCCCGTCATACTCACGATATCAGCCCCGATAGAAATGGCCACCAAATCTAATTCATTGAATAATACGTGGGTATCCCATTCATTTTGTATGCAAAGTGCATGCATTAATTTAAAACCAACTCCACATCCAGAAAGTTCTTTGTACGGATAGCCACATTCCTTTTGCTTAGGATCTAAAACGATGGCATCGGGCAATACTTCACCTGGCGTGTGGTGGTCACAAATAATGATGTCTATACCCAAGGCTTTGGCATAACTACAAAGTTCTGTGGCTTTGATTCCACAGTCGAGTGTAATGATGCATTTAAAACCATTTTCTGCGGCGTATTCCACACCTTTTTTACTCAAACCATAACCCTCGGCATACCTATCCGGAATGTAAAATTCGAGCTGCGAATAATGTTTAGAAAGGAAGGAGTATACCAAGGCAACAGCACTGGTTCCATCCACATCATAATCACCGTAAATGAGTATTTTTTCTTCCTTTTCAAAGGCTTTGTTTAAACGATCAACCGCCCTTTGCATGTTGAGCATCAGGAAAGGGGAATGTAAATCTTCCAATGAGGGCCTGAAGAAGAGACGTGCATCTTCGTAGGTTTTAATTTCGCGCTGTAACAATAGATGTGCAACTGTCTCCGACACTGTTAAATCTTCTACTAAGGCTTGAATTTCTTCCGCCTGAGGTTGCTCTTTTAAGATCCATCTCTTTTCCATGACTCCAAAGTTAAAAAGCTTCTGTGCTTTTGGTTCAATAATCCTGATTTTATCCACAGGCCTAACCAAAGATATTCACGAAAAAAGCGAAGGACAATTTTCAGCCTATACTCGGCGCCTTCTCTTGTTGTTACTTGAAAGTGTTATTGAAATCTGGTTAGGTAGTGATCAGCTTTCCTACGTAAGTTACGCCAAAATTTTCTTTTACACAATCCTTCGTGAAGTTTTACTTTTTCACTGGAAAGCTTATATTTTTAACTTTACAGCCCTAAGAATAAGTTTTTATGACGCGCTATTTATTAACTACATGGTTGGTTGCATTGTGCACACTTGGCATCGCACAAACCAACTCCTATTCTTTTGCAAAATTTGTGGCTCCCAACGGTATAGAAGTGGAAAATGTTTCTCCTTCTTATTACGGTGAGTACAAGTTCAACGACTACACCCTGGTGATTAACCAAAAAGGTATTTTTTCTAAGAATACCATGTACCTTTCTATTACAAAAGAAACGATACAAAAGAACGATAAGTACTCGGTGAGAGGGAACTATTTGTTCGGAATCAAAGAAAATGACAGCATCTTTTGTGTTTTAGATGGTGACCGTTATTTCTATGGTTTAAGAGAGGAAGTACAACTCATAGGAGACTCAACTTCTAACAAACTCATTGATGATGGAGATTGCTACTACATCAACTTTTACGATCAAGGTATTTGGATGCCTGCGCGTATGGAGTTTAAAAATGGAAAATTGTTAATGTCTCATTTCGATTACCCTTCTGAAACAGATGTATTCGATCATATTGCACTGAGAACTTCTACCCTCCACGATGGTTTGAATGAAATAAAGTTATGGCCCACTTCTGAAGAATGGAACGCCATAGATTTGTCTGTAATTTTTCCTGAAGTACAAGAGTATATTCGATTATGAGTGAATTAAAACGTCTAAACAAAGCCATTGCTGAAACAGGTTTCTGTTCGCGAAGAGAAGCTGATAAGATTATTGAAGAAGGTCGTGTTGCCGTGAACGGTGAGGCGGTTGGGTTAGGCGTAAAGGTCTCAGAAAAGGATAGTATATCTGTGGATGGAAAGCTCATTACCAAAGAGGTGGGTAATATTTATCTCATCTTTAATAAACCCATAGGTGTAACTTGTACCACCGATACCAGTATCAAAGGAAATATCATTTCTTACCTCAATTATCCGGAGCGTATTTTTCCTATTGGTCGTTTAGATAAACCTTCAGAAGGACTCATCTTCCTTACCAATGATGGTGACATCGTAAACAAGATTCTTCGTGCGCGCAACAACCACGAAAAAGAATACATCGTAAAGGTCAACAAACGTATCACAGACGAATTCATCAAACGCATGGGAGGTGGTTTGCCTATTTTAGATACGGTGACTAAAAAATGTAAGGTAGAAAAGATAGATAACTTTACTTTTAAAATCATTCTAACGCAAGGTTTAAACCGCCAAATTCGTCGTATGTGTGAATACCTAGGTTACGAGGTGGAAGCGTTGAAAAGAACGCGTATAATGAACGTTAAATTGGGAAATCTAAAACCTGGACAAATTCGTCCGTTCACCAAGAATGAATTCGATGTTTTGAACGATCTAATTGCAGATTCTAAAAAGACTTTTAACGAAGAGATTTAGTTTTAGGCAATAGGGATTAACCATTAGTAGTTTAAAGTCATCGCTATTTAGTTAGTGAGAATTTGACCGGTTCGAAATATTTTGTGAACTCTGTGTTGTGCTTTGCTGACTTTGTGGTTAAAACCATGTTTCAAAATCTTGCTCCATACTGTTCTTGGATTCATTACGCGTCTTCCGTTATAGTCCCGAATTCATTCGGGAGCTGCCGCTGCAACCGCTGGCTGAGTAATCATTCAAAGTACAGCACTCAAACTCTATTGCTTCAATTCAAAAACTAAACACCGTTTTATTTTTCGAGAAATCTCCTTATTTTTAAAGAGTTAAATCCAAATCACATGTCTAAATCACTTCTTCTCCTTATTTTTCTCTTTAGCGTCATCAGTTCATGTAAAAAGGATGAGGTAGTTGAAAAAGAAGTAAGTATTACAAATGTTCAACTTCAACCCATAGACGCACAACGCGTAAGATTAAGCTACGACAGAACAGTAAAAGGAAGAGTTGTAGTGAAAGAAAAGGGAGTAATCGTAACTGTGGATGAAGAGGCTTCCTTGTGGAATAGAAAATTTATTGATAGCTCTGAAATCTTAACGCAAAGTGTAGCACAAATCATTCGCTTGCAAGAAGCTAATGTTCGTTTTTATATAAGACCATACATGATTACCACCGAAGACACCCTTTTTGGTGAAACGGTTCACCACGATTTGGGTGATTTTTATGGCGTGGGAGAAGGCGTAACGGATGCAGATGGTAATTTCTATAAAACCGTGGTAATCGGGAATCAAGAGTGGATCACAGAAAATTTAAGAACCCTGCGTTTTTGTAATGATGAACCCTTGAACTACGTCCAAACACATGCAGATGTTTCTGAATCACTCCCTTCAGTAACGAATTACAATTATGATACGAGTTTAGTCCCTTTCTATGGAAGAATGTATGATTTAAATGCGATAAGAGATGACCGTAATATCTGTCCTTGTAACTACAGGGTTGCAACTTATTCAGATATATTACAACTCATTGATTATATGGGAGGGAGTCCAGCTCAAACTCCCTATTATTTGAAAGAAGAAGGTTCAATTCAAATGGGGAATGGATTGTGGTTTAGACATATTCCGTGGGTAGACAACAGCTCAGGGTTAAGTTTTAGGCCAGCAGGAAGAGCCTTTAAAAATGACGCAAGTACAGCTGTGGTTTTTGATGAATTAACCCGCGCCTCTGTTTTAGGAGTGCTCAACGGAAACAATATCTTAGAGTTTGTAATGGCCGATGGGTATTACAAGTACTCTGTTAATTACGGACATGAAGAAAATTTCTACAGTGTACGCTGTATCAAAGTGAATTAATTTTTATTGTTTCATTACACGTAAAACCTCTTCGCTTTCATCACTATAGAGTTTGATGAAATATAAACCTTGCGCATTTTCCGGAAATTCTATCCTAAAATCTGTTTCTGAAATTTCTTTGGCTTGGGAAAGCACTCTTCCCTGAACATCATAAATGCTGTAATGTGTGTATGGGTGGTATAGATCTAAAGTGATGTTGGTGTAGGTGTAAAATGGATTAGGGTAGGCTAAGGCGTATTTACCCGATGCAATCAATGTGTGTTTACTTGCTATGGTGGCCGGAGCAAAGGATTCGAAACCCGTGTTTTTCATCCTTCCTAAGGAAACAGTGTAGTAATGATCATTTAAAACTTTGTACCTAAACTGTTCCGTAGATTTCCAATCTTCACCCGCGAAATAGAGGTGCTTATTAGCGAGATGTAGGTCCATAATATCATTTTGTCTTCCAAGATGTTTTATTCCTACAATATCCAATTCTTGGTTCAATTTTAATATAGAATACGCCTTGTCTTTGTAAGTAAGTATATATGTGTTTTCTGTATCATGAGAGGAAGCAATTATCCTTTGGCCAGGGCTGTCATAGGCTTTAAAATCAATAATTTTTAAATTTTCGGGAGAGAGCCTTATACTAAAATTGAAGGCTTCTAAATGATCGGGGTTTAAGGTGTGGTTGTGAGCGGTTAATTCTGTATCACCTATCCCTATTACAACTAGTTGATGTGAAGTGTTGAGATATGCTGTATAACTGCTGTAGTAACTAACACCGTATATGTTCAAAACCTTTTTTAATTTTCCATTTAATCCATAGGAGAGAATTTCCATTTGATGACCTTTCTCCTCTGATGTACTTAAATTTATGATGTTCAAGGTATTTGTTGCTTCATCTATCAAAACTTTGAAATCAAATTTGTTAAATTGATTGTGGTTCCCTAAAATGTTCCTTGCAAATTTAAATTCACCATCGGCAGAAAACTTTAAAAGAACGAATTGTTTATCGTAGTCCGAATAGAGCGTTGTATCCATGTAGCTTTCTTGGTAATGTACATAAGGAGTAATTACATAGGTGTTTCCTGCTTTGTCTTTTGTTACGGCTTCTAATCTAACGTAATTAGAAGGGCATAAGTCAAAATAATCGTGTACCTCTACCTCTTGTCCTGTTGCTTGATTAAACTTAATTTCAAATAAATAAGAACCGTTATCATGATTGATACTTATGTTTTCGGTAGAAAAGTTTTTATAGTAAGTGTATACTACACTTATGGTTCCATCCGTGTTGAGGCTTAAATGACTACCTTGAAAAAACTCTACTCCTTGATATGTTGATCCAAAGGTTTTTACCCATGCTATTTCTCCTTTTGCCGTATGCTTGGTTAAAACTAGTTTACCATACATTTTTTGATGAACAGAATTGTAAAGGTCTAAGTATTGTGAATTATAAGGGGGGTGGAGCTGGAAGTTTTTTGCTAAAGTATAGAGACTTCCTTCCTGGTCAACGGTAGAGTTTAGGAAAGTATATTTAAAGTCATCAATACAAAAATCTGCAGAATCCCTCGTTGCCCCATAATTGATAAACCATTCACTGGTCTCTACAGGAATGTTGGGTTGTATTTCGGGGTTAAGATTGTCTACATCTAAAGAATAATAGGAGTAATCTGAGTTTGTTCTACCTTGTATGAGTAATTTTCCATTTAATGAAACCAAGCGGTAATCTTGGTGTTTCGGAACCTTGGCCAAACTCTCCCACGCATTGTTGGTACGAGTATAGATGTAGTAATGTAAATCGTTACCATTGGTGGCGATAAAGTAAGGCTTGCCGTTTAAGATCACTTCTTTTCGCTCGTTGGTGTTTTTATCACAAAAGCCATACAAAAAGGACGATTGCATTCCTTCCATTATTTCAGGAATTGGTAGAAAGCTACCATTACTAAATTCTATCAGTTCAGTGCCTGTTTGTTTGTTGAGGCGGTAGAAATATGGACTGTTTTTTTGAAACAAATTATTGAAAACAGTATCGCTTCTTGTCTCGGTTTGAAGTAAAGTGTCAATCGTGAAAAGGGTATCCGATCGAAAGTTCAATTGTTGCATGAAGTCTTGATGGTAAAATTTACCGAATACGTTTAGTGCGATAACTGTACTGTCATTGTCGAAATAAAAATCATCATACAAGTCTATTTCGCTAATCGTATCAAGGGTTAAATTTTGTAGATCGAAAACCAAGTTCGTGTCGGCGTCTATATACAGCTTGTCTGGTGAATGTTTACTGCTTCTAGATGTAATTTCTTGAAAGTTAAAAGTACTCGAATACAAAGGAGTTATTCCGCCCGAATGATAATGTTTAAGCGAAGAATGTAGACCGTATTTTTCGGCAACCAAAAGACCGTCTGCCAAAACCTTTAGAACCTTAAAAGGCTTTTGATTAAAATCAAGTGTATCAACTATAGTTTTGCTTTGCAGGTCAACCTGATAAACAGGGTAATTGTCCTCTTCTAGTTGCACATAAGCCATGTCGTTTATCACATAAAAATTAATGATGTGATAAGGAAAGTTTTGAATAACCTGCAGCTTTAAATCATTACCTATTGCAATAAATTGATTTCCAAAATCTTCATGATAGTACAATGTGTTGTCATGAATTTTATAGCGAATTTCACCCTCACTTAGGGCAACATTATCAAAGACATCTTTTTCGGGGTTGCTAATAGAAATCCGACTTCCAGAATAAGTCGAGGAGTAAACTACTGCAAGTTTATCTTGCCAAAACAGCATAGGAGAAACATCTTTGTTGAGATTAAGAATGTGCAAGATTTGGTAATCGGATTTTCCTAAATAGTGAACTTGTGTCCACGCTGTTAGACCCAATAAGCAAAGAAATGTGGAAAGAAGAAGCTTGATATTCATGAAATAGGCTTTGAATAAATATAATGAAATTCCCTGATTCAAAGGGTGTTGGTTTCTCTAATGTACTTCTGAGTTGTTGAAATATACTTTTCTCCTTGCTCATCCCTCTACTATTTACTCCTTACTCAAACTCAATACTGTTTTTGTTTCTTTTTTTAAAAGAGGATTTAATGTATATGAAAGGAAAGTTAATTCTCTTATTTCTTCTTTTTGCATTTAAAGTGGATGGCCAGATTTACCTCGGGAATATTAGAGATAGTGTTGCCACGGTTCATGAAATAGTGGCTAACAATCAATTGCTGATTTTTTATGGTGGAGAACGTGATACCTGCTCAAAAGTTCTGGGGTTTGAAGCCTACATTCTTACCAAAGAAAAAGACACAATTACACTACGATCTTCTTCACGTACACCACAAACAAATAGTTTTACAGCTTCAGAAATCAAACGTATAAAGATGATGAATCCAGGAGATATACTCTACATTCCTGTGTGTTTGCAATCGTGTTCTAGTTGTGCACTAAGAAGAAGAAACATCAATTTGAAAGTCAGAATAAAACCATAATACAAAACCCGTTTTTCGTACCTATTCCTAAATACTCCCTATTCACACTCAGTACTATTTTTCTCAAACTCAATACTGTTTTTGTTATTCATTTGTTAATTCAACTTTTTTAACAAGGCTTTTCTCAGCTTTTGTTCACTTTTGCACTATGCAGGTGCAGAACAAAACAAACACGTATACCCAAAAGTTGGCGCATATTTTTGTGCTGATTTTCTTGTTGGTTCTGTCTAGTTGTTCTGTTCGTAAAACACTACAAACTGTTTTAGATTTACCTGTTACACAAGTCACAAGTCCGAATAAAACCGGATTTTCTAGTTGTGCTTATACACTGACTGAAACGGAAAAACAAGGACAAGAAAAAGCAGAGAAAGGCGTGTACAAACCCTTTCTATTCTTTGAGAATGATGAGGTCTACATTCAGCGTTTAGATCAATTTCAGCTGTACCGTTTCAACCTTTTCGATTACAACCATTCACTTTCCTTATACCGCCGCATAAATAAAGTTTTGGATGATAGGATGTGCTAGTGTTCACTAGTTATCCCTTGCCGTTCGGGCAAGTAATCATATTTATATAATCAGGGGACTTCTAGATTTAAAAATGCCTTGCTCATTATAAGGTTAAAGCCTTAAATGAGTTGATGCGAAAATTTGAATAACGTCTATATGTACCTCTCCAAAACTTTACAAAATGCAAAATAAAGCAAAACACATATTACAATCCGCAACCACTTTAACGGCACTGAGATGGGTGGTTGGCTGGACCTACTTTTCAGCGCTTTGGCGCAGGTTGGTGCTCGACTTCAAACTCGATCCAGAAGCCGCGAATTACGTAGGTATTAAATTTAATCATTTCCTACCCAACGCACTGGGTATAGGCGATCTTATTGAACATTTAGTTTCCCATCCCGACTTATTGTGGATCAACATGGTGGCCTTTACAGTTATCGAAGGTATCGTCGGACTTTTCCTCATCTTCGGTTTTGCCACCCGACTCGCCAGTATAGGAACCATCTTTTTAGCCTTAGGAATTCTCTTAGGTTCGGGTTGGTTAGGTACCACCTGCTTAGACGAATGGCAAATTGGAATTCTTGGAATTGCCAGTGGAATCGTGCTCTTCTTTTCGGGAAGTGGCAAATGGAGCTTGGACAATTACCTCCTACAAAAGGAACATAAGCTAACCCAAAAGAGACTCTTTCCCTGGCTGTTTTCGGGAACTTTACCTTGGTCGGAAAGAAAACAGCAAAAAACCGTTTTGTTTGCTTCTATTTTTGCGGTGTTCGTAGCCTTAGGGACCAACCAATATTTCCATGGTGGAGTTTGGGGAGAGTTGCACAACCTCTCTAAAAAGCCCAAGCTTGAATTGTCAGAAGTGCAATACGACGAAGATGTACTCAGTGTTAACGTAATGCGCGTAGAAGGGATAGATGTATACGGTTCTTTTGTGACGGAAATTTCCGTGTTAAACGAAGAAGGTTTGGTGGTTGAAAGTTTAACTTCAGAAGATTTTAACAGTGAAGAAAACTTCAAAATTGTAAACCATTACGTAGCAAAAACAAAGGTGAACCAACAAAGTTTAATGCTCCCTCTTGGTGCCTTGGCCACCTTAGAAATGAAGATACCAGCATTAGCAAAAGGATCCTATATTTTACGTTTCAAAGACATCAGTGACGCAAGTTGGAGCGCCAATTTTAGTGTTGAATAAAAAATCAAACAAGGACAGCAACGGCAGCTTTGCGTGGTGAACATTTAGTAGACTTTGCTGCACGCTTACGACCACCGGAAGTGAACGTGCAGCTTAAGTCTACTTGATGTTTAAAACGTGAACTATAGTGTATGGCCTGATCACTACCCAAGATTCTTGGGTAGTGAGTTTGCCAACAAGAAATTCAAAATTTAAGGTTCAAAATTCAAAAAACTTTAAGCTCCCTTAAATCTTTAAATCGAGAACGTATGTTCTGTTTTAAATTTTTAAATCCCTCCGCAACTTCTGGGACATAAAAAACCCCGAAGCTAGAATTTCGGGGTTCAATGAGGTTCCATAAAACTTATTGTTTCACAAAACGCTGAGTAGTTTGTTGACCGTTATCAAAAGTAATTTGGATGAGGTAAACCCCTTGGTTAAAGCGCTGCACATCCAGTTTACTTTGTTGACTATTGATCGCTTTGCTTTGCAACAAAGCTCCCGTGGTATTGTAAATATTTACGCTTGCCATTCTCTCATTACTTGAAAGGTGGATGAAGTCAGTTACAGGATTGGGTGCTAGTTTGACTTCTATTAAAGTGGCTTCATTAACGTTGGCAGCGTGGTAGTTACCGAAAGTATTATTTCCAACACGTGCGAAAATCAATTCAGCTTCTGCCGAAACGTCTAATGCGCCATCATAGTTTGTTTTTTCTCTGTGTACCTGACCAAAAGGTGCCATGTACTTGTAATTTTCGAACAAGATATTTACCAACTCAAAAGCTGTAAAACATGCACATGAATCACAATAATCACCGTAAATGAAATCAGACATTTCCATTCCATTTCCGATTAAGTTTTCAAATTCAACCTCACCCACATGATAATTTTCCATGTATTCGTAATAGTTAGATGGATAGGTGGTGAGGGCTTCCCCTTTTTTGAAGGCAATTACGGGAGGGTAGGTGATGTTGTATACAATTCCAGCTGAATTGTAGGTGTATAAGTCGTTATAAATTGAAATGAAAACACTATCCGTTGTTTCAACTCTATTCGTTACGGTTACCGTATTTACGGCATAGTAGGAGGATTGCGAACTTGCCACAGAAGAAGTGCCTTTGTATTGTAGGGTATCGCCTACTTCCCAAGGGTAAACTTCGTCATAAGTTGGGGCATAAGAACCAAGGTGACCTTCGGTTGTATTAACTTGTCCTACGATTTCAAACTCTACCGCAGCATTTGGAAAACTTTGTATATCTATAAAATTAACAGCTCCTAAATGCTTTGCAATTCGAATTGGAGTTGCACTAAAAGAAGTGGTAACAGCATTCCCCTGTGCATCATAAGCTACAATTGCGTATGCTTTTACAGAATCGGAAAAATTGAGAATGTTTTCTTGGGTCTTGGAAATGTATTTGAGGTAATAATCTGTGTTGTTGGTCGTGTTGAACACAGCTGAGTCTCCAAGGGATAAATCAAAGTTGAAAGAGAGATGATTATCCATTACAAGTTCAAGAAGCAATTGATTGTAGTGAATATTTCTACCGAGCCAATTGTTCGTTGCCAAATTTACATCCCCGTAAGAACCACATTCCATATCATTCGGGTCGGGAGCTTGTAAAACATCACTGGCCTCTTGGTATTGTTTAATTTCTAGCGTGGAGTTGTAGATGTTCGTTTCCTCCGCGAAGAAGAATTTTTCCTCCGTCCCACCCACAGCTTTATACTTTGTAGGTGAATGAAAAGGAACATAGTCTTGCGCCAATGCTGTTCCCAGTAAAAATACAGATGTTAGTGTAGTTAGTGTTTTCATACTGCTTGGTTTTGAGTTGAATATACCTATCAAAACGCAAGGTTTTCGAATTTAGACGGCAAATAATTTAAGTAAATACACAGGTCTAAGTTTGTTGCGCGAGTTTTTCAATTTTGATTTCGTTGTTGTAATGACCTTCAATTTCTGCAACTAGTAGCGTCTTATTCTTTAGCACCGTGGACCTTCCTTAAATCTTTAAATCAAGAACTTCAGTTCTGTTTTACAAAACGCTGTGTAGTTTGTTGGCCGTTATCAAAAGTAATTTGGATGAGGTAAACCCCTTGGTTAAAGCGCTGCACATCTAGTTTACTTTGTTGACTATTGATCGCTTTGGATTGCAACAAAGCTCCCGTGGTATTGTAAATATTTACGCTTGCTATTCGCTCATTACTTGAAAGGTGGATGAAGTCAGTTACAGGATTGGGTGCTAGTTTGACTTCTATTAAAGCGGCTTCATTAACATTGGCAGCGTGGTAGTTACCGTAAACGTTATTTCCAACACGTGCATAAACGAGGTAAGCCTGTGCTTTTAGTCCTTCGCCAAACACTTCGACTTCTTGCATCGTTAAGCCAAAATTTTTCTGGTAAACAAAATGATTAAAGTTTTGTAAATAAGCGTCGTATTGCGTGAAGCAATTACAAGAATCACAATATCCTGTCTTGGAATTATCATATTTTTCATAGGTTTCTGAAGTATGGTTGTAAAACTCACCAAAGCCTGCGTATTGATGAGCTTGGTTTCCAATGAGCTTATTCCTCTCATAAGCGTAAACGTCATCATATGTGATGTTATAGGATAGGTCAGTTGTGTCAGAAGTGCTTTGACCACCAATGGATGCTGTATGATAAATCTTTTTGCTTAAAGAGATAAAAACACTATCGGAAGTTTCTGTTCTGTTGGTTATAAAATATGTCACATAACTATTTTCCCCACCATTAGCCAATACATTCGTACCGTAGCATTGAATAGTGTCTCCTACATCCCAGGGAAATGCTTCGTCGTAGGTTAAACCATAATTTCCAAGATGTCCTAAGTTAGTGTTTGCTTGACCAATGATTTGATATTCTTTCTGAGTTGTTGGAAAATCAGATAAATCTATAAAGTTGATAGCTCCAAGCGACTTGGCAATTCTTATAGCTTGTGTACTATATTGATTAGCAACCAAACTACCTTGTAAGTTATAAGTTTCTATAGCGTAATTTCTAACAGAATCGGTAAAGTTCAATACTTGTTCTTCTGTTTTACTGGTGTATCGTATGTAATATTCATGCATGCCATCCATATAGAATAGTGATGAATCTCCAAGAGATAAATTAAAATCAAAACTAATGATTGAATCAATAGCTAAAGTCTTTGCGGTTTGATTGTAATTGAGGTTTCTCCCAAGCCAACCTGCAAAAGACCATTCTGCCATTCCGCCCCAAGAAGGGCAAGGATTATTGATGTCTAAATCAAAGATACTATCTGATTTCTTTTGATATTGTTTGACTTCTATCACGCCGCCATTAACTATGGTCTCTTCAGGAAAAAAGAATTCCTCATTACTGCCTCCAACTTCTTGAAACTTGGAAGGAGAATGAAAAGGAACATAGTCTTGCGCCAATGCCGCGCCCAGTAAAAAGACAGATGTTAGTGTAGTTAGTGTTTTCATACTGCTTGGTTTTGAGTTGAATATACCTATCTAAACGGGAGGTTTATAAATTTAGATGGTAAAATATTTTTAGACAATATACAAGTCTAGGTTGGTAGCGCTTGTTTTTGAATTTTGATTTCGCTGTTGTAATGGCCTTCAATTTCAGCAACTAGTAGCGTCTTAGTCTTTAGCCCCGTGGACCTCCCTTAAATCTTTACATCAAGAATGCAAGTTCTGTTTTTAAATTTTTCTCAAATCCTTTATTCAGATTTAGGTTCTCGAGCGGAAGTCGATAGACAAATCTTCAAATCCTTGAATTTATCCTTATCTTGGCAATCGTTATTTCACAAACCTTTCATAGAAGAGAAACATGAAGAAAAGTTTAGTAATGCTTTTTGCAGCAACCTTGACAATGAGTGCACAGGCGCAACAAGGAATCACTGCAGAGCAATTGATAGAATTGAATAGAGTAGGAGGAATGGGCGTGAATGCCGAGACTTCTGAATTGATTTATGCTGTGTCGAAAGTAGATATCGCCAGCAATAAAAAAAGCACGGAAGTGTTTGGTTTGAACCTGAAAGAAGGTACAAAAAGAACTATAGAAGATCCTTCTAAAATTTTGGGTGACCCTACAATTTCTGCAGATGGTAAATACCAAATTGTGGTGAAGGAAGTGAAGCTGGACAAAGTTTTCGGTACGGATTACTACCCTGAATTGAAACAGTCAAACGTTCAGATTTACAACGATTTGGATTACAGACACTGGGATACCTGGCAAGATGGTAAGTTCAACCACCTTTTTGTGAAGAATCTGGAGACTGGAGAAATGGTCGATATCATGGAAGGGGAGAAGTTTGAATGTCCAACTCAACCTTTCGGTGGGGCTGAAGATTACACCTGGAATGCTGAAGGAACAAAGATTTACTACGTGTGTAAAAAGTTGTACGGAAAGGAATACGCGGTAAGTACCAATACAGATATTTACGTGTATGATCTTGCGACTGGAAAAACATCTAACCTTACAGAAGGAAACATGGGCTACGATACAAACCCTGTTTTCTCTGCAGAAGGAAAGTTAGCTTACTTGCAAATGAAACGCGACGGTTACGAAAGTGATAAGAACGACATCATTTATTTCGACGGAACAACAAAGCACAATTTAACAGCTGCTTGGGATGGAACAGTAAATTCTTTTGTGTGGTCAGAAGATGAAAAAAGTATCTATTTCGTTGCTCCAACGGGAGGTGAGGCACATTTGTTTAAAATTGATTTACCGGGTAAGAAGAAGATCTTGAATAGACCAGTACAAATAACAAACGGACAATTTGACGTTCGTGGTATTGTTGGTTGGAACAAGAAAAATCTGTTGGTGATGCGTGGAGATATGAACCATGCTTCAGAGGTATACAGCGTTGATGTGAAGTCGGGAGAAATGGCCCAGGTTACCGACGAGAATGACGACTTATACGCATCTATAGGCTTAAGTAAAATCGACAAACGTATTGTAAAAACTACAGATGGAAAAGACATGGTTACATGGGTAGTTTACCCACCGGATTTTGATTCTACGAAACAATATCCAACGCTATTATACTGTCAAGGTGGACCCCAAGGAGCGCTTTCTCAGTTTTACTCTTACCGTTGGAATTTCCAATTGATGGCGGCGCAAGGTTACATTGTTGTAGCGCCAAACCGTAGAGGTATGCCAGGTCATGGAGTTGAATGGAACGAGCAAATTTCGAAAGATTACGGGGGACAAAACATGAAGGATTACTTGGCAGCGATTGATGATGTTGCCAAAGAATCCTACGTAGATAAAAACCGTTTAGGATGTATAGGAGCTTCTTACGGAGGTTACTCAGTATTCTACTTAGCAGCCATTCACGAAGGTAGATTCAAATCTTTCATTGCCCACGATGGTATTTTCAACTGGCAAAGTATGTACGGTACTACAGAAGAGATGTTCTTTGTAAACTGGGATCTAGGTGGAGCTTACTGGGATAAAGACAATGCAGTTGCTCAAAAAGCTTACAACGAATTCAACCCAGCAGACCACGTTGAAAAATGGGACAGCCCAATCATGATCATCCAAGGAGGTTTAGACTTCAGAGTGCCTATCGGTCAAGGTTTAGAAGCCTACCAAGCCGCACAATTACAAGGATTAAAAAGTAGGTTGTTGTACTTCCCAGAAGAAAACCACTGGGTACTCGACTACCAAAACTCTCTCATCTGGCACACTGAATTCCAAAAATGGCTAAAAGAAACACTATAGTTTCTCACACATATTGATAAAAGCGGAGCAGCAATGTTCCGCTTTTTTATTTTACTCCAGCCACTGCGCGATTCCAGTGCTGCCGCGCTAGTACTACCAACAACTTGTTGTTTTATACATTCTAGCCATCTAGCCATCTAGCCATCTAGCCATCTAAAAGTCTAACCGTCTAAAAATCTAACTGTCTAAAAGTCTTCATTACTATTTAGAATCATTATAAATACCTACTCCTAGGTATTGTTTCCTCCTCCAAAAGCCCCGATTTTTGCGGCGTTTTCAAACAAGCTTGCAAGAGAAAGAATGAGGAAGGGATTTTTAGTTGTACACAAATGGCTCGGTTTAATTACGGGAGTTGTAGTTTTTATTGTTGCCATAACAGGGTGTTTTTACGCGTTTAAAGAAGAGATTCAAAGTCTGTATCAAGACTATAAACACGTGGAATTGAATGACGATCCCTACTTAACTCCTTCACAAGTTGCGCATATCGCAGATTCTATTTATCCGCAACAACACATTCACTCCATCAATTATTTAGGGAAGGACAAAGCCCTTGAAGTGATGTATTACGAAGATGATACAGATACTTCAGAGCTCATTTACGATGCATTTTACGTGCACCCAACTACAGGGGAGGGCATTAAATATGTCGATTTAACTGCTGGTTTTTTCCGCTTCATTTTAGACGGACATTACTACCTCTGGTTACCTGAAGAATTAGGTCATACCGTAGTAGCAACCTCTACTTTAATCTTCTTTTTCATGCTCATTACGGGACTCATCCTCTGGTGGCCGAAAAACAAGAATGCGCGCAAGCAGCGATTCAAATTCAAGTGGAAAGAAACCACCAAATGGAAGCGTAAGAACTACGATTTACACAACATCCTTGGGTTTTATGTTATTTCCATCGCCATGGTCTTGTGTTTAACCGGTTTGGTATGGGGCTTTGGTTGGTTCGCTTACGGAAGTTACAAGTTGCTGGGCGGTGAAAAATCCATTGTTTACGTAGAGCCAGATTCGCCTTCTTTGAAAGGTCAAGCAGCCTTGCCAACGGACCTAATGGAAAACAACATGGACGAAATGTGGCGCAGAATGATGTTGGAATATCCCAATGCTGACAATATAGAAGTGCACGTTCCACATACCGATTCATCCACTATTTATATTTCGATTAAGCCCGATGAAGGCACCCATTACAGAACGGATTACCGCTTTTTTGATCAGAAAACTTTGGAAGAGGTAGAGGTCAATCACCTTTGGGGTAAATACGCTGATGCAGATGCTACCGACAAGTTGTACAGAATGAATTACGACATACATATCGGAGCCATCGCTGGACTACCCGGAAAAATAATAGCTTTTTTAGCTTCACTCATCATTGCCAGCTTACCCGTTACAGGAACCCTAGTTTGGTGGGGAAGACGCAAGAAAAAGAAGAAATAATAGCTGAGCGCTCAAATACACCTAGTCTCCTCTCTTTTTTTGAATTTTGAATTTTGAATTTTGATTTGTGAATTTTGAATTCTTTGGACGGCCTTTTAACGGGCTTTCCGCTTTATTCCTCGGCTAAAAAGCCAGGCATGTATGTCGGTCGCCAAGCTTCTTAAGTCGCTTTGCACCCACCACATTTCTATGCTTTTTATCCTCCGGGCTGCCGCTGCTATCCCTAAGGCGAATTCATTGCATCAAATTAAGTAATGTCTTAAAATAGCCATTTTTACCCTACTAGTGAGCAACCTAATAGAACAGATAAATAGTATTTTTGCAATCCATGAGCAAAGCAAACAAAACCAATGAGTTTGGTACTCAACCACTCGCAAAACTATTGAGCAAACAAGCCATTCCCGCATCCATAGGTATACTTGTTATGGCCATCTACGGTATCGTGGATACCATATTTGTAGGTCATTATGTGGGTAAATATGCTATTGGTGCCATTACGGTTGTGATGCCCATACAGTTTTTAATGTCAAGTGTAGGTATGGCCATAGGTGTAGGTGGTTCATCCATTATTTCCAGAGCTTTTGGAGAAGGGAACCAGGAAAAAGCCAACCATACCTTTGCCAACATGGTGAGTTTAACCGTTGCTTTTGCCTTGCTTTTCTACATCGGTGGTTCGCTTTACATGGAAGAAATTCTCTTGCTTTTTGGTACTGCTGGTAAGATTACTGCTCCGGCTACCGCTTATTTTGACATACTGCTCTACGGAGTTCCCTTCCTTACCATTGCCATGATGACCAACTCTGTAATTCGTGCGGAAGGATACCCCAAAATATCCATGGTCGTATTGATTATACCCGCAGTGATCAATGTCATTTTAGACCCTATACTCATCGTGTATTTCGACATGGGAATAGAAGGTGCCGCTTGGGCAACAACGGTTTCCTTTATTGCATGCGCCTTGTATACCATTGTATTTTTCTTTTCAACGCGCTCTAAATTGAATTTCAAAGCCAAACAAATGATTTGGAAAGCGAAAATCATTCGAGAGATTGGGTCTATAGGTTCTATCACTTTGGTGCGACAAGGAGCTATTTCAATTTTGGCTATCGTACTTAACAATTCATTGGTACAATACGGTGGAGATATTGCTTTATCTGTGTATGGAATAGTCAATCGTATCGCCATGTTTGCTTTCTTCCCAATTTTGGGGGTAACTCAAGGTTTCTTACCCATCGTTGGGTTTAACTATGGAGCCAAATTGTTCCAGAGGGTTTCAGATATTATCAGTTTATCTATCAAATGGGCAACGATAATGGCCTTTATCATATTCGTACTCATCATGGTGTTTACACCCTATATCGTTATGATCTTTACCAAAGATGCTACGTTGATAGAGGATGCTACCTTTGCCATGCGTTGGATTTTTGCAGCTACACCTTTGGTTGCCATCAATATGTTGATGAGTGGATATTACCAAGCTGTAGGAAAAGTAATGCCGGCACTGTTCTTATCGTTGAGTAAACAGATTATTTTCTTAGTACCCTTGGTATTGATATTGCCACTTTTCTGGGGCTTGGAGGGCATTTGGTATTCCTTTGTTTTTGCAGATGTGTTTACGGCTTTGGTGAGTTATTATTTCTACCGCATTGTGAAGCAAAAGATGGCTGGGCATTTGGCCGAAGTAGAATTGGTGAAGGCTTAAATTTTTTCTTTTATATTTATTGATTGGTCGCATGTTTGCCAAAGCTCAAAGCCGAGTAATGGCAGACGATTGGGCGAATAATGCTTAGAAAATTTCGTTACTTTTTTATTGTTTTTTTTCGAATCGTATAAAAAAATGAAGCTTATTCATATTTAGATTCTGTTAGAAGCCTTGATTCTATTGAGGTTTACCTTTTGGCAAACATGCGACTAATTAGAAAAATTCTATCTTTAAGATATGAACCACTTTTCATCGCTCTTAATGATTTCCCTCCTTCTAAATTCTGCACTTTTTAGTCAGGAGTTAAATAATCCAATCAACTTGTCAGAGATAAAAGAGGAAATCAAAGCACTTACGAGTGATTCCCTTATCGATAATTTCTGGAAACAATTATATGCTTCGGATCAAGATTTAAGCAATTTAGGAAACCCTGTTATCCATACTAAGAACTGGGTAAAAGCCCTTGCTTTTTACGATCACTTTGCTTACTCATCAACCAAATATTTTGATACCACAAAAACAAAAGGTCACGATTATTTATGGATGTCCCTTACACTCTGGATGCATTCTCCTCTTATCAACTTAAATAGAATGACCTATAAAAATATGGTTGGCATTAACGAAATATCACAGAGCAGTGATTGGAGTTACCTTAATCAAAGCATAGATTCTTATTGGGAAAAAGGGGATACAATATCTTGCCTAAATGATGAGTCTTTTGACCTGGAAGAACTTACCAGACAAGCGAATCAATTCATAAAATTTGTTGAGGGCGAAAATGTGTGTTTGGGAAAATGGAAAGTTAAGGATGGATGTACCGATTTATATCGATCGAAAGAAGGCGATTATTACATTTCCTACGGGAAGTATATTCAGTTGGACTGTAGAAATGACAAGTTTTATTTTCCCTATGGGACAAAGTATTTGTTTATCAATAAAAATCAAGAACTGGTGTTGGTAAATGAAGAAAAGGGTGAAGAAGAAGTTTACCTTCCTATACCAACACTCCCCCGTGAATAACATCTCTTAACTTCCCAACCATCCTCCCCAAACTCTCACTAACTTAGAAGGGTGAACAAACTAATCAATGTATTCAAAGACTTGGGCCCCGGTCCCTTAGTTGCTGCTGCTTTTATCGGACCCGGTACAGTTACCGTTTGCGCCAAAGCAGGGGTGAACTTTTCTTATGCATTGTTGTGGGCGCTGTTGCTCTCTGTGTTCATTTGCATCCTCTTTCAAGGAATGGCCGCTCGTTTAGGGGTGGTGAGTCAAAAAGGTTTGGCGCAGGTGATGCGTGAATCCATTGCAAATCCCATTTTGAAATATTTCGTTTTAGCAGTGAGTATTGCTGCAATTATTGTGGGTAATGCAGCCTACGAAGGAGGGAATATTACTGGGGGTAGTATGGGCTTAACAAGTGTTTTTGGTACATTAACGCATGATGTCGGACCCTTTCACTTTAATTTTTACAGCCTGCTTTTAGGAACCATTGCTTTGCTCTTGTTGCTATCAAAAAGTTTTGTTCGCGTAGAGAGATTCCTGCTTACCCTTGTTGTTTTAATGAGTTTAGCTTTTATTTCAACAGCACTGATAGCAGATATTCAATGGTCAGAGTTTTTTGCAGGACTCTTCACTTTTCAACAACCCGAAGGAAGTTTTTTAACCGTAATCGCCTTGATCGGAACAACAGTGGTTCCTTACAATTTATTCCTCCATGCTTCTTTGGCAGCAAAAAAGTGGAAGGGAGAAGAAGGAGTAGTCAAAAGTAAAAGAGATGTATTCATCGCCATGATATTGGGTGGATTAGTTTCTATGGCCATAGTCGTAAGCGCAGCAGAAAGTGGTTTGCAAGAATTACTAGCTCCTCATCAATTGGCCGATTCTCTAGCTCCTTTGTATGGAAATATAGCTCAATATTTATTGGCTTTTGGTTTGTTCGCAGCCGGACTCACCAGTGCTATTACAGCACCTTTGGCAGCCGGGTTTGTTGCAAAAGGTTGTTTTAACTTAAACGAGAAACAAGAAAAGGGCGTTGTGATATTCGTTTTATTGGTGGGCGTTACGCTTTCTAGTTTAGGTTTGAAATCCTTAGAACTCATTCAATTTGCACAAATTGCCAATGCCATCGTTTTACCACTAATCGCGGTGGTTTTATTGTGGATGATGAACAACAAAGCTTTACTGGGGAATCAAAGAAATACTAACATACAAAACATACTTGGTGCATTGGTTGTCCTTTTCGCTTTCGGTATGAGCTTAAAAAGCATTTACACACTTTTATAAAATGGAAACAATACTGATTGATTTAAACGCAGACGTAGGAGAAGGAATAGAAACGGAAGAGGAGTATATGCCCTTTCTGAGTTCGTGTAGCATTGCTTGTGGTGGCCATTATGGTGACCGCGAAAGTATGCGCAAAAGCATGATGCTCGCCAAACATTTCGGAGTGCGCATAGGTGCACATCCTTCTTATCCAGATAAGGAGAATTTTGGACGAAAAATAATGGATATAGACTTCGATACTTTAGAGCAAAGCATCGTAAGTCAGCTTGAAGAGTTTAAGGCAGTTATGGAAGAGGAAGGCATGGAGTTGAATCATATCAAAGCGCATGGCGCACTTTACAACAAAGCAGCCGAAGACGCCGTAACGGTTCATGTTTTCATAGATGCCTGTAACCGCGTGTTTTCAGATTATCAACTATACGTTCCCTTTAACAGTGTGATGGAAAATGTTGCTCTGGAGAGAGGTGTTCGCTTTTTAAACGAAGCTTTTGGAGATAGAGCCTATAACAAATCCGGAGGTTTGGTGAAGAGAACAAAATCAGGAGCAGTATTGCATAATCCTTTGGATATTTTGATGCAGATAGAAAGTATAGCTTTGAACCAACAGGTAACTACAAAGAGTGGTAAAACCATAGAGATGCACGGCGAAACTTTTTGTATACATGGTGATAATCCTAATGCAAAAGATGTACTGCATTACCTGCGAACAGCTTGGGAACACAACGGTCAAATTGAAGTAGTATGAAAGTGAGCTGCAAAAGATATGGTAGTCATGGACTCTTGTTGACCTGGCCCAATGAAATCAAAGAAAGTATACTCATGGAGGTGCTTAATTTCCAAAATGCCCTACAAGAGAAATACGAAAAGCGTTTGGCTTTTACGCAGAATGCCTACAACAGTATTTTATTGCAGTTTTTAGAGGAGCCCAGTGCCGAAGATGAGAAAGAGATACTCTTTTTTGTAAATGAAAGTGTGTTGGATTTGGGGTTGAAGAATAGGCAAACATGGTACATACCTGTTTGTTATGAGAAACCTTATGCTTTAGACATGCCCGAGGTTTGCTTAAAGAATGGCTTGAGTAAAGAGGAAGTGATAGAATTGCATACTTCGTCTACTTATTTGGTGTACTTCATGGGCTTTTTGCCCGGCTTCTGTTACCTCGGAGGTTTGGATGAAAAATTACACATTCCGCGCAAGGCTATTCCGCGCAAAATTACGCCAAGAGGAGCTGTGGGGCTAGGGGGACAACAAACGGGGATTTACCCTGTTGAATCACCCGGAGGATGGAACATTATTGGAAATACTCCCGTGGATATGCTCCAACTCAATTTGAGAGAAGAAAATGGAATACAACCCGGAGATTATCTCAAGTTTATTGCCGTTTCACCACAAGAATTTGAATTCATAAAAAAGGAGGCTGATCAACAAAATTATAAGCTAAAATCTGTACCATGCTAACATTTATCAAACCTGGTTTTTATACCTCTGTACAAGATCAAGGAAGATGGAAATACCGCAATAAAGGAATTCCTTCTTCAGGTTGTATGGATGATTTTTCAGCACAAATTGCTAATGCCTTGGTGAATAATAAAACCAGTGATGCCGTATTAGAGATCACCCAAATTGGTCCGCACATGCATTTTGAAAAAGCGGCAGTTATTGCCTTTTCTGGGGCAAAAGCTGAAGTAAAAATTAACGGTGAAAAAATTGAGTTGAACAAAGCTTATGCGATAACTGCCCAAAGCGAAGTAAAGGTAGGGTATTGCCAAAAAGGTATACGATTGTACATGGCCATTAAAGGTGGTTTTCAAACACCAGAGCAGTATGGTTGTAGAAGTTGGTTTAGTGGAATTACCGAAAAAATTAGGTGTGATCAAGGGGATAAATTAAACTACTTACCTCAAGCTAATTTCTTAGATAAATATGGAAATGTGGTCGTAAATGCAGATTTGTTTTCCGAAGAAGTAGAGGTTACACCAGGACCTGAATATGATCATTTATCTGAGCAACAAAAGGAGGAGTTGTTTAATTCAACTTTTACTATTGCTAATCTCAACAACAGAATGGGCTACCAATTGGAGGAAAGCCTTGCCAATGATATACCCGAAATTTTATCGAGTCCGGTAATACCAGGCACGGTACAACTAACTTCGGGAGGAAAATTAATCATCCTTATGAAAGATGCGGCTACAAGTGGAGGATACCCAAGAGTACTTCAATTAACTGCTTTTGCCCTCTCCAAAATTGCACAAAAAAGTACGAGGGATAGGCTTAGATTTAAAATGAAATTCTAATTTCATGGTATGAATAAACTAAAATCTCCTTTCGTTATTTTACTGCTACTGAACCTGTTATTTCTAACATCTTGTTCAAATTTATCTTCAACGAAAACGGTTTATTTATTTAGGCACGCAGAGAAGGTGTTAGACAGTACAGAAAAGAATCCTGCTTTAACACTAGAAGGAGAAAAACAGGCGCTGCAGATTAGTGAACTTTTGAAAGACAGTAAACTGGAAGAGGTTTATAGTACCAAGTATATTAGAAACCTAATGACTATCAATCCTTTGTTGGATAGTACAAAAGCCCACTTAAATTTATACGAATGGGAAGCTTGGGAACAAGTTGTTGATGATATTCAACAAAACAAGGCTCAAGTAAGCGCTGTATGTGGACATGGCGATATATTATTACCGATGATAGAACACTTTGGTGGAAAAAGACCGCAAGAAAAGATTGGAGATCACGAATACAAAACCATCTATAAACTACTGCTACAAGGTAACCAAGTTACCGTTCAAACAATTAAATTTTAAATCAATAAATAACCAAGTATGGGATTAGTTAATTTATCAACTATTAAACCTGAAGTACAGGATTATGTTGCCAATGGTACAAGTGCAAATTTTGTAGATCCAAATGATGACAAAATTACCGGGCATATTTTTACAAGACAAGAATTATTTGAAGCGTTAGGAAGTAGTGCGACAAGTGAGTATTTTATGGTTTCGGCATTAAGTACTTACCCTGGTGCATCCATGGATTTCTTGAACTTAGTTTTGTGTAGGGTAGATAACGGAATAATAGATGTAAACGCTTTGTATGTGAGTAGCTCAACTCCTTTGTCTGCTCCTTTAACTTTTAATACAAACAACGCTAAAAATCCAGATGGTAAAACAGTTACGGCAGCTGATTTTACGAATATGTACAATAATTACATCAATGATGCTGAACCAAAACCCTTGCATTTAGCATCAGACAAAAAAGTGAAAGGTTATAATTTTACAAGAGCAATGATAGAAGGTTTGAATCTTCAAGATCAACCAACATCAGAGAATAAAAATGATACCTTCGCTTTTATTCCTATGATAAGACCTGTGGATAGTTTAACACAAAAACCTTATTTAACTTTTGCATTAGCTTACGTTAATGATGGTATAGTGTCGGGTGATATTTTTGATTTCTCAGAACTTTGTCCAACAAAATGTAATGGATATCAAAACGTATTTATGTAAAACTGAGGGTATGAACTAGTTAATAAAACTAGTTCATACTTTATTCATCTTCGATTAATTTTGAAAACTTAGTTTATTAGAATGAAAGGGAGTTTGTTTGTATCTATTAGTTTAAGTTTTTTAGTTATAGCTTTTTACTTAGATCATATTGGGGTAAATATATATTTCCTTTCCGTCCATAGTTTGGTATATAATCTAACACTACTTAGTGGATTCATTATTGGGATTACGCAATACAAAAAGAGATCTAAAATTTTAAAATTAGTCACCATTTTATTTTTGGGAGTTTTTTTATCTGAATTAGGAGTGTTGATACTGGTTGAGTTAAAGCTGTTAGTTCCTTTGTATTATTTTTTGTTATTATTTTTTCTCCTTCTACTTCATCACTTAATTTTTAGTCAGTTTTTAGAACAAATTGGGAAACAAAAAAAAGGGCTTAATCTTTTTTCACTGCTAGTTGCAAGTCTTTTTTTAAGTATAATGATATACCATTGGAATCTATCAGGTTTTCCATCAATTGCTGTCAGCTTGTTTTGTATTTACGTCATTTCAATGTCTTTATATACACCCTATCATTTAATAGAAGTACCTATTAAAACCAGATTATGGATTAATCCTGTATTCTTGTTTTCAGTAGCTACACTTGTAATGTATTCTTTGAAGTTTTGGAATGTGTCTTTTCGTCCCGTACTGCATAAATTGCCTATGGAAATCATGTTGAAATATAAGTTCTTACTCTTCAATTTTTCAAATTATATAATGGAAATAGCTTATTGCGTATTTGTATTTATTCTGTTATATGGAGATAAAAAGGAACCTGTTCAACTGGAGGGAAATTGAGTTTAACTATAGAAGTAGACTAACTGTTGAATATTCTGATTTATTGATGGTTTTGGTGGGTACGATAGCAAAATGAGTGTAAGTCTGTTTTTTTAAAAGAAATACACGAAGTGTTCTTCATGTGATTCTGATATGTTTACTTGGCATTTTAGAAACTAAAAATGTGGTATCTTTTAAGCTATACGATTATTGTTTATGATCTTTATATGGATATTAACAAACCCAAGGAGTAGAATTCAAACTTTTGAAGAAAGCATATATAAAAGCAGCATGATGAAAGTATTCAAGTATCATAAGATTTTTATCGTTGCTAGTCTCCTTGCAATCTTAGGTGTTTTAGATATTAATCAATTCTGGCTGTTCAATAAATCAGTTCCATTTTTGGTTTACTTACTTGTTCTGGTTTCATCTTTAGCTTACGGGGTTTTTCAGTTTAAAAAGTTATCTCTACGTGGAAAGGCTTTATTGCTGTATTTATTCTTTGTATTGTTTGCAGAAATAAGCGGACAACAGCTTTTGTTTACCTTGGATGATGTTGGAATTCTCTTAATCTATACGCTATTATCCATCGCCGGCCTCGTTTTAAATTGGATGCTCTATACCAATTCCGTATTAAATTCAATTTTAACAAATAAGATATTGGTAATTGTGACCTTATTAGGGGTTAGTGTATCTGTTCTAGATTACCTGGTAAACCTAGGGTTAATCTTCACACCGAAAATTTCGATTTCTTTTTTGTGCCTAATTAACGTGTTGTTTTCCTTGTGTTACATGTATGCCCTATTTGATAGACCCAAGCTAACTCCCTTAAAAAAGGATACTCTATTTGTGTATTCGTTAGGCAATTTACTGATTTATAGCACCCTGTTTTGGGTCATATCTTTCTTACCTGTTTACTCTAAATTTCCAAAAGATTTTCTTTTTCAATACAGGTTTGTCTTTCATACTTTTCATATTCTAATTCAAATTATAGGTTATTTCTTGATAGCTTATGCGTTAAGCCTTGAAATCAAACACTTCCCTAAAGAAAACAGCGGCCCTAAAGCTGGTGCTTAATGTCCAATTCAAACAAGTACTTTGATTATGCACCCAAGCGGAGGGAGTAAATAGAGTGATTTTTTAAATAATGAAATTTGATGATAAGTTCGAAGTCAATGCATTGATAGCCCAAGGTTTCTTCCTTAAGGTTTTGTCAATAATCATCATCTTTATGTCTTCTGTCAAATAAACCGAACATTTACCTGAAATCTTATATCTTTGAGTAAATCAGCTCCTTATGCTACTGCAACGCGTTCAAAGTATTCAACGATTTCTAGGGTTAGATTTAACCTTGTTCGTAGCTGTTTCCCTCCTTTATTACTACTTAGATCAACTTAGTGTTCAGTATTTTTACTACAACTTTGTCTTATTAACAGGAGTCTTATACGGTCTAATTCATTTCCCTAAATTAACGCGCATGGCTCGGTTTATCAACTTGCTTTTTTTAGGTGTGTTTTTGTTAGAATCAACAATGATGTTCTTCAGAGTGCTGGAGATCAATAATCGCTTTAACTATTTGCTCATTACTGTTTTTCTCTATGCATTGAATTATCTTATTTTTTCTCTGTATTTAAAGTTTTCGCCCAAAGGAGAAAAGCGCTTTTATTGGGTGAGCTTGGGATTTTTATTCTTGATAATTTTTAATCCGTCTGTATTTTCGAGGGATTATTCATTTCCTTTTTTGTCTGTTGCTATCTTTTGCATCTATACCATCGTGCTGTGTTTGTTGAGCTTTGTCCAATTGATGGAAAGTCCGAGTTATATTCCGCTCGCTAAAAATCCAGTATTCCTTTTTTCATTTGCCAACGTATTGATCTACTGTGTGAAATTCTGGTCCTTATCCTTTAGACCGGTATTGTACAAACTTCCTTTGGAAATATTAATTGAATACAGGTTGATGGTTTTTGATCTTTCCACCATTTGCTTGGACATGGGGTATACCGTGATGCTGTACATTATATTTTTAAAACCGAAAATACTTGTAGAGGGGAAAAAGGGATAAAAAACAAGCGGCATTGATGATCATCAATGCCGCTTGGAGTGGTTAGTAAAATGCGTATTATATAAGTTCTCAATTATATATGACACAAAGATGCTAAGCCTTTAAGTTTTTAGCCCAAGGGGAGAGCCTGAAATCGTTAGGGGATTTCCCCCCTTTTCATGCATGTTTATGCCTGTATTTTATCGGATTATGAACAAAGCCACTTACTAGCGCTTACATTTGGACCTACCAAATAGATACCATGGAAATTCCAACTGTAAATTTATCCCCTGTCCAAATTCAAAAGTCTATACATATGTATCAAAATGTAAGTTCTAATGATTTATTTTTTGATGCTTATGGCAATTTCATAAGGGCTTATGCTTTTTCTAGAGAAGAGATAGGACTTGCCCTTCAAAAGGCGAAAGAACTCTGTTTAACACTTGCATGTACAGGAACTACTGAAGTAGCGAAGATGGAGGTGTATCTTTCTCCCATAAAGAATTTAACGGTAAACCTTGATGCTATGATGCCTTCATCTCAGCATCCTGTTACTTTGCCCATAAGTTCAAAAGACGTTAACAGTTTTGATGAGACGCCAAATCCTGTACAGTTAAATGAGGATTTGAAACAAGCGGTTCTGTCTGGAGAGGAAGTCTTGGTGTTACCCAATGGTGAAAAAATTACTTCAGTTAATTTTACGAAAGAATTTTTGGACTTTTTAGGTTTGGATAAAACAACCACAGAAGAGAATAAGAAAGATGTGTTTGTGTTTATTCCTGTGCTTTCTCCGGCGAAAGGAAATACAGTACCAAGACATTTGAACTTCTCAGTTGGACAAATGAAAGATGGGGTAATAAGTGGGAATTACGTTGGTTTGGGACATGCTTGCTCTAAAGAGTGTAACACTTATCAAGTCAGAACGGTCAATTAATAAGAGGTCACTAAGTATTACGTGGTTAAAATGAATTTCTAGTTACATTAGAATTTTCGCTAGCCTAAAAAAGAAAGATTTAGTTTAACTATATTAAGACCAATTTAGAGCACACTGCTTGATGTGATTTTTTACTTTATGTCTGATCAATTCGTAATAATATTTTCTGTAATTACCGGTACGCTACTGGTCATTTCCTTGTTGGTATTCATTATCTACTTTATTATTCTGTACAGAAGAAAACAAGAGGTTTTTGAGTTGGAAAGGGAACAATTTAAACAAGCGGTACTTCAAGCTCAAATAGAGATGAAGGAAGAAACATTGACCACAATCTCAAGAGAGTTGCATGATAATTTCGGGCAAGTTGCTTCTTTAATAAAGATGAACTTAAGTCTGTTAACCAAACATGTAGATGAAGGTGGAGAAGAAAATCTTAAACAATCCACGGAGTTAATTAAACAGCACATTCAGGATATTCGATCATTGTCTGTAAGTTTAAAGGGAGAAAATCTAAATCGTTTCGGGTTATTTGGTATGATTAAAATGGATGTAGATCGCTACGAAAAAGCGGGCGAGTTAAAAATACATCTCGAACTACCTACTGAAGATGTTGAGATTGATAAGGATAAAGAAATTTTCATGTATCGTATGGTGCAGGAAATTCTCAACAACGTAATCAAACACGCAGAAGCCACCGAAGTTTTTATCACCATTAAGATGGATGAAAACGACAGTTTCATTCGTATAGAAGACAATGGTAAAGGTTTTGTCTTGGAGGAAGTCAATTTGGGTTCAGGAATATTAAATATCAAAGAAAGGTGTAAATTTATCGGAGGAAGTTTTGATTTAAAATCAGTTCCAGGTAAGGGTACAACCTATCAAATTAGTATATAAAATGGAAAACATTAACATCGCTGTAGTAGACGATCATAAACTTTTTAGAAGTGGATTAGCCAACTTAATCCAAAACATCAATTCAAATTTTACAGTGGTTTGCGAAGCGGATCATGGAAAACATTTCTTAGAGCAGTTAGAAAACCAAATCATTCCCGATTTAGCCTTAGTGGATATTAACATGCCCGTAATGGATGGTTTTCAAACCGTTAAGCAATTAAAGGAGTTGTATCCAAAAATGAAACTTTTGGTGGTGACCATGAATGATGATGATACTTCTCTATTAAAAATGTTGCGTTTGGGTATCAAAGGTTATATCTCAAAAGATGTAGATCCTGAGGAGTTAGAGCGTGCGATTATTGATATGGTGGACAAAGGTTTTCATTATACAGAACAGATGACCTCTCAATTGATAGGAACCATTAACGGTGACAAGTCTGAATTGGAAAAACAAGATGCTTTAAACCCTAAAGAATTGCGCTTTATAGAATTAGCTTGCTCTGAAGATACCTATGATAAAATCGCTGACAAAATGTGTTTAAGCGTGAAAACCATAGATAACTACAGAGCATCTGTTTTTGATAAATTAGGTGTAAAATCTCGTGTTGGATTGGTGATGTACGCCATGCAAAACGGATTATTCATCTAAGTTATTCGAAGGATATTATATCGTAGAACTAAATAATTGCTCCCTTTTTTCGCGTTGGTTGAGTTTCAAATCGAAACACATGCAAACATTGCGAAGAAAGGGTTTTCCTTTTTCCAAAATTTCTAATTCATTACCCTTGTAATGTATAAGTTCATCGCTGATAAGTTCTTGAAGCAACTCTTGATTGATAAATTCACTTTCTGCAATTTGAGCTGGAATAGAGGCTTTATACCTACACATCAAATCTAAGATGAGTCTACGCACGATTTCGTCTTCTTCGCTTAAAAAATGACCTCTAAAAACGGCTAATTCACCGCTGTTGATTGTCGCTTGATAATCTTCAACGTGTTTGTCGTTCTGTGCAAAGGCTCCCCAAGCATCGGAGATGGCCGACATACCCAAACCTATCATCACTTCTGTACTTTGCGTTGTATAGCCCATAAAGTTGCGGTGAAGTTCACCCTTGTGATGGGCAATAGACAATTCATCCTCCGGTAAAGCAAAGTGATCCATCCCTATTTCTTCATAGCCTAATTTCAATAATTCTGCTTTTCCATATTCGTATAAGGCTTGCTTCTCTTCGTTTTTAGGAAGGTCGTCTTCGCTGTAACCGCGTTGACCAACACCTTTGATCCAGGGAACATGTGCATAACTGTAGAAGGAAATACGGTGGGGTCTTAACTGCGCTGTTTTAGCTATCGTATCTTGTATACTCTCCAAGGTTTGATGAGGTAAACCGTAGATAATGTCATGACTCACAGAAGTGAAACCATAATCCAAAGCCAATTGATGTACAGATTGAACCTGCTCGAAAGATTGAATTCTGTTAATGGTTTTTTGCACCTTCGGATCGTAATCTTGTATTCCAAAACTTAAACGATTAAAACCTAGTTCTCTAAAAGTTTTAAGGTGTTCTTCCGTAGTGTTGTTGGGGTGCGCCTCAAAGCTTAAACTCACGTTTGGGTCAAATAAACTAAGTGCGCGTATGCCCTGAATAAGTCTTTCTAAATTTTCGGGTTGGAAAAAAGTAGGTGTTCCTCCTCCTAAATGAATTTCCTTTATCACCATGTCCTCTCCAAGAAAGAAGGTGTACAATTGCCATTCTTTTAAAACTGTAAGTAAATAGGGTTCTTCCACCGCATGGTTTTTTGTGATGCGTTTATGACAGCCACAAAAGGTACAGAGTTGCTCGCAAAACGGGAGGTGTATGTATAAACTAACCTCTTTGTTGCGTCTTACTTTAAAGGCTTCTACCAAACTCTTTTTCCAAGCTTCCTTATCGATGTCCATATCCTTCCAAAAAGGAACTGTGGGGTAACTTGTATATCTAGGTCCAGGTTGGTTGTATTTGCGTATTAATTCACTCATTTTATGCTACGGTTGCAGTAATTCCTAATTGATTTAAACGTTGGGCGATGGTTTTTAATTGAGCAATACTTACCGCTTCTAAATCGGGAACGGCTGTAGTTCTATCCAAACTGTAAAGCATTACACTCTCGGGTTGTATTTCAACTACCTCTTGAAGGTATTTTTCTATTTCTTCGTCTTTGTAATTCCCCAACTTTTCATTGGCGTTTTTTCCTTTGAAAAACAAACTTTGTATGATGAGTTTATTGCCGTAGTTTCTCAAGTTTTCTTTTACTTTTTCATAGGTCAAATTCCCCAAAGGTCTGTTGATTAACTGAAAACTTTTTTCGTCTCCAGCATCGAGTTTGCAAATCGAGTAATCCGCAATATCCAATGCCTTTTTAACCTGACGTTTGTGTAGCATAGTGGCATTGTTTAATACCGCAATTTTTGCTTTGGGCAACAATAGATCCCTCACTGTTTTTACCGAGTACATGATCTCCTCAAAGTCGGGATGAAGTGTTGGTTCACCATTTCCAGCAAAGCTTATGGTGTCTATTTCTATACCTCTATCGTTGAGCATTTGGCACTTTAAAAGCAATTCTTCAATGATGTCTTCTACCGTTGGGAATTTTACATTTTGATGTTTTTCATGGTCTTCACCGCACTCACAGTACACACAATCGAAATTGCAAAGTTTGTGCTCTTTGGGCAAAATGTTAAGGCCTAAGGATCTGCCCAGTCTTCTGCTGGATATAGGTCCGAAAACTAGATATTTAAAGAGAAAAGTATGCATGTTAATGACAGTTAATTTGATTTGCGGGTAGCACCCCGATTTGTTCTTGGAGGGCAGGACTCATATAGGGTATCCCTAAGTTTGCTCCTCGCAGTACTAGTAATCCTCCTATGAGTATAAAAGAGGCTGGAATGAGTATTTTTAAATAGCGCTTGGCCTTGAAATGAAAGAAGCTTTTAAAGAAGGGTAGAAAGAACATCACGGGTAAAGTTCCTATTCCATAAAGGAACATGTACGTAGCACCGCCCTGCACGCTTCCCATTACCAAAGAGGCAATCAACGCCGAGTAAACCATACCACAGGGGAGTAAACCATTGAAAATCCCCATCATAAAGAAGGCGTCTAAACTTCTTTTCTGTAAGAGTTGGGCAAACTTTCCTTTCAATTGATTCAAGGCTTTAAAACCTACGTGCTGCAACTTAAATTTTAAGATTCCGAATTCACTTAAACCGATGAGTATTAAAGCTATTCCAGCCAGTATACTAAAACCTTGTAAGAAACCTATGAGTTTTAAAGAGCTTCCGAAAAATCCTAGAACCAAACCGAGTAGGGTATAGACCGTAATTCTACCAAAATTATACGTGAAAATGGAAATGAATTTTTGCAATGGCTGCATGTTCCCTACAGGTAGGGCAAGGGCGATAGGTCCACACATACCAAGGCAGTGAAGATTACTAATGAGTCCTAATGTTAATGCAGTCCAGAGCATTCTAGTAATAAATGTTTTTTTCTACTAAATATTCTTCGTTTTCAGCTTCCCATTGCACTTTTAACTGGTAGTTACCTTTGATCAAGTCTTCGCTAGCTATCCAAATAAAGTTGTTCTGTGGAGCTTTAAAATTAAGGTCCAACTGTGCATTGTTGGCCCTATATAAATTCACTTTCGTGTTTTCCTTTCCTGCCAAAGCTTGCGGAAAACTGATTTTAATTCCTGTTTCATTTTGCTCAACACGTATACTGTCTTTATAAACAACGGCACGTGCTTTTGCGTTTAAAGTTTGCTGAAAATTAACTTCTTGTGCGTAGTAATCTTCGGCATATAAATCGGTTTGAACCTTCTGCGCTTGGAATACCATAGATAAGATATAGGCCATAAAACCCATTAAAAATAATGCTATTCCCCATCCCCATGTAAACTTCATATTCTTGGTGCTATAAATGTTGTACTTACTGTTTCTACCAACTCTTCACCCTCGTAAATTCCTATCTCAAGGTCGGTTTTGAGTTGGGTTAAATCTTTCGGTTCTATGTAAATGATAAACTTAGATTTTGCTGCATCTCTGGCTTTTAGTGTAATATCATCTCCCACCATTTGTATTCTTCCTTCATGACCAATGATTTCGAAATGAACCGGAAGGTCTTTGTTGGTTTTGTTGATGATGTTGATATCGTAGATGTTGTATATCTCACCTGCTTCATTTTGCTCAAACAATGTTCCACGTGTACGGAGTAGCGTCACCTCAAAATCACTTCGCAACATCAATAGGGTTGTGAGCAGTCCTAATAAGCCAACCAAGACGATGGTATAAGCAATTACACGTGGCGTAAATTTAAAATTCTCCTTTTTAGATACACCGTCTTCAGAGTCGTAACGAATCAAACCTGTGGGCTGATTGGTTTTCTCCATCATGAAATCACATGCGTCTATACAAGCGGTACAGTTGATGCATTCCAATTGTATTCCGTTTCTGATGTCTATACCTGTTGGACAAACATTTACACACTGGTTACAGTCTATACAATCTCCTTGTCCGGCTTCTTTACGGTCTACTTTTTTGTTGAACTTGGCTCTGTTTTCACCGCGTTTGTAATCGTAAATAACGTTTAAAGATTTGCTGTCTAAGAGTACGCCTTGTAATCTTCCGTAAGGACAAATCGTTGTACACACCTGCTCTCTCAATTTCAAAAACACCATAAAGAAGATGAAAGTGAAAATCAATATAGCTATGAAACCAACGATGTGCTCAGAAGGAGAAGTCGTGGCAATTTCCCAAACTTGTTCGTACCCGATGATGTACGCTAAAAAAGTGTTGGCAATGATGAAAGAAATACCAAAGAAGATGCTGTATTTTAAACTGCGTTTCCAAATCTTTTCTCTATTCCATTCACTGTTGGCTAACTTTTTTTGCGCTTTGTAATCACCTTCTATCCAGTATTCTATTCTTCTGAATACCATTTCCATGAAGATGGTTTGCGGACAAATCCAACCACAGAAAAGTCGACCAAATATTACGGTAAAAACAACAATGAATAAAATCATTACCAACATGCTCAAGGCGAAGAGATAAAGATCTTGTGGCCAGAAAACCTGACCAAAAATGCTGAATTTTCGCTCAATAATGTTGAAGAGTAAAAAAGGCTCTCCATCTATCTTAATAAAGGGTATAGCAAAGAGGAGCAAGAGCAGGAAGTAACTCAATATCTTTCGCTTCGAGTAGAACTTTCCACTTGGCTTTTTAGGAAATATCCAAATGCGTTTACCCTGTGCGTCTACAGTAGCGATTTTGTCTCTAAACTCCTCTTGTGCCATTACTCTACATTTAAGGTGTCTGCAACTTCAACTGCAGCTTCTTCTGTTGTTTCCGCTTCAGCTGTTCCTTCTTCTACATACAAGTCCCCTTGAGGCTCCTTGGCGTTTGGAGGATTTGTTCCTCGCAAAGACTTGATGTATGAAGCAACTTGTTGCATTTGTACTGGATTTAATTCGTCTTTCCAGCTCTTCATCCCGTTTTGGGCTCCGTATTTTATCGTCTTGAATACATCGTTGATTGTACCTCCGTGTATCCAGTAATCATCTGTTAAGTTTGGACCAACGTCTCCACCTCCGCCTTCTTTGTGACAAGCGATACAGTATTGGTTAAACAACATTCTACCTTTAGAAATATCAACGTCATCTGTTAATACCGTTACGCTGTTTTCATCCACGTTCAAGGCTTGTTCTTTCAAGTATAAATCCACTGCAATTTTGGCTTCTTTAACCTCAGTTTGGTAGGCTTCCTCTTGCAAAGGAGAGATTTTGAAAACGTGGTAGTTCAATAAGTAAAGTACACCGGCGATGATACTTAAGTAGAAACCGTAGATCCACCATGGTGGTAAGTTGTTGTCCAACTCCTGGATGCCATCGTATTCGTGGTCCATCAAAATGCTTTCTTCCTCTTCTACAGGAACAGTATCTGTTAAGATTTGCGTAAGCTTGCTCGCTCTTTCTTTTACAAATTCTTGAACAGGCGCTTCGTCTTCTTCTTTCTTGTCGATGTGTATCAACTTATTGAAGAAGGTTCTGTAGTACACCAAGAAGGCAACCAAGGCTAAATCTATGGCCAAAAGGATGTAGATTTTTGTAGAAGTATAAAAACTTGCCTCTTCTACTGCTGGTGCGGCATCTTGTGCAAAGGTCCCTGTACTTGTTGCTACGAAAGCAAGGAGTAGCAACAAAGTTTTAAGGGTATTGTTTTCTTTTATTTTATTTACTTTTTGCTTGAAGGTATCGCTCTTGATGTACACTTTCATGGCATTTCCTAAACTGAATATGCTGAGTAGTAATACAAACGCGGTTACCACCAAGGCCCAAAATATTACACTTTTTTCCATGTTTTAATCGTTTAAAGGGTAATCACTTATTTCATTAATGTGTTTCTTTTTCATGCTGAATACCCAAAAGAATAATCCTATGAAAAAGGCTACGAAAATGACCAATGAGATGATGGGATAAATCTCTATACCATCAATAGAGGTCATGTGGTGTTTGATATACTTCAGCATCTTATTCTGTTTTAGTTGCTTCTAATTTATTAATGTCAGAACCCAATCGTTGTAAGTAGGCGATTAGTGCAACGATTTCTTTCTGCTTCAAGCTGGCTACATCTTCTTCTGTGTAGTTGTCTTTGGTGATGTCGTACAATACACTCTTCGCAATACGCTTAGCTTGTGCATCTATACTATCTCTTACCGCTTGTTCTTCTATGTTTTCGTAAGGAACACCCATGCTTTTCATTGCACTCATCTTGTTCAATACATGCTCAGCATTAAGGTCATCTTCTATCAACCATTCGTAAGTCGGCATGATACTTCCAGGAGAGATACTTGCTGGTTCCATCATGTGTAAGTAGTGCCAAGAGTCTGGACGGTTTTGTTTGTTCCCTACACCTTCTCTGTGTAAATCTGGTCCTGTACGTTTAGATCCCCAAAGGAAAGGGTGGTCGTATACGAATTCCCCTGCCTTAGAGTATTCTCCATAACGTGCTGTTTCGAAACGTAGTGGACGTACCATTTGAGAGTGACAGTTGTTACATCCTTCTCTGATGTACAAGTCTCTACCTTCTAATTCTAACGGAGTATAGGGTTTTACACTAGAAATCGTCTTCACGTTAGAGCTTACCAAGAAAGTTGGGATGATCTCTATGGCTCCACCAATAAGGATAACCACTAAACTCAAAATCAACATTCTTACCGGCTTGCGCTCAACCACTTTGTGCCAGTATTCTTTTTTCTCTTTTTTGTGTTCAATTACTAAGGCATTTACTGCTTCAGCATCTTCGTTGGCTACTAATTTACCTGCTAAGGCTGTTTTCAATAAGTTGTAACTCATCATTACAGCTCCTATGATAAACAAGGCCCCACCAGCTGCTCTCATAGCGAAGAAAGGACGTAACTGCGTAACTGTTTCTAAGAAATCTTTGTTTACCAAAGTTCCGTCTGGGTTAAATTGTTGCCACATTAATCCTTGTGCAAATCCTGCCCAGTACATAGGAATGGCGTATAACAAGATTCCTAAGGTTGCTATCCAGAAATGTGCGTTGGCTAACTTTTTAGAGTATAATGGCTTTCTGTAAATTTTTGGGATGATGAAGTACAACATACCAAAAGTCAACATACCGTTCCATCCTAAACCTCCTACGTGTACGTGAGCAATGGTCCAGTCGGTAAAGTGACTAATAAGATTCACTGATTTCAACGATAACATTGGACCTTCAAAAGTGGCCATACCGTAACAGGTTAAGGCAACCACCATGAATTTCAATACTACGTTATCACGTACTTTATCCCACGCACCTCTCAAGGTCAATAAACCGTTCAACATACCACCCCAAGATGGAGCAATCAACATGATAGAGAAAACAACTCCTAATGATTGTGCCCAGTCGGGTAAGGCCGTGTATAACAAGTGGTGAGGTCCAGCCCAGATGTAAATAAAGATTAAGGCCCAGAAGTGAATGATAGATAATCTATACGAGTAAACCGGTCTGTTTGCCGCTTTCGGTACAAAATAGTACATCAACCCTAAGTAAGGAGTTGTTAAGAAGAAAGCAACGGCGTTATGCCCGTACCACCATTGTACCAAGGCATCCTGCACACCAGCATACCAAGAGTAACTTTTCATGAAGTGAATCGGGAACTCAAAAGAGTTAACTATGTGTAATACTGCTACCGTAACGAAAGTGGCAATGTAGAACCAAATGGCTACGTACAAGTGCTTTACTCTTCGCTTTAAAATAGTAGCAAACATGTTCCAACCAAAAACTACCCAAAGCAAAGTAATGGCGATGTCTATCGGCCACTCTAATTCTGCGTATTCTTTAGAAGTTGTATACCCTAAAGGAAGTGTAATTACTGCCGATAAAATGATAAGTTGCCATCCCCAAAAGTTGATGTTACTTAGTTTATCACTCCACATTCTGGTTTTTAATAAACGCTGAAGTGAGTAGTAAACACCGGCGAAAATACCGTTTCCTACAAAGGCAAAAATCACCGCATTGGTATGCAGTGGTCTAATTCTACCAAAGGTAAGCCAAGAGGTTAAGTTAAGCGAAGGCCAAACGAGCTGACATGCGATTAACAACCCGACGAGCATACCAATTACACCCCAGATCACTGTGGCCAGGGCAAATTTGCTTACGATCTTATTGTCGTACTGAAATTTTTCTACTTCCATTACTGCTTAGTTCTATTGTTAGAAGTGATAGTTTGTTCATCGTCCATTAGCATGCGAACGGCAGGACTTTGATCATCCTCGTATTGACCATTAACTTGTGCCCAGATAAACGCTCCGAGAAATATGCTTGCCAAAAGCAAACTAACCGAGATGAGCAAAACTATTACTTCCATGTTGTACAAATTGTTCAACAAAGAGAGGCATTATTACAAGGGATTAAAATGTGTTTGATCAACCCCAAAATTGATTTTTGTCAATAATGGAAAATTGTCCAGAAAAAGCGGTTAGCGCAAGGTTCTGCGGGCAACTATACTTGTGCTAAGGGTGGTGAATAAGACTACAGAAATAGAACTTAAAGGCATCAAAATGGCGGCGAAAACAGGTGCGAAAATTCCTTGAACAGCAATAAATAAACCTATGGCATTGTAGAGAAATGAAAGCGTAAAACTACTCACAACAATGGCCTTACTTTGCTTGGCAAATTTCATGATTTGGGGGAGAAGGTGTAATTTCTTTCCGTCGAGTATGGCATCGCTTGCTGGGGTAAAACCGTGTTCCTTGTTGGCTACGGCAACACCAAAGCTACTTCTTGAAAGTGCCGCTGCGTCATTAATTCCATCACCTATCATCATTACTTTTTTACCTTCTTGCTCCAATTGCTCTACATAGGCAAGCTTATCCGACGGCTTTTGGTTAAAGTGAAGGTTGAGGAAACCAAATTCGCGTTTTAAAAATGCTTCGTTTTTATTCTTATCTCCAGTAAGTAAATGCAAGGTGTATTTATGGTGCAGTTTTGCTATACTTTCTTGTACTCCCGGTCTAAAATTATGCGTAGCTCTGAACCAACAGTGATAGTATCCGTTAATGGTTACGAACACGCCATTGATGTCTTTTTTACCCTCAAGTTCAGTGAATTCTGAGGATCCTACTTTATAAGTTAAGTTGCCTTTTTTAAAGGAGAGACCTTGACCAGGCGTTTCGGCAAAAGCTTCAATTTCCGTTTTTTGTGGCTCGTAATGTTCCTTTAAATAGTTATGTATGGCTATACTCAAGGGGTGAAGAGAGGAGGCTGTTGCGGTGAACAAAGTATCTATCTCTTCTTGGTTTAATTTTCCATCAAATGAAAGTTCAATTGCACTTGTATCTGTAAGGGTTCCAGTTTTGTCAAAGATGATATCTGTAACGTCGGGCAAATTGTCTATCAAATCCATTTTGCGGACAAAAAAGGCGTTTTTGGCCAAGAGGCGTTGCGCGTTTCCGTAGGTGAAAGGTAGACTCAAAGCCAGGGCGCACGGACAAGCCACTATCAACACGGCACTCACACTGCGCCATATCATATTTACATCGTGGAAATACCAATAGGTAGCCGTACCTAAACTCAATAGAAGTATGAACAGCGTAAAATACTTGCTTAAGGCATTGGAAAGTAAAGTGAGTTTATGGTCTTTGGGACGCAAAGAGGAGTTTTGGGTGTTCCAAAGCGAAGTCAAATAACTCTGATCTGTTTTTTTAACGACTTGCAAGAGTATGCGTCCACCCATTTGTTTTCCACCTGCATAAACGGCTTCTTTTTGAGTAGGATATTCGGGTGTACTTTCACCTGTAACAAAACTGTAGTCAATTACGGGTTTCCCTTCCATAACCAAGGCGTCCGCTGGGATTAGTTCTTTGTGGCGTACTTGAATGATATCTCCCGGCTGGAGGTCTGAAATATTCGTGGTTTCAAATGCTTCTCCCTTTTTACGTTGAATAGCTATGGGGAAAAAAGAAAGTGTATCTCTATCAAAATTTAAATGATTATAGGTCTTGTCTTGGTACCACTTTCCTATCAATAGAAAGAAAATTAGTCCAGACAATGAGTCGAAATAGGCCTGACCGGTGTAAACAAATAGTTCGTAGGTGCTTCGAACAAATAGCGTGATGAGTCCTAAAACGATGGGCAAATCCATATTAAAAACACCGTTCTTTAAACCGATAAAGGAGTTTTTAAAATAGTCCCAACCCGAGTAAAAAGTAACCGGTAAACTCAAAAAGAAAGAAAGGTAGAGGAACAGATCTCTAAAGCTTTCATCTTCGCTCATTCCTAAATATTCCGGAAAGGCAAACAACATGATATTTCCAAAGCAGAAACCAGCAACCCCAATTTTAATCAAGAGCTTTTTATTGCTTTTTGCAACGGTTTCTTGCGTACTAAAATCTGGAGGATAACCCAGTTTTTGAAGAAAACTTGCAAAGGCAATGATGTCTGCATTTTTCGTAAGTGTGAATTGAACCTTCTTAGCATTGAAATTCACCTCGGCGTGTTCTAAACCTTCGTAAATTTTAGGAAGGTTTTCGAGCAACCAAATACAGGAATTACAATGGATTTGTGGTAAGTGAAATACGACTTTTTTGAGGGTCTCATTTTCAAAGAAAAGGTACTTTTTCTGGATTTCAGGTAACAACAGAAAATCGAAATAGCCTTGCTGGTTTTCGTCTATCTTAACACCTGGTGAATTGTTGATGGTGTAGAAATCGCCCAGTGCATTGTGCTGTAGTATTTCGTACACAGATTTACATCCGTTACAACAGAAGTTCTTGTCGTCTAGAACGATAGTGCTTGCGCATGTATCTCCACAATGGTAACAATTCATGCTGCAAATGTCTTTAATCAGAAAAGCTTAAGAATTGACAAATGTCAATTTATTGATTAATTCTATACCAGGTCGATGAGGCGCGACAATTCTTCTGGCTTTAGAACTGTGATTTCTCTACCGCTGGTACGTATTACACCTTCACTTTTAAAGGTGCTTAAATTACGCACCAAAGATTCTTTGGCCGTTCCTACGATGTTGGCCAAGTCGTCTCTAGAAATATTTAAGGTATGCACCCCATCTTTCTCACATAAGTTTAAAAGTGTACGCGCAATTCTTTCTTTAACTGGAGCGTAAGCCAATTGCAAAAGTTTTTCCTCTTTTTCCTTGATGTTCCCTGTCAATAATTTGATGAATAGGGTAGCTACTTCTCGGTTACTTTCTATCAACTTTAAGAATTCCTTTTTAGGAATAAGTGTGATTTCTGTATCCTCTAAAGCGATGGTACTTTCGTTGTGCTCACTTCCTTCCAAAAGGGCCATGTAACCGAAAAATTCTTCGGGGTTAATGATTTGTGTGACAAAGGTTTTTCCGTAACTGTCTGTTTTCTGACATTTAACTTTCCCTTTGTTTACATAGTATAAGTAATGGGCAAAATCACCTTCTCTATACAACTCTTCTTTTGCCTTGTAAGATTTGGTTTTCTTGTGCTCCAATAAACTCTTAATATCTTGGTGTTTGTTGTCTTCTTCTATCACGGCACCCTGACCCACAAAAGCTTGCAAAATTTGCGATTTGATTTTCTGGTTACGGGCAATACGCGTTTCTATAGAAGAGATCAAACTTTGTTCGTCGAAGGGCTTCAACAAATAGTCATCTGCTCCTAAATTCATTCCCTTACGAATGTCCGTTTTTTCAGCTTTGGCTGTTAAAAAGATAAAAGGAATGCTCGAAGTTTCTGGATTTTTAGTCAGGATGTTAATTACACCATAACCGTCCAATTGAGGCATCATTACATCACAAATAATGATGTCTGGCTTAGTAAGAATGGCCTTTTCTATACCTTCCACACCATTACACGCGGTGATTACTTCATAGTCGTTAAGCTCTAAAATTTCTGTAGTATTTAACCTAAAATCTTCGTTGTCTTCTATGAGTAATATTTTCTTCATTGCTTAGTATTGATGTATAAGATAAAGGTAAGTAAAATCAGCCTAAATGTGAGGTACGTTTAACAGAAATCCCCCCTCTTGCTCAACCATATTTAGACGACGAATTACTTCAGTAAGTTCACCTATTGATGTAGTATCTTCCGAATTTTGTTCGAAAGACAAGTGATAGGTATAACGAGAAGAGGTTGGTAAGAATAGGGGGACCTGATATTGTTTTAATTTTCTACTAACGCTCTTTGGAATTTCATAGGTAAACAGGATAGCGTCGTATTTGTTCGCATCTAGTTGATTTTGAACCAAGTCTTCTATCTCGCCAATACGAACTTTTCCGTGGAGCTGAAAATTTATTAAATGTTGTGTTAAAGCTTTGTTTTGTAAAACGATAGCGTCCATTTTTTTAACTTTCTCCCTGTAAATCAGGTCGTTTAAGTTCATTATGCTAATGGCACTGTCTTTCTGCGGTTCATATCCGTGAATCACATCTATGTGCACGTTGTTATCGGCAAAGTACTCGAGAACATTGTGCAGGTAAGGAACTATACTTTCCTCTAAAGACGTTATGACTAACAGCTTAAACATCTTACAAAGATGAGTGTTGTTAGTACTTTAAATATTGACGATTAAGGTAAAGAAAATTGATATTTATCAATTTTTTGGAAAGCACAATTCAAAGGTAGATCCTTCGCCCACTTTACTGGTAAAGGTGATGTTTCCTTCCAAAACATCCATGTATCTTTTTACAATGTTGAGTCCCAGTCCAGTACCTTCGATGTTGGTTACATTTCTTGCCCTGTGAAAACGAGAAAATAAGCGTTGTTGATCTTCTTCCGGTATTCCAATTCCTTGATCCTTCACTTTAACATGTATGTTACCATTTTCTTCGCTAATGATGAGGTCAATTGTTGCACCTTCTGGACTGTATTTACAGGCGTTAGAAACCAAATTGGTAATACAGTTTTTCAAGATGTTTTGATCCGATGAGATGACTTGTGAGGTCGTTAAACCGTAATCGAGTTCTATAAATTGTTCCTTGCGCTTGATCAATCCCACTTCATCTATTACTTCCTCAATTAAAGAATGGAAATTGAAACTAGAAACATTGGGTTTGATTAACCCAGACTCTAATTTTTCCAAAGAAAGGAAGTCGTTCAAAATTTGCGTAAGATTCGAAACCATACGTTTAATACGCTTCACGTGCACGGAGCGCTTTTCATCTTGTTCCGTTTCTGTGTACTTAGAAATAAGGGTGGCAGAGGTATCTATGGTACTCAAAGGAGTTCTAAATTCATGCGAAGCCATGGCCACGAAACGCGATTTCAATTCATTCAAGTCTTTCTCCTTTTGCAAGGCGCGTTCTATGTTCAATTCAGCATGTTTCTCTATGGTCACGTCCATTTCTACCAACAAAGCACTGTCGGTAGCTCCATTTTTTTCAGTTAATGGAACCCCGTAAATAGAGAAGTATTTTTCCTTAAATTCTATTTCAAATTTAATGGTTTCACCCTTGAAAAGACGGGGTAGTTTTTCGGTAATCACGGGTTTTACATGATCTCCCAAACGTTCAATAAAAGAGATTCCTTTTAACGAAGAGTCGGTCAATCCCATGCTACGTAACATCGAACCATCGGCCCATTCTATAATGAAGTTTTTATCGATGATAAAGATGTTTCCATTTGGGAAGTTCTCGGCTATGGAACGTAACATTTTGTTTTGCGCATTTACCTCTTTGGTACGCTTCACAACTTCCTCTTCCAATTGGTTGTTTAGCTTTTTCAATTCCGTATCTATGGCCACACGTTTAGAGATGTCTACCACAAAGGCAATGGATTTGGTTTCGCCGTTTTCTTCGTAGTGACTCAAACTGACTTCCACCGGAAATTCAGTACCATCTTTACGCAAAGCCATCAAGTTTCTCCCAGCTCCCATAGAACGGTTAGAGGGAGCGGCGTTGTATTTTTCACGGTAGCCAACATGACTCTTGGTATACCTTCTAGGGATCAGTATCTCAAGCTTTTGACCCAAGATTTCCTTTTCATCATCATAACCAAAAAGTTTCAAAAGTTTCGGGTTCAAAGTGTCTATCACCCCCGAGCTATTTACCACCAATAATCCTTCATTACTGTGCTCAAATATCTTCTCAAACTTCTCGTTCATGCCTCAAAAATTTGTAGTAAAAGTAAACAGATTAATTTTTCCATTCTTTTTTACACAGAATAATTTACCTCAGGACTCCTTACTCACACTCCATACTGTCTTGGCAAACGGCCGTGCCATCCATTATAGTCCCTTCGTTACGACCTAAGTCGCACAAAAAATCAATGCCACTTCCGGTGGTCGTAACCTTTCCCTTGCGCTTACTAAGGCCTAACTTCACGGCGCTGCCATTGCTGTCACTGTTTGAGAAGGAAAATTTGAAATTCAAGGTGAGAATTTCGGAAAAATAACTATGTTTATTGGTGTAGTGTATTGTAAATCAATTGACTAAAAAATGCGTTCTAAATACAGAATTAATCAAAGGCATATCAAACGAATGAGGTGGAAGGGAATGGCTCTTTTATTCTGGTTGTTTTCATGCCCGCTGTTGAGTCAAACAACAGTGAACTTATATTTAGACACTCTACTTACACCAGTAGGTACAAATTATCAACCTGGGGTATTTTATGTACCAAAAACAACAGCGGCGCAACAAGATTTCTTAACCAATGGTAAGCGTCAGAACTCCATTCGTTTGCATGTAATTGAAAGTGCGTTGAATAACTCTAGCAACCTTCAAGATTGTTTACAATTATTGGACGGGGTTCAAAGCACCTTGCAAGAGCTAGCGAATAAGGCGGATAAAGTATTTTTTATTTTCGAAAAAATGCCGGCATGGTTGAGTAGTTCTTCAGACGGTACAGCTGCAACTACACCCGGTTGGTATGTGCTGAATACTAAACCACCTAGTAGTTACGCCCATTGGGATACTATGGTGGTGGCCATGGTCAATAAAATTGTAAATGATTTTGGTATAGATAACGCTTATTTTGAGTTTTGGAATGAACCAGATTTGGGTTCCTGGACGGGTACAAGCGCTGAATATTTCAAGCTTTTTCAACACACTTACGATGCAGTGAAATCCGTGAATACCAACCTTTCAGTAGGAGGTGCGGCAACAAACTTTTGGGCCAACAATATTAACTATCAACCTCCTTATGGTTATGTTAGTAATGCTCGGGGAGATTCATCCCTCATTGGTCAACTCTTAGATTCTACCTATGCTTGGAACAAAAGTTTAGATTTCATTTCATGGCACAGTTTCAATATTAGTTATCAAAGCAATCACAACGCAGTTGAATATATTGAGCAGAAGTGTAATAGCTTGGGAATAAACCTTCCTTCCTTAGTAATAAGCGAATGGAATACGCAGTCAGAAGTGAGAGAAACACCACTCCAAAAAGCTTATTTTGTAAAGCACCAGATAGCTTTGGCCGCAAGTCCTATTGAAAATAACATGGTTGCTGCTTGGCAAGATTTTGAGCAAAGCACAAATGAGTTTCATAAGGATTATGGTTTACTTAGTTATGGAAGTATACATAAACCTGCCTATAAAGCCTTGTGTTTGGCCAATGAATTAAAAGGAGTTCATGTTCAATATGCGGCAAATGCTCCTGTAGATTTGGTGGTTTCTGCTCACAGTGATACACTTAATGTATTGGTGTCCAATTATATTCCACCTGCGCTGGTGGAGGCTTTCAATCATAGCCTTTTTGAAGGGAAACTCAATGTGAATCAATTCGACAGTGCAGGGTATATAGATTTGACAGGTGGAGATATAAGCCACCTAGATTCCATTTATCAAGGATTTATAAGTGTCTCCAATAATCATCCTGTTCCTGCTTCAATCAATAATGCGATCCCCATATATGCCCATTTCGATAGTTTACAACAAGTTAACAGACAATTTAAGTTGGAAGTGCTTGGGTTAACAGGGAATCACTTGGGGAGAAGTTATCGTATAGATAATACCATCAACAATGCACACCACGTTTATGATTCGCTCATCGCTGAAGGGTATACTCAAAGTGCAGCAATTGGAATCATAACGGCAAATCAATCCTTAGCGCATGCCCCTGTGCAATTAACGAATGGTGAACTTTCTTTCAATATGCAACCCAACGCGGTTCAATTGTTTCAGTTTGTTATTCCTGAACTTTTGAAAGTAAATGAACAGCACGCTGATCTAAAGTTATTTCCCAATCCGACGCACGACAAATTGAACATAACAGGTAATTCAATTTTGGGCAGAATAATCCTTTTGGATAATCTAGGAAGAACTTTAATCAAGGAAGATGCTTCTACAAAAGAATTCACCGTGGATTTGAGTTCATTTCCAGCAGGAATATATTTTATCCGTTTTGCAAATCATGCCCAAAGCTTTAAAGTTGTAAAGCGATAATTTGAGTTTGATGCAGGGCTGTTTTTGGCAAACGGCCGTGCCATCCATTATAGTCCCCTCACTTTGTATGAAATCAAAATTCAAGGTTCAAAATTCAAAAGAAGATAATCCTTAAATCTTTAAATTTCCCGATATCATCGGGAACTTAAATTTTAACCAGCTATTTAATCAAATTAACATGACCCGTAAATTGTTTTCTTTCACCGTCTTGAAGCGCATCTATTTCGAGTATCCAGGTGTATGTACCGTCTTTACAAATATTGTTACCAAGGTTGTGAACGCTTCCGTTCCAACCTATAGTAGGTTTGTTACTTTCAAATACCAATTCTCCCCACCTGTTGTATATCTTTAAATTGTAAGTGTGTTGATCATAGCCTTGAGCAAGTATGGGTTTAAACACATTATTGAAATCATCTGCATTTGGAGTAAAAGTGTTGGGAACATAAAGTATTAAATCTTCTTTAATAGTAATCGTTTTCTGTGTAGTATCACTACAGCCTATTTCGTTTGAAGCGGTGAGAATAATAGTATAGTTTTGCCCATAATCAGGGTAAGTATGTACAGGATGTTCAACTATACTAGAGCTTCCATCGCCAAAATCCCACACATAGGATGTTGCATAAAGAGATTGGTTGATGAACTGTACCGTGGGGTCGAAAGTAGAAATGGTTGAGTTGTCTATATAGATACTTGCAATAGGAGTTTTATATAAACATACCCCGTTAATCATGGTGTTGTTAGAAGCACACCCTGTAATGTCCGTAACCGTAAGTGAAATATCATGACAACCAATTTCTGTAAACTGGTAACCAGCTAAACCGAATTGCGCAGAGCTATCTAGATCACCAAAATACCATTGGTAATTCCAAGATGGTTGCGTTTCTTCTGCTGTAAAGAGAACGTTTAATACATCACATCCTATACTATCAGAAATTATGAATTCTGCATTGGGTATTGGTAGAATTGACACAATAGTATCTATTTCATTGGTACAACCATTTAGTGGATTTAGAGCGTGTAGGCTTAAATTAAAGACACCCATGGAGTCGTATATGTGGGTTGGATTGACCAAGAAAGAAGAATCGCCATCACCAAAATACCACATGAAATCTAAGTTACCGATACTGTTGTTTTGGAAGGCTACAGGGCTTTGTTCACATATAGGGTCTGTAATGATCTCCAAGCCAACAATTGGAAGAGGGTGTACAGTGACTTCTAGAGTGCTATCCGGTCCAATGCAACCATTTAGATTAGACGTTGCAGTTACCGTGTACTCTACAACATGACTTGTTAATGTGTTGTTTACAAGATTGTCATTAATGTATGAGTTATTTTGAAGCGGAAAAGAGGTTTCATTGTACACGTTAGGTGTTGGGGTAGCAATCCATTCAAATTGACTCGGAAGAGTAGCATTTAACAATATGTCTGTGGATTGTTCAGAACAGATTTCTATATCTGTATTCAGAACCTTTGGAGAAGGATGAACAGTGATCGTGTAGTCGACAGCTACCCCGTCACAACTGTGGTTATTAAGGACAAAACTTGGGGTGATAGTAACCGTGGAAATAATATCATTTATGCTGGTATTTGTCGCTACGAAGGCGGGAACATGACCAATACCATTAGCATTTAAACCAACATCTGTGTTTGAATTTGACCAATTGAATTGAGTGCTAGCTATAGAACTTGACGGGGTGATTTGCACAACATTGTTATTGTCGCAAATCTCTATATCTAAAAGGGGAGATACATCTGTTTGCGGAAGAACCTGAAGGTTGAACGACGTGGATGAGCCATAACATGTTGTTCCGAAATTAGAGAAACTTGGAAGTACATTAATTGTAGATGTATTGATAGAACCGCTTGTATTATTCGCTGTAAAACCAGGGAGAGAGTTGATGTCATTTTGTAAATAAAGACCTGTGCTTGTATTGGAAGAGGTCCAAGTGTAAATACTACCATTTACGGGACCATTAAATGAAATTGGAGCTACGATTTCGTTATGACAAAAAATGGTGTCGGTTAGCGGGTCTACGGTTGGTATAGGGTTAACAAATACACTAACCGGTATAATAGGGCTAGAGCAACCATTTACTGTTGAAGTTGCAATTACATGATAGATTACCTCCTGTGGAAAGTTGACCAGGTTTTCAAGTATGTCGTCGATTATATCCCCATTTACCACACTTGTGGTTTCATTCAATATGTCTACGGATGGATCTGCATACCAACTGAAGTTAACATTAGTGTTTGCTACCAAATGAAGGTTTAAAGGGGTATTAGAACAAACGGCTAAACTATCGGAACTAATCAATTCTATGGGTGGTTTAACGGTTACAACTAGTGGTTGAGCTTCTCCTATACAATTACCTTCCGTTGAAACCGGAAATACTGAGTATACTACTACCTGATTTGTGTTTGAGTTGTTTATCAGATAATCATTAATTAGAGTATTGGTGCTTGTTGAAATAGATTCGCCGCTAACGTTTGGATTATCTATACTCACGAACCAACTGAATTCAGCAGCTACATTAGAAGCAAGTAAAACGTTTACAGGAGATCCAGAACAAATTTCGATGCTGGTAGGCATGCTTAATTCTATGTCTGGTTGAACAATAACCTGTATTATAGTATCACGGCCTGGACAATTATCTACTATGGAAATAGGAGTAACAATATATTCAACTATTTGTGGAGAACTCGTAGTGTTGGTTAGGGAATCCTGAATAAATGAGGTGTTCTGAAGTTGTAAAGTTTCTCCACTAACATTAGGGTTATCAATTGCTAACCAATTAAAATTAGAGGTAATTGAAGCCGATAGGCTAATATTTGTAAGGGTATTGTTACAAATTAAAGTATCCATAATATTGGTTAACGTAGGGAGTGGATTCACGATGATTTCTGCCAATTGAGAAGTGTCTACATCACAACCATTCCCAGTATAATTTAAAGTGACGAAATAATTGAAATTACCGGGTTGGTTCATAATTGGAAAATAGGAACTATCTGTTTCGCCAAGTATAGCTTGATTTGGACTTCCAACTAAGTACCATTGATAAATTGGATTCCCCACCCCACCTTGATGCGATATAGATAATGCAGAGTCTATGGGGTCCTCGAAACAAATGGTTTGAGAAACTATAGGATCTACAGTAATAATAGGGTCTATATTAATTACAACCGTTGCTATGTTGGATGTAATCATATCACAACCTCCAGTTAGAAAATTGATTTCACAGTAGTAATAAAGGCTATCTACTTGGTTGGATGGTGGAGTGTAGGAAGATGTGGTTGCTCCATTTATAATAGTTCCATTTTGACTTGAATAAGTTGTGTTTACGTACCACTGATAGTTTCCTGTCCCCGTACCATTAATGTAAGATGTTGACAAGGGGATTGTACTTCCTCCTAAACAAAGTTCTTGGTATCCAATGGGGTGTTGATCTATACTCGGAGGTGCGTTAACAACTATCGCTGCTGGTTGACTTGTAGTTGAACAATCTACTCCTGTTTGAGTTAGAACACAATAATAGTATACAGTTCCAACAATTGCTGTTGAGGGGATGTAGGTTGAGTCCGTTGCTCCTGGAATTAATGTTCCTGCAGAGGTATTAGTAGATACATTGTAATACCATTGGTATGAATTTGCACCAATACCACCCGTTGAAGAAACGCTTAGAGGAAGAGTTGATTGAGAGTTTTGACAATACTCAGCGTCTTGCGGTTGCAATGTAATTATTGGATCGGGTAAGATCACGATGAATGAAGTGTCGGAAGTAAGTAAATTACAACCATTCCCATCTAATTCTATTTCCACTGAATAATTAAAATTTCCTGTTGTTGAGTACATAGGTGGAGTATAAGTTGAAAGGGTATCATTCACAAGTGATACATTTCCTAAATACCATTGATAACTTGGGTTTCCTATTCCAGAGCTATATGCAACCTCCAACGGAGAAGATAAGGTTCCGCCCGCACACAAACTATCATTTTCTAGCGGCTGAATTGAAATAACAGGTTGAGGATAAACATTCACTTGTCCAACAGGTGAAATAATTTCGGAACAACCTCCAATATTGAAACTTATAATACAGTAATAATAATTGCTACCTAATGTACTACTATCACTTAATGGGGTGTAAATGTTTGAAGTTGCACCAGGTATGATTACTCCTCCAGAATTTGAATTTACAGTATTGACGTACCATTGATAATTTGCACTGCTTGTTCCATTTTGATAATTTACTTCGAGGGGTAAGGCAATTCCATCTAGACATAAATCTTGCGTAGATAAAGGTAAGGTGCTGAAAACGGGTGCAGGTGTAATTTGTATAAGAGCAGTATTTGAAGTGACATTACAATTTGCACCTGTTTGTGTGACTTCACAGTAATAATAGATGTCACCTATATTGCTAACATTAGGAACGAAAGTAGAATCAGTAGCCCCAGGAATCGCATTTCCAGAGGTGTTATTATTGGTTGTATTACTAAACCATTGGTAGCTGTAATTTCCTAAACCACCCGAAGCACTTACCACTAGAGTATCAGGATTACTGGCGTTTTGGCAATAAATAGCATCTATGGGTTGAAGATTAATTACGGGGTCAGGAAGTACAGTGATGTGTGTGGAGTCAGATCCTACAGCGTCACAACCGTTTCCATCTAAATCAATAATGACTTCTACAAAGTAATCTCCCGTAGTATTAAAATTAGGAGGTGTAAAAGAAGGTGAATTATTTGTGATTTGGGTACCATTCACAAACCACTGGTAACTTGGATTTCCTACTCCCTGAGTATAACTAACCGTAAGAGGATTGTTAATACTACCTCCCACACAAATACTGTCAAAGGCCAAAGGTTGTACATCAATAATAGCTTGAGGTTGAACAATGACTTGGGCAGTGTTCGAAACAATTTCAGAACATCCACCTCCACTTAAAGTAATGATACAGTAGTAATAGAGAG
>NZ_FPAS01000004.1 GCF_900116425.1 Lishizhenia tianjinensis | reverse complement strand
AGTAAGTCGACGCCACTTTTTAGAAAGCCTTGTTCCAAACGGAATGAGGCTTTTTTAGTTTATAGCCATTGGTGAAAAGTGATCCGTCATTAGTACACGAGATGGTGTTCATCGTCTCACGCCATACAAGTGAGCGATAGCCTTACTAGAAGAATCAATCTCCAATTTCCAATTTCAAATTCCTCAAAACTCTTGCTCAATACTGTCTTCTGTTAGGGATAGTAGTGGCACCCCGGATGGGAGCAGCTGTGTGGAAGAGGGAAAACGGAAAGTGACGCTAAGAAACTTATTGTTTGACCATAGTCCACTAAGCTGAACACAACGGAGTAGAGCGGATAGCCCGCCCGAACAGCCAGATTTAATTCAAAATTCATTATTCAAAATTCAAAATTTAAAAGTGTTGGTGGTTCTTTCTTTATACTTGGGAATTTGCGATAACTACATAGTATGCGTGGACTCAGTCATTGTTTTAATTGCAAAGTAAAGTGCTTATGAAAGGGGAAGTGTTTTGTCTATGGAATTAAATCATTTATAACCAACCTATGGCGTTAGCTTCTCGTTTAGGGTGTTAAATAACCCCACCGTATGAAAAAATTATATTTTTTATGTTTAATGCTGGCTATAAGTATTACTTCAGCATTTTCACAAACCTATTCGATTCCACATGCTCAGATACATAATGCTATAAATGTAGATACTGTCCAACTGAATAATGCTTCGAACAATTTTATCAATGTTCAGCAAGTATGTGGTTTTACTTCGAGTTATGGTAATTTCAATAATCTAACTGCACAATTACAAGCGAATTCTACTTATTCGTTAGATGTTGGAGTTAACACGTGTTCGTCTACTTTTTATACCAGTGTTTTAGAAGCTTGGATAGATTACAACCGCAACGGAATATTTGAACAAAACGAATCTATATTACTCGACAATGTTAGCAGTCAAGGAACAGCGAACTATACGTTTACCGTTCCAGCTACAGCTTTGAATGGTTGGACAAAGATGAGAGTGATGCTAGAGAAAGATACAACGGCTCCCTTAGATGCAAATAATGATATCTCAGTGGGGAATATACTCGACATGAGTTTGCTGATCAATGGTGGCCTATGTAGTCCTCCCTCTAACCTTGAAGTAACAGGAATTACTCCAACGAGTATGGATTTAAGCTTTACCCCTGGGCAGGCTATAAATTTTATCATAGAATATGGACCGTACGGATTTCAACAAGGTACGGGAACAACAATGAACATCGCTACCACAAATGCTACCTTAACCAATTTATTGCCCAATACGGTATATGATGTTTGTGTACGTTCTTTGTGTGCTCCTGGAGATACTTCTACAAGTACTTGCACCACTGCAGCAACTTCTGGTTTACCGTTGTATGTTAATAATGTTATCGGTCAATGCCCAAGTTTCCAAGATATAACCTTTTGGGGTACCAATTTAAATTTAACCAATGGTCAAGCTTCAGGCTTAACACTTCCCTTTAGTTTCGAGTTTCAAGGACAAGTTATAAACGAAGTTACCGTGGGTCATGACGGTGCACTTATTTTAGGCACCCAAACGGGCACGATAGGAACAGATATAGCTTCGTCTACTCAAAATGGATTTTTCGTCTTTAATCAGGCTTTATCTGCGTATACGAATGGTGTATTAACTGACGGGGTATATTATTTAACAGATGGTTTTGCGCCAAATAGAAAATTTATCGTACAGTGGAAAAATAGAGGATATGTTTCTTCCTCTCAGAACAATGCCGATAGAATTAATTTTGAAATAGTTTTAGAGGAGAATACAGGGAACTGTTATTTCATCTATGAAGATGTTGTTTTCTCCAATCCAAATTTCGATTTTGGAAAAGATGCAGAAATAGGGGTGCGTGGCCCCCTTCAGAATTTAGATATTTCTTTAAATGATGCAACCTACCTCCAAGGAAATAGCTGTGTAGTTTTAGAACCTACGATATGTGATCCTATATTCAACCTAACTCGACAAGATTTAAGTGAGAATGTGATTCGTTATACTTGGGCCAACACCAACTCATCCGTTAGTATAGAATATGGTCCAACAGGATATACACCGGGAGCAGGTATTAATTTGAATGTTTCTGGAAGTAATCAGCATCAATTTGTTTTGGGTACAAATGGTTTAGCGGCAGGAAACACGTATGAGGTTTACTTCAATACGAATTGTGGAAATGCTTCCCAAGGTCCAGCTTTGATGGATACCTTTACATTTGTTGATTGTACACCCCCAAAGATTATAGATGCTGATGTGCATACGGATACATTAATCATTGCGCTAGATAATTCCAACACGAACTTCAATTACCAAAACCACGTTTATTATAAATATGTTGGTAGTCCGGCATACACACACTACGTTCAGAGTAATCTAAGCTGGCCAGTAATTACTATAGATTCGATTGTAGACCTCAATTTAAATACTCCGTTTATGTTAGAGGTATGTGCAATGAGGGAGTGTTATAGTCAAGGACAATATATAGATAGTAGTGCTTGGAGTTGTTATCCTACACCAGTTCCAGCCAATATAAGTACCAATACAAGCCCATCGAGTTCTATTCCTTTAAGTGTAAATGGAGTGGCTTTAGTAACTACAAATCAAAATGTAAGCAATGCAAGCATCAGTACTCAATTGGCCAGTGCTATTCCTACTGGAAATACACTTACGGGTTGGGGGAATCAGTCGGTGAATAATGCATTATGGTTTCATTTCACTGCACCGGCTTCAGGAAATGTTATTATAGATGCTACAGGAATAAATCATTTGAACAAGTCTATTAGTCAACCCATTAATGTTGCCAATAAGGCTGCGGTCTTTAGCACTACAGATGTTAATAATGCGAATGCATTTTCTTTCATTGAAGCAAATGACAATTCAATGTTTGATACAAGTTTAGTATCCTTCGATTGGGTGTTATGTGGTTTAACACCTGGAGACACTTATTTTATATTGTACTCGGATGATGATGTAACAGCTGCGGGTGGTGAATTTTCCATACGATTAACTGATCCTGAGACCCTACAAGACATACAATTTGAGGCTAATCCGGGTATATGCTACACGGGAGAGAGTATGGATTTGACAACAACGCTTTCGACCTATCCAAACGAAGAGGGATTTTGGTTTTCAACGGTCCCATTTGTAAACGCCTCAATATTAAATCATCATTTAATGGTACAAGATCTACAAGAAGGCTTTTATGACATTTCTTACGCGAGTAATTTAGGGTGTGCTTCAGATACGGTATCGACACAAATTGAATTGGATAAACTACCTTATGCAGGTGAACCTAGTTCTCAATACACTATGGTGAATTGTCCAGTAGATTTATTGATACCTTTTCCGGCAGGTGATATTCCAACGGATACAGGAGGATACTGGATAGATCCGAATTACAATATAGTTCCTAATCCTGACAGTTTAGTTGCGCAAGTTCCGGGGCAATACAATTATAGGTATGTTGTAGAAGGTAGTGTATGTCCAAATGATACGGCACTTCTGGTTCTACTTGTTGACCCTTCTGGAAATTGTCATGCTTCTGCAGAAGAGGCATCTCAAATTAGTAAGATTGAGATTTATCCCAATCCATCCAAGGGTATCTTCTCTATTTTAGTTAATAGTAGCGCAAACAAAATTGCTTATAAAATATATGACACAAAAGGCAGTAGTCTGCAGGGTGATTTCATTGAGATCCCGACGAATGAAACGGTGGTAATTGATGTACAAGAACTACGTCCGAGTATTTATTTCATGGAGATAAAACAAAGGGAGTATACCACAATCCTTAAGTTGGTAATTCAATAAATCATTTTTGTATAAACCAGAGAGGCACCCTGATCATCGGGGTGCCTTTTTCGTTTGCTCTTTAAACTAATTCATTTAATAAAATTACTTTAGTTCTTCGCAAGTAGATTTTAAATATTGGGAATTCTACGTATCTTCAACCTAGAATGAAATATGCCCTATTTATCTTGTTGTTTGTTTGTGCTTGTACCACTTCTGAAATGCAGAAGGATAAGGTAAAGGCAACCTTAAACTATGCAATAAATTATAATGGAATTTTTACCAATATCTATGGTTTGGATATGGAGTTTAAGAACACCAATTTACCGTATTGGTGGTCGGAAAATTTTATAGATAGTCTAGATATTCAGCGAATAGAAATAAAGGAGTTCAAGGGTGAAGATTTCGACAAGGGAATAGATTACGGGCAAGCTTTACCCCGCAAGCAAATTAGTTTTAAGTTCAATACCAATGGAGCTTTGCGTTCTATGCATAAACTCGAGTATTACGATGATATATTAATTTCAAGCAAAGAATATAGGTTGGGAAAACCAGATGCCTGTGGAAGGGTAGAAGCGAAGCAAAAAGTGTTTAGTAAATTTAAAAAGAAACACTTTTACGATCCTAGTTTGGAAAATACAACGGAGGCATTCTTAGAACCCTTGGAAAATTACGATAGTGTGTATGTATACAAGGGAAGAAAGTCGGAGGTATTGTGCTTAAATACTCCTGATGGAAAAAAGAATTATCTACGTGATAGTTTAAACAAAGCCGTGTATGATGTTCAAGGAAGTTTGAAGAACCCGAAGATGATGTGTTGTTACCGTAAGGATACTCAAGATACCCTAGAACAAAATGTTTACAGTAATACTAACGTTTTGCTTTTCAATCAAAGTAATGAGGGTGAGGTGGAGCATAGGAAGTATTTTACCTATGCAAACAATACGTTGGTAGAGATTAAGGACAGTCTTTTTATAGAACAAGATTTTGTGAGTGAAGAGAGTTATTTATTCTTCTATGACAGCTTGGGTTTGCCTTCCCAAATTCAACGTAAAGAAACCTTGGAGAACAGTGTTTCTCAACTTAATGCAGTTTATATACTGATATTTAATGAGTGATAATCAACTCGTTTGTTGATACTTTCTGTATTTTTGCCTAGATAAAAATCACCTTTATGAAACTACTTATTTTGATTGCTTTGATTTTGAGTTGTAGTATTGCATACACTCAAATTGACTTAACGACCTCAGTCAATCACTCTCATGATTTTCCATTTGAAATTGGTATGGAAAGCAATTATTTCCAGTCTATTTACAATAAAGATGAAATTAAAGGAGCAGGAAATATTACAGGAATAAAATTGTATGTAACTGAAGGTTTTTCTTTAGGTGGAAACGATGATTTTGAGGTTTATCTTGGAGAAACTAGTTCTAATAACTTTCAGAATATAGGATTAATAGATACGGCACTTTTGGAGTTAGTAAGTGACACGACTGTACAGATTACCAAAGTTTGGGGTGCAGATTACATACAAATAGATTTTCCTGTACCGTTTAGTTATTCAGGTAATAGCAATTTGGTTGTTGGAATAAAAGAAAAGGGGAATGGGAAATATTATGGTGATTATCATGAGGGGTTTTATTGGAGTTATAGAAATGGAGCAACTCGTCGTAGCTGGAGTGTCAATGGAGACATAGATTTGTCTTTACAAGGTCCAAACTCGAAGGTTGATAAATTACTACAATTAACCCTTCTTGGTATTAGTCAAAGCTGTCCTAAACCCAAAAATGTAAGTCCAGTTGGAATAACTCAAACCGATTTATTTCTAACTTGGGATGACCCTATAAGTTCTGGAGATTACCAAATCAAATATGGATTGGTTAATTTTATGAATTCTGGTTCAGGTACTGATTTGACAAGTTCAACAGATTCGGCTTTAATTTTAGGTCTTACCTCAGCAACGCATTATGAGAGTTATATCAGAAATGTTTGTGGCGTTGGTGATACAAGTGCTTGGGTTGGTCCCGTTTATTTTATTACAGAATGTGCCACACAGCCTACTCCATTTATAGAAGACTTTGATGGTAATGCTTCATGTTGGCATTACCGAAAGGGAATTTTGGATACGAATTCGAGGTTAGAGTTTATCAATCAAACGGGTATCAATTTGTTTGGAGGACAATCTGGATTTAATCAATACCAAACCAATTTTAGAGAGTGGATTGTTTCTCCAAGCATACAAGTTTCCGCTTCTAATATGCAAGTAAATTTCGATTTAAAAAATGAATATGTTTGGGATGGTAAATACTACTCGTCTGCCTGGGCAGATGATGATACTTTAAACTTTGTTATTTCATATGACAATGGAGAGACTTGGGACAAAAGTAATATACTGGCTCAATGGAGTATTAATCATTTACCCGCGGATAGTTACGAAAATGTAAGTATTCCTATACCGAGCACCAACGGTCCTGTTAAGTTCGGTTTTTATAATATTAATACTATAGCAAATAGTTATAGTTTTATTGGGATAGACAATTTCAAAATAGAACAAATACCTAGTTGTAAACGTCCAAATCGTCTACATGTTAAATATGCGGATGACGAGAATATCTTTTTAGAATGGGAGGATACAATTTCAAATCAATGGGAAGTAGCATATGGTTTGGATGGTTTTTCAATTGGTACTGGTCAGGATACCACAATAAGTAGTAAGGAGCTACAAATTACTAATCTATTACCCGATGAAACGTACGATATTTATATCAGAACGAAATGTGGTAGTATTAATAGTCCGTGGTATGGGGCATTACCAGTACATACAGAATGTGCCAGTGATACAGTAAATTATACTTTCAATCATGATTGCTGGACTACAGGCATAGGTGTACTAACAGATTCAACACAAATGATTGCGAAATCTTCGAACTGGGACATGAATGTTTCAGGCTCCAGTATGGATCTTAGATATTTTGCTGTTAGTGATTGGCTCATTTCGCCGAGCATTTCATTATCAGGTAATGGAGATTATTTAAAGTGCAAAGTTAGAAATGTGGACTATAACATCAATCAGTATTATGGATGGGGAATTGATGATACCGTTGCTATTGTAATCTCTACAGATAATGGAATTACATGGGACATTAACAATGCACTCGAAATCTATACGTATTCAAACCGACCTAATTTATCCGATTTTTACCAGATGTACGATTTGTCGTCCTACACGGGAAAAATTAAGATTGGGTTTTATGTATCCTCGAAAAATAAGGATGGTGGTATGAAGATTTTTATTGAGAACTTTTACTTAGGTCAAGTTCCCTCTTGTTCTGCTCCGAGTAATTTTACTTTAGCAAATATTCAAGGTAATAGTGTAGATGTATTCGTTGATCATATTTTACCAGTTCAAGGGTACGAAGTGTCCATCGTTAATGCTGGATCACAACCCAATGCAAGTAATGTTGTATACTCTGCTATAGATTCAATTCACGTTTCAGGACTGAGTCCAAATACAAATTATCATGTCTATGTACGAAATGTATGTTCTAGTAGTGATGTAAGTATGTGGCAAGGTAGTTTGTTTTTCAAAACTCCCTGCGGAATTGAGCCTGTACCCTACCAAGAATATTTTTCTTCTAATTGGCCAAGTTGTTGGACAGAGGGGCAAGGTGTACTTTCAGACAGCACAGTCTTTACATCTACATTTTCTTTTTGGGATGATATATATTGGGGTTCATTTTTAGGATATAGTTTATGGGTCAATGATTTTGGTGTGAATACAGAAAATTGGTTGTTTACTCCATCTTTTGATTTGACAGGGGGAGATTATTTCATGGAAATAAATATGGTGGCAAAAAGTTCTACTCAGGGGTCTTTTTACACGTGGGGACCTGATGATAGTTTGACTTTGTTAATTTCTTTAGATAATGGTTTGACATGGTCGAATAGTAACATCTTAGAAGTATGGACAGATAGTAGTGGTGTGAACTCAAATATGCAAGTATTTAGCGTTGATTTATCTCCATATACAGGCGTAGTAAAATTTGCTTTTAGAGCTAGTAGTACCACGGATGATGGAAATTTGGGAATTGTAATTAGTGGAATAAACATTAAGGAGAAACCGGATATTGAAGCCTATTTTGCGCCTGAAATAGCGAATGATGTTATATGTGGCCCTGATTCTAGACATATAGATAGTTTGTTTTATATAATAAATAATTCCTATACTTCTGGTGTTGTTGTGCCTTATGAATTTAAAGTTGGATCTCAAGTTTTAAAATCTTCGAGTTTATGGGTTGGGCCCTTAGATACAGCACGGGTGCTTGTTGACAATATTGGTAGTTCTGGTCAACACAATATTGAGGGTTCAGTACTTTTTTCTATGGATGCCAATATGAATAACAATACAGCAAGTGTTTATCAAACGATATCTACTTGGGCGTATGATTCTACACAACATAATATAAGTTGTTATGGCGAGAATGATGGGTTTTTAGCCATCAATTTTTACGGGATGTTAGGTAATTATACTTATCATTGGGTGTCAAACGTAAGTAACCCCGCGAGCAATGTTATCACCAATATAACAGCAGGAGTATACACGATAAGCTACCAAGATCAATTTGGATGTAAAGACCTAATATCCTTTAATGTTACGCAACCCGATGAATTGGAGGTAGATCTTCAAGACAATTATAATGGTACGGTAACAGCTAATGTTTCCGGTGGTACACCACCCTATCAATATAATTGGTTTGGTTTAGGTATAGGACAAACGAGTTTACCTTCAGTAGGTTTGCAAAAAGTAATGATATCGGATGCCAATGGTTGTACGGTGGAAGATACAATTCATGCCATTGCCTCTGTTGATGATGAAGTCTTATCATTTTTGGTAGATGTATATCCTAATCCCGTAGCAAAAAACTTATTTATTCAGTTCAATTCATCGGTGAAAGATTTCACACATATAGTTCTTTATGATGTTAAGGGGAGTGAGGCAGAAATTCCAAATTTTGAAAATATAGGAGATAAGGTAGTTTTAGATTTATCGTCTATACCTGTTGGAGTGTATACGCTTAGGATAGAAATTGAACAAGGAGTGGTATATAAAAAAGTGGTAATTGTTAATTAGTTGAGAATTCTCTGCCAGGGGGAGAAGTGGCACCCCGCATTTTGCAGGTTGATATGATTTAGGTGCTTGAAAAGTGCCCTTAGAAACTTTACAAGCGCCCAAATAAATAAAAGCTGCAAAAGTGGAGTAAACGGATGACCCGTTCGGCAGCCAAAAAAAAGACTGTTCCTTTATTAGAAACAGTCTTAAAGTAGTATATATTTTACTTATTGCTTAATAAAAATGTTTTTTGGTTCGGTAAAGAAACGCAAGGCTTCCCAACCACCTTCACGGCCAACACCAGAAGATTTTACTCCACCAAATGGTGTACGTAAATCTCTTACCAACCACGCATTGATCCAAACAATTCCAGCTTGAACTTCATCTGCTACGCGGTGTGCTCTTTTTAAGTTAGATGTCCATATTGTTGCACTTAAACCATATTGCGTGCTGTTGGCCATCATGAGCGCTTCCTCTTCTGTATCGAAGGGAGTAAGGGTAACTACAGGACCAAAGATTTCTTCTTGGTTAGTTCTACAATTATAGTCTAAACCTTCAATTACTGTGGGAGCCACATAGTATCCATCTTTGTATTCTCCTTCTAACATAACACGTTCTCCACCACAAAGAACTGTTCCACCTTCTTCTTTAGCCAATTCAACGTAAGAAAGTACTTTTTCCATGTGTGGTTTGCTCACCAATGCACCCAAATGTGCTTTCGGATCTGTTGGGTTGGAAACTTTAGAATTTTTCACCTTTTCTACAAAGGCCGTTTTGAATTTGTCGTATATACTTCTTTCCACAAAAATTCTAGATCCACACAAACAAATTTGACCTTGGTTAGCGAAGCTAGAGCGAACTGTGGTACTCAACATTTCATCAAAATCGCAATCAGCAAAAATGATATTTGGATTTTTTCCTCCAAGTTCTAAAGAAAGTTTTTTGAACATAGGAGCGGCTATACTAGCAATGGTTTGACCGGTTTTGGTACCACCTGTAAAGCTAATAGCCTTTATTTTTGGATGGCGTACCATGGCATCACCAACCGTATGTCCGTAGCCATGTAGAATATTTAAAACTCCAGCTGGCATACCTGCTTCTTTCAATACTTTACCCAATAAAAAGGCTGTATAAGGAGTGATTTCTGAAGGTTTTGCAATTACACAATTACCCGCAGCTAAAGCTGGAGCAATTTTCCAAGAAAATAGGTATAAGGGCAAGTTCCATGGAGAAATACATCCAACAATACCCAAAGGCTTACGAACGGTGTAATTAACTCCAACACCTTCCATGTAGTGCGACTCAGAAGCGTAATGTTGAATTGCTGTAGCAAAGAATTTAAAGTTAGAAACGGCACGTGGAATATCTACATGTCCGGCCAACTTTAAAGGTTTACCATTGTCTTTACTTTCAGCAGCAACAAATTCGTCCATGTATTTTTCAATTCCTGTACTCACTTTCATAAGTATATCACCTCTTTCTTCTTTGCTCATGTTTGACCAAATTGGAAAAGCAGCTTCAGCAGCCTTTACAGCTTCTTCAACATCAGCAGCATTAGAATCTGGAATAAGGGAATACACTTTACCTGTTGCAGGTTCGTAGTTGTCTATATATTGATTGCTAGATGAGTTGATGTACTCACCATTTACAAAGTTTTGTAATTTCTCCATGCATGTAAAAATTGGACTCTAAAATTACTATTTTCTTGTGAATTTTGGGGGGAAACTGTGAAATAGAAATACGTGTTGGTAATACAGAAGGTAATGCGTTTTAGATGTTATACAAAAGTTATTTCTGCATAATGGGAAAATGAAGCGAAGTTGATGAAATCATCAAGCTTATCTTTGATGACTGAACCTTAAGGATCTAATCTTTAGTTTTAAATCAAAATTAATTGACATGACACATTTGTATGAAACCGCTAAGAACTTATGTATTTCTGCATGGAAATATGGCTACAAGTTTTCTAATTCAAGCATTTACAACGAGAGTAGTTTAAACTTAGTTGAGCTTTCGCAAGAAATAAACGTAAGCTTGATTTCAGGTAAGAAGGAAGCTGAGCAAATTGAATTGACGAAAACAAAATTATCTGACTTTGAAGTTTTGCTGGAAAAATTGATGAATGTATATCCTCAACAACAACAGCACATTGAAGAATTAAAGTCGTATGTTAAAGAATTGGTACAAGGCTTAAGTTTAGGAGCTCAAGTAAAGGCAGCATAAGCGCTGTTTTTACTTGTTCTTTTTTAACCTTAGTAGAGCTGCTTTTATATCTTCTAACTTTTCAATTACCACATCTTTTTCGCTGTACACATTATCTTTTTCCTTAATGGCTTTTCGAGCACCATCTAGCGTATGACCTTGTTCCTTAACGAGGTGATAAATTTTATTGAAGTTGGAGATGTCTTTAGGGGTAAATAGTCTGTTCCCCTTCTTGTTTTTTTTAGGTTTAATAACAGAAAACTCTTTTTCCCAGAAACGAATAAGAGAGGTGTTTACCTCAAACATCTCAGCTACCTCACCAATGGAGTAATAGAGTTTTTTAAGATCTGCTTCTTTTACCTTCATCGTTATAAAGGTAGTATTAGTTCGCCTTTGGATAACCTAAAACGTAGATTTTTTTCATTTTATCACCTACTGTTTCTATTTCCCATGTATACTTCTCACTTAGATCATTTCCCATAAGTTCTTGCCAATCAGATTTGGTATAGGTACGCACGTTACTCACAGTTCCATCCCAAGATATTAGTATAGGTAGTAGGGGGATGAAGTAAGTGAAGAGTATTTGGTGCCAGGTGATGTTTTTCACAAAAGGAGTCACGAAAAAAGGCATGATAAGACCAATAAGAAAGTTGATCGGAAATAGAACAATAGGATAGCTATTGTCGCTAATTTCATAAACACAGATGCATTGATTGTTGTGTTGAGCATTTAGTAATATCTCTTTGGCAACTTTAGGTGGCATGTGGTGCATACTGCATATCATCGTGACCAATGTATTCTCCTGTTTTGGAATGCTTGCGGCATTGACAGGAGAGCTCAGGTAGTTTATATCATTTACTGCCTCAAATTTTTTAAGCGCTTGTTGATTTGGATATAAATCAGACAAGGTTAACTGCAAATGTTCAAATTCTTTATCCTTTTGAATTTCCCTCAAAACATCGGGCATGGGTCCACCCGCTCCCGAACAAAGGTCTTGTATATGGGTTGCCTTGGAAATTTTTAATGCTTTTTTAACGACGAGGCTTAAGTCGTTTTTAGTTTTAATAACACGGTGAAAAGCATTGAGGTAATTGGTCATGCTATTGCGCAGGAACTCAGGAAAGAAGTGGAGGTCTTCGAATTCGAAAAGATGTATGCGTTTCATGGGAGTGGGGTGTTTGGGTAAAGGTAGTGAATTATGAGAATAAAATTAGGTAGTTTTTGATTCACCGCAATTCTGCCGAACATTAGTTTCGAAAAGTTGCATAAAGGCACTTAATGGGTCAAGGGAAGAGTTTCTTAAATTGTATTTAAAGCAATATTCGTTCAATACTCCTTGCATAAAGAGAAGACTTAAATTATGGTGAATACCCTTAACCGATTTTATAAAATTTTCCTTTACCTTTTTCTTCCAAAGGTGATTTATTGTTGAGGGAAGGGAATTCGATTCTTCATTTTTAATCTTGATAGTACAGAGCTTTTTATGTCTGTATTGTGGAGATAGATGTCTCGAAATTTTCGTTGATAATATATCTAGGTGATATTTTCCTGAAATTTCTAAATAGATTTGGTCTTGTCTTTTGAGTTTCGATGGCTTAATAAAAATCTTAATGGTAGTGGGAATGCCAGGTGTGTCAATGGAGTTCAATCCAATTTCATCACTATCGTGATCAAATTCAATCAAATCATAAAATTCGGCGTCTGCTTTCAGTTTGGTGTCAATTAATTCCTGTCTTATTTTTTTTACAGCATAGGAAACGGTATCATGACGTGTTTGTCGTGATAAACGAAGAATTTCAGAAATAGATCTTGATTTCTTACCGTGTAAGACCAGGAAAATTAATTCCATCCACTCCACGAAACTAAGGTTGCTATCCCTCATGAAGGATATACTTTTCAAAGAAATTCGCGTGGAGCATTTTGCACAGCGCCAACCTGCAAAACTTTCCTTCCATACGAGTTTTTTTGCAGAGCATTTGGAGCAACAACTTACTTTTTTTTCAAGATGATTTTTCAAGAAGGAGATACAACTTTGTTCATCGCTGTATCTGCTGTAGAATTCAGATAAGTTCATAATATTTTAGGTTGATTACAACCAGAAGTTATGAAGAATTTCGCCCTTATCCAAAAATTTGGCAGAATTGCGGTGAATCAATGATTTATTTGTTTTTCACATAAACCAACTTAAACCTACTATTCTCCTGCACCCTCCTCTCAATCTCAAAACCTTTCACTCCCTCAAACAAAGGCGTCAACTTCTCATACCCAAAATTCCTAGGGTCAAAATTCGATTGCTTTTTCAACAACAAACTTCCTACATCTCCCATAAATGCCCAGCCATCATCATCTGCCGTGTCAGCTACCGTAGTCTTCAACAAGCGCATCACTTTCGGTGTAATTTTATCGATGTTTGGTTTGGATTTATTCGTACTGTCATCCTCTTCCTTGTGTAGGATTTCTAAGTAAATGAATTTGTCGCAGGCAACAATAAAGGGTTCAGGGGTCTTCTTCTCTCCAATACCGTAAACCAATAAACCGGCTTCTCGCAAACGAGTGGCTAATTTGGTGAAGTCGGAATCTGAAGAGGCAATGCAAAATCCATCCACTTTTTCCGAATAAAGTATGTCCATGGCATCTATGATCATGGCCGAATCCGTAGCGTTTTTCCCTTGCGTGTAACTGTATTGCTGTATGGGGTTAATCGCATTTTCTAACAGCACATTTTTCCATTTAGAAAGCTGAGGCTTGGTCCAATCTCCATAAATTCTTTTCACCGTCGGAGAACCGTATTTTGAAATTTCCTCCATCATCTCCTTGATGTATTTTGAAGGTATATTATCGCCATCGATTAAGACGGCAAGTTTGATTTCTTTTCTCATAGTTTTTTGGTCTCCTCTAAAGATAATAAGATTTTGGGAGTAAGTTTTTTTTGGCACTTCCCCCAATGAAAAATTGGGGTCGGGCTATCCGGTATAGTCCCCAAGAAGGTTGGGGAGCTGCCCCTCCTATCCCTAAGTGAAAGTTTTAAACGCTGAACTTGAGTTGCATAGATGTAAAGCATTGATTACTTTTAAATCATCACCCTTATAGTAATAGAATGAAAATATTTACCACCTTGAGCGTAATAGCCATCGTTTCCTTAAGTGCTTGTGTCAATCCCGATCGTTTAGCTCCCGCACCTGTAGAGAAAAATATTCTTGTAGTTGCAAAGCAAGAGCAGGTACTTCCTAATAATGTTGAAATTCCACTTTATTTCTTAGCGGAAGAAGAGGTCCCAGATTATAATAAAGTGGCTTACATAGAGCTGATAGGAAGTGATTGGTTCTCCGAAGAGCAGCTGGTGAACAACCTGAAATACGAAGCCCATAAATTAGGGGCGAATGCCTTGGTTAATGTGGAATTCGGACAGGATTTTTTTGAAGTTGATAACAGACGATTACTTGTAGATACCTTACTGGATAACCGAGAGTTTAGAGTAAATAGAAAGCGAGAAATTAGACAATACATGAAAGGGTTAGCAGTAGTAATGGATCCCTCCAATTTTCAACCAAATAATGATAGCATAGCTTCACATATTGCCTATGTGAAAACGGAAAGAAAGAATAGAAAAGAGGCTGAAAGTAATGCGAGGAGAAGTGGTATTACTAATGTTGCGGTTTTAGGGGTTGCCGTTATTGTAACAATTATTGCTTCCACAATTGGAGCTTAGCGTAAACATAAAATATAAAAGGCGGACTAAACTAGACCGCCTTTTTAATGTATGAACTTTCTTACAAGATTAACATTGCATCTCCGTAAGAGTAGAATTTGTATTTTTCTTTGATTGCTTCCTGGTAAGCTTCCATCATCAAGTCATGACCCATGTAAGCAGAAACCATCATCAATAAAGTTGAAGAAGGTGTGTGCAAGTTTGTAATCATGGCATCAGCAATGCTGAAGTCGTATGGAGGGAAGATAAATTTGTTGGTCCAACCATCGAAAGGCTTCAATAAATTCTCTGTAGAAACAGAAGATTCAATTGCACGCATAGACGTGGTTCCAATCGCTATAACTTTCTTCTTGTTCTTCTTCGCTTCGTTAACCTTATCAGCACATTTCTGTGTAATGGTAACTTGCTCAGAATCCATTTTGTGTTTTGTTAAATCTTCAACTTCAACGGGTCTAAATGTTCCCAAACCAACGTGAAGTGTGATTTCAGCAAAATCAATTCCTTTGATTTCTAAACGCTTCAATAAGTTTTTAGAAAAGTGTAGACCTGCAGTTGGTGCTGCTACAGCTCCTTCTTCAGAAGCATATATAGTTTGGTATCTTTCTTCATCCTCTTCCTCAACTTCTCTTTTGATGTATTTTGGAAGTGGCGTTTCTCCTAATTCAGTAATCTTTGCTTTAAATTCTTCGTAAGTACCGTCAAATAAGAAACGTAAAGTTCTACCTCTAGATGTAGTATTGTCTATTACCTCTGCTACTAAAGATTCATCATCTCCAAAGTAAAGTTTGTTTCCAATTCTAATTTTTCTTGCTGGGTCAACCAATACATCCCACAACAAGCTCTCTCTGTTCAATTCTCTCAATAAGAAAACTTCAATCTTCGCACCTGTTTTTTCTTTATTTCCGTACATACGAGCAGGAAATACTTTGGTGTTGTTTCTTATCATTACATCTCCTTCATCGAAGTAGTCAATTACGTCTTTGAAAAGCTTGTGTTCTATTTTACCAGTATCTCTGTGCACAACCATAAGGCGCGACTCATCTCTGTTTTTGCTAGGGTATTCAGCAATTAATTCTTCTGGCAATTCAAAATTGAACTCTGATAATTTCATGTGTTAAACTAATTTTTACTCGCATTACGGTGCGATAATTAAAAATACTTGCGTTTTCTCCCGCGCTAGGCACAGTTCTTATTTAACACAAAACTTACTGTTTTGAGGAGTAATGCAGTGATAAATAATAATTTATGGTCCTTTTTCTTCCGCAAAGAGGGCTACAAAGTTAATAAATTTATTCTGTAGCAGATACTTCTGTTTCTTCAATAATTTCAAGCCATTCATCAACTGTCTTGGCCGTGTCAATTGTGAAGTCTCCAGATTTTGTACGACGCAATGCCGTTAAAGTTCCTCCGCTTTCTAATTTTTTTCCAAAATCACTAGCAATAGATCTAATATAGGTTCCTTTTGAACAAGAAACTTCAAAATCTATTTCGGGGAACCTACTACTATCTATGGTAAAAGAGGTGATGTTGATTAAGTTCTTACGCATCTCAATTTCTACCCCTTTTCGAGCACTTTCATAGGCGCGTTTTCCATCTATTTTCTTCGCTGAGAATACAGGAGGTGTTTGCAATTGCTCTCCAATAAAACTTTGTCTTACTTCTTCTAAAAGCTCTGGAGTGATATGATCTGTTGGGAATTCTTGATCGTATTCTGTTTCTAAGTCGAAACTTGGTGTGGTTTTTCCTAAAAGAATAGTACCGGTGTAGGTCTTGTCTTCCGCCATGAGTTCCTGACTCATCTTCGTGGCTTTTCCTGTACAAATAATCAAAAGTCCAGAAGCTAGTGGATCTAAAGTTCCAGCATGACCAACCTTAAATTTTTTCTGGTCGTATTTTTTACGCAACTTCCAACGTAGTTTATTCACTACATCAAAAGATGTCCATTCTAAAGGTTTGTCTACGATTAAAACCTCACCTGCTTTAAAATCCATTATACGAAAAATAGAGAGTAACTAATGGCTACAATACCTGCTGCAGCACAATAAATTGCAAAGGAAGTCAATTTAGCTTTCTTCACCAAAGCAATCATCCATTTACAGGCAACAAGTCCTGTAAAGAAAGCTACTATAAATCCAACGATAAGTGGTAAGGTTTCTATAGTGTTTTCACCGCCAGCATCAATGTAATCTTTTCCTTTCTTTAACATGGCACCTACAATAAGGGGTAAAACCATAAGGAAAGAGAAGCGCGCCATTTTTTCGCGATTCACACCTAATAAAATTCCGGTTGCAATGGTAGAACCCGATCTAGAGATACCCGGGAGAACGGCTATAGCTTGTGCTACTCCTATAATAAAGGCATTCTTGGCATTGATTTCTTTGGTTTGCGTTTTACTTTTTTCAGTAAAATAGAGTAGGGCAGCTGTAAAAAGTAAACAGGCTCCAACGATGATCAATCCAAAATACTGGTTGTCTTTTTGGGTGATAGAATCAATTAAATCATCTAAAGTTAAGCCTACAATTCCTGCAGGAATCATAGATAAAACGATGTATAAAGAGAATTTAGTTTCGGCGTTGTTCTTGAATTGAAACAATCCTTTGAAGATAGAAATGATGTCCTTCCAAAAAATAACAACCGTACTTAAAGCCGTTGCCAAGTGGAGAACGATGGTAAATAACAAAGGTTCTTCTGAGAACTTTTGCATCATTACTTGACCTAAAAAAATATGCCCACTACTAGAGACGGGCAAAAATTCTGTTAATCCTTGAATTAATCCAAGGATGATAGCATCTAAAATATCCATGTAAGGAGTATGTTATTTTGTAGAACCTGAATTACGAGGTTTTTTCATTATCCCCCAGATGATCACGGCGTATCCAAGAATAATCAAAATAGGAGCAACCGTTAAACGAACTTCAGAGAAAAGTTCTTCTGCATTAAAAGCGTTAGGATCTTCAGCTCCTCCACCTTGCATAAGGGTAAAACCAATGATGTTTAAAACAATTCCTGCTATTAAGTAGATGTAGTTTTCTTTGGCAAAAACAAATCTGTTGTTACTGTCTTTTGATTCCATGGTACTAAATTAATATAAATCGTCGAGTTTCTTGCGCAAATATTTGTTAAGAGCAAACCAAGTAGATAAAATGCTAATGATGCTTCCGAGCGCGAGTAGTGACCCAAACAAAATTCCAAGATTCATTATTGTATAGTCTATATCTATACTAAAGAAATAGCTTTCAATTACAAAAAAGGCTCCCGTTAACAAGGCCATTCCTAATATCGCGGAAATTACTCCTTGTAAAATAGAATGCCATAAAAATGGGCGACGAATAAATCTTGGTTTTGCACCCACCAATTGCATGGTTTTAATGGTAAATCGTTTACTGTAAAGAGACAAACGAATGGTATTGTTTATAATCGCAAAAGCAACTATGATGAGCAAAAATGCCAAAATGGCGAAAACATAAATGGCCTTTAAAAAACCAAGGTTTACATTTTCTAATTCTTGCTCGTTGTAATTGATTTCTGTAATCTTATTGGGATAAGCGGCCAACAATTCAGCTTTTAGCGTCTTTATCGCCTCTGGTGTAGCTATACTCGCTTTAGGGTGGAAAGTGATGGATGGAGGTAATGGACTTTCACCCTCGTAGATTTCTTTTATGGCATTAATTTCCTCAGAGTTTCCATCATTAAAAACCTCCAAGGCTCTGTCTGGCGAAACAAACCAAGCTTCCTTAATTTGTTCAAACTTCTTTAAATCTTGCTCTATGAATTTAATATCAGAGTTGTTCAAAGAAGGGTCAAAGAAGAGGTCTATTTCTATATTCTCCTTAGAAGCATTTTGCAAGTTTTCAAACCATAAATAGGTACCGATAACCATACCCAGCATGAAAAGGACCAGAGAAATACCAACGATTACAGAAACGTAACTGGTCTGTAATCCTCGCTTATTGTATTTTTCTATGTCTTTTGCCATGGCACGAATATAATTAAAAGATGTTTATTCCTTTTTAAGCTAAGCTACAGTTTTCAGCCTTGAACTTTTAATAAGTGATTTAAACTAAGAAAACGCTGCCCAAATGATATGGACAGCGTTTTCCCTTCTTAGATATCGCTATTTGAACGGATAGCTTTTTTGATTTTTTATTTCAGATTGTAAGTGATCGATGCAGAGAAACTCATACCTCTGTAGAAAGAATCGTAAATCTGTGAATCTGATTTGTAAGATTCGTAAATTCTTTGACGTTTTTGGTTCAACAAGTTTCTTCCTGAGATGCTCGCTTTCCATTGGTCATCTTCTCCAAAGTACTTAGATACTTTCAAGTTTAATGAGTGGAAGGGTTGCTCGTATACGTTTGGTAATCTACCAATACCTACTACTGATAAACGCTTACCTTGAACGTTGTAGCTTAAGTTCATTTCTAAACCAGCTTCTGAGTTCATAAAGTTTAAGTAAGAGTTAATGATGTAAGGAGACTGTCCAGCCATTGTTCTGTATTGTCCAATAACTTCTCCTGTTCTTGCATTCTCTTGTCTTATTTGTTGCTCAGTTACTGTTTCGTCTCCTTTGTCAATTAACACTTTAGACATGTCAATTCTAGAGTTTACGTAAGTAGCGTTTAATCCAAAGAACAATGATTTGTTTTCTCCTGGCTTCGCATTGAAGTCTGTAATTCTTTGTCTTACCTCAAATTCAAATCCAAAGATGTCTGCTTCACCTGCGTTGATTGGTTTGATTTCACTCGGTGCAACGTCGAAAGAAACAACTTCTATAGGGTTGATAAACTTCTTGTAGAATGCACTTGCAGAGAATACTTGTGAGTGCTCTAAGTAAGCTTCCCAACGCACGTCAGCATTGTAGATGTCTGTCTGTACTAAGTCGATGTTACCATTGTAACGTCTACCTTGAATAGGGTCATAAATTTGAGAGATAGATTTTTCTTTGAAAGAAGGTCTTGCAACTGTTTTAGAAACTGCAGCTCTCAAGTTCATTTTCACTTTTGTAGAGTCAGGATTAGAAAGTCTGTATTTCACATTTAAAGAGGGTAATACATTTAATTCATTCAATACGCGCTCGTTGTTGTATGTTATCGTGTTAGAAGAGTTTTGTCCTGTGTAGAAGTTATCTGCTTTTTCAACTCTTGCACCGTATACAAACTCTAATCTATTGTTGATAGGCAACACCTGCATTGCATATAAAGCTCCAACGTTTTGTGCGGCTTGGAAAGAGTTTGCTAATTCACGCTCTCCTTTTGCGTATGTTCCTTTGTCTGTTTCAACACTCCAAATGTTTTCTGGTTTGAAGTAGTCATCAGGGTTTCCACTGTATCCATTTGCATTTTCAACCAAGAAGATGTAATCGTATACGTCAAACGTTCTGTTTTTGTACGTATTCATTGCTCCAAATTTCAAAGTTGAGACGATAGAATCTTCTTTTCCTTTGCGGAAAGTAATATCTCTTTCAGCATCAAAACGAGCAGAAAGGTTGTATTCAGTTAAAGATCTAAATGTTCTTTTGATTTCAGCACCTACCGCTTGGTTCAAAGCGTAAATACGAGATCCATCCTCTTCATCAAAAACTTCTAAGGCTGTAGAACGTACGTCTGGGTCAGAAATAGAAGAGTAAGTTGGTGTAATTTTCCAGTTCAATTTCCAGTCGTTTACACGTTGTTTTGCTGCAAAGTTTAAGTTAGATACAGAACGTTGTGTGTACTGTAATCCATTTTTCTCTAATAAACCTGGGTTAGATTCAAAGTTCTCTTGCATTAAGTGCGCAGCTTGAGATAAAGCACTTTGTGTGTGGAATGCTGTCAACGTGTAAGTAGCACCGTTTTGTACTCTTAATGATTGACCAAATAATGCTGACCAAGTTACCTCGTGCTCTCCCATAGAACCAGTAGATGTTCTATCTCTGTAAATTTCGTTAATGCTTAAATCTTGGTCTTTTCTGTATTCGTTGAAAACAACTTCCTCAACGAAGTCATAGTTATTTCTGTAGTTCGCAACCAAGTTGTAACCGTAAGTCAATTTTTCTTTTCCAAAAACGCTGTCTCTTTTGTTTCCTAATACTAAACCATAGTTTTGGTTTAAACCAGAGAACATTTGTGAAGCTGCCATAGTTCCGCTAAACTGAGAAGTTAAAGCAGTTAACTTAGGGTCGTTTTGTGTAGGGTCTGGGAATTTTACGAAAGGACTCACAGGCATTTTACGAGTTCCATCATCAAATCCTAAGAAGTCCAATTTACCTCCTTGGTACAATAAGAAGTCATTTCTTAATGATGCTTGAGTATTGTAACCCAAACCAGCTTTTACTTGGAAAGTCTTTTTCTCTTGTAAATCTTTTGTTTCAATGTTTACTACACCTCCTGCGAAGTCACCTTGCAAGTCAGGAGTAAACGTTTTGTATACAGTAATGTTACTTACAACCGTAGTAGGGAAGATGTCCATTTGAACAGAGTTTTTGTCTGGATCCAAACCTGGGATAGACATACTGTTCAATACAGTTTTTGTGTATCTATCTCCTAATCCTCTAACGAAAACATCTTTACCACCAACAACAGAAATACCAGGTATTTGTTGTACGGCTTGTGCAACGTTGTTTACTGGAGTTTGTTTGATAGCTTCAGCTGTCATTACCTCAACTGTTGCTTTTTCTTGCTCCTTTTTAGCATTACCTGCTTCAATAGAGTTAGCATTTAAACGCGTTGCAATAATTTGAACCTCGTTTAATTCTTTTAACTCTTCGGGTTGAACAAGCGCTACGTTTAAGTCTACCACTTTTCCAGCCTCAACAACTACCTCTTCTGAATGCTCATCGTGATCAGCCGATCCAGTAAAGCTAATTGTGTAGGTCCCTGGGTTTAATCTTAAAACGTATTCTCCATCAAATCCAGTGTTCACACCTATAGAATATCCAACAGGAGAAACTTTAACGAAAGGCACCCCTTCTCCAGTACTAGCGTCTGTAACGTTACCTTGGATTGTTCCTTTCTCTTGGGCAAAACTCGTTAAGGTTAACAAGCAAAATGTGATACCTAAGAATAATAAATTTTTCATAACCTTTAAATTCTAATAATCAATTGTTGTTCAGGCAACTGACCTTTTTTTGTATTTGTTTTTGTGCGTTTAAGTACTTGATTTAATTTGTGTTTAGACTTAAATGCGCTGCAAAGATCAGCTAACATTGTTACTGTGAGGTGATCTGTGTTTTATTAGTCTTTTAAAGTAATGTTAAGCCAATATTAAGCCCTTTATTGGCGGGATGTGCAGCCATTTTTAGGGAGATCGATCGTCGAAAAAAAATTGGGCAAAAAAAAAGCGCCTACCGAAGTAAGCGCTCTCTCTTTTTATATACTCTAATTAATTCAGTGTGTCGAATTATAATTTTCCTTTAGCAGCAGCCCAAGTCCAAGAGAATGCAGATGCATCACCTCCAACTGTTGCAGTAGAAACGATAGCTGGGTTAGCAGCAAGTTCTGCAGCAGCTTCTTCTACAGCTGTAACACAACCTTCAGCACCATCAGTACCTGTGTAAACTGAGATTGCGTTTTCAACGTTAGCAGCTCCAACTACTTCAACATTTGTGAATACTAATGTACCATCAACTGTTAGGTGCGTGAAAGCGTCAGATTTAACTGTACAGTTTCCAGCATCAGAGAAAGAAGTTCTGAATTTCATTGCATTTGTAGCGTATCCAGAGAAAACAACGTTTTCAATTGTTCCTTGTGCTTTAGATTTTAAATCAGATCCAGATCCTGCTCCAACAGCTGTGATTACTGTTCCGTTTTTCAACGTGAACATTCCATCTGTGTATGTAGATCCTTCTGGTCCGTCAATTTCTAAACCTTCGTCAGAATCAGCTCCTCCAATTACAAAGAAGTTGTTTACTGTTCCAGAGTAGTTCATGTCGATATCGATTCCGTCATCTCCTTGGAAACCAACGATAGCGTTGTCAACATTTACTGTACCTCCGAAGAATTCGATTCCGTCATCTAAGTTAGACATAACCTCGATGTTGTTGATAGTAGTTCCGTTACCAACTCCACCTAAAGTTAAACCGTTGATTTCGTTACCAGCTCCGATTAATGCTCCACCGTGACGGATAGAGATGTATGTCATGATTCCAGAGTTGTCAGCAGCGTTAGTTCCACCGAATGCTCCGTAAGCTTCTGTAGCTGGAATACCTTCGATTTGAGTTTCTGTATCACCGTTCTCAGCTGATGTTGGTGCAGCTCCTAATACGATAATACCACCCCATTTACCTGTATCAGTTTCGTCTAAGTTAGTTCCAGAAGTTTGTCCAACCTCGATGTTATCTAAAATTGAAGTAAAGATAATTGGCTTTGCAGCTGTACCTTGTGCGTCTATAGTTGCTCCTCTTGCAATGATTAATGCAGATGCATTTGTACCTGTTCCTTCAGCACCTTTAATAATAGTACCTGGTTCAATCGTTAATTTAACTCCTGAAGAAACAAAAACTCTACCTTCTAAAACGTAAACTTTATCTGCAGTCCAAGTTTCATCTGATGAAATCTCTCCTGATTTTTTTACTTCATCTCCAGTAGCATACTCACATGAGTCATCATCTTTTTCTGCGTCTGCGTTATAGTTGATGGCAGTTTCATCCATACAACCTTTTTCTTTACATGAAACGGTTCCTAAAGTTAGTGCCCCTGCAACTAATGCCATTCCTACGATTTGTGTTTTCTTTTTCATTTTAATTATTTATTTCGGGGCAAAGATGAGGCAACATTGTTACTGTGAGGTAACCCCTGCTTTATTAGTTGTTTAAAGTAATGTTACGAAATGGTTAACCTCAGTAATAGCAAGGGGTTTGGGTGTTTTTTCTCATGAATTTTGAGCAAATAAATGCTTGTTAATATTTGCTTAACATAAACTCTTATTTGTTAAACATAGCTTAACCTGAAAGAAAGGTTAGCGTGATATGCATAAGGTAGTTTTGTGGCAAATACCAAAAGAAATGACATCTAAGAAAATTGTATTAGTAGACGACGAACAAGATATACTTAGTATGCTCGAGTACAATCTTGAAAAAGCAGGTTACAATGTACATAAGGCAAACGACGGAATTAGCGGAGTTGAACTTGTTAAAAAAGTACGACCTGATTTGGTTTTATTAGACGTGATGATGCCTGGAATGGATGGTATAGAGGTTTGTCAAACCATTAGAGATATAGAAGATATTAACCAGCCAGTTATTGCTATGTTGACTTCTAGAGCTGAAGATTATTCGCAAATCGCTGGTTTTGACGCAGGTGCGGATGATTATATTACCAAACCTATCCGTCCAAGATTATTACTTTCTAGAATAGAAGCCTTGTTGAGAAGATCGACTTTTCAATCGAGCTCTCCTAAAAGTGGAAATCAAGTACATTATATAGATAAAGAAAGATTTGTTTTGGTAAACAATGGTACGGATGTATTACTCCCCAAAAAGGAATTTGAATTGATAGAACTTCTACTTTCAGCTCCAGGTAAGGTATTTACAAGAGAAAGAATCTTAGATAAAGTTTGGGGAAATGATACCGTAGTTGGGGAAAGAACTATAGATGTCCACATTAGAAAATTAAGAGAGAAAATAGGTGATCAGACCATTAGAACCATTAAAGGAGTTGGTTATACTTACGAAAAACCGGTAATGGCCTAAATTAGAGAGAGCAACAGTTTTAAAGGTTCAACAGTGTAGATTGTTGGACCTTTTTTTATGCCTTTCTTTTTCTACTTAAGTCTACAAACCCTTTAGAATTTCTATTTTTACGGGTATGAGAATAGTATCTTTTAACGTCAATGGAATTCGTGCCATCTTAAAGAAAGATTTTGCACGAGATGTAGAAATAATGAATCCGGATATCTTGTGTTTACAAGAAACGAAAGCACAAGACGATCAGGTGGCAGAAGCATTAGAAGGATTTAAAGATTATCATATTTATTCAAATTCTGCCGTAAAGAAAGGGTATTCTGGAACGGCTATTCTTTCGAAAGAAAAACCGTTAGCAGTAGATTTTGATTTAAAAATTGAAGAACACGATCAAGAAGGTCGCGTAACTTGTGCAGAATATGAAGACTATTTTGTGGTTACCGTTTATGTTCCGAATTCTAAAAATGATCTTTCTCGCTTAGATTACAGAACTACGTGGGATGAGGCTTTGTTGAATTATGTCAAAGACCTCGAAAAAAGTAAACCTGTAATTATTTGTGGTGATTTTAACGTGGCGCACAAAGAGATAGATTTAGCACGACCTAAACAGAATTACGATAAAAGTGCAGGGTTTACCCAAAAAGAAATTGATGGGATGGATGCCTTTACCAGTAATGGTTTGGTAGATACCTTTAGAGCGTTGAACCCCGATCAAGTAAAATATTCATGGTGGAGTTACCGCGGTGGTGCTAGAGAAAAGAACGTAGGCTGGAGAATTGATTATTTCTTGGTGTCAGAATCTTTAATGCCTCGCGTGAAAAAAGCGCAGATACTCAATGAAATTATGGGGTCAGACCACTGTCCTGTTTTAATAGAGTTGGAGAACTAAAATCCAGTTACCCAGTTCTATCGTATATGATATAACGCATGTTTATGAAGCACGGAAAACTTATACTATTTGCCTTTTTTAGTTTTTCGTGCTTTTTTAGTTTGAGTCAAGCAGATACACTCAAACAAAAGATAAAAGTAGTGGGCCTGCCTATACTTTATTATCAACCTGAAACCAGATGGGCCGGAGGAGTTGCTGGATTTTTAAGTTTTAAAACTGATCCTTATCAGAAAGATAGCCTAAATTGGTCTCAAATTGCCCTAGGTGGAGCCTACACCCAAGAGAAACAAATCCTTACTTATGCTTCATTTGACGTTTGGATGAAGAAAAACGCCTATAACCTCAATGGTGAAATAGGCTATTACAAGTATTTCTATTACTTTCATGGCATAGGCAATGACGAGCGTTCTCTCGAATCTTATAATCTCAACTTTGCACGCTTAAGAGCAACTTTCGAAAAAAGAGTGTATCCGGCAACCTATGTAGGGGTGAAGTATGTTTTTGATCAAATGAATTTTACCCGTTTAGATACTATGGGGATAATCTATACTCAAAATTTATTGGGTATGGGAGGTGGAATTATTTCCGGTTTAGGGATGTCGGCCAGATACGATACACGCAACAGCACCTTTTATCCTACTCAAGGTTATCAAATTCGTGCAAATTCTACCTTTTATTCTCCCGTATTTGGGAGTGATTATACCTACAATGTAAGCGAGATAGATGCTATCAAATATTTTGATTTGAAAAAAGATAGGGTGTTGGCGACTTACGTTTATGGTCGTTTCATCGCAGGAGATGCTCCGTTCTTTCATCTTTCTATGTTGGGAGGAAACAAAAAAATGCGCGGATATTACCAAGGGTTTTACAGAGATAAGCAATTATTGGGGTGGCAAACGGAATATAGAACACCGGTATGGTGGCGTTTTGGAGCGGTAGCTTTTGTGGGCAATGCAGTTGTTGCTCCCACGTTTTCTCAATTTGCCTTGAAACATGTAAAAACCACAGCAGGATTAGGACTTCGCTTTCTGTTGGATAAGGAAAGAAAAATCAATTTGCGCATAGATTATGCACTTTCTAAAGAGTCTTCAGGGTTTTATCTTACTATAGGAGAGGCTTTCTAAGAACTAACTTCTTAGGAAAAAACCTTGTTAGATTTTCGTGTTTTCGGAAAAAATTCACAATTTTAGGCCAAACACACTAAAACTATGACACAACTTATTATTAACAGGTCTTCAGCCTGGGCCAATAAGCTACGCGATATAAAGATCTATTTAGACGACGTAGAAATTACCCAAATAGCTGATGGCTGCTCGCAAACACTTAATTTACCTCCGGGAGATTATGTGGTTCATGCAAAAATTGATTGGTGTTCTTCTAAGCGCGTAGAAGTATCCCTTCAAGAAAATGAACAAAAAGAAATTGTACTCAGCGGATTTAAATGCTCCAACTATCTTTTCCTGGCATTTGGAATAATGATATTGGGTATGTATCTCTATGATGGTCCGTTGGTTTATGGCTTTAATCCATTTGCACTTGGTGTACTTGGTGCAGGACTGGTATTTAGTTATTTCCTAACCTTGGGAAGAAAACAATACCTGCAACTTAACCCACAAACCTAAGGAACTCTCGAATCATTCCTTATTTAAAATACCATTGCGGTAAATTGAATTGTGCCATTTGATTTACTTGCGTGGTATTTTTTGTTTAAATGAAATCGAAAGCACAGCTGTACACTTCTTCTTCAAAGAGTGTAGCATCATTAGATGCGTTGATTTCAACAAAATTCACCTCGTGTACTCCATTAATTTTATGCAGTAAACCCCAGTTTACCTTGTCTTTTACTTGTTGGTAAAGCTTGCTTTTTTCATCTATCCACCACAAGATGAGGTTGCGCTTTTCGGCGTGTAAAACACTTTCAAGAAAGGTAGATAAAAGTTTTGGGTCCTCATTTTTTACCCAAACTGCCTCAGGTGCTAAAAAACTATGAGCTTTGGGTTTAATTATCTTTCGGAGCCCGGGTAGGTAGGGAATAACTTTGGTTAACAAAGCGCCCATTTTACCAGGTAAACGTTCAAACACCCAATTGGCGTAATGGAATTTTCCAAAGGCAATAATTTCAGTTCCTTGTTTAGCAATATAAAATGGATCTGTATTGGAGTAAATGTGATGGTCGAAAAAGTACTTTTGATGGGCAAAATGTTCACGAACCAAGTTTTTTATTTTGGCATGATCCGTCAGTATTTCTACAGTAATTTTACGTTTAGGATTTCTCCTAGAAAAGGTTTGCGTGGCTATGTTGGCTTTCACTAAGAAATTGAATTGCGCACTCATCCAAAGCGACTTTACATTCTTTGGATCTATATAGGCATAAAAGCTTTTGGCCTCCCCAGACTGTAGTTTATCCGAAAAGAAAGCGTTTAAATGCGTTTTTAGGGATGAATTTTTCTTGCGAGAAGGAGTTTTTCCAGCGCCTTGCACCAAGGCATCGAAAGCAAAATAACGTACGTACCATTGCTTTTCTCTTCTACAAAAAGTAACATTTCCCAAACATTTTCCATGACGTTCTAAGCTTAAAAACAAAGGGTCGTACAACAGTTGCATTCTACGCTCTGTATCCAAATGTTTGTATTTGGCACCGTTGGTACCTAAGGTGTTTTTCTTTAGCAATTGCATTAGTGCAGCTGAAGCCTCGGTACGTAATGTAAAGATGTTATGAAAAATTTCCATGGTTAGCAAAAGTAAGAAAGCTTGACTTTATATGGAACGGGCATCACAAATGAGAGGTAAATTTTTACTTTTAGAATATGACGCTTAAACATCGCTTTTATCTGTTAATGGAGGATTATACTTCAGACCAAAATTATGTAGGGTTTTGCTGGAATGAACTTCAGACTGCTTATACAGCAAGCACTAGGTTTTACCATAACCTTTCGCACTTAGAAAATATGTTTGTAGACCTCGATGAGGTGAAGGAACATATCAGTTATTTTGACGCCGTGGCCTTTGCCATGTTTTATCACGACATCGTGTATGATGCAGCACAACAAGATAACGAATATCAAAGCGCTGTTCTTTTTAAGGAAAGGATAGGGCAAACGTCTTTTTCGGAAATAGATAAAGTCTTTAGGATGATAGAGGAAACAAAATTCCATGGTCTATCTGAAGATAATGACACGAATTTTCTAATGGATATAGATTTGGCCATTTTAGGTCAATCACTTGAAACATATAAAAGGTATTATCAAAACATCAGAAAAGAATATCAAATCTACCCAGACGAAATGTATCAAATAGGAAGGACACAAGTATTGAACAAGATGTTAGAAGCAGGTGACCTTTTTAAAACCGACTATTTTAAAGCAAAGTATGAAGAGCAGGCGAAAGAGAATATTTTATTGGAGTTAAGTAAATTCAGCTAAAATGTAGATGCTATTTTAGCGATGACTTAAAAGTTTTGACATGAAACAAACCCTCATACTCTTACACGGTGCTTTGGGAAGCGCTCAACAATTTGTAGCACTTAAAGAAAGATTAGCAGAAGACTTTGATGTGCATACCCTAAATTTTGACGGTCATGGAGGCAAAGCCTTGGAAGTTGAATATTCTATAGAGCACTTCAGCCATAATTTGTTGGATTACCTGGAGGAGCATGAAATTACTACAGCTCATATTTTTGGCTATAGTATGGGAGGTTATGTTGCTTTGAATGCAGCCTTGAAAAAACCAGAAGCAATCGCAAAGATTATCACTTTAGGAACTAAATTCGATTGGACAGAAGAAGCTGCTGCAAAAGAGGTGAAAATGCTTAACCCAGAAAAAGTAGAGGAGAAAGTGCCCGTTTTTGCGGAGAAATTAAAACAAGAACACGCACCACAAGATTGGAAATTGGTCATGACCAAAACTGCAGCAATGATGCTTAACATGGGAAAAGGTGCTCGCTTGATGGATGAGGATTTCACGAGAATTCAACATGAGGTTAAACTTGGTTGGGCCAGTTTAGATCATATGGTTTCCCGAGAAGAGACAGAAAAGATAGCAAACTTATTACCCCATGCAACTGTGGAGGTTATAGAGGGTGCCAAGCACTTGTTGGAATCTGTTGATCTTGAAGTATTGGTGAAGTTTATCAAGGATTTTTAAGCACTTATTGTAAAATTCAAACAGGGGGTGTAACGGCAGCGCTGCCGCTAAAAGATTTAGTTGTTTTGGGTGAGGCTTTACGACTATTAGGAGTGAAGAAAAACCCAATAAACAACTTTAGCTTTGAGGGGTAGACTACAGTGGAAGACCCGGCCGTTTGTCAAATTAGCATACTAAAAAACCGATGCTCTACTGAGAACATCGGTTTTTAACTTTTATAAAATGACTTGTTACAAAGCCATTTCAACAATTCTTTCTGCTTCTTTCGGAGTTAAATCTCCGCGCTCACCCAAGGCTGTCCAACCTCTTTCTTCGAAGCGTTGACGAATAATTTTTGGGGTATCTGCGTTATTTGTATCGTAATCTGAAATGTTGGTGTCTATTCCTAGTGACTCAAAGAACAACTTGGTTTTCACAATAGCATCTTGAGCTTTGTTGTCTGTTGCTCCCCAAACACGCTCGCCGTATTGAACGAGTTTTTCTTTTTTATTCTCAAATTTCACTTCGTACAAACGTGGGGCAATAATTGCCAAAGTTCTGGCGTGGTCTATACCGTGCAGTGCAGTAAGTTCGTGCCCTATCATGTGCGTGGCCCAATCGTAGGCTACTCCAGCGCGTAAAGTACCGTTCAACGCCATGGTAGCACACCACATAAGGTTAGCTGCATGTTCGTAATTTGATGGATCTTCCATCACTTTCGGAGCTGTTTCTATTAAAGTCATTAAAATACCTTCAGCTATACGCTCTTGTAATTTGTTTTCTGTAGGATAGGTTAAGTATTGTTCGAGGGTATGCATGAAGGCATCTGTGATACCGTTAGCAATTTGTCGTTTAGGAAGCGTGGCAACCACTGTTGGATCTAAGAAAGAGAATTTAGGGAAAGATTGCGGTCCGCCCATGGTTCTTTTTTCCTTTAATTCATCGCGGGAGATAACCGCTCCAGAGTTCATTTCTGATCCTGTTGCTGGAAGCGTAAGCACCGTTCCGAAAGGAAGACTATCTGTAAAGGCACATCCTTCTTTGCGCATCAATACGTCCCAAGGATCACCTGCATAGGTAGCACCTGCCGCGATAAATTTTGTTCCATCTATTACAGAACCTCCACCCACAGCAAGTACGAAATCAATTTCATTTTCTTGAATAAGCTTTATGGCTTTCATACAAGTTTCGTATTGTGGATTAGGCTCTATACCTCCAAATTCTAAAACATTGTATTCCTTTAAAGAGGCCATTACTTTATCGTACACACCGTTGCTTTTAATGCTTCCGCCACCATAAGTGATGAGTACATTTTTACCCTTGGTGTGTAGGGCAATTTCACTGGCAATTCTCTCGTATGTATCTTTTCCAAAAACAACCTTTGTGGGGTTGTAGTAATCAAAATTGTTCATCTTAAGTATGTATTATACGTTAATATTTTCTCCTTGACTTGATGGTAAACAAAGTTAGGTCTTCAACGAGAAGTACAAAGTAGAATTGCTTTTTTTCGCGAGAAATTGGAGAAGAAGACCAAAAGACGTAAATTTTAGTAAGGGAATGGGGAAGTTGAGGGAAAGCGAATTGACTTATTCTCAAATGTCTTGATTTTGAAATGGTTAATATCTTGTGCATAAATAGCGTTCAAAAAGTGAGGCTGAGACTTGCATGCAACCCTTTTTAGGTTATATTTGTTTTCCTAGTAACTAAGCCGTTTAAACGATAAAAACTGAACACCATGGCCAAAGAAAAAACAAGATATTCAGACGAAGAACTTCAAGAATTCAAAGAATTGATTTTAGTGAAGTTAGCAGAAGCAAAAGAAGATTTAGATTTGTTACAAGGGTCTCTTTCTCATAAAGATGATCACGGTACAGATGATACGGGTAGAACTTTTAACATGATGGAGGACGGTTCTGAGACTTTATCTAGAGAAGAGGTTGCTCAATTGGGAGCACGTCAAGAGAAGTTTATCCAAAACTTGAAAAACGCTTTAATAAGAATTGAAAACAAAACTTACGGTATCTGTAGAGTTACTGGAAAGTTGATTCGTAAAGAAAGGTTGAAATTAGTACCGCATGCTACCTTAAGCATAGATGCTAAAAATCAGCAAGGAAGCTAGATGGAGAAAAATAAAAAGTTCCTACTCGTAGGTTTATTTGTTTTGCTTGTTTTGATAGCAGATCAAGTCATTAAAATATGGGTAAAAAACAACTATGGTCCGTATTCACCTTCTGAGCCTATACTCGGAGATTGGTTTGTATTGAATTATACAGAAAATCCAGGAATGGCCTTTGGTACTACCTTAGGCGGAGGTTTAGTTGGAAAGTTGGCATTGTCTATTTTTAGAATTTTAGCCATAGGAGGAATAATTTATTACATCATAAAGCAAATCAAGGAGGGTGTTAAAACTGAGTATCTGGTTGCACTTTCTTTTGTGCTCGCTGGAGCTACAGGTAACTTAATTGATTCTGCTTTGTATGATTTCATCTTTACATTTGATCCATGCATACCTTTTAATCAATTGGAAGGTTCTGGCAACTTTATGTCGTGCACTAGTTTTGGTGTAGAACATCAAGTAGAGGCGCGTAATACAGGGTTTTTGTTAGGGAACGTGGTTGACATGTTTCAGTTTGATGCAGAATGGCCTGAAGGAACGCCTTGGTTAGGAGGAAGACAAATATTTCCAGCAATATGGAATTTAGCGGATGGAGCAATTACAGTAGGAATTTTGATGGTGGTAATTCGTCAAAAGAGATACTTCAATAAATAAGAACTTTTTAGAAGAAATAGAAAAAGGGTTTCCTCGATTGGGAAACCCTTTTTTGTGGTTAATTATTCGTGTCTAAAAGTGCGCTTAATCAGTTGCAGCAAGCATAAGGGTTATAGGTTCGATTTGTTTGAAAAATGTTAAACTATTTATGTTGTATGCTTATTTTAGATCTGTAACGCTCATCTTTGTGGATCACGTTTAGATGATATACACCGTTTGCTAAACCACTTGTAGGAAGGGTATAGGTTGAAGTGTTCAGTGTTTTTTTTGTGTCCATATATACTTCCTGACCTAAGCTGTTAAAAAGAAGGATTGAAACTTCATCATTCAAAGTGTTGGGGAAGTTTAAATTCAATTGGTTGTCAGCAGGAACAGGATAGGGAAATATGCGAAGCAATGAGTTTTCTTCTATGCCTGTAACGTCTATAAAGACATTCTCAATGTTGGAAGTTTCTTCACAATATCCTGGAGCGGTTACTTGTAAACTGTAATCACCAGACTCTATAGGTGTATAGGTCGCCGAATTAGCTCCATTAACAGGGACTCCATCTTTTAACCATTGGTATTGTAGTCCATTTATTCCAATGCTATCACCGCTGTAGGCTAGTTCACCTTGGTTGTTGGTTATGCTCACTGCTAGTGGTTTTAAGTCTATCCAAAATTGATGAGGTTGGGTGATGTTTCCCAGAACGTCTGAGGACACAAATGTGATGTCATTGTCTGTTAAGTCAAGAGTTTGATCTAAACTCGCATCATAAAATTTTACGGTTAAAACTTCTCCATTGGCCACGTTACTGTACAAGGTAATGAAGATGATACCTTCACCATTGTTTACATTTGAACATTTGCCAGTACCCCTTAGGTCATTTCCAAGAAATATTCCTATTTCATCATCCATCTCCATGGCTTGTACACAGTTGTCGAACAGTGTAGCCGTAATGTTCATGTTATGGGCGTACAAAGATCCATCAACTGACCAGTTAGGAGCTTGACCAAAGGCCAAGCTCCACGTGCTGATGATTAGGGTGCATATTAAACTGTTTTTCATATTTTTCATTATTGTAGGGTTACTTTTAGGGTTTCCATTCCAGCATCGCTTTCTATGATTACGGTGTATACACCTTGACTTAACTTGTTTAAGTTTAGCGTGTAAGAGAAGCTTCCTGCCTCAACTTTACCATTGAAAGTGTTTACATCACAACGTTTACCCAACGCGTCGATTACGGAGATGTTAATGTGTTGTTCGTTTTCAAAGTACATCGAAAGCGTTGCATCGCCTTGTGTTGGGTTTGGGTAAACTCGTGTTTGGTAAGTTCGCTGATCGCCAATTGTAAGTAATTGAGGTTGGTCTAAACTACCCACCATGTCATTACTCTTGAAATTGATACTTTCTTGAACTTTAAGTACGTGCTCTGAATGTTTTCCGTGTAATTCAAAATTCAAGTTCGTTAACTGACCTCCATAAAGAGTTAAGAAGTAATATTCCTTTCCTTTAACAACTGTAGAATTACTCACACCAACGTTGTTTCCAAATTCATCAACGGCAACTAAATAATAGTCGCTCATATTGAGATTCGTATCCAAGTAAGCAATCATAGACATATTGTTTTCGAAGGCTTGCGGTCGAATTTCAAGATCTTTCATAGCTGTTTCAACGCTAGATAGTGTAGGGCTGTAAATATCAATCTGAGAAGATTGAGGATAGTATAAAGCTCCTCCATTTTGCGATTGAAGCATGTAACCCACACGAGGCTCTAAAGATTGTAATGAACCAACCCATCCATCTTGCGTATCATAGACCGCAAAACCGACTTGACCTTTAACGATGTCACCATCTTGTGGGTTTAATGAAGCCAAGGCCTCATTTACAGAGATGATACTATTTCCCCAATATGCTATCCAGTTCCAACCTGGAACCACGGTTATACTCATGGTGTTTACATCAATTTCTTGCCCGATGATTTCGAAGTCCGTTGCAGTTGCAGATTTCAATTTATAGGATTCTTCAATGTTGATGCCTCCTGCATTAGAAAGTGAACCTATCCAACCCGTGGCATTACTAAACTGATCAAAATTATCTCTGGCTTGTATCACATCATTGTTCTGTGGAGCCCAATCTGCAAATACACTTGGTACGGCAGAGTTGTTTTGAATCAAGTTAATAGAGATCCAGTTCCATCCGGTTTGTAAATTGTATTCGTTCACTATGTAATCTCCAGCTATGAACTCAATTGGGTTTGTAACTGTTCCTTCTAATCCGTTAGAAACAAAGTTTAGTTTAGGAAGTACATTTTCGAGTATTAACCCTTCACTTGCATCCCAAATTCTAAAGCTAATGGTATCGTTATTTGTACTGTTTGAATAAACATCTAAATATAAACGGTACCTATCAGAAGAAGGGTGATATACAATGTCTGCAGATCCAACCAATTGATTGTCGATGTATGCGGCTATTTTATCGTTTACATCACTGGTGTACACATTATCAATGATGATCGTACCGATAACACTCATGCTGTAATCGAAATTAGCTGTGGTTACGTTCCAATCTGGACTTTGAGCTGAAACGTTCACTTTTAAGTTGAACATTTCGTTGAAGTTTATTCCTGCTGAACTTAAGGCAAGTTCTTCTTGATAATTACCAATGTTCAACCCTGGCTGTACAGTAAAGGTAACGTCCATTTGACTCAGAGCTGGGAGTTGCGCAGTAGTCTGATTCGCGCTCAACCATGAAGGCAAATTGCTCAAGTTAATGGTTTTTGTACTTCCAGAACTGTTTACAACGGTTGCATCGAAACTATAGGCATTACCCAATAGAATGTCTGCTTCATGGTAATCCGTTAACCAGTAAACCTGATTTTTATCTATATAAGCAGACCACGTAACAGCACTTTCCATTACATTTAAATTCTCATCGCGTACGTCTCGAACCGTAATGTCTAACTGTGTGTTTTCTATTCTTTCGAAAGGTTCGTTAATGGTAAATATGATTGCATCATCATTCACCGCGTAATTAAAGTTAACGGGTTGTACGGGACGCTCGAATTTAATGGCTGGAACCACTTGGTCAAAAGCAGTTGCTCCTATCATGTTTGCCGTTAAAGGCGTTAAGCCTGGTAAAGATGAATTGTTTTGATCTCCCAATGTTTCTTGAAGTGTTAATACTCCACCGTTGTTTTGGTAAGCTTCAAAAGGGAAATAAGTTAACAATCCAAACTCATCACCAGAGAGTCTATTGAATCTGTCTCTAGCTATTTGATCTTCTTTTCTCGCGGCATTCCACAAGCGTACTTCATCTATATTTCCAGTAAATTCCTGATCTATAGTTTCTCCACTTGTTTCCATTCTACCATAAGCACCGATGTACATTTTACTTCCACCAAACCCATCGTAGTTGTTTGAAGTATAGGTGTTTATCAAAGTACCATCCATGTAGATATTTGTGTTACCCAGTCGGTTCACGGCAATGGCAAAGTGGTGCCAATTGTCATCGAAATAATTGAGACCAGATACCTGTTGAACGTGACCGTTATTTGCAACGGTTAACAAACCAGATGCATTTCCATAAACAGCCCAAGCATTTGGATTTAATCCAACACCACTGGCATCTACTTTACCGTTAGAAAATAGCGTTTGGTTTGAACCATTTGCTCCCTTGAACCAGAAAGAAAGGGTGAAGTCTGTTTCATTCGATAAAGCAAGTGTGCTAGAATTAATTTCTAGGTGGTTGGTTCCTGTAAAGCTTAACGATCTTGCATCTTGCGCAAAAGACCATGTAGCTCCATTGAATACGGCATTTCTTTCTTGCGCATAATCGGTAGCTATAAGGTCATTTCCTTCGTTGAATTTCCAGTAAGCTTTTAATCCTTGTTCGTTTCCAATTAACTCTTTCAAATAGTTCAATTGAATTTCGGTAAGCGTACGGGCATCGTTCCAGATGCGTAGATCTTGTAGGTTTCCAGAAAACCCATTTCCGATTAATGTTGCAAGTGTTCCATCGTAGTTGTTCACAATACTACCAGAACCAACAGTAGAACCATCTATCATAAAATCGGTAGAAGTTCCATCATGTATAACTGCAACGTGGTGCCAGTTATTGTCTGTTATTGCGCCTGCGTTAATGGTATTTCCTGCAATTGTCAAACTTAAAGCATTACTTGCATCGAACCCTAAATCGAAGTTTGTACTTGTACCTTGACGTACGATAGAACCTGCTTGTAAAACATCGCGTTTTACCCAGAATTCTACTGTAAAGGGTTGATCATCTAGATTTATACCCGCAGGAACATTTAATTCGTCTGTTCCATCAAAGTAAAGCGACGTAAAGTGTTCAATGTCTGTATTGTTCAACACACCTCTTATATCGAAGTTCAAGGTTTGATTCAATAAACCGTCGTTGATGCTTTCGTTCAAAGTGATCATAATTTCATCATTTGGCGAAAGTATTCCATCTGCTGGAGAAGGTTGACCAAAGAGGTGAGGGCTCAATCTATCCATCGTTCCTGTAAGGATGGTAGAGTTGGCTTTCACATTGTTAGGACAAACGGTTTCTAACTGAACGTCGTAAAGTCCATCAATCAAGTTGGAAACATCCCAATCATAGGAAGTTTGTCCACCGGCAGCAAGCAATAAAGTATCTGTACCTGCTGAACTTTGGTTGAAGAATTCTTCAGCGTGTATCCATGACGATGAGCTTGCAGCTTTGTATTTGAAAACGACTTTTTCAAAATCTGGAAAGTTTACGTCATACTGATCAAATAAAATAGAAAGTGTATCTGAATTTGAGTTGTTGAGCACCCAGTTTTGGTTAGGTCCTACAAATTCTACGGGAGTACATGTAGGTATGAAGTTTACGTTAAAGCTCGCATCATCTTGAATGGAAGACTCACAATCTGATTTTAATACAAGTCGAACGTCTGTGTAATCATATTCAACAGGTCCCTTGTGTACCGTCAATGTTTTGATAATACTAGACCCTGCAGGGATTAAGAACGTTTGATTTGGATTTAAACCATCGATAAGAAGGATTAAACCATCTGGATTTGAAGATTGATCCACCTCCAATTTATAGTATCTGTCATCATCTTGATTTAAGTTAGACATCGTTATTTGGAAGGTTGCGGCTTGCGTTGCAGGTATTCCGACTTGTGTTCCTGGTGTAATGGTTACTGCAGGAAGATCTCTTTGCTGTGTAGCAATTTGTAAAGGAGTTCCAGGATTGTAGAAATCTGTTGAATCTGCAGCTTCGTACGGACAAGAAGTTTGCCCTCCTTGGATTTTAAAGATAGGTCCGTTTACAGATCCTCCATCCAAAGCATCTACAGAATAGAAGTCACCAACATCGTTGTCTTCTAATGTGAATGCAAAGTTGGTAGATCTAACTGTACCTGTAGACCAAGCGTTAGATTGTTCCAAACCTAGTGAAATACTGTGATTGGTAGTGATTCCCGTATTACTGAGTTTGGCCTCAGTTTCCAATGCTAATTCGTAAGAAACGTTTACTTCAAACGAACTATTCCAAGAAATGGCATTGGTCAATGTTGTAGAACGGTTTACAGTTGTTCCTGAACTAAAGGAAATATTTTCTTCAAGTTCATCTACTTCTTGGTTAAGTAATACACCACTTCTGTCTGTATCATTCCCAATTGCTCCATTATTTCCGGCTGCTGTGTAAGACTGACCATTTATCGCGTTAAGTTTTTCTTTTTCGTTTTTGGCAATAGCTTCTTTCCATAAACGAATTTGTTGGTTGTACCAACGCACCGAATCGGTTTGTACTTCATTGGGTCCCCACGTTCTAGAGAAAGTGTAACTCGGTCCTGTTGTATCTGCAGCCTCCTTTTGGTATGGTGTACCAGTAGAAGCTAATCCACCCCACAATAAGTCGTCATTGTTAGACCCAAATTTAGGGTCGTTTGTATTGGTGAAGTGAACAGTATAATAACTTTTTTGAAGTTCTTGATTTCTTAGTTCTTCTAAATCTGGAATTAACTCTTCTTTAATGTGTTTTTCAGAATAAACAAAGTAGGTGTTGTATCCTGTAGGACTCATAGTAAACCCTTTTTGTAACCCTATTCTGTATTTTGTTCCATTAATACTGATAGAAGAATCTGATTTACACGCAGCTCCTGCATCACAAACGGCTTGAGGAAGTAGGGTTAAATTATTAGAGACTCCAAAGTTCATGTTGTATGATTTACCAATGTATAAATCTCCATCAGCCCCCACATAATAAGGGTCACTACTTGTAGATATGGTTTCTTCAATAGTCACTTCCTGGGTGTAAGATTCTCCTCCACCAGCAGAGGTGTTTAAGGTGTAATTGTCAGTCACTGAGCTTTCAATGTCTGTTCTTGTTCCAATACCAATACCCATTGTAAAGTCAGCTCCTACACTCACTCCCATGCTATGTTCAAGACCTGTTGACCCAACGATTCCCCATGTATACTCTGAGGAGAAGGTTGAACCCTGCGTAATGGAAGCTGTAGAATTGGATCCGGGAGGGTCTCTTAAAACGTGCTCAACAATATCAGGACCTTGTGTGGCAAAACTGTTACCTAATAAAATTGACCCCACAACATAGGCATCATAATTCCATACATCTGAAGCACTTCCGTAAGAAGAAGTAATGTCAATGTGTTTTGTAAAGTCGTTCGGACCTATTGAATCGGTAATAAGCGTAGCTGTGTTTGGATCTCCGGCAATAAAGCTGTAAATGTACTCTCCCGTCTCGTCCATGGTGAATGAACTTGTAGGATTAGTAGCCATATTGTTGTTTATGTTTATGGTAACATCTTTGGCGCCTAAAGTATCATATACCCAATCAACGGTGTCTAAATCTTTATTGATGTAAATTTCTGTTGCCCTAATTTTAAATGCATATTCATGATTTTGTTGATACACATCATAATCAAATCCTGAAGTGGAAACAGAATCCTTTTGACCATCAGCTGTTAATTTGGCAATGTAGTCAACACCAGTAACGGGACCATCATCTAAATTACTTACGATCAAAGTATGTGGACTTCTATAGTTCCATGATTTCTCAACATGGAAATCTAATGTGTTTACAAATGCTAAACTTCCATCGTTGTTGAAAACAGAATCTGTTTTTGTTTGAAGGGGAGGAGTGTTTGTATAGTCTACTAACTCAGCATTGAAAAAATTATTGAATTCGGGATTGGTTGGAATAATAACATCATCGATGTCTATTCCTTTAATTTCATAAGCCAAGGGATAGATTTGATGCTGAAACTCTCCCGTTGTAGAATCTGTGTAGATCGTATCAGCATAAAAGCTAAATAAAGTAGATTCAAATTTTAGCCCTGCTACCCCAAGGTTATTTTTTCCGTTGTTAAAACCAACTTTTTTTTCGGCTTCATTCGCTCCACCAGCCACTTTACCGATGATAGTGATTTGAGTTTTATCGATGAAGTCAACACCAGACAACGGAGTTTGGAAATCCCAGTATCCAGTTTCAGGGAATCTACCTACGGCAAATTCGTGATTAGGCTTTTCAATAGAAATGAAATGTTCTCCAATAGGTACACTTATTTCATAGTTACCAGACTGATCTGTGTAAATAGGTTGACCATCTTTAATTGCGGCCTGACCATCTATATAAAGCATTAAACCTTCTGCAGGGATTTCTCTTTCATCTAATGTTCCGTTAGTTCCGTCTGTAATTTCACCATCGTTGTTGATATCACGAGCATACATTACCGTTCCCGTTACATCAAAAGATGAGATGTCGGTAAAGTCTTGGTTGTTGGCAACAGGTGTGTTTTCTCCAATAAATACCGTTCTAGAATTGGGTTGGAATTGGTGAAAAGGAATGAAAGGAACGATGGTAACCACTTCACCTGAATTCGAGTAAGGATATCTTGGAATTACATAGTTACCAGAGTTATCGGTAAGTGCAATCGCTCCTAGTTTGTCTGCAGGAGGGACATCTGACACAAAACTGGTATTGTTGTAATAACTCGTATCAAAGACATTGTAATGTTGTGTAATCTCTGCGTGTCTTCGGTGGTATCCGTTTGCATCGAAAGATGCATCGTAAAGGAACTTTCCACTTTGCTCATTGGTACGGTAGTAGATTTCGAGCTTATCTTCGTCTCCTTTTAAATAAGAATTCATGTACTGATTAATCTCATCTTCTGTTCTGGCATCACTCCAAAATCTAATTTCCGTCATTTTACCATTAAAGGATTGCCAAGTAGGACTAAAAACACCGTTTGCACCAATGGTCATAAATGACATGGAAATGTTCGTTGAGTTTTGCCACTTCATTTCTAAACTGTCCATGGTATAGTTGCTACCATTGTGATACAATCGAAGGCTGTCACCATCATAGGTTATTGCCAAGTGGTGCCATTCGTTGGTAGGGATATCTAAATTGAAACTGAAGGTTTGTGTTCCAGATACTAGTTGCCAAGTTGTAGCAGTTGAACTGTTGGTTGGAGTTTTTAGGATTAAAGCACCATTCGTTGCACCAATTCTAAATACTGAAGCTCCCGAGTAATCATTACTATTAATCCAAAATTCAATTGATTTTGCCTGGTTGCCACTTAAGAATTGAAGGTCTTTACGTTCTTGTACAAAATTTTGGTCAATACTGTTTGCCGTATCTACAAGCATGACGTAATCTTTGTTGCCATCGAAACTAATACTACCTGTATTCAAGTTTAACCCAGAAGCTGAAACTTTACAATTTGGTACTGCAAGACCTCCAGTGTATTCAATGTTCCCTGTAACGATACCATACGGAGATCTAAAACCTATACCATTAACCATATTGGTTTCATTGCTCAGGTTTTCACAAGTGGCACTTCCTTGAAGGAAGTATTGGTATTGTTTGTTAGGGAGTGCTGCGTTATCAGAATAGCTTCTTTGTCCGCCTGTTAAACTTGCAATTAAAACGGTATCAATTGCGTTGATTTCATGTCTCCAAATTTCCTGATTGGTAATTGAAGTAGCATTATTGGCTACGGTCCATTCTAAATTGATAACATCTTTATTGTAGCCTTTGTCAATTTTTAAGGCATTCTTATCGTAGGTGTCTTGTATATCTTTTGCAAGTTTTAAATCTGCACCTGTTGGCAATGAATCAATCGTTCCTATCGTGAGGTCGTTTACACAATTGTTTGTGACCTGAACTTCGTATTCATAATTGTTACAAATTGCAGGACCATTACTGTTGGAAGTTAAATCCGAATAGGAGGTTGAATTAATAGGTAAGGGAATACTAATATTACTTCCATCTATTAAATCTCTCCTAATAAGGGTGAAACCTGTTTCATTGTTGGTTGGATCTACCCAAGAAATATCTATACCGGCAGTTGAAGTATTGTTGGTAACACTTGCGTTTATGTTAGAATTTGTAATTGTTATAGGACCTTGAACCATAATTTCTTTGGTGATATAGTCCGTATAAACATAGCCTAGTGTTTGGGGGTCTCCAACAATTCTTATTTTATATCTATAAGTAGTTCCTGCTGTAACGTTGTTATCTGTAAATGAATATTGACCAGAATTAGGTGTTAATTGGTTTGGATTGTTAAAATTATTAGAGTTAATAATATAGCCTTGAGAAGTGAAATTACCATTGGCATCTTTAACTTCTTTGATAATATCAAACCAATAGGTAATACAGCCATGTCTATTCGGTATATCATTCCATTCTATTTGAACTTCCTCTAAACATGGGTCAGGTAGGGTAACATCAAACCCTTGAACCTGTGTAAGTATAGGTGAAGGGTAGCTTGATGGGTAGTGGTGTTGATTAGTTACTACATCTATTTCCTTATTGATGAGGTGGTGTTTGTTTACAACATAAGAGAGTTTGTATTCATAGGTTTTACAATTATTAACACTATTATCAGTATAGCTAGCTATTCCTAGATCGACGGAGTTTGAGCTTGAAGCACCGAATATTGTACTCCAATTACTAAACGAGTTGGCACCTAAATCTTTCTCTCTTCTCTTTAGGATGTAATATGCATTTTCTTGAGTGCCAGGATTTATAATGTGTCCTTTTGCCGATGGATGATTCCATGAGATATTTATTCCATTAGAACCGGTACTAGTTAGAAACCCGGTGATTTCCCAACTAGATGGTAATTGAAGGGTTGTAGTATTGGATTGGCTGTAGGTTGTTCCTGACGGTAAGTATTGGGTGAGTTGTACACGGTATTCTTGTCCTTGGACGATGTTATTAAAAGTATGATTTGTTGTATTCTGTGATAAATTTGGTTCAAGTTGAGTGGTTGCCCATTGTCCGGCATCATTTTTCACTTCTAACCTTAGATGTAAAACTTCACCTTGAATGTTAGCACCTGACCAATTTACGTTCAGATCGTTGCCTGAAGGTGACATATTTAAATTACTAATTTCATCACCGACATCAATTGGTTGTGATAAATCTTGGTGGTGATTCACAAAGTTATGGTCAACAGTACAGTCAACTCTATCAACATCAATTGCAACGGTATGATTACCTGGAGTTACCTCGAATTCATCTTGAAAGGTTTGATCTCCATATCCAGTATTATAACCTCCCCATTGAGCTTTTTGTACGCCATCAATATAAACAGTTGCACGAACAAATACATTTACGCCTGAATAACAATTGTAGGTACCTGCTCTGTATTTAATAAAGACTTTGCCAGCATCGGGGTTCGTAACCTCCATCTGTCCTATGTTTAGGGCATAGGATGAAAAGGAAGTAAGGGTTAAGAACAGGAACAGTAGGTATCCCCGCAGTGTTTTAATTAAGGGTAGTGATTTCATCATCTTTCAAAATTTGAGTGTTCAAATTCGAAAGTATATTATCGGTCTCTTTTCTGGAAAACTTGTATTGTCAACGACAATTTTCTGTGTATGAACAACAGGTAAAGGGAGAATTCTCCTAAAAAATATTCGTTTTATAATTTCTTCCCAAGGGAATTTCCTCCTGGTTAATTTCAATGTAAGTTCCCTTAACTTTTGAGATTTTACTTTTATTTACAAGGAAGGATTTGTGTACTTGTACAAAGGTTTCTGGCAACAATTCCAAAATGTTTTTGAGTGTGTCTCTGTAGACATATCTTTTTTCAGGAGTGAAAATTTCTAAATAGCCTCCATCAGATTTTATATAGTCAATGATTTGTGGATCTATCAAAGTAGTACCACTTTGATCTTTGAGCTTAATTTTTTCTACAGAAGAAAATTCATTGTATACCAATATTTCTAAAGTAGATTGAATTACTTTTCTATCAAAAGGCTTAAGAAGGTAGGAAGTAGGACGAGTAATTTTAGCCTTATCTAAGGTGTGCATATCTGAATTAGCCGTAATGTATACAATAGCCACCTTTCCATTTTCGTTCATGTATTGCGCAAGTTCTATCCCTGTTTTACTTTGTGAACCTAAATTGATGTCTACCAAGGCAATGTGAATTTGCTCTTTATCAAAGAGGAATACCCCTTCGTCATAATTGTTAGCTATATAAATATTGGGGAACCCTAAATTGATAAGGATACGTTTTAAATTTTCTGCAATTATAGTTTCGTCTTCAACGACGAGTAAGTTTAATGTTGTCTTCATAAAGGTAGAGCAATTTGTAGGTGGATTCCTTTATTCGTATCGAGTGTTAAATCGGCTTTCAGTTGTTTGGCTAAAAGCTTCATGAGTTGTTCATTAATGGTGTTGTTTTGTATTTTTTCAGAACGCCAGAAGTCTGGAGAGAAATTTAGATGAATATAAAGTAGATCATGTTTATGCTTACATTCCATCAAAACTGGATTTATAAAGTCTAAAGCTTGTGTGTTAACTTGTTCACTAACATATAGAAAAACTTCATTCATGAACAGGACAAAACTTGATGCTTTAGCTATATTCAATTGAAAGTTGGATGGCTTTAATTCAAAGGATATCTTGGATGACTCTTGAGAATTGTAGTGTTGGAGTATTATTCCTTGAATGAGTGGAGTGATTGCAATGGATTCGAAATTTTCTTCTTGGTAAATTTGTCTGTGAATAAGTGATAGTGAATTGATGCGATTTGAGAATTGAGAAAGAATGGCTTTAGGCTCTTGTTGTTCGCCTTCTTGCAGTTGAAGGATACTCGACAGTACTTGTAAATTGTTGTTTACTTTGTGGTGAACCTCGCTTAATAAAAACTGTTTTTCTTCAATACCTTTTTTTAATTCGCTCAATTGAATTTTATTGGCTGCCAATAGTTGAGTGAGCGCTTCATTTTTTGCTTCAATTTCTAACCTCGACTTTTCAGTTCCCCTTTTGAAAAACAAGGTTGTAGTATAAAGTAAAGTAAGCGTTAAGCTTAGAAAAGTCATACGAACGATTACTTTATTTTCATCAGAAAATGTCATTAGATAGTCATGCTCTACAAAAGTGGAGAAGTAAATCCCTACCATGTAAATACTTAAAGTAATCATGGATAAGGTAAGGATGGTCTTTAGTTCTTTGAATATTCCTATATATAGTGGAATCAAGACTAAAAACATGTCATCTGCTCTTAAGTCGGGATGAACCAGTAAAAACACTACAATTAAGGTGAGGTTGGCATTAAAAGCAAGCAGTTTTTTTGAGGTGTCGTAAAAATGGTATTTATTTAAAAATAGATAAGAGAGTGCAAAAATTATTGTGGCCATGGCTATGGTTAATCCACTTGGAACTATGCCTATACTCCACAGGATATAACCTTCTGCAATTGCAGTGGTAAATAAGGAACAAAGGGCAACTCCATTTACAATTCTAATACTAGTACGTTGGAAATAATCCAGATCTTGGGTTAAGCCGGTATTTAAAATTTTATATATCAAGGTTGTTTACGCTTTAATTTAAGAGTGGTTTTTAAGCCATTGTCAATTTCTCTAGTGAGTTCAGCTTGTAATTGTTTGGTGAGGAGCTGAATAAGTTTGTGCCCTAAATTTTCTTTAAAGTTTAGGGTTTGTATATTTCCATTGTCTTTAAATGAAAGGATGAAATGACTTTGTGTTAATTTACTTTCTAATTGAAAAATATTCTTGCCCGTTGAACTTTTAGCGTGTTGTATGGAATTGGTAATAACTTCATTAAAAATTAATCCAAGAGCGAGTGCTTCCTGAGCATGCATATTGTAATTACACAAAGAGGTCTCTAAGGCTAAACTTTGTTGTTCAGGATGAAGTTCTAGAATTTTAGAAGTCAAGTTCTCCAAGTAAGGTTTTATGCCTACTGCTGTATAGTCTACCTTTTCATTCAATAATTGATGAAGAGATGCCATAGATTTAATACGTGAAATCCCCACTAATAGCGATCGCTGGGTTTTACTGTCTTTTACCTTGTCGAGTTGAAGCTCTAATATACTTAAGATTAACTCCAGGTTGTTTTTTACACGGTGATTGATTTCGGTCACCAATAAGGCTTTGTCTTCTACTGTTTGTTGAAGTTCTCTGTTTTGCTGGTGGTTGGTCTCTATTGCTTTTTCTAATTCATTGTAATATGATATTGCTTCAGTTTTTAGGGAAAAGGAATAGTATAAAGTCAACCCAATTAAGAACACAGAAGCAAATTGTAAAGTGACATTGTTTTCGTAATTGTAGTCGGCAATAAAGGTGTACCACTGTGAAAGTTGGAGATAGGAACCTACACTTATTATCAAAAGGAAAACAAGAGCTTCAATTTTAATTTCTTTTTTGCTGTCAGAGATCACATTTACAAATCCAAAAGCTCCAAAACCGAATAAAATCTTGGTGTATAAATCAAGATCATATACAAGAAAAATTGCGAGGGTAGAGCAAACCATAAAAATGCGCAGCAATAAATAAGTGATTTTTATTTTGCCTTTGTGATTTAAATAGAGAAAAAGGAAGTGTATACTGAAGGTAAAAAAGCTGTGAAAAAGTTGCTCTCGCGAAGTTATTTCTACAAATAGAAGGTAGACAATACCGATAAGATTAATAGTGATGTTAAGAAGCGCTAAGGAATTTATAAGGCGTAATCTTTTCACTTGAAAAGTTCCGTTTACCTGGTGTATTCCTAAATTTAGAATCTGGTTTAACATGCAGTATTTATTAGATAAAAAGCTCTTCTTGCGAAAAATATTGGAATGAAAGGGTGGTGCTAAAGTAATAAATATGAATTTATTAAGGACTTAAGCATTCTTGAAAAAAAAATGGCCACTTTACAGTGACCATTTTCTTAACTTCTTTTTTTCTTTTCGTTTTTTCTACGTTTGGCTAACCATTCAGGAACTTCTTTTTTACCTGAAGCATTTCCTTTTCTATTTGCTTTTGATGCAGGTTTACGCTGTGTAAATTGTTCTTCCGAACCGATTAGTTTTTCAATCAAATCTTTACGGTCAGCTTTTTCCAATCTGCTTTTAATCCAATGTCTGTTTTCTTTCTTGTACCAGAAAAAGAATTTGTGCTGATTTTGTTTCTGATCTCTGGTCTTAGCTGTATACACTGGTTTTAATGTATAAGGGTGAACCCCCGAATAGTAAATAACCGTTGCTACCGTCATAGGTGTTGGTGTAAAATCCTGAACTTGTTCTAACTGGAAGCCCATATCTTTGGTTTCTGCAGCTAAATTGGCCATGTCCTGCTCTTCACATCCTGGATGAGAAGAAATGAAATAAGGAATCAACTGTTGATTCATGTTGTGCTTCTTCTGTATTCTATCATACTTGTTTTTAAAAGCATGGAAGTTCTTAAAAGAAGGTTTACGCATTACACGTAAGGTAGCATCACTGGTGTGTTCAGGGGCAACTTTTAGTCGACCACTCACGTGGCGCGTTACAACTTGTTCTATATATTCATCGTGGTTTCCGTCTTCGTTGTTTTTATTGAATTCATCCACCAACAAATCATAACGTATTCCAGAACCGATAAAAGCCTTTTTCACTTTAGGGTGTGCATCAACTTTTCTGTAAAGCTGCGTCATGTCACTGTGGTTGGTATCCAAGTTGGAACAAATCACAGGGTGTATACATGATGGAGAAGAACAACGGGCACAAATGTCCTCGTCTTTTCCTTTCATCTTGTACATGTTCGCACTAGGTCCACCTATGTCAGATATATATCCTCTAAAATCTGGATCTTCTGTAACCTGATCTAACTCCTTTAATATAGATTGCTCACTACGCGAAGCAATGAACTTACCTTGATGAGCAGATATAGTACAGAAGCTACATCCTCCAAAACATCCTCTGTGCATGTTGATAGAAAAACGTATCATATCAAATGCAGGAATGGCTCCTCTCTTTTTGTATTTAGGATGAGGAAGACGTGTGTAAGGTAAATCAAAAGAGGTGTCGATCTCTTTTTCCGTCATGGTTTTGTAAGGCGGATTGATGATTAACGTTTGATCACCTATTTTTTGAATAATTCTATTGGCCTGCCACTTGTTTGATTCAACTTCAACGATTTTAAAGTTGGCAGCATATTTTAATTTGTCGGCCAAACACTCTTCGTGTGAAGCCAACTCAACGGTATTCCAATTTTTGTTTTTCGGAAGTGGTTCTGAGTTTGGTCGTAAAACTGCAGTTTGTTTAACCGTTCCTAAAGACTCAAAGGGAACGCCTTTCTTTAATAGGCGCAACATGTCACGTAGTGGCTGGTCACCCATACCATAAACCAACATATCTGCCTGGGAGTCCTTTAATATAGAAGGCATCAACTCATCCTTCCAATAATCGTAATGTGTCACCCTTCTTAAGGAAGCTTCTATTCCTCCTATAAGTACAGGAACATCCGGATAAATTTCTTTTAAAATTTTGGAGTAAACGATGGTTGCGTAATCGGGTCTAAAACCGCTTTGTCCACCGGCTGTGTAAGCATCCGTAGATCGCAATCTTTTGTTCGCGGTGTAATGGTTCACCATAGAATCCATACAGCCAGCTGTAACACCGAAGAAGTATTTGGGTTTACCGAATTTTTTGAAATCTCGGAGGTCGTCTTTCCAGTTGGGCTGTGCAACCACGGCCACGCGAAAACCTTCGTCTTCTATAATACGACCAATAACTGCTGTTCCAAATGCTGGATGATCCACATAGGCATCTCCAGAAATGATAACAACATCTATCTCCTCCCATCCTCTTTTTTCAACTTCCTTTTTGGTTAAAGGAAGCCAATCTGTAATCGGTCTTTGCTCCATAATTGCTGCAAAGATATAGCTTTAATTAAGAAGAACATAAAGGGATGTTCGAAGAATAAGCTTTGTTGTAATCTAGATGATTCTTACAGACTAATTATTTGTTGTAGCTTCTGAGTTTTCAACTTTGGGTAAGTAGATTTTTTCTTGGATAACTATAGCTGTTGGATAGTCTTTTAGAAGTTCTGCTTTTAGCTTTTCCGCTTCTAATTTGGTTCTACAATTTCCTACTTTCAAATTGAAATTTGGAGCCTTGAATTCTATATATGTTGGTACGTCTTTGTGGTCTTGTATAAATTGAGCTCTGGTTTTATTCACTTCAGTTCTATCATTATCAAAAAAGATTTGAACTCTGTATCCAGAGATTTGTGGACCGTAAGCAGGAGGAACTGTAGTTCCCTTGAATTTTACTAATTCATCTATACGTGGGTCTTTCTGTATGGTAACCTCACCGTCTTTTGTTGGAATTTGAACTTTATTGGTGTCGGTTAAAACAGTAGATTTAGAAGTGTCTTGTTTGTTCCACCACGTGTTTTGCCCAATGCTATATTGTGCTACTAGAAGGAATGATAATAGAAGTGTCCAAATTTTCATCTGATAGATTTTTTACAAAAGTATAAAATAAGTGATTGCAATTATTTGTGGGTTCAAAAGCTTCTTATTTTAATTATTATTTGGTGAAAAAATGTTAAAAAGTGTAAGTGGTTGACAATTACTTTAAAGCAAAGTTGACGCTTGCAAGGTTTATTTAGAATGATTTTAAATTAAACAAGCCCAACAATAAATTGTCATAAAACTGTCATGAAAACAGCTAGAACCGTTAAATTTGCTCCCGATGAAAACTGTGTATTAGCATAGGAAAATAACGAATTATAAATGAAAATATCTAATAGTCAGATGTTTAGAGTTAATATGAAGTGGGCTTTAGCCCTGGTGTTGAGCGTCCTGTTTATGGGTGCTTCTCAGTCGTATGCACAAGAAGGAGAGAGTCTGTTTAAGGCGAAGTGTGCTACTTGTCACCAAGTATTTAAGGATATGACTGGTCCCAAACTTTACGAAGTACGTAAGAAATGGGAAGATGGAGGAGCTAAAGAAGGTTCTGTAATTCAGTGGGTTCAGAACTGGCAAAAGGCAGTGGCGATGGATCCATATGCTAAGCAGGTTTCAACTTGGTCTCCAACAGCTATGTCAGTTTTCGCTGACTTAACAGATGAGCAAGTAGTTGCTATCTTCGATTACGTTGATGCTCAAGAGGAAAAAGTTGCTGTTGTAGCTGGTCCAGTTGATGGAACAAATGGAGCAACTCAAGAAGAAGAGTCTTTATCATTTGTATGGTTGATCTTAGGAGCAATCTTCATTGTTATCATTTTATCAGTTGGTGGTGTTCGTCGTCAATTGAAATTGGTTGCTGGTGAAGCGGAAGATACAGGGTTAACATATGCACAAGAATTCAAAGCTTGGGCTTGGAAATACAGATTGTATGTTGGTTTAGGTTCTGCAGTTATCGTTATTTCATTGATCGTAGGGTTGTTCCTTACAATGTACAGTGTGAACGTAATGTCAGATTACCAACCGTCACAGCCTATAGATTTCCCACACAGCAAACACGCTGGGTTAAATGGAATTGATTGTAAATACTGTCACAACTCTGTAGAAGATTCTAAAACTGCAGGTTTACCAACAGTGAACGTTTGTATGAACTGTCACAAGCAGGTGCAAGGTCAAGGAGAGCAAGTAGCGAAAATCCAAAAGATTTACGATGCGGCAGGATTCTCACCAGAAGGTGGAGGTCAGTACTCTGGAAAAACTGAGCCTATCGTTTGGAATAAAGTTCACAACTTACCAGACCACGTTTACTTCAACCACTCTCAACACGTAAAAGTTGGTGGAGTTGATTGTAAGCAATGTCACGGAGATATGACGAAGCAAGTTGAAACTGCTCGTGTAGTTCCAGTTGAAGAATTATCTGAAATCGAAGGAAACATCAAATTGACGAAACCAACCTTAACAATGGGATGGTGTATCGAATGTCACGGAGCAAAAGAAATTTCTGGTGGTCCATTGGCAGAAGGTGTTGAAGGTGATTCTTACTATGACGAAATTCACCGTCGTTTATTAAACAACGACAAATCTTTATACGAAGGATACTTAGAAGACGGAAAAGTAACTGTCAAAGAACTTGGCGGTTGGGAGTGTGCAAAGTGTCACTATTAATTTAATTCAGAAGAAGGCTAAAAAGGAATATGGCAACGAATAGAAAATATTGGAAAGGTCTAGAAGAATTGAACGAGACTCCTGAGTTTCTTGAATCAAGAGACAAAGAGTTTTCGAACGATATTACCGTGGATGAATTCTTGGCTGATGAGAATTTGAAAGAGACATCAACTCCACGTCGTGATTTCTTAAAATTCTTAGGATTTAGTGTTGCGGCTGCTACTGTAGCGGCTTGTGAGGCACCTGTTACTAAAGCAGTGCCTTACGTTAACAAACCAGTTAACGTAACACCAGGTATGCCTACATGGTATGCATCAACGTATTACGATGGTAACTCTTACGCAAGTATACTTGTGAAAACAAGAGAGGGTAGACCAATTTTTGTGAAAGGAAACAAAGATCACGGTTTATCTAAAGGTACAGTTAACCCACAAATCGTTGGTTCTGTATTACCATTATACGATAGCGCTCGTTTACAGAACGCTAAGAAAAATGGAGAGAACATCTCAACTGCAGATGCAGATAAAGAAATAAAAGCTGAATTAGCAAAAATTGCAGCGAAGAATGGAAAAGTAGTTTTAGTGTCTAACACTTTAGCATCTCCATCTTCTTACATGGCTATTCAGGAGTTTGCTAACTCTTTAGGTTCTACTACAGAAGTAGGAGAGAATGGAGAAGTGATTACAAAAGCTGGAAACTTTGAGCACATTCAATATGATGCAGTTTCTTACGCAGGAATCAGAAAAGCAAACGAAGCGTCTTTTGGAAAAGCATTTATTCCAGATTACGACTTTAGTAAAGCGGATACAGTAGTTTCTTTTGGAGCTGATTTCTTATCAACATGGTTATTGGCTACACAATACACTGGTCAGTACGGATCAAGAAGAAATCCTGATGGAAACATGAACCGTCACTACCAGTTCGAATCTACTATGTCGATTACTGGTTCTAACGCAGATACGCGTTTTATGATCAAGCCATCTGATGAAGCAGGTGTTTTGGCATACTTAATTAAAGCTTTAGGTGGTAATGCAGGTGTTTCTGCAACTACTCCAGATAGCTTTAACGAAAAAGATACAGCTAACTTAGAATCTCTAGTTAAGGATTTAAAGAAAGGAAACGCATTGATCGTTTCTGGATCTAACAACGCAGGTATCCAAGTTTTAGTAAATAAATTAAACGAATTGGTTGGAGCTTACAAATCTTCAATCAACGTGAACAATACTGTAGACTTATTCCAATCAGAGGATGACAAAATGATGAATTTTGTTAAATCTGTTGAAGCTGGAAAAGGTCCTGCAGCAGTTATCTTCTACAACACTAACCCAGTTTACTCTTTACCAAACGGTGAGAAGTTCGCTGCAGGATTAGCAAACGTAGGATTAACGATTTCATTGAACCAATATGCTGACGAGACAGGTTCATTATGTACGTATAATGTTCCAGATCACCATGCTTTAGAAGCTTGGAATGATTACTCTCCAAAAGCTAGCGAATACGCAATTGCACAACCAACTATTCGTCCATTGCACAACACTGTTGCTGCGCAAGAATCTTTCTTGGTATGGGCTGGTAAAGCAGAGCGTCAAGGTAAAGACAGCAAAGTATTTGTTGACTTCATCAAAGCGACTTGGAAGCAATATGGTTTCCCACAACAAACAGAATTTACTGACTTCGGTCAATACTGGAATAACGCAGTTCACAACTCAGCTGTATCAGCTAAAGTTGATGGACCTACAGCAGTTACAGTTGATGCTTCTGCTTTAGCGAAATTCAAAAATGATCTTCCAAAAGCTGGAGATTTAGAAGTTGTTCTTTACCAAAAGGCAGCTATCGGTATCGGTGTTCAAGCAAACAACCCTTGGTTGCAAGAGATGCCAGACACTATCTCTAAGGTAACTTGGGATAACTACATTACTATGTCTCCAGAAAGAATGAAGGAGGCAGGATACAACACAACGTTAGACCAAGAACATGGAGCTTCATTAGCTACAATTACTGTAGGAGAGCAAACATTAACATTACCAGTTTACCCATCACCAGGTCAAGCTGACGGTACAGTAGGTATCGCACTTGGTTACGGTAGAGGAAAAGGTTTAACTGGAGATCACATCGGTAAAGCTGCCTTCCAAACTAAAGAGTACGGAGGTCACGTTACTGACGAGAATGGAAACCCATTACCAATTGGACAGAATGCATTCGTTTTAATGGCTGCATCTATGGACAGAGCTGTAGTTGGATCTATCGCAATGGCAGAGGGAACTTACCCTATCGCTTCTACGCAGATTCACCACACAGTGATGGGACGTAATTCTATCATTAAAGAAACTACTTACGAAGGATACAAAACTTTAGATAAGGATGCATACAACCCAGACTACACATTGATGAAAATCGATGATAATGGTCACCACGTTGAAGCACCTTTAGAGGAGTTTGACTTATGGGATGCACACCCAGTAGAGAATGTAGGTCACAGATGGGGAATGACTATCGACTTATCTTCTTGTTTCGGATGTGGATCTTGTTTGATCGCTTGTCAAGCCGAAAACAACGTACCAGTTGTTGGTAAAGACGAGGTAAGAAGAGGACGTGAAATGCACTGGTTACGTATCGACCGTTACTACGCTTCTGATGAAGAGGCAACAGTTGGTCAACGTAAAGATGCAGATACGTTTAGCTTCGGAAAAGCTGAGATTGCAGCGGCAAATCCTAAGGTTGTTCACCAACCAATGATGTGTCACCACTGTAACCACGCTCCATGTGAGACAGTTTGTCCGGTTGCTGCAACAACGCACTCTAACGAAGGATTGAACCAAATGACGTACAACAGATGTATCGGTACGAGATACTGTGCCAACAACTGTCCTTACAAAGTTCGTCGTTTCAACTGGTTCAACTACCCATCTTACAAGAAGTTCGGTCAAGTTAACCCAGCGCAGGATGATTTAGGAAGAATGGTATTAAACCCAGACGTTACAGTACGTACACGTGGTGTAATGGAGAAATGTTCTTTCTGTGTTCAGAAAATCCAAGCAGGTAAATTAGAAGCGAAGAAAGAAGGTAGACCAGTTATGGATGGAGATGTAACTACAGCATGTGCTGATTCTTGTCCAGCTGACGCAATTATCGTAGGTGACTGGAATGATGTTAACTCTAACATTAGAAAGTCTGCAGACGATAAGAGAGCTTACCAAGCCTTAGAAGAGATTGGTGTTAAACCAAACATCTGGTACAAGGTTAAAGTAAGAAATGAAGAGAATACAGAATTAATGAACCTTCAAGCTGCTAAAGCTGAAAAGCACGAAGCAGGTCATGGAGAAGATCACGGTCACGAAGCAGGACACGATGCTCACCACGAAGAAGCAGCTCATTAATTAATTGAAGATAACGAATAGTATAAATTAGATTGTAATGCATAAAGAAGCAGCAATTAGAGAGCCTCTGATATTAGGACACAAATCGTACCATCAAATTACTGAGGACGTTTGTAAACCAATAGAGGATAAGGCACCAAAAATGTGGTACATATTATTCACTATTGCAGCCGTAATTGGTTTGTATGGTGTAGGATGTATCTTATATCTATTAGGTACTGGTATCGGTACTTGGGGATTGAACAAGACAGTAGGTTGGGCCTGGGATATCACCAACTTCGTATGGTGGGTAGGTATCGGTCACGCCGGAACACTTATATCAGCAGTATTGTTATTATTCCGTCAGAAATGGAGAATGGCAATTAACCGTTCTGCTGAGGCGATGACAATTTTCGCCGTATTTATGGCAGGTTTGTTCCCATTAATTCACATGGGTCGTATTTGGGTAGCGTACTGGGTAATGCCTTTACCAAACCAATTCGGTTCTTTATGGGTAAACTTTAACTCGCCACTTTTATGGGACGTATTCGCGATTTCTACGTACTTAACCGTATCATTAATTTTCTGGTACATTGGTTTATTACCTGACTTCGCAACGATCCGTGATAGAGTGAAGAAACCAATTCCAAAGAGAATGTACTCTATGTTATCTTTCGGATGGACAGGTAGAGCAAAGCACTGGAACAGATTCGAATTAGTGTCGTTAGTATTAGCGGGTGTTGCTACACCATTAGTATTCTCGGTTCACTCTATCGTATCTTTTGACTTCGCGACATCAGTTATCCCAGGATGGCACACGACTATCTTCCCTCCTTACTTCGTAGCGGGGGCGGTATTCTCAGGATTCGCAATGGTACAAACACTTATGTTGGTGATGCGTAAAGCAATGAACCTAGAAGCATACATCCACACAAAACATGTTGAATACATGAACATCGTAATCATGGTAACGGGTTCTATCGTAGGTGTTGCTTACTTAACAGAGCTTTTCGTTTCATGGTACTCAGGAGTTGAATACGAAGCATACGCATTCATTAACCGTGCTACTGGACCTTACTGGTGGGCTTACTGGTCAATGATGACATGTAACGTGATCTCTCCACAGTTAATGTGGGTGAAGAAATGGAGACGTAACTTAATGTTCACATTCGTAATGTCTATCATTGTAAACATCGGTATGTGGTTTGAGCGTTTCGTAATTATCGTGACATCAGTACACAGAGATTACTTACCATCTTCTTGGTCTATGTTCTACCCAACGCACATCGATATAGGAATCTTCGTTGGAACGATAGGATTATTCTTTGTATTCTTCTTGTTGTTCGCACGTTTCTTCCCAGTATTGGCATTGAACGAGGTGAAAACTATCTTGAAGTCTTCAGGAGAAAGTTTCAAAAATGGTCAAGCACACAGTGGTGCTGACGAGTTAGCAGATTTAAAAAACACCAATAATTAATAGAAAACATGGCAGATACAGTTATTTACGCGATGTACGATGACGACGATGTGCTAAAAGACGGCGCAAAGAAGTTAGTTTCAAAAGGAGTGAAGGTTACTGAAGTGTTTTCTCCGTTTCCTATTCACGGTATAGATCCAATTATTGGAGTTAAAAATACACGATTAGGAATCATGGCTTTCTTGTACGGTTTAACAGGTTTAATGTTAGCTACTATAGGAATGAATTACTTTATGATTCAGGATTGGCCGATGAACATTGGTGGTAAGCCAAACGGAACATACTTGCAGAACTTCTTAGCATTCGTTCCTATCTCTTTTGAGTTTACAGTATTGTGTGGTGCACACGGTATGGCAATTACTTACTTGTTAAGAAATAAAAACTTACCAGGTATGCCAGCTCAAAACCCAGATCCAAGAACAACAGATGATAAGTTTGTTATGGAATTAAGACTGTCTGAAAACAAAAACTTTAGCGCGGAAGATTTAACGGCTATGGTTAAAGAGACAGGTATTGTAGAATTAGATCAAAAAGAACTTAAATAATTTGCCATGAAAAGAACTTTTAAGGCAATCTCAACATATTCTATCGCTGCGATTACTGGTATGGTAGTTTTAGCGTCATGTGTTACTGATCCTGATTCACCAGGATTGGAGTACATGCCAGATATGTACAGATCTCCAGCAGTAGAACCATACGTAGATTACGGTCGTGTACAAGGTGCAGAAGATATGGAAAAGAAAATGGTACAGTCAGCAATGACTCCTCCAGCGGGTGCAATTCCTTACTACGGTACGGAAGCAGCGCACGTAGAGGTAATGTTACCATACCACAGATTAGCTCCAGCTACAGGTGACGTAACGCACGGTTTGTACGGATGGGAAAAAGAAGACAGCTTAGGTAGTGAATACAATGCTGCTGTAGCAGATAAAAACCCATTGACTTTGGCGAGCAAAGAAGAGGCAGATGCAATGTTCAAAGCAGGTAAACACTTGTACGAAACAAAATGTATGCACTGTCACGGTGAGAAAGGTGATGGAAATGGACCTATGGTAACAAGCGGTGCTTATGCTGGGGTTCCAGATTACAAAACAAAAACTGATTTAGCAGACGGACAAGTGTTCTATTCAATTTACTACGGTAAAGGTGCAATGGGAGCTCACGCAAGTTTGTTGAACAACGAGCAAATTTGGACCTTGGTACACTACGTTAACAAGTTCAGATTTGACGATTATATGAAGAATTTACCAGCAGCGGGTGAAGCTCCAGTAGCAGCTCCGGCAGCAGTTGATTCTACAGTAGTAGTAGAGGATGTTCACGCTGAAGAAGCACATCATTAATAATAACAAAAACAAGATAGGATAAAATGGAATTTCAAGTTTCAAATAAAGCCAAAATGTTAACTACCGTATTAATGGCGGTTGGTATAGTATTTACGCTTGTTGGCGTTGTTATGGCGATGGGAGATCACCAATTAGGTACAAAGATTTACAGTAACATGCTTGTGAACTCTTTCTTCTTCTTCGGAATTGGATTGGGAGCATTGTTCTTCTTGGCGTTACAATACGCTACAGAGACAGGATGGTATGCTGTAATTAAAAGAGTAATTGAAGCAGTAGCAGGATTTTTACCATTCGGTATAGGAATGATGTTAGTTACTTTGTTGACTTTATCATTTACACACGGTGGACACGTTTACATGTGGATGGATCCAGATACAGTGGCACATGACTCTTTAGTTAGTGGTAAATCTGCTTACTTAAACCAAGCTTTCTTCTGGATTAGAACTATTGCTTACATGGCAATTTACTTCATCTTTTGGAGAGGGTTTAAAAACAGAAGTATTCAACAAGATCAGAATGCTGACATGGCTATCGATCTTCACTTTAAGAACTACAGAAAAGGTGCGGCATTCTTAGTATTCTTCGCGTACTTTTCTTCTACATCTTCTTGGGACTGGATCATGTCTATCGACACACACTGGTTCTCAACTTTGTTTGGATGGTACACTTTCGCAGGTACATGGTGTTCAACTATGATCGTATTGGTTACATTGACATTATACCTTAAGAAAAAAGGATACTTACCAAAAGTTAACGAATCTCACATTCACGATTTAGGGAAATGGACATTCGCAACTTCATTCTTGTGGTCTTACTTATGGTTCTCTCAATTCATGTTGATTTGGTATGCTAACATTCCTGAGGAAGTTACTTACTACTTAACAAGAAGAGATAACTTTACTTTCTTGTACTTCGGTATGTTCTTCATTAACTTCGCATTCCCAATGTTGATTTTAATGTCTAGAGATGCTAAGAGACACGCAGGAATTTTAACTTTCGTTGGATTAATCATCTTTGCAGGTCACTGGTTAGATGTATGGGTAATGGTTATGCCAGGAACAATTGGACCAAAAGCTTCAGTTGGATTATTAGACTTGGGTATGGCTGTATTATGCTTAGGATTCTTCGTAAGAGTTGTATTAACGAACTTAACGAAAGCGCCGTTGGTAGCAGTGAATCACCCATTCTTGGATGAATCATTACATCACGACATATAATAAACAGGAGTAGAAAGATATAATTAAGAAGCAATGATAAATAAATTAGTTATACTGATTGTAATTGTCTTAGGAGTAATAGGTGTAGCTCAATTGGTAAGATTGAACGAACTATCTCGTAAGCACAGTGGACGCAAAGAAGAAAATATTCCGAATAGAGATAACAAATTGAATGCTAACCTTATGTTGGTTTTCATGATCTTTTTCTATGCAGGTTTTATATGGTTGATGTTAAAATTCGGATGGACAGGTAGAGGACCGGCTGCATCTACACACGGTGTAGGAACGGATTGGTTATTGAACTTGAACTTCGTAATCATTATTACAGTATTCTTCCTTACAAATACATTATTGTTTGTATTTGCTTGGAAATATGTGAAGAGACCAGGAGTGAAAGCAGTATTCTTTGCTCACTCAAATAAATTGGAAGCAATTTGGACAGTAATTCCAGCTTTAGTATTGGCAGTAATCATCATCTTAGGTTTAAGAACTTGGAATGACATTACAGACGAGTCAGCACCAGAAGCAGAAAGAGTTGAAGTATTCTCTTGGCAGTTTGCTTGGAAAGCGAGATACTCTGGAATGGACAACACTTTAGGTGCTTACGATTACAAATTGACAACTGCAGAAAACGAATTCGCTTTAATTAATAAAGCAAACATTGATGCAGCTAGAGACTCAATGAGCTACGGACAAATTGGATCTATCAAAGTTTTGGAAGAAACATTGAACAATCCTAACGTAATCATGAGTGTTGAAGAAAGAGAAAAGTTAACCAACGAATTAGCGGTTAAACAGAGATTACACAGATTGTTAACACAGATGGGAATCACACACAACGATTCTTTAGATGTATTGGCATCAAATGATTTCTTCTCTGATACTTTAGTTTTATTGAAAGGTCAGAACTACGAATTCACATTCCGTTCTAAGGATGTAATTCACTCTGCATACTTCCCGCACTTTAGAGCACAAATGAACACAGTTCCAGGAATGGAAACACGTATGAAATTCCAACCGATTTACACAACGGAGGAAATGCGTAAAGAGATGAACGATGAGGATTTTGAGTACATCTTAATGTGTAACAAAATTTGTGGTGGATCTCACTACAACATGAAAATGCCTGTACGTGTAATGAACGCTGAACAGTACTACAACTGGAAAGTGAACCAAACTACGTACAACGGGAAGACTTACTTCGGATACGACGCTGATCCAGCAAATTTATCAGCTGCGGAGAAAGCAGAACAAATGAAGAAAAGAGAGGCTTTATTAGAATCTTATAAAGCAATTGAAGCTTCATTAGATACAGAAGAAAAGTAAGAATAATAATAAAATTAAAAGATTAGAAATGGCAGCAGTAGCGCACGGAGCAGATCACGGACACGATCATCACGAAGAGAGTTTCGTATCTAAGTACATCTTTAGCCAGGATCACAAAATGATTGGTAAGCAGTTCTTAATGACTGCTGTATTCATGGGGTTGGTCGCAATGTTATTGTCTATTCTATTTAGAATACAATTGGCATGGCCAGGTGAGTCGTCTGACTTCTTAAGTATGTTCTTAGGAGAAAAATGGGCTCCAAACGGAATATTAAATAATGAAATGTACCTTGGTTTGGTTACCATCCACGGTACTTTAATGGTATTCTTCCTTTTAACAGGTGGTTTATCAGGAACGTTCTCTAACTTACTTATTCCATTGCAAATTGGAGCAAGAGATATGGCATCAGGTTTCTTAAACATGTTGTCGTACTGGTTATTCTTCTTGTCTTCATTAATCATGTTTGCGTCTTTATTTATTGAGACGGGACCAGCAATGGCAGGTTGGACTATTTACCCTCCTTTATCAGCATTGCCACAGGCAGTTTCTGGTTCAGGTTTAGGTATGACAATGTGGTTAACATCGATGACTATTTTCATTGCATCTTCATTAATTGGATCTTTGAACTACATCGTAACTGTATTGAACTTAAGAACAACAGGTATGAAAATGACAAGAATGCCATTAACAATTTGGGCGTTCTTAGTAACTGCAATCTTAGGGGTATTATCTTTCCCAGTTTTATTATCAGCGGCTTTATTGTTATTGATGGATAGAACTATGGGTACTTCATTCTACTTATCAGACATCATCGTTGGTGGTGAGATGTTAGAGAATGTAGGTGGATCTCCAGTATTGTACCAACACTTATTCTGGTTCTTAGGTCACCCTGAGGTATACATCGTATTATTACCAGCATTAGGTTTATCATCAGAAATTATTTCTACGAACTCTAGAAAGCCTATCTTCGGTTACAGAGCGATGATTGGTTCTATCTTGGCGATTGGTTTCCTTTCGTTCATCGTATGGGGTCACCACATGTTCGTAACAGGTATGAACCCATTCTTAGGATCTGTGTTCGTATTTACAACTTTATTGATTGCAATTCCATCAGCTGTAAAAGTATTTAACTACTTAACTACCTTATGGAAAGGTTCTATCACTTACACGCCAGCAATGTTGTTCGCAGTAGGTTTAGTATCTACGTTCATTACAGGTGGTGTTACGGGTATTATCTTGGCGGATTCAGCATTGGATATCGCAGTTCACGATACTTACTTCGTTGTAGCTCACTTCCACATTGTAATGGGTATGTCAGCAGTATTCGGAATGTTTGCAGGAGTTTACCACTGGTTCCCTAAAATGTATGGTAAGATGATGAACAACCGTTTAGGTTACGTTCACTTCTGGATTACGATAGTTGGGGCTTACGGTGTATTCTTCCCTATGCACTTCGTTGGATTAGCTGGTGCACCACGTCGTTACTACGATTACAGTGTTTACGAAGGATTTAGTGGAGATGCTTACGAAATGATCTTAGACTTAAACGTAATCATTACTGTTTTCGCGATCATCGCAGCGTTAGGACAAATTGTTTTCTTGTTTAACTTATTCGTAAGTATCTTCAGAGGACAAGCTGCTCCACAAAACCCTTGGAGATCGAATACATTAGAGTGGACTACTCCAGTAGAGCACGTTCACGGTAACTGGCCAGGAGAATTGCCAACTGTTCACAGATGGCCTTACGATTACTCTAAACCAGGTATGGAAGAGGATTTCATTCCTCAAACTACTCCATTAATGGCAGGAGAAGAAGAACACTAGTAATAGTTAATAAATATTTGTAAGAAAGCTCTATCCTTTGATAGGGCTTTCTTATTTTTACAACAAAGCGTTTTTAGTGGAGGAAGAAGATTTTGATTATAGAAGTGAGCAGCTTACCAGCGATCAAGAAATAGATAAGGTGTTAAGGCCGAAGGCTTTTTCTGACTTTACCGGTCAGCAAAAAATCTTGGAAAATCTTGAGATATTCGTTGAAGCGACAAAGAAACGTGGAGAGCCTTTAGATCACGTATTGTTACACGGACCTCCAGGTTTGGGTAAAACTACTTTGGCAAATATTATAGCCAATGAATTAGGTGTTGGTTTTAAGGTAACTTCTGGACCTGTATTGGATAAGCCTGGTGATTTAGCTGGACTTTTAACTAACCTTGAAGAAGGTGATGTTTTATTCATAGATGAAATTCACCGTTTAAGTCCAGTAATTGAAGAGTATTTATACTCAGCAATGGAAGATTACGTGATTGACATCATGATAGATTCTGGGCCGAATGCGCGAACTGTACAGATCGCATTAAATCCATTTACCCTAATTGGCGCAACAACGCGTTCTGGATTACTTACAGCGCCCTTAAGAGCGCGTTTTGGTATTAGTTCTCGCTTACAATATTACAATGCGAAAACACTTACTTTAATCGTTGAGCGTTCATGTGATTTATTGGGTATTCCCGTGAATCATGAAGCAGCTTATGAGATAGCTAGTAGAAGTAGAGGAACACCACGTATTGCGAATGCTTTGTTGAGACGTGTGCGAGATTTTGCTCAAATCAAGGGTAGTGGAACCATAGATTTAAAAATAACGGATTACGCATTAGAAGCTTTAAATGTGGATAAGAATGGTTTGGATGAAATGGACAATAGAATTCTTTCTACACTTATAGATAAATTTAACGGTGGTCCAGTGGGTATTACAACCCTGGCTACGGCAGTTGGAGAAAACGCGGGAACACTTGAGGAAGTATATGAACCCTTTTTAATACAAGAAGGGTATTTAGTAAGAACTCAGCGAGGTAGAAAAGTAACCGAACTTGCTTATACGCATTTAGGAAAAGATTTAGGTTGGTCTCAAGGAGGATTATTTTGAGTAAAGAAAAACATACTAGATTAATAAAAGAAAAGGCCCGTGAATTGGGCTTTTTCTTTTGTGGTATATCCAAGGCTGATTTTTTGGAGGAGGAAGCACCGCGTTTAGAAAAATGGTTGAATAATCAGCGCCATGGTAAGATGAACTACATGGAAAATCATTTTGATAAGCGTTTAGACCCTCGTTTATTGGTAGATGGGGCTAAAAGTGTGGTTTCCTTATTGCTGAATTATTATCCTTCCGAAAAACAAGCTGAAAACACCTATAAGATTTCTAAATATGCCTACGGGCAAGATTACCACCACATCATAAAAGATAAACTTAAAGAGTTCTTTCAGTACCTACAGGATGAAATTGGAGAAGTAGGAGGTAGAGTCTTTGTAGATAGCGCTCCCGTTATGGACAAGGCATGGGCCAAAAAGAGTGGTTTGGGTTGGATAGGTAAGAATTCCAATTTAATCAACACGAAGGCGGGTTCTTTCTTTTTTATAGCGGAATTGATTCTTGATTTAGAATTGCAAGAGGATGGCCCTATTAAGGATTTCTGTGGTACATGTACACGTTGTATAGATGCTTGTCCAACCGAAGCAATAGTTGCCCCATACGTGGTGGATGGAAGTAAATGTATAAGTTACCTAACCATAGAGTTAAAAGATGAAATTCTACCGTCTGAATTTAAAGGTAAAATGGATGACTGGATGTTTGGTTGCGATGTTTGTCAGGATGTTTGTCCGTGGAACAGATTTTCAAAACCTCACAATACGAAAGCATTCGATCCACATGAGAATTTGTTGAAGATGAACAAGGCGGATTGGGAGGATTTAACGGAAGAAGTATATAGGGAATTATTCAAAAAAAGCGCCGTTAAACGTACAAAGTTCAACGGCGTTCAAAGAAATGTAAGTTTTTTAAAATCTTCTTAAATAAGGTTTAGTTTAAAGGGCAAACGTTTTCTTAATGATGGTAGGATGCAAGTGGTAAAATTCTTTAATACAGAATTCTCTAAATATTTTAGCTTCTTCAGCATCCGTAATCCATTTTAGGGCTTTTTTCAATTCCTTTTGAAAAAGTAGTTTATCAAAACTTACTTTTTTCAAAATTTTCTTACTTAATTCTAACATGGTTATTGCCTTTTTTTGCTCCTTCTAAATTAGTAAAATAATCCAGTTTTTTTTCTTGTATACGATGAAACTTTTAAACAGGAATTGTTAAAAAGACCTAAACCCTAGGTAGAGATACAAAAAAAGCGCATCCACCGGATGCGCTTTTCTTATTCAATTATTTTTTAAGGCTGTACTTTCGTCTCAATTACATGATAAATTTCGAGCGTTGTAGTATTATATACGTAAGAGATAACCATGGCATTGTCAGCCGTAATATCTGCTGGTAATTCATAGCTGTAATTCATTAAATACCTGTCAGGTTTACTGGCATCAACTTCGGCTGAAGATAAATCTAAACCAAATGCAGCTTTAGATAATTCATCTCTAACGATGTTGTGGTGTTTGTAATCTGCTATTGTGCTACCTAAGTATTTTTGTGGCGCAATGAATTCCTTTTCTACAAAGTAATTTACAACCTTGATTTCCTCTTTTAAAGATGGATCTAGTACGTCCACCTCTAAGTGGTAATACAAGGCATGTGTTTGAGAAAAGTAGTTTAATTTCGATTGAAGATTAATTCTTAAGTCGTTCGCGGAAATTAAAGAAGAGGTTTGTTGTCCCCAAATCGCTGCTGTTCCGAATAAAGATTTATCGTCGTTTGCATCAAATGGCGTTCTGTTTACGGTTCCTCTTGGATTTCCCACAAACTGGTAACCATTGGCGAAAAACTTACCGTATTCTACCACAATATCGTTATAAAATTCCTCTGTAAAATCTGCATTTGTTTCCTGGAACTGCACGATACCATCGTTCTGGTCATTTCCTGCATGAATAGAAGCAATTACCACCCTTCCAGGGTTGTTGTTGGCAATGTTTATTGCTTCATCTGCTGCTGGCGGACAGTTTGGACATCTATGCCCAGTATAATCTTCAATTAATACATTTCGATCTGTATTTGTATTCTCAGAAAAGTTCGGCCACTCAGTGTTGTAATAAGTGGTAAAACTTCCTGGGTAAAGGGTAGTATCAAAATCGTTTGTGATCTGAGGTTGTACAGGAAATTCAACCTTATCACAAGATGTGCTTAGTACTAAAACGAACGCTGATATTGCTATTAATAATTTCATAATTTAAAAGCTTTAGGGTTAGAAACTCTGTGTTAAAGTAACTGTTAAACCATTAGACGCGGGTACGAATCGACATACACCACCAACACAGAATAAACCTGCTCTTTGTCTACCGTAAGTACCCATAATACGCGTAGCTCCTTTTACGTATCCAACTGAACCAACGATGTAGTGGATACGGTTAGCTTCGGTTGGGTTACCGTAGTTGTATTGGTCCATTACACTCACAAACCAATTGGGAGAGATGGTATACTCTATCAATGCTGTAGCCCAGTTTCCTTTGTCTTGAGCAACTTCTTGACCTGTTGCTTTATCGTAAACATCGTTTACAAAAAGTGCTTGGAACTCTGCTCTTAAACTGTGCTTACGGTTGATTTTATATCCCATTTCAAGAACTCCGATGTGAGAGTTAATCTTTCCTTTAGCATCATCCGTAACCTTAATTACGTCGTTGTTAATTAAGATATTGTAGTAAGATCCAATAGCATAGAACTTCTTGTTAAATTTTCTTTTAATTTGAACATTGAAATCATGCCAGTAGTTACTCGTTGATGTAGCAAAAGGGGTATTGCTGTACGGTCTTAAACGTTGTGTAGAATCTTGTCCACTAACACCGTCTCCACTTTGAACTGATCCATTAATAATAGAATAGTTGATGTTAATAGGCATTCCATATTTACCACCAATTTTAGATTTCTTTGGAACCGTATAGATGATGTCCGCTTGGTATCCTACCTCACCTAAGAGCTGTGTGGCGTAAGGATAAAGCGTTGCTACCAAATTGTAAGTGTGTGTTTTATTGGTAGGCGGTAAGAAGTTAATCAAAGCATCTTGCAAATCTTTGGTTCTATCGCTTCTAAAACTCATGTTATCGGTAGATTTAGCCGATAATACGATACCTAAACCTTTACGCGAATATCCAAAGTTAATTAAGGCAGCGTGACCATTGTTATAGATGTATCCATTGTCTGAAGATGGATCGTTTTCCTTGATGTTGTACTCACCATTTAAGTAAAAACCTTTGTATCTTAAACCGATACGACCACCGTATGCACCAACATTTTCAGGTAATATTAACTGATCGTTGTCGTCTTCTTGGTATTTACTAACAAACTGAGCTCCTATCATGATATCAATAGGGAAGTCCTTTAATTTCTCAAAGGTCTGATTCACGTGCATTTCACCATCAAATCCTCTCACTAAACCTGCCGAATTAATGATTCTTCCATCCGTGAAAGAAAGTCTCTGTTTTCCCCAGAAACCTTTGATGCGTATACCTTTGTAAGGATTAAGTTTTAAACGAATACCGTCCATGGCGTTATCGTATCCTAAGGCACGTTGTTCGTAGGATCTGAAAATCATTCCAGAACCAAATTGTTCGTAGAAGTTACCTATAGTTAAATCTATAAAATCGGTTTTATAACCTATGTATCTGAAACCAATCCCAGTTCCATCAAAACGATCGGGATAACCTTGGATTCTTGGTAGATAAGATTCTACTCGAGCTCCAGCACTAAATTTCCCTTTGGTGTAGAAAATATTAGCATAAGAATTAATCAACGCTTTTTCAGGGGGTTGATTTGCATCAATTAATGGATCGTTTCTTAAGTATTGAAATGTAGACTCTAAGTTACCTGTTATGTTTCCCATATCGTTTTGGGCCATAGCGGTAGTAGCACATGCAACAGCAAGCGTCAGTAAGAATTTCTTCATAGTAATAATCGTAAGGGAATTCTAATTACTCAGCGTCAGCTGTCAATTCTAATAACTTGTCGTACAATGCATCCTCATCACCAGGTGCATAGTTATTGTGAGAGTAAACAATTTTACCATCCATTACGATGAAAGTGTGCGGTACATTATTTACACCCATTGCTCTTTTGAAATCGAAGTTTGAATCCAACAAGATATTGTATTCCCACCCTTGAGCGTTGATGTAAGGTTCAACTCTACTTTTTGTTCTTTCATCGTCAATAGAAACCGCGTAAAGTTCTACACCAGTTTCTTCTTGCCAATCTGTATATAATTCAGCGATAGTATTAAGTTCTCTTTTACAAGGTGAACACCAAGTAGCCCAAAAGCTAATGATCACTGGACCCTCATGATTTGCGATATCTAAGGTATTGAAGGCTTCACCCTTAACATTTTGAATGTCTACAGATGGTAAAGACTTTGTTCCACCCTCATCACTCGTGAATGTAAATGATGTAATGGCGAATACTAATGCAAATGCTAAAAATCCTATTCCTGCTTTTCTCATGGTTTATTTTTTATAGTTTGTTTTAATGCCTAACAAAGATAGGCGTATACTTTTCATTGAAGAAATGAAAATCTTGATTATTATTCGATTCCTATAAATGAAAAAGGGAAGCACATAAGCGCTTCCCTTTCTGAATATTAATGTGCTAAAGCTTATTTAGCCATGTTCAATTTCAATGTAGAAGTAACACCGTCTACAGTAACATTAACAAAGTACATACCATTTGCTTGAGTTGTCAAGTCGATTGGCAATACATTCGTTCCTGTTGCTAAGTCACTAGCATCTTTCGTGTATACTACGTTTCCTAAAACATCTGTAATGTTCACACTTACGTTAGAATTGTTATCCAATTCAATTGCAAGGTTAGAAATTCCATTTGTTGGGTTAGGGTAAACTTTAATGTTGTTGTTTACAACTGCATTTTCAACACTTGCAGCTCCTGTAATAGAAGTTTCGTAAGCATTGTAAATTTCGTTTGTAGTTGTGTTTACAAAGTAAGCAACAGCATGCATGTCTCCTGGGAACCATTCAGCGTGGTTGTAGTTGAATGTAAAAGTGTGAGAGAAAACATCTCCGTTGTTGATTTGTCCTGCTGGTACAGATCCACTTACTCCATTCCAGTTATCGTTAGCGATAGCTTCTGCTACGTGATCGTATCCACCGAATACTGTACTTACATCTACTTGAGATGGTAAGTTTTGCCAGTTGTACTGATCTCCTTCTGGAGTTGTGTGCGGAACTGCACTACCTCCACCAGAGAAAGCATTCACTTGGTTCCATCCTGAACCTGATCCTCTAACGTTATCTTGAACTAAAACAACACCTAAGTTGAAGTTAGAACCATCGAAGTTTGCACCTGATGTAGTTTCAACTGTTACTGTTAAAGTGTTTCCAACTAAATCAGCTGATGTAATGTTTACAGAAACTGGAGCAACTAAGTTCTTTCTAGCGTTGAAAGATGCTTGCATGTTTGCAGCGTGAGCTCCAACAGCTCTATCTGCTGCTGCGTATGGGTAACCACTGAAATCTGGTAAATCAGCTGATTGTGCATCGTAAGAAGCGATTGCCATAGGGTCATTGTTGTGGATAGCAATACCGATGAATTTGCTTTCTACATTTCCTACGTTATCCATTGCTGCAGATCCTGAAGGACAGAACTGACACCATGTACCAGTTTTTTCTTCAACCATTACATACTTATCAAAAGTAGTGTTAACGATTTCTCCGATTACACCTGAAGCACAATCGTTTGTGTTGTCTACGTCACCTGTAACTGTAGCACATACATCTAAAGCGTATGGTCCGTTTCCACTTAAAGGGAAGTTCGTTGGGTGCGTGAAGTTGTATGTAGAACCGTAAGGAATGTTCGCTGTAATTGTAGCTGTAACAGGTCCTGATCCATCATCGTAGCTTAAATCGAAAGAAGTGATTGTGTTCGCTCCGTTGTTTGTAACAACTCCTTCAATTGCTGCAGATGTTCCACTTGCGAAATCTGGTAATGTTACACTTGTTAAAACGATGTCGTCAGATGGAATTTGTTTAATAGTAACGTTATCGATAAGAACGATATAATTATCGTAAGAGTTGTGGTGTCTAAATCCTAAGTATACTGTTTGACCAACAAAAGCAGACATGTCGTAAGAAATCGTTTGCCATCCAGAAGATGTTGGTTCACCTGTGTAAATTACAGTACCTGCTGCTAAATCTGCCGCAGTAGATCCAGTTGCAGCGTAAACAGTAATGTTATCTGGGAAATTCGGATCAGCATTTAATGCGTCAAATGTCAAGAAAACATTTCCTGATGCTGATGTTAAATCGATACCTGAAGAAATTAACCAGTTATCTGGATCGTAAGCAACCTGTGATTGCCAAGAACGCGAAATGGCAGCTTTTCCTGATGGGTTCACGTTAGCTGCTTCCCACATTTTAGTGTCACCATCTGCATCGATGTTCGTCCAGTTAGAAATACCGTTTGCGTCGAAATTTTCTTCGAAGTACACAGTTTGTGCGCTAGCACCCATAGCAAAAGCCGTAAGTCCCAACGTAAGTAATGATTTTTTCATGTTTTATAGTTTTAGAATCTAATTACAACAAATATGGTTAAAAACTTAACTCATTCCTATTCTTAAAATTTCAATAATGGTTTAATATCATAATTCTAATGAAGATTTTAATGCGCGTTTTATGGAATGTTTTATGCAAGATGTATGATTTGCTTGCTGTTTGTGTGTTTTTGATATGGGTTAAAATGTATTGTAAATAAAGGGAGTTGGGATGAAAGAAGGACCTTTGAATGACCTTATTCTTTCTGTTTTGTTAATGGTAAAAAAATTGGATTGCTAAGGTGTCGTCTTGGTGACTATTGGCTCTAAGAATTTATTAGGACTCCTAGATTAACATCCTTTTAACAGTGCAAGACCTTAACTTTAGATGAGTTTTTCGTATCTTTAAGACTTAAATAAATTAACGCAAAACTATATGAAAAAAATATTACTCTTTGGAATCTCACTTTTTAGTGCTTATTCCTTTTCTCAAGATATTGGTATTTACGTAGAGAATACTACAGTAAATATCGCAGGAACAGAGACTACAGTTGTAGTTGAGGATCCTTCAAATTGGGAAGGTCACTTAACTTTAGATGTAGTGAACGAAGGATCTACAGATTTAAATGTTACTATCAGAAGAGTTCGTTTGGACTATGTTAATGGTACAGAAGATGCTATTTGTTGGGGTCCAGATCCATTAACAGGTACATGTTATTCTAAAGAAGATGTGTCATCTTCTGGAGATTGGAGTACAAGTTTGGAGAACTTAGGAAGTCAAGAAACAGGTTGGTTAGCTTTGTACTATTATGCAAATGATAACAGAGGAAATGCAACATACAGATACTATTTAGTAGACGAGAACGATGTTAAGTTGGATTCTGTTGATGTAAAATGGGATAGCGAGTCTGTAGGTACAGAAGAAGCAACAGTTCCAGAAATCAGTGTTTATCCTAATCCAGCTCAAAATGTTTTAAACATCAACTTGGAGAGCAATGGAAACGAATATGGATTGAGAATTGTTGACATTCTTGGAAACGTTGTTTACGATGAAGCGACAATTACAACGGGTCAAATAGATATTTCAAACTTAAATTCAGGAGTTTACTTTTACTCTTTAACAAGTAGAGGTGAAGCGATTAAAACTGATCGTTTGGTTGTGAAAAAATAAGTTGAACGTATATTATAACAAGAAGTGGTAGCCCAAAAGGTTGCCACTTTTTTTGTGTCTATGTTTTTGTGCTTTAAAGCCCGATTCAGGGCTTAGGTGAATTCCTTAAGATAGGTAAGTCGAAAGTGATGTATAGGGAGTGAATGCAAGGCCGTAAATCAAATTGTAACTAGAAGTAGATAATGTCTTACTTGAGTGTGGAAAGCAGTGTTTAAACTCGAATTCATTCTTGAATTGAACAATCCTTTAAATCGTTGTTGGTGTATAGGGATATTTCTTTTTGCGTTTCTATTAAGAATTTTAAGACGATAGTAATTTTTTCTAGAGTAAGGTAGAGTTCAATCTGAAAGTAGGAGGAGAAGAAGAAAGAACAAGGTGTAATCGGAATAAAATTATGTGTAAAAGAAAAGCCCTGATAATAACATTACCAGGGCTTTCTTTTTTAAATCTTATGTTTAGATTTCTCCAACTATTGCTTCTGTTACATTGATGATGTGATCACCAATTTTCTCGCAAGAATAGAAGATATCGTTGTAAATCATTCCGCTTTGAATATTGAATTCTGGATCTTCCATGTTCTTCAAGTATTCGTTACGCAATTCATTACGCTTGTTGTTAATTTTAATTTCAGCATTGTTTGCATCAATGATAGATACACTGTCTTTGTGTGCATTTAAGTTCGTTGTCATAACGTCAAATGCCTCGTCTATCAATTTAAACATCTCCTGAAGATTTGTACGTTGCGTTGGACTAAACCAAATTTTCTCAGCGTCTTTTCTTTCTAAGGTTTTAGAGATTTGGAAGAAAATATCACCAATTCTTTCTAGGTCGTTAGCAATACTGTTCATTCCTCTAACACGCTTAGATGCCTCTTCAGTCATTTCACCTTCTGCAACCTTGTTCAAGTAGTTAGCGATTTCGATTTCAACTCTATCTGTAATCGTTTCGTACTTTTCTAATTTAGCGTAAAGGTTTCCTCTTTCTTTCTTGTTCTTTTCAACCAACAATTGTTGTGTGAATTTCGACATTTTAGAAGTGATCTTACCGAATTTAGCCAATTCTTTCTTCGCTTCTAAGATAGAAAGCTCAGGAGTATTTAATATACCTGTTCCAATAAAGTCTAAGTGGAATTCTTCGTCAGCACCACCTTTAGATTTAACTGTTTTCTCAGCAATCTTAACGATTTGAGGAACAAACCAGATCAAAATAATCACGTTCAATGTGTTGAATACAGTGTGGAATAATGCCAAACCTACTGTAGACTCATCAGCTGTTGGGTTACTTGGATCAGCCGCTCCAATGAAGTAAAGAATTCCATCTAAGATGAATGGGAATAATAACAAGGCCCATGTAACACCGATGATGTTAAATAATGAGTGGATTCTTGCAGAACGTTTTGCGTGTACGTTACCAATTAAAGATGCTAATTCAGCAGTAATTGTTGTACCGATGTTCTCTCCTAAAATCATTGCTGATGCAACTTCGAAAGGAATAACCCCACCTGCAACCATCGTTAACGTTAAGGCCATTGCAGCAGAAGATGATTGGATAACTACCGTTACTAATGCTCCTAAGAATACGAACATTACAGGACCGTACCATACATCTTTAAAATCAATAAAGAACTGAACCAATGCAGAGTCTGCTCCTAATTCCGGAACCGCGTTTTTCAATTCACCTAATCCCATGAACAATAAAGCAAATCCAATGATAGCTCCTGCCCAAGTTTTTGCTTTTGATTTAGCAAAGAATAATAAAGGTGCACCGAATGCGATGAAAATTAATGCGTAAGAACTTAAACTTACTTTGAATCCGAAAATTAAGATTAACCAACCTGTAATTGTTGTACCAATGTTAGCCCCCATCATTACACCTGCTGACTGACGTAATGTCATTAATCCAGCATTTACAAAACTCACGGTCATTACCGTAGTCACTGATGATGATTGAACGATAGAAGTAATACCAAATCCTGTAAGTACTCCTTTGAAACGGTTAGAAGTAATAGATCCTAACATGTTTCTCAAACGAGAACCTGCAGCTTGTTGTAATGATTCAGACATGATCTTCATACCGAAGATGAACATACCTAAAGCCCCAATCAGTACCAATAATTTAAAGATACCCCATGTACGCTCAGCACTAAACTTTCCTGAGTCTGACCAAATTGTATGGTTATCATCTAAGTGGATCCCTACTTTGTACACGTAGCTCTCACCACCTTCTAAATCTTTAATAGAATATGAAACCGTGTTTAAAGAGATGTCATCTACTTTTATCCATGGAGATTTTTCTGGATTGGCAGCATTCTGTTTTTTACCAATTTTAGTGTTGTACTTAATAGAGTAAGTAGCGTTAGGATAGTGCTCTTTGATTTTCTCTATCTTATCTAACTCTAATCCCCAGAATAATTTACCAGCTTCTTCTTTTCCTTTTGCTGAGAAGTTTTCAAATACAGAGAATGATAAAGTATTAAAAGTACCTTCTTTGGTGTTGAAAGTAATGTTGTTTGTATCATTACCTGCACCTAAATAGTAGTCGTAGAATTTATTTTCCTCTAAATTCTCTATTACCATTTTATTATCAGAAGTAGAAAAGTACTGAGTTATCCAGTTTTGTTCACCTTCCTTTTTAAACTTAATCGCAACGTATTGCTCTTCCGTTATTATGTTATCATTTTTTAAAGTTGTGCTACCTGTTTCTAAAGGCTTCGCAGTTCTTTTATCTTTATAGTTCTTGAAACTAAAAGATAGATTACTAAAAATGTCTTTGTCTTGTACAGGTGCATTTGTAACTACCATTGAATCTACTACTGTAGAATCATTTTGTACAGCGTATCCCATGAAGGAAACGAAGAACAAAGCAATTAGTAAAAATGTATTTTTCATCTTACGCAATTTAATTTGCTGCAAAATTATTCCAATTGCAACGAAGGGCATTCAATGCTGTGTTACCATTGTGTTAAGAAAATACGTAGTCTAGTTTATGAAGGGGTAAAACCGAAAAGGGTAAACCGTATTGAAACCCTTGATATATAAGGGGTTGTTGCGTGAAGTAAATATTAAGAGTGTGTTAAGAATTGATTATGTATGTTAATTCAGGATTAAAAACTACGTAAGTTTGCAGAGATTTTTGAAACAAAATAGAAAAGAATGAGATCGGTATTACTAGCAGTAATTGTTTTAATAAGTGCAACACTTCACGCACAAGTAGAGGTAGGTGAATTCGGAAAAGGAATAAACGTTACGGGTAAGAATGAAAGTTTTTCAATGAACCTAGGTTTTCGTTTTCAAACTTTAATGACGACGGATTGGACAGTAAATAATGATGACTTCGGTCAAATCGATGGATTTACGCCTAATTTATTGATACGTAGATCACGTATAAAAATGAAAGGACATGTTTATTCTCCTAAATTGACTTATAAGGTAGAGTTAGCTTTATCGGATAGAGACATAGCAGTTGGAGATGAACCTTTATTAGATACACGTATAGTATTAGATGCTGTTTTTAAATGGAATTTTTACAAGAATTTCTCTTTATGGGGTGGTCAAACTAAATTACCAGGAAACAGAGAGCGTGTTGTTTCTTCTGCGAATATGCAGTTGGTGGATCGTTCTATCCTAAACTCTCGATTCAATATAGACCGTGATTTGGGCTTACAGTTGAGAAACCACAACACACTTGGTGGTGTTGTAATTAAAGAGATGTTTGCTATTTCTAAAGGAGAAGGACGTAACATTAGAGCAGCTAACTTAGGTGGATTGGAATATACAGGTAGAGTTGAAATTTTACCTTTCGGTAATTTCTCTTCTAAGGGTGACTATGTGGGATCTTCGATAAAGAGAGAAAAGAAACCAAAATTGGCTTTAGGATTTACTTACGATTTAAACGAAAGAGCTGTTAAGAACAGAGGTAACATGGGTAGTTTTGTTCGTGATGCTCAAGGTAACTTCCATGGAAAGAACGTTTACACTTTCTTCGCAGATATGATGTTTAAATACCAAGGTTGGTCTTTGATGGCTGAGTACGCAGATAGATGGACAAATGGAAATAACCCATTAATCTACAGTGGTGATGTAGTAATCGGAACAATATTTACAGGTAAAGCACTTAACGTACAGGCTGGTTACATGTTTAAAAACAATGTAGAGGTAGCAGCAAGATATGCAGGGGTAGATACTCCAGATGTTGTAAAAGGTGATCAACAAGAATATAGAATAGGAGTGTCTAAGTACTTTGTAGGACACAAACTAAAAGTACAAACAGATATAGGTTACTTAGAAAATAGATTGAAAGATGATGGTTTAACGTACCGTCTACAATTTGAGATTCATTTCTAGTGAATAATTAAATGCAAAGAAAAACCCCTCGCTTAAAAGTGAGGGGTTTTTTATGTGACTTATTTTTCTAAAAACTCTAAAGCTTTTTGGACTTCTTTGTCTGTATCTGCTCGCATCAATTGAGCAGCATTGTCTACCCAAATCTGATTGGCGATATTGGCTTTAATTTCTCTTTTAATTAAAACAGTTGATCGTTCGAATTCATTCGGATACGCTTTTATATTGTAGTAAGTTTGAGCGTATTCCTTAAAGTCATCGAGTAAAGACGAAGTCACCTTGAAATCATTTCTAAAGCTGTAGATGCTTGTGTACTTAGCCAAGCTTTCTTTGTTGTTTTTTACATAATCAAAGGCAAAGGCATTAAATACTCCTCCATATTGTAATTGAGTGTAGTAAAATGATCCTCCCGTTGTATCTAAAGGCACAAATATATCTGGCATAATTCCACCACCTCCATATACTACTTTACCGCCCGGGGTTGTGTATTTTAAGGAGTCAACCATAAGCGTAGAATCCAAATGATAAAGTTCTCCATTGTTATACCTATCGCGTTCGTCCATCATGTATTCTTCAAAGCCTTCACTGTAAGGTCTTTGTATGCTTCGTCCTGTAGGGGTGAAGTATCTAGCTACTGTTAAACGCAGGTTACTACTATCTTTTAATAACATATCTTGTTGTACCAATCCTTTTCCAAAAGAACGACGACCAATGATGGTTCCTCTATCGTTGTCTTGTATTGCTCCAGCAACTATTTCACTGGCAGAAGCACTGCTACTATTAATTAAGATCGCTAGCTGAATATTACCCATTACTGGTGGGTTTGCTGCGTATTCAGTGTAGTCGGGTTGACTTTTCCCTTTTGTGCTTACGATAGGTAATCCTTTATCCAAGAACATATCACAAATGTTAATGGCTGCAGACATCAAACCTCCTCCGTTAAAGCGTAAATCAACAATTAAATTTTCCATTTTTTCAGCCTTCAATTGTAGGGCTGCTTTATAGAATTCTTCGGTTGTTTTTTCTGAAAAGCTTTGCAATTGGATATACCCCGTTTTGTCAGTTAACATGTAGCTGGCTAAAACGCTATTTACAGGTATGCTACCACGGGTAATTGTAATGTCCTTCAAGAATCCATCGCGCAACACAGTTATTTCAACTTCTGTGTTTTCAAGTCCTTTCAAAGCCTTCATCACTTTTTCATTATTAATGGTAGAGTCAGAAATAACTTCACCATCAATTTTTATGATTTGATCTTGCGATAGAACTCCCGCACGCTCACTGGGTGAGTTGGGGAGTACATTGGTAATGCATAAAGTATCTCTAATGATAGAGAAACGAACACCTATGCCTCCAAAATGACCTTGTATACTTTCGTTTAGTCGCGCTAAATCACGTGCTGCAATGTAATTAGAGTGGGGGTCTAATTTGTGCAGCATGTCGCTAATCGCCTCTTCAAATAAATCTTCCTTATCTATAGAGTCCACATACTTTTTATCCAAGATATAAAGGATGTCATTTAATTTTTGCGCATTTGTACTGGCAGTTTCCTTTTTATTAAAAGGAGAAACATCCGTACTTAATGAGGTTCCCAAAAAGAGTCCTAAGGCTAGTGTTGAACCAATTAGGAGGGGGAGTATGATTTTTATATTATTCATCTTCTATATCAGCAATTTGAGAAACGTCTATACCTGCATCTTCTAAGAAACGCAAACCAGAGTCATCCTTGTAGTCATTAATAAATACCAATCGTTTGATACCTGCTTGTAAAATTAACTTTGCACATTCCTTACAAGGAGAAAGTGTTAAGTAAAGGGTACTATTTTTTGCGTTATTGGTTGATTTGGCCACCTTTAAAATGGCGTTTGCTTCAGCGTGTAAAACATACCAATGCGTATTGTTATCATCGTCTTCACAACAATTGTCAAAACCTGCTGGAGTACCATTGTAACCATCAGATATTATCATTTGGTCTTTTACTATAATGGCCCCCACTTGTTTGCGTTTACAATGTGAAAGTTTTGCCCAAGTGCTGGCCATGCGTAAGTAGGCTTTGTCGTATCTTCTCTGTTTTGCTGAATTCATAGTCGTCAAAAGGTCAAAATTACTCAAGAATTAATTTATATCCTACCCCTCTTATAGACAAGAAGTGCTTGGGGTTTTTAGGATGGGTTTCAAAGAGTTTACGAAACCCGAGTATGTAGTTGTCTATGGTTCTTGGACTCGGAAACTGATCTTCTCCCCAGAGTCTGTCCAATATAGTATCACGAGGAATTACCTCGCCCTTTTTCTCGTAAAACAACTTTAAGAGTTCTACTTCTCTTTTGGAGAGTTTAGCGATCACTTTTTCATCTTCCAAAACCTCATAACTAATAAAATTGATGGTTTTATTGGCTATGGTCAACTGTTCTACCTGTTCGGCAGGGGTCGTCGAGCTACGTTTTAAAAGTATTTGAACACGCAAAAGCAGCTCTTCCAAATCAAAAGGCTTGGCCAAATAATCATCGGCACCTAATTTTAAACCCTTGATTTTGTCTTCTGTATTTCCTTTTGCGGATACGAATAATATAGGAAGTGCACTCGATTTTCGTATCGCTTCGCATATTTCCCAACCCGAATGATGAGGTAACATAACGTCTAAAATCACCAAATCGTAGAGGTGAATATTTTCTACTTCTTTTAGGGCCAAACTCCCAGATACTGCATGCGTTACCTTATAGTCTTCGAGCTCTAAGTTTAGAATAACTGCATCGGCTATGGTTTGTTCGTCTTCTATTAAAAGTATATGACTCATTGTTTAAAATTGAGGGGAAATTCTAAAAATAAGAAACAAATATAAAATTCGTAACTTTGCGAATCGTATAAAATTAGTTAGGAATTCATAAAAAATAGAAATGAAGAAAGCATTTTTGCCCCTTTTGTTCTCGCTATTGTGTGGAGCAACATTTGCCCAAAAAAGCTTCGGTGGATCACCAGAAAGCTTTAACGCAGCAGCGTACAAAGTAGTAAAGAAAACCGATCTAATTAACCTCGAAAAACCTAACATGTCAGAAGTTGTTGCCGAAGATCTTGAAGGAGATAAGCGCAACTACAGAGTGGGAATTAACCTTCCTGTTCATTTATCAATGGAAAATGCTGGAAACTGGTACGTCCAAGGAAATACTAGAATTTGGAAGTTGAGAATCAAAGTCGAAGATGCACAAGCTTTGGGTCTGTACATGGATAATTACTATATTCCAGAAGGAGGAAAATTATTTGCCTACAACAAAAACAGAGCACAAGTTATCGGTGCTTTTACTTCAGAAACACCTTCTTTGTTTGCCATGGAAATGATACAAGGAGATGAAATTACTATAGAGTACAACCAACCCCTTTCTGTAACTGAAGAAGCCATTTTTACCATAGGTGAAGTGGTGTATTTCTACAGAGGAGTGGAGGATAGAATAGGTGTTTACAGAGAGTATGATTACTTACCTGCAAAAGCTGATGCTTGTCAGGTTAACGTAGCATGTCCTGAAGGAAATAACCACCAAGACCAAATCAATTCTGTGATTCATTATACCTTCTCGGCTGATGGTGGAAGTTTTGTTTGTTCAGCGTCATTAATGGCCAATACGAGTTACGACTGCGCGCCTTTAATCTTAACAGCAACTCACTGTGGAGAGAAAACGCAGACCTCTGATTTTACCAACAACATCTGGTACTTCAATTATCAAAATCCAAATTGTACGCCGGGAGCTACAGCGCCTTACCCAAAGCCATTGTTTACTGCTGTGGGAGCAATCTTTAGAGCTTCCTCTAAAAATACATGGAATGTTTCTAACGGAAATCAGGTGTATGGTACCGACTTTACTTTATGTGAATTAACTTCTGCTGATGCTTTGCCTGCCGATGCTTATTTCAACGGTTGGGATGCAACGGGTGCTGGAGCAACGAATGGAGTTGGGGTTCACCACCCATCTGGTCATGATAAGAAGATTTCAACGTTTAATAATAGTTTACAAACTGGAACTTACAATGGAGGTTTAAGTGGAGCGCACTGGAGAGTTTTTTGGTCTTCTACTCAGAGCGGACATGGTGTAACGGAAGGAGGGTCTTCAGGATCTCCTATTTTCAATGAAGATGGTTTGGTGGTTGGACTTCTATCGGGAGGATCATCTTTCTGTACGGCAACGGGGAATCCAGACTTATACGGTAAGTTAAGTGTTTCTTGGGATCCATCAGGGGCTGATTCTACAGGTAGATTGATGGATTGGTTGGATCCTGAAAATACAGGTTTGAAGAGAATTATAGGGATAGGTAACCCTTGTTCTGATTACCTTGCTACACAAGTAGAGCCTGAAATTCAAGAGGCAAAATTGTATCCAAATCCATCAACAGGTATCTTTAACGTATCAGACCTTACTGAAGGAGATAAAACAATAGAAGTAAGAGATTTGAACGGTCGTTTAGTTCGCAAAATGACTACCTCAGAAAACGAAGTTCAGTTTGATTTATTCAATGAAAAAGCAGGGGTTTACATGTTGACGATTACAAGTGCGCAACACGTACAAACCATGAGAATGATTAAATCATAAGAAAATACAAGATGAATTGTAAAAGGGAAGTGTTGAACTTCCCTTTTTTTATGCAATAATGCGTGCAATATTCTAAGAAAACTTTCGTAAGTATGTACTTTAATTATCTTTGTTCTCAACATGCAAATAAAAATGGATAAATTAATCGCTGAGTTTCCTAAAAACATTGATGATGCATTGGAAACTGCTCGCAACCTAGAGTTTAAATCTCTTCAAAATAGAAATTTCACAAGTGTGGTTATTTGTGGAATGGGAGGTTCTGGAATTGGTGGAAAGTTAGTGGCACAATTGGTAGCGAATGAGGCTAACATTCCCATCCTTGCGAATCAGAATTATAATTTACCCGAATTTATTAATGAAAACACTTTGGTAATTGGTTCTTCTTACTCAGGTTATACGGAAGAAACCTTAACTGCTGTTAGAGCGGCCAAAGAAAAAGGAGCTACAATAGCAGCCGTTTGTTCTGGAGGAGAATTATATGATTTCTGTAAAGAGAACAACTACGATGTGGTAAAGATGCCAGCAGGTAATCCACCACGTAGTGCATTGGCGTTCTCTTCTATCCATTTGTTAAACATGTTGTTTCAGGCAGGTGTAATATCTGACTTGAAATTGAAAGAATTGGAAGCGTGTAGAGCACACCTTAACGATAACATTATTGAAATTAAAGACCAGGCGAAAAAATTGGCTGAGTTTATTCCAAATAAGGAATTAATCATGTACTCAACGCCAGAGTTTGAGCCCGTTGTGATTCGTGCACGTCAACAGTTCAATGAAAATGCGAAGATTTTATGTTCGCACCATGTAGTTCCAGAAATGAACCACAATGAGCTTGTAGGTTGGGGTGGTGGAGACGACCGTTACGGAGTTTTGTTCATAGACTCTCCTTCTACCTTAGAGCGCAACAAGTTTAGAATGAACTTGTGTAAAGAAATCATAGCAGAGAAAACTCCTCATGTTTTTGTTTTGGAGGCAAAGGGAGCCAATTTAATTGAAGAAGTGATGTACATCATTCACATCATAGATTGGGCTTCTATTATGTTGGCAAAGATATTTGAAGTAGATCCTATAGAAATCGACGTAATCAACTACTTAAAAGGAGAACTTTCTAAAATATAAGTGATGAAGCCGAGTGTTATTTTTAAAGAATTAGGTTTAATAGATTACAAGGAAGCTTGGGATTACCAAGAAGAATTGTTTAAAATAGCTATTGATTTAAAAATTGCACAGCGTAAGGGAGAAACAGAAGAACAAACCAAAAACTACTTGTTGTTCTGTGAACATCCACACGTATACACACTTGGTAAATCGGGTAAGCAAGAAAACCTCTTGTTGAACGATGATCAATTGGAGGAAAAGGAAGCTACTTACTATAAGATCAATAGAGGAGGAGATATAACCTATCACGGTCCTGGTCAATTGGTGGCCTATCCTATTTTCGATTTAGATTATTTCTTTACTGACATCCATAAATACATGCGTTTCTTGGAAGAAGCGGTAATCTTAACCCTTAAAGATTTCGGTATAGAATCGGGTAGAGTAGACGGCTTAACTGGGGTTTGGATAGATGGAGATAAACCAAGCGCTCGTAAAATTTGTGCCATGGGTGTAAAAAGTAGTCGCTGGGTAACCATGCACGGTATAGGTTTTAACGTTAATTCTAACCTCGATTATTTTAACAATATAGTTCCTTGCGGAATTGATGATAAAGCTGTAACTTCCATGCAACAGGAGTTAGGTAAGGTTGTTAATATGGATGAGGTAAAAGTTAAATTAGCAGCGCATCTGGCTCAGCTATTTGACTATACGTATGCCAACGAACAAGACCTTCCAAAAGCTTAAAAATTTAACGAGAAAACTTTCTTATTTTCTGCTTTTCCTCTTTTTAGTAGGGAATCTTTTTATTCTTCTTTCCGGACGTTTCTACCTCTATAAAGGAATTTATTACACCTATCTACACGGTAAATCGGGTCCAACCCTTTACGACGAAGATGTTTTTGCAAATCGCTTTATAGCTAATGATGATCTTTTTATTGAAGATTTGACCCTGTCTGAAGGCTATAATAGTTATCAATTTTCCGCTTTAGACGAGGATAGTTTGCGCGACATAGAAACAGCATCCTTTCTTGTTTATGAGAATAATAAGTTAGTTTTTGAATCCTATTGGGACGAACACAACAGGCAGAAATTAGGCAATAGTTTTTCTGTGTCTAAAACAGTTGTAGGTTTGCTAATTGGTGCGGCTATTCAAGATGGATATATCAAAAGCATAGAAGAACCTATAGCAAAGTATTTACCTTTCATAGAGCAGGATAATGCGGTAAAAATCAAACATCTCTTGTGGATGGCGAGTGGCTTGGATTGGACGGAAAGTGGTTCTGATCCCTTGAGTAAAAATGCAGAAGCCTATTATACAGGTAAGTTAGATGAACTCTTGGCATGTTCGCAGTTTAAAGATGCTCCGGGAGAAAAATTTGAATATAAAAGTGGGAATTCACAATTGCTGGGGATGATCTTGAAAAATGCCACGGGTAAAAGTGTTGCAAGCTATGCACAAGAGAAGTTTTGGACGCAATTGGGAATGGAATCTGATGCGTTTTGGAGTTTGGATAACAAAGACGGTTCAGAGAAGTCTTTTTGCTGCTTATACGCCACTTCCCGTGATTTTTTGAAGTTGGGAAAACTCATTTTAAACAAAGGCCGACATAAGGAAAAACAAATTATTCCGGAAGACTTTATTTCTCAAATGATGATGAATCCTGAGATTAGCAATGATGGTCTTCCTAATAAGGCTTATGGCATGCATATTTGGACGTTGAACGGTGAGGTTAAAACAGTCTATGCACGGGGTATACTAGGACAATACATTATAGTTCAACCGGAGAAGAATAGAATTATCGTTCGTACGGGATCTCAACGTAGAGAGAAGTATCAAATTGATAAAAAGGATACAAGTAATTACTATTTGCACGATCATCCGAAAGACCTTTTTCTTTACCTTCGCCTCGCACAAGAAATTTGTGATAAACAATGAAGGAAGAATTAAAAGGACCAAAAGTAGAGGGGATTTCTGTAGCTGTTGCTTTTGAAACTGCAGAAACAGGAGATAGAATTTATAATGTGTATTTACTGAATAAAACTGCCGATACCTTAGAGAATGTGTTGGTGAGTAGTAAAGGTTACGGTGTAAATGCTATGACAGAGGAAAAGATAGAAACATCTGTATTGCGTCATAGTTTAGGTGATGTAGCTCCTCAAAAAGCCCAGAAAATTGAACCCATTATGGAACAGGTTTTTGGCTTGAGTAATGAATACTGGATAAGCTATTGGATAGGTAATAAAATGTACGATAAGAAATTTGTTTTCTTGGCTGAAACCATCACTGAGCAAAATGCTATTGATTTACCGCTTCTGGAGTGTACAGGAGTTATGTTAGGCGAGTAATTCTGGTCTTTGACCTAGTTCAAAAGCTAAAGACTCAACACTACTTTCTTCTAATGTAAAAAGACAAGTGTAGTTCAAACTTTCGAGATAAGATTTTGTAGTAGAACCCCATGCAATGATTTTTTGTGTGGGGTTTATCGTATATTGTTTTAAATAAGCCTCAGCATTACTCGGACTCGTAAACACTAAAAAATCAGCTTCGGTAGTAAGGTGAATAAGCTTTGATAAGGTAGTGTAGACCTGTAGATTGATGATTTGATTCTCCCTCAATTCTGCTTGCATGGATTGATTACTGCGTTGAGAAATTGGAAAGAGTACAGTGTCTGTTTTAACCAGACTTTTGAAGTCTTGGGCCACAGTTTTTACCTCACCACTGCGTTGACCTATAAAGTCGCATGCTATGCCTTTATTGCTGATGTGCTCTGCAGTTTTCCTGCCTATACAGGCAATTTTCTTCTCTTGTAAAATAGTAGATGATACACCTTTTGAAAAGAAATCAAAGGCGCGAGGAGAACTAAAGAAAATCCATTGGAAATCTCTGTCTACTGGTAGTGTGAAATCTACCGCCTCGAAATGTATAAAGGATTGAACAATTACTTCAAAACCCAATGCTTGAAGCTGAGATTTTTCAGCCTCTGTAAGATGAGCTTTGGTAAGTAAAAGTTTATTCATTATCGTTTTGTAATTCTTCTACGATGAATTCAGCCATTCCTTCTAAATCGTCGGCATCAAACTTAAACCAGTCTGCACCTTCTTGCCAGTTTTGAGCGTAAGAAACGTAAACTTCCGTTGTATTTGGGCAGTAAACACCAAGTGGTAATTGACAACCACCTTCTAACAAGTTCAAAACTTTACGTTCAACACCTATTTTTTCAGCTACTTCTGCATTGTTAAGTTTGCTAACAATGTTTTCTACGCGCGTATCTCCTTCTCTAATTTGTAAACCTAATACACCTTGTGCAGGAGCCGGTACAAATTCAGTTGGATCTAATTCAACAACTTTTAAATCATCTAAATTGATTTGCAAACGAGAAACTCCAGCTTTCGCCAATAGGATGGCATCGTAGTTTCCGTCTTTCAATTTCTGAATACGTGTAGGAACGTTTCCTCTCAAATCTTTGATCTCCAAATCTTCTCTAGAACGAACTACCAAAGACTTTCTACGTGCAGAAGAAGTTCCGATTACCGCATCTTTTTTCAAAGACCACGTGTAGTTTTCATCTACCGCATTTGGGTTTATCAATAACAATTCAGCAGGATCTTCACGATCAGAAACCGCTGCAATTTTTAAACCTGCAGGAGGGTTAGTTTCCAAATCCTTGTGCGAGTGAACAGCTAAATCAACCGTTCCATCCAACAATTCTTTTTCAATTTCCTTGGTGAAGAATCCCTTCCCTTCAAGCTTGTCAAAGCTCAAGTTTTGGATCATATCTCCCTGTGTTTTAATTATCTTGATTTCAACTTCGCAGTTTAATTTCTCTAATTCTGATTTTACAAAGTTGGCTTGCCATAATGCTAAATCACTTCCGCGAGATCCGATAATTATTTTTTCCATGGGAGTTTATTAAGATTTTAAGAGTATTTCTTTGGCCATTTTCATGGGAACAGAAATGTATTTCTTTTCCATGTAGGCCAATATTTTTTCTACGGTTTCTCTAGAGTCATCGTCTAAGGCATTCATTTCCTCAGCAAAAACGTGTTCTAAAGCAGTAGATTTGATTTCCTTCATTTTTTGAGGAACTTGACGCATAGCAATTTCTATATTTCTTTGCTTGTATGCTTCCTTGTAGTTGAACAATGCTTCTTGGATAATTTCTTCCACATGTTCTACTTCTTTGGCGCGTTCCTGAAGGTTTTTATTCGAAATTTCCTGTAGATAGTCAACCGAGATATGATCTACAGGATACATTTTTTTAATTTCTGGAGATAAATCGTGAGGAATAGCAATGTCTATTACTATCTTCTTGTCTTCATCTCTTCCTACCAAATTGGTGTAGATTTCTGGAGAAATAAGGTGATTGTCTGATCCTGTACAAGTAATCAAAACATCAAATCCTCCTTTGAAATTTTTTAATTCAGTAAGCGGTAGTGCCGTTCCATTTAAATCTTCGGCCAATTTTTCGGCTTTAGATAGCGTTCGGTTAAACACCGTAAAGTTTTTAAAACCGTGCTTTCTTAAGAACTTGCTCATGTTGGTATTGGTAACCCCGGCACCAACGATAACTACACGTGCATCCAAGGGTACACGTTTGTTTTTCAAGGTATGATAAGCTAAAGAAACTACACTTACAGGCTTTGTTGCTATGCTTGTTTCTGTGTAAACACGCTTCGCAGTTTCTATGGTAAAACGCATCACCAAACGAATGGTATCTCCGGTTAAACCAAAAGCCTTACAATCTTCAAAAGATTTTCTTACCTGTGTAATGATTTCACGCTCTCCTACAATCATAGAGTCGATAGAAGAAGCTACACTCAACAAGTGATTTACTGCACCCAAGGCTTCGTATTGCTCATTGTTTTTAGAAAAACAGTTGATTACCCCTTCATCCAAGTGTGGGTAAAGGGTAGCAAAGAAGTTATGAATGAAAGCAGCATCTACAAGCTGGTCTGTTGTGAAAATGAACTCTACGCGGTTACACGTTGATAAGAACATTAACTCATCTAAGTGAAGGGCAGATTTAAATGCACTCAACACTTCCTTTTGTTTGTCTAGTTCTATGTGTAGACGACCAATCTCACTAACGTTAAGATTGCGATGAGTAAATGCGAGTATGTGTAATCTTTCCACGGAATTCTTAGCTATTCTTACGACTGCAAATATGCGAGTTTTCTAGGTTTCTTATGTCATAGTAATGTCAGAAAACTACAATTTAGAACATTTCTATTTTGGTGACAAAAACACAAAAACTAGGCTGTAAATTTGCTTTTTTAATCGAGTGATATGCATAAAAAAAGCTCCTTCAAAAGAGGGAGCTTTTTCAATTCTATTCTAAATGATTTTAGTACAACTCTTCTTTCAAAGCTGTTCTGTAATCTTTAATTTCTTCTCTGTTGATCTTGTGATCTGCATTACGCAATAAAGAAAGTAAGTACAACAAGTTTTCCTTGTCTTCGATTTCTAATGGGTATTCACCACCATCTTCATCTTCTTCGTACTGCGCTTCAACATCGTAAGCTTCGTTTTCAATAAGGTATTCGTAAGTCAAACGAATTACTTTAGTTACCAGAGGATCTTGTTCTTTAAGAGCGTATTCTCTTAGTTCCTTTAATTCATCAATCAATCCTTCAGCTAAAATTCCTTCTGCTTCAACCTTAGCAATGATTTTCTCTAATAACTTATTTGCCGCGCCTAATTTCATTATTCAAAATATTTACCGCAAATGTAATATCTTACTTTGAAAACTGAGTTAAAATAAGCAGGATTTTATTCGAGGAAGTTGAACTTCTGTTCATTCACGAAGGATTGTTTAGATTTAGTGGGCATAAAGCTGAATTGGTTGAAGTGGATTACTATTTTTGTAGAAATAGCGATACCGAAAAATTTTGAGTGGCTTAATCATAAAAGGAATAGTAACGGGGTTAATACTGAGCATTATGCTCGGGCCAGCATTTTTTCTCTTGATAGAAACAAGTATACGAAAAGGTGTTAAGGCTGCACTGAGCTTTGATGCAGGTGTTTTGGTGAGCGATATTATTTATATTGTTATCGTTTATGCACTCTACCAAGAGGTTTCTGGTTTTGCAGATGGCGAGAATAACGCAGTGATTAAACTTATTGGAGGAATCGTTTTTCTAGGTTTTGGTGTAGTTCTGTTTCTTAAAAAAGTGAAGTCACAAAAGTCAGACAACTCCGGTAAAATGGTGCATGATTCTAAAGATTACATCATGCTGTTTACCAAAGGTTTGGTGTTGAACATGGCGAATCCTTTGGTGATCTTTTATTGGTTTTCTGTTTTAGCCTTTGGGGGTGAAGGAAACAATAAAGTGTCGTTAGAACCTTTGGATGTTTTCATCTATGTCGCGGTAATTTTATTGACTTTCTTTACAATAGATGTCTTAAAAATATTAGGCGCTAAGCAACTGCGACCATTCATTACCAATGCTGTTTTAAAATCTCTAAACAGAATTACAGGAACTATATTATTTGCCTTTGGAATCTTTTTGGTGGTTCAAAGTTGTTATTTAATCATGTTCAAGTAACCAAACATATTTTCGAACTTATTTTCATAAATACATATCTATGTTAAGACTGATTTTATTTTGTATGCTTTTTATTTCTACCCTTAGTTTTGGTCAGAAAGTAAAACGCTCAGAATTATCTAAAAAAGAATACAATTTCTACGATTACAATAAAAGTAGGCTGGAAAGTGAAGGGTACTATTACGTTTGGCCAGACAAACAGAAAAGTATCACGGGTCTTAAACACGGGCAATGGAAGTACTACGATAAAAAAGGTAGTTTAGTAGAAGTAAGAAATTACTACAAAAATGATTTACATGGTGTAGTTACTACTTTTTATCCAAATGGTAAGAAGGAAAGTGAAGGATACTTCAAGAAGGGAATTCAAGACAGTATTTATATGTCTTGGAACGAAATGGGGAACCTTGAGGAAAGAGGTCATTTTAAAGAAGGAGTAGCCGTAGGAAAATGGGAATACTTCTACAGAGACGGTAGAGAGAAATTAGTAGAGCTTATAGAAAATGATCAAAGCAGAGTGGTAAGTTTTTGGTTACCAGATGAAAATCATACACAGACCATAGTTAATGGTACGGGTCAAATGGAAACGTTCTATACGAATGCTAATCTTAAATCAAGATACAACTACAAAGATGGTTTGAAAGATGGACCTTTTGTGGAAGCGGCTGTATATGGTTATATCGTAGTGAAGGGTAGTTTTAAATCTGATGAGAAGGATGGAGAATGGAAATATTTTTACATCACGGGAGATTTGGAAAAAATAGTGCACTACAAGGATGGTGAGTTGCACGGAGATTACCGTTACTATTTCGATTCGGATACCTTACAAGTAAAAGGACAATACGAACATGGTATGAAGGAAGGTACCTGGCAATGGTTTACCAACCAAGGAATCATGGACATGGGCGGTGATTTCAAAAATAACCTACAACATGGGGATTGGATTTACAATTATCCAACGGGAGAGTTGGCCTACAATGCGTATTATGAAGAAGGAAAGAAAGAAGGTGAATGGAAGTATTTTTATAAGGATGGAAGTAAGTTCAAGGTGGGTCATTATAAAAATGATGAAAAACACGGTTCTTGGAAAACTTGGTATGAGAATGGAAATCTTTTGATGGAAGGAGAGTACGTTGAAGGCAAAGAAGAAGGCGTTTGGAAAAACTATTGGGAGAATGGACGTTTAAAGAATGAAGGGGTATTTGCTCATGGTTTATTAAACGGGAGTTGGAAGTCTTACTATGAGAACGGGAAGCCTTTATCAGAAGGATTTTATGCGGATAATTTGAAAACCGGTGAATGGAAAAGCTATTTTGATAACGGTAGGTTAAGAGATGTTGGGAACTATAAAGTGATTGAAGAAAAGTCGAGTTCTCGCGTTGGTCCTTTAAAAGGAAAGGTTAATCGCATAAGTGTAAAGGATGGAGAATGGTTGTCTTATTCTCAAAAGGACTACAAACTAACTATTTCTGGAGCCTACAAAAAAGGTGAGAAACATGGAGAATGGATAGCGTATTATCCTGGAGGGAGAACACCAGCAAACTTGTCTACTTATAAGAATGGTAAGTTGGACGGGAAAATGATAGAGTACACGCGTAGAGGTGGTAAAATAAAGTCGGAGGCGAATTACAAAGATGGTAAGCGCGATGGTTTTGTGATCATCTACGATAAGAAGGGAAAGGTTGCGAGTAAGATAGAATATGAAGAAGGAGTACGCGTTGTGAAGAAAGAAAACTTCCAACCTCCGAGATAGGAAAAGTAAAGACACAAAAAAACCGAATGAAATTTCATTCGGTTTTTTTATATTCTAAAAGAAGTGATTACATGTGTTTTTCAACAGCTTTTACTTCATTTTTAACCTCTTGAGTAGCGTCTTTTACAACTTCTTTAACGTCACCTGCAGTTTCTTCAGCAGCTTCAGTTGTTGCTTCAACACCTTCTTCAACAGCTTCAACAGTTTCGTCAACCATTGTAGTCTCTTCAGCTGGAGCAGCTTCAGTAGACTCTTCTGTAGTCTCCTCAGTAGCTTCAGTTGTCATTTCTTGTTCAACTTCGTTAGCAGCCTCTTCAGCGTTACCACCACATGAAGTCATCATCATTGATACAGCAGCTACTGCTACTAATGTGAATACTTTTTTCATTTTGTTTTTGTTTACATATTAATACTAGAGCAAAAATAAAAGAATTTTTGGATTTTAGAAGATGCGCTAAAATTATTATCATCAAATCTTATTATTTCTTTCGTTCTGTTGAGTTTTCGTTTGATCTATTCGTGTAAAAAGTTTAAAATAGCTATTTTTGAAAGTGTCCCGACCGTCGGGAATTTTTAAGATACGAAACAATAAAAAATAAGAAAAATGGCGTTTGAATTACCAGCATTGAATTATGCACATGATGCATTAGAACCACATATTGATGCAAGAACTATGGAAATCCACCATGGTAAGCACCATGCAGGATACACAGCAAAATTAAATGCTGCAATTGAAGGAACTGATTTAGAAGGAAAAACGATAGAGGAAATCTTACAGAACTGTGAAGGAAACAACGCAGTAAGGAATAATGGTGGAGGATACTACAACCACTGTTTATTCTGGGAAGTAATGTCGCCAAACGGTGGAGGAACTCCAACTGGAGATTTAGCTGCTGCTATCGATGCTGCATTTGGTTCTTTTGAAGCTTTCAAAGACCAATTTAGCAATGCTGCTGCAACTCAGTTCGGTTCTGGATGGGCTTGGTTATGTGTTAAGGATGGTAAATTAGAAGTATGTTCTACTCCTAACCAAGACAACCCTATCATGGGGCACGGATGTGGTGGTACACCTATCTTAGGATTGGATGTATGGGAGCACGCGTACTACTTGAACTACCAAAACAGACGTCCAGACTACATCAATGCATTCTTTAATGTAGTGAACTGGGAAGAAGTTACCAAAAGATTTGAAGCTGCAAAATAAGCAGATAGAACTTACGTAAAAGTTAAAAACCTCTTCTGAAAAGAAGAGGTTTTTTAATTTCATAAAACTACCCTTTATAAGTAGCAGTTTTAAAAATAAGCTCTGAACGCTGCTATAGAAACTGTTGTTATATCTATGGTAGAAGCTTCGTTCAGTTGCCTGCAAGGAAAATAAAACCAAAATGCGAATTGAAAACTATTCTAATATCACATTCTCCTATAAAGACGAGGTGTGTTGGAAAAGGGTTGGAAAATTGTTAAAAAAAAAGCCCCGGTAATTTTACCAGGGCTTTTTTTTTATATGTTTTTGTGAATTATTCAACAGTTACTGACTTCGCTAAGTTCCTCGGTTGGTCTACGTTACAGCCTCTCATTACAGCTACATGGTAGCTTAATAATTGAAGTGGAATTGTAGCCAATAAAGGTACTAAGTTTTCATCCGTATCAGGAATTTCGATTACATGATCAGCCATAGCTTTCACTTGTGTATCACCTTCAGTAACGATGGCAATAATTTTTCCTTTTCTCGCTTTAACTTCTTGGATATTACTTACAACTTTTTCGTAAGATGTACCCTGTGTAGCAATAACAAAAACAGGCATTTCTTCATCAATTAAAGCTATAGGTCCGTGCTTCATCTCTGCAGCTGGATAACCCTCAGCGTGGATGTAAGAAATTTCTTTCAGCTTCAAGGCTCCTTCTAAAGCTACTGGGAAAGAACTTCCTCTACCTAAGTAAAGGGCATTATTTGCGTTTTGGTAAACGTCAGAAATGTGCTCGATTAAATCGTTTTGCTCTAAAACCTTGCTTACTTTGTTTGGAATTTGCTCCAATTCAGTTAAGATGGTTCTAAACTGTGACTCACTCATCGTAGCTCTTTCTTTTGCAATTGAAAGTGCCATTAAAGTAAGAACGGTAACTTGTGCAGTAAATGCTTTTGTAGAAGCAACACCTATCTCCGGACCAGCATGTGTATAAGAACCAGCATCGGTAACTCTTGAAATAGAAGATCCTACAACATTACAAATACCTAACGTAGTTGCACCTTTCTTTTTCGCAATATCTAAGGCTGCCAATGTATCTGCAGTTTCTCCTGATTGTGAAATGGCAATAACGATATCGTCTTCACCAATAATAGGGTTTCTGTATCTAAACTCTGATGCATATTCAACCTCAACCGGAATGCGTGCTAAGTCTTCGAATAAGTATTCTCCAACCAAAGCAGCGTGCCATGAAGTTCCACAAGCAACAAATATTATACGTTTCGCTTTTCCTATCTTTTCAATATGATCTTTGATACCTCCCAGTTGAACCCAACCATCTTTGGCATTTAAACGACCTCTGAAACAATCTTGAATAGATCTTGGTTGTTCATGAATTTCCTTCAACATGAAGTGCTCGTATCCACCTTTTTCTAATTCCTCAAGGTGTAACTCCAATTCTTGGATGTAAGGTGTTTTCTCTTGGTTGGCAATATCTACCAATTTCATTCCTGAATCCAAGTCCAAGATGGCAATCTCTTCGTCATCCATGTATACAACGTTCTTTGTGTATTCCACAATAGGTGTTGCATCAGATGCCAAGTAGTAATCGTCTTCTTTACCTATACCTATTACTAATGGACTACTCTTACGAGCAGCAATCAATTGTCTGGGATTGTTTTTATCCATTACAACGATCGCGTAAGCACCAACAACATAAGTTAGGGTTACACGAACGGCTTCAGGTAAGCTTAAAGATTGATTTTTTTGAATTTCTTCTATAAGGTGAACTAAAACCTCAGTGTCTGTTTCACTTTTGAAAACATGACCTCTAGATTCTAATTCAGTTTTTAAACTTTCGTAGTTCTCTATAATTCCGTTGTGAATCAAGGCAATTTGTCCATCACCAGAAAGGTGAGGGTGCGCATTAACGTCGTTAGGTTCACCGTGAGTTGCCCATCTCGTGTGGCCAATTCCTATGTGTCCTGACTTATCTCTCCCCTCAGCAAACTCTTCTAAATTGCTTACTTTTCCTTGTTTCTTATAAAGATTTATTTCTCCATTGTTAAATAGAGCAACACCTGCACTGTCGTACCCACGGTATTCTAGTCTTTTAAGACCTTTAACAACAATAGGGTATGCTTCTTTTGCTCCGATGTAGGCAACGATTCCACACATAGTCTTTCGTATTTCAGTATTTATTTTCGGCTCGACAAAAATAAGGGTTTAAGTCATACCGAATGTAGTATTATTCTAATTATCTGTTAATAGTATATTTAGCGTAGGCTTTTTCTTATTAGTCGTATTCGGACCGTTAAAAATAATACGTTCAGCGGTTGTATTGAAGAAAGATGGAGAAATTAATATTCCATTATTCTCGTATTCACCCGTAATGATTTTTTGTATGTAAGTCCTTAAATCGATCGTGTACGCTTTTGTGGCATCGTCGTAAGTAACAGTGCTAGCAATAGCGGATAGTTCTTCATTGGCTAAACCTAAGTCTGAAATTGAACTTAAAAACAGACTTGGATTTTTTAAATCTGTTGTGTAGTACGATACTGGTAATGTCAGTGTTGCCTGTTGCACTATAGCTCCGTAGGGTATATCACTTAATGAAGGTATATCAATTTTAGCACGTGTAGTGAATGCTTGAGCGTAAAATTGATTTAATCCAGCAGAAGGGTTTGAAATTACATTTTCCACGTTTGTACCTGTTTGATCAGATTCAAAGTGATTGAAATCAATTTCATCTGATGATATCAAAAAGGTGTAGGAGAAGGTTTCATATGAACCATTCACCATTTCACGGTAGTAAATGGTAATTAAAGACGCCGCGTTAGTGTTGGAAAAGTAAAGAATACCCCCTTCATCTACACTCTGTGTAGGATTGTTTGTTTTAATGTAAAAACCTTTGAGGTAATCTTTGAAGCTTTCTGATGAAGAGAAAGAAGTCCCGTTTTTGGCTTCATCAATTAAAGTTCTGGCAAAATTTGTGTCCATGTGAACACGCAATTGCGGGGTAACAGTGTCACCGTCTACTACCGATGGCGTCTCAGGAGTAGGTGTGAATGTTCCCGTATTCGGTGTAACTAAGTTGGTAGGATCGTAATTCAAAGTACTAAACCCGTAGTAAGTCTCGTCGTTTGCTAAATCCATGTCTTCAGTTACCTGATAAATCTCAACGGTTTGTTCATCTAAATTACCGTAGTAACCACCGTAGACCATAGAAAAGACCATAGAGTCTATTTTGATATCATTACCAAAAGTTGGATTCAAGTTAGAGATGTCTACTTGCGTATAGAAAGAGGCATCTACAGATCCAAAAACAGGGTCTATGTAACTTCCTAAAAGATTATAGTTGGGGTGTAAAGATGAAACAGAGTCTTCACTTACACTATAAGTGTACAAAGAGAAAGTGTCAATTCCGCTGGTGCTCAAAGTAGTACCGTCTGGTAGAACACTTGTACCGAGTAAATTATCTTTTTTCTTACAAGAAACGGCCAATAAGCCTAGGCATAAAAAAGTAGCGAGAAGTAGATTTACTTCTCGCCACGATTTATAAGTTGAAATGTTTATTTTCTTCATTATATCAATACTTCTTCTTCTATAACTTTGTCAAAGAATTCTGATACAGATTTTGCTTGTATTTCTTCAGGTTGGTAATCTAATTTGTGGCAGTTTGCATTTTCGTATGCTTCTGTTAACTCTCCACTTAAAGTTTCACTTCCTAATACAACTCCGTCAGAATATTCGATGGCAGCTTTGTTCAAACTGTTGAAGTCACCCGTCTTGATTTTATCAATAAGGTCATCTCCAAAGCCTTCAAATTTAAGCTTTTCTTCGAATCTTGCATCCCAATTTTTGTTAAACTCATTGTCGTATAAAGAGTAAACAACTTTAGCATCAGCAAAGTGAGGATCGTTCGCGTATACATCCTTGATGTACATTGGCATTAATGATGTCATCCATCCGTGACAGTGAATCACATCTGGTTTCCAACCCAACTTTTTAACGGTTTCCAAAACTCCTCTACAAAAGAACATAGAACGCTCATCATTATCTTCGTGATACTCGTCTTTGTCGTTTGTGAAAACAGATTTTCTTTTGAAATATTCTTCGTTGTCTATAAAGTACACCTGCATTCTTGCAGTCGGTATAGACGCTACTTTAATAATTAACGGGTGATCCTGATCGTCGATGATTAAATTCATTCCTGATAAACGAATCACTTCGTGTAACTGGTGTCTTCTCTCATTAATTGTCCCAAAACGAGGCATGAAAACACGGATTTCTTTTCCGTTTTCTTGTGTACCTTGCGGTAGTTTTCTTGCTGTTTTTGAAAGTTCAGATTTTGGTAGGAACGGGGCAATTTCTTGCGATACAAATAGGATTCTTTTCTTCTCCATATAGAGTAAATTCGTAAATTTCAGTACAAAAATATATAAAAAAAAGGGTAATTTCAACAAAAAAGAATAGATTTGTCCGTTTGCACATATTCTAAATACTTAATTACGTGGTAATTTACAAGCGTGTTTCCGATTTACAATCCTTCCTAACACCTTACAAGGAAGCGAATAAAAAAATTGGTTTTGTGCCTACCATGGGCGCGTTGCATGAAGGACATTTGAGTCTCTTGAAAGCTGCAAAACAAGAATGTGACATAGTCGTTGCATCCGTATTTGTTAATCCAACTCAGTTTAATAATCCCTCTGATTTAGAAAAATATCCTCGTATGCCTCAAAAAGATGCAGATCTGCTTGAGCAAAATGGATGTGATGTGATGTTTCTACCTGAAGTGGAAGACATCTATCCGGCGCAGTACCAAACTTTACACCTAGACCTATCTCCCGTAGATGAAGTAATGGAAGGTAAGTATAGACCTGGACACTTCGATGGGGTGGTAAATGTTGTTTCACGATTGTTTGATATAGTACAACCCAACAAAGCGTATTTTGGAAGGAAAGACTTTCAACAGGTAGCTGTAATTAGGGCTATGACTAAAAAGCTGAATTTAGGCGTAGAGATAATTGCCTGTGATACCGTGCGTGAAGAGGGTGGATTGGCGATGTCGAGTAGAAACCTCCGCTTAAATGAAGCTCAGAAGAAGGAAGCGTTGGTGATTTATCAGAGCTTAATTCAAGCTAAAAAAATGGCGCAAGAAAACAGCCCAACAACAACGCTTGCTTATTTAATTGACGCTTTAGGACAAAGTACCTTAGAATTGGAGTATGCAGAAGTGGTGAACCCTGAAACTCTATTACCTTTGACAGACGAATGGATAGATGGAGCTACGGCATGTGTGGTTGCATATTGTGGAGATGTTCGTTTAATCGATAACATGGAATTGATATAATTATGTTTACAGGAATAGTTGAAGCATTAGGAGAGGTTAAGAAAATAGAGCACGAAGGTGAAAATGTTCATTTTACCTTAAGTTGTCCCTTTACATCTGAATTGAAAATAGACCAAAGTTTAGCACACAATGGTTGTTGTTTAACGGTGGTCGAAATAAAAGAAGACCAATATGTTGTTACCGCTATTAAAGAAACACTGGAAAAAACAAACCTTGGTGAACTAACACAAGGAAGTGAAGTGAATCTAGAGCGTTGTATGCAAATGAATGGTCGTTTAGATGGCCACATTGTGCAAGGACACGTAGATACCACAGCGAAATGTATAGCTATCGAAGATCAAGATGGAAGCTGGATGTTTACCTTCCGTTATGAAGGTGGAGATGTAACGGTAGAAAAAGGATCTGTTACGGTGAATGGTGTGAGTTTAACCGTTGTGAATTCAAAGCAAAATGAATTTTCGGTTTGTATCATTCCTTATACTTTAGAACACACGAGTTTTAAAAATATTAAAGTAGGTGATACAGCAAACTTAGAATTTGATATCATAGGAAAGTATGTTGCTAAAATGATGGCGAGGTAACTTTTAAGCATAGGATAAAACAAAAAGAGGTTGTCTGTACAGACAACCTCTTTTTTTATGCTTTCCACTCTTTCTCTATGAGTTTGGACATCTTTTTATTGAGCTTTTTCAATACACTTTCTTGTGAGCCAACAGTACCAATTTTGATTAATCGATTCTCTACCGGTTCTCCATCCTTGTAGAATGTAATTTCAAAAGTTACAGATACAATGTCATCCCTATATAAAGGAAATAAATGTTCTGATGTAAGGTTTTTGTTCAAAGACAAAATATTTGTTGATGGTTTGAACTTTCTGTCATAACCCCTTACAGAAATCAACATATAGGTATCAAATCCTTGTTCCTTTAAAAGGTTTTGTATGCTGTCATTTGCCAAGGAAGTAGCGGACGCTCCTTGCTTAACTACATTTAAAGACGACTTTGTTTTGATGCCGTGCTGGTTGAAAAGAGTTGTAAGGTTTATTTCCAAAGCGAACAAGTCTTGTTGAAAATCAATTTGACCTACAACTACAACATTATTTAAAGAGTCCATTCCTGGTAAATCTTCAGAGGTAATGTTTTTCTTCTCTTCTTGTGCAATTAGACTTGTACTTAGGAATAAACCTAAGAGTAGTGTTGATACTAACTTCATATTAAAATATTTCGTTTGCGATGAGTTTAACGTCATCTGATTTAGACATGGTGTAATAGTGAATGCAAGGAACTCCTGCCTTTTTCAATTCTTTTGACTGATTGATTGCCCATTCTATACCCAATGCTTGAACGTCATCGTTTGTTTTACACTTCAACAATTCTGCCGATAATTCATCGGGGAAATCAATGTGGAAGAACTTGGGTAAGAAAGAAATATGATTCATAGATTTCAAAGGTTTGATACCTGGAATAATAGGCACGTTAATACCTGCCTTTTTACATTCCTCTACAAAGTCAAAGTACTTCTTATTATCAAAAAACATCTGAGTAACGATGTACTCAGCACCCGCTTCTACTTTTTGTTTTAAGTATTGTAAATCCGTAGAAAGATTCATGGCCTCAAAGTGCTTTTCAGGATAGCCTGCTGCACCTATACAGAAATCGGTAGGTTCCAATTGGATGTCATCCATCAAATAAGTTCCCTTGTTCATGTCCGTAATTTGGTTGATTAATTCAACCGCGTATTTGTGTCCATTTTCGTGTGGACGGAAAGAACTTTCTGTTTTAATAGAATCACCTCTCAAAGCAAGTACATTGTCTATGCCTAAGAATTGTAAATCTATCAAGGCATTTTCAGTTTCTTCTTTGCTAAATCCTCCACAAATTAAATGGGGAACTGCATCTACCTGATATTTGTTCATGATAGCAGCACAAATACCAACAGTACCCGGACGCTTACGAATGGCTATTTTTTCTAATAAACCTTGACCTCTTTCTTTATAAATGTATTCTTCTCTGTGGTAAGTTACATTTATAAATTTTGGTTTAAATTCCATCAAGGGGTCTATACCGTCAAAAATTGACTGTACATTTTTACCTTTTAATGGAGGTAAAATTTCAAAAGAGAATAAAGTCTCTTTCGCTTCCTTAATGTGATCTATAACTTTCATTTACTTGGTAATAACTTTAGGAGTCCAAAAATAGTAATATCTTAATCCTAAAAGTGTAAATTCCTCAAACAGTGTCTTAAAGAATGATAATTAATTCACTTTTTTTCCATTAATAATGATGGTTTCTGCAGAGTTTGCTCCAAAAGAATAAGGAATCAAGGCTGGACTCTCCATAGGCTTGGTAATTATCAAGTTCGCTTTTTTACCCAATGTGATACTACCGTGTGTTTGATCAAGTCCCATAGCGTAGGCCGTATTTAAGGTAGTAGCCGTTAATGCTTCATTGGGAGTGAGTTTCATTTTCACACAAGCAAAAGAAGTTAACAACTGCATGTTTCCACTTGGAGATGAACCTGGGTTGAAGTCTGTAGCCAAAGCAACAGGTAAACCATTGTCGATTAATTTTCTACCTGCTCCAAAAGGAATAGACAAGAAGAAAGAACATCCCGGTAAAAGTGTGGGCATGCAATCGCTTCCTTTTAAGGCTTCTATATCCTTGTCATCAATTTCTTCCAAATGATCTACAGATAGAGCATTGTGTTGAACTGCAGCAGCCACTCCACCTTGTATAGAGAATTGATTCACGTGAACTTTAGGTGTTAAACCGTATTTGATTCCCGCTTCCAAAACTTGGTTCATTTCTTCTACGGAGTAGTAATTACGCTCGCAGAAACAATCGATGTAATCTGCCAATCCTTCTTCGGCAATTACAGGTAGCATTTCGTTGATGATTAAATCTATATAACCTTGGTGATTTTCTTTAAATTCTGGAGGGTAGGCATGTGCACCCAAGAAAGTTGCTTTGATGGTAAGGGGAGACTCTTCCTTCAAACGTTTGATTACGCGCAACATTTTCAACTCTGCGTCTACAGTAAGACCATATCCAGATTTGATTTCAACGGCACCTGTACCATAACTCATCATTTCTTGCAAACGAAGCATGGCATCTTGGAACAATTCTTCCTCATCCATTTCTTGTAGCTTACGAGCAGAGTTTAAAATTCCACCACCTTTTAAGGCGATTTCCTCATAGGTTAAACCTTTGATTCTATCTTCAAACTCGCTTTCTCTTGTTTTGGCGAAAACGGCATGGGTGTGAGAGTCACAAAACGCGGGCATCACCATTCTTCCGTCGGCATCTATAACCTCTAGATCTCTCCAATCGGTAATTCCACCCCAATCTTCCATTTTACCGTAGGCAACAATCTGGTCGTCTTCTATGGCTAAAAAGGCATTTTCTATGGTGTGAAGGTTTTCCATCTCCGCACCTGCTTTGTATCTTGGTAAATCTTCTCCGGCTTGGAGTAGACTTTTGATATTCTTGATAAGTATTTTAGACATTTACTCGAATCTTTTTTAGAAGATTCAAAGTTAAAAATAATCCAAGCACTAGAAAAGATGTTCCATCAAACCTTCCTTCATGGAATTGGGAGAAATGTAAATTGTGTCTATGTCTAATTTATCCATCAACCACATCACTTTTACGGCGGCTATGGGTGCCATTATTTTACGTATGGGAATTATCCTATTATCTAATTTTCGCTCTGCCAAGGTCGATTTCATTAAATTATCCAGGCATTGACGCAAATTTTCTTTGCTAACACTTTGTGAATGCGTGTGAGAGGGAAAATCTATGTTTTCTATGATTTCATAAAAGGTTTCAAAGCTCCCTGAGGCTCCAATAAGTATGTTGGTTTGGATGTCGTCGAAAAATCCTTTGGTAGATTGCTCCAAGTAATTAATGATGGCATCGATGTCTGAATTAGACAAAGGGTCGCTGAATTCAAATTGCTGGTAAATTCTAGAAACACCTATTTCAAAGCTTTTGCTCTTAATTACCTCATGTTTATCTGCAAAAATGAACTCACTACTTCCTCCACCTATGTCTAAAATAATGGACTTGTCTTCGAAGATATGCGCACTTTGTATACCGCGGTAAATTAGTTCTGCTTCGGTTTCACCATCTATTATAGTGATGGGGATTTCCGTCATAGCATAGGCTGCTTGGATGAAATCATCACTATTTTCTGCAGCACGCAGGGCAGATGTTCCTATGGCTCTAATTTGTTCAACACCGTGTTGATCACATATAGCTTTAAAATTTTCTAGGGTCGCTATTCCGCGTTCAAAAGCATCGGATGTAATGGTTTGATGATTAATACCTCCCATACCCAAAGCAACACCTTCTTTATGGTTGAAGAGGATTTTGTTGCCCGTAGCTGTTTTCTTAAAAATTAAAAGGTTAAAGGTATTTGTACCTAAGTCTATAACTGCACCTATCATTCGTGAGATTTATGATTTTTTAAGCCACTTAATAAAGTGTTTTGCTTTTAAACGATGACCAAATTGTAAGATACCGTTCTGGTATATTTTTCCTGCTAAATAAAACATTAGCAAAGCCGAACCGAGTAGTATACCCAAACTCGCAAAAAGTTCCCAGCTATCATTGGCACTAAAGCCTATGCCTAATTTTACCATCATCGCTACCGGTGAGGTAAAAGGAAGAAATGCAAAAACATTTGCCCACGGACCTTCTGGATAGTACACCGTATAATACCCGCCATATAAGGCCAACAAGAGTAAAGACATAATAGGGATGATGTATTGCTGCCCGTCAGATTCGCTTCCCATTGAAGCTCCTACTGCGGCGAAGAAGGAGCCATAAAAAATGTAGGCTACAATAAAGAATAGGGTGAAAAAGATAAGCATACTAGAAAACTGTATACGCTCGTAAACCAACTCTACAAAGTCATTGTACTCCCTGGCCGCAAATAATTTTTCTTGCATACTGGCATTGGCAATTTCTTGTGTCATTTGTTGCGGGTTGAAATTACTTGGATCTAAGAGGTCTATAAAAACTGTTTCTCTTAGTATGAACAATCCTGTTCCTATGATAATACTCCAAAGAACAAATTGAAACAAAGCAGAGATGCCTATACCAATTACTTTTCCTACCAAAAGTTGACGTGCACTAACGGAAGCTAATATCACCTCTACGATGCGGTTAGATTTTTCTTTAGAAACACTTCTTAATATGGTCATACCAAATAAGAAGATGAACAAAATGATGATGAGTCCGAAAAAATAACCTGCCCAGGCCGAAAGTTTAGAATCTGTATTTTTCGGGTCGTATACATTGAAAAAGTGAAATTGCATGGGTTGTTTAATTTCCCTGAATTTCTGTACACTCAATTGGGTAAATTCCTTTACAAATATCTCCTCAAACCTTCTTTCTACGTGATATTGAATTCTTGTTTTTACACGTTCTGAAGGGGTTTCTCTGTACATCACTTTGATGTGCTTGTTGGAGATAACTTTTTCATTTAACTCAACGCCTATGTCAAACTTTTGGTATTCCTCATATTTGGCAAACTCTTCAAAATCTACGTAGGTATTGGTGAAACTGTATTTAATGTTGGGGTCTTCTTTGGGCATAATTTTACCCGACATGATCTCTTGTGGATCCATGATCAAGACATTCAAAATCTTTTTTTCACTGCCACCTAAAGCAAAGAGTAAATAGGTAAGTCCTAAAACAAGTATAGGTCCTAATAAAGCCATTAGTAAGAAGGATCTCGATTTTACACGCTCCTTCAATTCTCTCATTGCAATTAACCAACTATGCTTCATCTTCCGTGTTTTGAGGTCCGTTTACTTCTTTAATAAATACATCTTCCATACTTGGGAGTATTTCTTCTGCTTTTTCAATTTTTACATGGGGAATTAATGTGGCCAATAAATCATTGAATTCATTTTCTCCGCGCATTTTAAGGTGTACCAGAAACCTGTTGTCTGCTAAGACTTCTTTGTCTACTATTTCATAACCTGTCCAAAGTGCATTGGCAAAAGCGATCATATTACCTTGGAATTGTATGGCAAAAATGCCTTCCTTTTTATCTTCCCTTAAGGTAGTTATATTTCCTTCCAGTTTCTTTACCCCTTTGTGTACTATCATTCCTCTGTCGCAGATCTCTTCTACACTTTTCATGTTGTGGGTAGAAAGAATGATGCTTTTGCCATCGGCGCGCATTTGTTTCAATTCTTTACGTATCAACTCTATATTGATAGGGTCGAAACCACTGAAAGGTTCGTCAAGAATCAATAAATGGGGCTTGTGCAAAACGGTACAAATGAATTGAACCTTTTGGGCCATACCTTTTGAAAGCTCTTCAATTCTTTTGTCTTTCCACGCCTCAATTTCAAATTTTTGTAGCCAGTAACGTAGGCTTTCCTTAGCATCGTTTTTACTAAGTCCGCGCAACCTACCTAAGAAAATAGCTTGTTGTTCAACAGTCATACTCTTATAAAGTCCGCGTTCTTCAGGGAGGTAACCAATTTCATTCAAATGTTTGGACGAGAGTATTTGTCCTTTAAAACTGATAAAACCTTTGTCTTGCTGGATAATCTTATTGATGATGCGTATCAGGGTTGATTTTCCAGCTCCGTTGGGTCCGAGAAGACCATAGATTTCGCCTTCCTTCACCTTTAAGCTGATGTCTGCAACCGCTCTTTTTCGGTAAAAGGATTTGTATATACTATCGAGTTCTAACATAAACATTGGATGAGGTGATAAATATAATGATTTAGGTGTAGGAGCGCATTTTCAAATGTCTTCTAAAAGATAAAATTCGAACAGAGTAAAAAAAGTCATTACATATATTACCTAGGTAACTAAATAATATTATTTTTGCCTAAATAAAAAAATCAAAAAAGACTATGAAAAAGTTTTATGTTGCTGCATTTGCTTTTGCAGCTTTAGCTACTACAGCTTGTACAGGTGAAGGAGAAAAAGTAGAAGAAACAGCTGCTGATGCGGTTGAAACGCCAGTTGTTGAAGAAGTTACTTACAACTTAAACGCTGAAGCTACAACTTTGAACTGGACAGGTTCATGGGTAAAAGAAGGTGAAATCCAAAGAAGTCACAATGGAGCAATTAAAGTTTCTGAAGGATCTTTAACGATGAAAGGTGAAGAGTTCGTTTCAGGATCTTTCAAAGTAGATATGACGTCTATCTCTAACAGTGATGTTGAAGATGCAGAGAAAAACGGAAACTTAGTAGGTCACTTATCTGACTCAACTTTCTTTAACGTTCCTGCTTTCCCAGCAACAGACGTAAAAGTTAACTCTTTCTCTGGAGATGTAATGAACATTACTATCAATGCAGTAGGACAAGAGTTTACACAAGACATCAACGTAAGTAAAACTGACGCTGAAGGAACAATGACATTAGAGAGTTCTTTCGCAGTTGATTTCGGTGATGCATTACCATACACAAACCCAGAAGACAAAACTAACGGGCACGTGTCATCAGAAGTAGCATTCGATTTAAAATTGGTTTTAAATAAATAAGCTGGTTTTTGTTTACATAAGAAGGGTGGACTTAGGTTCACCCTTTTTTTTATGCTTTAAAATGAAGCACTTGAATGGCGGACTTCATTTTTCCTTAAAATAAATCTCAAACTATAGTAATCTATTCAAAGAATTTACTATTTTTGCAATCGCAATTCGCAAACGCCTAGGTGGCGGAATTGGTAGACGCGCTGGATTCAAAATCCAGTTCTTTCGGGAGTGTGGGTTCGATTCCCACCCTAGGTACACTTTACTAAAACCCTCTCATTTTGAGAGGGTTTTGTTGTTTTTGAGGGTGTGTTTTTAGTCTTGGAAAGTGATGGTTAATTGGTTGGTTGACTGTTCTCAACTAGGAGATGCGGGTTTTTAGGTTGTGGTTGCTCAGCCCATGGCTTTTAGTTGATGTTAGTAACCTTTTCCTTTTCCGGGTGACTATAATACATAGGAAAATCGTTCCAATTATTCCACTTAAATAGGATGATGTATGCGCCCATCCAGCTGCTAAAAATTTACTATGTTTAGATGAGTCCATTAGTTCTGAAAGTCTAGGTACAAGATGAATTATTTTAAGATAAGTTAGCACATAGCCCACAATACCAGCAATTAGAGCAATTCCAAACATGATAAGCAACAGTTTAAGAATTAATCTCATTACATCTCGAAATTCCAAGTTTGGTTTTTTACCAAATTGGCTAAACCCAGCAACTAATATCCCCATAGGTAATGCAACCCACCAAGTTGCTATTACGCCCCATAATAGTGCAAGAAGAACTGGAGATTTACTCTCAATTATTTTGGGATGGCCAATTGTAAAATATTCAACACAAAGATGTGCGGTGATCATATCATGAATAATCCCATAAATGATTGCTGCGAGTAATGTGCATAAAATAATTTTCACTGATGTCATCTTTATGGTTACTAACGGTCCGGCTAAAAAGCGTTGCCATCCCGCAGGGGGACTATGATTTTTCGGCCATTGTTGTGGCTAGTTTTTATATTTTTTTTACTTCAATGAATTTCCCGTTTTCAATAACGAATGTGTGTCCGCTAATTGTAATTTCTTCCCCTTCTTTCAAATCCATTAAGTTGGATATATCCTCTTCAATTGTATGAACCGAACCTTTGGTAGCTCTGGCTAAGTCAAGGTATTGTTTATTGATTCCAAATTGTGTTCCGCACAAGATTATTCTAACAGGTCGGTCAATCTTATTTATGAATTCATAGTCTCGCATGTTTGCCCAATTGTCTGCGATTAGAATCACGTCTCCACAATCTTTACATTTCTTAAATCCTTTGAGGATAGCTTCAATATCATTCTCAGGTGCATCCCCGCCAAATCCATTTCTCATACATTTATAGGCGACTTCTTTTAATTCCTCAAAATTGTCAGCTTTGGAATAATAAATCCCTCCTGTATTTCCTGTCTTTTTCTTGTTATCTGGTGTCATATCACCATCATTGAAGAAGACGAAATGTTGAACTTTATTTTTGTCAATATTTAATCTGTGCCATATAAAAAGTTGAACAGAATAGGGTGACATACTACCTGTTAAATCACAGTTAATTAGCATTTTATCCCAATCTTTATTTCTATTAAGAACAGCAGAAACCGTTGTATCCTGAAAGTAGCTTCCAAAATCAAATGTTCCAGCTTCAGAAGTATATGCTGAATCTGCAACGGCAAAAGCAATGTCGCTTTCGTAATAAGCTTCCGAACCAAACTCATCTACAATTGCATTGGATTCTAATGTAGTAATTAAAGTGTTAGTGTCTGAAACTGGAGAGATAAATGTTAAAGCAGTATCAATCATACTTTCCATGTAAGCGATTTCAGCTTTCATACTTTCTTTGGTGGGGACAGGACGGTAATACACAACATAGCCATGAAATAACTCTTTAGATTCATTTTCTGATTTAGCTCCTGTTTGTTCGATTATTTTCCATTCTGTTTCGTTGCTGTCGAACAGTTCTGGGAAATATTGATAAAGATTATAAAGTCTTTCTCGGTTCAGTTCTTCTTGCTTAAACTTTGAGTCCGATTTGAAGTCCGAATAAACATAAGTAATGTACTTTATGTGAGTGTTTTCTAGCTTGGCTAAAATAGTGGAGTCTTTGAATTTGTCAGATCCAAAATCCAATGGCAATGCGACATGTTTAAATGGAGCACCTTCTGAAAACTCATATTCTGTCAGTTGAGTAGGGTCTTTAAGAATACTGTCAAATTTTGGAAGAAGTTCATTAGGAACTATTTCCTGTCGACAGCTTGAGGTTGTTCCTGCAATTACAATTAGTAGGAATATTTTAAATATTGATTTCAATATCTTTTTTAATTAGCCACAACGTTTAGTGTAAAATGCGTTTTAATGCTATTTACATAGTGTTGTGGTGTCGTTATTTCTTTAGTTGTTTAAAATTTGGCTTCCCTTGTTTTCTATATTTCTTCAGAGCTTCATTCCAATACTCAATCATAGAGCTGTCAGCTGGAATCTTTATTCCAGAATCTGACCAGTCCATTGGTTCGCATGCACTTAGAATATCACTTAAATCAAATTCGCCACCTGCCAAATCATAGTGTTCTTTGAGAAAATAGAACATTATCCAAAATCCATCTTCAGATGTTAGGGTTTCCTTATCAAAATTTACTTCCATTTTCTTTAATCCAATTTGTTAAATATTCCATACAAACTTGATCAATATTGGTTCTGTCTGCTCCATTCCAATACCATTGCACAGTGTCATAATTCAAATCTTCTTTAGCAAAGTATAGCGAGTAGAAATCGTATATTTTACTATCATAATCAAGAATGATACACAAGTCTTTGATTTCTTTTAGGGTTTTGAGTAAATCTCTATTATTGTTCAGAACTTCTTTTGCCAAATATGTCACATAGTCAATTACCACTTTGTCCTGATTCTTATAGTCAAGGTTTAATTCTTCAAATACTTTATCAGTCAATTCTTTTAATTCGAATTGGTTGTATGGCTTTTCAATTCCAGCAAGTTCAACTAAATGCTCTGTATCATATCCAATAATCATCATGTCGACAGCCCAATTTGACCATTTTTCGTCTACGCTTTCGTTCAAATGCTTCCAAGCAATAATTTCATATGTAGATTCAACGGGTTTCATTTTATGCACCACAACGATCCGGCTAAACTGCGTTATAATGCAGTTTAGGTTTTGTTAGGCAATGTTATTTGTTACAATATTTTTCAGTGTAACTTTCCCCATATTTTCCTGATCTTGCCCAGTCCTCACATGCTTTATCCATTTTATTTATTTCCATGTAGCATATTCCTCTATTATTATATCTGATTAACTTGTCTTTTTCATCAGTTGAATAATTAATAGATAGTTGTAAATCGATAAAAGATCCATCTATATCTATTTTCGAATTGAATTTAGTCAATCCTCTTTCATGCAAAATAATAGCATTTTTGGGCTCCAAGCTATCTGCTTTATTTAAAAGATTTATTGCATTTTGAAAGCCTACTTTACCTTTAGCACTCTGCTCTTGAGCTTGAATGTAGTATTCCAATGCTTGAGGATTTTTAATTGCATCAGAAGTTTTTCTACTTAATAAAAGCCTGCATGAACTTATAGCTACTATAATTATCAATAATATTATAACTTTTCTTGTCATATTGTTTCCTTTCTAATATTGCCTAACAAGTGTATAAATACACCTTTTTAAATATTAATTATTTAAAACCGCCTTTACTCTTGAGAATAGTGGTGGTTATAAGTCTTAGTGGTTTAAAGCTAGTTATTTTTTTGAAATTCTTTAGGTGCAAAGTTGGTTTCTCTTTGTTATAGGAGTGAGTTTATGCCTTAAAAAGTATGCTTTATCTCGGTATATGGTAGTATATATGTAATGTGTTTATACCACCAATATTGGGGAATAAACGCCACAAAAAAAGATCCAAGGTTCTCTATTTTATTCCTCATGAATAGAAGAGTGGATACAAAAAAAGAATAGAAATTTTTGTCTAAATGAAATTCATCAAAACATAAAAAAGGGTGATTTTCTTAATCTAACTTAAGTAACAAAAAACCGAAAATTTTGTCCAAATTCTTCGATTAATTTAAGGTCATCGGTGATGGAAAAGTTCGATAAATGTTGCGTTTCGGGTACACTTTACTAAAACCCTCTCATTTTGAGAGGGTTTTGTTGTTTTTGAGGGTTTGTTTTTTAGTCTTGGAATGTGATGGTTAATTGGTTGGTTAACGGTTTCGCAGTAGGCAATGTGGGCTGTTCGGTAGTGGTTGTTCAGCCCATGGCTTTTAGTACTAGTCCATTTTTAATGATTCCCGATACTCTTCTGATAAAACAGCATGTGTTTTGACACCGTCCGCATGTGTTTGAACGTATTCACCATAATTTCTAATGAAATCAGATGGTACTCCCATTTTTTCTAGTAACAGGGAGTCGTTACTCCAGTTTTTGTAATCGGCAACCCTTCGTTTTAGTATGTAATCGTTGTATGTACTTCTCTTAAAGTCAGAATACATTTTGTCCTTTTTAAATTTTTGGAAATCATCCATAAATTCTGAATAAGTTAATCCAGCTTCTCTATTTTTCGTAGCGAGTTGAATAATATAAGGACCTCCATAAGTCACATCAAAAGTATCAATGTCAGCTGTGCATTCAGTGAGGCGGATTAAGTCCAAAGCTAGTGTACCTGAATCATTGGAAATTTTCTTTGAAAATAATTCTGCACACTTTTCGGATGACTTATTATGATTGGAAACCGTCTTTGATGATTGAGAGCATGAAATAAAACTCATTGAAATGAGCAGTGATAAAATTATGGTTTGAGTCATTTTCATTAGTATTAACGTTCTGTGTATGGACTTTAGGGCAGATTCGAAGGACTTCATTTTCCAAGTTCTTCTTCAGTCAATCCTTGAGCTTTCAAATCTTCGATTGTTTTATTCAAGTATTCTTTATTCTTATCTTCTGTCAATCCGATATTCAGACTGTAGCGACAATTAAAATGCTCAATTCCAACCAAGGATATTATTACTCGTCCGTTTATCCATTCAATAACTCCTAAATCAAAGGATCCAAATTTCTCTAGATCTACTCTCGTTGGTTCTCCAAGTAAGTCGGTGATCCTGTTTTTTAGGTCAAGAAAATTCTTATTTCCATCAGAGTCAGTTCCAATATTGTCAGATATTTGAGTCAAAGGGTTTGTCCATGGAAGGTTCATCCACATCATTGCTTCCAAATGACTTTCATATCCATCGAGAATTTTGTGTTTCCCAAAATACCATTCGGTTCGGTCACCACTGTCACGTCTTTTCTCTTTGTATTTGTCAAGTTGATTAAATGGAGTCTCCCAATGAATTAAAGTTCTAACATCTTCTAATAGCAGTCCCTTTTGAAGGTTGCTCCAAATCTCATCTCGCTTTTTCAACTTGTCGGTTGAGTATGGAAAAATAAAAGTTTTGTCGAGTTTTGGTTGAGAACTCAATTTTGATTTCATTTCCCTTAATTTTCTTAATTGTCTCAATGTCTTTTATATGTGGGCTAACGCCTCTTATATGTTGTGTTTGCTACCCGAAGGGAGCATATGCAATATACAAACTGTTAGCCAATCGTTATTTATTTAATTTTTTTCAACCAATTCATTTTGTTTTCAGAAACATTTCTTTCCCAATGATTTGGATCATTAAGTTTTTTGCAACCTAATGATTCCAATTTATCATTCAACCATTTCTCGTACCATTCAAAAAAAGTTACTTCTCTATACACTCCGCCAGGTAAGACATCAAATTCATTGGTGTCTAAATTCCATATTTTTCCTTTTTGTTCGCCATTAACTACTATAAACGAATAATAAGTGCATCCTTGAGTTTGGATCGGCAAAAGTCCATTTATTGTTTTAAGTCTCTTATAAAATAAACCTTCAGGATTATCAGTTTTTGAAGTGATTAATTCCAAAGAGTCTTTATTTTTTAATTCAAAAGAACTTTGGATTGATGAAATGTTTTCTGTCCAATCATTCCATTCGTCAAATTCAGAAAACATTTTTGAGATATTGTAAATTCCATAATCTGGACCAGCCCCATATCCAATCTCAATTAAAAACAACCTAAGCTCTTCGGGAATAAGAACATTGTATTGGTTTTCATAATTTATGATTTCATCAGAATTAATAGGCTTAGATATATAGTTGTGAGATTGACTTCCAAAAACTGTTTTTTTTCGGTCAAGTTTTTTTAATTCTATTAATTTATTCTTAATTATTATAATTCTTTTACTTCGGTCCATTATTGATTGGGCAATGTTGGCTAACAAGTGTATAAAAACACCTTATTAAATTTTAACTACTTAAAACCGCCTTAATTCTCGAGAATGGAGGTGGTTGTAGATTTATGTACTTTAAAGCTAGTTATTTTTTTGAAATTCTTTAGGTGCAAAGTTGGTTACTCTTTGTTATTGGAGTGAGGTTATGATTTAAAAAGTACGCTTTATCTCGGTATATGGTAGTATATATGTAATATGTTTATACTGCCATTATTGGAGTATAAGCACTACTAAATAGAATCCAAGTTTGTTTATTTTATTCCTCACGAATAGAAGAGTGGATACAAAAAAAGAATAGAAATTTTTGTCTAAATGAAATTCATCAAAACATAAAAAAGGGTGTTTTTCTTAATCTAACTTAAGCAACAAAAAGTCGAAAATTTTGTCCAAATTCCTCAATTAATTTAAGGTCATCAGTGATGGAAAAGTTCGATAAATGTTGCGTTTCGGGTACATTTTTATAAAACCCTCTCATTTTGAGAGGGTTTTGTTGTTTTTGAGGGTTTGTTTTTAGTCTTGGAAAGTGATGGTTAATTGGTTGGTTAACGGTGAGTATAAGAATAGTAGCCGATTGCGTGGCACTTCCCTGTCAAGTTACAAGAAAGTTGAAGCGGGCTACAACCCTTGAATTTACTACTATCTCGGCTATTATTTTTATACATTGTTAGTGGCTTTTATTCTTCTATTTTATATATTTTCAAATAACCTTGACAGCTTGCATATGAAAGAATGTACAGTTCGTTCTGTCCGTCATTATTTATGTCATATTCAAAAAATTGCAAATTATCAATATTCAAGATTTCCAAGTTCCCTTCCTGTCGTTTAAGAGTTACTGGATTTGTCCCTGTGTCATCACATTTAAGTTGTTTTATGTGGATAACTAATTTCCCTAAACTTGTTTTGTGGTCAACATCTTTTTCAATGTATTTAATATCCCATTCGCCAATTGGTAATTCTTTTACTTCTCTATTAATTCCAAATTTTGTAGTAGTTAATTCGGTACTACAAGTCAAAGTGGATGAAGTCTTCAACTCAACACCATTTTCTTTTAAAACAACATATTCATTACCATATTTGAGAACTATGTTACTTCCATTTAAACAAACAGTCGCTCCACGAAATAAATGTTCTCCAAACCTTAGAACTCTTTGCTCTCTTTTAGGCTGGTCAAACATTACGTAAATATTTAAATTTGAACTATTAACCACATTTGTGTCTGGAAAGGTTTGTTTGATGAAGACAGGCAAAATTTGTTCTCCCTTCTCATTATACTTAAACAAGTCTCCGTTTAATTTACCATCTTTGAATTTTTCAATACTTGCGATTTCCCCATTTGCATGATATGTAATCCATTCTCCATTTCTTCTGTTCCCCTTAGCTCTAATTGCTCCACTCTCAAAGTAATTTTTTGCTTCTCCGACTAAAGTGTCAGAATTAAAAACAGCTTCATATTTTAGCTTTCCACTTTTATAAAACTCTTTAAATTCTCCTTGCTTAATACCTTGATTATAATTCTTTATTGTTTCAACTGAACCATCAGAATAATATTCAATCCACAAGCTGTCATATTCCTTGTTCTTGAAAAATCCAGTCTCCCATGTTGTCCCATCTTTTGTATACTTTCTAAACGGACCTGTCAATGTATCATTCACATATGTTCGTTCAAACAACCAACTTCCTGAATAACCCTTGTGCATTCCTTGTTTCCATCCATTTTCGTCAATATATCCTTCTTTTGTCTGCGAAAACGACAGGAATGGAACTAATATTAATATGATTGTTATTGTCTTCATTCTAATTGCCACTAACAAGTGTATAAATACACCTTTTTTAATATTAATTATTTAAAACCGCCTTTACTCTTGAGAATAGTGGTGGTTGTAAGTCTTAGTGGTTTAAAGCTAGTTATTTTTTTGAAATTCTTTAGGTGCAAAGTTGGTTTCTCTTTGTTATAGGAGTGAGTTTATGCCTTAAAAAGTATGCTTTATCTCGGTATATGGTAGTATATATGTAATGTGTTTATACCACCAAAATTGGGGAATAAACGTCACTAAATAGAATCCAAGTTTGTTTATTTTATTCCTCATAATAGAGAATTGGATACAAAAAAATGAATAGAAATTTTTGTCTAAATAAAATTCATCAAAACAAAAAAAAGGTTGAATTTCCTAACCTTCCCTAAGCAACAAAAAGCCGAAAATTTTGTCCAAATTCTTCAATTAATTTAAGGTCATCAGTGATGGAAAAGTTCGATAAATGTTGCGTTTCGGGTACAAAGCCAGCTTTTTAGCTGGCTTTTTTAGTATCTATTATTTTGAGAGGGTTTTGTTGTTTTTGAGGGTTTGTTTTTAGTCATGGAAAGTGGTGGTTAATTGGTTGGTTAACGGTCTCGGCTAGGTGATGTGCCCAGTTTCAACTTTGTTTTTCTTTTAAAACTAAGATTTTCTTTCAACCCATGTTTTGTTTTAAAACGCGCATTCGGGCAAGGCGCTTAGCCGTTGTTAGTAACAGTCCTAACTAATTCTGTTTTATTGGAATTTAGAAGTAAACCACCACATAAAATCAAGATAGGAATCTGCGAACAGGAAAAACAATCCTACAATTCCGATTAGTACCAGGATATCCCAATAAGTCCACCTTCTCTTTGTTTTACTGTTCCTATCCTTTAATACTAAACCAATGTTGACGATAAAGTGAATTGCTAAGGATAGATCCAAGAATAGAATGAAAGCGATGTCAGCACCACCACTATGATTAAACAAAAAGTAGGAACAGGCGGAAAGATATAGGGTGAAGATTAATAGTTGTCGGAGTATTACTCTAAGCATGATTAAGTTCAATATTGTAGTTGGGAGACTCTGGGCTTTAGTTGTTACTAACAAGTGTATAAATACACCTTTTTAAATATTAATTATTTAAAACCGCCTTTACTCTTGAGAATAGTGGTGGTTATAAGTCTTAGTGGTTATAAGCTAGTTATTTTCTGCCACTTAAGCATCTTGATGAAGTTGTCAAATTTTTCTATCCCTTGTTCTTCGTCATAGGTTCTTACAAATTGAGGCTTCTGAAAAGGCATCGCGAAATATTTGAAATTCCATTTCCTGGTCCACGTGTCAAATGTGATGTGTAAGACTTCTTTGTCATAGTCAATAGGGTTATAAATGCTTATAACAAGTTTGTCCATTGATGTGGATCCATAGAGTCTGTCTTTATAGTCAGAACTCTTAATGTGTCGAATCAATTCAACCAACCTTTCGTGTACATCTTGCCAATTTGCAATATATCGCTTTTCAATATAATCCCACGTCTTAGCCTCGGAGAGTCTTGGATGATATGTTCTCATTGTGTTCAATTTCAGTTTGGGGTTAATTATTTTCTCTTAAATACGCTTCTAACTCTTCTAGTTCTTTTTTCCAATGCTTAGTGGTTCTCGTACAAATTGAAGAAAGAATAAAATACTTGTCTTTTGGGTAATACAGATTTCCCCACCAATTATCGTAACCGTAAATCATATAGGTAACTCCAAGCTCCAACTTTAAATCGCAATTGGAACGATCTGCATTGGCTCTCAGAATTAGTTTTGATGTTTTAAGCGAATCTTTGTAGTTTTTGAAAACTTGAACAGTATACTCAACATAATGAATGGTGTCGTTTCTTACAAGTCGTTCGTAGCGCTGTTGTATACTGTCTTTACTCTCTTTATCAATAATATAGATTTTATGTTCTACTTTGATTATTTCTCCTAGTACAACTTGGGAACTCGAATTGAAACTTTCTTCAACCGTTAAGCCCTTGCAGTCACATGCAATCGCAGCATTCAAATTGTAGAGGAATAAGAAAATAATTATGATGTATTTCATTCTTCTTTTATTAACCAGAATGGTTTGTCTTAAATGACGTGTAATAGTTTTGTGTTAGCATGAGGTCAATTATTTCAAATAAATTTCAACTCAAATAGGTAAACTTTATTTTCTTCGGTTTTATTTTTGGACCTAACAGAATAGTTGAAGTAATATTTGTCTATATCATACTTATTTAGAAAGTAAGTCAAGTCTTTTAAAGGAATTGATAGTTTTCCGTAATGATCAGAGGTCACAGCTTCTGGAGTTTTTTCTTTTACCTCAATTAGAACACTTAAAACATATGTGCAATCAATACAATGAAAATCAGATCCATATCTAACGGTTATTACATCGGTATCTTTTAATTCAGAGGATTTCAATTCAATTGTTGGGTTTTCGGAAAAGGAATTGAATTGTCCAATAAGCGAGTCATATAAGAAAATATTGTAATAGTCGAGTGTGTCACAATATCCGTAAATGGAGATGACTATAAATGATGTGAAAACCAATAATTTATTCATGCCTGTATTTTCTAATCCACTTTAATGAAAATCCACAAATAACAACAGTCGTCTAATCGAATTGATATAGATGGAAACGCTTAACAAGGTAGAAATTTTTCTCCAAAGCTCTCGCTTAACGCGGAGGGTAAAAACTTTAATATTAGTATTCGAGGACTTTCCTCCTCCTATTGACAAGAAAGCGTCCTTCTTTTTTGTCTAGTTGGTTTTCCCAACCGATGAGGTATTTGGTTAATGGCGATAGATTTAAAGAGTCAAGATTTTTATGCGTAAACGCCATGATTTCATTAGGATATCGTTTCATTACTCTTCTTTTTTTCAGACGTGGAAAAACACCATGGTCAAAAGGAGATAAGTAAAGATCGCAAGCTCCGAATAGGTGAAGAAACTCGTGTACGATAACCGTAGGTTGCTTCTTACTAACTATGGCGTATTCGATTTCCGTTCCACTTGAGGTGTGAAAGGCAACACTGATTTCATTTTCAAAGTAGTTATTGATGAAAAACATCAAGGCTATGTTATCTGTCTTGTATTGATTGCGCAATTTGGCAATAAGTCGCTCGCGGTTATTCAACTTGTTTTTTGTTAAAACCAACTCGGATGTATCCTTTGGCAACGATCGCGCCACATCTTTAGAAACATTATCCGACCATGCATCCACCAAATCTATTCCCTTGGTTAGGTCTTTGTATTTAAACAATGTACCAGAAAGCGATTCGTATTTGAACTTTTCTTTAAAGGGAATGACACTGTCTTTAGAAGCATTGATACCGTGTTCGAGTATGATGTCTAAGGAGATTCCATTTGCCACAGCTTGTTTTTCGAGCCAATCTATAGAAACTTGAATAGAATCAAGGGTTGAGTTAATGTCGTATGCTGACCAAGGATGAGTTCTATCAGAATCTACGAAAACAGCAAAGAGCACCGTTTTCTTTTCTAGTGATTTACACACGTTATTCTTAACGGAACCAATTTTAATATAGCTTCTACAGCCTATCAGAAAAAGTGAAAGTAGTGTTAAGTGAATTAGTCTATTCATATGTGTATAATTCTAAATACACAAATGGTAACAGGTGGTTATAATTTTTTTAAAAAGGACCGTAGTGTGTTGTTGTATTTTTATTTCGTATTAGAAATAGACGCTAATACAGCCAAAATTTCTTGTCGCTGTTTTTCAGTAGGTTTAAAGGGTGCAAATATCGAGTCGCAGTATTCTTCGCGTTTTTCTTTATCTAAACCTTTAATATAATCTTTACCAGGTTGACTTAGCTCCGAAATCCTTTGAATCCTTTCTCCAACATAACGTTGGTCGGTAAGTTGAAAATCATTGAGGAGACTGAGATCTATCTCTGGACCTGTTGCTTTGAATTTCTTGTTTTTATATTTAGTTCGTATTTGATTTTTATATTCTTTATGTATTTTTTCAAACACCGAAATGATAAAGGGACTCATTGCGAAAAAGTTAATATCGTCTGCAATCAAATGAGCTTCAGATTTAATTTGTCCCAACAATTTGTTGAGAGCATTAATTTCGTGAAATGTAAATTCAATAGAGCTATTCATAGTGTATGATCTGTTTCTGGAGGTTTAGTTTTTATAATCCAAGTTAGTTTATCGTGGAGTCCATTAATATTTAATCTCATAGTCGTAACAAGATACTTGCATGTACTGAAAACCTTGATATTCTTTGTTTATTATACTTTGATACCAGGGATATTTCTCTTTGTCTTCGAGTACTGCGAAAAATTCATTTAAGTCTATCCAAAATTTTTCATAACCTCTACTATATTTACCTCCTTTGAAGTAAAAACTTAACCCAACGGGCACAAATTCAAAGGTTTGAGTTGAATCATTAAATACCCTAGTTTCTTTTATTCTAATTTCATCACATTTACGGGCAGGATAAACGTAAACAAATGGCGAAGGGTAAACAAAAACCTGTCTTCCGTCTTCTAAAATTGTACTGTCATAGCCATAAATGTTAACCAAGGGAACATCAGCTTCTACTACAATTTCAAAATAAGGTTGTTTAGATAAAGACATGCTATCCTTCAAAAGTTCTTCTTTTTCCTTTTGATAATCTATATAGTACCAACGTTTATTGCCATGAGGATTATAGTATTGCTGATAGATATTTAATTGATTACTGTCTACTAAAGTTTTAATCGTATAAACCAAATCCAAACTGCAATCATAGGAGGAGTCAAGCATGAAAATATTTTTGTTTGGTTCAGTTTTTTTTAATGCAATCCATCTTGATTGAATACATGTGGTATCAGTTAATTGAGCTAGACTAAGTAGGGGGGAAATTAATAGTATTGTGAGTAACTGCTTCATGGGTGATTCTTATATTTCTGGTCAATGTTCATTACAATTATCAAGCTTTGAAAGCGATGATACTCCCAGAAAGATAGAAACATTTGTCTAAAGAAAATTAATAAGAACATAAAAATGGTTGATAATCCTCATTAATGCTGAGCCACAAAAAGCCGAAAACTTTGTCCAAATTCCTCAATTAATTTAAGGTCATCAGTGATGGAACGGGTCGATGATTTTTGAGTGCCAGTCTAAACAACGATGCTAGTACCAAGGGCAGCTATATTTTATAGCTTTTACCGATGCTCATATTTTCAAAGGTTACATTATTAACCACGGAAAAATTGGTTCCAGTTGTGTCAATTTCTATGTGTATTATTCCTTGCTTATTACAAATGTCCTGACCTAATCTTTCATATGTACTTTCTTTTATAATTTCCAAGGTCTCCTTTCCTCCTCGCATATATTTATCTGGCTCATTAAGAATGTTTCCTTTCTCGTCAATAAATTCAATTTTTATGTTTGACTTCAAACCTAATTCTCTCCATAATTTTATTGCTCTAGAATACCAAGAAAGATCGCCTTCCAGTATATCTTTAAGTTTATTATTAAACTCATTAATCAAATCATTTCTAAAACTTGAAACCTCCAGTTGTTCAATATTAAAGCTGTCGAAATTCTCAATGTCTAACTTGAATAATTTAGAGATTAACCAAAGTGGAATGGACCAGCCGTTACCGATAGTAATATTCAAAATGTCATCCTTTTCATTCAGAAAACACATAGTTACTTTTCCATTACTAAAGGCAATAGCATTGGATAATTCTTCCTGTTGATCTAATCCGTAACGTTTTAACAGAGGTTGAAATTTCGTTTCTATTTTTCTTGCGAACTTCATTCAATTTTGGTTTCCTGTCCTACTTAATAAAAAGCTGAATAAAAATGTTTTATTTGCGAAAGCCCTTTTAACAACAGTTTGAAGAATGTTGTATTGGGGGGCATTTCACGGTTCCATAACTGCAATAAACGCAACAGTCGCCTTGTTTGGGTTGTATTGTTTTCTTTTCTTACAGTTTTCACAGGTATAAAAGTATTGACAAGCATCTATGGGCATAATTTCTTCCTTTTTATGTCCGCAATGTGGGCAGGTAAGTATGGAATGTAATTCAACCTTCATTTTTATTCTTTGTGACTTACTGAATACCCCGTCTTTTCAATTGCTTTTTCAATTTCTTCTATGCTTGTTTGGGTTTGGTCAAATTCAATGCTTGCATTTCCATTTTCGTAGGATACAGTCGCATGTATTATTCCCCTTAGTTTATTTACTTCCTGATTTACGTGTTCCTCACAACCTGAACAAGTCATTCCTTCTATTTTAAATTCTGTGGTCTTAATTTGGGATTGTTCGGTGACGATGGTCGTACTTTCTGACTTTGAATAGAAAAGGTGGGAATAGTTTGGAAAGGCAAGCATGAGTACTGCAAATACAGTCACTATCCCTAAGAACTTTTTTGTCTGTATAAAGGGTTCTTTTTCATTGGAATCACAGGCGCAGTCCGTTTGTTTCTTTGGCTTCAGTTTTTGATACCAAGCAAAAGCAAGTACAAAAACTGTAAGTCCTATTAAATAGGGTCTCAAAGGCTCAATCCAAGCAAAAGTTGAAGCAAGTCCACTTGTTCCTGCCAACATTGCAAGTAAAGGTGTTATACAACACAATGAAGCCGAAATAGCGGTCAAAACCCCAAGTCCTGCGAGTTTGTTTTCTGATTTCATAGTATTATTTCTAGTTCGCTTTGTTCGTTTCAGCTGTATTTCAATCATTAAATGGGATCAACAACTAAACTGCTATGGTTCTACCAAGATAGGAATATTTGTACGACCTGTCTTGATCAAGCTGAAACATAGAGTTGGGTTTTTGGTAAGCTTTAGTAATGATAAATTCCTTTTTGTGGACATCAAATAATAATTAGCTGAAAGCTAACACCTCAATTCATCTTCACTTTTACTTCGATTGTAGTAATTTAGGATGAATTATTATTGAATATTTTGAAGCGTTCGTAAGCTTCTAAGATTTCGCCTAATGTTATTGGGCCTTTTTTTCAATTAATGACTGTTTTTTTATGAGAATACTAGCTCTTTTAGCAATGTTGTTATTGGTGACTACTGTAGGTGCGCAATCGAAGTATTGGGGAGGAAGCTCCATGAAGTTTAAGTTGAATAAGAAGAACGCGTTGACCCTTAAGTTGCAGTTTCGTGATGATATTCCCATAGAATTTACGGATGGTTGGAAGCACTTGTATCAATTGAGTTATAATAGAGAATTAAGCAAGAGGTTAGATTTGAGCTTAGGGTATAGAGCTACCTTAGAACAGGAGTTTTTTGATAAGCAGCGATTATACACTGATTTTAGTTACAGCTCTAAGAAAAAGAAGCGTTTTGTACGGTATGATATTAGGGCGCGTTTACAGCAAGACGTGAATTATGGAAGTGAATTTCGTCAAGGTCAAACTTATTTTAGGTTGAAGCCTGAAGTTAGCTTTAATACCTCAAAATGGGTGGATCCGTATCTGGGAACCGAATTGTTTTATCGATTTAATGGAAAAAACGAGTTTAGGGAGTTTAGGTATTTATTTGGATTGGAATTTAAACTGTCTAAAAGAGTCGACCTTAATACTCAACTCATGAGGAGTGTGGAGTTAAATGTGAAAGATACTGAATCGGGGTGGGTGATTGGTACCTTTCTGAAATTCAAATTATAAGTGAGAAAATAAGGCGTTTCGCTCACCTTATTTTGCTTCAAGTGACTTGCAGCGTTCAATTTTTGTTTTTAACAATTCGTTTTTCAGGTTTAGGCTCAAGGCAGTTTCGTAGGCTATACGGGCATTTTTGTAATCCTTTAACTGCTCGGATAGTCTAGGAATTCCAGCAATATGATGTTGCAGTTGGTAAGGGCTTATTTGTGCCAGTTTTGGATGTGTGATTTCAGGAAAAAAGTGAGATAAAGGAGCGTTCAAAGAGTCTTTGAGGTAAAAGGTTGCAAGGGTGGAGGTAAAGGTCTTTGTAATTGAACCAATTTCATAAAGCGTTAAGCTGTCTGGTTGTTTGGAATAAGTATTGGGCTGACCATAGCCATAATACTCTGCAGTTCCATCCGGATACAAAATTCCAATTGAAAAGCTTGGGTTTATTTCAAGTTCTATTCGTCTATTTATTTCTCGTTCTAATTCTTCTGTAATTAATTGACCGAAGCAAGAGGAGGCAAAAATCGCTAGTAATATGCTGAGGAGGTATCTCATATTTCTACTAAAATTAGACAACAAAAGGGAAAGAATTTAAATTTTATCTAAGTCAGACACCGTAAGTTCATTTTTCGTATTACCCGTATTCAAAGTGGTTGCTGGTTCAAACAACATGATGCTAACCTCTTCTGGGGCGTAGGGCTTATGTTCTATTCCTTTTGGAATTATTACAAATTCTCCGGGGTTCAATTCAAGGGTTTTATCGTTTAACTCAATGTAGAGTGTGCCGCTTACAACATAGAACAATTCGTCTTCGTGCTCGTGTTTGTGTTTCACGAACTCTCCTTTCACTTTAACGAGTTTTACAAATTGCTCATTGAGTTCCCCCACAATTTTCGGACTCCAATAATCCTTAAAATTTGCTAGTTTTTGGTTCAGGTTTACCTTTTCTATTTCCATCTGCGATCCTTTAGTTTGATTCTTAAGCGAATATACACATTCACATTATTTCAGCATTTGTACATCCTATAGAAATGGTGGGTGTTATGGAGGAGTTTATAACAAAAGCCAGCACAAAGCCGGCTTTTTTGTGTGGGTAAGTTCGTTAGTTTATTTCAAATTAAAAGATCCAAATTCACTCAAATCTTTGATTCTTTTTGCCCAATTGGTCAATACTTTTTCTTGTTGCTCATAATCTGTGTCGTACGGACCACAAACGATTTTTAAGGTTGAAACCTGCTTGTCTTTGTCGTAGGTTAAAAAGAATTTTTCTGTGTAAAGGTTTTGGTCGAAGTCGTTTTGTACATAACAATTGCCCCAGAAATCATCAGAAATAAAAGAATTAATCAGTTTGTTTTTATGGGGATAGTTGAAGTTGAGTTGAGCCTTGCTTCTCCAATCAGAGGAGAGTTGATTTTGTGGATCAAAGCTTACTTGAACTAAGGATGCCAGTTCTGGATCCATCATAAGTTTCCAAATACTAGTATCGGCTGCTTTAATGCTGTAATCATGTTGCACAAATTTTCCTTTTGATAGGTTTTGTGCTTTTTCTTTTGTGATAAACTCAACTTCTTTTAAACGAGCACTTCCGTTTCCTCCATTTAAAAAGCGAAATCCAACAATGGAATCTTCTTGTATGCTTACGGCCTGTATGACAATGATGACATCTTCTCGTTGCGTATTTGGATTTTGATATTTGGCCAACTTTGGGAGCGACATGGTTAAGGCTTTGGCCTTTGGATATTTTTCTGTATCCACCAAAATGAGAGAAGCACCACTTTTAGCTTCTTCTTCTGTAGGGAGTCTGTTTTCTATTGCTGGTACCGTGTTCCAATCCGATAAATTTACGGCAGGGAAGGTGTTTAAATTGTCCGGACAATACCACCCTCCATAACGATGAGGTTCTACAGATTTATCTTTACTTACTGTGTTGGTTTTAGATGTTTCTACTTCCGTTGTGTTCGAGTTCGAAAAAAGACAAGAGGACAAAGGTAACATACCGATAACGAGTGTTTTTAAAATAAGTGCATGCATGGTTTTTATTTTTTATGATTATGACCACAATGTAGAAAGTCGCCCTATATCAATGGTTTAACGAATGTAAATTAATGTAAATGGCGCGTAATTTCTTATTTTTCTATTGTTAATGGTTCATTTTCAAGATAAATTTGAGGTATGATAAAATGGTCGGTAAGATGTATTTTGTGGGGAGTAGTTTTAATGACAAGCCTTTCCCTAGCTCAGGAGGAAAACACTTCAACTCTGAGTCGGGTTATACTCCGTAATATTGGCCATCAATTTTTATTAGAAATCGGAGATTCCACTTCTCGTATTTTACCGATTACACAAAAGGATAAATCTTACGTTTTAAGTTTTGACCAAGAATTTGCTTTTGATCCGGAACAACTCTATACCAAGGTGCATGAGGTAATGTACACCTATAATGTGCTTCAAAATTTTATCGTAGATGTAATATCTTGTGATAGCAACCTTATCGTATATAGTTTTAGAGCGAGTATCAATAGCAATGAGGCCATTTTGAATTGTAAAGAGCGCCCCTTGCCCAAGGGATGTTATCAAATTGTTTTTACGGCAACGGAAGGTTGGACACCCCCTGCATTTACAAAAGAGCAAGCACCCGAAAAAGGGCAAAAAGAAGCCTCTAATTATTTATGGATTTTACTTCTTTTTCCTCTTCTAGGCTTTTTGTGGTGGAAATTTAAAAAACGAGAAAAGGTTGAAGAAGCCCTAGTTTTAGGGTTGTACAAATTCGACCTAAAGCGTATGAAGCTTTTCTACAAGGATGAGGTCATAGAACTTTCGTCTTTGGAAGCTGATTTATTGCACTTATTCATCCAACATAAAAACGAAACCTTGAAAAGAGAATTCATCTTAAATGAGGTTTGGGAGGATGAAGGAAACTACGTGGGAAGAACCCTGGATGTTTTCATTTCTAAACTTCGAAAAAAGCTAGAGAAGGATGAAACGCTTAAAATTGTGAGTGTTAGGGGAGTGGGCTATAAGTTTGTAAACTGAAATAGAGGGACTTAAAACCTCTCCTCGAAAATTGCCAAAAAAAGTAGAAAAAGGTGTTGCAAATTAAGGAAAGTACACTTACATTTGCGCCACTGTTAATTCTTTGTGATGCAAAGGTTAATGAGGTCCTATAACTCAGTTGGTTAGAGTATCTGACTCATAATCAGAAAGTCCCTGGTTCGAGCCCAGGTGGGACCACAAACAAAGGCTAGTACGTAAAGTGCTGGCCTTTTTTGTTTTAGCTTGTTTTCAATAAATATTCTTACATTTAGAAAAGTATAAACCACCCCTAATGAAAATACGAGTTCCCATTTAATTTGTCAGAGGAATCGAATGACGATTCAAAAATGAGTTTTGACCAAATTTTCTCTTGGCTTTAAACATCTATGAACATTTACATAATGAAATATTATTTAATACTCATTCTAATAATTTTATCATGTACTTCTGAAAAATCTACATTTACAAGTGATGTTGAAAAATTAAGTATTCAGGTACCATTTCCAGCTGATCTGTCAGTTTCTACTGAATTGATAGATGATAGAGTACTGTATTTTGCTGAATTAGTGACGTATAAACAAATAGTAAAGTATGATTTATATGATAATGAGCAGGTTACGATAGATTTGAATGAACTTTTGGATAGCTTAAATTACGACTTAATAGATTTTGAGGTTGTTGATTCCTCAGAAATTTGTTTGCTAACAAAAAATGAACGTTTATTATTTATTGATCATCAATCTAAATTACTTAAAGACATTGATTTATCATTTCTGAAAGAAAAAGGGGTTAAATCATATTACCCTATTGAGTATGATGGAAATTGTTTTCATTTAGGTTTGAGTTCATACGAGTATTCAGAAAAGCCTACTCTGACTATGGAGGATTATATAGAAATGGAGAGGTTAAAGAGAACCAAACCTGTTGTTTTAAGTTTCGAAAACATTGTTAATTTAAATGATATGGAGAGCTTAAAGTTTAATTGGGGGAATATTTATAATAGATTCTTAAAAAAATCGGATGTATCAACAGAGGGGAATAGGTTTAGTTTAGATGGTGTTGAAAACAAGTATTTCCACTCTATTTATTCAGATACATTGTATCAATATAATCAAGATTTTAAGTTGGAAAATGCAATTAAAATTAAATCTAATTTAGTTGAAGGAATAGGAAGTAATAAGTTGTCAATAAGTGAGCATTTAGATGCTAATAAGAAGGTGCTTTTTAATAAGAACATCACCTATATTGATTTTGTGTGTAATAGTAGTGATTCTGGAATTATAGTATTCTTGAAGTCTGTTTTAAGAACTGAAAATGGAAAGACTCAACAAAGAATGGTAATACAAGAATATAATAACAATGGTCAACTTAAAAATGAGTCATTGTTGGAGGAGAATCTTAATGTTAGGAACATCATTAACTTCAAAGGAGATTTTTATGTACAAGAAAAAGGTCATAAAAAGAAATTTGTATTAATTAATTTAAAAGACCTAAAATGAGGCGATTAGTCGTTTTTTTAATTATCTCACTCTTCTATTCTTGTCGTCATGAAAGTAAAGGGTATGGTATAATTAGAACGTTTGTTGAAGAACGTTCTAATTTAAATATTGATGATTATAGGTACATTTTTTCGCTGAATGAAAGAGGAACTTGTTTAAAGTGTAACAATTCATTTTCAAAATGGATTGAAGGAAAGCTCCAAGAAGATTCTGTTCTTTGTATAGTTTCAGGAATTGGTAAAAAAGTGGATATCTCCCATCTTATAAATCAGAAAAATGATAATGTCATCTTTGATGATGATAGTGAATTTCCTGAATTACTTAACTTAAAAGAGCCTGCAATTATTGAAGTAAATGAAAACAATATTGAAGAAATTATTAACGTAAATTCTAGTACTATAAAGTCAATTCAAATAATAGATGAATTAAAGAAGTTTAACCACTTCGATTTTCACAATGAATTTTAGTACTTGATAAATAGAGTTCTCATTTCAGGTGGGACCACAAACAAAGGCTAGTACGTAAAGTGCTGGCCTTTTTTGTTTTATTACATATTCCTCTAAAAGTTAATTACGACTTGAATCCAATGCTAGTATTTGTCTTGATTACTCCTTATTATTGAAAGTCCAATTATACCAGCCCCAACCATAATACTAATGCCAATTAAACCTGTATTTAGGGTGTCGTTTACACCTCTGTTTGGATCACTTGCTGCAAGTAGAATTAATAAGAAAATAGATAGTAAAAAAGCGATTAAGTAGATGATTAATTTCATGATAGTTTGAATAGGACGTAAGGGGAGTGATTAATTTATTCTTTGTAAGTTGATTTATAGGATGTTTTCCATTGCATGAAACAATCATTTTCAATTAAATCTTTGTTTATAAAAATATACTTTACTTTTTCATTATTGGTGAATATTTCATTTGTTAAGTATCGTAAATTTCTATTCTGAATTCCAATGGCAAATGTGGTGTAATCCATTAATACCAAATAATCAAATGATTCATCCAAACAATACTTTGTTGAATCAATGTATTCTAAATGGCTTAAAAAGCTGTCTAATTCTGGTTTATCCTTCCAAATGTTACTTTCAAGACTCAAATTGGAAAGAGATTTAAAGCTGAATGAACTCGTGGAGCAAACGTTTAATGTATCTGAATTGTAATCAGGTAACTGGCCAAACTTATTAAATATTCTAGGTTGCGGTGTATAGAAAGTAGTATCTATTAAAGAAGTATAGTAACTTTTTTGAGCATATACAATTTCGAAATTATCTATATTTTTTTTGTTTAGGTCATTTTCTATTTTTTGATGTGTGATTGACCTAGTGGTGTAAGTTTTCGGATCCTTAATTTTGAAAAATGTTTTTAATGCGAATTGACAGCTGCCTGTTAAAAATAGTATCAGTAAAAAGATGATTAGTTTCATGATGGTCTTGAATTCTCAGGAATCGAAATTAATAAAAATTTAGAGGAGTATGTCCATCTAGATTTAATAAGAAGCATTAACTAAAAAAAGACCTGTACTCAGTACAGGTCTTAATGTACAAACAATTCTGTATTCCCCCTTATGCGTTTATGAGGAGTGAAGGAGGTCCTACAACTTTGTAAAGCGTATTGTTTGTTGGTTTATTTTTAGGAAGTAACTTCCTTGGTTTAAGTGAGCTACATTCATTACAATGTGATGCTCGCTTAACACGGTATAGTCGTGTATTTTAATGGCGATTCCCAAAGAATTAATAGCGTATATTCCTTGAGATAGGTCCAAATTTCCTCGTATATGCAAAGCACCCTTAACAGGGTTAGGATAAGCTTCTAATTGAGAGATAGTATGTTCTAAATTAACACTTCGAACGCCCAAGTTACGTGCCTTACCGTCGAAATCAGTTTGTTTTAATTGGTAGTAGTTTATTCCCTTATGAGCTGTATTATGGGTAAATTCGTAATCTAGTTTTTCGACTGAATTTCCAGCTCCTTTTATTTTTTCAATAAGTACCCAATGTTCAGCGTCAGTAGAATGATAAAGGCTATAATAATCATTGTTAATTTCTGTTGAAGTTGTCCAGATAATTTGGACTTGGTTATTGGTATTTAATGATGTAGTAAAGGACATTAGTTCAACCGGTAGCGGTGTATTACCACTTCCTGAACCTATAGTGAAAAAGTTGGATGAGTTGTTAGGGATAATACTTGTATTGAGGCCTGATATGCTGAGTACATTTCCATTCAAAAGAAAGCTAATTCCGTCTGAAGAATTAAAGGAGTTTGCTCCCGTTGAAAAGTCACCATCATTGTCTACTATAAAATACAAGTCAGAAGTATCAATACCATTAATAGTAGCGAATTCGTTCAACACGATATCTATGCTAAATGTGTCGGTAAAATTGGTGCTTTGTATACGCCATTCTCTGTCTAATCTCGAATAGAAACCATAAGGTTTTTCTGAATAAGAAGAGGAGGAGTAAAGGTTGTCTAAATTATCTCCGATAAGTAAGAAAGAAAGATCGTTCGAAAAACTGCCTTGATTTCCTGCATTGAGTGTATCTAATACATCCAAGTAAATGCGTAAACTATCGTCTTGGGTATGGGATTGTTTCTGAAGTAAGCCCGATGCGTCATCTCGTGCTATCCCAATAATGTTGTTGTGGTAGGTACTGCTGGCTGAGTTGGCGCTCCAAACTGTGGTTCCATCACTGGCGGTGTAGTTTCCATTTTCTGTACCTCCGTACTCAAGTGTGATCCCGTATTTAAGAGCAAGATAACTTTCAATTCTATTGGTTTCAGCATCGCTTAGTACACCGGAGTAACCTATAATTTCAGCAATTTGACCTTCGAAAGCTCGTGTAGAATTACTAGAAAAATCACCGTTTTTCGCTTGTCGACCTATAGTAAATGGACCTGAATTGGGTGAGTGACTGGATGAACATAAAATACTATTTAAATTGAGTTTAAGAATTTCAAAATCATTTGCGTAGTAAGTCTCATAACCATTAATTGACATTGATTTCGATGCATTCTCAAGGAGTGCACCCAAAAGACTCCAACCAGTAACAATATTTGCTCTAGCGATAGTTGGTTCCCATTGTTTAGTATGGACTTGTTGTCCAGAACTATTGGTTCCATTTAAGATTGTTGATGAAGAAATCCCAGTAAGTCCTGATAAAATACCTAAAACGACATCTTCAAGACCTTCAGGAGTGTATAGTTTTGAACTAGAAAAATCATAAGTCAAACCAAACCCATCACTATCATAATTACCAATGTCATATATAAATTGAGTGTTTTTAGTAACATCAATCGAGGTGGGTTTTTGTACGGTGTAGAAATTAATTCCTTCAAAGTGACTATTTGATATTTCTATACCTAGAAGGTAATATGCATCAGGAAATATATAGTCATTCCCAAAGTTCAACCCAGAGCTTATACCATCAAAGGTTAAGGCAGGGTTATAGTTGATAACTGTAGCAGAATCTTTGGAATATATTGGATTGGTTACTTCGTTGTTATTCGTAGCGTTATTGGTTCTGTTTCCAGATTGATCAGACCACTGAGAAACCTCTTCACCATTGGAGGCAGTGTTTGAACTTAGATTTAGAATACTGGTAGAATCATCTGCTTTTAACCACATTTCAAACGTACCAGAACTTACATTCCCTGGATAAGTTTGGGCAATACCAAAACCACTCACTAAAGTGAGCAATATCATGATTATTGAGGTTTGTGGGTTGCGCATGTTTTTATTTAAAAAGAGTAAAAGACCTGGGACTGCCTACATCACTACAGCCCCAAGGTCCCTTCACCCTTAATCATTACTTTTTAACGACAATAAAGTCGGATCTTCTATTCACAAAATGTTCATCATCGGTACAATCAACACCGTTTTTACATTTGTTTTTAATTTGTTTTTCCCCGTATCCAACAGCACTGATGATTCTATCCTCATCTATTCCTTGTGCGATTAAATAATCACGGGTAGATTTTGCTCTATCATCAGACAGTTGAAGGTTGTATTTATCTGGACCTCTTGAGTCTGTATGAGATTCTATTTTGATGACAAGGTTTGGGAATTTAGTCATGGCATCAATCACACGGTTTAATTCCACTACAGCTTGAGGAGTAATGTCAGCTTTGTCGTAATCGAAGTAAATCGGGTTAACAATGATTTTTTCTACACCATCTTCTTCTTTAACCAAAGTTTTGTAAAGTGTCAAATACACATCTTCAGCATCCTCTTCTTCTGGTACTTTTGGCGTGTCTGGGGTAGTGATAGCCAACTCTTCTGTACTGTGGTTTTGCTTAGAGAATACCAATCTATTTGTAGAGCTACAAGGCAATTGAATTTCAAATCTTCCCAAAGAATCTGCCTGAGTTTCTGCTACCAAAGAATCTAATTCATCGTACACCTGTACCGTTGCGAAAGGAATGATTTCTTTTGTGGTTTGTTCTTTTACATTGCCAAACACGTCTTGGTACCAGTTCTGGTCATCCTTAGTGAAGAAATAAATATCATCATCTCCTTTTCCTCCTAAACGATTCGAAGACAAGTAACCGTTCACTCCAGCTTTGGTCCAGTAAATATTAAAATCATCCTTTTCACTGTTAAAAGGCATACCCAGGTTTTCAGGGTTTTCAAAATTTTCTCCTTTTATCTTAGAAGAAAAAATGTCTAATCCACCTATACCGTAATGTCCGTCTGATGAAAAGAAAAGCTTACCATCTTGTAGTGTTGGAAACATTTCTCTACCCGCTGTGTTGATTTGCGGACCTAAGTTTTTTGGTGAACCTACTGTTCCATCCGCTTTTACTGGTGCACGGTAAATGTCTGTTTCTCCCATTCCATTTTCCATGTTAGAAACAAAGTAGAGGAACTTTCCATCTTCCGATAACATAGGGTGACTGCAAGAATATTCTTCACTGTTGATGCTTAAACTATTGATGTTGGCAACCTTACCATTTACTATATCGGCCAACATTATTTGCAAGGTGGAGTTCCCTTCGTCGTTGGTTTGTAGTTTACCTTTTTTGCGCAATTGGTTGGTTGAAAAGTACACACGAGTTTTTTCTTTGTTAAAGCAAATCATAGCATCGTGATACTGCGTGTTCAACCCTTCGAAAAGTTTTTCCTCCGTCAAGTTTCCATTGGCCGTATTTCTTTTCGCCTCGTATATATTCAAGTAGGGTTGTTCATTCCAAGCATAGGTTTTTTTAGTCAATTCACCTTCACCATTTCTGCTTGAAGCGAACAACATTTTATTCCCATAATTAGCAATACCAAAATCTGCATTGGCAGTATTAATTGGAAGATTTCTTAGAACATACAAGTTGTCTCTTTTAATTGCAAAGGCTGCTTTTTGCTTTTCCAGTTGGGCAATTTTCTCAGCATTCTCTGCGTAGTATTCCATTAAAATTGCATCAGCATCATCTTGTTGTCCTTCACTTTTTAAACATTGAACATACTTCAGGAAATCTCCTTCAGATACATTTGTGTAGTCTTGGGAAATGGCTCTTTGATACCAAACCAGTGCTTGTTTGTAATTGGTTAAATTGAAGTAACTGTTAGCAATTTTAAGGTTTACATCCTCGCTTGCCTTGTTACTTGAAATTGCCTTGTTGTATGATTCAATTGCAGTATTGAAATCATATTTTGCGTATGAGATATCTCCTCTCTCCATTGCGTTTTGACCAAAGGCCATACCTGAGGCAAGGAGACTTATATAAATTAATTTTTTCATGATGGTTCAGTTTTAGAAAAATCTTGGAGAAGTAGCTACTCTAGTTTCTCTCAATAACTTGTATTTCAAAATAACTTCATGAGATCCTGAATGGAAATCTTTGGTTGGTGTGATGCCCAAATCGTAGGCGTATCCTATAAAGAATGATTTAGCAAACTCATACCCAGCCAATACATTAATCGCGTCCTGGTACCTGTAGGCCGCACCTAGGGTAAATCTTTCTTTCAATAAGAAATTAGCAGAAACATCCACACTCAAAGGAGCGTTTGGAACAATTTTAGTCATCAAAGCTGGCTTAAACTTCACGTTTGGTGATAGGTCAAAAACATAACCTGTGATTACAAAGAAGTGAAGTTCATTGGCAAACCTGTCATAGATTTGGTTTAAGTCACTCTTACGCTTCACAACATTGGGTGAAGAAATCCCCGCATAAAAACGGTTAGAGTAGAGGTAAAGTCCTGCTCCTACCGCTGGGGTGATTTCATTGTTTAAGTTTTGGTTATAGGCATTATCACTTGTATTGTAAATTGTTCCCATAGACCAATCCGCAGAAACTGAATTAATTCCTCCTGACACCCCTAAAGACAAGCGCATGTTATCGTTTAGTTGAACACTAGAAGCTAAGTTAATAGCGAGTTCATTTTGTGTAATTGGACCAATTCTATCGTTTACGGCGGTAAGACCTAAGCCAAAATGTTTGTTTACCGCTCCGTTTAAGGATACCCCTGTGGTAACCGGTGCACCATCCATTCCAACCCATTGAGATCTGTGGATAGCTGTTGCTTCTAATCCATTAATTGTACCTGTATAACCAGCATTTAAAGGCATGGTGTTATACATATATTGCGTGTACTGTGCTCTTTGCTGGCCCCAAACCTGGGAACCAACAAGAAGAGCTGCTACTAATACCGCACTGATTTTATTTATTTTCAAAGTTTTCATCGTATTGCGTTTAGTCTGTCATTATTTAATTAAGTATAACCATCCTGACCATTGCTGATCTGAGTTCGCATCCTTGATCACGTAGAAGTAAGTACCTGTTGGTAAAACATTACCACTACCGATCGTTCCACCTACATTCGGAACACCGTCCCAATCGTTCTCGTAGTTTTCTGTTTGATAAACGAGGTTTCCGTAACGGTTAAAGATTTGAACTGTGTTTTGAGGGTAATCTTCAATTCCATCTATGATGAACCTGTCGTTATCCCCATCCCCATTCGGAGAGAATTGATTGTACACGATAAGGTCAATCGGATCAACTTCAACGGAATCCGTATTGTTATCTGTATCCGTATCATCTGGATAGTCGCCAATTAGATGCGCAATGTTCCAGTGGTTACTTCCAGGAATCACTTTGGCAATGATTACCAAGGTTTCGCTAGTATTAGGAGCTACTGTATTAATTGTCCATACACCAGTTGATAGATCATATGCACCCGCGGATGTAGTATGTGAAACGTATTCGAATCCATTGTTTAATTGTTCATTGATTTGAACATTTGTGAAGGTCACGTTACCCGTATTCTCTACGGTAATCGTAAACTCAACGTTTTCATACATTTGTGGTGTTTTGTTGTCTACCGTTTTGTAGATGCTAAGGTCTGGACAAACACCAGTGGTTATTGAAATTGGTGAAGCTGAGTATTCTGAACATCCTGTTGAGTTCGTGTAGCTTACTTCTATAGTTCCATTACCAGATCCATTCCATATTACCTCAACATAATTGTCAGTAGTCGTTCCTCCTGCTACAATGGTTCCATCAACAACTGTCCAATTGTAATTGGTCATGTTTGCATTTGTAGAGTAAGTTAAGGTATCAACAGCACATACATCTGTGAAAGAACCTGTAATTTGAGCTATTGGTCCACCATTAAGTGTTACAGTGATTGCAATTCTTTGATCACTTTCACATCCATTCTCTACATTGGCTGCATAATAGGTTACGCCATCTTGTAGGGTTGTACCTGGAGCAACTACACTTCCTCCTGTTTGTTGATCATACCATACTACTTGTGTTGCTGTAACTTGAATGTCTGCAACTGTTGGGTTATCCTCAACACAGAAGGCTTGGTTGTTATTTGAAGTCGTTGGGTCACTTGTAACATTCAATGACGGTTGAACCGCTGTTCTCACTTCACTTTCACATCCGTTCATCACGTTGGCAGCGTAGTAAATTTGACCATCAACCAATAATGTTCCATTTGGTAATAAGGTACCCATAGTTGGAGCATCGTACCAGTTGATATTTGGTTCGTTCATACTAATATCGGCCAATGTTGGGTTTGCGTTGGCACAGAAATCAGGCGTGGCATCATTTGTTGTTGGAGCAGGAACGAAGGTTACAGTTACACTTACAGTTAATAAGTTAGTACCTGTACATTGTCCGTTCGTTTGAGCTCCGAAGTAAGAAGAACCATCAACGAGAGGTGTAGAAGGGGCGAGTATGTTAGCTCCTGCGTCCATCCATACCACGTTGGTTTGATTCACCTGAATACTTGCAATTGTTGGGTTATCTATACTACAGAATGTTTGAGCTGCATTATTTGTAGTAGGTGCTGGTAAATTTGAAACACTCACTGTAACTGCTAACCTTTGTGAACTTTCACATATCATACCCACTTGAGCTGCGTGATACGTAGCCCCATTTGTTAAAGGCGTTGTAAGTGGGAGTGCATTTCCATTTGTTGCCGCATCATACCAAACAATGTTTGCTTGATTCACTTGAACATCAGCCAAGGTAGGGTTGTCATTTGCACAAAACGCTTGATTGGCCATTAATGTGGTTGGAGCAGTTGTATCATTAACCGTTACGTTTACCATTAATCTTGAAGAGCTTTCACAGTTTCCTACAGTCAGTGCACCGTAATACGTATCCGTTACTAAAAGATCTGTAGCGTTAAGGGCTGTACCACCTGTTGGGGTTAAGTACCAAACAACACCTGTTTCATTCACTTGTATATCTGCCACTGTTGCTGCATCAACTGCACAGAACTCTTGGTCTGTATTCGAGGTTGTAGGTGCAGCCGTATCGCTTACTGTAACATTAATTTGTAGTCTTACAGAACTTTCACAGGTAGCACCAGCAATTGCACCGAAGTAAGACATTCCATCTACTAAGGCATCCGAATTTGCCAACAAGTTACCTCCTGTAGCGGCGTCATACCAGTTAACATTGGTTTGGTTTACTTGTAAACTAGCCACTGTAGGCATGTCTAAAGCACAGAAGTCTTGATTTGCATTATTGGTTGTAGGTGTCGCTTCATCGTTTACCACTACTGTAATTGCTAAACGCTGAGCGCTTTCACAAGTTGTACTTAATTGTGCGGCATGATAAGTAGCTCCATCCATTAATGGCGTTGATGCTGGAAGCATGTTACCGTTAGTGGCTGCGTCGTACCAAACAATGTTTGTTTGATTCACCTGAAGACTTGCCAATGTTGGCATATCAACGGTACAGAAAGTTTGAGTAGCCATCAAAGTAGTTGGAGCAGTTGTATCATTAACAGTTACGTTTACCATTAATCTTGAAGAACTTTCACAGTTTCCTACAATCAGAGCACCGTAATACGTATCCGTTACTAAAAGATCTGTAGCGTTAAGTGCCGAACCACCTGTTGGGGTTAAGTACCAAACAACACCTGTTTCATTGACTTGTAGATCCGCTACCGTCGCTGCATCAACCGCACAGAACTCTTGGTTTGTATTTGAGGTTGTTGGTGCAACCGTATCTGTTATAGTTACATTTATCTCTAGTCTTACAGAGCTCTCACAGTTCATTCCTACAAGGGCTGCGTAGTATGACATACCGTCTACTAAAGCATCAGAATTAGCCAATTGGTTTCCTCCTGTAGCTGCATCATACCAATTGATATTGGTTTGGTTTACTTGAAGGTTTCCAACCGTTGGCATATCTGCTGCACAAAACTCTTGATTTGCATTTAAGGTTGTTGGAGTTGAAGCGTCATTAACATTAACCGTTACAGCTAATCTTGTAGAGCTTTCACAGAAAGTACCTACTTGTGCAGCGTAATAGGTTGCGCCATCACTTAAAGCTGTTGTTCCCGCTAATGCATTGCCATTCGTTGCTGCATCGTACCAAACAATGTTCGGTTGATTTACTTGAATGTCATTTAAGGTTGGCATATCCACTAAACAGAAGTTTTGATTTGCCATCAGTGTAGTTGGAGCAGTTGTGTCATTAACCGTAACAGAGATCTCTAATCTCATAGAACTTTCACATACCGTTCCTTGTTGAGCAGCGTAGTAGCTACCGTCGATTAGAGCATCTGTAGTTGCCAATAGATTTCCACCTACTGGAGCGTCGTACCAGTTAATATTGGTTTGATCAACTTGAATGTCAGCTATTGTTGGGTTGTCTACTACACAGAAAATTTGATTTGTATTCGATGTTGTTGGTGCAGTAGTATCATTTAAGATTACACTTACAGCAGTTCTGGTTGCACTTTCACAATTTGTTGCTTGGGTAGCACCATAATATGTTGTGTTGTGCATTAAGGTATCGGTAGCATTGTATGCTGTTCCTCCAACTGCTTGATCATACCAAACAACATTAGTTTCATTTACTTGTATATCTGCTACTGTTGCGTATTCAACCACACAGAATTCTTGTATCGGTTCGCTTGTCGTTGGAGGAGGAATAATTCCTACCGTTACCATAATCGCCAAACGTTGTGAACTTTCACATGTTGTTCCCTGTTGTGCTGCGTAATATGTTGTGTTATCAACCAAAGGTGTTGCAGAACTTAGAGGAGTCCCCCCAGTTGAGGCTGCGTACCAGATGATGTTTGTCTGGTCAACAACTATATCTGCTAGAGTTGGATTTGACGTTGAACAAAAGTCTTGAGTTGTATTTGTTGTGGTTGGAGGGGTTGTGTCGTTTAAAGTTACACTAACAGCTAGTCGTGCTGAACTTTCACAAGTTGCTCCTTGTTTTGCACCGTAGTAGGTTAAACCATCTACCAATAAGTCTGTTGAGTTGTACATGTTACCCGCTACTGCCGAATCATACCAAACAACATTTGGTTCGTTGGTTTGAAGGTCTGCAACTGTTGCATATTCAGCAATACAGAATTCTTGACTGGCATTGGCTGTGGTTGGAGGTGTTTCATCATCTATGATAATACTTACCATTAATCTTAATGAACTTTCACATTGAGAACCAACTTGAGAAGCATAGTAATCTCCCGTTACCAAAGTATCTGTACTCGCATACATGTTTCCTCCCACAGGTGCATCGTACCAATTTACATTTGGCTGATCCACTTGTATGTCAGCAACCGTGGCGTAATCAAGTACACAGTATGTCTGAACAGCTGAAGAAGTTGTTGGAGGTGTAGTATCATTTAGAATAGCTTGCAGCATGAGTCTTGATGCACTCTCACATCCTATTCCTTGTGTAGCTGCATAGTAAAAACTTAGATTTACTAAAGTATCAGTGCTGTTGAGTAAATTTCCTCCAACAGATGCATCATAGAAAATTACATTCGTTTCATTGGTTTGAAGGTCTGCAATTGTAGGGTAATCTGAAACACAGAAACTTTGTACAGGATTAGATGTTGTTGGAGGGAGAATAACGCCTAAACCAACTACAATTTCTAAACGATCAAAACTTTCACATTCAGAACCTACTTGAGCAGCAAAATAGGAGTTGCCATCTACTAAAAGGTCTGTACTTGCCAATATATTTCCACCCTCTGCTGCATCGTACCAAACTACATTGTTTTGGTCAACTACTAAATCAGCAACGGTTGGGTTAGAAGCTGAACAAAATTCTTGAGTTGTTAATGTTGCAGTTGGAGCAGTTGTGTCATTAATGACAACAGCTATCATCAAACGTGTAGAACTCTCACAATTTGTTCCCACTTGAGAGGCATAGTAGTTACCAGCCGTTAAGGTATCCGATGTATTTAAGAGGTTACCTCCAACTGCAGCGTCGTACCAGTTGATGTTCATCTGATCAACTTGAAGATCAGCTACAGTGGCGTAGTCAACTTTACAAAACTCTTGAGTAGAGTTGAGAGTGGTTGGTGCTGTTGTATCGTTTAATTGAACTGTTATTGCTAAACGATTTGAGCTTTCACAAGTAGGGCCAACTTGCGAAGCATAGTAAACCATACCATCAACTAAGGTATCTGTTGTAGTAAGCGCGTTGCCCATCGTTGCCGCATCATACCACATTATATTAGATTCATTAACTTGTAGGTTAGCTATTGTTGCATAATCAACAATACAAAACTCCTGGTTAGCATTGGCTGTTGTAGGTGTTTGTGTATCAATGATGTTAATAGTAACTTCTTTTAAGTCACCAGCGCCATTCATACATCCAGTTACCGTATCTGTTACACTAACGAAATAACTGTAAGGAGAGGATAAATCATCTAAACCGGCGATTGTTAATACACCATTCGCGTCTATGTTGTAATAAATTCCACCAACTGTTCCGTTACTGATGATTTGAGTTTTGTTGTTGTCAAAGTACCATGTAAAATCTACCCCTATTAATGAACTTGGAGTAATCGTTATTGTATCTAACGCACAGTAAGGATTGGCATCTCCGGTTACGTTGATATCTGTTGCCGTTGGGAGTGCAATGATAGTAACGTTTGCTGCGGTGCGTTGAGATTCTTCTGGACAACCAGGAATAGCAGCTGCTACATAAAAGGTTGTATCTTGACCTATGTTGTAAAGGGTGAATGGACTTCCGGATGCAGATGTTCCGAGTAGGTTTCCACCTTCTGCTGCATCGTACCATCTCATTTCTAAAGTTCCAGGGTTTCCGTTTGCTACCAATTGCACTGAATCGTTTGCACAAGTAGTGGCGTTTACAGAGGCTGGATCTATGGTTGGCATTTCAGGAATTTTCTGTACACCATAGAAGAATAATTTTTGTGCTAGATCAACTCCTAAAAGTGAGGTTACACGAACAGTAATTCTATCTATAGGAGTGTTCGGACTTAAAATCAATTCCGTAATATTTCCATTTTGAAGGTCTAACAAGTTTAAGTTGATTAAGCCTCCGTTCAAATCTGTATTTAGTACTGTAGTTGCACCTAAACTAGCTTCAATTTCAATGTTGTTGGCCAAACCTAAAGAGACCAAACTAGAACTAGCTTGTAGTCTAATTCTAAATTCATCTGTTGCGTTTGTAGGACCGTCAAAATATATGGTTTGTTCTAGTGTAGCGGCTACGTCTAATATTCCGAAATTAAGTTCTGAATAGTTAGTTGTGTCACTATCTACTGCATTTTCAGGATTAATAACACCTGCTCCTCCTAAATTGAGAAGGTCTAGTGTAATTCCAACTCCATCAAAACTAGTATACATGGCTTGTCCACAAGCACTTCCACTACTGTAATAAAAAGCATCAAAGAAGTCAAGTTCTCTAGTCATTCCTAGTCCTAATAAACTTCCTATTTCGTTGGAAATATATATCCTATCGTAGTCATTTGAAGGAGTGATCGCTAAGTAAAAACTTCCAGAAGAATCAATTACTACGCGTAAACTATCTGCTGCGAAATCGCCAGGACTTCCTGTAGAGGCAGCTAGTACGGTTGTAGTTCCGTTTCTGGCTTCAATGTCTAATTCCTGATTTCCCATAAGGACAATACCTAAAACATCGCTAAGTAGCGTTGATAAAGAACCTCCTGTTAATGGGGTTAAGATGTCAGATTCCGTTTGGATTTTTACATAACTTGTTGTGTTGGCAGGAACTAAACTCGGAAAAGAAACTTCAATAAAGCCGTCGTAAGCTCCGAAACCTAATAAAACGCCAGAACTCGATGTCACAGTTCCACTCGTATTGATATCTCCATCAATACACAATAAACCATTTGTTAGGGCGAGAGAATCTTCTACCGAATTGGCGAAGATTTGATTTTGGCTGAACCCCGTCCTAGCATATAGGAGGGTCAGAACCAACAAGCAAAATGCCTGCAGTTTGTTAAGGGTAAAGAAATGTTTCATAACGTAGTCGTTTTAAGATTCCTTCAGGAAAAAATGATGTTATTTTCCAGGGGGGAAACTCCTCGTTTCAATTTACTTTAGGGTTAAATACTTACTGTTCGTCTGAAATAAATTTACCTATGTCAAAAAAATATAGTTCCAAGTAGGGGATAGATTAGATGTATACACTGCACTATTTAAGTGTATACATCACGTATTCAGATATGTTTAAAATATTGAAAATGAGGTGTTTAAAAATTAATGATTAAATTTAAGTATTATGCAGATATAAGTCGTTCATCCCATTCATGTTGACGAATAACGACTGACAGATGTAGTTCGTCTATGGAATGCTTAGGAGGAATACCGAAATTGGGGGAGGGGGGATTTCCTGATGGAGGAATTTAGTTTAGAGCTTTTGGAGGTACTCTACCAGGTCTGTTTCCGCATCTAATTGTAGCTTTTGTTTCAACCTGTATTTTGCCGTTCGAGCGGATTGTGTGGAGATGTTTTTAAGGTTCGCAATTTCCTTATTTGAGAAATTCAAACGTATTAGTCCACAGAGTTCCTTATCGTAACTTATCAGGTTTTCATGCTTTTCAGTAAGGATGGCGTTGAATTTTGAGTTGAGCTCATTGATATTCTCTTGCAGAATCTCATGTGTATAACCTTGTCCAACCTGATTTTTTAGCTCATTTGAGAGTTTAGCAATTTGTTCTTTGTGCGAAAAAGAACTGTTTTTTACGTATTCCACTTTCTTTAGAAACTCTTCATCAAACTGACGTTTTCGTTTCAAGTTGATGGCAAAGTCGGTGAGTTCTCTATTCTGCCTTTCTATCCTTTTGTGCAATTCGTGTCTTTCCTTTTGTAGTGCTTTAATACGTTTGTTGACGTTGTTTTTGTTGTAGATGTAAATGATTAAGAATCCTAAGGCAAATACAATGGAGAGTCCAATTATCCACCATTTGAGCAATTGTTGGTTTTCATCTTTACCCTCTAAACGGTTGAATGGATTTGCGGTAAGATTAGTATTAATGATGGAATCGTGAGCCTTTAAGCTTTCATTTAGATTTATAAAGGCAACAGCACGGTTGTTATTTTGCAGTTGTAATTGATGCTTATAGTAAATTAGTTTTTCCTTTTTCTCAATTTGATTCATAGGTGCATAAACCATTTCATACCTTAAGAAAGCTAGCTTAATTTCGGAGCGTAAAGTAAAAGGCATTTGATTAATACTTTCAAAGTATTGAGGAATAGAATCGAATTCATATAAATCTTCATGAACCTCTATCAGCAATAAGAGTGATTGTTTTGCGATGCTTTGATAATTCTTTGGAATAACCTCCTTTAATATATCTTGAAGACGTTGTTTCGCGCGGAGTTGGAAGCCTCTAGTTTTATCAATCTCGGCAAGGTTCAATTCATTAACCAGAGAGAATTTGTCATTTCGACCTTCGAAATATTGTGAACTCAACTGTAAGTACTCCACGGCAGAATCAAGTTGATATTGTTTTTGAAAGGAAACGCCAACATTTCGCAAAGCTCTACCTTTCATGAGTTCACTTTCCGTATTTGAATACTGCAGTTTGAAGTATTTAATGGCTGTAGCTAACTCTCCTTTTTCAGTGTAGATTTCACCAAATTTTTCTAGAAAGTAAGGAATTAGTATATCATTGGTCTCTTTTTGCAATAACTCTTTTGCCCGTGTAAGGTTTCTGGCATTGATGTAACAGGCCGACAAAAGGAAGTTGTAGTACGGGACATTTTGTTTTTGGTGAAAGAGCGTGTAATCCTTCAATATTTCACTTGAAATATTTTCAAAGTTGTTGTAATAAAGATTTTTATTCAAATCTTTAATCACTGGTCTAATATTCGTATCAATACGATCGATATCTTCTGCAAAAATTGCATTCAGACTTTGACCTTCCGGGCCTTGCTGTGCGCGAAGACCGTGGATTAATAGGATGAAAAATACTATGGTTTTAAATCGCAACAATTTTACAATATTTCAAGTGGTGGTTATGTTGATTTAATGGGCTTCTAGCCAGTTGTTTGCTAATTCGTATTCTACTTTCATCGGAACCGCTAATTGTACGGCGTTTTCCATTTCTTCTTGAACCAGTTTTGCCATTATTTCTTGTTCAGATTTTAGCACATCAAAAACAAGTTCATCATGCACCTGTAATAATAATTTAGAGGCTACATTTTCTTTTTTCATGCGCTCCGCAACCTTTATCATCGCAATTTTTATGATATCGGCAGCACTTCCTTGTATAGGGGCGTTGATGGCATTTCTTTCCGCAAAACCTCTTACAACCGCATTCGAAGAATTAATATCCGGTAGGTACCTTCTTCGACTAAAAATAGTTTCTACATATCCTTTTTCTCTAGCATTCTTTACCGCCTCATCCATGTAGGTTTTTATGGTGGCATATTCTTCAAAATATCCATCAATAATAGCTTTGGCTTCTTTCCTAGATATTCCGAGGTTTTGAGCTAGACCGAAGGCTCCTTGTCCGTATATAATACCAAAGTTCACTGCTTTTGCTGAACTACGTTGTTCTCGGGTAACATCCTCAATGTTAACCTTGAATACTTTTGCTGCGGTTGTTGCGTGTATGTCCAAATTATTTTGGAAGGCATGAACCATGTTCTCATCTTTTGAAAGTGCAGCAATAATGCGCAATTCAATTTGAGAATAATCGGCAGCCATCAACAAATGTTGATCATCTTTGGCGATAAATGCCTTACGTATTTCACGACCCTTTTCTGTACGAATAGGAATGTTCTGAAGGTTGGGGTTATTCGAACTTAATCTTCCCGTAGCCGCTACAGTTTGCATGTAATGTGTATGCAATCTTCCGTCGTGTTCGTCTACCAAGGTTGGTAAAGGATCTACGTAGGTGTTTTTCAGTTTTTTAAGTGATCTATAATCCAAAATCAATGGAATGATTTCGTGATCGTCTTTGTGTTTTTGTAAAACATCTTCCGATGTTGAGTATTGTCCTGTTTTGGTTTTCTTGGCTTTTGAGGAGATTTTCATTTTTTCGAATAAAACCTCACCCAATTGTCTTGGACTATCTAGGTTGAAATCTTCTTCAGCCAAGTCCTTGATCTCTTTTTCAAGTTGTTCTAAGCTTTCACCCAATTCTTCAGAGAAAGTTGCCAAGCCGTCAATGTCTAAATTGATTCCTTCTTCTTCCATGGCCTTTAAAACACCTACAAGAGGCATTTCTATGTCATAGAATAAAGATTTTAAATGGTCTTTTTGAATTTCCGGTTCAAAGAGTTCTTTCAGTTGCCAAGTGATATCAGCATCTTCGCAAGCATAGTCAACAATTTCTTCTTGTGGAATATCAAGCATGGTTTTTTGGTTCTTGCCTTTTTTACCTAACACGCTTTCTATAGAAATTGTTTCGTAGTTAAGGTAATATTCAGCCAGTCTATCCATGCTGTGTTTCGCATCAGGAGATAAAAGATAATGTGCAATCATGGTGTCGAAAAGTGGTCCTTCCACCTCAATTCCATATCTCCCCAATATTTGTAAATCATACTTTATATTGTGCGCTACCTTTTCTATGCTCTCACTTTTGAAGTAAGGGTTGAACTCTTCTAAAATTGCCTTTGCTTCCTCAAAGTTTGCAGGGAAAGGTATGTAATAAGCTTCTTTAGCTTGGAAGGAAATAGACATTCCTACGATGTCGGCATGACGCGCTTCTAAAGAACTTGTCTCTGTATCAAAACAAACCGATTTTTGCTCTAAAATCTTGCTCAGAAGTTTTTGTCTACCCTCTGGACTTTGTACAAAATGATAACTTGGTTTCTCTGTACTTAATGATTTCAAGCTTTCGGGAGCTGGCGTGCTCTCTTCATTATTATTGGTAGTTCCGAATAAATCCAATTGGTTTTCATCGGACGGAGCAGTTGCAGTTTGAGTAACCACAATTTCTTCACCCAATACACGCTTTGCTAAATTTCTAAACTCCAATTCTGTAAAGAGTTCTTTAATTTTTTCAGCATTTGGTTCTATTACTTTTAAATCTTCAGCGTCAAATTCAACATCTACATCAAGAATGATGGTCGCTAGCATTTTAGACATGCGCCCTTGATCCATGAAATTGATGACATTTTCTTTTTGCTTCCCTTTTAAATCATCCGTATGCTCAAACAGGTTTTCCATAGAACCATACTTGGCAATTAACTTCTTTGAAGTTTTCTCACCAATACCCGGTATACCTGGAATGTTATCTACGGCATCTCCCCAAAGACCTAAAATATCTATGACTTGTATAGGATCTTCAACCTCAAATTTTTCACAGATTTCAGGTACACCCCAAATTTCTGCAGGTTTACCTCCACGACCAGGTTTGTACATGAAAATGTTTTCAGATACGAGTTGACCAAAGTCTTTATCCGGGGTCATCATGTACGTTTGGAAACCTTCTTTTTCTGCCATTTTAGCCAAAGTTCCAATTACGTCATCGGCTTCAAATCCTTCTTTTAATAAAATAGGAATATTAAAGGCAGAAATAATTTCTTTAATAGGATCGAGCATAGAGCGGATGTCTTCCGGCATCTCCTCACGATTGGCTTTGTAGTCACAAAAATCTCCCTGACGAAGTGTTGCTCCACCCGGTGCATCAAAAACTACCGCTAAATGCGTGGGTTTTTCCCTGTTGATGACATCGATTAATGCATTGGTGAAACCGAACGCAGCCGAAGTGTTTTGTCCTTTAGAATTTACTCTAGGGTTTTTAGAGAATGCAAAATATGCACGATAAATTAGGGCAAATGCATCTAATAAAAATAACTTCTTCGGTATATCTGGTGTTAACATATAGTAATTTTTGTACACGTGGGTTTACTCCTCGTATAAGAATAATAAGTTTAACGAAAATAATTTTTCGTTCGTAATAAACAGGAAAGAGAAATACTAGATTTTAGTCCAGTTTGTTCCTTCTTTGCTGTCTTTAATTTGAATTCCAGCTTCCGCTAAGAAATCTCTAATTTTGTCGGATGTAGTCCAGTCTTTGTTTTCCCTAGCTGTCTGTCTCATATCAATAACCAATTCCATTACTTTGCTTAAAGAGCTGTCATCGTTATCGTTAATGGTTTTTAAACCAAGGATGTCAAAAACGAAAGCATTAATTTCCTTGCTTAAGATAGTCAAATCTTCTTGAGTAATACTTGCTTTACCATCATTAATGGCATTTATCAATTTTACTGCATCAAAAAGTTTAGCTACAAGAATAGGCGCGTTGAAATCATCGTTCATGGCCTCGTAAAAGCTATTGATTAAGGGTGTAATCGGTGTGCTTGTACTTGCAGATGTTTTCAATTTTGACAGGCTTTGAACGGCCTCCATTAATCGCTTAAATCCTTTTTCAGCTGCGGTTAAAGCCTCTGAAGTAAAATCAAGCGTAGAGCGGTAATGGGCTTGCATGATGAAGAAACGAACCACCATAGGGTCGAAGGCTTTTTCTAACAAATCGTTATTACCAGAAAAGAGTTCGCCAGGTAACAGGTTGTTTCCTGTAGACTTGCTCATTTTCTTTCCGTTTAAAGTTAACATGTTTGCGTGCATCCAGTATTTAACTGGTTTTTTACCGGTTGCCGCATGACCTTGAGCGATTTCACATTCATGGTGCGGGAATTTCAAATCCATTCCACCACCGTGTATGTCAAACTCCTCTCCAAGGTATTTGGTACTCATAGCAGAACATTCTAAGTGCCATCCTGGGAAACCAATTCCCCAAGGTGAAGGCCATTTCATAATATGTTCTGGAGCTGCATTTTTCCATAGTGCAAAATCTAAGGGTGAACGTTTTTCACTTTGTCCATCCAGCTCACGAGTTCCTGATATAAGGTCTTCTATTTTTCTACCAGAAAGTTCTCCGTAGTTTTCAGAAGCATTGTATTTCTCAACATCAAAGTAAACAGAACCATTAACCTCATAGGCCAAACCTTTCGCAATGATTTCTTGTATCATTTCGATCTGTTCTATTATATGACCTGTTGCTGTGGGTTCTATGTTTGGAGGTAAGTTGTTAAAAGCTGCTAAGGTATCATGGAAGTCAACCGTGTATTGTTGTACAATTTCCATAGGCTCAAGCTGTTGTAACTTGGCTTTTTTAGCAATCTTATCTTCTCCTTGGTCTGCATCGTCTTCTAAGTGACCTGCGTCTGTAATATTTCTTACATAACGAACTTTGTAACCTAAATGCATCAAATATCTATAGACTAAATCGAAATTGATGAAAGTACGACAGTTACCTAAGTGAACATTGCTGTATACGGTAGGACCACAAACGTATAATCCTACGAAATTTCCATGTATGGGTGTAAACACCTCTTTTTCACCTGATAAACTATTGTAAATAGATAAGTTCCTATTCTGTGCTTCCATAAATTCTTCAATAAAACTATAGATGAGTTGAATAACTCACAACCAATTTAGCCACGAAAATACAATAATTTCGGGCATAATTTTAAGCCGATATATAAAAGATGATGGATTAGAGCTGACCGTCTGAATGATATCTGCCCTCTTTAAAAACTTCCACTTTTAATAGTAAACCGTCAGCGTCGTAGATGTAAACTTTTCCGTTCCACAAGAGTCCGTCTTTAAACTCGCCATCTTGCCAAAGTTCATGATTGTCGTTGTATACCTTATTGTACCCGTTCATTAACAGTTTGGTTTTATCTTTTACAACCGGTGGCTTTTTAGCATTCACCTCTTCTTTTACTTGTTTTTCAGGAGAGGTCATTTCTTTTTTAGTAGAACTGATGAGTTCACCACTTTCACTGTATTTAATGATTTCTTTTACGTCACCATTAGGGTAGTAACGTTTGGCTTCCCCCACAGGTCTTCCGTTGTTTGCTTTGTAGATGAATTGAGGAGTTCCATCGTCATAGAAATAAGAAATGTTACCCTCTTCATTGCCACTGCTGTTGAAATTTGCGGAATAAATAAGTATGCCTTCTTTGTTAAATCTTTTTAAGGAGTCTTGGTACTTTTGATTGCGAAAAACACCCTCTTCTTTAACGAAACCGTTGGGCCAGTATTTAGTAAACTTTCCTTCTGGACGGTTGTTGATGTAGTTTCCTTTTAGTTTGGGAGTAACGCCGTCGTTGTAGTAAAAGGTCCAAATTCCCTCTTTCCTTCCGTGAGAAAAATTCCCTTCCCTCACTTTTCCCTCCAAGGGAAAATGCAAACTTGTATCCACATCTTTTCCATAGACGATCCAATAGCCATGTTTTTTTCCATTGTCATCCACTTGGTTAAGGGTGTCCTTACTAATAAAATGAGGCTTGTTGTATTCAGGCTCGTTAGAAAATGCAGTTGTACTGATTAACAGTAGCATGCATATTCTTATTAACGAGTAGTAATACATGTGAGAATTTTAGACCGTTAAATATATAGAAATGCCGTTTATCTCGCAATAAAAAATGAAGATAAACGGCATTAATTTTTTGAAGTGTAATTCAGAAGTTTAGTCTATCCAATCTGGATTAACATTTTCCAACATTACTTTAACCATTTTGTCGATGTCGTATTTTTCTTGCCAACCCCAATCAGTTTTTGCTGCACTGTCGTCTATAGAATTCGGCCAAGTGTCTGCTATCTTTTGTCTAAAGTCAGGCGCGTAATTTATCGTGAAGTCTGGTTGATGCTTTTGAATAGAAGTTGCCAAGTCTGCCGGTGTAAATGAAATTCCAGCCAAATTGTAAGAGCTTCTAATTTTGATATTTTCTTCAGGAGCTTCCATCAATTCTACGGTTGCACGAATGGCATCTTCCATGTACATCATAGGTAGTGCTGTGTCTTCAGAAAGGAAAGAAGTGTAGGTGTTTCTCTTTCTAGCATTGTAGAAAATGTCTACCGCGTAATCTGTTGTTCCACCACCTGGTAAAGAGGTGTAGGAAATTAATCCAGGGTAGCGAATAGATCTTACATCTACGCCATAAATTTTGTTGTAGTACTCACACCATCTCTCACCCGCTTGTTTAGAGATACCATAAACCGTTGTAGGTTCCATTATGGTAGTTTGTGGGGTTTGATCTGCTGGTGTTGTAGGACCAAATACAGCGATAGAACTTGGCCAGAATATCTTCTCGATTTTCTTCTCTTTGGCTAAGTCTAGGATGTTAAACAATCCTTCCATGTTTAACTTCCAAGCAAAGTCAGGGTGTTTCTCTGCAGTAGCAGATAACAACGCTGCGAGTAAATAGATTTCTGTTACTTTATTTTCTTCTACAAAGTTCCAAACCTTCTCTCTATCTAATACATCGATTTGAGCGTATTGACCATCTTTTAATAATTCCGGACAATCTGGTTTTACGTCAGATGCAATAACTGCGTCTGTACCAAATCTATTTCTCAACTCAAGAACTAATTCTGTTCCTATCTGACCTGATGCTCCTATAACAAGTACCTTCTTCATTTAAATCTTAACCTATTAATTTGATGTGGCAAAAATAAGACAATGGATTTAGAAAAGAGAATGCAATTCTCTATATTTGTAAAACTCGAAAATTTCGTAGGTAAATGAGTTGGGATTACTTAAAAATTAAAGCGAAGCTTCTCCTGAAGCGCAATCCAGAATGATGGTTTCTACAACCAACTAAATCCCGATTATTTAATTTTTAAAAAAAAGAATATGCCCTTTTATCATAAGTTGGGGAAGATTCCTCACAAAAGACATACAACCTTTAAGAAAGAGGATGGTGGATTGTACCAAGAACAATTGTTCGGTACAGAAGGTTTCCACGGTATGTCTAGTTTATTGTACCACGTTCACAGACCTACTATGGTTAAGAAAGTGGGAGAGACAATAGACATGACTCCTATAGCAGCGGTAGATAAGAATATCAAATCTCACATGCTTAAAGGATACAACGTAGCTCCTAAAGATGATTTCTTGGAGAGTAGAGAGATTGTGATGTTTAATAATGATTTGAACATCGCAGTTGCAGCTCCTAAAAAATCGTTGAGAGATTACTTCTACAAGAATGCAGATGCAGATGAGGTAATTTTCATTCACGAAGGTACAGGTACTTTAAGAACTATGTGTGGTAACTTGGATTTCTCTTACGGAGATTACATTGTTATTCCACGTGGAATGATTTACCAAATCGATTTCAATACAGAGAACAACAGATTGTTCATCGTGGAGTCTTTTTCTCCAATTGTTACTCCAAAGCGTTACAGAAATAACTTTGGACAATTGTTAGAGCACTCTCCGTTTTGTGAGCGTGATTTAAGAAGACCTGAGGTGTTAGAAACGCATGATGAGTTAGGTGATTTCTTAATCAAAATTAAGAAGGAGAATGTATTGCACCATTTAACGTATGGTTCGCATCCATTTGACGTTGTTGGTTGGGATGGATACAACTTCCCTTACATTTTCAATATTAAAGATTTTGAACCAATTACAGGACGTGTACACCAGCCACCTCCCGTACACCAAACCTTCGAAGCTCACAATTTTGTGATCTGTTCTTTCGTGCCTAGGTTATACGATTACCACCCACAAGCAATTCCTGCTCCTTATAACCACAGTAATATAGACTCTGATGAGGTGTTGTATTACGTAGACGGTGATTTCATGAGTAGAAAGCACGTGGAAAAAGGATTTATGTCGTTACACCCTGGTGGAATTCCACACGGACCACACCCGGGAACAATGGAGGCGAGTATAGGGCAAAAAGAAACCTTAGAGTTAGCGGTTATGGTGGATACTTTTAGACCGCTGAAATTAACGCAAGCTGCATTAGATATGTCAGATTCAGAGTACGCGTACAGCTGGATGGACTAAAGAAAAAATTATTGATTTAAAGGTTCTGTAATAGAACAAAAGATATTTAAGATTATGAGTAAAAAAGAAGTGAAGTCGGTAGACTACGGTTTAGAAAAGATATTTGAAGGAGCTCAAGATTTTCTTCCTTTATTAGGAACAGATTACGTTGAGTTTTACGTGGGGAACGCAAAACAAGCTGCACATTTTTACAAAACAGCATTTGGTTTCCAATCATTAGCTTACAAAGGTTTAGAAACAGGTTCTAAGGATGAAGTAAGTTATGTGTTGGTTCAAGATAAAATTAGATTGGTATTAACTACTCCATTGAACAGTAAGTCACCAATTAACGACCACATCGTAAAACACGGTGACGGAGTTAAGGTAGTTGCTCTATGGGTAGAGGATGCAAGAAAAGCGTACGAAGAAACTACAAGTCGTGGAGCCAAGTCTTACATGGAGCCTGTTGTTGAAACAGATGAGCACGGTGAAGTTGTAAGAGCGGGTATTTACACCTACGGAGAAACGGTTCACATGTTTGTTGAGCGTAAAAACTACAACGGAACATTTTTACCAGGTTTCAGAGAGTGGAAGTCAGACTACAACCCAACACCAGTTGGATTAAAGTACATCGACCACATGGTAGGAAACGTAGGTTGGAACCAAATGAATGTTTGGGTAAAATGGTACGAAGATGTAATGGGGTTTGAAAACTTCTTATCTTTTGATGATAAGCAAATTCACACGGAATACTCTGCATTGATGAGTAAGGTAATGTCTAACGGTAACGGTAGAATTAAATTCCCTATCAATGAGCCAGCGAAAGCAGCTAAAAAATCTCAAATTGAAGAGTATTTAGATTTCTACGAAGGAGCTGGAGTTCAGCACATCGCTGTAGCTACAGATGATATCATTGAAACAGTGAGTCAGTTAAAGGCACGTGGTGTTGAATTTTTACCACCACCCCCACAAGCGTACTACGACATGATTCCTGAGCGTTTAGGTGAGCACAGAGATATGATGAAAGAAGATATTTCTAAGTTGCAAGAATTATCTATCATGGTAGATGCGGATGAAGAAGGGTACTTGTTACAAATCTTTACGAAGCCAGTAGAGGATAGACCAACTTTATTCTTCGAGATCATCCAAAGAATGGGTGCACGTGGATTTGGAGCTGGAAACTTCAAAGCTTTATTCGAATCTATCGAAAGAGAACAAGCAAACAGAGGAACTTTATAGTTCTTACAAAGTATAAGGAAGGCCGCAGCAGTTTTGTTGCGGCTTTTTTTGTAACTGGAACTTAAGGGGTGGGTAAAGAACATTTGAATTTTTCTCTATTGATTTGTATGTTGAATTTAATTTTTAAATTTCCGGAAACAACTACTACTATGAAAACTTGGAATTTAGAAATGAAGTGGGGTGTAATCTTTACCCTTGTTGCCCTGCTTTGGATGGTTATGGAAAAAGCATTAGGTTGGCATGATGAGCATTTGGATAAGCACATGTGGCTTACGAATCTGTTTGCTATCCCAGCCATACTCGTATTCGTTTTGGCGATGAAAGAAAAACGAATGAAAGCTTATAATGGAAGTGTAAACTTCAAACAGGCCTTTTTAACTGCGGTTAAAATCTCTGTTGTTGTGGCTATTTTATCTCCCTTCTCACAATACCTAACATCCGTTTACATTACACCTGATTATTTTAAGAACGTAATTCCGCTTTCGGTGGAAATGGGGTATTACAATACAATTGAAGAAGCGGAGGCTTATTTTAATTTGGAAAATTATATGGTGCAGAGTGTTGTTGGCGCATTAATTATGGGCGTAGTAACAGGTGCTATCATTGCAACTATTCAACACTTTAAATATGCTAAACGCCAGCAAGATAAGGGTATGATAGACGCTCAATAATTCTTAATTATTTCTTTGAAAATAGCCATGCCTTCTGTAACAGGTTTGGCTATGTTTTTAAATTCGGAAAGACTGAATTCATCAGCGTGTGGGTCTATTATGAAACTTGGTGTTCCCAGCGGGTTGTAATGGATTAGACCTGCTGCGGGATATACTTGTAGAGAAGTTCCAACCACTAAAAATAAATCGGCTCTACTCACAATTTCTGCGGCTTGATCTAATGCAGGAACTGCTTCACCAAACCATACAACATGAGGTCGTAAAGGGTAGCCGTCTGGACAAAGATCTGTGTTGCTCACTTCGGATTTGTGCCAGTCGTAATAGGCTTCTTCTTGTTTTGGACCACTACTTTTAACTTTCATGATTTCACCGTGTAAATGAAGCACATTTGAACTTCCAGCTCTTTCGTGAAGGTTGTCTATATTTTGGGTAATGATACTTACATCAAACTCATTTTCTAGCTCTGCTAAAATGTGGTGACCTTGGTTAGGGCTGCTTTCTATACATTGTTTGCGGCGCATGTTGTAGAAGTCTGTTACCAACGCTGGGTTTTTTGCCCAAGCCTCAGGGGTGGCAACCTCTTCAATTTTATATTTCTCCCATAATCCACCGGAATCTCTAAATGTTCCCAAGCCACTTTCCGCGCTCATTCCAGCACCACTTAATACTACAAGGTGTCTCATAATCTTTATTTTTCTTCTTGGGTTAAAAGCCTTTTTCTTAACCTGCTCAAAGACTCTGGAGTTATGCCCAGGTAACTTGCGATTTGATGTTGGGGAACACGTTGAAAAAGTTGGGGTTTACTATCAAGTAAGTTTTGGTAGCGTTGCGCCGGACTAGAAGCTATGAATTTGGCAAAATCTCGCTGGAGTATACCTGTGTTTTTTTCAACCTCTTTTCGAATGATGTGTTCGAGTCGGGGTATTTGCTGACACATGGCAAGTTCTAAACTTTGACTCCCTACCGTAACCCACGTGTCTTCTGCGGCAATAAGGTTTTGTTGAGCAGGAGTTTGGTCTAAAGCGCTAGAAAAAGCATTGACGGATTCTTGTTCAAGATAAAAAGCAGTAGTTTTTTCTTCCCCATCTTGCAGGTGGAATTCGCGTATCACTCCTTCTAAAACAAAAAAACAGTTTTGCGAAACCTGACCTTCTTTTAATAAAAATTCTCCTTTTTTATACTGCTTGAGCTTAGCATTATCTATTATCAATTGAATTTCTTGTTCACTAAGAAGGTGGAAATTTGAAATAAATCCACGCAATATTTCATTTGCTTGTTGAAGAGTTGTTTGTGTCATGGTGTATGCTTTCCGACTTAAAGGTAAGAACTTTCATTTGATGCAGGGGAAAGCAACTTTTGAAAAAAGAAAAATAACCTAGGGGCTTGAATATGTTTAAATTAAAGATACCTGCTGCAGTACTGGTAATCTCTCAGCTATTTTGTTAATTTTAGGCGCTTACATTAGAAAGAAAATTACACATGGCTAAGATAAAAAAACAAGATGCATTAGACTATCATTCAATGGGGAAGCCAGGGAAGATAGAGGTGATTCCAACTAAACCATATTCATCACAACGCGATTTATCATTAGCGTACTCTCCAGGGGTTGCAGAACCTTGTTTGAGAATAGCAGAAAATAAAGAAGACGCCTATAAATATACAAGCAAGGGTAACCTTGTTGCCGTTATCTCTAACGGTACTGCAGTTTTAGGTTTGGGAGATATAGGTCCTGAAGCTTCAAAGCCTGTAATGGAAGGAAAAGGTTTACTTTTTAAAATCTTTGCAGATATAGACGTATTTGACATCGAGGTAGACGAAACTGATCCTGAAAAATTCATCCAAACAGTTAAAGCGATTGCCCCAACCTTTGGAGGAATTAACTTAGAAGATATCAAGGCTCCTGAAGCTTTTGAAATAGAAAGAAGATTAAAAGAGGAATTAGATATTCCTATCATGCACGATGATCAGCACGGTACAGCAATTATTTCTAGTGCTGCTTTGTTGAATGCATTGGAATTAGCTGGAAAAGAAATTGACAAAGTAAAAATTGTTATTTCTGGAGCGGGTGCCTCTGCAATGTCTTGTGCAAAGTTATACTGTTCTCTAGGAGCAGATATTAACAATATTCTCATGTTCGATAGCAAAGGTTTGTTGTCTAAAAAACGTGAAGGGTTGACAGGGAATAAAGCGCATTTTGCGGTGCATGATTTTGACCTTACACTTGCTGAAGCCATGAAGGGTGCAGATGTATTCTTAGGTTTATCAAGAGGTGGAGTTGTATCAAAAGATATGGTGAAATCTATGGCGAATGATCCTATCGTATTTGCTTTAGCCAACCCAGAACCTGAAATTCCTTACAAAGAGGCAATGTCTGTTCGTGAAGACTTGATCATGGCTACTGGTCGTTCTGACCACCCTAACCAAGTGAACAACGTGTTAGGTTTCCCTTTCATCTTTAGAGGAGCCTTGGACGTTAGAGCTACAGGTATCAACGAAGAAATGAAGTTGGCTGCGGTTCATGCAATTGCGTCATTAGCAAAAGAATCTGTTCCAGATGAGGTAAGTGAGGCTTACGGAGAAAAGAGCATAGTTTTCGGTAGAGATCAGTTCATTCCAAAACCTTTAGACCCTCGTTTAATTTACTACGTTGCCCCTGCAGTTGCAAAGGCAGCTATGGATTCAGGTATAGCAAAACAACCAATTAAAGATTGGGATGCGTACGAATCTGAATTGAAAAAACGTTTAGGTCTGGATAATAAATTGGTAAGAAACATTACCGATAAAGCAGAAAGAAATCCAAAACGTGTGGTATTTGCCGAGGCAGATAACTACAAAATTTTAAAGGCTGCGCAAACGGCTTACGAAGAAGGTGTTGCTTTCCCTATCCTTTTAGGACGAAAAGATAAGATAGAGGAGATGATCCATGAGTACAGTATGGATTTCCCTGAAGTTGAGATCATCGATCCTAAAGCAGATCAAGAGAGTAAAAGACGTAAGGAATTTGGTCTTAAATTCTTGGAGAAAAGAAAGCGTAAAGGATATACAGAGTTTGAAGCAATTCAAATTATGCGCGAGCGTAACTACTTTGGTTCTATGATGGTAGAAAGTGGTCAGGCAGACGCTATGGTTTCTGGAGCTACACGTAGATATGCTGACGTGTTGAAACCAGCTTTAAAGGTTGTGGGTACGCAAGAAGACGTAAGCAAAGTAGCAGGTATGTACATTTTGATGACTAAGAAAGGACCTCTTTTCCTAGCAGATACTACCGTTAACTTTGACCCTACGGCAGAAGAAATTGCGGATATTACCGATAACGTAGCACGTACAATTCGAAAACTGAAAGTACACCCGCGTATCGCTTTATTGTCTTACTCTAACTTTGGTTCAGCGCCGGGGAAGGATTCGAACAAAATGGCAGAGGCTACACGTATCATACACGAGAAATACCCTACACTTTCAGTAGATGGTGAGATACAAGCCAATTTTGCCTTGAACAATGAATTGAAAATGGAGAAGTTCTCTTTTTCAGACTTAGCAAATAAAGAAGTAAACACGCTTATTTTCCCGAACTTATCTGCAGGTAACATTGCTTATAAGTTGTTGCAGGAAATGACAGAAGCAGAGGCTATCGGTCCTGTTTTAGTAGGATTGAAAAAATCTATACACGTTTTACAACTTGGTTCGTCTGTAAGAGAAATAGTGAACATGGTGAAAGTTGCCGTTGTTGACGCCCAAAACAAATAATTATGATTACACACCTGAACGGGAAATTAGTAGAGAAGAATCCCACCAACCTTGTAATAGAGTGCGGTGGGATAGGATACGAGGTGAAAATTTCATTGAATACATTTTCAGCCATAAAAAGTGAAGAAGCGATTAAAATCTTTACTCAATTTGTGGTTAGAGAAGATGCTCAAATCTTGTATGGTTTCGCCACTACAGATGAAAGAGAAATGTTTAACCATCTAATTTCCGTTTCAGGTATAGGTCCAAATACGGCTATGATCATGTTGTCTTCCTTACTGCCTTCTGATATTGCTCAGGCCATCGTAAGTGAAGATGTAAATACCATTAAAAGTGTTAAAGGTATAGGCGCAAAAACCGCTCAACGTGTTATTGTCGACCTCAAAGATAAAATGGCCAAATTCGAATTTTCTTCGGATAATATTTTTGTGGAGAACAATACGAAGCGCTTTGAAGCGTTAACTGCATTAGTCTCATTAGGTTTCGATAAGAAAGCGGCAGAAAAAGCCTTGGATAAAATATCGACCGGTGAGGAAAGTGTTGAGGAGTTAATTAAGCTCTCATTAAAAATACTTTAAGCTGATTGTTAACTGTGAGAAATAGATTTACCTTTCTAAAATATACCTTATTTGGTATTGCTACTTTATTATTGGGATCCCCTGCTGCTACGGCGCAAGTGCATCCAGATAGTATAGAGTTGCAGTACGAAATAGAGAACCCAATAGACCCCACTCAAAACAACCCACAAAGTTTTGATTTGGGAGATCCTTCAAATGTAGAATTGGTCATAGAATATGATCCTGTTACGGGGAAATATGTCTTCCGCGAGAAAATGGGTGATTTGGATTTTAGAAATCCATCTATGATGACTTTAGAAGAATACATCGAATATGAACGACAAAAGGAAATGCGTGATTATTGGAAGGAAAAAGTAGAAGGTCAAAATCAAGAAGGTCAACCCCTTCAAATTCCTATTAAAATTGAAAGTCCTGGATTCGCCAACGTTTTTGGGTCGGACGAAATCAATATACGTCCACAAGGTGCTGTAGAATTATCTATGGGTGTGGCCGCTTCTCGTTACGACAATCCAGTTCTTCCAGAACGCCAAAGAACCCTAGTGCGTTTCGATTTCCAACAGCGTATACAGTTAAACTTAGTGGGGCAAATTGGAGATAGAATGAAATTAGGAGCTTCTTACAATACAGAAGCACAGTTCCAATTTGATAACGTAACGAAATTAGAATATACCGGAGACGAAGATCAAATTCTTCAAAAATTAGAAGCTGGTAACGTTTCCATGCCTTTGAATACTTCGCTTATTCAAGGGTCTCAAACTTTATTCGGGGTGAAAACTAGAATGAAGTTTGGTCGTTTAACCGTAGATGCAATTGCGGCATCTTCTAAAGGACAAAAACAAACCATTAATATAGAAGGTGGAGCTCAAATTAAAAAGTTTGAGTTGAAAGCGGATAACTACGAAGCTAACCGTCACTACTTCCTTAACTATTACCATAGAAATCATTACGACGAAGCTTTAGCTACCGTTCCTGTGATTAACTCTATCGTAAACATTACGCGTATTGAAGTTTGGGTAACCAACCGTCAAAACACAGTAGACAATACAAGAAACATCTTGGCCTTTACCGATTTAGGGGAGGGACAACAAGATAATTGGCAAGGTTCTCCTGGGTATGGAAATACTCAAAATCAAGCTTTGCCAGATAACGAAGCCAATGCTTTATACGAATGGGCTTCAGGAAATTCAGCAGTACGTTCTTTTAACAATGCTGTGGTTACTTTATCAAATCAAGTAACAGCTCCAGGACCCTTTAATCAGGCCTTAGAATATGAGAAGGTTGAAAATGCAAGAAAATTAACCAACAATGAATTTACCTACAATGCTCAGTTGGGTTACATCTCTGTAAATATTCCTTTAAATTCTGATGAGGTATTAGCTGTGGCTTATGAGTACACTTACGGGGATAGAGTATATCAAGTGGGTGAATTTTCAACGGATGGGGTTGAAGGACAAGACGCCTTAATCTTGAAGTTATTGAAGCCGACAATTACAAATCCAAACAACAAGTTATGGGATTTGATGATGAAAAACGTTTATTCTATTGGGGCTTACCAGGTGAGTCAGGATGGATTTAAGTTGAACGTTTTCTACAACAATCCAGAAACTTCTTTACCGATTAACTTCTTACCACAGATCGATGACAGACAATTAGTGGATGTAGTAGGTATGGATAGGTTGAACCAAAACAACAGAGCGCAACAAGATGGGGTGTTCGATTTTGTGCCTATCAACTTTACCGATAACATGGCAGTGAATGGAGGTACCATCAATACGCGTAATGGTAGAATCTATTTCTCAACCATAGAGCCTTTTGGTAAAACCATACGAAAAGAGTTGGAAAATGCGGGAATTCCGCAGGTGGCTATAGACAATGTTGTTTTTGAAGAATTATACGATAGTACGCAAATTGCTGCCCAACAGATTCCAAGTAAAAACAGATACTTGTTCAAAGGAGAGTACAAATCTTCGGTATCATCAGACATTCCTTTAAATGCCTTGAACGTTCCGGAAGGAGCAGTTACAGTTACTGCCGGAGGAATTCGTTTGGTAGAAGGACAAGATTTTACGGTTGATTATAACTTAGGTAGGGTTAAAATTTTGAATACGGGTGTATTAGAGTCGAATACTCCGATTCAGATAGATATAGAGAGTCAATCTGTATTTGGTTTCCAATCCAAAACATTGATGGGAGGTCATGCCAACTACATGTTCGACCCTGACTTCAACTTAGGCGCTACATGGATGATGATGACAGAAAAGCCCATCACCCAAAAAGTGGATTATGGAGACGAACCTTTTAGAAATAATGTAATTGGTGTTGATTTAGCCTTGCGAAGAGAAGTGCCTTTGCTTACTAAAATGGTGGATTTATTGCCTGTAATTTCAACCAAAGCAAAATCTACAATTAACGTAACAGCAGAAGCTGCACACTTGATTCCTGGTACTCCTAGAGCGGTGACAAGAGATGGTATTTCTTATGTTGATGATTTTGAAGGCTCACAGTCTACCATAGATTTAAAGAGTAATTATACTACATGGAAGCTGGCTTCTGTACCACAGGGACAAAACGCCTTGTTCCCAGAAGCGGCATTGAAAGATAATTTAGCGGCAGGATACGGAAGAGCACACATGGCTTGGTATACAATAGAACCTTTATACTACCGTTCTGATAATCAAACACCAGATCACATCGTTGAAAATCCAGAATTGATAGAAAACGATTTAACGTGTGTGGTATCGCAAGGACAATTATTCCCGAATTTGAATTTGCCGATTGGGTCTATTCCTAACCTAACAGTTATGAATTTGGCTTACTACCCGAAAGAGAGAGGTATGTATAATTATGATACAACCAATACGGTAGACCAAAACGGTGATTTCACTAACCCTGAAGAAAGGTGGGCAGGTATCATGCGTGCATTAACCACTACGAATTTTGAACAAACGAATATAGAGTACATTCAATTCTGGATGATGGATCCTTTCTGTCAAGACCAGGAAGACTTTGACCCAAGCACACCACACAGTGGAGGAGATTTGTACTTTAACTTGGGTAATATTTCTGAGGATATTTTACCAGATTCACGTAAGAGTTACGAAAGTGGTTTACCAACACCAGATGATATCAATTTGAACAGTATAGATACTACGAATTGGTCTAGATTGTCATCTTCTCAAGTTATTGTGAACGCTTTTGATCAGAACACGGCATATAGAGAATTCCAAGACGTTGGTTTAGATGGTTGGAATGATGCGCAAGAAACTTCTGCATATTCGAATTACGTGAACTGGATCAATTCTTCTAATTTACCAGCAGCTGTAAAAACGGAATTATTAAGCGATATCTCTAACGATAATTACAACTTCCACAGAGATGATGATTACGATTTTGATCAATTGGATATTTTGGAGAGATATAAGAAATTCAACGGCCATGAAGGGAATTCTCCAACACCAGAAATGTATGCAAATCAAAACGACGAGGGTTACCCAACTTTATATTCTATTACTCCAGACATAGAAGATATCAACGGAGATAACAACCTTGGAGAGTCAGAAGCGTATTTCCAGTACAGAGTTTCTTTGCGTCAAAATGATATGCAAGTAGGTAAGAATTACATTATAAATGAAAGATCTTACCAAGACGGAAACCGTACAAGAAAATGGTATCAGTTTAGAATTCCTGTAAAGAATCCGGATGATGTTATCAATGGAATTACAGACTTCAGATCTATACGTTTCATGCGTATGTTCATGACCAATTTTAATGAGCGTACTATTCTTAGGTTCGCAAAATTAGAATTCATTAGAGGAGAATGGAGAAGGTATACAGAAGATTTAAATGCACCAGGAGATGGCGTACAGGTAGACCCGAATTCTACCAACTTTAATATAGGTGCCGTAAACATTGAGCAACACGATCAGCGTTTGCCTATTCCTTACGTAACTCCTCCTGGAATTACCAGAGAAATTGATCCATCTCAAACTTACCAACGTCAGTTAAACGAACAGGCTTTAACATTAGAGGTGTGTGAATTGGAAGATGGAGATGCCAGAGCTGCCTACAGGAATGTAGAGTTTGATGTGCGTAACTATGAGAAGTTAAAGATGTTTGTTCACGCAGAGGGTGATCAGTTCCAAGCACCGTTGAATGATGATGACTTAACTGCCTTTATACGTATGGGTACCGACTTTGACGAGAACTATTACGAGTATGAAATTCCGTTAAAAGTTACAGCATTTAATCAAAGTGCATCACCGATTCAAGTATGGCCAGAGGCAAACAACATAGAAATTGTTTTTGATGATTTGTTGAAAGCTAAAAAGGAAAGAAATACCCTGTCAGAATTGCCGGGAAGTTCAATTTCTAAGACGGTAGAATATATAGTACCAGATCCAAATGATCCAACAAAACGCATTAAAGTAAAAGGTAACCCTAACTTACAAGGCATGCGTACCTTAATGATAGGTATACGTAACCCACGTCAAAATGGGAAACACCCTTGGCAAGATGATGGTTTAGCGAAATGTGCAGAAGTTTGGGTAAACGAGTTGCGTTTGTCTGATTTCAACAGCTCGGGTGGATCGGCAGCCTTGGCGCAAGTTCAAATGCAATTGGCAGATTTTGCCAGTGTAAATGTGGCAGGTACTTACAGCGGAACCAACTGGGGAGCTATAGATGCAAGTGTATCTGAACGTCAGCGTAATACACAGTATACTTTTGACTTCTCTACCAATGCTCAATTGGGGCAGTTCCTTGGAAAGAAGGCAAGAATTTCTGTGCCGTTCTATTACTCTTACTCTTTAGGGGTGGTAACACCTGAGTTTGATCCTTTCAACCCAGATATTAAACTGAGTGAATACAGTGTGAATGAACGTAAGGAAAGAGCTAAAACAGGACAAGATTATAGTTTAACCAAGTCCTTCAATTTTACCAACGTAAGAAAAGAAAGAAAACCAGGAAAGGATGTTCACCTTTGGGATATAGAAAACTTCGCACTTTCTTATGCGCAAAGTGAACAATTACTGCGTGATTTTAATACAGAATTTGATAGAACTTATATCTACAGAGGTGGCTTAAACTATACTTACTCAGGAACTCCTTTATTGATAGAACCACTAAAGAATATCAGTTTCTTAAATAAGTCGGATTGGTTGAGAGTTGTTAGAGATGCGCATTTCTACTTAGGACCAAAAAGTATAGGTTTCCAAAACGATTTAATGCGTTCGTATAACGAAAGAAAAATCAGAAATACACTGGGTACTTCTTTCGAATTCCAGCCCATCTATTTGAAAAACTTCACGTGGCAGAGAAGGTATAACATGCGTTATGATATTACCAAAAACTTGAAGTTCAATGTAACGGCAAACAACAATTCTATTTTTGACGAGCCAGAAGGTCAGGTAGACAGACAAGAGGCACCAGAGTTGTACCAGCAATTTAGAGATTCTATTCGTTCGCAAATGAATACTCTGGGTAAAACCATGCGTTACAACCACGATTTTGATTTCACCTATAAACTGCCCTTGGATCAAATACCCGTATTGGACTTCATGAATACCAACGTTAGGTATACGGGAGGTTACGAATGGCAACGTTCTTTATTGGGACAAGAAGATTTTGGAAATACGATACAGAACTCACGTAACGTAAACATCACCACACAAATGAACTTAAATACGCTTTACAACAAAGTTGAGTTATTTAAGAAGGTGAATTCTGGAGGTTCTTCAAGAGCACCGAGAAGATCTATACGTGGTGGGGTTGGACCAAAACGTCCGAGCGCTGCACCAGTGGCCGATACGGCTAATATGACTCCTAAAGAATTGAAAAAATGGGAGCGTGAGCAAGAAAGAGAAAAGCGCAAGGAAGAAAGGATAGAAGAGAATCAGGAGAAATTTAACCAAGATTTCCACCCTGTAACTGGTTTCTTAGTAAGAGGATTAATGAGTGTGAGAACCATCTCAGGATCCTATACCTTAAACGATGGTAGCTTGTTACCGGGGTATAATCAAGAAACAAGAATATTAGGTTTCTCAGAAAATTATTCGGCACCTATGGCAGGTTTCCTTTTAGGAAAACAACAAAGAGATATATGGGGAAGAAGTAACGGGTTCTTACTGGCACCTACAGCAGAAGCGAACGGTTGGTTAGTAAATAACCCTATGTTAAACTCTCCACATACCATAAGCCATTCACAAACCATTACTGGTAGAATGAGTTTAGAGCCTTTGAAAGATGTTAAGATAGATTTAACCATGAACAGAAGCTTTACGGAAAATCAATCAGAATTCTACAGAGCCGATTCTATGGGTGTATTCTCTCCACAGGGTAGATTTACCACCAATACACTTACTTATTCAACGATTTCTATAGGTTCGGCCTTTAATGATATCTACAACAGAAAGCTTTCACATACCTTCGACAAAATGAGAGAGGATAGATTGGCTGTTTCTCAATTGTTAGGAGGCTTAAACCCAAATTCTTCTGTGGATTCAGCAGGGTATTATGATGGTTACTTTGGTGGACAGCAAGACGTAGTTATTGGAGCTTTCTTAACTGCTTACACTGGAAGAAGTATTGACAGTAAAAACATTAATCCAATAAAGAACATTCCTTTACCAAACTGGAACGTTACCTACAATGGATTATCAAAGTACAAATTTATGAAGAAGCATGTACGTAATTTCACTTTGCGTCATGGTTACTCTTCAACTGTATCTGTTACAGGTATGCAAACCAATTTAAATGCAAACATTGTGAACGGTTCTCCAACCACGAGAGATTTAAAGAACAACTTCATCTCTGCAAAACAAATTCAGAATGTAAGTTTGATGGAAAGTTTCTCTCCATTGATTGGTTTTGATGCCACATGGAAAATTGGTAAGAATGGATTGTTGACGCGTTTCGAAATCAACAAAGATAGATCTGCATCATTATCATTGGCCAACAATCAAATTACAGAAACTTTAGGAAACGAAATCATCATCGGTTCGGGGTATAAGTTTAGCGATGTACAATTGCCGATGAAATTTGGAGGAAAACGTGTTGCTTCTTCAGATGTGAATGTAAGGTTCGACCTTTCGGTAAGAGATAACTCTACTATCATTAGAAATGTAGTATTGAACGAAACACAAGCAACGGCCGGACAAAAAGTGGTGAAAATTTCTGCTTCTGCAGATTACCAGTTCGGACAAAACGTTACGGTTTCTTACTACTACGATCAAACAATTACAGATCCTAAAGTAGCTACCTCTTACCCAACAGGGAACATGAGCACAGGTTTAAGATTAAGATTTAACTTAGGTGGATTATAAAATTAGAAGAGCGCAACCAGGCGATGAAGTAGGAATTCATCGCCTGATTGTTGAATTGGCAGTTTACGAAAATGAACCCGATGCCGTATTCAACACTCCGGAACAACTGGCCATAGATATTTTTGAACGCAAAGTCTGCGAATCTTTTGTGGTAGAATACCAAGGAGATATTATTGCTTACGCTATTTTCTATACCAATTACTCTACTTGGAATGGGGCGTGTATCTATTTAGAAGATATCTGCATCACAGAAGAACATCGCAGAAAGGGAATAGGAGAACAACTCTTTCAAAAAGTGGTAGATGTTGCTAAAGAGCGCAAAGTTCGTCGTATGGATTGGCAGGTGCTCGATTGGAATACACCCGCAATCAAATTCTACGAAAAAATTGGCGCAACCATAGATAAAGAATGGTACAACGGTCGCCTCTTTTTTAACCAATAAATAACATCTACACATTTTCCGTTTCCCTATCTTGTTGAATGAACAAGACACTGTTTTAATCGTTAAAACTATATGGAGAAAAAGAAAATTGTGATTGCAGGTGGAAGTGGTTTGGTAGGTCAAGCACTCCAAGATTTTCTGCGCAAGGAAGGGCATGAGGTATATGTGCTTTCCAGAAGTGCAAAAGACAAATCGAACTTCCTGCACTGGAACCCTAAACGCAAAGAAATTGCACCAGCAGCAATTGAAGGCACTCAGGTTCTAATTAATTTATCCGGTCAAGGTATGGCCGATGAAAAATGGACGCCGGCTCGTAAGAAAGAACTCTTAGAATCGCGTGTTTTACCCACACAATTTTTGTACGCCTCCTTCCAAAAAAGCAAAACGCTAGAGCAATACATTTCAGCTTCTGGTATCAATTGCTATCCTTTAAACAACTACAAAAAAGTGTACAAGGAAGAAGATGCTTACGGAGATGATTTTCTTTCTTTCATCGTGAAAGAGTGGGAGAAAAGTGCGGACCTTTTTCAGAATTTGTGTAAAGTGGTAAAGCTTCGAATTTCTGTTGTTCTTACACCAACCGGTGGCGCACTAGAAACCATAGCCAAACCCATTAAAATGTATGTAGGCTCTCCGCTGGGAAGCGGTAAACAATGGATGCCGTGGATAACAATAACAGATTTAACCCGTATGTTTGGTCATGCCATAGATCAACAATTAGAGGGGGCATACAACGCAATTGCCCATGCGGATAAAAACAAAACATTTACAAAAAAGTTAGCCAAAACCTTAAATAAGCCGCTGCTGATGCCCAAGGTACCAAGCTTTGTGTTAAAGTTGGTCTTGGGAGAGATGTCTACCATGGTTTTGGAGGGCATACAAGCCTCTAATGTAAAAATCAAGTCTACCGGTTTCGAATTTCAATATGAAGCCTTAAAACCGGCTTTAGCACATGTGTTGAATAAAGCTTAGGCTGCTACCTTCCTAAGGTCAGGTCGGGCTATCCATTGTAGTCCCAAGTTTTGCCTTCAAGTGCTCCTCCATACAAAGTTTACTCCTAAAGTCGTAAGCCTTTGTATGTGGATTACTAAAAGTCAAAACCTGGGCGCTGCCATTCCTATCCCTAGCAGAATTACAGGGCGAGTTTGAAACCGATTTGCATAACCGGAACACTGTTGTTAATGGAATAACTGGGTTGTATACCAGAGCTTAGATTAATTTCAAACTTATTGGTGAATTTATAACCGGCACCAAGATAAATTCCTCGGTTAGAATCTACTCCCGTAACCAATTTAACTTTGTTGTTGAATAACATATTGGCCTCTAAAGAGCTCGTGAAATTAGAAACAACTAAGTTGGTGGTTAATTTGAAACGCTCTCTATCTACAATAACTTGCTGGTACAAGAGGTTTAGCGCATTGAAATTAGGAGCTCCATATTTCCCGAAATTCATGGCAAATTCTGCCCCTACTTTAAAGCGATCTCCAGAGTAAATTGCGCCTAAACGCGTGGTTTGGTAGTGGCGAGATTTATAGTTTAGGTCGCTAGAAGAACTTAAATAGGAGGAAGAACCTGTACCGTAGCCCACACCGAAATTAAGTTTTTTTCCATTTTGTAAATCAATTCTGTAGCTCAATCCTAGTTGTTTTCTCTGGGCAGCGTAGAAAAAGTTGGCGCTATTTTCTATTTGACCCGAAAAACTGAAGTTACTTTTTCCAAATTGCGTTTCAAAGAGCAAAGAACTGTTCGAACCATATCTGGAATTAAGGAGCGCACTGTAATTAATTTGGTTTCCATCCAAACCTGCATGGGCTACATTAAAGGCACTCAGCCTGTTTTGTGCCATGGAATTATTCATGTTTTGTGCCTGTACACTTAAGCCGATCACAAGAAAAGCGATGAGGATTTTTAAAGATTGCATAATTTTAAGTTTAAACGTAAGACCAACATCTCCTCCTTAAGTTACTGACCCTTTTGTGAAGAAAAGTTAAAGCTAGTTTTTCAGAGTTTTAGTTGTAAGCCGATTTGAAAATCATTTCCGAGTATAGAGTGAGAAAATAGCGTATTACGAGGAATATTAGCACTCAGATTTATTGCTACTTGCTCATTCATAAAATAGTTGAAGCCCAAGTAGTAACCGCGATAATTATTCTTTCCTGCAATTATTTCATAGCTATCTTTTAGCAGAAATTCTAATTCAAGGTTAAGGTTGTTAAAGGAATAATTACTGTCAAATAAGAGTAATACACTAAAATCAAAATTCTCTTTGTCCACTATTTTGTGCCCATAGAAAATTTGAAGGTAGTTGAAGTATTGTTCGTAGGTATAGTTGTAAGAAGTGCTCGATTCTACGCCTATTTTTAATCGTTCACCCTTATAGGTACTTCCTAATCTTAATGACATACCCTTTATGTAATGGAATTGACTCGGGAAATAAATTTCTCTATTGCCATGACCAAATCCTAATCCAAAACTTAATTGTCTATGCTTGCGAAGTCCTATTTTATAGCTTGAATGCAGGTCTAAATCGACTGAATTGTTATTGGGCCCAAAGTAGTTCACCGAGCTGCCTCCTATGGCAAAATTACTTTTACCTATTCCATGTTCAAACAAAAGGGCAGTGGTCAGTCTACCGTTGTAATGTATTCCCACCGAACTATTGATTTGATTACCATCCATACCTGTATTGGCAACATTGAATAAGGTGTATCGTTGGTTGATAAAAGAAGCATTCCTAAATTGAGCAAATGAGCATTGCGCGATCAAAAGCAATGCGAAAAGTGAAAAGAGTGATTTCATAGGTTCGTTTTATCTCTAAAACAAACTCCTCTTTTATAAAGTTACACCAGCATTTGTAATTGACGAAAAATTTCGAGTGGATCCTCGGCCTTCCAGACTGTTCCAAGTAGGGCAAAATGTTGATAGCCCAAAGATTTGGCTTGTTCAATGGTGGTGCTAGAAATACCACCAAGCGCTATAATTTTAGAACGCTTTTCTGCTGCTAAGTAGGCAATGGATAAAGTTTCACGGCTTTCATACCCAGGTTTAGAAATGGAAGGGAAAACCGGACTCAAATACACCTCTTCAAAATGTTCAAGTTTTTCCAAAGCTTCGTCAATACTATGTGCGCCTGTTGTTTGTGCTTTAAAGTTTTCATTAGGCAGATCTTGATTCCTTTGGTGAAGCTTTATTTCAGGAAAATGAGCTTTTAAATCGTGATGTTGGTGCAGGTAAACTTTGTTGCAGTACTTGCTTGGTAAAGCTTCCAAATAAGCTTTGTAAACCTCTTTATTTGCACCGGGTTTACGCAGGTGTAAACGTTCCAGTCCAGCTTCAAATAAAGCACATACGATTTCCATTTCTTGGGGATGATCTTGTTCTGGAGTGAAGAGGATTAACATGTTGTAAAAATATCATTTTCCCAGTTACGAGGATTATTTTGTATGTAGTTGATAACATTCTTAAGTTCTCTTTCCGAACGTATTAATCTTTCGTAATAGTTTCTGTGCCATAGCTTGTATCTAAAAGGAGAAAAGATCCCCTTATTAACTACTTTGATGTACAAATTCGTACTAAAAGATTTGAAGCGTTGAATACAGATTTGAACTCCTTTGGGCGTTTGGATAGTGTTAGAGGAGATGATTTCAATATCCATCTTTTGAGTAAGTTGAAAAATAAAATGAAGGTGATCGGGCATGATGATGTAGTGATGACATTGTAATTCCTTGAAATCATTGACGATTTTTATCAAGGCGCTTTCTATCATATTACCAGCAGGATTAGTTTGCATTTCACCTTGGTGTATATATCCAAAAAGGGGTTGGTTTCTGTAAGTTTTTATCGTGATGAAGTAATATCCTTTTTCGGAATAGTTGATGAATTTTGCGCGTATGGAGCGGCGGTCTATAGGTTTCATAGTTTCAGGGGGTGATTGAGGTAGAAGTTACGGAGATTTAGGGGAATAAAAAAAGCCGCATTTTGCAATGCGGCTTTTTTAGTATGATTTTTTGGGTGCGTTGCACCTTTTTTGCTGTATTATTTACAGGTCGGCAGGCTCCCCTTTTTCTTGTATTGGTCGGTAGGCCTTCATGGTTTGGGTCGACACGCGGGTCGACCGTTACGTGGGAGGGCTACACTAGTTTTTCTGGTTCGAGGTACAAGTCTCCACCTTTTTCGTGGAATTGTTTTGACTTCTCTTCCATTCCTTTCTGTAGGGCTTCGTCTTCAGAAATTCCTTTCTCTTTGGCGTAATCTCTTACATCCTGAGAAATCTTCATCGAACAGAAGTTTGGTCCACACATAGAACAGAAATGCGCCACTTTAGCATTGTCAGAAGGCAAAGTTTCATCGTGGTACTCTCTGGCTGTATCTGGGTCTAAAGAAAGGTTGAACTGATCTTCCCATCTAAACTCAAAACGCGCTTTAGAAAGTGCATTGTCTCTGTGTTGTGCTCCTGGGTGACCTTTCGCTAAATCCGCTGCGTGTGCCGCTAATTTATAGGTGATCACTCCATCCTTAACATCTTTCTTGTTCGGTAAACCTAAGTGCTCTTTTGGTGTAACGTAACATAACATCGCACATCCAAACCATCCTATCATTGCAGCTCCAATACCAGAAGTAATGTGGTCGTAACCTGGTGCAATATCCGTAGTTAATGGCCCTAAGGTGTAGAAAGGTGCTTCATGACACTCTTCCAATTGCTTGTCCATGTTTTCTTTAATCATGTGCATTGGCACGTGACCCGGACCTTCAATCATTACCTGAACATCGTGTTTCCAAGCAATTTTTGTCAATTCACCCAAGGTCTCTAACTCACCAAACTGAGCAGCGTCATTGGCATCAGCAATAGAACCTGGACGCAATCCATCTCCTAAAGAGAAAGCAACGTCGTAGGCCTTCATGATTTCACAAATCTCTTCGAAGTGTGTGTACAAGAAGTTTTCTTTGTGGTGAGCTAAACACCATTTTGCCATGATAGAACCACCTCTAGAAACGATACCTGTTACACGGTTTGCCGTCATAGGTACGTAACGTAAAAGAACTCCAGCGTGAATCGTGAAGTAATCTACCCCTTGTTCAGCTTGTTCAATTAAAGTATCTCTAAAAATCTCCCAAGTCAAATCCTCAGCTTTACCGTTTACTTTTTCCAAAGCTTGGTAAATTGGAACAGTTCCGATTGGAACTGGAGAGTTTCTTAAAATCCATTCTCTAGTTTCGTGGATGTTCTTTCCTGTAGAAAGGTCCATGATGTTATCTGCCCCCCATCTACATGCCCAAACTGCTTTTTCTACCTCTTCTTCAATAGTAGAAGAAACTGCAGAGTTACCGATGTTAGCATTGATTTTCACCAAGAAGTTACGTCCAATAATCATTGGCTCGCTTTCAGGGTGATTAATGTTATTAGGAATAATAGCTCTACCTGCAGCGATTTCATCACGTACAAATTCTGGTGTTATTTTACCTTTTGGAGTATTGGCTCCAAAGCTATTTCCTGGGTGTTGTTTTGCTATTTCTGTAGCTTCATCTATACGTTGGTTTTCACGAATGGCAATGTATTCCATTTCTGGTGTGATGATACCTTGTTTTGCATAGTGCAACTGTGTAACGTTTTTACCTGCTTTTGCACGCAATGGCTTTTTTAAGTGCTCAAAACGTAGGTGGTCTAAAGAAGGATCATTTAAACGTTGTTTTCCGTACTCAGAAGAAATTTCTTCTAATTCTTCAACGTCACCTCTTTTTAATATCCACTCTTGACGTAAACGTGGTAAACCTTTTTTGATATCTATTTCAACATTAGGATCTGTGTAAGGTCCTGACGTATCGTAAACAGTAACCGCTTCGTTTTTCTCTTTCTTAAATTCACCATCGGCGAACATAGGCTTAGAGTCTGTTAACGCGATTTCACGCATCGCAACTTTGATGTCGTGTATCTTACCTGGAACGTAAATTTTAGTGGATGCTGGGAAAGGATCTCTAGAAATCTTTTCGTCAGTAGTTGGTACTGCTTCTCTTTTCATATTTCCTATGCTTTTATTTTAAATCTATGCTTATCCTCCGGCCGTCGCGGTGATAACCATAATACTATCTTGTTCTTGAATGTTTTGGGTAGACCAATTCGATTTAGAAACAATGGAGCTGTTCAAGGCCACGGCGATACCCGTTTTATTTTCCATACCCTGTTCAGCTAAAAAGGCCAAAACCGTTTGGGCTGATGTTTCTACTTCTGTATTGTTGAATTTTACTTTCATTGTGTAAACTTCTGTCTTAAAAATTAAGCTTGCTCAAGTTAAGCAAAACAAATTAAAATCAGCTTGTACAGAAAAAGAGGGGGATGCTCAAAGAGGAGGAGTCCTTGCTTTTCCTTTCGTCGGTATCAACCGCATCAAGTTCTGAGGGTTTGTCTCAATCCTTATTTATAAAGGATACCCCTAAAGCTGAGCTACAAAGATAGGTTTTTTTAGAAGATAGCAAGTGGGAGAATTTGATTGAACTTGAATTATTTTTTTATTCTTAAAATTAACAATCTATATCTTCGTTTGAAGGGGAGAAGAGTACTACTTTTTCTTCATTAAATTGAAGTGATTCTTCTGTATTCCAAGTTGCAAAATAAAGCAGTATGACTGGGGGCTTGGCCCGAGAACAACAGGATAGGGAAAAGCTTAAATGTTTTATTGATATTTAACTTTTTTAAGGTTGTTATCCCACTTTTCAAAATAGTAGTAGTATCCATTGAATATTTCCAAATCTTGTATTTGCTTTCCACTAAAAACAAGACTGAATTTTTCACCATCGAATTTGATAAGACAGGTTTCCGTTTTATAGCTATTTCCTGTTAATTTGTGTTCAAATGCACCACTTAAATAAAGTTCATCATTGATGATTTTAGTGGTAATGATATTCGTGATTTTACGGACTAAACTATCGTTTTCAAAAGGGCGACGCTCAAAAGATTCGTTGCTCCAATTTGCTTTTCCAAGAACGGAAGGGAGTCCGTAAAAATTACCTAAAGCCCATGTTTCTCCTTTAAAATCTATCATTTCATAGATGTCGTAAACATTCGTAAAAATGGCCTGATCGCTATTTGTGGTTGCTGTAGGGTTTGCAATCATACTGTTATAAATATCAGATATTTTGTATACCGTATCGTTTATAATAGTATAGTTTCTGTAACTATCCCCAAAACTGTATAAATTAACCGCGTTTGGTAAAATGTTGTTCAAACAAAAATATCCATTACCCTCAAAAATCCCCAATACGTTGCCTTGATAGACTTCTACGTCTCGGATGTGCTTGTCCGTATTGTTTCCAAAGTCAACATCGCAAAGAATGTTCTCAAATTTTTGAAGTGTTTTGTTGTATTTGAAGGCATTGTTTTTTTTGGCTCCATCATTTGTTTTTATGTCACCATAAACATAAATGTCATCCCCAACTTCCTTTATTCCGTTGATTCTATAACGTCTAAAGGTATGAAGTCCCCAAGGTAGTTCTGGGTAGCTCAACTCTTCCGACTTAGACATTACTGAAAATCCAAAGTAAGGATCATCAAAGGTTCCATTATCGGTGAATCCAATGTATAGGTTTTCTTCATCAGAAAGTAAACAAGAAAGCTGTGGTACGTGATTGTAATACACGCTATCTTGCGTGTGAAAATAGACGTGTTGTACATCGTTGAGGGTTGAGCTGTCAAAACCTTCTTCTGAAATAAAAGAAGTGTTTTTTCTACAGGATGTTAGAAATACACCCAGAATAAGTAGAAGGTATAATCGAGTAAAAGTCATGCCTAATTTTTATTTATTCCGATGTTAAGATACACAAACATTGTACTTTCTAGGTTTACTCTTTTTTCTACATCCTTTACATTATTTATAGGAAACTTAGGAGCCTCACCTGAGAGTAGTTTGTTCGTTTCATAGTAGTTTCTATCAGAGCTATGTTTTTCGAAGAAGTAATGACCCAGATTAACTTTTATACCATAATCTAAAGAAAAGTTATCGGCTATAAAACGTTGCGCTCCTATGCCAAAGTCGTAATTCCAATATAGTGATCTATCCTTGTAAAAGGTGCGGTGTTCATGGTAAACACTAGTGGTAAATGCTGTAGTTTTTCTCTGAACCTCAAAAGGAGCGTGTATTGCTCTAACATTTGCAAAAAGGTAAAGGTTAAGTGGTGCTACTTGAAAATACCCCTTAATTCCCGTGAACAAAACAGTACGATTCAATTTTATTTGTAGACTATCAGAGAAGTAAAGTGGGTCATTCGAATAGTAATAGTCCTTATTAATCGTGTACATGTAAGATTTGGTGCTTTGTTGTCCAACCCCTATGCTCCAAACAAATCTTTTACTCAATTGTAAGTTATAGGCAATTTGTAAAGAGGAAGGCTTTAAATTGTTTAAGGGATATACTACTGTACCTGTCCCTGAATAAGATAAGTCATCGGGTGTCTTTAATTTAAAATAATTAAACGATGAACTCGCGCTAAGCGGAGACTCTATACCAATTGTGAAGTAGTTTATCTTTTGGGCGTGCCCCGTAAAAATCATAAAAGATATACAGCTAATTAGTAAATATTTCATAACTATTTCTTCAGTATCTATAATCTCATTCCGCCATTAATAGCAGCAAGTATACAAGTGTTTTTGTTGAATTAGGGAACATCGTTAACATGATCGGATTCGTCCAGCCTATTTATTACTTCTCCTGGGAGTTTAAATAAACAAACTTCCTTTTGAGCGAAAAAATGAAAGCTTAAAAAAGTGGAGTAGTAGTGATCTATTTAATACCAATACTAGCAAAACCGATGTTAAAGTAAAAGGCGATTCTTCCACATCTGTCGATTAAATAATTGGCAGTAGTGAATTTAAAATCATCTTTCAATACCGTTCTATCCCCATCCTGTTTGTAAAAATTGTAAGACTCATTTTCCTGTCCATCATTGGATGAAAATAAATTAAGGAACGTAGGGTAGTATTGGTAAGAAATTCCCCAGTCAATAAAGAAGTTGTTACCTACAAGTTTTGTTTTTCCCCAGGTAAACTTTAAACCTAAATTCGTTGCATTTCCACTTAAATCGGACAAGGCAGAGTTTTCAGATTCTGTTAAGACAATATTGGTAGAACTCAAAAGTAGGTTTAACCCTATATAACCTCCAAGCGGCGCGTATTTCTTGTGCCTACGAACTCCAAGGTCTAAAACACGTTGATTAGAAGAAAAATAACTTCTATAGTTTGCGCCGTAGTAATCAGGAATAGTTTGCGCATCGTATAATTTCTGGTTGCTTATTTGGGTAAATAATTGAGTTCTTGCACCGAGCTTGTAGGTTGCACCAAATCTTAAAGAAGGTAGCGTTAATGAGGTCTGTGCACTAATGTTGTATTGACCGCTGTAGTATTCAGCTTCTCTAAACCCTTTTTGTTCTATCCCTCCAAAAACACTAAAAGATTGGAACTTTTGTGCGGTAGATGTATGAAGTATAACTAGGGTTAATAACGTAATAAAGATTCTCATGTAGTTAAATTAGTTCTTGTATGGTTTTTACTCGAAAGCCTAAATATAATTTTTTTTCAAGGATTTAAAAAGAAAGTGTACTCTGGATGAGCTTTCTAAAAAAAAGACGACAGTTTATTCCTTCATCCTTTTGAAATTTATATATTCGCTTTTCATCGAAAAACTATGAAAAACTTAATAACCTCTTTATCTACGCTACTTTTACTTTTCCAGGTATTTGCTCAAGACGTTGATTTTAATAATTACAAACCGCTAAAAGCTACGGGTGAATTGCCCAAAACTTTTGGTTTAACTTATGCCGAAAGAGTGGCAGAAGCGAGTTTCCAAAACCTAGATCTAAGTGGTGAAGAACGTCAGTATTTTATTGAAAGAAAATCTTACTCTATCGATCAATTGTTACATTCTGGATTGGTCGTTTACGGAGATCCGCTTACAGAACACATTAAAGAGGTAGCCTCTAAAATTTTGTTCAATGATACCGCTCTTTTTAACGATTTGAGTTTCTATACTTTCCGTACAAACGAGGCAAATGCCTTTGTAACTTCGGATGGTGAAGTTTTCGTTACCATAGGGTTGATTTCTCAGTTGACTTCGGATTACGAGTTAGCTTTTGTGTTGTCGCATGAAATTAGCCACTACGTTGAAAATCACAACGTAGAAGGGTTTAGAAAGGAAATTGAAATTGAGGAGTCTATCAATGGAAACAACTTTGATAAGCAAATTAGAGCCTTGAAAGCTTATTCAAAGCAACACGAAATAGAAGCAGATGAATTAGGATTGAAGCGTTATTTAGAAGCTGGTTTTCCTTTGGAAGAATTGGTGAATGTTTTCGATATCTTGGCCTATTCTTACTTGCCTATAGATGAAGTGGCATTTGACAAGTCGTACATTTCTGGAGAAAATGCTTTTATCCACGAAAGTTTAATGCCAACAGATATTAATGAGATTGAGTTTGATGAAGATTACGATGATACTTACCACTCTCACCCGAATATCAGCAAGCGTAAAGATAACTTTGATGAAGAGCTTTTGGAAAAGTACATGGACTTTGAACCGGAGCAAAAAAGAAGTTTCAACGCAGACGATTTTACAAAAATTAGAAGAATGGCGCGCTATGAAAGAGTGAATAACTGGTTATACCACTCTGACTTTTCAAATGCCATTTATGAAATTTACATCCTTGAAACAAAGTATGGAAGCAGCTACACTTTTGATTGGATGAAGGCACTTTGTTGGACCAACATTGCCGTGCATGCGAGTCAAGGAAGCAAGCGAGATCTTTACTCAGACTTAGACGAAATTCAAGGAGAGAGCTACACGGTTCATCATTTGATGAAGGAAATGTCTAAAGACCAATTGGTGGTGATGGCCATGCGAAACCTGATAGACATCCACAATAAATATCCTGAAGATAAAGGGATAGAATTGGTGTATAAAAATACAGTGAAACAATTGGCCAGACGTTTCAAATCTTTGGATGAGTTTTACTACGATAAAATAACAGTAAACGATTCTACAGGAGAAGCTACAGAAGCTGCAGATGTAGAAGCTTTTATGGATGAAGATTCAGAGGAATTTAAAGCCTTGAACAAATACGAAAAAATTAAGCAAAAGAAAATCAATGCCAAATATGCCAAAGGAGTTGATGGTTCTTTAGAAGGAGCAGCATTAGACTCTACGGAGTTTCATTTGTTTGCTTTAAAAGATGTGGCCAACAATGACGAATTCTTAAAGCTTTTTAACGAGCAGCAAGATATAGTGGATGAAGACAAATACGATGACGATGAGGAAGAAAAACCATCTGTGGATAAGTTGGTCTTTGTAGAGCCTTTGGCATCTGTAGTAAAAAGAAGAAGATTTTCTTACGAAAGAAACGAAGAGGTAAGAAGGAATTTAGGAGATGCTGTAGTAGGATCAGCGCAATCGTTGGGATACCAAACAGAGTTGTTGTCGAAATACAACATGTTGAGTTTGGGAACAGAAGGATATAACTCAAAAGCAATGTTCTTGCGTTATTTCTACATGTACAGTGATGCATCTATTAATGATTTAATTAGTCCTGACTTCTTGGAATTAGAAGAATACAAAAGTGGCTCTGCGAATACCAATATTGTTTTTGCTTATGTAGATTATAACAACAAAAGAAAATACGATTTGATGGTTTTCGCCTTTGCTTTCGATTTAGAAACAAATACTTTGATGGAAATAGAGGTAGATACCTACAAACAATATCCTCATATTCCTGTATTGAAATTGGCTTACTTCTATGCCTTCGAGAACTTCGGGAAAACAGAAGAAGAATAATTTAAACTTTGTATAAAAAAAAGGAGAGCCAATTGAGCTCTCCTTTTTTGTTTAATACTTTTTCTACGACTTATACTTCCAAAGTCCTGTGTTGGATTTATTAATCACATATAACTCATCGTTAAAGACCGCTACATCCTTAATTTTTATGTTCCTATCTATTACTTTGAGTTCGTTGTCCACCACCTCTAATAAGTAATCATCGAATTTATATTGACCATTAACTATAAAGGGAAAATAACCCCAAATAAATAATCTACCGTTGCTTACAGTAACTCCCGTATTGTCGTTAGAACCGGTAATAAATTGCCCCAGTTCACTGTTGTTCGTAATGAGCGAATTAATTTGGGTAGATGAAACTAATTCAACTACATGTAAATCAGCCGTTGTGTTTGCCAAAGCACATACTTTTCCCTCGTATTCAAATACACTAAAAAACTCATAGTTCGAATTGCCATAATTAGCCCAAGAATTGCTTGTTGTATTGTATTGGAGTAGCTGATAGTCGTCGGTTAGGGCAAAAATTAGATCGTTAACAACAAAATAATCCCTAAAATTAATGTTGTCATAAGCCGGAAGTTGAGAACTTCCTGTGCAGGTGATACAGGCTATGGTTTTACTTTGGTCTTGTTTTGCTCTAAAGATGGCATAGAGATCGCCTTGATATTCCAAAACTTTAAGAACTCCTGCAAGGTCATCACTTGTGTTTATTAAACCGAGCTCTTCTGTACACGTGTTGGTAATAGGATCATAATAGAAAGCATATTTTTTCTCTGTTAGGTTTGAATTTTCAGTTTCGTAGTTTAAGAAACCATACACAAGTATTTTATCATCAAAGGGAAGGAACCCGTTGACCATTTCGTCTAAAGAAAAAACACTGTAATCTGTAGAATAAAGTTCTGGTATACCTAGCGTTGAATCTTGACCAAAGGGTGCAATGATTACGTGAAAACCATCAAACATGGATTTGCTACCTATACTACCGTAACTACCCACAAAAAGCTGGTCGCCAAAAGCACCCAAACTCGAGGCGTAAGTGCGGTTTACACCCTCCCCAACCGGTGAAGTAAGTATTACATGTTCCCAAGTAGATGGTTTTAATTCTACTGTGCTTTGCGAGGGAGTGAATGAATTATCTTTTCTACAAGCCGAAACTCCTAAGGCAAGAATTACGAAAGGCAAAATATACTTATTCATACTTAAAGTTTTGTAGACCAATTTTTAGGTAGAATTTCAGGAATTCTGTAGCGAGTAGTTTTTTGTTCAAGAGTTCTACATTGCCCTTAGAATATCCTGGAATAAAGCCTTCTGCATTTATAGTATGGTTTATCCAATGGGCATCCATGTTGTTGGGAGATAATAGAAACCAAAAAGGTGAAATGTGAAACCCATAATCCAAGAGTAGGCGATTACTTATCATTTTTGTAGCCCCCATTCCCAGGTCAATTCCGTAAAGAATACTTTGGTGTTTGGCGGGTGCAAATGTTTCTGTATGTAAGATGAATTCACTTCCCAAAGTAGATTTCCTGAAAATTTCATTGTTTATGTAAGCAACATTGAGGTTGGCGTGAAGATATGTACCAAGTGGTGCATTGTTTAGGAAATATTTAGCTCCTAATTGTAGTTGAAAAAGGTTGCTGCGTACGAAGTTACTATCGGTAAAAGTATAATTGATTTCGTCTATAGATTTATCCTGATGATAGGTGTAAGCAGTATTTCCTAATGCCCGGCCGAGTAGGCTAAAATGCAGGTGTGTTTTACGACCAACATTTTTTGAAAGATTTAAACTTAGTCCTAGAGGAATGATTTCTGAGTCCTTGTAGAAACTTGTCCTAAAATCATTGTCATCCACAAAATCATAAATAAAACTCATAGGTTTTTCTATACCCACACCTAGATTGAAACTTTTTATATGGCGGGTAGGTTGCCCCCAACACAATCCCGAACAGAGAAGTAAAACCACAGAACTCAACTGTAATTTTAAAAAGTAGGATGCGTTTTTTATATATGACATTTTAGAAGGTAAGTTTAGCCAGATAAGCTCCGTAAAATACCGCGCCATACAACTCTCCATTCATTTCGGCGATGTCTGTAATGTAAAGATCGGTGTCTATTATTTCTACCTTTCCATCGTGATAGCGAGTAGTGGCGTACCTGAAATCATATTCTCCTGCACTATTTTTAAGATACATTTTCCCCATCATATAAATGTCATCGTTAATCACCCTCACTTTAGGAACGTTTTCGAAGTATTTGTCTGCATTGTATGAATATGTAAAGTCTTTAGAGAGATAAGCCATGATATCAGAATTAGTACCCAAAGGCTCTAGCTGATTGTTGTTGACATAAGCTAAACTGTAACTACCATTATCAAAAGACCCGATAGCACAAAGGGTATTGTTATATTCAAACATGCGTACAACTGTATCTGTTGATGCCATATTTATTCCTGAATAGGATGTGCTGTTGGCTACATTTGTGTAGTAGACTCTTCCCTGATGAGTTTGCAAATAGAACATGTCGTTAACTGCAGTGACGTCGTGTAAATTGATGTTTAAAATATTGGGGTAGGGTCCAGTATTATTCGGACAACTCAAACAATTTAGATCATTGGCATAGGCGTCAGTGAATGCAACAACCTCACCTTGGTATTTCATCATAGATTTTACCGCATAAGGATTTGATGTAATGAGGTTAATTCCTTTGTTTAAGGTATTATCGGCAACATTATATTCAAAGTAGAGGTATTCATCATCGTCATATTCTAAATCTCCACCAAAATAAACGATACCATCCTTTTCTTGGGCATCCGAGATGAAGTCTGAACTTAAGTCGGTATTATCAGCATCGTATATAGTACCTATATTTTGTTCGGGTATAACCAAGGTGTTATCCTCCAATAATACGGTAATCACAGATTCATCGCCGTATTTGTTATTTGTGGTAATGTATAACTTGTTGTCGAAGGAAAATAAATTCCTTATAGATTCTTTATTTTTAAAGTAATCTTTGTGTACCGTTTCAAAAGTTTTTGAGTCCGTAAAGTTGTTGGGATGCTCTCCTGGAGTGCTTTCAATTTTCTTTCTACATCCAACGAATGTAAGTCCAGCAATGATGATGATATACGTTAAATTTTTCATTAGATGTTGAATTTATAGATTCCAAATTTTAGGTAAAACTGCATGTATTCTGCAAGGATACTTTTGAATTGATGATAGTGCATATTGCTGGTTGGGAAATAATCTCTTATTTCATTGTTTACAAATACTTTGTTGTTCCAATCTGCATCATAAGTGTTGTCTGAAAAACTTAAAATAGGCCTTGTGTAGCGTACTCCAAAATCGGCGAAAAAACGGTCACCTATTACTTTCCTTTTCCCCCATTCTAAAGAAACCCCTAAGGCTGTACTTGTAATTTTTACAGGTTCATAGGTGTACCCATAGTATTCATAAGTTGTACTCGCAGTAGTTGTTCTATGTACATCTGAATTTACCGAGTAATAATTCGCATTGATTTTAAAATAGCCACCCATTGGTGCTTTTCGAAAGTATAGCTTTAACCCAAGTCCTGCCCTTACATAAGCCGAGTACAAACCAAACTCATCCATTTTTCTTTCATATACATCTGAGCCATAAGTGAAAACTTGGTTGTATCTATAGGTATCTGTTAGGGTAGGAATATGGTGGTAGGCAACATCAAAGCTTAAAGCTAGTTTTTTAGACAAAGTATATTCTAAGCTCGCTACCCCTCCAAGTGGTAAGAAAAATTCGACTTGTTCTTCGGCTAATACGCTTCCTACATGGTTGGATGTACTCGGTGAGTGGTAGTAGTTTCCTCTATTTAAAAAGGATTTTTCCAAACCAAGTTCTAAAGACCAAGCCGATAAACGTGTCTTTTTTGTGCTTTGTGCAATAGTGGTTTGTCCAACCAAACAGCACAGCAATAGAAGCAGTAAATTAATTTTTTTCATTTTACAGTGTTCTAACCACACACCCAAATCTTTCTAGTAGAAGTGATGAAGGAAATTAAAGCGGTTTATGATATGTGTAGCCTCGAAAATAATGAAAATTAGTAAACAAATTGGAAGTGAGTGAGGAGGAAACTGGTTGGGAAGGCTTTTACGTGAATTTTAAAGCCTAAATACCCAAATTTTGAGGGACCAAAAATGAGAATTATCAGATAGTCGCTTTTACGTGTTTACAATTTCTTGCAAAAGCGTAATTTTAGCGCGTGCAAATACAATACATTACCAAACAAGAGGAGCTTGACCAATGTGTACAAGCTATAGCTAACGAACCGAGCATAGCGGTCGATTTAGAATTCGATAAGAATCACTACCGTTATGGCTTTAATTTGTGCCTCATTCAAATTTATGATCATAAGACGTGTTACCTTATAGACCCTTTAGCAAAAGAGATAAGCTTGGAAGGGCTTTTTGATGTTTTTAGAGATCCGGCAGTAGAAAAATTAGTTTTCGCTTTTGGGGAGGACATTCGCCTTTTGCACCACCTCGGGTGTAAAGCACAGAACATTTTGGATTTGGCCAATGTGCGCAGTTTATTAAACTATCCACCTTCTTCTTTGTCGAATATGTTGGCAGAGGTTTTGGGCATGGAAACCGATAAAAAATTACAGAAAAGTAATTGGTTCAAACGCCCTTTAAGCGAGGAACAAATAAAATATGCCGCAGACGATGTGCTCTATCTTTTCCCCTTAAAGGATGCTTTGATGCAACAAGCTGAAGCGTTGGGGAGATTAGATTGGATAGCCCAAGAAAATGCAATTTTTAATACTGCAGAATTTATAGACAACAGTGAAGAAATCAACGTTAAATTGAAGGACAAAAAAATGCTCAATGCTTTTGAGTGGTTCATTGTTGAAGGCTTGTTGATTTGGAGAGAAAAATTGGCCAAAGCGGTAAACAAACCGAGTTATCAAATTATGCACAAAGATTTGATTTGGGATTTGGCTTTGGGTAATAAGTACGTAGAAGATTTCATGAAGTTTAGAGGAGTGTATAGAAAAATACAAACGCCAAACTGCCAAAGAGATTTGGAAAATAGAATGGAGGAGTTGTATGAGTTGGCGCACAAAAAACAAATATCTAAAAGTAAGCCTGCAGTAGCACCACTCAACCCTGAAGAGAAAGCAAAAAACAAAGAGTTAAGAGCCATTGTAGACGAACAAAAGAACAATTATTTTGGACCTATAAAAGAAGCCATTGCCGAGAAGTATGGAAAAGAATTTTCTGCCTTTGTGCTTTCGAATACTTTGATAAGTCAGATAGCGTTGCAAAAAGCTACAGATTTGTTGCCTTATAAAAAGGAAATCATCAACCAGGAAGCAGCCAACTTAGGTTTAACCATAAGATTGTAAAGGATGTCGAGAATTAGACCCATATGTATAAGTATCGCAGGCCTTGATCCGAGTGGAGGCGCAGGTATATTGGCAGATATTAAAACCTTCGAACAGCTGAAAACCTTAGGTTTGGCAGTTCAAACAGCTAATACTTTGCAGGTAGAGGATGAGTTTAAAGAGGTAATTTGGACACCTCAGGAAGTAATTCTTGCTCAATTAGAATTGCTCTTACAACGCTATACTCCGGCAGCTATTAAAATCGGTTTAATTGAAAATAGTGCTGTGCTACAGGAAGTGTTGAAGTGTATCAAAAAATATCACCCAAAAGTTCCCATTGTTTGGGATCCTGTTTTACAAGCTAGTTTTGATAGCGGTTTGAGTATGGATGAGCTGAGATTTACAGCCACCTTGCAGAGTATAGTTGATGAGGTAAATGTTGTAACGCCGAATGCTCCCGAATATCTAAAACTGAATTTGAAGGATGCAAGTACAAAGAAAGTGTATTTGAAAGGGGGACATACGGAAATAGACCTTGGTCCGGATTTTAAGCAACGCGCGGGGAGAGACTTTTTAATTAGCGCCAAAGGTGTGAAAGCCTTGAATGCGAAAGGGAAGGATTTTTTACCCAAACATGGCACTGGATGCATACTTAGTAGTGCGTTAGCAGCATATATTGCGAGAGGGTTCGATTTTCATAAGGCGAGTATTAGGGCCAAATCTTACGTGTATAAACGCGCGAGTTCCAACCCAAGTTTATTGGCCTATCACAACAACGGTTAGCATGAAGAAATTAGCAAATTTAAGTTTAGGAATCTGTGGAGCCAGTATAGCTTTGCCCCGTTTATTTATATTGTTTGCAGGAGAAGATAATACCTTGCTTCAAGTTATTCCCTGGGGAGGCTTAATCTTGATTACTGGGATTTTAGGCATAGGTCTTCACTTATGGGAAGCGAGAAAGGAAGGGTTGAAATTTGGGTTTCAAAGTATTTTTTTGTTTTTGAGTTTAGTGTTGCTGTTTGTCGGTTTTGCCGGTTTGGAATTTCAATGGGAAAACGCTAAATTCATTTTGTTTATTGGCGTACTAACTTTGGGAGTATGGCTGGTATTTCCGAATAACAAAAAAGAAGAAGAATGATATTTAATCGATTAAGTTTACTGTGTTTTGCCATCTCTTTTGTAGCTATGGCTATGATTTTTTTACGGTATACTGCTTTCGGTTTTAGCTTTGAAGACGTGTTGCGTTATGGCGTAATTTACGTAGGAATGTTGGGGTTTATCTTTTCAATTTTATCCATCTATTTCGATAAGAAACGCAAGGTGAATACGAATAAAAACAAAGGTCTTGTCTTTTACATAGGTGCCGGAATTGTAATGGTGGGAGTGGTGTTTAAAATGATGCACTGGCCTGGAGCCTCAATTTTTATTTTAGCTGGACTCACCATTTCTTTGTTGGCTACCTTTTTAAATAAACTGCAAAAATCTAAACCAGAAAGTGAAGATTTGCTAGACAGTTAATTCATGCTTCTTTTGAAGTTTGGTACATGCTTTGCTTTTCTGAGGGCAAAACAAAGTACCATGAAAAAAATTATACCCTTATTTAGTTTACTGCTCTTGTTCTCTTGTACCCAAAAAGTGGAGGAAGACGAATATGTTTACATGGTGTTTAGAGACACCAATAACGAAATTTTAATTTCTGAAGAAGCCAAAGTAACTGAACATACCAATAAGATTTTCTTGATAAAGACCGGTAGCAATAACCAACTCAATTATTTGGAAAGAGAAGATGGAAAATGGGTGGGAGAAATAGAGGTATACAGACAAAATTCTGGGTATTATTATTTCGACGTAGAGTTGGAAGGAAAAGCCGCAGGAAGAACCATAATGGAAGGTAGTTTTAGCGGACAGGTGGATGAATTACTCAATGATAATTACACAGGAGAGACCTACACGATATCAGGAACCTTGGAAATAAAAGATTAAAAAAAAAGACGCTTCGTTGGAGGCGTCTTTTTTTTGTGATAGTATGAAGTACTTTGTTTAGTATTTGAACGCAATATTGAAACCTAAGTAGAAGTTTTTTGTAGACGCTCTTACGCGTCCAACTTGTTGTACGGTATATGTACCCAAAGTCGGATTGTCATTTTCAAAGGTTTCATTGTACATATATTCATAAGGAAGTTCTTCAAATAAACCTGTTTTCATCGTTAGTCCCATGTATAACCTTTTGTAAAGTTGATAGTTTACATTGAGTTGAAGTTGTGGAAGTAGCCTTCTCATGTTATGGGTTTCAAACGTCACTAATGATCTGCTGTTGTATTCATTATTTGTGTGTAGACCATAAGCTTCAGTGTTGTTGGTTGTGGTTAAAAAGGTTAGGTTTAAAACCGGTTCTACAATTAATTTATCATTCAATAAATACCATTCTTTACTAAATCCTGAACGAAATTTATTTCTTACCATTAGATATTCCATGTAATCGGTTACTCCAGACGGGAATTCAAGATGATAATCATAAGTGGAATAGCCTAAATTAAAACCAAAGTGCATGAAGTAATTTCCTTTTTGAATTACCTTGTGTTTGTAATTTAAACCGAATCCTACTTCACCCGTTTTGTTGATAAAAACGTCATTTCCACTATCAGAGTTTAAAGTGAAATATTTGTATGTGTTTGTGATCGAATATTCATTATCCAAAGAAATTTCGTGATCGAAGTTACGCGGACTTGTTGTTTCTTGAGCTGTGGCTGTGAAAAGGCCAAGAGAAGCCAATGCTAAAAGCGTTGTATTTTTCATATTTAGGTAATTATTTGGGAGCAAAAATAATAGGAAATTTAACGCCGCAAAGGTTTATTTTAACGAGAGGAAAATAAACTACATAAAAAAGAATGAGTTAATTGCCAAGTTCTACTTTTTGAAAATGGTAATACAAACTAATCCCTAAATAATTCAATGGTTGGCGCAGTTGTAAAGTATAATCTTTCATACCTGTAATGATCTCTTCACCCGCACCGAGAACTTGGAGGTGCTCTGTTTTTCTCATGTGAAAATCTTGTTTTAAGGGTGCGCCCATTCTGTAATAGATTCCGGTAGAGAGCTGCGGTATGATTTGAAAACGTAGGCTAATTTGAGCCAACAATCGGGCTTGGTTTACAAAGTCTGTATTCATTTGTATCTCGAAGATTTCTTTGTTTTGTACTTGGCTATTTTCTTCGGGGCTGTAGTATTTATCACTGCGTAAAGTGCGATAGTAATATGGGAAATTTGGAGTGTTAGAATGTATCAATTGAAGGCCTAAAAAAGGTTCTAAAATTATACGGTGATGGGAGAAAAGTCGGAATTCCTTACTTACTCCTAATTCGAAGATACTTTTAGAAATGTTGTGGCGTATATCAAAGTAACTGCGGTACGGACTCGTTAAGGGGATAACCGTTTCATACCTCCCTGTATTAAAATTGGCATGTACAAAAAGTAAAGTGTTTTTATGAGCGAGTAGTTTATAGTTAACACCAAAGTTGTAATCGGCTTTCATGCTTATGGTAAAGGAACTGTTTTGGGGATGAAGGTTCGTATTATAATTTGCAGTTACTCCGAGTTGATGGCGGTAAAGGGGGAGGTAATCTAGGATGTAGTAATTACATTCTTTGTTGTATTTCAATTCATCGCTTTGCGCACAAAGGGAAGATGTGATGAGTACAAGTAGGAAGTAGACGAGTTGTTTCATCGCAAGGGATTTGGTGTATGAAAATAGTAAAAATCTCCAAAAAGAAAATGGGAGTCAGTCTTGAGGTGGGAGTGCAGAGTGAGACCTTTTATGAACCCGAGAATGGAGTGTTTTTCAAACAGGGAGTGAAGTGGTAGCTTGGGGAAGGGTAGACCTAGAAAATGTAGCTTTGCGGGTACGACCATAGAAGTGCACGAAAAGTGTACATTTACTTGGTTTACATGCGTCCAACTTTAACGGAAGGCCCGCTTAGCGCAGCGGGTTTGCCCAAGTTTTCTTACGCAAAGTCATATAAATAAGCATAATACCGAAGAGCATGAAAAAGTTGTAAAACAAATCTTCTGCGGGTATGCTACCTATTCTGGGTCCCATAATATGCACTTCATTGTACCATACCACAGGTGCTGGAGTAAAGAGTCCTGTAAGAATTCCATTCACCAACAAAAAAGGCAAAATGGCTACCATAAAAGCGATGGAGAATTTGGGGTACCAGCTGGGCGTTTTTGCGAAATAAAATACAGCGTTGAGTATGCCCGAACCGATAAGGGCCGTGCTTGTATACCAGTTTTCTAGGTGGTAAAAGCCCAGAAACAAGGCTGTGAAAGAATAGGATATGGAAAAGATATAGGCAAAAAGATTGGGGTTCATATCCGGAAAATAGGCTTCTATACAGGCAAAAATGAAAATACAGGCGTAGGGAACGGTAAAGAAAAACAAGATTTCTTCGAGCGGTAAATGTCCGAGATAAATTCCCGATAAGTACTCTGGATTAAAGCCCCAAATGCCATTTTGCGTAAAAAACTCATCCCATACTAGAAAGCCTGTACCTACAATTAATAAGGCAGGGAAAAGTGCTTTCCAATGTTTGTAAAAGGCCACCTTTTTATCGAAAGACAAAAAGAAAGGTCCGGCAAGAGTGAGTAGGTTTATCCAAAGGTAAAGGCTCATGATTTAGATTTTTTAATGGCGAAAGATCGTTTGGCTTCTCTATAATATTTTTTAGGCACGATAAGCATACCGAAACATTCTCCGTGCGCTTTGCCCAAATGTTTGTGGTGCACTTTGTGTGCTTTTCTAATAGCCATGAAGTAGGGGTGGTCTATATTGCGCAACCACTTGAACCTTCTGTGTATGTAGACATCATGAAAGAGGAAGTAGGCAAAGCCGTAGGCCGCAATTCCATAACCTATCCAAACGGCGATGTAGTTGTTGTTCATCATACCCAACATGATGCATAACCAAGAGGGGATGGCATAGATCAAAAAGAAAAAGTCGTTTTTCTCGAAAAAGCCTGGCTCTACCTGATGATGGTCTTTGTGAAAATACCAACCTAAACCATGCATGATATATTTATGCGTAGCCCAAGCCATGAATTCCATGACGAAAAATGTTGCAATTAAAAGAAAGGGTCCCCACCAATACATTGTATCAAAGCTTTAAAGTAAACATATAAAAAACAGACTAAGAATGAAGAACAAGCCGACTGCAACTTTGTTCTTTTCTGCCAATCCTAAGGCAAAATATCCGAGGTGCAATACCAAGGAAATAAAAAACCAAGAGAGGTAGTTGAAAGAGGGTATATCTCCTTCCCACATCCAATATTCGTTGGCAATTGCTACGGGTTCAATTAATAAATCCAGTGCGGTCATTAATACAGCAGAGGCCATGGCTTTGACCACTAAGGGCCATTTTGTAAAAGCCAGAATTGAAGTGCTACCCATGGTTAAAATCAACCAGTTTATACCGATAATGATGGGCACTCCCCAAATTTTTATACCCAAGTTTTCACCGTAACTGTAGTTGCCAAAAAGTTGCCCCGTATGAACGCCTATCCACTCTGCAGTCATCCCCGTTAACACGATAAAAAAAGCGTAGAGGTAGAAACGCAGACTGTGCTTTTCTCTTCCCACCAACAAAACAATAAATGCCAAACTTAAATTCAGGAAACTCAATTGAAGAAAATCCTGACGCATATCACTTTGGAGGCCGATTAAACCTACCGTATGGAAAATAATCAATATGCCGAGTAGAAGGATGGTTTTATACTGTTGAAGTTGCTGTATCATAATTCTGTTTCTAACACTTAAGCTATCGTATTGTTCTCGAAAATACGCATAGAAATTTGTATTGGATGAAAAGGGGATGAAAATGCTAAAAAAATAAGGGTGGAATTTGAAAACTTTTGAGCGGGAGTTATTATCTTAAATGCAAAAAACATATGAAAGGAAAAGTGACAGGTTTGGGGGGAGTATTTATTAAATGCAAGGACCCTAAGGCTATGCGAAATTTTTATGAAGAGTGTTTGGGGATGACCACCAATGACTACGGTGTAGGTTTTGAGTTTGTTAGGGATGAAGGAGGTCCTGGATTTATACAACTCGGAACTTTTGAAGAAGACTCTACTTACTTTGGAGAGCCCAAACAAAAAGCCATGTTGAATTTCAGAGTTGATAATTTAGAAGGATTGATTGAAGGCTTGGTGGAAAAAGGAATAAAAATTGTAAACGAGTTGGAAGATTTCGAATACGGAAAATTCATACACATTTTAGATGTAGACGGTAACCGCATAGAGTTATGGGAACCCAAAGATGCTTTTTTTGCTGCAGACGGAAGTCCAAAGCAGAAAATGAATTAATTCTTTCAAGTTCAAAGTGTTTGGATTTTCAAGTTGAAGAAATCGTGAAAACCAAAACAAATTAAAATGAAAAACCACCTAGTTATGCTTTCCACATGTGCTATGATGAGTTCATGTGTAATTAATTTTCAAGTAAATGGGATACATGATGGGTATCCCACTTTAACAGAAAATCAAAAATCTTTAATACTTCAAACCGAAGATTTCAGCAAAATGGAAGCTGGAAATGTTTATGAGATTACGGGCAAAGACCTCAGGCGAGAGCTGGGGAATAGAGATCAAAGTGTAGTCAACATTTTTGTAAACACCTGCGCAGGGGATCGCTGTTATCCCATGCAGAGTTACTTCAACTACCAGGAGAATAATCAAACAGATTTGTTTTTAATTATGTGTGATTATTTCGGGTTTGACAAGACCATGGATCAAGAACCTGAATTTCCGCTCTTTGCTATTAATACCCAATACTACGCGCAGAACAAACAAAAAAAGTACAGAAGGTTGTTTTTACAAGAGCTTTTAGGATTGGAGAAAGTAAAAGAGGTTGAACCTTATGTAAACAAATTTCTCTTTTTTCAAGGAGATAGTTTGGTGGCGGTTAAAGATGAAATTTTTGAATAGAGAACAAGTTCAAATTGAAGTATTGAAAAACGCTTGTAACATTTCTTCTAGTTAGATGTCTTACCCTTAGCCACTAAAATTATTTTATTGAAATCAAAACAAACCATTTATGAAAAACCACTTTAAATTACTGGCCTTAGCCGGTTTACTTGCCTCATGTATAAGCATAGAGTTAAAAGGTATTACTACAGATTATCAATACTTAGACCAAGAGCAAAAAGCAAGAGTGAAGAAATTATCCACGTTTGAAGCAGCAGCTCCAGGTTATGTGTATGAAATTACTGGGGAGGAATTGAGGCAAGAACTAAAAACAAAAGACAGTTCTGTATTCGGTTTCATTGTGAATTACTGTTCGGGAGGAGGTTGTTTGCCTATGAGCACCTACCAAAGCTATGCTGAAGAATCAGGGAAAGCCATGTATTTGATGATGCATACCTATTCAAATTTTGATTACACCATGGATCAGGAACCGGCGTTTCCACTTTTTGCCGTAAATGCATACCACTACCAAGAAGTAAAAAAGAGGAAGTTTAGGAAGTTATTTCTACAAGATTTACTAAAAGATCAGTACCACGATAGCTTGTATCATTACGATACATTTCTTTTTAACAACGATAGCCTAGTAAAAGTTCAAAATTATATCATCGAAGATTAAAGAACTTCGTCTAACGTCCTGTTCTTTACCCTATAAAGTTTTAAAACTCAATTCCTTTTGAAATAAAGGGGCTTTCCTTATCTTTGCAACCATATTTAAATAGATAAACAACTATAAATGAGCAACACAACTGAAAAATTAGCTTATAAAGTTAAAGATATAAGTTTAGCCGAGTATGGTAGAAGAGAGATTAGATTAGCGGAAGCAGAAATGCCAGGTTTAATGTCTTTAAGAGAAGAGTACGGAGCTGCAAAACCATTAGCAGGAGCTAGAATCGCAGGATGTTTACACATGACGATTCAGACTGCTGTTTTAATTGAAACATTGGTAGAATTAGGAGCTGAGGTTACTTGGTCTTCTTGTAATATTTTCTCTACACAAGATCACGCTGCTGCTGCTATTGCTGCTGCAGGAATTCCAGTTTATGCTTGGAAAGGTATGAACGAGGAAGAGTTTGACTGGTGTATAGAACAAACTTTATTCGCATTCGAAGGTGGTAAGCCATTAAACATGATTTTGGATGACGGTGGAGATTTAACAAACATGGTGTTTGACCGTTTCCCAGAGTTAACAAAAGATATCAAAGGTTTATCTGAAGAAACAACTACAGGAGTTCACCGTTTGTACGAAAGAATGAAAAACGGAACTTTAGTTATGCCAGCAATCAACGTGAATGATTCTGTAACTAAGTCTAAATTCGATAACAAATACGGATGTAAAGAATCTTTAGTAGATGCAATTCGTAGAGCTACGGATACTATGATGGCTGGTAAAGTTGCTGTAGTAGCTGGTTACGGTGACGTAGGTAAAGGTTCTGCTGCTTCTTTAAGAGGTGCAGGAGCTAGAGTTATCGTTACTGAAATCGATCCAATTTGTGCTTTACAAGCTGCAATGGACGGATACGAAGTGAAGAAAATGGATTCTGTTGTTGGTAAGGTAGACATCGTTGTTACGACTACAGGTAACAAAGACATCGTTCAAGGGAAACACTTTGAGATGATGAAAGACAAAACTATCGTTTGTAACATCGGACACTTCGATAACGAAATCGACGTGGCTTACTTAAACGCAAACTACGGTGATACTAAAGTTGAAATCAAACCACAGGTTGACTTATACAACGTGAAAGGAAATGATATCATCTTATTGGCTGAAGGTCGTTTAGTAAACTTAGGATGTGCTACAGGACACCCATCATTTGTAATGTCTAACTCATTCACAAACCAAGTATTGGCACAATTAGAATTGTGGAACAATGCAGATGCTTACAAAAACGAAGTATACATGTTGCCAAAGCACTTAGATGAGAAAGTAGCTGCTTTACACCTTGCTAAAATTGGTGTTGAGTTAGAAACTTTAACTGAAGAACAAGCAAAATACATCGGAGTAGAAGTAGCTGGACCATACAAGCCAGAGCACTACAGATACTAAGAAGTAGAAATAATAGTATAGGAAACGGAACTCGTAAGGGTTCCGTTTTTTTGTTTACGCCCTTCAAGTACATCAGTCCTCAGGTTAGAGGGTGAGTTGTTTGATAAGTTTGAGCTTATTTAAAAATTTAAGCAGAACAAAAGTTCTCATTTAAGAATTTAAGGTGAACAGAAGAAGAGGTGTTTAAATTTTTAAATATGGACACAGTCCATGCTTAAATCTTTAAATCCCTTTCCAGAAATCTAGAAATCCAGAAATCTAATGTAACCTTTTCCTATCTCCGCACTTATATCCTAAAAAACCACTTCTTATGAAAAAAATAATCATTCCTGCCATCGCGGCTACCTTAGTATTAAGCTCCTTTTCTTTGTTTAAAAAGAACTCACCTTTACCCAAGAAATTAGAGGAAAGCTATTCATTTGTTCCAGAATTGAAAGCAGATAAGGTTTTGAGTGGATTTGGGATCAGTAAAACAGAGGTAACCAATGAGGAATACAATGCTTACTTGAATCATTTAAAGTCAACCGGGAACACAAAAGAGTTAGCGATAGCGCAAAGAGATTCTTCCTTATGGATAAAAACCAACGATTTATCCAAAGACATGATGAAGTTGTATGGAAATCATCCTGGGTTTAAAAGATATCCTGTATTGACGATTTCAAAAGAAGGAATGGAAGGCTATTGTAATTACCTGCAAGACCAATTGAATGTTGGCAGTGAGGAATATACCTATACGGTTCAATTACCTACGCGACAACAATGGTTGAGAGCGGCGAATGGAGGAAACACAGATGCTGTTTACGCTTGGCAAGGAGCCTATTTGAGAAATGCACAGGGCGCCTATTTATGTAATTTTGCAGCAATTGGTCCAGAGAGTATAAGTAGAGATGAAAACGGAAATGCTGTTGTTGTTCCCATTAAAAAAGGAAATCACTTTTTAGACGGCGCAGATTTAATGGCCTTGGCTAAATCTTACTACCCGAGTTCTTATGGAATCTATTGTTTAAATGGTAACGTTGCTGAAGTTACCGCAGATGATACTGTATGTGGAGGTAGCTGGAAAGATTATGGTTACGATGTACGCAATCAAAGTTATACAAGCTATGAGGGCGCAAGCACAACTGTAGGATTTAGACCTATCGTTTATTTCACCAAAAAGAAGAATTAAAAAGAACGCACTTTTGCTTACTTTTAAGGGATGCAAAAGAAAAAAGCAATATTAATTGGAGCCACTGGTTTAACTGGTGGCTTTTTGCTGGATGCACTTTTAATGCACCCGGATTTTGATGAGGTTGTAACTTACGGTAGAAGTACTACGGGCAAAAAGAGTTCAAAATTAAAGGAAGTTAGCCTAGATATAGTAACAGAAACGTCTTGGTTAACGGAACTAAAAGCGGATGTGGTATTTTGTTGTATAGGTACCACTAAAGCCAAAACACCCGATCAAGCAAAATATAAAGCCATAGATTATGGTGTGCCCGTAAAATTAGCTGAAGCCTGTAAACGAAACGGAATAGGTCATTTTATTGTGATTTCTGCCTTAGGTGCTAACCCGAAAAGTTCTATTGCTTATAATCAAATTAAAGGAGAGATGGAAAGGGATGTATTGGCACAAAGTGTTGAGCATACCTACATCATGCAACCTTCACTCATTTTAGGTGGAAGAGATGAAAAGAGAGCGGGTGAAAAAATAGCGCAGATTGTCATGCCTATTTTTCATTGTTTAATGGTAGGAGGCTTGAAGAAATACAGGGCGATTAAGTCAACGGATATAGCTTTGGCCATGTTAAAGTTGAGTCTGCAAACTGATCATACATCGGGCAGAATTCCATCTGATGAAATTAAGCGCATAGCCGCATGGTAGATCACCAAGACTTTATCATGCACAAACCCGTGCGCTGTTTATCTCAATTTGTTCAAAACGGTAAAAGAAAGAAAAAGCTTTTAGGCGATTACTATGATTTTCCAGAAGGAACCATGGCTATAGGTCGTTTGGATGCAGAAACTGAAGGGCTGTTATTCCTCACCACCGATGGCCAACTCAGTGAAGATGTTAGAAGTAGTAAGTACGAAAAGGAGTATTGGGTACAAGTGGATGGAAGCATAGATGATGCTGCCTTGCATACATTGAGAACGGGAGTTGAAATTTCTGTAGAGGGAGAAAGCTATCTTACACAACCTGCAAAAGTTGAGGTTCATCAAGAACTTACACGTATTCCAAAAAATCCTAGAAAGGAGAGAGATCCTAAACACGGACCAATGACGTGGTTAAAATTAACTATCAGCGAGGGGAAATACCGTCAGGTTAGAAAGATGACAGCTGCCGTTGGTTTCCCTACTGTGCGTTTAGTGCGTTGGAGAATAGGGGGCGTAACTTTAGAAGGTTTGACACCTGGAGAAGTGAAGGTTTTGGATAGGAATAGTCTATAAAATAAACGGTCCGCCCGAAGGCAGACCGCTCATAAGTTTTAGTCAACAATAACTACATTTTTAAAGGTAGGCAGTATTGTTTATTTTAAAGTGAAGCTATCGGTTCCGATTACAGCTCCATCGGCAAAGATTTTCACCGTGTAATTACCTTTTTCAAGTTCTCTTCCTTGTAAGTTGTGAACTACAGCCATGTCAATTTCTTTCTGCTGGTAATTAATCTCACGCTTATCTGTGTAGATCAATGTTGTACCGTTTGCATCAAAAGTATTGTTTGCTTTTGCGTAAATTACTTTTCCATTCGGGTCAATTACCTGCATGTAAACCATTTTGTTTCCAGCCATGGCAATTTTGTTTTCTCCCAAAGTGAATTCAGATTTTACTCCATCTGCTCTTTTGGCTCTGTTTGTTTCATCCGGAGAACCGTTGATTGTATATCTGTAAGCGTACGTTTTGAAGTTGTAAGCAGACAATTTAGATCCTTCTTTAACCAATTGCTCATTTTGAGCAGCAGTTTGAGCGTATAAATCTCTTTCCTGTTCTGTTGTAGAAAGTCTAGATTCTGTTTCAACCAAACGGTTAGAAAGTGTTCCTGTAAGCGTGTTTAACGAATCGATTTGCACCAAGTAACCTTTCATAATTTTACGCAAAGTCTGGTTCTCTGTCTTCAATTTGTTAATCTCTCTGTACGATCTTCTTTTGTTGGTTTTTAAATCTTCCATTAAAGATTCAATTCTCGCTTTTTGAATATCAATACTGTCTTTCAAAGAGGCATCAAATTCTACCATTTCATCATAAGTATCCAACATCGTTTGGAAATCTTGTTTCAAATCAGATGTTGTAATATCTATGTACCCAGATAGGGCGTCATTCATTGCTTTCATTTCTTGTTCCAATTGCGCATTGGCAACTTGACATTCTTCTTTTGCTGATTTTTGACCTGAGTACATAACTCCCATTACAGCAATTCCAATTAAAGCAGCGATAGCAACTATTATCCAAATAGCTCCCTTCGGTTTATTTTCGTTCCCTTGGTTTGGGATCGGGTTGTTTTCTGTTGTTTCTGACATAACATTAAGTGTTAAATTTCACTTCAAAGCTAAGACATATTTTGTGTCAAGTCTTATTATTTCTCTGCGAAGTAGTTGTTAATTATTATTCGTGTTTTTTAATAAACTATTTGTTTCGTGTAATTCGCTATCCCCACGTTTGATAGGCAAAGCAAAGCGTTTTCCTTTAGAATTTCATCAAGTAAGCCTTCAAGAACTCATCCAAGTCTCCATCCATAACGGCATCCACATTCCCGGTTTCATGTCCTGTTCTAACGTCTTTCACCAATTTATAAGGATGCATCACATAGTTTCGGATTTGTGATCCCCATTCTATCTTCATTTTTTCGGCCTCTATCTCATTTCGTTTCTCCATGCGCTTGCGTAGCTCAAGTTCGTATAATTGCGACTTTAACAATTGCATTGCCTTTTCCTTATTTCCTAACTGAGATCTCGATTCCGAGTTTTCAATTACAATTCCAGAAGGTTCGTGACGCAAACGCACGGCTGTTTCAACCTTGTTTACGTTCTGTCCACCCTTACCTCCAGATCTAAAGGTTTCAAAACTTATATCGGCAGGGTTGATATTGATCTCTATGGTATCATCTACTAAAGGGTATACATATACAGAGGCAAAAGAGGTATGACGCTTGGCGTTGGAATCAAAAGGGGAGATACGCACCAAACGGTGAACACCATTTTCTCCTTTTAAATAACCAAAGGCAAAATCACCATCAAATTCTATGGTCACGGTTTTAATCCCCGCTACATCTCCATCTTGATAATTGAGCTCCTTTAATTTATAGCCATGTTTTTCACCCCACATGGTGTACATACGCATCAACATAGAGGCCCAATCACAACTTTCCGTTCCACCGGCTCCCGCTGTGATTTGTAGTACAGCATTCAAACTATCTTCTTCGCCAGAAAGCATGTTTTTTAATTCTAATGCTTCAAGGTCCTTAAGTATTTTGCTGTATAATTCATCAATTTCCTCTTCAGAACCCGCTCCGTCTTTATGAAACTCTATTAATACTTCCAAATCATCCAACCCTTCTTTCAAGGCATTGTAAGATTCTACCCAGTATTTTTTCTGTCTTAGTTTCTTCAAAACCACTTCTGCTTTTTTAGGATCATCCCAAAAAGTAGGGTCTTGAGATTTAAGATCACCCTCTTGTATTTCTAACAGCTTATTCTCTATTTCTAAATAAGTATAGAGTGCTGTAATTCGTCCTTCTATTTCTTTGAATTGGTCACTGTTTACCATAAAAACAAATATATGTAAATAAAGAATTGGAGACTACCAAAAACGGGCGGAAGTAGTCAAGAAAAGCTTGTTAAAATTCTTGGGAAAGTTCCCTGAACTTCTCCTTTATTTTCAGAAGAAAGAGGCTGAGGAGATTAAAGTGTAAAAGCGCGGGGCATTATTTTCAACTTCTAATATGAAGAAATTGTAAAAAAGTGACGGCATGTTATTAAATCAACGTTCAAAATTATATTTTTGCAAGTACTAAAATTTAAAGCATGAATATTCCACAAGAATTAAAGTATACTAAAGATCACGAATGGGTGAAAGTTGAAGGAGATATCGCTACGATCGGTATTACAGATTTTGCTCAAGGAGAGTTAGGTGACATCGTTTACGTTGAGGTTGAAACTGAAGGTGAAACTTTAGATGCTGAAGAGGTATTTGGATCAGTTGAGGCTGTAAAAACAGTTTCTGATTTGTTTATGCCGATTGCTGGAGAAATCGTTGAATTCAACGAAGAGTTAGAAAGTGAGCCAGAAAGCGTTAACTCTGATCCTTACGGAGCAGGTTGGATGATTAAAGTGAAAGTTGCTGATACTGCGCAATTGGATGCTTTATTAGACGCCGATGCTTACAAGGCATTAGTTGGATAATGTTTAGATTTATTCTGCCAGGGTTGTTGTGGCTCATCACCGTTGTGGGGTTGAGCTTAACACCAGGTAACGAATTACAACGAACAGATTGGTTCGTTTTTGAATTTGATAAAGTCGTTCACACGGGGATATATGCACTGTTGGTTCATTTATGGCTAACAGGGTTTAAACGTCAAAGGGTGAACCGCTTTTTAAGGGATAAAGCTTTTATACTTGTAATAAGCTTAGCGATTGCTCTAGGAGTAGCTATAGAATTTCTACAAGGGGCCTTTATTTCTGGCAGAGTATTTGATATTTATGATATAATAGCAAATGCCGTTGGTGTTTGTGTGGGTACATGTGGTTTTTACTTCTTGTACCGCAACTATTATTGATTGTAAGGTTTAATTTTGCTAGTAGATCTTTGTATATTAGCAACAATATTGAAGAATTATGGAAGTTAAGAAAAATCCCGAAGTAGACGGAGAGCGCGTGCGCTTACCACTTAGTATGTTGGGCTTTTTGATTATAGGTTCTCTAATCCTTGCTTCTTTTTCTTACAGAACTCCTGTAGAGGACAAATCTGCAAGACAGAACAAGAAACAAGATTTGGATTTACCAATGGAAACAGAGACCAAACAAGAAGAGGAGCCGCCACCCCCACCAGAGGATACACCTCCACCCCCACCAGCACAAGAGCCTGTGTTAGATGAGGAATTGGAAGTGAAGGAGAATGAGGATAAAGATCCACCTCCCCCAATTGATCCAGCACCAGTGAAGTTGGTTCAAGAAGAGGAGCCGGAGCCGCCACAACCTCCTATTGTTGACTTCCCGGATGTGGAAGCAGGATTCCCAGGTGGTGCAGCAGCAATGAAGCAGTTCCTTATCGATAATACAAAGTACCCAGAGATTTCTCGTCAAATGGGTGACCAAGGTAAGGTGTATGTGAAATTCGTTGTTGAACGTGATGGGTCTATCTCAGGAATCGAAATCATTAAAAGTGTTTCGAAAGAATTGGATAGAGAAGCAAAACGTGTAGTGCGTTCTATGCCGAAATGGTCACCAGGTGAGAAAAACGGAGAACCCGTAAGATCTGTGTGTCGTATTCCAATTAACTTCACATTGAATTAATAGAAATTCATTTACTATATTTAAAGTCCAATGCTTTTAGCGTTGGACTTTTTTTATTTGTAATGGTTCAAAAGGCACAAGAAATATTATCGTATCTAGATTATACTTCCTTATCTCTTACAGATAACAAAAAGTCTATTACAAAATTTATAACTCCGCTTTTGCCCCTCCTCAGTAGGGGGTATGAAATTGCAGGAGTTTGTGTTTACCCCACTCAAATTGATGTGGTCAATAAATTGCTCAAAGCTTATCGTTTGCAACGTGTTGTAGTGGGCTGTGGTTTTCCGGATAGTCAACTTTTATTAAGTACCAAGATTAATGATGCCTCTGCGCTCAATCAATTGGAAATTGATGAAGTGGATATCGTCTTGAATATGGGCTTATTTAAAGCAGGAAAGTTGGATATGCTTTTCGATGAATTGGTGGCTATACGTGCACAGCTTCCCTTGAAGAAATTGAAAGTTATTTTGGAAACTGCAGTTCTTTCTAAAAAAGAAATCCAACAAGCTACGGAAATTGCTATACGTGGAGGCGCTGATTTTATCAAAACTTCCACGGGTAAAAATGGTGGCGCTACACCCGAGGCCGTTGCACAAATTGCAGGGGTTGTTCATGAGCATTTTGAAAGTACAGGTCAAAAAGTAGGTATAAAGGTGAGTGGTGGTGTTCGCACCTTAGATCAAGCCTGGGAAATTAGAAACATAGTTAAGGAAGTGTGTGGTGAAACATATATGCATCCTTCTTTATTTAGAATAGGGGCAAGTTCATTGTTGAATGACTTACTCAAATACATAGAACAATAGATGATGAAGTTAGGTGAAAAGCATTTTACAGCATTGGAAGCAATCGTAGAAGCCAGTGAGAAGATTATGGAAATCTATCAAGAAGATTTTACGGCGATAGCCAAAGATGATGGGAGTCCTGTAACCAAGGCAGATCTGGCTTCCTCCTTCATCATTAGAGAACATTTGGCCAAAACCAATATTCCTATAACAGGAGAAGAGGGTGAAAAAGCCGACTTTGAAGAACGTAAAAATTGGGTAGAGTCTTGGTGTGTTGACCCTTTAGATGGCACCAAAGAATTCATCAAAAAGAACGGAGAGTTTGCAGTGAATATTTCTTTGATCCACAACCATAAGGCAGTGTTTGGAGCCATAGGTTCACCCGTAAATAGACAGCTTATTTTTGGTGGACAAGCCTTCGGTGCGTTTACTTGTAGTTATGACGAAATTTATCAAAGTAATAAATGGGTGGAGCTATTGCAGATTGAAGAAGTGAATGACCAATTGATGGTGGCTACCTCGCGTACGCATCATTCTGGAAACACGCTCAATGTAATTCGCAAAGCCGAAGACAAATACGGAAAGGCAGCATTCATTAAAAAAGGTTCATCACTGAAGTTCTTTGATTTAGTTCAAGGTAAGGCAGATTTATATCCTCGTTTTGCTCCTACTATGGAGTGGGATATTTCAGCGGGACAAGCCATTTATGAAGCGATAGGAGGTGAGGTATTGCATGCAGAAACCTTAGAGCCCTTGCTGTACAACCGTCCAAATCTTACCAACCCATATTTCATTGCCAAAAAGAAGGTGTTAGATATATGAAACAGCTTTTAAGTATAGCCTTAATTTTAACGAGTGTATTGTTGCATGCGCAAAAGGTACTATTGCTACCAACGCATGCTTTCTATCAGCAAGAAAGTATATTTAAGGCCGATAATTTACCTTTGAGTTTTCCGGCGTCCTACCATGAATTTTCAGGAGGACCAGAACTTTGGAAAGAGGAGCAGAAACAAAGGGAATCTTGGTGGGGACGTAAGATATATAATGAACATTTACTAGAGTTTCAAAACGAGCAACTGTATTTAACTTTAGACCCTATAGTTGATGTGCAATTGGGGCAAGATCGAATTGCTCCGGAGCGTAGACTTTATCAAAATACTCGCGGGATAATCATAGAGGGAGAAATCCTGAATCAACTATCATTTTCAACTTCATATTTCGAAAACCAGAGTGTGTTTGCCAATTATTTAACGGATGCTTATGCAGCACGTGGCGAGCAAAAATTGGTCAATGGAAATTATATAACCGAACACGCTGTTATCCCAAATGCTTTGCGTACAAAACCTTTTGGTGATGGAGGCTTTGATTATGGCTATTCTTCGTCCTACGTACGTTGGAGGCAAAGTAAATATCTTACACTACAATTAGGTAGTTCGCCAGAGTTCGAGGGCTATGGTAAGCGTTCTTTATTGCTTTCTGATTTTGCGCCAGCTTCCACTCAGTTTAAGGTAGAAACAGAATTCGCATCAAAATGGAAATATAGTTTCCAAGTGGGCAAGGCATTGAACTTATGGAGAAGACAATTTTACACAACCGTAGAGGCTCCTTTCGAACGCAAAGCAAGAAGCGTACACCGTTTAAGTTATACGCCTATTCCTGATCTAAACATCACTTTTTTTGAATCCGGAATTTGGTTCAAAGAAGATTCTGTACAATCGAAAAGCGTACCCCTGGAGTATTATCTGCCAGTGCCAGCTTTGAATACGGCGATTCATGGTTTTGAAGATGCAAAGGTCAAGAATGTAATTGGGTTAAACATAGGTTACCGCTGGAAGGAGAAGTATGTTTTGTATGGACAATGGGTTACAGATGATGTAAAGAACATGCAACACGGTATGCAGTTAGGTGCCAGAGCACAATTTAATTATGGAAAGCATCAATTGCATGTGTTGTTGGAATACAACCAGACCAGTGATGAATTATATCAGGCTGAGAACAGAAGGTTGGCCTATACGTCCTTTAATCTACCCTTAGCTTACTCTTTAGGAAACGGTACGCGTGAATTTTTGGGTGAGTTGAATTATTTCTACAGAAATATCTACCTAAGTGCCTTTGCGACTTATTATAAAAATGCAGGGTTTTCCAACAGTTTAAATCAAGTTTTTATACCCAAAGGTGAAGAGCAGTCCACAAATTTATACAACACCCTTTTCGTGAGTGGAGAGCTAGGTTATAGGTTTAACGCACAAACCAATTTAAGAGCTTTTGTAAAGGCAAGCTACCGCATAGATGAACAAAGTGGAATCAATGCCAAAATTATACAAGTAGGATTACAAACAGCCTTGCGCAATAAACACCACAATTACTGATGAGAAAACTTGGATTAATTCTGGTTTGTTTGCTTTTTGTGGGACAGGTTTTGTCGCAAGCAAAACCCTGGAATAGAAGCAAAGATTTGTTTTGGACGACTGAAAATATTGCCTCTTCCTCTAATCATTTTGTATACATGAATGATGCCTATGGTTTAGGATGGTGGAAAATGGGTAAATCGAATTTTGTATTCTCTCCTTTATTGAATTATGAAGCCGCAAGTTTTGGTAAGCTTCAACAAACGGGACTTTTGGGGGCTCAGCTAGAAGTTCAGGCTGGGGAGAAATTATATGTAAAACTTGGAGCAGGAGCAGGTAGCAATCAAGTGGATCAAATGGTCTACGATGAGTATGATTATGAAGTCATTTCAAATGCACCCTATTACATGTTTTTCGAGAAAGGTTATGATCTAGACGCTGTAGTGAGTTATTCGCCCAATAATATATTTAACCTTCAGGCGGGGGTAGGAAAATTTCATTTGGGGAATGGACAACGTTCTCTCTTATTAAGTGATGTGGGAAGAAATTATCCCTACGCAGCGCTGAATACAATAGTTTGGAAATTCAAACTGCTGAATTTATATCAACTCTTTAAAGAGGAAATACCAACTGGTAATTTGCACAAGTTTGCCGCGACCCATTACTTGAGTGTGGACCTTACTCCTAATCTTGAATTTAGTTTGTTCGAATCTGTTGTTTTTCAACCATCAGATACAACTTGGAAAAGAGGTTTTGAATTGGAATATTTGAATCCCCTCTTGTTTTACCGTCCCGCAGAATACGGTTTAGGAAGCTCGGATAATGTATTGTTGGGGATGAATGTGAATTATAAGTTGGGGCATCATCTTTTGTTCGGACAAGTAGTTTTAGATGATGGAGCAGTTACTGAGCTCATCAATCGTACGCGTTGGTGGGCAAATAAATACGGAGTGCAAATTGGAGTTAAGGGAAATTTATTGGATAAAAAACTACATTATTCAACAGAAGTCAATGCTGTGCGACCTTTTACCTATTCGCATTTGAATACTTCTCAAAATTACGGAAACAGAGGTTTTGTCTTGGCGCATCCGGCAGGGTCTAATTTCATAGAGTCTTTTTCTAAGGTTCAATATGAATACAAGGAGAAATGGCAATTCAACTTCACATTTATGCACCTGCTCAGAGGGGGAGAAAATGATATGCAAAATTTGAGTTCGGGAACGAATCCCTATCAACCCTACACAGAAAGGGAAGATGAATATGGATATACCATTGCCAACGGTGGCGCTTTGCGTAGAACACGACTTACCTTAGGAGCGCAATATGAATTGGTAAGTAGAATTCATCTGGTCCTTTTCGTTAATGCTATTGCAATGAATGACAGAATGGAGCAAGTAAATAATACTTCTTTTGGATTACAGTTTGGCGTAAAAACCAATCTGTGGAAGTCGAATTCTTTCAGCTTTTAGTCCAAATACTCCTACTTTCTTTGAATATCAGTCCGAAAGGGGAAAGAAATGTCAATCTTCTACCCTTCTTCCCAAATTATGGCTAAATTTGCCAGCGATTTATTAAATCAAAATTTGTGAGCGAAAAAACTACATCTTCTCAAGTAGAAAAGAAGCCGTCAAAAAGAAAAGATTACATGCTTTTCACAAAAATTAGATTATCCGTTTCTGTGGTAGTCTCGGCGTTATCAGGATATTTATTTGCATTAGGAATTGAAGGGAAAAGTAGCTCTGGTTTAGAATTGCTTTATTTGTTACTCGGTGGTATTTTAGTTACCGGAGCCAGTAATGGAACCAATCAGATTATAGAAAAGGACTTGGACGCGCAAATGAACCGTACCAAGATGCGTCCTTTACCACAGGGAAATATGTCGGTAAGAGAAGGTGTTATTGTGGTAGCAGTTTGTTTAATCGTTGGAACGTGGATGTTGTATCAATTGAATTTGTATGCAGCAGTTTTGGGACTTTTGTCTTACGTGTCTTACTCTTTCGTATATACCCCCATGAAGCGTATTTCACCATGGGCCGTATTGGTGGGGGCCTTTCCAGGAGCTATTTCACCTATGATAGGTGCCGTAGCGGTAACGGGTGAGTTCGGATTATTACCAGGAGCTTTATTCTTTGTTCAGTTTGTGTGGCAATTTCCTCACTTCTGGGCCATCGCTTGGATTTCGCACGACGATTACCAGCAAGGAGGTTTCGATTTGTTGCCTTCTAAATCAGGGAAATCAAAAGCATCAGCTTTCCAAATTATGTTCTACGCTTTACTTTTAATTCCATTTAGCCTTTTTCCATGGTTGTTGGATTATGTACAAAGTAACATTACCGTAGTGATCATTTCTGTATTAGGATTGTTATTCTTTTTATACGCCTTTAAATTATACAGAACTTTAGAAGATGCAGATGCTCGTAAATTGATGTTTGCATCCATCATCTATTTACCCCTTATACAATTTACCTACGTATTAGATAGGTTCTTTGTTTAGAAATAGAATTTAATAAAACGCAATACAATGAAAGAGAATTTTGTAAACTCTTTACCCCCTGAACAAAAGGAGAAGACCAAGAAAGGATTGGTTTGGGTATTTATTTTCAGTATCACCATGTTCTTTGCAGGTTTAACCTCTGCTTACATCGTTTCTATGGGAGACGGATTCTGGATTAAAGTGAAATTTCCTACGGCATTTTGGATTAGTACTATTTTGATTTTAGCAAGTAGTTTGCCTTTATACATGGCGGTGAAAGCAATCAAGGCAGGAGACATGAAAAAAACGTCTATGCTTTTATTGCTTACAACAATATTGGGTATTGCTTTCGGAATTAGTCAGTGGAAAGGATACAGTGCCTTGAATAATGAAGGAGCACACTTCGTTTCTAGAATCATGGTGACAGATGGTCGTTACGGTGAGTACTACAGCATCAAGATGGATGGTGTACTTTTAGATATAGAAGGAAACAGCTACGAGAAAAAAGGTGAATTGCTTACAGAAGAAGAAGCCCAAGCTTTAAGAACCTTTATGTTGAATTTCGATTTAGGAACAGATTTTAATCAAATCTTTACTTTGCCGGCTTACGGAGAAAAGTTTGTCTTCCTATATAAGGACGAGCCTTTGAGCTTGGTGAATGGTAAATTTGTGAAAACAAATGGTGAGGCTCTGCAATTATTAGAGTTCGAACGTTTAACGCATTTGGCAAGAAATATTATAGATGAAAGAGGAGATTTTTTCATCTCAGGTAAGATGGGTGAAGATTTTCATTTATATTACGCTGGAAAAGAATTGCAATACATCGATAGAAAGCTTCATTACAATGGAGAGGTGTTGAGCGATAATTTACAGAATAAGTTGTTGAGAGGTAACTCAGACACGAGCACAGCATACCTTTTCATGATTACAGGTTTACACTTCCTTCACGTGATTTGTGCTGTACTTATGATGTTGGTGTACACAATTCGTTCATTCACAGGGCGATGGGATGCTTCTAATGCAGTTAATTTAAAGTCAGGTGCAATTTTCTGGCATTTTTTAGGTGCATTATGGGTCTATTTGTTACTATTTTTACTTTTTATTCATTAAACTTGCAAAAAAATAAATTTTATTATGGCTGGTCACGCTACAAAAGAAATTGATAGTGCTACGCTTTGGGGAGGAAAAGGATCTCCATTCAGTGCAAGCTACGGAAAATTAATGATGTGGTTTTTCCTTGTATCGGATGCTTTAACTTTCGGAGGATTGTTAGTTGCTTACGGATATACAAGGTACTCTACACAAGGAACATGGCCTATAGGTGAGGAGACCTTTGAGGCATTACCATTTTTAGGAAACGGATACCCGTTGGCTTACGTGGCTTTGATGACTTTCATCCTTATTGTATCATCTGTAACGATGGTATTGGCAGTAGAAGCTGGTCATAGAATGGATAAGAAAGGTGTTATTAAGTGGATGTTGGCTACGATTATTGGTGGTTTCTTCTTCTTAGGTTCTCAGGCTTGGGAATGGTCTCACTTTATCCACGGTACTCCATTCGGAAAAGTAACTTTAAACGACGGTTCTGTAGCTGTAGTTAAAGGAGATTTCGGAGCTATCGAAAATTTTGAAGTAATTGAAGCAGGTCACCACCACGCAGTAGGTGATTTAGTTACAGAAGATTTATTACACGAATTCCAACATGCAGCGCAAGCAGGTCACTTACACGGTACTGCTGATAACTTAACAATTCACTTACACGATGGGTCAGTTGCTAAAGTTAATAAAGCGGCAGATGAGAATTTACAATTGATCATTAAAGAGGCAGGTACAAAACACGCTATCTCTTCAGCAGCAGATGAGTCTACAAGAGTTACTGCAGAAGAAGGTGCTGTAGCTGAGTACTACGAAGCATTAACGAAAGGTGCGGTTATCTACGGAGCTAACATGACACAGAATGAGTACGGTCCAGACCAATACGGACAGTTCTTCTTCTTCATCACAGGTTTCCACGGATTCCACGTATTCTCAGGAGTTATCATTAACATCATCATCTTCTTAGGAGTTCTTAGAGGTATTTACCACCAAAGAGGTCACTACGAAATGGTTGAGAAAACTGGATTATACTGGCACTTTGTCGATTTAGTTTGGGTATTCGTATTTACTTTCTTCTACTTAATCTAACAGGTAGAAAAGCAAACAGTACTAACGCATTAAAGAAATAGAAATGGAAAGAGACGATATAATAGAATATTCTTTAGACGGACACCACTCAGAAGAGCAAGGAGTTAAGATCAGAAAGAAAATTTGGATGGTGACTTTGTTACTTACTGTAGTTACTGCAGTTGAAGTAATCTTAGGAGCGATGGTGAAGCAAGGTTCAGGAGCTTGGTTAACCGTTAAAATCTTATTCATCGCATTAACACTTTTGAAAGCAGGTTACATTGTGATGGTATTTATGCACTTAGGTGATGAAAGAAAATCATTGAAGTGGGTAATCTTGTTACCATATGCATTGTTCATTGTTTACTTAATGTTTATTGCATTCACTGAAGGTAGTGCAGTGCACCTTGCAATGTAAAAATTAGCAAAACACATATATAGTGGCTACACAAAAAACTAAAGCCGGTCGAGGTAGAGCAATATTAATGATGTTGCTTGTCTTTGGACCGGCTTCTTTATTGGTATTGTTTTCCATGAACAAGTGCGAAAACAAATTTCAAGAATTAGGAGATTACGGTAATGTAGGTGAATATAGCTTCACTACAGCAGATGGTAAAACGATCTCTAATGAAAGTATGAAGGGTAACATCGTTATCTTTTCTACCATACAAAACACCTGTCCTGTTGATTGTGCAATCGATATGGCGCGTTTTAACCTGTTGATTTACCAGAAGTATAGAAAGTTGCAGCGTAACGCATCTCACATCAAATTCGTGTCTATTCTTGTAGATGAAGAAGGTAATCCTTTGGATGATTTAGGAGCAATCGATTTCACGGTAAAAGATGAAATCGAAGGTTACAACCCGGATGTATGGATGTTAGTAAAGGGAGATCCTAAGCAAATCTATGACATCACAAATAAGGATATGAGCCTTATGGAAGCTCGTGAGGAAAATGCGTATAGAGGTAAACCTTGGTTAGAAACGATGATAATCGTGGATAAGGAAAACCATGTGCGTATGTTGCGTTCGGGGAAAACAGAAGGTATGGTTAGAGATTTAAATGAACACATATCTCTACTGGAAAAGCAGTACGATAAAGCAGCAGCGAAAGCAAAAGAAGAAGCAAAGTAATATGAAGTATCTATTCGGTATCATCTTGATGTTTGTATTGTTGGCTTGCGAGAGTAAGCCCAAATATGTACTTCCGCATTTGGGGCATCATGAAATAGCAACAGGTACAGAAGCAGGTTTCAATAAAGGTGATACTATCTTTGATTTCATCGAAGAAGAGTTTCAGTTTTTAACCCAAGATTCTTTGCCTTTCACCAACAAAGATTTAGAAGGTAAGATAAGTATTGCAAAGTTCTTCTTTACGCATTGTCCTACTATTTGCCCACCTATGACAGGACAAATGGATAAGCTAGCAGAAAGTACAAAGGATATAGCCGATAAGCTTCAATTCTTATCCTTTAGTATAGATCCTGAAAGAGATACTGTAAATCGTTTACGTGTATACATGGATAGACATGGAATCACTGCCAACAACTGGTTTTTCTTAACGGGAGAGAAAGAAGCCTTCGTACATCATTTAGGTACACAAAGCTTTTTTATCAATGCCATTAATGAACCCAATGCAGAAGGGGGATATGCACATAGTCCACATTTTATCCTAGTGGATAGAACAAAACATGTACGTGGCGTGTATGATGTTTTAGAAAGAGATGGCAAAGGTGCCGAAAACTTAAAACGCCTAGAAAGAGATATTAGAAGATTGTTAAACGAAGAATACGACGAAAAGTAAGAGTTATGGAAGCAAAAACACCTGCGCAAATAAAACAGTTTAAAACGTGGACTTGGATAATTTCCATTGCAATACCAGTGGTGGTAGCAGTATTGTTCGGAATGCCAAAAGTAAAGGGTGTAGACACCAGTTTCTTACCACCTATTTACGCAACCATTAACGCGATTACTTCTATAGTCTTAGTATCTGCTTTGTACATGATTAAAAAGGGAAATATTCCAGCACACCGCAGACTTATTCGTTTTGCATTAGTGCTCAGTTTATTGTTTTTAGCATCTTACGTGGTTTACCATTTAACAAGTGATACAACCAAGTATGAAGGCGAATGGGGGGCTATTTACTATCCTTTGTTGGCGGCGCACATTGTTTTAAGTATAGGTGTAATTCCTTTGGTAATGATGGCTTATACCTTTGCTTGGATGGGAAATTATAAGAAACACAAGAAAATGGTTAGATATGCTTTCCCTATTTGGTTCTTTGTAGCCACTTCAGGTGTAGTAGTGTATTTGATGATAGCTCCTTTTATGAAGTAGTATTAAAGAGAAATATGTATGAAGCGCATTCCTTAAAGGGTGCGCTTTTTTTGTGGTTAAAGCGATGAATATAAGGATAAGATTTTGTCCTTTACTATAGCGCGATTGTATCGCGTGATATTGATACTACCCAAACTTTGTTAAACCCTACATCCTTATTCGCTCTGAATCAAAAGCAATACTATTTTAGATCTTTGAATTAAAAAGTCATCTACATCCATCTATGATAGTTTCTAAAACGCGCTCACCCAGAAAAATTAATTTTCTAATTTTATGTCTTCTTTGTTTGCAAGTTGCCCATGCCCAACTTGTTGTTTTAGATGTGAATAATCATCCTATTTCGCAGGTTGAAGTGATCTCAGGAAACAGGCGCTTTTACGCCCAAACCAATCATTTAGGACAAATTCCCCAAGAGAAATTAGAGAAACTTCAAATCCATGATACCTTGGTTTTTAAGCATTATTTTTATGAAGCTCTTGAAATTCCATGGCATGAGTTAGATTCGAGAGATAGCATTCGCTTAGTCGAAAGGGTGTTTGAATTCGAGGAGGTGTCAATTGGTGCAGGTCAAAAAGAACCGAAGTATGAACGCCTAAAAGTTTGTTATAGAGGCTACCAGTACAACGATGATTCCCTAAGCTATTACAAGGATGGCAAAGCAGATTATGTTTCAAAAATTAAGAAAGATAAATACAGACGCTACACCAAAGAGTATCGCTCTTTTTCCAATGAAAAGCTTGTAGCAGAAGTTCCTCAACACAATGTAGGTGTTTATTATGGTGCCAATGTTCCCTATCCTCCTTTTAGATACCTTCCCTTTAATTACGGAGATAGAAATCAGTTAATTTACCAAGTTGTGGACAGCTTAAAGGTTCTGATATTAAACCAAGACAGCCTACATGTTGGTTATTACGAGCGCATGGGGGAGATAGTAAAGTGGGTAATCTCAGATTTAAATTATGTACGTAGTTATAAACTTTTTAATTCAGAGATAAATAGGCTGAGGAGTGAAATCACGCTGGTGTTTCGATATACCGAGGGAATGAATGTTCCAGCTATCGGTAATTTTGAAAATTTACTTTACTACAAAAGTGTTCGCGAATTGAATACCAAACACGATAAAGACAAGGAGTTCATTAATATTCTCCAGATAGAGGAGTTTTATTTGGAAGGAGTAGATTACTTGCACGATTTTGATAAGAAAAATTATGGAGTAGTTATGAAATCGGATTACCTGCCGGTAAAAGAATTCTGGAAAACGTGTGGTTGTATTTACTACCAAGCACCGAGTATATATCTTTGGCAAAACCTTCAGCCTGAGTAGCTATCGCGCGATTGTATCGCGTGATACTAAAAAGTAACACTAGAAAAGTTTAGATATAAAAAAAACGAAGCTCTTTAGAACTTCGTTTTTTTTGTTGGCCTACTAGGGCTCGAACCTAGACTCTTCTGAACCAAAATCAGACGTGTTGCCAGTTACACCATAGGCCAATTTTCAATTGCTTTCAACTTTCTTTGTCAGCGATTGCGGTTGCAAATTTATGAATAAAATGAGAAACACAAAGCCTTTTCACTAAAAAATTTCAAAAAAAATTATAACTCGCTTAAAATTAAGAACTAAAACTTAGCCGTTAGCATTTTTTAGTTTTTTAGATGACAACAGACTCGCTAAGATTGTTAAATTCGCGTACTGTACTAAGACAAAATTATGAACTATAAATCGCTTAATGTAACAATCGGTTGGTTGGTTTTTCTAATCGCAACCGCTGTTTACTTTATCACGCTAGAAGATACAGTTTCTTTATGGGACTGTGGAGAATACATCACAGCAGCTTATAAATTAGAGGTAGGTCACCCTCCAGGGGCACCACTTTTTATGTTGTTTGGTAGATTATTTACCTTCTTTACATCACCTGAGTCGGCAGCTTTATGGATTAACCGTATGTCGGCCTTGAGTAGTTCATTTAGTATATTATTTATGTTCTGGTCCATTACCATGTTGGCTAAAAAAATGGCCTTTAATGGAGGAAACAGAACTTTGTCAAAAGCACAGCAGATTGCAATATTAGGTTCTGGAGTAGTGGGGGCATTGGCCTACACATTTACAGAGTCTTTCTGGTTCTCTGCAGTAGAAGGTGAGGTTTACGCCATGTCTTCTTTGTTTACCGCAGTAATTTTCTGGGCCTTGTTAAAGTGGGACGAAGAAACATCGGCAATCAAACACGGAGAACTTTCACCAGAGATACGTCCTATGCGTTGGATGATCTTAATCATGTTCTTGTTTGGATTGGCTATCGGGGTCCACTTATTAGGATTATTGGTATTGCCTTGTATGGCCTACGTTATCATGTTTAACTACAAGGAGAAGGTAGACCTTAAAACTTTTATACTTACAGGTGTAATTGGAGTTGTAGTTTTGGGCTTTGTTCAAAATGGTGTTATTCCAAAAACTATTGACTTAGCAAGTTCTATGGAGGTATGGTTTAAGAACTCATTAGGACTTCCTTTCATGAGTGGAGCCATTACTTTCTTTGTAATATTGTTCGGTCTCTTAGTATTCGGATTATACTTTACACGTAAGAAAGATTGGAGATTCGCCAATTCAGCAATTTTAGGATTAATTGTCTTATTCATAGGGTATGGTTCTTTCGCAACCATAGTTATTCGTTCTGATGCTAACCCACCTTTGGATGAAAACAACCCAGAGAACTTAGTAACGCTTCATGCTTACTTGAAACGTGAGCAATACGGATCTTGGCCTATAGGCTACGGACCGTACTGGAACTCTAAAATGAATGAGGATAGAAGTAAATGGGGAGATCGTTCTCCATTCTACGACAGAAGATTTGTAATCACTTCAAAAGGTGGTGCTGAAATCAAATCATTCAAAGAGGAAAAAGACGCACTAGCTTACGTTGAAGAATCAGGTAAAAGCTACGATATCGTTGAAAAGTACTTTGAGACCAATGCCAACAGTAGAGAAAATCAAGTACCTACTTATTCTCAAAACACCATTTTCCCACGTATGTTCTTCTCTTCAGATGCGAACAAAATTAACGGGTACAAACAATGGTCTGGTTACGATGAAAACAGAAGAGTGAAGTCGAGCCAGTTAGGTAGTGATGAAAAACCATTGCCTACGTTTGCTAACAATATTCAGTACTTCTTAGATTATCAGGTGGGGTGGATGTACATGCGTTATTTCATGTGGAACTTTGCAGGTCGACAGAACGACATACAAGGACATGGAGATGCCATGCGAGGAAACTACAAATCTGGATTTGATTTCTTAGATGAACAACGTTTAGGAGCTATGGGAGAGAACGAACCTCACCCGTCTAAATCTAATCCAAGTAACAACAGTTTCTACTTCCTTCCATTAATATTTGGTTTAATTGGGATGTTCTTCCACTACAGAAAAGCACCGAAAGATGCCTTTGTAGTAACCTTATTGTTCTTCTTTACGGGGTTTGCAATTTTGGTATACTTGAACCAAAAACCATTTGAACCAAGAGAAAGAGATTATGCCTATGCAGCATCTTTCTATGCTTTTGCCTTCTGGATAGGTTTATCAGTATACGGTTTATTTGAGGCGTACAAGAATTTCACAAAAGAGGATAGATCTAAATTGTTTGCTTCGGCAGGAGTTTTATTGGCCTTCTGTGCCGCGATTGCTTTTGGAGAGGGAATGAATGTAATCCTTTCAGGTATAGTTATCGTTGCCATAGCCTTTGCAATTATCTTCTTATTCGTGATTATGAACAAGATGGTTAAGAATTCTTCTGGAGCTTCTATAGGAGCCATAGTGATTGCTATGGTTGCACCTATCATTTTAGGGGTTCAAGGTTGGGATGATCACGACAGAAGTGATAGATACTTTGCGCGTGACTTAGCGTATAACTACTTAATCGGATGTGAGCAAAACTCTATCTTGTTTACCAATGGAGATAACGATACTTTCCCGTTGTGGTACTTACAAGAAGTAGAAGGTAAGCGTACAGATGTTCGTGTTTGTAACTTATCGTTAATGCAAACAGACTGGTACACCAACCAAATGAAAATGCGCGCGTACGATTCAGATCCTTTACCAATTAAGTTTACGGAAGATCAAATCTTAATGCACGCAGGTAGTTCAGATGTTATAGAGTTGAACAACTACTTCTTAAAAGATCTTTCTACACGAAAGCCTGAATTGTTTAAGGAGGTAATGGAATTGAAGATAAAGCACAATACAGTAGCATTTAATAGGGCTATTCTTTCGTTCAGATCTAGCTTAGCAAATGCTATGGGGTCTATGACGGCGAAGAGTGCGAAAATGAACCAAAACTTACCTGTTTTACAGGCCAAGTTAATGGAGACCTTAGAGAATCCAGGAATTGAGGATTACCTTACAATTACGGGTACGGTAGACAAGATTTTAGACATGTACCAAAAAGGTGAGTTGGAAGCAGATAGAAACTTGATTCAACAGTTGTTTGAGGCAAGCCAAAATTGGGAGTCTTCTTTCGACTACTTACCGGCGAAATATGTGATGGCCTTCTTAAGAAATGATGATTACATGTTTACTGCTCCTAACAATGGAGGTACAGTTCGTTTCTTCCCTTCTAAAGGATTGATTTTCGATATAGATGCGGATAAAGTTGTGAAGTCTGGATTGATTACAGAAGGAGAGAAGGAAATGTGTCCTGAGGAAATGCGTATTAGTTTCGCTAAAGGACCAGTATTTAGATCGGATGTTTCTCGTTTAACACGTGAGGAAGTAATGATGTTAGATGCGATTGTAAACAGCGAATGGGAAAGAGCAGTATACTACTCTTCTCCTTACGGATCTGATGTAAGTAAGGCTTTCTACCAAGCAGGTGCTTTAGTACAAAGTGGTTCTGTTTACGCCTTAACTCCATTGAGAGGTCAGGCAGCGAAAACAAATTCTCGCTTGGCAACTTACGATTGCTACATGAACGAATACAGATTTGGTAACTTGAAAGGGGAAAGCGTAGTTGCAGATTACTATGTAAGAAGACACACCAATCAGTACAGAAGAGATTTCTTCCAGTTGGCTTCTGATTACGAAGAGATTTACTCTACCAAGTACGGACAACAAGTGAGAGCGATAGACGCACAATTGGGGAACCTTGAATTGTTGAATAACCCTTCAGATCAAGCAAGAATAGATTCTTTAAAAACACAGCGTGATCAACTCTTAAAAGAAGGTGAAGCGGTGAGAGATACAGTATTGATGATCTTAAACAAGTCTCTAGAAGAAATTCCATTGGATAAGGTGTTAGACATGGGTGAGCCTATGGCAAATGGAGGTTTAACCGTTCGTGTAAACAATGGTGGATCTATACAGCCGCAACAAATTGCTCCAAATTACATAGATGGTGTAGTGGCAAACTACATTATTATGATGTACCAAGTGGATGCCAACGAAGAGGCAGATGCCTTGGCGAAGCAATACTTAGAGCAGTTGGAAACTTACGTGAACTTCTTCGAAAATTCATCGGCTGAAATGGCTTACTTGAATAGTAAAGACTTTATTTCTTCTACAACAAACTTATTGAGAGTTGTAGCAACGGTGAATTCGGCTAGTGCTTCTAACGAGGCTTTAGTGGAGTATGCTAACGGACTTGAAAATAGATTGACTTCTGCAGTTGAAGGAATTGTGAAAGGTTTGAAAGAACAAGAAAGAGGTCAGCGTGTAGTAGGTGGATCTAGAGCAACAGAGTTCTACTACATTTACTCAGCAATGCAACAACAAATATTAGGAGCGGGTCCTGTAGATCCTATCTAATAAAAGATTTATGCAACTTTTTAAAACTCCAGTTTTCGTTCAAAAGGTTTTTCCTAAACGAAACTGGAGTTTTTCTGTTTCTACGCCTATTCTTTTCCTCACCTTTGATGATGGCCCTGAGCCCAGTGTAACACCGCAAGTGCTTGATCTATTAAAGGAATACAATGCAAAAGCTACATTTTTTTGCGTGGGAGAGAATGTGAAAAATCATCCAGAACTCTTTCAACGCTTAAAAGCTGAAGGTCATGCAGTGGGTAACCATACCATGCACCACAAGAATGCGTTGAAGTTTGGAAAGAAGGAATACCTGGAAAATGTAAAAGAAGCCAATCACTATATTCAAAGTAAGTTGTTTAGACCGCCTTACGGACGTTTAGATGGGGTAAAAGGAGCTGCTTTGCTCAAAGACTATCACATTGTCATGTGGTCTTTTTTAACTTATGATTACGATGCTAAAGTACCCTTGGAAGAAATTAAAGAAAAGTTGAAGGAGTTAAAGTCGGGAGATATTGTGGTATTACACGACAACAAAAAGTCCAAAGAAAGATCTCTGGACTTATTAAAATATATTTTAGAATTAGCGCTTGCTAGAGGGTGGAAGTGTGAAGCTATTTCTTCGGAGCTTTGTAAATAGGAACCGTAGAACAAGGTTCACCATACATCAAACTCTTCACTTCATTTTGTAGGTAAGTTACCAAATAGGTCATCGCAAAGTTGGGAACCGCAATGTCAGCACAACCCTTAACTATGATGCGTGCATCTGTATAGTCTTTTGGATTGATTTCCTCAATTTTTGCTTTGATCAATTGTTTAGACATTTCGTCTGGAGAACCAACGATGTGTTTAATGTTATTCTTTTGCAAATAGGAAGCAACTAACATAAAGGCCCATGTTGGAACGATAGCGTCTGCAGAGCAAATAATAGCCACTGCTTTTCCTTCAAGACTCATCCAGTCGAAATCTTTTAAAGCGGCTCTAAAATCTTTCTCTTTTAAGATAAGTTCTTGCCATAGGTAATCTTTTAGGTCAAAGACAACCACACTTTCTTGGGGTATAAACTGAGCTAAATCTAGTGTTTTAAGACCGCTTTGTTTTACTTTATTTACGATTTCGTCCATCTTGAAAAAGTGTTTTTATAAGAAACCTAATTCCAACTGCGCTTCTTCACTCATCATGCTTTTATCCCAAGGTGGATCGAAAACGATTTCCACTTTTGCTGAAGTTACTTCTTCTATCGCCGCCGTTTTGTCTTCTACCTCTTTAGGTAAAGATTCTGCTACCGGACAATTTGGAGAAGTCAAGGTCATGTCGATAAAAACATTGTTTTCCTTGTCTATTTTCACTTCGTATATCAACCCTAATTCGTAGATGTCTACGGGGATTTCAGGATCGTGTATTGTTTTTAATACACTTACAATTTTGTTTTCTAATTCTTTCTTGCTCATCGTCATAAAACTTGGGCAAAGGTAATGGTTTTTTCAGGAATAGATGTGTCGTCTTTTGAACGCAAAGTGCTTTCTTAACTAAAGGTGTATCGTAATAGGGGGAGGAGTGGCATGGGTTGCGGGTAAAAGTGAATGAAAACTTGGGCAAACAAAGCGAAGGTACAAGCTCTTGGTTGCCTTAGTTGAATTGATTTTTACCAAAACACATATAGCGGATGACCCGACTCCCAAGTTTCTTGGGGGGATTACCCTAAAAATAAGCTATGCAGGCGAAGAATAGAGAGAAATGACAAAACGTTATATAATATCATTTTAAATAGTTGTTTCAATACCGTAAATTCGGTATTTTTGCGCCAATTATTGATTCTATTTAAATTAAATCTAAATAAATCGGTAAGCAAGTTTATAACGAAAGCAACATTAACAGATATGATTAAAGTAACAGAATCAGCAAAACAGCAGGCGCTTAAGCTCATGGCTGAAGACGGCAAAGACGGGTACTTTATCCGTGTAGGTGTTCAAGGTGGTGGATGCTCTGGGTTAATGTATCAGTTAGATTTTGATAACGAAGATAAAGAGGGCGACAAGGCCTTTGAAGATAACGGGATAAAAATAGTAGTAGACAAAAAAAGCTACTTGTACCTAATAGGAACAACGCTGGATTTTTCTGGCGGCTTAAACGGAAAGGGATTCATTTTCTCTAACCCCAACGCCGACAGAACCTGCGGATGTGGAGAGAGCTTTTCTGTGTAGATTTGAAATTTGAAATTTGAAATTGGAGATTGATTAAGGAGTAAAGAGTGCGACGTTTACGAAGTTAGAAGAGTTACAAGTTTGGAGGGATGCACGAGTTTTAGTAGCGGAAATCTATAGTGTAATGCAAACATCGGGGATTAAAGACGACGCTGGTTTGTACGATCAATTAAACAGAGCTTCAGGTTCAATTATGGATAACATCGCTGAAGGGTTTGGGCGTATGGGAAACAAGGAGTTTATCTTGTTTTTAAGTTATGCACAAGGCTCTTTGTATGAAAGCAAATCTCAGGTTTACAGAGCAAAAGATAGAAACTACATAGGAGAAGAATTATTGAATGAATTAATTTCTAATCTGGAGGATGTATCAAAACAAATTACTGGATTTATCAAGTATTTGAAGGGTGCTGAAATCAGAGGAAATAAATATTAATACATAAACAATTAGGTATAGGGAATTTCAAATTTCCAATATCAAATTAACTAATTTAAATGGGCTATACAGAGGAAGAATTAGCGGAAGATTTAAAGAACCAGGAATATAAGTTCGGGTTTACAACGAATATTGAATCGGATAAGGCGCCGAAAGGACTTAACGAGGATATCATTCGCTTTATTTCTGCGAAGAAGAACGAGCCAGAATGGTTGTTGGAGTATAGGTTGAATGCCTACAAGGTTTGGACAAACATGGTGGAGCCAGATTGGGCGCACATCAAATACGAAAAACCGGATTTTCAGGATATCACGTATTACTCCGCTCCAAAGCAAAATAAGAAGTACGAATCTTGGGACGATGTTGAGCCAGAGATGAAAGAAACCATGAAAAAATTGGGGATTTCTATGGAAGAACAACAGCGTTTAACAGGTACTGCAGTGGATTTCGTAATGGACTCTGTTTCTGTAGCCACTTCGTTTAAATCGAAATTAAAAGAGTTGGGTATCATCTTTATGTCTTTCTCTGAGGCAGTACAAGAGCACCCAGACTTAGTTCAAAAATATTTAGGAACAGTTGTTCCTACTTCAGATAACTTTTACGCAGCATTAAACTCGGCGGTGTTTACAGATGGATCTTTCTGTTACATTCCAAAAGGAGTGAGATGTCCGATGGAATTATCAACTTACTTCAGAATCAACGAATCAGGTACAGGTCAGTTTGAGCGTACTTTGGTAGTTGCAGATGAAGGAGCGTATGTATCGTACTTAGAAGGATGTACAGCACCGCAGCGTGATGAGAACCAGTTGCACGCGGCAGTGGTTGAATTGATTGCTTTAGACGATGCAGAAATTAAATATTCTACGGTTCAGAACTGGTACCCTGGAGATAAAGATGGAAAAGGTGGAATTTTCAACTTCGTAACGAAGCGTGGAATGTGTCACACTAATTCTAAAATTTCTTGGACGCAGGTGGAAACAGGTTCTGCAGTAACGTGGAAATACCCATCATGTATCTTAAAAGGAGATAACTCAGTAGGTGAGTTTTACTCTGTGGCAGTTACCAATAACTACCAAATGGCAGATACGGGAACGAAAATGGTTCACTTAGGGAAGAATACAAAGAGTACAATTATCTCTAAAGGTATTTCTTCTGGACATTCACACAACTCGTACAGAGGTTTGGTACAAATCCACAAGAATGCGGAGAACGCACGTAACTTCTCACAATGTGATTCATTGTTGATGACAGATACTTCAGGAGCGCATACCTATCCATATATAGAATGTAAGAACCCAACGGCGAAGATAGAGCACGAGGCAACAACATCTAAAATTGGAGAAGACCAAATCTTCTACTGTTTACAAAGAGGTATTTCTGAAGAGAAAGCCATCTCATTAATTGTAAATGGTTACGCCAAAGAAGTATTGAACAAGTTACCGATGGAGTTCGCAGTAGAAGCGCAAAAATTATTGGCGATTTCTTTAGAGAACTCAGTAGGATAGGAAAAAAATTAAGTAGTAAAATCAGAAGAATTAAAGGGGAGGAGGAAAACTCCAAACTTTGAATTTTGAATTTAGAATAACAGTTATGTTAACAATAAAGAATCTCCACGCTAAAGTGGAAGACAAGGACATCTTAAAAGGATTAAACTTAGAAGTTAAAGCAGGAGAAGTTCACGCGATTATGGGACCAAACGGAGCAGGTAAATCTACGTTGGCTTCTGTATTAGCAGGTAAAGATGGATACGAAGTAACAGAAGGTTCTGTTGATTTCGACGGTACAGATTTATTAGAGTTGGAAACAGAAGATAGAGCCAGAGAAGGTTTGTTTTTGGCGTTCCAATACCCTGTTGAGATTCCTGGTGTTTCTAACATCAACTTCTTGCGTACGTCTATCAACGAAATTAGAGAGTACAAAGGTGAAGAGCCTATCTCTGCAAAAGATTTCATGGTGCGTGTAAAAGAGAAATCTGCCTTGGTACAGTTGGATGCTAAATTGGCATCTCGTTCTGTAAACGAAGGTTTCTCTGGTGGTGAGAAGAAAAGAAACGAGATCTTCCAAATGGCGATGTTAGAGCCAAAATTAGCGATCTTGGATGAAACAGATTCTGGTTTAGATATCGATGCATTGCGTATTGTTGCGGATGGTGTAAACAAGTTGAAAAACGAAGGAAACGCTATTGTAGTTATTACGCACTACCAACGTTTATTAGACTACATCGTGCCAGACAAAGTTCACGTATTGGCAGATGGACAAATCATCAAAACTGGTCCAAAAGAATTGGCACTAGAATTAGAAGATAAAGGATACGATTGGTTAACTGAAAAGGCATAATTCCTCATGGAAATAGCACAAGAAAATAAAGTACTTCAATTCGTAGAAAATCTTTCTGTAGGTAGTGATTTACCAACATACAGAGCGATGGCGAAAGATGCCCTAGCGGGTATGGATTTCCCAACTACGCGCGTTGAAGATTGGAAATATACACGTGTAACTCGTATCACCAAGCAAAACTATAAAAGCGTTGAGGCGACTGCAGATGCAAGCGCGTACCGCATTCCAGCATTGAATGCTAACGTTATGGTTTTTGTGAACGGTTTTTACGATGCTGCACAGTCTTCTATAGAAGCACAAGAAGGGGTAACAATCTCTGCTGTTGCTGATATGGATCTAGAAGATTACTTAGATAAATTAGATAGCATAGACGAAAACGTTTTCTCTTTAATTAACAAAGCTTACTACACAGGTGGTGCTTTTGTAAGGGTTGAGAAAAAAGTTGTTGCTGCAAAGCCTTTGCACATTATTCACATCACTACAGGTGAGGGAGTAATTGCAAATACGCGTCACTTTATAGATGTAGACCAGAGCGCAGAAATGGAAGTGGTTTGTACGCACCATTCTGTGAACGCAGCTGAGAGTTTCTCTAATGTTGTATTAGAAGGTTCTGTAGGTGTAAACGCTGGTTTAAAAGTTCATAAATTACAGTTAGAGGAGTTGGATATGTTCCACATCTCTACAGAGAACTTCATCCAAGAAAAAGATGCGCGTTTTGATATCAATACCATTACTTTAGGTGGTTTGTTGGTACGTAACGGTTTAAACATCTTGGTAGACGGTGAAAACTGTGATACGATGTTGAACGGTGTGTATTTAACGAAAGAAAAGCAATTGGTAGATAACCATACTTTCGTAGACCACTTGCAAGCACACTGTGTTTCTGATGAAATGTACAAAGGTGTAGTAGACGATAAAAGTAAGGCGGTATTCAATGGGAAGGTAATTGTAAGAGAAGATTCTCAGAAGATAGAAGCTTTCCAGGCGAACGGTAATGTGTTGTTGTCGAGAGACGCAGAGGTTAACGCCAAGCCAGAATTAGAAATCTACGCTGATGACGTAAAATGTTCACACGGATGTACCATTGGTCAGTTAGACGAAGATGGAATTTTCTACTTAAGAGCTAGAGGATTAGGAAAGAAAAGTGCGGAGCAGTTAATGACACAAGCCTTCATCGGTGAGGTGATAGAGCGTGTGAAAAACGAAACAGTTCAAGATTACATTTACACACAATTCGAAGAAAGATTCGGTTGGGTGAGATAAAATAAAGTTTGTTACTTGTTAGAACCTCCGTTGCTTAATTGTGGCGGAGGTTTTTTTGTGCCTTAAAACAAACTCCCCTGAAAAAAGTCCTTATTATGAAACTCCTCTTGTACCTCTTTGCGATTCGGCTGCGGAGAATTGATGATTTTTCTACTGATTTCTATGGCCTTCATTTCTTCCGAAGGAAAGAGTTGTAAGTCTTGCGTCTTCATTTCGTTGTGTACCCAAGCGTCTTCCTGCGTATGGGGTAAAATGATGGGCATGCGCTTTTTGGTGTTGTGTATCTCTGCCATCAATTCATTGGCCTCACAGGTCAACATAGAGAAGCTTTTGATGGCCTTTCCTTCTGGGGATATCCAAGTGTCGTAAATCCCCGCAAAAGAATAAAGGGGTTGGTCTTTAACCGTAATAAAGTACGGCACCTTTGTTTTACCCAAGGTTTGCCATTCAAAAAATCCAGTACTGGGTATCAAGCAATGGTTGCGTTCAATTACGTTTTTAAAAGAAGCTTTTTCATGCACGGTTTCTACACGAGCATTCAGTGTGTTGTTGTGTATCTCTTTGGGGTCTTTTCTAAACCAAGAAGGGATGAGGCCCCATTCCATCATTTCCACGCCTTGATCGGTAATTATAGGCCAAAGTGGATGAGTAAAAGCACTTACATAATAAGTGGGGTCAACTTGAAAGTTAACTTGTGCACTGAGTTTGTATTTGTCTTTAAAAGATTCAGTTTTACTCGTAAGTGAATTGCTATAACACATGAGTATAGTTTTAAGAATTTAAGACGGCGAGTTTTGAAGACTATAAGCTACTATGTTTTCAAACTCTGTGCGTATAGCCTCTATGTGTGCCTTGTTGAGAGGGTCAGCTTCGGCAAGCTCTATGTACTTTCCAATTTGTTTTAGCCCGAGCATGTTTGCTCCTCCCTTTAATTTATGAAGTGTTTTAAACTCTTCGTCTTCATCGTTGGCTTGTAATCCTTTTACGAGTTCTTTATTGCTCTCAACAAACATTGTTAAGGCCTTGTGGAAGACTGTAGGGGTGTATTGACTGGCAATTTTTTCATCTATCTCCATGTTGCAGTGCTTTTATTGTGTCCAGGTTAACTTCGTGTTTTTCAATAAAATGAACGTTTGAATTTAAGGAAGAAAATTCATTTTTCACACGTATGTCACTGGTAAAAATTGTCACTGAGGTAGAGGATAGGTCGTAATTTTCATTTAATATGGACCAAAGCTGATAACCCGAAATAACAGGCATGTTCACGTCCATAAGCAATATGCAGTCTTCTACAGATTTATTTTCGTTTAAAAAAGATTGGGCAGAATCATAAGCTTTGAAATCTATTCCTTCATCCGAAAGAAGATTTTCGAAGATAAAGTGTGTAATGTGATCGTCGTCTATGAGTATAACTTTCTGCATTAAAGGTCAAAAGTATTGATACTATCACTGAAGTCTTTTTTGTAAGAACGACCGATAGGAATAATTTTTTTACCGATGACAATAGCGCCATCTTCAATTTTTTCAATTTTATTCATGTTCACAATGTACGATCTGTGAACACGCTTAAAGAGTTCTTCCAGAAGTTTTGAATAGGCGTTTTTCAAGGTTCCATTCATGATGAATTTCGACTCGGCCGTGTAGATTTGAACGTAATCACCCAAAGCTTCAACATAGGTAATGTCCTCTATACGAATGCGCTTGTAACCATCCCCAGTTTTTAAAAATACATGTTCCTTCCCTTCATCTGTTGTAGAGTTTTCGGGCTCAAAAACAGATTTTAATTTAAGGATGGCCTGTGTTAAACGCGGAAGTGTAATGGGCTTAAGTAAGTAGTCCACAGCATTCAATCCAAAGGCGTCAACGGCGTATTCTTTTTTACTAGAGATGAAAACTATCTTTGTTTCTGGTAAGATGGAATTGGCAAATTCAACACCTGTTAAACCTGGCATCTCTACATCTAGAAAAATGACATGAGGCTTTTGTTTTAAATAGTTTTCCAACGCTTGAATAGGACTTTCAAAGCTCCCTATTACTTCCGTACCCCCAATGCTCTCAAGCATATCAGCAATTAAGAATCTAGTGGTAGTGTCGTCGTCAATTATAAAACATTTCATTGGATCAAATTTACACAATAAATTAAAAAGTTGTTTAATATAAGAATTAATGTCAGTTAGAAGGATATTGCGAATTATTTAGTTTGTTAACTGCAATTTATTACCTTTAAGCGAAATCTAAAATAAAAGAAAAAATGAAAAAGTCGTTTCTAGGATTGATAGCCTTAAGTGCAGTGTTGTTTTCATGTTCTGGAGAATCAAAAACAGAGGGTTCTGCAGAGCAAAAAGAGGAAGTAAAAGTGGAGAACTGTTATTACTCTTACGATGCAACATCAACAGAAATGAATTGGACAGCTTACAAGTTTATACGTAAAGCAGGGGTAAGTGGGACTTTTGACGTGATCAATGTTAACGGACCAGAAAAGAGTGCAGACTTAGAAGCAATGATTCAAAAATTGACTTTTGAGATACCTGTAAATTCTGTAAACTCAAATGAAGCAAGTAGAGATCACAAAATAGACTCTTTATTCTTTGGTGTGATGAACAATACGGCTCAAATTACGGGACGTGTTTTAGCATTGAAAGAAGACGGTACTGCAGATTTAGAAGTTACAATGAATGAAGTAACGCAAACCGTGAACGGTAAGTACACGCTTAATGGTGAAACATTTACTTTCGATGCAGAAATTGATGTGTTTAACTGGGACGGACAGGATGCAATTAATAGTCTAAACGAAGCATGTAAGGATTTACATACAGACGTAGTGAACGGAGATACAGAGTCTAAGCTTTGGCCAGATGTAACCCTAAGCTTTTCTACCGTATTCAAGAAAGATTGCGAATAATCTAAAAGAGATGCATAAAAAAAGGTCGGTACTAAAATTACCGACCTTTTTTATTTCTTTAGCAGATTAATAATATTTTTGTTTTTTTAGAGTTTATAAAGGAAATCAAAACGCGTTGAAAAAATTTACTGTATATATCCTATCCCTTATTGTGGTAGTATTGGTGGTTATGGCCTGTACTACGGAGAGAAATACCTTTGTAACTCGAACCTACCATGGAGCAACAGCGCGTTTCAATGGTTATTTCAATGCTACCGAATTGGTGCGCATAGGACTCGAAGATTATAGACGAGCAAATCCAGAAAATTATTACGAAGTATTACCCATAGAGCGACTTCCGGATGAGGATGAAGCGGTAAACTTATACCCGGCATTAGATACGGCAATTTCAAAGTGTACAGAGGTGATTGGTAAACATGCCATGCCTAACATGAATGATATTTCTCGTAAAAAAGACGAGTGGAACAACTGGATAGATGAAAACTGGTTGATGATAGGTCAGGCAGAATTCTACAAAACGAAATACGATAATGCACGTGAGGCTTTTGAGTATGTGCGTTTATTTTACGTAAATGATCCTTCTAAATATTTGGCCATGCTATGGTTGGCAAAATGTGATATCGCCCAAGGAGATTTAACTTCTGCAGGTTTGAAATTGCGCCGATTAGATGCCTTAGCCATTCAGATTGAAGAAGAACACGAGGATGATCCTTTGATTCAATTCAAAAAAGACAAAGATGCCATTGCTAAATTCCCCAAAGGTTTTGAAGTTCAATTGGCCAAAACAAAGGCTGAATTAGAATTGCTTAGAAAGGATGAGCAAAAAGCCATACAACATTTAATTGAAGCTGTGGGTCATAGTAAAGATAAAGACGAACGTGCCCGCTTGAATTTTATCATAGCTCAATTGTACGCAAAACAAGAGAGTCCGGAAGCCCGAAATTTCTTTACAGCATCTATTAAAAAGAACTCTGATTTTGAGATGATTTTTTACGCCAAGATTAACCGTGCCTTAGCTGGTGGAGATGGCGATGAGAAAATTATAAAGCAGTTAAAGAAGATGTTGAAGGATGCTAAAAATTTGGAGTACAAAGACCAAATTTATTATGCCTTGGCAGACATCGCTTTAGACAATGGAGATGAGCCTCTTGGAATGAGCTATCTTACACAATCTGTTTTTTATTCCCTCAACAACAATTATCAAAAAGGAGTGAGCTATGAACGCATGGGGAACATTTCTTTTGATAAGAAAGATTATGTGAAAGCGCAAAAATATTACGACAGCTCAGCCAATGTGCTACCAGAAGATTTCGCCAAAAAAGAAATTATTCAAAGTAAGGCGGATAAGCTGTCAGAATTGGTTGCTGCCATAGATGTTGTAAGCTACGAAGATAGTGTGCAACGCATCGCGAAAATGGATGAATCTACGCGTAGGGATTTCTTAAAAGATCTTGTTAAACAATTAGAGAAAGAGGAAAAAGAACGCAAAGAAGCTGAGGCGAGAAGATTGGAAGAATTACGAGCGCTGAAAAGTGGTTTAGAAGTTCAGAACAATGGTCAAGGCGGAAAATGGTATTTTAACAATTCTAAAACCATAGCCGAAGGGTTTAATGAGTTTAGAAGGATATGGGGACAGCGTGAAGACGAGGATAACTGGAGACGTTCGAATAAAATAGATATTGTTCAGTTTGAAGAAACAGCGAATGATTCCTTGCCTCAAGATTCTATACCGGTTATCAAAGAGGAGCCAGGCTTTAGTGTGGATAAGTTGATGGTAGGACTACCTTTAACAGATTCCTTGATACAAGCGAGTAATGATAAAATCATGAAGGCCTTGTACAATTCTGGAATGATCTACAAGAATCAATTGCAAGAAAAGGAATTGGCGGTTGTGCAATTTAAAGATGCTTTGAGTAGAGATCTAAAGGAAAGTGAGTATGATATACTTTCAGCCTTCCAATTGTATGAAATCCATAAAGGAGGAGACCCAGGATTGTCGTCGCATTACAGATCTTACATCATGAACAATTATCCAAACAGTGATTATGCGAACTATTTAAGAGATCCAGATTACTTCAAAAAGAAAAAGGAATTGGATAAATTGAATTTGGAAGATTACCTAAGGTATGTGAAGCGTTATGAGCAAGGAATGTATTACCCTGTTATTTCCAAAGCGAAAAAGGTTATTGCAGAAGAACCAGAAAATGAGTTCAGATCTAAATACATGCTCTTACAAGCCTTGTCTTTAGGACAAGTAAAAGACGATAAAACGGAAATGCTACCTGTGTTGCAACAGTTAGTGGATGAATTTCCAGGTACACCAGAGGCTACAAGAGCGCAAGACTTAATCGGACTTATTAAGAATGGTGTTCCGGCCAATGAACCTGTAGATTTCAGTATACCTGTAGATATTTACAATTACGATAATAATGCAGAGTTCTACGTAATGGTGTATTTAAGCAATAATGAATCTACCACAGATGCAAGAACATCCATCGCAAATTTTAACCGTGAGTTCTTTGGTAGAGAAAGATTGAAATCACCAGAAGCTCAAATTTACAGTGATGATTTAAGCTTTGTTGTAATTAAGAAATTTAAAGAAAAGGCAGACGCCGAAGACTATGTAAGGGTATTCCAACGCACGAAAAAGCATTTGGGGAACTTACAAACCAATAAAATAATCTATATTTCTCCTGAAAACTACCGCACACTGCTAAAGGACAAAAAACTAAAGGAGTACGAACAATTCTTTAACGATAATTATTAAAATGTTAAAAGGTAGTAAGAACAGTAAAGTTGTGGATTCACCAGACAGATTAAACAGATTGGTAACCGGTTCAAGAATGGAAGGATTCTTGAAAACCGAAAGCAGTTTAAGAATAGATGGTGAAGTAGTGGGTAACATTGAATGTGCGGCGAAATTGGTTGTAGGCGTAGAAGCGCAAATTACCGGAGATATCGTGGCGCATGAAGTTGAGGTTGAAGGGAAGATCAACGGGAATGTTAAAGTGGAGGATGTGTTGACCTTAAGGTCTACCGCACTGATCAACGGAGACATGACAACAGCTCGTTTAGTAATTGAAGACGGAGCTGAGTTTAACGGAGATTGTAAGATGAGTGGAGCCAATACTCCTTCATCGGGATCTTCTCGTAAGAAAAAGAAAAATCAAGAGGTCGAACAAGAGGCCGAATTAGTATACTAGTATGGATTTACTTCCTAAGAATAAGGGTAATTATTCCAAGTTTATAAGGTTTACCGGACTTGGACTCCAAATGGGGGTATCCATATGGCTGGGAAGTTTAATTGGAGAATGGTTGGATAAAAAATATCCCTCCGAGCACATATCCTATTATAAGGTGGTCACCTTATTTGTAGTGTTTGGTTCCATATATTCCATTATCAGACAAGTAATCAAATTAAGTAATCAAGACGATGAAGAGTAGTGTGGTGAAGCGTATGGTAATTGTTTCTGCAATTATTATAGCGACGCTTTTTTTAGGTGAGTTTATTCATTTAAGCATAGTAGAGAAGAATAACTTAAAAGTAGATCTTCAAATCAGTAAGCTGTACTATTTCTTCGGATTTGGAACTTTATTTACCTACCTTCTTTTGGAGGTGGGTAAAATTTTCACACCCAACAAAATATTGATGGTTTTTATCGTTGCATTAACCATGAAGATGGGCGCATTTTTAGTGCTTTTCTTTGGGGGTGAAATGGATATAGATACACTGTCTATGTCAACCCGAATCTCCATTGTAATCCCATTATTTCTTTTTGTGATTATGGAGAGCATTTTGGCACTCATCGTTTTACAGCAAGAGGATAAATAAACGGCCTTAGCAGCGAACTACAGCAAAACCTATAGTACAAGCGTCTTAATTTCTCGGAAAGCTATCTTGGAATTGAAAAAAAATAGTTTGTATTTCTAATTAATTGTGTACTTTTGCACCAAAATTTCGAAGATATACTTTTATACAGTTGGGAATTATGACACTAGCACAAAATTCTGTCAGGTTTTTTATAGGTTTGATGTTTACGATCGGTACAACATTCGCTTTTGCGAATGAGCAACACGGTCATGAAGGGCAACACGAAGCTCACGCAGTACACGCAGAAGGACACGAGGCGCACGAAGAAGCACATGGTGAGCATGATGCAGATCACGGTGGTCACGGGTACGAAGGAATGATAGATACGCAAGAAGAAATTCAAGCGTACAAAGAACACCACTTGCAGGATGCACATGATTTTGTTTTATTCTCAGACAACGAAAAAGGTACGCACATCGGATTTCCATTACCAGTTATCTTATGGGATGGTGAAACAGGAATGCACTTCTTTATGTCTTCTAAGTTCCACCACGGTGAAACAGTTGCAGAAAGCAATGGAGCATTTTTCAAATTAGCACACGGTAAAATTGTTAAGACAGACGCTGAAGGTCACGAAGAATTAGGTCATCCTATCGATTTCTCAATTACGAAAAACGTATTGGGTATGTTGATCGCAGGTTTGTTGATGATTTGGATGTTTGGTTCTTTAGCGAAAAGCTACAAAAGAGGTCCAGTTCCAACAGGTATTGGAAGAATCTTAGAGCCATTAGTATTATACGTTAGAGATGAGATTGCTCGTCCTAACATCGGAGAGAAGCACTACAAAAAGTTCATGAGTTTCTTATTGACAGTGTTCTTCTTCATCTGGATTTTGAACTTATTAGGTTTAACTCCTTTAGCATTTAACGTTACAGGTAACATCGCAGTAACAGCATGTTTAGCCTTATTCACTTTCTTCATTGTACAATTCAGTGGTAACAAGCACTACTGGGGTCACATCTTCTGGATGCCTGGTGTACCAGTACCGATGAAGATAGTTTTAGCACCTATCGAGGTGTTGGGGATGTTTACAAAACCATTCTCATTATTAATTCGTTTGTTCGCAAACATTACTGCTGGTCACATGGTATTGATGTCGTTAATTGCTTTAACGATAATCTTAAAAGCTCAGTTTGGAGCTGTAGGATCAACAGCAATTTCATTGTTCTTATCATTGTTCATTTCATTGATAGAGCTTTTAGTAGCCTTCTTACAGGCCTACATTTTTACGATGTTGTCATCGCTATTCATCGGAATGGCAGTTGAAGATCATCATTAATAAGTATTTTTTGTTTAATTAATATATAATAGCTATGTACAATTTAATTGGAGCTGGATTAATCGTAATCGGAGCAGGTTTAGGACTTGGTAACATCGGTGGTAAAGCAATGGAAGGTATTGCACGTCAACCAGAAGCAGCAAGTAAAATTCAAACTGCAATGATTATCATTGGAGCACTTTTGGAAGGTTTAGCATTCGGTGCTTTAATCCTTGGAAAATAATCCAAAAACAAATTAGAACATTGTGTTGTGGTAAGGGTTGCTTACTACAACACAATTTCTACTAAGAACAAAAAAGAAGAAATTTAGAATAAACTATATACAATTCGATAATGGAGAAGTTAATAGGTGATTTTTCGATAGGCTTGTTTTTTATGCAAGCAGTCATCTTAGTAATATTAATTTTATTAGCTAGGAAATTTGCTTGGAAACCAATATTAGAAGGTTTAAGCAAGCGTGAGGAAGGAATTCAAAACGCAATTGAAGCTGCAGCAAAAGCTGAGGCTAAAATGAAAGAATTAACTGCACAGAACGATGTGATGATGCAGGAAGCAAGAGCAGAGCGTGATGCGATGATTAAGGATGCTAAAGCAACAGCAAACGGAATGATCGAAGAAGCGAAGTCTAAAGCTTCACAAGAGGCTGAAAAAGTATTGGCTTCTGCAAGAGAAACTATCGCAGGTGAGAAAAATGCAGCAATCGCTGAATTGAAAACTCAAGTAGCTGCTATCTCTTTAGAAATTGCTGAAAAAGTAGTTCGTGGAGAGTTGGCTTCTGATGAGAAGCAAAAAGCACTTGCATCTAAAATGGCTGAGGACATTAGCTTAAACTAGAATTATGAAAGGGACAAAAGCAGCATCAAGATACGCGCAAGCATTGTTAGAATTGGCTATCGACATGAATAATGTGGATGGAATTCAAGATGATATGAACTTTTTCCTTTCTACTGTTTTAGAAAACAGAGAATTAGAGTTACTTTTGAGTAGCCCTATTGTTAAAGCGGATAAAAAAATAGAGATCTTTAACGCAATTTTTGATCAGTTCAATGAAGTATCTAAAAACTTCTTGGCCTTGATTACAAAGAACGGAAGAGAAGCTTTATTGCCGCAAATAGCAATGTCGTACGGTGCAAAAGTGAAAGAACATAAAGGAATTGTTCCGATTACTATCACTACTGCAGCGAAATTAGACGACGAAGTTAGAGCTCAAATTTTGGCAAAAGTTGGAGAGTCTATCAAAGGCGAATTAGAAGTAGAGGAAAAAATTGACGAATCTCTTATTGGAGGTTTTGTTGTAAGAATGGGAGACAAGCAAATAGATGCTTCAGTTTCTCGTCAATTTAAGGATTTAAAACAACGTTTAACACGATAATTTGGCTTAGCCAAAAGTCAAATAAAAAGGATAAAAGATGGCAGATGTAAAACCAGCAGAAGTTTCTGCAATTTTAAGAGAACAGCTTTCAGGTCACAAATCTGAAGCAGAGCTTCAAGAAGTAGGTACTGTACTACAAATCGGTGATGGTATCGCACGTATTTACGGACTTAACGGAGTTCAATATGGTGAACTTATCGAATTTGATGGTGGTTTAAGAGGTATGGCGTTGAACTTGGAAGAGGACAACGTAGGTGCTGTACTTCTTGGTCGTTCAAGCCAAGTAAAAGAAGGTGATACTGTAAGACGTTTAGGTCAGATCGCATCTATCAAGGTAGGTGAAGGTATGGTTGGACGTGTAGTTGATACTTTGGGTAATCCAATCGATGGTAAAGGTGAAATCACTGGTGAGTTATTTGAGATGCCTATCGAGCGTAAAGCTCCAGGGGTTATCTACAGAGAGCCAGTAACTGAGCCTTTACAAACAGGTATCAAGTCAGTAGATGCTATGATCCCAGTAGGTCGTGGACAACGTGAGTTGATCATTGGTGACCGTCAAACAGGTAAAACAACTGTTGCGATTGACGCGATCATCAACCAAAAAGAATTTTACGACAAAGGAGAGCCAGTTTACTGTGTTTATGTAGCAGTTGGACAAAAAGGTTCTACCGTTGCAGGTATAGTTAATAAATTAGAAGCAGCTGGAGCTATGGCTTACACAGTTGTAGTAGCAGCAAACGCTTCTGACCCAGCTCCAATGCAATACTTCGCGCCATTATCAGGTGCAGCGATTGGAGAGTACTTCCGTGATACAGGTCGTCCAGGATTAATCGTTTTTGATGATTTATCTAAGCAAGCGGTAGCTTACCGTGAGGTATCATTGTTATTACGTCGTCCTCCAGGACGTGAGGCGTACCCAGGAGACGTTTTCTACTTACACTCAAGATTATTAGAGCGTGCAGCGAAAATCATCAACGATGATACAATTGCATCTCAAATGAACGATTTACCAGCTTCATTGCAAGGTAAGGTAAAAGGAGGAGGATCTTTAACTGCCCTTCCAATTATCGAAACACAAGCGGGTGACGTTTCTGCATACATTCCAACAAACGTAATTTCTATTACGGATGGACAGATCTTCTTGGAGTCTGACTTGTTCAACTCTGGTATTCGTCCAGCGATTAACGTTGGTATCTCAGTATCACGTGTAGGAGGTAACGCTCAGATTAAGTCTATGAAGAAAGTAGCAGGTACTTTGAAATTAGACCAAGCACAATACAGAGAATTAGAGGCTTTCGCGAAATTCGGTTCTGACTTAGATGCTGCAACTAAAGCGGTATTGGATAAAGGAGCAAGAAACGTAGAGATCTTGAAACAAAAAGAAGGAGATCCTTACCCAGTAGAGAAGCAAATTGCTATCATCTACGTAGGTACAAAAGGATTGATTCAAAACGTACCAGTGAACCAAGTGAAAGCTTTCGAAACTGAGTACTTAGATTACTTATCAGCGAAACACCAAGACGTTCTGGATACTTTAAGAGCAGGTAAATTAACTGACGAAGTAACTGACACATTAGCTACAGTAGCGAAAGAGATCGCTTCGAAATACTAATAAATTAAGAATTAAGAGTTCTGAATTAAGAATTTAATGGCGAGAGAGAATATATTGGTGACTAAATCATTTGATTTTTCTCTCGCTATTTTTGATTACTACGAACACTTAAGAAGCTTAAACCATTTCGATTTTGCCAAACAGCTTTTTAGAAGTGGTACGAGCATAGGAGCCAATGTAGTAGAGGCTCAAAGAGCAGAGAGCAGAAAAGATTTTGTTCACAAGCTTAAAATAGCTTTGAAAGAAGCAGATGAAACCAAGTATTGGTTAAATATTATTGATTTAAAGATAGAAAAGGTAAGTGAGGAGCTAAAGGATGAAAACGAGCAATTAATTAAACTACTGGTAGCGATAATTAATAGCTCAAAAAATTCTTAATTCTTCATTCACAATTCTTAATTGATATGGCAAACTTAAAAGAAATAAAAAACAGAATTACATCTATTGGATCTACGATGCAAATTACATCGGCGATGAAGATGGTTTCTGCTGCTAAGTTAAACAGAGCTCAAGATGCGATTACTAAAATGCGTCCATACGCTGAGAAGTTGCAAGATATCTTGGGTAACTTAAGTGCTACATTAGATCTTTCTGAAAATGCTTACGCAGAGGAAAGAGAGATGAAAAATGTATTGATTGTTGCGGTTACATCAAACAGAGGTTTGTGTGGGGCGTTTAACAACAATGTCATTAAAAGAGTAAATGCACTTTTAGCGGGTGAGTTTGCAGCTTACAATACGAAAGTATTAGCAGTTGGTAAAAAAGTGAATGACGCTTTCAAAAGAAGTGAAATGAACTACAGACCAGAAGGAATTGGAGCGGCTGAAGATATGTTTAACGATTTAACGTTTGAACGTTCTGCAGATTTAGCACAGTTCTTAATGGATAGATTTATGGATGGTGAGTTCGACAAAATCGTTGTGGTATACAACAAGTTTGTGAACGCTGCTATGCAAACAGTAGAGAACGAACAGTTCTTGCCAATTATTCCTGCGGTTCAAGAAGATGACGCTGCTTCTGTAGAGTACATGTTCGAACCTTCTAAAGCAGGTATCGTTGAAAGTTTGATTCCAAAATCGTTGAAAATCCAATTGTTCAAAGCATTGTTAGATTCTAACGCTTCAGAGCACGGAGCACGTATGACAGCTATGCACAAGGCAACAGATAACGCTTCTGAATTGAAGAAAGATTTGACATTGTCTTACAACAAAGCGCGTCAGGCAGCAATTACAAACGAAATTTTAGAGATCGTTGGTGGTGCAGAAGCATTGAACGGTTAATCGAAAGTTTTAAATATATAAAGGAGTCCCATTCAGGTTTGAGTGGGACTTTTTTTATGTCCATCTACCAAGGATAGCAACGGTACCGCCCTTGGAGTAAAACTTAGTTTTAAAAGGTGTTTAAAGCGACCCTAGAAGCTATATTAAGCCTTCTTAAAACACAGTTGAACGACAAGGGAGTAAAGTGGATAGCCTGGTGCCCTTGTAAGGAAATGAAAAGGGCAGGGAGCCTCAAGAACTTATTAATTTTCTATTTTTAGACCAAAGTTGAAACCTATGAAAACAATATTGGCATTCTTATCTTTTTTGTTCGTGCTTACGGCGTGTAATATGAATGAACGCAACAAGCAAGTAGAGGAGAAGATAAAACAATTGGAAGATAGTACGCAATTAAGTTTGGAGCAAGCAAATTTGTTGGCGCGTTTACCTATGGATTGTATTGGTCAGCAATACCCCAATAAACCCAGTATGGTTTTAGAAAGCGATAGTTCTTTTACAACGCCTCAACAAGAGCACCCAGCATTTTACGGTTGTTTTGATTGGCATTCGGCGGTGCATGGTCATTGGAGTTTGGTGAAACTACTCAAGAGTTTTCCGGATTTAGAACATGCTCCTTCAATTAGATATCAGTTGGCGCAAAGCATTACCAAAGAGAATATAGCCGAAGAACTTAAATATTTCGAGAAGAAAATCAACAAGAGTTATGAGCGTACTTATGGTTGGGCGTGGTTGTTAAAATTGGATTTGGAGTTATTAACTTGGGAGGATACTTTGGGAGTGGCTTTAAGAGCGAATTTGAAGCCATTGACCGATCACATTGTTCAAAAATACATCGAGTTTTTACCGAAGTTGCAATATCCTGAGCGTGTAGGTAAGCATTCTAACACGGCATTTGGCTTGAATTTCGCCTTTGATTATGCCATGGCGGTTGATAACGTAGAATTGAAGAAGGTGATCATGGAAAGGGCGCGTTATTTCTATTTGGACGATGTGAAAACAAGTGCTTGTCCGCTCGGATGGGAACCAAGTGGTTCTGATTTTCTATCTCCATGTTTAGAGGAGGCAGCCTTGATGCAGCGCATATTGCCAAAGGAAGAATTCAGACCCTGGTTAAAAGCCTTTTTACCTGAATTGTTTAAAAAGGATTTTGAATGGGAGACGGGAATTGTGAGTGATAGGACAGATGGTCAGCTCGTACACCTAGACGGTTTAAACTTCAGTAGGGCTTGGAACTTGCAAAAATTGGCGAAGTTAAACGAACTAAAACACTTGAATTTAATAGCCCGTGAGCACATCGCCTACTCGCTGCCTAATTTAGTGGGAGACGATTACATGGGTGGACACTGGTTGGCGAGTTTTGCCATTTATGCCCTTGAAGGGGATTTGGAGAAGTAAGATTTTTGAGACATGAATTAAAAAGCCCGGAGTTGATAGCTTCGGGCTTTTTCTTTCCATCATCTTCGTCCCTAACAAGACACCCTAGCACAAACCTTTCGCTTTGTTTTTTGTTATTTTTAAGATATGCAAAACAAGCGCAATACATCCAGCCTTATTTTTAAGCAATTCATCAAGGAAGACAGCTCTCCTTTTGATAAATTGTTTGATATCTGGAAGGAAATCATCGTGCATACTTCGGGGGATGTAGACGAGAGTTTTGAATGGATGGAAACCCTCGATCAGGAATACCAACTCACAACACCTGAGTATACGCTTGATGATTTTCGAGAAGACCTCAAGAAAAAAGGCTATATCAAAGACGATAAGGACAACCCGCAAAAGGGTGGTATGAAAATCACGGCGAAGTCGGAGCAAATGTTACGTCAATCGGCCTTGGAACAAATCTTCGGAAACCTCAATAAACGCGGAAAAGGGAATCATAAAACCAAGCATCTCGGACAAAGTCTAGATAAAACAGGAGAATACAGAGATTACCGTTTCGGAGATAACTTGGGCAACATCGCATTGACGGAATCTATACGCAATGCGCAAATCAATAATGGAATAGGGGAGTTTCAACTCACCGAGCAAGATTTGGTAGTGGAAGAAACACACCATAAATCTTCCATGAGTACAGTATTGATGATAGACATTAGTCACTCTATGATCCTGTACGGCGAGGACAGAATAACGCCCGCTAAAAAGGTAGCTATGGCCTTGACGCAACTCATACAAACGCGTTACCCCAAAGACTCCATAGATGTGATTGTTTTCGGAAACGATGCGTGGCCGATAAAAATCAAAGATTTGCCGTATTTACAAGTTGGGCCCTATCATACCAACACGGTGGCAGGATTACATCTCGCTTTGGACATTTTACGCCGTAAGCGTAATACCAATAAGCAGATTTTCATGATTACAGATGGAAAACCGAGCTGTGTACGCGAGAAAGATGGGTTCTATTACAAGAATTCATTTGGACTAGATCCTTACATCACCGAGCAATGCTATACCATGGCAGCACAAGCCAGAAAAATAAAAATTCCGATTACCACTTTCATGATAGCCAGAGATAGCTACCTCATGGAATTTGTAGAAAACTTTACAGAAGCCAACCAAGGAAAAGCCTTTTATACGGGACTCCAAGGTTTGGGCGAAATGATATTTGAAGATTACGAAACTAATCGTAAAAAGAGACTGAGATAATGGAAAATTTACAACAACTCAAAACACTCGGCGATTTAAAAGCCGTAGGATATACGCCAAAATCAATTAAAGACGAATTACGCGATAATTTGATTGCGAAAATCAAAGCAGGTGAAACTGTTTTTAAAGGCATACACGGGTATGAACACACGGTGATTCCACAATTGGAAAATGCCATTTTGGCCAAACACAACATTAACTTTTTAGGGTTGAGGGGGCAAGCCAAAACGCGTTTAGCCCGACTCATGGTTGATTTATTGGACGAATACATTCCCATTATTGAGGGCTCAGAAATCAACGACGATCCTTTTGCTCCTTTGTCGCGCTATGGGAAGGAGATGGTTGCCAAACAGGGAGATTTAACACCTATCTCTTGGTTGCACGGTTCCGATAGATTTGCCGAGAAATTAGCAACGCCAGATGTAACCGTAGCTGATATCATTGGAGATGTAGATCCTATCAAAGCAGCCAATTTAAAATTGTCGTATGCCGATGATAGAGTCATCCACTTTGGTATGATACCACGTGCCAACCGTTGTATTTTCGTAATCAATGAAATTCCTGATTTACAAGCCAGAATACAGGTAGCCCTCTTCAATATTTTACAAGAAGGAGATATACAAATTAGAGGTTTCAAATTGCGTTTACCCTTGGATATGCAGTTTGTATTTACAGCCAACCCAGAAGATTATACCAACAGAGGAAGTATCGTTACTCCCTTAAAAGATAGAATAGGTTCTCAAATTTTAACGCACTATCCACAAAGCATGGAAGTGGCCAAGAAAATCACCCAACAAGAGGTTGAAAAAGTAATTGGGAAGAAAGAAGAAATACACATCAATGAATTGGCCCGACAACTCGTAGAACAGATCTCTTTTGAAGCCAGAAAAAGTGATTACGTAGACGAGAAAAGTGGGGTGAGTGCTCGTTTGAGTATTACGGCTTTACAAAATTTAATTGCCAGTGCAGAGCGCAGAATGTTTTTGGCCGGAGATGCAACTACAGCTATTCGATTAACAGACTTTTTAAACATCATTCCAGCCATTACCGGAAAAGTAGAATTGGTGTATGAGGGAGAACAAGAAGGAGCTGCTCGCGTCGCTGAATATTTAATTGGCGATGCCATCTTAAGTTTGAGCGAACAATTCTTCCCGAAAATCTCTAACCTTGAAAAACCTGGGGTAGAGCAATGGTACCAAAAGGTGGTGAATTGGTTTGTAGAAAACGATGCCTTTGAATTGACGCTTGCGGCCAACAATCAAGAATATGCAGCGGCTTTAAATAGAGTTACACCTTTGGAAGAAATTCTCAACGATTTGCAACCCAATGTGAAAAAAGAAGAAGATAAACTTTTCCTAAAAGAACTCATTCTTTGGATGCTGGTTGAAAAAGAAAAACTCAGTAAATCACAACAGGCTAAAGGCTATGCCATCAAGGATAACTTGGGAGATTTTCTTAAAATGTGATGCCAATTAAGAGTTAAGAATTTTGAATTAAGAATTTTTGAGGGGGAGCAGCTATGGGTTGACTCCCTTTTTTTGTTTTGGGGAGAATATGGTCAACCCTATTTAGGGAAGGTCATAATTCCTAATTCAGCACTCTTAATTCTTAATTCTTAACTACCTTTGCACTATGTTGGTAGAGATAGACGATAAAGTAGTTTCTTTAGAGATATTCCAAAAGAAATTCGTTTGCGATTTAAGTGCGTGTAAGGGAGAGTGTTGTGTAGCCGGAGATTCGGGTGCACCCTTGACAGAGGAAGAGGTGAGTATCTTGGAAGATGTATACGAGGATGTAAAACCTTATATGCGTAAAGAAGGGATAGAGGCCGTTGAAGAGCAAGGGGTTTTCTACATGGATTACGACAACGAACCCGTAACTACTTTGGTAAACGGAGCCGAATGTGCCTTTGTCGGGTATGACGATAAAGGAACTGCCCTTTGTACCATAGAACAAGCATGGCGCGATGGAAAAATTGACTGGAAGAAACCACAATCGTGTAACCTTTACCCTATCCGTGCTAAAAAGTACCGCGATTTTGAAGCATTGAATTACCACGAATGGCCAATTTGTAAACCTGCATGTGAGTGTGGCGACAAGTTAAACGTGAGTATTTTCCGTTTCTTAAAAGAACCTTTGATTTCTGCTTATGGAGAAGAGTTTTACAAGAAAATGGAAGAGGTAGACAAAGCTTTAAAAGAGGAGAATGAAGAAAAATAATCCTTTATACACCACAGGTTGGGCAGATTATGAACTCATAGACGCAGGAGGAAGTGAAAAACTTGAGCGTTGGGGAGATATCATTACCATTCGTCCGGAAGTGCAAGCCTATTTTAAGAGCAAATTACCCAAGAGTAAGTGGCAAGAAATGGCTCACTTGAAGTTTATTGATACCGGTAAACAAAAAGGAAAGTGGCAGCAATTGAAACCTGTGGAGGAACAATGGCAAATTCACTTTCACGAGCTTACGGCTAACTTAGCAACCACGCAATTTAAACATTTGGGGATGTTCCCCGAGCAAGCTACCAATTGGGAAGTATTGCGCGAAGAATTAAGTGCCGATAAGAAATTCTTGAACCTTTTCGCATATACCGGAATTGCTTCTGTGGTCGCCAAATCTACTGGGGCCGATGTGACCCACGTGGATTCTGTAAAGCAACTCATCACTTGGGCCAAAGAGAACATGGAAAGTTCAGGTTTAAACGACATTCGTTGGATATGCGACGATGCCCTAAAGTTTGCCGCCAAAGAAGTGAAAAGAGGAAATACCTACGATGTTATCGTCATGGACCCTCCCGCATTTGGATTAGGTGCCAAAGGAGAGCGTTGGAAAATAGAGGAGAAGTTAGATGTCCTCATCGCTACCGCTTATAATCTATTAAACAAAGGAGGATTGCTCATTTTAAACACTTATTCTCCCCGTGTAGAGTTACAAGACATAGCCAATACGAGCAAACGTTATTTCAAGCCACAAAACACTACTTTAAATGAATTGTGGATGGAAACCAAATACGGCAACCAAATGTTCTACGGTCACTTGCTAAGAGCTAGGAAGTAAGGGAGCATTTACTGTCTCCGGAACAATGCGTTTCACCTTGTAATTTCTTCCCATCGCATTTATGATGGTCGCCAATTGTAGGTCTAGCATACTCAGGCTTTGTATGTCGTGCGTAAATAATCGTATTTCCAATTTATTGTACACATTGCACCATTCCGGGTGGTGTTGTATTTCTTCTGCATGAAGCGCAATTTCCGTCATCGCAGCAAAGGCAGATTTAAAATCTTCGAACACAAATTCACTACACAATTTCCCTTCTTTCAAGGCCCAACCGTCTAAGGTTTTCAAGGCTTGTTCGATTTCGAGTTCAGTCAATTTTCGCATGACCTTAAGTTACGGAAAATCAAGGAGAAGCATGTGAAGATAAGGTTAAGTTTTTCTACTTTTTTGAGATTGTTTTGGCAAACTCCCCAAGCGACTTGGGGATCGGGCCATCCGCTATAGTCCCCAACATTATTGGGGAGCTGCCGCTACTGTCCCTGTTTGAGTGTTAATTTAAAATTCAAGGTTCAAAATTTAAAAAGGAATTGTTGTTTTAATTCGAGGATGATTAACTTGGTGGTAATTACTGCTTAAATGAACACATTCAGAAAAGGTATAATAGGATTTAATTCACAAAGCCATCATTCAAGAGATGAGATAATTTCATTTCTTCAACAAATTGTTTTCCCTTATTTCATTGATTTTAAAAGTCTAGTTCCACCTTCAGATTCTTCTAATTTTTGGCAGGTAACTGTAAGCAATGTGAAGAATAAAGTAGCCTTTGATTTACTTATTAATTCTACATATTGGTATTTAGCTTTGGTAGAAGAGAAAGGTTCTTGGATGAACAATAAATACATTGATTTCCCGGAAGATTTATTGACTCAACTTAAAGGTGTGCCAATAGATGTGTTTCCTATGTCTAATGATGAGTTAAATAGAATTTTTAAAGAAGAAGAACTTTCCGCTTTAGATGATATAGAAATTGAACAAATCAAATATTGGAAAAGCAAAACAGTAGGTGAGGTTGTTTTTAATGGGTATGATTAAACTCCTTAGTGAACTCTGTGTAAGCCTTGGAGTTCTTTGTGGTTAATAATTATGCCTTTTAACATTAAATTGACATCTTACAACGCTCATCTCGATAACCTAATTTGAAACGTAACAGAAGATTGTTTTTATAGGTTCCCGAGCGAAGTCGAGGGGCCGAAACAAGTAGAATTAACTACAGTTCTCTAACCGTCTAAATATCTAAAAGTCTAAAAATCTAAGATAGCTTATCCGTCAAAATACGCATTTCGATAACAGGTGCTATCTTTTCGTAGATGATATTGTATACCGCTTCTACGATGGGCATTTCAACTTGGAATTTTTTGTTGATTTCCATCACACTCTTGGTTGCATAATAACCTTCGGCGATCATGTCCATTTCCAATTGTGCGGTTTTTACAGAGTATCCTTTACCGATCATAAAACCAAAGGTTCTGTTACGGGAGAATTTGGAGTAAGAAGTCACTAACAAATCTCCGAGGTAGGCACTTGTCTTTACATCACGGTGAATCGGACTCACTTCATCAATAAAGTTCTCTATTTCCTGAATGGCATTTGAAATCAATACCGCTTGGAAGTTGTCACCATAGCCTAAACCAGCACAAATACCAGAGGCCAAAGCGTAAACGTTTTTCAATACGGCAGAAAGCTCTGTTCCGAACAGGTCGTCTGACACCGTTGTTTTGATAAAACGCGAAGCCATGATTTCTGCCATTTCTTCGGCCAATTCTTCGTTAGAACAAGCCAGGGTAAGGTAAGATAAACGCTCTAGGGCTACTTCCTCGGCGTGACAAGGTCCACAAATAATACCGATATCATCGTAAGGAATATCGAAGGTCTTGTGGATGAAACGCGCAGGAATAGCGTTGTATTCTGGAACGATACCTTTTACGGCAGAGAAAACATATTTTCCTTTAAAAATTGATTTATCGATAGGCTCGAACAAATCATTTAAAAAGGCAGAAGGAGTAGCGATGATCAAAATCTCCGCTTCTTCAATTACACGTACGATATCTGTGGTAACATCTATCTTATCGGTGTCAAATTCTACCGATTGTAAATAGCGCGGGTTTTTCTTGTATTTCTTGATGTGTGCAACAGCATCTTCGTTACGCATCCACCAACCTACTTTAGGCAAGTTGGTAACCAGAATTTTAACCAAAGCAGTAGCCCAACTACCACCGCCAATAACCGCTATTTTACGTGTTGTTTCCATGTTTATTGTCCAACAAAAATAAACATTAAAAAATACTGCGTATGCATGTTGTAAAATCTTTAACGAATTTGGAGGGATTCTAAAGTGGATTGGGGACTTTTAGACCCTTAGACTTTTTGATTGTTAGAGAGGGGAGTGTTGAGTTTGAGTAAGGAGGTAATTCAAGAATTCGACAATTCAAAGATTCAACAATTCAAGGATTCAACAATTCAAAGATTACTACAATAAGTGTTTGGTGTGGATTAACCACAAAGTTCTCAGAGTAGTTCACAAAGAACACGAAGAGAACTTTTTTTAATTTTTAAATAATCATCGACAGTTTGGTGCTTAATTTCTTAAAACCAAAGGAAACTAGCTATTACGAGTTCTCAAGCGGCGCGTTGCACGGAGCTACAGTGGAAGTGTCAATAGTCAAATCTTTCAAATCACGAACGTAGTTCGCATCAAATCCTTCAAATGTTCAAATCCTTCAAGTAATCGAATATCCTAACACTCAAATCATCAAATCCCTCAAATTATTGAATCTTGGAGCCCTCCGATCATGAATGTCCTTAAATCTTTAAATATCCAACCGCAGGTTGATGCTTAAATTTTTAAATTCTATAACACTCAAACCTTCAAACTTTCAGGTCTAGTATCTATAACTCAACCTACGAATGGCTTGTACAAGGTTATGGCGAGCATCGCTAAGGTTGTTGATAGGGATGAAAGTACCCTGACCAATGTTACTGGCTTGTTCCATTTCTGCTCTGGCAGAGGGTGAGTTTTTAATTCCGACTACGCTTAGATTGATGTTTCTACGCTTGTATCTTCTGATGGTACGTTTATAATCACTAGAGTTTCTATTGAATGCCCCATCTGTAATGATAATTACTTGGTTGTTTCCATCCGGAATGTAACTTTTCAAGGCTTCTTTATACCCGATTTTAATGGCTTCTCCACCTGAAGTATAACCGGAGGCTTCCATGCTTTCTACCATAGATTTTATGGAGTCTTTGTACATTCCTGAAGTGGCGCTCATCAATACTTCCACATCAGAAGAATAGCTTACAAGTGCGATTTTATCCGTTGGACGTAACATATCTGTTAATTGATACAAAGAGTACTTCATCAATTCTAACTTATCGTGCGAGCGCATAGAAGAACTCACGTCGATCACAAAAACCACATTGGTCGGCAAAAAATATTCTTCAGAAAAGTCGTTCGAGTCCAAATCTTTTAACTCCACAATTTGAGGTGTTTCTTCCACGGGAGTTGGAGTTGTCTCTTCTTCCACGACCTCAGATTCAGCGGGTGTTTCTTGGGTGACCTCCTCGATTGGTTTAGGGTCTTCTTCAATAACAATAACTACCGTTTCTTCTTGAGGCTCTTCTTCAATTACAATTTCAATTTCTTCTTCCTCTGTTTCTATAGGGATCTCTATTTCTTCGCTTTCTTCCTCTACCACAACTATTTCCTCTTCAGGTATATTTTCTGCTATTTCTTCAGGAAGTGGCTCAGGGATGGTTGTAGGAGCTTTTACCAAATCTATGATCACATAATTGCGTTGGAAATTGATGTAGGCACCTTTTTCTTTCGTGTAATATCCTGGATGTGCGGCATAGAAATAAGTGTACCCCAGCGGAACAGTATTGCTGTATTCACCATTTTTATCTGTTCTATCATCCACTATGGCCTTTCCGCGCTGTAATAGTACCAATTCACTTTTCGAAAGAGGTTCTTGGGTGATGGAATCTCTAACTAAGACCGTAAGTTTGAAGCTTGTTTCTTCTGCTATGTTTTGGGGTGTTTTTACGCCAAATGCCGGACATCTTGTAAAGTTGTTGTCTAATTTCTGCGGCAAGGATTTTACATTTCCTTTGATGACGATTTCCGTTGGAGCTTGTTGGTTACTTGTATAGACCAAAACGGTATAGGCAAACTTTCCTTTGCTTCTTGGGTTAGCTTGAATACGCAGGGTAATACCATCGCCTGGTTGCAATAAAGAACCTTGATGGATGTAAGTAACTTCCGGTGGAGTTTTTACTGAAAGTATGTAATGCGCTTTATCTCCTTTGTTGTTTACTTCACAATCTATAAATCGAGGGGTGTTCACATTGATTTCACCCAAGTCGAATTTGGTTTGACTAAATTGTATTTGTCCAAAGCTGAACAAGGGAAGGAGCAAAAAGAAAAGTAAACTGCGCATGTTTCTATCTGAGTTGAGTTGCCAATGTAAGCAAGTTCTTAAAAAGAAAAAACCTCGCTCTAAAAAATAGAACGAGGTTTTTATTATAATGTTGTGGTCTACAATTATGCGTCAACCTTCATAGCTTCTAACAAAGCGTTTACTAAGTTTTCGTCAGCGTTACCGTATTTGTTGATGTAATCTTCGTTAGATCTTTTGATTACTTCGTACGCTTCTTCTTTTCCGTAAACGTGAGTAATTTCAACTTCTTTCGCTGTACCTTCTAAATCTTTGTACGTTAAGAAGAAGTGTTTTACTCTGTTCAATACCATTTCTGGCAATTCAGCGATGTCTTGAATGTTTCCGTAAGCTTGGTCACCTTTCAATACTGCGATGATTTTGTCATCAGCTTCACCACCGTCTATCATTCTGAATCCTCCAACAGGAATAGCTTCAGCCAAGATGTTTCCACGGTTTACTTCTCTTTCAGAAAGAACACAGATATCTAAAGGATCTTGATCACCAACGATGTTTGTACGACCAGTTTTCTCGTTTGCATATTCAGCAACTTTTGTATCACAGTAAGTTTGTGGAACAAATCCGTACATGCACGGCATGTGGTTAGAAAATTTCTGAGGTCTGTCTACCATAATGAACCCAGAATCTTTGTCTACTTCATACTTAATCGCATCTGAAGGAATGATTTCGATAAATGCATTGATCTTCTTTGGCGTATCTTCTCCGATAGTAATTCCGTGCCATGGGTGTGCTACAAATCTCTGGTTCATAGCTTTTACAATATTTTGAACGTCTTTTTTCATAACTGGATTTTAACGCCGCAAAAATAGTTGATTTTTATCAAAAAGTCTATAGAGAAGGGCTATTTACTTGAAGGACATTAGTCCCAAAGGATTAAGGGGCTCCGAATTTTGCCAAATTTCAAAGTGAAGATGAGGTCCTGTTGTATGCTCACCAGTATTTCCAGCAAGAGCGATAAGGTCTCCTTTTTTAATTTTGTCTCCAGCGTGTTTTAAATTTTCTTGGTTGTGTTTGTATATGGTTGTATACCCATTGTCATGCGCAATGATGATAGAATAACCATCTTCCTCTGAATATAAACTAGAAATTACAATTCCATCCAAACAAGCTTTCACATTACTTCCTTCCGGCACACTAATATCTACCCCTGGATGGTTTCCTCCGTTAAATCCTTGACTAATAACTCCTTTTACCGGATCCATGAAAAGTAAGTCACCTACATCTATAGTTGTCGTTTGATTTACATTTCCTTCTTCGATAGACTTGTTAATTTCTGCCGCTAATTTTAGTTCATTTTGAGAACGTGTGGTGTCTAAAACAACATTCTCCAAATTGATTTCTTCGGGTTTACTGTAGTAAACGGAATCAACAGAAATTTCTCCAAGTATTACTTTACGCAAGTTTTCTAAGTACATATCTTGCGTTTCAATTTCGTGTTCAAGACGTTTAGTTTCCTCCAGAGCTTTTTCGTATTTCACTTTGTTCGGATTCGAGTAACCCTCAGGCATTAGGTAGCCGAGAGGTGTGAAGATGAGTAGAGATATAAGTATCCCAGCTATGATTATGGTGAACAAAATCATTAAGCTAAACATCTGAATACGGTTCAATTTGAAGCCCCATTTCTCTTGAAAGGTTTCTGTATTGTAACCAGCAATTTTAGTTGTTCGCGTAAGCTTCTTCCAAAAACTCTTTTTCTCTTTCATTTCAACAAAAATACAAGGCTTTCGGTGAATATAATATCCTTGGTCGTCAAATTAAAATTGGAGAGGTAGAATTTATAATTTTTTGGCTTACTTATTGTTTACTTCAAAACAACTTTGTTCCCTTTTTTTCGTTATTTTTATAAGTACTAGTGAGAAGTCTAATCGTCATATTATTAATTCTGAGTCAAACGGCCTTCGGTCAGTTGGTTACTACCGCGAATACTCCAAATAATTTGGTTCAAAATGTCTTGCTCGGAACTGGGGTTCAGATTTCCAACATCAATTACGTTGGTTCGCCAGGTTCTATTGGTTATTTCAACGGAGCAAACACAAACATTGGCCTAGACGAAGGTGTCATTCTTACAACAGGTACTATAGCAAATAGTCCAGCCGGTCCACACGGACCAAATAATCAGGCAAGTGCGGGAGTTTCTTTGAATGGTGGAGGATTTACTAAATTAGATGCTCTAGTGAATGGAAGTTCAACCTTTGATGCCACTATACTTGAGTTCGATTTTATTCCTTTCAGTGATACCGTGAAATTTAATTATGTGTTTGCCTCTGAGGAGTATCCGGAGTTTGTGAATTCAGAATTTAACGACGTATTCGCCTTCTTTATTTCTGGTCCTGGTATACCTGGAGGAGAAAAAAATATGGCCATCATTCCTGGAACAAATGATCCCGTGGCCATCAACAATGTGAACAATGGTTTCAATAACAATGGAAATTGTACGAACTGTGCGTACTATGTAAACAATGGTAACGGAAGTACTTTTCCAGAAAATTCAAATAATTATTACGTTCAATACGATGGATTTACCACACCCCTACAAGCTATTAGTGCAGTAGAATGTGGAGAAACCTATCACCTGATTATTGCTATTGCCGATGTAGGGGATGGTTTATACGACTCTGGAATATTTTTAGAAGCAAACTCCTTGAGCTCTGAGTCTCCTGTAACCATTGATTACGAATTATCTAGTTTAGCTTTTGGTTCTTCAAATATCATGGCTGAAGGTTGTGTGGATGCCACCTTCGAAATTACTAGACATGGTTACAGAGTAAATCAAGCAGAAACAATAACTATCGCTACTTCAGGGACAGCTACTGAAGGAGTGGATTATACGAATATACCCAATTCAATAAATTTTGCTGCAGGACAAGTTACACAAACTTTCACCTTTACAGCCCTTGCAGATGGAATAGCCGAGGGGCAAGAAAATATTATTCTAGACTTTTTCATTGCCGATGCCTGTGGGAATAATAATGCCCAAACTTTTGAGCTTTTTATTAATGATTTAGAGAATGTTGAAGTAGAAGTTGCGGACGAAACTGTTACCTGTCCTGGGGAATTAGTTCAGTTAACCGCCGTTGCCTCTGGAGGAGGCGGAAGCTTACTTACCTCTGGAATACAGGTGATACTACCCAGTCTATTGTGGTGAGTCCAACTTCAACAACCACATACTCCGTTGCGGTTACCGATGATTGTTTAGATCAAACGGCACAAACAACCGTTGAAGTCACGGTTCCATCTTATCCTCCTTTGGAATTAGATGCTACTCTTGATATTGTAGAACAATGTCCCTATGTTCCATACACCTTGTACAGTAACGCGTCTGGAGGTGCAGGGATTTACCAATACTCATGGTGGAGTAGTCAGGATGGTTACATCAGTAATATAGATTCATTAAATATAGCTCCAGATACAAGCACAGTGTATGCTATTGTGGTTACAGATCAATGTGGTAATGTAATAAGTGATACAATTAATTTTACGGTGTTGAGTCCGCCCCTTGAAGTGACAGTTAATGACCCCCCGCAAATTTGTCCGGGTGAGACCGTTGTTCTTACAGCATCTGCAACAGGAGGATTTGGTAACCATTACTATTATTGGCCAGCCTTGGATGATAGTTCTACAACCGTGACTGTTAATCCTTTAAATACAACAACCTATGAAGTACAAGTTTATGATGATTGTGGAACGTTTACAGTTTCTGAATTTGTACAAGTTGTAGTGGTGAAACCGAATGTAGATTTCTTGGTTAGTTCAGGAACGGTTTATCAGGGTTTACCCATAACTTTCCAAAATATATCACAGAACTCTACCTATTATTCATGGGATTTTGGGGATGGAAACACTTCTAACCTTGTACACCCCAATAATACCTACGATGATCCCGGTACCTATTATGTGCAGTTAATAGGTGAGGATGATAAAGGTTGTATAGATTCCATAACAAAAGCGATAGTTATATTACCAGAATTCTATTTATATATACCCAATACCTTTACACCGGATAACGACAGACACAATAACTTTTTCGAAGTTAGTGCTGTAAATGTTGTAGAATTTGAAATAGGGATTTTTAATCGATGGGGAGAATTGATATTTAGTTCGCAAGATGTTAATTTCCAATGGGACGGAACAAATCCACGAGGAAACATCGTAAAAGACGGTACTTATATATACAAGGTAAAATATAAATCCATAAACAATGATGAAGAAATCATTGTAGGACACGTCAATGTATTGAAATAAAAAAAGGAGATCCTAGGATCTCCTTTTCTATTCTTGTATCTTTTAAACTATAATGATTTCGTTCTTCCTCCATCAACAGGAACGTTAATTCCGTTGATGTAGCTCGCTGCAGGAGAACATAAAAATGCAACGGCATTTGCAACTTCTTCAGGTTCTGCAATTCTCTTCATAGGACTTTGGTTCGCCATACCTTCTTTAATGTCCTCAACATTACCTCCTGTTTTCTCAGCTTTATTTTCAATAATTGAACTCAAACGAATCGTGTTTGTAGCTCCCGGTAAAACATTGTTTACCGTGATATTGAATTGACCTAATTCATTAGCCAAGGTTTTGCTCCAGTTTGCAACAGCACCACGTATTGTGTTACTCACACCTAATCCATCAAGCGGTTGTTTAACACTAGTACTGATAATGTTTACAATTCTTCCGTAACCAGCTGCTTTCATTCCCTCCATTAAAGCTTGAACCATGATGTGGTTACAAATCAAATGTTGTTGGAAAGTATTTGTGAACTCAGAAATTTCTGCTGCATGAATAGGTCCGCCTTTTGGTCCACCTGTATTATTCACTAAGATGTTAGCTTGGTTTTCCTTCGCCCATTCTTCTATAATAGATTTTAATTCTTCTGGTTTTGAGAAATCAGCAACCATATAACCGTGGTTTTGAGTACCATTGTTACTTAATTCGGCCACTGCAAGCTTGAGTTTGTCTTCACTTCTTGCAACCAATACACAATTAGCACCCAATAGCGCTAGTTCTTTTGCACTTGCTAATCCTATTCCTTGAGTACTACCACAAACTACGGCAGTTTTATTTTCTAATGATAAATTCATTCTTGTTTTTTTTCAGAGTTTCAAAGATAGGAATATTGAAGAATTGACCTTAGGTTTTTGTTTTTCGTACCGCTTTAACATTTTATATCTTTTTTGTTAAATATTCCAACCCTACTGTATTGAAATACGTTTAGGGAACGAATGAATAAACTTTTATACGATGAAAAAGAAATTACTAATGGTCTCCACAATGCTGCTTTCAGTTTTGGGAGTTCGCGCGCAGTGTACGCCAGTCACTGCACCCTTTATCGAAAACTTTACGGCAAACTCAGCGCCTACATGCTGGTTGACTTATCAAACAACAGGTAGTGGATGGGTATTTAATGGAAACCCTGGATACGATGTGTCTGGAACACAGGATCATACAGGAGGGGTTTCAAGTTCAGACTTTGCATGGATAGATTTCTCAGTTCCTGATGCAGGAACTTGTTTAGAATCTCCAGAAATTGATGTTTCAGGGTTAACAGCTCCGGCACTAAGATTTTGGCATATAAGTACGGTTACAAACGCAAGTAACCTAAATCTAATGGGTACTTTTAACCAACTTTTTGTTGAGGCATACAATGGAGTGTCTTGGGTAACTGTTGCCATGGAACAAGGTGAGAATGGAAGTAACTGGACAGAATTCTACTATGATTTCACCCCTTACATCTACAATACCAACCTTATCAAATTTAGATTTAGAGGTGAGCCAACCAATACGACTTATGCCTACTACAATGACTTATTATTGGACGATGTAGAGGTATTTGAAGGATCCACCTTCTGTTTTGCTCCATCTAATGGTCAAGTACTCGGAGCTACAGCAAATTCAGTTACCTTGGATTGGGCAGGTACAGGTTCTAACTACATTGTAGAATACGGTGCACCTGGATTTACTCCTGGAACAGGGACTTACGTAAACAACACAGGGGCACCAGCAACGGTTTCTGGATTAACAGCTGGTAACTCTTACGATTTTTATGTTTACCAAAACTGTGTGACCTTGGGAGATACGTCTACCGCTATCGGTCCTTTATCTGCAATTGCACAATGTTCTCCTGTAACAGATTTTTACGTGAATACAGCCTCTACGGGTAGTGCTAACGTAGAATGGGTTTCTTCAGGAGCGAATTTCATAGTGGAATATGGTACTACAGGATTTAATCCAGGGTCGGGAACGTCTAATACCGTTACTGCACAAACGAATCAGGACCTCAATGGGTTGACCTCTAACTCTTTCTACGATGCCTACGTTCGAGTTATTTGTGGGCCTGGTGATACTTCAACTTATTTTGGACCGGTTACTTTCAATACTTATGGGGTAGGACAGTTCATTGATTGGGATGTTGCTTGTCCAACTATTGGTTTTGTGGATATTTCAGGTACTGGTACAGACCTAGGTCTAGGTGATGATACAGAGGCTACTTTCGTATCACCTTTCCCTATTTTATATCAAGGTAACTTAGTACAAGATATAGTAGTTGGAAACAATGGTGGTATTATACTAGGAGCAACTTCAGGTAACGTAGGTTATGGAGGAAACTTCAATACCCTAGCAGATGGTTATCTCTTTATTTGGGGAGATGATTTGGACGAGGAAACAGGAAATGTATATTGGCAAGCTGTAGGTACTGCACCGAACAGAACTTTGATTATTCACTGGCACAACATCTGTAATTTTGCAGGAGCAGTGGGAGATCCTACTGTAAACTTCCAAATTCAAATTGAAGAGGCTACTCAAGAAATTTATTATGTGTATGATGATGTGGTATTCGGAGGTACAGATGCCAATGATGATTTTGGTGCAAACGCTGACATAGGTTTGTCGGGTACTCAAGACATCACAATTTCTACCAACAATACGAATTTCTTAACCAACAATTCTTGTGCACACTTCTTCTACACAGATTGTCCAAATGTTGAGAACATTCAGATAACAACTTACGATTACGATCAAATAGGATTGACGTGGAACCAAGGTTTGGCACAAGAGGGTCAATGGACAATTGTTTGGGGATTAGAAGGATTTGATCCAGCTACCGGAGGATTGGGTTCTATGACAACAAGTAACACTTTTGATACAATTACAGGTTTAACGCAATTGACAGATTATGATGTGTATGTATACGCAGATTGTGATCCTACAGCTCCTTTGCAGTCATCAGGAATGTTAATTCAACATCAAACGGCACCTTTATGTGCGAATCCATTTGGAATTGGTGCGAGCTCTGCGCCAGATAGTATTTACGCTTCTTGGAACTGGCAACCGAATGGTTCTGGTCAATTGCCAACGAGCTACAATATTTCTTATGTTCCATCCGGACAAAGTGTTTACGGTCCTTCGGCAACAGAGTACAATACAGGTTCTGCAATATTCGCTGATTCTATTTTTGACCCGAATTTAATTGCATCCGGAATTTACGATGTTTACATCCAAACAATTTGTAATACAGGAGATACCTCTATTTATGTTGGTCCAGTAAACTTCTTGGCTTTCTTGGATAATGACTCTTCATGTTATGCTCAAGAGCTTCAAGTGAATGGTCTACCTTATTTACTCTACAACAATGGAGCGCAATTAGATCCAGGTGTATCAGGAATTGCACCTCCAGCAACAGGATTTAACACAACAGATGGTTGGGGTAACCAAAACATGTACAGAACTACATGGTATACCTTTACGGCTCCAGCATCAGGTGATGTTATGATTTCTGGAACAGACGTGAATTTCTCTGGTAAAATGGCCGTTTATGAAACTACTAACTGTGGTGATTACAACCAATACAATTTAATTGGAGCGAATGATAACGGGGTTCTATTTAGTTCAACTGCTGCTCCAGAATGGGTGGTTTGTGGATTAACTCCTGGTCAAACATATTATTTACTACACTCCGCAAACTTCAGTACACAAGGGAATTTCTCTATCCGTTTAACGGAGATAGACTTTAACGCAGGTACTGCTACAGGAATAGTAGATGCTTGTATTGGAGATACGGTAAGCTTGTTCAATTCTATAGCAGGTTACGACATCGAATATGGAAATTGGATAGATTTGGCCAACACAGGTCAGTTCCAATCCGATTCTTTATTTGCTACTACAGTATTGGCTTCTCAAGTTTATAACTTCGAGTACAGAGTTCAATTGGGTTGTTCGTATGATTCTGTAATTGGTCAAGTAGAAATTTACCCTCCTTCAAGTGCGGGTAATGACGGGTCAATTAATGTATGTAAAAATGAACCGATTAACTTGTATTCTGGGTTGACTGGAAATGTTGATTTAGGTGGTACATGGTATGATCCTCAGGATAATGCATTGACGAGTGATATTCCACCGGCAGGAACAATTCCTGGACAATTTAACTACGATTATGTAGCAGGAAATGGCGTTTGTCCGGATGATACTTCATTGGTGGTTGTAATTGTTAATCCATCATGTGATTGGTTAGGTTTAGTTGAAAATACCATTGAAGGAATTTCACTTTACCCGAACCCAACTCAAGGTATCGTAAATCTTGTTTCTGAAGGTGAACATGAAGATTTTGACATCCATGTTATTGATGTAAACGGAAGAGTAGTTTTCCGTGCTTCAGATAAATTAAATGCAGGAACTGAAATGAAATTGGATTTATCTGATCTAACTTCAGGTGTTTATCTTATTCAGTTGTCTAACCAAACTTCTAAGAATACTTTAAGAATAGTAATTGAATAAAATAGAAGTTTAAAATTCAGAAGGGGAGAGGGCTTGAGGCTTTCTCCCCCTTTTTTATGCTAAAAATTTCCAACGCGTATGGATTTCCTCCCGTTGTTTTTAATAGTAACTATAAATGATAAACTATAAACTATGAAAAACAAATTACTTTCTCTCTCGGCAGCGGTTCTTGCTGCAATGGGGGTGTAGGCACAATGTGTGTATAATCTGCCTTGGATGGAGGATTTTACCAGTAATAGTACACCCACCTGTTGGAATCAATCTTCTCAAACTGGTGGGCCATGGGTATTTTCTGGTTCACCAGGATACGACATGGCTGGGACATCGGATCACACAAATGGTGTGGTCAATGGTGATTTTGCATGGATGGATTTCTCTTCTTCTGATGTTGCAGTTGTCCTTGAAACTCCGGAATTTGATGTGGGATCCGCAAGTACGGTGATGATGTCATTTTGGAGCAAAAGTTATTACACAGGTTCTTTGACTCCCTTTAATTTATTGTATGTAGAAGCTTTTGATGGTTCAACTTGGAGTCAAGTTGACGTTTACCAAGGGGATACAGGTCCTGATTGGGTAGAGAATATTTTAGATGTTTCTGCTCATATTTATGACAACGCTGGAGTCAACACGGTAAAACTTAGGTTTAGAGCAGAATCTGGAGGTAACTCAAATGATTTTTACAATGATATCGCCATTGATGACTTTTTAATTTATGACCCAGCAAACTTCTGTGCTGAGAATCCTACCAATTTAATTTCTACGAGTGCTACAGCAACTTCGGTTACTTTAGACTGGGATCTAAGTACTGGAGGAGCAGGAAACTCATACATTATTGAACATGGTCCTGTTGGATTTACTCCAGGTACCTTTACGAACGTGCAAAACGAAACAACTTCATCTGGTACTGTTTCAGGATTGACTTCGGGTAACACATATGATTTTTATGTTTACCACGTATGTACAAATGGAGATACTAGTTTTGTTGAAGGTCCAGTTTCGGTTACAGCTCAATGTTCTCCTGTTATTGATTTCTACGTGAACACAGCAAGTAACAGTGATGCCAATGTAGAATGGGTGTCTACTGGAGCAAACTTTATTGTAGAATACGGTGCAACAGGGTTTAACCCAGGATCGGGTACAAGTAATTCAGTTACCTCTAATACTACGCAAGATATCACAGGTTTAACTACCAATTCATTTTACGATGCTTATGTAAGAGTAATTTGTGGTCCTGGTGATACATCAATTTATTACGGTCCGGTTACATTCAATACTTATGGTGTTGGTCAATTTATAGATTGGGATGTTGCTTGTCCTACTATCGGATTCGTAGATATTTCTGGTACAGGTACAGATTTAGGATTAACAGATGATTCAGAGGCTGGAATTACTTTGCCTTTCCCTATTTTATACCAAGGAAACTTAATCACAGATATTACTGTTGGTAACAACGGTGGGGTGATTTTAGGAACTCAAACAGGAAATGTTGGGTTTGGAGGAAACTTCAACACCATGGCAGATGGAACACTTTATATTTGGGGAGATGACTTAGACAGTGAAACAGGTAATGTATACTGGGATGTAGTAGGTTCTGCACCAAATAGAACATTGATTATTCACTGGCACAACATCTGTAACTTCTCAGGAAGTGTTGGAGCACCTACCGTGAACTTCCAAATGCAGTTTGAAGAAGCAACGCAAGAATTCTATTATGTATATGATGATGTGATTTTTGGAGGATCAAACTCTAATGATGACTACGGTGATAATGCGGATATAGGAATTGCAGGAACTCAAGATATAACTGTTTCTTCAAGTGACCCTAACTTCCTAATGAACAACTCTTGTGCACATTTCTTCTACACAGATTGTCCAAACGTTGAAAACTTACAGGTTACTACTTATGATTACAACCAAATTGGATTAACATGGAATCAAGGTCTTGCGCAAGAAACACAATGGACTATCGTTTATGGTTTAGAAGGATTTGATCCAGCAACTGGAGGTTTAGGTACGATTACTACTTCAAACACTTTTGATACGATTACTGGACTTGATCAGCTTACAGATTACGATGTTTATGTATACGCAGATTGTGATCCAACTGCTCCTTTATCTTCTTCAGGTATGTTGGTACAACACCAAACGGCTCCTGAGTGTGCGAACCCATTCGGAATTGGTTCAGGTGCAGCTCCAGATAGTATTTTTGCTTCTTGGAACTGGCAACCAAATAACTCTGGTCAGTTACCGGTGAACTACAATGTTACTTATGTTCCTTCTGGACAGGGGGTTTACGGACCAACAGCAACAGAATACAACACAGGTTCTGCGGTTTTTGCAGATACTATCGTAGATCAAAACTTAATTGCTTCGGGTGTTTATGACATGTATGTACAAACAGTTTGTGCTTCAGGTGATACATCTTTATATGTAGGACCAGTAAACTTCTTGGCATTCTTAGATAACGATTCTTCTTGTTTCGCTCAAGAATTACAGGTGAATGGAAGTGCATATATTTTATACAACAACGGTGCACAAAATGACCCAGGTATTGCGGCAATTGAGCCACCAACAGATGGGTTCTACAGTACACAAGGTTGGGGGCAATCACAAATTTACAGAAGTACGTGGTACACATTTACAGCACCAGCTTCTGGAGATATGATGATTACAGGTACTGATGTGAACTATTTAAGTAAAATGGCGGTGTATGAAACTACGAATTGTGGAGATTACAGTCAGTACAACTTAATTGGAGCGAATGACAATGGAGTATTATTTGGAAATACAAATGCGCCAGAATGGGCAGTTTGTGGATTGACTCCAGGACAAACATACTACTTATTACATTCAGCGCAGTATTCTTACACAGGAGCTGGAACGTATTCAATCAGATTAGAAGAGTTAGACTTTAATGCAGGTTCTGCAACAGGAATTGTTGATGCTTGTATTGGTGATACAGTGGATTTATTCAACGGTATTACGGGTTACGATGTACAGTACGGTACTTGGATAGATTTAGCAAATACTTCTCAGTTAATTACTGCTAATGATTTTGCGACTACGGTATTAGCATCTCAAGTTTACGATTTCGAATACAGAGTTGAACTTGGATGTTCTTATGATTCAGTTGTTGGACAGGTTCAAATTTACCCTCCATCAAGTGCTGGTGAAGATGGATCTATCAACGTTTGTAAAAACGAACCAATCAACTTATTCACTGGATTATCAGGAAACGTTGATTTAGGTGGTACATGGTACGATCCTCAAGATGCAGTTGTAAACAGTAATATTCCTGCTTCAGGAACTATTCCAGGTCAGTTTAACTACGATTACATTGCAGGAAACGGAGTATGTCCAGATGATACTGCATTAGTAGTTGTTATCGTTGACGCAGGATGTGACTTTTTAGGATTAAATGAAGAAATGATAGAAGGTATTTCTGTATACCCGAATCCAACTTCAGGAATCTTGAACATTACTTCTTCAGGACAACACGAAGAATTGAATGTTAGTATAGTTGATGTTAATGGTAGAATAGTACTTGATAACAACGATAAACTAAGTTCAAATTCAGAAATTAAATTGAATTTGGAAGGTTTAACAACTGGAGTTTACATGATTCAGTTGTCTAATGAAAATACAAAAAACACTTACAGGATTATTGTTCAGTAGGTAGTTTAAAATGCATACATAATGAAGTGGGTGGGATTTAAAAATCTCACCCATTTTTTTTGTGAAAATTACCAACCCCCTGTTAAAAAGCTCCGTTTTCATAAGTAATAAACTATAAAAACTATGAGGAAACAATTACTTACTTTATCTGCTGCAGTTCTTGCGGCACTTGGGGTAGAAGCTCAATGTAGTCCTATCACGGCACCTTTCATTGAGTCTTTTACATCCAATTCTGTTCCTACCTGTTGGACGAAGAGTCAAACGAGTGGATCGGGTTGGACATTTAATGGAAATCCTGGATACGATGTTTCAGGTACGGCAGATCATACTGGAGGGGTTACAGGTTCTGATTTTGCTTGGATTGATTTTTCAGGAGGTACATTTTCTCCTGATATTGGATGTCTTTTAGAATCACCAGAAATAGATGTTACTGGAATGGGGCAACCCGCTCTTAGATTCTGGCACATTTCAACATGTACTAATCCTAGCAACCTAAATAATTTAGGTAATTTTAATGAGTTATACATAGAAGCTTTTGATGGAACATCATGGGTAACCGTGGGCTCAGAAATAGGAGAGAACGGAGGAGCTTGGACAGAGTTTCTGTACGATCTTTCACCTTATGTATACAATACCAATTTAATTAAGTTTAGATTCAGAGGTGAGTACAATGGAAATGGAAATGCATTCTACAATGACTTGTTGTTGGATGATGTAGAAATTTTTGATGGATCAACTTTTTGTTTCGCACCAACAAATGGTCAAGTATTAGGAGCAACAGGTTCATCTGTAACCTTGTCTTGGGAAGGAAGTGGTTCTAACTACATTATAGAGTATGGAGCTCCTGGATTTACACCAGGAACAGGTACATTCTCTAATGTTACGGTAACGGGTTCTTCTCCTTTTCAACAAGCGGTTACTGGATTAACTGCTGGGAATATTTACGACTTTTATATTTACCAAGATTGTCAGTCTTTATTAGATACAAGTACTGCAATTGGACCATTAACAGAAACAGCACAGTGTTCTCCAGTTACCGACTTTTATGTAACAAGTGGAAGTACTTCCATGGCAAATGTTGAGTGGGTTAGTTCAGGAGCAAACTTTATAGTTGAGTACGGTACAACAGGATTTAACCCTGGTTCAGGAACAAGCAATTCGGTTACTTCATCTACAAACCAAGACATTACAGGTTTAGCATCTAATTCTTTCTACGATGCGTATGTTCGAGTTATTTGTGGACCTGGTGATACTTCTATTTACTACGGGCCAGTTACTTTTAATACTTATGGATTAGGAGCCTTTATGGATTGGGATAACTCTTGTCCTTCTTTAGGTTATGTTGAAATGGATACAGTTGCTGGAGCACAATTCCAAACAATTGGTGATTTGCAAGAATTTGGTTTGACATTACCTTTCCCTTTCTTATGGCAAAATCAATTGATGACTGATATTACTATCGCCGATGAGGGGGTTGCTGTTTTAGGAACACAATCAGCTCAAGTTACATTCAGTAACTCAGCTTTGTCACCAAGTAGTTACATTGGATTCTTCCCACACTGGGATGATATGCATACGGGTGATATTTACTACGGAGTTGTAGGTTCTGCTCCAAACAGAGTATTTATTGTGGAATGGGATGATAGACCTCACTTCGTACAAGTTGCTGGTCAAACAGTAGATTTCCAAATTCAACTTCATGAAGCGGATCAATCTGTATATTTCGTTTACAACGACGTAGTTTTCGGAGGAACACAGGCAGGATTTGACTATGGAGCCTCTGCAACAATAGGGGTAAATGGTCCAGAACAAACTATTCAGGTTTCTTACAATAACCCAGATTATTTAACAAATAACTCTTGTATTCACTTCTTCTACACAGATTGTCCAAATGTTGATGGATTAACGGTAACAACGTATGATTACAACCAAATTGGTTTAGATTGGAACCCAGGTTTAGCTCAGGAAACGGAGTGGATCGTAGAATGGGGTACTCCAGGATTTACTCCAGGTGGAGCAGGTTCTTTAGGTACTCAATCTTCTATGGTTTCTTCGGATACAATTACAGGTTTAACACAGTTAACAGATTATGACGTATACGTGTATGCAAATTGTGATCCTACAGCGCCATTAACTTCTTCAGGAATGTTGGTACAACACCAAACGGCTCCTGAGTGTGCGAACCCATTCGGAATCGGTTCAGGTGCAGCTCCAGATAGTATTTTTGCTTCTTGGAACTGGCAACCGAATGCTTCAGGACAGTTACCGGTAAGCTACAACATTACTTATGTGCCTTCAGGGCAGGAAGTGTACGGTTCTACTGCAACAGAATACAATACAGGTGCTGCAATATTTGCAGATACAATCGTAGATCAAAACTTAATTGCTTCGGGTGTTTACGACATGTACGTGCAAACAGTTTGTGCGTCAGGTGATACTTCTTTATATGTTGGCCCAGTAAACTTCTTAGCATTCTTAGATAATGATTCTTCATGTTATGCTCAAGAATTACAAGTAAATGGAAATGCATATATTTTGTACAATAACGGTGCACAAAATGACCCAGGTATTGCGGCAATTGAGCCACCTACAGATGGTTTCTACAGTACGCAAGGTTGGGGACAATCACCAATTTATAGAAGTACATGGTATACATTTACGGCGCCTGCTTCAGGAGATGTAATGATTTCTGGTACAGATGTTAACTACTTCGCTAAAATGGCAGTGTATGAAACTACAAACTGTGGAGATTACAGTCAGTACAACTTAATTGGAGCGAATGATAACGGAGTTTTATTTGGAGCAACAAATGCACCAGAATGGGCAGTTTGTGGATTAACTCCAGGTCAAACATACTACTTGTTACACTCAGCGCAGTACTCTTACACAGGTGCAGGTACTTACTCAATTAAATTAGAGGAATTAGACTTTAATGCAGGTTCTGCAACTGGAATTGTTGACGCTTGTATCGGTGATACAGTAGATTTATTTAACAGTATTACTGGTTATGATGTACAGTACGGTACTTGGATAGATTTAGCAAATACTTCTCAGTTAGTAACGGACAATGATTTCGCTACAACTGTACTAGCTTCTCAAGTGTACAATTTCGAATACAGAGTTGAACTTGGTTGTTCTTATGATTCTATAGTTGGACAGGTAGAAATTTACCCTCCATCAAGTGCTGGTCAAGACGGGTCTATTAACGTTTGTAAAAACGAACCTATTAACTTATTCACTGGATTATCAGGAAACGTTGATTTAGGTGGTACATGGTACGATCCTCAAGATGCAGTTGTAAACAGTAATATTCCAGCTTCTGGAACTGTTCCAGGTCAGTTTAACTACGACTACATTGCAGGAAACGGAGTTTGTCCGGATGATACAGCATTAGTTGTTGTTATTGTTGACGCAGGATGTGATTGGTTAGGATTGAGTGAAGAAATGATAGAAGGTATTTCTGTATACCCGAATCCAACTTCAGGAATCTTGAACATTACTTCTGCTGGTCAGCACGATGACTTAGCGATTCAGATGGTAGATGTAAATGGTAGAGTAGTTTACGTTGGATCAGAAGAATTAGCGAGCGGATCTAATGTTAAAATTGATATCTCTAACTTGACAACAGGTGTATATATGTTGAACCTTACGAATGGTACTAGCATAAATACGTATAGAGTGATAGTAGAATAATTCAAAATCTTAAGTTGATTTTATCCCCAAGAAGAAAATTCTTCTTGGGGTTTTTTTATGCGTTGATTTTCAGTGGTTTGGTTTTTCTGTCGAAAAAAAAACAAAAAAAGATAATTTTTCTCCAACCCTTTCATTTTTCCACTCGTTCAAGTTGGGGTTAAATAAAACTAAAACTATGAAAAGAAAACTATTAACTCTGGCGGCATTAGCTGCTAGCTCTTGGTCGTTCGGTCAGTATTGTTCCGGAGGACCATCATCAATCTATGATTCAAATGTTGGGTCTGTTAACCTCCAAGGTCAGTCTTCTAATATAGCATACACTGGATGTCCTGGTGTTACAGGTTTAGAAGATCAAACAAATATGGTAGCCGATTTAAATGCTGGGACACAGTATACGGTAACTGTAGACTGGAGTACATGTGGTGGTACATATGGAAACGCAGGTTCTGTTTGGATAGATTTCAACGGTAACTTTACTTTTGAGGCATCTGAATTAATTGGAGACTGGTCAGGTTCTCCAAGTAATACAAGTACTTATAACTTTACAGTTCCATTAAGTTCTGTAAACGGTATTCAAAGAATGCGTGTAATGCAAAGAGAGGGTGGTTCATTACCACTTGACCCTTGTGGATCGTACACGTGGGGATCATTAACTGATTTCGGTATTGCCATTTCTGGTGGTACAGGATGTGGATCTCCTTACAACTTAACAGTTGTTAATGGAACAACATCAAGTGTAGAATTGTCATGGGATTACTTTGGTGTTGCCAATGGTGGTTACATAGTAGAGTACGGTCCTGTTGGTTTTACACCGGGTTCTGGTACTTCATCTAGTGTTACTACAGTTGAAGAAATTAACATTACAGGTATGCCTGCTGATGAATTGTACGAAGTTTACGTTCGTGCTATTTGTGGAGCTGGTGATACTTCTTTGTACTTTGGTCCAGTTCAAGTGAATACTTACGGACAAGGTCACTACTTAGAAAGTAATTTAGAATGTGGTCCTGGTTTTATGGATATTCAAAATTCAGGTACACAGTATGCATTAGGTCTTAACGGTTCGCAAGATATTACACTTCCATTCCCAGTTTTACACCACGGAATCGAGTACACAAATGCTACAATTTACCAAGACGGTATGTTAGCTTTAGGAGCGAATACAAACTTGCTTACTTACAATACTAACCTGTTAACACAAACTGGATCAGTGATAGGGTTCTACCCTTACTGGGAAGATATGGAAGCAGCTGTAGATCCAGACGATGGTATTTTTACTCAAGTAATTGGTACTGCACCAAACAGAACTTTCATTGTTCAGTGGGATTTAGAGCATGACTTTGCAAATGGTCAAAACTTAACTTACCAATTGCAATTGAATGAAGCTACAATGGATGCGTATTACTTATACGATCAAGTTGAAACGCCAACAAGTACTTACTACAACTACGGATACGCTGCAACTTTAGGAATCGTTACTGATTTTGAAAAGCAACAAGTGTCTTACTTGAGTTCTTCTTTCTTAGAGAATAATTCTTGTTTACATTACTACTACACAAACTGTCCAAAAATCGAGAATTTACAAGTAACTACTTACGATTACGATCAAATTGGAATTACTTGGAGCCCAGGTTTAGCGAATGAATCAAGTTGGACAATAGAGTACGGACCAGCAGGATTTACTCCAGGTACTGGAACAACAATTTCTACTACAAACACTTACGATACAATTACAGGTTTAACGCAATTAACAGATTACGATGTTTACGTGTACTCTGAGTGTGGAGTTGGAAATACAGGAGCAGGAATTAAAGTTGCTCACCAAACAGCGCCTTTATGTGCTAACCCATTTGGAATTGGAGCTACAGGAGCACCAGATAGTATTTACGCTTCTTGGAACTGGCAGCCAAATGGTTCTGGACAGTTACCAGTGAGCTACAATATTGCTTACGTTCCTTCAGGACAAGATGTATACGGACCAAATTCAACGGAATACAACACGGGTGGATCTGTTTACGCGGACTCTATCTTTGATCCAAACTTAATTGCTTCTGGAGTTTATGATGTTTATGTACAAACAATTTGTAACACTGGTGATACATCATTATACGTTGGGCCAGTAAACTTCTTAGCATTCTTAGATAATGATTCTTCTTGTTTTGCACAAGAGTTACAAGTGGATGGTAACCCTTATATTTTATACAACAATGGAGCACAGTTAGATGCAGGAATTCAGACAATTGCACCTCCGGCTTCAGGGTTCTACGAAACAGATGGATGGGGTAACCAAAACATGTACAGAACTACATGGTACACATTTACGGCACCAGCATCAGGAGACGTTATGATTTCTGGTACGGATGTTAACTTCTCTGGTAAAATGGCAGTTTACGAATCTGCAAACTGTGCGGATTACAACCAGTTTAACTTAATTGGAGCGAATGATAACGGTGTGTTGTTTTCATCAACTGCAGCACCAGAATGGGTTGTTTGTGGATTAACACCAAACCAAACTTATTACTTGTTGCACTCTTCTAACTCAAACTCTCAGGGTAACTTCTCTATTCGTTTAACAGAGTTAGATTTCAACGCTGGAACTACTACTGGAGTTATTGATGCATGTATTGGAGATACAGTTGATTTATTCAACTCTATTACTAACTATGATGTTCAATACGGTAGATGGATAGATTTAGCAAATACTTCGCAAATGGTTTCTCAAAACGATTTTGCAACAACAGTATTGGCTTCTCAAGTGTACGATTTCGAATACAGAGTTGAATTAGGATGTTCTTACGATTCTATCATTGGTCAAGTTAAAATCTTCCCTAACTCAAGTGCAGGAGAAGATGGAAGTGTTACAGTTTGTAAAAACGAGCCGATTAACTTGTTCTACGGATTAACAGGTAATGTTGATTTAGGTGGTACTTGGTATGATCCACAAGATCAACCTGTAAGTGGTAACATCCCATCAGCAGGTACTGTACCAGGTCAATTTAACTATGACTACGTTGCAGGAAATGGTGTTTGTCCAGATGATACAGCTCTAGTGGTTGTAATTGTAAACCCTTCTTGTGACTGGTTATCTGTAGAGAATGTTGAGATCGAAGGTGTGACGGTATACCCTAACCCAACAAGCGATGTGTTAAATATCGTTTCTGCAGGTGAGCATGATGATTTAGCAATTTCTGTAATTGATGTTAACGGAAGAATTGTAAGATCTTCTTCTGAAAAATTAGTTGCAGGTGGTTCTGTTCAATTAAATGTTGCAGACTTAAATACTGGAGTATACTTAGTAGAATTGCACAATGGTGCTATCAAGAATACATACAGAATAGTAGTTCAATAAGAACTGATTCTCTTTTAATTTTAAACCCCAGAAAGAACTCTCTTTCTGGGGTTTTCTTTTTGTAATAAACTGGTTATAGTATTTTTGAATAGATTGTGAAAAAAAGTTTATAAAAGTTAAAATAGTTTAAACTAATTAAAAATTTATCACGTTATTAGTATTGGTAAAATAAAACTATACTAAAAAACTATGAAAAGAAAACTATTAACCCTAGCGGCTTTGGCGGCTAGCTCTTGGTCGTTTGGGCAGTATTGTCTAAGTGGTCCAAGTTCATTATCCGACACCAACGTTGGTGAAGTGGATGTAACAGGAGATAACACCTCTATCAATTTCATTGGTTGTCCTGCAGTTGCAGGATTAAACGATCAAACAGCATCTTCGATTGACGTAACAGCTGGTAATACTTACTCCATAGATGTTGAATGGAGTAGCTGTAATAACAATTACCTAAGTTACGGATCGGTATGGATAGACTTTAACGGTGATTTCACATTCGATCCAGGTGAATTGATCGGAGACTGGATAGGTTATCCTTCTTCAAACTCAACTTATTCATTTACGGTTCCAACCAATGCAGTAAACGGACCTCGTAGAATGAGAGTAGTTCAACGAGAAGGAGGAGGTTTACCTATTAGCCCATGTTCTAATTATACCTATGGTTCTACAATTGACTTTACGGTAATAATTTCAGGGGGAACGGGATGTGGATCTCCTTATGATTTGGCAATTACAGATGGTTCAACAACTGGTGTTTCTCTAACTTGGGATTACTTTGGAACTCCTTCTGGAGGTTACATTGTTGAATATGGTTCAATTGCTTTTACACCAGGTTATGGAACTTCATCTTCTGTAGTGTCTACACCTAGTATTAATTTAACAGGTTTGCCTACAGATTCTATTTACGACATTTATGTCCGTGCAATTTGTGGACCGGGTGATACTTCTGTATACTTTGGCCCCGTGCAAGGTAATACCTTTGGACAAGGACATTACTTGGAAAGTAATATAGAATGTGGACCGGGATTCGTGGATATTCAGTCAACAGGTACACAACACGTGCTAGGTGCGAGTGGAAATTTAGGGGTAACCCTACCTTTCCCCATACTTCACCACGGAGTTGAGTATACCGTGGCAACAATTGGATATAATGGGGCGGTTTATTTAGGTATGCAAAATGGCGCCATCAATGAATTCAATAGTGGTATTCAAATAGGTGGAAATGTTGGGTACTATGTTTTATGGGATGATTATGAAGGAGAATTAGAGCCCAATGACGGTGTGTATACACAAGTTATGGGTACTGCACCGAATAGAACTTATGTAATTCAATGGGAAGTTGAGCACGATTATGCAAACGGTATTAACATGAATTTCCAATTGTTGATCAACGAAGCAACTATGGATGTATATTATTTATACAACAACACTGTTGTTGGTTCTAATTTCTATTCGAATGGATATTCAGCTACAATTGGTTTGGTTACCGATTTCGATCGTGAGCAAAAATCATATAACAACTCAACCTTCTTAGAAAACAATTCGTGTTTACATTATTACTTTACGAACTGTCCTAAAATCGAGAACCTACAAGTAACTACATATGATTATAATCAAATAGGAATTACTTGGACTCCAGGTTCGGCGAATGAAACAAACTGGACCATAGAATACGGACCCGCAGGATTTACTCCAGGCGCAGGTACAATAATTTCTACCACGAATACATACGATACGATTACAGGTTTAGCACAATTAACAGATTATGATGTTTACGTATATTCTGAGTGTGCTTCCGGTATTACTGGTTCAGGTATTAAAGTGGAACACCAAACAGCTCCAAGCTGTGCCAATCCATTTGGGTTAAGTGCAACTGGAGTACCAGACAGTGTTTATGCTTCTTGGAACTGGCAGCCAAATGGATCTGGACAGTTAGCCGCGAGTTATAATATTGCTTATCTTCCTTCAGGACAAGATGTTTACGGACCGAATTCAAACGTGCATAACACGGGCGGATTTGTTTACGCAGACTCTATCTTTGATCCAAACTTAATTGCTTCTGGAGTTTATGATGTTTACGTACAGACAATCTGTAATACAGGTGATACTTCTCTATATATAGGGCCTGTAAACTTCTTAGCATCATTGGATAATGATTCACCTTGTTTTGCACAAGAATTACAAGTAGATGGTACACCATACATTTTATACAACAATGGAGCTCAGGTAGATGCAGGAATTCAGACAATTGCACCTCCAGCATCCGGGTTCTACGAAACAACTGGATGGGGTAATCAAAATATGTATAAAACTACATGGTATACATTTACAGCTCCAGCTTCAGGAGATGTAATGATTGCCGGTACTGACCTCAATTTCCCTGGTAAAATGGCAGTTTATGAAACTTCAGACTGTGCTGATTACGCTCAATTTAATTTAGTTGGAGCAAACGATAATGGTGTTTTATTTACAAATACGGGTGCTCCAGAATGGGTGGTTTGTGGATTAACACCAAACCAAACTTATTACTTGTTGCACTCTTCTAACTCAAATACTCAGGGTAACTTTTCTATTCGTTTAACAACCTTAGATTTCAACGCTGGTAACGTAGCTGGAGTGATTGATGCATGTATAGGTGATACAGTAGATTTATTCAACTCTATTACTAACTATGATGTTCAATACGGGAGATGGATAGATTTAGCCAATACTTCGCAAATGGTTACTCAAAACGATTTCGCAACAACAGTATTGGCAGCTCAACAATACGATTTTGAATACAGAGTTGAATTAGGATGTTCTTACGATTCCATTATTGGTAAAGTTAAGGTTTACCCACTATCTAGTGCAGGTAATGACGGGTCAATAAATGTATGTAAGAACGAACCGGTTAACTTGTATCATGGTTTAACGGGTAGTGTAGATTTAGATGGAGTTTGGTATGATCCTCAAGACAATGTGGTAAACAGTGATATTCCTTCATCAGGAACAATTCCTGGACAGTTTAACTATGATTATATTGCAGGGAACGGAATTTGTCCGGATGACACGGCAATAATGGTTGTAATTGTAAACCCAGTGTGTGACTGGTTATCTGTAGAGAATGTTGAAATCCAAGGTGTTACGGTATACCCGAACCCAACAAGCGATGTGTTAAATATCGTTTCTGCAGGTGAGCATGATGATTTAGCAATTTCTGTAATTGATGTTAACGGAAGAATTGTAAGATCTTCTTCTGAAAAATTAGTTGCAGGTGGTTCTGTTCAATTAAATGTTGCAGACTTAAATACTGGAGTATACTTAGTAGAATTGCACAATGGTGCTATCAAGAATACATACAGAATAGTAGTTCAATAGAATTTTCAATTCTTAACAAATTTACGGGTGAATCCATATGGGTTCACCCGTTTTTTTGTATTCGTAAATATCTTAAAATTCAGTTAGTTAATTGTTGTGCATAGTGTATAAACAGAGTTAGTCGTGCAAAAATTAGCCGTTCTGTTAAAAATTCATTAAATTGCGCGCCTTATTACGTATATACTCAAAACTATAAACTATGAAAAAACAATTACTTGCGCTTTCCGCGGCTGTTATGGCTGTAGCAGGTTTGCGTGCTCAATGTAGTCCTATCACGGCACCTTTCATTGAGACCTTTACAGGAACTTCAGCACCAGCGTGTTGGACAACCTCTGTCACATCTGGAGATGGTTGGGATTTTAACCCGACTTCAACAAATCCTTATTACCCGAATAACAATTCAGACCATACGAATGGTACGTTAAATTCTAATTTTGCTTTTATCGATTTTTCAGGGGGTGGAACAACTGCAGATGTTGGAGTTATTTTAGAATCCCCAGAGATTGATGTGACGGGAATGGCGCAACCTTCTCTTAGGTATTGGTTTATTTCTACATGTACCAACCCAACTCAGCTTTCAAATTTAGGAACGTTTAACGAACTTTTCATCGATGCCTTTAACGGTACGAGCTGGGTAACTGTAGGTGTAGAACAAGGTGAATATGGATCGAATTGGTCAGAGATTTTATATGACCTTACTCCATATATTTACAATACCAACATCATTAAATTTAGATTAAGAGGTGAGTGTAACGGAACCAACTATGCGTTTTACAATGATTTATTAATTGATGATGTTGAGATTTTTGATGGATCAACATACTGTTTTACACCAACAAACTTCACTTCAACAGGAGCTACTGCAAACACCGTTGATTTAGATTGGGACGGTTCAGGTTCTGATTATATTGTTGAGTACGGAGCAGTAGGTTTTACCCCGGGTACAGGAACATACCAAAATGTTAATGGCCAAACAGATGTAGTGGTATCTGGTTTAACTGCCGGAAACTCATACGATTTTTACATTTATCAAAACTGTACAGGTTTAGCAGATACATCTTTAGCTGCAGGTCCAGTAACACAAACAGCGCAATGTTCACCCGTAGTTGATTTCCAAATTAATTCGGTTACAACAAGTGCTGCTGATTTTTCATGGGTTTCTTCAGGAGCAAACTTTGTAGTTGAATACGGCGCAGAAGGGTTTAACCCAGGTTCAGGAACTTACGGTACAGTTACTTCTAGTACAACTCAAAATATCTCTGGTTTAACTTCAAATTCATTTTATGATGCTTACATCCGAGTAATTTGTGGTCCTGGCGATACATCTATTTACTACGGACCAGTTTCTTTCAATACGTATGGTTTAGGTCAATACATGGATTGGGACAATGGATGTTCTCCTTTAGGTTTTGTTGACATTTCAAATACAGGGACAGATCTAAACATTGGTTATTACGATGAGGAAAACATCGTTTCTCCTTTTGATATTGTTTTTCAAAATACTTTAGCTACAGACATTACTGTAGGTAACAACGGTGGAGTTAGAATTGGAACGGCTGGAGCTGCTATCGGTGCAGGTGGTAATTTCTCTACACTTGCTGATGGTATGGCCTTCTTATGGGGTGATGCTTTAGATGAGGAAACAGGAAATGTTTACTGGCAAGTGGTTGGAACTGCTCCTAACAGAACTTTGATTGTTCACTGGCACAACATCTGTAACGTATCAGGTAACGTGAACTCTCCAACGGTTAACTTCCAGCTACAAATTATGGAAGCCACACAAGAAATCTTCTACGTTTACGATGATGTAGTTTTCGGTGGATCAAATGCGAGTGATGATTACGCAGGTAATGCAGATATTGGTATTTCAGGTCCTAACCAAGATTACGCTATTTCTGTAAATGATACAGAATACTTAATGAATAACTCTTGTGTAAGATTCTTCTACACGGATTGTCCTAATGTATCAGATATACAAGTGAACACTTATGATTACAACCAAGTAGGTATTTCTTGGACGCCTGGTTTCGCAAGTGAAACGAACTGGACTGTTGAATGGGGTCCTGCTGGGTTTACACCTGGAAGTGGATTGGGAACTACAACAACTACAACAACTAGTGCTACAATTACAGGATTGTCTCAATTAACAGATTACGATTTTTACGTTTACGCAGATTGTAACCCTACAACATCATTGTCTTCAAACGGAATTTTTGTAACTACTCAAACAGCACCTTTATGTGCTAATCCTTTTGGTATCGGTGCATCATCTGTAATTGATAGTGTTTATGCAGCATGGAGCTGGCAGCCAAATGGTTCTGGATTATTACCAGCAGACTTTAACGTTACTTATGTTCCTTCAGGACAAAATGTATACGGACCAACAGCTACAGAAACAACAGTTGGAAGTCAGGATTTCTTTGATTCTATTTACGCTCCTAACTTAATTGCATCAGGAGTTTACGATATCTATGTACAAACAGTTTGTAACAACGGTGATACATCTGTTTACACAGGACCAATCAACTTCTTAGCATTTATGGATAATGATTCATCTTGTTATGCTCAAGAATTAGCAGTAGATGGTAATCCTTACATTTTATACAACAACGGTGCTCAATTAGATCCAGGAGTCAATGCAATTGCACCTCCAGCAACTGGTTTAAACGAAACAGACGGATGGAGTAACCAAAACATGTACAGAACTACATGGTACACATTTACAGCACCAGTATCAGGAGATGTTATGATTTCTGGTACTGATATCAACTTTTCTGGAAAAATGGCAGTTTACGAAACTTCAAACTGTGGTGATTACAGCCAGTATAACTTGATAGGTGCAAATGACAATGGTGTGTTATTTGGTAACACAGCTGCCCCAGAATGGGTTGTTTGTGGATTAACACCAGGACAAACATACTACTTGTTACACTCTTCTAATTCTAACACACAAAATAACTTCTCTATTCGTTTAACAGCATTGGATTTTGAAGCAGGAACAAATACTGGAATTGTAGATGCATGTATCGGAGATACAGTTGATTTATTTAACGGAATTACTGGGTATGATGTACAATACGGTTCTTGGATAGACTTAGCAAATACTGCGCAAATGGTTACTGATAACGATTTTGCAACATCAGTATTGGCTGCTCAAGTATACAGTTTCGAATACAGAGTTCAATTGGGTTGTTCTTTTGACTCTATTATTGCACAGGTTCAAATTTACCCAGAATCTAGTGCAGGTAACGATGGTTCTATCAATGTTTGTAAGAACCAACCGATTAACTTAACTGCAGGACTTTCTGGTAATGCTGATTTAGGTGGTACTTGGTACGATCCTCAAGATAATGCGATTACAGTTCCATTACCAATGGCAGGAAACTTCCCGGGTCAGTTTAACTATGATTACGTTGCAGGAAACGGTGTTTGTCCGGATGATACAGCGTTAGTAGTGGTAATTATCGATGGAGTTTGTGATTGGTTAGCAATCGATGATGCACAAATCGAAGGTATCAATGTATACCCTAACCCAGCTTCTGATGTATTGAATATTACATCTCAAGGTAACCACGAAGCTTTGAATGCACAAATTATTGATGTTAACGGAAGATTGGTTGCAACAGCTAAGGAAACTTTAGTTGCAGGTGGAGCCTTAACTTTACCAGTTGATGGTTTAGAAACAGGAGTATATATCTTGAAATTATACAACAATAACATTGAAAACAGCTTTAGAGTTGTGATCAAGTAATTGATAGATCATTGATCTTTATACAAGGGGAGGACGTTAAGTTCTCCCCTTTTTTTGTTCAAACCTGTGATAATAGGGGGGTTGATGTGGCATTTACTAAGCTTGAATTACCTCTTGCCGGAAGATTTAATTACTTTTGCGGCGACTAAAAATAAACTCATGATTAACAAACTTAAGGTGGCCGTGCTCGCAACGGTCTCAACGGGTATGTCCTATGCCCAATTTTGTGGAGGTGGTCCGTCGAGTACCCTCAACGAAAATTTACAAAGTTTAAACTTGACAGGTGACAACTTATCAATCAATTATTCAGGAAACTGTCCAGGGGTAACAGGTGTACAAGATTTAACAAGTACTATCGCCGATGTTACTGCAGGGAATTCTTACCAGTTTGATGCCGTTTTTGGAACTTGTGGTACAGCAATTAACGCTGGTTTAGTAACTGCTTGGGTAGACTGGAATGGAGATTACATTTTTCAGGATACTGAAAAGATTGATGAGTGGGCGGGAACTTTCCCCTATACACCAAGTTTCTCTTTAACTATTCCTTCAAATTCAGTAAATGGATTGGTGAGAATGAGAGTAGTTCAAAAACGAGGAGGAGCATTACCGGTTAACCCTTGTGGAGGTTTTACTTATGGTTCTATGGTTGATTTTTCTATCGACGTTTCTGGTGGAACAGGGTGTAACCCAACTTATGGTTTAAACCTTGTAGGTGAAGGAGCAACTTCTGTTGATTTGAATTGGTCTGCAACAAATACTGCCGCTCAATACATCGTAGAATACGGAAGTGTAGGTTTTACTCCGGGAACAGGAACCAATTTTACACCAACTTCTGCTACCTCTCAAACTGTAACTGGTTTAGCGCATCAAGGAGTGTATGATTTTTATATCCGCTCGATTTGTGGTGCAGGTGATACATCTGCTTACATGGGACCTGTAGAAGGGAATACTTTTGATTTAGGTCAATTCATGGAATGGGATGAACTTTGTCCTACAACAGGTTTTATTGATATTTCTAGTACTGGAACTGATTTGCTTTTAGGTGATGATGATGAGCATAACTTGACCATGCCTTTCCCATTCTTTTACCAAGGTAACTTAGTTACTAGTTTAAGAATTGGTAACAATGGAGGTGTATTGATTAACAATACAACATCAGGTGTTTTATCTTACATGCAAACCTCAATTGCAAACGGTATGTTCCCGTTTATTCAGGATTTAGACGCTGAAATAAACGGTGCAAATGTACCGGGTGTATTTACACAAGTATTAGGAACAGCACCCAACCGACAGTTAGTAATCTTATGGAAAGATAGACCACATTTCCCAGGTACTTCCAATGTTAACCCTGTAACTTTCGAAATTATCATAGATGAAGCTACACAGGATTTTTGGTATGTATATGATGATGTTGATTTTGGAAACCCAAGTTACGACTTCGGTAAAGATGCAGAAATTGGAATTCGAGGAGATATTAGAGACCTTGAAGTTTCTATGAACAGTAACGAGTACTTGCAAAACAACTCTTGTGTTCACTTCTTCAATACAGATTGTCCGAAGGTGTCTAATATTACCAATATAAGTCACTTACCTAATGAATTAACGGTTACTTGGAATGCTGGTTTAGGAAATGAATCAAACTGGACCATAGAATGGGGGTTACCAGGTTTCACGCCAGGAAGTGGAATAGGAACGGCTACGTCAACAACGAACGTATATACCATTACCAACCTTACAGAACAAACGGAATACGAAGTGTATGTTTATGCAGATTGTAGTTCAAGTTTATCTTCTTCAGGTATTAGTGAGGTATTTGAAACTTCAACAACGTGTGCAGAGCCATTTGGAGTTTTTGTGGATGTGGCTGTAGATACGATTACTCCAAACTGGAATTGGATGAGTAATGGATCAAGTTCTACTGCTGCTTCTTTCAATATCAGATACGGTCAAATTAATTCAGATTTTTACGCAGGTAATTTTGTAAACTCTACAAACTTATCAACTATGTCAGAAGAAATCGTAGACCCAACTATTCTTTCAAGTGGTGTTTACCATGTTTACATGCAAGCGGTGTGTGGAACAAATGATACAAGTGCTTGGGTTGGTCCTTTAACTGTAATTGCAGATAAAGCCAATGATAGTGTTTGTGAAGCACAAGAATTACCTGTGAACAACGAGGCGTATTACTTCACAAATGCAGGTGCGTCTGTACAAGTGGATGAAGGTACAATTGCTCCTCCAGTAACCAACTATAATGATGATATGGGATGGGGTACTTCTGGTATCCACCAATCTTTATGGTTCTCATTTGTAGCTCCAGCATCTGGTCAAGTAAAAATTTCTTGTAGAGATGATGTTTTCGCAGCGAAAGCAGCCGTTTACTCTACTACTGATTGTTCAGACTTTTCTCAGTACACTTTAATTTCTGCGAATGACAATGCAATGTTGGGGCAAAACTCTTCTGCTCCTGAATTTGTTACCTGTGGATTAACACCGGGTGCAACATATTACTTGGTTCATTCAACTTCATCGGCAACTTCATCTACAGGTATTTTCTCTGTACGATTGTCTGAGGTGGTTGTAAATGCAGGTGTAGCTGGACCAACATTTAACGTATGTTCTGGTGACACTGTAAACTTATTCAATACGATTTCTGGAAATGATGTTGAACACGGATCTTGGATAGACCTTCAGGGAACGGGGAAAATTGTCAATGATTCATTGTTTACTTCAAGTTTTCTTGCAACAACAAGCTATGATTTCGAGTATGAAGTGAAGTACGGTTGTGCAGTGGATACTGTTGTTGCTACTGTTGAGATATTCAAAGCTTCTTCAGCAGGTGCAGACGGCGTAATTAACGCTTGTAAAAATCAGCCGATTAATCTTTACAGTGGTGTTTCTGGAAACGTTGATTTAGGAGGTGATTGGTATGATCCTCAAAATAATCTTGTAACTAGTGTTATTCCTTCAGTAGGGTATATTCCTGGTCAATTCAACTATGATTACATTGCTGGAAATGGCGTTTGTCCAAATGATACGGCATTGGTTGTAGTTGTGGTTAGTGGTTCTTGTGACTTCTTAGGTTTAGAGGAGTTAGAAGCAGGTGCTTTGGAGGTTTATCCTAACCCAGCTAATGGACAAGTAACTGTTCGTTCTACTGCAGGACAAGACAAGTTTAACTTGCAAATTATCGATGTAAACGGAAGAGTTGTTTATTCAGAAGATAACTTCTTGAACCAAGAAGAAAGCAACACGGTTCAAGTTGATACGCTAACAAAAGGTATGTACATATTTAGGTTGTACAACGATAGCTCTATAGCTAATATTAAGGTAATTGTTGAATAATTTAGCCTTAGTTAATTATAATATGGTAGGAGGGAAACGTAAAGTTTCCCTCTTTTTTTTGCCTTAAAGAATTATAAAGGGATCAAGAGTTTTAGATTAGGAGTACAATCTAAATAGTTAGTTGTAGGTTGTATAATTCCTTGATTTATAGGTGTGCTAGGCGTGCATAATAATGATGGTGTCGTTTTTCTAACTTTCTAAGAACACAAGTTAAGTCTCTTTATAGATGTCTGGTAATCACCTTGTTTACCATTTGTTTACCCCCGTGTTTCAGGGCTTATTGCTTCATTTGCATGTTTTAAAATTATTAACGTATGAAGAATAAATTATTAATGATTGTTATGGTTTTCATAACATCTAGCAGTCTTCATAGTCAGTGTGTTCAAACTGCACCATGGCTAGAAGATTTCTCCAACGGTATCCCTAGCTGTTGGACCCAAACATCAACTGCAGGTGGAAGTTGGTTGACTCCGGGTTATATGCTTGGAGATATGAACCCTACCTATGATCACACGACAGGTGTTTCTAATGAGGATTTTATTTACTTCTATCCAAATTATCAGGCTTCAAATGTCATATTAGAAAGTCCAGAGATCAATGTTGCAAACCTAACAACTCCTACACTACGTTTTTGGTTAAGGTCTTATTTTCCTAACTCATCAATACCTTTACCAAATACCATTTCAGTAGAGTTTTTTGACGGTACTGCATACGTTCCAGTGGACTTACTTTCGGGTGATTATGGTTATGAGTTCAAACCTTTTGTTTACGATTTAAGTGCTTACGTGTACAATACGAATCTTGTAAGATTTAGATTTTTGGCGAACAAAGGAGCTTCACCTTTAGCTCCACAAAGAAACCAAATAGCATTAGATGATATAGAAGTATTAGATGTTGATACATATTGTTTAGAACCGTTAGAGCTTCAGTTTACAGGGTCAACAGCAAGCACCGCTGATTTTTCATGGACAGAATTTACAGGAACAGCCGGTGATTACATTGTGGAATACAGTTCTTTCCATGACATATCGGATGTATTGGGTTCTGTGGTTGTTAACGGAGCAACAACAGGTACTTTAAGTTCTATACCATCTAATCAATTTTTTAAGGCGCGCGTAAGAAGAATATGTGCTCCTGGAGATACCTCAGATTACTCAAATGTTGTTGTTTTCCATACTTATGATGTAGGTGATTACTTGGATTATGACTTTCAAGCGTCACCACTAGGGTATGTTGATATTGTTCAGCCGGTAAATGAAATATATGTAAACAATAACCTGAATAATAATCATACATTAACTTGGCCTTTGTTTGTACAAGGAATCGCATATGATGAAATTTCAATTAGTGAAAACGGTGCTATATTTTTTGGACATGAAACAAGTGGTATTGGTGTAAATAATACGGCTTTAACTACTTCAAATGATGTAGGTGTTTATCCTTTTTGGGATAAGTTAAACAATGGTAGTTTTTATTTGAAAGAAGTAGGAAGTGCTCCAAACAGAGTTTTGATCGTTACCTATAATGATAGAGACTATACTCCTTCTATACCAGGTGAATCAATTGATTTCCAGGTTCAATTCTTCGAGGCTACGCAAGAAATTTATGTGGTTTATGATGACGTTGAATTCGGAGGTGCTGCTTCATTTGCGGATTTTGGTGCTGAGGCTACTATGGGTTGGGTTGGACCAAACTCAATTCAAGAGGTATCTTTTAATGATGATCAGGTTTTAATGCATCACAATACCATTCGATATTTTTATACAGACTGTCCAAATGTTGAGAATATTACAGTTACTCAAAACCTAGACGACCAGATAGCTTTATCATGGTCTAACGGTTTAAGTTCATCAACTTCTTTTACGGTTGAATGGGGATTAGAAGGATTCTTACCAGGTAATGGTATGGGAACTATGTCTGTGAACACGAATGCTGCCACAATAACAGGATTAACTCAGTTAACAGATTACCAATTTTACGTTTACGCAGATTGTGGTACTACGGCTTCAACAGGTAGAGATATTCACGTACAGTCAGCCCCAATTTGTGCTACTCCATTCGGATTATCTACGGGTATGATGGTAGATACCTTGGTAGCGAACTGGAACTGGATCTCAACGAACGCATCTGCAGTAATTGATAGCTATAATGTTTCATTAACAATGAATGGACAAAGCCCTTACGCTGGTACCATAACAAATGTTGATGGAAACTTGACTGATACCATCGTGGATCCAAATATATTAAATGGAACCGTTTACGATGTTTACGTACAGGCTCAATGTACGAGTGGAGACACGAGTTTATTCTTTGGTCCAATTGTAACCTTAAGTCCTTTATTAAATGACACTATTTGTTATGCAGAGCACATTCAAGTGGATGACCAAGTAAACGTGTTTACAAACATTGGTGCAACTACAGGACCAATGGATATATATTTTATTCCACAGCCAGGAAGTGCTACAGGTTCATGGATACAACCACAACCTTCAAAATCTACATGGTTTACTTTTGAAGCTCCTGCCAGTGGAAATGTTAGAATTTCAGGGGCGGATTATGGTTATGCTGGAAAAACTGCAGTTTATGAAATTTCTGACTGTAGTGATACAAGCACTTACAACCTTATTGGAGCAAATGATTTAGATGCATTGAATGAAGGTACAGGTTCGGTAACCAACTGGGTTATGTGTGGATTAACACCTGGAAATACTTACTATTTAGGTCACTTTTCAAATACACAATATACTTCTCCAGGTTATTATTCATTACGTTTAACTGAGGTGGATTTCTCTGCAGGTGATGTTTTAGGTGCTATCCAAGTTTGTCAAGGAGACACTCTAGATCTTTACGGAACGATCAACGGTAACGATATGATCAACTCAACATGGACAGATTTATCAGGTACAAATCAGTTGTACACCAATGCTTTTGCAACTTCTTTAGTTTCTAATGGAACTTACCAATTTGAGCACAAAGTGGAGTATGGTTGTTACGTAGATACTACAGTTGTAGATGTTGAATTATTTGAACAAGCTTTTGCTGGAATAAACGGATCTATTGAGGTATGTAAGAATAATCCTTTAATCTTAACGGATGCACTTTCTGGTGATATCAATATTGATGGTACTTGGTTTGATCCTCAGGATAATGAAATTACCGGTTTACCAGTGGCTCCAAGTTTCCCAGGTCAATTTAACTACGACTACGTTGTTGGAAACGGAGTTTGTCCGAACGATACAGCAACTGTTGTTGTAGTTGTTAATCCAACTTGTGATTACTTAAGTATGGATGGATTTGAAAACGGTGCGTTAGAAGTTTATCCTAACCCTGCGTCAGATGTATTGAACATAGTTTCTAATACAGAACACGAGGACATGGAGATTCTTTTAATGGATCTTAATGGAAGAGTTGTATTAAAGTCTTCTTCTGTTTTAATGGCAGGTAACGCTGTGAAATTAGACCTTTCTTCTGTAACGGAAGGAATGTATATGTTAACGGTTGCTAACGCTAATAAAACAGCTACATTTAAAGTTGTAGTAAAATAATTTACAGGTTAATTCAAAAAAGGGAAGAATGAACATTCTTCCCTTTTTTTGTGCGTATATTTTCCCATATATTGGTGAAATCCTTAAGTTTTCTTTACATTTAGCACGCAATCAATTTTTTGAAAAAGATGAAAAAACCTTTCAATTTACATAAGTGGATAGAAGAAAATAGAGATTTGTTAAAACCACCAGTTGGGAACAAAAATTTATATGTAGAAGCAGGAGATTTTATTGTAATGATAGTGGGAGGTCCTAACGCAAGAAAGGATTACCACTACAACGAGTCTGAGGAGCTTTTCTATCAAATAGAAGGAAGTATTACAGTGAAGATTCAAGAGGATGGTCAGTCGAAAGATATTACAATTAATGAAGGTGAAATTTTCTTGTTACCGGGTAATATTCCTCACAACCCTATTCGTCCAGCAAATACTGTAGGATTAGTAATAGAGAAAGTAAGAGAGGGTACAGATTTAATTGATGGTTTGATGTGGTTCTGTGATAAGTGTAACCACCAACTGAAAGAATACAAATTCAATTTAAGAAATATAGAAGTGGATTTCCTTCCAAGGTTTAAAGAGTTCTACAATTCAGAAGAAGATAGAACATGTGATAACTGTGGACATGTAATGGAAATAGATGAACGTTTTGTTTAGTAAACCGCGTTAGAATATTTGAAATAATTAAAGTCCTTCCCGAAAGTGGAGGACTTTTTTATTTTAAGATGTTGATATGTCCGGTTTGAACGGTTTTATCTCCTTTGATACTCTTATAAGTCATCTTCCATACATAGGTTCCATCTTTACAAAGTACACCTTTGTAGGTTCCGTCCCATGTATCACTAGGATCTGTCATTTTATAAATTAATTCTCCCCATCTGTTGAAGATCAGTAATTCGAAATCTGTAATATTTGATGCTTCAACCTTAAAGAAGTTATTGTGGGCATCGTTATCGGGTGTAAAGGTATTGGGTACGTAAACGATAGGGTCGAAATAGATATTTATCGCTGCATCGTCCTGACAACCATTTTCATCGGTGAATAGAACAATGTAGGTAGTGCTGTTTTCAGGGTGAGCTACAGTAGTTGGACAGGTAGGGCAATCAACGGTTTCGGCAGGCGTCCATTGATAACTTCCTCCAGCACTGTTACCCGTTGCAATTAAATCAAAGGCATCTCCGATGAAACCATACTGATCTTCATTGGTCAATACCTCAGGGGTTGGATAATGATTAATGAAAACGTTTGCCGTATCTACACAACCATTAATATCTGTAACTTCTACGGTGAATATGCTGGCTGTAGGCGGATATACAAAGGTGTTTGCAACTCCTGGATTAAAGGTATATGCAGAAGGTTTCCAACTGTAGTCAACCCCTCCAGAAGCCCAGACAAAGGCTGTGTCGCCCGGACAAATAATGGTGTCATTTCCAGCTTGCGCATCTACCACGATTACATCCACGAATACAGAGTCATAAACAGTACCACAAGCATTGGTGAATCCAACCGTATACATTTGATCATTCAATACTGAACATATCACAGAAGCTGTTGTAGTTGAATTTAGCCCTGTAGGTGGAGACCATATATAGCTCGTTCCACCGCTTGCCGTTATGGTTGTACTAGAATTTTTACACAAAGGAACAGTGTCTGGTAAAACGGGAGTGGGTACATTGTTGAATACTTCTACAAAAATCTCTTCCTCAATAACACAACCGTCGGCCGTGGTGATTTCTATTATATAAGTTGTAGTAACAGTTGGTGTGGCCGTTACATTGGCTTGGTTGTTCACATTTAAACTGTTCGATGGACTCCAACTATAAGCAACTCCACCAGACGCCCATAATTGAGCACTTTGACCCAAACAGAGCATAGTATCCTGAGAGCTGTTGGTGTTTACGTCATAAACTTCAACAAGTACAGAAAGTGTGTCAGACCCACAAGAATCGGATACAATTACTGTAAATGTGGTGTTTTGTGTTACGCTAGCAGTGGGGGTAGGACTATTCGGGTCGTCTAAAAATTGAGCGGGTGACCAACTGTAATTTATTCCTCCAGAAGCCTCTAGTTGTATACTATCACCCGGACAAATTGCAGAAGGCGGTTGTGTAATTGCACCTTGAAATAAAAATGCATCTAAATCAAAGTAAGCTGTATCATCTTGGAAACAACCATTGCTGTCACTTACCACGAGCATTACTTGGTAAGATCCAGGTGTGTTATAGGTATGCGTTGGGGCAAATTGTGTTGAAGTATTTCCATCCCCAAAATCCCAAAAATAAGAGTTCCCATTATTGGAAGCATTTTGAAAGGTTACGGGATTCGGTATACAAACATAAGGGTTGGGTGCACTCAATGCAGATTGTATACTTCCAAGGTCAAATTTAAAGGCTGCTAAATTACAATTAGAACTTTGATTAGTAGGAGATACAACACCTGGCGTAGTTGTGAAACCTGTAGCATTTCCTCCACATCCTCCACAAACGGCATGGTAAATTCTTCCTCCTTTATCAAATCGACTTGTTCCACCATCCACGTGATTATTAGGACCTGTTGTACCACCAATGAAAGTAGCATAATCTAAACCAACGCCATTCGGACCCAACACGCCAATGTAAAAGTTATTCCCATTTGTGGTGGTTTGATACGCCCCCGTTGTAGTAGGGAAATTTAAGGTTGAACTACCCGTAGCTTGGCCAAATTGGTTGTTTAATGTTCCTCCCCAACCCGCATAATAAATTTCATTACAGTCAGAAACCAAGAAGGCAGTAGGTGAAATTTCAACGGTTCCACTTCCAGAACCCACAGAGGTTTGCCATTCTTTGTTCGCCAAATTCTCCGAAAAGCGCATAATGAACTGTCCAGAGTTCGCAACACCATATTTTCCAGGGGTTATCGGTACAGAACCTTCGGTTTGACCGAAAACGTATATTTTGTTGGACATATCAATTTGTACAAAGAAACTCTGGTCGTAATCCGTAGTACCTAAATACGTTCCTCCGGTAACGTTAGAATTGGTTCCATTTAACCGAACCAAATAACCATCGCTTAACCCTCCAATAAAAGAGGTAGATTGACCACCATTCAAAGTTAAGTTAGTGGATGTAGTACCACCTGTTAAATAAACACTTCCTGTGGATGATACTTGCAATGCATTCCCTGTTTCATCACCAGAACCACCGTAATAGGTAGACCAAATTAAACTAGTAAGCGTAGAATTAAACTTACCTACCACAGCATCTCTCACACCACCCAATGAATTATCAGAAGCATTTAAAGTTGGGAAATTAGATGATTGCGTTGTACTCGAAAAATAAACATTCCCTGAAGCATCCAAGGTAATTTCACCCCTAAATTGATCTCCATAATTATATTGAAGATTTCCAGTGTTTAATCCGTCATTACTAGATCCTCCCATATAAGTGGAGGCCAATAAGCTTGTACCCGTAGCATTCAAACGAGCAATGTAAATGTCTGTACCCGAAAATTGAATGGAGTTTTCTTGAACTAAAGATCCTCCGCTAAATGTATTTTGGTGAGGTGTACCAGCCATCGGGAAATTGGCAGATGAAGTAACACCGAGCACAAATAGTTCTCCGGCAGAATTGGCTACAATAGAATGGGCCGTTTCATTTCCACTTCCTCCTAGATAGGTTGAGTATAAAAGTGCTGTACCGTTAGAATTGAATTTAGAAATGGCAACATCCCAAAGTATAGATCCTTCACCTCCGTTAAAAGTTCCATCATAAGCACCCGTTGAAATGGGGTATCCTATCCCTACTACTATCCCACCTGCAATGAGGTTGGCATTTTTATCGGGAGTGGCTGTAAATCCCCAATTGTCTGCAGTAGACCCCGTAAAAGAACTGAAAGTAAGAAATGGGTCAATGATAAGTGTTTGATTTGGATCGTAATCAGGTATTAAGAATTTGGTTTTATTTCCCGTAAGTTGGTAAGAAGAGCTTATTTCTTTCTTTGTATCGCCTAAGAGTAGGTAAGAGATGGGCTTTGATTCCATTAAATTACCTAATGAGCTTTGGTGGTGAAGGTTGTTTTCTTCATCAAGGAAAAGTTTGTCTTCTCCTTCGTGTTCAATGATGATTTTATCTGGGTTTCCTCCTGGATGAACAATGAAGGAGTATTTGAGTTGTTCTTCTTTACTCTCTAAAAGTAAATCTATGTTGGGGTAAAAATCTTTTAAGGTAATGGAGCGATAGGCATGTAGATTACTTTGCCATTGAGAGGAATCGTTTCCAATGATGTAATTTCTGTAAAAATCTGAACTATCTTTTTCTATGACTTCACCCTTCCACGATGAATTTAAAAAGGTAGATTTCATAGCATGAAATTTCACATCTTCCTCGTGTTGATGCGCATGCTCTTCTCCGTCATGGTCATGTCTTCCTTTGTAATTCGTAAAAACATAAGTGAAGGCGTCCTTTTCAATAAACATTGCTCCTGCTGAAAGTTCAACTTTGTAAAGAATATTGTTTTCCCATTGACCTTTGTTTGGATGTATCCATGGGTTTTCCTGTCCTGTTGAAAACAGCACGATGAAACATGTGGTCAATATGAAAGTAAGGAGTTTCAAGTCATTAAAATTAAACATTTTTTGTGCCAAAAACCAGTACCGTCGTAGTACTTTCATTTTGTGTTATTTATTAGACTGAAAATAGGTAAGGAAGTTGCCTAAAATGATGAAATATTAAATGGAGACATAGATGATGAGGTGCAATAAAAAATATAAGCTTAAATTTGCAAAAAAAATGTTGCGAATCAATGAGTGATGCTATCAAACACGAGTGTGGAATTGCACTTCTGAGACTTAAGAAACCATTAGAGTATTATTTAGAAAAATACGGAACTGCTTTTTATGGAATTAACAAATTGTATTTGTTGATGGAAAAGCAGCACAACAGAGGGCAAGATGGAGCCGGAGTTGCGAACATTAAGTTCGATATGGATCCAGGAGAGCGTTACATCTCTCGTAGGCGTTCTATAGATTCAAAACCTATTCAGGACATTTTCAGTTCGATTAACGCGAGATTTCAGGAAATCGAGGACGAAAATCCTGAGTTATTAAAAGACGTAAACTACTTAAAGAAAAACGCTGGATTTACAGGTGAACTCTTTTTAGGTCACTTAAGATACGGTACTTTTGGTAGAAATAGCATAGAAAGCTGTCACCCTTTCCTTCGTCAAAACAACTGGATTACAAGAAACTTGGTGGTTGCAGGTAACTTCAACTTAACTAACGTTCACGAGTTGTTTGATGTGTTGTTAGGAATTGGTCAGCACCCGAAAGAAGTTTCTGATACGGTTACAGTATTGGAGAAAATTGGACATTTCTTAGATGTAGAAAACGAGGATATGTTCAAATCTTTGAAAGCTCAAGGTTATTCTAACCAAGAGGTTTACTCAAAAATTGCACAAAGTTTAGATATTCCTAAAATCTTGAAGAAAGCTTCTGAAGATTGGGATGGTGGTTACGCAATGTCTGGTTTGTTCGGACATGGAGATGCATTTGTATTGAGAGATCCATCAGGAATTCGTCCGGCATTCTGGTACGAAGATGATGAGGTTTGTGTTGTTGCATCTGAACGTCCAGTTATCCAAACCGCTTTCAACTTGAAGAAAGAGGATATCAAAGAATTAACTCCTGGTCATGCTTTAATTATCAAGAAAGCAGGTGAGGTGAGTGAAGTAGAAATTAATGCACCACACGAGCGTAAAGCTTGTTCATTTGAGCGCATTTACTTCTCAAGAGGTAACGATTACGATATCTACAGAGAGCGTAAAATGTTGGGTGACTTAGTAGTTCCTCAAGTAATAGACTCAATTGGTGGTGATTTAGATAACTCTGTTTTCTCTTTCATTCCTAATACAGCTGAAATGTCGTTCTACGGAATGATCAAAGGTTTAGAAGATCACATGAACAATGAGAAATTCGAAGCCATTAAAGCATTAGGGAAAGATTACAATGAAGATGATCTAGAGAAGATATTAAAGCGTAGAGCACGTATTGAGAAAATCGCTATTAAAGATGCCAAATTGAGAACTTTCATCACTCAAGATGATGCAAGAGACGATATGGTGGCCCACGTTTACGACATTACTTACGGAACAGTTGTAAGAGGGAAAGATAACTTAGTAGTGATAGATGATAGTATTGTAAGAGGTACTACCTTGAAGCAAAGTATCTTTAGAATCTTAGATAGATTGGAGCCTAAGAAGATTGTAGTTGTATCTTCAGCTCCACAAATTAGATATCCAGATTGTTACGGTATAGACATGGCAAGAATGAAAGATTTCATTGCTTTCGAAGCTGCTATCGCCTTGTTGAAAGAAAACAGTATGGGACACATCATTACAGAGGTGTACCAGAAATGTAAAGAGCAAGAGTCTATTCCAAAAGAACACGTGAAGAACTACGTAAAAGAGATTTACGAGCCGTTTACAGATACTCAAATCTCTCAGAAAATTTCAGAATTATTAAAACCTGTAAATATCAAGGCAGAAGTTGAGGTGATTTACCAATCGGTAGAAAACTTACATAAGGCTTGTCCGAATAACCTTGGAGATTGGTACTTTACAGGAAACTATCCAACACCAGGTGGTAATAAGGTGGTAAACAAAGCCTTCATTAACTACGTGGAAGGAAGTGACGCGAGAGCGTACTAATAATACCCATTGAACCCATGAAACAGAAGACCGCAATATTCTTTTATTTATTAGGGATATATGTGGTTCTTCAGTTTCTTTGGTGGGGATATCACCTCATCGATTTATCTGCACAACTCAACATTAAAAATGGCACCGTTGATTCTAGGGTGCTCATGATCTTAGGAGAAGGTGCTGTGTTTTTTGTCATCCTTATCTTTGGATTGTGGAAAATTAGAGCTTCCATTAAAAAGGAATTGGCTTTATCTAACCGACAAAACAACTTCTTACTTTCTGTAACCCACGAGTTAAAAACACCCATCGCTGCCAATCGATTATATCTACAAACCCTCCTGAAAAGAAGTTCCCTTTCGGAAGAAAAGAAAAAAGAAATTCTTAGTTCTGCTTTACACGAAAACAAGCGTCTACAGGAGATGATAGATAATATTCTAACTGCTACACAACTGGATAATCATGCCTTGCAGTTGAATCAACAAGAAGAAGATTTAAAAGAAATCATAGAAAAGTTACTCTATAAATTTATTTACCATAGGTGTGATGTAGATTTACAATTGGATGTGCAACGCAAGGTAAATATCGACAAAATGTTGGTAGAAATTATGCTGAGTAACTTGCTAGAAAATGCGGTGAAATACGGTGGGGGCAACCCTATAACGGTTAGTGTAAGAGACTTGAAAAACGCTATTGAAATTCAAGTGAAAGACCTTGGTGATGGTATAGATAAAACCCAGGTCAATCAAATTTTTGAGAAGTTTTACAGAATAGGCAACGAAGAAACACGTACCCAAAAAGGGACGGGCTTAGGGCTCTATATCGTATCTGAATTGGCTAAAATACACAAAGGAAAAGTATCATATGAACCCAATCAACCCAAGGGTTCTATATTTAAAATAACACTCAACAATGTCTGATAAAAAAACAGGACTCATCATTTTAGATGGATGGGGAATAGGTGATAAATCAGAATCGGATGCGATTTATCATGCGCAAACTCCCTGCATGGATCAATTAATGAAAGATTATCCAAATGCGACCTTGGTAACCTACGGAGAACAGGTTGGTTTACCGGAAGGACAAATGGGAAATTCTGAGGTAGGTCACTTAAACATTGGAGCCGGAAGAATCGTTTACCAAGAGTTAACACGTATTAATAAGAGCATTAAAGATCAAGATTTCTTTGCCAACGAACAGCTGGTAAAAGCCTTTCAAAAAGCAAAGGAAGATAACTTGAAAGTTCACTTTATTGGTTTGGTTTCTAAAGGTGGTGTGCACAGTAGTCAAGAACACCTTTATGCTTTGTGTGATATGGCCAAAGCTCAAGGGGTAAGTGATGTAAATATTCATGCTTTTACGGATGGTAGAGACTGTGATCCGAAAAGTGGAAAGAACTTCTTGGCTGAATTGAATGCGCATTTGGAAAAATCTGTTGGAAAAATAGCTTCTGTAATAGGAAGGTATTACGCCATGGATAGAGACAATAGATGGGAAAGAGTTGAGAAGGCTTATGATTTATTGGTGAAGGGTGAAGGAACTGTTTACAATAGTGTGGAGGAAGTGTTTACAAATTCTTACGCAAATGATATAACAGATGAATTCATCGAGCCTGCTATCATCTCAGGAAATGAGGCTAAAATAGCAGAAGGTGACGTAGTTATTTGTTTCAATTTTAGAACAGATAGACCAAGAGAGATTTCTATTGCGTTAACCCAAAGAGACTTTCCTGAGCATGAGATGAAAGCATTGCGTTTAGAATACTTAACCATGACGAGCTATGATGATACTTTTGAAAATGTAAAAGTCATCTTCGAAAAAGACAACTTAGTAAATACTTTAGGAGAAGTATTAGAAGGAGCTGGTAAGTCCCAAGTAAGAATAGCTGAAACTGAAAAATACCCCCACGTTACTTTCTTCTTTTCTGGAGGAAGAGAAAACGAGTTTGATAAGGAAACAAGAATCTTGGTTAATTCTCCAAAGGTAGCAACCTACGATTTACAACCTGAGATGAGTGCTCCGGAAGTGAAGGAGAAAATTATTGCTGAATTGAATAGCAATCAACCTGATTTCTTTTGTTTGAACTTTGCAAACCCGGATATGGTAGGACATACAGGAGATTATAAAGCCATCCAGAAAGCAGTAGAAACTGTAGATGGAGCGTTGTGTGAAATCTTGGAAACTGGAAAAGCTTTGGGCTATGAATTCATTGTGATTGCTGATCACGGAAATGCTGATTTTGCCATCAATGCGGATGGAACACCAAATACAGCACACAGCACCAATCCAGTTCCTGTTATATATGTTGGAGATAAATCTAAGAAAATCAAAGACGGGAAGTTGGCGGATGTAGCACCAACTATACTTCACCTTATGGGAGTAGAGAAATCTGCTGAAATGACAGGGGAGAGTTTGATTTAAAAAACACTATATACCAAATGAAAAAGGGGATTGATTAAAGTATCAATCCCCTTTTTCTATCCTGTATTTGTTGTTATTTCACAAGTTGAATAAAACCTTGTTCTTGTACTTCTTCTCCTTGGAAGCCATAGAAAGTAGCTTGGTAGAAGTAAGTACCCTCTCCACAAGGATTTCCTGAACTTTTATTGGTTCCGTCCCATACTGCTTGAGTTGGGTCTCCTGTAGATTCAAACACTACATTCCCCCATCTGTTGGTAATTACAACATCTATGTTTTTTGCATTCACAGGGTTGAAGGTGAATACATCATTTTTATTATCACCATCTGGTGTAAATACATTTGGTTTGCTGTAATCTAAGGCCAAGAAAGGAATGATTGTAATTTGTGCCCAAGCTGTATCTGAACATGAACCACCGTAAACGATGAGACTTACATCATATACATTTTGTGCATCACCGTAAGTTTGGTATTGCGTTCCCAAATCAAAAACAGTAACTCCATTTCCATTTCCAAAATCCCACTCGTAAGAAGAACCTCCTGTACTGTTGTTGGTGAATGTTACCGGTAAAGGAGCTGTTCCTGAGCTAGGGGTGGCTGTGAAGTCTGCTACAGGAACACTTTCCTGATCTACAAAGGCACTATCGTAAACCGTACATCTAGAATCCGAAACTTCGAAGTAATACCATCCAGATGAAAGGTTACCCCATGCACTGGCATCTATACCATTTGGAGAGTTTGGTCCTGGTCCTGACCAGTTCAACTGTGGCTGACCGACGTTACCTGAGACGTTTGCCGTTACAAAACCTGATGATTCACCACAAGGTGTTGGTCCAGCAAATGCCGTGTCAACCGCTAAAGTTTGATCCACTATGATTTCCATCGTGTCTTCGAAAACGAAACCACAGGCATCTGTAGATTGAACGATGTAATAATTTGTTTGATTTTGGTAAGCCTCTAAATAAACCGAATCTCCTGAAGTATACACATTTCCATTGGGTAACTGTATCCATTCATAGGTGTAGGGTTCAAAACCTTCAATGGTATAGACCTCCGTGAGTACTGAATCATTATCACAATAGATGGTAGTGTCCGAAACAATTACTTCTGAGAAGGGTTCTTCGGTGATGTATGTAAACCCTTCAGAATATACCGTGTCGCCACAGGGGGTAATGGTGTAAGCATTAATGGTTAAGAGTTCTGGACCTTCGTCTATACCGTCTTGTATAGGATCTATAACAATACTAATAGTGTCTTCACCAGGAAGGAAGGTAATTATTCCATTTTGACCTAAAGAAGTATAATCAACGCCTTCTACGGCTTGTCCACCTGTGGTGTAAACAACGATTAATGTGTCACCAGTTTGTGTTGTCGGTCTAGAAAATGTAACTGTACCTTGCGTACATCCTTCTACCAATGTAGAATCATTAACACTCTGATCTGAAGAAATGCTAATATCTACTGTGTTGGATGAGAAAGAGTTGGCCTCTAAAAATACACCTGAGTTTAACGCCTGGTCTCCTACGTTACTGATGGCTATCTTAATGTGGTAAGTTTGACCACAAATAAGGTCCGCATTAGCAGATAAAGAAACTGTACCTCCACCATAGGGGTAACCTGTTGTACCGTTGTAGCTGGTCGTATAATAAACAGAGTTACTTTGCCAGTTAGGGTCCTGGTTAGCACAAGTAGTTGGGTTTCCAGAACCACCTGCAGAACCTGAGTTTACTGTGTTAATCGCTACAGGTACATTGGTATTAGGTACCAAAGCAATGTTCTCTGCATTGTATTGGAAAGGACCGTTAAATCCAGGTCCCGAAATAAAAAATCCGAAAACATCATTAAATCCTGAACATACATAGTTGGGATATTCTGAAGAAGCAAACATGTAGTTGAAAGACAAAGTATCTCCAGTTGGTATAAAGTCAAATTCTAAAACAACACCATTCGTTACATTGTTGGTTGCGATGGCAGTTAAATCTGGATCATATGATACTGTACCACTTCCTCCATCTGTGGTTAGTAAAACACCACTGGAGAAAGGGAAGTTTCCTCCTTGATCATTAAAAAGTTTTACGTTTCCTTGACTCGAACCTACGTTGGCTGTACTACCGTTGTAACTAATGTTTGAAACAACTATTCCTTGACCTAACAATGCATTTTGGACTACATCTACTACAGAAGTTGTATTCGTTATGTTTAATTGGGCAGACAAGTTTACCGTTAAAAGTAAGCAAGCTGCTGCCATTAAAAATCGTTTCATAAGTGTGAATGGTTTATTTTCTCTTTAACAGACTTGATTGAGTTTGAAAAAGTTGCTTGAAATTAACGAATTATAGATAATCTTGTTGAATTTGAGGACTAAATGTGATAGAAACTTATCTTTACGTTTTAAAATTAATTACATGGAAAGTACAATAAAGTATATCAACGCAAACAAAGACAAGTTTTTAAACGAACTCATAGAACTACTTAAAATACCATCTGTTTCTGCTGATCCAGCATTCAAGAATGACGTGTTAAAAACGGCTGAATTTATTGCTGAACAATTGAAGAAAAATGGAGCAGATAATGTGGAAGTTTGTCCTACAGCTGGTTACCCAATTGTATATGGTGAAAAAATTATAGATGAAAATTTACCTACTGTTTTAGTTTATGGTCATTACGATGTGCAACCTGCGGATCCATTAGAATTGTGGGATTCTCCAGCATTTGAACCGGTGATTAAGAAAACTGAAATTCACCCAGAAGGAGCAATTTTTGCACGTGGAGCTTGTGATGACAAAGGACAAATGTACATGCACTTGAAGGCTTTTGAAGCTATGATGGAAAGCAATGAGTTGCCATGTAACGTGAAGTTCATGATAGAAGGTGAAGAAGAAGTGGGTTCTGAAAACTTAGGTCACTTCATTAAAGCAAACAAAGAAAAATTAGCTGCAGATGTAATCTTAGTTTCTGATACAGGAATTTTAGCCAACGATGTACCTTCTATTACAACAGGTTTAAGAGGATTGAGCTATGTTGAAGTTGAGGTTACTGGTCCAAACAGAGATTTACACTCAGGTTTATACGGTGGTTGTGTTGCCAATCCTATCAATATCTTAGCAGAGATGATAGCTTCGTTAACAGACGAAAATAATCACATTACTATTCCAGGTTTCTACGACAATGTAGAAGAACTTTCCGCTGAAGAAAGAGCTGAAATGGCGAAAGCACCTTTTTCAGAAGAGGATTACAAAAAAGCCTTGGCCATAGATGCTGTTCATGGAGAAGCAGGTTACTCTACGCCAGAGAGAGGTTCTATTCGTCCAACTTTAGATGTTAACGGAATTTGGGGTGGTTATACAGGTGAAGGAGCAAAAACAGTAATTGCATCAAAAGCCTTTGCTAAAATCTCTATGCGTTTGGTTCCTAATCAAAGTCCAGAGGAAATCACAGAGAAATTCCAAAAGCACTTCGAATCTATAGCTCCAGATAGCGTAAAAGTTTTGGTTAAACCGCATCACGGTGGAGAGCCAGCCGTAACTCCAATTGATTCTATTGGGTACCAAGCGGCAAGTATGGCCATGGAGACTTCTTTCGGAATTAAACCTATTCCTGTAAGAAGTGGAGGAAGTATTCCTATTGTTTCTATGTTCGAAAAAGTATTGGGCTTGAAAACGGTATTGATGGGATTCGGATTGAACTCTGATGCGATTCACTCACCAAATGAGCACTACGGATTATTCAACTACTATAAAGGAATTGAGACGATTCCTTACTTCTACAAGAATTTTACAGAATTATCGAAATAATCATGGAGGAGGGGTTTAGGCTCCTCCTTTTTTAATAGAACGCGCTTTGAAAGGATTAAATTTAGTATTGATTTTCTTCATCGGTTTATTGTTTACCAGTTGTGAGGTATACGAAGATTTAGATGTTGAAGAAATTAAAGGAGTTAAAATAGGTGCCATTAAGGATGGTAAATTAAACCTAAAAATTACAGCAGATGTTGTGAATCCTAATGCTTATGGAATAAAGTTGAAGGAAACAGATTTACAAGTCTATTTGGACGATAATTTTATGGGTACAGCACATTTGAATGCTCCTGTGAAATTGTTGCGTAAACAAACCCAAGAATACACCTTTGACGTAGAGGTAGGCCTTGAAAAAGGTGTGATGGCCAAATTGGTAATGCTTGCCTTAAAAAAGGAACTTACTTTAAAGGTTAAGGGAGATATCAAGGCTGCTGTGATGGGAATAAATAAAACCCTAGAGGTGAGTAAAACAAAGAAAATTGATCCGGCTATTTTACAGCAAAGATGATGGATTTTGAGTTAAATGGTGACGGAGATTTTACGGGCTTAATGCAAGAGTCTGGCATCGTTAGCTTTAATGATGCTTGTAGATTTATTGCAACCATTCCCTATCAGCGCATTAGTAATAAAAAGGACTTAGCTCTTGTGTTTCATGAGCGTCGCGGAACTTGTTCCTCTAAACATGCCTTTTTAAAAGTATTGGCTGATGAGCAAGGAAAAAAGGACGTGGAATTGGTCTTGCGTTATTTTAAAATGAATGAGCAAAGTCACACCTGTTTGAAACAAATATTCGAAACCATAGCTTTAGAATATATACCCGAAGCGCATGTGTGTTTAAAATATCAGAACAAGTATTATGATTTTACCACGCGCAATTTTCCAAAACTTGACGCCTTTGTTCTTAAGGAAGAAGTGATAGATGTTTCTACTTTACTTGAGGAGAAAGACAGCAAACATTTCGATTTTATAAAAGATTGGAATAAAAGTGAATATAGCACAGATCAGATCTGGAAGTGGAGAGAAGCATGTATTGCTCTACTTTCCAAACAATAATTTTTATTTTTGAAACAAATTTTTTTGACACTATGAGTACAGCAAACGCGGTTGACCAAGGTCACGTAGAATATAAAGTAAACGAGAAAGGGATAGCAACCATAGAGTTTGGACACCCTTTAAGTAATTCATTACCGGGTAAGATTTTACAAAAATTAGCCGATACAATTACAGAATTAGGAGAGAACGATGCCGTAAAAGTTATCGTTTTAACTTCTGCCGGAGAAAGAGCATTTTGTGCAGGAGCTAGTTTTGACGAGTTGATTTCTATCAAAGATTTCCCAACAGGAAAAGAGTTTTTCTCTGGTTTTGCGAAGGTAATTAACGCAAGTAGAAAATGTCCAAAATTAATCATCGGTAGAGTACAAGGTAAAGCCGTAGGTGGTGGAGTTGGATTGGCATCTGCTGTAGATTACTGTTTGGCAACGAAGCATGCAGCTGTTAAATTATCAGAGTTAGCGATTGGTATTGGACCTTTCGTAGTTGGGCCAGCAGTTGAGCGTAAAGTTGGAGTTTCAGCGATGAGTCAATTGGCCATCAACGCTACAGAATGGAGATCTGCAGATTGGGCAAGAGAAAAAGGATTATACACAGATATCTTTGATACCGTAGAGGAGATGGATGCAGAGGTAGAAACTTTGGCAAATACTTTGGCAAACTCTAACCCTGAAGCAATGATGTTGTTGAAGAAAATCTTCTGGGAAGGAACAGAAAACTGGGATGAATTATTGTCTGAAAGAGCGGCAATGAGTGGTCAGTTGGTATTGTCTGAGTTTACAGTAAACGCGATTAACAAGTTCAAAGCGAAATAAGCATTGAACAATTAAATATCAGAAGGCACAACCTAAAGTTGTGCCTTTTTTTGTGTTTTGTAAAACATTCTTAAGCTGCGAGGTGTTGTAAAGAGAAAAAGCATGTATCAACTCAAGCGCACGCAGTTTGTAAAAGCAAGTTTAGAAGAATGTTGGGAGTTTTTTTCCTCTCCCAAAAATCTACAAACCATAACACCACCCTATATGGGCTTTCACATTCAAACCGAAGTGCCAGAGAAAATGTACGAGGGATTGATGGTGTCTTACACCGTTACCCCTCTCTTAAAAATACCCATGCAGTGGGTTACTGAAATTAAGTATGTGCACGATAAAAAATTCTTTGTCGATGAACAACGTATGGGACCCTACAAAATGTGGCACCACGAGCATCATTTTAAAGAAGTAGAAGGTGGTGTTGAAATGACAGATATCGTCAGTTACCTTCTACCTATGGGACCATTGGGGAAACTTGTTCATCCTTGGTTGGTGAAACCAAAATTGGAAGAAATTTTTGAGTACCGGTTTCAAAAAGTAGAGGAGCTGTTTAATCAGAAATAGTCTTTATTTAAGCACAGATATGTGTCCCGCATACTTCTCTTTGGATCCATTTTCAACAGTTATCTCTAGCAAGTAAATGTAAATGTCGTCCGGCACAATTTTACCCATATAGGTTCCATCCCAAGTTCCGTGTGGGTCTTTGGATTCAAAGATAAGTTCTCCATAACGGTTGAAAATTTGTAGTTGAAAAAGTGAGATATTTTCACACGTGTGCTCGGGACGAAAAACTGGATTGTGTTCGTTCCCATCAGGAGTAAAGGCATTTGGTATATAAATGTCGCATTCGCAATTACAGTCACAATCCTCAAAGCTTAATTGAAAACTAGCTGTGTCCGCTCCACAATTGGATTGTTGGATTACTGTGTAATTTCCTTCCTCAAAGGTGGTTAAACTTGGTCCCGTTGAGTTATTTGACCAAATGTAGTTTACACCTGATGCATTGGATAAAGTAAGTTGAAAGGGTTTATCATTACAAGCACTCGTATCGGACAATTCTGGGAGAGAGTTATTTGAAATAACATTAACAATTATGGTGTCTGAACTTGTACAGCTTACATTGGCGGCTGTTAAGGAATAAGTGCCGGCTTGTGTAACATTTAAGCTATTAGCAGTACTACCATCAGACCATGTGTACGTTACTCCATTTTCTTGGGCAGTATATAAAATGAGCGTAGCTGATGCACAGAGTAGAGTGTCATTTCCCAAGTTCGCATCCGGTGCATTTAACACATTAAAAGAGAGTTCTACCACATTGTTGAAACATAAGTTTGTATCCGGAGCTTGAAGGAAAAATGAGGTGTCGCCAGCGAATAAATTTACCGTTAATACACTATCAAAATCAAGAAGATTAGTTAGCGTACTGTCATCGTACCAGTTATAGTTGAATCCGTCAAAAGCGAGGGTTTGATTGCCTGAACAAAGTGTATCAAAAAAGGTGGTTATAGGAGTAGAAGAACAAAATTCATAGAACGTTAGTTTTTGATTAACACCCAGGTTTGTGTAGTAGCAAGTAGTATTTGATGTTGGCCAATACACGATAACTGAATCAATAGTACTCGCGTTGTTTAGTCCAAATTCTAAGGTTGGACTTTCTTGTGCACAATACCCCGCTTTTGAGCTTAATTCACGCATTTGCCATACATCATTTCCTCCAATATTTGCTTTAACCTTTACAACAGCACCGATACAATTTTTGTTGCTTGTAGTCGCTTTTAAATCTACATGAAACCAGTTTTTATTCGATCCAATGTTGTTTTTGTAGAGAAAGTTATTGGTGTTGGTTCTGTTGGTAACGTAGCAATCTAAATCACCGTCATTGTCTATATCTGCAAAATTACATCCGCGGGAAATTCCTCCATCATTTACAATGTCACCCGTGGTTATACTTGTGAAGTTTCCACTACCGTTGTTTTGGTAGAGTCTGTTATTCTGTCCTTGAGCATTAGAAACAAATAGATCCAAATCTCCATCGTTGTCATAATCGACCCAAGCTGCACCGTAACTCGCGTGTACATCAGTAACGTGAGCTCCTGTGTTTATTTTTGTAAAAGTTAGACTACCATCATTTCTATAAAGGTCGTTGGATTGACCGTTGTTACATACATAAAGATCCAAATCCCCGTCGTTGTCATAATCACCCCAAACACTTCCGAAAGAATTTTTTAGATCTGTTACTATGACTCCTGTAGTTAAGGCCGTAAAATTACCGTTGTTGTTGATGTATACAAAATTGCTTTGGTTGGATTGGTTGGCTACGAAAAGATCCAAATCTCCATCGTTGTCTATATCTACCCAATTGGCATCATTGGAACTGCCTCCTGAGGTGCTTATTATAGAACTGGTATTTTGTGAGAAAACACCATTTCCACTGTTTATAAAAAAGAAATTGTTTTCATTGCTTAAGTTGGCGACGAAGAGGTCTAAGTCCCCATCATTATCATAATCTCCAAAATTGCTCGTTTGAGAATTCCCATTGGAAAGAGCAACAGCACCTATAGCGATTTGCTGATATTGTCCGACAAAGTCGTTATAAAAATAAAACTCGTTATTTTGGGTTCCGTTTGCACCACCGTTACTTATGTACAAATCATTATAACAATCCGAGTCTACATCTACCCATGAATGCCCCAATGAACTTCCGGCATTCGCTGTAAGAACGGGATAGCTTAAGGTTGAGAAATTTCCATTCCCGTCGTTTTCGAAAAGTAAATTCGCTGTGTTGGTAAAGTTGGCCACGAACAAATCTATGTCGCCATCACGATCAAAATCAATAAAACTAGAACCATAAGATTGGGCACCATCATTAACGGCAGGTCCTGTGGTTATTTTAATAAAATCTTGAGCAAAAGTTCCTAAGGTGAGGCAACAGCAAAAAAAAGTAAGTGGTTTGAGCATTTGATTTCAAGTGTTTATAGCGTCAAAATTAGTGAATTGTTCTCGTGAAATCAAAAACAAAAAATATTGATTTCCTTTAATCTTTTTGAGGGTTTAAATTTCTTCACAAAATCAACAAAGGCTTTTGAGATTTTTATAGACAAAAAAAGCCCTGTTTAGCATTTTAAACAGGGCTTTGAATTTATCGTATTACCGTATAAATCTTTTGTGTAATCTTTTCTGGCACATATTGTAACCCGAATTCCGAGAGATGAGTATTCAGTTCCTCTATGTTATCAGAAAATTTAAATTTAAAGTCGTATTCTTCTTCACCAAAATTAGTTTCGGTCAATATCTCACTTGTTTTATCATCTAAATAATTGTTCAGAAAATTTAATCTAACATTCTCTGTTTTTACCTTAGATTTTTGATGACTGATTAAACTGCGATCCTTATTCGATTTACTTTTAAATTCATTCAAAAGCTTTTGATCCACAATTTTAAGGCTAAAAGCATCAAGTGTTTTTTCTTCTTCTTTGAGTTCTAAACCAAAAATTTCTTTGTAAGCATCAAGAAGAATTTGTGTTTTATTTTCCGGTAATTTCTCACTTCCATTAAAATTACAAACCATGAATTTGCAATCTATGGCGTCGGCAGGAAAATCGTTGATGAATTCCTTTTTTGTATCGAGGATGCTACTTAAAAAACTTAGGGGAGATGCTCCATAAAAGTAAAAGGTAGAATCATTTCTGGTTGAATGGTAAAACTTATCGCACTGCTTACGATTGTTTTCATCGTATTTATTATCTACACTGTAGATTTTTAATGTGTACTCATCATTTTCTGTTTTGAATAACTCTGTTTTGTTTTCAGGGTATTTTTCTTGTGCAACTTTAGAAAAGTTACAAGACATCAATAGAAAAAGGGAGGTGGTAAATGTTAGAATTTTCATTGTTTTGAAGTTTTGATTTATGTGATTCAAACGGAAATATAAGAATTAGTTACCGTTTAAATTTTTTGAACCCAAAAAATGAAAATAAAAGGTATGTTCCTATTTCAATAAATTAGTATGATGAACTTAAAATTACCACTTAGAGAAGATGAAAAGATACTTCGCCTTTGGGGCAGAAAAACCTAATTCAGGATCGAATACCATTTCTATTATTCTTTGACCGTAAATTTTACTCTGCGCAAAGCTTCTATAACTTCTCACCACTGATAAATTCGAGATTTTATACCAAGATTTTTCTATTTGGTTTTTGTGATTAAGGTATTCAAGGGTGAAATTCTTGAGGTCGAAAGGCATGCTATTGAAAGAGCTAATGAGTTGCTGATGAGGAAGGGGAGTTCCATTATAGGACATAGCACCTGGATGCGAGCGCGTGTATAAAGTATCTGTGGCGGAGGCAAAGTGTAGATGGAAATCTTTGTCATCAAATGGATTGACAGAAGAAAGTGTATGAAAGATGGGAAGGCTGTCCGTATACAATTGGGCAGAGCTAAAGGAGTAAGTATAGGCGGCTTCGAGCGTGTCTGACACCACTAATAGAAGCAAGTCGCCCGTATAGCTGTGTACTTGGTTGTCGTTGTTTATTCCTTCACTTATTTCTTCTTTTTGACAAGCCGATAGAAATATAAAAGCAGGGATGAGGTAAATAAGAGGTTTCATAATTTGTGTGATTGTGTTAAGCTTCAAATATAGGTGGTTCCAAATTTGTTTTCAGTTTGTTATGTGTTGATAATTAGGTGTTTTATACATGTCTGAATAAGTTAAATAAGGATATCCTGACCCCGATTTTCTCGAGGAATTTGCCTAAAAATAATGTATAGCTACGTCTACATATTTTTTTTCATCATCCACCTGAAAGTCGAATTCATTGAAATCTGGTTTGCTCATACCTTCAAGTTTGTAACCTGAGAAACCTACGCCTTCAAGGGGGTATACACCAAAACGAAACGTCATGTCTTTAGATTTATCTTCGTCATCTAAGACGGTTACTGCGTAAGTTCCTTGGGCAAGGTTAAATGCCAAATTTATTTTACCCTCTTTCACATTGGTCTTGTTGAAATAGAGCGTTTTTTCAGGTTGTTCGCCTTCAAATTGCTCTTCATTTTTGAAAACAGCTACTTGTAATTGACCTTTTAAGTTTCGAATGTTACGCACTTTTAAAACAACAGAAGTTTCGGTGCTAGTACTGTTAAAAGAAAATAAACCAAGGGTAATTAAGCCGAGTAATCCTACTATTTTCATTGTGATTTTTGATTTATAGTGTTAAATGTTGATGTGAAAATATAGATAAATATACTATGTATGAATAATTAAATGTTAAAGTAGTACTTGATTTATTTTATGTCCTTAGTGCTTGATAAATTGTTTAGAAGATAAAAGGGTAAGTTGAAGTTTATTCAATAGCTTCTTTTTTTACATCCTCCTCCGATTTAAAAGTAGGTTCAACGATTATAGATCCGTCGGTGTCAATGAAACCATATTTTCCCTTCTTCTTAACCAAAGCCCAACTTTCTTTGTAAATGCCGAAAAGTTCGATTTCGTCAAAAAGGACATCTACAACTAATCCGCCATCAGTATCGATGAAACCATACTTTCCATCTTTTTGAACTCTAGCCCAATTTTCTTTGTAGATGCCGAATAGGTCGATTTGGTCATAAACAGTAGCTACAATTTCAGTTCCATCACTATCAATAAAACCGTATTTTCCATCTTTTTGAA
>NZ_FPAS01000007.1 GCF_900116425.1 Lishizhenia tianjinensis | reverse complement strand
GGAGCGGCTGTGTGGGATAGGGAAAACAGAAAGTGACTGCAAGAAACTTGTTGTTTGACCATAGACCACTAAGCCGAACACAACGGAGTAGAACGAATAGCGCGGCTAACAGCATAAATAAATTTGAAATTGGAGATTCGATATTTGAAATTGGAGATTGGAGATTGGAGATTGGAGATTTGAAATTAAACAACTGCACCAGGTTTAATTCATCATTCAAAATTCAAAATTGAATACTTCTACTTATAAGAATTCTTAATTCAGCTTTCTTAACTCTTAACTCATCATTCTTAACTTGTATTTTATACCTTATATATAGGGCAATAAAAAAATCCACCTTTTAGAGGTGGATCTTCAACAATTAGTTTTTAATGACCCTTACTGTTTTAACTTCGGTCGCACTGGTTATCTGCAATAAGTAAACTCCCGGGGTAAAATTCGTTACATCCCATATATATTCTCGACTGTTAGGTTGGGCTGAACCCATTTGTTGGCCTAAGTTATTTATGACTCTCAAACTAGTTATAGGCTCTTTTGAACGTACTTTAATATCATCATGTACAGGATTGGGATAAACCTCTATGGTATTCAAGTCAAAATTTTGCGTACTTAAGTAATCCACAAGAAAACATGACGAAGTATCTGAACATGCTCCATTAACTATCTGAACCGAATACATTCCTTCTATTGCTGGAAGGTAGGTAGCATTCGTTTCGTTCGGTAAAACCATATAGTTACTATCACAGTTAAACCACTGGTAAGTTGAGCCAAGCAAAGAATCTATTGGGAAAAGAGATCCATCCGAAGCAACACCTATGTTATAATCAACCTCTGTTATATCTAGGTTCAAAGTTAAAATAGAATCACATCCATTAATTGCAGAATATATTGCTTGATACTCACCACTACTTCCATAAACCTGCCCTGTTTCTGGCCAATAGAATTCATTACATGCTGCCACGGTGTCTTTTAATTCAATACTATGCGAAAGATTTAAATCTAAAACCAAGGTAGAATCACACCCATAAATATTGGAATACGTTTTCTCATACACACCGGCTTGGTTATAATAATCACCTTCCCAGTATACAGAGTCACAATCTTGCAATGACATTTGCTGAGGAGCTTGCAAGTAGCCCTGTGTTTTAATGGTATTGTATACAGTATTTGTAATAACCGCTGGGTTAAAATCAAAATAAATTCCGACTTGATTATCAATATAGGTTTCATCAAAAACTTGAGCAATGTGATCCACTTCAAAAATCACATAGCCTTTACTTCCCTCGGGGCTAGACAAACTATCGATTAACATAATACTGTCAAACTTAAATCTAAGAAGATTACTCCCCAACAATTCCGTATACATATCATGGGAAGAAGCGATCACTCTCACTGAATTTGGATCTAGAAAAGGACTTAAGGTATCGTCTATATGAATATTCACAGCTTCAGCATTTCCTGTGTTTTGAAAACGAATAGTATACGTAAACTTTTGTCCCTCCTCCACAAAATGAGGCGTACACTCCCCTATGGGGTAAACCGATTTATCATTTGGATCATAACCGTTGATTACAGGGCCTATCATAATTTGAGAATTATTGGTGGAATCAACATCTGGAGCTCCATTCATACTGGCTGTTAAGTACACAAAGTCTCCTATTTGAGCTTGTAAACTTACCCCTACAAAAACTCTATTGGCATAAGAAAGTGAATCATTATTAATTGAGGTGTAATTCCAAATCAGCGTATCACCATTAATTTGATCAGGAGCTATCCATGCTGAACTATAACTCAGCAAAGAATCCAAAACCAAACGCACCTCTCCTGTACTTGGTAAGCATCCATCATTCTGATACACTATATCTATGGATGACGGGAATCCAGGTCTGAAACTTCCAGGACTTAAGTTCAAGCGATCATCTACAGCATACTGGTTGGGAGACCCTGAAAATATATAAGCTAAATTAACACTACACCCAGCTGTATCGTAAACACTCAAATAATGTGGACCAGGAACGGTGGTTGTAAACAGCGTATCATTTAATACATATGGACCGTTATCCCAAGAGCACATGATATCTCCCTGATAATTTAAGGCTTTAATTTCCAAAGCACCGGCATTCGAACAGGTAATATCAGAAAAATGTTCTACAACCAAGTCTCTGTTGGAACAATCTGTAGAATAGTCTGTTTCGAAGCGAAAAATACCCGGGGTATAATTGTTACTACTTGACACATTCCCATAAGCACCTGCGATAATATCACCCGTTGCAGCTACAAATTCCAGATGACCTACATTAAATCCTTTGAATCTGCCTGCAACTCCTAAAAAACTATAGTCCCTTGATCCATCTGTATTCAGTCGAATCAAACTATCTCCATAAACCAAGACTATTTGATCATTCGGCAATACTAAAAAATCTTTAACATCATACAAACTATCAATAGCTGGAGCAAACTGGGTAAGCAAAGCACCACTAGGTGAAATTTTTATCAAATTCGGTATTTCAACCCCTCCATATGTATTCGGTGGTCCCGACAAATGAGATAGTGCGATAATTAAATTACCTTGACTATCATATGAGATTTTATTTTGCGTTCCCACCAAGTCAGTAGAATTATTATAATTCTGATCTATACTTCCATCTGAATTAACTATAAATATCTCCGGATCTGAAGGCTGCGCATAATACCAAGTATAAGAAACCAAAAGGGCTATTTTACCTGATGGTAAAAAAGCTACATCATTAATCTGGCCTATAGAGTTCAGAACGGTATAATCAAATTGAAAAGAACTATCTAGTGAACCATCTGAATTCAATCGAATTAAACTGCTATATCCTAAACCATTACCCACACCAGAAAACCCAGCTTCACCAAAAACTAAAACCTTTCCATTATCCAAGGCTGAAACTTCTAACAACTCACCTATATAAGTAGGATACATTTTAAATGTTGTGTCTAAACTACCATCTTGATTCAATCGAACTACTCCTTCATGAAAAGACTTGTGCACCATGTCAAATTCACCAGCTAAAAGTAATTTCCCATCCGATTGCACATCAATATCATTTAAAACATAAGTCGGGAAAATTGAACTTTCAAAGGTCCTTGTCAAACCAGGATTAAAATCAAATGTTGGATCAACGGTTCCATCCTGCATCATTCTTGCGACTCCGAACAATTCATTTTTATCTACAGATGTAAACGTACCTCCCAAATAATACCTTCCATCGGGCAAAGGTTCTACAACATTCACTCTTCCAAAAACTCCTTTATTCTGCCGAAATGTTGCATCTAATTCTCCTCCAATATTTCTTCTTAATATATCAGAACCAAATGACACCAGCTTACCAGCATAATCGAAGATTCCAGTTCCTGTCCCTCTTAAATATGACGAATCTTCAACACCATTGGAATCAAATTTTCTTCCTCCAATGTATAATGTACCAGAAGCAGACTCTACCATACCATGATTTACTAAAGAGTTCGCACCGTCAATAAATGTGATATCCAAACTCCCATCATTTCTTAGTTTCAAAATATTCGAACATGCTGTACCTCCAATACTGGAGATATTACTGGTACTAATCAAAATACTACTGTCCATCAACAAATACATATCAGGAACAATCATATTTGAGATCGATAAATAACTTGAAGGCTGAAAGTCCAAATTAAATGTAGAATCTAAAACACCTATCGAATCAAATTTCGCAATACAATATTGCTGCTGACCATTAACAGCATTGAACCTACCAGAAATGAAAACATCATCATTGTAATTTATTAGTATTTCCCTAATGCCTTGATCAGTAATTATACCACTATCAAAAGATGTATCCCTTACGCCTTGCTGACTGTACCTAAACATTTTACTATGGAAATTTGGAATCGGATTTGAATAAAAACCGGCTATAGCTAAATCACCATTAGAAAATTCATCAAGGGCCTCAACATAGGTGAAAACGGTATCTAGATTATTAAAACCATATATAAGATTACCATTTGAATTTATAATAGCCACTTTTTCAGCAACCTGATTATTATAAGTCGAAAAACCTCCCCAAACTGCGTAATTCCCATTTATTAATTGTTTCATCCCATAAACGTAATTGTCAAACCCAGCACCCGCCACATTGAAAGAGGCATCTACAGTACCGTCATTATTTAATCGAGCAATACGATTTAAAGAATCTCCATCAACTTCTTGAAAAAATCCAGCAACCAAATACTTTCCATTTGGAAGTGGTATTACAGACTTAACCAAATCATCAAACCCACTGAATTCAACATCAATATTGTAAGTATTATAAGTCGTATCTACTAATCCTGTAGTTTGGCAATGAAGGAAATTGGATTGAACAAAAAATAAGATAGATAGTATGAGAATTAGGTGTTTCATAGTAACGTAATTATATTACCCGTAAAAATAAAAATAATATGTTCTCCACCTTTGCTACATTCTCCATTATCCCTCTGTAATATCAATTTGAGACATCTATGCCGCTTCTTAGGTTAACACTCTACCGTTAAATCAATTAGAAATAGAAAGTAACACATATAACTGTTCTTGACATTTATTCATAGAAAAAGCCGTTCAACTTATGGTTATTAGGATTAGTTTGTTGTATCTTTGCGCCCCGTAGTTACAAAATTTAAGAAATGTCGAATTCTACTAAATACATCTTTGTAACGGGGGGTGTTGCTTCTTCGTTAGGAAAAGGAATAATTTCAGCTTCATTGGCAAAACTTTTACAAGCCAGAGGTTTTAGCACAACAATTCAAAAGTTGGATCCATACATCAATGTTGATCCAGGTACATTAAACCCATATGAGCACGGTGAGTGTTTTGTTACCGATGATGGTGCAGAGACAGATCTTGACTTAGGTCACTACGAACGTTTCTTAAACGTTAACACATCTCAGGCCAACAACGTTACCACAGGTAGAATTTACCAGTCTGTTATTGAAAAAGAAAGACGTGGTGAATTTTTAGGAAAAACTGTTCAGGTAATCCCTCACATCACAGACGAAATCAAGGAGCGTATTCAAATCTTAGGTAAAGATGGGAAATACGACATCGTGATTACAGAAATTGGTGGTACGGTTGGAGATATAGAGTCTTTACCTTACGTTGAGGCTGTTCGTCAGATGAACTGGGAGTTTGAAAACGATTGTATCGTGATTCACTTAACTTTGGTTCCTTACTTAGCAGCAGCGGGTGAGTTAAAAACAAAACCAACGCAACACTCTGTGAAGCAATTGTTGGAATTAGGTTTACAGCCAGACATTCTTTGTTGTAGAACAGAGCACGATTTAGATTTGACTTTACGTAGAAAGATTGCAAAATTCTGTAACGTGAGTCCAAATGCAGTGATCGAATCTAAAGATGCTGAGTCGATTTACGACGTTCCCTTATTGATGCAGGAAGAAGAGTTAGACATGGTAGTATTGGAGAAATTACAATTGCCACGTAAGAACACTCCTGAATTAACACAGTGGAAACAATTCTTAACTACACTTAAAAACCCAGAAACTGAGATCAACATCGGTTTGGTTGGGAAATACGTTGAATTAAAAGATTCTTACAAATCAATTTCTGAAGCCTTTATACACGGTGGTGTTGCCAACAAGTGTAAGGTGAATGTAAAATGGATACACTCTGAGAAATTGACTTCTGCAAATGTAGAGGAGCAATTAGGAGGATTAGACGGAATTTTAGTAGCGCCTGGATTTGGTTCTAGAGGTATTTCTGGAAAAATCACAGCCGTTAAATTTGCCCGTGAAAACAAAGTTCCTTTCTTTGGAATTTGTTTAGGTATGCAGTGTGCAGTAATTGAATACGCAAGAAACGTAATCGGTTGGGATGATGCACATACAGTTGAGATTTCTGACGATTGTTCTTACCCTGTTATCAACTTAATGGAAGAGCAGAAAAACATTTCTGACATGGGTGGTACGATGCGTTTAGGATCTTACGCTTGTAAGTTGAAATCTAAAACAAACATTTACGAAGCATACAATACGGAAATCGTTAATGAACGTCACCGTCACAGATACGAGTTCAACAACGAATATTTAGAAGAGTTTGAGAAACATGGAATGATTGCTACTGGTCGTAACCCTGAAACAGGATTGGTAGAAGTAGTAGAAATTCCTGACCACCCTTGGTTCGTTGGAGCGCAGTTCCACCCAGAATACAAGAGTACGGTTCAAAACCCTCACCCTTTATTTACAGCCTTCATTGGTGCTGCTATAAAGAACAAAAAGTAATCATACGAAATGGATAGAAATACAATTATTGGATTAGGTTTGATAGGGGGACTTTTGGCCCTTTACACCTACTTCAATCAACCCACAGAAGAGGAAATTCGCCAAGCACAAATTGAAGCAAGGGAACAAGCTGTTGCAGATTCTTTAGCCGCAATTACAAAAGCTCAGGATACAATTTCTTTGGAAGAGGCAAAGCAAGTAGCTGTAGCCAATAACCTACAAGCGAAAATGATCATGACCGAAGATTCTACATGGATCCAAGCGACTGACTCATTAAACAACCCTATTTTCACAGATACGCTTACTCAAAAAGACACTGTTATTGTTGGAGGATTACAAACACCTACTACAACAACAGCAATTGAGAATACCTCTGTTTGGATAGAGAATGATAAATTAAAGATAGAATTACACACTGAAGGTGGTAGAGTAGCAAACGTTCTTTTAAAAGAATTTGAAAGCTATGAGAACTTCGCTAAAGAAGACAGTGTAATTACGGCTTTGGAATTAATCGATGGTGATCACGCAAGCAATGCACTTCGTTTCCCTTACGAGGGTGGAGTTTATTCTACTGCTGAGAAAGCTTTCGAAATTGTTAGTCAGAACGAAAACAATGTAACCTTACGTCATTCTTTAGGTGGAAACAAGTCTATTGAGTACATCTACGCTTTAGAAGATGGAAAATACGATATGACTTACGAAATCCGTATGCACGGATTGGGAGAAGTTACTCCGCAAAACGTAATGTTAGATTGGCAAGCAAAATTGACAAAAACTGAGCGTTTACTTTCAGAGCAAAGAAGAATTTCAACTGTTTTCTTTAAAGAGAAAAATGAAAACTACGATTACTTGTCAGAAGCTTCTGATGATGATCAAGATGAGTTTGAAGGAGAATTAGACTGGATCGCTTTCAAGCAAAGTTACTTCTCTTCTATCATGATGCCAGCGAATGGTTTCGGTAAGAATGGTACAGATTTGAAGATTACTACTTTCTCTGAAAACTCTCCATTTTACGATACACACATCAAAGACTACCAAGCACAATTGAATTTAGGGATGACTTCTACAGACAACGGTTCTGTAAAAATCAACTGGTTCTTTGGTCCTAATGATTACGAATTATTAGCGTCTTACAACAACGAAACAGAAGACATCATCAACTTAGGTTGGGGTATCTTTAGATGGGTAAACGTATATGCAATTCAACCTTTGTTTAACTGGTTTGCAAGCTTCGGAATTAACTTGGGTATTGCTATCTTATTATTGACTATCGTAGTTAAATCTGTATTAACTCCTATTCAATGGAAGATGTTTACATCATCTGCTAAGATGCGTATCTTAAAACCAGAGATAGAAGAGTTAAACAAGAAATACCCGAACAAAGAGGATGCTATGAAAAAGCAAATGGAGACCATGGCCTTGTACAAGGAAACAGGTTCTTCGCCTTTGGCAGGATGTGTACCTATGTTGATACAGATGCCTATCTTGTTTGCCGTCTTCAGATTCTTCCCTTCTAGTTTTGAGTTAAGACAAAAGAGCTTCTTATGGGCAGAGGATTTATCATCTTACGATAGCATTGCTAACTTAAGTTTTGATATTCCTTTCTACGGAGATCACGTGAGTTTATTCACTTTGTTGATGGCGGCAACTACTTTAATCTACACGATTTTGAACAGTAGTAACATGCAACAACCGCAACAAGAGGGAATGCCGAACATGAAATACATCATGTACTTCTTCCCTATCATGATGATCTTCTTCTTTAACAATTACTCATCTGGTTTAAGTTACTACTACTTCATCTCAACATTGATGTCTATCTTAACTATGGTATTGATTAAGAACTTCTTTGTAGATGAGGAGAAATTAAAAGCTAAAATGGCTGCTAAAAAAGCAGAAAATGCAGGTGGTACTAAAAAAGCTAAGAAGTCTAAATTCCAAGAAAGACTTGAGCAAATGCAAAAAGCTCAGCAAGAGAAAATGAAAAAATAATCTTGTTCTATCATACTTAAAAGCCTCAGTTTTACTGGGGCTTTTTTCATTCCTACCCTCTTCTAGTTCATCAATACCTGTCTACAAGTTAAGTACTTAGTCGTTAATTAATTCCACTTCAACAGCATACGTAAACACTCTGGTTTCCAATAATGTAACTTTTGTTGCCAAAATAAATTTGTATCCCCTTTAAAGTGGATGTATCTTTGCACCGCATTTAGAGAAAAGCATACAACATCTCTTTTCAAATGAAGCTAGAAATAGTGAAAAATTTTAAAAGAGGTTTACAATACGATTTGTTGGTTGTAAGGGAAAACCACAGGTTAGCATATAGCGCTAACAGCCCGGTACCAGGGTTCGTTTTCTTTATCTCTATTCTCGGTGGTAGCCCCGAATTGGAATAAAGAAAATTAGGTACAATAATTTTCATAGTTTAGTTTTAGTTTCGGTAAAGGTCGCACTACACAAAATAGTGCGACCTTTTTCGTTTATTACAAATCTCTTAATAACTTAGGGGCAAAATAAGAAGCTATGACTATTTACCCTTTAAATACAGGAAATTTCAAATTAGATGGTGGTGCAATGTTCGGTGTTGTACCCAAAACTCTTTGGAGTAAAACCAACCCAGCAGATGCTAACAACATGTGTGATTGGTCTATGCGTTCTATGTTAATTGAAGACGGTGATCGTTTGATTTTAATTGACACCGGTATAGGAGATAAACAGTCAGAAAAGTTCTTTTCTCACTACTACTTATTTGGAGACGATAGCTTACAAGGCAACTTAAAAAAATTAGGATTCTCTCCGGATGATATCACGGATGTATTCTTAACACACTTACACTTTGATCACTGTGGAGGAGCCATTCGCTGGAACAAAGACAGAACTGGATTTGAGCCCGTGTTTAAAAATGCTACCTACTGGAGCACAGAGAAGCACTGGAAATGGGCAACAGAGCCCAATGCCAGAGAAAAAGCTTCTTTTTTATCAGAAAACATTCTGCCTATTCAAGAATCTGGACAATTGAAATTTGTGGATAGACAAGGAGATTTTGCTAAGAATGTATTCAACAACATCGACTTATTGTTTGTGGATGGACATACAGAAAGTCAAATGATACCCCACATCAAGTACAAAGGAAAAACCTTGGTTTTCATGGCCGATCTTTTGCCAAGTACAGGGCACATTCCTTTGCCCTATGTTATGGGCTACGACACTAGACCGCTTTTAACCTTGGACGAAAAAGGAAAATTCTTACAACGCGCTGCAGAGGAGGAATACATATTGTTCTTAGAGCACGATAGCGTAAATGAATGTTGTACCGTACAACAAACAGAAAAAGGCGTACGTTTATCGGAAACCTTCAGTTTTAATGAATTGTTTTAATTCAAAACTCTATTTTTAAACATAAATAGCTTGCCATGAATAAGTATCTTCAGCTTTTACTTCAATTAGAAAGTACGGTTATCATCCCCGAATTCGGGGCCATTATCATTGCCAATGAAAAAACAGGTGATTTACTTTTTAATGAGTACTTGAAATTCAACGATGGAAAATTGGTGAATTTCATTGTGGAGAACTCTAACATGGATGAGCAAGAAGCCTTGAATTTCATATCTAAATATGTTCGAGAGATCAATGCTCAATTAGATAAGGGTGAATCTTACGACATGTTTGAATTCGGTTCTTTCACCAAAAACAAAGATGGGAAAATCGTTTTTGTTCCTTGGGAAAAGATAAAAGATGTTGGCGTTGCAGCGGTGCAGACCATAGTTGAAGAAGAGGAAGCTCAAGCCGAGGAAGAGCTGTCTCCTGCGGATGAAGTTGAGCTTTCAAACAATGAAGTAGAAGACACACTTAGCATTTCGGAAGAAATAGAAACTCCCGTTGAGGATATTGAAGAAAAACCAGACGAAGAAACTCCTAAAAAAGTAAATACTTACATTCCTCCTACTCCGGTGGAAGAAGTGATTTCTGAGGAAAAGGAAGAAGAAACTGAAAAAGAAAGCAAAGCAAAAGATCCTACACCTCAGCCTAAAACGGAAGGTATTAAGGTTGCTACCGTTAAAAAGGTGGTTACTGTTCCTCCTAAAAAGGAAAAGAAGAAAAACAGAGTTGGATTAATTATCATCTTGGTTTTAATTATAGGAGCTGGAACTTTTGCAGCCTTACAACTTGAAAAAATTCAATCTTACTTTGCCGATAATAAGGAAGAAACTCCTAAAACAGAAGTTAAAGTAACTCCAGAGGTGGAAGAACAAGCCGCTACTGAACAAGAAGAGGTCGTTGCCGACACTACTTTACGTAATGAAACATTGGTAGATACAGATACTGTTACAACTCTAGAGCAAACAGAAACTGCAATAGAAGAAACGGAAGTTGACGAGGATAATGATGTTGCCGAGGAAACAGTAGAAGAAATCACAACAACACCCGTTCAAACTTCTGGAAAATACAAAATGATTTGTGGAAACTTCTCCGAGCTTGAAAATGCAGAAAAACAAGTGGAAGAATTAAGAGCCAAGGGCTACAATGCGGAAATCATTGGTATCTTTGGCGGCTTACACAGAGTTTCCATGAACAGTTATAGCAGTTTCCAAGAAGCTGTAGATGCACTTCCTGCAGCAAAACAAGAAGTTAGTGGGGCTTATGTTTCTCGACAATAGATAGAAAAATGAAGAAATTCATAGATGTTAGAAATATCATCGCTCAGAAAAATGCCAATCTCCTGAAATGGATACCTGGCTTTATCATTCGTTATGTTCAAAAAATTCTACACGAACAAGATGTAAATGCCTTTATTGATGAACATAAAGACCTCAATAGTTTTGAGTTCTGTCAGGCCGTTATAGACAAATTCAATATAGAACTATCAACGGTAGGACTAGAAAATGTTCCAGATAGTGGTCCGTGTGTATTGGCCGTAAATCACCCTTTGGGAGGAATGGATGCCATGGCTATTGTCACCCTACTACAACACAAACGAAAGGACATTAAATTCATCGTAAATGATGTGCTTTTAAACCTAGAAAACTTAAAAGAGATTTTCATAGGAGTAGATAAAATAGGGAAGAATCAGAAGGAATCTTTGCGCAAGGTAGATGAGCTTTTTGGGACAGATCAATTGATTTGCGTATTTCCTGCAGGTTTGGTCAGTAGAAAAATCAAAGGTCATGTAGAAGATTTAGAATGGAAGAAAACTTTCATTACACGATCTAAACGCTATAACAACACGATCATTCCCGTTCACATCAATGGCGAACTATCTAACTTCTTTTATCGTTTATCAAACATTAGAAAGAAAATAGGAATCAAGGGAAACATAGAAATGTTGTATCTTGTAAATGAACTCTACAAGCAGAACAATAAAAAGATGCGCGTATTGTTCGGTACACCTATCCCGGCGAAAAGCTTAGACAAAAGCAAAAGTGATAAAGCCTGGGCACAAGAAATTAAAAACAAAGTATACGCTTTAGAAAAGCAATATGACAAGTAAAGATATAATAGCTCCTATTCCAGTTGAAATATTGGAAAAGGAATTGAATCAGGAGAGATGGGTACGCACCACGCGTAAAGGAGATAATGAAATTTATATTGTCAACAACCAAAACGCACCCAACGTTGTTAAAGAAATTGGACGTTTGCGCGAGGTTACCTTTAGAGCGGCAGGAGGAGGAACAGGTCTTTCTTTAGATCTAGATGAATTTGATACGAATGAAAATTCTTACCAGCAACTTATTGTTTGGAGTAAGGAAGACAAGGAAATAATTGGGGGATACCGTTTCATAGAATGTAAGAATGCCATTCGTGAAGAAGGGGAGCCTGAATTGAGCACGGCACACTACTTTGATTTCTCAGAAGACTTTATTGAAAACTATCTTCCAGACACCATAGAATTGGGTAGAAGTTGGGTGCAACCTAACTTTCAACCCTCTGTTAACCCGCGTAAGGGATTATTTGCTTTAGACAACATTTGGGATGGTTTAGGAGCGTTAACCGTAACGAACCCTAACATCAAATACTTCTTTGGTAAGGTTACGATGTACCCTGATTATGATAAAGAATGTAGAGATTTCCTTTTGCATTTCATGCACCATTATTTTCCTGACAAAGAAAATTTACTTTCGCCCAAACATCCTTTACAAACAGAAGGAAATGATGCTGAATATGCAGCTTTATTGAAAGATTTAGATTTTAAAGATGGTTTTAAAGTATTGAATCAGTACATACGTTCAAGAGGAGAAAATGTACCGCCTTTGGTAAACATTTACATGCACCTCTCTCCTACCATGAAGACTTTTGGAACCGCTGTGAACCCAGACTTCGGAGGTGTAGAAGAAACGGGAATATTGGTAACTATTGCTGATATCTTTGAAGAAAAGAAAACACGACACATAGATCCTATGTTATAATAAAAAAGGGGCTTCAATGAAGCCCCTTTTTTATTTCTATAATCTTCTTTATAATGCAATAATCAATTCCGTTCTAAAGTTTACGATACTTCTAAAAGCCATCAATTTAAAGGTATTGACTGTGATGCCATATTTTACTTCTTCCTGTGTCCAGTTGAAATAATCCAATTCACCTCTGAACATCTCCATATACGTAAGGTGGAAAGTGGCATCAAAACCATATCGCAGAATAAATGTTTCTGACAACGGCATAGATTGCATAGCGGAATAACGTAAGAACAAGCCGCTATTTCCAAAAGATTCCGGTTTCGTGTAAATATTTTCATACCCGAAGGTATTTACCACAGATTGCTCTGAAAGTTGTTGATCCTCGCCCAAACTAGACTCAAATACGGTCTTAATTTCTCCCTCCAAAGGTAAGTTTGCCTTTTCATAGCCAACTTCTATTCTATTCATAAAATTCCCCATAATAAGAGAATTCCATTCATACGATGAGAATTCAACATGCACAGAAAATTGATTTCTTTCCATTGAAATGGGAGAATAAACTGTTCCCGTGCTGTAGGGTTGTGGATGATATAATTTAAAATTAGACCTGCGGTAAATGGCTCCTATTAAAAATCGGTTGGAGATTGCACGACTATAGCCAAGGTTGATCCCACCTGGTCTAAAGGTAAACACACCTTGTCTTTTCACATCCTCGCCATCGAGGTATAAAGGAGAATCCAAAAAGTCTCCCAGTTTAAAATCAAAGGTTGGATTGGCTCCAATGGATATAAAGTTCTTCTTCCCGAAGTAGCCTACCTTCTTTTGGCTAAAGCCAGAGAAAGCAATTAACGTTGCTGTTATTAGTAAAATATTTCTCATGGCTTAATTATTTAAAATATCATTTAGGTATAAACTCAAGATTGTTTTACTTGGCCTAGCGTTGAAGGAATACGAGCTTTGTTTCACAACATCTCCAGAGTGTAAATCAAACACAACAACATCGTACCTCACCTTGTGCATCTTGGTTAATTCCACGGCAATGTGTGGAGGTAAGATAATAAACAAGGTATAAAATGAAAGGTAGACATAATTGGGATCTAGGGTTAACTTCTTATCATCTAGCAACAAAGAAAAAACAAAATAATCGCTGTTGTACTCTTTCGAAATTTGTTCAAACTCTTCCATATCTGGGTTTACGTAATAACTCGACCCCAGGTCTAAATACCTGTAAAAATATCTTTCTAAGGCAGCTCTGGCATTGTATCCTTCTGTGCCGACTTCTGCCAAATTGTGCTTATTTAAATTCACAATTGCATTTTGTTTTCCATGTACATAAGGGTATTCATCGTAAACCTCATGCATTTTTTCGCTCAGCTTTAAGGTTTTATTGTATTGTACAACCCCAAAGTTTTTACGCACCGCTACGGGTTCTACAAAAATTAATTTTTCCTCACTTAAATCTAACGTTGGCTGTGCTTCCAAGTACGCAACATATTGCCTTGGATTAAGTTCATTTATAGAATCTTGCAATTCTTCTTTGGCTTTAAATGCTTCTTTGTAGGTTGAAAAAAGTTCTAAATACTTTTCATCTCGTGCTATATCGGATAAGGCATAGAGTAGATACTCCGAACTATCAATTTTATCTGAAGCCGTGATCACCCCATCATCTACAAAAGATTTTTTAATTTTTATTTTATCATATTTCGATAACTTTTCCCACTCCTCTTGGGTGTAGCCGTATTTATTTTTATCCGTTTCTTTTTGCTCAACAAGGCTTGTATCTCGCTTCGTTTTCAAGGCTTCCAACTCTTGGGCTGTTTGTGTTAAACTCTTGGCATAGAATTTTGTCAAATCTAAATCCTCTAAAAGCATTAAATGAAGTAAAGTGTTCTCCATTTTCTCAAACATTTTATCGTTGGGAAAGTGCTCCTTGAGATTCAGAACATTGCGCAGGGCATACACCACAAAATCGTCATCGGTTAATTGGTCAAAGAAATAATTTACCCCCGCTATTTTCCCTTCTAAATCATCTGGATCTGTAAACACATCTTTATTAGACCCTTCTACGGCGTAAACCGCGGCATTTGTCCAAGCCAATGCTTTTGAACGCATCAGGTGTTTATTATTTGGGTACTGTTTTTCCAGAATAGCAATTTCATACAAACAGTTGGCGTAATCTCTCGAATACAACCAGTTCTGTACGCGTTCAAAACGAGCTATACTTCTTATTTGATTGAACCTATCTTCTCCCAATAAATATTGTTGCGTCCCCTTAAACTTGCTTAATTCTTGCTTATATAGTTTAAGCGCAAATTGTTTTCTGCTTTTAATATTGGGATGAGAACTCTTTGTATCATCGTAATCTTCTGTATAGTCAATGGCTTTTTCTTCCAACATTAAATATTCTTCTGGAATATGAGCTAAATCTCCCACCAAGAACTCCTTACTCACACTTACTTCATCTATGGGCAAGTGCGAATACATTAAAATATCAAAGACTTGTTCGATTTGGTCTATGCTATATCCTGCTTCTAAATATCTAATAAGTCCTAAAGAATCTGCCTCTGTTTCGTGCTGTTTACTATAGGTGCTAAAATCTTCTATTTCCAACTCTATGTTGGCACGTTCTAATTCCTTTCTTCTTTTAAAAGAATTAAGTACATGTTTTTCTTCGTAATGAGCAATTTCGTGGGATAAAACAAAAGCCAAATCACTTTCTGAAACCAATTGAGATAAGAGTCCCATGGTTACGAAAACCATTCCATCACCAGTAATGAAAGCATTAGCAACATTAGAACGTAGGGTAAAAAAGCTCAGCTCATCAAAAATATATTCATCATCTTTAAGGAGTTTTTTGGCCAAATCTTCGATGTACTTTGTCATATCATCCCCATAGACCACCAAACCAGATTGAATGAGGTTGTCTAAAGAGGTTGCTTTCATGAAAACGTACTCCTTTTGTTCATAGCCACTAAGGCCATAGTCTACTTTTAGGTCTTGGTTGTAACGTTCATCCAAGGTAAGTTTAAAACTTTCGGGAATTTCTCCTTTGGATTTAACCTTTTCGTAGTTATTAAAATCTATTTGTGCTTGCAGAAAGAATACAGAAAGTAGACTCAAGCAAAGGCTTAAATATTTCATAGTTAAGGGTGTTTAATAGCTCGGTTTTAGCATGTACAAAAAAGGGGTAGCCAAAACTGCCACCCCTAATTTATGTTTTTTTTCAATTAGTCTTCGCTTCCAAACCTTTCGATTACCTGTTGCGTTACTCCCGTATTAGAGAATCCTCCATCGTGGAATAAGTTCTGCATGGTTACATATCTTGTTAAGTCAGAGAACATAGAAATACAGTAATCTGCACAAGCCACTGCTGATGCATTTCCTAGTGGAGACATTTGCTCAGAGAAATTGATGAATTCATCAAATCCTTTGATACCCTGACCAGCTGTAGTAACTGTTGGCGACTGAGAAATTGTATTTACTCTCACTTTCTTCTTGATACCGTAGTGGTAACCAAAACTTCTTGTGATAGACTCTAACAATGACTTAGCATCTGCCATATCGTTGTAATCTGGGAAGATACGTTGAGCTGCAATGTACGTTAACGCTACAACAGAACCCCATTCGTTTAAGGCATCCATTTTTTGAGCTGTAGCCAAGATCTTGTGTAAAGATCCTGCAGACACGTCTAATGTTTGGTTGTAGTAGTTATAGTTAATATCTGTATAATGCTTTTTCTTTCTTACGTTTGGCGACATACCAATAGAGTGTAAAATGAAATCGATTTTACCTCCAAGGTGATCCATTGCTTCTTGGATTAATTTTTCCAAATCTTCTACGCTAGTTGCATCCGCTGGGATAACGATAGATCCAGTTTTCTCTGCCAAATCGTTAATTGCTCCCATACGCATAGCGATAGGTGCATTAGTTAATACAAACTCCGCTCCTTCTTCGTGTGCACGTTCTGCCACTTTCCAAGCGATAGACATATCATTAAGGGCTCCAAAAATAATCCCTCTTTTTCCTTTCAATAAGTTATTTGCCATAATTAATGCTTTGGTACAAATTTAGAATTATCGGGGATATTCCTACACTTTTTTGTCAGGTTTATGACCACAGCCCCATGTGCATAATCCTTATACAAAAAGAAACCCACCTCTAACAAGATGGGTTTTCCTTATATTTTTAGTCAACAAGAATTACTTTCCTGCCTTCAAAATAGCTTTATTAATTTCCTTTACTAAGCTTGGTCCTTTGTATATATATCCTGTATAAACTTGTACTAAACTTGCTCCGGCTTCTAATTTCTCCAAAGCATCTTCAGCAGAGTGTATCCCCCCCACTCCAATAATAGGGAAGCTTCCGTTTGATTTTTCTGCTAAGTAGCGAATTACCTCTGTAGACCTTTTTGCTATGGGCTTTCCTGATAATCCTCCCATTCCAATTTCATCCAGATTATCTGCTTTTAAACCTTCTCTATTTACAGATGTGTTTGCCGCAATGATTCCGTCTATCTTTGTTTCTGCTACCAACTCTACCATTTCGTCTAACTGTATGGTATTTAAGTCTGGCGCAATCTTTAATAAAATAGGTTTTGGTTTACTCTGCTTTTGGTTGTAGTCTTGCAGGGCATTTAATAAGTCTACCAAGAAATCTTTGTCTTGTAATTTGGCATGACTTCCCACATTTGGACAACTCACATTTACCGTAAAGTAATCTACATAAGGATGGAGTTCAGTAAAACATTCAACGTAATCACCAGTGTATTGATCAGGCGTAGAGCTCGTCATTTTACCGATGTTTCCACCAACAATAATATTAGTATTGCGTTTTTTCAATTTTTCAACCATGGCTTTCACCCCTTGGTTGTTGAATCCCATTCTGTTGATTATTGCTTCATCGCCAATTAATCTAAACAGTCTTTTCTTTGGGTTTCCTTCTTGCGGACGAGGTGTTACTGTTCCTAATTCTATAAAACCAAAACCAAGGTTCTCGAGTTCATTTAAGAGTTTCGCATCCTTATCAAAACCAGCTGCTAAACCAACAGGGTTTTTAAATTTCAATCCAAACACCTCTCTTTCTAAACGCTTATCTTCTAAAGTATAGACGCTTCTAAAAATGGATTTAACCACAGGTGTATTCAAAGAGATTTTCATCATTTTAAAAATAAAGTGATGGGCTTTCTCTGGATCACATTTAAAAAGAATTGGCTTTAATAACTTGTACATTCGTCGTAAGATTTGTGCAAAAATAAGCACAAAAAAAAGAGGATACAACTCCTCTTTTTACTATTGTAATTTCGTAAACCTTAAAACTTGGTTTTCCCTTTCCAACGTTCGGTTCTAATTCTAAAGGAAGAAACTGTAATATTCTTCGAAAAGACCAAGTTTACGTAAAGTATTGCATCTTTTGTACTGGGGTCACCACGCTGTTGACCGGGTGCAAACCAGTTCTGATTTCCGATAGCAGGATTCGATGCCAAAGCAGCATCAGGTCCAATAGAAGCCGCCAAAACTGCTGGATCGTAATAAACGGTTGAAACATCGTCTATATAATCAGAATAAGTCATGTGATAAGTAGCTTCAATTCCTAGTCTCCAGTATTTCCCGGTTGCCAAACGCATACCTAAACCAAGTGGAACTGTTACCGTAAAGTTTGAATATTTTTTAGCGCCGTCAGCAAATCCTTGTCCCTCTGTACTTAAAGGTCTCAAATTCGTCCATCCCGAACCAAAATCCGCTTGCGGAATAAAGCACATAGCTCCAACTCCGGCAAAAAGATAAATCTGATTGTTGTAGTGGTGACTTCCCTTTCTAACACTTAAATCATACCTCCTGCCCGACTTCTCATAAGCATAAACAATGAATTCTAATCGGTTTGAAGAATGAATTACAGGAGCTCTAAAGTGAAGATTTCTGCTGCTTCTAATAATTTCTTGGGTAAATTGATCGCTACCTCTTAACATACCAAAACTTAGGTCTGAGGTAAAGGCCCACTGTGGTGCAAACCTCCATCTGTATCCTGTCATGAAAGAAAACGAGGTTGCCTTCCAATCTAAATCTATGGGAGAATAATCCGTACCGATTTGATCTCTACCACCTAGATCGCCCAAGAAACCTGTAGCTCCAAAGCCCATTCTAAATTCACGGGTATTTCGCTTCCAGTTACGACCACTAAAACCACCGAATTGACTAAAGCCAAAACTGCTCAGTAGTAAAAAGGATAGTAGAATAGAAATGCGCATAATTTTGCTGAATTCAACTGTGGGTTATAGAACAAATATAGAGATCCTCATTGGAATTCACAACACCCTAATGGAGAGACCAATAGTTCTTATCTTTCTTAAAAACGTTTAAACTTCATTAAACTTAAATTTCACTCCGTCTGTCGTTGAAACAAGTACAATAACACCCTCCCCCTGATGAAAATAAAATTTCAATTTTTCTGAACTATTATTTTCTTTTGAAAGCGTAAGTGTGGTGTCTTTGCCTTCATATAAACTCCCCTTATATACATTTTGAGAATCTTTTCGCTTTTCAAACCAATCCATGGCTTCCTTCGTTCTTTTGTTGGGAAGTTTACATAAATAATAAACCTCATTCGAAAAATAGAGGTACCACGAAGCAATTTCTGTAGACACACCTTGATATAGTTTTGGCTTTGCCGCTCTAATCTTTATGGTGTCTTGACTCGATAAATTTAAAGAAAGACCTATAAACAATAATAGGAGTAATAACTTATTCATCTTCTTTTATGGGAATTAAACTAAACGGCTCCAAAGTTATCAATCGCCCGGAATGATCTAGTGCTTTTATGGCAGTAATAAATATTCGTTGATTTAAATTAAAAAATTGAAGCTGAGCACACACCGTATCGGGTATTTGATTCGAACGAATATATTCAGTAACCGTTGTACCTTCCTTTACATAAGTAATTTGAAAAGAAAAAACCTGGTAGCCCAGGTTATTCTTTATTCCATCTCCAAAGCAAATTTTTTCAACGGCTATTTCGCCATCATAAACTCCATTTATGTGTGGTAAAAAATCAACTTCCGTAGGTTTCTTTTTTATCTTAATCTTATCTTTCTCTTGCGCTTGGGCGTACACATTAACGCAAAGCAACATTATCAGTAGAAGGAGTCTTTTCACCGAGTATAGCTTTAATATTTTCTGCTGTAAAATCCGCATTTAAGATAGATGTTAATTTGAAATTATGTACACCTTCCTTTGGTAAATCACTTTCGCTAAAAGATGCATAGGCAAGTTTACCATTTTTATCTTGAACAAATATCACATTTTTCCCATGGTGAAATCCTATTTTTTCTAAAGACTGTAGCCCAAAATAGCCAGCTGTATATTCGAATCTAGCTTCCTTACTAAAACTAAAGACATAGGCTTTTTGTACTTGCATATTATCTCCATCACTGTAATAATTAAAAGCCAAGGGTGCAGGATTCGGAAACTTTCTTGGAGAATCACAGTTGTATACTCCCCATTGAAAAGCTTCGAAACTTGCCGTGGCTTTGTAAATTGCATTTCCCATTGCCATGGTTTGTTGTTGTGCCTCAAACATAGCTTTTCTAAGTTCCATGTCCTTAAGTCGCGCTGCCTTTTGCTCTTCGATTAACTTTTTCATTTGCAACTGCACATCTTCTTGACGCTTTTCCAACGCCTTTTTCTCCAAGACTAATTCTTCTTTGCGCTCTTTGATGTCACTCATTACCATGTTAAATAATTCCTCCGCTTCTTTTTCATCGTTTCCAGACAACACAGGGCGTGCAATTAAGTAATTTGTTTTTCTTCCCTTGATGAAAGTAATTTTATATTGACCTTCTTCTAGCAATTGCAACTTCACATTATCCCAATTCTCTTTGACAATATCTGAATATTGTTTTTGATTGGGCAAAGCTTCAAAACCTACTCCTTGTAATTTCTCCAACTCTGGAAATTCTTTTACGTCATAGTCTAAATCGAAAACTAAATTCTGATTTTCAACCAATTTGTAGTCGGCACGTTGTGGTTCTTGCTTTTTCAATTCCACAAGCTCCACATCTATCTCCGCTATTCTTTCTTGGATTTCAATTTTCTCTTGTGGAGCTAACTCCTTTTCTAAAGTAACTTTTTGAGACTTTGCAACAGGTTCAGCGTCTGTTTTCCTCTCCTTAGAACTCGCATCGCTGTACACACATTTAGAGTCTTCCCATCCTCCATTATCTTCGTTGAGGTAATAGAAATTGAAACCTTCGCTCGGTTTATACATTTGCATGTCTATGGCCAAAGGTGCTTTCGGGTTAATCCCTACTTCTTCTCCATTTTGAGTACCTCGTACTTCTAACATACCAGCAGATTCGAAGGCACCTTCTTCTACCGTCATTGGAATACCCGCAACAAAAGCGCTGGCTTTATCTGCAAAATATCTCACCTTAACATCTACAGCAGAAGTATTATCTGGAGCCATTAGCGTAGCTGCTTTAAAGCTGATTGTAGATCCGTTGGCTGTTGAGATGGTGGTGTCTTTTCCTGGTAAAACTTTAAATGTTTCGTAAGGCACATCTTGTCCATCAACAGGAGTTTGTATACAAGGTGTGTCTTCTAAATTATCTGCTTCACTTAAAGGGGCTAAAGCTGTGGTTGACGCTAAAGTAGTATTGTTCTCATCTAGATTATTTTCGTTTGTTATTAATGTCGATAAACCAATTGCCACGGCGACGGTGGCTAAACCTGTGGTACCCCAAAACCACGTCTTTTTATAGAAGGGTTTGTGCAGTGCCTTTAGGTTGCCCAAGATTTGATCAAAATTCTGTCTATTTCTGATTTCTTCTGATGAAATCTTGGGCCTATCCAAATTCATTTTTCGGTTATTCATGACCGCTAGTTTTTAAAAATTATTTTTTTCAACTTCTCCAAAACCCTAAAAGATTTTACCTTGGCATTGTTCTCAGTTATTTCCAAAATTTCGCCAATTTCTTTATAAGGTCGCTTTTCAAAATACCTCAATTCAAGAATTTGAACGTCTTCTTCCTTGAGTTGAGCTATGGCATTAAACAGTCTTTTTTGATTCTCATCACTGATCACTTCATCCATTTCTTCAATGATTTCGGTGATGTGCAGGGTTTCAATATTCACTGTACGTTTCACTTTTCTATCTCTAAAAGCCTGGTACAATTCACTCTTTGCTATACGATAGAGCCATGATCCAAAAGGAACACCTCTGAATTCGAATTTGTGAATGTTTTTGATGGCTTTTAAAAACACCTGAGAAGTAACATCGAAAGCCTGTTCGGTGTCGTCCATTCTCTGGTGTACATACCTAAAAATCTGCTCGTGATATTTCCTATACAACGGCCCAAAGTCCTCCGGATTCTTTTTTGCACGTTGTACCCAAACGCGTTCCTGGTCTAACTTAGAACTTGTTTGGTGATACACTGGGTTAATACTCATCGCTTTTTGGTTTTATAGTTTACTTTTTGCAAACTGGTTTGCAGTACGCAGAACTTGCAGATTCTACATACTAATAATACTCCATTAGAAAATGGTTACAGAATAATTTTTGGATTCTCTAAAAAAACGATAAAATAGCTGTACTTATTGCACAACTAAAATTTTAGAAGGATAGGATTAGAAGTAATAACTCCAGTTTCCTTCGCCGTAATACCTGTAGAGCACAGGGTTGTAAATACTATTGATTTTCAAATCATTGCTATCTACTTCTACCAAGTCTCCACCAAAATTCGTAATCATCTGACTGGCAGAAGGGGTTAAAAATTTGGTAGGGATAGTTTCCCAAGTCATGGCCTCAATTTTTTCTTTCATGAAAGATGCGGGTAACTTCTTTGTTCCCATCATCCAGCCCCATTCACCGAAAGTATAGATGTGATTGTGTAAAGGCAGCACATTGAAATTAGCCGCTTGCATGGTTTTCTCTATACAACGAAATGCTTTTGTGGTGTAGTACGGACTCGCCGCTTGAGTGATGAATACACCATTGTGGGATAATCGATGATACACCAAATTGTACATCTCTTTCGAATATAAACGACTCAAATCTACACTTCGTGGGTCTGGAAAATCGGCAATAATAACGTCGTATACTTTGGGGGTTTTCTCTAAATAATTGAAGGCATCACCAACTACAACATTTACCTTAGAGGATTGATATGCATCTTGATTTACCTTACGTAAAATAGGTTGTGTTTGACCTATTTCTATCATTCTCGGATCTAAATCAACAAGCGTAATACTATCGATAAAAGGATATTTCAATAATTCTCTAATGGCACATCCATCTCCCGCTCCCATGAGCAAAACATGTTTTGGTTTACCCGCCAATTGAACAGCTGGATGAACCAAGGGCTCATGATACATCCATTCATCAAAAGTGCTTAACTGTTTACCTGAATTGAGGTAAAGCCAATAATCTTTCTGCCATTTGGTGATGGTGATTTTCTGATAAGGTGTTTGTTCACTAAAAACTACTTTCCCCGTGTATAAATTCTGATTTCCGTATAGCACAATGGGTTCTGAAAAATACAAACCTCCCAATATGGCGATCACCACAACTCCCCCAAAGACACTTAATTTATTTAATAATCCTTGAAGGATGTATTTCTTGAACTTGAAAAAAACCAAAACAGCCACAATGAGGTTAACCCCACCAACGATAAACGGTGTATAGGTAATTCCTAAATACTTGATTCCGACGAAAGCAAAGAAAAGTCCTCCCAACAAAGAACCAAAATAATCCTTTTCCATCACCTCGCTAATGTTGGTTCTCAACTCCGCATTTTTTGCATTGATACGTGTTACCAAAGGAATTTCCATACCAATTAAGGCTCCTATGACGATGGCCAATAAATAAATGGAAGGTGCCAAATTGGAAAGATGAGGCATCAATAGGTAGACGAATAAGGAAGATAAAGAGGTAAGGATGGAGAGCGTAAACTCAATTCCTACAAACCAAGCTTCAAGATTTGATTTAATCCATCTACTTATTCTACTTCCCAAGCCCATAGAAAAGAGCATAAGGGACAGAATGATGGTCCACTGAAAAACAGAATCTCCTAAAAAGTAGGTAGCCAAAGTGGCCAAAATATACTCAGCTACTATACCCGCCATCCCCGTTGCCAATAAGGCAAGCATGAGGGTTCTTTTGGAGTTCAGTAGCGGCATATCTTACTGCGCTGAATTATCTAAAAGTAAGAGAACGATGTACGTTACATAAGTTCCGAAAAGGATGAGTCCTTTCCAAAACCCAACTTTTTTGCCTATCCAAATCATAGGTAAAAGCAACAGGGCAAAACCTATCATCCAAAGAAAATCAAAGTCTAAAGATGGCTGACTAACTTGTATAGGGTGAATGATAGCGGTAATACCAATTACGGCCATGATGTTAAAGATGTTACTACCAATAAGGTTCCCGATGGATATTGCTGTTTCTTTTCTGTAGGCTGCTACTACACACGTAATCAATTCTGGAACAGAAGTACCAAATGCGATGATGGTAATACCGATTACACGTTCGCTTAGTCCTGCCTCTTTTGCTAAGGATACAGCTCCATCTAACAACCAAGTTGCTCCGAAGTATAGACCTACAAGTCCTAAGGCTAAGAATAAAAATGACTTCCCTAAAGACGAAGGAGCTTCTAACTCTTCTTCTGTCATTTCAGCCTTTTCCTTCTTAGTTTGTTTACGAGATTTTGTTACAATAAAAGCAATGTATAGAATAAGTAAGATTAACATGATTAATCCTTCGAACCATACAATTATACCGTCTAATGCAAAAATGTAGAAGAGAATAGAACTCAAGAACATTTTAGGCCAATCGTAGATTTTTGTATCTCTGGCTACCGTAAGGCCATAAACCATTACTGTAATACCCAAAACCAAAGAAATGTTTGCAATGTTAGATCCTACAACATTACCGATTGCTATATCAGGCGCTCCTTGAAAAGCTGCTTTTATAGAAACCAATAATTCCGGTGCTGAAGTACCAAAAGAAACTACGGTTAAACCGATTACCAAGGTTGAAAGATGTGCTTTGAAAGCTATTCCAACTGCTCCTTTTACTAAAAATTCTCCTCCTACAATAAGTACGATTAATCCTCCGATGAGTATTGCTAAATCTGCTAACATTATGCTTCTGGTGTATTCTTGTTTTCTGAATTAGTAGTAGTGTCTTGGTCCATAGGTTTAGTTTCCTCTTGCTTTTGAGGAGCTTGAGGAGCAACATATTGGCGAGGTGGTTTACGATGAACCACCCCACCTTCTAATCCTTCCTCTATGTCTTGCGCCATTTGGTCTAACGGCCTTTGAATACTATCCTGAAGATTTCTAGCTCGACCTTCTAAATTGAGGTCTTTCTTCATATTTTGCGTCGATTTGGAAATCTCGTCTTGGATTTCCTGACTTGCATCTTTTATCTGTCTAAACCCACGTCCTAAAGTTCTTGCTAAACCAGGAATACTGTTGGCCCCAAAGAAAATGAGAACAAATAAAAGTATTACGAATATTTCGGAGCCTGCCACTCCACTTAGAAACATTAACATGTCGCAAAATTAAGAATAATGTAGAAAGTAAGGCTATGCCTAGTGCTTAGAATTCGCTTCTTGAACAAGCGTGTAATTTCTGTATCCACCTTCCATTTCAACAATATTTTCGAAACCTGCTTCTTCTAACATGGTTCTTGCTTTTGCAGATCTTCCTCCTGATTGACAGTACACCAATACGGGCGCTGATTTATCCATATTTTGAAGGGCAGCTTGGAAATCACCGTTTAAAAAATCAAGGTTTTGCGCACCTTCCAAGTGTCCTCCTTCAAACTCTGCTGCAGTTCTTACATCTATAACCTGACCTTTTTCAGTCGCTGCAATTTCTACAAACTCATTTGGTCCAACAATACGAATATTAATTTCTTTCTGTTCACCAGATGTAGCCGAACCTGCATCTACAGTTTCTGTAGTTCTAGAAATTGTAGTATCTCCGTTAACAACCTTAACTTCTTCTTTAACGACAACTTCTTTTTTACTTGCTTCTCCACAAGCAACAAGGCCAAACAAAGCCCCTAAAACGATAATTTTTTTCATCCTATTTGTATTGTAATTCAACTGCTGTTGCACCCTTACCATACTCTCGGTAATCGGCATCATAATATTCTAAAAACTCTTGGGTATCCAAATAAGTTCTGATTTCATTTTTCAAGATTCCCTCTCCCACACCGTGAATGGCTATGATTTTACGGATGTGATTTTTACGCGCATTTTTGTAAAACGCTTTGAACTCGCGCACTTGCTTTCTCAATTTCGCGCCCCCATCGTAAGCAGAATCGTCTTCAACAATTTCGTGCATGTGTAAATCTATCTCCCACACTTGCTGTTTGTCTGTGGTATCAAAATCTAAGCGCTGTTCTTTTATGGTGTGCTTGATTTCTGCTTCATACTCTATATTATCCTTGTCGGCATAACCACCTCCAGCATAATTTTCACTTTGTATTTTCACCAATTCCGAAATGGGGTAATCTCTATTAAAACCCGTTTCATCTTGTATAATAACAGTATTTGCGTCTTTGAAGGATTGTATAACGGCATAACCTGCCTCACTCATAAAAGTGACCTTCTCTCCTATTTTATAATTCATTGAAAATTGTAGAAAAATTCGTGTTTAACACCATGTAAATACTCGCCACAAAAGAGGCTATCCAAATGGCCATGACAACTAGTTTAAACAAAAAACTAGCATCTCTTTTGGTTGGAGCAATTAAGACACCATTCACCTGTGAGGCAATAATGGCATCAAATTTTTCTTGCGGAGCTTGTTCTTCATACACCTTAAGGGCCGGTGTATACTCCATTACGATTTGTTTAATTCCTGCAAAGTCCTTGTTACTCAACTCTTCGTAGGTTGAAACATAAGCCAAATGCTCTTCCTTCATATCCTTACGAATGTTGTACAACTTTTGAATATTTCTCACCCTTACCCCTAGGAAAAAACCAAAGGCAACGATGATCCACTCTTGCCATATCCATCCTGCAACTATTACCGTTAAAGAAGAAAGCAAAGCAAAGATTAATTGCAGTAACTCAAACTTTCCAAAAAACATATTTTTCAAGAGTTGACCTCCGTCTAGGGGATCTAAAGGAATGAGGTTTAAGACATTCAAGACCAAAAACAATACACCAATTTCTAGCAACCAACTCATTTCAGTGTCAGATCCAAAATACAAACATGCCAAGCCTACGATAATCCCAGGTAAAGGTCCGGCCAACAACACTAAAGCCCTTTCTTTTTGCGAGTAGATTTTCTTTTTTCCATGTACAAAAGCTCCCATTAAGGGAATAAACAGCATGCGAACATTTTTGTAATTGAAAAGTTTCATGAGGGCAAAATGACCCAATTCATGAATCACCAATACTGCCACAAGCATGAAAATAAGGCTGTAATCACCTCCTAAAAACCACGCAAAAGTAATGATGAAAAGCAAGAGTGAAAACACAGTAGATGCCATGTTTCCCCTACTCTCTTTCTCAACCAAATGCGGTTTTTGAGGATAATAAGATTCAAATTCGTCCATAATTAATCAAAGATAGCAAGAAGATTTAGAGGGGTAAAATAGTAGCTTAAAAATTGTAGTTTTTTGTGCTTGTTTAGACAAAATTTTATTCGTCTGTAGCGTTTAAAAGGGTAAGGTGACCATGACGTAAAACCTCTATTCCATTTCCATCACGTAAACTTAGGCGGTACACATAAACCCCTTCTCGGGCAATTTGACCATTTTCCAAATAACCATCCCATCCTTCACCTTTTTCCTCTGTATGAAAAAGTACTTGGCCGTAACGGTTATAGATGGTAAATGCGTACTGTTCTAATTGGTGATAATTTGTAACCGGATAGAACACAGGGTTAGCACCGTTCACGGAAAATGCATTTGGAATGTAAATCAAAGGTTCTAAAATAACACATGAAATATTTGAAGCGCTTGAATCACTATCTCCTAGAGGATTTGCTCCTTCTTTTGCCTTCACGTAATAACAAACTTGACCCGTAAAATCTTCATCCACAACTCCGGCTAAAGACTCTGAGTAGAACCTATTATTTGCTCCCATTACGGTTAAAGGAAGATCTTCCATCACTCCATCAATACCTCTGTAAATTTCGTAACTCACTGTTGTACCCAAGAATTCTTCATATTCCGTCCATTGCATTTCCACCAAAAGACTAAGGGGGTCTATATTGGTTTGTAGCACCATGTTTTGTACAATGTTGATGGGAGGATACTCATTTCCACAACTATCTATCATTACGGTTTGGTATTCATACACCTCATCATACACATCTACATCTGCATCATAAAAGGTAACAACTCCATTTCCAACGGCTTTTTCATCTATGGTTTCATAGGTCGCATTCAACAGGTTTAAACGTTGCAGTTTCACACTTTGAATACCTCCGTCTAAACTTACTTTATGTACAATTTCAATTTCATCTCCCACCACGCTGGCGTGAGAAATATATGCCACACTAGGACCTGATGCACCTTCCCAAGGCTGGTTATGGATGTTACTCGTTGCTTCTTCTCCGGCTATTCTTGCTACAATTTTAAAATCGTAATCTGTACCTGGAACACGAGCAAAAACATAACTCAATTGATCTGTTGTTCCCTCTAATTGCCATGCCCCTCCTAAAACTCGAGAATACACATCATAAACGATGGTTGCTCCAAAACCTTGGTAGGCAGTCCAGTTCAACTCTACATCTTGTGAACAAGCCGAACTCCCTCCGGTTAACCACATACTCTTGTGTGGCGAACCCTTTGCTGAAGTTTGGTAAGTAGGTGGCGTTGCCATAGTAAAACAACTATCAAAAGCTGCTATTGTAAATCGAAAAGGCCCATCTCCAGTTGGAGTATAGTTATAACTGGTTGCGTTAATTCCGTAGACCGTGTCTATCTCTATAAAAACACCATTGGCATCTTGCATGTAAATTACATAACCATAGGTATCATCTTGACTATTTGCTCCCCAAGTTACCTCATATTGTCCTGAAGCTTCCACAAAACTCACATGTCCAAGTTCAGGAATATCCGGAACGATGTCATCTTGAAAATCATCGCCCTCTATATTGCTGGTAAATGCACAAGTGGTTGTAGGCAATTCTATGCGGTAATTTAAAAAAGCACTACAAATATCTATGGTATCTATATATGAAGTTGTGGTATAAGGAGGTGTTGCTATTAAGGTCCATGTACCCACAGGGTATTCACGGTAAATTTCGTAGTTCGTTCCAAAGCCCGGAAGTGGATTCGTTCGGGGTACATTCCAATTCAAAACCGCCGTACCATTACTAGGATTATTTAACTCTAGAAAGATATTTCGAACGGTATCACTGTAACTGGTAACATTCCCATTATCATTGGAAACAAGTCCTAAGAAAAAAGGATAAGCCTGTGTAGCTGATAAAGTGGAAGCATAACTATTTGTTGCAATCGTATTCGAACTTGTGAGTTGACCGTTGGCCAATTCGTGTACCTGATATTCAACAAAGCTGCCATCTGGGTCTGTAGCTGAGGTCCAATTAATAATTAAATTATTGGTAGCATCGGTTTGTATACAATTAATTTGAGGAGCTGGAATTACGGTTTTCGCCCCTAAAGATTGCGCAACAGAAAAAGTGGTTCCTGTAAACATGACAAGAACCACAGTAATAATGAAAATGAATATTTGTTGACGCAGTTGCATCTGTATTTTTTAACGTTGATTTTCTTGAGTTATTACTTATAGAACGCAAGAAAAAGTAAAAAGTTGTTAGCCCGCTAAGACAACGGTCATATCTTCCCATTTCAGATACTTTTTGGCCATTTCTCTGATTTCTTCTGGAGTAATAGATTTAACCAATTCTATCTTCTGGGTGTAGTAATCGTAATCGAGACCAAAATCTGCTACTCCAAGATACCTGTCCATCATTGCAAAAGGTCCATCAGAGGCCTTAAGCATTTGTCCTATGGTATAATTACGCACCAAGCTCAACTCTTCCTCACTTACTAATTCTGTTTGCAAGCGCTCAATTTCGTGTTTAATTTCTTCCAAAGCTTTATCGGCTACATCCTTACCTACCTCCGTGGAAATAAAGAAGTACCCCAATTTTCTCATTTCTGCTAAACCAGATCCAATACCATAGGTATATCCTTTATCCTCTCTAATGTTAGACATCAGGCGACTTCCGAAATAACCTCCAAAAATGGTATTCATAACCGAAAATTTAAGGTAATCCTCTGCAGTTCTGTTAAACAAAATTCTACCGATGCGTATAGCTGTTTGCACCGCACCTTCCTTTTCTTGTCTAAATTCTCCCTTAGTATTTTCAACTTCGGTTAAGAAATTTGTTGCAAGCTCACCTACCATAGGTTTTACCAATGAGATCATTTCATCGATAGTAATAGGATCTAAATCTCCCACCACACAAACCTTCTGCAAACCTTGCAAGTAATGTTTCTTATGAAAGGCTTGAATAGCCTCTTGAGTTATTTTCGCGTAATCCTCGTATTGAGTAACTGTGCCGTAAGGTGAATTTGCAAAAACATTTTGCGTAAACAACCTACGGGCAATAAAACTAACTTTCTCAGAAGAAACTTTAAAACTCTGTTGCTTTTGATTGATCAATTGATCGACTTCCTTTTGAGGGAAATTTGCTTCAGAAATAGCCTCTATTAACAAAGTAAAAAGGGCATATATATTTTTGCGGAGTCCGTACAAAGTAACCGTAGCCCCTTCTCTTGAAGTTTCTGCATGAAAAAACCCACCCAAACCATCTAAGCGTGCGTGTAACTCATCGGCGCTATACTTTGGAGTACCTGCCATTAACAAGCTATTTGCAAAGGAAGCCAATGCTGGTTGCTCAGCTCTGCTTCCTGCATCGAATACCAAGTCTATTTTTACCGCATCATCTGCCACTGTATTGATCCAGTGTAATTGAATTCCGTTTTTAATATCGAAGTGTTGAGGATGAACAAAAGAGATATCCTCCAAGGTATTTACTTCTGGTTGTATACGTCTATCTAGCATCCTCTTTCGCTTTTATTTTCAACAATGAACAATTCGTTTTCACCATGCGCTCTAGGGCATAGTTTTGTATCGCCGAAGAAGTAATGGCATCATAATGACCTTGCTCCAAGTTTACACCGTTTGCATCTCCCAACAACTCGTGTAAACTTAAATTCATAGCCTTGCTTAAGATACCTTGTTCGGTAAACACTTTTGTAGTTTCTACTTTATTCTTAATCTTGGTTAATTCCTCCACCGGCATGCTATGTGTTTTCACCTCATCGATGACACGCCAGATTTCTTCATCTAGTCTTTCAAAACTTTCTCCTTTGTTAAGTTTCCCAGAAATCATAAGCATACCTTCGTCATGAGCCCCCAAGATGTACGCAGATATCTCTGAAACCAGGTTTAATTCCTTTTTCAATTTCTTGTACAAACGTGAAGATTTTCCACGCCCTAAAAGATCAGACAATAAATCGGCAACATAATAGCGTTCATCTTGCTTACCAGGCATTCTAAAACCGTAATAAAAAGCATCGGCAGGTACAGGTCTTTCTATGGTTTCTTCTCTAAATGCTGTTTGAGCTGGCTCTACGGGCAAGTTACGCAAGTACTTTTCTCCTTGAGGAATATCTCCGTACCACTTTTGCACCATGTCTTCCACCTGAGCATTTTCATAGTTTCCTGCAATGCACAAAACTGCATTCGACGGATTATAGTGCTTTTGGAAAAACGCCTTCACATCTTCCATAGTAGCCTCCTCTATGTGTTCTACCTTCTTCCCTATCGTAGCCCATTGATACGGGTGCACTTTATAGGCCAGTGGTCTAAACTTCAACCAAACATCTCCGTAGGGCTGATTTAAGTAACGCTGTTTAAATTCTTCTATAACGACGTTTCGTTGTACTTCCAAAGACTTATCTGTAAAAGCCAAGTTCAACATTCTATCGCTTTCTAACCAGAGTGCCGTTTCTATGTTTTGAGCTGGAATTACATCGTAATAATTGGTTACATCATTACTGGTAAAAGCATTGCTCTCACCACCCGCTCTTTGCAGTGGACCGTCAAAGTCTGGAATATTTGCAGATCCGCCAAACATCAAGTGCTCAAACAAATGGGCAAAACCTGTTTTGTTGGCATTTTCGTCTCGGGCACCTACATCGTAAATTGTATTTACCACAGCCATAGGTGTTGTTACATCCCTATGGAAAATCACCCTCAACTTATTCTCTAACTCAAATTTGTGATATTCTATCATCTACTAAAATTGAAATTTATCCTCTTGCAATGCTGCAATTGAACTTCTATATTCTGCTATAATTTCTTTTACTATTTCTGCCGCTGGCATTACTTTGTGAATCAACCCAGAAATTTGACCGATTTCTAGTTCTCCTTCTACCAAATCTCCTTCGAACATTCCCTTTTTCGCTCTTCCTCTCCCTAACAATTCTTTCAACTGTTCAGGTGAATTACACGCTTGGTAAGCTTGCTCTACCTTTTGGTAAAATTCATTTTTAATCAAACGCACAGGTGTAATTTCCTTCAATGTCAACATCGTGCTTCCTTCAGCTGCATCCACTACAGTTTGCTTAAAGTTTTGATGCGCCGATGATTCTTCTGAAGCAACAAACCTACTTCCAATTTGTACGGCATCTGCACCTAAGGTCATAGCTGCCAACATACCTTTACCTGTACCTATACCACCTGCAGCAATCAAAGGAATATTTATCGCTTCTTTTACCATAGGGATTAAACAAAGCGTGGTCGTTTCATCTCTACCGTTATGTCCACCCGCTTCAAAACCTTCTGCTACAACCGCATCTACACCTGCAGCTTCTGCTTTTTGCGCAAACTTCACACTAGAAACAACGTGTACTACGGTAATTCCATGTTCCTTTAAGTAAGCAGTATAGGTTTTCGGATTTCCGGCAGAAGTAAAAACGATGGGCACTTTATGTTTAATGATCGTTTCTATGTGCTTGTCTATATCTGGATATAACATGGGTAAATTCACTGCAAAAGGTTTGTCTGTTGCTGCTTTACATTTTATTACATGCTCCTCCAAAATTTCAGGGTACATACTACCCGAACCAATAATACCTAATCCTCCAGCATTTGAAACGGCCGAAGCCAATTCCCATCCTGAACACCAAATCATACCAGCTTGAATAAGCGGAAACTCTATCTTAAATAATTCTGTAATTCTGTTCATCACTCTAATTTTTTCTCCTCTTTTGAGGTATACTAAAGTTGAAAACCACCCCGAAGAGTGGTTTCATTATTTTTAAACTGTTTTCTTTCTGTTGACCCAAATCAATAAGCCTATTCCGAATAATACGAAAGGAATGGAAAGCCATTGACCTGTATTTAAGATCATTCCGGCATCTCTATCTGCCTGACCCACTTTCACAATTTCTACCAAGAATCTTGCGCCAAATAAAAGAATAAGGAAGATAGAAAAAATCAATCCTTGCTTTTCCTTCGCTTTGGTTTTCCAATACATAAACATCAAAACAATGAAAATAACGATGTACGAAAGAGCTTCGTACAACTGTGCTGGATGACGCGGTACGTGTTCCATCACACCATCTCCATTAGTATCTAACATTAAGTCTCTGGTTTCGTTGTTAAAGATAAATCCCCAAGGTAGATCTGTAGGAATACCTACTATCTCGTGGTTTACCAAATTCCCTAAACGTATAAAACAACCAGCAATGGCAATAGGCGCTACTATTCTATCCAAAATCCACAACATAGGTCTTTTAGAAACCTTTTTACTGTAGATAAACAAAGCAATGAGTATGGCAATCGCTCCTCCGTGACTCGCTAATCCACCTTCCCAAACTTTTAAGATATTCAAGGGATGAGAAAAATATCCTTCTTGCCAATAACCATCAGGGTGCATACCGTCCCAATAAGGTCCGTAGAACAACACATGACCTAAACGAGCTCCTACTATGGTTGCTACAACCATGTACATCAACAACTTGTCTAATTGTTCATCTGGAACGCCTTCTTTTTTGAACATGCGTTTTACCACAAAAAAACCGATGAACAACCCGGTAACGAAAAGAAGTCCGTATAAATTAGGTGTACTCCATCCATCAATTAATTCTGCATCAACTTTCCAATCTATAGCTAAATTCACTGTGTATTCTTTAGGATTAAGAGCGAAAGATAATAGTTTTTATGCTTTCTATCTCCTTGAGAAGAAGATATGCTAAAAATGTAAAGAAAAGACGATAAATCCTTGGTGAAATGTTAAAACTGTTCCTTACTTATTTATGCGGTAATGCAATTGAACTAAGCCTGTTTTAAAGGATTTTGTTTCATGCAATTCTAATACATGTTCAGGAATACCCTCTTCAAATAGTTTGACGCCTTGTCCTAAAGTTATGGGGATAATAGAAAGTATAATTTCGTCTAACAAATCTTCTTTCAACAAATTATTTACCAGCTGAGCTCCACCGTCGCAATAGATGTTTTTACCAGCTCTACTTTTGAGGGACCTAACCAATTCCTTCAAGCTTCCGGTATAAAAATGAGTTAGACCAAGGCTTTCTTTAGGCTGACTGGTAACAATATAACTTTCTTTGTCTTGGTGCGGAAAATATCCTACTTCCTTCACTACCCAATCATAGGTTTTTCTCCCAACAATTACCGTGTCTATGGTTTGAACAAAATCGGTATACCCATAATCCTCTCCCTCTACCATCATGGGATTTAGGAAACTTAAATCGTCATTCGGTTTGGCGATATATCCATCGAGTGAACAAGAAATATAAAGGATAACTTTTCTTTGCATAGAGTAGTTTTGTAGCTGTAAATTTAATCTTCTCCCCCTAAAAACAATGTAAATCCGAATACAGCTTTGCAACGCGTACCCAAAATGTTGTCTCTATAATCCATAGATCGGTATAGCTCTGGATTTAAACTGAAGTTCATCAGAGTTTCCATTCCAGCAATAAGACTCACACGAGGTAAAACCCTATGGGTATAGTAAACCGCCAGGATGGGTGATAGCAAATAATGATAATCTGAGAACCCTCTAAACTTATGATTTTTCAACTCCGAATTATAATAGATTGCTTTTACTTCAGACTTAACATGAGTTCCACGTAAAAAACCACCAACTCGCAAACCACTCTTCGAATTAAAGTTTAGAAAATATCCCAGACCTATATCCAAACCTACACCAGTAGCATGATGTCTAAACTCTTTGAGCCAAAAATTCTCTCCTTCTTCCGTACTTAGCCCTACCTCTACTCTTTTAAAAGTAGGATGAAAAGTCTTTGCTTGACTCTCCGGAAATTTAGTTGAAAAAACACCAAAAGAGGAAAAATTAACGCCCACGCTCCAAACAAAATGTTCTTTAAAGACTTTATGTCCGCGGAAATTTGCGGTATTGGCATAACCATTCGTGGCCAAATTAAATTCAAACCTTTCTTGAGCTGTTAGCAGGTTAAGAAATAAAATCAAACAAGCTGTTAAAATAATCCTCATTCGTAGTTTATTTGAACTACGTACAATAATTAAGAAGAGTTGTCCAGACTTTTATACCATCACGATATCAATTTGGTTTCCTTTCGCCGCCGCTTTCTTATCCATCTGATTTCCAAGCACTATTCCGATTAGCATTCCAAAAGGAAAACCTACACCTATTAAACCAGAATTATCCAATACTGAAGAAAGCACAACTCCTATGGGCACACCAAAAACTCCTAATCCGAGGGCCAGCCACATATTTCTGTAATGATGTTTGGTTACAATTTTTGCCTTGCGTTCTAACTTTGATAAAATTCTATTTTGAGATACCCTTAATTGTCGCTTAAAAATTCGAGGGTGATTTTCTATGCCATTCAACAAATCAATTTCTTTATTAATTAGCACAACCAATTCTTCAGAAAGAGAATATTTATTTAAGGTGACTACCAGCTTTTGCAAACGCTGAAACTTTTGTTTCTCCCTATGTCCTGAAAATGATTTCCTGTCTTTTAAATGGTGTAATTTCATGCACTAACTTATTGAATTCTTTTACTTAATTCTTCATTCAATCGAATCTCCAATACATCATTTGTTAGGGTAATAATATCAAATACAAGCCCTTTGTTCATTTGAAAATAAATAAGATTCTTGTCTAAGTTAACGATTAAATTAGAACTAATGAACTTGTAACTTTTTTCGTGTTCCAAGCTAACATTCTGCAAAAGTTGAAAGTTAGAATTATTGATTTCTAAATCCAATTTACTCACGCCGTCACAACCTAAATTAGTGTTCTTATAAAAGGTAAAAATAGTATTCGAAGCTAAGGTAAAATCTTGCACTACGCTATCTGAACAAATACTCCAAACTCCTAATATATTTTGAAGATTCGCCTCCTCGTTTTCCTTTCTTAAATAAGTATAGTAAACGGTCTCTGTTGTTTGATCTAAACCTGTTGAAACCGAAAGTTCAGAACTAATTATCAGCGAAAAATGATTGACTTCCACTATGGTGTACCTGAAGTTCGCTTCACCTTCTTTGAGTATCAATGTTCGAGAAAGAGAATCTTCCACAATTTCATAGGTGAACACAGATTTCTTGTCGGCCTTTAACTTGGTTACATTTTCATTTGAAAAACTAAGAGACAATTCGTTTTCACCTTTCACCGCCTGTACACGATTGGTTAAATAACATGCCTTATAATTATTCTCTATACCTACCAATTGCCAATCACCTAAGAGCAAAGTGGATGCACTAAATTCTGGTAGTGCCTTATTCTTTGTCTGAGAAAAACTCACGTTCGGTATAGCAAGTCTAAAAACTAAAACAAATAGAAATGCGATGAACTTTGGGTTAAACATAGCAGTGTTTTTTTAAGGATTAATAGTGTGTAGCCAAATATATACGCATATTTCAATGTCATGTAAAGAATTGGATGAATCACCTAAAAAACACATTTAACGGTAAAGTTTTTACTCTAAAAATGAGGTCTTAACTTGTGTATAAAAAAGGACTAACATTTACTTAACTCAAACAACGTAATCTCCGGTCTTACATTAAATCGAACTTGCCATAAATGACCTAGGGCTCTATTAATGTATAAGGTTCTACCATCGTGAAGATCTATTTCTCCGGCGCTGTATCTTTCATTTTTAACGGGAAGCATGGGTGGAGGTAAAAAGGGTGGCTTACATTGTCCGCCATGTGTATGCCCCGACAAGATCCATCCTTGGTAATTATTCCACACATCTAAATCGCAGACATCTGGATTATGACAAAGTACGATATTAGCTTTACTTGCATCATGATTTTGCATGAGTTCTTTGTCAAAATTCAACGCCCAATAATCATCAAAACCTATAAAATTCAACCCTTCAAATTCGTGCTGCTCGTTCTTTAACATGGTAAGTCCAGCTTTTTGATTGATTTCACATATTTTGTCTGCCACTTCTTGCATGGCCCATCCATGACCATAATCATGGTTTCCTAAAATACCAACGGTTGCAAACTTTCCTTTTACCGCATGTTGCATCACCTCTTCTAATTGTATCAATTGTCCCTCATTTTCATAGGAAACAAAATCACCGGTATAGACTACGAAGTCGGGTTTATACTTTTGAGCTTCTTGAAATGAGTCAATGAGGTATTGATAGTCAAACCTATCTCCGACATGGATATCACTAATTTGCATGAGTGTTTTTCCTACCAGGTGGTCCGGAAGATTTTTAACGGGCATTTTCACCCTTACATATTCTAACCAAAAAGGTTCGATTTGCCAGGCATACACTCCACTTGCTACACCAACACCTATTGCACTCCAAAAGGTACGTTTTAAGAATTTTCGTCTATCCATCTAATCTTTCCATTATCCAATTCATTAACAAAACTTCATTCACTATAGTCCAAGAATGAGGCTTTCTATTCCCTTTTCTATCGAACCCTTTACCAGTGGTTGTAATCAAAGTCACATCGTCATTCCCTTGCGCACGTAACTCCATCACAAAAGCTGCAATATCAAAAGAGTTAATATCATAATAAGAACACCCCCTTTCTTTGAGCCACCAATCAATGTCGGGTTCATGAAAAAGAATTAAGGAAGCATTTTTTAAGGCAACGGCGTTTCCTCCTCCCTCCTTATGTTGTGAGTAAACAGAGGCATCTTCGTAAGCTTTGGCATTGTAGTATATATCCCCCTTGAAATGCTCAAGAAAATAATTTTCCATGTAATCCGCCTCCCATTTCATCCCAGCCAAGAAATTTTCTTTATTTCGGTCGATTGAAGAATAAAAGCGCGTAAGATCTAAAGGGGAATCTACAGAAAAAGCCCCCTTAATCTGAATGTTGTTTTGTGACTTACCTTGGGCGCAATATGCAGTATAGCGCAAAGCTCTTGCTCCGCTGGCAGAAATACCTCCAATAAAAATATTTTGTCTAGGTATTTGATGATCCTGTACAACTTCAGCTATGATATCGTCTAACATTTGCATGACAGAATCTTCTACAAATAATTCTGGAAAAACAACCGTGGTACTGGTGTAAAGGGTTAAAATTCCTTTTTCAGAACATAAATTTTGAAATTGATAAGGAGAAGCTTTAGCAGTATCGGGTAAACGCGTAAAGTCTCTTACGACCATGCCTTTTATACTATCAGTATCCGGTATTATTTTTAAATAGGCGTTACGCGTACTGTCTTTTGGGTTTTTATAAACGTACACCTCTTTTTGTGCGAAAACAGTTAGATGTACTAAAAGCACCAGTAGTAAGGAAAATTTCATGGATTAGAATTTTCTTTAAAACTAAGGAGGATGATCATGGTTCACAAATGATTTGGTGCAATAGAAGAAGGATTTAGGATTTTTTATCAATAAGCTCTAAAGTTCTGGAAATTGAATCGAAACTCGAATCGAATAAAAAAAAGCTTGAGTCAATTTTATACTCATTCTCAAACCTCATCTCCACGCTCTTTTCTATTCTAGAAAATTTAGAGAACAATGCGGAACAAAAATCAACACCTTCTTTATTAGAAGATCTATCGATGCGAAAAACAGTATCGTTCAAAAGCACGCTATACTCAAAAGCAGTATAATTACAATCCTTAGTATAACAACTTAAATACGGCCTTAACTCTCTTAATACCGAATCTCTGTGAAATTCACCTTTTCCAAGGATTGATATTCCAATTGTCCCAAAATTAGTATTGGTGTAATTTATAACATCCTCGCCATAACCAAAGAAATTTTCACTAATTGCAAGTTCATACTTTACCAAACTATCTTCAAAGGACAATTTAGAAAGAGGATGATTTCTATCCCCTATTTCTCTTCTTATAACCAAAGAATTTAAAACAACGGAAGTTTCAAAAGCTGGCGGAGCATTTTCTTTGCATGACACAACAATAAACAAAAGGATAATCAAATTAACTCCTTTCATTTCCTTACCGCTTTTATTGCATACACCATCGGCAATTTATTCCCCATGTGAACAATTCTATATTTTCTGTCTGCAACTTTCTGGGTATGCTTAAAACAGTTGTAAGGAGAATAATCGTACTCATTCAAAACTTCGATTTCCATACCTGCTTGTATAAGATTGTTCACCACTTCACTAATGGGATGATTCCATGAAACCGCCTTGGCATTAATTTCGACGGTGGAATCTGCATACGTAGCTTCTTGCTCTTCGACGATGGCTTCTGTATTGAAATAGTTGTAGGCCACTTCCTTGAAGTCATAATCAAACATCCAAACTACGGGGTGGAATTCTACAAAATATAAACGTCCATTCGGCTTAAGAAAATGACTTATTACCTTTGCCCATTTCTCCATATCTGGCAACCAGCCTATGGTTCCGTAGGAGGTAAATACCACATCAAATTTTTCATCGAGATGATGGTGTAAATCGTAGACATCACAACAAATAAATGAGGCATCGGCATTTAATTCTTGGGCACAAGCTTTTGCAACTTTGATGGCCTCGTCCGATAAGTCAACCCCTACTGTAGATGCCCCCATGCGAGCTAAGGAAATGGTATCCTGACCAAAGTGACATTGTAAATGCAACACCCTTTTTCCCTTTAAATCTTCGAAGAGATCTAATTCTATTTCATTTAAAGATGAATTACCGGCTTTAAAACTTTCATGATCATAAAAATCTGAGGTTAAATGCGCAGCAATACGCTGATTCCAATTGTCTTTGTTGATGGCGATGTAATTCTCTTCCGGTTTCATGAAGCATGTTTTGTGAGGAAAAGATACTTAAAAAGTTGATTTCTAATTCATCCAAACTATATAGGCATTCAACGAACTTGCAACAAGTATCCAAATGAAATACGGAAGGATGAATATACTCGCCGCCCCTAATTGTTTTCTATAGTTAAACAAGAAAAAACTCACCACTAGGGTTAAAGCTAAGATAACTAAGAGTCCTAATGCTTCTTCGTGGAGATAAAAGAAAAGCGGATTCCAACCTATGTTTAATAGCACTTGAAAGAGGAAAATTAATAAGACTTGTTTTTTGTTCTCTTCTAGGCGCCATAGTTTTTCCATATAGAAGGAAAAGCACAACATAATGGTTGTCCATGCAAAACCAAAGAACCATCCTGGTGGGGTCCATGGTGCTTTGTTGAGTTCCGCATACCAAGTAGAAGAAACTCCTTCGGTAGTAAACAATCCGCCTATAGCTAGAGCACCGAAATTAATGACTAAAAAGATGACAAATGTGAGAATATTGAACTTCATATTAGGCTAACAATAAATTTGTAAAAAGGTTCAATTATAAGCGGATTCCAACTCCAACAAACGCCTTATAGGGCCAATCGTTCTCTCTAATTTCTTTCAAGTTTCCGAAAAAGTTATAGCCATATTTCAACATCACTTTCCTTCCCAAAATAACATTGGCTTCTATTTGCAAACGCATAGCTGGTGAACTAAATGCAATATTAGATTCCTTAAGAAAATTATGTCTATACCTCCCATAATTCACCTGAATATTAAGAGGACCAAGTATATGAAAAAAGGCTACTGCATCTAAACTTGTACTAAAGGGCGTACCATAATCTCCAGGGTAAGCATCTTTATCATGAACAAAAAATCCTCCACGCACACCTAGATATGTTCTGCAAAAAATCTTATGAGCGTAAGTGTATCCTAGTCCACCTGCAGCAACATATCCATCTTCAATTTCAAAATCTAAAAAGTTATTATTTCTTTGCCATCCCGAACTTAACAGTTGCGCATTGGATAAGGTAGAAATACCTACGAGAAGTAAGAGAAGAAGAGTTCTGTATATTTTCATGGCAATTGCTTTTAGTTACTATTTAAAAATAACTAAAAAACCTTAAACCGTTACATCCCAAGCCCTTACTTTCTTTCCGCTAAAAAAAGAGGATGCCCATCAGGATCTGTAAAATGAGCTAGACGGATATAAGCATCATCTTCAAGGCTTAAGGTTATTCCTTTTGTTTTCAATGCCTCCACCTCATCATCAAATGCGCTAACTCCAAAACCAATGGAACTCGCAGTACCTATTTGATGGTTCTTTGTATTCTCGTGCAGGGCTATTGTTAAATCCACCGCTTGAATTTCTGCATAGTGATTCCCCCACCTATTCAGGAGTTGAAATCCAAGTGTTTCTGTGTAAAAAACTATGGATTTATCCATGTCCATTACCATAAGGTTTACCCTGCTCGCTTCTAAAGTTTTCATAGTAGCAAGATAAAAAGATGAAGGAAACGTAAGCCAATTGCTTTAAAAAAAATTACTGAACTGCCTTGTCTTTTTTGCGTGTACTAAATTTGAAAGGCGCATACAAGGGACAAAAATTAATAACACTCGTTAAAACAAATATTCCTGCTAAAACTAGCAATACAACTTCTAACGTACCCGATATTACATCCATGTAGGCAGCTCCAACAATAATTGCTGCAATAATTATTCTCACATTTCTGTCTATTTTACCCATGTTCTTTTTCATAACTCAATGTTTTATACATTAAAATTAGACGATACAGAACGGATAAAATTGACGAAAGTCAACGGATCATTTGAGAATAAACGATTTAGGACTTCTTCGACTTAAACAGCCCAAACCAATTCGGGTTTAAAAACTTTGCTTTGATTAGTACTATTGGAAAAATTAGGAAACAAACTCCAAAGGCCAGTGAAAGTCCTGGAGTAACATTTGCCGCACTTTCATAATAAAAGCGAAAAGCTAAGGTCACCACTATATAAATACTCAGCACTATATCTGAGGTTAAAGGAGATAATTTAAACTTCATATTTTCATCTTTTACATCAAAGGAGTTCTTGTACCTCTGAAATTACTTTCTTCACAGAGAAAGGTTTTACCAAATACTTATCAGCACCCAATTCTAACCCTTTTGCGATATCACTTTCTTTATTTTTTGCAGATAGGAAAACGACGCTACAATTTTTCAAATCTGGGTTCGCTTTGATTCTTTCCAAAGTTTGGAACCCATCTACTTTGGGCATCATAATATCTAGAATTACTGCATCAGGCACCTCTCTGCTTATGGTTTCATACGCCTCCTCTCCATCTCTGGCAATAAAAACTTGGAAACCCTTCTTTTTAAAAGCATATTCCAAAGACATTACTATGTTCGGTTCATCATCCACTATCACTATTTTCCTACTCATACCCTTCTGCTCTATTGTTAAAGAGGCAAGCTAAAACTAAAAGTAGCTCCACCCTTCTCATTCTTTTTGTATTTTATTGTTCCCTTGTGCACTTCTACAATTTGCTTAGAAATCGCCAAGCCAAACCCACTACCGCTGGGCTTAATTCTGTTTTGGTGATTCGATTGAAAGAACTTTTCAAAGATATACTTCTCGTCTTCTTCGGGTACACCTGTTCCATTATCTATTACATATACTACTAATTCGCCTGACTTTCTTTTATAATCTACCTCTATGCATCCTATTTCGGGATCGGCAAACTTTAAAGCGTTGGAAAGTAAATTCGTCAAAACCTGGGTAATTCTATCATGATCAAACCTTAAATATACACTCTCTTCTGTTTTTAGTACCAACTTGCAATTCTTACTTGCTGCCAAAGTTTGAAAACTACTACACGTTGCTTTTACAGTGGTGTAAATATCTCTAATCTGAAGATCTAAATCCGTCCTTCCTGTAGATAACTTTTCAAAATCGAGAATATTATTAATCAAACGAGAAAGTCTGTCTGCATCTTGTAGAATATTACTTAAAAACTGGGTCTTCAATTCAGGTGGCATTTCCTCCAAATCATCTATCAAAAGTTCTGTAGAAGCACGTATTCCTGTAAGCGGTGTTTTCAACTCGTGAGCAACGGTATCTAGGAATTCATCCTTTTGCTTATCTTTTATCAATAATTCCTCATTGGCATATTGTAGTTGATATGCCAATGTTGCTAGTTCTTCTGACTTCTCTTGCAAGAGTTTATTATTATCTATAGTCTTTTTGCTTTCTTCCAACACTTTTAGCACCTCTACCAAACTCACTTCTTCTTCTTTTACAACATTGGCTATTAAAATTTGAGCTGAAGCACCCCCCAAGCGCGAGGCCAACAGCTTTTCTGAAAAATTTATAAGACGTGCATCGGCAGTTTGTGTATCGGGAGGTAGTTCATATTTTCGAAAAAAAAGCGATAAGGCCCTGTTCGTTCTTTCTTCACCCAAAAACCTATTCAATACATTCTTTATATCTGCCACATAGGCCTCCCCTTTCCACACAAGTGCATTATCCTGAAGGTTAGAAAAATTCTTGTCGTCTACAAAAAGCTCTGCAAAATTTCTTTCTCTATAATTCCCCTTAGTGGTTAAAGAAAAGGTGAGGTAAGCTAAAATATTAAAGGTCATACTCCAGAGAAAAGCATGGGCTGTAGGACTTAAAAACGATAATCCAAACAAGGCTTGAGGTCGCAGAAATGAAATCCCCCATGGACCATATACAGAGAAATCATTATTTCCAGTTATTGCTTCTAAGGTATGCGGAAGTACAAAAGTATAAATGGTGATGAGTACTCCGATTACAATTCCAATAATAGAAGCTTTGGCTGCCCCCCTGTTCCAATAGAGTCCAATAAAAAACGATGGTCCCAACTGCGCAACAATCACAAAAGCCATCAACCCTATGGATATTAGTGGAATTTGAGTGGTAAAACTGATGTAAAACAAATAAGCCAAGGCTATGATTAAAAAGATGGAAACCCTTCTTATGTTTTTAATAGATTCTGTATTACGCTGGGTTTGTCCTTGAATAAACCTTCCTAAAAATCCATAAGGAATGATGAGGTTGTTACTCACCATAGTACTCAAGGCCAAAGTAGAAACAACCACCATGGATATCACAGCCGAAAACCCACCTAAAAAGACCAGCAAAGCCAACCATACATTTCCATTTTGTAAGGGAAGTAGAATGGAGTAATACTCGGCTTTTGAGGCATCTCCAATTAAAATATTTCCTCCCCAAGCGATGTAAATCACAAAGAAATTAAAGAGCAATAAGTAAAGCGGAAAGAGCCAAATCGCTTTCTTCAAATGCTTCACACGCGTGTTCTCAACCACAGTAACCTGAAATTGACGTGGCAATAAGAAAATAGCCATAAAGGAAAGCGCTATCATAAAAGACCAATTGAAGGCGTTTTCCAAGCCTCCGAGTCGGCTTATAGATTCAAAATTTTCTGTTTTTGAGATTTGTTGATAAACATCATCCGGTCCGTTGAACATTCCAAACGTTACATAGACACCTATGATTAAAAAGAAGACTAATTTGAGTATGGATTCAAAGGCGATGGAAGCAATAATCCCCTTGTGTTTTTCGGTAGCATCAGAAGTCTGGGTTCCAAAGAAAGTGGCAAAAATAGCCAAGAGCAAAGCAATGTAAAAGGTGGAATCTTGAAGGACAGCCTTCCCTGTGTTCAAGGCATCCCCTATCATAATGTGAAAGGTGTCTGAAATGGCTTTTAATTGCAGAGATATATAAGGAATGGTAGCCAACAAGCATACCAGCGTCACCACAGCTCCTAAGGCTCTATTTTTTCCATAGCGCAAGGAAATAAAATCTGCAATGGAAGATACGTTATGATTTTTGGATATGCGGAGCACTTTGCGTATCACAACTATCCATAGAGGTAATGCGATGACTGGCCCCAGGTAAATGGTCAAGAAGTCGTAGCCTGAATTAGCTGCCTTCCCCACACTCCCATAATAGGTCCATGCCGAACAATACACCGCTAGCGACAAAGAATAGATATAAGGATTATTCACCCATTTGCGTGTACGTTGTTTCTCTGCTAGAAAAGCGATGTAGAAAATTAGCCCGAGGTAGGCCAAAATAATCATGAATAAAACAGCACTATTCATAGAACTTAGAAAGGATACGGTAAGCAAATAATACAATGAGCAACCAAACACTAAAAATGTAGAGGTATAACACAGGTATTCCACCCACGGCTTCGTTGCTATCAAACATCAATACAAAGGGCACATTAAATGCCAGCAAAGCGACGATGGAAAGAACTACAAATTTTTGTTCATGCCTTTTTTTCATGGTAGGTTAAAATAGGAAAAAACAACCCAAATGAGTTGTTTTTTCCTTATAATTTTCATTTCTAATTAATGTTGTTGCGCCTCTCCCGCACCTGAAGGTATACGAATATCTTCTACAATTTCTTGCACATTTTTCGGAGGAGGTGGAGTTAACCTAGAAACCACTACAGAAACCGTGAAGTTGATTAACATGGCAATGGTTCCGAATCCTTCTGGAGAGGTTCCAAACCACCAGTCTTCGGCTGGAGATGGATCCATTACTCCGATTAATCCAGTTTTGAAACGTATCATATAGTACAACATCAATACGATACCTACAACCATTCCGGCGATGGCTCCCTCTTTGTTCATGCGCTTATCAAAGATTCCTAAAATAATAGCCGGGAAGAAAGATGCTGCCGCCAAACCAAAGGCCAAGGCCACAACGGCTGCTACAAATCCTGGAGGGTAAATACCAAATAAACCAGCAACAATAACAGCGACAAAAATACTGATACGTGCCACCAATAACTCTCCTTTATCTGAGATATCTGGTTTGATTTGTTTTTTCACCAAATCATGCGAAACAGAAGTTGAGATCACCAACAACAATCCAGCTGCCGTTGACAATGCCGCTGCTAATCCACCCGCTGCTACTAAGGCTATTACCCAGTTTGGAAGCTTTGCAATTTCTGGATTGGCCAATACCATGATATCTCTATCTACGTATAATTCATTAACTTCAGAAAGGTTAGGATTGGTTACCATTCGTTCACCATTCACACCTCTTTCAGGACCAAAAACTGGCTTTTTCCCGTCTATAGCAGAACCCGCAACATATTGAATTTTTCCATCCCCATTTTTGTCTGACCAAGCAATCAAGCCCGTTTCTTCCCAGTTCTTAAACCAAGCTGGTATTTCAGAATAAGAAGTTTCACTTACGGTTTGAATCAAGTTTGTTCTCGCGAATACAGATACTGCCGGCGCTGTTGTATAAAGAATAGCAATAAACAACAAGGCCAATCCTGCAGACTTACGTGCATCCTTCACCTTAGGCACGGTAAAGAATCTTACAATTACGTGAGGTAATCCTGCCGTACCTGCCATCAAAGCCAAAGTAATGGCAAAAACATCCCATGTAGATTTAGAACCACTGGTATATTCTTTAAACCCTAATTCTGTGTGTAAAGAATCGAGTTTATCCAAAATATAAGTTCCGTCAGACATCTTGCTTCCCATTCCCAATTGAGGAATTGGATTTCCTGTCATTTGAAAGGAGATAAAAATAGCGGGAACCATGAAGGCAAAAATCAATACACAATACTGAACTACTTGGGTATAGGTAATACCTTTCATTCCTCCTAAAAAGGCGAATACAAGTACAACTGCCATACCTATAATAACCCCTAAAACAATATCCACTTGAAGAAACTGAGAGAACACAATTCCCACACCTCTCATTTGTCCGGCAACATACGTAAAGGAAACTATCAAAGCACAGATAACCGCAACTGTTCTTGCTGCATTCGAATAGTATCTATCTCCAATAAAATCAGGAACTGTAAACTTTCCAAACTTCCTTAAATAAGGAGCCAACAATAAGGCTAAAAGTACATAACCACCTGTCCATCCCATAAGATAAACTGAACCATCATATCCACTAAAAGAAATTATTCCGGCCATGGAAATAAAGGAAGCCGCACTCATCCAATCGGCCGCTGTGGCCATACCATTTGCTAGCGGAGAAACCCCTCCACCTGCAACATAAAATTCTTTGGTCGATCCGGCTCTCGCCCAAATCGCAATTCCAAAATAGAGGGAGAAGGTTACTCCCACTAGTATATAAGTCCATACTTCTACTGACATAATCTTATTTTAATTTCATTATTAATCTTCTTTCTCTTCGTAACCGTATTTCTTGTCCAATTTGTTCATCAAGCGTACATAAACAAAAATCAGGATACAGAACACATAGATGGATCCTTGCTGTGCAAACCAAAATCCGAGTTTAAAGCCTCCCAACTTAAATTGGTTCAATTCTTCTCTAAATAAGATTCCGAGAACATAGGAAACCACAAACCATATCACCAACAAAATGGTGAGGTACCTTAGGTTTTCCTTCCAATAGGCTTTTGCATTTTCTTTGTCTTTACTCATAGCTTTATAGTTTATAGGTATATCATAGCTTGCAGCGTAACTCCGTTTGTGGTTGCACCGAACTGTTGCTGTTTATACTCAAGGGTTAATTTAGAATGGTGCCCAGTTAAGTAGTAGTTTACTCCCACGCCCAATACATTTCTATTGATATTAGAAGCGTCATACTGGTTCACCGCATACGAAACATAGGGCTGAATTTTTGGCTTGTCAGCTCTACCAGGAATTACATAACCAACATGGCCATAAATCATGCTCCCCGTTCCATATGCACTGAATAAATAATCTTCTCCGTAATCGTTCATTTGATAAGTAGCGTAAGCCGAAATAGCTCCGCCTTTAGACCCTATAGGTTGTTCATAGAAAACATCTCCGGCAAAAAGCAGAACATTTTCACCACGCATACCTCCCACTGTATCTGTGGCAACCACAGCCCCGTTAGGATGCGCAAAGAAACCTGCTCCTACATTTAAAACTTTTTTAGAACCGGCATAGGTTCCTACTTTAAAAGGCAAGAAATTCGATTCTTTATCCCAGAATTGGTATTCGAAATAACCGGCGTAGGCAAACCCTGCTTTTTGAGACCCTAGTAAACGTTTTCCTCCGTAAACCGCTCCTCCGTTTAATTCAGGATCACGCATATCCAAACCATTGGTCATGGCATCATTCATGGCCACTCTGTATTGTAACTTCCCAATAGCACCTTTGGCAAATATCCCAAGATGTCGCGCAAATTGATCGGTTAATCCAAGGGTAGACCACGATTGGCGGTTGTTGTCTAAAGTCATCATATTTAGAGTACTTTGGTTGTTCAACCTAGAAACACCATTAAAATAATGGAGTCCCGCTCCTACCGCATGATTTTTACCAACTGAGTACTGTCCCCAAACATCGTGGAAAAAGAGTTGTGCATTGGCACCTGTACCTACGGGTGACATATTCCCTGCGTTTAAACTGTTCAATCCAAAATGGGTAAGGATGAGAAATTTCTTTGAAATTTGAGAGTACATCAACACACGTGCTCTTCTGAGGTTGAAATTTACAGGTGAAGCATTAGGGGCTACATTATCTGAATAAGCCGCTTGAATTTGGGCCCAAGAAATTAATCTGAAATATTTGGAGCCATCATCATTCAGACTCACTTTCAATCCACCTTTATAGATATCTGGTGACTTTTGAGCCTGTGCCGCTCCTCCAAAGAGTAAAGCGCAAAAGAGCGCTCCATAGCAAATAGTAGTTTTCATAGTCATTTGAATTTCAATAGCTAAAGCGCTATTTTTTCCTATGACCAAATTGAAATAAACTTATGAAGTTTGCTAAAGTGATATATAAAATTGTAAACCTTATAGTTTTAATCCTTAAAACGCTCCCATTTAATCAGCATAAACTTGTCTCCCAACTCGGTAACTATGGCACCAGAGCCCTTCAGGTTTTCCGTATCTTTAAAGTAGTTTGCTAATTCTGCGGCATTTAAAATTTTATAGGAAGGATGATAATTGGTGCGTTCTGGTCGTTTTACTTTGTACTTCTTCACCCAGTTCAAAACGCTAACGTGTGATACGCCTAAAACGCGTTCTATTTCTCTATAGGTCAACCCCTCTAAATACAACTGCAAGGCTTTATTTACGTAATAATCAGAGATTTTCTTTCCTTCTTTAAACACAGTAAAATAGTAAGAACAATCTTTGCATTTATAACGTTGTCGCTTGTTTACAATCCCGCTTTTAACGAAATTTTCACTGGAACAATTGGGGCATTTTTTCTCTGACATATACTAATTTAGCAAATGTATATCAAATAAGCACAATATACAGTTGATTATTTTTTAATGTTTTGGAAAACTTGAAGTCGCAGCCTGAGTTTGCGCTGCATGAGCACAGGATAAAAGTTACCCAAAAGGTTAATGGCTAAAATCAAGGCACTTAACAGTACTTTTCCCTGTATAAAAATAACAACGCTTAACACAAGTAAGACCATGAAGGGTAAAAAGTGACCTATTTCTGCTTGTTTACTTTTAAAGTCAAGAGCATCAATTCCTTTCTTCCCACCAGAAAAAAACTCCTTTCTCTGTTTCTTCCGTCCCCAATAAAAGAACATCAACAGCTTCTTAAAATATTTTACGCCAAAAAAACTATACAAACCCACAATTCTTGATGCCGAAACATTGGAATAAAAAGTTGGGTTAAAGAGTTTAGAAATGGGAAAAGCAAATGATAAAAAGGCAAAGACACCGGTTACAAAAAGGTTCAACAAAAAAGACCAAATGAAGCATTCAACACTGCTCAATTCTTCCTCTTTCCAAAGAGCTTTCGTTAAATGAATACTTTGAAAAACTAAAAACAGTGAGAGAATAGTAAACAGAATTCTCTTTAAAAAAGAATGCTTTACTTTTTCCATCAATACGCCCTATCCTTCTTTAAAACGCCCCAGAAAAAGAGCAATGCACTTGCTGCCCAAGCAGCAAACAATACGCCGGCATCTATCTTCCAAAGGCCATCTAAATGTGGATAAATCATAAAAGTGGCGTGCGCAGCTATGTACAAAGAAACCACAAATTCTAGCAAGCCTCTCCCTTTATTTACAACACCTTTTATTAGAACTGGAATAGGAAACAAGAGCGCCCCTAATAAGAACAACTCTTTGGTGCCTTGTATTTGTAATAGTTTAAAAATGTAGCCCAAAACAACGGCTCCACCTATTACACCTATAAGAATTTGCAACCATTTCTTTTCGGCCAATCGAAACTCAAAAAAGATAATCACAAAGATCAAAAAGAGTTGAAGTCCTTTCACATTCAAGGTTTGATACCAGAGATAATTCCCCGTTAACAAACCTGATGCTGCAGGTATTGCAATTAAACTTAAAAGTACAAAGAGTACTAAGTGATATGTTTTTTTAGTTGTCATAATCTACTTTTTTCTTTTCGGAACAATACGATTAAGCTTACTATCCAAATTACCAACGTAAGCAAAAAGTCGCACCACCACATGGTTTCACTCATCCTAAAATTAAGATGTAGAAACATTAAAGGAATATACGTTAAAAAGAGTAGATGATAAAAAGGTCTATCCTTTTTCTTCCAATGAACCACTATCGCAAAAACAAAAAATAGCAAGGGAAGGTATTTTAATCCAATGATAAAGTTTGGCCAGTGCATAATTTTACTTAGGAAATCAATCACTATCCCCACTGCCGTAAGTATAACAACATTCATATACCATTTAAAGCTTGTTAATTTTGCTTCGTAATAAAGAATCACTCCAAGAACAACCAATTTTAACTTCTTTACACCCAAAGCATAGAACCAAAGTAAATCATCAAAGAAAATTCCAGAAATAGACGGAATTAGTATAATAGAAAGCAGTAGTGCAATTGAAAAATGATAATTAAAGTAAGGGTTTCTCACATCCATTCTAATCCCTATCATCTTCCCAAACCAAAGTTTCTACTACTTCACCTTGCCATTCAGGACAAGTTCCATCTCCACCTCCCGTAAATCCACCCGTAGGGGCACAAACTACCTTACACTCCTCATCATACAAATAGCTGTATTGATCGCAACAATCGGCCGTAAATAAATAATACACTTCTCCATCCACTTCCCATTTGTAAACTTTAGCAGGCGGATTCTGCACCTTGTCGTTATACAATTTGCTTATTTTCTGCTCTATACAATCAGGTACATCCGTTTTAATATCAGGCTTTTTACAGCTCACCAACACCATCAATACAGATAAAGGAAGTATGTTTTTCATGGGGACTTTAATTTACATCCCCTAAAATACAAAACTATGGGCACAAAAAAAGGCCTCCGTTTCGGGAGACCTTTTCCAATATAACTTCACATCTTAAATGTGCATTGCTCTATCTTCAGTTGCCGCCATTGCAGCTTCTTTTACCGCTTCACTGTACGTTGGGTGAGGGTGAGAAATTCTAGCGATGTCTTCAGCAGAAGCTCTGTACTCCATAGCTGTAACACCTTCCATAATTAAATCTGCCGCTCTTGCTCCTATGATGTGCATACCCAAAATCTCGTCTGTTTCTTTGTCAGCCAAAATTTTAACCAAACCTTGAATATCCATGCTTGCTCTTGCTCTACCCAAAGCTTTGATCGGGAAAGATCCAACTTTGTAAGCAACTCCAGCTTCTTTCAATTCTTCTTCTGTTTTACCAACAGCAGCAACCTCTGGCCAAGTGTAAACTACACCTGGAATCAAATCGTAGTTGATGTGAGGAATTTGTCCGGCCAAGTGCTCAGCAACAAATACTCCTTCTTCTTCCGCTTTGTGTGCCAACATTGCTCCTTTCACAACATCACCAATAGCGTAAATACCGTCAACGTTTGTTTTTAAGTGACTGTCTGTTTCTATCTGACCTCTGTCATTCACAGCAACACCAACGTTTTCTAATCCTAATCCATCCGTGTAAGGCTTTCTACCTACAGAAACTAAACAGTAATCTGCTTCTAAAACTACCTCTTCACCTTTTTTATTCAATGCAGTTACTTTCACACCTTCACCTGTATTTTCAACAGACTGTACACGGTGCTCCATGTTGAACTTCATTTTCAATTTCTTCAACACCTTTGTTAACTCTTTCCCCATCGTTCCATCCATGGTAGGGATGATAGATTTTGCAAATTCTACCACCTGTACTTCAGTACCTAAACGAGCGTAAACAGAACCTAACTCTAATCCAATAACTCCACCACCGATAACGATCAAGTTTTTAGGAATTTCTTTCAAGGCCAAAGCTTCAGTAGAGGTAATAATACGCTTCTTGTCTGGCTCCATTCCTGGGAAGTAGTTGGGCTTAGACCCTGTTGCGATAATTGTGTTCTTTGTTTCCAAAGTAGTTTCCTTACCGTCTTTATCTGTAACCTTAATGGTGTTTTTATCTACAAAAGATCCAACTCCGTGGTGCACATCAATGTTGTTTTTGTCCATCAAGAACTTCACCCCACTACATGTTTGCTCAACCACTTTGTCTTTACGCGCTATCATCTGAGTAATGTCAGCTGCCACGTTTTCAACCTTAATTCCGTGCTCTTCGAAAGTGTGTGTTGCATTGTGGTAGTGCTCAGAAGAATCTAACAATGCCTTAGAAGGAATACAACCTACGTTCAAACAAGTACCTCCTAATGTGTCGTACTTTTCTATGATAGCTGTTTTCATACCCAATTGCGCACATCTAATTGCCGCAACATATCCTCCAGGACCTGATCCTATTATTGTAACGTCGTATTTACTCATGTCAATTTAATTGATTACTGCAAATTTAGAATTTCATGTCAAGTAAGCCCCGATTTTTACAGATAAAAACTGCACAAATTTCTATTTCTTTTGCTTTGTCTTTTAATCGGCATCCTTATCGGGTTTTCCGTTGTAGTATCCAAAGGCCATGGCAAGCAAGAGTAATGCGTCTAGCACACTTCCGCTGGTCGTATCCTTTCCGCAACATTTGCTACCCATCCCCTTCGGCCAGCTGCCACTCCACCCCCGGGCTGGGGTTCTATTCTGAATTCAAAATGTAAGGTTCAAAATTTAAAACTCCCCCCTAACTCATAACTCATAACTCATAACTAAAAAAAGCCGCACCTTTCGATGCGACTTTCACAGTTCAATAACGCTAAACTATGCGTAAACCGAAGCCTTTTTAAACTTCTCGACTAAGAGGTAGTAAAAAATAGCTCTGTACTTGTGCTTGTTGGACCTACCCAATTTTTCAATTACCTCGTCTATGGCTTTATCCAATTCCGCTGTATCAGCTAAACCTAACTTCTTAATTAAAAAGTTTTGACGAACTGTTTTCAATTCAGTTTCGCTACTCGCTGATACCGTTTCAGAATCTTTAGTGAAAATTGCAGGACCGCAGCCGATTACTACTTTTTCAAATAATGCTGCATCGTAAGAAATGTTTAGTGTGTTCATTTCTTGGTGATACTTGTTGATCAAGTCACTTCTTTTACTCATAATTTTAGTTGTAATTTGTTATTAATAGGTGTTATGAAAATAACAAAAATTCTAAGCCTTCACCCTCATAACCAATTATTTAATTTCATTCTAAACACTTCACCCTGAAGATTTAAAAACTAATCACTACGTTACACCCTGTCTTATTCCCTGAAAATCAAACCTAAAAAAAAGCGAGACACTTATCATCCCTCCTAAATCTATACCCTACTGATCATAAAACTTTTATAAAAAATTAATCTTAAAATATTCTTCTGCTCTGCGCTTTCTGGTAACTCAGACTAATAGAATGCTGCTATCTTTGTAACAAAGGCAAAAAAATGGCGCAAGAAAAAAAATCAAGATTACACCCCAACAATAAGAACAACGAAAGGTATGATTTGGAGGCTTTGTTAATTGCCGTACCCGAACTTTCTGAACATCTTAAACAGAACAAACTGGGAGAAAAGTCTATAGATTTCGCCAACCCAAAAGCCGTAAAACTCCTCAACCAAGCCTTGCTCAAACACTATTATGGCATCCAATATTGGGATTTCCCAGATAGAAATTTGTGTCCACCCATCCCCGGTAGGGCTGACTACCTTCATTACTTAGCAGATCTCCTAAAAGAAAGCAACTACGGTAAACTTCCCGATGGAGATAAAGTTGTGCTTTTAGATGTTGGTGTAGGTGCTAACTGTATTTACCCCTTACTAGGAGTTGTAGAATACAACTGGAATTTCATAGGATCTGATATTTCTGAGCATTCTTTATTTAGTGCACAAAACATTATGGATCACAATCCAGCAATAGCACCCAAAGTAAACCTTATGTTGCAGCACAACCCTAAGGACATTTTCTACGGCATAATAGACAAAAATGAATCTGTAGATTTCACTATGTGTAATCCTCCTTTTCATGCTTCCGCAGAGGATGCCAAAAAGGGATCAGAACGTAAAGTAAAAAACTTAAGTGGTAAAACTTCCAAAGACCCTTTGCTCAATTTTGCAGGTATCAGTAACGAACTTATTACCGAAGGTGGTGAAAACAAATTCCTCCATAAAATGATTAAAGAAAGTAAGAAGTTTGGCAAAAATTGCTTTTGGTTCACTACCCTTGTTTCTAAACAATCGAACTTGAAAGGAATGTACAAAGCTTTGGAACGCTTCCATGCCACTGACATTAAAACCATAGAAATGGGTACGGGAAATAAATCTACCCGCATCGTTGCTTGGACCTTCCTTAACAAAGAAGAACAACAAAATTGGAGAGTGACGCGTTGGAAATAAAAAAACAAGCCTCTTAAAAGACTTGTTTCAACATCTATATTATTCCCACCAATTAAGGCATCACTATCATTAGAAAACCAAAGAAGATGAACAGCAAACCAACAAAGTGCTGAAAAATGGCTTTCCCTTTTGTTTCCTTCTTATAATAGTGGTGTAATTTACCTCCCAATATTGCCAAAAGTGTAAACCACAAAATCCCAAGTAAGGTATACAACACACCCAAGCTTAAGTAAGGAAAGGGATTTGTTAAACTTTCTTGCTCTATAAATTGTGGAAAGAAAGCTACGATAAACAAGGCTGCTTTTGGGTTTAAAAAATTGGTTAACATTCCACCCCAAAAAGCATTGGTAGCCTTCTCTTGCGTTTCCTCAATTCGCGTTGTTTTCAAAATCAATTTACCACCCAAAACACTTAAATAAATTGCACCGGCTATTTTAATGACTTGCAGCACAACGTCAAACTGAGCGATGGCAAAACTAAAGACCAATCCTAAAACAATAATTTGAATAAACATGGCCACATTTACTCCCAATCCCGATTGAAGTCCAGCAGACCTTCCTCGCAACAAAGTATTGTTTAATACATAAAACGTATCAATACCCGGAGTTATAATAAATAATACAGCAATACTTAAAAATGCTAAAACACTCTCTATTCCCATGATATAGTTCATTAAAGGATGAATAATTAGAACTGACTTTCAATTCACGGTACAAAGAAAAAGACTAATATTCTTCTAAAAAATGTCGATATTGGCACTACTAATGCAATTTTCACATTAATGGACATTCAACAAATAAGATATTTCCTCATTTTGGCAAAAGAACTTCACTTTTGGCGTACTTCAGAAAAGGTCTACATCACCCAATCTTCCTTGAGTAGAAGAATAAAAGCCTTGGAAGATGAATTGGGTGTTGAACTTTTTGAGCGCAACAAACGCAATGTAAAACTCACAGAGGCCGGACGTTTTTTAAAAGACAAATGGGAAGTATTGATTGATGAAATAGACCGAACACATTTGCACGCCAAAAAAATTGATGAGGGAGCAACGGGTTACATCAACATTTGTTACCCCGGATCTATTTCCTTTAGTTTTTTACCTGCTGTTTTGGAACGCATCTCCAGTAGTTTACCCCAACTAAAAATGGACCTGATGGAACCCACAGATCAGAACCATGGAAACCTCTTATTGAATTACACCATAGACCTTGCTTTTAGTAGAGAGGCAGTACGAAACCCTGCCATACAATACAAACAGTTGTACAAAGAAAATATATGTATAGTAGTTCCCGAAAAACATTGGTTAACCCGCGAAAACTTCACAGGACTAGCACAACTCAAGGAAGAAAACTTTATTATGTCGGGGTTGCACTACACTACTTTCTATTCAAGTTTACTCCGCCAATTATTCAATGAAGCAGAATTTGACCCTCACGTGAGTATAGAATCTGATTTTGGGTCTATGATTTTAGGTTTGGTTTCTAAAAATTTAGGGGTATCTATCTTACCTAAATCTTTCCAAATGGCACAAATGCCTGGTGTTAGATTCATAGATATAGATCAGGAAATTGATCTTTTTGTAAACTATAGAAAGGATGATAAAAGCGCCGTACTCAAAAATATACTCTACATCGTTGACTTATTAAGCGAAGGATTTAGGGTAGAATAATAAAGAAAAAGGTCCCCAAACCTGGAGACCTTTTCTTTATCTTTTATCTTGTTGCTTACGACAACAAATCTTCATCTACTATATTCGGCAAGGTAACCTTTAATAAAGGTTCTTTTTCCATTGCTCGTTTAATTGCAAAAATAGCACCTTCATTTCTTGCCCAGTTTCTACGCGCAATTCCGTTGTTCACATCCCAGTGTAACATCATTTTCAAACGTCTATCCGCTTCAGATGTACCGTCGAGAAGCATACCAAAACCACCGTTGATTACTTCTCCCCATCCTACACCACCACCGTTGTGTATAGAAATCCATGTAGCACCTCTAAATCCATCACCGATAACGTTTTGTATAGCCATGTCTGCTGTAAAACGAGATCCATCATAAATGTTAGATGTTTCTCTGTATGGAGAATCCGTTCCAGAAACATCGTGGTGGTCACGACCTAAAACAACGGGTCCTATCTCACCTGCAGCAATTGCATTATTAAAGGCTTCAGCTATTTTCATACGTCCTTCAGCATCTGCATATAAAATACGTGCTTGAGAACCTACTACTAATTTATTTTCTTGCGCACCTTTGATCCACTGAATGTTGTCTGCCATCTGTTGTTGAATTTCTGCAGGACTCTCCTTCATCAACTCTTCTAACACTTGACAAGCAATTTCATCCGTCTTTTGTAAATCTTCTGGTTTACCTGATGCACACACCCATCTAAACGGACCAAAACCGAAATCGAAACACATAGGTCCCATGATGTCTTGCACATAAGAAGGGTATTTAAAATCAATACCATTCTCTGCCATAATATCAGCACCTGCTCTAGAAGCTTCTAACAAGAACGCGTTTCCGTAGTCAAAGAAATATGTACCCTTAGCTGTGTGCTTATTTACTGCATTAGCATGACGCACCAAAGTAGCTTGAACTTCTTTTTTGAATTGCTCTGGGTTGTTGGCCATCATGTCGTTCGACTCCTCTAAAGTCAAACCAACAGGATAATAACCACCCGCCCAAGGGTTGTGTAAAGATGTTTGGTCTGAACCTAAATCCACATAAACTCCTGCTTCATCAAATTTCTCCCATACATCAACGATGTTTCCTTGGTAAGCAATAGAAACTATTTCTTTATCTGCTTTCGCTTTATTTACGCGTGTTACCAATTCATCCAAATCAGTAATTACTTCATCTACCCAACCTTGTGAGTGACGCGTATGTGTAGCTTTTTCATTGATTTCTGCACAAACTGTAATACAACCAGCAATGTTACCTGCTTTTGGCTGCGCTCCAGACATACCTCCTAAACCTGCAGTAAGGAAAAGTTTTCCTGCTAATCCTTCTCCATTTTTGGCAACTTTACGTCCCGCATTCAATACAGTAATTGTAGTTCCGTGCACAATACCTTGTGGCCCTATGTACATGTAAGAACCTGCTGTCATTTGTCCGTATTGCGTAACGCCTAATGCGTTAAACTTCTCCCAGTCATCTGGTTGAGAATAATTAGGAATCATCATACCGTTTGTAACAACCACTCTCGGTGCATCCTTGTGTGATGGGAACAATCCCATTGGGTGACCAGAGTACATGGCTAAGGTTTGCTCGTCTGTCATTTCAGACAAGTACTTCATCGTTAAACGGTATTGAATCCAGTTTTGGAAAACGGCTCCATTTCCACCGTAAGTGATTAACTCGTGTGGGTGTTGAGCAACTGCATAATCCAAGTTGTTTTGTATCATCAACATGATTGCTTTCGCCTGCAATGATTTACCTGGATATTCGTCAATAGGACGTGCGTACATCTTGTAATCTGGTCTGTATCTCAACATGTAGATACGCCCATATTTATCCAATTCTTCTTTAAAATCTTCAATCAACTCAGCGTGTTGTTCCTTTGGGAAGTAACGCAAAGCATTTTTAAGGGCTAATTTTTCTTCTTCCTTCGATAAAATCTTTTTACGAATTGGCGCATGGTTTATGTCCTTTTCGTATTCTTTTTTGGCAGGAACCACACTAGGTATTCCTTCCTGTATATCTCTTTGAAATTCCTCTAACGTCATGTTTTTAAGTCTTTCTTTAATTCAATTTCTCCCCAAATTTGAGGAATGTTACAAAAATAATAAGTTAATGCTTAGAACTTCTATAAACACAAAAAATCCCGACTTGTTCAGTCGGGATTTTCACATATAAATAAATCAAACATTAACGCATCACTTGAACATAACCTGTTTTCGTGAATTTAGCATCGTCTTGTTTGTTTCTAGCCTTAAAGGTCCAGGTATAAACTCCAGTTGGAACTTGTTTTCCATTGTAGGTTCCATCCCACTGTTGTTCAAGGTCAAAGCTTTTCCATATTACTTCTCCCCATCTGTTGTAAATCGTCAATTCTACTGAGTAAACATCTATACCTTCTACAAACACTCTCCATGAATTGTTGTATTCATCACCATCTGGTGTAAAGGTATTTGGTGCATACATGATTACCTCTGGTTCTACAGTTACCATTTTTACGATGGTATCTACACATCCTATGTCTGAGGTAGCAATTAACAT
>NZ_FPAS01000008.1 GCF_900116425.1 Lishizhenia tianjinensis | reverse complement strand
GGCGGAAGTATGTAACAGTATTTCACCATTAACTCATGCGACCCCCAAGAATTCGTTCTCAACTTATTTACAGTGGCATCGTAAGAGTAACCTACGTTTAAGTTAGGAATCACATCTATCATCCCTAACATAATAGCAACTGCATCGTTTGCTCTAAACGTTAACCCACCATAAAATCTATCGTCGTATAAAGCACGTACATTAACATCTGCACTTGTCTTTACTAAGTCTGTTCTAACTAAAACGTTTGCTTCTAAATCTACATCTGGAGCAATTAAATCTTCAAAATACTTCCCTCCCATTAAATAGAAGTGACGTGACATTGAAAGTCCGATAGCCGTATCGAATTGCGCGGCATTCAAGTGAACACCTGAAATACCCGCGTAAAAATTCTTATCGGAGTGGTAATAAACTCCAAAGTTCATATCCACATTTGTTTGAGAATAAGCTGTTGTGTATAGTATTGGATCAACACCTGCAGGGAACTGCGTTTGCGGAGTTACCCACGTTGGTGTATTACTCATACTAGAAATACCTATACCTAACCCTATACCTAACAAATCACCGTTTGATAAAGGTTGGTGATACGCATAGTTCAACACTACGTTGTTTTGACGGTAAAAACCAATCGCATCATGGTAAAAAGAAATACCCGCTGCACTTGGGAAATAACGCTGAAGGTTAGCCTCAACATTAAGAACTGCAGAGTTTGGAGCTCCGTTCACTCTGTCCCACTGATTTCTATAAATCGAAGTAGCACAAACTGTGTTCTCAGTTGTAATCCCTGTAGCACCTGGGTTCAAACTCATTTTATCAAAAATAAAGTGAGTCAACAACTTTTCTTGCTGAGCGAAAGAAGTCCCCGTAATGCACAGGAGCAGCGTCGCTACAAAAAGTAATCTTTTATCCATAATATCAAATAGTTAGCACAATTTATTCCCATGGCTCATATAAAAATATGGACCAATAGGCGACTAAAATAATTAAAATTATCTAAAAACAGTCATTTTTAACAAATTTCAATCGTCAATCGTGTTGGTTTCAACATATCGTTGTTAATACTAACGGGTTAACTCAATAAAAGTTACAACTCAAGAAAGCTTCTGGTAGGTAGACCACCATAAATCTGGGATCTCATTTTGCATGGCATCTTGGTAAGTCTGATAAGAACAAGGCACCATGTGATGCCTAACATACTTATTCCCTTTTGTTTGCGGATACGGAACTTCCATCCACCATCTGCCCGACTTATCACTTTTCAGGAAATTAATTTCTGTATCAATTTCTTCTAAATAAACTTTAAAGCGCAAATAATTTTTTGTAGTTCCAATAGGGAAATCTCCAAAACGTGCAGCATAACCATCCATAAAATACCAGATAATTTGTGCCAATAAAGCATCCGTCACACCGCTATCCTTACCTCCCCAGAGGTTAAAAATACCGAAAGAACTTAACTTGTCTGACACCCCAGCATAACGCGCCAACCTACACATTTCATTGGCAAAAAATCCATTAGGATGCAGATAAGAAGTAGAATTTAACTCGCTCGCTCTCAAGCCCTCTATATCCAAACTTAAAATATCCGTATTTCTTAAAACTGGTTCTGCCAAGGTGATATCTGTGTTCAAAACACCCAATCTATGCACGTCAAAAAACAACTGTTCAAAAAGATCGAAGGTTGAGGTAGGATTATAATGGGCTTGACAACCTAGATTACTATAATTAAACAGATAATTTGGCTGGTGTAATACGATGTGACTCAACCATCCATTCTTATCAATTGCACCCTCTCCTGTTCCAAGGTCCAATTTTGCATCTATAGTAGTTAAGTTCACAAACTGCTCCAACTCTTCGTAGGCCTTATACAAAGCATAGGTTAAATCCTGAGAACCACCTACTACAATAGGCACGATATCTTTTTTAATTAATTCCTGCACTGCACTCGACAAAGCAAAGAAAGTATCAGTATACTTTTCACCAGGCAATAAATTACCCAAATCGTACAGCTTGAAATTCCATGAGGCAGCTGGAAACAATTTGTACAACTCTTTTCTGAAAGCATCCGAACCCTTCGGCATTACTTCGCTCACACTGCGGTATTCTGGACAGTATATTAAAGCAACTCCCTTTTCCTTCAATTCGGGAAAGTTATCAGGACTATGTATCTCAACATTATTTAATAGGTTGGCTTCCTCTTCTACAAATCTATCTACGGCTATACCTTGAAAATAAATTGAAATATCTTTCATAATTGTGCTTTGTACAAAACTACATAAGTCAAGGTTAAGCTTCACCCTGTGCTCAGAGTAAAAATCAAAGGTTCAATGTTAGTAACCTCTTTTTAGTGTTTTTCTTGGCCCCCATTTACGGCTATCCACTTTAGTTACCTTCCCAAGTCCAAGCAGTTTAAGTTTTGCTAAAGCACTTCCGGTGGTCGTACTCTAGCGCACTAACTGCTAAGGCCTTGGATGCGGTAAGCTATCGTTCCTATCCGTGGTGGAAATGAAACAGGGTGGATTTAATGATTCAACAATTTAAAGATTCAACAATTCAAGGATTTAAGGATTCAAGAATTCAAGGATTCAAGGATTTAAAGATGATTCTACTTAGAAGAAGGAGCTAAACAAAAAAGTCGCACCTTATATAAGGTACGACTTTTACTTCTTCAAATATTTTCTAACTACTTCTTCTTAGCTGTAGTTTTCTTTTTTGCTGTTGTCTTTTTCGCCGGCGCTTTTTTCTTTGCCGCTGTTTTACGCGTAGTTTTCTTCGGTTGATTTTCAGAGATCTCTATACATTGTTCATACGTCAAACTTTCTGGCTCAACATCTTTTGGTAATTTAAAGTTGTTCTTACCTATCTTCAAGTAAGCTCCCCATCTACCATTCAACAACTGCATAGTTTCATCCTCCTCGAACGTTTTGATCAACTTCTTAGCATCTTCCTCACGCTTCAACTGAATCAACTCTATGGCTCTATCCAGTTGTACTTCCATAGGGTCATCCTCTTTTAAAGAAACGAACTTACCATCGTGCTGGATGTAAGGACCAAAACGTCCAACATTTGCCTTCACAACTTTCCCTTCGTATTCCCCCAAAGTTCTTGGCAATTTAAAGAGATCCATCGCCTCCTCAAAAGTTATCGTCGTAATCGATTGATTAGCCCTAAGTGAAGCAAAACGAGGTTTCTCCTCTCCTTCTGTATCTCCAATTTGTACCATAGGTCCAAAACGCCCTATACGCACAATTACCTTTTCACCTGTTTTCGGATCTTCACCTAAGTGACGCTCCCCTGAGGCTCTGTCAGAGTGCTCCAAAGTATCTTCTACATTGGTATGGAAAGGATCGTAAAACTCCTTGATCATTTGTGTCCATTCTTGCAAACCTTTGGCAATCTCATCAAACTGCTCCTCTACTTTTGCTGTAAAGTTGTAGTCCAAAATTCTACCAAAATGCTCTACCAAGAAATCGGTAACCACTATACCTATATCTGTAGGTGTAAGTTTATTTTTATCCCTACCCGTAATTTCAGTTTTCAACTCTTTAGAAAGTTCAGAACCTTCTAACGTATAAACATCATATTTTCTTTCTTTTCCTTCGTGTTCTATCTTCTCAACGTAACCTCTTTTCTGTATCGTTGAAATCGTTGGTGCATACGTAGAAGGTCTACCTATACCTAACTCCTCTAATTTCTTCACCAAAGAAGCTTCTACGTAACGTGGAGCTGCACGGGTGAAACGCTGCGTTGCTGTAATTACATTGGCATTAACTTTATCACCAACATTAACTGCAGGCAACAATCCATCAACTGTTCCGTCTTCTTCGTCCTCATCTAAATTAGACTCTAAATACACTTTCAAGAACCCGTCGAATTTAATCACCTCACCTTTTGCTTGGAAAATATCTGCAACTCCTTCGGCTCCAATTTTAATGGTTGTACGCTCTAATTTTGCGTTGGTCATTTGAGAAGCTATTGAACGCTTCCAAATCAAATCGTATAAACGCGTTTCGTCTGACCCCATGTTTACACTGTGGGCAGCAAAACTCGTAGGACGAATTGCTTCGTGGGCTTCTTGTGCTCCAGAATTTTTATTCTTGTAGCGCTTTGGGTTAGAATACTCTGAACCGTAAGCACTCTTAATTTCTTTTTCCGCTGCATTGATGGCATCGTCTGAGAAGTTCACAGAGTCTGTTCTCATGTAAGTAATCTTACCTGCTTCATACAAACGTTGTGCAACTGACATGGTTCTTGAAACAGAGAAACCAAGTTTCAAACTCGCCTCTTGTTGCAAGGTAGAAGTTGTAAACGGCGCCGTTGGAGATTTCGTGCCGGGCTTTTTCACTACGTCTGTAATTTCAAACTCGGCGGCTTTACATGAATCCAAGAAAGCTTCAACTTCTTTGTCTGTACCTAAGTTATGCGCTAAATCTGCTTTAATAGTATCCGCATCTTTTTGGAAAAAACCAGAGAGTCTGTAAAAAGTTTCTGGTGTAAAGTTTTGTATTTCCCTTTCGCGCTCAACAATTAAACGAACCGCAACAGATTGTACACGGCCTGCAGATAAACTTGGTTTAACTTTTTTCCACAAAACAGGAGAAAGTTCAAAACCAACTAATCTATCTAATATTCTTCTTGCTTGCTGCGCATCTACCAACTCTTTGTTGATTTCTCTCGGACTTTCTATCGCCTTTAAGATGGCAGTTTTTGTAATCTCGTTAAAAGTAATTCGTTTCGTTTCCTTTTTATCCAATCCTAGCGTTTCATACAAGTGCCAAGAAATAGCTTCTCCCTCGCGGTCCTCATCGGTTGCGAGCCATACCGTTTCGGCACCTTTCACTAATTTCTTTAATTCTGTAACCAGCGCTTTCTTGTCTGGACTCACCGAATAATCAGGTTTAAAATTGTTTTCGACGTCAATTGCTAAGCCTTTTTTGGCAAGATCTCTTACGTGACCATAACTAGATTTTACAGTGAAATCTTTCCCCAAATAACCTTCTATGGTTTTTGCTTTTGCAGGTGACTCGACAATTACTAAATTCTTTGACATGTCCTATTTTCTATATTAAAAGGTGAATCGAATTAGCTGCAAAATAAGTTTAAATTATTGCTAAAAACAAACCACCCTTGGAAACTCTGTTAATTTAAGCTCTACTTATATACACCATTTCCGCTAAAAAAGTTCGCATAGTTGGTCTTTAATTAACGTATTTTCACTCTGCCATTTTGACACTAATCCTAGATTTTAGTTACTTTTGTCCCACAAATTTGATGAACAATGATGGATAATATTCTTGAGGGAAAGAAGATAGACGAAACAAGACAAGGTGAGGCATTAGAAATGGCATCATCATCAAATCCTAATGGAAAGAAATTATTTCTAGAAAGCTACGGTTGTGCGATGAACTTTGCAGACAGTGAAGTAGTTGCTTCTATTTTGATAAAACAAGGATACCAAACCACTAACGACGAGTTAGAGGCAGACCTTATATTGATTAACACTTGTAGTATACGTGAAAACGCTGAGGAAAGAGTACGTAAGCGTTTAACCAACTTCAAATACCGCAAACAACACCAACCTTCTTTAATCGTAGGAGTTTTGGGTTGTATGGCCGAACGCTTGAAAAAACAGTTATTGGAAGAAGAAAAATTGGTTGACATTGTTGCTGGACCAGACTCTTACCGTGATTTACCCTCTTTAATTAATGAAGTTGAAGGTGGACAAAAAGCAGTAAACGTTTTATTAAGTAGAGAAGAAACTTACGCAGATATTAGTCCTGTACGTCTAGATAACAAAGGAATTTCATCATTTGTAAGTATCACTAGAGGGTGTGACAACATGTGTTCTTTCTGTGTTGTACCTTTTACAAGAGGTAGAGAAAGATCTAGAGATCCACAAACCATCGTTCAGGAATGTAGAGAATTGTTCGAACAAGGGTATAGAGAAGTTACCTTGTTAGGACAAAACGTAGATAGTTACCGTTGGAACATTACCAACAAAGGAGAAATTAAAGACGAAACTAAACCAACTACAAACTTTGCTGAATTGATGGCAATGTGTGCAGAGGTTCATCCAGATTTAAGAATTCGTTTCTCTACTTCTCATCCAAAAGATATGACGGATGAAGTGTTGGAAACTATTGCTAAATACGACAACATTTGTAATTACATCCACCTACCTGTTCAATCTGGAAATACAGAAGTATTGAAGAAAATGAACAGAGGATATTCTAGAGAGTGGTATTTAAATAGAATTGACGCCATTAAGCGCATTGTTCCTGAAGCTGCCATCAGTACAGATATCATTACAGGTTTCTGTGGAGAAACAGAAGAGCAACACCAGGATACTTTAAGCTTAATAGAAGAAGTAAAATTCGATTTTGCTTACATGTACAAGTACTCTGAAAGACCTAAAACTTTAGCGGAAAGAAAATACGAAGACGACATACCAGAAGAAGTTAAACAAAGACGTTTAACAGAAATCATTACTCTACAAAGAGAACAAGGAATGGTTATTAACCAAAGCTATGTAGGTAAAACTGTGAAGGTTTTGGTGGAAGGAACTTCAAAAAAATCAGATGATATGCTTTGTGGAAGAAATGATCAGAACACCATGGTTGTTTTCCCGAAAGTTGATGTTCAACCAGCGTCTTACGTAAATGTAAAAATTACAGATTGTACTTCTGCAACATTAATTGGTGAGGTAGTGGCTTAATTCTTTTTCAACTGACTATGACTATACAACAAATTAAACAACGTTTCGGAATTATTGGTAACGCAACGCTTTTAAACAGAGCGTTAGAGGTGGCGGCACAAGTAGCCCCTACAGATATCTCGGTTCTTGTTACGGGTGAAAGTGGTACGGGTAAGGAAATTATCCCTCAAGTCATACATCAATTAAGTTCGAGAAAGCATGGTGAATACATTGCAGTAAACTGTGGTGCAATTCCTGAAGGAACCATAGACTCAGAATTATTTGGTCACGAAAAAGGAGCCTTTACAGGTGCAAGCGGAAGCAGAAAAGGATATTTTGAAGTTGCAGACGGTGGTACTATCTTTTTAGATGAAGTAGCAGAACTTCCCATGCAAACTCAAGTACGTTTATTAAGGGTTTTAGAAACCGGCGAATTTATTCGTGTTGGATCTTCTAAAGTGATTAAAACTGACGTACGTGTGGTGGCAGCAACCAATGAAAACATGATGCAGGCCATACAAAAAGGAAAGTTTAGAGAGGATTTGTTGTACAGATTAAGTACCGTTCCAATTCAACTTCCTCCCCTGCGTGATAGACAAGATGATATTCACCTCTTGTTTAGAAAATTTGCCCATGATTTCGCAGAGAAATACAGAATGCCCGCAGTTAAATTAACCGATGAGGCGGTTGAATTGATGCTGAATTATCCATGGCCAGGAAATATCCGACAATTAAAGAATATTGCCGAGCAAATATCTGTCATTGAGAATGAGCGTCTCTTAACTCCTGAGATATTGCGTCAATATTTGCCTGAATCACCTCACAGCAATTTGCCTGCGATTGTAAATAAGGAGAAAGAAAAGGACGAGTTTTATAGCGATAGAGAATTGATGTATAAATTCTTGTTCGATATGAAAAACGACCTGAATGAATTGAAAAAATTAGTGGTTGAAATACTTAACAACAACTCAGAGGTAAACTTAAGTGCTAACCAAAGAGATGTATTGAACAAGATGTATGAAGATTATCAAAGTGATAGTCCAAATAATTTCTTACCCAGTACGGTTGTTAATAGAGATAACGACTACTCCTCAAGTAAAGACGACGAAGTCCGCATCATAGAAGACGATTACGAAGAGCACATAGAGGTAGAAGAATCGCTCTCTTTAGAAGATAGAGAAAAAGAACTCATTCAAAAAGCTTTAGAAAAGCACAATGGTAAACGCAAGTATGCGGCCAAAGAATTAGGAATTTCAGAACGTACTTTGTACAGAAAAATCAAGGAATTCCATTTAAAATAAGTTAGTATATTCGGCATAGATATGATGAAGTTTGCCCTCTTTTTGGTTTCGTTTTTTCTATTTACAAGTTGCTGGCCAACGAGTGTAGGTTTTAAGGATGGTAGTATAGATCCTAGTTGGAAACACTTTTCGGTGGAAACGATTAAAAGTGAAGCAGCAAATGCTCCTTTGAATTATGCTCCTTTACTTACGGAAGATTTAAAAGACGAAATTCAAAATAGAACAGGCTTAAAATTGAATACAGGAAATCAGGAATCTCAAATCAATATTTCAGGAAATATTATTGGATATGAGATTGCTCCTGTAGCTATTCAAGGTAATGATAATGCTTCTAAAAATAGATTAACGATTACAGCTATTTTTGATATATTCATCACCTCTCCTGAAGAAGACATGATGCAGGTAAGAGCTTCTCGTTTCGCAGATTACGACGCAACACAAGATTTGGGAAGTATAGAAACGAACTTATACGAAGAGGTGAACAGACAGATCATTCAAGACGTAATCAACCAACTACTTTCGAATTGGTAAGATGAATAAGGCAGAATTAACAGAGCGAATTATAGATCCGAAAAAAATACAGCAATCGGATATCCCCGCGTTGAAAAACTTGGCAGAGAAATACAGCTTTTCTCCTGTTTTTTCGCTCTTGCTTTTATCTGGTTTATCCCAACACGATGATTTTAGTTTTGAAGAGGAATTAAGTGAACATGCCTATAGAATTCCAGATAGAATTCGTTTGTTCAATTTAACGCACGACATACAAACACAGGTTAACATTGAAGAACCTGAGCTTGAAATACCTGAACCAGACGCTACCTCCTTCCCTATCCAAGAGAATCTTGAAGTGGAAAATCTTGAAGTAGACAAGGAGCTTCCAACAGAAAACTTAGAGTCAGAAGCAACTGATTCGGAAGAGTTTACAGAGGAAGCTTTGGAAGAGGTTAATGAGGAAATCTCGGAGGACCAATCAACACCTTCTTCTATTGACGAAACACCTATCTTCAGTATAACCCCAGATCAGGAAATTGAGGAAATTTCTTCTGAAAATGAGGAAGAAAAGGCAGAAGAAGATTTTAACCACGAAGAGACTTTGAGTTTCGAAATTGAAACTACTGAAACCGAAATAACGGTGGATGAAGAAGAACAAGAAACTCTTAATGTGGAGAAGGAAACTGCAGAAAAAGAGGACCTTCCTACAGATATTTTAGAAATTGACATGTACGCTACTGCGGTGAGTCGTACAATAGAACACGAGGTCCGCATAGTACGCTCAGTTTCTGAAGAGGAGGGACATACAGAGCAAGAAACAGAAGTTTCAGCTGCTAATACAACTTCAGAACAAGTGAGCTTCACGGAGGAAAGCACTGATGCACCTGCTGAGGACATGCTGCATCTTACCGAAGAACAGGAGGTTGAAACAAATGACGTAACTCCTCAGCAAGAAACTGAAAAACCAAAAGATTTCTTTGCATGGTTAGCAGCTAAAAAAGCACAAAACACAGAAGAAAAAACGCAAGAAATAGAAAAAGAAGCATTGCCTTCATCTACGGAAACTGAAGTTGCAAAAACAACTCTCAACTCAGCCCCAATAGCGGAAGAAGAAATTACACCTGAAACGAGGGAAGAAAATCAAAAGTTAGGTTCTGTAAAAAGTGATATTGAAGAAAAAACTGAAGTTCAAAAGCAGGAAAAAGAAGAGCTTGAAGCTCCAAAATCGAAGGTCGACAGTATCATTGAGAAGTTTATTAACGAAGAACCACAAATAAGTAGGCCGAAAAAAGAATTCTTTTCACCAAGCAAAGTTGCCAAGAAAAGTCTAGACGAATCAAGCCTTCCAGTATCAGAAACCTTGGCACAAATCTTTGCCGCTCAGGGAAATTATCCAAAAGCAATTGCATCTTATGAGCAATTAATGTTGAAATTTCCAGAAAAAAAGAGTTTCTTTGCAAATCAAATTAAAAAACTGAAACAAAAATTAATTAAATAAATCATGGGAACATTACTTACTATCTTAATCCTTTTGGCGAGTGTACTACTTGTATTAGTAGTTTTAATTCAAAATCCAAAAGGTGGTGGTTTATCAACAGACTTCGGTGCTGCTCACCAGTTAGGTGGTGTTCAGAAAACGAACGATTCTATTGAGAAAGCTACATGGGGATTAGCAGGAATCATTGGTGTTTTATCTATTGTAATGACGATGATTTACAAAGGAGAAGACGCTCCAGTTCAACAAGAACAACCAACACAAACAGAGCAGCCAGCTCCAGCTCCTGCAGGAGAACAAGGAGGAGCACAATAATAAGCGTGGCATTTCGTCATTCTTATTGGGCTTAAACTATATTTTTAAATGTCAGTATGTCACGCATACTGACATTTTTTTTGCTTTCAACTGTCAAAAATGCTTTGGCATATTTTTCGACAAGCAGCAACATATAAATTTTACATAAACACAAATAGATATGTCATTAATGAAACCATTAGCAGACCGCGTTCTTATTGAGCCGGCACCTGCAGAAGAAAAGACAGCAAGTGGAATTATTATTCCAGATACAGCGAAAGAGAAACCATTGAGAGGAACTATCGTTGCTGCCGGAAATGGTAAACCAGACGAGCCTATGACGGTAAAAGTTGGCGATAGCGTAATCTATGGTCAGTACTCAGGAACTGAAATCAAATTGGAGGGTAAAACTTACCTTATCATGAGAGAAGCAGACATTTACGGAATCGTAGGATAATTTAAAAAGTTTAGAAAATGGCAAAAGATATTTACTTCGACGTAGAAGCAAGAGAAAAATTAAAAAGAGGTGTTGACGCATTAGCAAATGCAGTTAAGGTAACCTTAGGACCAAAAGGAAGAAACGTAGTAATTGATAAAAAATTTGGAGCTCCACACGTAACAAAAGATGGTGTTACTGTAGCCAAAGAAGTTGAGTTGAAAGACGCAACAGAAAACATGGGAGCACAAATGGTAAAAGAAGTTGCTTCTAAAACTGCAGATATCGCAGGAGACGGAACAACAACGGCTACTGTTTTAGCACAAGCTATCATTACTGCAGGTTTGAAAAACGTTGCAGCGGGAGCTAACCCAATGGACTTGAAAAGAGGTATCGATAAGGCAGTTACTGCTATCGTTGCTAAATTGAAAGAGTTATCTCAAGAGGTAGGTTCTGACAACGATAAAATCAAGCAAATTGCTTCTATTTCAGCAAACAATGACGAGATGATTGGGTCTTTGATCGCTGAAGCTATGAAAGTTGTAGGTAACGACGGTGTAATTACTGTTGAAGAAGCAAAAGGAACAGAGACTGAAGTTAGAACGGTAGAAGGTATGCAGTTTGACAGAGGTTACTTATCTCCTTACTTCGTTACAAATACAGAGAAGATGATCGCAGAGATGGAGAATCCTTACATCCTTATCTACGACAAAAAGATCTCTAACATGAAAGACTTATTACCTGTACTTGAGCCAGTTGCTCAATCAGGTAAGCCTTTATTAATTATTGCAGAAGACGTTGATGGAGAAGCATTAACAACTTTAGTAGTAAACAGAATTAGAGGATCATTGAAAATTGCAGCTGTGAAAGCGCCAGGATTCGGTGATAGAAGAAAAGCAATGTTGGAAGACATCGCTATCTTAACGGGTGGAACTGTGATTTCTGAAGAAAGAGGATTTACTTTAGAGAACGCTACAGTTGACATGTTAGGAACAGCTGAAAAAGTTGAAATCGATAAAGACAACACTACAGTTGTAAACGGAGCAGGAAACAAAGAAGATATCAAAGCACGTGTTGAGCAAATCAAAGTGCAAATGGAAGCTTCTACTTCTGACTACGACAAAGAAAAATTACAAGAGCGTTTGGCTAAATTAGCTGGAGGTGTAGCCGTTCTTTACGTAGGTGCTGCAACTGAGGTTGAAATGAAGGAGAAAAAAGACAGAGTTGACGATGCACTTGCCGCAACAAGAGCTGCTGTTGAAGAAGGAATTATCCCAGGTGGAGGTGTTGCTTTAATTCGTGCCGTAGATGCTTTAGATAACTTAACTGGAGTGAACGAAGACGAGACTACAGGTATTGCTATCGTAAGAAGAGCAATTGAAGAGCCTTTACGTCAAATCATCGCGAATGCTGGTGGTGAAGGAGCAGTAATCGTTCAACGTGTGAAAGAAGGTAAAGATGACTTCGGTTACAACGCAAGAACAGATGTATTCGAAAACCTTTACGCTGCAGGAGTTATTGATCCAACTAAAGTTACGCGTATTGCGATTGAAAACGCTGCCTCTATAGCTTCTATGTTGTTGACTACAGAATGTGTAATTGTAGATGAGCCTCAAGAAGAAGGTGCAGCAGGAATGCCAGGCGGTATGCCAGGTGGAATGCCAGGAATGATGTAATTTATATCCGCTTCGGCGGATTTCTCTGTCCTAATTTCCTGTTTTTACAGATAGTTAGGCTGGCAATATATATGGAGAGTCTCTTATTAAGGGACTCTCTTTTTTTGGAAGACCAAATAAAAATGACTAAATTTGTCAAGAAATAATACGTCAATTAAAATGAATATCCTTAAAACACAACGTACCAATTTACAGTTGAAAGTTAAGGACTTGGCACAAATCAGTGGGATCGATCAGGCCTTAATCAGTAAATTTGAAAATGGCAAAAGACTTCCCACCAAACAACAAATCATCCTCTTAGCGAAACATTTACAACTTCCATTAGATGATGCCTTAGCGTGGTGGATGAAAGAAAAAATCATTTCTCAAATAGACGATTACCAGATTGCTGAAAGGGCATTACAGATGGTTATGGAAGACGTTGTTGAATACAACAGCAGACAGCCCAGACCCTACGAACACTTTGAAGATAAATTAAAGTACCTCGATGAATTGCTTTCTGAATTACAACAGTTAAGAAGTTTTGATAGCTATAGGGTTGCTCAAGCTTTAGAATTAGAGTACACTTTCAATAGTAATAAAATAGAGGGCAATACACTTACCCTAAGAGAAACTGATTTGGTGGTAAATCAAGGGTTAACCATTTCTGGAAAATCTATGAATGAACATTTGGAGGCAATCAACCATCAAGAGGCTTTGGAATATTTAAAAGAAATCATTCATAAAAAAATTGCTTTTTCAGAACGAGAGGTTTTGCAATTACACAACCTCATATTGCGGGGTATTAACCAAAAAGAGGCCGGAAAATACAGAAATGTTCAAGTAATGATTCAAGGGAGTCAACACATGCCTCCTGCACCCTATTTGGTTAACAAGCAAATGGAAGATTATTTTTTTTGGTATGAAGCCAACAAGTACAAATACCATCCAGTAATCTTAGCAGCTGAGATGCACGAAAGGTTAGTTACCATACACCCTTTTATAGATGGAAATGGTAGAACCGCTCGATTAGTAATGAATCTAGTTCTATTGAGTCATGGCTTTGTTATCGCCGATATAAAAGGAGATTTAAGCAACAGGATGAACTATTACGAAAGTCTTGAAAAAGCACAAGTTGAAGGAGACAAAGATGATTTCTACAATTTCATCATAGATACAGAAATTAAATCTTTACAACGTTATATTTCAATTTTAAGATCATAAAAAAAGCACCTCAACCGAGGTGCTTTTTACACTCTACATATGAAACGTTCTTATGCTCTAACTATTACGTGTCAATTGCTGCTAAAATTGTAGAGTACCTAATTACTTTATTAATATTTCTACACGCCTATCCGCAAGGTTATTTACTCCTGTTTGGAACTGACCTTTTAATCCTACATAACTCAATCTATCCTTGCTAATTCCATAATGAATCAAGTAATTATAAACCGCACGAGCTCTATCCTCAGAAAGGGTCCTTCTACCTGTTACTAGATTTTCTCCTTCTTCACCATTGGTCATACAACAAACATGCCCCTGTATTTCAATCTTTACATTAGGATTCGATTTCAGCTGGTTCAACATTTCATTTAAAACTGGATATGCCGAACTTAAAAACTCATCCTTCCCTCCTACAAACTGTATTGCTTCCAATCTTATTTTCTCTCCTTTCACAACATTTGTTAAAGACAGGGCACTTTCATTCACCTGTACTGCTACAATTTCTTCCTTCTCAATAGATTCAATAAGTCTGTAAGTCAACCTCACCTCTCCCTTTCTATTCTTTGTCCTTTGGTTTTGAATAGAAATAGTAGTGTCTTTTAAGGCTATTTCTCCCAAAGCCTTACTTTGAATATTTATGTACGTCCATTTCTTGTTCTTCCGTAAATAGCTCATTAAAAAATCGGCTCTTCTTTGTGATAATACAAGGTTACTTTCTTCACTTCCCACGTCATCACAACTTGTTAGGATATTAACTGCAAGTACCTCAACAGTATCTATTAACTTCTCTAGCTCAATGAATTTCTTTTCTGAAAAAGTAGCTTGATTCGTTTCAAAATAGAAAGTAAATACTGTGGATTGTTGTCCGAAGGTATAAGCTGCTAACAGTAGTATGCAAGTGGTAATAAATCCTTTCATATTTTAAGGTTTTGCCATGTAACGCTGAGTTTACCAATTGTTACAACTTTTCTGAATATCCGCTATGTTACCAATTAAAAAACCTAGTTATATCTATGACTTACAACCATACTCAGGTTTCTATTTTTAGTCATTTCATAGTTATAAACATTTGTAAAAAATAATTTGAGGTAAATACCCACAAAAATCAAGGGTTTAATGATTGGTCAGAAAGCGGATATTCAGTTTCCATTTCAAACAAAACAAAGCTTCTAAACCTTAAAAACATCAAGAATTCTTATCTTTTCACCATGTTTACTTTTGAGCAAATTACCGTTAATGATGTGGATGTACATTTGATGTATTATCAAGACTTCCCTCTTGAGGAACATCTACACAATTTGCTACCTTCTGAACTAGAAAAACTAGCCACTTTTTCGCATCCCAACAGAAGAAGAGAATATGTGGCCACGCGAATTTTAAGAACTACCAAATTTGGTAACGATGAGATACTTTACAATTCTATTGGTGCACCCTACATAGAAGGTGAAGGATATATTTCTATTTCTCATTCTACCAATGTTGTTGGACTCGCTTTTTGCAAACATCATGCAGTCGGACTCGATTTAGAACCCATAAGAGAAAAAGTACACCGTGTAAAACACAAGTTTTTAAGTGAAAAAGAGAAAGCCACTTTTGATGTGGATTCTACCGAAGAAATGATCAAAGTGTGGAGTGCTAAAGAAGCCTTGTACAAATTGGCCGGACGAAAAGAAATCATTTTTGCCAAGGAGCTTTTATTACATAAAATTGATCAAGAAAACTGGATAGGAAACATCATTAATCCATTTTTAACACGCCGTGTAGAAATGAAAGTCTTGACGCATAAGGATTTTGTAATTTCCATCAACGCAGAAGCTTATTTTGACTATGACAACTAAGCTTTTAGATCAATTCAAAGCCAAAACAGGACAAATTGCCGTGTTAATAGACCCTGAGAAGAGTCAGGACGTTGAATACTTACGAGATTTAATTAAAAAAGCTGAATTTGCGGGTATCGATTACTTTTTTGTGGGAGGAAGTACAGCTAATAAGACACAATTGGATTTTGTAATAAGATCTTTAAAGGCGCTCACTTTAATACCTTTGGTGTTGTTTCCTGGTAATTATCATCAAGTTTCTGAAGATGCGGATGCCCTGCTCTATTTAAGCCTCTTATCGGGGAGAAATCCAGAATATCTCATTGGACAGCACATTCAAAATGCTTCAGATATCAAGGCTATGAATTTGGAAGTGATACCCACTGCTTATTTATTAATTGATGGTGGAAAACAAAGTGCAGTGGCTTATGTGAGTCAAACTACACCTTTACCGCAAGACCAAATTTCTTTGATAACCAATACAGCTATAGCCGGAGAACTCCAGGGCAAACAACTCATTTATTTAGATGCGGGCTCTGGTGCTACAGAAAGTGTTGACCCGAAAATTGTGAAAGCCCTACAAGAAAAAACCACCTTACCCATAGTTGTAGGTGGTGGTTTACGATCCATTGAACAGTTGGAAAACTTAAAAACTGTCAATATTTTGGTGGTTGGTAATAAGCTAGAAGAAGACTTGGATTTCTTGTTGGATATAAGAAATTTGAAGACAAGGAAATAACAATACTTATCAACTGTTATTTATACTCAATACTTGCCTTTCTCATCTCTGACTTAGACAAAGTATCCACATCAAAATCAAATAATTCTTTGGGGTAAGATTTGGCTTCAGTAGCTATCATGTCTTTGTTAATGTATATTCTCAATACAGTTTTACCCTCAAAATATTCAGCAATGGCTTTTTCATTTCTCTTTTGAAAACCATACATAAAAGCATTACAATCTTGCACAATGTAATAGTCTACTTTCGGCAAAGTTAAATCTTCAAAAGCAACACCATCCTCATTATGCAAATGCGTTAAATAGGTTCGAAGATTTAAAGAATCCTTTAACCAACGTAAACTATCTAAAGGAGTTTCCTGTTTTACCAATTGACGGAATTCCTTTCTATAACAATTCCTTACCAAATGTCTATATTCTGCTTTCTCTCCATTACTATTAAAATCTGAGGTAATAAGGAAAAATTATATTCATCCTTCTCATAATTCTCAACATAATCTACATGACCACTATCTCTGTACAAAAACAAAAATTCGCTTTCTCCAAAACGCGTGATACGTTTACTATTTTCTACTTCAGAAAGTTCTCGTGTTAGATACAGTTTGGGTTGTTTTATTCCTATGGCTCTTGTAATCACTTTTGCACAGGAGCTTAAACAAATAACAGAAATAATGATGGTTAGAAATTTAGACATTGATATTTTATAAATGCTCTGGTTATAGATTTAAAGTAAGACGAAAATAATAGCTCAATTTAACAACTGACATTTTTTAACCTTTTTTCTAATCTAAAAGGGTGTCAGCAGCAGCTCACCAATAAAATCACCCACCTTCCCTATCGTTATAGCTTTGAACAACTACTATCTTTTTTCTATCTGCAACAATCACTGAGGTGATACCATCTTGAATGTAAGTTGATGTCCAACTTTTTTTGGATGTCGTAGTATTGCCTATGATTTCTTCAAATCCTAATTCACTTAACACATGATATTGTTTTGCTTTTAAATGAAAAGTAAGTCCAACTACCACTGTATCCTTAAAAGTAATAGTCACTGAAATCCTCTCTTCTTCCAAGTATACATTTTCAAAGAATACTACTCCGTTAGTGATGTTTTCAGGTAAACCTGGAGAACAATTTTGTTGAAATAGGATTTTCTCTCCTAAAGCAATAGATTTAACTTCTTCTAGATCCCAATTACTCACATAATGGATAGTTGGTGATTGAACTTTGATTTGAGCAATTGAGGATAGGCTTAAACAAAAGCCCAACAACAGGAGGTGGTATTTCATACTTGATTATTTAGGTTTTATGTTTTGCTATGAGGATAAGTGAAGTACCTATCAATGGTTACACAAAACAAATAAGCTCTAATGAAAATACTCCCAAATCAACTTGGCCTTAGAAAAACCTACTATACTTTCTATTTCTTCTTTCTTTGCTTTTTTGATGTTAGAAATGGTTTTAAAAGCCTTCATCAAATCTTCTTGGGTTTTGGGTCCAATACCGTTGATTTGGGTAATTTCTGAGACCAATGCCGCCTTGCTTCTTCTGTTTCTATGATGCGTAATACCAAAACGGTGGGCTTCGTTACGCATATGTTGAATGACCTTTAAACTTTCGGATTTTTTGTCGAGGTACAAAGGCAAACTATCTCCTGGGAAGAAAATTTCCTCCAAACGCTTGGCAATACCCACGATGGCAATTTTTCCACGTAAACCTAATTGCTCCAAAGCTTCCAAAGCGGCTCCTAGCTGACCTTTACCTCCATCAATCACAATTAACTGTGGCAAGGGCTCTTCTTCGTCCAATAAGCGTTTATAACGTCTATAAACAGCCTCTGTCATGGAAGCATAATCATCTGGACCTACAACTGTTTTGATATTGAAATGGCGGTAATCTTTTTTACTTGGTTTTGCATTTTTAAACACCACACATGCCGAAACTGGATTTGTCCCTTGAATGTTAGAGTTATCGAAACACTCCATATGCACCGGTAATTCTTGCAAACGGAAATCCTTTTGTATGGTCTCTAAAATCCTGTTGGCGTGTTTCTCTGGATTTTTAATTTTCTCCTGCTTGTATTTATCCATCTGGAAGAAACGCGCATTCTTCAAAGAAAGATCTATCAAGTATTTTTTATCTCCACGTTGCGGCGTAAAGAATTTGAATTCATCAAACTCTAAATTCAAATCTTCTTCTACCAATACTTCTTTCGATATACTTTTGAAACGTTCGCGCATTTCCAAGAGCACATAGGCCAAAATCTCTTCTTTGGTTTCGGCCATGTTCTTTTTCACCTCCACAGTAAATCCATTGATAATAGCTCCATTGGCAATCATCAAGTAATTTACAAAAGCACTTTTCTCATCTTGCAACATGGTAATTACATCTACCTTGTCTATGACAGGAGAAACCACGGTTGACTTGGCTTTGTACTTTTCTAAAGATTCTATTTTGAGCTTGTAATTCTGGGCTTCTTCAAAGGCATATTGCTCTGCTGCAGCTGCCATTTTTTCTTTCAAATCTTTGATAAGCGAAGATATATTTCCCTTTACAATGTGTTTAATTTGCTTGATGTACTCATCGTAATTCTTTTTAGAATCTTTACCTACACACGGACCTAAACAATTCCCGATATGGTACTCTAAACAGACTTTGTACTTCTTCTCCTCTATTTTATTTTGGTGTAAATCGAGGTTACAAGTACGTATGGGATATAGCTCTCGAATCAACTCCAAAAGTGTATTCATTACCTTCACCGAAGGATAAGGTCCGAAATACTGGGAACCATCTTTTACAATACGACGCGTACTAAAAACTCGTGGAAAAGGTTCATTTTTGATACAAATCCACGGATAGGTTTTATCGTCTTTTAATTGAATATTGTACTTGGGTTGGTACTTCTTAATCAAGTTGTTTTCCAAGAGCAAGGCATCCAACTCTGTGTCTACCACAATATATTTGATATCACGTATGTTTCTAACGAGTATTCTCGTTTTAGCGGTATCGTGATTTTTAGTAAAATAAGAAGTAACACGACGTTTAAGGTTTTTGGCCTTCCCTACATAAATGATCTTTCCCTTATCGTTAAAATATTGGTAAATCCCAGGTTTTTCGGGGAGCGTTTTGAGCTTAAACTTGATGTCTTCCTTGTAGTTTTCCACGTCAACAAAAATAAAGATTTAGACGTAAGAAATGTGCTCACATTGGAGAAAGAGGGACTTTACACCGCTAAAAGTTCGGTAATGTCAAACTCCTCGTTTTTCCAGCTCTTTTGTAAACTTCCATCCATACCTAAAAGAAAAATAGTGGCTGGCTTGGTATTCAGAAGTGATTTTTTGGCGCCCAAGGCTCTAAGTAGCTCCTTTTTAGTATCAGAAATAAAAGTAAAAGGCCATCCTTTTGAACGCTGTAGCTCCAAGTTTTCTTGTGGTGAAGTTTGATTGATGATGTACACTTCAATATTCTCATTTACCAAGGCATCGAAGTTTTCTAACAACAGCTTTTCAACACCTTCTTCTTTTCCTTGAACCACAAAAAGCAAGTTACTTTCTCCGATCAAAGATAGGGTATATATAAAGGTCTCTTGATGTGTTTTTAACTTAAGGTTGGGTAACTTCTCTCCTATTTTCATGATTTGTTTAAAGCAAATTTGTACGCATCTAACGCTCTTTGTCGGGCCATTTTATGTTCAACCATAGGCGAAGGATATTTAGAAGTTCCGTATTCTGGAATCCATTTTCTAATGTATCTCTCGTCTTTATCGAACTTTTGTAGCTGACTTTCGGGGTTAAAAATACGAAAATAGGGTTGTGCATCCACACCTGAACTTGCCGCCCATTGCCAGCCACCCACATTACTAGCTAAATCGAAATCGAGTAATTTCTCTGCAAAATAGGCTTCACCCCAGCGCCAATCTATGAGGAGATGTTTGGTTAAAAAACTTGCCACCACCATACGAACGCGGTTGTGCATGAACCCAGTTTTATTCAATTCACGCATGCCTGCATCCACCATGGGGTAACCCGTTTTACCTTTACACCACAATTCAAACTCTTCTTTATTATTGCGCCATTGTACTTTATCGTACTCGGGTTTAAAAGCTGTATTTACGGAATCTGGAAAATGAAACAATATCATTTGATAAAAATCTCTCCAAATCAATTCATTCCAATACTTTTCGTTGTGCTGTTGGGCAAAGCGTGAAAGTTCGCGTATGGATATGGTTCCAAAACGCAAATGTAAGCTCAAACGACTCGTTCCTTTAATTGCCGGAATATCTCTGGTATCGTGGTAAGATTTCACTATGCTTTTCGGAAATTCACGCGACGGAAACTCTTGTGTTTGCTCACTATCAAAGCCCATTTCTTCCAAAGAGATGAGTGCTTGCGCTTCACACTGATGTAGCGTTGATATATATTTTCTTGTTGGGTAAGACGACGCATAAAAAGCATTCAAACATTCCTTCCATTTGCGCATGTAAGGTGTGTATACTTTGTAAGGTGTTCCATCATCTTTCAGCACCTCATCTTTTTCAAAAATCACATGATCTTTCGCACCTATAAACTCAACATCATGTTCACTGAAAAATTGATGTAATGTGGCGTCACGTTCACGGGCGTAAGGCTCATAATCTCGGTTGGTATATACCTTTTGAATCTTGTGTTTTTGCAACAACTCTTTGTATACCGAAGCTGGAGTACCGTAAAACACCCATAAATCTCCACCCTCTTTTTGGTACTCTTTTTTGAGTCGTTCTAACTCTTGATGAATAAATAGCACACGCTGATCGCCTTTGGGCAATTCATCCAAAATGTTAGTATCAAAAATAAAAATGGGTTGTACCTCATCACCCGATTTGAGTGCTTTGTACAACCCAGCATTATCATCTTTACGTAAATCTCTTCTGTGCCAAAATATATTCATCTCCTTGTTTAATCTTGTGTGTTTGTTTAACACCCCTCCCAAAGAAAAGTTCAGCTCATAAAGAATTTATTCTTCTCCGTATTCTACCCAATTTTTCTGAGTTTCATAGAGTCTCAAATACAAACCTAATTTGGGGTCTATTTTTTCTCTCAACAAACGGTAACACACCATTACAATATTCTCTGCGGTTGGGTTCAAGTTTTTAAATTCTTCTGTATCTAAATTTAGATTTCTGTGGTCAAAACGCTCGCAAATTTCTTCCTTAATGATTTCTTTAAGAATTTTTAAATCCATCAAATACCCAGTTTCTGGATCAGGCTCGCCACTCACGTAGGTTTCTAATACATAGTTATGGCCGTGATAATTGGGCGAATTACATTTACCAAAAACTTCTGCATTGGTTTGTTCATCCCAATTTGGGTTGTTTAATCTATGTGCAGCGTTAAAGGTTTCTCTTCTACAGATTTTTAATTTCATACTTAAGGGTTGGAGGACTAAAGTCCAGCCATTATTTTTTCCAAATGATCATTCATGATGATGCGAAACCAAGGGGTATAATCTTCCGGGTTTTCTGCGATGTCTTTTTTCAAATCTTGCACTCCTATGTACTTCCAATCTTCAACTTCTTCAGCATTGGGAAGCGGTGCTGCGTTATACCTTCCGGTTAACAAAAAATCGAGCTCATGCTCTGTTAAACCATTGTCGAAGGGTGCTTTATATATGAAGGAATGATGTTCTTTTAAATTGGGTAGACTAAAGCCCATTTCTTCTTGTAAACGTCTTTGTCCGGCCTCAACAACACTTTCATTTTTTCTAGGGTGAGAACAACATGCATTGGTCCACAAACCTCCACAATGATACTTATCACTTGCGCGTTTATGGATGAGAATTTCTCTTTTATCATTGAAAATCATTACAGAGAAAGCACGATGAAGTAGGCCTTTTTCGTGCACCTCCATCTTTTCCATTTCACCTAAAAAATTATTCTCCTCGTCAACTAAAATAATCTGTTCGCTCATCTATTACACTAAGTTAAGACTATGTCTGAGATAAGAAGATATAAAGAGTCCGTATTTTCTGTTATTTGGAATACGAATACGTTGATTGAGTATTACTTTTGCAGGTGTTTCCTTAATCTTCTTGAACAATTTATAGTAATAAATGTAAGCCATATAAGTTCCAAACCTCGCGTTCTTAGGCAATTGCATAATTCCGTTGTAGCCCAGCTCAAAATCGAGTGCTATATCTGCTTCAATTTGCTTTTTGATTACATCGTTGAACTCTTTTAAGTCGACACCTGGAAAATAAGTTCTCCCCAATTCATGGTAATCTGCTTTTAAATCTCTTAAGAAATTAATCTTTTGGAAAGCAGAACCCAATTTCATGGCTGGAGATTTCAAGCGTTCGTACTCTGCTTCGTCTCCACGAACAAAAACTTTCAGACACATGAGTCCTACTACCTCAGCCGAACCTAAAATATATTGTTCGTACTTCTCTTGGTTGTAGAACTCTTTGGTCAAATCCATTTCCATGGAATACAAAAAGGTATCAATGATATCTTTTGGTATGTTGTATTGGCGAACTGTAGCTTGAAAGGAGTTCAAAATGGGATTTAAAGATATCCCTCTATCTATGGCTTTATGTGTTTCTTCTTTAAACTCATCCAACAAAAGTTTTTTGTCATAATCGTGAAAAGTATCAACGATTTCATCCGCAAAGCGAACAAAACCGTAAATATTATAAATCGGTTGTTGTAGATCTTTACTCAAGAACTTTATCCCAAGTGAAAAACTGGTACTGTATTTCTGTGTTGTAATCTTACTTGTTACCTCACAAAGCTTATCAAAAAGTTCTTTCATAACGTTTAATCTATGCGGTTTATATAGCTTTTAGTATTTCACGAGCCACCACTTCTCCAGAAATGATGCTTGGCGGAACTCCCGGTCCTGGAACCGTAAGTTGCCCGGTGTAATACATGTTACTCAATTTCTTATTCTTTATCTGCGGCTTTAAAATGGCCGTTTGTTTAAGTGTATTGGCTAATCCATATGCATTGCCTTTAAAGGCATAGTAATCTTTCTTAAAATCATTTACGCAATAACTGCGTTTGTAGATTACATGCTCTCTAATTTCTTCTCCACAAAATTCTTCAAGCCTATCCATTAACATTTGGTAATACTTCTCTCTTTTCTCCTCATTGTCTTTCAAATCTGGAGCTATAGGGATGAGTAAAAACAAATTCTCTTTGCCTTCTGGTGCAACGGTATCGTCTGACTTAGAAGGACAACATGCATAAAACAACGGAGCTTTAGGCCATTTAGGTTCGTTGTAAATTTCCTCCGCATGAAGGTTAAAATCTTCATCAAAGAAAAGATTGTGGTGTTCCAATTTAGGAATTTTTTTATCTACACCTAAATAAAACAATAATGACGATGGTGCCATGGTTCTCTTGTCCCAATATTTCTCGGAGTAGTTCGCTTTCTCCTTTAATAACTGAAATTCAGTATGGGCATAATCTGCACCACTGACCATGAAATCACAAGGATAAGAACTACCATCGGCAACGTTTACTGCAGAAATTTTTCTGTCGGCATATTCAAAGCCTACAACTTCTTTATCGGTTTCAATTTTAACCCCTTGTGTTTCTGCAATTTTTACAAAAGCCTTGATGATTTCATGCATTCCTCCTTTGGGATACCACGTTCCTAAAACAATATCTGCATAATTCATTAATGAATATAAAGCAGGCGTATCTTTGGGCATGGCTCCTAAAAACAAAACAGGAAACTCAAGTAATTCTATGATTTTGGGATGAGAAAAGTACTTTTTGATATAAGCGCTAAAGGATGAAAATAGGTGCATTTTAAACACCCCACCAATAACGCGCTTGTCAACAAATTCTGTCAATTTTAAACTTGGCTTGTGCACCAAGTCGTTCATACCCACGTCGTATTTGTAAGCAGCTTCTTTTAGAAATTCATCCAATTTGGCTGAACTTCCGGGTTCTAACTTTTCGAACCAAACTTTAAATTCGTCAAGGTTAGCGGGAACGTGATCACTTGATTTATCTTTCCAAATTACTTGGTAACTTGGGTCTAAGCGTTCGAGTTGATAGAAGTCTTTGGCGGTATGACCAAAATCTTGGTAAAACTTTTCAAAAACATTGGGCATCCAATACCAACTTGGTCCCATGTCGAAAGTAAAACCGGCAGCTTCAAACTTTCTTGCTCTTCCACCTACAGAATTATTTTTCTCCAATAAGGTAACATCATTACCGGCTTGAGCTAAATAACTTGCGCAAGATAAACCTGCTATTCCACTTCCTATGACTACAATTTTTTTACTCATATGCTTATTATGCGTACTCGGGTAAGCACTCCATTAATTTTTTCCTAGCAATGAATATACGACTCTTTACCGTACCAATGGGTATATTTAGTTCATTTGCTATCTCTTGATATTTATAGCCCTTGTAATGAAGTTCAAAAGGAGTTTTGTACACATCACTTAAAGCTTCCACTTGTGCTTCCACCTCTAAAGATGTAATGTGGTTTTGCGGTGTGTTTCTCGCTTCAGTTGAACCATTCATCAAATACTTCTCTTCCGAGTTATCGAAAATTGTTTTCGATCTCACTTTTCTTCTGTATTGATTGATGAAGATGTTGCGCATGATGGTAAACAACCACGCCTTGAAATTGGTCTTTGGCGTATAGTAGTTTTTATTTTTCATTGCTTTCAACATGGTTTCTTGGGTAAGATCTCTCGCGTCTTCCTCGTTTTTGGTGTAGCGCATTGCAAAAGCAATCAAGTAAGATTCTAAAGCAATGAGAGCGTTGTTAAATTCTATTGTAGACATTTTGTTTAAGTTTTACACCTTCAAAGTTAAACACTTTTGTTTAATCTTTCCAAATATTTATTAAACAAAATATTTTCTTTAACAAATTGTCACACATGTAACACAGCCTAAACGGCTTGTTTAACCTACGCTCCACACCCTTTTATGGATGTACACTTACTTAAATAAATCGGTAACCTTATGAATACTAGCAGGTAAGGGTTTGGATAAACTATCCAACATTTCTGCTCCTGTGTAGATAGGCAATTGGTGATTCTTGCTCAGGGTAGTAAAAAATTCTAAGATGTGGTCTTCGTCTACCGCTGTGATGAAAGAGGTTACCAAAGCATCGACTTTAAAGCGTGCAATTGTGTTTATCAAGGCCTGATCTGGAACAGATTGTCCCAAATAAACCGTTGCATAACCATCCTTCAATAATTTGTAATTGTAGAGTAACAAAGAGATTTCGTGCCATTCATTCTCTGGTAAAAACAGAATAAAGAGCTTTTCAGGTTTGGGGTTTTCTTCTAAGTTTTCTGTTGCAGCGATCAAGGTATTGCGCATCATGTTAGATACGAAATGTTCTTGCGCAGGATCTATCGTCCCGACCTGCCACATGACACCTATACGCGTCAAAAAGCTTCTTAACCTTCCCGAAAACGCCTCGAACAAACCTTCCTCTGCGATGATTTTATGGAAATTCGCCAGGAACAATTTCTTGTCCATTTGTATCAAAGCCAAAATCATCTTATCTACTAAACTGTCTTGACTCACCTTATCGTCTATAGCCATTACCTCTTGGCTAATCTGATCATCACTCATATTAACGATATGAGAAATTTTCTTACCGTTTTTATTGAGCAAAGCTACGTTCAATAACACCATGAGGTCTTTGTCCGAGTACATACGAATTTTGGTATCCGTACGCTCAGGCTTGAGAAGTCCATAGCGTTTTTCCCACATACGAATGGTATGTGCTTTTACTCCCGATAATATTTCTAGATCTTTGATCTTATACACCGTCATGCAGTTATAACAATGCAAAGTTAGAAATGTTTAAAGGATGGGTTAAGGAATTAAACAAAATTGTAGGTTGACTATTCCATTACATAGGGAAAGTTTAGGATTTCTGGCGTGGGTTTTATGCGTTGTATGAAATTGTTATTAGAAAAATTTTCTTTTTTATATTCTTCAGAAAGTTCGTTTTGAGGGACTACTTCTTTTGCTTTGAAGATGTAGCAGGTCTCGAAATCACCAGAGTAAATTATATCTGTTCTAGAGGTATGAAGATGATATCCAAACCTCATCATTTCTGGATAATAATGGCCTTCTTTTTCAACAAACTTCCAATAATTGTATTTCTTAGGAATGAACATTTCTATATTCATTACTGTTGCAATTCTTTCAGGACTATTACGTATACTTTCATACTTTTCACAACTATAATTCAAGCTTGCATACTGAATATCATGACTTAATAAATAATTCTTCTCATTGCTATATTTCAAATTAACTCTGGACAAAGTTGGTGAATAATAACGTTCTTGGTCGTAACCACTACTACTCTCAAAAAAACTTTTGTATCTAAAAAATGAAGTCAAGTAATCAGGAGAAGGAAGTGCTCCATTCAGATTCAAGCTTTCCTTTTTAAATTCCTTTTCTCCAAACAATACACCACCTCTTTGAAACATGCGCTGTGGTTCACCCTTTACCCACCAGGTTTCTTTTTTACGTTTCTCATGTTTAGCGTAGGCCACATCTGCTTTAATGATGTTGAGGGTTGTATCATTTTTTTCTGAGGAAGTGGCTACCACCCTCTGATAAATCCACAATTCACCCAAAACGGCGATGTTTTGTTTTACAAAATTGTGATAGGTACTGTCGTAAATTCTTTGGAATAAATTCCCTTCGTTTTGACTCACACCTACACTTTCAAACAATTGAATGGGCTCTCCAAGGTTAAGGTTTTCTTGCTTGTTGTAAACAAATTCTTTCAAACGATAACTGGGATGAAACAAGGTATAGGTAGTGTCCTTTTCCAACGCGGGTAACCTTCCTTCATCATTAGAAATCCCTACTAATTCTCCGTGTTTTAAGACTTCAACATTGTTTAATGCTTCTTGCTTGTGATTAAGGATTTGAAGCTGAGCCTGACTAAGGGAACTAATAAAGATTAGAAGACCTAAAACTGTCTTTTTCATAGGTGTGATTTTTAAGTGGTTTGAACTTGAACGCTAAAATAAAAGAATTAGTCTGTAAATAACTATTAGGGGTAGAAATGGCAGCTCCCGATTTTTTATCGGGACTAGAATGGATGACCCGACCCCAACTAAAAGGCAGCTTTAGCGAACTTTTAATTGGGGGAATAGCCTAAATAAAATTAGGAAAACACTATATTTGAAAGTAAGAACGCGCTAACATGAAAAAATTAATTTACTCCTTGCTCATTGCAGGCCTTGTATGGTCATGCAATAGCGAAAGCAAAACAGACAACCCTACACCAACTGCCGTTAACACTTTAGATTTGAGCCTTTACGCTCCCTTGGATTTAACTCCCTATCAGATTCCTACATCGCTTTATTTACCCAATGATGAACAATTGGTAGGCGGAGCTGTTGAGCCGGAAATTATTCATGAGGAAGATGATTTTTCTTGGACCATCAAGGCAAGTAGAGCCTTTGAATTACACATAGAAGATTACGGTGAACGCGATGCCTTGGCCCTATATAAAGAAAATATGGGTAGGTACGATGACATACACAATTACGAAATTTTAGAAGATAGTGCCCAGGTTTTGGTATACAAACAAAGCTTAAAGAAAGAAAGCACCACCAGTGTTGAGCACTACAGCTACCACTGCGTAGGTATGTTTACTGCAGACGGGATCAATTATTTAATTTCATCGCGTAAAGCTGGATATGAGAAGCCTATCATTAACGTGATGCGAACAACGATAGCGGAAATTGCGAGAAGATCTGAAAAGTCCGCTGTTTAGGCTACTCTTTAAACTTGGTGCTTTTATCGTCTAAAGCATTGTTCTTAAAAGCAGAGGGTACCAAATCTGGAATTACTTTTAACACCAGGGGTAGGAGAATAGCTCCTCCAGGTAACATAAAGATGGCCAGCGCAGGCATAGACTTAACTATGTCTAAAAACTGTACCCTCACTTTTTCTTTTTCTTCTGCTGTCAACTCCTCCTTCATGGATTTATTGATCAGGTAAACTAACTCTTTACTCTGTTTGAGCTCCTGGGCTAGTTTATCCTTGTTCCTACTCAATATTTTTATCCATCTTCTGGATAGGTTAGAAAACAATTTATCGTACTGAGAACTTTCCTTTAAGAAAGAAATTTTGTGTTGATTGTCTAAGAGAAAGGTCTCTACCAAGGCAATACTGTTGGGCAATTCATCTAGGGGAATACGATAGTGCTCGCAGAAGTTTTGTAAAAATTTCAATTCTTCATCTGCCGCGTCGTTATCGGCAAAAATACACAAGGAGCAGATGTCGAGTAAATAATGTTTAAAGATCCAATCTTCTTGGTGACAGCTGTCCAAATCTTCAAAATCAACATCACCCTCCTTAAAAAGTTGATTCATCTCCTTGCGCTCTTCTTCCTTCAAATTAGCGGAAGCCAAGAAAACATCGAACAACATTTTTTCTCGCTTAGCAACATTATTATCAGAATTCACAGCCATGATTATGGTCTTCAACAAAGTTTTTACACGCTGCTTGTAATTCACTTGCAAGGTATGTTCTGGAGAGGCCAAGTACTTTTTAAACAACAACACATCCAAATAAACCACAGAGTTATTCAGGTAGTTCACCCACAACTTGTTTTCCATGGTTTTACGAATTCCTATACGCTTATCTAGAATTTTCTCTAGTTTATCATAGTCTGATTCTGGTATAAGCTTTTTGTAAAAATTCAAAATAGACCTACTGTCGTGCATCTTATAAAACCCCAAAACTTTCTGAAGAAAATCTTCTTTTGAAGTGTCTCTACATTCGAGGTTGTAGACAGATAGTAAACTTTCGAACAGCAATACTTTTAGTTTTTCCTCTATGGTCCATTGCTCTTGCGGCAAGTTGGTAGCATAGAGCAATTGAGCTGGAAAACCAAAGGCCAAACCAGTTCTAATACTCTCCAAACGCAAGTGTTCATCGGTAGAAATATGCATAGGGTTTACCTCCTTGATGGTAAACATTCCCTCGTCTAATAATTGCTCGTATTTCTTAATCCAACCTTTGGCTCCTGGAGATAACATTTGCGTTCTGCTTAAAAAGTTCTACTAAGTAACAAATTTTGTTTTTAATAGCCCCCAGCCTTGGCATTAATATTACATTTATCGGAAAGACTAAATACCCTATAATTACATCCATGAAAACAGTATTTTTCCTTCTCTGCTTCATTTTCACCTCGCAGCTATGGTCGCAAGAAGTTGTCTGTAACTTGCCAGACTACATCTCCGAAAGTTCGGGTCTACTTTGCATAGGAGACAGCGTTTTCATCACCCATAACGACAGTGGAAATAAAAACGAACTTTACGTGCTCAATACAAAAGGAGAGGTACTCAACACTTGCACTATTAATGGGGCTCGCAATAAGGATTGGGAAGATTTGTGTTTGGTGGATGACAGTCTGATCTACATCGCAGACATAGGAAATAACAACAATACCCGCAAAGATTTAAAACTTTACATTGTTGACTTACACGAAGTTTTAACCCAGAAAGAAAGCAAAGCCGACAGTATTAATTTCACCTACCCCGATCAAAAAGAATTTCCACCAAGCGAGGCTCAGAAATATTATGACGCCGAGGCCATTTGTTACTTTCAAAATAAAATATGGATTTTCACCAAGAATAGAACAGTTCCATTTGACGGCGTGAGCAAAGTTTATACTCTACCTAAAAAGCCGGGTAAGTATAAGGCAACGGTACATACATCCCTTCAATTAAAAGCCAGTTCTTGGATGGAAGATTGCATTACCTCTGTTTGTTTGGAACAAAATCATTTATTTGTTCTTACCTACAGTAAAATCTACATATATCAAGTTGTAAACGGAAAACTAGTTTGGAAAAACACCCGTTTACTCAACCGATTTGGTATGTGGGAAGCCATACATGTTCATCAAAGCAACATTTATTTAAGCGAAGAAAAAACTATTATTGCACCAAAAATCTATAAACTGCGATGGAAATAACACAATTTGATGCCGTAATCTATGATATGGACGGAGTACTCATAGACTCTGAACCGCTTTGGAAAAAAGCAATTATTAAAGTTTTTGGAACCGTGGGTATAGATTTAACGGTTGAAGATTGTGCGCGAACTGTTGGACTTCGCTTGGATGAAGTAATTGCATTTCGATACAGAGAAAGACCATGGACAGGCAAATCACAACAAGACATCATCGATGAAATAATGGCCGAGATGATACACCAAATTTCTACCTATGGAACTCCAATTACAGGAGTTTTAGAAAGTTTGGAATACTTTAAATCACAAGGTTTAAAGATAGCTTTGGCTACCTCTTCCTTCCAAGAATTGATGGATTGTACATTAGAAACCTTGGGAATAGACCATTACTTTTCTTCTACCTTAAGCGCGGAGCATTTACCTTATGGTAAACCTCACCCTGAAGTTTATATGGACAGTGCTAAAAATTTAGAAGTCGCACCAGAAAGATGTTTGGTGATTGAAGATTCGTTTAATGGAATGATAGCCGGAATGGCCGCTCAAATGAAAGTTTGTGTGATTCCTGAAAAATCTCACATTCCCAATCCAAAATTAGAGTTGGCCCACTTTTTCTTTGAGGATTTGAATGCTTTGGTGGCGGCATTTAAGGCTTAGCACTTATTGATCACACCCAAGAAATTCTCTTAGAAACCTCCCAATATCACGCTATTTTCGTGGGATAAAATTGATTTGATTTTACTACATTAGTCCACATTCCATCACAAGTAAAACAAGATAGTATACAAGGTATAGGATGAAAGTATATATAAAAGAAAACACCAACTATTACGCTCCAATAAAATACGTATTGAAGCTTATCGAAAAAAACCGCAAACTTACTTTCTCCTTTGTGGATAGTGTAGAAAATGCCGACATTTCCTGGGATGAACATCATCCTTCTTCAGAACCCATAGACATTTCCTTCTACAACAACCTTATAGAAAATCGTGAGCTGTTAAAACATGAAAATTATTTCAGCGAGGAGCCGACTTTAGACCCCAAACAGGACCTTATAGCACCTATCTTTTACTTGGTGAACTGTTTACAAGAAATTTCTACGAGTCCTGAAGATTTCGACAACTTCAACCGCTTTAAATACACGCATTCTTACCAGTATAAGTTCAAGAACATTGAACGAAACCTGGTGGAAGAACTCATGAACGTATTTTGTACGAAGCACAATTTAACGGGCAAAAAAACAAAAAGCAGATTTTTCATTTCTCACGATATAGATACAATTTATGGGTCCTTATTGCAAGATGGTTTCTGGGCAGTAAAGAATTTAAAAATTGGTACTTTACTGCACCTCATCACATTAGAATTGATGCGTAAACCTCACTGGAGAAACATGGATAAAATCATTAAAATCAATGATGAATATGATGTAAAAACCACCTTCTTTTGGTTGGTAAACAAAGGGAAAGGAACCCAGGATGTGATGAATGCTGACTATAAGATCAACAAGGAAAAAGATCTCTTAGAACTGGTTGCAAACTCAAATAACACCAACGGACTTCATAAATCCTGTTCTACCATGAGCATAAATGAAGAATTAACCAAGGGTAATATTTCTAATCCCTACAATCGCTATCACTTTCTAAACTTTAAAGCCCACAGTGACTGGAAAAAGATTTCTGACTCTGATTTAGAATTCGACGGCAGCTTAGGTTTTGCCGAACATTACGGGTTTAGAAATTCGTACGGAAAAGCCTTCCAACCCTTTAATGTTGACGAAAAGAAACCCTACGATTTTGTAGAAGCACCTTTACATTTTATGGACGGCACTTTTCATAAATACATGAAAATGCCATCTCAAAACATTGCCAAAACTATTATAAACTTCTATGAAAAAAATAATGAGAATTGTGACTTTTCTCTGCTTTGGCATAACACTTACTTTACCAATTATAAATACAACTCTTTCTTAGAGGAATACAAAAAAGTATTATCTTATCTCTACGAAAACAAAATAGATTGTGTAACACCACAACACTTAATCGACGAAAATAAATTAACATGGTAACATACAGAATTGCAACCCCGGATGATTATGAAAACATCAACAATTTTCACAATCGCATCTATAAAAAAAACAGAACAATGGAGCAATTTTACTGGGAGTTCCACAACGGACCTTTCGGTGCATCCATTTATGTTATAGCGGAAGACGAGGGTAAGGTTGTGGGTACTAACTGTGTTATTCCCATTGATTTAATTACTGCAGAAAACAAGATTATTCGTTCCGGAAAAAGTGAAGACACCTTGGTTGATCCTGATTACAGAGGTCAGAAAATCTTCTACAAAATTTATGACTTTCTTTTTGAGAAATGTAGAGAGGCCAACATTGAGGTAATTTGGGGCTTTACTGCCGCTAAAAAACCATTTAAGAACTTAGAATTTGAAATTCCTTTTGATCATCAACAATCCTTAGCGGTGAACAAGATTTGGAAAAGTTACCTGTATTTGGCAGGACTCAATCCTCAAAACAAGTTTATGGATAAGCTTAAGATATTTGGACTTTGTACCCTTTCCAAATTCAAAACATTGGGTAAACTTGGAACAAATAAAAGTAAATTCGATATCAAAGTATACGACACCCTAACAGAGGGTGTAGATGAATTAATTTTTGAAGGATTGCAACAATCTCGTGAAAATTTTGCCATCCTTCAATCGGCTAACTTTCAGCAATGGAGAATTTACGACAACCCGAATTATTTCAAAACGCATACTTATGGTATCTACGAACAGGAAAAACTCATTGCGTTAATGGTGTTTAATTCACACGAAAATGGAATTGCTTATTTATGTCAAGCAAGCTTCCGTGGAAAACTTAGCGATACAGAAAAAGCCAATATTATAAAAAGCGTAACGGCCCGACTTTTCAAAAGTGGCATCAGCGCGGTTAGAACCTGGATGTTTGACACCAACCCTTTGAATAAAGAAGAAGCTGAACTCTTCCAAACAGCTGGTTACGTGCACCTCAACCGAGGAATTGGATTTGTTTGGAAAGAACTAACACAAACCGGGGTAAATCCTAAGAACTTCATCGTTTCAAGAATGGCCACACAAGGAGCTATCTAACATACAAAAGAAAATAAGGAGGTAAATTTAATTTTATCTCCTTATTTTTTTTTGCACGAAGAAGAGTAACCATTTCACTTCTTTTTAATTATACAACCACACAAATCAAAACAATTACCATGAAAACACTAACATTTATTACCGCCTTTCTATTTCTTTTATTCACCTCTGCTATCGCCCAAAATTACGATCAAATAGAGGCCTATGGTCTTTACAAAAAAGGTTGGGCCAAGGTTGAGAAGAAGGGTAAATACGGTTTCATTGACAGTGATGGTGAATTAGTAGTGGATGTCCTTTATTACAAAATCGACTTATTCGGATCCTATAAGGCGGATTGGGCTAGAGTTCAAAAAGATGGAAAGTACGGTTTTATTGATAGTGATGGAACTGAAATCGTAGCTACTGTTTATGACCAAATCGACCTATTCGGCATCTACAAAAAAAATTGGGCACTCGTTCAAAAAGATGGAAAATACGGTTTTATTGATAG
>NZ_FPAS01000003.1 GCF_900116425.1 Lishizhenia tianjinensis | reverse complement strand
ATAACAGAACCAACCGTTCTTTCAGCGTCAGGTTCAGTAAATGCAAATGTTTCTTGTAATGCAGGAAATGATGGAGAAGCAACGGTAAACGTAACGGGAGGAACTTCACCTTACACCTATGCTTGGAGTAATACAGCAACGACTCAGACCATAACTGGAGTTGCTGCAGGAACCTACACCGTAACTGTAACAGACGCGAATGGATGTACAACAACAGCTTCAGCTACTGTAACAGAACCAACCCTTCTTTCAGCTTCAGGATCAGTAAATGCAAATGTTTCTTGTAATGCAGGAGGTGATGGAGAAGCAACCGTAAACGTAACAGGAGGAACAGCACCTTATACCTATGCTTGGAGTAATTCAGCAACAACTCAAACCATAACAGGAGTTACTGCAGGAACCTACACTGTAACTGTAACAGATGCCAACGGATGTACAGAAAATGCTTCTGTAACCATAACAGAACCAACCGTTCTTTCGACTACAGGATCGGTAAATGCAAATGTTTCTTGTAATGCAGGAAGTGACGGAGAAGCAACCGTAAACGTAACAGGAGGAACAGCGCCTTACACTTATGCTTGGAGTAATTCAGCAACGACTCAAACCATAACCGGAGTTACTGCAGGAACATACACCGTAACTGTAACAGATGCCAACGGATGTACAGAAAATGCTTCTGTAACGATAACAGAACCAAACGTACTTTCAGCTACAGGATCAGTAAATGCAAATGTTTCTTGTAATGCAGGAAATGATGGAGAAGCAACAGTAAACGTAACAGGAGGAACAGCGCCTTACACCTATGCTTGGAGTAATACAGCAACGACACAAACCATATCAGGAGTTGCTGCAGGAACATACACTGTAACTGTAACAGATGCCAACGGATGTACAGAAAATGCTTCTGTAACGATAACAGAACCAACGGTTCTTTCAGCTACAGGATCCGTAAATGCAAATGTTTCTTGTAATGCAGGAAGTGATGGTGAAGCAACCATAAACGTAACAGGTGGAACAGCGCCTTATACGTATGCTTGGAGTAATTCAGCAACGACTCAAACCATAACAGGAGTAACTGCTGGAACCTACACCGTGACTGTAACAGATGCCAATGGATGTACAGCAACAGCCTCAGCTACGGTAACAGAACCAACCGTACTTTCAGCTACTGGATCAGTAAACGCAAATGTTTCTTGTAATGCAGGAAGTGATGGAGAAGCAACCGTAAACGTAACGGGAGGAACAGCGCCTTACACCTATGCTTGGAGTAATACAGCAACGACTCAAGCCATAACAGGAGTAACTGCTGGAACCTACACCGTAACTGTAACAGATGCCAACGGATGTACAGAAAATGCTTCTGTGACCATAACAGAACCAACGGTTCTTTCAGCAACGGCTTCAGTAAACGCACATGTTACTTGTAATGCAGGAAGTAATGGAGAAGCAACGGTAAGCGTAACGGGTGGAACAGCACCTTATACATATAACTGGAGTAATGCAGCAATGACTCCAACCATAACAGGAGTTACTGCAGGAACTTACACCGTAACTGTAACCGATGCGAATGGATGTACAGAAAATGCTTCTGTGACCATAACAGAACCAACGGCCTTACTTGCTTCGACGGTTGTTGATGCTACAGTAAGTTGTAACGGACTCAGTGATGGTGCTGCTACAGTAAATGCTAGTGGAGGTACAGCACCTTACACTTACCTATGGGATAATTCGGAAACTACGACTTCAATTTCTGGATTGACTGCAGGGACCTACAATGTGGTAGTAACCGATGCCAATGGATGTACAGTAAATGCTTCTGTAATGATTTCAGAACCGGCTGTTTTGGCAACAACAAATACGATTCAAAACGTGAGTTGTTATGGAGCTATGAATGGAATGGTAGATGTAGTGCCTACCGGTGGAACGGGGCCTTATGCTTATAGCTGGAGTAACCAAGCAACAACTCCAACAATTACAGGCTTGGAGGTAGGTAACTATAATGTGCAAATTACGGATGCGAACGGTTGTATTATCACTCAAAACGCAACAATTACGCAACCTGCTATTTTAGGTGCATCGGCTACAGCTGTAGCAGATGTAACTTGTCCTTCATCTATAGACGGTAGTGCAACAGTTAACCCAACAGGAGGAACACAACCTTACACCTATTTATGGGATAACGGTGAAACGAGTCAAACTGCAACGGCTTTAAGTAGCGGGGTGCATACTGTAAGTGTTATTGATGCGAATGGATGTAATCAAAGTACTTACGTGACCATAGGGACTGGTAATGCATTGGATAATGCCTCTTTTGCTTATGGAAATTCAATTTATTGTAAGGATGCTGTGAATCCAGTTCCTACAATTTCAGGAGTAAATGGAGGTACATTTAGTGCTACAACAGGTTTGCAAATTGATGCAGCGACAGGCGAAATTGATGTGTTAAATTCAATTTCTGGGGTATATACCGTTACCTACACGACCAATGGAACATGTTCAAACTCATCGAATGTTCAAGTCACGATTCAAGATTTGGATAATGCGAGTTTCAACTTTGATCAAACGGAGTACTGTCAAGATTATCAAAATCCTACACCTACAATTACAGGTGCCTTAGGAGGAACATTTACAGCATCTTCTCCTAACTTGGTAATCAATGCCGCTACAGGAGAAATAGACATCGCTAATAGTGTAGCAGGAAATTATAGTGTTACCTATACAACCAATGGATATTGTTCTAACTCTTCAGCAGAGTTTGTGACGATAAACACTGTAAACGTAGCAACGAGTGTAGATCAAATTACAATTACTGCGGATGCTATAGGAGCAACTTACCAATGGCTAGATTGTGACAATAACATGCAGGTGATTGTAGGAGAGACGTCTTCTTCTTACACAGCAACTGCAAATGGAAATTATGCAGTTATTGTAACGGAGAATGGATGTTCAGATACTTCGGATTGCGTTGTAATTAGCACAGTTGGATTAGAAAAAATGGATTTGGCCAATGCTTTTACGGTATATCCAAACCCAACACAAGGAACATTTAATGTTCAATTCGATAGAGTTCAAGAACATATAGACTTTAGAATCTTTAACCTTGCTGGAGAATTAATTCAAGTAGCTGAGATGAATTTTTCAAATCAGATGACGATGAATATAGATCTTCCAAAAGGAGTTTACTTGTTAGAGGTAACAGATAAACATGATCAAAAAGCTGTTGTGAAAATCATTAAACAATAGCAATTTTAATTAAGTTTTAGTGATAGCAAGCTTCGAAAGGAGCTTGCTTTTTTTATGCCTTACTATTTCTCACGAGTTTCTGTTATTAAGGAAACATAGAAGCTATACTCATAAATAAAGGCAAGTAAAAGCGACTTAAATAGAGAAAAAGGGCACAAAAAAAGTCCTGATGTGAACACCAGGACTTCTTTATATTTCTAAGGTTTACCTATTTGGTAACACCCATGTTTTCGAATTTCTTGATTCTATCCGCAGAACGTTTGATAGGATCCAATTTAGAAAGAGCCGCGATTTCTTTCTTCAATACTTTTTTCAACGTATCAAAAATTTCGTCGTGCTTTCTGTGTGCTCCACACAATGGTTCTTTCACTACCTCGTCAACGATTTTCAACTTCTTCATATCTGTAGAAGTCAATTTCAATGCTTCTGCAGCCGTTTCTTTGTAATCCCAACTTCTCCACAAAATAGTAGAACAGTTTTCTGGTGAAATTACAGAGTACCATGAGTTCTCCAACATTAAAATTCTATCACCAACACCAATTCCTAATGCTCCACCAGAAGCTCCTTCTCCGATAACTACACAGATTACAGGAACTTTCAATTTCATCATTTCATAGATGTTACGTGCGATAGCTTCACCTTGACCTCTTTCCTCTGCTTCCAATCCTGGGAAGGCTCCCGGAGTGTCTATCAAAGTTACGATAGGCTTGTTGAATTTCTCTGCCAACTTCATTAAACGTAAAGCTTTTCTATACCCTTCTGGGTTAGCCATACCGAAGTTTCTGTACTGACGCATCTTAGTGTTGGCTCCTTTTTGCTGACCGATAAACATCACTGTTTGTCCATCTAACTGACCGAAACCACCTACCATCGCTTTGTCATCCTTCACATTTCTATCACCGTGCAATTCTTGGAAGGTACCTTCCGTCATAGCATTAATGTAGGCCAAAGTATATGGTCTATCTGGGTGACGTGAAAGTTGTACACGTTGCCAAGGAGTTAAGTTAGTGAAGATCTCCTTTGTCTTCTTTTCTAACTTTCCTTCTAATTCTTTTATCTTATCGCCCATGTCCATATCAGACTCTTCGCCAAGTGTTTTGGCTTTTTCAATCTGTTCTTCTAGGGCTTTAATTGGTTCTTCAAAATCTAAATAAGTCGCCATATGCTTCTAATTTGGGTGGCGAAAGTTACAAAAAAATAAAAGCTATTTATACTTTTGGTGCATGATATGTTTTCCAGGATGTAAGATTAACCTCGGTTTGAATGTTTTAGCCAAGCGAGAAGATGGGTATCACACCATACAGTCAGTACTTTACCCCATTGCGTGGCAAGATATTTTGGAAGTAATAAAAAGCGATATTTTTCAATTTTCTTCTTCCGGTTTAGACATTCCTGGCGATCAAAAGAACAATTTATGTGTGCAGGCATATGAACTGCTTCGCGCCGACTATGATTTAACTCCTGTAAAGATACATTTACACAAAATCATCCCCATGGGAGGTGGTTTAGGAGGCGGTAGTAGCGATGGCGCTTATACCTTACTATTACTAAATGATCTTTTCGAATTGAACCTAAGTGAAGACCAATTGTGTACCTACGCGGCTAGGTTAGGAAGCGATTGTCCTTTCTTTATTCGCAACCATACGCAATACGCAACAGAAACGGGAACAACCCTAACAAACATAGCTTTAGATTTAAAAGGCTATTACATTAAATTATTGAATATAGGTGTGCATGTGAGTACGGCTGAAGCCTATGGTAATATTCAATTTTTAGAAGGATTAAAAGATCCGAAAGAAGTAGTAAACCTACCTATGGAAGATTGGAGAGATAACTTAACGAATTCTTTTGAGGCAAGTGTTTTTCCAAATCATCCTGAACTCGCAGAAATAAAAGAAGAGCTTTATAAGGAAGGAGCTGTATATGCAGCCATGACAGGTAGTGGTTCTACCATGTTTGGTATTTATAAAGAAGAACCAAAATTGAGTTTTGACCATGTTAGCTTCGAAAAGGTGCTGGCACTTTAATGGAAGATTACCTTGTTTCTATAAACTACACCCGTTTGAGCATCGATGAGAGAAATGTGATAGACACCCTTTTCTAAATCATAAAAAGAAAGGGCTTTTCCTGAATGTATGTTTTCCAATTGTAAACGTAGCCTTCCTTGGGAATCATAAATTTGTAGGGTGTTTTGTGGACTAAAATTCCCTTCAATGTGTAGAGAACCTTCGCTAGGGTTGGGATAAATCATTAAGGGTGGAATTTCATTTTTGGTAATTCCATAAGTGATGTTAGGATCGGCTTCAAATAACCATGCACCCCCCAAATCATGACCGTAGAGTAGATCTAAAAAAGTATTGTTATTTAATTCAGCTATGGCTACGGATGAATAAGCTTTGGCATCTATACTTAAATAATCGTCACTGATTAAGTTGAAGCTTGCACCTTGGTTTAAGTTATCAGCGATATCGTCATATACCCATAAACGACCACTTCTGCTTCCACAGAATAAATAGAGCGTGTCGTTCTTATTGATGAAATGAGGCGTTGCAAATCCATCAGAACTACCAAGGTTCACATTTACGTTTCCTAAATTAGCATTGCTCAAGGTGAATTGATAATTACTCGCTGTTCCGGTATTTTGATAATAAGCAAGGGTTCCATCTTTACGACCTATGATGAGGTCGAGCAAATCGTCGTCGTTGAGGTCAAACAATTGCGGACTCACATAGGCGTCTTCGTCAATAATAGTCCCTGTGGCATCTGTAATATTAACTTGAGGTGTATTGAAAACAGGGTTCGTACTCGTCCCCGTATTTTCATAGTAATGTAGGTTTCCCAATTCAGAACCAATGAACATGTCCATATCCCCATCGTTGTCCATATCTCCAAAAGTAGGATGAATGCGTAAACCGAAATTAGAATTGGCAAAGTTGTTCCAGTCTTCGGTAATCAAGGTAAATTCGGGTTGATTGGCTGTACCTGTATTCTGATAATATTGTATCGCACTTTCTTTATCCAACAAATCCTTGTATCGGTAAAAATTGGCCAAGATGAGATCGAGTAATCCATCTCCGTTTAAATCTACCAAAACTGGGTGACCACCCACACCGTTGTCTAACATATCTCTTTGTAAAAAAGCATCTGTTCTATAAATAAAGTTTGGCGTACTGTTGGTTCCCAAATTCTCATAAAAAAGGACGCTGTTTTTATTTTGAGAAGAACCTTTGGCGTTGGCACCTACTACCAAATCTTTTACACCATCGTGGTTGACATCTAAATAATAAGCTGCGGGGAAAATTTGCAAGTTGGCTGGAGTGGTGTTACTCGGAAAGTTCAAATCGAAACTTGTCATGGCTGAATTTTGGTTCACAGCTGTTCCTCCGTTGGTTACCAATACCAAGTTTTCGTGCGAAACATCTCCTAACACCAAATCATAAACACCAGAGTTGTCTATGTCTATGGCCAAAACTGTGGAACCTGAATGTCTATTACCACGTTGCGGATTACTTACCCAAGTGGTTCCATCACAAGGAGGATTGGTAGAGTTTAAAGTTATACTATTGTCGGTAACGCCTTCTTCAAATCTACCCCAGCATTCGTTGTAGATTTCAAATTGCAAAGAATCTGGAATGCCGTAAATTTCTTTCGAGAGGTTTTTGTGGTATTCTATGGTTCCTCCGCTGTTGCTAAAGGTGAGTATGTCCATGTCGCCATCGTGATCTACATCTACCAATGCGGGGATGTCTGAAGAACTCACAAAAAGTGTAGCCGGACCACCGTTATACATCGATTCCAATTCACTTTTAAATAACTCAAAACTCAATTGATTTCCAGTGCTTGTATTTTTATAGACGCGAACGCCACCTATTCCATAGGTAAACAAATCTAAGTCACCGTCGTTGTCATAATCATAGGTCGCCAAGCGGTAGCGCAAATTATCGGGTAAGTTTATCTCTGCTTTGTACTGGTAGCGGTAATAAGGATTTCCATTTTGGAAACTTTTAAGGAACACTTGAATTTGGTTGGAAGATCGATCAAAGACCAACAAATCATCAAATCCATCGCGGTTGAAATCTAAATGCGAAAATTGGGCATAATTTAAACCACCCGCCCATGGGTTAGCAAGCGTATCACCATTTATTTTTACCTGTGCAAAAGGATTGTATTTAAAGCCCAATTGTGCATGCGCAGCTGCAACACTAAAAAGTAAAAATAAAAGGACGAAGCTTTTTTTCATGGTTGTGATGATTTCTAGGCTTGAATGTACGAAATATGCAATAATTCTTATGTAATTTAGAGGGAAGTGTTGGTTTTAAGTGTTCTTTGAGAAGTGTGGGTGGTGTTTTTTTTATTGTATGAGATATGCACTTATGTTATATGCTATGTGCAGCGTCCCGAAGGGCTTTGCGTAAAGATGTTGTGTGTTCCCAGCATGGGCATCTTTATCGTATCAAAAATATGGTATTAATCTAGAACGTGTAAGTCCCTTGTGGGCAGGGGTAACGCCTTGAATCATTAGTAAGCTGCAAGGTTGCTAATCGTGAGGTTAGGACTGAAGGAAGAAGGACTACAAAACTCGTTACTGACGAACAGGAACTGTATACATATGCTATTAGGTTGGGTGAGCACTCACAACTTGTCCCAACCTTTTGGGATCATTGTAACGTCCGAAACACATTAAAGTGATAACCGAAGTAGTAGATGCAGCAGGGATTGAGTGAAAGAAGATGTTCTTCCCTGGGAAGGTCTCCAAAGTTATGAGTAACTATATGGAGAAGTCAGCAGAGGTCTCATAAGTAACGAAGGACTGAACGTAATTTTCTTTAAAATTCGCATAGGAATGAATGTTCATAGCCTATGCTTAAATTAGGAGATAGTTTTAAGGGTGAAAAGAGCCTTGAAGTGATTATTTACGAACCGCCGAGTACGAGCCCCGTACACTCCGTGGTGTGAGAGGCGTACTCCGCTCAATTCTGGGCGGAGCCGTCTACTGGATTGGGTGCAATTATTTTATTTTCAATTTGTCAACTAAGAGTTTAGGTGATTTAACGATTTGAATGTCCGATATAAGCTCAAATAGTCTATCAGTTTCCAATTCTTCTTTGGTTTGAATCAAAATCTTTAATTCATACCCTTTATTTGCAGAAGACCGTTCAAGCTTTTCTTTCGCATCATTGAGTGATTCATATTCAGATTGAATTTTAACAGGGACGGGCTTTCCTTTATAATGCTCTTTTAAGAATCCATCAATTCCGCTATTCCGCTGCACTGGAATTGCATCAATACTTTTTAACAATGCAAGTTCTTCTTCATTCTTTTGATTGTATTCATTAACTCCTTTTTCAAGCAATGCAGACCCAGTGATTATCATGTCTTCCAATCTTTGTTTAGCTAGTTCTACAGCATCAGGAGACATATCAATTCCAATGAAGTTTCTGTCCATAGATTTAGCAGCAACACAAGTAGTTCCACTTCCATTGAAAGGGTCTAAAACTAAGTCTCCTTCATCTGTCGTAATCTCCAAAATTTGTTGAAGAAGTAGAACGGGTTTTTGTGTTGGATAACCCACTCTTTCTTTTGCTTTAGGATTGAGATAAGGAATTTCCCAGACATCTGAAAGAGGAACACCTTTCTTTTCTTTCCCTAAAACAACGTTTCCATTTTCATCCTTTTTATAAACAGACTTTCCATTTTTGGTTCTTTGTCGGTCTTGTAAGATTTGGTCAACATTGGTTGTAGGTGCATAATCTTTGAAAACGGGATTGAATTTAAAATCTTTGGATTTTGAGTAGAAATAAATGTTTTGGTGTGCGTTTAATAATCCTTTTTTTGAGTTAGACCATCTTCTATATGACCATATTATTTCGCTTTGAAAATTTTTGTTTCCAAAGACCTTATCTAGCGACACTCTTAAGTTGTGTGAAGCTGCTTTATCGCAATGTAAAAATATGCTTCCTGTGGATTTTAATACTCTTTTACATTCTGTCAAACAGTCTTCAATCATAATTAGATAGTCTTCTATAGAGTACCAACTATCGTCAAATTCGTACTTCTTAGATTCATCACGAGTTGACAAAGAGTGTTTCCGCTGGGTGAAGAATGGTGGATCCATATACACCAAATCAACAGATTCCTTTTTAAATTTTTTGAGAGTATCAATACAATTTCCTATGTAGATTTCATTAACCTTCATTCTCTGGTGTTCTTTTATCGGCTATTTCGGTTAAAATGGCTTTTAAATCGTAGCCTGAATATTTTAGAATGTATTCCCAAGCATCATCTCCTGCGTAATATTCTCCTTTTACGCCCGCATAAATAGTTTTTAAGGTCTCTTGAATTTTCTGGGCTTGTTCTCTTTGAGGATAGTAGAACATAACTCTAATGGGATTATAGCCATGACTTTGAATACATTTAACCCTAGTATGTTCTTTTGTGATATGGTCTCCGTCAGTTGTGGCATCTCTCCACTTGATTTCGATAGCATTGTTCCCATCTAGAAAATCAATCTCAAAAGTTTTTGGTCTTTGTCCTTGATTGTTTTCAACCTTTGTCTTTTGACCTTCAGGATTTTTGAACTGTAAACAAAGAGAAGCCGCTTCTTCAAGGAAAGAGCCTGCGTATTTATATAAAAACCTTCCTGTGTTTTGATATTCATCAATTAATTGTCCGTCATTAGAGGAAATACCCAAAACACGATAAATAAGGTAATGACTTGTGTCATCTTGCTTCATTTCTTCCTTTCGTTCGACAATTTTTACTTTAAGATTTGTAGAATACTCTTCTGCAAGTACCTCAATTTTTTCCGTCAAAAGGACATTGTCTGTACCTTTTTCTTTTGACTCTATTATTTTATTCTTTCCGTATTCTTGTGCTTCTTCCATCAATATTTTTTTTGTCTTCTTAGCTGTTTCTAGTCCTATTGAATTACAATAGTCAACTAATTCAGACTTTTTAAGCTTTTCTAATTTCATGTACAAATTTCGTTCATTTTTTTAATTGCTCTCAACGGCTCGAATATGCGTAGTGCGGGATTTCGGGGCACTCCATTGTCAAACCGCTACTTTGTTTATGAATTGCTCTAAATCTCAAATTTACTAAATCGTCCCGCATTACGTATATTTATTGTTGCCAGTGTGTGCTTTATTCTTCCCATTCTATTTTGTCAGGAATCATTTTGTTATATTTAAAATCACCAAAGTCTTTGTAGAAATCAGACTTCAGGAAATTTCCTACCTTTTGTTTCTGTTTCCATGTCAAATATACAAGTGCAAAGTCAAAGTCAACATTTTTACTGCTGTGAATGGAAAAAAGTACATTGTCATTCTTTCTACTTGTACAAAGTGCAGAAAAATCATATTTTGTCATAACATGCTTTTTCTTAGAACCAATCAACAGGTTTATTAATCCTTTTTCTAATCCAATTTCCTATTTAAGTTCATTGTCAAATGCAATTTTTTGGTCAATCGTTAAATCTTCCTAAGGTTCTTCAACAAAAAGTCTTGGTGGGTCAGTTTTAAAGAAATCATCTATTAAATGTCTAAAAACACCAGCTATTTCAATGTCAATCTTCTCTTCCATAGGTTCTTGAATGTCCCAAATCGAAATTCTGCCCATTGAATGCAGAAAGTATCCATTTTCTAATTGGATATTTAGTCTTAAACTCTTCCACAAATCAAAGTCTTTGTTATTTGTCGAGTTAAATTTCCAGTTAATCTCCCTAATTGCTAAATAGTCTTTATTTGGTATAAATTCTCCAGATAGAACTCCCATGCTGTCATCTGATATACTCAGGTCTGCCTTACCAATCAAAACTTTATTCGAGTATATTTTAGTCTGCATAACTTATCCTGTTTTATCAACTCTTGTTCGTTAGCACACTCACCTTGCATTACTGGTAACAAGCATATACACACACCAAATTAATTCTTAATTATTTAAAACCGCCTGATTCTTAAGAATGGTGGTGGTTGTTAGTCTATGTGGTTTAAAACTAATTATTTTTTTGAATTTCTTGTAGGGGAAAGGGTCGTTTCTCTTTGTATGAGGTGTTAGGTTTTGTCTTTTTATATGCCCTGAAGTTATAGCTGTTAAATCTAAATGTGAAAAGGGTACGTAATTAAAATGACTAGGTGAAAGACAAAAATATGTATACTCCTTCATGCTCAATACTCCTTACTCACTCTCAATACTGTCTCCTGTTAGGGGTAGCAACGGCACAACTTGAAAGGGAACTTTAGTGGAAGCCTTGAGACAGAGCGACTAAAGAAGCTTTGGGGAAAGGACTGACAACTTAAGTGACCTGAAAGGCGTATAGTGGATGACCCGGTCCCGAATTTACTTCGGGAGAACAGCCTACTAAACAACTAAATTTATTTAAGTATTTTGTAAGCGGCTACAGATGAAAACGTCTTTAACACAAACTATGGCTATGGAACACATTGTAATAATTGGAAATGGCATTGCGGGGAGTACTTTGGCGCGACATGTGCGCAAACTCTCCAACAAGCGCATTACCATGATCTCTGCCGAGCACGATAATTTTTTCTCGCGTACGGCTTTGATGTATGTGTACATGGGGCACATGCGGTTTAAGGATACGGAACCTTATCCGAAATCTTTTTGGGCTGATAATGATATCGCCTTGGTTCATGATAAGGTAAAATGTATAGACGTTCAACACCAGGTGCTTTCTTTAGAAAAAGGCGAACGCTTGGCTTATGATAAATTAGTGCTTGCTACAGGTTCTCGTCCGAATGAATTAAAGTTGAAGGGAGAAGAATTGTTGGGTGTACAGGGTTTGTATAGTAAGCAAGATTTGGAGTACATGAAGGCCAATACTATGGGCGTAGAACATGCCGTGATAGTAGGAGGTGGATTGATAGGCGTAGAGATGGCAGAAATGCTTTTGTCCCGAAATATTACAGTAGATTTTATTGTTAGAGATACTCATTTCTGGGGAAGTGTTTTACCGCAAGCTGACGCTCAATTTGTAGACCAACATTTGCAAAAACATCATGGATTAACCCTTCATTTTTCTGAAGAATTGGAAGAAATACTTGGAGCGGATGTAGGTAGGGTGAAAGGTGTAAGAACCTTGCATGGGCAAAAAGAAATTCAGTGTGATTTTGTAGGGGTGACCATAGGTGTACACCCTAATATTGCTGTTACTTTTGAAAGTGATATTGCCGTAAATAGAGGAATATTGGTAGACGAATATTTGGCCACCAACATTCCTAATGTATACGCCATAGGTGATTGTACAGAGCAAAAAAATCCTTTACCGGGCAGAAAAGCCATAGAGCAAGTTTGGTATACAGGTCGAATGATGGGCGAAACTTTGGCCCAAACGCTATGTGGAAATCCAACCAAGTATAGTCCTGGAAATTGGTTTAATTCTGCTAAGTTTTTTGATTTGGAATATCAGACCTATGGTAGCGTACAAGCGCAATTGCAAGCAGGTGAAGAGGAGTTTGTGTTTCAATCGAAGAATGGAAAAGTCCTCGTTCATTTTGTGTACGAGGAACAAACAAAAGCTTTGATAGGTGTAAATGCTTTTGGTATACGCCTGCGCCATGAGGTATTTGACCATTGGTTGAACCAGCAAACACCAATAACTGAAGTCCTAACCAACTTCGAAAGTGCTGTTTTTGATCCTGAGTTTTTTACGCAATATGGAGCAGAGATAATTTCAGTATTTAATACAGAGAAGAAGATGAACATTGCCTTAACACCGAAAAAGTGGTGGCAAAAATTGATACAAGCTTAAGGTATGGAGACGAATTATTCAATGACAGGAGATGCTGGTCAATATTTAAATTATTGGCAAAAGGTGGGATTGGCCATTACAGGGATAGGTTTGTTTATCATCGTTCTGTTCTGGGGGAACTGGAATGCCCAAATAGAACCCGCGTGGTTTTTCTTGCCTTTCATGATTACTGCCTTGGCCGTAGGAACGGGTTTGTATACCTGGGGTTCTTACAAAAATGCGCCTGCAGGTATCAAAAACAATGGGGTTTATTTTAATCCTTTGACTAACAGAGGTAGTTTGGCTTGGGTATCGGGTGTTTTATTGACCTTGTTTTATGTGAGTTTATATTGGTATCCGAGTCACCTTGGTTTAGGCTTGGGCGCCAATGGAAGCAATTTAGGTTTGGTGGCTCTTTTTGATGGATTGAGTCATTTATTTAGAAACAAAGATGCCGATCAATGGTTTGTCTACGGAACCTTTTACACCCTAGCCATCCTCTTTCTAGGAGCAAAGTTTTTGGTGAAGTACAGACATAATCGTTATCAAATCATAAGAACCCTCGTTGTAATGTTTTCGCAACTGGTCTTCGCTTATTTTCTACCCTTTATTTTGGAAGCCTTGGGTGCAAATGACGGAGGTTATTACAACCTGAACCCCGTAAATTATTACCCTTTGAATTATTCCTTTATCACTCCAGATAGAATAGATCCAATGGTGGCAGAGGTGAATCAACCTATAGGTATGGCCTATTTGGTTTGGGGTATCATAGGCTTTTTAATACTCACACCTGTAGTTACCTATTATTTAGGAAAGCGTTGGTATTGTTCATGGTTTTGTGGTTGTGGAGGTTTGGCCGAAACAGCGGGAGATAGTTTTAGACACCTTTCTGATAAATCTGTTGCAGCTTGGAAGATAGAGCGCTGGGTAATTCACAGTGTAATGGTGTTTGTGTTTATCATGACTTTGGCGGTGATGTATACTTATTTCTTAAACCAAGAATTTGCCTTACAGTTTGTAGTACCCAGTAGAGGGGTAGGAATGCTGATTTTATTTGGTTGGATAGTCCTTGGTTTAGGTGCTTTTTTAGGACTTTACTTCAAGAACAAAGGGAAGTCAAGAAAATACCTATTAGTAGGAGCTGCTGTTTTTACCTTCCTTGGAATATTGATGTTGGTGAATTATTCTTTAGGAAAACACGAAGCCTTTGGTATTGCTTCTTACAAGATAAAAGAATGGTATGGCTTCTTTATAGGTGCTATTTTCTCAGGAATCATAGGAGTAGGTTTTTATCCGCTTTTAGGAAATAGAGTGTGGTGTAGATTTGGTTGTCCGATGGCAGGTTACATGGGAATTATTCAACGTTTTAAATCGAGGTTTAGAATTACAACCAATGGTGGTCAGTGTATTTCTTGTGGAAATTGTTCTACTTATTGTGAGCAAGGAATAGATGTGAGGTGGTATGCGCAAAGAGGTCAAAATATCGTGCGTGCAAGTTGTGTAGGATGTGGGATATGTTCTGCGGTTTGTCCGCGAGGAGTATTGAAATTAGAGAATGGTCCGGAAGAGGGGAGAGTAAATGACAATCCTATACTTTTAGGAAATGACATGCCCCGTATGAATCCAAACGTAAAATAAAGTTACCTTAGATTTTTAAGGATGAAAAGTAAGCTAGTTTAGGATGAGGAATACCCCAATTATTAACGTGGTCATTCCTGCGTTTAACGAAGAAAAATCCATTGCTAAGGTAATCGGAGATATAGATAGAAATTTGGTAGATGAGGTAATTGTGGTCAATAACAATTCTACCGACAATACCGTGCAAGTAGCCCAAGAGGCGGGCGCGGTGGTACTTACAGAAAAGCGCAAAGGCTACGGTTATGCCTGTTTGTTAGGTATAGAAAGAACCATTGCAAATCAAGCCGACATTGTAGTTTTTTTAGATGGAGATTACTCTGATTATCCCCAACAAATCATAGAAGTGGTTACGCCTATTTTAGAAAATGAAATGGATATGGTCATCGGTTCGCGCGCTTTGGGAAACCGAGAAAAAGGATCTATGACACCCCAACAAGTTTTTGGGAATTGGTTGGCAACGCGACTCATGAAAATCTTTTATGGCGCAAGTTTTACAGACCTCGGTCCGTTTAGAGCCATTAAATCCACTTCATTGGCGAAGCTTAAAATGGCAGACAAGACCTATGGTTGGACCATAGAAATGCAGATCAAAGCAGCCAAGCACAAGATGCGTTTTTGTGAAGTTCCTGTGAAATACCGTAAACGTATAGGTGTTTCCAAGGTAAGTGGAACTGTAAAAGGAACCATTATGGCCGGGATAAAAATTATAGGAGCAGTTTTCAAATACAAATTCACCAATAAATAGTAGAGTAGAAGAATGCGTTTAGATTTTTTATTTCAATGGGGTACAGCCTTTGGGAAGGAATATTTCTGGGGAGAACTATTGGCAACCTTAATTTTGGTGAGTTACCTCTTGCTTTTGTTTTTGATTTTCATGTACGGAGTGATGCAATTTCGATTGGCCATAGCGTACAGAAAATCCAAAAAAGAGGAAAAGAAAGGTGCGGTTGTAGATCCAAATTACTTTCCAAAAGTTACAGTTCAAATTCCTTTATTCAATGAAATGTATGTGGCGCAAAGAGCCATAGAAAATATTGCCTTATTAGATTATCCGAAAGACAAATTACAAATCCAAATCTTGGATGACTCTACGGATGAAACCAAAGACATAGTTGCGGCAACGGTTGCTAAAATTCGTTCGGAGAAAGAGATTGACATTATACATATTCATCGCGTCAATCGAGTAGGTTTTAAAGCTGGTGCTTTAGATGATGCCATGGACGCCTGTAAAGGAGAGTTTATCGCCATTTTCGATGTAGATTTTTTACCGCATGCTGACTTTTTAAAGCAAACGATAAGTCATTTTAAAGATGATAAGGTAGGAGTGGTACAAACCCGTTGGGGGCATTTGAACAAGCATTATTCTTTACTCACCGAATTACAAGCCTTTGGATTGAATGCGCATTTTAGCGTAGAGCAGGTGGGTAGAAACGTGCAAGGACATTACATCAATTTTAATGGTACGGGTGGCGTATGGCGTAAGTCGTGTATAGAAGATGCAGGCGGTTGGCAGCACGATACCTTGACCGAAGATTTAGATCTAAGTTACAGGGCTCAAGTAAAAGGTTGGGAATTTGTGTACTTAGAAGATGTGGTTGCACCTGCAGAATTGCCCATTACCATGAGTGCCTTGAAGAGTCAACAACACCGTTGGATGAAGGGGGGAGCAGAGTGCTTTGTGAAAAACAATGCCTTGTTGCGCAAGACGGAAGGATTGGAAAGGAGTCATAGAGTCCATGGCTTATTTCATTTGTTCAATTCCTCTGTATTTGTGGTTTTGCTTTTGTTGTCACTTTTAAGTTTACCCTTGATGACCATAAAAGAGAGCTTTTCACACTTCGACTGGGTCTTTGATGTAAGTGCAATCTTCATTTCATCTACCTTGTTTTTGTTCTATTATTATTGGGTAAGTTACCGAGATAAAAGCGAACAATTCTTGCCTTCATTTTTAAGATTTACGGTGCGTTTTGTTCAGTTTCTTACCGTTTCAGCAGGTTTAAGTGTGAATAATTCCATCGCCGTAATAGAAGGGTATATGGGGATCAAAAGTTCTTTTGTGCGTACGCCCAAATTTAATGTGGCCTTGAAAAATGAGTTTAAGGGAAATAAGTACGACAAGAAGAAAATGAGCTTTCCTATGTTCTTAGAATTCTTTTTGTTTATCCTTTTTGGACTTTCTACCGTATACCATATATACACAGAAACATACGCTATACTACCTTTTCATGTCATGTTGACTTTAGGTTATGGCGCGGTGTTTTTCTATGGTTTTTCAGAATTGAAAAGAAGGTAATATGCAATGGAAGAAGTGGTTTTGGGTATTGGGTTATTTCATAACTATCATAGGCTTAGGACGCTATGCTCATCAAGATGAGTTTATTCATACTTTTTCCAGTTACACCTTAGCTTTTGCCTTTTACCTCACCTTATATTTTCAGCGCAAGCAATATGCGGTTAAAGAACTGAAGATAATCACTTTTATAAGTGCGGTAATTGTACTTCCTTTTTGGCCAGGTTTATCTCCCGACTTCTATAGATTTTTATGGGATGGAAGATTGATTTTAGATGGCGTTAATCCCTATGCACATACGCCCGAAGCCTTGATGGAAATCAGTAGGTTTGCAAACGATGCCTATTACCAAGATTTGTATGCCGGAATAACGCAGTTGTCGCGCGAAAACTATTCTTGTTACCCGAGCATCAATCAATTTTATTTTGCCCTTTCTAACCTCTTTTCTAAAGATGTTTGGTTCAATATGGTAGTGATGCGTGCGCTTATCATTTTGAGTTTGTTTATGGCCCATCACTTTACGGTTAAAATGTTGCTGCAATTTGATAGATCACCCAAGTTGGCGAGTTTATTCTTTTTAAATCCTTTTGTCTTATTAGAGCTGGTTATAAACCTTCATTTCGAAGGAGTAATGATAGCCTTTTTAGCGCCAGCCCTCTTTTATTTATTGAGAGATAGGTTGTTTTTAAGTGCCCTCTTTTTTGCCCTGGCCATCAACGTGAAATTAACGCCTTTGTTATTACTTCCCTTTGTTTACAAGCAGTTGAGTATAAAGCATACGATACTTTTTTATTTCTATTGTGCAATTGCTTTGGTTGTTTTTACCCACCTTTTTTTATGGCCTACCTATTATGAAAATTTTGCCCAGAGCTTGAGTTTGTACTTTGCTAATTTTGAGTTTAACTCTTCCTTTTATAGCATTGCAACAAAAATTTTATATCCAATTTTTACTTGGGAAACGGTATATATCGTCGGTCCCGCTCTTTCCCTATTAACGGTTGGTATTTTGATAGTTCTAGCTTTAAAGCGTCCAGTAAATAGTAGAATAGAAATTTTGTATTACATGATGGCGGGATATGTTATTTATTTGATCTTGAGTTCAACCATTCACCCGTGGTATTTGAGTATACCTTTGTTTTTAGGGATGTTTAGCAAATTCAATTTCGTTGTGATCTGGAGCTTTGTTATCATACTGAGCTACGGATTTTATGCCTTTGAAACACCTTGGATTTCCTCGCTTATGAAGTGGACGGAATACGTTATCGTTTTGGTGTATTTCCTGCAAGAAAAATACAAGAACAAGAGGTTTAGTTTAGAGTGATTTATAATGTGCCACCCAAATAGGGTTGGTAACATCTCTCAAAATTTTAAAGAAGTTAGAATCGATAAAATAACTGCCTTCAAAACTTCTGAGGTTGTAATTTTTACCCAGAAATTCATATTGTCGAGCCGATGGTTTAAGTATACCATTGCTCCAACCGTTGGCTTTATTTTTATCCAAAGGATGAATGGCAAAGCGGAGTTTCCAGAGTGAATCGAGGGCCGGACAATACCACATAGAATCATCTTTGGCGTAGTTGTAGATTTTAAAATGTTCTACCTCGTTCTCCGCTAGATAATTGCGTCTTCCTTCTCCAGGCAAGGGCCAGGTGCCAGCCAAATAGTTTAAAAAAGCATTTTCATCTGGGAAATAAGAAATAGCAACACCGTTTACCCTGTCTCTAAAAATGGCGTAATTCTGAATTTTACCGGTAGGGAAAGCACCGACTTTCACACCAAATCTCACTTCCTTTTCAACGGTCTTGTAGGAAGTAAATAATAGTAGTGCAAGTAAAGAAAATATATAGCAGAGAATTTTCATGATCAGTACTCCCTATAAGGTACTGAAATTCAAATAAAAAGTTACGTTTAATTCTTAGACTTTTTCAGGATGAGGAAAAAAGTAATCGCAGCTATAAGGAGGATGGAAAAGCCCCAAAGTAAGTTCTCAAACAAAAGAAACCCCAACATAATGAAGGGGATAAATGCTATGATGAGTAAATGATATTTTCCTTGATTATCTGAACTCAAAATCGAATTACGTTTTCAGGGGTGATGAGGTAGTTTAATTTCTTGTCTCCCTCAAATACATCTTCTATTTCCTCTACAGGTTCGAAAAAGTTGAGTCCAACAAAAATACAATCGGCTTTACATTTTCCTAAAAATCTATCGTAGAACCCTTTGCCATATCCTACGCGATTTCCTTGTTTGTCTGCCGCCAAGAGGGGGATAAATACAATGTCGTGCTTATCTGGGGCAATTTTTTTACCCTTCACCGGCTCAGGAATTCCGTAGGGATTAATTTCCAAGGTTGTATCATTGGTGTAAAGCACATGCGAAAGCTCACCGGTTTTAAAGTTACTTACCGGCAAGGTAAACTTCGCACCTATGTTTACGGCGCGTTCCAATATTTGGTAAGTATTGAGTTCTTTTTGCCTTTCTATGGGTAGAAAAATACTACACAATTTATTTTCTAATTGAAAGGTTTTAAGAACGGAAAGACAGATGTCTTCAGACGCTTTTTGTAAACGTTTTGGAGAAATCTTTTTTCTTTCTTCTTTAAAATGAGCTCTTAGCTGTGCTTTGTTTGCTTTCATCTATAATCCGGGAAATAAACCTTTTGCAGAATTCTGCATTTCTTTTTGGTTAACTGCTTCTGCAGCCTCTAACGCGCGATTGAAGGCAACGGTTAGTAAATCTTCCAAATCTTCTTTATCCATTTGATCCAATTGTGTATTTATGGTTAAAGATTTCATGGTTCTATTTCCCGTTAATTCAACCACAACCAAGTTTCCTCCGGCTTCACCTTGAACAGAAATTTGATCTAACTTTTTCTTAGACTCTTCTGCCATTTGTTGCATTTCTTGCAACTTCCCAAACATATCTCCTCCAAACATGATGTAATAATTTTTGTCCGAAAATAAGCAGAAGATTTTATTTGAGCCAGCCGCTTTACTATTTTTCAAGGACGCTTTAAAATTCGAGTCATATGCCTTGTTATATGTTTGAATAATTTCTTCTTGAAAAGAAAAATGTGTTAGCTGCATCCATTTACCTTCAATTTTCGTTAATATCGTAGACGCGATAAAAACGCATTTGAATTATGTGGAAAAAAATTGTTGCTGGAACAGTTTTACTTTTAATATCAGGACTTTGGGCTTTTGTAAAAAAGCATGATACAAGCAAGATTTCAGCCATCTCATTATCGAATATGGAGCAAAAGTTAGACGCTCGTGTTCGCAACCCTATAAAGGAGGTTGATGCTGAATTGGCACAAGTTGGATATACGCTTATTACGGAAGGAAAAGCCAATTATAAAGAGCACAAGGGGAAATTGATTTCTTCCTACTTTGTGTGTACAGATTGTCACAATTTAAACCGTGAGTATTCAACTTTAACCGAGCAAAGTCCCGAAGATAAATTGAAATATACCACCCAAAATAATTTGCCATTTTTACCGGCTTCTAGTTTTTATGGCATCTACAATAGAAAGCAATTTTATACCAAGGACTATGTAAAGAAATATGGAGAATTGGTCAATGATGCAAGAGATACTTTAGAAAACGCTGTTCAATTGTGTGCCAAATATTGTTCGAGTGGTCGCTACTTAGAAGATTGGGAGCTCTCGGCTATCCTGCATTATTACAAGAGCACTGAACTTAAGGTTGGAGATTTAAATTTGACCCACAAAGAATTAACGGCACTCGAACACCACGATGCTTTATCAACATCTGAGAAGGAGGAATTAAAGAAAAGTATGCAATCGAAATTTACGCAGGCATACATTGCAACTTTTTTACCAGCTATGGATGTAAATAAAAGAGGCTATGGTGCGAAAGGGGATGCTGAGAATGGAAAGTTAATCTATGAGAACAGCTGTTTGCATTGTCATGACAACGCAAGAGTTACTTATTTAGATTTAGATAAAAGTAAGTTAGATGCCCAGATGTTTTGGAAGAACATTGACAATTATACAGATAAATCTTTGTACCAAATCATTCGGTATGGAACTTATCCGATAGCGGGGAGAAAACAGTATATGCCGCTTTATCCAGAAGAAAAAATGAGTAATCAGCAACTCGAAGATTTAGTAGCATACATTAAACAATTGGCAGAAGTAAAATGAAATACATGAAGAAAACAGTAGCACTTTTTATGGCAAGTGCGTTTGCGTTAACTTATAGTACGGCCCAAGAAAAGGTGAGTGAAACTTTCAATTCTTTTAAAATCGTTAATGCCAATAGTACTAAGACTTTAAAAAAGCGTGAGTTTAGGTACATCATAGAACATAGGTTTGGTGATATAGCCGGAGAAATGGGAGGTGTACAAACAGGTTTTGGGTTCGATAACGCCGCAGATATTCGTTTTGGATTTGATTTTGGTTTGAGCGATAAATGGATGGTGGGGATTGCACGTTCGAAAGGAGCCAATCAACCCTACAGATCGCTTTTAGATGCCAGTACTAAATATTTGCTTTTAGAGCAGACCAAAGATTTGAGCGTTCCTGTATCTATGGCCATTACAGGTACAATGTATTATACCTACCAACAGGCTACGGATGATTTAACACAAGTAAACTCATTTCCAACGAGGGTAGATAGGTTTGCCTATGCTTCACAGTTAATTGTAACCCATAAGTTAAATGAGCGCTTAAGTTTTGCAGTGCTGCCAACTTACGTGTACAGAAATTACGTCTTAGCTAAAGACAACAACATGTTGTTTTCTGTAGGAGGTGCTGCCAACTTAAAATTGACCAAGAGTTTGGGCATTATTGCAGAATACTTTTACGGTATAGGCAACACAGTGGCAAGAGATGCGTCTAACACGAATAGCTTAGGTTTTGCTTTGGAATGGAAAACGAATGGTCACTGTTTCCATTTTAATTTTACCAATGCTCGTGGAATGGGAGAATTACAATATATAGCCAATACAGAATCTCAATGGACAGAAGGTGAGTTTAGGTTTGGTTTTGGAATTTCTCGAACTTTTAAATACTAAAGATGTTAAGATATATAGGAATAGTAAGTGTAGGGTTAATGTTTATGGTGAGTTGTGCAAAAAATACCACAGAGCCCATGAAAGTTTTTCCTCCAGGTTGTGAAGACACCGTGTTTTTTAGCACGCAAATACAACCCTTGTTTACCACGAATTGTAGTACCTCAGGTTGTCATGATCAGTCCACTGCTCAGAATGGCTATGTGTTTGAGACTTACGATCAAATTGTAAATTCAGCGGAGGATGCCTTACAAACGATAAAACATGAACCGGGTGTTGTTGCCATGCCTTCAGGATCACCTCAATTAAATGATAGTTTAATTCAACAGTTAGTGTGTTGGATAGGACAGGGCAAAATGAATAATTAAAACCATGAATATGAATATAAAATATACACTTTTTGGAACAGCTTTTTTAGCCTTGAGTGCGGGGTTGTTCTCTTTTAATGCAACGCAAGTTGATACAATTTCGAGTAAGTCGATTGCGGCACACAGAGTAAATAGTTCTGGAGCGCCATCAGGAAGAACTGGGGCACCAGGAGAGGCTACATGTACAGCTTGTCACGGTGGAACAATACAAGACGGTTCATCTGTTTTGGAAATTAATTTCCCCAACAATGCAACCACGTTTTTACCGGATGAGATTTACACTTTAACCTTGAACTTTTCTGCAGGTGCAGCGAAAAATGGGTTTCAGTTGACTGTTTTAGACAATACAAATAGTAAGGTTGGAACCTTGTCTAATGTAGATAATACAACATCTATATCTTCCTTCAATGGAAGGCAATATTTGAACCATACCTTTGCGGGAACGTCTCAAACTTCTTGGGATTTCCAATGGATAGCTCCAGCAATATCTGTTACTGACGTTACTTTTTACGTAGCGGCGAATAAAACTAACAGTAACGGAAGTACAAGTGGAGATGTAATTTACACCCGTAGTATGAGCTTTAATCAAGATGCTACTGCTGGTATTTTTGAATTACAAGAAAACAAAATGGATTTTCAGGTAGGTTATGCTTCAAAAGATAATAGCTTGAAACTGGATGTGAATGTACTTGAAGAGAATACAGCTTTTGTAAGTGTTGTAGATTTACAAGGTAAGGTTGTATTCGAAAAGAATTTGGGAGAGTTGTTTACAGGGATGAACAATTTGAGCTTCACTATGCCAACGACTTTAGAAAATGGAATTTACGTTGTTAATTTCATGTTGGGTAACACATCAGCTTCTGAAAAATTGATGATTACGAAATAAAAGATATATGGATAAGAAAAAAGGCTAACCTTATGGTTAGCCTTTTTTTATGTTATTAATTCAGATATTTTCTAATCTCGTCTTCTAAACAATCTACAAAACGTGGATGATCGTTAGAGCTTGGTACTAAATGAACCGCTTCCCCACCCATTTCTTGGAAATCTTCGTGGTATTCTGTTCCGATTTCTATTATAGTTTCTAAACAGTCGGCAACAAAGGCTGGACTAAACGCTAAAACTCTTTTAGCACCTTCTTTGGCCCATTTCTCTATCAGTTTATCAGAGAAGGGCTCCAACCAATTCTTATCCAAACGAGATTGGAAACCAACTGTGTAATCTCCTTCTTTAATTCCAAGTTTTTCTGCAATTAATCGAGAGGTTGCAAAACAAGTTGCTTTGTAACAGAATTGATTCTTCTCATTAATTTCCGTTTCACAAGGTTGGTCTTCACATAAGTTTTCATCGTAAACTTTATCTACCTGGCGTGTAGGTAAACCGTGGTAGGAGAATAAGATTCTATCGTAAGAAGATAAATCAAAGTCTTTTGCTCTATCTACAACTGCATCTATATAAGCAGGGTTGTCATAGAATTGAGATACCACATTGATTTCCGGAATCACCCACCATTTACGAATGATATTCATTGCTTTTTCTATGGCAGACCCCGTAGAAGCACTTGCATATTGAGGGAAAAGTGGTAGAATAACGATTCTGTCATATTTCAATTTCCTCATTTCCTCCAAGACCACATCCATAGAAGGGTTTTGGTAACGCATGGCCATGTGAACGTGCACATTTTCTTCAGCCTTAAATCTTTCCTGCGTAAGTTTAGTTACACTTTCTGTATGGGTAATTAAAGGAGAAATTCCATTCCCAAAATCCCAAAGTTCTTTATAGATTTTAGAAGAGTTACTCGTTCTAAAAGGAACAATAATTCCGTTCACTAAAAGTTTTCTTCCTAACCAAGGTAAATCAATTACCCTTGGATCATTTAAAAATTCACTTAAATATCTTCTAACATCCTTTTTAGAGGGACTATCTGGTGTTCCTAATTGGATGAGTAATACGCCTGTTTTTTTCATACTTAAAGATTCGCAGCCAAAGATAGCTGCTTAACTTAACATAGGAAAGCTTAGAATGTTTATTCGCTTATTGATTTTTTTTATGCCTCAGAGAAAATGAGTTTTCTGAGTTCATCTCTTTCTTTTTTAAGGTCGTCTAAGGCATGTTTTTTATCCATCATAATAAGCATGTATTGCCATTTGTAACTGATGTGTTTTAAGTAACGCGCAAACCAATAGGCAAAGATGCCCGAAAGCGGTAAACTAGCAAAATAGAAGAGGGCTTCTACCCAATTCAAATGAAATTGAGTTACAGCAAAATAAGTGAACAAGCCATAGGTTACCGGATAGAAAAAGAGTCCTAAAAACACAGCAAAAGGAGCATAGTATTCTATGTCTTTTGAAAGTTTTGGAATGATCCAATCGGTTAATAAGTATTGAAGGATATTGTGGATAAGTCCGAAAATAAATACTGGAATAGCCAGAACAATAAACATAACGGCAAGCAATACCTGTCTAAAAAACATGGTACTCCTAAACCTTCTATCTAAGAAGTCAGCACGGATTTGCATTTTATCCAATCTCCATTTAATACCATCCACTTTGGATTGAATTTCTTGTATGAGCCAAGGTTCAGACAAGTTAATTTCTATCAAACTTTCGGTGATGTCTTTTAAATGATTTACTTCTGCTTTTACCCCTTTTTCTTTTTGTTTGATGTATTTAGAGTTGAGGATTTTATGCAAATCTTCAACGAGCTCATCTTCTTCTTTGTTTTGGGTTGTAACCAGAACTTTTTCCAATCGGGCTCTGAAATTCTCTGTGAGTTTTTTACTGGCACCTGACGGATTTTTAAGGTATTCTTCTAAGTAAGGTTTTACGGCTTTCGGTTCATCTATGTTGACCAATATTTTAGACCTGAATTTTTCGGGTTGCGAGTAATTCAGACCAACTGCCACCACTTTTAAGTTTAGTTTTCCCTCGTTTCTTTTTTCTGTTTCTAAGGCTATTCTTGCAGTTCCTGTTTTAAGGTTACGCAGCACTCTTTCTTTGTAGCTGGTCCCCTCAGGGAAAATCACCAAAGTTTTACCCTCTTCTAATCTTTTGTAACATTCTTCAAAAGATTGTGTGTTGTCCACACCTCGTGTTGTTCCTTCACCCTGACGATTAATGGGAATCATATTCAAACTTCTGAGTAGCCTTAACTTAAATTTGGAATCGAACAAAGTTGCCTTGGCCATGTAGTAAATAGGCTTTTTCGAAATCATTCCCATTACCCATGCATCCATCAACGTGTTGGGATGATTAGCAATGATGATTAAGGGACCCTCCGTATTGAGGTATTTTTTCTCATTGATTTTTATTTCTTTGTAATACAAGCGTATTCCAATTCCAATTAAAAACTTAAGAATGCGGTAGATCATACAGTAAACTTTGTATAGTGAAGTTAAAAAAAATAATTCTGTATTGTTAACTTTGAGTAAGACAAACTCAGGGTACAACTAAAAACACTCCAATGAAAGATTTTCCTATAGTATATCTCAATAGTAACGACGGTAGCGGACTCCTTGCTTTTGGGGAAGGACCAGTGATGAAAGCCAATGTTGGTAACGCTTTAAAAGATTTATATGATTTTACACAGACCCATAAAGAAAAGTACATGTTTGGGTATTTGGGGTATGATATCAAAAATGAAATAGAAGACCTGAAATCGGAGAATAATGATGGGTTAGGTTTTCCGGATATGTTTTTTTACGTACCGAAATATGTGGTAGAATTAAAGTCAGAAAATTTAAAGTTCTTAAGTGGCGATAGAGATACAGTGGCACTGGATTTCGTTGTTGATTTTTTGGAGAAGGAAATCATGGCTCAATACCCGAAACAGGAAATTAATTTTCAATCGAGAATTTCTAAGGAGGAGTATTTGGAGAAAATTAAAGGCTTGAAAAATCATATCCAACAGGGAGATATTTATGAGGTTACTTTTTGTCAAGAATTCTACGCCGAAAATGTGGATTTAATAGATCCCTTAGGGGAGTATTTTAAAATGAACAATGTTACCCGAGCACCTTTTTCGTCTTACATACAGTTTGAAGGGAATTATATCTTATGTGGTAGTCCAGAACGTTTTCTACAAAAAACGGGTGATGATTTAATTTCTCAACCGATTAAGGGAACAAGTAAGCGTGGGGCAGACCAAGAAGAGGATGTACGCTTGCGCGATCTGCTGACCAAAGATCCAAAGGAGAAGGCTGAAAATGTAATGATCGTGGATTTGGTAAGAAACGATTTGTCGAAAGTAGCGAAAAAGGGAAGTGTAAATGTGCGCGAGTTATTTGGTATTTACTCTTTTGAAACAGTACACCAGTTAATTTCTACCATACATGCTGATCAGAAAGAGGGAACAACCATCGTGGAGTTGTTGAAAGCGCTTTTTCCTATGGGAAGTATGACAGGGGCTCCTAAAATTAGTGCTATGGAACTTATTGAAGAGTTTGAATCTTTCAAGCGCGGGGTTTATTCTGGTGCTATTGGTTATATCAAACCCAACGGTGATTTCGATTTCAATGTAGTGATAAGAAGTATACTTTACAGTAAAGCCAATAGATATTTAAGTTGTCCGGTAGGAGGAGCCATTACGATTAACTCTAACCCTGAATCTGAATATGAGGAGTGCATTACAAAAGTTGATGCAATTATGAAGGCTTTAAACAACGGAGGAAAAAAATAGATGATGACAATATATGAGGTGATGGGAGAGCAGGCCATCAAAGAACTGGTGAATAGATTTTATGCACGCGTTTTTGAGAGTCCGGTTATATCTCACCTTTTCAAAAATGATATAGAAGAAATTAAAGATAAACAGTTTCGTTTTTTATGTCAGTTTTTAGGAGGGCCACAATATTATATAGAAAAATACGGTCCGCCGAGAATGCGAATGAGACACATTCCACACAAGATTACGGAGGAGGCAAGAGACGAATGGTTGCGCTGTATGAAGGATGCTATAGACAGTATGGATTTAGGAGAAAATTTAAGTTCGGCCCTATATAACTGTTTTCCAAAGCTTGCCAATCACATGGTAAATTCGTGAAAAAAAAAGTAGCGAATTATTATTGTTGAATTAGAAAATGGAATATGTTTGTTAAAGGAAATTAATCTTAATGCAATGAGTAAACCTAGAATTATGAAAGACTACGACCAATTGTCGGAGTCGGTAAAGGAGCAAATCAAATTGGTTTATCCAAGGGGTTTTGCGCATCACCTTATTAGTTTTAATACAAAAGACGGTGATGAAAAAATGGGCTTACCTTTTGAAACGGATGATGTGTATTACTTAGTGCGCATGAACAGGGTTAAGGCGATTAGTATAGTAGAAGACGATGATGATTTCGATGAAGACGGAATTTTAAGAGATGACGTTAGAGAGGAATATGAAGATAAACACGAAGACGTTGACTACTTAGAGGATAACGCTAATGATGACAACGATTTTTAAAAGTATTGAGCAATTGAGAATAGCTACTTCGAAAGGGGTAGCTTTTTTTTATTCAACAATTCAACAATTCAACAATTCAATAATTTGAAGGATTTGATGATTGTATCTTGGCACTGCTGGATAAGCTTGGGTTAAAACCTATTTTGTCAAACGGTCTAACCTTCTAAACATCTTTAAAACAAAAAAGCCGACTCCATTGGAATCGGCTTTTTTGATATATTTTGTTTTGGACTAAACCAAACCTTGATCGATCATTGAATCTGCAACTTTAACGAAACCTGCAATGTTTGCACCTTTCACGTAGTCAACAGTTCCATCTTCCATTGTACCGTATTTCACACACTGTTCGTGGATGCTTACCATAATTCCATGTAATTTAGCATCAACTTCTTCAGCTGTCCAGCTCATTCTCAATGAGTTTTGAGACATTTCTAAACCTGAAGTAGCAACACCACCAGCGTTAGAAGCTTTACCTGGAGAGAATAAGATTTTAGCAGCGTGGAATGCTTCGATAGCTTCTGGAGTAGAAGGCATGTTTGCACCCTCAGCAACACAGATACATCCGTTCGCCAATAAAGTTTTAGCTTCCTCTCCGTTCAATTCGTTTTGTGTAGCACAAGGTACTGCAACATCAACTTTTAATCCCCAAGGACGCTCTCCTTCGTGGAAAGATGCACCTTCGAATTTATCAGCGTACTCAGAAATTCTTCCACGTCTTACGTTTTTCAATTCCATTACGTAAGCTAATTTCTCCGCGTCAATTCCTGCTGGATCGTAGATGTATCCTTTAGAATCAGATAAAGAAACAACTTTACCACCGAATTCATTTACTTTTTCACAAGCGTATTGAGCAACGTTTCCAGATCCAGAAATTGCTACTGTTTTACCAGCAAAGCTATCTCCTCTAGTTGCTAACATTTCTTTAGCGAAGTAAATTGTACCGTAACCTGTAGCTTCTGGTCTAATTAAAGATCCACCCCAGTTACGTCCTTTACCAGTTAAAACACCAGTAAATTCGTTTCTTAATCTCTTGTATTGTCCGAACATGTAACCGATCTCACGTCCACCAACACCTATATCTCCAGCTGGTACGTCAGTATCTGGTCCAATGTGACGAGATAATTCTGTCATGAAAGATTGACAAAAACGCATTACTTCATTGTCAGACTTTCCTTTAGGGTCGAAATCAGATCCACCTTTACCACCTCCCATAGGAAGAGTAGTTAAAGAGTTTTTAAAGATTTGCTCGAATCCTAAGAATTTAAGGATAGACAAGTTAACAGAAGGGTGGAAACGTAAACCACCTTTGTATGGTCCGATAGCAGAGTTAAACTCAACACGGTATCCTCTGTTCACCTGTGGTTTTCCGTTGTCGTCTAACCAAGGAACTCTAAAGATGATAGTTCTTTCAGGTTCAACGATACGCTCTAAAATGTTGTGTTCTTTGTATTTTGGATTATCATTCATGAAAGGGATTACAGTTTCTGCAACCTCTTCAACTGCTTGAATAAATTCAGCTTCATGTCCATGAATAGCTTTTACTTTCGCCATGAAAGCATCAATCTCAGCTTGGAATTTACTTGCCATTATAATTTTTTTTTTGGTAAAGCAAATGTAATATAAATTTTAAATTCTGGAGGTTAGAAAAGTTACAGAAAAAGGGGGGTAGGATTAAAATAATGGAGGGGGGAGGAGGGGGATTAGGAGCTTGAAAGAAAAGTTGTTAAGTAGGTCGTTAGTTTCCAAAATTTTATTTTTTGAATGGATTTTCTTAACTTTTAGTGAATCAACCATTAACCTTAACTATCATGTCAGAATATGAATTCGTAAAACGATTTTCTACCGAGGAGGAGTGCTTTGATTATTTTAAAAAAGAAATAGATCAAAAACGACCAAAATGCCACCATTGTAAAAGTGAAAAGATAACCTGGAAGGATAAGCATAAATACTGGAGATGCTTGGATTGTAGAAGTAAAACGACCGTGAAGATGTTGACTTTTATGAAGAATTCTAAAGCAACATATAAGGAATGGTTGTATGCCATTTATTTTATTCTTGATGCAAAGAAACCTATGTCAAACAAGGAACTCCAGCGTAAGTTGGGATGTAAACACTATAAAAAGGTGTACTATATGTCCATGAAAATACGTTATGAAATCAGTAAAATTAATGACCGTCTAGTATTTAGTTTATGTAAGAAATTACCAGCCATGGATGAGTTGAAGATTAAGGATGGTAAATTACATGCATTACCAAAGAATTCAAGGTTGTACTTTAGCTCTCAAAACAAGGTGAAATTGTTGAGGTTTAAATTATCATTGATGAAATGTATTGAAATAAAAAACAAGTTACTTGATAAACCATTCAATAATTCCTTTCCCAAATTATATAAAGCTACTGAAATCTGCCCAATTGCTTGTGAAAATAACATTAGCAACACTACTTGTGTCTTAAATGAGAGGATGGATAAAATCTTACAGCACAATGTAAATAGGATCATAGAAGGGATTCATCACGGTGTAAGTCTTTTACATTTACAGGTATATTTAGATGAGTTTACTTTTAAATACAATCACCGAAAATATCAAATCCCTAAATACGAGTTGTTTTTTAAGAAGTGTGAATTGGGAAATTATCGACCTACTTAGATTTTTTATTACTTGAGACCAAAAAAAAGGAAGCCTCCCAGCTTCCTTCCTCTATCTTTCTAAATATCCATCTACTTCTTCCTGAAGAATATACGAATCGGAACTCCTTCAAAATCAAAGTTCTCTCTTAATTTATTTTCTAAGAATCGCTTGTAATCATCTCTAATGTATTGGGGTAAGTTACAGAAGAAAGCAAAGGCTGGGGCGTGGGTTGGTAACTGACTCACAAACTTAATTTTAATAAATTTCCCCTTCACCGAAGGTGGTGGATTGTGTTCCATCACTTCTTGCATAACATCATTCAATACTGATGTTGGTATTTTTCTAATTCTGTTTTCGTATACTTCCATCGTTGTTTCTAACGCTTTGTGTATACGCTGCTTTGTTAAGGCAGATGTAAAGATGATAGGAACATTGTTAAACGGCGCTAACTGCTCTCTAATCTTTTCTTCAAAAGCCTTGGTAGTAGTGTGGTCTTTTTCAATTAAATCCCACTTGTTTACCAATACTACAACTCCTTTGTGGTTTTTCTCACAGATGTAGAAAATGTTCAAATCTTGTTTTTGAATTCCTTCTTGAGCATCTATCATAAATACACAAACATCAGAATTCTCTATCGTTCTAATTGAACGCAAAACAGAGTAATATTCTATGTCCTCAGTAACTTTCGCCTTTTTACGGATACCTGCTGTATCAATAATTACGAAGTCAAAACCGTAGGCATTGTATCTTGTATTGATTGAATCACGTGTTGTACCACTAATATTAGTAACGATATTTCTGTCTTCACCAATCAAAGCATTGATCATAGATGATTTACCTACGTTAGGTCTTCCAACAAAAGCAATTCTTGGTAATCCTTCCTCTAGGTCTGTATCGTCCTCTTGGTCGAATTCTTTGATGATATCATCTAACAATTCTCCGGTTCCAGATCCATTCACTGCAGATAAGTCATAAACATCACCTAAACCTAATCCCCAGAATTCTGAAGAAAGACCAATTCTATCTGTGTTATCAACTTTGTTTGCGCCAATGAAGATTTTCTTTTTCGTCTTACGTAAAATGTTTACTACCGCATCATCCAAGTCTGTAATTCCTGTCATTACATCTACCATGAATATAATCACGTTAGCTTCTTCTATGGCTATCTTTACTTGCTTGGCAATTTCATCTTCGAATATATCGTCAGAACCTTGTACGTAACCTCCTGTATCAATTACAGAAAAATCAACACCACACCATTCTCCACGTCCATATATTCTATCTCGCGTAACACCGCTAACTTCTTTAACGATCGCCTTGCGCGATTCAGTTAGTCGATTAAAAAGTGTAGATTTCCCAACGTTGGGTCTCCCTACTATCGCAATAATGTTACTCATCTTAGTATCCGTATTTCTTTAATTTACCTTCAGAAGCTCTCCAGTCTTTGTCCACCTTAACAAAAGTTTCTAAGAATACTTTTTTACCAATGAATGCTTCTAAATCTTTTCGTGCGTCTATACCTATGTATTTCAGCATGCGGCCTTGTTGACCAATTATTATCCCTTTCTGTGAGTCGCGTTCAACTATGATTACGGCTCTTATTTTTACGATGTGTCCTTCGTCTTTGTAGTCGGTAATTTCTACCTGACAAGCGTAAGGCACTTCTTTTTTCGTGTTTAAGAAAATCTTTTCTCTTATGATTTCAGAAACGAAGAAACGCATCGGTCTGTCCGAGATCTCATCCTTATCAAAGTAAGGTGGGTTTTCTGGTAACAATTCCAATAAGATTTCCCAAACTGCATCTACGTTAAATCCATGCAAAGCAGAAATTGGTAAAACTCTAGCTTCTGGCAATTGTTCTTGCCAGTACGCCAAACGTTCTGCCGCTTTCTCCTGATCTTTGATGTCAATTTTGTTCACCAAACAAAGTACCGGACATTTCAATCTTTTGATTCTGTCTAGTGTCGCCTTGTGGTTCATTTCATCTTCAAAAATGTCTGTAATGAATAACAAAACATCGGCATCTTTTAAAGAAGATTCCACGTAGCTCATCATGGCATCGTGCAACTTGTAAGCAGAGTTTACAACCCCCGGAGTATCTGAAAAAATGATCTGATAATCCTCCTCATTTACAATACCGTGAATTCTATGACGCGTAGTTTGCGCCTTTGAAGTTACAATGGATAATTTTTCCCCAACCAATCGGTTCATCAAGGTAGATTTACCAACGTTTGGACTCCCTACTATATTAACAAAACCTGCTTTATGTGCCATAATCTCTAAAATCGAGTACAAAGAAACGGATTTTAATTCATTTAACATTAATTATTCAAGGCTGTGGGCGGAACAAAGCGTAGTTTTTATATTTTCGTAACACACTTAAATCAATTCTAATGAAAAAAATACTATTGTCATTCGTAGTGCTCGTATCTATAACGGCATGTAAAAAAGAAATTCCTGTACCCAACACACCACCAGAACCAAAAGAAATTGAAGATAGAATTTCCTATACGAAAGAGGGGAAGGACTATTCCATGAACGATGGTGAAAACAATGTAAACTACACCGGAGGATCTGGTCAAGTAATTATCGTAACGGGAGGTAACCAGCAGGATTATCACTATTTCTATGAAAATAAAGGTTTGGTAAGGAATAGAAACCAAAGCAATGAAGAGCTGCTAGAAATTGCTTTTGCTTACTACGCAGTTGACAAAGGGATTTATGAAGCCGACGTAGTTGCAGCAACGGAGGAAGTAGCTTATGTGGGAGCTCATCCTTTTCAGTTGAATAACAACGCCGGAATAGTAGTGAACTACTCGAAAGATCAGAAGAATTACACCACAAAGAATTTTTCGCAAGAAACGGATGCGTATGTGGATATCACAGAATCTTTCTTAAAAGAACAGAGTGAATATCATGTGAAACAAAAAGTAAAAGGGAATATTCCTTCCTGCAGATTAATAAATGAAATGGATGTTAACGATACGCTTATTTTAGAAAATATTTCGTTTGAGTTGCTGTATTACTTCAATTGAAATGAGAAGCTAGACACTTAGATTTCTAGAGATCTCGAATAATTCTACCACCACTCAAACTGAAATTGCTCAAATCCATCAAATTTTTAAATCACAGACGCAAGTCTGTTCTTAAATCCTTAAATAAAAAAAAGGCTACCCAATGGATAGCCTTTTTTTAATCTATGTTGTACGGTGTTTATTTACTGTGAAATAGAAAACTCTCTAAAACCAGATTTCTTTATCAGTTTAATAACCTAAGACCACCTGATTCCAATTGCTCGTAATACAGAATTTTCGAACTTTCAATGTTGTTTTTTTTCCAGTTTTCCAGTTTTGAATAGTCCCATAGTAATTTTGGAAAAGCTTCATGAAACTTGAAATAAACAGAGGAGTCGTTAAAAATCACTCTAATTTCTTCATTTTTAGGTAAAACCATGAAAAAGTTGTCGATAAAACCTTGCGAACATTGAGCACAATTACCATAATCTATCAGTGCGTATTTTGGTGCATATTCAAATGTAGATATAAAAGATTCAACTCGGTTTTTGTAATTTTCTTTGGTGTACATTTCAATCTTAGAGTAAGTATTGACATTGTCTTTTTCAATTGAACTGCATGACGTAATTGTGAAAAGAAAATATAGTAGAGTATATAATCCGTAGTTTTTAAAATTTATAATCATATATTTCAATGTTTTCGTTGTGAATTTTGAGCTGAACTAATCCATGTTTTTCAGAGTCGAATAAACAAAGTATTTTTTTTGTTTTGATGTTCCCTAAATATTCCCAATCTGAATTATAAAACACAATTTCATTCTGTGTTTGGTTAGAAGAATTTTCCTTAGTAATGAAATGTCTTGTGAGCAAATTGGAGTAGGTATGAGCTTGGGTAAATGCATAGTGAGATATTTCTTGGTTAAATTGATTGAATACCTCAGATTGTAAGTTCTGAATTTCTTCATATGGTATAAACGGAAAGTTATTGTTCTGTTCTGTACCAAAATACCTTGTATCAACTTGATTCCCTTGTTTGTCGTAAATATATGCAGAGTCGTTATACGGAAATGTAAAGATATGTTCACCTTTACTATTCACGATTCGATCTGGAATAAATTTGAAACCGTAACATTTAGATTGATATTCTTTGGGATAAGTCATTTTCAAAAAGTCATGTTTTAAAGTGTTCAAGTCTACTTTCAATTGAAGAGGTTGTCTGTATAACAATTGACTTTTATATGTTTTCTTGATGTTGGGGAAGTATTCAATAAAAAGGTTGTTGTTTTCAATAATAGGATTGAATCCAACAGGGTTTAAATTGGAAATGTACCCTTTAGGAAGTGTTCCAAAGGCATTCTTACTAAGTAAACTCGAATTCTGGTTAAATACCATCAATGTATCCCCTGTGAATAAATAGGTGTTTAACGAACTTTCATCAATAGCATAGGCTTCCAAATGAAAATTGGAAGGTATGCCTAGAACTTTTTCAAGCTCGAAATCATTAAGGTTTAATTTGAATACAAATAAGCTGTCTGTTCTAGCACCTGTCAAGTAAATATTGGACGAATTAGGGTATTGTATGGCATAAGATAGAGAAAGGTTTAAATCTTTGGAGTTAATAGTTTTGATTTTTGTTTTTTGGAGATGGATTAATTGATTTTTAAGTTCAGAACGAGTTGTACTCGAACAACTTTGAATCAAAAGGAGTAGAATGATGAGTTTGAATATCATATTTTGAAAAGTAAGATGGGAACCTTTGGTAATATCCCAAAAAGTGTGTCAGATTAATTTATTCTTTTTTTGAAATTAATTTAGGTATTGATTTAAAAAAGGTATCAATACAAATACCTTGAGTTGGTTAAGGCCTTTTCCAATCGAAGTAAACCTAAAAAAAAAAACATAAATATCAAGGGTTATGTAAATAATTCTTTTGAGTGGTTGAGTTACTCCAAATTAAAGAAAATTTATACTAAAAGAAAACTCCTAGAGGATCTAGAATAATTCTAACCCCATTCTAACTGAAATTCCTCAAATCCTAACAAACGTCCACAAGTTCTCGAGTGGAGTGCTGTTTTGAGCGACAGTCGAAGTACCGAAACATGAATCCTTAAATTTTTAAATCCTTAAATAAAAAAAGGCTACCCAATGGATAGCCTTTTTTCAATTTATGTTGTACGGTGTTTATTTACCGTGACATTGCTTGTATTTTTTACCACTTCCACATGGACAAGGAGCGTTACGCTCTATTTTCTTGTCTGCTACTGCAGGTTGTGGTTTTGGAGCACTTTGTCTCGCTGAGTTCGCCATTGCTTCGTCGTAACCTTGACTACCTTGGAATTGTTGAGGAGCTGTAGCCGTTTGGTTGCTCGCTTCTCTTTCAATTGCTTTGGCTTTGTCGTAATGATTCTCTGCCTGAACTCCTTGGTTAGAGCTCTGAACCTGTTGTTGAACTGGAATAATCGCTTTTACTAAGAATTCAGTAGTTTCCTCATTCAATCTATTCATCATTGCCTTAAACAAGTTGAACGATTCAATTTTGTAAATTACTAATGGATCTTTTTGCTCGTACTGTGCTTGACGTACAGCTACTTTCAAGTCGTCCATTTCTCTCAAATGCTCTTTCCACTCATTGTCTATCAATCCTAAAACAATCGCTTTTTCGTAGTTTTTGATGATAGACTTACAGTTCGTTTCTTTTGCTTCCTTAATCGTAGAACTCACTTCCATACCACGTCTTCCATCTGTAAATGGAACTTTGATGTGTCTGTCGTGATTCGCCGGATCTTGGTATAAGTTCTCTATCGTTGGCATAACCATCTGCGCCAACTTCGCGTTTTTCTCTTCGTATTTTGTAAGGGCTTTGTCGTACACCTCGTTGATCAAATCATCCTTCTTCATAGAATCGAATGCTTTCTCATCAACTGGTGATTGAATACCCAAGGTACGGATCAAGTCTAATTCGAAATCTTTGAAAGAACCTGGTGCGTTGTATTGGTTACAAATCGTCTCAGCCATGTCGTAGAACATGTTGGCGATGTCTAAATCTAAACGGTCTCCGTACAATGCGTTTTTACGTTTCTTGTAAATCGCCTTACGTTGCGCGTTCATTACATCATCATATTCTAACAAGTGCTTACGGTTACCAAAGTTGTTCTCTTCAACTTTTTTCTGCGCTCTTTCAATCGACTTAGAAATCATGTTGTGTGTAATCACTTCACCTTCTTCTAATCCCATTCTGTCCATCAAACGTGCAATACGCTCAGAACCGAATTTACGCATCAAATCATCTTCTAAAGAAACAAAGAATTGAGATGAACCTGGATCTCCTTGACGTCCAGCACGACCTCTTAACTGTCTGTCAACACGTCTAGAATCATGACGTTCCGTACCGATAATTGCTAAACCTCCAGCTTCTTTAACACCCGCTTGAAGTTTAATATCTGTACCCCTTCCGGCCATGTTGGTTGCAATCGTAACTGCTTTAGGTCTACCTGCTTCCGCTACAATTTCAGATTCTCTTTGGTGATGCTTGGCATTCAATACATTGTGCTGAATTCCTTTCATCTGAAGCATTCTACTCAACAATTCAGAAATCTCTACCGTAGTGGTACCTACCAATACAGGTCTGTTTTGTTCTGTTAAGCGTTGAACCTCTTCAATAACAGCATTGAATTTCTCACGCTGTGTTTTGTATACTAAATCGTTTTTGTCTTCTCTGGCTATCGGACGGTTGGTTGGAATTACTACAACATCCAATTCGTAGATGTCCCAGAATTCTTTCGCTTCCGTTTCCGCTGTACCCGTCATACCCGATAACTTGTGGTACATTCTAAAGTAGTTCTGTAAAGAAACCGTAGCGTAAGTTTGTGTAGCCGCCTCAACTTTTACATTTTCTTTCGCTTCTATGGCTTGGTGCAATCCGTCAGAGTAACGTCTACCTTCCATAATACGACCTGTTGACTCATCAACAATCTTTACTTTACCTTCTTGAATAACGTATTCTACTTCTTTCTCAAATAAAGTGTAGGCTTTCAACAATTGGTTAATAGAGTGGATACGCTCAGATTTGATAGAGTAATCTCTAATCAATTCATCTTTCTTCGCACTTAACTCTTCAGGTGTTAACCCTGCTTTTTCTAATTCTGCAATCTCCGAACCGATGTCTGGTAAAATATAGAATTTAGGATCATCATTTCCAGAAATTAAGTCAATTCCTTTATCCGTTAAATCTATTGTATTGTTTTTCTCATCAATTACGAAGTATAATTCGTTATCGATAATTGGCATTTGCTTGTTTTGCTCTGCCATGTAGAAGTTCTCTGTCTTTTGCAAGTGCGCTTTCACACCTGGCTCAGATAAGAATTTGATCAATGCTTTGTTCTTGGGTAAACCTCTGTAAGCTCTTAATAATTTCTTACCACCTTCTTCTAAAGCTGTCTTTTGTGCTTTCTTGTCTTCAAGTGGTGCGTTAATTACAGCCAATTCTTTCTTTGCTTCAGCAAAAACTTTTGTAATCAATGCTTTTTGAGCACTTACTACTTTTTCTACCAATGGTTTTAAAGCCACAAATTCTTGTTGGTCACCTCTTGGTGTTGGACCAGAAATAATCAACGGCGTACGTGCATCATCAATCAATACACTATCCACCTCATCTATAATAGCGTAGTGGTGCTTTCCTTGTACAAGTGATCCTAAATCACTTGCCATGTTGTCTCTTAAGTAATCGAAACCAAACTCGTTGTTTGTACCAAAAGTAATGTTGGCACGGTAAGCTTTTTTACGCGCTTCTGAGTTGGGTTGATGTTTGTCTATACAATCTACCGTTAAACCGTGGAATTGGTAAAGCGGCCCCATCCACTCAGAGTCACGTTTTGCTAAGTAGTCATTCACCGTTACTACGTGAACTCCTTTTCCAGCCAAGGCGTTTAAGTAAACAGGTAATGTTGCTACCAAGGTTTTACCTTCACCGGTTTGCATCTCAGAAATGTTTCCGTTGTGCAACACAGCTCCACCCATCAACTGTACGTCGTAGTGTACCATGTTCCATTCTACTTCAGATCCAGCAGCTGTCCATTTGTTGGCCCAAATTGCTTTGTCTCCATCTATGGTAATACCATCACTTTTTAGTGAAAGCTCTCTGTCCAAATCTGTAGCCGTAACTACTAACTGTTTGTTGGCAGACCATCTTCTTGCTGTTTCCTTAATCGTAGCAAAAGCGTCTGGAAGAATATCTTTTAAAACTTCCTCTATCTTCTTGTCTATCTCTCCTGATAAGTTGTCTATTCTATCAAAGATGCTCTCTTTTTCAATCACAGATGTTGCAGGATCATTCGCTTTCTTGTCTAAGTCAGCTACTTCGTTTTCTAATTCAGCAGTTGCCTTCGCAATTTGCTCCTGAAAAGATATGGTTCTAGCTCTTAATTCGTCATCGCTGATAGATGATAGGGTAACGAAAATCTCGTTTGTTTTATCTATAATAGGTTGATAGTCTTTTCTGTCTTTCACAGATTTATCACCTAATAATTTTTTTAATATTCCTCCAAGCATGATGGCTTCGTATTTTTTTATTGTCGTCCCAAAAATAGTGTTTTGTTAAAATTTAGAACGACCTTTTGTTGTTTAATTCGTTTCCCTGGTCTTGTCACAAACCATTCCAGTTGTGTTGGGGTGACACTCTGTCACCTTCGTTACCAAAAATCGACTAGTCGCGTCAGATTTAATTTCGGTAGAGGAGTAGTTGTATGACAAAAAAGCGGGATTGATTACCGGCGTTAATTCCTTGCTAACAATTTATTTACAAATTGATAATGAGAGAAAAGTAGGGTAGGGCGCTCAAGCGGGCTATGCGCTTTAGTCCTTGGCGGTAAAGTCTATTTTGTCAGGTCGTTTTAAAGCTTCTTAGGTCGCTTTCAAACTTTCACAAAATATAAACTTTCCCTCTGCAGAGCTATCGCTGCTATCCCTAGCGCAAAAGGCAAAAAAAATCCCGATTCATCAAGAACCGGGAAATATTTTATTAATATTCGTCCTCGTTAAAGAAGAAGTCTTCTTTGGTCGGATAATCAGGCCAAATATCTTCGATGCTTTCGTAAATCTCACCTTCGTCTTCAATAGCTTGTAGGTTTTCTACTACCTCTAAAGGAGCTCCAGTTCTAATTGCGAAATCAATTAATTCATCCTTTGCTGCTGGCCACGGTGCGTCTTCTAAGTAAGAAGCAAGTTCTAGAGTCCAATACATATCTTAAGTTTTTAAAAGTCTTTAATTTCGGCAAAAGTAATTTTTATTTCTATAAATCCAAATTTTCGACTACTTACTTGCCTTTTTTCTATCTACGCAAGAATTACATTCTTGGTTTCCAAGGAATTTCTTTTGCATTTAAATCCTTGGTTAACTTGCGAGAGAGTACAAATAAATAATCGCTTAATCTGTTTAAATATTGTATCACTAATGGAGAAACTTCTGCTTCTTCAGCCAATGCTATGGTGTTTCTCTCCGCACGTCTACAAACGCATCTCGCAATGTGCGTATGCGAAACAGTGGTATGTCCTCCCGGTAAAACAAAAGAACGCATAGGCTCTAATTCTTCATCCATTTTATCCATGGCTTCTTCCAAGAAAGTGATGTCTTTCTCTTCAAGTTCAGGTAACTTCATCCTAGAAGTTGGTGCCGCTGCTAAAATAGAACCTATGGTAAATAATCTGTCCTGTATTTCTATCAATTGGTGGTAGTATTCTTCCTTAATTTCCTGATCGCGAATTATACCTACAAAAGAGTTTAACTCGTCTACCGTTCCATAAGCTTCTATGCGTAAATCATATTTCTTTACACGAACACCGCCTATTAAAGAGGTTTCTCCTTTATCTCCTGTTTTTGTATATACTTTCATCTATTTCTTTTTCAATATAAAATGTTCTTTTTCTTGGTTTTTCCTTACCGCTAGCACGCCCATTCTAAAGAAATCCATGCTCAAATGATAGTCATTTTTTGCAATTAATTCTTGCCAAGCTTTAAACATGTCTTTACTCCAACGTATATCATCTATTACCAACAAGGTTTCGTTGTGTATGTTCTTTTGCAAACCTTCTAAAATCTCAAACAAAGCCTCCGAACGATGATCACCGTCTATAAAAATGAGGTCGTAAACAGTATTGTCTTGCTCAATAAAAGCTTCGAAGGTATTTCGCACTAAAGTACACTTATCTTGTATACCTAATTGGGTAAGATGATCGTGAGCCTTGCGGTGTAAATTGGCACAACCTTCTACACTTGTTAAGGATTTAAGGGTAGAGATTTGACTTAAATAAGCCGTTCCAATTCCTAGATGGGTGCCTAATTCCAATACATGTTGAGCGCCTATATGTTCGCCCAATTGAAAAATAAGTTTTCCATATTTGGAAGAAGTCCTGGCTCTATTTGCAAGCTTGTTCAATGGGAGTTGCTTCTTTTTCCCCTTTTTAGATCCAGCCCCAAAGGGATTTACTGCAATAAGCTCAGAATTTTTTGTCAACGCTTTTTCAAAGCTTTTAAAGCTTTTTAAGAAGGTAGCGCTGAAATCATTTTTAAAGCTTTCATCTTGCAATCTATAAACATAGGGCGAATGCACACCATGTCTTCTTTTGGCGCGAAAGCTATATTTTATAAATTCAATTGCTATATTCACAGTTTCGGAAAAACACGAAATTACAGAATTTATAGCTATCTAATCCAATGATTGATTTAGAAAAAAGTATAGAAAAACAACGCGAAGAAGTTTTTAGTAAACACCCAGAAGTAAAGTTACACAGCGTTTGTAAACTCAATGATGGTGTTATCAAACACAACAAAATCGAGCGCAATTACTTCAAGACCGTTTATGCAGATACGGATTTGAAAACAGCTGTTTTTATTCCGGCTTCAGGATCGGGTTCGCGCATGTTTCAGTTTTTATATGATTTTTTAAGTTCTCCCTCAGAAGAGGATAGGGGTAAGGTAGAACGATTCTTTTCCAATTTAAAGAAGTTCGCTTTTTTTGAATTACTTCCCTTTGAATTGAAAAAACGCATTGCGAAGTACGATTACGAAGTAGAAGAAATTATTCACTTCATCTTGGAAAAAGAAGGCCTCAATTTAGGAAGTTTACCCAAGGGCTTAATTCCTTTTCACCGCAACGGGAGGTTTATTTTAAACGCTTTTCAAGAGCAGGTTTTACAGGCTATTCGACTCAAAGAAGATGAATTACACTTTCATTTTACCATCAATAAAAACTTCGAAGAACAAATTACGACCAGTCTATTGAGTGTGCAGCATTTAACTGGACTCAATTTAAATGTAACCTTCTCAGAACAGTCTCCAGCAACAAATGCAGTGGCGTTTAATAGTAATGGTACTGTTGTAAAAACGGAGGAAGGAGAAATTTTAACTCGACCCTCGGGACATGGTGCTTTGTTACAAAACTTAAACTCCTTGCAAGAGGATTTGATCTTTATTAAAAACATAGATAACGTACAACACGAAAATTTATCGGAGACAAGTGTAGATAGTTTAAAGTACATGGCCGGACTCCTTTTAGAGTTTAAAAAGGACATGCAAGAGGCTTTAAAATCGAATACACCGAAAATTGCCTTGGCTAAATTGAATCAGGAATATCAGTTTGCTCCTTTAGAAGAAGATTTCGAAACCTTTGAGGAAGAGGAATTGTTAGCTTTCATGAATAGGCCTATGCGTGTTTGTGGTATGGTTAGAAATGAAGGTCAACCAGGTGGGGGGCCATTTTGGGTAGAAGATGAAAGCGGTGTATCTAAGCAAATTGTAGAAAAAGCGCAGATTAGTCCGAAGGGAGATCAGTACAATAAAATGGTGCAATCTCAATATTTTAACCCGGTGATGATGGTGCTAAACCCGCAAGACTTAGCAGGGAATAAGTTGGATTTAGATGAATATGTAGACAAGGATAAATACTTTGTGGTAGACAAAGCTTACAAAGGAGTGAATATAAAATTTAGAGAAAATCCAGGACTTTGGAATGGTGGAATGGCCAATTGGAATACGCTATTTGTAGAAGTTCCTTCAGAGAGTTTTAGTCCTGTGAAAACTGTTTTAGACTTATTGGATGCGTCGCATTTAGATAGATAATTACGCTTTAAAAAAGGCAGGAAAAGGAGGAGGTGCGTAAGTCCCTCCTTTTTTTATTTAGAAAAAATCAATTCGGTAAGGAATAGACAACAATTATTGGTCTTGGATGTTTAATTTTACTTCGGAATAAACCAAAGGACGAGAGAATGAGGTTTATCATTAAAAGGAGAAAGAAAAATAAGAGAGGAGAAAATATGCTCAATTGGAACGATGTAATAAAGTACGCTAACCATGGAGCTCCATCGCCTGAAAAACGCGTAGAAAAAAGTGATCAGGAGTGGAGGGAGTTATTGGATGCTGAAACCTATAGGATTACCCGACAGCATGGAACAGAAGCGCCGCATACGGGTGCTTTATGTAAAGCCCATGATCCGGGGAAGTATACTTGTGTGTGTTGTGACACCATTTTGTTTGATTCAACAATAAAGTTTGAATCAGGCACAGGATGGCCGAGTTTTACACAGCCTTATAAAGAGAATGCCGTAGCTTACAAAAAGGATGTTTCTTACGGCATGGTGAGGGTGGAGATATTATGCAATGCTTGTGATTCTCATTTGGGACACGTTTTTCCAGATGGACCAGCCCCCAGCGGATTAAGATATTGTGTGAATTCAGCAAGTATACGTTTATTAAAAGAAGGAGAGCATGAATAATATGCAATTGGCCACTTTTGGTGGTGGATGTTTTTGGTGTGTTGAAACACTAATGAGAAGATTAAAAGGTGTTGAAACAGTTATTTCTGGATATACAGGAGGTAATGCACCGGGAAAACCAACTTATAGAGAGGTGTGTTCTGGTTTAACCGGTCACGCAGAAGTGGTTCAGGTAAAGTTTGATGCAGATGTGATTTCTTATAAGGAGTTGTTGCAAATTTTTATGACGAGTCATGATCCTACTACCTTAAATAGACAAGGTGGAGATGTAGGTACACAATATAGATCTTGTATCTTTTATCATGATGCCCAACAAAAAGAAACGGCGCAAGAAGTCTTAAAGGAAATGCAGCAGGTGTATGATGATGCAGTAACAACTACTTTGGAGGAACTAACAATATTTTACGATGCTGAAGAGTATCACCAAGATTACTTTAATAATAATGGTGAGCAAAGTTATTGTCAGGCCGTTATCTCACCCAAATTGGCAAAGTTCAGAAAAATGTATGCTGATAAATTAAAGGAAGAATAATGGAGAACCAGATAATTCATGATAAGGCAGCGAAAAAGTTTGTTTTAAAAGTAAACGATGGAGGAGAAGCCTTTATAGATTACCAAGAAAAAGATGGTGTACTTCATTTAGTGTATTCTGAGGTTCCTGAAGTTTACAGAGGAAAAGGTATAGGAAAAGAATTAGTACTTAAAACCTTTGATTTGCTGACAAAAGAGGGGTACAAAGCAAAAGCAGTTTGTGGATATGTGAACGCCGTTAGGCAAAGAAGTGAAGATTGGAAAGATATTATTGAATAATTTTCTATCTTTCTTGATTCCAAAACCTAAGTATGAAAATATTAGCCTTTGCTGGAAGTAATAGCAAAAATTCCATCAACAAAGCTTTAGTAACTCATGTGTCTACCTATTTTAAAGGATGTGATATTCGTTATTTAGATATCAATGAATTCAAACTTCCTATATATGGAATAGATGAAGAAAAAGCGCATGGGATTCCAAATGCAGCTTATGATTTTATCAACACCCTAAAAAGGTGTGATTTAATTTTACTTTCATTAGCGGAACACAACGGAGCGTATACTGCTGCTTTTAAAAACTTGTTAGATTGGTGTTCAAGAATTCCTAACGAAACAGTTTTTCAAAATAAACCTATGTTTTTAATGGCCACCTCCCCCGGTGGAAGAGGGGCTAAGAGCGTATTAGAGATAGGAGCCAATCGTTTTCCGAGAAATGGAGCCAGGGTTTTAGCTGCTTTGAGTCTTCCAAAATTTAAAGAAAACTTTGAGCTAGGAAGAGGTATCATTGATTCAGATTTGAGAGAAGAATTTGAAGCGACAGCCAAGGAGGTTTATCGCCAAGTAAAAGAGGATTAATATCCTCTTTTTTTGTGTGTGCATTTTTCAGAGATAAAAATACCAAGTGATAGTGGTTTTAGGAATCAAGGATTCTCGAAGAACCGTACAAGGGAAGTGGGGGATTTTTTTCCTTTTTATTAAAAACAAAATTCTATATTTGCCCAATTAGATAAATGGTGAATGATTATGGCTACAAAATCAGCTTCAGCTCCAAAGAAAACTACGCGTAAAAGCGCTGCGAAAAGTCAGTTAAAGTTTTCTAAAGAACAATACATAAAATGGTACAAGGACATGCTTCTTATGCGTAAATTCGAAGAGAAGGCAGGTCAGTTATATATACAACAAAAATTTGGTGGATTCTGTCACCTTTATATCGGTCAAGAGGCTGTAGTTGCAGGAACTGTTTCTGGTTCTCGCCCAACAGATAAGCACATGACAGCGTATAGAGATCACGCTCACCCTATCGGATTAGGTACTGATCCTCGTGTTTTAATGGCAGAACTTTACGGAAGAACAACAGGTTGTTCTAAAGGTAAAGGTGGTTCTATGCACTTCTTTGATAAAGAGAAAAACTTTATGGGAGGTCACGGAATCGTTGGTGCACAAATTCCTATGGGAGCGGGTGTAGCTTTTGCTGAAAAGTACAACGAGACGGATAATGTAGTGTTTGTTTCTATGGGAGACGGTGCTGTACGTCAAGGTGCTTTACACGAAACATTCAACATGGCAATGAACTGGAAATTACCAGTAATTTTCATCATAGAAAATAATAACTACGCCATGGGTACTTCAGTTGAAAGAACAACTAACGTAACTGATCTTTCTAAAATTGGAGATTCTTACGAAATGCCTTCTCAGTCTGTTAATGGTATGTCGCCAGAAGCAGTACACGAGGCAATAGAAGAAGCTGCAACAAGAGCTAGAAATGGAGAAGGACCAACTTTATTAGATATCCGTACATACAGATACAAAGGTCACTCTATGTCAGACCCTCAGAAATACAGAACAAAAGAAGAGGTTGCTGAGTACCAAGCACAAGATCCTGTTGAGCACTGTCTACAAGTAATTAAAGACAATAAGTTCTTAACAGAAGAAGAAATCAAAGAAATTCAAGACTGGGTGAAGAAAGAAGTTCAGGAATCAATTGAATTTGCTGAAAATTCACCATACCCAGAAGGGAAAGAGTTATACGAAGACGTATACATGCAAGAAGATTACCCTTATATTATAGAATACTAAAAAACATTAGAATAAAATGGCTGAAGTAATTTTAATGCCGAAGTTGTCTGATACTATGACAGAAGGTGTAGTAGCAGAATGGCATATAAAAGTAGGAGAAGAAGTTAGTTCTGGAGACTTGTTAGCGGAAATCGAAACAGACAAGGCTACCATGGAATTCGAATCTTTCTACGACGGTGTATTGTTACACATCGGTGTGGAAAAAGGAGCTACAGCACCTGTAAATGACGTTTTGGCGATCATAGGTGAGAAGGGTGAGAATGTTGAGGAGATTTTAGCAAATGCAGGTGCAGCAGCTCCAGCAGCGGCTCCAGAAACAGAAGAGAAGAAAGAAGAGACTCCAGTTGCAGCTCCTGCTCCAGCAGCAGAGAAACCTGCACCGGCGGCAACTCCAGCTCCTCAGCCAGCAGCAGCTCCAGTTGCAAGTCCAAACGGAGACAGAATATTTGCTTCTCCATTGGCAAAGAAATTAGCAGAAGATAAAGGTATTGATATCGCTTTGGTAAAAGGGACAGGTGAGAACGGTAGAATCGTTAAGCGCGATGTTGAGCACTATGTACCTTACGTACCGGCAGCAGGAAGTGCAGCTCCAGTGAGAACTGCAGTTGCAGGTCAAGAGTCTTACACAGATGAGAACGTTTCTCAAATGCGTAAAACAATTGCAAGAAGATTGGCAGAGAGCAAGTTTACAGCGCCTCATTTCTACATCACGATGGATATAGATATGGACAACGCGATGGCAGCTCGTAAAGCGATCAATGCACAGGAAGGTGTGAAAGTTTCTTTCAACGATATGGTAATCAAAGCGGTTTCTATGTCATTGAGAAAGCACCCAGCAATCAATTCTGCTTGGATGGGAGATTTCATCCGTAGAAATGAGCACATTCACATTGGTGTAGCAGTTGCAGTTGATGAAGGGTTGTTAGTTCCAGTTATCCGTTTTGCAGATTCTAAAGGAATGAGCGAAATTGGTGCGGAAGTGAAGCAATTAGCACAAGCAGCAAAAGATAAAAAATTACAACCTAAAGATTGGGAAGGAAATACATTTACAATTTCTAACTTAGGAATGTTTGGTGTAGAAGAGTTTACAGCTATTGTTAACCCACCAGATAGCTGTATTTTAGCTGTTGGAGGTATCAAACAAGTACCAGTTGTTAAGAATGGAGCTGTAGTGCCAGGAAACGTTATGAAGGTTACTTTATCATGTGATCACAGAGTGGTTGATGGAGCTTCAGGAGCGGCGTTCTTGAATACTTTCAAGCAATACATGGAGAACCCAGTTATGATGTTGGTGTAAGTATCAAACATTATTTAAAACATATTAAACGCTGTTTACTTTTTGTAAGCAGCGTTTTTTTTGTCTTCAATTTTAAGGGTAGACGCGTAAAGTTATAGCGTGTTTTGTGATTAATTGCTTAGAAATGAAGTGCTAACTGCTAGTGTTGTTTTTATGTCATATCAAAATGATAAAGAAGGCGAGCTATGGGCTTTTGAGACGGTGTTTATAGGTCTAAATTTTTTTAATGACAATTCACAAGTAAAACTTTGAATATAATCAATCGAATGCTACATTTGTAGTAAGTCATATTTTATGCAAGACATTAAGCTTATCATACAAGAAATCCAGAAAAGAGGAGAGGCGTTGAAGTCAGAATTGGCTACAATGCGAAATGATAATGCGTCTTTGCAAGATAAGGTAGCAATGCTTACACGTAACTTAGAAAATAAGCAAGCGGAAGTATTAGACCTAACATCTCAAGTAGATCATTTAAACGCAGCTTTAAAAGAGAGTGAAGCGAAAGCCAACTCCGCGCAGGTAAATGATGAAGAAATAGACTTTTTAGTAAGGGAAATTGACGATTGTATAAATCGTTTGAAGCAATAGATAGAATGAGCAAGTTGTCTATAAAAGTTGTTGTAGCTGGAAGAAATTATCCGCTCACCATTAATGAAGGTGAAGAGGAAAAGATCAAAGCCGCAGCAGAGAAAATAAACAGTAGCATCAAGATGTTACAAGACAACTATGCCGTAAAAGATATGCAAGATTTACTTGCAATGACCGCTCTACAGTTAGCGACCAAAGTAGAAAATGGGGCAAAACCAGCATCTGATATAGATAAGAAGGAGCTGATGACCCTGTTGAACAATTTGGCCGATGTACTAGCGTAAATTGCAGTATTCATATATAATAGTTTCCCACAAGTGTCAGCACATGGCTGTACGCGGTGGGATTTTTTTTTAATATAAATTATGGACATAATAATAGGAATAGTAATAGGAGTTGTAGCCGGAGCAGTAGTTGCTTTTGTGGTACAAAATGTACTCCTTAAAAAGAGGAAGGAACAGATCCTCAAGGAGGCTGAGACAGAAGGTGAAGCCCTTAAGAAGGATAAGATTTTACAAGCCAAGGAGAAGTTCTTGAACTTGAAAGAGAATCACGAAAAAATGATCAAAGACAGAGAGCGCAAATTGCAATCTGCCGAAGATAGAACCAAGAACAAGGAGAAAAATTTATCGAAGAAAACGGAGGAAGTAAACCGTAAAGAAAAGGCTCTAGCTGTACAGCAAAAATCCTTGGATGATAAAATCAACACAGTTGAATTAAAGAACGAAGAGTTAGAGAAGTTACAACAAAAAAGAGTGTTGGAATTGTCTCGTATCTCAGGGATGCAGCCAGAAGAAGCGAAGAAGCAAATGATGGAGGCAATCAAAGATGAAGCGCGTACGGATGCGATGGCTTACATCAAAGACATTACCGATGAGGCAAAGTTGAATGCGAATCGCGAAGCGAAAAAAATCGTTATTCAATCAATCCAACGTGTAGCTACTGAACAGGCAATTGAGAATTCTGTTTCTGTATTTAATATTGATTCTGACGAAGTAAAAGGACGTATCATTGGTAGAGAAGGACGTAACATTAGAGCTTTAGAAGCAGCTACTGGAGTTGAGATCATTGTTGATGATACACCAGAGGCAATTATCCTTTCTTGTTTCGATCCTGTAAGAAGAGAGATCGCTCGTTTATCTTTACACCAATTGGTTTCTGATGGACGTATTCACCCTGCAAGAATTGAAGAGGTAGTTGCGAAAACCAAGAAATCTTTAGAAGAAGAAATTGCTGAAACTGGAAGAAGAACGTGTATTGATTTAGGAATTCACGGTTTACACCCAGAATTAACAAGAGCAGTAGGTAGAATGAAGTATCGTTCGTCTTACGGACAAAACTTGTTGCAACACTCTAGAGAGGTAGCAAACCTTTGTGCGGTTATGGCTGCAGAGTTAGGTTTAAATGTGAAGTTAGCCAAGAGAGCAGGATTGTTACACGATATAGGAAAAGTTCCAGACGAGGAGCCAGAATTACCACACGCGGTGTTAGGTATGAAGTGGGCAGAGAAGTATGGAGAAAAGCCAGATGTGTGTAATGCCATCGGTGCCCACCACGACGAAGTGGAGATGAAATCATTAATCGCTCCTATCGTTCAGGTGTGTGATGCCGTTTCTGGTGCAAGACCAGGTGCACGTCGTGAAATCGTTGAAAGTTACATCAAACGTATTAAGGACCTTGAAAGCTTGGCTTTATCTTACGACGGTGTAACCAATGCATACGCCATCCAGGCCGGTAGAGAATTGAGAGTAATGGTAGAAAGTGAAAAAGTATCAGATTTAAAAGCTGATGAATTATCATTTACTATTTCTCAAAAAATTCAAACAGAAATGACCTACCCTGGTCAGGTTAAAGTGACGGTGATCAGAGAGAAAAGATCTGTGAACTACGCAAAATAGAAGAAGATAAACTATAAATAAAGCCCTTTTACCCCGTGTAAGAGGGCTTTTTTCTTTTACTTACTTTCGTATACTGAAAAGGAAGAGCAGAGTAGGTTCATTTTCTATAATAAACCTATCTTTGCAGCCGTTAAGAACAAGCATGCTAAAGCGTATCAATTTAAAATCAGAACTGGTTAAATCAGTTGTACTACTCACATCAGGGACGGTGTTAGCTCAGGTCATAAGTCTAGGCTTACAGCCAGTGATAGCGCGTTTGTTTACTCCAGATGAAATGGGGGAGTTGGGTTATTTTTTAAGGTGGGCTACCTTTATCTCCTCTATAGCAACTGCGAGGTATGAAATGGCCATTCCATTGCCTAAAAATAAATCACATGGTTTTCAACTCTTCCGAGCAGCATTAAGAATCAGTTTGTATTCTATGTTGGCGGTATTAACATGTGGTTTACTCTACAGTTTGTTGGGAGAAAGAGATTTAGAATTTCAATTTTTTATTATTGCTCTTGCCGCAGCTAGTTTTGGAATCATTTTTAGAACCTTAGGGACCAATTGGGCATTAACAAATAAGGCCTTTAAAAGAATTACGGCATCGAAAATTACGGAAAGCCTAGGTATGAATGGTTTTCGAATTTTCGCAGGACTACTCGGATTCGGAGTTCCAGGATTAATTATAGCTACTATTTTAGGTATCTTTTCCTCGGCTATCGTCTTTATTTTGGATTTCTTTAAAATCAAAGGAAGGGATGAGTTTCAAAACAGTAAAAAGAAACAGTTTGTATTATTAAAAGAATATAAAGATTATCCAAAAGTCAACCTGCCACATGTTATCTTAGATACAGGAAGAGATTTACTTCTGGCAATTTTAATGAAGGAGTACTTTGATATATTTACTTATGGTAACTACGATATGTCTTTTAGAATGTTGAAAATTCCTTTAGCACTTGTAGGAGGTTCTATTGGTCAAGTATTTTTTCAAAGATGTTCTGAAAGTTTTGCTAATAAGCAAGCCATATACCCTTTATTGAAAAAAACAACCTTGGTTCTTACGGGGCTTTCTATCCTTCCGTTTGCAACTGTATTCTTCTTTGGAGAAGAAATATTTTCATTTGTATTGAGTGAGAGATGGAGCTTTAGTGGTGAAATATCGGAAGTCTTAGCACCTTGGCTAATGGTTAATTTTATTATTTCTCCAGTTTCCACTATACCTTTGGTTATTAAAAAACAGAAAATCTTTTTTTGGCTTGGTTTGTTGGGTACTATTCTGCAACTTTTAGTTTTTGGCTTATTACCTTACTTGGAAATCTTTGATGATAATAAATTGAATTACTTCAAAGTAGCCGGTTGGGGATTGGCCTTGTTTCTATTGTTTAGTTTATATGTTAAACTTGTTTTGGTTAAGAAGGCCGATGTAATAAATTTGAAGCATTAGATTATGGCGAGAAAGAGAGTGATATTGGTGGGGTTATGCCTATTTACAAAGCGTTTAGAAAAGCAAATAAAAGCCTTTGGAGATAAGAGAGTGTCTGTTAAAGCATTAGATACCTACTATACGAACAAGGATAGATTGCTAGCCTTTTTGCTAATTCCTTTTTGTGACGTGGTTTATTCTATTAATGTAACAACCACAAAAAGTAGAACTTTTGATTGGGCATTTTTCTGGAAAAAAAGAGTCATGTTATTTTGGGCTGGGTCAGATGTTTTACGTGCCAAAAATAACCCAAATCGAAATCAAAAATATTTGCAGAACGCAGAGCATTTTTGCGAGGCTCCTTGGATACAAGAAGAATTAAAAGAAATCGGTGTTCATGCAGAATTATTAAGATTTACCAATTTTAAGGGCAATCAAAAAATAGATTTTCCTTCTACTGAAAATGGGCTAAAAGTATTCAGTTATGTAGCCAAAGGAAGAGAGGTGTATTACGGGTTAAATCATATTATTGCATTAGCCACCAGGTTTCCTGAAGTTGATTTTAGGGTTGCTGGTACTAATGGTGAGGGCTTTGATATCCCTACCAATGTAAAATGCCTCGGTTGGTGTGATGATATGTTAAAGGAGTATGAAAAATGTCATGTTACCACACGTATTATTGAGCACGATGGCTTTTCAAATTTTGTATTGGAATCCTTGTTTCACCGTAAACATGTGTTGTACTCTAATAAATTGAATCATTGCTTACATGCATCTACAACTGAAGAGGGGATTAGGCATCTCGAAAGGTTAGTTGATTTAGCGGGTAAAAATGAACTATCTCCTAATGAGGATGGACGAGAATTCGTTAAAAAGGAATTGAATACAGAAGATGTTCTTGGTAAATTGATTAGTAAATTCGCCGAATAGATGAAAGTATTGATTATTGCATATTCCTTTTATCCTGAAAAAAATGTTGGAGCGATTCGAACAAGTTATTGGGCACAAGAGTTATCAAAGCTTCCAGATGTGGAGGTGGAGGTGATTACTAAATGTCAGAGTTCCGAAAGTCTATCTTACAAGTATACTACTGTAAAACCTCAGCGATCGAGTATTTTTCAAACACTTATTCAAGATGAAGGTTTGGGGTGGAAAAAGGACATTTTAGCTCATTTTAATGCTATTACACCAAAACCTATTTACGATGTTTTAATTATATCAGGTGGGCCTTTTTTACATTTTGGTTTAGGGAGAAAATTTAAAACTAAAGGCTGGGCTAAAAAGGTGATTTTGGACTATAGAGATCCATTTAGCTATAATCCGAGATTTAAGGACGGTAAATTGAAGATTGCAATCAAAAAATTGTTTGAAGTACGCATGAATTTTGGGGCTGATATCATAACTAGTGTAAATGATATGTGTTTAGATTACATCAGTAATTGGTCTGGCTCAGAAAAGATTGTTCTTCCGAATGGATATGATGAACGGTTTTTTCCGGATCTAACTAGTCTCCCTGAATTTGATTCAAACAAGACCATCGTCTATCCAGGCAAGTTCTATTGGCATTCTCATGCTTTTTTTAATGTAGTGTCACGTTTGGATATGCGGCTTTTACACGTTGGGAGTCAGGATAACCTAGACAATTCAGATCTTATTTCAAATTATAAATACCAAGGGTTTATAGCGCAGCAAGAAATGGCAGATTTCTTATTGCAAGGTAAAATTGGTGTTATCTTTTTGTCTGACACACCCTTCGAATCCACAACTAAAGTATTCGATTATTTGGCTATGAATATGGCTATCTTGATCATAACAAAAGGACCAAAAAAAATCGGTGTTATGCAAGAACTTTTAGCAGGATACGAAAATGTGTTTTGGGCCAATGAAAATGAAGAGGAAATAAGTGAAGGATTGGTGTTTCTCCAGAACTTGGAGCTTAATTTTTTAGGTGCAAAGGCCAAGGATTTTTCGAGAAAAGCATCCTTTTTAAAATTATTAAATATGATAGAGTATGGAGCGTAAAAACAGCTTGTGGAATAAGAGTATATTACTCAAATTAGAGAGTTTTCCTCTGATACTTTCATTTTTAATACTTGTTTTTTCACCCCTACTGTTTCAATTAAAATTAAGCGGAAGAATCGTTACACTTGATTTGTTAATAATCCCCCTAAGTACAGTATTTTACTTCGTAAGAAGCACGAATAGATTAAAGGTCTTTTACTTTAGTTTACCCATACTTTTACTATTAATTTGGGGAGGGGTAATGTATGGTTCCATACCTGAATCAGGTAAAGTTTTTGCCAATATGGAATTAAGGATATTACTGGTTTCATTCTTCTTTGTTAATTTATTCTTGTATAGTTTTCAGAGCCTTGGTAGAGAAAAATTTACAGCTATTTTGAAATATTTATTATGGGGTACCTTGGTTATTGTATTAGGCATTGGAGCTGTTGAAAAATTGTGGGGATTTCATTTTGTGTTGGAAAATAATGTATTTGTCATTACAGAATTTTTTCCAAAGTTTCGTGATATACCGATCTTCATTTGGCATAATCCAAACAATTATATAGCATACCTTTTAGTTTTGGTTTCGGGTCTTATCTTGTTTGATAAATTCCTTTCGAAAAAACTGTTATTACAGTTACTCATCTTCTTAGTGTTGTTTGTGTATTCAAACGTAGCTCAAGCTCGATATGGACTATTAGCAAGCATGATATTTGGTGCTTTTTTATTGCTTTCGAATTTAATTAATATTCGCCAAGAACGTCAATCTTTTATTAAATGGATTGGAGTTACGTTAGGTGTGGGAATTTTTACTTTTTCGACAGTAGAATTTATTCAAAACAATAAGTTCAGTATTGATGCAAAAATGGTCAATACTAGTAAAGTAAAAGAAATGACCGTAGAGCAGGATTTAAGTGTGCAATATGTTGATATATCCGATACGGAGAAATTGAAAGAATTAAAGGATGAATTAAAATTGGGAAGTGATATAGTTAGGTATAATTTAATTCGAAATGGATTAGATTATTTTGTTCAAGAACCAATAAAAGGAATTGGCCCTGGGCAATATCAGTATAAGACCCAACAAGATCAAGGGAGGTATTTTGTGGCCGAAGTATGGGCTTCTCATCACTATTTGATAGATATACTTTCAGAATACGGACTCATAGGAATCATTTTTATTCTGAGTCTTGTACTTGGTTTTCTTTGGATATTTAAAAAAGGAAGCTGGTTGAACAGAATAACCTTAATTACAGCTTTTTTACTATTTGTAATTGCGGGTAACCTGCCATCTAAATTTATGAACATGACCTGCTCTGCTTTGATGTTGGGGGTGATCTTTGTATACTATTTATCGTTCTTTTCCAAGGAGGATAAAGCAATAAAAGATTAATACAATGAGATATAAATTTCTACTTCTTTACTATGGTTGTGAATAAAGCATTTCTAGGTTCTAAGTTTAAGTTTGAAGAACTTTTTGGTCTATCGATTTTTATTCTCCCGGTGGTGTTAATTAATGCAACAAAGTTGATAGTACCTTCAATTATTTTTTTATTTATCAGTGCAATACCTCATGTAAAGAAACCTAAACTATCTGAGATTTCCATACTTCCCTTTCTTATCATTGGATTTTATTTCCTTCATGTTGTTGGAATGTTCTTCACTGAAAACGTAAGCTACGGGGCAAAAGACTTGGAAACTAAGTTTTCTTTTCTATTGTTTCCATTGCTTTTCATTTTTACGCATAGATCCATAACTTCTAAGGTTGTTTACATGGGGAAAATGGGACTAGTAATAGGTTCCTTTCTGGCGATCTTTCTCTCATATATAATGGCTGTAAATTGCTTGTTAAGACATGGGGAGCTATGTTTTACCTCTGTCAATTTTGGTTTTCAAATGCACAGTACCTATTTGTCTTTAATTTATATTATGGCGCTTCTCTTGGTGCTTACAGATAGCAAAGTGTTTAGTGGTAAATTATGGATGAAAACTTGCTATTCTATAGTGGTTTTTAGTGCCATTATCTTGTTAGGTTCCTTAAGTAGTGTGATTTGTGTTTTTATTTTGTCTTGTCTCTTCTTAGTGAAGTTTTTAAGAAAAATACAGAATGTAAGATTAAGGTTTTTAGCCGTTTTATTATTATTGACTAGTGTTTTTGGTACTTTGCAAATAGATAGAATAGGAAAAGAAGTCGACTATACCAGATATGTTCTTAAAGATTTTTTAAAGAATCCAGATGAATTTATATTTAAACACCACGAGGATAGAAAGTCGTCTATGGTAAGAATGGCATTGTACAATTTTTCGTTTGATGTTATGAAAGAACATCCAATGGGTGTAGGTACTGGAGATGTTAAAGATGTTTTGAACAAGAAGTATACTGAATATGGTTATGATTACTTTGTTAAAGAGAAATTAAACCCTCATTCGCAATTCTTTCAAACCGGTATTGCCTTTGGTATTTTTGGTGTGGTGTATTTACTATTTCTTTTGTTTTATCCAATACTTTACCATAAGAGGTTTGAAGATGCCAATCTTTTTTACTTTGCAATTATTATTTTCATTACTTGCTTATTTGAATCCTTTTTGGAAAGACAGGTGGGAGTAATAATTACATGTTTTATATTCACCTTTTTTATATCTATTAAATCAAAAGAACCCATAGGCACCCTAAATTAGTAAAAGTGATAAAGATTAATTAATGACCCAAGTTGGGTAGTTTTATGAAGGTACTTTTTTTAGCAGATATCAATTCATCTCATACGCGTAAATGGGTAAGAGGTCTGATTTCAAAGGGTGTTGAGGTTGAGGTCTTTAGTATGTCCTTTCCAAGAGTTGATTGGTATTCCGAGTTGGACTGCAAATGCACTTTTTTTGGAGTAAATCCCGAAGTACAAAGTAAAAGTGGGTTACTGGATAAATTGTCTTATCTAAAAGCGGTCAATGTGGTGAGAAAAGTAATTAAAGCCTCAAAAGCGGATGTTATTCACGCACATTACGCAACATCTTACGGCATGTTAGCAGCATTGTTTCGACCTACTAATTTGGTGGTTTCAGTTTGGGGAAGCGATGTTCAGGAATTTCCTTATACATCTAAATTGCACAAAAGAATTCTAGCATACGTATTTAAGAGATCTAAAATAATTTGTTCAACTAGTGAAGCCATGGTTAACGATGTAAAGTATGTTGTACCTGGAATAAAAACAAAGGTAATTCCTTTTGGTATTGAGCTAGATGAATTTTTTGTAAAGCAGCATATAGATAAAGATAAAATCACTTTTGGTACCATTAAAACTTTGGAGAAAATTTATGGAGTCGATGTTCTGATTGATAGTTTCAACAGTTTTATCAAGAAAACAAGTAGGGATGATACCCTACTTATCATAGGTGATGGTTCTGAGAGGAAGAATTTGGAGGAAAAAGTTAGTCATTTGGGATTAAATGATCGTGTAACCTTTTTAGGACGTATTAATCAAACCGACGTGCCTAAGAAGGTTCATAACTTAGATGTATATGTGTCATTATCACGAAGGGAAAGTTTTGGCGTTGCTGTTTTAGAAGCATCTGCTTCAGGAATTCCAGTAATAAGTAGTGAGGCAAGTGGGTTTAAGGAAGTCGTAGAGCAAGATGTTACAGGGTTTAGAGTAGCATTAGAAAATGTAGATCAGATAGTTGATAGGATGGTATTGTTAACAGATTATCGACTTCGAACGTCCATGGGACTAGCGGGAAGGAACTTGGTTGAGGAAAGGTATGATTTTGAGAGAAACCTGGAGGACCAAATTTTAATCTACAAAAATCTTATACAGAAAAAGTAAGTAGGAGTTATATTTTTTAGTTTTGCCACCATTCTTTTGGCATCTCCCAAAACAAACAAAATTGCGTAGTGAAAGTATCCATAGTAATTCCTTGTAGAAATGAAGTAGCATACATTGAAGAATGTATTTCGGCTATTTATGCGAATACGCTTTGTAAAAATGAAGAGGTAGAGGTGTTGGTTGTCGATGGTATGAGTGATGACGGGACTACAGAATTAGTCCAATCACTGCTGCCTAAATACACAAACTTGCGTTTAATCATAAATGACCGCAAAGTAACTCCGGTTGCTTTTAATTTAGGAATTACAGAATCAACTGGTGAATATTACCAAATTGTTGGAGCTCGACATATTATATGTGAAGACTATCTAGAGAAGGAAATTCAAATTTTGGAGGAAAATCCAGACATCTGGTGCGTAGGCTCTAAGCTGATAAATGAATACACCAATCAAGAAGGGGCTATTATCTCTAAAGCCATGGATACGCCTTTTGGAATGGGGGTAGGGAATTTTAGAATACTTGATAAATCTGGGTATACAGATACGGTTACTAGTCCTATGTACCCAAGGTGGGTATTTGACAAAATTGGAATGTTTGATGAAGAACTGGTACGTAACCAAGATGATGAATTTAACTTTAGGGTTACGCAAGCTGGAGGTAAGATCTGGTTTGAAGCTTCAATTTGGTTGAAGTATTATGTTAGATCTACGTATGCCGGGTTGAAAAAACAGTTCTTTCAATATGGGTATTGGAAGGTATTTGTGAATAAGAAGCACAAAGCTGTAACTACGCTTCGACAGTTGTTTCCGCCCTTGTTTGTACTCTTTGCTCTTGTGAGTATACCTCTAGCCTTACTGCATCCGTTTTTAAAGTATGGCATCTTGAGTATTTGGGTGCTTTATGCTTTTTTAGCACTATACTTTGGAGCCAAAAAAGGAGATGGTTTTAAAGAATCATTGGGAATAATAAGAAGTTTCTTGATTATGCACTTTCAATATGGTGGAGGTTATTTAAAAGGTATATATCACTTCTATATACTCCATAGAAAACCCTCTCAGCGCGAAACGAAACTTTCGAGATAGTTTTAGTAACCAATGTGGAAAATGGCATCGCCTTTGTTTACAATTGGAGACTCATTTACTGCAAAAATATAGCCATTCATGGGTGACTTAAAACTACGTTCGTATTTACCGAATGGGTCTGAAATTACGCCTATTATCGTTCCTTTTTCTACATAAGAACCGTTCAGAACGCGTAAGTCAAACATCCCAGAAAGTGGTGAACGCAACCATTTAGAATTTTTAAGAAGTGTAGACCCACGTTGTAAATCGTCGCATTCATCTATCATGTCTAAATGATGCATAACACGTTTAATACCGCGTATCCCTTCCTCTAAAATAAAAGGATCTATACGATTAGCTTTTCCTCCCTCAAATAGTATGATGTTTTTTCCCTTTTTACTCACCGCCTCGCGCAAGGATTTAGGAATTAACTTAGAATCTTTAATGAAGGGAGCATCAAAAACTTCTGCTAACTCCAATGCTTGAGGATTGGAGAAGTCGCAACGAATTTGAGGGTAGTTATTTCTTTGGGCAGCTCCTGTATGTATATCTATGATGATATCAGCTAAGGGAGCAATGTGTTTCATAAAGGCAAAGGCGAACTGACTGGCCAAAGAGCCACTGGCAGTTCCAGGGAAACTTCGGTTCAAATCTCTACCATCAGGTAATTCGCGCATGAAGTTTAAAAATCCAAAAATATTTAGAACAGGAATACAAATTATGGTTCCTCGCTGTGGTTTATTTAAACCAGAACGAACTATTTTTCTAACGATTTCTATTCCATTGATTTCATCCCCGTGAACACCCCCGAGAAGTAAAAGAGTGGGGCCCTTTTTCTTGGAGTGTTCTACAATAATGGGAATGTTTACCGGACTCGCCGTGTGTAATTTGGCCACCTCTAAATTAATGATGGCCTTTTTACCCGGCTGAACGATAGTATCTAATATTTGGATGGGTTTATTCATTTATTTTTCGCTGTAAGTATTCAATGATTTCACCTGCAATGTCTTTGTGTGTAGCGCGCTCGATACCTTCCAACCCTGGAGATGAATTAACCTCTAGAACTAACGGTCCGCGAGCACTTTGCAACATATCTACACCAGCAATACCTAAGTTTAAGGCCTTTGCTGCTCGTATAGCTGTTTCTTCTTCTCTTTCTGATAGTTCAATTATTTTTGCACTTCCACCACGGTGAAGATTAGATCTAAACTCACCTTCCTTACCTTGACGTTTCATGGCTCCAACCACTTTTCCGTCTACCACAAAAGCTCTGATATCAGCACCCCTAGATTCTTTGATGAATTCTTGAACGATAACTCTGGCCTTTAATCCGTTAAAGGCTTCCAAAACAGATTCTGCAGCTTTTTTGCTTTCGGCCAATACAACACCTAATCCTTGAGTTCCCTCTAGTAATTTTATAACTATAGGTGCACCACCTACGGCATCAATTAAATGTTCTACGTTATTGGAGTAATTGGTAAATACCGTTTTTGGCATTCCCACACCTTTTTTGGTAAGCAACTGTAAACTTCTTAGTTTATCTCTTGAATTACTTAAACCGTTAGAACTAACTGTGGTAAAGATTCCCATCATTTCAAATTGACGGACTACGGCTGTTCCAAAAAAAGTAACTGACGCACCTATACGAGGTATTACGGCATCGTATCCTTCTAAATATCTGTTTTTGTAGTATAGAGCAGGATTTTCCTTTTCCATTTCTAAACTACATTTTAAATGATCTATTACATCCACTTGGTGACCACGTGTAATTCCAGCTTCTACTAGTCTACGTGTTGAATAGAGGTTGGCATCTCTACTTAGTACTGCTATCTTCATTTAATGTGTTTGACTGTGTGATAAATTCTTTTTTGACGTGTCTACTAAAAAATTGTTGTTTAATAATTTTCTTCCTAAAAGTACAGGGTATTTCATTTTATCTCTGTGAGATAAGGTAAACTCTGTGTTAAATGTTTTTCCAAATAAAGTAATTGTACCTTTTACTTTGTATCTAATTTGACTCTGTCCGGAACTACTCCTAACCTTCTTTAAGCTATAATCCTTAAATGTAATAATTTCTCCTGTGTATTGTAAATGTTGGGGCGAAAGTAGAACAACTTTCAATTCATTTTCTTCCTCCCAAATTTCATTACAATGTATAGTAGAGGTGTAAGCCCCCGTATCTATTTTTACCTTAACTCCAGATAAGTTGAAGTCTGGAAAATCAGCTTTATCAGTTTTTCCTATAATAAACTTCTCTCTTTTCATAGGCCTTATTCTAACCATTGAATATAAACATCAAAGTCTATATTTGTTGTATTTATTTCTATACGACCTGGAAATTTATCCAGGGCATCAGTAGCTGTATAGGTTTGAAAATCTATAATTTCTTCATGAATTAAATCATCATTGGTAGTACCAAAATCATCTGAAAGCTGGTCGTAATCCCAGAAACTGAACTTTAAACTTTCATTCAGATTATTGAAAATGGTATCTTTTGTAAAATCGAATTCATAGTCATTCGCTGGATTAGCTGCAGCATCGAAATACGTTTCGTCAGATGCAAAAAGAAGATTGTTATTCAAATCTCTCAACTCAAAGTACATGTCTGCATTGGTCTGATCTAAATCGTCGTAGTAATCTCCCAGATACAAGGTATCATATTCCTGAACTTCTATACGTGTGATTTTAAATCTCTTAAAATACATGCAGGTTCCGTCTTCCTTTATGGCTTCTTCAGCATAATTACTCGCTGCCGGATTTGTACACCCTTTCTTGTTACACGCCGTTAAAAGAGGAAGAGCTAAAAGGGAAAGGTAAAGTACGTTTTTTAAAATTTTCATACGATTTGTATTGATAAATGTTGAGTTTACGCTAACGCAAAATTGTTGCCAGAACTAAAGAATAGCTTTAGTCTTTTATCCAAGTAAGTTTATCTTTCATTACTTTCAAACGCATAAATCCAAAACTAACCGTAACTTCTTTTCCATTGAGTTCTTCAACGGTTCCATTTTGTTTGGTTTCATTCAGTTTTACCGTACTTCCAACTTTTATCTTATCCAAAAACTGATTGTCTTTCTTTTTTGGAGTATTGCGTTGTTTCTTTTGCGGTTTGTTTGCGTTTTTCTTGAGTTCAACTTCTCGTTTTTGTTCGTCTATTTTAAACTTCTCAGTTGCAATATACTTTTTAACTTCTTGCAATAAACCTGCGTTGGCATTTTTTGCTTTGGCGTTGCTTTTATATTGATTGATGAAGTTTTGTAGCTTTTTACCTTTTTGAATGAGGTTGTTGTTTTTCTCGTACAATTCCTGTTGGGCAAGCAGCTTTTCTTCAAATTTCTTCTTTGAAGTTTCGTATTTATTTTTGGCTTTTAACGCAATTTCTTGTGCCTCTATATGCTCTTTATTTAAACGTGCTAAATATGTTTTTTCGCGCTGTAATTCACTCAGAAGTTGGTCCATCTTCACCTTCTTTTCATCTAAACGCGTTTTAGCTTCTTCAATTAAAGCCATATCTATCCCGTTGATTTGAGCCACCTCAAAGGTGAAGGAACTTCCGGGTTGACCTAAGCTTAATTTGTACAAGGGCTCCAGCGTTTCCGTGTCGAAAAGCATACAACCATTCACCGCATTTCTAAGCTTATCAGCTTTAAGTTTGATATTTGCATAATGGGTGGTAATTACACCAAAACACTTTTTATTGTAGAGGGATTCAAAAAACACTTCTGCCAGTGCTCCTCCTAAATCTGGATCTGATCCTGTTCCGAATTCATCCAAAAGAAGCATGGTCTTCTTATTGGCCACCTCCAAGAAATGTTTCATTCTTTTCAACCTGTAACTATAGGTACTCAATTCGTTTTCTATGGATTGATTATCACCTATATCTGTTAACAAGGCATTGAAAAAACACATTTTACTGTTTTCATGCACCGGTACCAATAAACCACATTGCAACATCAATTGCAATAAACCAACAGTTTTTAAAGTGATACTTTTTCCTCCTGCATTCGGACCTGAAATTACAAGCATGCGCGAGAATTTATCCATGCTCAAATACTGGGGAATCGTTGGTTTGTTGGCTGCCTTGTTTTTCATAAGTAGAACGGGGTGATAGGCTTCTATCAACTCCAGTTCCGTATTTTCTTGTATGGCAGGAAGAACACCATCAAACATCAGTGCTAGCCTTACTTTAGCTTGAATAAAATCAAACTCCGTAAGCAATTCTTGATACGCTTTTATCAAGGGTAGATGTACAGATAGTTCTTTGGTAAGTGCTTTTAGTATTTTAAAAATTTCCTTGCGTTCATCATCCAATAAAAGTTCTAACTCGTTGTTTAAGGGAACGTTTACTTGAGGTTCTATATAGGTGAGTCCACCTGTTTTTGAAGACCCCACCACATTACCACTAACTTTTCTTTTATGAGATGAAATGACAGATAATACTCTACGTTCATCTAAGAAAGCTTCGCGTGTATCGCTTACCAATCCGTCCTTCATTAATTTACGCAATTCTCTATCAAAGTTTTTATTGATCTGTATACGCGTACTTTTTATTTGTTGACGGATCTGAAATAATTCTTCTGAAGCATCGTCTTTGATCTCTCCAGATTTGTCGAATACTTCATTAATCGGGTCTGCTATCTCTTTGGTGAAATATACATCCGCTAGCAACGAACTTAAATGAGGATAGTCTTCTTCTCTTTTGTTAAAAAAGTAAACAAGGGTGTTGCACAGTAGGGTAGCGCGCAATAATCGACCGAAACTTTCCTTTTGTAAGGCAGAATTGGCAATGGGAAGCATGCGAATTTCTGTCTTTAATTCTTCAAAATCTATGCGCGGAAATTGTTCGCCTTCCGTTCTAATTTGTTTGTATTCGTTGGCATTATTTAAATCTGCCAACAGTTTGGTATTACTTTTAACGGGTGCTAAATTGAGTATGCGTTGCAGGGCAGTATCTCCCACGCAAAATTCACTCATCTTTTCAATGAGGAAATCAAACTCTAAATCCTTGTATGTTTGTTTATCGTAATGTAACATCTAATTACAAAAATAAATTTAATCCTATTCGCAACTCATTTCTTTAGAATTAATGCGGGTATTGGTCGCAAAATATTTATTCGATGAAAGTTTATCAAGCCCGGATATTCTTTTTTTATGTATTATTAGCCGCAATACATCCACTATGCAAAAGATCAAATCTATTATTTTGGCGAGCTTACCCATCTTAGGGGTATTGGTCATAGGAGTCGCCATTTATGCTTTTTTTCAAAGTACGCCAGCCTTAATTTTTGTGTTTTTCTTGGTTCTACTATCCCTTTTACTCGCTATGGGAATTTACAAAAGATCTATGCGCAAGGCAACAGAAAAGGTGAAGGTAGTGGAAACGGATTTGCCAGAGATAGAAAACGATCTTATTTACATTGATCCCCATAACTTTCAGGAGAATTTTTCTAAAGAAAAAGGAATGCTTTACCTGGCTGGGGAAAAAGTGGTAGATCAAGAGGTGATACTTACTTCGGTTAGCTATGATAAATTAACCGATGCCTTGAATATGAGTTTTAGCTCCGGAATAAAGGTGGCGGCAAAGGGGATGCAAAACATAGGTGTTGGTGATCAACAAATGTGTTTGTTTTATTTCGACCAAATGGAAATTAGGGTAGGGAAGCGATCAAGAAGTTTTACCATGAACAAAAAAGAACTCTACGAGGTGTTGGAAGAGGAGGAGAGTCATGTGATTTTCACTCATAAGATTCCTCCACTTGTGTTTCATTGGTAGTAGCTTCCTCTTCGTTTTCTAAGAAGACTAAAAAAGCGATTAATCCCAATAGGAAAAGGATTAAGAATAATTTAGGGTCTCTATACAACGGCTTTTTCGGGCGCTTGGTAAGTTTTTTGTAGCCATGAGAAACCGTAGCAAAGTCTTTGTACCTTTTCAATTGTTCTTCAGAAGGTTCAATTTCAGAGTTTCTATTGATTTTAAATTTTCTCATTATTTCTAGTATACCTCTTTCTTAATTTTTTCAATGATTCTGTATAAACGCATTTTAGCGTTGGCTTCGCTTATGGCATAGATAGCTGCAATTTCGCGAAAAGATTTTTGTTGGAAAAACCGCAACTCTATCAAGTCTAGATATTCTTGCTTTAAGTTGTTGAGTATCTGTATTAACTTTTCTTGTTTGTCCTGGTTCTCACGTTCATCAATTTCCATGAAATCCATGAAATTCATTACGTGTTTTTCTTCCACTTCAACTGTGTAAATCTTGTTGTTTTTTCTAAAGAATTGATTGATTTCATTTTGGGCAATGCGAATTAACCAGGTACTAAAGGCATAGCCCTTATCCTCGTACTTCCCAATGGCAGCAAAGGCTTTAATAAAGGTTTGTTGCGTGATATCTGAAGCTAAGGCATCATTCCCACCTAAACGCTTGAAAGCAAACCTGAATACTTTGTCAAAATTTCTTCTGTACAATTCTCCAAATGCTTTCTCACTCTGCTTAGCTGTCTCTATAAGTTGAGCTTCAGTGAATTGATTTAGTTTCCGTTTCTTTATCATTCTTTCTATACAGTGAAGATTTCTTTGGTTGAATTCACTTTTTGTCAAAAGTAACAGAATGTCACAAGTTTAACTTTATTTCATCCAACCTTCTTAGTTGATCAAACGTTTTATGGGTGTGAAATTATTTTTAAATAATTATTTTTACGAACGAAATTTAATGAACTATGAAGAAAATTTACTTATTAGCGGGTGCTTTGGTTGGTTCTCTTGGAATCAATGCACAAGTTGCTCCAACTTATTCTAATGAAGCTCAAAAAACGGATGTGTTTAAATCTAGACCAGCATATCACGGAATTGAGCAATTTCAAAATAGAGCTGAAGGAGATACAGTTTGGACAAACGATTTCTCAACAGCTTCAGATTGGGATCACGTAGACGGACCTTCTCATACAGATGGTGATTGGCAAATTGTAAGTGCAGTACCAGCTTCTATCGTGAGTCAGGAACCTACTTATGGTTTCCCTACTGAAATGAACTCTCCAACAGGAGATGTTAATGGTGGTACTTTCGCTTTCATCAACTCTGATGCGGCTGGAGGTTCTGCAACACAAGATGCTTACTTCGAATTACAATCTGATATTGATTTATCAGCATACTCAAATACAGCTCTTTCTATTAGCTGGTACCAAATTTTCCGTCACTTCTTAGATGCTAACTACGTTGGTATTTCTACAGATGGTGGAACAACTTGGACAGATTACTTGGTAAATGATTTTGGAGTAAACGTAAACTCTAACGATTTAGGAGTATTAAGAAATGTACTTTCTCTTCCAACTCCAGCAGGTGGATGGACAGCTACAACTAGAATTCGTTTGAAATACGAAGGACAGTGGGATTGGTTCTGGGGAGTAGATGATATTTTAATTTTTGAGACATATGCTCACGATTTATCTACAAACTTCTTTAGACCAGTTGCAGGAAATGATCCAAACCAGAATATTCCTTTGGATTACACATACATTCCAACAACTCAATCTTCTTTCCCTGGATTCTCAGGACAAGCTTCTTTCACGAACTTAGGAGCGATGGATCAAACTGCAGCTGCTTTGAAAATGGATGTTGTTGGTCAAACTTATTCTCAAGTAGGTACAACACAAGCATTAGCAGCACAAGAAACAGATACATTCGAGGTTTCAACTTTGTTTGATATTGTAAGTGCAGGTGTTGGTACTTACCAATTCATTGGTACACCAGATTTAGGTTCTGCAACAGATGCTGTTTTATCAAATGATACTATCATTAAAGAATCATACTACGGTGGAAATATTTTTGCACGTGATGACGAGTCATTGTCTGGAGCAATCGGAGGTTTAGCTGGAACATTAAGTGGTCAAGCTTTAACGATTGGTAACTTCATGGAAGCTTTTGATGATGTAAACATCGGTATGATGAAAATGTACATTGTTGGAGCAACGGATAACACGCCTTACATTGGGCAAGAGGTATACGGGGCTATTTACACATTGAACGGAGATGGAACAGCTACATTAGCTGCTACTACAGAAATTTACGTTTTATCTGATGCAGATATGAACAGCTGGATTTCTATCAAAATGGATGGTAATGGTGTAGCAACAATTCCTGCGGGAACTGCATTCATTGCAACTGTAAACAACAGTGGTGGTACTGAGCCAGTACGTTTCGGAATGGCACAAAGTGTTGAGCAAGGAACAGTGTTAGGTATAGACCCTACTTCAGTTGCAGGTGATATCTACAACTTAACAGATCCAGAAGCTATCAAAGTGAGACTTTTAGAATCTGCAGTAGGTGTTGATGAGGTTGAAGCTAACTTTAACTTAAGTGTTTACCCTAACCCAGCAACAGATAATGTAAACATCGACTTTACATTGGCTACTCAAACTGACGTAACGGTAAATGTAACAGATATCTCAGGAAAAGTAGTTTATACAAATGCAGTAGGAAACTTAGGAGCAGGTGAGCACACAACTGTTCTTTCTACAAGTGAATTAACAAACGGAGTTTACTTCTGTAACTTCGTTGCTGGTGAATCAGTAATTACAAAGAAATTGGTAGTTAAAAAATAATTTCACAGCTATTTTTTAAAGATACCCCAGAGCAATCTGGGGTATTTTTTTGTTTCATACTTCGCGCATTTATTTATTTTTGCGCCTAAACCGATTACATAGAAATTATGAAAGGATATGTATTTCCTGGTCAAGGAGCTCAATTCTCAGGAATGGGTAAAGACCTTTACGATAACTCAGAAAAAGCAAAAGAACTTTTTAATAAAGCCAACGAGATTTTAGGATTTGATATCACTAAAATTATGTTCGAAGGAACAGACGAGGAGTTAAAACAAACGAAAGTAACTCAACCAGCTATTTTCTTACACTCTACAATTTTAGCGGCGGTATTAGGAGATGCTTTCCAACCGGATATGGTAGCAGGACACTCTTTAGGTGAATTATCTGCCTTGGTTGCTAACAAAACTTTAGCCTTCGAAGACGGATTGAAATTGGTTTACAAACGTGCACTTGCCATGCAAGAAGCATGTGAAAAAGAACCATCTACTATGGCAGCTATTTTAGGATTAGAAGATGATGTTGTAGAAGCAATTTGTGAAGAGGTTGACGGTGTTGTTGTTGCAGCAAACTATAACTGCCCGGGACAATTGGTTATTTCTGGAGCGGTAGAAGCAATTGATAAAGCTTGTGAATTAGCTACAGAAAAGGGCGCAAAAAGAGCTTTGAAATTACCAGTAGGTGGTGCATTCCATTCACCATTAATGGAGCCTGCAAGAGAAGAATTAGCAAAAGCAATTGCGGCAACTGAATTCTCAACGCCTATTTGTCCGGTATACCAAAACGTTACGGCTAATGCAGTTTCTAATCCAGATGAGATTAAAGAAAACTTAATAGCGCAGTTAACTGCTCCAGTTCGTTGGACGCAAACGATGCAACAAATGATAGCCGATGGATGCGAGGAAATCGTTGAAGTTGGTCCTGGTAAAGTATTACAAGGATTGTTCAAGAAAGTAGATAGAAAATTCCCTACTTCTAGTGCTGCAATCTAAGGATAGTTATTAAAACTAAAAAGGCGATGGAATTCCATCGCCTTTTTTTATATCCTGTAGTTCAACAAATCTAAATCGAGTAATTTGTGGAAATAACTTCTTTTTAAATGACTTTCTAGAAGTTGTAAATGTTCAATTCGGTGACAGTCTGTACCGGCTAAGTCTACAAGTTTGTTATCAATCAATAATTCAGCTTGCTTTTTAATGTGCGGACCATAATGCCCCGTTAAAGAGTTTAGGTTAACTTGTATCAGTACCCCTTTATCTCTTAATTCTCTTGCTTTCTCAACGGATCCATGATAATACAAGTAGCGCTCGAAATGGGCTAAAACAGGAATGTATCCTTTTGTTTGTAATTGAAAGATCAAACCATCAATACCCATAGGCTCATTGGTAAAACTAAATTCAAATAAAACGTGGTTTCCTGCCCATGACAACACATCGTCATTCTCTATCTTCTCCAAAAATGTTTCGTCGAAGAAATATTCTGCGGCAACCTCTACCTGTATATCCAACTTTGTTTTTTCTAGTTCATCTAGTAAAACATTGTAAGCATCGGTAATGCTTTTGGTTGTATTCGGATATAAATCAGAATAAACGTGAGGCGTAGTAATAATTCTATTGTATCCTAAAGCTTTGAATTTTGTCAACATTCCAATAGATGCGTCAACATTCTGAGCTCCATCGTCTATTCCGGGAATTAAATGACTGTGTACATCTATCCCTAAACGAGATAAATCTACCGGTACTTTTGCTTCTTTCTTTTTAAATAATGAAAACATAATTCAATTTTTAAAGTAGCTAGGATTCGTATTGATTGGCGTAGTATTCTTGGTAATCACCAGAGATGATATTTTCTGTCCAAGCACGATTATTTAAATACCATTCTACTGTTTTTTCCAAACCTTCTTCGAACTGAATACTTGGTGTCCAGCCCAGTTCGTTTTCTAGCTTAGAGGCGTCTATAGCATAGCGTTTATCGTGTCCCGCTCTATCGGTAACAAATTTTATAAGTTGTTTAGAAGTTCCTTCTGCTCTTCCAAGCTTTTGATCAACAATGGCAATTAAAGCATGCACCAAATCTATGTTCGTCCATTCGTTCAATCCACCAATATTGTAGGTTTCTCCCAATCTTCCTTTATGAAAAATGGTGTCTATGGCGGCAACGTGATCTTCCACCCATAACCAGTCTCTTATGTTATCTCCCTTCCCATATATAGGTAAATCCTTTTCTTGAACAATGTTATTGATCATTAAAGGAATTAATTTCTCTGGGAATTGGTGACTACCGTAATTGTTAGAACAATTCGATATTTTAACCGGCAAACCATAGGTGTGATGGTAAGCCATTACAAAATGATCCGATGATGCTTTGGAAGAAGAGTAAGGGCTTCTAGGATCATAGGCCGTGGTTTCGCTAAATAAACCTTCTTCTCCTAGCGATCCGTAAACTTCATCTGTTGAAACATGGTAGAACAAGCGATCTGTGGCACCAGCCCATTTGTCTTTGGCTACATTGAGTAGGTTTACCGTTCCAACAACATTTGTCATCACAAAAGCCATAGGTCCGGAAATACTTCTATCTACATGAGATTCAGCGGCCAAATGGATAATATCAGTAATGAAGTATTTAGCAAAAACGCTTTCTATATCTGCTACATTGCAAATATCACCTTTTACGAAGGTATAATTCTCTTCGTGTTCAACATCTACCAAATTGTTCAAGTTTCCCGCATAGGTTAAACTATCAAAATTGATGATGTGGTATTCTGGATAGTGCTTTACTAATCTTCGCACAAGGTGAGAGCCGATAAAACCAGCTCCACCTGTTACTAATATTTTTTTCTTGTATTCCATTTATTTATCGAAAGACATTTGTTCGTTACGCTTTTCGTAAATGCGTTCTATGATTTCTACAACTTTTAATCCTTCTAATGCATTTGTAGTTGCAGTAGTTCTACCTTTTAATGTATCCACAACGTTGTTAATAATGTAGTGGTGATTCGCTGCAGAACCTTTGTACGCACCGTAATCATTCCCTGGGTTTGTTGGTGCCAATTCAGGCATTTCATACCCTGCTATATTACAAACTTCAACTTCGTTCATATATTGCCCACCTATTTTAACAGATCCCTTAGAACCTATAATAGTCATAGAACTTTCTAAGTTCTGGTTGGCAACAGCGGTTGAATAGTTTAAAGATCCCATACCACCATTGATGAAATCAAAACTTACAAATCCTGAATCTTCAAAATCTGTAGAATCTTGGTGGGTGAAATCAGCAAATTTTCCTTGAATATTTTCTATATCTCCAAACAGCCAATACATGATATCAATGAAATGAGAGAACTGCGTGAAAAGTGTACCTCCGTCTAGGTCTTTGGTTCCTTTCCAACCACCTGCTTTGTAGTAGCGCTCATCTCTGTTCCAGTAACAGTTCAATTGTACCATGTGTATATCTCCTAAAATTCCTTCAGAAACAACATGCTTGATCCATTCTGAGGGTGGAGAATATCTGTTTTGCATCACACAGAATACTTGTTTAGACATCTGTAAGGATTTGAAGATGATCTTCTCACAATTGTCTTTACTCAAGCCCATAGGTTTTTCACAAACCACGTGGTATTTGTGCTCTAGGGCTTTGATAGATTGTTCTGCGTGTAAACCGTTTGGTGTACAAATGTTTACAACATCTATCTCTAAATCTGCTGCTAATAATTCGTCTATAGACGAGAAGAAAGGAACGTCAAAATGCTCTGCATCACAGGCTTTTTGATCTCTAACGTCTACCAATGCAACTAACTCAGCCTCCTCGTTTCGTCTAATCATTTCTGCATGGCGTTTTCCGATGTGCCCTGCACCAACAACTGCGAATTTTATTATTTCCTTACTCATTTATTTTAGTAACAGTTTGATTATCTATTTTATATTTTTCTTGACTTTCTGGACAAATAGCAATTCCGTCATTATCAAATTCTAAACGGTGTCCGTACTCGCTCATCCATCCAATTTGTTTGGCCGGATTTCCCACAACTAAAGCGTAAGCAGGAATGTGCTTGGTAACCACAGCTCCAGCTCCAATAAATGCAAATTCGCCTATGTCATGACCGCAAACTATGGTCGCATTTGCTCCAATTGAAGCCCCGCGTTTTACCCTTGTTCTTTCGTATTGACCTCTTCTGTTAACGGCACTTCTTGGATTAGTAACATTGGTGAAAACCATAGAGGGACCTAAAAAAACATCTTCTTCGCAAATAACGCCAGAGTAGATGGAAACGTTGTTTTGCACCTTACAGTTTTTGCCCAAAGTAACGTCTGGCGATACCACAACGTTTTGTCCTATATTACAGCCTTCACCTAAGGTAGCATTGTTCATGATGTGTGAAAAGTGCCAAATCTTTGTGCCTTTTCCTATCACAGCGCCTTCATCGATTACTGCCGTTTCGTGTGCGAAATAATCCATATTAATTGATGTATTTTTCAAAATTGTTATGCTCTTTCTTGTATAACTTTTCTTCGGGAAGATTCTTGAAATACTCGTAAGTTCTTTTCAATCCCTCAGAACGATCAATTTTTGGTGACCAGTTTAAAAGCTCTTTCGCTTTACTTATTTCTGGCTGACGTTGTTTGGGGTCATTTACGGGTAATTCCTTGTAGATAACCTTTTGGGTTGTACCTGTCAATTGAATTATTTCTTCAGCAAATTCGCCTATCGTAATTTCGTCAGGATTACCAATGTTTACCGGCTGTGCGTAGTCAGAATGTAGTAAACGAACAATTCCTTCCACTAAATCATCTACGTAACAAAAAGATCGAGTTTGAGAACCATCACCAAAAACAGTTAAATCCTCACCACGCAAAGCTTGTCCAATAAATGCAGGTAAAACACGACCATCATTCAAACGCATTCTTGGTCCGTAGGTATTAAAAATACGAACAATACGCGTTTCTATACCGTGAAAAGTATGGTAAGCCATAGTGATGGCTTCTTGGAAACGTTTGGCTTCATCATACACTCCTCTCGGACCAATAGGGTTAACATTTCCCCAGTATTCTTCCGTTTGAGGATGTACTTCTGGATCACCATAAACTTCAGAAGTAGAAGCAATAAGTACACGTGCCTTTTTTACTCTTGCCAAGCCTAAACAATTGTGAATACCCAAAGATCCAACTTTTAAGGTTTGAATTGGAATTTTTAAGTAATCGATAGGAGAGGCCGGTGAAGCAAAGTGCAGGATGTAATCTAATTCTCCTGCCACGTGTATAAATTTGGATACATCGTGGTGGTAGAATTCAAAATTCTCTAATTTGAAAAGATGTTCAATGTTTTCCAGCGACCCTGTAATCAGATTATCCATTCCGATTACGTGGTAATCATCTGCAATAAAACGATCGCACAAATGAGAGCCTAAAAATCCGGCAGCACCTGTAATTAAAATTCTTTTTCTCGCCATCTTAAGCTTCTTTAGTAACTGGTCTTGGAACTATAGTTTTTCTACCCATAGAGCTGTAGTAGAATCCTTCCGTTTCCATTCTGTCCAATTCAAAAATATTTCTTCCATCAAAAATGGTAGGAGTAGCTAGTAATTCCTTCATTTTATCAAAATCAGGATTTCTAAAAGCACCCCATTCTGTAGCTATCAATAAGGCTTCAGCCCCTTCTAAGGCGTCGTATTGATTGTCTACAAATTCTATTTTATCTCCCAACAAGGCTTTTACGTTTTCCATAGCTTCAGGATCGTATGCCTTTATTTTAGCTCTTTGTTGAAGTAATTTTTCTATGATATACAAAGCCGGAGCTTCGCGAATATCGTCGGTATCTGGTTTAAATGCCAATCCCCATAAGGCAAAGGTATAACCGGATAGATCTCCGTAATAACTCACTAGTTTATCTACAGTAGAAGTTTTCTGACCTTCGTTTACACGTAAAACAGCATCGATGATTTCGAAGTGGTAATCTACCGCCTTACCTGATTTTAATAAAGCGGATACATCTTTAGGAAAACAACTTCCACCAAAACCTATTCCTGGATATAAAAATTTATGTCCAATACGAGAATCAGAACCTATTCCTTTTCTAACCATATCCACATCTGCACCTACCTTCTCACAGAAATTAGAAATTTCATTCATGAAGGTAATTTTTGTAGCAAGGAATGAGTTGGCTGCATACTTGGTAAGTTCTGCAGATTTTTCATCCATGATGATTAATGGGTGACCATCTCTGATGAAGGGCTTGTACAATTCTGTCATGATTTGCTTGGCCTTCTCATCCTCTGTTCCAATCACCACTCTATCTGGGTTTAAGAAATCATCTACGGCAAATCCTTCGCGCAAGAACTCTGGATTAGAAACAACTGCAAAAGGTACATTGGCATGTTTTGCAACGGCTTCAGTAACCAATTCGGCTGTTCCTACTGGTACTGTAGACTTGTCTACGATAACCTTGTATTCCTTAATGATTTTTCCCAAAGTTTCAGCAACGCCTAATACATAACTCAAATCAGCACTACCATCTTCTCCTGGAGGAGTGGGTAAGGCCAAGAAAATGATTTCAGCTTCTTCAACGGCTTCTTCTAGGTTGGTGGTAAATTTTATTCTATTGGCTTTGATGTTACGTTCGAAAATAACATCTAAGTGTGGTTCATAAATAGGAACTACACCTTGCCTCATTTGTTCTACTTTTCTTTCATCTATGTCAACACAAGTTACATTGTTCCCTGTTTCGGCAAAACATGTTCCCGTTACCAGTCCAACATAACCCGTACCTACTACTGCAATTTTTTTCATTACTTAATAAATTCTTTAACACTGTTACAGATGTACGCCAATTGTTCTTCCTCTAATTCAGTATGCATAGGGAGAGATATTACGCGAGAAGTTAACCAGTCTGTCGTGGTTAAATCTCCACATTCAGTTTCTAGTTCTGCAAACATTTTTTGACGGTGAGCTGGGACAGGGTAGTAAATCATAGCTGGAATATCTTTCGCTGCTAGGTGTTCTACCAATCCATCTCTATCTACACCCTCTAATTGTAACGTGTATTGGTGAAATACGTGGTTTGTTTTTTCGTCTCTAAATGGCGTTTTTACTTGATCAAATTCAGCGAAGAAGTTATCGTAGTAAGCTGCTGCTTTTCTTCTTGCTGCAATATATTCGTCTAATTTTCTCAACTTGATGCGCAACACTGCGGCTTGGATGGTATCTAGCCTACTGTTACATCCTACTCTGTCGTGGTAGTAACGTTTGCTTTGACCGTGATTGGCGATCATTTTAATTTTTTCTGCCAATTCGTCGTTATTGGTGCACAAGGCTCCTCCATCTCCGTAACAACCTAAGTTCTTTGAAGGGAAGAAAGAGGTACAACCTATGTCTCCAATGGTACCAGTTTTAACCTTGCTTCCATCAGCGAAAGTATAATCACTTCCTATGGCTTGGGCATTGTCTTCAATTACAAATAAGTTGTGCTCTTTTGCAATGGCTCTAATTTCTTCCATGTTACATGCCTGACCGTAAAGGTGAACAGGTACTATGGCTTTAGTATTTGGGGTAATTGCTTTTCGTATAGCTTCTGGGTCTATGTTGAAGGTATGAGGATCACAATCAACAAAAATTGGTTTTAAACGCAACAATCCCATTACCTCTGTAGTTGCAATGTAGGTATATGAAGGTGTTATAACTTCATCGCCTGGCTTAAGATCTAAAGCCATCATAGCGATTTGTAAGGCATCTGTTCCATTTGCACATGGAATGACGTGCTTTACGCCTAAATATTGTTCTAATTCTTCTTTGAAAGCGTGTACGTCTGGACCGTTGATAAATTGTGCTTTCTCTAGTATGCTGTTGATTGAAGTTTGTACTTCTTCTTTAATGTTCTCGTACTGTGTAACGAGATCAACCATTTGTATTTTCTTCATTGCATGTTTGTTTAACGAAGTGTTCAACTTCTTAGGCTCGAAAAGCTCTTGATGAATACCAAAGTTTAACGCAAGTTTTGAACTAAAATTATACTTGTTTGCCCAAGGGGTTAAAGATAATTAATCTCCTCAGAAAGCAGTGGGCTTTTTTAAGTTTTTAACTAGAATGGATAACCTATTCCTAGGTGGAAATGGGGGAGAAAAGGCCACGGGTACTTTGAGATGAAATCCTCGCCGTAATAATCCTTCAATTCATCAAAGAAAGGTTCTCTGGATTGCCATATCCATCGGGCTTCTTTGGGTAGGGCAGGATTTCGAAGAGGGATACCCATATCGAAGCGTATTACAAAGAAATCTAAATCTAAACGTAGACCAAAACCTCCAGCTATCCCCATCTGATTATACCAGTCTGCCGTGAATTGACTACCAACTCGGTTGGTGTCTTCATTGATGGTCCAAATGTTACCTGCGTCTACAAATAACGCTCCCCTCAAAGAACTACCCAAGGGAAATCTATATTCAGCACTTCCCCCTATGCGTATATCACCAGCTTGGGTTGCAGTTCGCGTAGAGTCTATGTAGTATTTGTAGGTTCCCGGACCTAGAGATCTTGCTCTCCAACCTCTGTTGTCATTGGCTCCTCCACCAAAGAAACTGTAGTCAAACGGGAGAGAGGTACCATTGTTTTTCAAGGGAAGTCCGGCTCCAAAATTCACCTTGAAGTTTAAGCTTCTTTTGTTTTTAAAGGTTTGGTAAATTTTTAATTCGTTATCCAAGCGAATGAATTCAGAATATCGCACGCCTACAAATTCCTTATAGCCATCTGCATTCACGGGTTTATTTTGAGTTAAAGCTCTTAAAACCATCCCCGCAATATCAAATTCAGCATCGTAGTAGTAGATGAAATTGCCTTTAGTTACTGTTTTATTGGTGAGTTCATAAGTAGCTCTAAAGTCTTTCCAAATGAATTGATCGCTGTAGGTATTCAACAAGAATAAATCATTGAGGTCGTCTAAACGTTGCTGAAATTCACTTGTCTTATCCAAGTTAACATACTGAATAGAAGAGAGGAGAGGGAACCCTAATTGTACCACTTGCTTTTGCAATACATTGAATTTAAAACCGTAGTTCAACTGCAAAAGTTGTCGGTTGAAATCTTCCCTCTGCTGTATACTGTAGGCGGTTGAAATAATGGTTTGAGGATAGTGTCTTTTGGATAGTTTTTTATAGTGCAAAAAGGGTCTTATTCCTGGGATTTCTAATTTGGCGGTTGGACCAAATTCAAAGGTGTTTAATGATCTTCCGTTGTTTTGATCACTTCCGTCCAAGGCGTCAGAAAAGACAGTTGGTTGAGATTCAAATCCACCCCCAAAGCTCAAAGTAAATTTCTCTCCTCCACCAAAAAGATTTTTGTTTTTATAATTAACTGATGCTGCCAAACCGAGGAAGCCATTGGAGTTTGTGGCTTTGGTTTCATAACCAAACGATTGTTTTTTAGCTGGCACAAGGTAGTAGTGTACCTCAACTTGATTTTTGCCCGGTAATTCTATGAGTTGCGGTTTGATGCTCTGGAAAATTCCCAACTCTACCAAACGCGAGTAACTGCGGGTTAGGTAATATTCTTTGTAGTAATTAGCATTTTCTAAGAAATTACAATATTCAATTAGCATAGGATCAACAATCAACTTACCGTTGTAGTAAAATTCTGCTATTCTAAATATGCTATCGCTCTTCTTTTCTATGGGGTGATATTGGTCGAATCGCAAAGTGTCAAAGGTTTGTAAATACCCATCATTTTTTGGTGAAACTCCATATAGATCCGTGTAGTACGAGTAGTTTTTTTCTAAATAGCTGGTGTCTATGATGTGGAACACAACCTTGGATACATAGGTGGTTCCGAATTTTTTAAGGATTTTATTTTCTTCATTCTCAGGGTCTTTTACATAGCGCTCGTTGAAGACTATTCCCAAACGTACCTTGTGGTCATTTATCGTTGTATCCGCTTCGAAAGTAACGTAGGATTTTACAAAACCATACTTGGCATCGTCTCGTTGGTGTTTGGCTATTAATTCTCTTTGATCATCCAAAAGATCGGTGTCAAAAACAAACGGAGGTTCAAGTTGATAGGCAGGGTCTTTTTTAAACCTTTCAAAAGTTGAAAGCACAGATGGGTTGTCGCCAACTATATAAACACTATCAACGATGTAAGGTTTTCCGGCATGGATTTCATATATCACATTGATTTTTCGACCCCATTTTAATTTGGTTGAATCACTTACTTTGGCGTCATAATAACCTCGAGCATGCATGTACTTTTTTATCTGGTCTACAGATCTGTGCATTAGGTTGGAGTCAAATACTACAGGAGGCTCACCTACTTCGTACTTTAGCCATTCTCTAAAGAACTTTCGGGGTTCTAAAGTGTCTTTTAGTACGAGTTTTTTAGGTGTATATAAAGAATCTCCAGCTTCTAGGGCTTTGCGCATTCGGGCTTTGTTAATGCGTATATTTTTCGCCTTAAGTTCTTTGTTTTTTTGGTGAAGTTTCTCGTTTTTCTTTTCTCGCTTGTTGGCTACTTTAGTGGAGTCTATTGCGTTAAATACATGTAGTTTAAGCTTGAAGAATACCAACGATTTATGGTTGGGCTTTTGTTTGATTACTTCTTCTATATCGTAGCTGTCTATACTGTCGCTAACAATGACTTTGTTTTTTTTAAGAAGGTAAGATCCTTCAGGAACGTGTTTACTTTGTCTGCACGAATTTAGACCGTAGGCCAAACTCAAAAAGAAGAAAATAGAAAGTAAAATACGTCCAGTCATCGATACACTTAATGTTTAACGAAAATAATATAATTAGAAATAACTCTAAGCCTAATCTTGACGAAGGGTTAAATTTTATTTCTAAGCCATTTTTCTTCTTGTAAGTTCTACTATTTTTGCTGTATGCATTCAATTTCTAAAGCCGAGAAAAAGGCAGTCAATGCGTTGGCAATTAAAAAGTACAGACAAAGTGAAGAACAATTCGTTGTAGAAGGTGTAAAACCTGTTGAAGAATTGTTAATTCACGCTCCTCAAAAAGTTGAAAAGGTATATCTTACTCCTCAAGCTAACTTTGATAGAGCACTGGTTCCTGCTCACGTTGCGCTTTTAGAAGTGAGTGAAAAGGATTTAAAAGGAATTTCCAATTTAAAGAGTCCTCAAGGGGTGCTTGCCGTTGCTCAGTTTTTAGAGATTTCGCCTAAAACAAAGGGGTTGACCTTGGTTTTAGATAACATTCAAGACCCTGGTAATTTAGGAACAATTATACGTTCTGCTGAGTGGTTTGGGGTGAAAGAAATAATTTGTTCTAAGGAAACGGTGGATGTGTATAATCCGAAAGTAGTACAAGCGGCCATGGGGTCTATATTTAGAGTGGCTATCAATTATGTCGATTTAAAAGCCTATTTAGAAACGAGTTCTTTGCCAATATATGGAGCGCTTTTAGAGGGTGAAAATGTGTATACGGCAGATTTAAATGCAGAAGGAATTCTCATTATGGGGAATGAAGGTAAAGGAATTACTCCTGAAATAATAACATGCATTACTCATCCAGTTACCATTCCGAAAATGGGCGAAGGTGAGTCTTTAAATGTCTCGATAGCAAGTGCTGTTCTCTTGTCTGAATTTGCTAGACGAACTTCTCTATAATTTTATCTACGCAATTTATTCCGTCTATAGCAGCCGACATAATTCCACCTGCATATCCAGCACCTTCACCGCAAGGGTAAAGTCCAGCCACCTCAACATGCTCTAAAGTTTGAGGGTCTCTAGGTATAGAAATTGGAGATGAGGTTCTAGACTCAGGAGCGTGTAATACAGCTTCATTGGTGTAATATCCATTCATCTTTTTCCCAAACTCTTTAAAGGCCTCACGTAAACGATTGGCAATAATAGCGGGGAGAACTTTGTTTAAATCGACACTAACTATTCCGGGTTGGTAAGAGGTTTTTGGAAAGTCTTCAGAAACTTTTCCTTCCACAAAATCTATCATGCGTTGTGCAGGGACGCGTTGTGTTTTACCTGCAGCTATCCAACAATCTCTTTCTACTTTTTTCTGGAAATCTAAGGCAACAAAAGGATTTTCAGGAGAATAATTCGGGAGATCTTGGGGCTCAACACTTACTACTATTCCAGAGTTTGAATAAGGGTTGTTTCGCTTACTCGGACTCCATCCGTTGGTTACAACTTCTTCTTTATCTGTAGCACATGGTGCAATAATTCCACCCGGACACATACAGAAAGAATATACTCCCATTCCATCAACTTGTTCAACTAAACTGTAAGAAGCAGGGGGGAGGTTGTCGTCTGTTTTCTCGCCGTGGTATTGGATTTCGTCTATCAATTCCTGTTGATGTTCTACGCGAACACCTAGGGCAAAAGGCTTGGCTTCAATTTTTATATTTCTCTTGTGAAGGAGCTCAAAAATATCACGAGCAGAATGTCCGGTTGCTAGCACAAGATTTTCACAAGGATGTATATCAGTTCCATTAATTGTTATGGATTTCAGGGCATTGTTTTCAACTTCTATGTCTGTCAATTTAGACTCAAAGTGTACTTCACCACCATTTTCAAGTATACATTCGCGAATGGCCGTAATAATTTGAGGAAGCTTATTGGTTCCAATGTGTGGATGAGCATCAATAAGGATGTTTTCATCGGCACCAAAGTGGACCAACCATTCCATACCTTTCAATACATTTCCCCTTTTCTTAGAACGGGTGTAGAGTTTTCCATCAGAATAAGTTCCGGCACCACCTTCTCCAAAACAGTAATTAGATTCGGGGTTAACGACTTGTTCTTTATTGATTTTTGCCAAATCTCTTCTACGAGCTCTCACATCTTTTCCGCGTTCGAAAAGAATGGGTTTAGCACCTGCCTCTATAGCTCTTAAAGCAGCATAGAGTCCGGCAGGACCAGCGCCAATGATATGTATCTCTTTGTTTATTTTCTCTTTTGCAGGAGTGAAATGATTCACCAAAGTAGGTGCATTACCCTTTGTCCAAAACTCAACTTGTAAGTTAATTTTTACAGGTTTTCTTCGCGCGTCAATGGAACGTTTGCGCACGCGCCATCCTTCAAAATCTTTGGCTTTAATTTTTGCCTTTTCTTGGGCTAATCTTAATATAAGCGCATCGTCTTCCTGCTGGCGCGGAAGTACTGTAATTTGAACAAGTGTATTCATTATCCTTCAAAGGTAATACTTAACCACCAAACGCGGTTCTGTAATCTGTCAATTGGGCTTGAGATATAGGTGTTGTCTTGGATGAGAACATTACCAAAGCTATGACTCATTTTTAGTTCTAGACCAAATTTGAAATAAGGTAGAAAGAAATCAACTCCGGCACCAATTTGTCCTTGAAAATCGTGTTGATTGATTTTTATAAATGGATCTTTAATACTCTGTGAAGAGTTTGCCTTGGTTTGTAAGTCTAAGGTATACTGCGCACCACCAACTATATAGGCAGCGAAATTATTGTAGCGCAGTGTTCTGTATTTCAAAAGCAGGGGGAAATCAAGGTTTGTAGATTCCACACGCTCTGATTCTTCCGGTAAAAAGAGTGTACTGTCTGCTGGATCTCTGAATTGGTAAGTCAGCAAACGTTCCTGAAATGAAAGTGAGGGAATAAACCTCAGTCTCAGGGTAGGATGACCTAATTTTAAACTTGTAATGATTCCCAATTGAAAACCTGGTTGTTTACGGTTTTGTACATAAAGCAAATCGTAATTTTGCAGGAGATTTGTTTTGGGTGTTAAAGAAAAATCAGCAGTATTTACACCGAGCATAAAACCAAAGTGAAGCGATTTTTCATCAAACTTTCTATAGTTCTTTGGTTTTTCTTTACGCTGTGCAAAAGCACCCATGCTCACAAAGCATAGTAGAATAAATACTGTGTTTTTTATATTCATCATAATTTACAAACGAAAGCAGGTCAGAAAAATTATTTTCTACCTACATAAATTGTAGCGATTCCTCCACTTACCAAAGTAGAAGTAACATCTTTGTATCCTACTTTTTCTAGGATGTTTATAAAATCTTGACCTTCAGGAAATGCTTCTACAGACTCCGGTAAGTAGGTATAAGCACTGCTATCTTTTGAGATAGATTTTCCTAACAAAGGAATGATGTTTTTTGAATAGAAATTGAAAGATTGCTTAACAGGGAATTTTTTAGGTTTGCTAAACTCTAAAATAACTGCCATACCATCTTTGCGAATAACACGCAACATTTCAGATAATCCTTTCTCTAAGTTTTCGTAGTTTCTAACCCCAAAACCAACGGTTAATCCGTCAAAGTAATTATCGTCAAAAGGAAGGTTTTCAGAATCTCCTTGTTCCATAGAAATGATGTGGTCTACACCTTTCTTTTTCATCTTTTGTTTACCTACCTCAAGCATACCTGGAGATAAATCAACCCCAACTATTTTTTCTGGATTTAATTTTAAAGCAGCAATGGCAAAATCACCCGTACCTGTAGCTAAATCTAAAATGCGTTTAGGTTGTATAGCACCTAACTTTTTAATTGCTTTTTTTCTCCAAAGCTTATCAATACCAAGAGATAAGAAGTGATTTAAAAAATCGTATTTCGCTGAGATGTTGTTGAACATTTCTGCTACTTCTTCCTTCTTTGATTTGTTTTCCTCGTTGTAAGGCTTAACCACTTTCTTTTCGCTCATAACTTAACCTACCATCGTATGACCAGATGGATATTTATATTTCTTACTCAATACCTCTTTCCCAAACAAATAAGCAAGGGTTAATGTTCCAACCCTTCCAATAAACATGGCAACAATTAGCACATATTTTCCACCTACCGTTAAATCTGCCGTTATTCCGCGAGATAATCCAACGGTACTGGCTGCAGAAACATGTTCGAAAACAATGTCTAAAAAGGTGAACTTTCCAGCTGCTAATGCTTCTTGTTCTGTAATTGCAAGTGCAAATGTACCAACTATATTTCCTAAAACGAAGAAAACGAAAATTGAGTAGGCTTTTAATACCACATCGTTATTTATACTACGTTTAAAAAGTTCTGTATTGGGTTTTCCTTTGATGGTAGATACAACAGAAGCACAGATAACTGCAAAGGTTGAAGTACGTATACCCCCACCGGCTGATCCTGAACTGGCACCCACAAACATTAAGAATAAAAAGAATATGGTAACCGGTAAGGAAAGGGCTTCAGTTGCCACTGTATTAAAACCGGCATTACGTGTAGTGAGTGACTCGAAAATTGCGGTTACAAAAGAACCGAAGAAATTGGTGTTTTCTAAGGTGTTGTTGTATTCAAATATTAAGAAAACGAGAGCACCCGCTACAATTAATCCAAGGGTAAAGTACAAACTTATCTTTGTTCCAAAATTGATGGTTTTCCACGGCATTTTCATACGTTCTCTTAGACGTTTGATTTCGAATAAATCAAAGAGATAGATCATACCAAAACCACCGAGGAAGAAAAGCAACATGATGACACCGTGTAATAAGAAGTTGTCTGCGGTTAGCGGATTCATTAACCCACCAGGAATAATGGTTAAACCTGCGTTGTTAAATCCAGATACAGCATGGAATACACTGTGGAAAAGTCTATCTCCCGTGTCTGCAAACATCCCTACAGGTTCAAGTAAAATGAAAATCAAGAATGTACCGATAATTTCTATACCTGTACTCCATAAAACGATTTTACCAAACATAGAATTCGTATTCAGCAAGGAATCTTTGTTTACGAAATCTTCGATAACCTCGTGTTGTTTTAAACCTACACCAAATTTGGCAATCAAGATGTAAAGTGCTGCAAAGGCTATGGTGTTTAACCCTCCTATTTTTATAATGAAGAGAACAACAATTTGTCCTTTAAACGTAAGTAATGTTGAAATGTCTACTGTAGACAAACCCGTTACAGAAGTCGAAGAGGTTGACATGAATAGGGCGTCTGTAAAGGACATTCCACCTGGAATAACACTCATTTCTGGAAGCATTAGCAAACCAGCTCCCATGAACATAATCATCAGTATGGATATGGTAAAGAGTAGTCCGGGGTGTACCTTAAGCCAAGGTCTAAAATTTCTGTTTTTGAAAATTTCATTGACCACATAGAGCATGAAGAAGAGTTGGATGAAAATGTTAGATACATCCGCAAATCCTTCAAAACCTACGCTTTCAAATATGGTAGGTATTAGAAGTTGACCAAAAACATTCAGGGAAATACCTTCAACCAAAAGTAGAATCACCAAGGAAGCTTCGAACCAGGTTTTCCGTATAAAAACCAAGGGGTTGTAGTCGTATACAATTTTAACCAAATACCTAAGTATATAAAAGGCAAAACTGTATTCTATAAAGTTAATGAGGTGGGCTTTACTTTCTTCTGAATGGGGAAAACCATAGTAATAGATTAACACGCCTATCATGGCAATGGAAACAATTACGTGTATAGAAGAGAAAATCGATAATACGATAGCACGTGAATCGTAGAGGTATAAGTTTATTTTCTCTCTTAGTTTTCTAAACATCTCAGTACAATTTTGTAAGCTCTTGATGCAATCTTTCCTTATCTATAGAGACCACACCAATGTGTTCGCAAACCAAACCACCAGCTAGGTTTGCAATTTCGGCGATTTGTTTGTTGTTACAACCCGCTGCCAAACACAAGGTAGCTACGCTAATTACTGTGTCTCCTGCACCGCTTACATCGGTAATGTTTCTTTTGTGTGCTGCAACGTAAGTTTTATCTCCGTTCTCCTGAATAAATACTCCATTCTCCGATAAGGTAATGAAAGTTTTATCGCAATTCAATTTTTCTCTTAGTGCGTTAACAGCACTTTCGAATTTATCTCGTTCGCTAAAGTTAAATTGAACGTCCAAGCCTTCTTTTAATTCTTTGAGGTTGGGTTTGAACAAAGTAACGTTTTCGTAAGCAAAAAAGTTCTTTTTCTTAGGGTCTACCGTAGTAGGAATGTTTTTTTGGTTGGCAAGTTCTACGGTTTTACGTATTACTTGTTCTGTTAAAACACCTTTATTGTAGTCCTCTAAAATGATAGCATCTACAGATTGGGTGTTTAAGAGGTTTTCTATACGGGCGATTAAAGCATTTTCTTCGCTGACATTAATGTCAGAACTGTCCTCACTGTCTATGCGTAAAAGTTGTTGGTTATTTCCAATAACTCTTGTTTTTACGGTAGTCATTCTACTTTCTGAATGAATAATTCCTTCAGTAGAAAGTTCGTGTTCTTCCATGATTTGAGTCATGCGAACACTATTCTCATCTGTACCTATTACGGCACACAAAATAGCTTGAGCTCCAAGAGCTCGCAAATTGAGCGCAACATTAGCTGCTCCGCCCAATCTATCTTCTTTGGCTTGGAAATTTACTATGGGTACTGGTGCTTCCGGACTCACACGTGTAACGCTTCCCTTTAAGTAAGCGTCTATCATCATATCACCTATAACCAGTATTCTTTTTTCTGTAAAAGATTGTAGTAAACTATCTACCTCCATTTATGCCAATTTTTCTAATGCGTTTGCAATTCTATTCATCGCTTCTGTTAATACTTCTTCAGAAGTTGCGTATGAAATTCTAATACAATTAGGATCTCCAAAAGCTTCTCCGGTTACAAGGGCAACAAGTGCCTCTTCTAGCAAGTATAAACTTAAATCGCTGGCTGTATTTATAGTGTATTTACCGTAGCTCTTTCCGAAGAAAGATGAAATGTCTGGGAAGAAATAAAAGGCTCCTTCTGGCTCATTTACCTTTACGCCAGGCATAGCTGTTAAGGCTTCTAATACTAATTTACGTCGCGCTTTAAAAGCCGTTTTCATATCATCTAATACTGCAACATCTGCATTTAAAGCTGCAATGGTAGCACGTTGTGCAATACTGTTGGTACCACTTGTAAATTGACCTTGAACCTTCGTACATGCCGCCGCAATATGAACTGGTGCAGCGATGTAACCAATTCTCCAACCTGTCATGGCCCAAGCTTTAGAAACACCATTAATCGTAATTACTTGGTCTTTAACATTGTCGAATTGTGCCAAACTCTCGTGTTGTCCCACAAAGTTGATGTGTTCGTAAATCTCATCACTAATTGCAGCAATGTTTGGGTATTTGGCTAAAGTATCTGCAATATCCTTTAATTCTTCTTTACTGTAAACAGACCCTGTAGGGTTACAAGGAGTAGAGAACATCATCAATTTTGTTTTAGGCGTGATGTGCTCTTCTAATTGTTTGCCTGTAATTTTAAAATCAGCATCGATATCTGCACTTACGATTACAGGAATACCTCCAGCCACTTTAACGATTTCTACATAAGAAACCCAGTATGGTGCAGGAATAATTACTTCGTCTCCAGGGTTAATCAATGCCATAATAACATTGGCAATAGATTGTTTTGCACCTGTAGATACAACGATTTGATTTTTATCGTATGATAAACCATTGTCTCGCTTCAACTTATTACAGATAGCCTCTAATAAATCATCGTAACCTGGTACCGGAGTATATTTGGTGTAGTTTTGCTCCATCCCTTCAATGGCTGCAGCTTTAATGAAATCAGGCGTGTTGAAGTCAGGTTCTCCTAAACTTAAAGAGATTACATCTTTACCTTCAGCCTTTAGTTCTCTACTTTTACGTGACATTGCAATGGTTGCAGATTCTTCCATTGCCAATAGTCTATCCGATAAATTTATCATTTCGATGTATTTTAAAAATGCAAATCTAAAAAATAAGTATTGCAAAGGGTACAAGAAAAAGGGAAGTTTTAGACCTTAAAATCAAAAAGGTAGAAAACATTCTTTTTTCGTTGAAAATTAAGCGTAAAAAAGGGTGAAATAACTACTAATTTAACAGGAAGTGGAAAAAAATAAAATCTTCTGTTACTTTAGCAGAAATTACAGTTATTATCTAAAACTATATATGGAAGCTTTTATCCCTTTTTTAATTGCCTTATTGGCGGCAGCAGGAATGGTTGTGGTTGTTTACCTTTTTTTACAAAAGTCGGGTGAACGAGAAATGAGGTTGTTGAACCTCGAGTTGAAAAAAGAGAGACAGGAGCATTTTTTGCCCTCGAAAATTGAAGCTTACCAAAGGGCTGTACTTTTGCTCGAACGAATTTCTCCAAGTAACTTGGTAATGCGATTACATAATCCAGGCTTACCAGCCAAAGCCTTGCAAAGTAAATTTTTAGAATCTATACGCGAAGAGTTTGATCACAACGTTGCGCAGCAGATTTTTATTACTACCAAAGCCTGGGAGATGGTGAAGGATAGTAAAGAAGAGTGCATAAAAATTATCAATATTGCCGGACAAAATTTACCAGAAACTGCTACCGGAATGGATTTGAGTGCAAAGGTTTTAGAATTGGTTGCAGAAATAGGAGAGTTACCGACAGATATTACAATCAAATATTTGAAGGACGAGTTACAGGCAAGTTTTTAAGTGTTGTTTTCTGTTAAAAAAGGCTAGAGGATTTTAGGAGATTGAATTATTCCTTACCTTTATAATATGCGACATTTTATACTAATATTTTGCTTGGTAGCCACTGCTTCTGTATGGGGCCAAGCAAGTAGTGATACCACTAAAACAACCACTCCGAAAGATACAACAGAACATTTGGTTCAGCTATCGGGTATAGTTGTTTCTTGGGATAGTTTGGAGAATATTGCCTACGCAGCTATCTATAATAAAACTACGGATAGAGGTGTGATTTCTGATTATTACGGTTTTTTTAGCACAGTAACCCGACCAGGAGATACACTTTTGTTTTCGGTTTATGGATTTAAAACCTCAGCGTATATAGTACCAGATACCTTAACGATGGACAATTATAATATGATACATATTATGAATCCGGATACTATAGAATTTGCTCCCGTTGATATTTACCCTTGGCCTTCTCGTGAAGATTTTGCAAGAGCCTTTGTGGAGATGGATCCCTATGATGATGCCCTGAAGAAAGCACAGCGACAATTGTCTGGAGAAGCTTTGGCTTTTGTAGCCGCTAAATTACCAACGGATGCCAGTTTGAGTTATAATATAGAGCAACAAGCGCAGCAAACCAGACTTTACAGAGATATGGGAATGGCGCAACCAAATAACTTGTTGAACCCTGTGGCTTGGAGTAATTTTGTTAAAGCTTGGAAAGCAGGTGAGTTGAAAAGAGAATAAAGAAGTAAGCTTGATATTTATAAAAGTGTGAGTCTATGATTTACACTTTTTTTTGTGCTCTTAATTTTTATCTGAACTTATCCGTTAAAGATAGGAGCGGTAGCTTTGCACAGCTGATCCCTATTGAATGCTGAAGGAAAGAAAGCGACCTTGTGAAGCTTTGTTTACGATGTGATGAAAAGGGCGAGGATGCGTGAACTATAGCGGATAGCTTGCCCCCCAAGTAAGCTTGGGGGGAATCGGCCTTATTAATGTTTTTCTAATAAACAAACAGCATAGCATTTGATAGCTTCACTGCGTCCGAAAGAATCTACCTTTTCGTGGGTAGTTGCTTTGATGGAGATATTTTCAACTTCAGTTTCTAAGATCTCGGCAATTACTTTTTGCATTTTTTCTATATGCGGATTTACCTTTGGGTTTTCAAGGATGACTGTACAATCCAGGTTTCCGATTTGGAATCCTTTTTCCTTAATAAGTGCATAGGTGTCTTTCAAAAGGATTTTCGAGTCTATGCCTTTGTACTTGGGATCTGTATCTGAGAAGTGAAAACCAATGTCTCTAAGATTAAGCGCACCCAACATAGCATCGCAAATGGCGTGGAGTAGGGCATCTGCATCGGAGTGACCAACAGCTCCAAAGTCTGCGTCTAGTTGAACTCCTCCAATAAATAAATCGTATCCTTCTCTAAGCTGGTGTACATCTACACCAAAACCTATTTTAATCTTCATACTTTTAGTCTGTAATTTCTCCTTTTGCTCCGTAACTGTTTCCGAAAGCCCAGGCTAAAGAGAAACGTAGAGTATTTGAAAGTGGACTTTGTTGACGTAAGGATACCAGGTAAGAGAAGTCAAACTTCAAGGTGTTGTATTTCAAACCAACTCCAAATGTAAAGTGCTGACGAGAACCTTTGTTTAAGTTTTCATAGAAGAATCCGGCACGTGCAGCGAATACATCATTGTACCACCATTCACCACCTGTTCCTATCATGATCTCTGCAAGTTCTTCTTTCAAACGCGTTCCTTTTACAGTTTCGTATTCACCTGCATCGTTTACAATGAAGTCTCCGTTTTCGTCGGTTGCCAATACCCCTGGTGCATCATAGAAAGATTGAAGAATACCAGCAATAACCCCAACGTTAGGATCCATTCCTGAAGCTAGAACTTGCGAGCCACCTTCTAGATTTACGTAAGTTGGAGGTGTTGGAATTAACAATTTAGAGATGTCTGTATTCCAAGTAATGGTGTTGAATTTGTCAATGTCAAAGGTTAAAGCAGCACCTAATTTTAAATTAGTTGGCAAGAAATCTCTGTCGTTTTCTGTTGTGTACTGTATTTTGTTTCCTAAGTTATTTACTGTTAAACCAAAAGCCAAGGCTCCGTTGGTGCTACCGTATTTTACGTTTTGATTAAAGTAAGAAAACGAAAGGTCTGCTGCACCTGCAATACCCGGTGTAGTTATTGAACCTGGAGCAGATTGTCCGGCCGTTAAATTTGAGTAAATAAACTTACCATTTAAACCTAAAGAGAACTCTTCGTTTAATTTAAAAGCGTACGCACCTAAAATTTCGAATTCTTGAGGAACGTGTGTACGCGTTTCCATAGCGTTTTCATCGGTGAAGGTTATTTCTCCTAAGTTGAAATAACGTAAAGATCCACCTACTGTACTTCTACCGTTGAGTTGTTTGTAACCCGACAAAGTTGAGATACTTACATCATTGGTAATACTTCTTAACCAAGGGGAGTAGGAAAGTCCTATAGCTCCGTCGTCTTCTGAGAATGAAAGCATAGAGGTGTTCCAAAAAGTTGAAGCGTAAGTAGGAGAGAGTGCTGTACCAGCGTCTCCCATAGCTCCAGATCTTGAGTCTGTAACGATTTGTAAAAAAGGTACAGCTGAAGTTATCGTATTTAATTGAAGGTCGTCTTCAGTTTTTACATTTTGACCTCCGTTATCTCCTTGAGAGAAAACACTTCCTGAAATGAAAAGCGATGTGGCTATAAAAGCTAAATATTTTTTTGTCATTATTTTTTGCATTCAAATGAGCTTGGACAAATATACGGATTTACCCAACCTTTATTGTGTGGGGCTTATAAAAGATATAATTTTTCTATCACACTTGTCTCCTTGCCGTCTGCTGTTCTAACCTTTATTTTATAGATATAAAGTCCTTTCGCAAGTTGATCTCCGAATTCATCTAATCCATCCCATTTAATACCCTCCGATCTAAAACCGTCTGTTAGAACCTCTTTATTAATGGTCTTAACTAAGATTCCACTTACAGTGTAAATTTCAATTTGTGTTTCCAAAGAGGTGCTTACTTGGTTGTGTTCAAAAAAGAATTCTGTGCTGGTAGTAAAAGGGTTGGGATAATTCAAGACGTGCTTTAATGCTATTTCCTCTTTTTCTTGAACGATAAATTCTATGGTTTTTTCGCTAGAATTATTGTTTACATCCCACGCTTTGAAGGTAAGGGTATGTCTACCGGGTTCTAACCTGTTTAATTGATAACTCAATGTACCACTCTTATAGGTGTCTAAATCGGCTTCGTAAAAATCGTTTAAGACGATGAGTTCCTCTGATTTTTCATCAATGATAACTGTGATGTTGTGACCTATACCGTTTCCTACAGTGTTGATTCCACTTTCGTCAAATAGGGTAGCTTTAAGAATAGGTGTCTCATCACTTAAACCTCCATTTACAAAAGATTCGTCGTTCAAGAAAACTTCAATTTCAGGACCTATATTATCGTCAATTCCATTGGTGTCTATACCTCCTACATAGAATAATTGATTTTCTCCACCGGCCGACTGGGTTGAATTGTAGAAGTAATCACTCGCCTTTCCAAAACCGAAGTTGTAATTGATGTCTTTAGGAACGATGAATTCGTAGGAGAATTTACCATCAGTAACAGTGCTTTTTCCTTTGTATAGTTTGTTGACTTGTTGTTGGTATAAGGTAGGAGATGCTAAATCATTTCCTAGGGTTAAATAATCTTTTTTCTTATCGAAAATAGTATTCTCAATAACTCCATTGTAAGAGAAAGGATTTCCATTGATATCTTCTAAATGACCGCTAACACGTGCTGTAGATAAGGCTCTTAATGTATCTGCATAGGTATTGATGTTGTAGCCATTGATAGAGTCAATCACAACTTTATGTCTAGGCAGTGCAAGTCTTAAAGCTGGGTCACCAATTAAAGTGAAACATCTTTTGTTGCCTGTAGTTGCCGCTTGGTTTTTCGTTAATCGAATAATTTCACCAAGGGTTTGAGGGTTTCCATTGTTATCTGGCTTAAACACATTCTGGTAAAAAGCAATGTTGATAATAGAGTTTACATCAATATAGACAGATCTTGTAGTTGTCATTAAGGCTATTGCTCCTCCTTTTGGGTTAAGGTAAAGGTATTCCCCAGCAGAAATGACTTTGTTGTTGTCAAATCGTGTGAACTCACAAGTTGCACTCACAAATAAGGGGAGTCTATCAATATTTGTCAACGCATTGATTTGGTTATTAGTCAGAATTCTCTCTTGGGCAAGTCCAGCCTCACCACCGTGACCGATATAGGTCATTACCAAATTACCACTTGCGAAATTTCTATTGATCATTTCATTCACTTCGGGATATCTTTCACCTGCCGCTGATGTTTTTTGGGTAAATGCATCCAAGTAAATTTTGTTCGCATTCATCATAGGGTGATTCGTTTCAACATAATTGAAGAAAGGTTCTATATCTCCGGTTAGAAAGTTGTCACTTGTTTTGTCCATGTCATCTGCAATTAAAGCATAGTTCAATCTCCATGAACCTTGTGTAGATGAGTATCCGTTGGCGTCAGTATTACTAGAGCTTGTTGCAAACAAATTGGAGCCATTTTTCATGTAATGTTCAATCTTATCTACCATTTGTTTGGCTTGTAGTTCAGTAGTTACAATCAATCTTCCTATAGCTATATCTAAATCATCCGAGCTGCTCATACCTTCATTATCGCCCAATAATCCAAAGTAATCATCAGATACTTGAGAAGTGATGTGGTGTTCGGAATTTAAAGCTTGATAGGTAGGAATCATGTTATTATTGTCTTCAACTCTGTTTTTAGGGTCGTAAGTACCATCACCAAATAAACACATGTATTTGGGCATAAGGTTTGGGTCACCATTTGCTCTGTCGTAAAACATTTTTGCAAACATTCTGATCGCAGTAATATCGGGTGCTCCACCAGAAAATTCGTTGTATATATCATTGATGTCTACCAAGTGATAAGATAGACCTTCAGACTCATGTAATTTTGCTAAACGTAAAGCTTGAGCCTTAAACAAGGGGTGAGTTATGATTAAATAGTCTGCATATCCTAAACCATGTAAATCTTGGTTGTTTACTTTTTCAATAAATGAAGGAGTGAGGTAATTGCCGTTAAACGCAATGAACTCTCTTAAACTGTCTGCATTGACAGAGAAGGAGTAGGTATTCCCATTTACATTGCCATTTACTAGAGAGGGTTGGGTATTATCTGTTACTTCCCAAATTTTGTAAGCAGAACTATAGTTGCTGATTTGGAAATTAGCAATGTTTCCGTTCCCGACACTTTGTATATCTCTAAAGTCCATCTGATTTTCAACTAGTTTAAGTTGTCTTTTTACATTGACTTCTAGGAAATCGAGATAGGCGTACATAGAAGGTAGATTTCTGTTCAGGATACAATTCAGGGTGATGTTTCCAGAAGTCGGAATGAAATCTCCGTTGGTAACACTTACCACTTTTCTACCGAAGGCAGTTTCACCACCTGTCCATGAATTTATTGTATTACTCGAAATTGTATTTCCATTGTAGTTAACGTCAAAAGTACTGGTATTGTCACCACTATTATAAGCTATGGCATATCGCAAAGCTGCAGGAGCATTAGGGTCTACGTTGGGTAGGTTGAAACTAAAATTTTGAGATAATTCAACATCGAATTTTTCGCCGTACCATCTTCTACCCGAGTGAATAAGATTTACTTCTTCTTTTTCATGACGCGCAAAATCATTAAAACTTGTAACCGTATGTGTCGCGGCAGCTGTTGTTGTTTGCGCGTTTGAAATACGAAGAGGTGTTTCTGAAGCATTAATGTTTATAAAGTAGGCGCTATAATCAGAATAGTGATTTTGAATACGTTCGAAACCAATAGATCCTAACCTTTGCCATCGATTTGGTCCTTTTCCATAAAATAGAATTTTATCTCCTGGGTCAAAAGAACCATCGTTTCCTCCAATTACCTCAATGGCATTTTTTATAATGTCGTCTGGTCTGTACAAATAATTTTCATAAGGAAGTTCTCCAAAGCCGTTACCGAAAATATTGATATGATCAGGATTCAGGTTGTTTACATTAACTCCAATAGATTGCAAAAAATCATAGGTGATAACATGAACACCATCTTGGGTAACTTTTATTTTGTACCAATCTCCAGATCCAGGCTGAAGAGCCGAGTGAGCTTTAAAGTCTCTGTTTTTTGCAGGGGCGAAATAATTAGGGTTTTCAGTAGCCGTAACAGATGTGATTTTACGAATGTTGCTGTTTACCTTTATATAAGGAGATAGTTTTACACTTTCAAAAAGCTGTTCTCTGTTATCAGTAGTGTTTCTTTTAAAAACAAAGGCATCCGGAATATTTATGTTTCTTTCATTGAGCTCTTTTATTTCGGAGGTACTGGCAGGCACACTTGTATAGCTAATGAATTGCAGCGCCCAGCTTTTTGATGATTTTTTCATCTTCCATTCGTAGAAGACATCTTGGTCTTTATATGTGATATTTTGTGCAAGTAAAGACGGGTCGTCTGTGTTCCAGTCAACTGTAATTGTAATTTCTCTTTGACTCCAAAGATTAGTTCCGAAGAAAAGAACTGTAACCCAAAGCAAAAACTGTCGTATCATCATGTGTCCTTAAAGCGATTTATTAAGTAATTGTAGTGCAAGAAAAGCGAATATGCTAATTTAACAACAGTAAAACGATAAATTGTTAGGGATATTATAATTTGATAATTCAAATTACCTCAATTCTGAATTTTTTTTGTAACATTGGAGGTTTTAAACGCTATGTTAACGCATCAAAACGTGCAAATGACTATTAAAATAATTAAAAAAGGCTTGTTTTTCCTACTGTTCACGTTAGTGACGGTGAATGCAAATGCTCAGGATCCACAGTTCTCACAGTTCTATGCGAACCCTATTTATTTGAATCCTGCTTTTGCAGGAACAAATGGTTGTCCGAGAGTAGCTGCAAACTACCGTAATCAATGGCCAAGTTTATCAGGGAATTACGTTACTTATTCAGCATCTTACGATCAGTATTTCGATAATATTAATGGTGGTTTTGGTGTTTTAGCAACACATGATCAACAAGGTCAAGGAACTATACAACACTCTACCTTGAGTTTGATTTATTCTTACCACCTAAAAGTGAATAGAAAATTTACTATGCTTTTTGGTGCAAAAGCTACTTGGAATCAGAAATTTTTAGATTGGAGTAGGTTAACTTTTGGAGACATGATAGATCAGCGTAGAGGTTTTATCTACGGTACAAATGATGTTCCTCGTGGAGGTTCAGTAGGATTTTTTGATGCGTCTGCTGGATTTGTAGGTTATACGGAGACATTTTTCTTTGGAGCTTCAGCTCACCATTTAAACAGACCAAATGAATCTGTTATCGTGGGAGAAAGTAAAATGCCGATTCGTTACAACGCCCACGTTGGAGCAAAAATTCCTTTAGGTTCTAAATCGCAGTACAGAAACGTAACCACTATAATGCCCAACGTTATTTTCCAATACCAGCAAGGTTTTGTTGAACTAAACATTGGTACTTACGTGAAGTACGGAGTATTTACAGCTGGAGCTTGGTTAAGAAATAGAGATGCCTTTATTTTAAGTGTAGGGTTAGAATCTGATAATTTTAAAATTGGATACAGCTACGATGTTACCGTTTCTCAATTGAACAACGGTACATCAGGAGGTGCACACGAGGTGTCTTTAGGGTTGAATATCAACTGTACTAAAAAGCCACAAAGATTTAGAACAATTAGTTGTCCTTCATTTTAATAAAAAAATAGTGTAACGTTTATTTGAATAATCGTTATTGAAAGTAAATTTGCAAGAATTAAATTAGAAACTATAGATATGAGAATTCTAAAATATATGTTCGGAGCAGCGGCCTTAGTTGCTTTGGTAGTTTCATGTAAGGTGAATGATTCCTCTTCAGCTACTGGATGGGAATACAATAACCCAGAGATGGGTGGATTTGAGAAAGCGCCTTTTGAAGAACAAGAACAAGGTCCAGGTTTAGTACTAGTTGAAGGTGGTACTTTTACTATGGGTAGAGTAGAGGATGATGTAATGAAGGATTGGAATAACCGTCCGAGAAGAGTTACAGTTTCTTCTTTTTACATGGACCAAACGGAGGTGACAAACTTCCACTGGTTAGAATATTTGTATTGGACAAAACGTGCTTACGAAACGTACCCAATGATTTATAAAAATGCTTTGCCAGATACGTTGGTATGGAGATCTCCATTAGCATTTAACGAGAAGTACGTTGAGTATTACTTACGTCACCCAGCCTACAGAGATTACCCTGTAGTAGGTGTTTCTTGGTTACAAGCCAACGAATACTGTAAGTGGAGAACAGACCGTGTAAACGAGTGGATTTTGATCCGCGAAGGTTTATTGGAATTTGTTCCAGACCAAGCAGATGGAGAAACATTTAACACAGAGTCTTACTTGGCAGATCAGTATGACGAAGGTGTAATTGAAGAAGATCAATTAGATGACTACAACCCAAATAACTTAACGGGTAGAAAAGGAAATAAGCCAGGAAAACGTAAAGTGAGAATGGAAGATGGAATTTTATTGCCGCGTTACAGACTACCAACTGAAGCGGAGTGGGAATTTGCTTACTACGGTTTAATTGGAAACTTACAAAACGAAAATGCTGAGTTAATTACAGAGAGAAAGCAATATCCATGGAATGGTCACTGGGTTCGTCAAGACAATGAAGAATTTACAGGAGCTATTAGAGCTAACTTCGTAAGAGGTAGAGGAGATTACATGGGGGTAGCTGGTAACTTAAATGATGCTGCAGATGTTACAGCTCCAGTTACGGCTTACTGGCCAAATGACTACGGTTTATACAACATGGCAGGTAACGTTGCAGAATGGGTATTAGACGTTTACAGACCTTTATCATCTGAAGATTTTGATGAATTCAGACCTTTTAGAGGAAATGTATTCAAAACGAAATTGTTGAACAACGAAGGTGTAGTTGATGCTAAGAACCAACAGGTAATGTATGATGTTCACGGTATGAAGGAATACTTAAACGAATTCGAAAGAGTACGTTTCCAAAGAGTTTCTGCAGATTTACACAATCCAGAAGATACTGTGATTCCAGTTGGGATCAACAAAACAAACGAGTCTGAGTTCCCAGTGAAAAGTGGTTATGCTCCAGATCCATTCTACGTATCTCAAGGATTTGTGAAGGATTCAATTGAGTTATCTATCATTCGTCAAATTAACGAGGTATTAGATATCGCTGTTGATAGAAAAAATAGAAAGTACGACATTGAAGCTTCTATGATCGTTCAAGAAAGAATTTTCGATGAAATCTTTGCTGATGAATTAAGAGAAGGACCAGACGGAGAAGTTTACGCTTTCGAAATCATTTCTATCTTAAGAGACGGTTTTAGAGAGTTTATTGAAGATGTACCTGGAAGATTGAGATACAGAAATGTTACGGAAGAAGAGAACATCGGTAGATTGAACTACAGAAGAGATGATTACATTGATTACTTAGATGGTGATATTGAAAGCTCTATTTTCTATGACAATGAAGAGCGTAAGAATGATATTAACCAGGCGAAGAGAAACCCAGATTTAATCATGTACCAGAATACTTACGAAGAGTACAACTTAACGGGACAAAAAGTTAAAGCGGGTGGTGCAAACACGGCATCTTGGCCAACAACATTAATCTCTGACAAGTCAAGAGTTTACAAAGGAGGTTCTTGGAGAGATAGAGCTTACTGGTTAGTTGGTGGTAACAGAAGATTCTTAGATGAAGGGCAAGCTACAGATTACATCGGATTTAGATGTGCGATGGATAGAGTAGGTTCTCCAGTAGGAATTGGATACCAAGATCAGAAGTAATTCAAAATAAAATTATTAGGCCCTGACATTCGTTTGTCGGGGCTTTTTTATATATGGAAAATTTATTTGAACTATTCTATACTTGTACGGGTGTGAGTATAGATACACGTAAGTTGGAAAAAGGTGTTATGTATATAGCACTAAAAGGCGAAAATTTCAATGGTAATAATTATGCAGCTCAAGCCATAGAGAATGGTGCAAAATATGCGATAGTTGACGAAGCAGAATTTGCCAATGGTAAAGAAATATTTTATGTTGAGAATGGTCTGAAATTTTTACAAGCATTAGCAACCAATCATAGACGTAAAATGGGGATACCTGTTTTAGGAATTACGGGGTCAAATGGTAAAACTACAACCAAAGAATTGGTGTATACTACCCTTTCTCAGAAGTACAATGCTATTGCTACGGAAGGAAATCTTAATAACCATATAGGTGTCCCTTTAACCCTACTTAAGATTAAAGAGCAACACGAATTTGCTGTGGTTGAAATGGGAGCCAATAAACCCGGAGATATTCAAGAGTTGTGTGAAATTGCAGAACCTAACTATGGAATTATTAGTAACATAGGAAGGGCCCATTTGGAAGGCTTCGGATCTTTACAAGGTGTGATAAATACCAAGACAGAGATGTATAGGTATATCGCAAAGAATAGAAAGGAAGACAGTGTTTTATTTTGTGATTTTAACAATGATATCTTAAGGGACAAATTGCCAAGTGATTTACCTGTTGTTTATTATAATGGGGGTGATGTAAAGGGTGAGTTATTAGGTTTAACTCCCTTTGTTGAGATGAACTATAGTTATGACGGGTATACTTCTCCACAAATTAAAACTAAAATAATCGGAGAATACAACTATCTGAATTTACTTTGTGCGGCGGCGATAGGAAATTATTTTGGTGTAAATGATGAAGCCATACAGGCAGCTTTAATGAATTATATACCGAGTAATAACAGGTCACAAGTTGTACAAACAGAGCGCGATAATACATTGATTTTAGATGCGTATAATGCGAATCCAAGCAGTGTAAGTTCTGCCTTACAGAGTTTTGCCAAAATGCAAAGTAATGGTAAAGGTAAGGTGATTATTCTAGGGGATATGCTAGAACTGGGTGAGGAGAGCAATGTGGAACATCAGAAAATCGTTGATCAAGTTAAAGCCTTAGGTATAGAGGCTTATTTTGTTGGACCTATTTATAATGCCTTAGAAACAAGTATAGATTCTTTCATAAGTAAGGAAGAAGCTGTAAAATATTTAGAAAATAAAGAACTTAAACAAAAACATATATTATTAAAAGGTTCTCGAGGAATAGGATTAGAAACATTAAAAGAAATATTATAAGATGAAGAAATTTATTGGTGCATTTATAGGTTTGTTAGCGAGTATTCAAGTAATAGCATGTAGTTGCTTACCCATTGATACACTTACACAGAAGGAGTACGAGGAAGCCGCTGATATTTTTATCGGTAAAGCGATTCGAGTGGATACCTTGCTAGAGCAAAATGTAATCGCAATAACCTTCAAAGTGAAAAAGGAGATAAAGGGAGCGGAAACAAAGGAGGTTATTGTAACAACACCTATTAGTTCGGCAGCCTGCGGATTAAGTATTTCAAAGGGAGATGTATGGTACATCTTCGGATCTGTAAAGAATGGTCAATTAAGGGCGAATATGTGTGGAAGACATAAGGACTTGACAAAAGCGCCATGTGGGTTGTTTTCAAAGGAAAAGGAAGCAATTAAATACGAGAAAATCCGATACAAGGAAAATAAAGCAAGTATCAAGAAGGAGTTAGATCTTATAAGTACAATGAAAAAAGGTTAGCGCTTAGCTAACCTTTTTGTTTTGATGTGAAAAAGTATAAGGTTTACCTTTAATGTTTTCCACCGTATTTTGCATGAGTATAAGCTCGCTGCCGTCAAATACTCCATAGGTATAATATTTTATCCAATCACCTAGGTTTAAGTACTTACTTTTCTCATTTAATGAAATGTTCAAAGGCAAATGTCTATGTCCAAAAATGAAATAATCGAAATGTTCTTCTTTCAGGATGTCTTTACAATGATGCACGAGCCATTCTCTGTCTTCTCCAAGGTATTTATCATCATCATTACCAGTTTTGGCTCTCGATTTTCGCGATGAATAATTGGCCACACCTATACCGAAATTGGGGTGTAAACGTGCAAAACACCATTGGAAAAATGAATTGCTAAACACCTTTTTAATCATTTTATAACCTTTGTCACCTGGACCTAAACCATCTCCATGACCTATGTAGAATTTTTTACCGTAAAAAGTTCTTTCAATGGGTTCTCTGTGTAATTGGACGCCGAGTTCTTCCGGTAAATAATCAAAAATCCACATGTCGTGATTACCGGTGAATATATGTACTGGAATTCCTTTATCAGTAAGTTGAGCTATTTTACCTTGTAGTCGAACAAAACCTTTAGGAATTGCCTCTTTGTATTCAAACCAAAAATCGAAAATATCGCCAACTAAGAATATTTCTAGCGCATCCTCTTCAATGGTGTCTAACCATTTTACAATGCGTTTCTCACGAATTAAACTTAATTCCTTGTTTGGAGCTCCCAAGTGAAAATCGGAAGCGAAATAAACCTTTTTCTTATGGTGTTGTGACATCTTAGTGTCCAAATATACTTGATAAAGCACTTTCAAGTGCCATTCCTCTAAGATTTGTTGAGATAATATTTCCTTCCTTGTCTACAAGCACGGTAAATGGAATTCCACTTACACCATAGGTTTTTCCAGCCGTACTGTTCCAGTGTTTAAGTTCACTAACGTGATTAGACCATATCAAGTTATCAGCTTCTATAGCGGCTAACCAATTCGCTTTTGCCTTATCCAAAGATACACTGTATACTTCAAATCCATCGGCGTGATATTTATTGTAAAGTCGAACTACATTCGGATTTTCCCTTCTACAGGGTCCACACCAAGAGGCCCAGAAATCAATCAATACTACATTTCCTTTTAAATCTGATAATCGAAGGGTATCTCCATTTATACCTGGAAGCGCAATTTCTGGAGCGGGTTTACCTGTAGCTAATAACTGAGAAGACTCGTATTTGGCTTTGTATTGCGCCATTTGAGGTACTATACTCTGTACTACCTTACTTTCTGGAAAACCTTCAAGCAAGTCTTTGGCAACAGCTTCATAGGTTTTGAATTCGTCTGGGATTTGATAGGTATTGATAACAGCTATTAAGGCTGGAGATTTTCTGTGGTTCGCCGTGAATCTAGATCTTTCTGCAGTGAACTGTAAATACCTTTGATTCAATTGTTCTTGAATAACATTTCTCTGTTGAGGAAACTGTTGTATGAGCATCGCTGCACTATCCTTATCTCTTTTCCATATTTCATACGTACGCAAAAATTCATTCATGTGTGTACTTTCTGGAGAGCCTATGATGTTAGAGTAAAATAGAATGTTTTTACCGTCACCATAAACTTTTAAAGAGTCGTTATCTTTAAAGATAATGTTCAGATGCGAAGTGTTTCCAATACGTAAAACGTAGTAATCAGGATTGGGTAAATCCGTTGAAAAACTAAAGTTTCCATTTTTGTCTGCAACTGCTTTGTCATAATCATGGTATCCTCTTCCCATAAATTGAGATATATAGAGGGTGTCATGTGGTAAATTAAAAATTGAACCACTTAACTCAATGTGTATGTTCGAAGCTTGTGCTCCCGTGTTTTGAGCATTAACAAGAGTTGTTGCGAAGAGTAAAAATGCGATAAATACTTTAGTCATTCTGATGTAATCGTTTTATTAAGTTATTAATCCAAAAGTTCTTTCAGTTTATTTTCTAGGGCTTGACCTCTCAAACCTTTAGCAATAATCTCACCGTTTTTGTCTACTAAAACCGTGAAAGGTATACCTTGAAACTTATAGGTCTGTATCACTGAAGAATTCCAATAGTTCAATTCACTGACGTGATTATCCCAACTAAGGTTGTCTGCTTTAATGGCTCTTTTCCACGCTTCAGCATCTTTGTCAAGTGAAACACTAAATATATCAAATCCTTTGTCTTTGTATTTGTTGTAAAGTCGAACAACATTTGGGTTTTCCTTTCTACACGGACCACACCATGATGCCCAGAAGTCTATCAATACATATTTTCCTCTTAAATCAGAAAGTCTTCTCTCTATTCCATTAGGGTCTGGCATAGCGATCTCTGGAGCAACCTTCATCTTTTCAAAAGAAAGGTACTCGTTATAACCACTTTCAATTTGATTTACTTGTTGACCAATAGCAGAAGACAATGGGTTTTGCGGGTAAGATTTCATGAATCCATCTTGCATCGCTTTCAAAACATCTAAGTTTTTAGGGTCCCAGTTTTGAAAACCACCTAAATATTCTTTCGGGTAAACCTGCTGAATTAAAATGATGTTGGCTGGGTTATCACTATCCTTTAGAATAGAATTTACACAAAAATCATCCATAGGTTTACTTTCCTTAACCACCATTTTTAATAATTCATCTTCTGAATATTGTTGCGGGTTTTTCAAGTTTCTTTGGAAAGATAGAAAGCCAAATAAGTGTTCGAAATATTCATTCAATACAGGCGCCCATTCAGTACCTGAGTATTTTGGTGTACTATTGAAATCATCAAAATTAACCTCAACGTGAACAGAATCTTCTGGCACCAAACTTAAAGGAACTACCTTTTGTGAATTCGGTTGTGTTTCATTCAAACGCAATTGGTACAAGCCTAAAGCTGGAATGTTTCCGGTAATTTTAAAGTTTCCTTCTTCGTCGGCATATGATTTACCTAAAACAATGACTCCTCTTGGAGTGGTTGTTTCAACTATCATTTCTGCATGTATACCGTTTTCAACTTTACCTGAAACCACAAAATTCTGTTCTAGGTTTTCAGAGTTCGTTGCCGCTGGAGTAGAAACTTTTGAATCTTGTTCCGTTTGAGCGCTTGTATCCGCATCAACAGTATTGGAAGTTTCATCTGCACAAGCTGTAAGAATTACAGCTGTACAGATAATAGGAAATAATCTATTTATTTTCTTCATTATTGTTCTAACATTTCTCGCATTAACTTGTTGGCAGCTTTTGGGTCGGCTTTTCCTTTCGAAAGGCGCATTAATTGTCCCATAAAGAAACCAGTAAGCTGTTTTTCACCATTTCTGTAACGCTCTACTTCACTCGGATGTTGTGCGATAACTTGTGAAATGTAATTTTTGATACTGTCTTCGTCTGATTCTTGAATTAAGTTCAATTCTTGAGCAATAGCTAAAGGATCTTTTTCTGGAGCCTCTAACATTGCTGGGAATATAGATTGTGAAGCCACAGTTGAACTTACTTTGCCTTCATCTATAATACCAATGAGTTTCGCAATCTGCTCTGCCGAAATTGGGAAATCCTTCATTTCTAAACCTCTTTGGTTTAAGAAAGATTTAACGTCTCCCATTATCCAGTTTGCAGCTGCCTTGTAGTTCTTTGTGTGAGCAGTTACCTCATTGTAGAACAAAGCAATAGGTTTTGCCTCAATTAAGTTGGAAGCGTCGTACTCAGATAATTTATACTCCTTTGTGTATTTTTCAAACAAATCATTGGGTAGAGCTGGCATTTCAGCTTTTACTCCATTGATTTGATCTTCAGTAACACGTATAGGTTGTAAATCTGGCTCGGGGAAGTAACGGTAATCGTTGGCAGCCTCTTTCGAACGCATAGAAATGGTGCTGTTGTTTAAGGCATCGAAAGAACGTGTTTCTTGGAACAATTCTTCTCCATTTTCCAAGGCTTCAATTTGACGATTAATTTCAAATTCAATAGCACGTTGAACGTTACGCATAGAGTTCATGTTTTTCACCTCTACTTTGGTACCAAACACTTTGCTCCCTTTTTTCATTACCGAGATGTTGGCGTCACAACGCATAGAACCTTCTTCCATGTTACCGTCACAAATCTCCAAGTATCTCAATAATTTTCTTACTTCTTGTAAGTAAGCATACGCTTCATCAGAAGATCTTAAATCTGGCTCGGTTACTATCTCTAAAAGAGGAGTTCCCGCACGGTTAAGGTCAACCAAGGTATCATACATATCCACATCGTGAATACTTTTCCCCGCATCCTCTTCCATGTGAATACGCGTTATACCTATTTCTTTTTCTACACCATCTTTAGTTTTGATTTTAACAGAACCTCCCGTACAAATTGGAGTTTTATCCTGCGTAATCTGGTAACCTTTAGGTAAATCAGGGTAGAAGTAATTTTTTCTAGCAAAGTATTGGTCTTCGGCAATGTTACAATTTAGCGCTAATCCTAATTTGATGGCGTATTCAATTGTCTTTTTGTTCATTACAGGTAAAGTTCCTGGATGACCTAAAGTAATTGCACTAATGTTCGTATTGGGCATCGCCCCGTATTCGTTCACGTCGTTAGAATATGCCTTCGTTTTCGTTAGCATTTGGGCGTGAACCTCTAAACCTATAACTGCTTCGTAATTCTCTCTCACCTCGTAAAGTATAAGTGATTTATAATTTTGTAATTAATTCTTTTAAGATAGTTGTCATCTTCGGTTCCTGACGGCTGGCTACAGCTATTACGTCTGCAACACTTACCTTTTTAATTTTTCCAGGAACTCCTAAATCCGTAATGATAGAAATCGCAAAACACGGTAAATCCATGTGACGCGCAACTATGATTTCTGGAACGGTTGACATTCCTACCGCATCAGCCCCTAAAGTTCTAATCATTCTGTATTCTGCCGGAGTTTCTAAGGTTGGTCCTGTTAAACCAAGGTAAACACCAGTAGAAACTTTAATTCCTTCTTCTGCAGCAACTTCTTGCGCCTTCGCTATCATTTCTTTGTCGTATACCTCAGACATGTCTGGGAAACGAGGACCTAATTCATCAATGTTTTTACCAATTAATGGATTTCCAGGGAAGAAATCGATGTGATCATTTAAGATCATGATTTCACCTACCTCAAAATCAGGGTTAACTCCACCCGATGCGTTGCTAACAAATAAACGTTGTATACCCAATTGTTTTAACACACGAACTGGGAAAGTAACCTCTTGCATCGTGTATCCTTCATAGAAGTGAAAACGACCTTGCATAGCTACTACTTTTTTACCTCCAAGTTCACCAAAAATTAATTTTCCAGAGTGACTTTCTACTGTAGATACAGGGAAGTGAGGAATATCTTCGTAAGATACCTCGTGCGAAATATTGATTTCTTTCACTAATCCACCTAATCCAGTTCCTAATATAATTCCAAATTCAGGTTGGATATCTACTTTATTTTGAAGGAAGCTAACCGCTTCATTTATTTGCGCTAACATGTTTTTCTATTTGCTTTAAAAAGTTTGTTTCTTCATCAAGGCCTATCGTAATACTTTGGTAAAACCAAGGACGCGTTTCGATTATTTTTAACAATTGAGGTTGTTTCAATCGCATCATGTCCTTTTCCGTGGTAATGATCGCCTTTTTTTGACCCACAAAGGTATCAAAAATAGTGTGAATTTTGTTTAGATCATTCACCGTGAAATTGTGATGGTCTGGAAAGGACATTAATTCTACCTTAAATTTCTTTTCGAGCTCTTTTTGGAGCGGTAAAGGATTGGCAATTCCAGTAACCAAAAGCACTTCTTCTGGGAAATTTTCACCCGTCCAATTTTCTTGATTCCCCACCGGTAAAATAGGTCCGTATTGTATATGAGAAAAGAATACACTTTGTTTAGAAGATGGTTTTACTTTGTCAATAATCATCTTCTTCTGAGCAGGTGTAATGTCTGTCGGACATTTGCTAATTATAAGTATATGAGCTCTTTTTTTTCCTCTTCTAAATTCCCTGAGTCTTCCTGCAGGGACCACATAGTCTTTGTAATATGGATCTTCAAACGTTGTAATGAGTATATTGCAATCTCTTCCCAATTTCCTGTGCTGATAAGCATCATCTAAAACCAATAGAGAATAATTACCTTTTTCTAATTTTTGAGCTCCAGAAGTTCTGTCTTCACAAACGGCTACTTCTATCTCCTCCTTGTGTTTGAGTTTGTAGAGCAAGGGTTCATCGCCAACAGTTTCAGCAGAAGAGTGTTCAGTTACTTTCAAGTATCCCTTGGTACGCCTTCCATAGCCACGGGATAAAACAGCGATGTCGTATTTGTTTTTTAAACGAGAAATGATAAAATCTACGTGTGGTGTTTTTCCCGTTCCGCCCATACTTAAATTCCCAACAGAAAGTGTAGGTATCTTAGAGGTATAGACCTTAAATATGCCTAGGTTGAAAAAGATGTTACGAATGGCCATTACTGTGCCGTATAACCAACCTAGGGGGATGAATATTTTGAGTAAACTTTTCACACTTTCAAAAGTAATAAATGAGCGGAGCTATAAAAGAAAAAAGTAAAGCTTTCTACAGAAAGTGATTTAGGCTTATTTCTTTACATTTGGAGCTGGTTATGATCTCAAAAATTGCATATTATATAATTATTCTACCCTTTTCATTTTTACCCTTGTGGTTGTTATATGGAATCGGAGATTTGCTTTACCTTTTATTACTAACGGTTTTGCCGTATCGTAAGAAAGTAATCAATGCGAATATTGATAGGGCTTTTCCTCAGATGTCTCAGCGTGAAAAAAGCAAGCTGCGTCGAAAGTTTTACCGTTACTTTTCAAATTTGTTAATGGAATCGGTGAAGGGGCTTTCGATTTCTAAATCTTCGCTTCTCAAAAGGGTAAGTGTAGAAAACCCAGAAGTAATGGAAGTCCTGTATAAGGAAGGTAAAGATGTACTTTTTGTAGGCGGACATTACAACAATTGGGAATGGCTTATTTTAATTCAAGATGTTTTGTTTTCTCATAAAGCGATCGGTGTTGGTAAACCTTTGTCTAATGGTTTTTTAAATGTTAAAATGAATGCCAGAAGAGAGCGATTTGGAATGACGGTGACCAATAATAAGGCATTGAAAGCTTGTTTTGAGAAATACTTAAACTCGGATCACCCAGCTGCAGTCTTATTGTTGGCCGATCAATCACCTGGTGATAGTTTAAAAAGTTACTGGATGCAATTTCTAGGTACTTTAACACCTGTTTTGTATGGGCCAGAATATTTGGCGGTAAGCTATAATACGGCAGTGGTTTATTATGAAATGAAAAGAACTAAGAGAGGATTTTATACTTTGTCTTTAAAAGTTCTAGAAAAAGAACCCCGAACTACGCATTGGGGAGAGATTACGGAAAAGCATGCACGCGAAATGGAAGCAACCATCCTTGAACATCCTGAGTTTTGGATATGGTCACATAAGCGATGGAAAAGAACTATTCCCGACAATTTGGAAGCTTTAAAAATGAAGCAAAAAGAGAAATTTCATCACCTATTAGCGAAATATAAATGAGAAAATTATTACTACTCAGTTTACTACTTTTTACTTGTTTTGGTAATGCGCAATCACAAGTAAAATTACTTTCAATGGAAGAAATTCAGGTGGGCGCAGATACTTGTTATGCCAGAGCCTTACATGTCGATAGCACAGGATTGTATATGGGATCATCCAATGGTAGACTCTATGTTTATGACTTAATGAAAAAGCAGTTAATACAGGAGTTTGGGAAAGATGAAATGGCAGAAATTAGAGATTTACATCGATCAGAACAAGGTATGATAACGATGAAATCTGGTGCTACAGGACGTTTAATGTCTGTACAACGAGGTGCCGTTAACTACATAGATACCTTTATCTTAGATTCTGTTTTTCTAGATGTTTTAGATATTAGCGCTCATGGAATTGGGGTAATGATGGGTGATCCAGTTGGAGGCTATTTTAGCTTGTATTGTACACATGATTACGGTAAGTCTTGGTCAAGTATGAAATATATGATACCTGCCCCTGAAGGTGAATTTGGTTATGCAGCTAGTGGGAGTACTTTGAAGATGTTAAATGACACGAGTTTTGTTTTTGTAACCGGCGGCTCAAAAAGCGTTTTTTATAAAGTAAACTTTACAAAAGGGGAGTATGTGAAGCTGAGCTACAGTTCTACTCAAATGCCTTTTGAGCAAGGAGAGGGGAGTGGTGCTTTTTCTATGGTGCAAATTTCGGACAGTAATTATGTTGTAGTAGGTGGTAATTATACAAATCCGGGAAATGGAAAAAAGTCTTGTTATGTGACCAATGATTTGGGCAAAACCTGGGAGCCGGCTGATAAAATGCCAAAGGGATACAGGTCGTGTGTTGTTTACGACGCAGCAAATGAGGTTTTATATTGTTCTGGAAGAAACGGAATAGATTATTCGCAAGATGGAGGAAAGCATTGGAAATCATTGACAAAAGAAGCCGCATTTACATTAACTTTGTGGGAGGGGAAGCTTTACGGAACTTCTCTCAATGGAAAAGTTAAAATATTTACAATTAAAGTAGTATAAATTGAAACTGAGGCCTCTTTTCTACGTAAAAAGAAGCTGTTAAGGATTTGTTAAAATCCGACTGTCCACTTTGGAGGGCATAATATTTGAATATATTGGTTGAAAACACAAGTATCATGAAGAAATTATTGACACTATTATTATTAACAATTGGTTTTGGCACATTTGCACAAGAGACTTACGAAGATTTATTAATACTCAAAGCCGATAAAAACTGGGAGAAATTAATCAAACAGGGAATAAAGTATACGGAAAAGGACGATACAAAAAATGATGCAGAACCGTATTATTATGTAGCCTTGGCTTATTACAATATTTCTTTTATTTCAGATAGAGGAGAAGAGTACGAAAACGCATTTAAAGACGCTTTGTCTTATATAGGTAAGTTTATGCGTAAGGATAAAGATGGAACTGTATTTGAAAAACATAGAGAATTCTTTTCTGAAGTAAAGCAGTACTTAGTAGAAATGATAGCCAATGAAATTGAGGTAGGTTCTTACCGTGGAGCATTTGCTTGGGTAATTAAAATGTACAAATTCGATAGAGAAGAAATCGGAGCGAATTACTTGGAAGGTGCTATACGTTACCACAGAGGTGATAAAACAACAGCAAGAAATAAGTGGAAAGAAGCGGATGAGTTGTTAGCAAATATAGAATCTACAGATAGCTGGTTGAAAGAAGATTTTGATATGCTGCGCATAGGTATAGTAGAAACAGCAAAGATTTATGTTCAAATGCGTCAAAATGCGAAAGCAAAAGAATTGATGGATAAAATTGCACCTTGGTACGAGGATGATCAAATCTTCCAAGATCAATATGATGAAATCGTAAATTCTTAAAAGAAGAAGAAATTTAGAATCGAAGGACAGTGAAAGCTGTCCTTTTTTTTGTGTTTATACTTTCTAAGAATGTTGATTCTTAGGTATAGGATAGAATGATGTATGGGGCAAAGGAAATCTATAGAGTGAAAGGAGGTTCTCTTCATGCTTTATTAGGCTTTTTTCTCTCTGGTTAGCAAATGAATAGGTTCGAGATAGAGTGGTGTTTTTAACTTAGGTTAGGATGGTATTAGATGAAAGCCTAGTTATCGATTACCTGGAGGATAAGTAGAACTCGGTGGTGAATGTAATTAGGGTGTGCACATTACAAATGAAAAATGAGAGGGTGTTATATTCTAAATAGGCATATAGAAAAAAGAAAGGAAGAGGTTGGCAAGGTGTGATGTTTAGTCTAGGTAGGGCTATTTCTTTGTATAGGAAAAGTTTAAAGGCAAAAAAAAAGGCTGTTCTATTGAACAGCCTTTTTTATATCATCTAGTAGTGAATTACTCACCAACAACTTCGAAAGTGAAAGCTTGCTTAACTTCTTTGTGTAAGTTAGCTTCAGCTTCGTAAGAACCAACCTCTTTAATAGGCTCGTCTTTAATTTTCAATGATTTACGGTCAATCTCTACACCAGCAGCTTTTAATGCTTCAGCCAATTGTAAAGTATTAACAGATCCGAAGATTTTACCGTTTTCACCAACTTTTGCTCCAATAGAAACTTTAACACCTTCTAATTTAGCAGCTAGATCAGCAGCTTCTTCTTTAATTTTCTCTTCTTTGTGAGAACGCTGTCTTAAAACTTCGTTGTGTGCCTTAACAGCAGAAGCAGAAGCCATGATAGCGTATCCTTGAGGGATCAAAAAGTTACGAGCGTATCCGTTCTTTACAGTTACGATTTCGTCTTTGTACCCTAAGTTATCAACGTTTTTCTTTAAAATGATTTCCATCGTTCAATATTTTTAAAAATTCAACAATAACCGGGTCTTATTTTAACTGATCACCAACGTATGGTAAGATAGCTAAGTGACGCGCTCTTTTAATTGCTTTGTTTACTCTTTTCTGGAATTTTGCAGAAGTACCAGTAACTCTTCTTGGTAAAATTTTACCTTGCTCGTTAACTAGTTTTAATAAGAAATCTGCGTCTTTGTGGTCAACAAACTTAATTCCACTTTTTTGAAAACGACAGTACTTGTCTTTATTGATTTCGATGTTAATCGGAGTCAAATATCTGATATCATTTTGTGCCATGATTCTCTTTTTATACGATTAATAAATTAAGCTTCCGCCTTAGCAGATTTTCTAGCTCTTCTTTTGTCAGCCCACGCTTTGTGGTGCTTGTCCATTTTAGTAGTTAAAAAGCGCATTACTCTTTCGTCACGCTTGAAAGCCAATTCTAAATCAGCGATCTCTTTACCTTCTCCTTCAAATTCTAACATGAAGTAGAATCCAGTTGTTTTCTTCTGGATAGGGTAAGCCAACTTCTTAAGTCCCCAAGACTCAGAGTGAGTAACGTTTCCACCAAGAGCTTTAATTTCCTCTTCGTACTTTTTTACTGCTTCCTTTGCCTGATCTTCAGACAAAACGGGAGTTAAAATGAAAACAGTTTCGTAGTTATTCATAATTAAACATTTTATTTGAGCCCGCAAAGATAGACCTTTTCTTTGATAAAGAGAAATTTAGAAGAAAAGTTTTTTTGAGGGATAGCTGAAGTGCTATTCTAAAATCTTTTATGTCGGTAAGTTTTCTCCACTTTCCTCCAAGAAATGATGCATAGTATGATCTAAACTGAGTCGGTGGTTATACTTAAAGGTATATTCATCTAATACAGCTTGTATATGACGGTCGGAGCAATAATGAAAAATTCCTCGGAGTTGTTTTTGCATGTTCTCCGCCAAAACCCTCAACCATCTTTTGTGTTTGCCTTGAATTTTTAAAGTTTTCGTTACCAGAGGAGGATTTCTGCTTAAAGAAAAGGCAATTAATTTTGAATAGGGATAGTTTAAACGTCTTTTCTTATCAAGTTTTTTTATACAAAGAGCTCTTGTTACGGGCAACTCCAAGTGAATTAAATCATTGGAAGAATTCGCTGTTTTACGAATATGCAAATGAAGAAAATTAATCTTTTGCTCTAATACAGCCTTGAGTCCTCTGACTTTCGTTTGATAATGAAAAGTCATTTTTAAATTAATCCTTCCCATTTCGGCTCGAACTTTCTGAACCATGTGATAAACTGTTTCGTAGCGAGTTTGTTTGGAATGTCTGTGTATCTCAGCTATAGAACTGGCTTTTTTTGTATGGCATAACATGTGAATGATTTCTAACCATTCGAAAAAACTTTTATTGCTATCACGCATGAAGGAAATGGATTTAAGGGAGGTCTTGGTAGAGCAAGAAGCACAGCGCCAAGCTTTGTATTTTGCTTTCCATGTTAGGTTGCTGTGCTTACATTTCGGACAATGGGTGAGCTGTTCTTGGTAAAAAGATTTGATGTAATCGACACATTTTTCTTCAGAACAGAAAGTGGAGTAGAACTCTTGGTTGGTCATGATAATTAGGTTTTGGGGTTGATTGGATGTAAGTTACGATGAAAAAAAGAAAAATAAAAGTCAATTTTGAATATCCGCTTTTTTATCGTTTCCACAAAACCTTGTTTTGAAGGTGTTGTTAATGGGATGTGGCTAGAATTAGATATGAGTTTTTTCATTCAAGTGGATTTTTATCTACTTTTTTTATCCGGTTTAATGTAATATAGGGGGAAGTCGGCACCGATACAATAGCGGATATTCAGATTCACTTTTTCACCAAACCCTAATTTTTAATTCAAATTCCCACTATCTTTACCACACTGTGAATATTCTCAAAAAAATAGCAATTGCCCCCCTCATTCTCCTGGTGAAACTCTACCAAAACCTCATTTCGCCACTTACGCCAGCAGCATGTCGTTATAATCCGACTTGCTCTTCTTATGCCGTAGAGGCCTTAAAGATATGGGGACCTTTTAAAGGTTCGTATCTAGCTGCTAAAAGAATATTAAGTTGTCATCCCTGGGGTGGATTTGGAGAGGATCCTGTTCCGCAGAAGAAATCTAAGAAGAAGTCTTAGTGTTTATCAAACAGCGATAGAAGCGACAGCCCGCAGGGGGTGTTTTTAGACTTCTTGTATTTGCGTTTTAAGCGACCACCGGAAGCTAAAAAGGCAAATCTTTACAAGAACAAAAACACCAACAAGGACTACAGCGGAAAGCGCGGCCGTTTGCCTCCAAAACATTCGAATCTTACTTTATTTAAAAGGGCTTTAATATTGACCAGAAATCCATAGGCTTCTCTGCCTTAATTTAATTATCTTTGCCCGCAAATATTTTAACAAATGGAAATTCCTAAGACATACGAGCCTACCAAGGCAGAAGAAAAATGGTATTCACATTGGATGAACAAAGGGTATTTTCACAGTACGCCAGATGATAGAGAGGCTTATACTGTGGTAATTCCACCACCCAACGTAACAGGGGTCCTACATATGGGACACATGTTGAACAATACTATTCAGGATGTCTTAGTCCGCCGTGCACGTATGCAAGGAAAGAATGCTTGTTGGGTACCAGGTACCGATCACGCTTCTATTGCTACAGAGGCTAAGGTGGTAAACAAGTTGCGTCAGGAAGGGATTAAGAAGTCTGACCTGACACGCGATGAGTTTATGGAGCATGCTTACGAATGGAAAGACAAGCATGGAGGAATCATTTTAGATCAGTTAAAGAAATTAGGAGCTTCTTGCGATTGGGAAAGAACAAGCTTTACCATGGACGAGGAGTATTCTGAGTCGGTAATCAACGTATTCATTGATCTTTTCCAAAAAGGAAAGATTTACCGTGGAGCGCGTATGATTAACTGGGATCCTGAAGCGCAAACGGCTTTGTCTGACGAAGAGGTAATTCACAAAGAAGTAAACTCTAAGTTGTTCAACGTACGTTATAAGATAGAAGGTACAGAAGACGATTGGTTGACGATTGCTACTACGCGTCCAGAAACAATTTTGGGTGACGTTGCGATTTGTGTAAACCCTAACGATGCGCGTTTTGCAAACTTACACGGGAAGAAAGTTATTGTTCCTATCGCGAACAGAAGTATTCCTATAATTGCAGATGAGTATGTAGATATGGAATTCGGTACAGGATGTTTGAAAATTACTCCTGCTCACGATGTTAACGACTACGATTTAGGGAAGAAACACAACCTAGAAACAATAGATATTTTAAATGCGAACGGAACCTTAAATGAAAACGGGTTGCACTACGCAGGTAAAGATAGATTTGAGGTAAGAAAAGAGATTGCCAAAGAATTGGAAGAGAAAGGTTACATGGTTAAGGTAGAAGACTACATTAACAAAGTTGGTTTCTCTGAAAGAACAGACGCGGTAATTGAACCAAGAATCTCTTTACAGTGGTTCGTAGATATGAAAGAGTTGTCTAAGCCAGCATTGGATGCGGTAATGGATGGAGAAATTAAATTCCACCCAGACAACATGAAAAATACCTACAAGCACTGGATGGAAAACATCAAAGATTGGTGTATTTCTCGCCAGTTGTGGTGGGGACACAGAATTCCAGCTTGGTACTACGGTGAGGGAGCGGATGATTTTGTGGTTGCAAAAGAGTTAGAGGAAGCGTTAAAGTTAGCTACAGAGAAAAGTGGAAGAACGATCACTGAGGCAGATCTTAAGCAAGACGAAGATGTATTAGATACATGGTTCTCGAGCTGGTTGTGGCCTATCTCTGTATTCAACGGTTTAACGCAGCCAAATAACGAAGAAATTAACTATTACTACCCAACCAATGATTTAGTAACGGCACCAGAAATTATGTTCTTCTGGGTAGCGCGTATGATCATTGCGGGTAAAGAATACATGGGCGGACAAATTCCTTTCAAAAACGTATACTACACAGGTATCGTTAGAGATAAGTTAGGAAGAAAGATGTCTAAGTCATTGGGTAACTCTCCAGATCCTATCGGTTTAATCGAGAAATTTGGAGCAGATGGTGTACGTGTAGGAATGTTATTAAGCTCTCCTGCAGGTAACGATTTACCGTTCGATTCTAGTCAATGTGAGCAAGGACGTAACTTTACAAACAAAGTATGGAATGCCTTCCGTTTGGTAAGTTCTTGGGAGGTTAAAGACATGGAGCAGCCAGAGGCTTCTAAGAAAGCAATTGAGTGGTTCCAAGCGAAGTTCAACAGCCGTTTGGCTTACATCAATGATCAGTATGACAAGTTCAGAATTTCTGATGCTTTGATGGGAACTTACAAGTTGGTATGGGATGACTTCTGTTCTTGGTATTTAGAGATGATCAAACCAGGTTACCAACAGCCAATTGATGCAGCAACATTAGAAGCTACAAAAACATTCTTTGAGCAAATCTTGAAAGTGATGCAGCCATTTACGCCTTTCGTAGCCGAAGAAATTTGGCATTTGTTGAGAGAAAGAGCAGAAGGTGATGACATCATTTTGGCACAATGGCCAACTTTAGAAACTGTAAATGAAGACTTGTTGAATGATTTCAACGTAGCCTTCGAAGTAATCGGAGGGTTGAGAAACATCAGAAAGCAAAATAACATCGCCAATAAGATCAAGTTAGATCTATCGATCAAGAAAAATAACAATGCAAGCGATGCTTTAGACGCTGTTATTGTGAAAATGGGAGGTTTGGCAACTTTAACTTTTTCTGAGGAGAAATTGGCAAATGCTTACTCTTTCATCGTAGATGGTAACGAATTTTACGTTCCTTTTGGAGATGATATCGACGTGGAAGCAGAGATTCAAAAATTGGAAGAGGAGTTGAATTATACGAAAGGTTTCTTGACTTCTGTGCAAAAGAAATTAGGAAATGAAAGATTCGTAAACAACGCTCCTGAGCAAGTTGTAGCGAGTGAAAAGAAAAAAGAAGCAGACGCTCTTGGAAAGATCAAAATTTTGGAAGAGAAGCTAGAAGCTTTAAAATAATTGTAGTTAAACCTACAGCAGTCCGTGATCATTCAGTTGGTCACGGATTTTTTTGTTTTAAGGCAAACGCCCCAAGAAGCTTGGGGTCGGGCTATCCCTTTTAGTCCTTTGTCGTTTTTCGTTTCAGCTAAGCGTTAGGTCAGGCTTCTTAGGTCGCCCAACCCAACACAAGCTTTAATGTAAAACGCCGGCAGGCGCTGCCAGTACTATCCCTGTTTGAAGTGTTGTTTAGAGGATTGATATAAATACTACAATTCCATTCTTAATTCTTCCTTCTTAATTCTTAATTAATAGGTATTCTGTCTCTGTTAGAAAATTTCTCAACCGCTCCGATTATAGATTTAGTTAATTGATTATTTTCATCCTTGGCTATGAAGTATTTCGTGAGAATAAGCATTGTTTTGGTAGTGGGGTTTTTACTCAATACCTGTGCAATTCGTAAAGTTTCGTCTCCTTTCATAAGGGTCGAGACTCCTGTCATTTACGACTCTATCTCTGTTCTATCCTGGAATATTCAAGATTTGGGTCAAACCAAAAATGAAGAAGAATTAACTCGAATAACCGCCATTTTAAAGCCGCACGATTTAATCGCTATTCAAGAAGTTGTTGCCGGTGAAGGTGGAGTAGACGCGGTTCATAGATTGATGTCTATTCTGAATAATGACAGCCAACAATTTCAATTTGCCTTGAGTGAGAAAACAAACAGTAGCTCTGTATATGCTTCAGAACGTTACGTTTTTATTTGGAGATCCAACACCTTGGATTTAATTGGTACTCCAAGACTTTTACCTTACCTCGATGAAGCTTGTGATAGAGAACCTTATCAGGGAGTATTCACCCTAACAAACGGTCGAGATACTTTCGCTATTAGTACTTTTCATGCAGTAAGTGAGAAAAAGAAACCTGAATTAGAAGTCGTTCATCTACTCTTGATTGCCGATAGTACAAAGATTCAAAACCTTCTCATTTGCGGCGATTTTAACTTAGATGAAGATGATGTGGCTTGGCATCCGCTCTACAATAAAGGTTTCAAGAATGTACTGGATGATCAACCTACGAGTTTAAAGATGAGGTGTAAGGATGGTGTGTATTTAAATCATGAGTTTGATAACTTTTTTTGGAAGGGTAGTGAGATGAAGGTGAAAAATGGAGTTGTTTTAGATGAGGTAAAGACTTGTGACGGTTTGGAGGGATTTAGGGATTTGTCAGATCATTTGCCTATTGTGACTTACTTAAAGTTTAAAGTAGATTTAAAATAATCCATTTTGAATATCCGCTATTCTATCTGTTGTTGAAAGTCAACAAAAACAGGGCTATGAAGTAAATAGAAGAAGCTTTTCTCACATGTTTTGTAGAAAAGTTATCTTATACAGTTTGTAAAAACTCCTCTAAGTCCCGTAAATACTAATGTTTAAAGACTGATAAAATAGCGGATATTCAAGCTGATATCTTAACAAACTTTTTTCACCTCATTCTCCTTCAAATAAAACAAATACCCCTCAACCACAGCAAAGCCTAACTCTCTTAACGCAAAGGCATAATTCTTCACCTGCGCTTCATCTTTCTTTTGCTTTTTCCCTGTTTTATAATCCACCAGAATTACACCGTTTTCCGTTAAAATCAACTTGTCAGGTCTTCTGATATCATCTTTATCCAAAATAATTTCTTGCTCATTCATGATTTTTGTTGCCTGTTGCATGAGGGTCAAGTAATCTGAATTTGTTAATGCTTTGGTAGCATCTTTTTCAAGCTCGTCAAGCATGTCTTGTTCTAGTCGACCTTGTATTTTGAGCGCACGGAGTTTTTTTGGGAGATCTTCGAGTTGGTTGACTTTTGATAATAAATAGTGTAACTGATTACCATAGCGTCTTTCGCGACTCAAATCTTCTTCCTCCAAAGCTTCCTTGTCTTGTAAGCTAATTTCAGGGAACCAGAGATAATCTTTTAGCGCTTCGGGTTGAAAGAGGTTGGTTTGTTCTTCTTCAGAGCTTGTGTTTAACGACTTTTCACCAAAGCTGTATTGAATAATACCCTCTTCCTCATTTTTCACAAGTTTAGAATGTTGCATGTCCCCCAGTTGTTTGGCGACAAAATCTTCCACGTATCCTTCTGCATTTTTTCGGACATTTGCGTACATACGCTGAACCGGTCGGGTCATGGCTACGTAGAGTAAGTTGAACTCATCCATGAGTTTCTTGTAATTCTCCTCCTCGTAATGGTCCATGATAAAATCTGGAGCATCTTTCTTTTTCAGAGCAGTATAGTATACTTCCTTGTCATCTTCTACAAAGACTTTTTCATCCATTTTTATTTTCCATCCTAGATTGGGAAGCATTACTACCGGGAATTCTAATCCTTTCGATTTGTGAACCGTCATTATTTTGATAGCTTCATCGTTTTCTGGGATTTGGACGGTTTGTGTGCTTCCTCCAGTAAGCCAATAATCTAAAAATGCACGAATGTCCGGACCTTCATTTACGTCAAAGTCTTGGAGCATTTCCATGAGGTGATGGAGGTAAGGGTTGTTGAGTTCATCTACTTTAAAAAGTCGCGCAAATTGCTGACCTAAATCGTAGAGGTTATCATAATTAAAAATGAGTTTTTCCTTGCTTTCGAAATAGTGTTGAACAAACATTTCCATGTTCAACTTTCCTACTCTACCATCCCAGAAACTTTGTAGTTCTTCCAAAGGGTCTAGTTGCTGACGCGTAATGAAACTCACTGCAAATTGAGTTTGTTTGGTGTGGTTGTTATAGTTCCTTCTCAGGTTTAAATAGTCAATAAATAATTGTATCGTTTTATCAGCACCTATGGCCAAACTGTCAGAGCTAACAACCTTGTAGTTTTCTTCTTGTTTGGTGAGGTATTGCGCCCAACGTCTCCCGTCACTGGCATTTCTGGCCAATAAACAAATGTCACCACGCTTAAATCCGTCTGCTTCACATTCTCTTATCCATTGATGTATGCTGTGTAATTCCAATTCTTCATATTCAGCATTGTTCATCTTTTCTGTGAAGTGATTGAAATAAACATAACCGCCATCCTTTCCTTTTGGGTTTTGAATTACATCGTGATAGGCAGCCTGCATATCTTCGTGCAAGGGTACAATGAATTCTGGGAAAAAGGCGTTGTTGAATTCAACGATGTTTTTGTAAGATCTCCAGTTGTCTTCCAATGGAAGTTTCTCTCCTTGGACTTTGAATTGCTGAGAAATGGTACCCAGTTTTGGATCTTGATCTGGATTGTAAATTTCAGGCAGTTCTATAAACTGTTCTACCAATCCATTTCTAAACCTGTAAATGGCTTGTTTGGGGTCACCTACTATTAAGTTAAAATGACCTTGAGAAATAGATTCGTGTAGAAGTGGAATTAAATTTAGCCACTGCAAACGCGAAGTATCTTGAAATTCGTCTAATAGATAATGACTGAATTTAGTGCCCAATCGTTCATAGATGTAGGGTGCGTTTTCTTCCGATATCAATTTTGAGATCATTGCATTGAACTCAGATATTCGAATGATACTCTCGTCTTTACGTATGTTTTGCAATTGTTCTCCTACATATTTCAAAAGCGCCAAGTTGTAGAAGTTTTTACGTAATAAATTGTAGCAGAAATATTCATCTGCGAGTTTATTGGTGTCCGTGTAAAGTCCAATAATGGATTGTTTTAAAGCGTCTGGAAAAACATGAGAAGCTTTTAAATTTGTTCCTGCTATGGCTTCCTCAACGGCTTTGTATGTTTTTAAACGTTGCGGAGAGCTTCCAAGTATTTTATTCAATTTATCAGGTAAACCCAGTACTCCGTTAACACCTCCGGGCAAATCACCTTTGCTCAAGCCATAAGAATTAAAATGTTCTATCCAAGAAGTGATTTTATTTTCAAATTCTAACTTAATGTGCTTCAAATGCGCGTTGATGCTGTCGTATTCTTCTGAAGTGTACTCTTTTTCCAAAACTTTCTCCACAAAGGCTTGGTTGGATTCCTTAATCAGTACAGAGCTGAAATCAATTAGATTTTTTCTAAAGTTCCATTTTTCTCCTTCATCTAAATTGGCTTTGGCGTAGCGAACAGCAAGTGAAGTTAACCTTTTATTGTCTTCCGTTCCTATTTTAGAAAGGAGTTCATCAACAACTTGTTCGAGCAGTTTCTTTTCCTCTAAAACCACTTTGAAATCTTGCTGTATATCCAAATCTCTGGCAAAAGTTCTAATCAAACGCAAGCTGAATTTGTCTATGGTCAACACGTTGAACTCTTCGAAATGATGTAAGATTTCTTTCAAGACCAAGCGCGCACGATTTTCAATTTCCTCCTTTTTAAGTTGGGTATTGTTTACCGTTGTTTCCAATAATAATTGACGCTTTTTCTGCAAATTGGAATCGGTGGAGTAAACATTGGAAAGTAAATCCAGAGCGTCTATAATACGCTCCTTCATTTCCAGGGAAGCTTTGTTGGTAAAAGTCATGGCAATGATACTTGAGAATTTACCCTTTTCACCATACGTGAGAGTGAGTTTTAAAAATTCTTGTACCAAATTAAAGGTCTTACCACTACCTGCTGAGGCACTTAGTATTTTTAAATCTGCTGACTTTAATGCTTGCTCCATTTGAAATATTTCCAAGGTTTGACCTAAATATAAACAAGCTTAGGGAACGAAATGTTATCTTTAATCGTTATTCTATAAATGGAAGCCATGAAATCAAAAATATTTACCCTTATCGTAATCGGAATAGTGCTTTTAGCGGGGTGTAAAGACAAAGTAAATACCACAAAGAATTATTACTGTCAACTCAAAGTTGTTCCCCTTTTTAATGGACAGGAAATGGAGTTGAATGTGCCTTACACGGGAGCAGATGGTAATGCATTTAAATTTGAGAGAATCGCCTTTTTTACGACAAACTTATCTGTAAATAATTACGGTTTAATGAAGGAGGCTTCCTTGTTTAATATGGGTAAGAATGAGTATTTGTTTAATACAAAAAGTCTGGTAAATGAAGTGAAAACACTTGATTTTCATACGGGGGTAACTTCCCAATTTAATCACACAGATCCTACAATTTTTGGAAATAATCATGCCCTAAATATTGCTAATGTCGATGGTTTACACTGGGGATGGGATCCAGGATATATTTTTATTGCTATTGAAGGAAAGGCCGATACGATTGCGGATGGACAAGACAATTTTGACCACTCGTTTGTTTATCATGTTGGAAAGGATGGGAATGGTCGTTTGCATCAATTTGAAAATGTAGAAACCGTAGCCCTTAATGATACAACGCATTGCGCATATTTATATCTAGACATGCATACTTTCTTTTTCGGCGCAACAGATACTATACACGTGAACAGTGAGAACTCTATTCACGAAGGTGGTCAATTTGAAGCATTGGCACAAAAAACAGTGGAAAATTTTAACAGTGCATTAACCAAGTAATGAAGCAAATTCTTTTTCTTTTTTTTAGTTCAGTTCTTTTGTTTTCCTGTAAGGAGGAAGTGGTGAGTTATTCGCCTACACCTTATGTTTTGAATGAACCCAGTCATTTTCCTGATATGGAAATTCCTGCCGATAACCCTATGACCAAGGAGGGGGTGAAGTTGGGCCGATATCTTTTTTATGAAGAAAAATTGAGTGGAGATAATTCCATGAGCTGTGCTTCTTGTCACGCATTAAATTTATCTTTTTCTGATGGAGAAGTAACTTCTACAGGTATAGATGGCATAGCGGGGAATAGAAATTCTATGGCTTTGGTAAACCTAGGTTATCAACACTTTTTCTTTTGGGATGGAAGATCCAAGACTTTGGAAGAACAAATTTTAGAGCCTGTATCCAATCCTATAGAAATGCATGAGTCATGGTCTAATGCTGTGTTGAAACTCAAAGATGATGTGAATTACAATGCCATGTTCTTTGAGGCATTCGGAACTACAGATTATGATTCAACGCACGTGGCTAAAGCCATGGCGCAATTTATTAGAACTTTGATTTCTGGAGATTCTGAATATGACTTGCTCTATAAAGTTGAAAATGGAATAGTCTTAACAGATACCGAAGCAGCTCGTTTCAATGCCATAACCAATCAGGAATTGGAAGGGTACGAGCTGTTTAAAAGTTTGAATGGAGCCGATTGTATACATTGTCATAGCGGACCTATGGCGCAAATAGAAGGCCTCCGAAACAATGGTTTAGATGCCACTTTTACAGATTTAGGGAGAGCTGAGGTTACTGGAGATGCCAGTGATGAAGGAAAATTCAAAGTTCCAACCCTAAGAAATATAGCGCTTACAGCACCTTACATGCACGACGGCAGATTTGCGACCTTAGATGAGGTCATAAACCATTATTCCACAGGTATTCAACAAAGTCCAACACTTGATCCTATGATAGAGTTTGCTTTCCAAGGCGGTGTGCAACTCGACGAATACGAAAAAGAGGCACTAAAAGCATTTTTACATTGTTTAACCGATAGTAGTTTTATTACCAATCCGGCGTTTAGTGATCCAGAATGATGAGCATTAAAATTAAGAGTAGTCAAATACTTGTTGGGTTGATGGTTTTACTACCAGTCATTCTTGCTTTGAAATGGTATTCCTTTGAGGTAAATAAGGCAGAAGCATCAAGAGTATTGCTGCAAGTTGGCGGGGAAGGGCTTACCAATAATACGAGTGTTTTAGAATTTCTAATGTATGGATTAGGAATGCTTATTTTTATGTTTGAATTGATTGTTCTGCTCAGCTTAATCAAGGGAAAACTAAAATTCCAGAAGCAATTACTTTTTGTTGGCCTTGGGTTGACCGTGGTACTTTTGTTTTTCCCTACCAATTTTAGCGTACACATATCGGATATTGTTGTTGGAGGTGAGATGTTGGAGTGAGAGGATTAACTTCTACCAGGGACATGAGCGTATACCCCGCAGACCAACTTTTTATTGAAACTTATTTTTTGCAAGCGATTAAAGAAGCTTTCTGGAAAATCTAGTTGAAAAGAAAAAAATCTTGTCTACGGAGGTTTAGGTAGTAATTCCTTATTTTTGAAATAAAATTTCAGCGTAATGCTACTTAAATCAATCATTTTTTCTATCACTATTTTTAGTTTTATACCATATATCTTGGCTCAATTACCTTGTGGTCAGGCTATGGATTTAAATACATGGTCACAGGAGGGATATGCTTCTACAGGTCAGTGGACAGTCAATGCTTCTGGTACTCAGGTAGTGCAGAGTGTAAATGGTGCATCTACTTGGTTTGTAAGTCCTGAAGATTACATTAACGTTTTGATTCAAGGTTCGATCAAGGTGAATACTTCTGCAGATGATGATTTGGTGGGGTTCGTTTTTGGTTATGAAAACCCAATTGGTACATTAACGAATCCTTCAAACACCTACTTGAAAACCTTCGTTTTAGATTGGAAACAAAGTACTCAAACCTTTGTTGGAATGAATTGTACGGAAGGGTTTGCCTTGTATCAGATGGATGGTAATTTTGATTTTACCAATATAACAATTCAGGGGTCTGGCCAGGTATACCCAGAAATGTGGCAACGTGTTAATTCTGCCAATCTAAATTTGTTAGATACAGATTATTCAAATAATGGATGGAACGATTTTCAACAGTATAATTTTCAATTGAAATATACTTACGACTCTATAGTTATCTGGATAGATGGAAATAGAATATTTGAAGAATCAGGTTGTTATAATCCTGGAAAGTTTGGATTCTATAATCAATCACAAGATGATGTTATATATTCTAATTTCTCCTATGCACATATCGCAGATTTTTCTGTATCAGATACTGTCTTTTGTGTTAGTGATACTGCCTTTTTTGAATTGGGGTTGGGGTGTTCAAGTGCATACAACGCAAGCTTAAATTATGATTGGAGTTTTGGAGATGGTGGGCTAGGGACAGGAGTGTCTCCATGGCATGATTATCAAACAGGAGGGGTGTATCAAGTAGAATTGATGGTGACAGACTCTACGGGATGTTCAACAAGTACTGTTCAAAATATTCTAGTAGATTTTGGAGATACTTCGGTTGGTAGTTACATAGATAGTTCTTGTTACTTCCAGACTACACTTTATGCGAATGCTAATAATGGGAGTTGGAGTTCTGATTCCTCTGTTTTATTTGGATCTGTTAGTTCAAATTCTACCTCTGTTGAAGTAGTTTCTAATGGAGAATATAATTTTTATTGGGATTACGTAAGTTCCAACGGCTGTCCTTTTACGGATACGGTATCTGTTACTTTTCATCCTATGAATATTAACCTACAGGCAAATAATCCTAGCTGTTCAGATGGCTCTGATGGGTTGTTGAATGTTGTGGTTTCAGGAGTTGCGCCATATACCTATGATTGGACAGGCAACGGAGTGAATTCAAATTTACAAGGTCTTCAAAATTTAAGTGCAGGAACCTATGATCTGCATGTCGAAGACGCAATAGGTTGCGATTATGATACAAGTGTAACTTTAATAGAGCCCGTGTCCTTTAATTTTACAATTCTAGAAGTTGATGCTGATTGTGACACGGTTAACGGGGTGTTTGGCGTTTCAGATTTGACCGGAGATAATGGTCCTTTTCAGTTTGATTGGGGGAATGGTCCTACCCAAGACTCTATACAAGAACAGTTATTGGCAGGTTCTTACTCTGTTGAGATTATTGACGCAAATGGTTGCGATACTCTTGTTAACGGTGTTGTTAACTTAGGTGGGGTATCCCTTGTGTTGGATTCTTTGGTGCCTTTGGCATGTTATGGAGATACTAATGCTTATGTAGAGGTGACTTGCCTAACAGATAATGGAAGTTATACTTATAACTGGGATGACGGAACGAGTTCTAATGTTTTAAATGCTGTTTCTGCAGGTACTTATACCGTTGTGGTGACCACATTGAATCCAGGATGTATAGATTCTATGACGATTAGTGTACCGGAACCTCAAGAACTGTTAATAATAGCTCCATCAGATTCTGTATTTTGCTCCGGGGTCAATGTGGACTTAGTAAGTGTAGTACAAGGAGGTACTGGAGGTTATAATTATTCTTGGAATAACATGGCTGGTGGATCGAGTTATAGTGTTTTTATTAATCAAGACACTCTGGTAGCGCTTAGAGTAGAAGACAGTTTAGGTTGTGTTGCTGAAAAATTAATTACCTTAAATACTCATCCTTCTCCTTTCGCAAATTTTAGTATTTCCGATTCTATTTTCTGTGTTGGAAATAGCAATCTAGTTGACTTTGTTAATTTTAGTACACCATCCGATGCAGATTTTCAATGGTTTTTTGGGGATGGAAATCAATCATCACTCGTAAACCCAAGTCATTTGTACGCAGATACGGGTGTTTATAGTGTATTGTTGATTGCTGAAAATAGTTTTGGATGTCTTGACAGTGCTGAATTAATCAACGCTATTTACGTTTATCCTAGGCCTTTGGCTTCATTTATATATAGTCCTGCTACTATTACAATTGAAGATACAGATATTGATTTTTACGATCAGTCTTCTGGAAATCCAATTTATTGGGAGTGGAGTTTTCATGGTAATGGCTCATCAAATATGCAGAATCCGGAATATAATTTTCCGGCTGAAATTGGGGACTATTCTGTTTTATTAATCGTACAAAATGAGTTTGGATGTCTTGATAGTGTTACGCAAATTCTAACGATAAAGGATGACTTTACCATATATGTTCCGAATACCTTTACACCGGACGGAAATGAAACAAATAATACCTGGGAGGTTGAACTTAAAAATGCTGAGGATTATCTTCTACGAATAAGGGTTTACAATCGATGGGGGGAGTTAATCTGGGAAAGTCACGACGCTCAACAAGGGTGGGATGGTAGCTATAACGGAAGGTTAGTCCCGGATGGAACTTATGTTTGGATAATAGAAGTAAAAGGTGGGGATTTGGATAAGCCTTTTGTAAAACAAGGACATATAAATGTTTTAAAATAAATCGGTGTGTCACCTGTAAAACTTGTGTAAAACTTCGGGTAACTTTATCGGGGCAAACAGTGCTAGAATTGTATCTTTACTTTTCGCAAAGAATCCAGCACTATGTACATAATTTTTGATACGGAAACAACAGGTTTACCTAGAAATTGGAACGCTCCCATTACAGATACGGATAACTGGCCAAGGTGTATACAAATTGCCTGGCAGTTGCACGACGATATGGGGCGCTTAATTGAAGCCAAAGATTATTTAGTGAAACCAGATGGTTTTGACATTCCTTACGATGCCGAGCGTATTCACGGTATTTCTACTGAATTGGCCATGGAGCAAGGGGAAGACCTGGACATGGTATTGAAGGAGTTTAACGTGGCCCTTTCGAAAGCGAAGTTTGTGGTCGGACAAAACGTTGGATTCGACGTCAACATTATGGGTTGTGAGTTTTACCGACAAAGTGTAGACTCTCCCATGGCAGAAATGCCCGTTTTGGATACCTGTACAGAGATTACTGCGAACTTGTGTAAAATACCTGGTGGTAGAGGAGGTAAATTTAAACTACCCACCTTAACAGAATTACACGAATTTTTATTCCAACAACCTTTTGCCGAAGCCCACAACGCAACAGCCGATGTGGAGGCAACTACGCGTTGTTTCTTTGAATTAATTCGTAGAGAGGTATTTACCGAAGAAGAATTACAAGTAGAAAGAAACTACTTCGATAACTTCATTACGGTAAACCCAAACATGATAGAAGGGGTAGGGTTAACCCACCTTAACCTCAAAGAAGAATCTGCGAAACTAAAAACAGATACTTCGAGTGTTTCAAAGGCCGAAATTAAAGAGGGACTTGAGAAGTTAGAGGGTGTTAATTTTACGCACCTACACAACCATAGTCAGTTTTCTATTCTACAATCTACTACGGATATCAAAGGTTTGATTGCCAAGGCAGCATCATTAGATATGCCTGCGGTAGCATTGACAGATACGGGAAACATGATGGCGGCTTTTCACTTCGAAAAGTACATTACAGAACACAACAATAAAATTAAAGCAGAACGCGCAGCTGCTGAAGAAAAAGGTGAACCTTACACGAAAACGGAATTGATGCCCATCATAGGGTGTGAGTTTAATGTGTGTAGAGATCACCTGGATAAAAGCAACAAAGACAACGGTTATCAAATCGTATTGTTGGCTAAAAACAAGCGCGGTTACCACAATTTGGCCAAAATGGCTTCTATTGCCTTTACGGATGGTATGTACTACGTGCCCCGTATCGATAAAAATGTGGTGGAAAAGTACAAAGGTGATATCATCTGTTTGACGGGTAACCTTTATGGGGAAGTACCGAGCAAAATATTAAACGTGGGTGAAGCACAGGCCGAGGAAGCATTGGTGTGGTGGAAAGAACAATTCCAAGATGATTTCTACATAGAGCTTATGCGTCACGGACAGGAAGATGAAGACAGGGTAAATGAAACTTTGTTGAAATTTGCGGAAACCCATGATGTAAAAGTTGTTGCCACTAACAATACCTTTTACTTAGAGAAAGAGGATGCAAAATCACACGATATTTTGTTGTGTGTGAAGGATGGTGAGTTAAGAGATACACCGAAAGGAAGAGGAAGAGGATTTAGATTTGGTTTAGACAATGATGAATACTACTTCAAAACGGCTGACGAGATGAAGGAAGTTTTTGCCGATATTCCTGAAGCCATCATCAATACCAATGAAATTGTAGCGAAAATAGAGCACTATCATTTGGCCATGGATGTATTACTTCCGGCCTTTGATATTCCTGAAGAATTTTTAGATGAAAGGGACAAAGAAGATGGCGGGAAACGTGGAGAGAACAATTATCTCCGCCATTTAACTTACGAAGGTGCGAAACAACGTTACGAAGAAATCACTGATGAAATTCGAGAGCGTTTGGACTTCGAACTTTCCATTATTGCTAAAACAGGATACCCAGGTTATTTCTTGATTGTACAGGATTTCTGTAATGCCTCGAGAGAAATGGGCGTTTCGGTTGGACCAGGTAGGGGGTCTGCTGCGGGATCTGCTGTAGCCTATTGTACGGGGATTACGAATGTAGATCCCATTAAGTACGACTTACTTTTTGAGCGTTTCTTGAATCCGGATCGTGTATCCATGCCCGATATTGATATTGACTTTGACGATGAAGGTCGTGGTAGAGTAATTCAATGGGTAATTGATAAATATGGAGCCAATCAGGTGGCCCAAATTATTACTTACGGTACCATGGCGGCGAAATCTGCTGTACGTGATACCTCTCGTGTAATGGATTTGTCTTTATTTGATGCTGACAGAATAGCCAAGTTAATTCCTGATTTATCCCTCGCTAAAATGTTCAACCTTACAGATGAGCAGTTGGCGGAAAAACTGAAAAATAACCAGGAAGATATACAGCGTGTGATGGAATTTAGAGCTTTGGCGGAAGGAAATGACCTTACTGGTGAAGTAATCCAACAAGCGCGTAAATTAGAAGGAACGATACGTAACACGGGTATTCACGCCTGTGGGGTGATTATTACTCCTTCGGATATTACAGATTATGTTCCTGTTGCCAGAGCCAAAGATTCTGAATTGTATTGTACCCAATACGATAACTCAGTGGCTGAAGAAGCAGGATTGTTGAAAATGGACTTTTTGGGGTTGAAAACATTGACCCTGATTAAAGATGCTATACGCCACGTAAAAGATAGACATGGAATTGATTTAGTAGCTGATGATTTCCCGCTAGATGATGAGAAGACCTATGAACTTTTCCAGCGTGGAGAAACAGTTGGGGTGTTCCAGTATGAATCTCCGGGGATGCAGAAATACATGAAGGATTTGAAACCTACTGTATTTGCCGATTTGATTGCCATGAACGCCTTGTACCGTCCAGGTCCTTTGGAATATATTCCTTCTTTTATTCGTCGTAAGCACGGGGAAGAGGAAATTGTATATGACCTTGATGCCTGTAAAGAATACTTGGAAGAAACCTATGGAATTACCGTGTACCAGGAGCAAGTAATGCTCTTGTCACAGTCTTTAGCAGGATTTACCAAGGGTGAGGCCGATACACTGCGTAAGGCCATGGGTAAGAAAAAACTCGACCTACTTGCGAAGTTGAAACCGAAATTCTTGGATCAAGGAAATGAACGTGGACATGATAGGGATAAGTTAGATAAGATTTGGCGTGACTGGGAGGCTTTTGCATCCTACGCCTTCAACAAATCTCACTCTACGTGTTATGCTTGGGTAGCTTATCAAACAGCATACTTAAAAGCGCATTATCCTGCAGAGTACATGGCTTCTGTTTTGAGTAACAACATGAACGACTTAAAGCAGGTGACTTTCTTCATGGAAGAATGTAAGCGTATGGGCGTGGAGGTATTGGGTCCAGATATCAATGAATCGGATTACAAATTTACCGTAAACAAACAAGGAGCGATTCGTTTCGGTTTGGGAGCGATAAAAGGTGTAGGTAGTGGTCCGGTAAACGCCATTAAAACAGAGCGTGAAGAGAATGGACCTTTCAGAGATATCTTTGATTTAACCAAGCGTATCAACCTTAGGTTGTGTAACAAAAAAGCCTTCGAAAGTTTAGCGTTAGCGGGTGGTTTTGATTCGTTTAAAAATATTCACCGTGCACAATATTTTATAGAAGATAACGGGAAAACTTTCTTAGAAACAGCTATTAAGTTTGGAGCGAATTATCAAGAGAATGAAAATTCGGCTCAAGCAAGTTTGTTCGGTGAAGCCAGTGGAACTGAGATTCCAGCACCGCAAGTTCCGCATGCAGAAGAGTGGACTTCAATGTATAAATTGAACCGCGAAAGAGAGGTGGTAGGTATCTTTATTTCTGGACACCCTTTGGATGATTATAGATTAGATATAGAATCTTTCTGTAATGGTAATGTGGGGATGTTAAATGAGATGGAGAAACATGCCAACAAGGAAGTGAGCATAGCTTGTATCATTACAGAATGTGAAGAAAGAAGAACAAAACGTAATGATCCTTTCGGTACTTTATTGATAGAAGATTACAACGATTCGCATAAACTTTTCTTGTGGAGAGAAGACTTCTTAAAATGGAAATCGTTCATGACCAATGGACTCTTTGTTTGCATCAAAGGAAACATTGTTCCACACAGGTATAGAGCGGGAGAATTTAACTTCCAGATTTCTGCCATTGAGATGTTGTCTGAGATGCGTAAGAAAAAAGCCAAGTCATTGGACTTAAGAATCTCGACAAAATCGGTAGATCAGCGTTTGATTGATGAGGTGTACAAGTTGTTTAATGATAACGTAGGTACAACGCCAATTAAGTTTAAAATTTACGATACCGCACACAACATGGAGGTAGAAATGCCGTCGAGATCTGTGCGTGTAGATTTAACAGATGAATTGGTGAAGTCGTTGAAAGAATACGACATGGAAGTAACCTTAAGCGATAAATAAGATAAATGTTAGGAGCCCAAGGAGTAGATTACAAAATAGCACAGCGCAGAGAATTTGTGTTCTTGTTGTTGTCGGGTATTTTCTTGGGGTCATTGGCAATGTTGAATATTTTGGGAGTGAGTCGCTTTATCGACTTATCTTCTTACATCGGAATTTCTGATGAAAGTTCCTTTAGATTTTCTTTGGCGATAGGTGTTTTGCCTTATCCTATTACTTTTTTATGTACAGATTTTATATCTGAAATCTACGGTAGAAAAAGAGCAAACAGAGTAGTATGGGTGGGACTTATTTTGAATATATGGGTGTTGCTTATTCTGTGGTTTGGAGGATGGCTCAATGCGCCAGAGAACTTACAAGCAAACGGTACTTTAGGATTAGTTATAAATGAAAATGGTGAGACGGTAGTACCTTATGGCTATTCATTTTATGATATCAGACATTTGGCTTTTGGTGCTACGCTCGCCTCTATGATCGCCTATTTAACCGCGCAGTTTGTAGATGTTCACGTCTTTCATTTCGTGAAAAAGAAAACCAAAGGAAAGAAGTTGTGGTTGAGAAATAACGTTTCAACCTTAACCAGTCAGCTGATTGATTCTGTATCGGTTATTCTTATCACCTATTATTTTGCAAACGGACTCCCCATGAAAGAAGGAACGAGCATCGCTTTTCAACTTTTTGCTTTTGTGGTGAGCAGTTATCTCTTCAAATTAGTTTGTGCCTTTTTGGATACGATTCCGTTCTACTATGGAACGCGTTGGTTTAAAAAATATTTAAAAGTGGAGCATGAGATTGATTAGTTCAATTAATACGTCGTTTGCTGTCTTCTGAATTTAAGGTGCCAAAGAATGTAGAGCAAAGCAACAATAGAAAAACCTGCACCTACCATAAAGGTTTGAGGAACAGATTTAAAGGTGCTTTCATAGGTGTATAAGGTACTTGTTGCTCCAAACATAATTCCAACTTCTAAGGCAATAAACAAAGTTCCGGCGCTTATTCCTCTACGGTGAGAAGGGGATAAATCTGCCATCCATGCAAAGAGAGTAGGACTGTTAATTCCTGTTGCTATACCAAAAACTATAGCCCCTATAGTAAACATGAACATGCTTTCAGAGAAACCAACAATAAGCATGCTGATACAAAGTACCAAACAACCCGCTATCAAAGTTTCTCGTCGTCCGTATTTGTCAGACACTTTGCCTGTGAATAATCTTATCCCTATAGTGGATATCACATAGAAAAAGAAGAACCATCCTTTGTTTGCAATACCTAGGTATTCTGACATATCCGGAGAAAGGACGAATATTATCCCTGAGCAAGTAGCCGTTAATATCATTACTATTCCTGCAGGAATAACATTTCTTTCTATGATTTCTGTTTTCTTAATTTTTAATAATCCAGGAGAAAAAGTTTGTGGATTTTTTAAGGTTTCTCTTACGGTTAAAATCATCAGTCCTGCTATGATGGCCAACATTCCAGAAATAATGAAAAGTCCATCTAAGCCCACTAAATTGGTAATTGGAGAGCCTAAAAATTGTCCAACCCCTATACCTAAAGAAGTAGCAGTTCCAAAAACACCCATTCCCTGGCCGCGTTTGTCGGCGGGTAAAATGTCCGTTACCAAAGCCGTGGCTCCTGTAGGCAAAAATCCTGTAGAAAAGCCGTGAAAAAAACGCAAGGTTAAAAAGAAAAGTACGCTTCCGCACAAAGGATAAAGGAAAGTAACAATGGTGCTTACCGTAATACCAATGTACATAGTAGATTTTCTTCCTATGGTATCTGAAAGTTTTCCTGAAAATGGTCTAGAAATCGCAGCAGAGAGTGTGAATAAAGTAATGATCAACCCCTTGTATTCTATTCCTCCCAATATGGTGATGAAATCGTTGAGTTCAGGAATGATGAGGTTAAAACTCGTCATGAACAGCAAGAGAGATGTACAAATGGCCCAAAAGTTCTTACTGTATTTCTTCATGCTGAAAATTTTGGGGCAAAGGTATTTGTATTTTCTGATTAGAGTCTAGGAATAAAGGTGTTTTCACGACAAAAGAAAAAAAATGAAAAATATTTGAGTTTTTAAAATCCAGACCTTGTTTTTGAGCGTAGGTATGTAAGAAATCGGAAGTTTAAACGACTAAGAAGTATGAAGACTTTAATAGGTATAATTCTAATTAGTGCGCTAAGTGCATGTGGAAGAGTAAATTCTCCACGCACAGTTTACACGATGAATGCAGGTTTAGATGAAGTTCTAGAAGATACCCTTGCTAAAATTGTGAAGACCGATGAAGAATGGAAGAAGGAACTTTCTCCTGAGGCTTATGATGTATTGAGAAAAGAAGGTACAGAGCAAGCGTTTACTGGGAAGTATTGGGACAATAAAGCAGATGGAATTTACCACTGTGCAGGATGTGATTTGCCTTTGTTCGATAGTGAAACAAAGTTCAAATCGGGTACAGGTTGGCCAAGCTTTTACGAACCCATCAATACAGTAAATGTGGGAGAAAAAGAGGATAATAAATACGGATGGCAAAGAATAGAGGTAGTGTGTAACCGATGTGATGGTCACTTGGGACATGTTTTCGAAGATGGCCCTGAACCTACCGGATTGCGCTATTGCATTAATTCGGCTGCTCTAACTTTTCATAATAGGTATAAAACAAGTGAATAGTGTGTTTTTTGTTTTAGCCCCGGCGTAAAGTCGGGGTTTTTCTTTTTTATGGAACCAGGAATACCTAAGCTCTATCATTTTTTCATATTCACCAACCCAAAGGTTTTGTACAAATGAAACAAGCCAGGTAATACGAAGGCAGATGCCACGAGTAGGGCTATACCTAAACTTTGATACACAGCATCGGGAACAGGGTTTTCTGTTAACCCTAAACTTCCTTCTTTAAAAATGATAAGCTTGGGAAAGATATCTATTACCCAAACCATCAAAATCATAATAATTTGAAGTGCCATCCATGCTCTTGGCATCCATCTGTCTCCCTTGTTAATTCCCTTCCACATGGGGATGAAAATTAAACCTGCTAAAATGAGTATGGCCCATGTCCACCAGTTCTCTGCGTAAATTAGAAAGAACTCACGACCATTTAATATGCTGTCTATAAACACAAGTGCTCCTGTAATTAAGATAAACAAACTTGCTCTTTTTGCCTTTTTGATGTAGTAGAATTTTTCTTCATCTAAACTTTCCGTACTTAAGAAAATAGAAGAGATGTAGGCCGTTAGACTCATAACAAATAAACCAGTACACAAACTAAAGGTGTTGAACCACGTAGCAACATATAAGGTATAAAAGTCATTTCCTGCTACTTTGTCTGGGTGTATCATTTCTCCACTTAATATGGCCCCTATAATTACTCCTATGATAAAGGGTGTAAAAGCACTGGCATACTGGAAAATTTTGTCGTAGAATTTCTGACTATCATCCTTGTAAGCATCATAATGTCTAAATACAAAGGCAGTTCCTCTAGCGATAATACCAAGCAGCAACAAACTCAAAGGAATGTGTAACTGGGTAACGATGATATTGTAGTAAATCGGAAATCCTATCCACATAATAACAATCACCACGATGAGCCAAACGTGGTTGGCTTCCCATACCGGACCTATAATTCTATAGGCTGTTTTCTTAGTGATTTCCTTATTCTCCTTGCTCGAAAAGAATTCTAAAACACCTACGCCGAAATCTGCTCCTCCAAATAAGAGGTAAAACAAAATGGCTAAAAAGAGAAAAGTAAGTACAATGAATTCCATATTACAAGCTGTTAAGTTTTTTAATCTGTCTGTTCATTAACCAATACACCGTAAAGCTCAATCCTATGTAAATGAGCATGTACAAATAGAAACTGTATTGTATGCCTTGTACAGGTGTTACGGCATCTTTAGTTTTCATAATACCGTTGATGATCCAAGGTTGTCGACCTAATTCTGTAACAAACCAACCTGCTTCTAAGGCGATAAAGCCAAGCGGTGTGGCAATTAAAAAAGCGTATAAAAACCACTTTTTCTTGCGCCAATTTTGCTTTTTAATACTGATGAGGAAGATTACACCTAACAAGGCTAGAAATCCTCCTATGCCCACCATGACCTGAAATGAATAATGGGTTAATGCTACGGGAGGATGCTCGTCTTTTGGGAATTCATTCAAACCTTTCACCTCTGCATCGAAATCGTTAAAAGCTAAAAAGGAAAGTCCATTTGGAATGTGTAAAGCCATACTCACTTCTTGGGTTTCTTCGTCGACGATTCCTCCAATCAAAAGATCTGCTCCCTTTTCGGTTTCGTACAAAGCCTCCATCGCGGCTAATTTTGCAGGTTGTCGCACCGCAACGTCTTTGGCGGCTATATCTCCACTAATAGGCATTAAAATAGCGCCTATAGCTCCTATACTCAAAGCGATGGTAAAAGCTTTGAAATGTATTTCCGAATTTTTCTTTCTGTAGTATTGCCAGAGGTGCAATCCTCCTACGGCAAAACCTACAGCAATAAAAGCAGCGAGCGACATGTGCAGGGCTTGAGAAAACCAAGCGTCATTGAACAGGGCAGCCACAGGATCTATGTTACTAAAAACGCCGTCTTTGTAATCAAATCCGCTGGGGGCATTCATCCAACCGTTGGCGGCAACTACCAAAATTCCGGAAGCTAAACCAGAAATGCCCACAATAGCACCCGTCCACCAATGGAACCATTTGCTTTTGATGTTTTTCCATCCGTAGAGGTAGAATCCTAAGGCTATGGCTTCCACGAAAAAGGCAGTTCCTTCTAAAGAGAAAGGCATCCCTATAATAGGTCCTGCGTGTTTCATAAATTCTGGCCAAAGTAAGCCCAGTTCAAAAGATAACATGGTTCCGGATACGGCACCTACTACAAAGAAGATAGCTACTCCTTTTTGCCAGGTTTTGGTGAGCTGTAAATAAAGCTCATTACCAGATTTTAAATATTTGTAATGAGAAATCATCATCAGGAAGGGCATAACCATTCCTATGGCGGCAAATACGATGTGAAAAACCATAGAGCTTGCCATTTGGAGTCGGGCTGCGAGGAGTTCGTCCATAGGGTCCAATTTAATGCGAAATGTATCGCGTTTCTTTGGAGGGTTAAATTACGAAAGATGCAGTGGAAAAGGAAGTTTTAAAGGACCAATTATAGGATGAAACGCCCTTTTTTGCTTCAGAATTTACGGTGGGGGACAAATGCTTGTTTATTTTCTTTTTTCTCTCTGAAATTTTTGGCCTTCTGGTGAATAGTGTAACTTTTTGCGAACAGAAAAGTCCCATAGAAAACATGCACTCATGAAACATATTTACCTCATTCTATTCCTTTGTTTTTCTTTTCTGAGTAATGCTCAGGTTTTGAAGGGAAAGGTTGTAAATGAGCAAGGCGAGGCGCTTCCATTTGCACGTGTGGGAGTGTTAAATACTTCTTACGGCACCCTTACCAATGGAGAGGGTAAATATGTGTTGAAGTTGGATACAAACTTTGTTCAACTCTATATACGAGTAACAGGCTATGAAGAATTGGTGGATAGTATTCAATTAAAGCCCGGTGAGCAAATTCAAAACTTCACCTTGTTAACAGAGGCCTTAGAATTTGAAGAAGTGGTGATTTCTGAAGATTCTAAAAAGTCAAGAGCCATGGCCTTTATGCGTGAAGTAATCGCTGAAAAAAAGCAATGGGAGGATAAACTCTCTAACTATTCCATGGATATGTATGTGCTCAGCAGTATAGAAATGGAAGTGCCAGATTCTATGTTGTATAAGCTTCCTTCGGGTAGAAAAAAGATGAACCTCAATGAAATGGTCACAAGATCTTTTTACCAAGATCCAGGGAAGTATAAGGATAGTGTAAGGGCTTATCTAGACTTGTCGGATAAAAGCAATGCAGGTGGAGTTTCTGTAAGCATACAAATGGATGGAAATTCAGGACTTGCTCCCCAACAGGCAGAGATGAGTAATCCTTATCTTTTTGTTCAAGGTTCAAAAGACGCGGATGTTAACCTCTTTAAAAATTCACAAGAAATTTCGGGAGTAAGTACCTTTAATGTTATTTCGCCTTTGTCGAGTTTAGCATTTTTGTCTTATACCTACGATATTGCTGAGCTGTATTACGATGAGAACAATGAAAAAGTATACGTCATAGAGGTTATTCCTCGTTTTCAGGAGGCAGCCTTGTGGAGTGGTAAATTATATTTTCATATAGATTCCAAACGTTTGCTATCTGCAGACTTATCCTTGTCCCAGTCGGCACTCAACTACTTTAAAGAGTTCCACTTTATATGTGATTATACTTTTGAGCAAAATAGAGTTTTTCCCGTAAGAAAGGAATTTATCTACAGTTTGAAGGAAAGAAAAAAGATGTACCACGGTGCCATTCGCATCAAACAAGATAATTATGCTTTCGATAAAGGCGACTACAAACAAAAGTTCTGGCTAACGCCAAGTGTGGTGAGTGATTCGGCTTACGACAGAGATAGTATGTATTGGATATATGAACGTCCTTTGCCTTTGAAAGTGGAAGAGTTGACCTTTATATTTAAGCAAGATAGCATCAAACGTTACCACCAAAGCGAGGAGTACCTGCTCAAAAGAGACAGTATTTATAATGATTTTAGTGTGCTCAACCTCATTTTTAATGGGGTGGGCCACAGGAATACTTTTAAAAAGCAATCCTTTCGAGTTATTCCACTGCTAGAACAAGTTGTACCCCTTGGGGTTGGTGGTTATAGACACCGATTGGGAGTAGAATATACCAAAGGCACCAAATCGCACAAAGATTTCATGATTAACCCGCTGATTGATTATGGATTTAGAAACAAGGATGTGAAATGGCAGTTCAATGGATACTTTAAATATAATCCTTTGAACTTTGCAAAAATTGGGTTTGAAGTTGGTGATATTTATGATTTCATGACCAGTTACCAAAGTATACAAGGAACCATCGCACCAGCCAACCGCATGCGTAATAAGAAGTGGAGCGTGTATCACTTTTCAGAGCTTACTAACGGACTTTACCTGAAAGCTTCCATGGAATACTCAGATCGCATCAATATTACAGATATAGAGTATCCAGAATGGGCCAGTTTGTTTGGCAATTTTCAAAAGCCCAATGATTTTGAAGGCTACCGCATTTTCATGACAGAGCTCTATTTAGAATATCACTTTCAACAACGCTACAAAATTAGAGATGGCGAGAAAATAATACTGGGCTCCAAGTGGCCTGTGGTGAGTATGAAACATAAAATGGGTGTGCCTAATTTATTGGGTGGTCAGTCAAACTTTAGCTACGTGGAATTGAAATTAGAAGATGATATTGACTTGAAGAATTTTGGTCATACAGACATCTATGCCCTGGCCGGAAGCTTTTTGTACAAGGAGAATTTACGCGCCGTAGAGTATAAGTTTTTTAGAACGTCAGATCGTTTCTTCTTTTCCAACCCTGTGTATTCGCAGCAGAGTTTAGATACGGCGTTGAGCACGGCAAATAGTTATTTTCAATTGAACTTTATTCACCACTTTAAAGGCGCCTTTTTACACAAAGTTCCCCTCATTAATAAATTGAAATTAGAGGAAACCGTTGGAGGAAGTTACATGGCTATTCCTTCGAGTAACTTTCAACAAGTAGAGTTGTATGCGGGGATAGAACGACAATTTAGAATCAAGAAAACCATCTTCAAACTCGGAGCCTACGCCGTGAGTTCGAAAAGTAGTTATGGTCCCGCCCAGCTCAATTTTAAATTCGGTATAAACTTCTATAATGCCTTCTACGATAAGTGGGATTACTAGCGGTTTTCTAATAATGAACTTTTCAAATCAAGCTACTAAAGTGAAAATGGGTAGCTTATTATAAGTAGTGTGTTTTGGCTGCTTCCACGCTCCCCAAGAATCTTGGTGAGCGTGGCCGCGCTATCCCTTATAGTCCTCCTTGTGCTGGTGTTTCATCTAAAGATGCTGTAAAGCTTCTAAAGTCGCTCTACAGCCCCTAAGTTTCAATCCCCACCCCAACTCCGGGCTGCCAGTCCTATCGCTAGCAGGGGCTAATTCTAGCTTCTTGTATAGGGTTTTAAAAAGACTATAGTTTTCTCTTTGTGTACTTCGTGAAAAATCTTTGTGTACATGGTGGTTAAATGGAAAGAGACTTAATTATTGTTTCTTCGTCAACACTCCAAACTCACACTCAATACTGTCTTTCTATCTATTTTCCTCAAAAATGATATTCCTTTCCGTTGTTTTCTTATACATGTTTTTGGGTGCAATCTTTGGATTTTTATTCGGTCGGTAATGGTTCTTGTTGTTGGGATCCAAAATACACGCTATTTGTTGTTCTATCATCTTCTCAAATGGAAGCAGAAAGTTGTCTGTATTACATGTTTCAAACCTTGCCGTTTTAAGTAGGTTAATTACGGTGTATACCGACTCAATGGTACTCAAACAAAGTGGTTCTGGTTGTTGCTTAATAATAAACTTAGATTTGATTTCATTATCAAAACTTACCCTTTTCAAGGTTTGCAAATTCTTACTTAACTTAAGCATTTTACGCGCGCATGGCCAAGTACCGTCTAAGATAAATATGTGCGGAGTTTTGTCTAGAAATGTATGGATCTCTGTACTTTTCTTTACAGATAAATTGAAAGTCTCTTTTCCAGGGTAGAGTAAGAAAGAACTGTTTTCTTCATTGTTGAGAATTTCATTCACACGTTTATTCTCGCTGAAATCAACACCAACAATAAGCTCAGCATTTTCCAGTTGAAGATTGGTCATATAACCCGTACCATTTTTTTCTTTCCGAGCTTCTTTCGGATGCATGAGAATAACGAAACGTGTTTTTGTTTTTATGGGATGAACATGTTTACAGATACAAGTGCTCGCAGATTTCATACACTGGTAACACTTCTTTCTCGGATTTTCTATTTCTACACGCAAGATAAATGTCTTTTTTCAGTCTCCCGACTTAACTAATTTGAATTCGAAAATGCAAAATTACTCAATTTCTATTTGCTTCTCTTTCCATCTGAGGATTATATGTAGAAAAAGTAAAGGCATAAAAAAAGGTCAAGCTTAAAATAAACTTGACCTTTTGTTCGGTGGGCGATTTCCGAAAGTCTCGGAAGTAAACACATGGATTCGAACCAGATCCTGTCCCGATTGTATTGGAATGCTCTTAACCAGTTGGGAGAATCATATAAATTAAGTGTTAACCTTCTCAATTAGTTGTAATATCATTTTTCTAGATTTCCAGCTTTTGATTTGTTTTTCTCTGGCTAAGGCTTCCTCTTTTGTCTTGTAATCCTCTGTGTATTTAACGAACCAGTCATTTACTTTTCCGGTGAAACCTTTATGATTGGAATTGTGTTTTTTCAAACGTGTTTGAATGTTATCACCAGTGTAGCCAATATAGAATTTGTTAAGGGTGTTAGAATATAAAATATAGACTTTATACATGTTTGGAGTATTAGGTTGAATAGTACTCAAGTTACAACATTTTTAAGGATCTCAAAAAGGTTGTTTTTAGAAAAGTATGATGTTCAACCTTGGGTTAGTCTTAAATCTAGTCCAGAAACGTTGGGTTCCCCTCCCGATTGCATCGGGATGCTCTGAACCAACTGAGCAAATCAAAATTGATAGGAAAAATGTATGGACATAAAAAAGGTTAAGCTTTAAATAAGTTTGAACTATGGTTGGAGATGATTTTGGTAAAGAAACGGTGTCTATCTTTTGGATTCGAAGTAGTGTCCCTCCCGATTGCATCGGGACGCTCTGAACCAACTGAGCAAATCAGAACTAAAATGAAAATGTATGGACATAAAAAAAGGTCAAGCTTAAAATAAACTTGACCTTTTGTTCGGTGGGCGATACTGGATTCGAACCAGTGACCCCCTGCTTGTAAGGCAGGTGCTCTGAACCAACTGAGCTAATCGCCCGAGAGAAAGTTATTAGAGTTTTAAAAGTGGGCGATACTGGATTCGAACCAGTGACCCCCTGCTTGTAAGGCAGGTGCTCTGAACCAACTGAGCTAATCGCCCAATAACTTTCTTATTTCAAGTATCACTTTGTGTTCCGTTGAACCGTGATTGCGGGTGCAAATATAAGTGTATAATTCTAATTAGCAACTAAAATTTTTAAAAAATTTCATATAAATTTTCCAATAAGAAAAAACTTCCGAAACATAGAATTGTATCTTGTTGACCCGCTGTGTTTTGTGCGGAGGTCAAGGCTTCAGAAACTTTTTTGAAAAATTTTGCATTTAATTCATTTTTGACCGCATTTTGCTCCAAAACCTCAATTTTCGCGCTACGTTCATTTTTGAATTCAGTCAAGAAATAAGTCGCGTTTTTTGGAAATAATGGAAAAATCGCATCGAAATCTTTGTCGTTCGAACTTCCGTAGACAATAAAAAGACGCTCTTCTTTAAAATTAGAGAGCAAGTTTTTGATACCATCCGCATTGTGGGCCGCATCAAAAATGATTCTCGGATGTTCCTGCATCAAATGCATTCTGCCTCTTAAACCTGTATTCTGATATAAGTTTTGAAGTGCTTTTTCAAAGTTTTCCGCTACATCTATCGTGTTGATGTAGTTTTCCTTGATCAATACTTCTATGGCCTTATGAGCTGTTCTATAATTTTCTTGGAGATAATTGGCCAAAAGGGAAGGGGGAGTATCTAAAGCATCATTACTGAAGTAAAGCGCTGCCTCTTTTGCCTTCGCAACGTTTTCCATCACTTCTACTACTTCTGCATCCTTGGTACCTAAAACAACGGGGGTATGCGTTTTAATGATTCCTCCTTTTTCACCTGCAATTTCTTTGATGGTTGTTCCTAAGAAATTGGTGTGTTCTAAACCTATGTTGGTAATTACGCTAATTATAGGAGAGATGATATTGGTGGCATCCAATCTACCTCCCAAGCCCGTTTCAATAACGGCAAAATCTACTTGTTCTTGTTTGAAATACTCCAGAGCCATTACAAAGGTTATCTCAAAGAAAGAAGGTGAGTAGTCGAGTTCTTGGACTTTTACTTTCGCTACAAAATCAATTACAAAGTCTTCTTTTACTTCTTCACCATTGATGCGTATGCGTTCTGTAAAACGCTGCAAGTGGGGAGAGGTAAACAAACCGACTTTATAGCCTGCTTCAGTTAGAAATGAGGACATATAAGAACAGGTACTCCCTTTCCCGTTAGTACCTGCTACATGTATTGTTTTGATGTCGTTCTGTGGATTGTTGAAAATAGCACACAGCTTTTCAACGTTGTATAGATCGGGTTTATAGGCTTTCGCTCCTATGTTTTGATAAGAGGGAAATTGTTGAAACAACCAATCTATTGTTTCTTGATAAGTCATACGATTAATTTGGACGTATAGAAACTGTATAGAAACATTTCTCTACGCGGTATCCTACTGGTTTTGCCTTGTAACGTACTTCTTTTTTAGTCAATGCTATAATTTCGTCTATCAAGGCTTCATTTTCAGCTGTAGTCTCAGTTCTATTAACAGATACAGAGATTACTTTTCCTTCGTAGTTTACGGTAAGGATAAGTGCAACCTTACAGTATTCGGAGTTAGGAGTTTTAGGAGTAGATTTAATGTCAGTAAGTCTAATTCTTTCTCCTTCAGATCCACCTTGACCAGGGTTTCCTGTGCCGGGACCAGGTCCGTTATCATTTCCTAAACCAGGTCCTGTTCCACTGGTTCCTTGTCCACCAGATCCACTGAATGGATTTGCGGGCTCTGTAGATTGTTTTTCTGCCGGTTGGGTATTAGGAGTTTTGTTTTCGCCTGTTGAAGAAGGTGTTTCCACAGGAGAGTCTTCCTGTGTTTCTTCTTCTCTTGTTGGTTCCTCTGCAGCAACGGTATTGTTCTCTGCTTCAGGAGCTCCGCCACCTCCGTTGTCTATTTCAAATGCATCTATTCCTTCAGGGAATATCATTTCAGCCACTAACGGCACATCTAATTTGGGAGGGTCTGGCTCGTGATACTTTTCGAAAAATAAAATGAAAGCAGCGACAAGCATAGCGAGTAAACTCGCTATGATCGCCTTTCTATTGTCTCTTTTATCTACTATTTCTGCAAAGTAACTGCTCATAATAAATGGTGTTAATCGTACGCTAAAGCAGGATTCCACTCTCTGTTCTTAGCCAAGGCTAAAATTTGGAAAACCGCTTCGTATTTAGCCTCACGAGAACCTGCAATTTTTAATTTTCTTTCTGGATTCGCTTCTACTTGCTCTACCAAAAATGCCTTTACTTGTTCGTAGCTTCCACCTTCCGTTTTTGTATTGAAAGGGTTAGAAGCGTCGTCCAATTGACCTGACATAATTTGGTACAAGTTGTCTGCAGTAACAATTACAGTTGTTGTTGTATTTGTTTTCGACGGATCCAGTTTTTCTGAAGGTTTTGGCAAGTCCACCGGCGTGTTGTTCTCACTCATTGTACTCATAATAATAAAGAATACAAGTAGCAAGAATACAAGGTCGGTCATGGAAGCCATTCCACCCTCAGCCTTTACTTTATTTTGTGTTCCGAATCCCATAGTTTCTTAGTTTCCTGGTTTGTGCAATAAGTCCATGAACTCCATAGCATCGTTTTCCATTCTGTAGATAACTGTGGTAATCTTTGCCACTAAGTAGTTATACCCCATGTAGGCAATAATACCTACAATCAATCCTGCTACAGTGGTTACCATAGCTGTCATGATACCTGGTGCAATCGTATCTAACTGTAAAGAATCCAAGTTCTTCATCTCGTTAAAGGTTTGTACCATCCCTAAAGTAGTTCCTAAGAACCCTATCATAGGTGCTGCACCAGAGGCAGTAGCTAAAAAGCTTAAACGTTGCTCCAACTTAGAAATTTCAAGTTTACCCGTGTTATCTATCGCTGAAGAAACCACATCTACGTGTTTTCCTAAACGAGAAATACCTTTTTCAATCATTCTTGCTGATGGCGTATTGGTTCTAGCACAAAGATTTTTGGCATCATCAATTTTACCATCCATTAGCATTTGTTTTACATTGGTTAAGAAGTTTGGGTCTATTTGACTTGCTCTTCTTAAAGCTAAGAAACGCTCTACGAAAATGTAGATGGCGTAGATAGACATAATGGCTAACACGATAAGGATAATTGCTCCCATAGGTGTTGAACCTGCGTCTTTAACAGCTTGCCAGATGGCTACCTCTTTAAAATCTTCAGAAACAGCTGTACTGTCGCTTGCAATTTGCATTAAAAATGAATGATTCATACTCGAATAAACGTTGAAATTTATAATTTGTTACATGTTAAGTTCGATTAAACGAACATCTGAATTCCAAGGTAAACACCAGCTCCAGCTAAGAAACCAATAAGTGCCAACCAAGCAATATTTTTTAAGTACCAGAAGAAAGAAATTTTCTCCATTCCCATTGCTACAACACCTGCAGCTGAACCAATGATTAACATAGATCCTCCCGTACCAGCAGAGTAAGCAATAAAGTGCCAAATGTGACTATCCATAGCGTATTCAGGATTTGTCATATCGAACATACCCATAGAAGCTGCTACCAATGGAACGTTGTCAATTACAGCAGAACCAACTCCCATCAAAGTGATGAATAAATCTACCGGCATGCTTTCTTCTACATTCTTACCAAAGATGTAAATCATACCTAAAGATTCTAAAGCAGCAACTGTCATCAAGATTCCTAAGAAGAATAAGATAGACGGCATCTCAATTTTACCCAAAGCTTTGAAAGTTGGTGAAGAGTGGTGACCAGCATCAGGGTTGTGATCTCCGCTTTCTTCTTGTTCTATTTCTTTACTTGCACTTGTTAAGTTCAACTGTCTATTAGAAACAACCTCTGCCACCATAGCAACAATAGATAATGATAACATCATTCCTACGTAAGGAGGTAAGTGAGTAATCGTTTTGAAGACAGGAACAAAGATGATCATACCTAACCCTAAGTATAACATTAATGGACCTCTAGCGTTGTTAGCCTCTTCCTCTTCAGGTACTTCAAATTGACCTTTGAAAGCTGGTAAGAATGAAGCGATAACTGTAGGTAAAACCATACATACTAAAGAAGGAATGATTAAGAATTCAATTAATTTCCCTGTAGAAACTCTTTCACCCATCCATAACATTGTTGTCGTTACGTCACCAATTGGAGACCAAGCTCCACCTGCGTTAGCAGCAATAATGATTAAACCGGCGTACCAAATTCTGTCTGAGTTGTTCTTCAATAACTTACGTAAAATTGTAATCAATACAATCGTAGCTGTTAAGTTATCAATGATAGCTGAAAGAACAAAAGCAAGGATACAAACGATCCACAATAAAGTTCTTTTTTTGTTGGTTTTGATGAAGTTTTTAATTGTTGCAAATCCATTGAAGTGATCAATGATTTCAACAATAGTCATAGCTCCAATTAAGAAAATTAAGATTTCACATGTTTTACCAAAGTGGTGAAGTAAAGTTCCTTCCATCCACGTCATTTTAGTAACTTCATTGTGATCTTCTGAATGAGCTGCCAACTGAGCGAATCCATCTACCAAGTGGTGATTATCAGAATCGAACCAAGTAGTAAAGCTATCTAATCCAAAAGCTACTCCAGCCCAAGCTAAAGCCATCATTAACAATGCTGGGATTAACTTATCAACCTTAAGGTTGTGTTCTAAAGTAATGGCTAAGTATCCTAAGATGAATACCGCTAAAATAAATCCTTCCATGATATCTAATTATAGTAATATTGGTTATACAAGTTGTTTCAATGCGATTTCGAATGCCGCTTTAGCAACTCCTGTTTTTTGTGGGTTTTTTAAGTGTGTATTTTCTAATGCTTTCTTAATTACATCAGAAGTGTCTTGGAAAATTCCTTGATCTGTTAATTCTCCTAAGTCAGATGACATCAAGTAAGCGAATACTCTTGCCATACCACAGTTAGAGATGAAGTCAGGAATTACCGTCAAATTGTTATCTGCGAAATCTGCAATAGAACCAAAGAAGATTTCTGGATCAGCGAAAGGAACGTTAGCTCCAGCAGAAATTACATCTACTCCTGATTTAATCATTCTATCTACTTGGTCTTGTGTAATTAAACGAGATGCTGCACAAGGAATGAAAACGTTTGCTTCTATATCCCAAATTTTAGCGTTAACCTCCTCGAAAGACATCATGTCTGGGTGATTCAATTCGTTTCCGTTTTTGTTCAAGAACATGTCTCTAATTTCTTCGAAAGAGAATCCATCTTCTTTGATCAATCCACCAACTCTGTCGATGATACCAACCACTTTAGCTCCCATTTGAGACAAGTAGTAAGCTCCTGCAGAACCTACGTTACCCCATCCTTGAACGATAACTTTTTTGTCTCTGATGTCACCACCCCAGATGTTATAATAATGCTTGATAGATTCAGCTACACCGTAACCTGTAATCATATCAGCGATAACGTATTTTCTGTTGATGCTTGGCGTGAATGTTTCGTCTTCGATTACTTTTAATACACCTTGACGTAACTGACCAATTCTATTAATTTTTTGCGCTTCTCTTGGTTGGAAGTGTCCGTTAAACACACCTTCTTGTGGGTGCCAAACTCCACAGTCTTCCGTAATTGGAATAACCTCGTGGATTTCGTCAACGTTTAAATCTCCACCAGTACCGTAGTAGTGCTTTAACAAAGGAGTTACTGCTGCGTACCAACGTCTCAAAACACCTTCTTTACGACTGTCTTTTGGGTCAAAGTTGATTCCTGATTTCGCTCCACCAATAGCTGGACCTGCAACCGTGAACTTCACTTCCATCGTTTTCGCCAAAGATTCAACCTCTCTTTTATCCAAACCTGGACGCATACGTGTTCCTCCACCTGCTGCTCCACCGCGAAGTGAATTAATTACAACCCATCCTTCTGCCTCTGTTTCAGAATCTTTCCATTCGAATACGATCTCTGGACGTTTGTTTTCAAACTTGTTCAGTAACTCTTTCATTGTGTTTATTTATATCTAATTGTGCTGTGCTTTTCACACAGTTGAAGTTAATTTTTCGCTTCCATTTTTAAGTATTTCATACTTATTAATAGAAACAGACGGCAGCAAAAGTAAAAAACTTATTCTAAGCAAAGAATCAAACCTTTGAAAATATCTAGGGTTCAAAGGTATTTCCTCCCTTAGAGTCTCTACTTGCACCGGTAACTTGCGCTAAACAATTGTTTTCGTTACGGAGATTTAACACGCCCAAAAATGCGAAAATCAGCGCTTCTTTAAAATCAATTAAATCATCTTCCGGAAGGATTATATTTCCCGAGTACTTCTCCTTGATTTTAGCTATCAGGAAGCTATTTTTCGCACCGCCACCGGTAATCATTATAGAGGCAACTTTATGCTCCTCTAAAACACGAGAAATTTGATGTGCAATATGGGCGTAAAATGTACCTAAATTATCGGCGTATGAATTTGCCGTTAAAAGTGGATGAATGTAAGATTCAACCCATTCTAAACCGAGAGATTTTGGCGCTTTTTGGTGGTAAAAAGGAAAGGCGTTGAGTTGAGATAAGAGTTCCTTGTTTATCGTTGCTTTTCTTCCTTCGTTACCATCGAAATCGAAGTCGAGATTTTTGGCTTGAACGATGGCATTTAAAACGATGTTTGCCGGACAAATGTCAAAGGCTAAATTGTTTTGTTTGGGTATACTGATGTTGGCAAATCCACCAAGGTTTAAAAAAGCGTCGGCTTCATTTTTTAATAGTAGGGTATCACCAACAGGAACCAAAGGAGCTCCTTGTCCGCCCAGCAAAACATCCTTCTCTCTAAAATTATTGATGGTTTTTATTCCGGTTTGTGTAGCTATGCTTTGTCCACATCCAATCTGAAGGGTCATTCCTTTATCGGGTTGGTGAAAAATAGTATGACCATGAGAGGCGATAGCGTCAATTTCTTCTTTGTTGATGTGGAATTCCTCACAAAAGTTATTCACAGCTTGGGCAAAATATCCACCAATTTCCTTGTCTAAAAAAGTAAGGTCTAACCCAGATAATTGATGTGCCGTTTTTAATTTGTTTTCAAAATCTGTACTGTAAGGGATTGTTTTACAGTGTTCAATGTTGTAGTTCCAAGCTCCTGCATCAAATGTAAATTGGGTAGCGACGATATCTAGTCCGTCTAAAGAGGTGCCAGACATGAGTCCAATTAGCTTGTAAGATTGTGGGAATGACATATTAAAGTTTTCTGATTTTCAATAATAAGCTTATTTTTGCCACATCAAAATTATAAAATCATACGGATGAATTTCGATTTAACAGAAGAACATATAGCTGTAAGAGACGCAGCGAGAGATTTTGCTCAGAATGTTTGTAAACCAGGAGTAATTGAGAGAGATAACAAGCAAGAATTTCCAGCGGAGATCATCAAGCAATTAGGTGAGTTAGGATTCATGGGAATGATGGTAGACCCGAAGTACGGTGGTGGAGGAATGGATACACTTTCTTACGCTATCGCTATGGAAGAAATCTCTAAAGTTGACGCATCTGTTTCTGTATGTATGTCTGTTAACAACTCATTAGTTTGTTGGGGATTGGAAAAATTCGGTTCTGAAGAGCAAAAACAAAAGTACTTAGTACCATTAGCTACAGGAGAGAAAATTGGTGCATTCTGTTTATCTGAGCCAGAAGCTGGATCTGATGCAACTTCTCAAAGAACTACAGCTGTAGATATGGGAGATCACTACATCTTAAACGGAACGAAAAACTGGATTACTAACGGTAGCTCAGCATCTGTTTACTTAGTGATTGCACAAACTAACCCAGAGTTAGGTCACAAAGGAATCAACGCTTTCATCGTAGAAAGAGGAATGGAAGGATTTGTTGTTGGAGCAAAAGAAGATAAAATGGGTATTAGAGGTTCTGATACACACACTTTGTTGTTCAACGACGTAAAAGTTCCTAAAGAAAATAGAATTGGTGAAGACGGATTTGGATTCACTTTCGCAATGAAAACTTTATCTGGTGGACGTATCGGTATTGCTTCTCAAGCATTAGGTATTGCAGCTGGAGCTTTCGAATTGGCAACAGCTTACTCGAAAGAAAGAAAAGCATTCGGAAAAGAGATTTCTAAGCACCAAGCTATCGCTTTTAAATTAGCAGATATGGCTACTGAAATCGAAGCTGCAAGATTGTTAGTTTACAAGTCAGCAAGAGATAAGGATATGGGAAGAAACTTCGACCAATCTTCTGCAATGGCTAAATTATACGCTTCTAAAGTAGCGATGGAACAAACAGTAGAGGCTGTTCAAATTCACGGTGGTTACGGATTCGTTAAAGAATACCACGTAGAGCGTTTAATGAGAGATGCGAAAATTACGCAGATTTACGAAGGAACTTCTGAAGTTCAAAAGATTGTAATTTCTAGAAATGTGTTGAGAGACTAATTTTTAGAAAAAAAATATAGTGTAAAAAGCGAGACTCCTAGCGGGTTTCGCTTTTTTGTTATGAAAAATATTCTACATAACCAAAAAAATCTCCAACCTTTTCTGTTTTTATTGCGTTTAATATATAACAGCTTATCTTTCAAGAAAGTATAAGTTGGCTCTTTTCTTATCTTAAAACTGTTAGCGCTATGAGACAATTAAAAATTACCAAACAGGTTACCAACCGGGAAACCGCTTCACTCGATAAATACTTGCAAGAAATTGCTAAGGTTGATTTAATTACTGCTGAGGAAGAAGTTGAATTAGCCCGAAGAATTAAAGCTGGAGACAACAAAGCTTTAGAAAAATTAACCAAGGCCAATTTAAGGTTCGTGGTTTCTGTTTCTAAGCAATATCAAAACCAAGGTTTGTCTTTGCCAGATTTAATTAACGAAGGTAACATGGGGTTAATCAAAGCAGCAAAACGTTTTGATGAAACCAGAGGTTTTAAATTTATCTCTTATGCCGTATGGTGGATCAGACAATCTATTTTACAAGCTTTGGCAGAACAAGCGCGTATAGTGCGTTTGCCTTTGAATAAAATTGGTTCAATTAATAAGATAAACAAAACTTTTTCAGAATTAGAACAGCGTTTGGAGCGTCCGCCTAGTGCGCATGAATTGGCGGAAGCCTTGGATTGTACGGTGGAAGAAGTAAGAACTGCTTTTGCTACTTCGGGGAGACATGTTTCTATGGATGCACCCTTAAAAGAAGGGGATGAGTCTTCTTCTTCTATGTATGATGTGCTTCCAAACGATGCTTTGCCTAGTCCAGAAAAGACTTTGTTACAAGAGTCACTGGCCAAAGAGATCAATAGAAGTTTATCTACACTTACCGCGAGAGAAGGTGATGTTGTGAAATTCTACTTTGGTTTAGACGGGAGAGCTCCTTTAACACTGGAAGAAATCGGTATGCATTTCGATTTAACCAGAGAAAGGGTTAGACAAATTAAAGAAAAAGCTATTCGACGTTTAAAACATACTTCTAGAAGCAAGATGTTGAAAATGTATTTAGGATAATTCCACAATAACTACAGTGGGAACCGATGTGAAAGCATCGGTTTTTTTGTGACCAACAATTAGATATTACGATTGTGTATAGTCGCCAATTTTGTGGATAAATACTCAGCAGAATAAAGCTCTTCTCTTCTTCAATTCTAATATCTTGGTCCAAAATTGATTATATGAAAAAGGACTTTGCAGATATTATCAAGGCCGTGGAAACCTTTCACGATAGCTTTGGAATCAAAAATGAATATGAACCGAAAGGAGCAATCAGTGAGGCAGACTACACCTTGCGTCACCGTTTAATGCAAGAGGAGAACGAAGAGTATTTAGAAGCTGCAAAAGAAGGAGATTTAGTTGAGGTAGCTGATGCTTTGGGAGATCAACTATACATCCTTTGTGGTACTTTGTTAAAGCATGGACTCCAAGATAAAATAGTGGAAGTGTTTGAAGAAATTCAACGTTCTAACATGAGTAAGTTGGATGAAAATGGAAAGGCTATTTACCGAGAAGATGGTAAAATCTTGAAATCAGATTTATATTTCAAACCAGACATCAAAGCGGTTTTAAAAGGTGAGAAAACAGTTTAATATTCGAGTTTACGGTCTACTTACCAACACGCAAGGTGATGTGCTTCTTTCAGATGAAAATAGATTTGGAAGAAGCTTTACTAAATTTCCGGGAGGTGGTTTGGAGTGGGGAGAAGGTCTGAAGGAGTGCTTGGTGCGTGAATTTCAAGAAGAATTGAATTTGGAAATCGAAGTGGGGGAGCTTTTTTATTGTACAGATTTCTTTCAACAATCTGCCTTCAACGATAACGACCAACTCATAAGCTTGTACTATTGGGTAAAGCCTTTACACAAAGAATTTGGCAGTGAATTGCCCATTACCCTTACAGATGCAGAAGAACAACCAAGATGGAAGCCCCTGGAGAGTATTGGTCCGCAAGATTTAACTTTTCCGGTAGATAAAATAGTGGCGCAAAAATTAAGTGAACTACATTAAGCGCTTTTGAACGTACTGCTCTATTCTTCCATAAAACTGAATAGGGTTGTAGGTTCTCCAAGAAACATCTTCTAATTCTCCACCCATCACAAAGAACTGGTCGAGGTGTATCTCTTTGAACTCTTCCAATACGTGGTCGTGAAAATTCACCATGGCTATCCAACCATCCTCCAATTCATCGAACCATTCTTCATAATAACTATCGTCCGAATAGTGAAAATTAAGTACATTCTCTCCTATAATAATGAACTTATCTATACCGTTTTGCATAAGATGTTCAATAATATCACGTTTAAGGGTCATGATATCATTATTGATAGCATCGTTCCATTCTCCAATGAATTCGATGATACAGAAACCAATTTCATAATCGGCGTAAAGTATCTTCATAAAAAGAGTGGGTGAACCAAAATTATCCCATTGTGGGTGTATGGCAAAATTGTAGAGGGCATCGCTGAATTCAAATTCAGAATACTCTCTCTCAAAGAATGGTGAATACGCGTCTTCTGAGGCAACGTAATAATCTCTCCAGCTAAAATGAGGTTCAATAAAATGCATAAATCAAAGGTAGTTGAAAAAGCAATTGAATAATTTGTTTTGGTAGGCTATTTGCGTGATAAGTTTAACTTTGAAATAGAATTAACAAATAAATTTTTTTACATGAAAAAAATGAAAATCATCTTAAGTCTTGGATTAGCAGCAGTGCTTTTTTCTTGTGGTGAAAAAGGTATGAGTAGCTTGCGTGCCGATGAACTTTTAGAGGGCTATGTTGCTACAAATACATCAGTGGTAGCGTATGGTGCAGTTGATTACAATAATATCGTAAATAAATCGGATGCGAAGAATTTACCTATGTATGGTGACGTGTTATCAAGCACGCTAGATACCTTCAATTTAGCCTTGCCAGAGGATGCTCGAATTTACTTCGCAGTTGAAAATTCAGATACAACAGATGGTTTGCCAGCTGATAAAGGCGTATTGATTTTAGATGTGAAGGATCACCAAAAATTGGTCGATCAAATTGTAAACATGAGCTTTACGAATTTATCTGAAGAAGAAGATTTATCCATTTTCGTTAGCGACAATCAAGTGATTGCAATTACACCGAAAATGGCCGTTGCCTTTGTAGAGAAAGATGAGATTATGGAGCCAGTGGCTTACGTGAAAGATTTCTTTGCGAAAAATAAAAACAAATCGAAACAAGACATAGCACATGAAGTCTTGGCAGATGATAGCGATATTGTTTTTTGTACGAAACCTGATGCGATGTATGTTGAGGCAGCTGCATTCAGCAAAGATGTTACAGTAGAGCAAAAGAAGATGACATTGATGTACATGAAAGATGCCCAGTTTAAAACAAGTGTGCGTTTTGAAGAGGGGCAAGGAGTAATTACAACTAAAGCCTATGTAAATGACGAATTGAAAAATGCATTGTTCTTAAATACGAATGACAATGAAGCTATTTTCGAGAAGCTAGGTGCTTTTGAAGCAAACATGGGAATCTGCATAAATATAGATGTGGATAAAATGGACAAGTTTGCCAAAACAATAGATCCGAATTACATGAATAAAATTTTGGCGCAAAGCGATGTGAGTCCTTTGGTTTCAATTTTACTAAGTTCTAACAAATTGAATACTTTCATCAACGGTAAGTTTACAGCTGTTGCACAAATCGCGGGTAAAGCTGATAGTTTGAATTATGTTTCTGCTTACGCGGGTGTAGGTGAAAGTATGATGAATTTATTGGACAACAGCAAAGATTTATGGTCGTCTGAAGTTAAGGAAACTGCTGCCAATGAATTCTTAATTGGAAAGAATCAGAAAGTGTACAAGAACGATGATTTCTTAATGTATAAAAAAGGAGTGAATGGAAATTTCCCAGAAGGAAAAGTTACAGTACCAGAATGGGCAAAAGGATTTGGATCGAAACCAGTGACAGCTTTTGTTGACATCAATGCTTTACCAGAAGATATTAAAGTAGACTTAGATGATGCAGAGTTTATGGTGGATGCCCTAGACCATATCTACATGGAAGCTGATAATTTAGAATCTCGTATTGTAATTAAGGCGAAAAAGGGACAAGAAAATGTATTGAAACAATTGTTAGAGAGTTTCATGGCTGCTAATGGATTGTAAGAGAAAATTAAGATGATTAAAAAAGGCTCATTTCTACGAATGAGCCTTTTTCTTTGCGTTGAAATTTCTTTATAATTCTTGCATCAATACCTTGTACAAATCTACCATACAGGCAATGTCAAACTTGTGTACTTTTTCGTCTGGACTATGTACATTATCTTCCGGAGCTCCAATAAAACACCAGTCAAAGGGTAAATCTGTTTTTTGCAACATTGTTCCATCGCTACCCCCTGCAGATTCTACTTCTAATTGATGAGCAATTCCACTTTTACTGGCTATGCTTAGAATTCTGTTCAAATATTTTCTTCTTGGAATACCGCTATCACGCATAGAAATAGCCACGCCTTTTCCGTGGTGCACACCATCTGTTACCCAAGTTATATCAGAAATCAAAGCTTGGCGTACTTGGTAATTATCGTAAATATATCTTCCTAAAAAGCCCACAGAACCTCCACCGTGTTCTTCGTAAGTAGAGAATACGATAATTCCATTTTCCAAAGTTTCTGCTACTTGCAAAGCGTTCCAAACACCGAGTCTGTTATCTAGATAAGGACTTTGAATGTATTCTTCTGTCTCTCTGAAATTAGGTTTAAAACTTAAAGGTGTACCTCTATCAATTTCTCTGTCCAAAACATATTGTATGCTGGTAGATCCATTTTCATCTTCTATGAGCATGAGTTCTGTTTCAATTTCACCCTTGCTGTCTTGTCCAACTAATTCATAACCTTCAACCGCTCTTGGTCCGCCAATTTTGATAAGGTTTTTACCGTAAGCCGACATATAACCTATGGTATCTATGTGCGCAAATAGGGCTGTTTTAGGTTTTCCAAATACCAAAATTATAGCATCTTGAAATTCTTCTCCCGCTATGATTTGAGGTTGAACCTTCCAGTTTTGTTTAACTTCATGAATATGGTTCAACAAGAAATCTTTAATCTCCGCTTCGTCTCCAGAAGTTCCGCGAACTTCTATCAGTTTTTCTAATAATTTCATTTAATATATTCCTAAATCGCTAATTGATGTATTGTCTAATTCTTCCAAGTGTTCGGTAACCATTTCGCTTATTTCTAAGGGAATTCCCAAACGAAGTTTACAGGAGAGTTCAAACACTTGTTCTTTGATGATAAGGTTGTGGTCTTTAACAAATTTCATGATGCCGGGCATTTCAGGATATTCGAAATTTACATCTATCCATTGATGCACGGTAACCTCTATAATCTTACCGTTGTCTATAGCTTCTTTTGCTGCAGCTCTGTAGGCGTGAATTAAACCGCCAACACCAAGTTTGGTTCCTCCAAAATAACGAACGACACAAATGAGTACATTGGTTAAATCATAAGATTGAATTTGCCCCAAAATGGGAGCCCCGGCAGAATTCGAAGGTTCTCCATCATCGTTGGCTCTGTAAACATCTTTATGCAAACCAAAGCGATAGGCATAACACCAATGTCTGGCCTGGTGGTGTTCTTTACGCCATTGTTCAAGGTAAGTTTTTGCTTCGTCTTCGTCATAACATTGTACAATGTAGCCTATGAATTTAGAGCCTTTTTCTTTGTACAATCCTTCTGACTTCGCGTGTATAGTTTTGTATTTATTTATCTTTTCCAGAATACTTTTTTTCTCAAAAGTACCTATCTTGCACAAACTATAAAGTGATTACCATGAAAATTTCGAAACTAGCGGTTTTATTGGGCTTGTTTGTCATTTCTTTTGCTTGTAAAGAGGAAGAAGTGGTAGATAAGTGCTCGGATGGATATTTGTCTGTTGGTGAAACAGCCGTAGACTGCGGGGGAGATTGCCCACCGTGTGCTGAACCAGAAGAAATAAGCTATGCATTTGCGAAGATTAATGGAGATAAATGGACCTTCCAGAATTATGAAATGGTCTATTCGGGTAATTATTATTTTTTCGCAGATTACGAAAACGATAGTCTTGCCATAGAAGTGAAATTTAATTTTGGAAACGGAGATTCTTTAGGAGCTCGACCTATGATGCCTTTGAATAATTATGTGAAAATCACAGACAAGTTGCAAAACCAAGTTGATAATTACACTACGCTCGGATCTGGAACTGTAGTGTTTTCTAAAATAGATGTTGTAGACAATCAATTCTCAGGATTTTTTGAAGCAAAATTGGCCCAAGGTTTTGGAGATACTGTAAAAGTAACTAACGGACAATTTGAGCACGTAAACGTAAATTAATGGGGAAGGAAATAGAGCGCAAATTCTTGGTAGATAAAGCGAAGTGGGAAACTTTCAAGAAAGACCTCAAAGCTGAAAAAGTTCAAATGATTCAAGCCTATATTGGAAGAACAGCATTACAAACTTCACCCGTAAGAATTAAATCTAAAGCTGGAAAAGAGTCTGCTTATTTCACTATTAAAGGCAATACAAAAGGTATTACACGCTCAGAGTTCGAATATGAAATACCCGTAGCCGACGCAAAAGCAATGATAGCTGAATTCTGCTCAAAACACATTGATAAAGTAAGGTTTACCTTTGATTTTCAAGGAACAACTTGGGAAGTGGATGAGTTTACTTCACCCAAAGCAGGCTTAATATTGGCAGAAGTTGAATTGAAGACAGAAAATGAGGAAGTAGAATATCCCGATTTTATCACCCAAGATGTTTCTACTGATCCTCAATATTTCAATGTAAATATGCTTTAGTGTTGAACGATAAGTTTTTCACTAAACCTCTCCTCACCGTATACAAAGTTGACGAAATAAGCACCATTGGTTAAATCACTAACAGCGAACTTTGCAGTGAAATCCTCACCTTCGAAAGTCATTCTTTCTTGTTGAACAAGTGCTCCTGTCTGATTGAAGATTTGAAAAGTGATGTCATCTTTACTTTCTAACTTTCTAGGTTTAAAACGAAGGTTAGTAACGTGATTTGCTGGGTTGGGAAAAAGCTTTAATTCATTTTCAGGAACAACAATAGGTTCAATTGTTTTCTCGGGTCTTTCCACCAAAACTACTGCTCCTATCATGGGGTAATAATCTAAAGGAATTTGTTCAATATCTTCTTTGGTTAAGGTGTAGATTGTATCTCCCACATCTTCATGTTTTTCTGAATTTATACACTCCTCGGGAATCATTTCAAGTGCTATTTCACCTTCTATACCTTCTAACTCATCGTAGGTATTCGTTTTGTTCCAATTTTGTTCCACCTCTTGAACACTGTCTTTTTCAAGTTGCTGAACGGTATTGGAATCTTTTACTAAAGCTAGCTCTCCAAGTGTTTCAGGGTCGGAGTTGGTGAATATAGATGTGCCTTTCGATGTTAATTCAAGTAAGTTCACCTGCGGACTTTCCATTTCACAGGAGTAATTAAAAAGTCCTAGTCCAAACACCAACAAACAAGCCGCTGCGAAACGGGCCAATTTAAACCTTTCCTTGTAAGGCAATTGATAGATCGTGTTGAGTTGATTGGAATTTAGCCTTCCACATACATTTTTATGCGAGGAGAGATGAGACATTATTTCTTCCTTCGACAGGTGGGTGAAGTCAACAACAGTTTTAGCGCAAGAAGAACAAAAGCGGTCTTTCGCATTAGGGGTCATGGTGTTCCAGTCTTCATGACAGGGTTCTGGTATGCTAATTTTATACAGTGAATTTTTCATACTCGTTGATTTATGTTTTCAATATTAAGAGGGTAGGTCCTTTAAAATTTTGGTTGTTATAAGTTTTCATTTACTCTAAAAGAAGTGTGTACAGTTCTCTTACCTATGCTTATTACTACATGATAGTCGCCTGGGGATAATGGGGTTGTATGCAATTGAGTTTGAGATAGAGGTAACTTTATAAGGTGGTCTTGTTTGTAAATTAGATTCGTCCAATTTTTATAGATTTCGATTTTTGCTGTATACACGCTTTTTTCATAAGGTTCAAGGGGTAGACCTATAAAATCTACAATCACTATACTGTCTTCCAAGTATTGTGTTTTAATATAGGGTGATGTAATTTGGGGAGAATGATTTGGTGTTGAATTTTCTGACTCTAAGTGGGGAATAGTAATTTCACCTTCAAAAATGAAAGAACCTAAAATGAAATTTTCATCTTCTAGATAGTTATAAGGCTCCGAGAGTTCAACGGCTCTTTCTTTTGTAATCGATGCTGTGGATTGAATGCTGGAAAATTCTTGGCTTAGATTACTGTCTAGTAGAGAGAAGTTTCTGATGTAATGAGAGGTGTCAAGTTTTTGATCTTGAAGTAAAGTTAGCGTGTCGTGTACATTTACTTCTTGTTCTGTGAGGGTAAGAAGGTCTGCTGCTGGACTCTCCATTTTACAACTGTAAAAGAACAAACTCATACCAAAAACTAGAAATAAAGCCGCTGCAAATCGAGCCAGCTGTTTTAAGGGTGTAGGAGTTAGGGAAGAGGGATGATAAGTTTTTATTCTACCACAAGTTTGAGGATGTTTTTGAAGATGTTGGTAGATTTCTTCGGGTGTACTATTTGTAAAATCTATTACAGTTTTAGCACATGAGGAACAAAACTTTCCTTTATCAGTCGGAATCATTTCCTTCCAGTCTTCATGACAAGGTTCAGGAATGGAAATATGTAGGTTTTTGTAATTCATCGCAGTGTTTTTTTAGAGAAGTACACCCTTAGGTGAGAATGGTTTAATTCATGGGGTTAATTTTTAACGAGTACGGTCTTTAAAACTTCACGACCATAAATGACCTGTAGATAGTATACTCCGGCTTCTTTTCCGGTAAGTGATAAAATCGTTTCAAAATTCCCTCCTAAAAATGGGTAGCTGTCGTCTTCCAATAGTCTACCGGCAGCGTCATAAATACGAATTTCAATTTCAGAAGAAGAGCTATCCTGCATGGGAGGAATGAATTGTAATTTGAAAAAATCACTACTTGGGTTTGGAAAAACTTCTAGGGAACTTTTCAAAGGTTCAATTGGCTTTATTTCTCTGGTCACGGTGGGTTGAATCGTTTTTATTGGAATTCCTGCAAAGCTTATTTCTCGTTCTACCCTGTGAACAGCTGAGTGTATGTTGATTTCTTGAAAGTTAAGTGTATCTGTTGCAAGACTATCCTTCTGGGCCATTTCAATGATAGTATCTTGATGGGATTCGACTTTATATGTGCTGTCAGGAGGTAAAACCTTTCCCATAAAGTATTGTTCTTGTAAATTGTCGATAAGGTTGAAATGCGGTGTTTCCAAATCACAACTATAGCTGAATAAGCTCAATCCAAAAACTAGAAAACATGCAGCTGTAAACCTGGCTAAATTGAAACGTTGAGCATGTGGCAATTGATAGCTTTGACGAAGTTGTGTAGAAGTAAATCTTCCACATAAATCCGATGTTTCATAGAAAGCTTGCTCAATTTCTTCGTGATTTTTATTGGTGAAGTCATAAACGGTTTTAGTACAAGCCTGGCAGTGGCGTCCTTTTTCAAGCTTGGACATTTTCCCCCAATCTTCATGACAAGGTTCAGGAATACTTATGTAGAAATGTTGCTGTGCCATGTTGTGCTGTTTTTTTTATTTGTACAACCAAGATGAGCAAGCGTTCATTTTTCCATAAAAAAAGTCCCTCTAAATGAATAGAGAGACTTCGACAATAGGTTTTGGTGAGAGATTACTTTAATCCACAAGGATATTCTTCTCTTCCTTCAAATTCTATTTTATTGATAAAGATTTTAGAGAGGTACCAAATGGTTTTGGCGTCTACTACTCCTAATTTTCTATCTGTAAATTGTAATTGTTGTTCTGCTTTCGGTAACATCAAATTAGATTGGTCAAAGTTGATGCGTGTGGTGTTGAGCATATCAGCTTGTATAGAATCATATTTTTGGTAAGCGAAGGCTTCTAAAAGACAATTATTCAAAGCTGTATCCATGTACACCATGTTGGTATCCATAGGGAATTTGATGAAATCTCCCCAACCCGTATAGTTTTCTACACGGTGAATATCTTCTCCATCTTTTAATATTTCTCCAACAGTAATGTAGGCATCTTCATACAAAGAAAATTGCGCCCTTACATTTTTACCGTTAAATTCTTTGTTGATCAAGTAAACTTTAGGGTAAACATCTTGGTCTTTTAAAGAACCACCAAAATCAATTTCTCCATCGTTCAAGAAAGAAATAAAGTCGTCTTCTGTTAAACCTTGTGCTTTCAATTCTTGTTTTTCTGCTTCAGGTAAAGCGATTACTTTCCCCATAAGGGTGTTTTTTACTCGGTTAGAAGGTAACCAAGAACATCCTCTGTTTTGAAAAAAGAAAAAGACGAAGATAGATCCGATTAAAAATCCTCCTAAATAATACTTAAACCTGTTGATGATTTTATCCATGACCAATGTTTTCCGCGAAATTAGCCAATCTGTTGTAATAAAGTAGGGATTTAAAGATTTAAGTATTTAAAAATTTAAGAATTTGAAAGTTGGGTGAAAGTGAAAAGATAGAACAAATGTTTACCATAGAGTCCGCTAAGGTATTACACAAAGTTCACGGAGAAAAACATTCCCTTTGTGCTCTGCGTGAAAAGCTTTGGGTTCTTTGCGGTTAAAACCGCGTTCTTTCGAAATCTTAAAATCTAAAAGTCTAAAGGTCTAACCGTCTAAAAGTCTAAAAAAATCTATTTAATTCCCATAATAAACAGCTCCAAATCTTTGTAATTCAGGTTGAAGGCATTTCCCAAAACTTCACTGGTTAAAGTACCTTGGTACATGTATACTCCATTTCTGAATCCAGAATTTTGTCGGATCAACTCTTTACAACCTCCGTATTCACCCATTTCTAAAAGTAGGGGAGAGAAGATGTTGGACAAAGCAAAACTTGCTGTTCTTGCCACTCTTGATGGAATATTGGGTACACAGTAATGGGTTACTCCAAATTTCTCAAAAGTTGGCGTATTGTGGTTGGTTAATTCGCTGGTTTCAAAACATCCACCTTGATCTATACTAACATCAACTACTACAGAACCTGTTTTCATGTTTCTCACCATTTCTTCGGTTACTACACATGGTGTTCTTCCTACAGAAGAGCGTATGGCTCCAATAACAGCATCCGCACGCATAAGCGCTTTGGCCAATACTTTGGGTTGAAGCACAGAAGTGTAAATTCTGCTCCCTACATCATTTTGTAAACGTCTTAATCGAGATAGAGAACTGTCAAATACTTTTACCGAACATCCTAATCCTAGCGCAGCTCTTGTGGCGTATTCTCCCACCGTTCCTGCTCCTAAAACTACTATTTCAGCGGGTTGAACTCCAGCAATACCTCCGAGCATCATTCCTTTTCCACCTTTGTAAGCAGAAAGTAATTCGGCAGCAATTAAAATAGATGTAGTTCCTGCAATTTCTCCTACGGTTCTAACCACAGGGAAAGAACCTTCTTCATCTTTCATGTAATCCCAAGCCAAGGCTGTTATGCGCTTGCTCATCAAAAGTTGAAGGATCTTTTTGGGTTGTATATTGATTTGAAGCGCAGAAATCAAGGTTTGATTTCCAGGCATCATGTTGGCTTCTTCTTCAGAAAGCGGGGCTACTTTGAATATGATTTCACATTCAAAGATTTCTTTGGTGGCATAAACTATTTTGGCTCCAGCCTCCGAGTATTCTTGGTCAGAGAAATTGGCCATTTCTCCAGCTTTTGTTTCAATTTTTACTTCATGACCATTGGCCACTAATAATGAAACAGCCTCAGGCACCAAGGCTACACGTCGTTCTTGAAAGGAGGTTTCTCGGGGGATACCTATGTGTAGGGCATTTTTCTTTCTCCCTACCTCTAACATTTCTTCTTGAGGCATCAATCTGCCTTCTTTCATCAATCCTTTTAAAACTTCTGGGTCCGTTATCATAGTTCTATGTCAAAAATGCGCGCTTGGTCTGGCGCAACTTCAATACTTACCCATACGGTGTTTTCGGGCAAAAGGTTCTCTATTTTTTTAGGCCATTCTATTAAACAAATATCATCGCCGTATAAATACTCTTCTATACCTATGTCATAGGCCTCATCTTCGTGCTCTAAACGGTATAAATCAAAGTGGTGAACAGTACCCATTTTTGTATCGTGTTCCTTAACATAACCAAAGGTTGGTGAGGAAACATCTGACTCATCAGAAATGGCAGCTATGAGTCGGGCAATAAAAGTGGTTTTTCCACTTCCCATCTTCGCGTCAAAGGCGAAAATGCTATGCGTTTCTAAAAGTGGCAGCATCTGATCTACCACTTTATCTAATTCTTCTTCGTTGTGTACAATGATTTGCATTGCGAGATCTATAAACGTTTCAAATTTATTTGGCTTCCATCACCACAAAGGGTATTAGAATTTCTTCTAAACTAATACCACCGTGCTGGAAGGTGTTTTTATAAAAGTTTACAAAGTAATTGTAGTTGTTGGGGTAAACAAAGAAATCTGCTCCTTTTGCAAACACAAATTCAGAACTTAAATTACTCTTGGGTAAAAAAGCTTCCTGTGGATCTTTCACTTGGAATACCTCCTTGGCCTTGTAACTCAGGTTTTTTCCTGTTTTGTAACGCAAATTGGTGTTTACATTTTTATCACCAACAATTTTTACCGGGTTTTGAACTTTTACGGTTCCGTGATCGGTTGTAAGTACAATCTTTGCTTTGCTCTGGGCTATCTTTTTAATGATGTCAAACAAAGGGGAATGCTCAAACCAACTTAGGGTTAATGAACGGTAAGCACTTTCATCATCTGCTAATTCGCGAATTACTTCCATGTCTGTTCTAGCATGAGAAAGCATATCTACGAAGTTGTAGACAATTACATTCAAGTCGTTATTAGATAACTGGTGGAAATTGTCGTTTAACTTTTTCCCTGCCTCTAAATTGGTAATCTTATTGTAAGAGAAATTGATGTTTTGTCCCAAACGCTTTAAGTTAGCCGCCAACAATTCTTTCTCGTGCATGTTTTTTCCACCTTCATCTTCTTCGTTCTTCCATAAATCAGGGTGCTTTTTAGCAATTTCAGAAGGAAGCAAACCTGCGAAGAAGGCATTACGTGCGTAGTGGGTGGCAGTGGGTAAAATACTGTACACCAAATCATCTTCTTTTATACTGAAGTATTTCGAAAAGAGTGGTTTCAATACTTGCCATTGATCGTAACGCAAATTGTCGATGACCAATAAATAAGTGGTGTCTTTTATTTCCGGAGCTACTCGATTTTTAATCAAAGTTGGAAGCATGTCAGGCGCTTCTTCTGTTCCATTTAACCACTCCAAGTAATTATCTTCTATAAAGCGTACAAATTGTTCATTGGCTTCTTGCTTTTGCATGCGCAGAATTTCTTCCATGCTTTTGTCTTCCGCCTCATCCAATTCCAATTCCCAGTATACCAATTTCTTGTAGATGTCTTTCCATTCATCCTTGTCCAAATTATCGCCCAAGTCCATACCGATTTGACGAAATTCTTGCTGGTAATTGGCATTGGTTTTTTGCGAAACCAATTTACTCTGGTTCAAGTTCTTTTTTAAACTCAACAAGATTTGATTAGGATTCACCGGTTTGATGAGGTAGTCAGCTATTTTACCACCTATGGCTTCTTCCATGATGCTTTCTTCCTCACTTTTGGTGATCATCACTATAGGCAACATAGGGTTTCTTTCTTTGATGCGTGTCAAGGCTTCCAATCCAGAGATTCCCGGCATGTTCTCGTCCAAGAAAACAATATCAAAATTGTGTTCTTCACATTGTTCTACGGCGTCGTCTCCATTGTTAACCGTTTGAACATCATAGCCCTTTTGTTCCAAGAACATGATGTGTGGCTTTAACAATTCAATTTCGTCGTCTGCCCAAAGTATTTTCGTCTGCATCGTTTTTATTTTTAGCTTTACAGTATCAGTATTTAAAAGTATAGTTTTGAATCCAAACTCAAGCACCAATAACAAAAAGAAAATCATCAATGATCCGGTTTATGGATTTGTTTCCATTCCCAATTCTATTGTTTTTGATATCATTCAACATCCGTATTTTCAACGCTTGAGAAGAATCACTCAGCTGGGACTCACCCACTTGGTCTATCCCGGTGCTCATCATACCCGTTTTCACCACTGTATAGGTGCTACGCATTTGATGAGTAAAGCTGTACAAGTAATACGTAGAAAGGGGCACTTTATTTCAGAGCAAGAAGAAAGAGCAGTGATGTTGGCCATACTTTTACATGATATAGGTCACGGACCATATTCTCACACCCTTGAGCACGATATAGTTAAAGGCATTAGTCACGAAAAAATATCGGCATTATTTATCAAAGAAATTTCTAAGCAATTCAAAGGAGAATTGGATTTAGCCCTACTTATCTTCAACAATAAATACCACAAACCTTTTTTGCATCAATTGGTGAGTTCGCAATTGGATATGGACAGAATGGATTACCTCAACAGGGATTCTTTTTACACAGGAGTTTCTGAAGGTGTGATAGGTTCTGATCGCATCATAGAAATGCTGAATGTTGTGGATGATAAATTGGTGATGGAGGAGAAGGGGATTTATTCTATTGAAAAGTTTATTGTGGCACGTCGACTCATGTATTGGCAAGTATATCTGCATAAAACGGTAGTTGCTGCTGAATGGATGTTGATGTATATTTTGAGAAGAGCCAAAGAATTGAGTAGAGACGGACATCATTTGTTTGCTAGTCCTGCTTTGCAATACTTTTTAGAACGCGACATTAAAATCGAAGATTTCGAAAAGAATGCGGAAGCACTCAACAACTTTGCACAATTGGATGATTTTGACATTATGGGCGCCATCAAAGTGTGGCAATTCCATGAGGATACCGTTCTTGCACGTTTGTCTAAAGGGTTGGTAAATAGAGATTTGTTTAAAATTGAAATTAGTACAGAACCTTTCGGACCAGACCGTTTAGAATGGGAAAGACAAATGGTACAAAGTACCTTTAACATTGCTCCAGAGGACGCCCATTATTTTGTGTATACGGATAAATTGGTAAACAATGCATATAATACTTTTAAAGAAAATATTAATGTCTTGTACAAAGATGGTCGAGTAGTGGATGTAAGTAAAGCTGCCGACAACTTAAATATCTCTGCACTCACAGCACCTGTAGAAAAATATTTCTTGTGTTACCCTGTGGAAATCAGGAGGTAGGAGCACCTTTTTTACGCGTGTTAAGTTTGTCTTTTTGTCCTTTTTTATCACCGAGAGACTTCGGTCATTCTTTTCACTCAGAAAGAAATACTTATCTATTATTTAAAGAATGTTTAAAACAATGAATTCTTGAGTATCCATATAAGCTGAGGATTTTTTATTTTTGACGTCATGAAGTTTACCGCAGAGCAAATTGCAGGTATCATTAAGGGTGACATTGAAGGCAATAAAGATGTTACAGTTAGTGGTTTATCGAAGATAGAAGAAGGTCAGGAAGGAACACTTTCTTTCTTGGCGAACATGAAATACGAAGAGCACATTTATACAACAGGAGCATCTATAGCTATTGTTGATAGAGCTTTTACTCCATCGAAGGAACTCCCTTCAACCTTAACTTTAATTAAAGTTGATGACGCATATTCTTGCTTTGCGCAGTTATTAGAGGTGTACAACCAGATGCGTACGAAGCAGCCTAAAATTGAGCAGCCTTCATTCATAGATGAAAACGCTACGATAGGAAAGGATGTTTACGTTGGAGCTTTTGCTTACATCGCTGATGGAGCAGAGATAGGGGATAACGTGAAAATTTATCCCAACGTTTACATTGGAGAAAATGTGAAAATTGGAGCAGGTACAGTTATCAATCCTGGTGCAGCCGTTTACGCGGATTGTGTAGTAGGTGAAAACTGTTTAATTCATGGAGGTGCTATTATAGGTGCTGACGGATTTGGATTTGCCCCTGATGAGAATGGAGAATTTCAAAAGGTGCCACAAATTGGAAATGTTGTTTTAGAAGACAACGTGGAAGTGGGATCTAACGCAACCATAGATAGAGCTACTTTAGGATCTACGATTTTACGTAGAGGAGTTAAATTGGACAATTTGGTTCACTTAGCACACAACGTAGAGGTAGGTAAAAACTCTGCAATGGCCGCACAAGTTGGTGTTGCAGGTTCTGCTAAAATTGGTGAGAACGTTATGATAGGTGGGCAAGCGGGTATTTCTGGTCATATAAAAATTGCCGACAGAACTAAAATTGTTGCGCAATCCGGTGTTCCAGGGAACGTGAAAAAGCCAGATCAAACCTTGATGGGAACGCCAGGTATTCCTATCGATGATTTCAAAAAATCTTTCTTCGGTTTCAGAAAATTGCCGTACATCCTTCAGAAATTAAGAGAATTAGAAGATAAAATATCAAATAAATAATTGCATCCGTTACTATTATGTCTGAAAAGCAAAGAACGATAAAACAAAGCGTAAGCCTTGAAGGTGTTGGTTTACATACTGGAAAAGCTGTAACGCTAGAAATTTGTCCAGCCCCAGCAAATCACGGTTATAAATTTCAACGTGTTGATCAAGAAGGAGAGCCTATCATCAATGCAGACGTTGATTTAGTGGTTTCTACAGAAAGAGGAACAACCTTAGAGAAAAACGGAATTCGTATTTACACAACGGAGCACGTTTTGGCAGCCCTTTACGGAATGCAAGTAGATAACGCATTAATCAAATTAAATGCACCTGAAATTCCTATTATGGATGGGAGTGCATTGCCTTTTGTTGAAGCGATAGAAAGCGTAGGTTACGAAGAGCAAGATGCCGAAAGAGAATACTTCGTGTTAGACGAAATTATTCCTTGGGAGGATCCTGAAAAAGGAAACGAAATCTTGGCGGTGCCAGACGAAAACTACCGTTTAACAGTAATGGTAGATTACAAATCTCCAGTGTTAGGAACGCAACACGCGTCTATGTACAACATTGGTGAATTTAGAGAAGAAATTGCCAAGTGTAGAACTTTCGTTTTCTTAAGAGAACTAGAATTCTTGGCGAAAAATAACTTGATCAAAGGTGGAGATTTAGACAATGCCATCGTATTGGTTGAGCGCGAGGAAGTATCGCAAGAAGAGTTGGATAACCTGGCTAAGTTGTTAGGGAAAGAAGACTTGAAAATTGAAGTGAAAGGAATGGGTGTTTTAAATACCATTAAACTTCAATACCAAAATGAACCTGCACGTCATAAATTGTTAGACATCGTAGGAGATTTAGCTTTGGTAGGTAAGCCAATTAAAGCACACATCTTAGGCGCTCGCCCTGGTCACTCAGGAAACGTTCAGTTTGCCAAAATCTTGAAAGATAAAATCAAGGCACAAGCCAAAGCTCCGAAGAAATTCGATTTAGAAAAAGAGCCTATATACAACATCAACGACATTGAAAAAATGTTGCCGCACCGTTACCCTTTCTTATTGGTAGATAAGGTGATAGAAATGACGGAAGATGGTATTGTTGGGGTGAAAAATATTACCATGAACGAACCACAATTTACAGGTCACTTCCCAGGAAACCCAGTTTTCCCAGGAGTATTGCAAATTGAGGCCATGGCACAATGTGGTGGAATTTACGCTTTGTCGAAAGTAGACGAGCCAGAATTGTACTCTACTTACTTCATGAAGATAGACAACGTGAAGTTTAAGCAAAAAGTAATTCCAGGAGATACAGTTGTTTTTGAATTGAATCTTTTATCACCTATGCGTAGAGGATTAGTGAACATGGGCGGAAAAGCGTATGTTAACGGCCAAGTTGTAATGGAAGCAGAAATGCTTGCACAGGTAATTAAAGATAAAGCATAACATGATTAGCAATTTAGCTTCAGTTTCTAAAGATGCTCAACTCGGACAAAATGTTAAAGTTGAGCCCTTTACTACTATCTACGAAGATGTTGTGATTGGAAACAATACGGTGATAGGACCGAACGTGACCATCTACCCAGGAACAAGAATAGGAGAAGATTGTGAAATCTACCCAGGTTCTGTGATTGGTGTAATTCCACAAGATCTAAAATTTGGAGGAGAGTACACCACCGTTGAAATTGGTAACAATACCAAAATCAGAGAATGTGTAACTATACACAGGGGTACTACCGACAAATACAAAACAGTAGTTGGAGACAATTGCTTATTGATGGGATATGTACACGTTGCCCACGATTGTATTTTAGGAAATAATGTGATCTTGGCCAATTATGTTGGACTATCAGGTCACGTTGAAATAGATGATTTTGCCATTATTGAAGGAAAGGCAGCTGCCCAGCAGTTCGTGAAAATAGGGAAACATGCCTTTGTAGGTGGTGCGTCCTTGATCCGTAAGGATATTCCTCCTTTCATTCGTGCGGCAAGAGAACCCTTGACTTTCGCAGGTGTAAACGCCATAGGTTTGCGTCGTAGAGGTTTTACAGACGACCAAATAAAAGAGGTAGAAGACGTATACAGAACCTTGTTTGTATTGAACAACAACGTATCTAAAGGCTTAGAAGCTGTTGAAAATGAGTTACAAGGTACAGAACTTAAACAGCAGGTAATTGACTTTATTCGCGCAAGTGATAAGGGGATTATTAGAGGACCTTTGTAGGTTTGGAGACTGTTAGATTTTTAGACATTTAGATAGTTAGAATATTAAAGTCCTCTCAAATTTTGGGAGGATTTTTTTATGGATACTCCTTGAATTCTTCATCTTTAAAGCATGAAATATTTACTGCTATTGATTCTCGGCTTGGGTATTCTCAATGAAAGCGATACAACGCCCAAATACGAAAGTATTGCGTTACAGTATTATTTAGATGCTATAGAAAACAAAGATGTTTTTCTATCCAGTTGTGATTGCAAGCAGGAGTACTATACAAAAAAGACCTTGAAAGTTTATGACGCTACAGTGAGTGAAGTAGAGGAGAAGCTCTTTTTTAAAGATTACAAAAGTGAAGATTTTAGCGTAGATACAACAAGAGGGATAGTTTTGGAAAATCTCCCCAAACGCGTCAAATTAACCCATAAATTAAATCACTACAGGAGTTGGCACTATTACCTAAAGTTTGGTCATAGAAAGTATTTAAAGGACCAAGTACTTATCTCGTTCTCTTTAAAACACTATGAGCACTGCTCTCCTCAAATCTTTAGTTTTCTTATGAATTCGAAAGGAGAAATCCTTGAAACAGATCAAACCATTTGGTGCGATGAGAATTAAATGTCGGCCTTCGAGACTTCTCCTACCTCGAACCCCAAGCCTCAAAACCCCAATCCTTCAAACTCTCAAACAATGGTTCACGAGCCATGTCAAGAGACAAATCTTTTAGAAGCTAGAGTCCTAGATTTCTAGAGATCTAGTATTGTTCTATGTCCATTGCAAAACCAAATCTTCAAATCTTCAAATTATTCAAATCCCTCAAATCCCTCAAATCCCTCAAATTTTTGAATTTTTGAATCCTTGAATTTTTGAATCCTTTTACTATTCGTATTTTTGCACCAAATTCAGAAACATTGGTAAATAGAGGTCAAGAAATAGAATTAGAGATCACAGGGTTTGCGTTCGGTGGAAACGGAATTGCAAAGTTGGGCTCAGAGAAGGGAGATTACGTTTTGTTTGTACAAAATACTTTTCCCGGACAACGTGTTTTGGCGAAAGTCAACAAAAAGAAAAAGCGTTATGCAGAATGTAAATTGTTGAAGGTCATTGAAAGATCTCCCCAAGAAACAAAAGTGCCTTACCAAGAAATTAGTGGTGCGCCTTACATTCATGTTCCGCCCGCTTTGCAAGAAGAGCACAAGCAAACTACAACCCTTGATATTTACCGTCGTTTAGGAAATTTCCAAGACATACAAGAGCGTTTTGATAGCTTCATTTCATCTCCAAATCATTACAACTACCGTAATAAAATGGAGTACAGTTTCTCTTGTATAGAGCACGATATAGAAACAGACGAAGAAATAGATGATGCTTTCGCCCTCGGTTTTAAACACCGTGGAACGTGGTGGAAAGTGGAGTCGTTGAATAAAGAGTCTGGACTTTTCGATGCGGAATGGGAAAACAAACTCAAAGAAGTACGTGAGTATTTAAAGGCAACAGGTTTACCAGCTTGGCACCCACCGCGCAAAGAAGGTTTTTTCCGTCATATAGTTGTGCGTAAATCTTTTGATCAAGACCAGTTGTTGGTGAATTTGGTGACTTCTAGTGTTGGACAAGAACAATTCGATGCAGAAGCATTCGGTGAGTTTTTGAAAACAACTTTTGGCGGAAGAATCGCAGGTTTCCAGCATACCATCAATGATAACGTAGCTGATAGAGCTAAAATTGAAAACGGTAACTGTAGCTTAGTATTTGGAAGCAACATCGTTGTAGAAAAATTATTGGGCTTGGAGTTCGAAATTTCTATGGAGAGTTTCTTCCAAACCAACCCGAAATCTGCAGAGCGTTTGTATAACAAGGCTATGGACTATGTTTTCGAAGGAGACAATACTTTGAACGGAGAGGTTGTAATGGACCTTTTCTGTGGAACAGGAACCATAGGTCAAATTCTTTCTACACGTACAGAGGATGCTGAAATTATCGGTGTTGACATCGTAGAAGAAGCTATTACAGATGCCAAAAGAAACGCCAAGCGTAATGGTATAGATAAAGTTAAATTCTATGCGGCTGACGTAGGTAAATTCTTGTTAGAATACCCAGAATATCAAGGGAAAATAGGGACTATCATTTTAGATCCACCGCGTGCGGGTATCGCTCCAAAAACCTTGAAAAAGGTAATTGCTTTGGGTGCGCAACGCATCGTGTACATATCGTGTAACCCATCAACGCAAGCCAGAGATGCCGAGCAGTTGAGACAAGCCGGTTACGATATGCGCAAGTTAAGCTTGGTAGATCAATTCCCACATACCGGTCACATCGAAGCCGTGGCACAATTCGAATTCGACGCCAGTATGGTAAAAACAGAAGAAGAAAATTAAGAGATAGGAGCAGCGAAAGTTGCTCTTTTTTTTGAGATAACTTCTCCGATCTTATTTTTTGAATCATCAATTTCCAATTTCAAATCACCAATTTCCAATTTTATTTTTGGCAAACTCCCAGGCTATCCTTCCAATCTCCCTTCTACAGCTTAAGTACTACAAGCTTTCCCAAAGCTTCTTAGGTCGCTTTGTACAAGCCTGTATTCCTACAGCCGCAGCGCAGTCAATTTCCATCCTATCCCTGTTTGGAAAACCTTAAATCGTTAAATCATGGACGCAAGTCCATCCTTAAATCTTTAAATAAAAAAACTCCGCCTCATCTCTGAAACGGAGCAATTAAAATTATCTTTCTAAAAGTCTAAAAGCCTACTTCACGTCTTCTGCATAAACGGTTCTTCTATTTTTCTCGGGCATGGTTCCAAAAACTCTGTCCCAAAGTGAGGTGCTTACACCAAAAGCTTTATCGTGTTGTTGAAAATGGTGTATGTTATGGTGACGCCACCAGAAATTATACTTTTTAGGAGAGGGACGTTTGTGTACCATGTTGTGTATACTCATGTAAAGGGAGTAACCAATCATAAATCCAGGACCAAAAGCATAGGTAGTTTCTCCTAAGAATAGGTAAAACACCAAGAAAAATAAAGAGGCAATAATCAAAGAAGGAACAGGAGGTAATACTATTCTTCCTTCATCATTGGGGTATTCGTGGTGTATACCGTGAAACATGTACTGGAAACCACTGCTAAAACTGGCATCCTTGATTTTGTGGTACAGGAAACGGTGCATGAAATACTCTGCCAACGTCCAACTAAACAACCCTAAAAAGAAGTAGCCAACGGCACTGCCTAGGGTGTGGTGAAGTTCGTTGATAAAGTAATTCATTAAGAAGTAAGCGATAACGCTGTACATACTGAAAATGAGTAGTGGGTGTGACCAAGTCAGTAATTCCAAGAAATTATTACTGAAGAGTCTCGGTGATTTTTTGTTGGGAAAAATCTTGACATTCATAATAAACGCTTGTTTAATTTAGTTGCCTAAAAGTATTCATCATGCATAATAAATGCTAGCTAAAAAACTTCTCGCAGGCGACATAAAATTATTTTACTTAAAAGGTAGTTAAAAATGGCATTTAAAAAAAATTGCAGTACTGTAACTTTAAAAAATGATTTGCGTAGAAGTATTCTAACGGATCAGTTATTAACTTCTACAGGTTAATATTGGAGCTCTCTTTCGCAGAGGGCTCTTTTTTTAAATTGCAGGTCATGGAAAAGAATAAACTGCCCTCCATTATTACCTATATAACCTTCATAGGTTTCGTAGTTGCCTTAGTACTAAACAATGATAAACAAGGTGATGATAAGCGTTTCAATGCTTTTCACCTGCGCCAGTCATTAGGTATTTTTATCATCATGGCTGTTGTGAGTACCTTACTACAAATTTTACATTTATACACCATTAGCGGACTCTTTAATCTCTTGTGTTTTATCGTAATTATTTTACAAATTGTAGGAGCGGCCAATGAGGAGTATAAGTATGTACCTTATATAGGAAAGAAAATAGACCAGACTTTTGGAAGATTGTTTGAGTAAATTTGAAATTAGATATTAGATATTAGAAATTTGAAATTGGAGATTTGAAATTTGAAATTGATTTTCTTGAAGTTTAGAAAAGTATATAAAGGTTATTACTGATAGGTAGAAGCCTTTTTTTTCTGTTACAGCCTTTTTAACTAGATTAAGTTTTTAGATTTAATGAAAAAAGTAAAAACAAAAGCCGATATTTTTTTAATATCGGCAATTACTTATTAATATTTGGTATTCTATTTCTTTGATTATATGGAAAGTGCTTTTTTTCTCATTGCAGTGTACTCCTCTTCCGAAATAGTACCTTTCTTTTTAAGGGTTTCTAATTCTGCAAGTTTATCAGAAATAGAGTCTTTTTTGTTATTGTCTAAAATTGCTTTTTGAAAATCCCTATCACTTTTTCTTTGAGAAACTAATGCCACAATGAATCCAATGAGAGGTGAAAGGAATAGGGAGAGTAAAAATGATCCCCAAAATCCAATTCTTCTACTTTTACCTATAGCTCCTACAATCAAACATAGGATAAACCATCCTGCTAGTACTAATATTCCCATAACGTGTTTTGAACCAAACCTACAAAAACGGTTCAAATGAAACTTATTAACGAAAGATTTAAGGGGGAAACTCCCCTGAAATAAGTTAGGTAAAAACCGCAGAACTCAATTGTTTGATATTTTCTGTGGATTTCCTGTGCACAACTTGAACCTTCGGAATTGCGATTGTTTAGAAATGTGCAGTAATTTGGTTGGAAACTTAATCTATGGAAGATTATAAAATGTTTAATAACGCTATTTATATTCTTGAATCTCTAGATCTTTATGATGTAAAAAATGGAGAGCGATTAAAAGATGAGCTGAAATATTTTGATTTTGAAATGAATTTAAAAAAAGAAGATAAATTCTATAAAGAAATAACATTTCATCGAATCACTAGTGTAAAACAATTGCTCAAGACATTAAATGACATAGCAGTAGAATGCTTTCAAAATAATTATGCTCCTGCCATACATTTTGAGTTTCATGGGTGTAAAGAGGGGATACAGGTATATCCTTCAAAGGAAATTATAAAATGGGAAATTCTATGTAAGGAACTTGCAAAGATTAATATGGTTGCCCAGCGAAATTTAATTGTAACTTTAGCTACGTGCTACGGTGCTTTTTTATCGCCTATTTTGTGGCAATTTTACGAAAGTGACAAGCGGATGCCTTTTGAACTTTGTGTTGGTCCAGGTGATGAAGTTTTTCCTACGGAAATATATAACTCTAGCTTATCATTTTACAAAACCTTGTACAAGGAAAAAAGTATGCATTTGGCAATGGTAGCAGCAAAAAAGGAAGTTGAAATAGTTACAATTTCCACCTCTGGAGTATTCTTGAAACTTCTTCATGATTCATACTTTGAATTAATGAAAAGTGCAAAGAAATTGTCAGAGAAAAGAGAGGTATTCTTAGATTTATCAATAAGGAGGGTTTTTCCTAAATTAAACTATGAAAACACATTAGATTACAAGCCATTCGAAAGAAAATTTGAAGACTACTTAAGATATAATAACATAATTCACTACAGAGGAATTAAAAAGAAAATAAATCACTATCTATTATTAGATATATACCCGAATCTAAGACAGAGAAATGAATCTCTATTTAAAGAAATTAGGCATTTTTCCGAGTTCCAAAATTCAGTTCCGCAATTCTTAGAATAAACTCCATTAACTTCTAAGCATCTCTAAAACTTATGCGGTTTCAATTTGCAGGTGTAGAAAGAGAAGTAGGTTTTATAGGGGGGAACTATCTACTCCCTACTCACACTCAATACTGTTATTGGGGCTGGGCTTTTGAATGCTTTGTTGGAGAGCGACCTTGTGAAGCTTTGCAAGAAAGGAATGAAAAACCATGTCACCAAGAACGCAGTAAAGCGAATAGCGCGCCCGGACAGCCGGCATAAATTCAAAATTCAAAATTCAAAATTCAAAATTTAAAATTCAAAGTTCAGGAGAAATAAAGTAGGTTGAGTTTGACCAATGGTTATAAATTTCTAAAAGTCTAAGTGTCTAAGTGTCTAAAAGTCTCCGTTACATTCTTATTTTTGCCACAAAAAAACGAGCATGGCACAGAAACCTTCTATTCCAAAAGGGACAAGAGACTTTTTACCCGCAGAGGTAGAGAAGAGAAATTACATTTTTAACACCATTTCAACGGTATTTAAAAAGTTTGGTTTTGCACCTATAGAAACACCGAGTTTTGAGAATTCATCAACCTTGATGGGGAAATACGGTGAGGAAGGTGATAAATTAATGTTCCAGATTTTAAGGTCGGGGAACTATTTATCAAAATTAAACGAAGGTGAAGTATCACCAATGTTAACCAACAATGTGTTGGATCAATTGCCTTTGGAAGAAAGGGTGAATTTGAACAAAATAACAGGAAAGATAGCCGAGAAGGCATTGCGTTATGACTTAACTGTACCCTTTGCTCGTTTCGTGGTACAGCATCAAAACGACCTTTCATTTCCGTTCAAGCGTTACCAAATTCAACCGGTTTGGAGAGCGGATAGACCACAGCACGGACGTTACCAAGAATTCACACAATGTGATGCCGATGTGGTAGGTTCTGAATCTTTATTGTACGAAGTAGAATTGGTACAAATCTTTGATGAGGTGTTGACCAATTTGAATATTCCAGATTTCAGTATCAAGATCAATAACCGTAAAATACTTTCTGGTATTGCTGAGATTACGGGTCAAGAAGATAAAATTATAGACATCACCGTTGCCATAGATAAATTGGACAAGGTAGGTGAAGAAGGTGTGATTAAAGAATTGCGTGAGAAGGAGATTCCGGAAGAAGCAATAGAAAAAATCAAACCTTTGTTCGCCATGAACGGTGATAATGCAAGCATCATGGCAGAAATGCGTGAGATGTTGGCAAGTAGCGAAGTTGGTTTAAAAGGAATTGACGAGTTAGAGTACGTGTTTGATATGGTGGATGCCGTAGGTTTACAGCGTGCTAAATTAGAATTCGATGTTACTTTGGCTAGAGGATTGAACTACTACACAGGTGCTATTTTCGAGGTGAAAGCCAATGGAGTGAAAATGGGATCTATCTGTGGAGGTGGTCGTTACGACGACTTGACAGCTTTGTTTGGAATGAAGGACATGTCGGGCGTGGGTATCTCTTTCGGAGCCGATAGAATTTACGACGTGTTGAATACCTTGGAATTGTTCCCAGCGAGCATAACCAAAGGACTTTCTGTATTGTTCATCAACTTTGGAGAGGCGGAAGCGAAGCACTGCTTTAAGTTGGTTTCACAATTAAGACAAGCTGGGATAGATGCAGAGTTGTATCCATCATCAGCTAAAATGAAAAAGCAAATGAAGTACGCCAACGACAGAGGTGTGCAGCACGTTGCCATGGTAGGGTCTCAAGAAATAGAGAAAGGAATTGTTCAACTGAAAAACATGGAAACAGGAGAACAACAAGAGTTAGACATTAATCAATTGATAGAAAAATTAAAATAAGATGGTTCATATTTTAAATAACCAAGAACTTACGATAGAAGAAGTAATTGCTTTAGCAGAAGGAAATGTTAAGGTTGAATTAGGTGAAGATGCAAAGGCTGCTATTTTAAAATGTAGAGCCTACTTAGACAATAAAGTAGCAGAAGGGAAGGAAATTATTTATGGTATTAACACAGGGTTTGGTTCTTTGTGTGATACGGTGATTTCTGCGGATAAATTAGAGCAATTACAGGTAAACCTTGTACGTTCTCACGCTTGTGGAACGGGAGAAGAAGTACCTCAAGAGATCGTGAAATTGATGTTGATCTTAAAAGCGATGGGCTTATCTCATGGTAATTCTGGAGCGCAATTAGAAACAATAGAAAGGTTGTTGTTCTTCTTTAACAACAATATAATTCCCCAAGTCTACCAACAAGGTTCATTAGGTGCATCTGGAGATTTGGCACCTTTGGCACATATTGCTTTGGCTATTATTGGAGAAGGAAAGGTTTACCACAACGGTGAATTGAAAGATACAGCTGAGGTAAACAAAGCGTTCGGTTTAGAAGGAATAGAGTTGAAATCTAAAGAAGGATTGGCTTTATTGAATGGTACACAGTTTATGAGTGCTTACGGTACGTATTGTGTAAACAAGGCCGAAGATATTTTTGAAAAAGCCTTGAAAATTGCTGCTATTTCTTTGGAAGGGTATGATGGACGTATAGAGCCATTTGGTTCTGAGGTAAATGAAATCAGAAATCAAATTGGTCAAATTCGTGTGGGGCAAATCATGACAGATTTGTTGCAAGGTTCTGAGATCATAGCGCAAGAAAAGGCACACGTACAAGATCCTTACTGTTTTAGATGTACACCGCAAGTTTTAGGAGCAAGTTGGGATACAATTCAGCATGCTAAAAATGTTGTGACAAGAGAAATCAATGCCGTAACGGATAACCCAACCATTTTCGTTGATGAAGATAAGGTGGTTTCTGCGGGTAATTTCCACGGTCAGCCTTTGGCATTAATTTTAGATTTCTTAGCAATAGCTTTGGCGGAGATAGGAAGTATTTCTGAGCGTAGATCTTACAAATTAAACTCGGGTACACGTAGCTTACCAGCTTTCTTGGTAGCTAACCCAGGGTTGAATTCAGGATTAATGATTTCTCAATATACAGCGGCATCTATTGTTTCTCAGAACAAACAATTGTGTACGCCAGCATCTGTAGATACAATTGATTCATCTAACGGACAAGAAGACCACGTAAGTATGGGGGCCAATGCTGCAACGAAGTTACACCGTGTTGTAGAGAATGTATACCAAATTTTAGGAATAGAAATGGTACATGCCACGCAAGCGATTGAATTTAGAAAGCCTTTACAAACGAGTTCTGTGCTTCAAAATATTATTACTAATTTCAGGGCAGAAATTCCGTTTATTGAAGAAGATAGAAACCTTGGTGCGGAATTAAGAAAAAGTAAAGACCTAGTAAAAGCTACTGAAATATGGAACCAGAAATAATAGAACATTACGAAGAACAAAAGGATAGACCGCCTTTTTTAATTGTATTGTTAGTATTAACGGCTTTAAATTTAGTTTCGAGTTTATACAATTCTGTTACCGGCTTGTTGAGTGAAAAGCCCGTAGTGGATAGAGAGCAAACACTCGGACCAGAATTTGAAGAGGCAAGAGATGAAATCGCTACGCAAGAAGGAGGAGAAGAAGCCTTGGAAATGTTAGATGGTGTTTTGAACCATTTCTTTTACTTGATGACCGAAGGTTATTATGCCAATTTAATATTACAAATCATAACCGTTTTGGTTGGTGTATTGGCTGTTGTGCTTTTGTTTAAAATGAAGAAATTAGGTTTCCACGTTTATCTTATCTATACCTTATTAGGTGTGTTTGGATTTTATTTAATCATGCCAGCAGCTGCAGTATCGGGGATAATTATTTTTGCCTTTGCAGTAATGGGAGGAATCATGGCCTTGCTTTATGCCATTAATTTTAAGCATTTGAAATAAAAAATAAACTTTATGTTAAAAAAGGGAAGTGTTGTCAACGCTTCCCTTTTTTTATGCGTTCTTGTTGGTAAGAATTAAAACCACCCCTTATGAAAAGAATTTTTACCCTTTTGTTTTTACTTGTAAGCTATGTTACAAGTGCGCAAGAACTAGCACCAAACATTAAAAGTTTGGCTAAAAATCATTTGCTCACAGTAAATAGTCAATGGACTTACTTTAGCAAGGATATACCTGCAGAAGAAGTCGTTTTTGACAATGACATAGACCGTATCGCTTATCATTTGCAAACTGTTTGCCGTCTTTTGAATGCTCAGAACACAGAACATTTGTCAGCCCCACAATTGGAAAACAGAAACAACACGATTTCTATTTTAGAGGGATATGCAGCGCGCAAAGTTTTTCCAACCAATCATTATCATACTAAAAGACAACCTTATTTTATAGATAACTATGGAGTACACTGTGCCGTTGGTTATTTGGTAAAGGAAACAGGGTTTCCTGAAATTTCAAAAGAAATAGCACGCACACAGAATTATGCCTATGTAAAAGAAATCCAATCAGAAGCTTTGTTACAATGGGCCAAGGACTATGGGTTTAGTGTACAAGAATTGGCGTTGATACAGCCTACATATCCGAGTGAGAATTATTCAGCTCGATTAGGGAATGCACCGAATGGAGAGGTGAAAGATTTAAAAACTTCTAATAACAAAATGGCTGTAGTTGGAAGCTTTTCAGAAGTTGAAAATGGAGCTTGTGCAAATATTGCCTATTACGAAAATGGAGTTTATACGTGTTTTGGAAATGGTATTGAAGGAGATGCTAAAGGGATAATTCATTATGACGGAAATAGTGATTTATTGATTGTTTACGGAGAATTTATTTCCAATGGAATTACTTATCCGGTGGCAAAATTTGAGAATGATACCTGGAGTTTTTTGGCTATTCCAAACCGATCTAATCGAATTGCTATGGCAGGTTCTAGAACGGATGGAGCCGATGGATTTAGAGTTTCAATTGAAGTAAAGGAGCAGGAACATAGCCAAGAGGTTTATTCTTATTCTCACGAAGATGGTTGGGAGATTGAGGCGAAGGTTTTTGGAGAAATCAATACACTTGATTATGGTGCTTTCGGTGGAGATTTTGATTTCATTTATGTACATGAATTGGGGCATGCAGTTTATTCCAAAGGGTTATTAATACCTGATGAAGAGAGCTCTAATTATCATACCTTTGAAAATGGTTTACCTAGTTCAATTCATTGTCTTGAATTGGTGAATCAGGAAATGTACATAGGTGGTATGCATTATAGAAATGCTGTAGATAATAATCCAATATTGTGTAAGTTTTCTAATGGGAACTTAAGTACTCTTATAAACTTAACATCGTTATCAGATACCTTCGGGCTTATAACATATGAATTTATTAACGATATAAAAGTTGTAGATGACCAACTTTATTTTGGAGGATATTTACATTCAAAAGATGAGTTTATCGGTTATCAAAGGCATTTTTTTAGTTATGACCTTAATACGAATGAATTTACATGTCAGAATGGGTTTAATTACCTTGTCTGTTGCATAGAAGTTTACAATGGAGAAATGGTTATTGGAGGAAAATTTTATCATTATTTAGTGAAATGGGATAATTATCAATATGTTGGGGTAGAGCATGAAGATAATATGTACTTATTTACTTTTCCTAATCCAATTAGTCAAGGTAGTAAATTAACCCTTGAAATTCCAACACAAGAAAATATTGAGAGAATTTCAATTGTTGATATGAAAGGAAGTCGAACTAGTTTACCTACAACACTTGAACTTACCTTACCTGTTCTAAGTGAAGGAACGTACCTATTAGAAGTGAAATTGAAATCAGGAAACACACTTCGAGAAAAATTAATTATTCAATAAAAACCACTACTTATGAAAAGAATGTTTACCCTATTATTTGTACTTATAACTTGTGTTGTAAGCGCACAAGAACTAGCTCCAACTGTAACAAGTTTTGCGAAAAATCACTTACTTACTGTAAATAGCCAATGGACGTATTTTAGCGATTACCTTCCTAAGGAAGAAGTCGCTTTTACCAATGATACAGATCGTATCTCTTATCATTTGGAGAATGTTTGCCGTCTTTTGAAAGTTCAGAACACAGAACATTTGTCAGCAGAGCAATTGAAAAACAGAAACAACACAATTTCCATATTAGAAGGATATGCAGCACGCAAGGTGTTTCCAACCAATCTTTATCATACAAAAAGACAGCCTTATTTTATAGATAACTACGAAGTACACTGTGCAGTTGGTTATTTGGTAAAGGAAACAGGGTTTCCTGAAATTTCTAAGGAAATAGCTCGTACACAGAATTATGCCTATGTAAAAGAAATCCAATCAGAAGCTTTGTTGCAATGGGCCAAGGACTATGGGTTTAGTGTACAAGAATTGGCATTGATACAGCCGGGATATGCGCCAAGGACAGAGATGTCTAAACTGGGAGAAGGTACAAACGGAGAAGTCGTAGATTTACATATTGATGAACTTGCTCCAAACGATTTGGTTATAGCGGGTAATTTTACAGAATTAAACAATCAACCTTGTTTAAATATAGGAGTTTACGCTGATGATAATTTTTCTTGTTTTGGAAATGGTATTTCAGGCGAGGTGAAAGGAGTATTAAAATACAGTAAATATGATGGAGGAGTAAACTTGCTTATTTACGGAGATTTTGTTGAGAATGGTATCCATTATCCCATGGCCTCCTTCAACGATGGAACATGGAGTTATATAGAAATTTCACAACGTCCAAATCATGGTGCGAAGGTTGGAATTGATGACTATTCTAGGTATATAGGAATTGCTGTTGAAAATGAGTTACATAACTACGAGGTATACCAGTATTACGCGCAGAGTTACCATTTGAGAGCTAAAATATATGGCGAATTAAATTGTATTAGGGAGTCTTACACTCCAACTCTCCCTCATTTTGGTGGTGATTTTGATTCTGTTTATATAGTGGCTCATGATTCAATGTATCATGCAAACAATGTTCTATTGTGGGTGGGGTCTTATGTGTCACCAATGGATTTAAATATAGATGAAGTGCATGTAATCAAAGATGATTTGAATGCAATTTACATTGGTGGTAAAACTATTGTAGATCCTAACGGTGACCATGATGAAGTATTTATTACAAGGTATATGAATGGTAGTTGTCAACCTATTGTAAATGGTTCATATCTAATGTCTATGACTCAATTGTATCCTTATCAATCCACTTTCAAGGATTTGAAAATCATAGGTAACTATTTATATGCATCAGGAGATGTTGAGCTAGATGGAAGCTGGGAACAAAATAGTGGTAGAGGACTTGTGCGGTTGAATTTAATTAATGGTCAGATGCAATTCGTAACTAGAATAAATGGAGTGGCCAATGAGCTTGTAGAATTTAATGGTAATCTGATTTTGGCGGGGGATTATACTCAGAATTTCAGTAATACGAGTAATCATACGCAGGATATTCCAAATATTGGAGTTGTTCAAGAAGCATATGCAAGCGTGGATAAATTAGATGACTTTCAATTAATCATTTATCCAAACCCAGTTGAAAGAAATTCAACAATTCACATTGAGCTACCAGAAACTGTAACGCTTTCTTCTTTGCATATTATAGATATGAAAGGAAGTTCCACTGAATTAGCTGTAAGTAAAGAAATTCAATTGCCAAATTTGACTTCAGGTACATACGTTCTTGTAGTTCAAACAACAGATGGAACTCTTTATCGAGAAAAACTAATTGTTCAATAAATGAAAAACTACTTTGCTTTTTTGGTCTCACTCCTTGGGGTGGGACCTTTTTTGTTGGGGCAATATCAAGTTCGAGAAAAACTCTTTGTAGAAAAAGGAGATGTTTTCTTATTCGAAAATAAAGTTGTTTTTGATGGCTTAATAAAAGACAGTACTTGTTTTATAACAGAATATGAAATAAAGCAATTCATGGACTTACATGCTTATGCCAGCTTTGAGATAAGCTACCACACAGACAGCAGAGGTAGTGAGGGGGGAATTTAAGATTGAGTGAAAAGAGAGCGACGAATCTTTATTCTTTTCTAATTGAACATGGGGTAGATAGTACTCGTGTGTATTGTAAAGGAGAAGGAGAGAATGAGCCCGTTTATTTTAAGTGGGGAAATGACTCTATGCCGTATGTACCGTATAGTTTGGAAGAGGGGTCTTTCACTCGAGCTACGGAGCTGTATATTAATCAATTTAAAAGGAAAGATGCTCAAATCTTTGAGCGTTTGCATCAACTGAATAGAAGAATAGAGCTGAGCGTAGTAGCTGTAGATTCTTTATACATAGAAAATAAATTGCTCCATGAATTGCGATATGCAGCTGTGTTTGATAGCCTAGAAATACTTCGTAAAAGGTTACTTTTTCCACTACAAGGAGCATGTGTTTTTAATGTCTACTGTGCATCTCTAGGGAAAGAAGAGTGTGAAAAGTATACAGAAAAATATGGTGAAATAATCATAGATTCTGTATGGAGAACTTCGATTGACCTTGAGGATATTATAAGAAAGGACATGTTTAAACTTCTCCAAAAAGGACCTTATGAAAATGAGTTAGGGAGGTATTCTTTTAGTTCTGAATTTTTAAGTAAGCAAACTACCTCAAATAATCCTTACGTTTTGATTTCCTTATGTTTTACTTCCAAAAATGATATGGAGCATTTTACCTATTTGTTGTATTATTCTAAAGTTGGAAATACCTATAAATTGGAAAGAATAAATTGTTCGAGTTGAGATTGCTAAGATGTATTTGTAAAGGAAAAGATAGAAATCCTACATTATCACTTCTTAATGCTTCATTCTGAATTAGAAACCCTATCTTTGCGCCAAATTTTATAGTACACATGATTACAGTAAGCAATTTAACACTTCAGTTTGGTAAACGCGTTTTATTTGATGAGGTAAATCTAAAGTTCTTAAATGGAAACTGTTACGGAGTAATAGGTGCCAATGGAGCAGGAAAATCTACCTTCCTAAAAATATTAACGGGAGATCAAGATGCAAACAAAGGTAGGGTGGATTTAGAGCCAGGTAAACGTATGGCTGTTTTGAAGCAGGATCACTTTGAGTTTGATGAATACGAAGTATTGCAAACCGTAATTATGGGGCACAAGCGTTTGTTTGATATCATGACAGAAAAGGATGCATTATATGCAAAACCTGATTTTAGTGATGAAGATGGAATGCGTGCTTCTGAATTAGAAGGTGAGTTTGCAGACATGGAAGGATGGAATGCCGAAACAGATGCAGCTACTTTACTTTCTAACTTAGGGATAGATGAGTCGAAACACTACGTAAAAATGGAAGACTTATCGAACGAATTGAAAGTACGTGTTTTGTTAGCTCAAGCTTTGTTCGGTAACCCAGATGTATTGATTCTGGATGAGCCTACCAACGATTTGGATTTGAAAACAATCTCTTGGTTAGAGGACTTCCTATTAGATTTTAAGAACACGGTAATCGTTGTATCTCACGACCGTCACTTCTTGGATACTGTTTGTACGCACATCTGTGATATAGACTACGGAAAAATCAATTTGTTTACAGGTAACTACACCTTCTGGTACCAATCTTCTCAGTTGGCAGCGCGTCAGAGAGCAGATAAAAACAAGAAGGCTGAAGAGAAGAAGAAAGAATTACAAGAATTTATTTCTCGTTTCTCTGCGAATGCTTCTAAATCTAAGCAAGCTACAAGTAGACGTAAGTTATTAGATAAATTAGACTTGGATGAAATTCAACCTTCATCTAGAAGATATCCAGCCATCATTTTCGAACAAGAAAGAGAAGCTGGAGATCAAATTTTACATATAGAGGGATTGGCGAAGACCATAGATGGTCAGCAATTATTCAAAAACTTGAACGTGAATGTTCAACGTGGAGATAAGATTGCTTTCATTTCTAAAAACTCCTTGGCATTAACAGCCTTGTTTGAGATTTTAAATGGTAAGATGGAAGCAGATGCGGGAGAGTTTAACTACGGAACAACTATTTCTACAGCTTATTTACCCAACGAAAACCACGACTTTTTCCAATCCAAAGAAAGCTTGGTAGATTGGTTGAGAAACTACGCCATGACGGATGAAGAAAAAGATGAGGTTTACATTAGAGGATTCTTAGGGAAAATGTTGTTCTCTGGAGAGGAAGCTATGAAGAGCTCAAATGTATTATCAGGAGGTGAGAAAGTACGTTGTATGTTGTCAAGAATGATGTTAGCGAAAGCCAACTTATTAATGATGGATGAGCCAACCAACCACTTGGACTTGGAATCGATTACAGCTTTGAACAACGGTATGAACGATTTCGGTGGAACGATTTTGTTCACATCACATGACCACGAGTTGGTAAATACAGTTGCAACAAGAATTATAGAAATTACGCCGAATGGTTACATCGATAAGATGATGCCTTACGATGAGTATTTGAAGGATGAAAAGATTGCTCAATTGCAGGTAGAGATGTATGCATAGGGGGGTAAAATGAAATAGAAAGAAGAAAGTGCTGACCAGAGGGTTGGCACTTTTTTTTGTGCCTTATTTAGTTGAAAAAAGTTGATAGGGCGCAATTGTGACTGTTTTTGGAATTGGTTTGAGTTTTTCGTAACTTATTCTCAATCAACCTAAAATAATATGTTACCATCTAAATTTTATGCTGAGTTTAACTCAGAGGAAAAAGCTATCGAATATTTTAAGTCTGCCTACCAAAAGAAAATCACATCCTGTAAACATTGTAAGCAAGCTAAATTGCGTTGGAGTGATAGAAGAGTAGGATGGAAATGCTCATCTTGTAGTAAATTTCATTCTCTCAAGTCACTTACTTTTATAAAGGACAGTAATTTGTCTTTACTTACCTGGTTAGAAGTGATTTATTTACTTACGGAAACAAAGAAAACATTGTCAATTTGCGAGATTACTCGACTGATCAAGATTAACAGATATAAAACGGTATTTTATATGGTGCAGAAAATCAGAAAAGTAATGGGAGAAGTTAATCTGAAGGCATATTTTTCTAAAAGAAGTGCCATTGAAGTGGGTATAGAAAAGGAATGTGATTACTTCAGTGTTTTTTATGGAAAACAGGTGGCTGGAGGTTTGGATTTTATTCGTTTAGAAATTCCACAATACCTTCACAATAGGTATAGAAGAATGAGTACTGAACTTCGGGGAAAGGAATCTTTTCGGAATAAAAAAATCTTACTTAGCAGGTTTAAGGTATATGAGATTTATCCTAAATATTTGAGAAAATCGATAGAGTCAAGGACCTTGTATAAGAATTGGGAGAGGAAAATTTTATCTAATTTTTTAAGGGAATTAAAAGGTGTTTTTCATCATGTTTCATTTATGTATTTGCAAAATGTTTTAGATGAATATTGTTTTAAGTACAATTTCCGGTATGGTAAAGAAGATAAATTCAGGACCCTGATCCGCATAGCTTCTGAAAGCAGTTAGAATTGCGCCCAACCATAAATATGAAGACATAAAAAAGGCGCAACCCCAAAGCCGCGCCTCCTTATCTCTAATTCTAAAACCTTCCCGTCTTAATTCAACTTGTCCACGTGAACATCCATCTGTGGGAAAGGTATACTTAATCCTTCTGTCTTTTCAAAGGCTTCATATATCTTCTCATTCATGTAAAAATATACATCCCAGTAATCTGGTGTTTTACACCATAACCTTACCGTAATGTTTACCGATGAATCAGCCAATTCTCCTAATCCGTAGAAAGGAGCTGGCTCGTCTATTACCTTATCACACGTAGCTACAACACTTTTTATCGTCTCTACTGCTAGTTGATAACTTTCCCCGTAAGCAATACCGAAAGAAAAGTCAACTCTTCTGTTTTCATTTCTTGTAATGTTGGTAATTGTTCCACTTGCGGTTGGACCATTCGGTAAAAAGATTGTTCTGTTGTCTAATTTTGTTAGGATAGTGTTGAAAATTTGTATCTCCTGAACTGTTCCTGAAACTCCTTGCGCTTCAATGAAATCACCAACCTTGTAAGGTTTAAATACCAAAATCATCACTCCTCCTGCAAAGTTGCTTAGGGTTCCGCTGAAAGCCATACCTACTGCCAAACCTGCCGCACCTAAAATTGCAACAAAAGAAGTCATTTCGAAACCGAGTTGTGTAATGGCTGTAATAAAAACCAAGAGCTTCAATACGATGTTAATCATAGAACGTAAGAAGGTTCTTAAACCTGCATCTACATTTCTTTTCTCCATTAAGGAATTGGACTTTTTAGTGATGAACTTGGTCAACCATAAACCGGCCACTAAAATTATTATTGCAGTAATAATTTGAACACCCCAAGAGATAATTAAAGGGGAATACTTATCGAATACATTTCCTATTTCTGACATATTATGTTTAATTGTTTGGGTATAATAATAAGAAATATCTTTGGGACCAAAAATCTTTAAGGCCTATAATTGATAAGCGTTGGTGATTTTTTATTTTATGTATGACTAATATTTAACCTTAGAATAATACTACTTTGCAAACATGTTTTTCATTCTCTCTAAAATCGTTTATTTCTTCCTCCAACCTTTGGTTTGGGTCATTGTATTGCTTGTGTTAACCATATTGATCAAATCTGTGAAATGGAAGAAACGACTTGGGATTTCCACTGTGGTAATCACGCTCGTATTTTCTAACCCGGCCCTCTTGAAGGTATGTCTACACGGATGGGAAATTCATGCTGTAAAAACAGAAGAATTAAAGGATTACCAGACGGCTATTGTTTTAAGTGGTATGATAGAGTGGGATAGTGATGCCGGTCGGATCAGTTGCAGAAGAGGGATAGATAGACTTTGGCAAACCCTACATTTGTACAAAACTGGCAGGGTGGAAAAAATATTAATTACTGGTGATTCCGGATATGTTTTTGGAAGGGATTTAAGGGAAGCAGAACGACTCAAAAATGAGCTTGTATCCTTTGACTTTCCAAGCGAGGATATTCTCGTTGAAACCCAATCACGCAATACCTATGAAAACGCTTTGTATTCAAAAGACATAATCGATTCTTTAGGTTTAGAAAACTTATTGTTGGTAACCTCTGCCCGACATATGAGAAGAGCCAAAGCGGTTTTTGAAAACCTAAATATACCCGTAGATGTTTTCCCTACAGATCAATACACAGGTAACGATTTGTATCTGTATTGGGATGAATATGTTCTGCCGTCAGGAGAAGCTTTTTCAGGATGGACGGATTTAATAAAAGAAATGGTCGGTTACATCGTGTATGATATAAAAGGGTACATTTAATTATTTCCCTTTGGCTTTAAAAACGATAAGTATAGTGTAAAGCATTATTTTAAAGTCTAAGGCCAATGACATGTTCTTTAAATAAAGCAAGTCATACTTCATACGCTGTATCATTTCATGCACGTTCTCAGCGTAACCGTACTTCACCTGTCCCCAAGAAGTAATTCCTGGTCTAACTTTGTTTAACTGGGTAAATTGAGGCTCTACAACGAGTATTTTATCAATGAAGTATTGACGTTCAGGTCTAGGTCCAACCAAAGACATATCTCCCTTTACAACGTTCCAGAATTGCGGGAATTCATCCAAACGCATTTTTCGCATAATGCGTCCAATTTTAGTGATGCGAGGGTCATGCGAAGAAGAAAGTTGTGGACCAGCTTTTTCGGCATCTATGTACATCGTTCTAAACTTAATGATTTTAAAAGGGATGCCATTTTTACCTATTCTGTCTTGTTTGAAAAAGATAGGACCCTCTGAAGATGTTTTTACAAGAATGGCTAGCGTTATGTATACGGGGGTTAGAAGGATGAGAGCGATACTTGCGCAAATCACATCTATTCCTCTTTTCAAAACGCGCTGCCAAACAGGTAAGATTTCTGAATTGAGTTCAATCAAAGGGGCTCCAAAAATATTGTTCATTTTTACCGATCCCGAAAGAATGTCGTACATATCTGGAATCACCTTGATTTTTAAATCTCTACCTGAAACTTTAGCAATGATTTTTCGAAGTTTCTCGTGCTCTGTAGAATCTAATGCAATGATCACTTCTTCTATGTCTAAATCGGCAATGATTTTATCGAAATCATTGAAATGCCCTAAATAAGGGAGCCTGTCTTCCAAGTTTTTATCTATGCCGTTGAGGTTGACAAAGCCTATAAATTTATTTCCAGAGTTTTGATGATTGAATTTGATCTCATCATGTATGTCTACAGCTTTTTGACTCCCACCAATTAACAAGGTGTTGAATCCTATTTTACCCGCATGTACTTTTTTAACCAAGTTGTTTACGATAATAAATCGAGGAACCAAGGTGTAGAAAAACTGTAAAAGAAATACAGCGCTTATGGATTTATAATAGAGATGATGACCATCTATCTCATCATCCAAAAGAAAAGCAAAGAAGATAACTACCGTACCAACTAGTGTGCTTAATGCCGTTAGACTCAGAATTTTCATTCTATATAAGCGCAAGGGGTTGATGTAGGTACCTAATAAAGCATGAAGGGTAATCCAAAAAGATGGAATTAAAATTACTCCCAGTATAAATTCAGTATTTACAGAAAATGGTGCATCTTCAATTACTGTTTTTCTAAAGAAAAAGAAACTAGCCCAAGCCAATGAGGCCATTAGAAAGTCGGTAGCAACTAATATAGAAGTAAATTTTTTCTGCATGTAGTACTAGTATATCACCTTAATGTTATCTATATAAATGTCTTGATCCCCCACCTTATTTTTAATGGCTCTTAATGCTACACCATAAAAATCTGAGTTGTCGTAGACAGAGAGTAACTCATTTAAATTGAAATAGATCTTTGTCCATTTCGGGTTATCTTGAGCGGCCATAGTTGCAATTGCTTCATCAGTCGTGTTTCCATCTTTAGATTGGATGAAACGAGTACTCAAATCGTGCGTGGTTCTGAAATCAACCTCCATGTAAACAACACGGCCATTCGTTGGCAAAGTTAAAGGAGTGGTAGAATATGCGTAGAATAACGAATCGTCATCTGTCAATTGGATATGACCACAATAGTTACCATAAGCAACAATATTAGGATTGTTAGTAGTTTCTAAACTGGCCAATGAAGCTGTAGACTCTTCTAATTTTAAATTGTTGATGTTTTCAAAATCTTCTATCCAAAAAGTCAGGTCCTCGTAGTACTGTGTTTCAGGAGAAATAGAAGCAGTGTCTCCTTTCGTAAGATTTAAATCTATAGAATAAGGTTCTACCAATGTAAATCTCGATTTCGTAGAACTAATACCGTTGTTCTTAATACCCGGAATAATGATGAAATTATGTTCTCCTTCATCTGCGATAATTGGAATTTTTATCGGTAAAGAAAATACACCTAGAATTTTACCATCCATGTTCACCCAGGCGTCCGTAATGTTTTCGGTTAATTCTCCTTGGTTGGAAGCAAAGGGATTATCGTTGAGCTGAAACTTATCAACTTTTAACCAAAGTGGATCGTCAATTTTTTTAGCGCAACCATTGATAATAAAGGCTGTAAGACAGAGAAATAATAAGTTTTTCATCGTGTATTTTTTAAGAAATCAATCAATTTTCCTCAAAGAAAAGAGAACGCCATAGCATTCACTATTGATTTATTCTTTTTTAACAGACTACAAAAGTGTTAAATATTAGAAAAAGAACGTTATAGAACCTTAAATATTGTTGCTAACAATGTTCCCCGTCATTTTTAATTTTTCTAAAATTTCAGTGGCAACTACTAAGGCATTGTATCCATCTTCTATAGGCACTTTCGGAGTTGTGTTTGTATTGATGGCCACAGCGAAGGTTCTTAATTCTTCCTTAATGGCATTTATTTCTCCTACCTCTGGTTTGTCGAATAAAATCTTTTTATCAGGTTTTCCATTTCCTAATTCCAACACCATGTCAAAAGGTCCTGGTTCTCCCTCTACATTTTCCATCTTAACAACTTCAAGTTCCTTTTCTAAAAAGTCAACGCTGATGTAAGCATCTTTTTGGAAGAAACGAGATTTACGCATGTTCTTCATAGAAATACGAGAGGAAGTAAGGTTGGCAACACATCCATTTTCAAATTCTAATCGAGCATTGGCGATGTCGGGAGTGTCTGACACAACAGCTACACCAGATGCAGAAACACGTTTTACAGGAGAGTTGACCACACTGAGTATGATGTCTAGATCATGTATCATCAAATCCAAAATTACGGGAACATCTGTACCCCTTGGGTTGAATTGCGCCAAACGGTGCGTTTCTATAAACATAGGGTTATTGAAGTGGGGTAGGGCTTCTTGAAAAGCTGGGTTGAAACGTTCAACATGACCAACTTGTACTTTTACATCGGCCTCATGGGCTAAAGCAATCAGTGATTTGGCTTCCTCTACAGTTTCTGTAATGGGCTTTTCTATAAAGACATGCTTAGAATTACGCAATGCATAGGCCGCGCAATCGTAATGCGAGATAGTTGGAGTAACGATGTCTACACAATCCACTTCGGCAATTAATTCCTCTATACTTCCAAAGCGTTTTAAACCATAAGTGTCTATTACCGTTTGAGCATTTTCATCTGAGGGATCATAAAAACCAACGCATTGGTATTCATCCTTCAATTCTAGTATTAATTTGATGTGAATTTTACCAAGGTGACCCGCACCCAAAACTCCTATCTTTAGCATATCTATTTGTGTTTCCTACAAAATTAGCGCTTAAGAAGTATAGTACAAGAAGTTGCTTTGATTGTTATTAACAAGATTTGTTTATAAACCTATGTCTTGATAATAGCCCGTTTGTTTATTGGTGATGATTTTTGTTAAGGTGGTGATTTGACCGGTGTGGTAAGAAAAGTGTTCAAGTACATGCACCAAAACTGAAAATACGTTTTCATCCATTCCCTGAATTTGTTTGGATTGATGTAAATCTTCATCCTTTATACTGTGTAGTACCTCTGTAATTTGAACTTTAAGGTTTTCCATCACAAAGACCAATTCGCTCTTTTTAATGTTTAAATGTTTTTCGAATTCTCTGTCTCTATCCCTATGATCGGCTGCACTTCCTATACCACAAACTATCCATTGTTTTCCGTTTCCGCATAAATGAAGCACTAAAGAACCTATACTCGGTGTGTTTTTATTGGGGGTAAACCACAATTCTTCATCCGATATCATAGAAAGGCATTTAAAAATTCGAGAATATGATTCTACAAAAACACGCCTTTTGAATTCATTTACAATGAGTTCTGAGCTAGTCATAAAGTTTGAATTTTCTTTTTCTCTAATTTAATGAAAAAAAAGCTGAAAAATGTTGTTTATGTAAATCTAAATTTAATATATTTGCACCCGCTAACGGAAGCAAGAAAGGTTACTTGAAAGCTTTGAGATTAGTTCTTTACATGGTGGTTGTAGCTCAGTTGGTTAGAGCGCCGGATTGTGGTTCCGGAGGCCGTGGGTTCGAATCCCATCTTCCACCCTACATGGGGGATTTCACTTAAAAAAGTGGAATCCCCTTTTTTATTTCCCTTCAAAAGCCTTGCTAACTCTGGGATTGGTGAAAAGAAGGTGTTAATTCTAGGAGTTCGAACTCTATCATGCTTCCGATTGTAGATAATTCCCTCTGGAAACAGCATTTCTTGAAAAGCTCGCTTTGTATGCAAATCTCCCTTTTCCCACATTTTCAGGAGGTTTGAGCATATATTTGTGGCAAAATCTATCACTTTTGAGAGGTTCGAACTATTCAGGGTAGTATTGCTGAGTTCTTTTTGAATTTCGTCCTGCTCTTTCTGGAATTTCTTCTTGAATTTCTCATACATATCCTTGTCAATTTCACCTACAACATATCTTTCTTCGATCTTTTCAATCTTGGATAATGTTTCCTGCAAACTCTTTTTTAGAAGTTTCTTTTGATTGAGTTGTTGCTCAAAGAAATTTTCAAATTGTTCCTCTAGTGAAATTTTGATGATCTCTAATTCTTCCTTTGCAATAACAAATGATTCTAGCATCCCTTTAAAAAGACTGTGCATTGCTTTTGCACTTCTATTATTCTTACAACCTCTTGTTCGGCACTTGTAATAGTACAGCCCTTTTCTTTTAGCTAAATAACCTGTGATTGTTCCTTGACAATGGTCACACTTGGTAAATACCTTTAATGGGAGGTTTTCATTATTAGGATCTTTGGTGTAGCCCTGAGAACGGTTTTCTTCTCTAATCCCGTTTACAGTTAGAAACAGATCAACTGGAACCATTGGTTCATGGTGTCCTTTAATTACTTGGTCAGGAATCATTTTACTGGTAATAGCTCCACAATAGAAAGGATTTGAGAAAAGATTGTTCAATCTACGCTCATCAATCTTCATCCCCATCTTTTTGAGCTTTCTGGTTATATCAGCATTAGACATTTTCTTGTAGGCTTTCCATTCAAACGCCTTTCGGAGTAGTTTTCCCTCATCACTAACAACCAATTGTCTTTCGTTTGCTCTACCTCCCTTATTCAAATCAATATATCCTCTTGGTGCTTCCCAGATCCAATATCCTTCTAAAAGCATTTCTTTCATTCCTGCCATGGACTTCTCACGTCTCATTTCGTTATCCATTTGACTGAAAAGGAATAGAATCTTTTGTTGGAACGATCCTGAAGGAGTTGTTGGATCAAGCTCTTGGGTAACTGCTAACGTTATTACCCCATACTTTTTGAGAAGATCATCTGCAATTTGCGCTCCGTTAATTCCAGAACGAGAAAAACGCTCGTAAGAATAAACGATTACATACGTAATATTCTTAGAGCGTTTAACAAAGTTCAACATTCTATTGAACTCCTTTCTATCATCTGTTTTTGCAGATTCGTAAGTACCTCCGAAATAACCTACTACATTGAGATCTCTTTTTCGTGCGTAATTTTCACAATGTTTTTTTTGTGAACCAAGACTGGTATTGTCCTCTTGCTCGGCTGATGATACACGTGTATAGATTACTGCGTTCTTACCATAATTTAAGGGCTTGTCACTTTTTGGTGCGAATTGCTGTAATAAATTCAAATCTTTCATATCTCAAGTATTGTGAAGAAAGCCTTGAACTAGCAGCTATATTCGTTCAGACTTTCTTCAGATTATTATCATGTCTTGTTGACTTCTCCATTTTTTGAGCTTTAAAACTTCGTTTTAAAAATCGCTGCTTTGTGCAGAGATAAAGGATTCTAGGATCAAAATTGTAATTTTCTCTACGTTCTTTATCAACAGAAAATATTGTTCCTCAGTTATGTCCTTGTATTTTGGAATTAGACGTACTTTTTCCAGAGGCATACGTTTCATAAGCCTTTCAGTAGCATTTTTGATCTTATGTTCACTTGGCTTACGCATTGTGAACATCTTTTTTATCGAACGCTAACTGAGCCATTGTACGTCCATGGATCATTCTATTGGCAATTAATTTCTCGTTTGCGACCAAAGAGCTTCCCATATCAATTCCTTTGCTAGGGTTGATAATCACGGCATCAAAATCCTTAATTTGATGTTTGTCGCTTCCAAAAAGAACAATTTCACTATCCCAAGCTTGCGCTTGTTTCACAACATCATTCAACTTAGTAAAATGCTCTACATCATTATTGAACACTTCTGTAATTGCAATCTCATAAACTGATCGAGCTGCAATGGCTGCGATTGATTTTCCTGAATAGTCCTCCACTTTGGGTGTTCCACTATTGCAATTGATTACAATAATCTTGTATTCAGAGTTTGGATCTTGGTTGATTAGCTTAATCACATCTCCTAAAGGCGATACATTTCTTACACCTCCATCAACATTGTTCTTACTGGTGTACACTCCATTCTTTCCATAGAAGGATACCGATTCAACAGGATTCCAGATCATTGGAATTGCCGTTGAAGCTAGTACTCCTTGATGAAAGTCTTTATCTGAATAAAACTCCGAATGCTTAACAGAGTGATATGCTCCAGTATCTAATGAAACGAATCCACACATATAGGTTGTGTCCGTAATTGTTGAGCGATCCAAGTATTTATCTAACTTCTTCGATAATGGCGTGTTATCCGCAATTGACCTGAACTTAGGTAGATTCAATTGGATAGATTTTTCTACTTGCTTTAGGGCGTTCTCTATGATTTTTGCTCTTTGCTTCTTTGAGAATACCAATCCTAACTTCTTGAAGAAGTTTAATTGAATGTTGACTTCAGGAAGTAACTTCTTAACCAGTTTCTTTAGATCAACTTTTAATTTAATCTTATCTGACTTACTGGAAGTATTAATAAACTCGGAAGTATAGATTTCACTTACTCCATTTCTTCCAATCTGATTTACCCATAGATCATTTAACAAGTCAAGTTGATTCATGGCTAACAATGCACCATTCAATGCACCCACACTTACACCTGCAATCAAATCAAACTTCATGGGAGAATCTAATCCGGATATACTTTTCCAGTTCTCATTAATGTAGTTTAATGCTCCTAGTTGGAAAGCTCCATTAAAGCCACCACCAGATAAAACCAATGCAAATTTTTTCTTTTTCATTTTTCAATGTTTTAAAGGATTAATAATGCTTTCAGCCTAGCCGAAAATGTTTACTTCTCCTCCTTGATTGAATCGTCCAAATTGGACTGCCTTGCCTTTTTCTGGTACTTCAATAACCACATCTACATCATGCTGAAATTCATTTCCCCCTCTGAAATTTCCAAGCTTGGTGGTTTGAAATATGTTGATGAATGAAGTATTCGGAAATGATCTGGATAGTTCTTCTAAATCTTCAGGTGCTAACCCTAGTTTGTTTACGCTATCCAAGAACACAAAATCATAATCATTCAAATGTTCTGGTAAATAATCACTCACGTATAAATCAGGATGAGCGACTTTTTTGTCTTTGAGTTTTTGTTGCAATGTGTCGTCAATTCCCTCCTCACGTGCAACATAAAGAACTGTACCATGGTTACGAGCCAAATACCCTGCAAAGTCCACAGCCAGATATGATTTTCCCATTTTTGGTTTACCGAATATCATAGCCTTAAATCCTTTTGATGGATCTCCGATAAGCTTTAACCACTTGCCTTTGAACCCTAATTTGTGAAAGTCCAGGTTTATGATGTCCGTACTACTCATAATTGTATTTCTCGGAACTCTATTTTCTTCTATTCCGTTGAGCATTTCACATTCGCAACCCTCAACAATCCCTTGAAGTCCGTTGAGTTCTTTTGATGAAACAATCAACTGTCCTTGTGCAGGATTCTTTTTTACAAACGATTTTAATGTTGACATAATCTGATCCACTTGTGACCAGTATTTATCTTTTTTAGTCAACTTGTTTGTATTAATCGCTCTTGCAATTCGGTTGTAGAGATTCTTTGCTTTATTATTCGGAATAAGCTTTCCTTGAAGATTGATATAGCTCTTAATGAACTTTACAGATCTTAACTCAGCTTGTTTTCCCACTAAGGTTAAATAGTGAGACCTTTTCTTATCGGACAACTCAATTTTAATACTATCATTTGCAGACTTGAATTTCCCCATCAGATTAATTAAACTGTCTTGTATCTCCATAATCTCTTTCGCTTGTGGAGATGTTTTTCGGATACGTTTTTCGGTAATCGCTCTTTGCAAAGCAATAATGAATAGCCTGATTTGATTTTGAGTTTTTACCTTATCGTGCATTAATGCAAATCGCTTAATCAGTTTTAGTTCTGGACTGATCAATTCAACTTTATCCGCTTTTTGATAGGCTTCTTCTCGTTTGCTCAATTTGGAAGTTCTACTACTTGAAGTAGTTGTTTTTCTTCTGGTAATTGGTTTTCTGGTAGTCTGTTTCGATTTTGTAGCGGTGAGTTTAGTTTTCGTTTCCTTTGGCTTATTTGACTTAACAAACTCGTTTAACTTAGATAAATACAAGTCAACCGTCTTTTTAATTGAATCGCTTGAATGATAAGCATCCCATGATGCTCCATCTTGTGTTACCTTATCTACAAATGACCATCCCTTTTTCAAAGTTTCTGGCAATGATGAAAGTTGTAACGACTTCTTCTCTGTATAATAATTTGTTATTGTAATCATGGCGTACTTTTTAAAAGGATAATAACTCTAGTTCTAGTTCAAGGGCTTCTGCTTCAAGCTCAAGCAATCGTGCATCAATTTTCAATTCTTTTTCAGGTGGCGGAGGTGTAATTTTGGCTCTACGCTTAATTTTTGTCACAGTTAATCCAACACTATCTATCTGGCTTTGATTTAATGAGGTTGTAACTCCAAGCTGTTCTTGCAAAACATTCAAAAATGCTTCAAGATCATTTTCTTCAACATAGCTTGTCATTTGATCTCCCACCTTTTCAAAATTGTTTGAGCGCACGAGTTTCAATAAGGATTCATTCAAATAGATGTCCGCTCCTTTCTTTCTGGATGCAGGTACGCTAACTCTGAAAGATCCATCATACATTTTGAATATTGCTAAGTTGTGACTACCGTATGTTGCAGCACCATTTGTCATTGATCGAATAATCTTAAAAGCTTTGGCTATTGGAACTATTACACGTCCTTTAGTCTCCGTATCTGGCGACCAATGTTCAGGCATTAGAATTCCTTTCTTGACCTCATTTTTATTGGTTGTGTAACTCACCAACTTTCCTTTAAAGTCTGAAAACGCCTGAAGAATATTCCCTGTGACGATATAGCGGATTGATCGGTCTTTTGAATCCTCTAAAATTGTTTCTTCCCATTCTTTAGCCAGATCTTCTAATCGGGTATCATAATTCCCTACACTCGCACCTTTGATCGCATTAATGTCTTTTCCATAACTAGCAGGTATCGCCAAGTATTTTTGACTGGAAGCAATAGCAAATTTTAATTTGATTGCACTTGGCGCATAAGGATTGTTTCTCTTCTTATCTATCTGAAAACCTACGAATACAGCCAATTGATTTTGGGTTGTGCCGTCAAATGAAGGTACAGGATAAAGCAATCGTTTACCAACTTTGAAGTATTTAAAAAGCCCACGGATATATTGCTTTTTATTGGCTGTTACTTTCTCCTCATCTCGTAGTCTCTTATCTTGAGCTTGGCGTAATTCAGCTGTTCTTTCTTCTATTAATCGTTGTGCAGCCTGTGGATCAGAGTCTAGTAGCTTTATGACTTTCTTTTCACTAGGTACATTGTTGATCAGAGAATGATATTTATCTGAGATTTCATTGATTGTTAATTGGAGTTTTTCAGCCATGAATCGCTCATAATCATCAATCATTCGATCCATTATATCTTCGGCTGTTCTACCCTCTAAAGATTGTAGAACCATATTCTTCATTTCCTCTGCCTTGAATGGTTTTTTCAAAACATTGGCGTAAACCTTTTCCAGAATACTATCCTCTCCAAAGCTTGAATTACCTCCTTTACCGATTTTAATAATAGTAGATGAAATAAGCTCCGCTTGTAAATCCAGTTGCTCTACTTCCAAATCATAATCACCAGATTGCTTCAAGTACTCAACCATTGTATCGTAACGATCTTTGATGTCCTTGTAAAAATCCTCTTGCATTTGTGTTGAAAGCACAGCTACACGTCCAGAAACTTTATGTGCAGCTCCATCTTTGATTTCGTTTCCTGTTCCAAGCTTTAAAGGATCTCCTAAAAGCTCATTTACCTCTGGATTTTCCATCAGATATTCAACAACTACTTTGTCTCCGTACTTATTTAAAAAGTCTGGAACATCTAAAATACTGTTGCTCTGTTTTTGATTGGATGAAGTATTCGCATCCAAACTTTTAAGCTTCTTTTGAAGCATCATCATTAAACGTTGTTCGGCAGGAATGGCAGAATTTACGTAATCATAAATTGGTTTAAGAATCTGACCAGTACGATTAATTCGACCTCTTTTCTGAACTTCTGTATTAATGTCAAGTTCTGGTTGCAGAACAATCATAACCCGTTGTCTCACTTCATCTGCTGAAACTTTATCTGTTACGATTGCATGGGCTGAAGCTCCTGTACTACCAGATTGATTAATGAGTAAAACATCAACTTCATTGTTATTGAACTCTCTGAAAGCATCATTGGTGTTGACTTTCTTTCGTGGTTCAATCACTCCCATACCTGATTGTAAGTTGAGCTGAAGTTGTAGTTTTCTTCCTGTTACTTCCGCAACTGAATAACCTGCTTTTTGAATTTTCTGGATTATGACATCAATCGGAGAAATTGTAATTCCCGTTGCTATCTTCTTGATGTTTTCTGCAATTCTAAAGTATTCCTCTTGTGCATCAATTGATAGTTCGGCAATATCAAATTTTGCATACGACTTAGAGCCATCAGGTTCAGTAACAGTATAGCGCATAACACCTTCAAGTCCTTTTTCCAAAACGATTGAAAAGTCTGCTTTTACTGTATCTCCATGATTTACTGGCATTCCGTTTTGATCTTCCATTTGCTCAATGAAACTACCCATAGTACTAGCGAATGCTATAATTGGCTTTTTGCCCTCTTTTAATCGTGCAATGGCTTTTTCAGCAACCGCTTCTGCTTTGATGGAGAAAAGCATTTGATTAATCACATTGAATACTTTTGAAAAGTATGGTTGGTTATCAACTCCTGCTTGGTTTGTTCCCTCTCTTAAATCAACTTCTTTTCCCTCGGCTGCTGCTATTTCATCCAACTCATCAACTCGATTGTCAATATGATTAGTTTGAAAAGCGATAATATCTCGAACAATGTTTGTGATATTGTCGGCTATTGCTTTATGCTCATTGGCTTTATCTGTAAGTGTTATGTAGTTTACTTCGATTCCCTCATAGGTTCTTTCTCTTCTTATCATTTGACCTTCAGCCACCAATTGACTGGCTAACACTTCCTGCAATGCAACTCCACCTTTGTTGATCGAATCTACCAAGTCTTCTTTTGACATATTCGCTTCTGAAATAGCCGTTTTCATAGCATAGATGGGCATATTGTCTGGTCGCTTAGCGAATGTTGCCGATAAAAACACAGCACCAGAAGTTCTAGCCAATACACCTTGCATGAAAATTCCTGTATTGGATGACCCGCTAGAATTATGACTTTCATCCATTATGATGATGCTGTTTTTAGCAATGGATAATAGGAATTGTGGTTTTTGAGGTTTCTTTTGTGGTGAGTTGAATTGAGAATAAGTAGCTACAACAAAATCGTATTCACTTGGAATTTTTCGATCTTCAAAAATTTGATCTTGTTCTGGTTTTGATAACGCTTCATACACTACATTTCCATTCTCATCTTTGATTTGAGTTTTACTAGCTCTAGCATTAACTATAAACGGCTTTAAATGAGCTGAACCAATAGCTGATAGATCTCTGTAGATGTCCGAAAACAGATTGGATTTCTCGGTAAGAAAAATGGGCATTATGCCCTGATGAACCGCATAGCGAATAATAGATGCAGCCACTCGACCTTTACCAATACCTGTTTGATCTCCAATTATTACTGCTTGGTTAAGTGCTTCAATATTATAAACTGCCATTCCAACTGCATCAATTTGTTCGGCAGAAAGTGATCGACACAATTCGGCTTTTGTATTGTAGCCTAGACGGTGACGAACGAAATTATCTATGTCCCCTCCAACATCTTCTTTAATTCTTGAAATGGCTTGGTGCATTTCAAACTCCATAGCATCTGGAACTTGCGTATCTAGAATAACACAAGAATCGGATGCAGGAACATACGGTGCGCCCAATTCTTGTGCTAACAATTGACTTTCAAGCTCCAGAGCTTCTAACTCAAGCTTACTTAACTGGTTATTTTTATTTGGAAAGTGCATACTAATTCTGTTATAGAGTTCATCAAATGATTTAACTACTGTGGCTTGATCGGTAGTTTTGAGAGGAGCAACTCCGCTTTGTTGCTTATTCACTCCGTTGATTAGGATTAATCGAGTGTTGAATGAAGTACCTTGACGTGAATACAAACTGCTTCCATCAATTAGAATCACATCATCTATGTTGTAATGCTTGTAGAGATAATTGAAGAAGATTCTGTTTTTCCCTTTTTGGATTCGACCTCTTTCATCCCAAACGGTATGACCACCAACAATTATTGCTGCTCTACCATTAGTCTTCATAGTCTGCAATGCTAGGATTGCCATGTGATGATCGAGTTCACGGATTAAAAATCCATTGTGATCCGCAGCTTTACTTAATCTTCCAAAAGGAGGATTGGTAATTACGGCATCAAACTTTCTAGCGAACCTGTGAAACTCCTGACTTGCATCTAATGCGTAAGTACCATTGTAACCTTGGCTTTTTAGATTTCTTCTTCTAATTGGGTCAATCTCATTTACAGTTACTTTGGATGGTCTGGTAGCAATGGTTAGTAGTCCATTTCCTGCTGATGGTTCAAACAATGTCTTTTCTCCATCATCTATCCCACAATAAAGTCCCATTAAATAACCAATTGGCGCAGGCGTTGAGTATTGTTGTAATAACACACTCATACTGGTTCTAAAGGATAAATTGGTTTGAATGGAATATAGATCTACTATGTTCTGGTATTTATCAAAAGGACTATCATTTGAAAGGGAGATGGAGCGAGCTACTTCAACAATGGCTTGTTCAGTTAACTCTTTCACTTTTGTCTTATCGATAATACCAAAAGACTTAGCTATGCTTTCCGTTTTTGGTCTGGATAGCTTTTGTTCTTTCAGTAAGGCTTCTTTGATTTTATTGACAAATTCTCGCTCCGCTTTTGAAATGATATGTTCTCTTGATTTACTCATCTTTACATTCGTCCACCATTCCAGTCAATACCTTGACTTGGGTTTTTAACTCTTTGTTTTCTTTTTCTAATCGTTCGATTACTACTTTTGAATCTGGTTCGGAATAGATCTCTCTCAATACTCCGAAATAGAATCCCAGACTACCAAGAAAACCAATAACTGAAAGGATAAAGGTTAACTTGCTATATGATATTTTCTTACTCATTGTCTTCATTTGTTACAAGGAAATATCCTCCTAAAAGGATGCTGATTAATACTGAACCTATTGTGATCTTTTTGAGCTTACTTCTAAACTCCATGCGCTTATCAATAAGCGTGTAGGTAAACTTGTTACCGTACAGTTTTCTGTGAACTTCACAGAGCTTCATAAAGAAGTTGAAGTCATTGGCATTCTTGAAAACTTGGCAACCTGCCGAATGGTTATCTACTGTGTATGTTTCTCCCGTTTTTCTGGCTCTGTGAATGTTAATTCCAAACATTCCAGTTTCTTCTTTACCATTATTAAAATCAAGAAGTGAATCTCTGTCATAGTCTCTAATTACCGTGACTTTTCCGTTTCGTTGACAAAGTGCGTAATACTTGTTTCTATGCTTGTCAATTCGATACACATCCACATATTGACCTGCTTTAAGAATTGCAGTTCCTTTTGGGTTCATTGGATTCTTCAACCAATAAGTACCCGGATCTGTAGTTATCTTAAAAACCAGATATGCCCATTTTGGTCTTCCTGATTGAGCAATGTTTGTGAAAACGTGTAGTTCGTCATCAAATGAATTTGGCTTTTCGCTGTTCGCACGAAATGCCCAGATATTTAATCGGTAAGGTTCTTCATATAGAACAAAACCTCTGTCTTTTGCAATTTGTCTTACTTGTGCTATCATTGTGCGTATCTTATTTGATTAGTATTCACGAATAATCTTCTGCCGTCAAGCGTTTCAAATTCAGTCACGCCATTGTTTGCATCTAAGTATTCGCCCAGAATTGTGTCCTTTGGAACTTGCAGCTTGTGACCTGCATCATTCCACACATAGGTTGGTTGGATAGTTACCAATTGATCTATTACACCTAGAAAACCTGATAATGACCATTTAGATCCGTCATACTTCAATCCAATTCGATAGAAATGTTCGTTGATTTTCTTTCTATTAGATGCTAGTTTAAATGCGTCAAGAAGTGCTGTTACAATGGTTTTGCTTACCCATCCAATTTTGGTTTGCTTGAAGATTGTGCTAACCTCTTTGTAGTGGTTTACATCTCGAATTTTTCGCAAAGCAGGTAAAACAATTCCACCATCTTTGGCTGCTATTCCTTTGTGTAACTTATTTGAGATGGCTGAAGCCGTATCATCTGCCAATACATCTGGCACACTAGAAGATCCTGAACTTGAACCAGAACTAAGTACAATACTTGTGAAAGTGTCTGAATCAACTGATGTTGGAAGACCTTTTGAGATTAAGGCATTGACTGTTTCTGATCCGAAAAATCCATCTGCGCCCCATTTTGGGAGAATGGAAGCTCCGTACTTTTTGATGAGTGCCTTTTGCAAACTTGTTACTAGCGTTCCTTTACTACCTTTTTTGAGTGGAAAACCACTACTGCTAGATCCTGAACTACTCGGTTTTGATGGTAATGATGTTGTTGTTGGCAATGGCAATGTGTTGTTATTGATTGCCGATTCAAAATCACGTTGGGTATTGGCTTGCTTTTTCTTTCTTTGTTGATAGAAGATATACGCCCCAGTACCAACTGCTACCACACCCAGACCGATTAAAATATATTTCGTTTTCTTTTCCATTATCTTGTCTTTTTGAGTGTTTAACTTTTTGGTTTCTTCTTGATTTTTTCTCGCCAATCCATTGTCCAGTCAAGGTCTCCATCTAAATCATCTGCTAGAGAAGTACCATACATATTGGCATAAACCTGTGCTGTTTCGTTGAAAGCTTTTTGAGTTGGGATTTCACTAAACACAGCTAAGACCGCATCTTCGTCTGTTCCCCAGAAAAGCCCTAACCAAGCGTAGTCTAATGCGCTGTACAATCGTTTTGCCCAACCATGCGGATCATAAATTGGTGATCCAGCATCTTTCGCCTTTTGAGGTTTAGCCTGAACAATGGCAAGCATTTCATTGAATTCACTTGTTTTCAACTCGCTGGTCATGTCTTCAATGAGGTTTGCTCCTTTGTACAGTTTTCGATAGGATGTTTGAACCTTTTGAAAGTCCTCCTGTGATGGTATTGCTCTCAACACTTGTCGAACTGCGACCTCATCCGTTCCCCACCAACCGTCATTGTCAAAAGCATTTTTAAGTTGCTTTGCCCAAGTCGCATGATCCTTAGATCCAAAACTGTTGTTCTCCTCTTTGTTAGCTATGGCTTCTCGTACTTGATTTGATGCGAACTTTATTGCAATTACAGCTACAACTGAAATACCTAGAACAATTGCCAATGAAGTAATGGCGTGACGTTGTTTATCCGTCAAGCTGTTCCACCATGAACGCTTTTCCTGATCCAACACAATTTGTGTGGTGGGCTGCTGTTGTTGTGGCTGTATCATTACTTCATTTTTCATTGCTCTGAATTTTGATGATTAGGAAACTCCTAAGTAGTGTTTGGCAAACTCCACCTTGGCAGGATCTTCTTTGACCACTTTTGCCAATGCTTTGATTGTGTCAGTTGATAAATAGGCTGCTAAAACCGCTAAACCATTTACTTTTTCGGTTGCTTCTTTTTTGCTGCCCGAAATGCTAATTGTGAACTTATGCTTCTCCATTTTGCTTGATTTTATGATTAACTAATTCTGTGAATTCCTTTCTGAGTTCTGGGTAAGCCGTGAATATTTCCCACGTCTTTAATGCTTTCTCCAGTTCTTTTTCGGAGTATTCATTTTTCATTTTCTGATAATGCTTATCCGCTTTTGTTTCTGGTTCTGATTCAACCTCCACTTCAACTTCTGGCGCACCATGAACAGTAGGATTTATTGCTCCTGATTTGTTAGCATTGAACTGACCGTAAATCTCCATTCCTTGTTTTATCAGATCCTTGATGTCGATCTGCTTGTCGTCCAGTTCTGCCTGAAGTGTTTTGAATTGCTTGAGCTTTTTGGATTTTCGTTTCAACTCTTTTTTCAAAAGGTCGATTTCCGTTTCCATTTTTTGCTTTTCCAAAGCTTCTTTGATTCGCTGCTCCACATCCTTTGCAGGTACACCACTTAATGCCGTTTGATTGGTATGGAAAATATGTCTGTTGCAATTTGGGGATCTACCGAAGTGCAATCGAATTTCAACTTGCTGTGTATTCGGTTCCATGTATTGATGGTAGTTGTCAAAAAGCTCAATGTTGTCGTTCTTCGCTACTACCATTTCCCCGTCCACAAAAATTGAGTAGAACTTACATCCTCCTTGTTCATGAATCCCTTTAATAATTCCTTTCAGCCGATTGATACGCTGAATGTTGTATGGTTCATTAAACACTTTACCCGTCTTTTTGGGGTTCTTATTTTCAAATATTTCTTCCATCTTATTTCAATTTTATGTTCGGTATTACCTGAATGATTTTGACCTGCAAGTAGCGTTTGGTTTCTTGGTTGATAATCCATGTTTTCCCTCGGTGGATATATTGCATTTCATTGATGCGGTTATCTCTTAAATTGAAGATCCCTGCCTTGGAATACATCTTGACATATTCATCTGGCTTAACTAGAATCAAGAGTTCGTTTTCTGCATCCAATTCAATCTTACTAGCAGGTGGAATTTGAAAATGTCTTAACCGTATGAGGTAGTTATCTCCAACTCCCAACTCTTTCATTTTGCGCTCGGCAATCTCTATGGCTAATCCTTCTGTCATACCTCAAGTGTTAAGTAGATTTTTAATTCGTAGAAGTCTGCTAAACCAGTCCCAAATCGGTCAACATAATAGCCCTCCAAAACTTGCGTATCTGGCTCTGCCGTCAGATTAAATTCTTGATGTTGTTTGCCATTAATCCAGAATAGACCTCCACCAAAATCCCCTGGACTTTTGTGTAAGTGAATGGACTGATTAAACAGCTTATCACTTTGTCTAATAATCTGGGTGTAGAACACATCTCTGCACTCTGATAGTCTCATCCATAGCCAGCCAATTTCTTTGTTGTAGTCTATTGATCTTGCTAGTGGTTTGATTGGAAAAACTGGACGAATTAAAAGCTTTTCAACTGGCTGTAAATCTTCAATTACATCTCCAACAACTTGTCTTTTCTCGGCAGGATTTGCAGTTGCCCATATCGACAATATTTGATTGACATTTGATGGCAGCTTAACTTGAAATTGTAGCTTTTCTCCTTGTCTTTTGACACGAACGATATGTACAATTCGCTTAATCATTATTGCAATCAACTTTTGAAAAGGTGTAGATGGTTACTCGGTAAGGAGTGAACTTGGCTAAAGGGTGATCTTGATCTTTAAACCAGATCTCAACACGTCCATTCCCTGTTTCAATTTTCCCAACCTTGATCATTCGATCATTAGGGGAAACATTAACCCCTGACATGAGTAGTCGGCTTTCAAATTCTTCAGGAAACAACTCTTGGTCATTCACTTGAATTTTTTGCGTTCCACGATAGAAAAGTAGATCATCTCTATCTGACGTTAACCCAATACCAATAAGGAAATTGGCGTTCTTATCCAGTTCAAATTCGCCTTTAAAAACTTGGTTCGGACTGGTGATTTTTAGGTCAAAACGTTCCTTTATGATGTTATGCTTGTAACTCATTTCAATTGATTTTATATGTGCTTAATGATTTGTTTTTTAGTCTGGCAGGCTGTGGCTAAAGAGGGATGCCACAGCTACCAAACTTACCTTGGCAAGAAATCAAGGAGTGGTTCCAGTACCGTCTAATCCAATGTAGAGGTATTGTTCGTTGTTGGGGATGTTGAACATAGTTCCCAATTCAACTGTAAATTCAATCAACTCTTCATCTCTGATTAATCTCGGATTGTCCAACTTGTAGTAGCCTAAAGGCACTGTTGTATCATTGTCCGTGATGAACCTTCTGATAGATTGGTTCTCTGGTACAATTTGTTTTCTATTTGCTTTCAAGCTGAATTCGCCATTTGCAATTGCAGGCACTCTACTAACACTTCCAAAATTGATTGCCTTTATTGATTCCTTGTCCTGTGGATCTGGAATTTTCCCTGTCAAAAGAATAATTCCACTCACTAAGAAAACCATGTTCTTAGGCAACTTTGCATTGGAGATATTTCTCACAGCAACTTCTTTGTCGTCTTGTGGCTCAAACATTTTGATCGTTTTTGAAGTGATCAGTTTGGTTGAGTAAATTGTGTAATCCGCAAGTCTTACACCTCCTTTGAGTAATTCTCCTTTTACGTGCTTTGGAAGCTGTTTGAAGAATTTTTCCATTTCGCCACGTGATCTTCTTGAACTGTGGACTTGTCCTGCAATTCTTTTGATAAACATTGCTTTTTTTACTGGAGACATCCCTTGGGTTGCTCTTTCCAGTTCGCCAATTCCAAACAACTCTCCAACGTTGTTGTATTCGCTATTCATTACATCATCTGTCATAACATTTGATTTTGTTCCCGAACAATCGGGATGGTTAATACTCGTTTTGTTTATATGTGACTTAAATCGGGATCTTCCTCAATCATTGCGAATGAGTACTCTTCTGGATTTTCGTAATCATATCCGCCTGATAACTCTTCAAAGTCATCTTCTTGGTTCATCTCATATTGAATGGCTTCTCTGCGGTTATTTGTTTCGTAGATCTCTAAAGGAGAAAGATCAATTGATCCGACTGCTTGGTCATCCGATATTGGTGCATCTTCTTTTTTCTTGAAAATCTTGTTCAAGTAAAAGGCAGTAAACACTTCATCTTTGAATTGCGTAAGCCTTGTTTTGGCTTTGGTTTGCTCTCCTGCAAGTGTGAATCCATTTACTGCTTGAGCTGCTGCAATATTTTGATGTTCGATTGCTTTCCCAATTCCGTAGGCAATGGTTGCACCTCCTGCGATTCTGAGAACTCCTGTGTCCTCATCAAAGTAATGGCTACCTGCCATAAGTAAGATTCCTACTGGAAGAGCTGCTCGACCTGTTGTTGCGCCAATACCTGCGCCAAGTGTAGCTCCGACAACCAAGTCCACTAGGGTTTTTAATCCTGTGTTGGCAATGTTGCCTTTGGTTTTCTTGGCTTTATACTTCTCAAGCATAGAGCCAGATTTATTGCTATTTTTCTTCTTTTTCATTTGACTTATTTTTAGCGATTAAACATTAATTAAAGCAGCTCCACCTTTCTTACAGAGGTTGACCGTTTAACTGGTTTTTTTCTGCGTCTGGTTGGCTTTTTTCGCACAGGCTTTTTCCTAGCAGGAGTCTTGCGCTTTTTAGCCGTTGTGGGTTTACTTTTTGTCTTCTTCTTTTTTGGAACTCCTGCTAATCCCTTTTTCTTCTTGGCAGCTCTTACTGCTAGAATAGTTCCTCCAACAACTGCCGTTGCAATTCCTGCGGTCAGCAAAGGATGTTCTTTGATCCATCCAACAACACCTTTCTTTTCATCTGGCTTATCTTCTGGTGTAACTTCTGCACTTCTAGTGAATGAAGCTTCATCATCATACATGGCAGGATCGAATGTTTGATCTTCTGGAATTGAGGGATCGACAATTGGTGCTGTTGCCTGAGTGGTCGGATCTGTTACATTGCTGTTTCTGTTCTTGAAGTTGTTTACCAAATTCTTAAAATTGAAACGTCTGGTTTTTTCCTCTTCGGCAGCCGTATTGTCTTGTACTATTTCTTGGTCTGCCTGTGGCGAACCAGACTTGAATAGGCTTCCTAGCTTTTTAATTAAAGCTGCAAGTGTTCCAATTACTCCTGAAGCTGCTGCTATGGCTGAAGCCGTTGCAACTGCGCCCAATCCATTTACTCCAGATTCTCCAACTTCATCTTCAAAGAGTTCGTCTCCAAGAATGGTTCTTAAATCCTGATCGTCATGTACTGGATAGATGATCTCTCCAAGTCCATTTAAGGTTACTCTTCGGTCTCTATTTCCTTTACCTGATAGGATGGCTTTTTTCAGGTTTTCTGTTTTTCCACCTGCTCCAAAAAAGATCTTTTCCATCTTCTCACGAATTCGCTTCAACTGGTTGAATTTGTTCAAGTCCATGTTGTTTTGGCGAGCTTGACTGTCTGACCAATAAGCAAATCTTAATTTACTTGCTACGTTCATTACATTCAATTTCATACTTGCCAAAACTCCTGCACGAAGAAGTGCTGTGGCAGGATTGAATTTGTTAATCACATTCAGTCCTTTTTTCAATCGCTCTTTTAATGGAGGGCGGTTCGCTTTCTTTTCTGCTCTCTTAGCCTTTCTTTTGGCTTTTCGGGCTTGCCTTTCAGCTCTACCTTCTAAACCTTCCAGTTCGACTATTCCTTGAGCATCAATTGGAAAGTCATTTTCGAGGATCTCATCAATTTCTGTGAACTGATCGAATTCGGCATCCTCGTCAAAACCGTTTAAATACTCTAAATCCATTTTGATGTCTTTTTTAGCGGAATACGGCACTTCACGGTTGAACTTGTGAACCACAGCATCCAAGATTAATACTCCGTTCTTTGTGTATGCAATTGGGTACACGTGTTCAAATTCAGGTGACTGATACTTGGTTAATCGAAACGCAAATGGAATTCCCAGATTCGTTAAGATTGAGCCAATAAACACGCTCATACAATCGCAATCCACGCCCTCCTTTCTGTCTTGCCAAACTCTGGATGGTCTGCGAACTTGTTCTTTCCCCATTTCATCCTTTGTGTATTGCAAATGATTGAAACAGAAATTCCAGATGTTTGAACAAGTCTGTTTTTCAGTAGATGCTTTCAGGTATTCGGCAATGGTCGCTGTATCTTCAAGCGTTGTTGCCGTTATCTGTTTCATCAACTTGAGTGTATCTTCAAGGTTTGCAGCTTTTTTGATGAGCTGCGTTTTCCCCTCTGGAATTGGAAACATTGCGTTGAATTGATCTCCGCCTTTGATATGTCTCTTTCCTGCTTTCATAGTGATACACTTGTTTTCTCTTGGTAGGGATAATCTCCTGCCATTGTGAATAATTGAGTGAAAGTCTCTATGTCGATTTTCACTTTGTCTGCTGGGTCATTGCTTTGCAAACGGGTTAATAGTTGTGGACTAATAGCCACTACACTCAACCATGGCACTAGAATTTTAGTAGTGATATTCCCTGTCTCTGCGAAAGCGTTCATAATGATTCTGCCCTTTGCGTCCTTGACCGAAGAAGGAATTTCCACTTCTTGCATTGTGCTACTTGCTAGTAATTGACCTCCTGATGAAAGTTTGATTAATGGTGGGGTCATTTTGATCGTTGCTCTGGTCGGATTCTGAATATTGTAATGAATCCTAATGCTGATCCCTTGAGCTGTTATTTGATCTCGTTGCCCTGATACTTTAATCACAACTTTTTCGCCTGCTCTTTTTAAAGAGAGTAAGTATCGGATACCTAAGAATGATCCTAAACCAATTGCTATGTATTTCAAATTCTTCATTAGGCTACCCTTTTATCTTCTTGATCTTTTTTTTTATTGATTCTACTTGATCGTTCAGCTTCATTGAAATGCGTTGAACCTTGTCGTTTAACTTCTCGACCTTTTTTGCTACCTCCTTAAAATCTCCATGAAAGTCTTTTATGAAGTACAGGCAGATCGCTACCAGTATCGAGTTTATGATGAGTAATGCTTCCATAACTTTTGCTTTTGTTTCTTCAAAGTTCCGCAGGTTTATTTGCTTTCATTTTCAAATGGTTGTATCCAGTCACGCTTTATTCTGCTTTATTCTGAATAGTTGTATTCAGTAGTGTTTGGTCGTGTTTAGTCTTGTTTAATTCAGGAAAATTTGATTGAAGTCAGACTCAATTCGCATGACCGTTTTGCGCTCAATTAATCGGCTGATCTTAGCCAGATGAACGGCTACATCTCTTCCAAGTGATAGTTCTATTCTTTTCAGAATAGCATTGAAGATTTGTCGTAGCTTGGTCTCACAGACTTGATATTCTTGAGCCAATTCAGCAAAGGTTTTCTCTTTAACTATTCGCTGCAATAGGAGCTTGATTTGGATGTCTCTTAATTCCCCCCACAATTCTGGATCACTCTTTATCCATAGTGCCAGAAATACATTGATGTCTGATTTATCTATTCTCATGGCTATAAATTTTTAGCGATATGGATTGAGGTAGGAAACGATCTCGGAATAATCCAGTTCGTAGTAATCGCAATACTCCTTTACCGTTAGCATTTTGCTCTTTTTTCCAAGAGCATCTCTTACCGTTCTGTGATCTCTACGACAAACCTCTATTGAGTATCCTGTGATGATTTGAATGTCTTTAGTAGAGATTAACTTGCTTCCTTTTAACTCATTCATATCGTTCGTTTTTACAAATTTCAGAAGGTTATAAGCGGTGGACGACAACCTAAGGGGGGTACGTGGGGGGGACTAGTACCTGCTTTTTTTTTGAAAAAAGTGAGCTTTTTGACTTGTTGCCTGTACTAATAATTGTTAAAAACACTCCGAATACGCTATAAATCAAGCCAAACAATAAATTGTATGTGTCAAAATGAGATTTTTTGCGTTATATATCTGTTATACCGCTAAACTTCAAATAATTAATGAGTCCTGTCCGATTATATTCACCAAGCGAATTAATGGAGCTTTACCCACAAGCTGCAAAGCTTGGATGGACACCAACTAAAATCGGAATATTCTTTAGGGCAGGCTTGTTAGTGGGCTTTGTGGGAGGAAAGGAAAACAAAGCAATGATAACGGAACAAAGCTTTTTAAAGCTCATAGATTTTGTAAATGACGTAAACCGTGATCGCCACATCAACACTTAGAATCAAAAATAATATATGGATAAAAACAATTTACTCAGATGTTTCAGGAATTGCAATGAAATATCCGTACCTTTAGAATCTAATGACAATCAAAACGATAGGATGTTTCTCACAGTCAAACAAATATTTGAAACATATCCTTTCCTAAAGTCAGAAATGAACTGGACGGAAGACGATATCGTAGTGTTTTATGAGAGCAAACTTTTGATTGGTCAGTTCTGCAAAACAGAGGAAGATCCAAAGGTTCTTTTGATAGAAAAGGTCAGTTTAGAAAACCTGATAGACTATCATAGAAGTTTAAATTCAGCCGAAAACTAAAATATTGTTGATAATGAAATCTCGCTTTTAGCGGGATTTTTTTTTGCTATACTTTTCCTAGCAAACTCCGTCATACTTCATCAAACTCTATCAAACTTCATCAATAAAAAAGCTATTCAAAAGTAAGATTATACCATTGTTCGGCTATCATCTCTACATCTGGTACGCTAAAAACCTTTTTAACCTCGGCTTTAATATCAGTCAAATCTTCTGGTTTTTCGGAATATCGTTCATTCAGTTACACAAACACACGCACCTTTAAACGCCCGAACTCTGTGCCATCAAGAAACTTTGTTATATCGATATTCTTCTTCATTAAAGGACAAAAATAGATGTTGAGTTTAATTTTTTCTAATGATTCAAACTAAAATTTAATTTTTTCATAGTACGTAAGAAGATTACGTCGTACTGATTTAATTTTAAAAAAGTTTAAATAAAAATATATGATAATATCGGTTGTTTTCTGCTTGCAGATTAGTATATTGTCAAACGTTCTTAAAATGACAATATGAACCGAATAAAAGAGGTGTTGCAAGAAAAAGGTATTAAACAGGTTTGGCTATCTGAGAAGCTCAACAAAAGTTTCAGCATGGTTAACGAATACTGTAATAATCGCAGACAACCAAGTTTAGAATTGCTGTATGAAATAGCTAAGTTATTAAAGGTTGATGTTAATGAATTACTTATCTCTACCGAAGAATATGAAAATGAAAAAAATTGAAGAATTATTGAACAAGATACATCAAGGAGATTGCTTGAAAGTTATGAAATCAATACCTGACAATAGTATTGACATGGTTTTATGTGATCTTCCTTATGGTACTACTCAGAATAAATGGGACAGTGTTATCCCTCTTAATAAACTTTGGAAAGATTATAACAGAATTGTTAAACCTAATGGAGCAATTGTTTTGACTTCTCAAGGAATATTCACCGCAAAACTAATTTTGAGCAACGAGAAAATGTTCAAATACAAAATCGTTTGGGAAAAATCTAAACCAACCAATTTTCTTAATGCCAAAAAACAACCTCTCCGTAAACATGAGGATGTTTGCATATTCTATAAAAAGCAACCTTTATATGTACCTCAAATGAAAGATGGAACACCATACAACAAAGGAGTTCGTAAGAATCAATTATCAGGAAGTTATGGTGATTTTAAACCTGTTGAAGTTAAAAGTGAAGGTAAAAGATATCCTACCGATATTATTTATTTCAAAACAGCTGAATCGGAAGGAGAAGTGTATCATCCAACTCAAAAACCTGTAGAGCTGGGAAGATATTTTATACGAACGTTTACAAAGAAAAATGATATTGTGCTTGACAATACCTGTGGAAGTGGGAGTTTTATGGTAGCAGCAGTTTTAGAGGATAGGAATTTTATCGGTATAGAATTGAATGAGGGTTCGGTTCAGTTCAAAAATAAGGAAACAGATTTCATAAAAGTATGCAATCAAAGAATTGACTGGGCGAAGAAAGAAAGAATCAGAATGCGTTTGGAGGAGGTTTTACTCGAATCAAATAAGAAACCGAGCAAAAAAAGACTCAAAGAAATTAATGATAACATTGATGAACTATCAGTTTCTAAGTTAAATCAAATTGAAGTAGATAATTATTTAATCCAAGAATTAGAATGCCAGTTGTAAATTATAATGAACGAAGCTGGGCGATTGACGTTATCTCCCATATTAATGTTTATTTATCCAATAGAGATAAAAGGATAAAAGGGGCAGGAGGAGAAAATACAATAAAGAATAATAGATCAAGCTTATTCCCAGATGTTTTATTGTTTGGAGATAAAAATCAAGGGGAGATAATACAGGGGTGGGAATTAAAAATGCCTGATACGGCAATAAATGACAGTGAATTAATATCAAATGCCATACTTAAAGCTAATATCCTTAAACTGGATAGTTTTGTACTCTGGAATGTTAAATCCGCTGTTCTATATGTAAGATCTGAAGTCGATTCGGATGACTTTGAAATTTTATATAGTTGGGATGACATAAGAATCAACAATCGTTCTGAAGTAAAGGATAATGAACAAATTTGGAAGGAACTTCTTGATAATATTTTAGAAACTCTATTTAGTTATTTTGAGTCAGGACGTATAATGGGGAGAATTGCAGCAGAAGTTCTTTCCTTAACTTCAGTTATTGACATTATACTAGAAAACACTGATGCAACAGCCCAAGAATTAATCAACGGATCAAGATCTAATAACATTCTTAACGCTCAGATCAATACTTGGTGGAGGTCTTCATCCAATGAATATCCTGCATATACTTCAGAAGATAAATATAAGGTACTTGCAAAAGTGGTTTTAACCGATTGGGTGATTAAAATAGTATTTGGTCATATCATCAAAAACTATTTTGATGAAGCGAAAAGAATTGATTTAATTGATTTCAATACAGATGTCAGCGAGGCAATAGATTTATTAAAAGAAATTACAGATTCTTGTAATTTCTGGAATATTTTCAGCATCAATATAGGGCAAGAAAATATTTCGACAACTGCTTGGAATCAAATCATTCAATTAAATACTTTTTTATTAGAACTTAACATTGCTGGAATAGATGTTAAAATATTGCATGATATACTTCAGACTTCTATAAATAATGCAAAACGTAGAATTGCAGGTCAATTTTCAACACCTGTTAAGCTTGCAGAGTTATTAGCTCGAATAACAATCACAGATAAAACTAAATCAGTTTTAGATCCTTGTTGTGGAACAGGAACTATCATTGCATCAGCTGCTAAGATAAAAACAGAAGTTGGTATCGTTGATGATGAGGTCATTAACACAATTTGGGCTTCTGATAAATATGCCTTTCCAATTCAGTTGGCGACTCTGTCCTTAAGTAAACCTGAAAATTTTGGTAAAATTCTTAAAATATTCAGAAAGGATGTAATTGAACTGTCTGTTGGTGAAAATATTAACTTTAAAGATCCGAATAATGGTCAAAATGTTACAATTCCATTTACTCGAGTCGGTTATGTAATATCTAACTTACCATTCATTCAGCAAGAGGATATAAGACACCTTAATCCAGATATTGCTCAAATAAATAATTGGATTTCAAATCAAGTTGAAACAGACCTTAGTTTACCCGGTAGAAGCGATATTTACACATATATCCCTTTTTATCTTTATAATATTTTGGAAGATGAAGGTCAAATCGGTTTGATCCTATCCAATGCGTGGTTAGGAACAAATTATGGTGCTGACTTTATTCAATTACTTCAATATTTCTATGAACTAAAACATATTGTAATATCAGCAAATGGAAAATGGTTTGAAAATGCTGATGTCGTTACAACCTTATTAATAGCCGAGAAACGAGTACATCCAAGTACTGTTTTATCAACTTCTGCTATTGGTTTTCATAGGCTAGAAGAATCTTTAAATTCTATAGATGATGTTAGTGCTGTTGCTGACGATATCCTTCTCAAAAACAATAGTGATATTGTTTCTTCAGTTTCTTATACAAACGAGCGTATTCTCCAACTAAAAGAACTAGGTCTATCATGGAGTTCTTTATTTGTCGACCTGAATTGGATTTTAAATATTCAAGATAGGTTTATACCAGTGAACGAAATATTTGATATAGCAAGAGGAGAGCGTCGTGGTTGGAATCCGATGTTTTATCCTGCGGCAGGGCATGGAATCGAACCAGATTATATAAGACCAGTCTTAAAGAATCTAAGAGGGGCTCAAGCTAGAGGATTAAGTTGCAGACCAAACAAAGAAGCTTTTTGTTGTTCCGAAGATATAAGCACCTTAGAAGCTCTTAATCATAATGGAGCACTGAATTGGATTAGAAGCTTTGAAAATTTAACAAACACAAATGGACGACCTCTTACAGAGGTGTTACAAAGAACTGGTTCTAGGTGGTACGAGATGAGAGCTGAAACAATGGCAGATTTTGTTGCCAATATAAATTACGATAAAAGTCTTTTCATATCTAGACTAGAAAACAGAGCGTTTGTTGACCAAAGGTTAATTCGCTTTTCACTTCTTGAAAATAAATCTGAAGCTGAAATGATTCTAATACATGCATTGCTTAATAGTATTATGAGTATGTTCTTTATTGAGTCACTTGGATTTGGAAGAGGGCTTGGAGCATTAGACCTAAGCAAAGACAAAATTGAAGAAAACTTTAGGATTCTCTCTCCTGAATTGCTGGATGAAGAGTCCAGTCAAGCAATCATTGATTCATTCCAACCTCTACTTAACAGAGAAAGATTTCCCCTTGATATTGAATTGCAACAAGAAGATCGAGTTAACTTCGAACGCACAGTGTTTAGTGCTTTTAACATTGAGGAGTATATGGAGACAGTGACTGAATCTTTAACCCAACTTTTTAATATTAGGCAAGCAGTAACAGATTAATATGATTAAAAAACCACAATTAGCTAGTTGTGAAAACCGCGAGAAATTACCGCGCACAAATTCATTTTGTGGCAATCCAGAGGATTGGTTCGTCACTAGTATTCTTGGTCATTTCAATCTTCGTGCTCTTACTTTTGACTTCTTTGTTGATTGGAGTAAATCTCCTATTACTTTGACTAAAGAGTTTTGGTTAAAGGGAATAAGTGAGAGTTCAATTAATACAAATTTCAACCTAGCAGACATTCCTCAAGAATTAAACAACGCTTATGGCGAAAGCTTTGTAGAAACATATACTAAATTTTGTGAAAATTATTCTATCATTCCATACGCAATAATTTTTGATGATTCCAATAATTGGAGTGATGAAAAATCAAATTTATTACTTGTCAGGTTCTCATCTGGTTCAAACAATAAAATTGAATATGAAACAACTATTATTAGCATAAATGAACTAAAGGAGAAAATACAAAATAACTCTGGGGGTTCGATTAGTATAGGATCAAAAGGTTTGTACTACGGAACATCACGGTTGGAATGCTTTCTTTCAACTTCTAATAGCCTTTATCCTGGAGATGCAGATTTGCTTCTTGTTGATGATGAAGGAAGGGCAAAGTGTATAATTGAATTCAAAAAACACAACTTAAGCTCTGACATAAGTTATCAAAAAATCTCCAATTATTACCCAAAACCAGATGGAAGAAAATATGATCGGTTAGAAGTTTTAAGAGATTATTTATCGAAAGAAGAAAATATTCCTTTGATAATAATTTACTATCCAACGAATACTAAAGAAAAGTATGGAGTTATTGAAGTTATCCATGGTTGCACAGGAGCATTGAAAAAAATGGGATCAAGAAAATTTGATTTACCTTCTATTGACAGTATAAATCAAATTAAACAAACTATAGAGGTTGTGCTCAAAGGAATTGAATATTACAAAAAAAATATTACTTGAATTATGGCAGAAATTACAATTGAAGATTTAATCAAAAATGATTTGCTACAACCTTCGACAGATCTCTATAAAGTTAAGACTGGGGAGAAACTTGGGAAACTGAATGAAAATGGAACAATTACCGTTGTGTCTGATGGAGTTGAAAAAACTTATGAGTATCCAAGTGGAGCAGCGAGATGGATTGAGAAACTAAGTCTCAACGGTTGGACATATTGGGGTATAAAAAAGGGACAGGAAATAGTATCACTCAACGAATTAAGAGAAAAACTAAAATCAACTATATGAAACTAACGACATGGGAAAAATTTGTATGCTCACTTATTTCCGTAAATAAATGGGATATTTCAAATACACTAAAGAATTTAGATGAAATGAAATCACAAGAGTTATTTGATGTTCAAAAATTGGAAAACCTTGACGTAATCGAAATTGGCAATAAACTGAAGAGGGGTGGATACGATAGAGGATCACTTACATATATGATCGCAGAACGACTTCAAGAAGCATCAAGTAAGATAAATCAAGAAGGCTTAACAAGATGTGAGAAAATATTGTCAAATGATACTAACGAGTCTAGAGAGTTTTTAAGAGGATTCAAAGGCTTTGGTCCGAAGACTATTGAAGTGTTTTATAATCTTAAGTAATGGATAGTCTTCCTCTTAATCTTACGTTTCCTAATTAATGGAATCAATAGGAAAAGAGTCTGATATAGAATAAAGAAATATGAAAGCAAACGAATTACCAATTAATAATTTTTTACAAGCGCCAAATGTACAATTTGTAATACCTGTATACCAACGAAATTACGATTGGACAAATAATGAATGTAAAGAGCTAATCAATGATATAATATCTGTTGAGCAAGATGATAGAGGAACACACTTTATAGGAAGTATTGTGTTTATCCATGAAGGTGCTTATAGCACAAGTGAAGTCAAAGAATTGGTGATTATTGATGGACAGCAGCGTTTGACCACTATAAATATTCTATATGTCGCATTGTATCGTTTTGCCAAAGATTATGGTATGCAACAAGAAGTAGATATGCTTTACAATATGTATTTAACAAATCAATATGTACAGAAAGAATCTAGTAAATTAAAATTAAAACAAACTGACTCTAATTCATTGGCATTTAGTGCCATAATGAATAAAACAGAAAATGAATTTGGCAGCTATTCTAATGTGATAGAGAACTACAATTATTTTAGAGATCGAATAAACGAAGAAAACTTCCAAATTATATTAAACGGTATCAAACGACTTATTTTTGTTGAAATTTCCTTAGAAAGAGGTAAAGATGATCCTCAACGAATTTTTGAAAGCTTAAATTCTACTGGGTTAGATCTTTCTCAATCTGACCTGATTCGTAATTTCATTTTAATGGATTTAGACCCAAAGGATCAGAATAATATCTTTGAAAAAATATGGAATCCGATAGAAAACAATGCTCGTGACTTAAACAAACAAAAGTCTATGGTTTCTGATTACATCAGAGATTACCTGACATTGAGAAATAAGAAAATACCAAATAAAGGGAAAGTTTATACAGAATTTAAAAAACTGTATTTCAATAAAAAAGATGAAGCATATCATCAAGAATTAGAGAAAATAAAATCCCTTTCTGCTCATTACAGAAAATTCATTAACCCAACCACAGTTATAGATCATAATTTAAGATCTCAACTAGAGTACATTACTCGCTTGGAAATTAATGTTGCTTTTCCATTTCTATTGCAAATTTTTGAAGATGCTGATAATGGCATTATTGATAATAATACTCTTATTAATATATTAAAATTAATCCAATCATATGCGTGGCGTAGATTTGTTGTAGGATTACCTACTAATGCCTTAAACAAAATATTTATGACGTTATATTCTGAGGTTGATACCGAAGAGTATTACGAATCAATTGCTATCGCATTGATGAAGAAAAAGGGAAGTGCAAAATTCCCTACAAACGAAGAATTATTGACCGCTCTGAAAGATAAAGACTTGTACAACATTAAGTCGAAGAATAGAAATTATATGTTCGAAATGTTGGAGAATCACAATAATAGAGAATTTGTTGATACTTCTAACGAGAACATTACTATCGAACATATTTTCCCACAAAATCCGAATGAGGATTGGATAACAGAATTAAGTTCAGACGAGTTTTTTGTGTTTAAAGAAAAATATGTAAACACTATTGCAAATCTAACTCTGTCTGGTAATAATGGGTCATTAAGTAATAAATGTTTTTCAGAAAAACAATCCATGAACCAAAATGGTGGAGAGCAGGGCTATAAATTCAGTAGATTATGGCTAAACTCTTATTTGAATACCATAAGCGTCTGGAATGTGGAAAACTATGAAAAGCGTTTTAAGATAATTGCTGAACGTTTCTTATCAATATGGGAATACCCTAATATTGAGCTACCAATTATAGAGAATGGTACTGAAGTTAACTTTTTTGATGCAGAAAAACCGACCCATAAAAAGTTAGAGTATTTCATTTTTGAAAACACCAAAATAGAGGAAAGCGCTATTGCGCAGATGTATTTTTATGTCGTAAGAAAGCTATATCAACGTAATCCAGAATTACTTTTAGCTCAAAACGAGGTGCTTAAATTAACAAGAAATGAAAATGATTTCCGTTCACCTCAATCTCTAATTAACGGCTATTTTATTGAAGCTAATATTGATAGCAATACCAAATTTAATACTTTAAAAAAACTGTTAGTTTCATTTGAGTTAGAAGATGAATTGATAATTAAATATTCATCAGAAGCTGAAATTGATCAAAAGACAAGTCGATTTGTAATAAGAAGGAACTTCTGGAAACAATTATTGCCTAAAATTGAAAACACAGAATTATTTAGAAATGTAAATCCGACAAAAGACCATTGGTTAAGCACTGGAGCTGGTGTAAGTGGAATAGCATATACACTTGTTATTACAAGGACTTATGTTCGCTTAGAGTTTACAATTTCGGCATCTAGCAAAGAATTAAACAAACGGTATTTCCAACAGCTATTTCAGAATAAAGAGCAAATTGAATCACGATTTGGACATGAAATGGTTTGGGAAGAATTACCAGAAAATAAGATGAGTAGGATTAAATATGAGTTGGACAATGTAAACTTATATGAAGAATCAGACTGGAAGGTAATGAGTCAATTTGTCGTTGATAACTTACCCAATTTTGAAAAAGCATTCAAACCTGAAATACCCCGCTTAAAAGGGACATTATAGGTGTCATGTATAGATTACTAACCAAATCACGATTTAAACTTGGACTAGAATGTCCAAATAAACTTTTCTACACGAAAAAGCCTGAATATGCTAATCAAAAATTAGAAGATCCTTTCTTAGAAGCATTAGCTCAAGGAGGTTTTCAGGTTGAGGAATTGGCGAGAATGGAATATCCAGATGGTCATTTAATAGAAGGAAATGATTGGAACTATGACTTACTAGTTGAACAAACCAACGAACTTCTAAAACTGGAGAATGTAGTGATATATGAACCTGCTTTTAAATTCAACAACCTATTTATCAGGGTTGATATTTTAATTAAAAAGGGTAATGAAATAGAACTAATCGAGGTTAAAGCCAAGTCATACGATCCTTTGGACGAGCATTTATTTGTTGGTAAAAGAGGTGCGTTAGTTGGCTCATGGAAAGCATATTTATTTGATGTTGCATTTCAGCACTATGTCATGCAACAATCGAATCCAGATTGGATTATCAAGAGTTACTTGATGATGGCTAACAAAAGAAAAGAAGCCAAAATTGATGGGTTAAATCAATTATTTAGAATTTCCAAAGATTCAGGAAACAGAACAGGGATAATTAAGAAAATCAGCTCAATCGTAGAGATTGGAGAAAGCGTTTTAGGCAGAAAAGATATTACGGACATAGTTTCTGCAATTCAAAATGGAAAGCACAGGTATCTACCAGAAATGGATTTTTTGGAAAGTGTTGAAATACTAGCTGATTTTTACGCCAAGGATAAGAAGTTAAACTATCCAGTTAGCTTTTCTTGTAAATCATGTGAGTTTCAATGTACAGATGAAGAGAAAGAAAGAGGTTTGAAATCTGGCTTTGAAGAATGTTGGAGCGAGCAAAAAGGGTTAACTAAAAAGGACTTTAGTAAGCCTATGACCTTTGAAGTATGGAACTTCAGAAAGGGAAAGAAATTGTTTGAAAATTCAGACAAGATTTTTTTAGAAGATCTATCTGAAGATGATGTAGAAATTAAACCAAAAGCAGGCGAAATTTCATCATCAGAAAGACAATGGATTCAGATTGAAAAAGCAGTTCAAAAGGATAATTCAATTTATCTTTTGAAAGAAGAGCTTAGAGAACAAATGGATACTTGGAAATATCCGTTACATTTTATAGACTTTGAAACAAGTACAGTTGCTTTACCATTCCATAAAGGCAGAAAACCGTATGAACAAATTGCATTTCAATTTTCACACCATACAATTGATGAAAGCGGGGAAATTCGACACGCATCCGAATACATTTGTTTTGAAGCAGGTAAATTCCCAAACTTTGAATTCATTCGAGCTTTGCGAGATAATTTAAGTAATGACAAGGGAACCATATTCAAATTTGCCACACACGAAAATAGTATTGTAAACGCTATTTATCAGCAACTATCGGAAAGCAACGAATCAGATAAAGAAGAACTACAAAAATTCATTCAGGAGATTTCTCATTCAAAATCCGATTCAACAATTAAATGGATTGGAGAAAGAGACATGGTTGATCTGTGCGATATTGTAAAGAAGTATTACTATAATCCATTAACCAAAGGTTCGAATTCAATTAAACAAGTTTTGCCCGCTGCCCTTAACTCAAGCTCCTTTTTAAAAGAAAAATATTCAAAGCCAATCGGTCAAATTAACCTAGACAGCAAGAATTTTGATAGCAACCATATTTGGTTGGACATCCGAGGTGGTGAAGTAGTAAGTCCCTACAAGAAGTTACCATCTCTATACGAAGGTTGGACAGAAGATCAATTAGATTCAACTATATCTGAACTGGAAGGAGTTGACAATGGAGGTGCTGCTCTAACAGCTTACGGCAAACTTCAATATACAGATATGAATGATGAAGAACGTTTGGAGTTGAAAAAAGCCCTATTAAAGTATTGTGAGCTGGACACTCTAGCAATGGTCATGATATACGAACATTTTAAAGAAATAACATCATAGCCTATGCCGATTAATAAGAATGCTTTCATACGCTACAGAGTAATTGACACCTTACTTAGAAATAAAGATTTTGTCAAAACGGCAGATATAGTTGAGAAATTATGGGATCAACATGATTTGGAAGTTAGTGCTAGAACTATTAATAAAGATATTCTGGTACTTGAAACAGATTTTTCTGCTCCCATTGAATATGATAATTCAAAAAAAGCCTATTTCTACCCCGAAAATGTGGCAGAAATCTTTCCGTCTTTAGATTTAATAGAAGAAGAAATTAATGCTTTAACATTCTACGCAAAAACTCTTCAACAGTATAGAGATTTTGACATCTTTAAAGACTTTACGAATGCAATTGACAAAATAGTTGATGCGGTAAAGATTAAATCGAGTCAAAATGAAGTTACAGATAGGATCAAAATACAACCCGAGAATTTCCCAAAATTTCAGGGAAGTGATCTCATTCCTGAAATAATTTCGGGTTTTGATGCCAATAAAAAATTTGAATTCATTTATCAGAAGCATAATTCAACAGATTCAAAAAAACATACGGTAACACCAATACTTCTCAAGGAATATGATCACCTATGGTATTTACTGGCAAAACGAGAAGGTAAAGACTATGTAACCACCTTTGCCTTGGATAGAATTAAGGAATTTAAAGTGACTAATAACAATTGTGAAGATGTGTCGAGCTTTAATGCCGATGAATATTATGATCATGCATTTGGTATCGCTGTTCCTGAAGGTGATGTTGAAGACGTTCTGCTTGAATTTGTTGATTGGAGAGGTAGATATTTGCTAACTGCTCCTATTCATAAATCACAAGAATTTGTAGAGGAAAAAGACGGAAAGATTATTTTAAAAATAAAAGTTATTCCTTTTCATGAACTTCATTCCAAAATATTGAGCTACGGAGACAATGTTCGTGTCTTATCTCCCGAATCTCTTCGTTTAAGAATCAAGGAATTACTACAAAACACACTAGAGAAATATTAAATGATTTAAACTTTTTTTGATCACGAACATAGGGGGCGTCATCTCCTTGTTTATTTGTAACATGAAATAATATTAATGCTACAAATAAACGAATGATAAAACTCTACTTCTCTTTAATAGCTTTTATTCTCTCCATAATTGGGTTATATTTTTATGAAACCAATTGGCGAACTACTGAGCACCATGAAATAATTCATGATCTTTTGATTGGGTTCCCGTTTGCTACGGGCGGCTTTATTCTGAACTTTATTAGTGAAAATAGAGGGGCTTTATTATTAGCTCTGAAGTGTCATTTTAAAAAGAATGATGAGATATATGTTTCACTTAGTTACCTGTTCAAGATTAAGATTAAAGGGGACAATAAGTATTTGATGGTAAAAAGTAATAAGATTACTAACCAGTATCAACCTGTAGGGGGTGTTTATAAAAGATTTCCATCAATTACAGACAAATGGAGGAAATGGGGAGCAAAAGAAACTTCGAATGATAGATGTAATTCTGATGATTTAAGATTTAAAGTCAAGAGAAAATTCATACCTGAAATTAGAAAATGGTTCTATAAAAAGGAAAATCGTGAGGTTGATGTATGGAGGGAGTTCTGTGAAGAATTGCTTTCAACTGGAATTTTACCCAAAAATATTTTTGAACATATAAAACCTGAGTTCCTCTACAGCATAGAGGAATCTTTGATATTTAGAAAAGGGCAAGAAATCAAACAATTTCTGATTTATGATGTGTTCACGATAAACTTCTCTTCAGAGCAAGAACAAGCTGTTATCGACTTGTTAGAACAAGCGGAAATCACAGATAAATATGCTTTTGTAGAAGAAAGTGACTTGGACAAAGAACTGTTCAATATCAATAAAATAGAATATCAATTGGGCTACCATGCTCGTTATTTAAAACCCCATTAATCATGTTAGATATATTTGATAATTACGAATTACAAAGAGAAGAGCTCCTAGCTAGAATAGCCCATGAACTTGAGTTGGATCAGTCAAGAAAAGAAAGGATGGAGCAAGCCTATGGTAAAGTTCTTGAAGTATTGAAGAAAGATGAAATCTTTTTTAAAGACCTTGAACTGGAATTATACGCTCAAGGATCAATAAGAATTCATACTACTGTTAAACCAATTAATCGTGAAGACTTTGATTTAGACGCTGTTCTTCATATCTACGATTTGTATAACAAGTATGATCCCGTTAAAATCTATAATGCGCTAGTCAGAGTACTTGAGCAAGATCCATATTACAAAACTATTTTAAAGAAAAAAGACAGATGCGTAAGACTTGATTTTAAGAATGATTTTCATATCGATATTTTACCAGGATGTATGGCTGAAGTTGATAATAGAGAACGAATTGCTATTCCTGAAAAAAAACTAAAAGACTGGTCATCAGGTAATCCTAAAGGATATGGAAATTGGTTTTTAGATAAATCAAAATTGGAAAATGGATTTTTACTTGAATCTTTTTCAAAATCATTTTCCAATTCCTTTATAAAGGCTGACGTTGATGCTGAACCACTTCCTGACACCCAGTTCTATGAGAAGACACCACTTCAAAGATCTGTGCAATTGGTTAAAAGATACAGGGATATTTATTTTCAAGATAGAGAAAATCGAGTTTCAAGTATTGTGATCACTACTTTGATGGGCAGATTTTATGGTAAAGAAGAAACAATATATGAAACAATTGATAGTTGCTTAGCCAAAATTAAATCCAGCTACAACAAAGCCTTAGAAGATGGCAAGAGATTTAAAATTTACAATCCTGTGGACGATAAAGAGGATTTCACTGATTCATGGACTGATGATAATTATAGAAGCTTTTACTCATTTATTGAAGACCTCTATGCTAAATGGGAATATCTCAAGAAAAATTTTGAAAAGAGCGGAGAAAAGTATGTAAGTCTTTTTGGAGAAAAGCTATACAAGAGTTCTATTCAGGCACAATTAAAGGAGTTGAGTAAGTTTTCCAAAAACAAGGCTGCTTTGGCTTCAGGTTTAATTTTAAATAATGAAGCAAAAACTGATAGAGTTGGTAATGTAAATAAAGATTATGGAGTCAAAAACACAGCTCATCACAATTATGGAGGAGCGTACTTTAACTGATATGAAAAAGTTCTATTTTATCCATTTAGAGGTAGAAGCATCAATCATTAGAAAAAATTATGATTGGCTAAATGTAGAAATCAAAGGTAAACTTTTGAAAGGTTCTGGTAGCATTGTTGTCAATGGGATAAAGTATTGTATCAAGCTGTTATATTCACCTTTCTTCCCAAACAGAATGGATAGAATTGAAATTACTAATCATCAAATAAAGTATCATGATGACATCCATGTATATGGTGATTCTACTCTTTGTTTGTATCACCCAAAAATTGACAAACCTTTTTTGGGAATAGTACCCTTGCATAGGATGATACCTTGGATAACAGAATGGTGTCATTTTTATGGAGAATGGAAAAAATACGGAATCTGGTTAGCTCCTGAAATAAAACACACTAATATATGACAGCAATAAGAAAACTATTCAATACTTTACCAACTGATTGGTTGTATCAGTTGATTTCATTGTCTTTGATAACTTCAATGACATTTTATCTGTTTGAGTTCACAAATCAATTTCAATTTTTCAAGGAATTTTGGGAACTCAATGAGAAGCTATACATATATACATTCCTAGGTTTTCAATTCGTTGTAAAGATTTTCTTCTATTGGGCTGTCTTTTTACTATTTAAGAAGCTGTTATTTAGTAGAATTAAGCGAAAGGTTTTGACCGCCATAAACGAACCTAAGACTAGAGAAGATTTAAAAGATATCAGTGAGATAAAAAAATTATTTGTTCTAATTTTTGGTTTACCGATTGAGCTTGGACTGTTGGAACATTCGGATTTTGATGACAGAATAGAAATGGATGAAGATGAACTTGAAGTCATGATGAAAGGGATTGTGAAGTGGTTGTGTGTTTTTACCCACGCTTCATTTACCTTAATTTTAGTCTATAATTTGAGTGCTTTTTATATTATTCCACTGTTACTAGTGATTTTTGCTATTACAATCGTTTATTGGTATGGCGTGACGTTCCTGTTTGGTAATATCTCGTTGATCGAAAAAGCAAGAAAGGAAATTGCAGGAAAAAAATTATTAATCAGCACACCAGAATAGATTTTATGACTGAAGGAGGTTTACATTTGAGCGTATAGCTCTGACCTCCGTATATTATATTTCTTCACCAAGAATTCAAATTCCTTCCTCTGACTCTCTGTAAACGAATTATACATGGATTTATGTAGGTACTGATCATAGGTTTGTTGAAGAAACATTTCACAATCATTGATCATTAAGCTATACTTTGCTGCGAAATGAATTATTGATTTTCCAGAATTGGAAAAATCTGAAACGAAATTAATCAGTCTAATATCTTGTTTCGGGTTAGGTCTCAAAGTATTGATATTCAATTTTGTTCTACAAAAATAAATTATAAATCTAAAATCCCTATATACTAATATTTCCTCCCTTAATCAATCTCAAAATATGTTCGTAATCCTGCATTACATGGGAGCTTGAAATTAACTCTTCAAATTCTTTGGAAAAGTTCGACCCAAACCCTATGTTTGACCCGATAAATGCGAAAAGCCTTGAATTCATTAGTGATTCAAGGCTTTTTTGTTGTTTTTATCTTTTAAATAAAATTGCAGTAATTCCTAGTGAACCATTGATTTTTAAAGGGGTTCTAGATGTTTTTGAAAGTTCGACACCCCACTTGTTCAAATACTATGAAATTAATTTTTCCAATGTGTCCCAAAGCAATACACCTTCTTTTTTCAAGTCATTAGAGTAGTTGTTTAATCTCCATTGTAGTATTGTGAAACGCATACTACCCATGAATATTGAAGCAAGTTGATTCGGATTAACATCTGAGCGGATAGAACCATCCTTCTGTCCTTGTTGAATAATGCTTACAACTCTCTCTTTTTTATTAGTTAGTATGTTGTGAACTGCACTTGACAATTTCTCTTCATACTGAAAACTAGTTTCTGCGAAAATAACCATGACAATTGCAGGATGATTAGAGAAATGTTCAAACTGAAAATCAATGATCTGTTTTAACTTTTCTATCCCTTTATCTTCACTTTGAATCAATTCGGTCATCTTTGTTTTCAACCCCATTCCAAAGTAATTCAAGACGGACGATAAAATATCCGTCTTATTTTTGAAGTGACGATAAATTGCAGGTTCACTAAACCCCATTTTTTCAGCTAGTGCTTTGGTGGTTAGTTGTTGAATTCCTCCCTGATTAATTAGTTCGGTTGCTGCATTGATTATCTCTATTTGTCGTGACGTGTACTCCATAATACAAAGGTAAGTTAGTGCGATTAACTTATTACTGTTTTGCAAGTGTTTTTTTACTTGTAAAGCGTTCTTTAATTGAATCAACTACATAGTACACAACTGGAACTAAGTAAACTGTTAATATAAGTGATGATGTTACTCCTCCAATTATTACCCAAGCTAATCCATTTTTCCATTCACTTGCTGTACCTTGCGCCATGGCAATTGGTAACATCCCTACAATCATAGAAATACTTGTCATTAAAATGGGACGCATACGACCTTTTCCTGCTTCAATTAGTGCATCCTTGTAATGCATTCCTTGTGCCTTTAGTTGATTGGTAAAATCGACTATTAAAATGGCATTTTTCACCACCAATCCCATCAACATAATCATTCCTAATAGCGCAAATAAACTTAAGTGACTTTGCGAAAGATTCAATGCTAAGAAAGCTCCAATAACTGCAACTGGAATAGAAAACAATACCACAAATGGATAAATGAAGCTATCATACAGTGCAACCATAATGAGGTAAATAAGAATAAATGAAATCAAAAGAACAGAACCTAAAGCACCAAAACTATCGTTCTGTCTTTTAATGTCACTTCCCCAAGTCATTTGCATTCCCTCTGGTAAAGGATTTTCATTGATATATGCTAAAACATCATCCGCTACACTTCCTGAAGGACGTCCTAACGCATCTGCCGTTATCGTTACAGCAGGCTGTCTGTCTTTTCTCTCTAATAATGATGGCGATTCTTCTTGTACCACATCTGCAAACTGAGAAACCTTAATTGGAATTCCCTTAGGATTAATGATGGTCATGTTTTTCAGATCGTCATAATCGTTTCGATTGAACTCATCAAAATAGATTCTTATTGGATATTCTGTCCCTTCTTGGGTCAAAACTGCATCATCATTTCCAGTTAGTGCATTTCTAATACTCATTCCAACATAAGCTGCTGTTAAGCCGTATTTCTGCATTAATATATCATCTGGAATAACTCGGTATTCTGGTGCGCCATTTTCTACGGACAATTGCACATTATCTGCTCCAGGAATCTCTTGTATGGCATTTTGTAAATTGGTCGATACTTTCAGAACTTCTTCAAAACTAGCTCCACTAATGGTTAATTCAATAGGCGCAGAGCGTGGAATTAAACCTAATCCTGCCATGGAGAAATTAATTCCTGTAAACTGATTTTGAAGCTCAACTCTAAGATCCTTCATGTAAGTCTCTGTTGGTTGAAAATCTCGATCTTCTTTTGGCTTCAGTTGAATGGTGAATTCTGTAATATTTGGTGAACCAACTCCCAAGCTTCCAATTCCTGTACTTGGACCTCCAACATTACTAAATACTGTTGAAATATCGGGTTGACTTAACAAAAACTGCTCAACTTGATAAGAAACAATGTTATTCTGTTTTAATGAAGTCGTTTTATCGTATTCAAGAGATAGACGGAATTTTCCTTGATCACCTGTTGCGATCAATTCTTTTCCAATGATATTCTGTTTCAACATCACTCCTGTAAGAGCAAACAATGCCAAAAGTATTCCTGTAAAAATGAGTTTATGATTCAGTACCCATTTTAACTGGTTTCCGTACCAATTGGTAAAATTATCTAGTTGAACTTCAAACCAAATCAAGAACTTATTAAAGAAATTGGTAGGCTTTAAGTCTTCTGATTTTCCAATTCTGGAAGCCATCCAAGGGGTTAAGGTAAACCCAACCAATAAACTGGTGAGGGTTGAAGTTATCACAACTACCGAGAATTGTTTGAGCATATCAGCTACGAATACTTGCAAAAAGAGAATCGGCAGGAAAACCACGATGTCAACTAGAGTAATAGATAAGGCTGAAAAACCAATTTCCATACGTCCATCCATTGATGCTGTTCGTTTATCTTTCCCCATATCAAGGTGACGTTGGATATTTTCTAATACTACGGTTGCATCATCTACCAAAATCCCAATGATTAAGGACATGGCTAAAAGTGTCATTAGATTCAGTGTGTAACCAAGCATCCACATTACTGCAAAAGCGGTTACCAAAGAGGTAGGAATAGCAACCAATACGATCAAGGAGTTTCTAAAACTACGCAAGAATAAAAGCATAACTAGAGACACCAATAACACAGCCATAATTAAATCCACAACAACCGAATTTACCGCAGCAATGGTATTGTCTGTACTATCATCTGCCACAATGAATTTGACATTACTTTCCTTGTTTTGATCTTCAATCCATTTTAATTTCTCTTTCACCTTTGTTGATACGTCAACTGCATTGGCATCACCTTGTTTTTTGAGTAGAATTCCTATACCATTTTTACCATTGTATCGACTGACAGAAGTAATTTCTTTAATTCCATCTTTTACAACTGCCAAATCCTTAATGTAAATAGAAGTGCTTGGAGGAAAAATGGCTACCTGAATATTCTCTATGTCTTCTAATGTATTGTACTTGGATGATACTTTAACAGAGTTGGATTGACTTCCGTTTTCAATTTTACCTACTGGAATATCCAAACCAGATCTATTGATCGCTTCGACTATTTGAAGCATTGGAATATTGTAGTATTCCAATTTGTTTTCATCTACTAGTACCTGTATCTCTCTTTCTTCACCACCTAGTATCGTTAATTCCGCAACTCCTTTTATTTGTTGAATTTGAGGTAAGTATTCATCCTGCATTTTTTGATAGAATTCGGTTGCAGGCAAATCACTGGTTGCACTAATTGACATAATAGGCAAGTCGTTTGGAGAAACCTTACTCATTTCTGGACTTAGAACATCATCAGGCAAATCTTTACTGATGTTATCAATGTATCTCTGAGCATCTTGCATGGTCTTGTCCAAATCAGTTCCATACTCCAAATTGGCAATAATGACGGAAGCATTGGGCAATGATTTTGTTACCAAATAATCAACTCCTTCAAGGTTAGAAAGTGCATCTTCAATTTTGCGAGACACAGACGTTTCCACTTCTTGAGGTTCTGCACCCGGATAGACCGTTTTAATTACCACTACTGGTTGGTTAAAATCGGGCATTAGCTCATAACTCAAATTTTTAAACCCAATGTATCCTAAAAGGATAAACACACTGAAAAGCACAATAATCAGGGAGGGTCTCTTTATCGAAATTTCGGTAATATTCATGACATTTAGATTATTGGTTCACAATTACATTGGCGTTATCAAAAAGATTGATAAATCCTCCTGTTACAATCGTATCTCCTTTTTTGATCTCACCATTAACAGATAGATAATCTCCGTTTCTTGATAGAATTGAAATTGGCGTTCTAACCGCTTTGCCATTGGATACAACATATATTTCTGGATTTGATTCAGATCCAATAATAGCCTTTGAGGATATAGTTAATGCATCATTCGAGCTTTGATTGGTAACGAATTTTAACTCACCATTCATTTTTGGTTTAATTCCAGTAGAATTGTCCAATGCAAACTCAACTTTGAAACTGTTTCCAATGCCACCTTTACTGCTTACTTGGTTTAAACTTGCCGAAATAGATTTAGGAGATATACCTGTTGTTACAGAGTAATGTTGATTCTCTGTAAACAAATAGAGGTCTTCTTCGGGAACATTAATTACAAACTTTAATTCAGTTTGATTGATTAGTTCAAACAAAGGAACGGTAGGTGCAGCAAATCCACCCACTTCACAAAACTTCATAGAGACCACTCCATTAAATGGCGCACGAACAGTTGATTTATTGATTTGTTCAAGGATTGTTTTCTTCTCAGCTTCAATGGTAGCAATTGCATTTTGCGTTTTTTCTAAAGTGATAGCAGGAACGGCATCTTCATTGGATAAAGTCAGATAACGTGATTCATCTTTTTTTAGACCATCTAATTTGGTTTCAAGAACATTCAATTGCAATTGAAGCATTTGGTCGTCCATTTTCAGTAAGGCTTGTCCCTTGGATACTTTTTGACCTTCTTCCACAAAGATATGTGTGATTTTACCTTGTATATCAGCACTCACTTTTACTTCATTCATAGATTCAAACAAACCACGAAAAGTCTTGTTTTGTGTTTCGCTTTTATCTTTTATTACTTCACCAAATACTTTTACTGGAGCTTCTTTATCATATTGGTAAACTCGATTTTCTGCTTCTTTTTTGTTTTGTGCTAATTGGATAACAACTATGGCAAGCAAGCCCACAATTATTAATATGCTTATGATTCTTTTCATGATTATCTGTTTGAAATGTTGTTAGTTAATTTTTTCAGTTCTAAATCAGCCGCTAGGAACTCGGCTATACTTTGGAGATAGTTTTGCTGATTCTGAATCAGCTCGTTTTGAGCGATCATTAAATCATTCACAGAAATAAGTCCTTGTTTGTGCTTCTTTTCCTCCTGCTCATAAATAGACTGAGCCAGATCGACTTGTTGTTCGCTTAGCTTAACATTATTAAAGGCATTTTCTAATTGCAAAACAGCATTTTCAATTTCAACTTGTTGTGCATCTTTAGTTAATTCCTCCTTTAACTTTAAGTTTTCCAACTCTAAGTTCTTTTGATCTATCTTCTTATTCGTAACAGTTCCATTGAATATTGGATAAGTGAATCTTATTCCAGCATATCCAATGGGATAAAAGTTTAGAAACTGATTGGGACTTTGATCATATCCAAAACCTTGGGTTCCGTATGTTGCTACAAATCCAACCTCTGGTATGTATTTAGACTGTTTCAGTGACTTTAGATCTATATTGATAATATCTTGTTGCAATTGAATGATTTCTATGTCTTTATTTCCATTGTCTTCATACTGCATAAGGTCAATCATTAATATATTGTCCTCTACCTCAATAGTTGAAGCACTTCCTGTAAGCAATTGAAGTGCATTATAGATTTGCTGTAATTTGACATCCAGATTGGCTTGATACGACTGGAGTGTGGATACTTTTAACTCCAACTTCTTCACATCATTTTGATTCGCTAACTTTTGTTCGGCTAGTAATTCAATGTTTTTCTTAACTCGTTCTGTATTTGAAATGGTCGAATCAATAAAAACCATTTGGCTCTTTAATAGCTGAGCATTTCGATAAATGTTTGAGACTTCAAAATAAATTTGGTCATACGTCTTTTGGACTTCTAACTCTACTATTTTTTGAGAAGTTTCCAACTTATTAATGTTGCCCATCAGTCCTGATGAATAAATAGGAACTTGTAACAACACATTTGCATTGATGTTATGAGGTACTCCAAATTGAGCTTCTTTAAATTGTCCCTCAGGTCCACCGAAAACCGATAATGGCATTAGCTGATAAGGGAGTTCAATGAAGTATTTATACTCACCATTAATACTAAGCTTTGGTAAAAGATTGGATTTAACTTCCTTATGTTTCAGAGCTGATAATTCTTGAGTATTCTCAGCAATGGCAATTTTCTGATTGTTCGCAAAAGCGCTATCAATACATTGCTCTAGTGTCCATGTTTGTCCGTATAGATTTATACTACTTAATAATAAAATCAACACGTTAGTAATTACTAACTTCATAACGCAAAAAATTTTATTTCAATAATACCAATTGACTGGTTTCCATTCCATCCACCCAATGCTTTACCATTGCTTCAATTAAAACACTATCACCACTTGTAAGATCATGTGTTTCTCCTTTCTCATTTTCAAATCGAGCTGAACCACTTACACAAATTAAAAAAGCCTCCGTTTTAGTAATATGTTCTTTAAGCTGTTCTCCTTTTTTGATTTGTATTGCAGTTGCGCTTCCTTCAACTCCTTTGAATAAAGGGTATGCAGAAACGACTTTTTCTGAGTGCTTATCTTTTATATTCATTTGAAATACGTATTAAATTCATTCATTGATTCTTGTATTGCTTCAAAAGATTGCTTTTGATCTTCTTTTGAATCTGCTGCATTGAGTTCTTTTACCAAATCAATAAAAGGAAGTAGCCATTTATGAAGTTCATCATGCGCTTTTCCTGTCATTGCGCAATTTGATGTTAGAAGACCAATATTCTCATCCAACTTAGATCCAAGTTCCTCATAGTTTGGACTGGATTGGTTTGATACAGCTTCTATATCCGATTCCATATTTTTAATATGAACCATCATTTCTTTGTTGACTTCCCATTTCTCATTGTTTGCCAATTCTATATTATAAGTATTCTTAACTGATTCAGGGTTTTCCTTAGATTCTGTTTGATTTGTACAGCTAATAGTCATTAATGTTAAACCTATTACTGCTATCCTAAATATGTTTTTCATAATTCTGTTAGTTAGTGTTTACTAACAAAGATATGATAAATTATTTATTTGAGTAAAAAATATCCTAATAAATATTTCTAGCCGTTCAAATTCCCTCCCTTAATCAATCTCAAAATATGTTCGTAATCCTGTATTACATGAGAGCTTGAAATATCCAGTTCAAAATCTTCTAAAATGTTCGACCCAAGCCCCATGCTTGACCCAAAAGAAACCCCGATGAGATATCATCGGGGTTTTTTTATGCCCAAAATTTACGCTAAAAAAAAAGTCCCTCCGTTAGGAAGGACTTTTGGCTATTCCGCGTATTTACATTTTTATAATTCGTTGGAAGGTGTCTCCTTTGCCTTGTATAGTCACCTGTATTATGTAGGTGCCTTTGTGGGTTAATTTATCACCTATTGTTAGGGTATTTGTTCCTTTTTCATAAAGTTTAAAAGGAATTTCATCAATCAATTTTCCGTGTATGTCAAACATACGCACCCTTGTTTTTGAAGCTTCTTCCAGTTCAAATTCAACCGTTGTGAAAGCATTGAAGGGATTAGGGTATACCTTTACAGCATCTGGAGCCGTGCTTAAAGTGGTTGTGTTGGCAAATCCACTTACAATTACAGGAACTACTTGTGTTCCTCTTACAGTCATGGTGTTAAGGTCAAAGTACTCGTATATAATTTGACTCTGAAATTCCATATCGGGTTCTGTAAGAACACCAAAACGTTCGCCAGGGTATAAAACAACTGTATCCGAAATTTCTTCCGTAGGCAAAGGCCTTCCATCCGAAGCTACAATTCTTGCATTTAACCCAGTAGGTAAAATAACGCGTGTTCCATAATAACCAATATTAGCTAAACGGATGTAGTCCATTTGATTTACAGCACTTACAAATTCCACCGTAGAATCTATGAGTTGATGATCTGATAATCCATTAACCAAAAAGAATTGAGGGTCGTATTTCGGTATCTCAACGGTGTGTATCGTTAAATTGGGGTCGTGATCATGCATCAACACACTATCCGTATGCCACAGAGTGTCTATTTCTGAAAGGAAATAAGAGTGTTCATTGGTGTAGGGGTGACCGCCATTCCATGTTGTATTACTTCCGTCTGAAGGTTTGATAATGATTAAACCGTACATACCAGCTTGTACGTGTATGGTAGACGCAACATGACAGTGGTATAAATAAGTTCCAGCATGAGGCGCCTTGAAATGGTAGTAACCATGGTCCATGTGTTCAATAGAAAAAGAGAGGTGAGGTACACCGTCGTTTTGCTGATCAACGTCTAAACCATGCAAGTGTATGGTGTGCGGCGCTCCTTGAGATACATTCCATAGATCGATATGAACGGAGTCTCCTTCGTTGGCAATAATTGTTGGACCAGGTACCGTAGGATGCACGCCCAGAGAATTGGCAAATCCAAAGGTTCTTATGGTGTCGTTGTTTGCTAATATTTTTTCTCCTGTATTTCGCGCTATCAAAAAGACATCTACGTTTTGCTGACTATAAGATGTACTTGCAAAACACAGTACTAAGAGTATTAAGATTTTAAAGTTCATACTTAGTCGATTAATAGGGTTAAAAACATACCGTTCGGATAAATATTTCCTCCACTAACCGCAACTAAGTTGTGATCGTGAACGGGGTATTCTCCTGGTTGATCGGGTACCAATTCTAAGACCACAGCCTCCATGCTATAAACAGGGAAGGTGTCTTTAGATCTTCCTACATGGTTGGGGAATTTAGTAGATGACATAATTCTCAAGTGGTAACCATGAAAATGTATAGAATGTAAGGATTGCCCCGTGTTTACCATGTAGATGTGTATCGTATCTCCAACACTTCCTATTACTCTTGCATTTGTATCGTTGTTGATATGTGGATTACTTTTACCGTTAATGGTGAAATAATCAGGGTAATAGTTGTTCCAGTTGACGCTCGAGCCTTGGTTGAGGGCTTCATTAAAGGCCACTTGGTGTTCCTTCATGTTCCAGTAAAAATTACTGGCAGTAGAAGTAGGGTCTTTAACTACTATCATGCCTGCGAGTCCCATGTATCTGTATCCTTCAGAAAAGGATGGGTCATAGAATATGTGTGCTCCAGGATTTTGATAAGTAAAAGTAAGGGATACGGTATCTTGCATAGAAATAAGGGTGTCCATGTTTGGGTAACCTTTAATGTCAAATCCGTGTTCTACGGTATCTGTATTGATTACGGTAAGCATCATGATGTCGCCGGCATTCATAATCAAACGTTTATTTTCCTTGTTGAAGGTGCTCGATGTGTTAAATGCAAAATAAGGAATAGAGGTGCTGTCAACAGCTAACATGTTTCCCCTGTTGATGTAAAGAGTATCTTCTATGGTTGCAGCATGAGAATGCAGTGCACAGAAAAATAAAAATGCGAAGAGTACAGGACTCTTCGCAAGTATAAATTTTGTCATAATAGTATGATTATTTAATAACAAGTCTTTTCGTTAAAACCTCGTCTGTAGAAGTTTTTATGGCTACAATGTAAACACCACTTTCTAAAGATGATACATCGAAAGGTGTGTTCTCTTTACCTTCAATTGAAAGGGCTTCAGCACCAAGACTGTTGTATATCGTAGCCGTATAATCTCCAATTCCATTGATGGTTACCTGATCGTTTGCAGGATTAGGGAACATTGAGATTTCAGTACTTTCATTATTCTCTATGGCTGCAGTTTGTGGGTCCCAAGAAATTTCCCAAGATACAGTATCTCCTCTTGAGTAATCATTGGAGTCGTAAACGTAAATTTCTACTTTTCCAGTTCCTGCAGTTGAGCCTGTTGTTAAGTTTAGTTTAAACCATCCTTTTACGCCGTTTTCAGCTTCAGACAAGCTAATTGGGTTCATAGATCCACTCGATGGAATACCTACAGCACAACCTCCGTAATCACACAAAGAATAACTCCAAGCTGAAGGGAAAGTGTTCGAAATCAATTCCCAATTGTATTGAATAGCTTCCGGAGAAGGAGTGTTGATATCTATATCATACCCCTGAAAATTTGGATTGGTAACTGTAGCCACCCAGTGCTGTTCTATTGGGTATGTGAAGTCTTGAGCCAGTGCTGTGATTGATAAAGCAAGGGCCATAGCGGTTGCGTAGAATATTTTCATAAGTTTTGTTTTATAGTTTGCCCTCTAAGATATAAAGAATAGTTTGATGGTGAAATTTTGATATTAATCTATCTTGGAGTCCTAATGCTAAAAACTTTCATCCTTAATAAAATGTCAATTAACGACTTAAATAATATTTTAATAGTTATTTAATACAACGTGATAGTATTACTATTATATTTGTGAGTAGTCAAATTATTATGGAAGGCTTTGCAGGGAAAATAACGATTCAAGTCAGTGAAAAGGTGTATTTAAAACAGCCTGATTCAACTGTGCTGGGACAAAAAATTGTTGCTGGGGCTATAGATATGATAGACGAAATCGGTTTTGAAGACTTTACTTTCAAGAAGTTAGCCAAGGCGATATCGAGTACAGAGGCATCTATTTACAGGTATTTTACCTGTAAGCATAATCTTTTGGTTTATCTTCTTTTGTGGTACTGGGGTTGGCAGGAGTACAGGTTGATTTTAGCCACTACCAATGTAGAAGATCCCAAAGAAAGGTTGAGAAGAGCCTTAAAGGTTTTGGTAGAGAAGACCCAAAAAGATGCTACCTTCTCTCAAGTTGATGAAGAAAAATTAAGTCGCATAGTTATTTCGGAATCAGGGAAAGCGTATTTTAGCAAAGCGGTAGATCATGAAAATGAAATGGGTTACTTTAAACAATATAAGGATGTTGTTCAGGGTGTAGCCGATTTAGTTTTAGAGGTTAATCCCGATTTTAAATACCCGCACATGTTAGTTTCTACTGTGATTGGTGGAGCACAACATCAAAGGTATTTTGCAGAACACCTACCCAAACTAACCGATGTGATTAAAGGAGAAGACGCGGTAAGTGATTTTTACATGGACCTCGTTTTTAAAGAAATTGAAGCGTGAGAAAAGATGAATTAACATACAAGTTCTTGCTGCGTAGTGGGTTTATTCTACTATTCATGGGCTTCTTTATTTTCTTGAATATTGGTTTCACCACAGTTTCGGAAGATGGGAAATTAAGTTTTCTTATTGAACAAACAGGGGAGGACATAGACGGAGAGGAAGTACCGTCGTTCGATCTTGAAGAAGAAATTTATTCAGAAACCATTATTTCCATTCCCACTGTTTTTGAAGGGAGTAAAAAAGTAAAGGAAGAAATTGCTTTACTGCTTCCTAATAGTATGAATTACTTGCCTTCTACACCACCTCCAGAGCTTTAAGAACATTAAAGCCTGATTTCGCCTGCCCTAAATTTAACACATTAAACATACTATGGATAAAACTTTGACTCCCATCAACAGATTTTGGTTACTGTTAAAACCAGATGGGAAAGAAATAAGAAATATTTACGTCTACGCCTTTTTTAATGGTTTGGTGAGTTTGTCGTTACCCGTTGGTATTCAAGCCATCATCAACCTGATACAAGGGGGGAAGATGACAACTTCTTGGATGGTATTGGTTTCTTTTGTATTACTCGGAATTATCTTTTCTGGTATTCTACAAATCAATCAATTAAAGATCACAGAGAACTTACAACAGAAAGTATTTACGCGTGCAGCATTTGAATTTGCCTACCGCGTACCGCGCATCAAATTGGAGGCCATGTACAGGCATTATGCGCCAGAATTGATGAACAGGTTTTTCGATGTGGTAGCTGTGCAAAAAGGACTTTCTAAAGTATTGATAGATTTTTCAACGGCTACTATTCAAACCGTTTTCGGACTTATATTACTGTGTTTATACCACCCTTTCTTCATCGTCTACAGTATGGTGTTGGTGGTCTTGGTTTATGCTATTTTTAAATTGACAAGTGCCAAAGGTTTGTCAACCAGTTTAACAGAATCTAAACACAAGTATACGGTGGTGCACTGGTTAGAAGAAATGGCGCGTTCTAGTGTTGGTTTTAAATTGGCAGGAAATGCAGAGTTACCGATGCGTCGTGTAAATAACTACACAGAAGAATATATAGATTCCAGAGATCAACACTTTAAAATCTTGAAGTACCAGTATGTTTTAATGGTTGCTTTTAAGGTATTGGTGGCTGCAGGATTACTGATTGTAGGTTCTGTTTTGGTGATGGAACAGCAAATGAATATTGGTGAATTCGTCGCAGCAGAGATTATCATCCTTTTGGTAATGGGGTCTGTAGAGAAAATCATCCAAAGTTTAGAAACAATCTACGATTTATTAGCTTCTATCGAGAAGATAGCTCAAGTAACAGACCTTGAGTTGGAGGCGAATGAAGGAATGAGTGTGGAAGATGAAGAATGTGATGGAGGTATTTCTGTGGAAGTGAAGGATCTTTCTTTTTCTTACCCGTACGAAAAGGAACTCGTTATTAAAAATCTCAACCTGAGAATAGAAGGAGGAAGTAATGTGTTATTGACCGGAGCTTCTAATGAAGGAAAATCAACGTTACTTTATTTAATTTCTAACTTGTATGAACCCGTTCAAGGGAGTGTAATATTGAATGAATTACCAGCCAGAAATTATAATCCTCAGAAATTAAGAGAATCGGTAGGAGCCTTGTTCTTAAATGAATCTTTGTTTGAAGGTACCGTATTAGAAAATATTACCATGGGAAGAGATAGGGCAACCATGGAAAATGTAAAATGGGCTTTGAAAAGTGTTGGGTTAACCAAATACATCAAATCTTTGCCTGATGGTTTATCTACGCAAATTTCTCCACAAGGAAAACAATTCTCTAAAGGGGTGGTAGACAAGTTATTGTTGGCACGAACTATAGTTGATAGACCAAAACTCTTGTTGTTGAAAGATGTTTTCTCTTCTATGGGTGAAGATGAAAAACTGGATATCGTGAGGTTTTTAACAGAAAGAGAAAATGGTTGGACCTTGATTATGGTGTCTAATTCTACCGAAATTAGAACGATGATGGACCGCGTATTAGAAGTGAAGGATAAAACGATTAAAGACCTAAAGTAAAATGTTAAACATATCTCATAACAAAGTTTATAAGTACGTTAGGAAGGGAAATTATTCTACACTTGTTAACGTAGAAGCAAAGACCACGAGTAAGGTGTTACGACGCATTTTGTTGTCTTTATTTATCGTGGTTATCATTACTTCTTTCTTGCCATGGACCCAAACCATAAGGTCTGAAGGTTTTGTGACTACACTTAAGCCAGAACACAGGCCACAACGCTTGAATTCTGTTATCGGAGGTCAAGTAGAAACCTGGTTTGTACAAGAAGGTGATTTTGTTTCCAAAGGGGATACCATCCTTAAGATAAAGGAAATCAAAGACGCTTATTTCGATGATAAGTTATTGGCCCGTACTAAAAATCAAGTAAACTTAAAGAAGCAGTCGGTTACGAACTATTCAGATAAAATTGCGGTAATCGATAATCAAATAGCTGTATTAAAGGAGCAAAGAGATTTAAAACTCTCGCAAGCCAAAAATAAATTGCAACAGGCTATACTTAAAGTTCAAAACGATAGTATCACAGCTACTGCAGAGGCAACGAATTACGACATTGCTCAGCAGCAGTTTAGTCGTATAGATAGTTTGTATCAACAAGGTTTGAAGTCGAAATACGACTACGAGCAACGTAAATTGAAATTACAGCAAACACAAGCCTATGCTCTTTCTGCTCGAAACAAATGGTACAATGCCCAAAACGAAGTAACGAATTTGAGCATAGAACTGAGCAATATAGAAGTTAAGTTTCAAAGCGATTTAAACAAGTTGCAATCCGACAGAATTACAGCTTTAACCCAGCAGTATGAAGCGGAAGGAAGTGTAAATAAATTAGAAAACACTTACAGTAATTACGAGTTTAGGAATGGACTTTATTTCATTACTGCACCACAAAACGGTTATGTTACCAAAACTGCCACTTATGGTATAGGGGAAATAATAAAAGAAGGACAGGAAATTCTTTCTTTCATGCCTATGGATTACGAACTGGCCCTAGAACTTTATGTAGAGCCTATAGATTTACCGTTAATTCAGGTAAGTGAAGAGGTTCGTATACAGTTTGATGGATGGCCTGCAATTATCTTTTCAGGTTGGCCAAATGCTTCGCACGGTACCTACAGTGGAAAGATATATGCCATAGACCAGTTTATTTCTGCTAATGGAAAATATAGAGTTTTGGTGAAACAAGATCCTGAACAAATTCCATGGCCAGATGCTTTGAGAGTTGGATCTGGAGCAACCAATTTAATTATGTTAGGAGATGTTCCTGTGTGGTACGAACTCTGGCGTAACGTTAATGGCTTCCCTCCAGAATATTACAAAGCCAAAGAGCAACAAGATAAAAAAACGAAGAAATGAGACAGTTAATCTTTTTAGCGATGTTCTTGCCCTTCGTTTCAATGGGGCAGTCAACCCGTCAAGATTCAGCACAGGTTTTTACCTATGAGGAGTATATGGAGGTGGTAATGCAACACCATCCCATGGCTTTTCAGGCGAAATTAAAGCTAGAAAGTGGTGATGCTTATCTACAAAAAGGTAGAGGAGGCTTTGATCCTAAATTAGAAGGAAATGCCAACCAGAAGTATTACGATGGAAAACAATATTACAGTTACCTGCACGGCGGTTTAAAAATTCCAACTTGGTTTGGGGTAGAATTAATGGCAGGTTACGACAACAATGTTGGTTACCGTTTAAATGATGAAAGTTACACTCCCGATTTGGGTTTGTGGAATGCAGGTATTTCTGTCAACCTAGGTCAAGGCATGTTCATAGACCAACGTAGAGCAGATTTGAAACAAGCTAAATTGATGCAACAAAATACAGTTCAGGAGCAGAAATTAATGCTCAATGAATTGAAGTTGCAAGCTTCTCAAGCCTACTATGATTGGTACAAAGCCTACGAAAAACAAAACTTGTTGGCCAATAATTTATCGTTGGTAGAATTGCGTTTACTTAATTTAAGAGAAAGTGTAAAGTATGGAGATATACCTGCTGTTGACACCTTAAAGGCAAGCATACAAGTGCAAGATAGGTTGTTGAAATTTATGGAAGCCAATTTAGATTTAACCAACAAACGTATTTGGTTGAATACCTATTTATGGCAAGATGGATTTTTACCCTTGGAAATGGACAGTACACTTGTTCCTCAATTGTCAGCTGTAAGTACTCCTCCTTTGATAGATGTGGACGCTACCGTTGATAGTCACCCAGAGATTCTATTGTTTCAAAATGATATCAGAGGAGTGATGATAGATACGCGTATGAAAAGAGAGGCTTTAAAGCCTCAACTTCAAGTAAAATACAATGCATTAGGAGATCAAACGGGAAATGGAATTGTACAAGATTATACCTTGAGCAATTACAAATGGGGAGCTACATTTGCCTATCCTATTTTTACCCGAAAAGAGCGTGCAAGTGTGAAGTTGAATGAAATCAAACTCGAAACGCAGGAAAGTAAATTGGTGCTTAAAAAAACTCAACTATCCTATAAAATTCAGAGTGTTCAAAACGCTTTAAATAATGCGATTACTCAGATAAGTGTTCAAGAAAGGGCCGTGCAGATGTACCAAGTTTTGTTGGATGCGGAGCAAAATTTATTTAATGCTGGAGAATCTTCTCAATTTTTAATCAATACACGAGATCAAAATTTATTGGCCGCGCGTATCAAATTGATAGAACTTTATTATACCCGAAATATGTTGCAGGCACAATTAGATTATGTGAGATGTAACATTTAACTTTAAAAGAAAATGCGCGCGCTCTATTTTACTTTATTACTGCTATTTCTTGGGGGGTGTGAACAATCAAAATTGACACAACTCAAAGAGAATCTTTCTGGAACCTGGGAGGTTTATGACAATAATGGAAACTTGTTTTTTAGGGAGAAATGGTACACCCAAGACGAAAAGTTTTTAGGAGAAGGTCAACGTTTTAAAAACGATGAGCTCGTGTTTACAGAACACATAGAACTCAAGAAAATGGGGAAGGAATTGTTTTATGTGGTTGAAGATGTAAATCCAGATCCTACAAGTTTTAAGGTGCTTTCTTACAGCTCACAAGAGTTCTTAGCGGAGAATGAAAACAACAGTTTTCCTAAGTATATCCACTACATAATTGCCCCAGATTCCATACATGCTATCGTCTACGGAAACGGTGATACTATGCGCTTTAACATGCACAGGGTAAATTAAAACTGGCAATAAGCTTCAAGAATTGCTTTCTTTGCAAAAAAAACACACACAATCATGAAGAAAGAAATTACAAAGCGAAGCAACGGAAATTGTGAAGTTTGTGGTGCTGAAGCTACTGCCATATATACTGTTGCCCCTAAAGATGCCAAAGACATTAACGGAAATGTTCACCTTTGTACAACGTGTAACGACCAGTTAACAGGTGCTGCCGAAGTGGATGGAAACCATTGGAGAGTTTTAAATGATGCCATGTGGAGCGAAGTGGATGCCGTTAAGGTAATTGCCTACCGCATGTTACATCAATTGAAAGGTGAGGGTTGGCCTATGGATTTAATAGACATGATTTACCTGGAAGATGATGTTTTAGCTTGGGCAAAAGAAGGTGTGGAAGATGAAAATGCAGTGAAACACGTGGATAGTAACGGGGTTGTTTTGGAGAATGGTGACTCAGTTGTGTTGATCAAAGACCTGAAAGTTAAAGGGGGTGGATTCACCGCAAAACGTGGTACTGCCGTAAGAAACATAACCCTTGTACACGATAACCCTGAGCATATAGAAGGAAAAGTAGAAGGTCAACGTATAGTAATTCTGACTCAGTACGTTAAGAAATAATCAAATCTTAATTATTTGTTTGAGGCAAATACTTTTTTAGTATTTTCGAAACAAATTTTAGAAATATAAAATGATTGAAGAATTAGAAAACTACGTTGAGCAAGGGGAGTTTGACTTGCACGACATTGATGATCTAGACGTAGTTGTAGATGACCTACCCAATGAACCAGGTGTTATTTCAGTATATAGCATCGTTGGTGGAAAAGAAAATTTTGTGTTTATCGCCTCTTCTGGAGAAGTAGATAAACAAGGTGGTTTTGGAAAAAACACCCTTAAAAATTTGTTCAACAAGAAAAATGCTACTTGTGATATGCAAGCCATTTTTGAAGAACAGTTCGCTAAAAATAATGCGGACTCTTACCGTGTTTATTGGTTCGTTACCGCGGATAAAGAATTTTTTGACATACCCAATTTCGTAAAAGGAAGAGTATTGCAAGAATATTTTGATATGCACAGTGAACTTCCAGCTTGGAACGATAAATTCTAAGTTTGAGTCTGAAAAATATTGAAAAGTCACCCAGTTTGGGTGACTTTTTTGTTTATGTCTTTTCCTAACCTTTTATTTCTTTCAAATTGCACTAATTTTCGGCCACTAAATTTATTCAAGTGAAAATGTCGGCAGGGGTTGTAATTACGATTGTATTGGTATTGCTTTTTTTATTGAAGCTCTATGTATTTAGAGGGATGTACCAAGCGAGTTTATCGGTGTGGTTTACGCGCAGTTATTTTGTGGTATCGGCCCTGTTTTTCTTCATAGGAATATATGTTTTTTACCGCTGGTTTACCCAAGGTGCAGCACCAAGTTTTTGGAGTAATTTCCTTAGTGCGTTGATGTTTACTTTTACGGTTGTAGAAGTATTGATGAGCGCCGTGTTCTTGTTGGATGATGTACTTATTTTCTTTGGATGGGTTAGTGAAAAATTATCGTCGAAAGAAAGTGTTGAGGTGGTTACCGAGCGCAGAAGGTTTGTGAAATTGGCAGGACTAGGTTTAGCAGCCATTCCCTTTTCTTCTTTCTTATATGGAATTACCAAAGGAAAATACGCCTACAAAATTCACAAAGTTAAAGTCGCAGCCAAAGATTTACCCAAAGCTTTTCACGGATTTAAAATTGTTCAATTTTCAGATTTCCATTCCGGATCTTTCGATTCTTTAGAAAGTGTGAAACGCGGTATAGATTTGATGCAGGAACAAAACGCAGATTTAATTCTATTTACTGGAGATATTGTAAACTCCGATGCTAAAGAAATTTTGCCTTACAACCATTTGTTGAAAAGTTTGAGTGCTCCTTTCGGTAAGTTTGCCGTTTTGGGGAATCACGATTATGCCATACACGGTAGAGGGAGAGCAGATGAAGCTGTAGTTGCACAAAGTGTGAAAGATGTAACGAAAAACCACGAAGATGCTGGGTTCGAAATGTTGCACAACAGAAACGTTACCCTGGAAAAAGATGGTGAGCAAATTAAATTAGTTGGAGTAGAAAACTGGGGGACAGGTTTTATACAACGTGGAGATATACACAAAGCCTACGAAGGTGTAAATGATGGTGAATTTAATATTTTGATGTCGCACGATCCAACCCACTGGGATGCACAAGTCAAAGAGTTCCCTAAGAAAGTACATTTAACCTTATCTGGTCATACGCACGGAACCCAAATGGGGGTAGAAATTGGCGATTTCAAATGGAGTCCGTCTAAGTACATCTACAAACAATGGGCTGGCCTCTACACCGAGGGTGAACAAAACCTCTACGTCAACCGTGGATTTGGATTCTTAGGTTTTGCCGGGAGAGTAGGAATATTACCAGAGATTACGGTGTTAGAGTTGGAGCAAGCGTAACAGGGGAGGATTTAAAAGTCAAAGGTAAAGTAGTGTTGGGTTTTGAATCTATGCTCACTTTTCAGGACCAAAATAAATATTTATTAAAATTCCAATTAGTATTATAGTGATAGTAAATTAATTGTCCGTAAATTTGTCCGTGTACGTAAATGCGTCCGTTAAAAAATATGGCAACAATTAACTTTTATTTAGATAGACCTGATAAAAAAGGTTTTTCACCAATTCATTTGAGAATAAACTGCAATGGGGATCAAGTGAAGTTGGCGACCGGTCAAAAAATAAAATCAAGTGATTTTGATAAAAATAAACAGCTTGCAATTGGTGAATCTTACCAAACAAGAGAGATAAATCATTACCTAAATTTTCTTAAGGAAAGAGCTGACGAGATATTACATCATTCTAGTAAAAAAGTATTTGAAAAGAACGAAATAAAAAATCTTTTAAACGAACATATTGAAAGTTATAAACTGAATAATAGTGTCAATTTGGTAAAAGAGCAGATTACTCTGTATGGTAAGCCAATTACATTTGTTGATTTGTTTGCGGGTGCAGGAGGTTTTAGCGAAGGTTTTTTACAAGTAGAGCATAATAGCAAATACTTTGATTTTGTTCTTGCTAATGATATCAATGAAAATTGTGAATTGACTCATGTGGTTAGATATAATCATCAATTAGGGTTAGATACGAAGTTTTTAACACAGGATATTACTGAGCCTGATTTTTTAGACAATTTGTTGGAAAAAATTGATGGAAAGAGTATCGATGTTGTTTGCGGTGGGCCTCCTTGTCAAAGTTTTAGTTTAGCAGGAAAGCGTAAAAAATTTGATAAGAAGGATGACTTGTTTTTTCACTATTTGGAGGTGATTAAGGTGTTGCAGCCGAAATATTTTGTGATGGAAAATGTCAAAGGAATACTAACAAAGGAAGGAGGCAAGATTAAGGATTTAATAATTAATGAAATTAACTCTATCATTGATATCAACGAAATACCTTTGTTAATTGAGTTTATCAAAAACAACAAAACAGATTCTAATTCCTTTATTTTCGATTGCTTAGTTAAAAGGGTAGAACTAGAAAAGTTACTAGAAAAGGAAAAGGATGCTGGAAGAGAGGATTATGTTAATTTTATAGATAATCGGTTTAGAAAAATAACTCCTAAAATTGTCGATTACAGAACAAGTAAAACAGATGTCAATATGAATACCATTCGTCATGGATTTAAGCTGTTGTCTAGAACAAAACAATGGGATAAATTAAAACGTGATATAATAAAAGAAAAAGACTACTGTGATATTGATAGAGATGATTTTGTAGAAGCTTTTACAGATTTTCTTACTGAAATTAGTCCAGATAGAATTATTTCAAAAATCGAATCTTCATTTAAATTATTAAAAATTCCAGCGAGTTATAAAAGTGCTTGTAATGATATAATAACTGCTCTGAAAATATACACAACCTCTTTTAATGAATCTATTGATATATTAAAGTCGTATTGTAATGTAGGGCAAAAAGATGAATTGGGTGGTATTTTAGAGAAAATTAGACTTTACAAAATTGAGAAACCTTTTGTTGCAAATGCTTCAAATTATGGAGTTCCTCAAAATAGAGAAAGAGTTCTATTTATCGGTTGTCGTAAGGATCAAAAATTTATATCAGAAATACCTTCAACTGTTTCAGAAGATGAAAAGGTTACTATTTTTGAAGCGTTATATGATTTGGATTTTATTGGAAATAATCAAGAAGCACATCGTTATGACCTTGTTGACCTTTCTAAACAGTACAATGGATCCGCTAATAAAAAGAAGAATCTTCTGAAAAACAGGGATATCGATGGGAAAGTGTGTTTAAAAGATGGTAAGACTTATGCTGAATGGTCAAGAAACGGGCGTTTAGTTGAGCGTTTTCAACCACAGACCAAACCATTTTACGTTAAGGATTCAAATGCGCTTTTAAAAGGTGAGAAGTATTTTGACTTACTCAATAATCATAAAACCAGTAATCAAAGTAAATCAGTAATTCAACGTTTAGATGTAATTTTAAAGCACGGGAATTATAAAAATGCACAACCAGAATTAAATAGTTGTGGATTGTCCTCTAACAAAAGAAACTATAACGTGTTAAAACCAGAGTCTCAAAGTCCGACAATTTTAACAATTCCTGACGATTTTATACATTATAATAGGCCGAGAGCCTTAACTGTTAGAGAAATGGCACGATTGCAGTCTTTTGACGATACCTTTGTTTTTCAAGGAAAACGGACCACAGGAGGAGAAGATCGTAAAAATACGGTACCACAATATACATTAGTAGGAAATGCAGTTCCTCCACTATTGGCTAGAGCAATTGGAATGGAAATCTTAAAAAACCTAAATAAATGAAGAAAGAAGATTTCATTTCCATTTGTAAGTCTCAAAAACCTGATATTATAGTGCAGAAGCATATTATTGAGGATGAAACTTTCTTTTTTACCAACGTAGTACCGAAGAAAGAATTTGATTTTAAAAAGGATATAGCGAATATTCTAAATGTACATATTAGGGATATAGTAATTGTTGGATCAGGAAAGTTAGGTTTTAGTTTGAAACCAAATAACGCAGAAGCAGGATTATATCTGTTTAATGAATTTGATAGTGTGAAAAAATCGGATTTAGATGTAGGAATTATCTCTTCAAGTTTATTCGACAAGGAAATGAAAAATTTGTATGATTTTAAAGGATTTCACAAAAACAATTGGGATAACAAAAATTCTTTCGCCAAGTATACGTTAAAAGGAAGAATAGCTATTCGTTTTTTACCGATAGATTTTAAGTTGACGGATGAAATTAAAAAAGCAGTAGAAAAATATAAAATGGAATTTGGGAGAGAGATTAATATAGAGATTTACAAATCCTGGCATTATTTTGAGACCTACCATCGAGAAAATATTAAAAATATACAAATCAATTTATTAAGATAATTAAATGAAACTTAGAAGTTCGATACCAGCAAATAGTGTAAAACTTATTGATTTATACAATAAAATAGTTTCAGGGAGTTTAATTACTGGGCCTGATTATCAAAGAAAGTTAGTTTGGAAAAAGCAACACAAGTATGCTTTTATAGAAACAATTTTATTAAACTTTCCATTTCCAGAGGTGTATATAGCAAGTGCAGATTTAGATTTAAATGAACTTCAGGCTAAAGAAGTTGTAGTTGATGGACAACAAAGGCTAACAACCATAGTTGATTACATACAAGGTGTGAATGATTTTGAAAATCAAAGAACTGTTAAGTCCTTTGATGATTTAAGCGAACAGGATAAGAGGGATTTTTTAAATTATCTTATTCCCGTTAAAGATTTAAAAGATATAGGGGAGGAAAATATAATTGAAGTTTTTAAAAGAATTAACAGTACAAATTATTCTTTAAATTCGAATGAAGTATTAAATGCCCAATATGGAGGAGGAGAATTTGCGATTTTTAGTAAAATGATTGCAGATAAAGCCTATGAACCACAGTTAAGTGAAACTTCAATAGATTTAGTTCAAGAACAAAGATTTTTTGTAAATCAATTTTTTGAAAAAAATAGAATTTTTACTGATAATGATATTAAAAGGATGTTTGACTCTCAGTATATTATGTTGTTGAGTTCAACTGTATTGGAGGGACATTATTTTGGAAGGAGTACCAAGATTAATGATTACCTAGAGAGGTATAATGATGATTTTGAGATATATAAAATTGTTTTTGAAAAACTTTACAAAGCGATAAACCTTATTGATAGTCTTGGATTGTCGGAAAAGAGCTATTGGTTTAACAAGGCGAATTTATTTACACTAATAATCGAGTTAATCAAATTAGGGAATGTTAAGTTAGACTTAACTTTACTTGAGTCAAAATTAAATGAATTAGAAAATAAAGCTGATTTATATTTTGTAGGAGATGAAGATAATATATCTCTTATTTCTGCTGATGAAATGAAATATTTTGAGGTAGCAAGACAAGGAAGTCATGAGTTAAGTGCTAGAGAGCATAGAGGAAAGGTTATTGCAGGGATTTTGGCGTCATGTAAAATTGAAGAAGAACAGCATGGGAATAAAGTAAAACAATTGTTAGAGGAAAGAAATATTAGCTATTCTACACTTATTCCAACATCTACGGGTTTAAACAAAAGCATTATGGATGCCACGCAAAACGTGAGATTGTTCTTAAGTGAAGAAAGTCTCCATAATTATTCAGAACAGGATTTTGGACCAGAGAATAAAATTTTTCTAGAAGCTTATTTTATAAAATCAGAATCAGAAAGAAAATCAGCACAAGTGTCACTATACAGGTCAAATGGTAGAGGTGATTATAGGATATGGTTTTCAGATCTAAGAGACTTTGCTAGTGAAGGAGATGAATTGGTTTTGATTAATAATTCAGGGTTGAAAATATTAAATATTTCTCAATATGATTATTCAAAGTATATTGAAACAATTAAAAGTTAATTAAACCTTAAATTTTGAATTCCCCCAAACAGCGATAGTAATGGCAGCGAGGTGCTGCGCTTAAAATATATAAAACAAGAAAACCCGCAGCGACTAATGAAGCTGCGGGTTTTTTTATGTTTTGTTTTTAAGGGCAAGCCGACTAAAATGGATAGCGCGGACGTTTGCCAAAACAGAATAGAGCAAGACAGTATAGAGAGTGAGTAATGAGTGTTGAAAGGAATTATTCTCCCTAAAAAGTACTTTAATATTTATGCTTGTTGGCAATTTTAACCAAGCTCAGCATTACGGGTACTTCAATAAGTACACCTACCACCGTTGCCAAGGTTGCGCCAGAGTTTAAACCGAAAATGGAAATAGCTACAGCTACCGCCAATTCGAAGAAATTACTACTCCCGATTAAGGCAGAAGGCGCACAAATTTGGTGTGGAAGTTTTAAAAACTTACCCGTAAACCAGCTGGCGAAAAAGATGAAGTATGTCTGTATAGCCAAGGGAACAGCAATTAATAAAATAGCAAATGGATCATTGACGATTTTATCTCCTTGGAAGGCGAAAATCAAGACCAATGTAGCCAAAAGTGCTACGATAGAAAGTGGCTTTAAGGTCTTTAAGAACTTGTTTTCAAACCAATCTTTACCGTGTTTTTTAATGAGTTTTTTGTGACTAAAATAACCTGCTATAAGGGGCATAACCACGAAAATAAACACAGAACTAAACAAAGCATCGTAAGGAATATCCAAAGCTTGTCCGTGTGTGTCTGTAAATTCTATACCAAATAAATAGAACAAGAAACTAACGATGGGGATGAAAAGCACCAAGAGTATGATATCGTTCAAAGCTACTTGCACCAAGGTATAGTTGGCGTTTCCTTTCGTAAGGTAAGACCACACAAAAACCATGGCTGTACAAGGGGCTGCACCTAATAAAATGGCTCCTGCCAAGTATTCATCCGCCAATTCTGGTGTTAGCCAATTCTTAAAAATGATATGAAAGAAAAGGTAAGAAACCAGGGCCATAGAAATAGGTTTTACCACCCAGTTGATGGTAGCTGTTAAGCCCAAACCTCTTACGTGTTCGTTCACTCTTCCCAATTGCGCAAAGTCGATTTGCACCATCATAGGGTAAATCATTAACCACACTAAAATAGCCACGGGGATGTTTACGGTAGAAATGTTGAACTCAGCAATAGGTGTGATAGCGTCCTGAAAAAAGTGACCAAGCGTTACTCCTGCCACGATACAAATGGCTACCCAAAGAGTAAGGTTTTTTTCGAAAAATCCGATTTTTGCTTCCATGTTATTTGTTTGAAAGTTGTGAGAATAAAGCGTGGAGATCGGTAGCAATCTCTAAACTGCGTTCTTGGTACATTTTTGCTTCGAGATCTGTTCCGTCAAAAGCTTTTGGATCTTCGTAACGGTAGGGGATGCGGGCTTGTGCACCGGGTATAAACGGACAGTTTTCATCGGCGTGATCGCAGGTCATTAAGGCTACAAAATTTGCTTGGGGTAGACTGTCATCCTCTATGGTTTTTGACCATAATAGAATAGGGTCAGCCTCCTTAGAAAAATATACTTTGTGCACAGGGTTTTCCCCTTCTTCGCTCAAAATTTCAAATCCTTGTGCGTGTAAAGCCTGTAGTGTTCTTGGGTTACATTCCGTAACTTCAGTTCCGGCAGAATAAGCTTTGATATTCAACTGGAAATGATGTGCCAAAACGTGGGCCCAAACTTGTCCAAATTGCGATCTTCTCGAATTGTGGGTACATACAAATACCAGGTGATTTTCACCTGCTTGATGTGCCAGTAAAAAGTCAAGGAGGTCCGTACTTTTGACCTCCTTGTTTGCTAATGTTTTGATGAGTTGTTCTATTTTCTCAAACATGCTGTATGATTTTAGCAACATCCCGAACTTGGAGAACAACAGCTTGTATTTTCCTCCTTGTTGGCAGTTAAATCTTGTAAGCTCATTTTAGGCTTAGAAGCCGGAATTCCGCACTTGTCTGGTGCCAAGCAGTTGGTTAACTTATTGGTCAACGCAAAGTTTTCACCTTTGGTTTCTATTCCAAATTTACCGATCGTACCCGCTTGGTATTCTACTTCGATTTCAGCATTCGGTAAACCTAATTTATCCACCGCCAAATCAATGATGTTGATTAATTTCTCTGGGTGTAAACGGTGATCGTAGTCGTCAGCCTCCCACAATTGGAAGTTGACTACTGTTTCATCGCGTAAAACGCCACCACAGTCGATGAAAGATTTTGTTACCTTTCCTACTTCTGTTACGTGGAAGTGAGCAGGAACTAATTCTCCGTTCGGTAATTCAAATCCTAATCTTTCTTTTGTACCCAATAAGGCTCTAAATTCTTGTAATTTCATATTTTTTATATTGCAATATTACGATGGGTGCTGTCAAATTTTTTTAGCAACACTTTTTAGTTTCTATGCTCTCGAAGAAAAATCCGAGGGCGTTTTTAAAGGCATTCCAGTTTTCTGTATTGATACAGTAATTCATGGCTTTACCTTCAATGTTTCCTTGTATGAGTCCTATGTTTTTCAACTCTTTCAAATGCTGAGAAATGGTGGCTTGCGCCAGTCCTAATTCATCCACCAAGTGGGAGTTGATACATTGCTCACTTTTTATTAAATACTGAAGAATAGCAATTCGAGCTGGATGGGCCAATACCTTGGCCATGTTCGCAATTTCGTTTTGCTCTTCGGTAAATAAATCTGTTTTTGTTAATCCCATAATTATATATTGCAATATTACGATGATACTTTGAATTCACCAATAGTTCTTTCAAGAATTTTTCAAAAGGGCAACTTAGGTTACACAGATTTGAGCAGCACTTTTTAACTTTGTTGGAAAATCAGAGCACATGTTAGACGCACAATATTGGGAGAACAGATATCAGGAGAACCAAACGGGGTGGGACATAGGAAATGTTTCTACACCCATAAAAAATTATTTAGATGCTTTAGAAAATAAGGATTTGAAAATTTTGTTTCCCGGAGCGGGTAGAGCCCATGAGGCAGAGTACGCACACAAGCTTGGTTTTACCAATGTTTACGTGTTAGATTTTGCCCAAAGTGCCATAGATGCTTTTCAAGAACGCGTTCCTGATTTTTCGAAAGAGCATTTGCTGTGCGGAGATTTTTTTGCGGTAGATCAGCAGTTTGATTTAATCATAGAGCAAACCTTCTTTTGTGCTATAGATCCATCTTGGCGACCAAAATATGTGGCGAAGATGAAAGAATTAGTAAAACCAGATGGGAAACTCGTAGGCTTGTTTTTTGATACTGAATTTGAAAAGCAAGGACCTCCTTTCGGCGGGTGTGCCGATGATTATCATCAGCTTTTTAAAACGGCCTTTCATCAGGTAGAATTTAGTCCTGCAGCAGATTCCATAGCTCCTCGTCTTGGCAAAGAAGTCTGGGCAGAAATTAGTGGTCCGCATTAAATTGTGAATTTTCTTTATTTTCTTGAATACAGTGTTTTCATTTCCGTAAATTTGGCCAACTCAATATCAAACAAGTATTGAGTTAAGGGGTTGAACAAATAAGGTTATTTTGACGAATTGGAACACAAGTACTACTATAGAAAATCCTAAAAATCTTTGGGGAAACAAAGCTTTGTTGTGGGGGATAATAGTAGTGAGTTTACTCTTGCACCTTACTGGATGGTGGATGGCCACTTCCTTTTATGAAGACAGTTTTTGGATATTAGAAACCGTGCACACAGCGATGGAAATCGCAGGTTCTTCTTTAGCGATTATCGTGGCCTACTGGATATATACTTTGCGCAAGGCAGGTATAGGTCCTGTTTTCGCTACCCGTATAGCCGGTGCCCTGATGGGGATGGCAATGCTCGATGCTTTTCACGCCCTTACTGAGGTGGGAAATCTCTTTGTATGGTTTCACAGTTTAGCTACTTTTTTAGGAGGACTTTTGTTCCTGTCTGTTTGGATATCAGGTGATGTTGTAGATAGGTTAAACTACAAATATTTGGTAGGAGTAGTTTTATTTACGGGACTTGTTGGCGCAGGATCATGGTACTTTGTGGATGCTATTCCAATGATGGTTGAAAAGGGGAAGTTTACTTCCGTTGCCATAGTGTTAAATCTAGTGGGAGGGGTGTTTTTAGTATTAACCTCCATACGTTTTATTTTGACCTACAGAAAAACAAAGAACACCGATGATTTACTTTTCTTTCTGCACTGCGCGCTTTTCGGTTTGGCAGCCTTGATGTTTGAAGAGTCTGAAGTGTGGGATTTTTCTTGGTGGACATGGCACGTGTTGCGATTCATGGCTTTTCTGGTTGCTTTTTGGTTCGTATTTATTTCCCAAGACAGAATTTTCAAAAGCTTAAAGGTTTCGGAATTAAGGTTAAAGTCTTTCAATGAAGATTTAAAAAAGGGTATAGCCTCACAAACCAAAAGTTTGAAGGATAAAAATGAACTGTTGGAACAATACGCTTCACTTGTTTCTCATGATTTGAAAGAGCCTATTCGATCCATTGCGAGCTTAACGCAAATTTTTGAAGATAAATATGCCCACGAGGTGGATGATAGAGGCCGACAAATTATTACCTATATCAAAGAATCAGCGAGTCGTATGGATGAGTTGGTAAATCAGTTGCAAACACAGGGAAAGATAGGTTACTTTTCATCTCCTGAGCGCTTGGATGTTGGTGAAATATTGAATATCATTCAAAAGGATTTACATCAATTCATAATAGACAATAAGGCTGAGATAATAGTGGAAGAAATGCCTGTTTTAGTGGCGTATCCCTTAGAGTTGAGGTTGTTGTTTCAGAATATGATTTCGAATGCTATCAAGTATAGAAAAGATGGTGAGGATCCTCAAATACGCGTGAAGTGTAAAGACAAAGGCGAACACTATTTATTTACGGTACAAGACAACGGTATAGGTATAGCAGAAAAAAACAAACACAAAATATTCGAACTTTTTTCTCGCCTACACGGTAGAGGGAAATACGAAGGCTTGGGCATAGGTTTGGCGCAAAGTAAACGCGTAGTAGAACTGCATGCCGGAGAAATATGGGTAGATTCTCAACTTGGTAAAGGCTCTACCTTTTATTTTACGATAGCCAAGAATATAGATACACATATTTAATTCCAAAGAGTCCTAAAACAGATGCAACATATTGGCTTGCATGAACGTCTATAAAATACCAGTACGTTACAGAACGTTTAATCTGTGAAATGTACTCAATTGCTTTTTTGAGCTGACTCTTGTTAACCAGGAGTCAGCTTTTTTGTTTCGTCTCCATTTTCCTTTCTTTCTATGATATTAGCTTTAGCTTTGTAGCATATACCAACGTATTATGAGTGAGACAAAATTCTTTTCCCAAGTTCTACCTGCAGATGTAAAAACAAGCAATGAAATCCGTAAGGTTAGCGATGCCTGTTTTTCTTGGGTACAACCCTTGCAACCCGAGCAGCCTCGTTTGGTGCATTATAATGCCGAATATGCGAAGGAATTAGGAATTGAATTTTCAGAAAAGGAAGCCAAAGCCATTTTTAGTGGTCAGCAAGATTACCCCAACCAAAGGCCTTATGCCATGTGTTACGGTGGTCACCAATTTGGGCAATGGGCCGGACAATTAGGAGATGGAAGAGCGATTAATATTGCAGAGATAGAAACTCCATTGGGTGGGAAGACCCTTCAGTTAAAAGGAGCTGGTCCTACACCCTATTCGAGAAGTGCAGATGGTTTGGCTGTTTTACGATCTTCTATACGCGAGTACTTGTGCAGTGAGGCTATGTATCATTTAGGAGTACCTACAACACGAGCTTTGTCATTAAGTTTAAGTGGAAATCAAGTGATGCGAGATGTATTGTACAACGGAAATCCAGCTTTGGAGCCCGGAGCTATAGTTTGTAGGGTGTCGTCATCTTTCGTTCGTTTTGGAAGTTTTGAAATCTTGGCTGCCCGTAAAGAACACCATCATTTAAAAAGCTTGTTAGATTTTGTAATAGAACAATACTATCCAAATTTAGGAACTCCTGCGAAGGACACCTACGTTAAATTCTTTCAAGAATTAATGGAGCGTACCTTAGAGATGATTATTCATTGGGAACGCGTAGGCTTTGTGCATGGGGTTATGAATACTGACAACATGTCTATTTTGGGAGAAACCATAGATTACGGACCTTACGGTTGGTTAGAAGATTTTGATCCGACATGGACACCCAATACTACAGATGCCCAAGGAAGACGTTATAGGTTTGGAAATCAAGCCGCGATTGCCTTGTGGAATTTAAACAAATTGGGAAGCGCCATTTATCCATTAATCGGAGAAGCAGAGCCTTTAGAAAACAGTTTGAATCAATTCAAAAAGCTTTATTTTACGCAGCGCGAGAAAATGTATTGTGAGAAATTAGGAGTTACCTATGGTTCGGATGAGGCTGCAGCACTTGTAGAGCAAATATTGATCTTATTGGAGAAATCAAGCATGGATATGACCATGTTCTGGAGGAGATTGGCAGATGTTAAGGCAAACTCTCCAGAAGGACATCTTCACACCCTTGCACAACAAACTTATTTGGAAAAAGAGGAGTTTGAACAGTATCAAGAAGAGTGGAAGCAATGGTTAACCAAGTACGGTGCCCTTGTTTTACAAGAAGGTGAAGCGGCCAGTGTGCGTAAACAAAAAATGAATGCCGTAAATCCGAAATACGTGTTGCGCAACTACATGGCACAATTGGCCATAGAAGCTGCTGAACAAAATGATTTTAGTTTGGTGGATGAATTGTTTGAAATATTGCAACACCCGTATGAAGAACAAGAGCAATATGAAAAATGGTTTGCCAAGCGTCCGGATTGGGCCTTGAACAAGGTAGGATGCTCTATGTTATCCTGTAGCAGTTAGGAGTAGAGTTAAAGAAATAAATAAGATTTAAAGCAGAACATAAAAAAAATACGTTCTGCTTTTTTATTTTCATACAAACGGCAAATTATGGAATACATCACGAGTATTGGAATAGGAGTTTTGGTGCTACTTAACCTCCTTCTTTTAATGAGAAGCAAAGCGAAAGGTAAGGATGAAGCTTTGGATAGGATGCACCAAGAGCTTCAGGAAAACAGAAAGGAATTGTTTCAGGAGTTTAGGGTGAACCGAGAAGAATTGAGAGCCAATGTAGAAATGTTGCAAAACCAATTGTTACAACAGCTTAAAATGAACGCAGAGCAACAACAACAGCGTTTGGATAAACTTGAAAAAGTGTTGCAAGACAATGCCAAAGAAGGGAGAGAAAGTTATCATCTTCAAATGAAGGAATTTAGAGAGGTGTTTGTGCAACAGGTTACCCAAATGGTTCAACTGCAAAAAGAGAAGTTTGTAGAAATGAGTGCAAAGCAGGAGAAATTGGTGGTTTCTACAGAAAAACAACTCGAAAATATTCGCGTTACCGTGGATGAAAAACTACACAAAACCTTAGAGAATAGGTTGGGTGAATCTTTCAAAATAGTGAGTGATAGATTGGAAAAAGTGCAAAAAGGTTTGGGAGAAATGCAAAGCTTAGCACACGGTGTAGGTGATTTAAAACGCGTGTTAACTAACGTGAAAACTAGAGGTGTATTGGGTGAAATTCAATTGGGGAATATTTTGGAACAAATACTTGCGCCCGAGCAATACGAAGCCAATGTGAAAACCAAGAAAAACTCAGGTGCTCATGTGGAGTTTGCAATTAAACTTCCGGGAAAGAAACAAGGCGGAACACCTGTCTACTTACCCATAGATGCCAAGTTTCCACAAGAAGACTATCTCCGTTTACAACAAGCCTATGAAGTAGGAGATGCTGCAGCTGTAGATTTGGCCTCGAAAGCTTTGCTCAATGCCATTAAGAAATTTGCCAAAGATGTGAGCGATAAATATTTGGACCCACCTTATACTACCGACTTTGGAATTATCTTTTTGCCCATGGAGGGATTGTATGCAGAGGTGGTAAAACATCCTGAATTAATTGCAGTGTTGCAGCGAGAGTATAAAATCATTATTGCCGGACCAACCACTTTAGCGGCTATGTTGAATTCGCTTCAAATGGGTTTCCAAACTTTGGCCATTCAAAAGAGAAGTTCAGAGGTGTGGAAGGTGTTAGAAGCAGTCAAAAAAGAGTTCCATACCTTTGGAGGTGTTTTGGAAAAAGCTCAGAAGAAGCTCAACGCTGCCAGTGATGATTTGGATACTTTGGTAGGAACGCGTACCAAAATGATGTTGAGTAAACTCAAAAAAATTAAAGAATTGAACCCGGAGGAAGAAGAGGCTGAGGGACCTAAATTGCTTTAATTACAATGGTCACAAATCCCTCTTAGGTTAATCTCCATGGATTTTACAATGAAATTCTTTAAATCAAATTGGGGGGCTTGAGGTAATTCTATACAATAGATGCGCTCACAAACCTCACATTTGAAATGCAGGTGTTCGTGCTGATGCTCGCCGTCGGCACATTCTTCTTCACATAAAGCATAAGTTTTTTCTTCATTGGGAAGTGTGATTTCATGAATTACACCGTTTTCAATAAACAATTTTAAGGTACGGTAGAGGGTAATTCTATCGTGCTTTCCTAGTGCTTCCTCTATCTCTTTGGTAGTGATAGCATGGTCCTTAGCTTCGAATATGCTTACGATTTCTTTACGAAATGTCGTGGGGCGAATATTTTTTTTTGAAAAAATGTCCATAAATTTGCAACAGTGTTGCATTTAAGTTTTAGTTTTGCAACACTGTTGCGAAAATAAGAAGATTTCATGAAAGCATATTCCATACTCTTACTTTTTCTCTTTTTTGGGGGAATTGTAAATGGTCAAACGATAGAGGGAAGAGTAGTAGACGCTCAAACACAATTGCCCATAGCTTTTGCAAAGGTTTTTGTACTGGAACTCGAAAGAGGTGTGGTAACGGATAGTGCCGGTCATTTCTCCTTTTCTGATGATTTTAACTCTACCCTAAGTCTGCGCGTGAGTGCTTTAAGTTATAGTCAGCAACTTGTAAGTGTTCAGCCTCAAGAAAATAAACCGCTAAATATAGCGCTGCAACCCGAACATTTAAGTTTTGATGAGGTAAGTATACAAAGTACTTTAGGTGAAGTAGCCCAATACAACATTGTAGAGGTTGAACGCAGAGAAATTGCAGCACTCAATGAAATAGCCAGTACAGATTTAGTGGATGCCTTGGCAAAAATTCCGGGTGTAAACCAAAGTAAATTAGGAGCGGGTATTAGTAAACCTGTTGTTCGAGGTTTAATGGGGTCAAGGGTATTGACCTACCTCAATGGATTGCGTATAGAAAACCAACAATGGGGTGGAGATCATGGTTTGGGTATAGATCAATTGGGGATAGGAGCTGTGGAAGTAATCAAAGGTCCGGCTTCTCTTCTCTACGGGGCGGATGCCTTAGGAGGTGTGATCTATTTAATAGATGAAAATTATGCAGCCCACAATACTGTTGAGGTAATGACCAATACTGCTTTTGAAAGCAATAACCTCATGACCAAGAATCAGTTGGGTTTGAAATACGGAGGAGAGAAACTCAGGTTTAATTTTTACGCCAACTATAACAACGCAGCGGATTACCAAATTCCTGGAGGAGACTACATTAAAAACTCAAGATTCTACAACAGAAATATTAAATTTTCTACAGGCTATAACACCAAAAAGTGGGTGGGGAATTTACGTTATAATTATTCGAATGCACGTTATGGTATACCGGGGCATACCCACGACAGTTTAGTGACCTATCAAGATTTCATTAGTCAAGAAACTTCACGTGTTATGGCCTTACCCGCACAGGTCATCAACAACCATTACCTTTTGTTCGACAATGCTTTTTACTTTAAGAAATCCACCTTAAAAGTAAAGTTGGGGCAGAGTTTAAATCACTTACAAGAGTATGAAGAAAAGTTTACCATTCCAGCCTTGAGCATGCAATTGAAAACCTCTAGTTTAAACGCGAACTATAGTTTCAAATGGCGAAAAATGAATTGGGTGTGGGGTACTCAGGCCTTGTATCAAACCAATAGTAACAATCCTGCAGCTTCTGAGCGTATACTGCCCAATGCCACACAACAAGACTTCGGACTTTTTGCTTTGGTAAAAGGAAAGGTAAAAGGAATAGATTATCAAATTGGAGCGCGTGGTGATATTAGAAATTTGCGAACCCACGGAGATAGTAGTATCAACAAAAGTTTTGAGAGTTTTAATTACTCTGCAGGGATAGCCAAACAGTGGCAAAAATTGGTGTTGCGCTTAAATGTTTCCACAGGATTTAGAGCTCCACACAGTTCTGAACTTTTGGCCAACGGTGTGCACCATGGAAGTTTGAGTTACGAGCTTGGAGACCTTAACTTGGTGAGTGAAAAAGCACAACAAATAGATGCAAGTGTGGCGGTAAAAGGAAAACATATAGAATTGAACTTGGTTCCTTTTTACAACAGAATAAAAGACTTCATTTACTCTCAACCAACGGGAGAAATGGTAGATAACTTTCCCTTGTATCGCTACCAACAAGCACAACGTGTGGATATGTATGGAACAGATGTGCAAGTACATTTTCACCCTCACGCCGTGCATGATTTACACATCATTTCTAGTTTTAGTTATTTGCGTGCTTCCTTTAGCAATCAAGAAGCTTTGCCTTTGCAACCGCAGAATAAGTTGAACCTTATGGCCAGTTACAGCTTCTTTTCTAAGCGTAAATTGTCCTTGTCTAAATTCGTTGTAAACTTCGATCAATTTTTGGCGCAAAATAGACCGGGAGTAACAGAACTTGCCACACCAGCCTTTTTGTTAGTGGATATGGCCCTTCACTTTAAAGTGAAAACAAAACAAGATTTACAATTTCAATGTGGGGTAAGAAACTTATTGAACGAAAGTTATGTGCCCCATCTTTCAAAATTGAAAAATTATAACATCCCTTCTCAAGGGAGAAATGTTTACCTGAGTATTACGTTAAATTTAAAATACAACACCCATGAAAAGTAAATTAGTAGCCTTGGCTTTTGGAGCCTTCGTTTTTGCCTCTTGCTCTAAAACAGGATGTCACGAATGTCATTACGAAGATGCCCAAGACCAAGAAGTTGAGCTAGGAGAATATTGTGACGATGATTTGGAGAAGTTAGAAAAAGACGGGTATACCGTAGATGGTACAACCCATGAAGTACATTGTCACGGACACTAAACCCATAAGGCCAGGATAAAACCTGGTCTTTTTTCTTCTCGAAAATTGTAATCATTTAACCTTTTTAGGCGTTTTAACTTGCCGAACTTTTACTTATCTTCGCCCGTATGAAGGCGAACAAATTTCTTCCCAAACAGGTAGTAGCATACTTCCAAATGTTCGGTATAGCCCTCGTCCTTCTGAGCATTACCCGATTGATTTTCTTTTTTGCCAATTACGCGAGTTTTGATTCGTGGGTATTGCAAGACTTTCTCTACGGAATTTGGTTCGATATCATTTCTGTATCGCTTTTGTCTCTCCCGCTTTTTGTGTGGAGTAACTTTCCACTCAAACGCAAGTTCAAAACTTCCAGACTGCACAAAATCATTCAATACTTTTTATTTCTGGTCTTGGTAGTAGGTATTTTGGCCTTCAACCTCATGGATGTAGAATATTTTAAGTTTACTTCCAAAAGGTCTACTGTTGATTTATTCAGCATACTGGGAGCAGGGAACGATTTCAATCAGCTCATTTTTTCTTTCATCAAAGATTTTTGGTTGCTCATACTTTGTTTCCTCTTTTTATTGATTTTGTCCATCCTTACCTACAACAAAACCATTGGTAAACGAGAAATCACAGAGGTGAATTGGACCAAAGACAGCATCTCTTTTGTCTTGATGCTCGGACTATTAATCATTCTCGGTAGAGGGGGAGTTGGTCTACGCCCGGCAGGAATTTTAAGTGCGGCTCAATTTACAAGCATGCAAAAAACAGCCTTGGTGTTAAATACGCCTTTTACCATGATCAAGTCTTACGGTAAAAAAGGCTTCACCAAAAAAGAATATTACCCAGAAAACGAAATTGACGCATACTTCTCTCCAGAATATCCCTTAAGGCATGCTCAAAAATTACCCGAAAATACCAATGTGGTCATTTTGATTTTAGAGAGCTTTGGTAAGGAATGGGTGGGCCCCAAATACACGCCTTTTTTAGATTCTTTAATGAAAGAGTCCTTGTATTTTAACCAAGCCTTTGCCAACGGAAAAAAATCCATAGAAGCCATGCCGAGTATCTTTGCGGGTATTCCAAGTTGGAGCGATAACCCATACATCTCTTCACCCTATGGCGATAACAACATTTCTACACTGGTAACAGAGCTCAGTAAAAAAGGCTATAGCTCGGCTTTCTATCACGGAGCAACCAATGGCTCCATGCGTTTTGATGAGTTCTCAAGTTTGGCCGGTTTTCAGAAGTATTACGGAAGAAAAGAATACCCTAACCCCGAACACTTTGATGGGACTTGGGGAATTTTAGATGAATTTTTTAACCCATGGGCCGCGCGTAAAATGAGTGAGCTAAAAGAGCCTTTTGTAAGTGGATTGTTCACGCTATCTTCTCACCATCCTTATTATATTCCAGAAGCCTATGAAGCGCAAATTCCAGCTTCGAAATATCCTATAGCCAGAGCAGTAGCTTACGGAGATATTGCTTTGCGCAAGTTCTTTGAACAAGCGCAAAAAGAAGCCTGGTACCAAAATACCCTCTTTGTATTGGTGGCAGATCATACCCCCTCAGGTAGTTCCAGTTACTACAAACACAGAATAGGAATGTACCAAATTCCTATCGTATTTTATCATCCACAGAAATTATTGGGTACTGGACTGCATCCTCAAATTATGGATCAAATTGATATTTATCCTTCCTTGATGGATGTGCTTACCAATAAAAAAGCAATGTATGCCTTTGGCCAAAGCTATACGGATACCACTAATGCAGAGGCTTTGTATTATTTAGAAGGGACTTACATGTACCTTAAAAATGGATATATGTTGAGCTTTAGTCAAGACGAAGCCAAGGCTTTGTACAATTACCAGATAGACACCTTGGCCCGTTATGATTCTTTAGCTTTTTACCCAGCTATTGTTGAGGAAATGACCGCAGATTTGAAGGCACGTATACAAGTGTATAACAACGATATTTTGTCGAATCAAATGAAGCTAGAAGATGAGTAAAAGCCTACGCTTCATTATAAATCCTATTTCTGGAGTTGGCAAGAAAAATCAACTTCCAGGGTTGATAGAGAAATACATAGACACCAACAAGTTTAAGGTAAGTATTGTTTATACCCAGCATAGAGGGCATGCCACAATCTTGGCCAAAGAAGCGGTTCAAGAGGGCGTAGATCTTGTATGTGCAGTTGGGGGTGACGGTTCTGTACACGAAATAGGCAAAGCTTTAGTAGGTACTGCAAGTACCTTGGCAATTTTGCCTTGTGGGTCGGGAAATGGTTTTGCACGTCACCTTAAAATCCCCTTAAAGCTGGTAGAGGCCTTAAAAAGCATCAATGCAGAAAGGTATAGAAAGGTAGATACCGCACAAGCAAACGGCAATTTTTTCATAGGCGTTGCAGGCTTCGGTTTTGATGCCTATATCGCCAAGAAATTTGACGAGTACCACCAACGGGGTTTGTGGAGCTATGTTAAACTGGTGGTGAAATCCTATTTCAATTACCGTCCGAGTGCCATAACTATTGCCGAAAGAAAATATACTGATTTACTCTTGTGTACGGTAGCCAACGGCTCGCAATTTGGAAATGGATTTTGCATTGCTCCTCATGCCAGTGTTGAAGATGGCGAGCTAGAAGTGTTCATGCTCAAAGCCTTTCCATTTTATGCCATTCCTGTATTGGTTTGGCGCTTTTTTAAACAAAAAATAGAAGGCTCCAAATACGCACAGTTTATCTCAATTAAAAATGTAAATTTAAAACTGGAAACACCTATTTTTCACTTAGACGGTGAACCTTTGGAGGGGCAAAACACGATAGAAGTGAAGGTGAATCCTAAAAGTTTAAATGTAATCGTAGGAAAAAAATATTAAGATGTTTGTAGAACCAACTGTAGAAAATGTAATCAAGTATTTAGGGACTTTAGATCCTGAAACGCAACCGGTTTGGGGAAAAATGAGTGCCCAACGCATGATAGAGCACCTAACCGATACAGTGCAAATAGCAACGGGTAAAAATCCGCAAGATCAAATCGTACCGGATGAGAAATTACCGGGTATGCTGCGCTTTTTAGCTTCAGACAAAGAAATGGCCAAAGACATACAAGTTCCTTTCGCTAAAGAAGGAGAAGCGTTGCGTCATTCAGAAATTGAATTGGCCTTGGATGAATTAATTGAAGAATTGATCTATTTCGAAGAACTATATGCTGCGCAAGAAGGATTAACTCAAATTCACCCTTATTACGGTCCTTTAGATTACGAACAATGGACACGTTTAAACAGCAAGCATTTAACCCACCACTTCAAGCAATTTGGCTTGTTATAATTCACTTTAAGAATTAAAAACAAAGGCAAGTTTATTGCTTGGCATAATTTAGAACAAGGTTTAAAATGCAAAAAGAAACGGGTGAAAAAAAAAGGGAATATAGATGGATGAAACGCCTTCTGGCTTTTGTCTTAAGCTTCTTTTTCACCTTGCCCGTCTTCATGCTAGTTTACCCCAGAATACCAAGTATAGAAATTCCAGTGGGTACCGGCATACGTCTCGATCAGATGATACTCTTCATGTTCATCTTTTTGCTCCTGTATTTTTTAATTTATAGTTTAAAGAAATATTACCTCTACATCAGTATTACTTTGGTACTGGCCATAGGTTTGTCTCATTTTACAGGACTCTATTCCCTCCAACGTTTTAGTGCCGATTACCTGAGTTTGTTAACCAACCTCGAAAAAGTTAGTGAGTCTTCTAAGTTTGTGACGAAAACCGTACCCTTTACCCGAGAAGAATTGCTGCGAGAGGCCATTGATTACAACAATCCTGAGCTCATAGATTTTGCAAGAAATATAGCCACCAAGCATTTTCAAGAATACAAAGCACTGAGTAAGGACAGTCGTTGGATACAGTATTTTTCCATCTTTAAAGAGATAGAGAATAAATGGATTTACATGTATGATCCGCTCTACGAAGAATTTTTCTCCAAAGCTTCCAATACGGCAAAGCAACTGAGTTACAACAACAAGTTTAAAGGAGATTGTGATGATTACTCCATTATTATTGCCGCCTGTATACGCGCCGTTGGTGGAGAGGTGCGACTGGTGAGGACCAATGTTTTGCTAGACGATGGTAGAACAGTGGGGCACCTTTATCCAGAGGTTAAAATCGGCGATAAAAAGGATTTCGAAAACGTGGCCTACCTCCTCAGAAATTTGTTGTTTCCTAAAGAAATTAAAAATAAACCCCTGCGTTATTTCCTAGATAACAAAGGAGAGGTTTGGCTCAATTTCGATTACAACGATCACTTTCCGGGTGGACGTTACCAAAGCAATATTCGTATTTCAGAATTAAAAGTTTAAGTGGATTTTTAGGCCCTTTGTCGCCCCAAACCCTTGGGCCGCCACCGTGCTTTTCATTCTACGCTTCAGTCTAAACCCAACTACAAGTTGCCCTTTTCCGTGGCTTCTTTTGGTCGCCCCAAAAAGTGCCTTGTACTAAGCTTCATCCCTGCAGGGTGCCATTGCAATCACTAAGGGTGGGACGATTTAAAAATTTAAAAATTCAAGGATTCAAAGATTCAAAGATTCGAAGATTCGATGATTTGAAAATTTGAAGATTTCGCGTTGGACTGTGTTTTAACACAGCTATCACCACCCCTTCTCCCTACTCAAACTCACCCTCACTACTTACACTCAATACTGCACATTTACAAAACCATGTTTTACTACGCGTTGGGCATTTTGAGAAGTGCTTAAATCTATTTTCCAGGTGTAAATTCCTGTGGGTACACGCTGACCTTTGTAGGTTCCATCCCAAGAAAAATTGTAATCGTAGCTTTCGAAAATTAGTGTACCGTGACGGTTGAAAATTTGAACGTGAAAATCTTCGGTGTCTATTCCGTTTACGGCTACACTCCATCTGTTGTTGCTTTGGTCGCCATTGGGGGTAAAGGTATTGGGGGCAAACAAGCTAAACTCTGGGGCAATGTTGATGGACTTGCGCAAAGTATCCGAACAACCAATAGCGTTAAAGGCGATGAGTTCTATTTCATACAAACCAATTTCACCTTCTTCAAAATTAGCGGTTGGATTTTCCAAAGTACTTGTTGCGGGTTGTGCATTTTCAAAACTCCAACTGTAATGGGTAGCGTAACGCGAAGTATTGGAGAACAAAACTTGTGTAGAAAACTCAGTAATGTCGTTGTTAAATTCAAAGGCTGCAACAGGGTTTTCTATGATTTCTAGTTGCAGACTAGCCAGGGTATCCTTACAATTGTCTGTTGTAGTATAACTCAGTTCAACCTCAAAAATTCCAGTTTGGTGGTAGGTATAATCAAGTGGATTGACATCATCGATAAGGTTACCATCTCCCAAATCCCACACCCAATTTTGCACCAAGGGGGAAGGTGTAAAACTTAAATTGATTTCCCCCGGATAACACAATAAAGTATCATTTGTATTCAGACTCAAACTCGGCATGGGGTAGGGTGTGAAACTTAAAATACTGGTGTCAGCTGGGGTTTCACAAGCATCGTTTACAATGAGGGTAAGTTCGTCTATTCCAATTGGTGCAAAAGGAGTTGAAGCAGCTGTACTAATTTCTTGCCCGCCATATTGCCAGCTGTAGGTGTATGGTGCTAATCCACCTGTAGTCGTATTGTTCAAAGTAATTGTTTCCCCTTCACAGTAATCAACATTTAAAAGGGTGTTGACATTTATACTGTCTAAAACGGTAATTAGTACGCTATCTACATTAGAGCTACACCCTATAGAATCTGTTGCCATGCAGCTAACCCAAGTATTCGAGTCTGTTAAAAATGTTTGTAGGGCTGTACTGTCAGACGGGAAGGACCACGCATAGTTTTGAACCACAGTGTTGTTCACCACCGCTTCGAGTTGCGCGTTCCCGTTGATACAAATGGAGGTGTCTTGCAAAACTTGAAGTTGCGGGGTGGGATGGGTGTAAATGTACACGGAGTCAATTCCTGTGGGACAAACACCATTGTTCTCAAACAAAATCAAAAGATCATTGTCGGGCTGGGAGGCATAAGCGATGTTTAAAGTATCAGTAGCTGAAATGTAATCACTGGTATCCAAAGGGTGCCATAAAAAGTAATTGGAAGTATCGCTGAGTTGGGCATTGAATTGAGCTGTATCCCCTTCACATAAAAAGATATCTGGCCCCGCATTAGGCGTTGGAGGGGTAGCTATGTTTACTGTAAAACTCAAAGTATCGTAGATGACTCCATTTTGAGACACCTCAACCATATAAGTAGTTGTATCTGTAGGCAACACCTGAAACCAGGGAGCATAGTTAGTATTTACCACATCATTTACATTATTCAAAAAAGTGTAGGTATAGCTATCATCATAACCGTTGTAGGTATTGCTTAATTCCACCCAAGCGCTATCTCCCAAACAGATGTTTTGCGGCACTGTCCAAGGTTCGCAGGTAAAGGTAGCTGTAGTGGTAGAATTTTCGTTCCCAGGGATGGCGTTGCCGAAATAGGCGCGGGGGTGGTAAACGGGTTGTTGGGTAGAGAGATTCATTTCAGTACTTACGTTTATAAGTAAAATAAACTTGTCTCCTGCATTAGCATAAATGGAAGGTTCCCTCCTAACTGGTAAAGTATTAGGTAAGGTTCCTGCTATTTGACTCATACCCGTATTACCATTAAATGTTGTAATGAATAGATTCCCATTACAAGCGATACATTGCGTTGTATTCGTTAATAATTGGTCGCATGCAGTATTGTTGAAGTAATTTTGGTTCTTATACAATGTCCATGAAATAAAATTATCCGGACTATTTTGGGGGCCACTGATAAAATAGAATTCTAACCAACCTGAGTTGTCCACGGTTAGAGATATCCAATATCTTGTATTACCATGGTTTGTACAAGTCCCGTGAGAAGGAGTTAAAGGGTTTGTTTGAGGGAAAATATTTGAAGAATTCCCCGGGTTATAGGCATTAAGATCAGTAGTGTAGTTAAAAATATTTGGATTATTCGGTGGAGTTACCCACTTGTTAGGGTAAAGCAGAACAGAATCACACACTTCTACGGCTTTAAAACAGCTGGGGGCAGGAATTTGGGGTTGCCCTAAGCTGTGTAACGTTAGAAATAAAAAACATATGTTTATTAGTTTTCGCATAGGTAAATTATCCGACCTAATCGAAGTGTTAGGTCGGAAATAAAATTAAAGATTTTAATTTAAATTTACTGGATAAACATATTTCAGGTTTTGAAGAGTTGAGTTTTCATAAATCATAAGGTATTCAAAATGTCCTCCACCTGCGATATTTCCGTATAGATGCATTGTTGGGTGCAAATCGTGATTTTTTAGTTTGTCCAGAACACATGGATCGAAGTATTTAATTAAATCTGCTTCCTCAGAGTTAATAAAACTTGAAATAACTTGATAGTTATTTTGGTTGTTGTCTATAGCTTCAAAAAAGTTCACCAATAACCCTACATCAGGGGTTCCATGGACTTGTTCAAATGAAATCAATTGAGCATATACCGGATTCCAATTAGATGAATAAGGAGAGTATGCGGCATTATAGAATGCTGCATCTGGAACGCAACAATAGTCACCTGCAGAATAGTTTGTTCCGCCATTATCATACCAGTACCATGTAGGAGTAGGTGGTGTACATTTGGGAGTGAGATTTGTCAGCGTTTCGCTTTCGGGTTGTGTGGTTGGTGTTGTACTTTCAATTTCTTTTTGGCATCCAAAAGAAAGCATTAGGGTTGAGGCTAATATAGCCAAGTTAAGTTTTTTCATGTGATTTAAGTTATTAATTTGAAAAGCAATTACTAACTATAGTTTTAGTTTTTAAAATAAAATCTAAAAAAAAACATTTTCAATTAGTTATAAGTTGATTTTTAACAAAAGATAGGTGATTCAATTCCCACGCTGGATAGCAGCGGATAGCTTGTGAAGGCATAGGCATAGTGGAACGGGATGAAAGTTTACGACCACCGGAAGTGAACTTGAAGCCCTGTGCAACTTGGCGTGTGGCGTTGCAACTATGAGCGTATAGCCAGATTACGGGGCCTTAGAGATTCAAGGATTCAACAATTCAAAGATTCAATAATTCAACAATTTGAAGGATTTGTCTCTCGATAGTTCGACTAAGCTCACCACAGCGCTCTCGCTCGAGAACCTGTTAGCGTTTATTGAAATTTGAATGATTTGATAATTTGAAAGATTTGAGAGATTTTAAAAATTGGTGTTGGACCGGGTATAGGGCTATTCTAGAAATCTAGCTTCTCATCTCAAACTCACCCTCAAAACTTTTTCATCTAAAGGTCTAAAAGTCTAACTATCTAAAAATCTAAAAAGCTATATTCAACTTTAAGTTAAACCTTCTTGAAGTAAGGTAATTTGGAATGGCGTAGTACCTGCCGTTTACGTCTTGTATCCATTGTTGACTCAACACGTTTTCTATACCCAAAAGATTCCAGATTTCGAAAGATAGGTTACATTTTTCCAAATGTCTAAATACACCTCTTCTGTCTTCTTTGGATGAGTTGTATAAGAAATCGTAACCAAAACCTATGTCTGTTCTAAAGTAAGCACGCTGGCGCAAGACATCTTTGTAACGTTCAAAGTCTGGCGGACCGTAAGGCAATTTATACCCATAGTTGATGCCTAGAGAAACCGTGAATTTTTCGTAAACCGGCATTCTATCTTGGAAAAGCACAGCAATGTTTACCCATTGGTCGCTTGGTCGGGGAATATAACCCGGCTCTACACGGTTAGAGTCTGCAATGGTTTGGTTTTCTGAAGCTCCCGTAATCACATCTCCATCTGTGTTGATGTATTCGTAGTAAAAATCATCTAAAAGATCTTCGGCTGTGTGCAATAAACCTACTTTTAAGAAGGATTGCATACCTGGGATAAACTCACCGTTCATGTTGAAATCTAATCCATAAGCGAAAGCAACCGCATTGTTTGTGGTATAATAACGTATACGCACATTGTCTACTTCATAGGGGTTGACATCCCACATGTATTTATAGTAAGCTTCTGTGCTCAATTTAAAGGGGGTAGCTCTGTCCCACATTTCAAATTGGTAATCCATACCCGCCACAAAGTGCGCAGATTTTTGACTTTTGATGTCTGTATTCAAAGTCCCATCAAAGCTCCTTAATTCTCTGTAGAAAGGTGGTTGATAGTAAAGTCCGGTAGAAAAATGGTAGCGAACATATCTTCGTTTGGTTTCACCATTTTTTACATAATATTTTTTCGGGAAGAAACTGATGTTGGCTCTTGGAGTGATGTAAAACTCATTGTTAAATGCGGTGTATCCTCCGCGTAAACCTGCGTTGAAAGACCAACGTGATTTACTGCTTTCAACCGTATCGTAATATACATTCCTTACCCTTTTACCTAAAGAATCTAATTGTCGGGTAACAATTTTAGCGGGGTAGTTGGATATTAATTTTTCAAAACGTTGACTGTACATGATGTAGCCATTAGCACGGAAGGTGTGCAAGGTGTTTTGGGCTTTGATTACGTTGTACAATTCTATTTCATCACTTGGTGCTTGGGGTAAACTATAGCCTGCAGAATCGAGCATACGCCATTCACTTAAAACATCATCGAACTGTTCTACTTGGCCACGTATACCAAAGGTAAATTTCCCTTTGTCTTTATATTCGTCGAAGTATCTACGTTCTATTAGTTCTTTAATTTGATACTCACCGTTGTAGGCCAAGGCATAAATTCTTGCATTCAATTCATTTCTACCGTGATCTATGTAAGTTCCAACACCTAGGGTTGCGATAGAATCTCCCACGTTTTCTTTGGAAGGGTCTGTTTCTAATTGGTTAATAAAATATTGACCTCTTACTGTAAAGTTCTCGCTTTCGTTTGTGTTAAATACACTGGCGTAAGCATTCATTTTTAATCTTTTTGAAGCGTTCCAATTTAAGCTAGTTGCCCCTGTAAAAGTTCTAAATCTAGTTTGCTCTTGTCCGTCAAAATATACCCTAAAGCTATAAGCTTCATTGATGGTTCCGAAGTTGGTAACTTGGGTGATGGGTGCAAATCTGTAGTTGTTAGAAGAGAGGTGACCTAAGAAGCTCCAGGTTAGTTTTTCTGTGAGTTCATAATTGGTTAAGAATTGTACATCAAAGAAAATTGGATTATAAGCACCTGTTGTTGGTAGAGCATTTAAAAGATAACCATTAGACCTATACCTTGCTCCAACGATGTAGTTAAAACGAGGAGAGATCTTATCTTCAACATGAAAAGATGCTCCCAATAAACTTCCATTTGCCGTAGCTTTAAATTCTTTTGGTTTTTTGTAGGTGATATCCAAGACTGAACTTAATCTGTCGCCATAATTGGCAGAGAAACCACCGGCACTAAAGGAGATGTCCTCCACAAAATCGGGGTTAATAAAACTCATTCCTTCTTGTTGACCACTACGCGTAAGAAAAGGTCTGTAAATTAAAATGTTGTTTACATAGACCAAGTTTTCGTTATAGTTACCACCACGTACGTTGTAGTTGTTAGATAATTCATTGTTAGAACTAGCCGCGGTGCTATAAATCAAACTTCTCTCTACTGAACCTCCTGGAATTGGAATGGCATTGATGTCGATTTTCTCGATACTCGCTATGTTTTCCTTTTTGGTTCCTGCAATTTCAACTTCTGTATAATTTTGTATGGAAAATTTAGTCTTTGGTAATTTTTTGCTTTCGTTGGGTGCTAAGTTTAAGGTGTAGCTAAACAGTTCTGCCTCACTGTAAATAATAAGTGTAATTTCCTTGCTACTTGGAACTTGAAGTTGGTAATATCCGTCAGAATTAGAACGGGTATGGTACTTTAAAGAGTCTTCTTGAACGTAAATAGTAGCTCCGTAAAACCCGTCATTGTCTTTATCAACAACACGACCTTCAACAGACGCTGTTTGTCCCCATACCAGAGAACTTAACAAAAGGAAAAAAGTAAGATGCAGTAATTTCATAGTAAAACTGAAGCTATAACTTCAAAAACCTGAGATTATTCTATAGAAAGCAAGAAATTCTTAGAGTAAAGCTTCGATAATTTTTTCCATGGTATAACCTTCTGCTTCCGCTCTGTAGTTTTTCACCAATCTATGGCGTAAAATTGGAACAGCAACAGCTTTTACATCTTCTATATCTGGAGAGTATTTTCCATTTAGGGCAGCATGACATTTTGCACCAACAATAAGGTATTGCGAAGCACGTGGTCCGGCCCCCCAAGAAATAAAGTCTTTGGTAATTTGTGGTGCTTTCGGATTGTTGTAACGCGTTTTGCTCACTAAGTTAACGGCGTATTCCAAAACATTGTCAGCCACAGGTATCTTACGGATGAGTTCTTGGTACTTGACAATTTCCTCACCGCTTAAGATTTGTTTTAATTGAATGTTTTCATCAGAAGTTGTTGCCTTTACGATGGCCATTTCTTCTTCAAAAGACGGGTAATCTACCCAGATGTTGAACATGAAACGGTCTAATTGCGCCTCGGGTAGAGGATAGGTACCTTCTTGTTCTATAGGGTTTTGTGTCGCCAATACGAAAAAAGGCTTGTTTAACTGGTAGGTTGTACCTGCTGCAGTTATACTCTTTTCTTGCATGGCCTCTAGCAATGCCGCCTGTGTTTTGGGAGGAGTTCTGTTGATCTCATCGGCCAAAATTACATTGGAAAATAAAGGACCTTTGATGAATTTAAAGTTTCTGCTTTCGTCCAATATTTCAGAACCAATGATGTCAGAAGGCATAAGGTCTGGCGTAAACTGTATACGGTTAAAATCCAAGCCTAAGGTTTGCGCTATGGTATTTACCAAAAGCGTTTTGGCCAAGCCCGGTACACCTACCAATAAACTGTGTCCACGCGAAAAAATACTGATCAAAACCTGGTCAACCACTTCATCCTGACCGATAATGACTTTGTGTATTTCTTCTTTTAATGCTTTGTATTGAACAACGAGGTTATTAATAGCTTGTACGTCTGACATATGATAGATATTGTTAAGGTTTAAATATAACGATTACCAGTTATAATTCAAGTTACAGCCTTTGAATTCGGGATCAATTTTAATGTAGGCATTTCCTACACTTTCTTTTACCCATTTATTGATGACTTCTTGTTCTTTATTGGCTTGTGCAGCTTTTTTAATGAAGGCATAATCGTCTTCTAAATTTGCCACGTGCGGTTTGGTTTGATCGGCCAAACGAACGATGCGTACACCTTCTTTTCTACTTTGGTAGTTCACATAGATTCCAGGTTGGGTATACTGCCCAACTTTCAAACCTTGAATAATGCTAAAGATTTGCGGGTCGATTTGATTAATGTTTTGAATATCCCAGTATTGATCTCCGGTGTAAGGATTGGTAACATTACCATGATTTTGTTTTGTTTCCTTGTCTTCCGAATAGATTTTTACGGCCTCATCCCAAGTAATTTCTGCAGCTTGTAAACGTTGGTAACATTCATCAATCACTTCTGCCGCTTTGGTGATGCTTTCGTTACTTACTTCGGGTATACGTAAAATGTGTCTACAGGTATAATCATCTCCTTTTCTTTCGATTAATTGAACGATGTGGAATCCGTATTCAGATTCGAATACTTCAGAAATTTCTCCTGGTTTTAAGCTCATGGCTGCCGCTTCGAAAGGTTTTACCATCATTCCTTTAGAGGCTTTAATCATCCCTCCGTCTTGGGCGCTTCCTGGATCTTCTGAGTAGATTTTAGCGATAAGTTCAAATCTTTTCTTTCCGCTTACAATTTCTTCTCTCCACTTATTGAGTTCAGCTATGGTTTCAGCTTTATCTTCTACTGTAATCTCTGGGTAAACAACGATTTGTTGCAAGGCAATTTGCTGGTTGATGTAAGGCAAACTGTCTTTAGGAATAGAGTTGTAGAATTTTTCTATTTCTCTCGGAGTAACCACAATGTTGGCTGTGATTTGTCTTTCCATTTCTTCGGCCATCATACGCTCTCTGATCATTTCTCTAAATTCGTCTTTGATCTGAGCATACGTTTTACCGTAGAATTCTTCTAACTTTTCACGGGATCCGATTTGCGTTTCTATGGTTCTCAAACGGTTTTCCATGTTGGCATTAACCTGCTCGTCGTTGATGATGATACTATCGATTTGCGCTTGGTTTAACAAGAGCTTCTGATACATCATGTCTTCGAATATGGCGCACTTTGCGTTGTCTCCCAGACCTTCACCGTTAATTTCACTTTGGAGAACTTCGTTTTTGACTTCAGAAAGTAGAATGATGTTATCTCCCACTTGACCTATAATTTTATCCACCGTTTCTTTACCTGAACCGCCAATGCTTGTGGGTTGAGCAGCTGCAAAAAAGCTAATGAATAAAGCTACACTACTTAGTATAAATGTTGATCTCATATCTATTTTCTATCAATTGTGTTATCGAGTCGTTTAATTCAACCCTAATGTTTTTGGCCTTTTGCGACAAAATTCTCTTTTCTATTAATTCGCGCTCCTGCACATTGGGCTTTAAAGCCTCTTTGGTGTTGTAACTTAAAATGTTGAGGTAGTAAGCAAATTGATTGTCTTTAGAAACAATTTTCCCCTTGCTTTCTATGAGCTCTTTGATGTTCACATCCATGGGCATTTCTCGCACTAAATCGTCGAAAACTATCCATTTGTTCTCCTCAAAATAAAAGTTAGTGGCGTAAAGATTTGCAAAGTTTTTTACTTCCTCCCTGTCTTTACCATTTTTTAACAGGTAAAGCTGGTCTATGTTGGTGTTGCGCAATTTGTTTAGAGCTACTTTAAGGTAGAGAGCTTTCACCAAATAAATTTCTTCACTAAAGTTTTTTCTGTGCTTTTTGTAGTAGGCTAATATTTCTTTTTCCATTGGAGTTTGATCATCCAACATCTTTTTAATGATGCTACTTTCTATGTGGAATTTATAGAGGTCGGCACCTTCCTTAATGCCATTCGCCTTGATTTCGTAGTAAAGGTTGGGTTGGGTTTCCTTTAGGTAAAGAGCGTATTCTTGCTGTGCTATCCAATCCAATAAAAAGGCATCTCTGTCTTTCTTGTTTTTCGGATCTAACTGCAAAGCACGCATCATGCCTTCACCATCTTCTTTGGTCAAGACTACATCTTCTACAGCTGCCCATTCTTCTTTTGCGTTAAAAGAACAAGCTGCTAGAAAACAGAAAAGGCTGCCGAAAATGACAGCCCTAAATGTGATATGTCGTTGTTTAACTTCCAAGGCTGAATAATACCTCTTTATTAATTACGATTTCGTGTTTCTTTCTTAATTCTTCTAACCAAGCATTTTCCATTTCTGTCTGGTAATCTTGGATGATGGCACCTTTAGCTTCTTTGTAAGTTTTTGGTCTACTCGCTAATTCTTCGTTTACAACCACCACGTAGAAGTTTTTATTTACTTCGTAGGCCTTGTTTAAACCTAAACTTAAATTTTGAGACTTGATGCGTGCATCTTTTGCCGGGTCTAAAATCAAGCTATCTGCGCGTAGGCGTAAATCAGATTCACTACCAAATTCTGCTACTAAGTCGGCCATAGTTGCTCCTTTTTTCAACATTTTGTAAGCTTGTTTCGCGTCTTTCTTGTTGTAAAGCTCATACACGTTTGCGTCTATTCTGTTGGGCAAAATATAGTCTTCTTTGTGAGCTTGGTAGTAATTTTTTAAGCCTAAAGTATCTTTAGAAGCTTTATCCCAAACTTCATCCTTCATGATTTCATACAACAAGATACCGTCGTGGTATTCTTGCATCAAGTGCTTGTAGGCTGGGTATTTGTTTTTCAATTGACTCTCCTCGTAAGCAATGATTTGAGTTTTTTCCCAGTTCTCGTATACTTTGGCAACGAAATCATCTACGTTTTTCATAGGTTGTTTACGCTGTGTCTTTTCTAAGAAAGATGCGAAATCATTCAAGGTGTAGTCTTTGTTTGCGTAGTTGAAAATTACAGCATCTGCATGTGTACCATCGTATTTCCAAGTACCATTGAAAAGCGTAGAATCTACAACTCCTGTTAATAAAGCAGGTGCTGTTTGTGCACCAGCAGTAAAGTTGTACTCTTTTTTCAATTTAACAACAAAAGAAGCTTGTGTTTGCTGACCTCTCATGTCGCGGTTTACTTTGTTGTATAACTCGCGTTCCATTTCTTCATAAGAAGGAAGTGGTTTCCAGTTTACTCTTCTTACGATGTGGTAACCAAATTGCGTTTTGAAAGGTTTAGAGTACTGTCCGTCTTCTGTTAAAGCGAAAGCTTCATCTTCGAAAACAGGAACCATACGTTGTTTCGTTCTTGATCCGAAATCAGGAAGTAAACCTCCTTTGTTTCTTGAACTTTGATCGTCAGAATATTTTCTTGCCAATACACTCCAATCTTCACCTCTTTCTAATTTGGCGTAAATAGAGTCGATTTTATTTTTTGCAGCTTGAAGCTCTTCTTCTTTTTGAGCCAATACTAAAATGTGAGCGGCAGAAATTGTTCCTCTGGCATCTCTAATGTCTGTAATTTGAAGAATGTGGTAACCAAACTTCGTACGTACGGGCATAGAAACTTCTCCTTTTGGTGTATTGTAGGCTGCATTTTCAAAAGGGTAAACCATTTGGAAGGCTGTGAAATAACCTAAGTCACCATTGTTTTGCGCAACAGAAGGATCTTCAGAACCGTATCTAGAGTTGGCAACACTTGCAAAGTCTTCACCGCCCATAACTTTACGACGTAAGTTCATTATTCTGTTGTAGGCTGCCAAGGTATCCTGAGGAGAAGCATCTTCATCCACACGAATTAAAATGTGAGAAGCACGAATTTCTTTTTGCATTCTTTCGTAAGCTTCTTTTACAAGTAATTCGTTTTGTGCAGAATCCACTAAATAAGGAAGCGCTAATTGCTTTTCGTATCCTTCTAATTCTTTTACAAAAGCAGGTATAGTATCCAAACCTTGCGCCTCAGCTTCTGCAACTTTTAATTTAAAATCGCTGTAGCGCTGTGCGTATAACTCTAAAGAATCTTTCGCGTAGCTTGGTGCATCGTTGTTTTTTAAATAAGACTGGAGAAATTCTGATTTATAAATTTTCTGACCATTAACAGTCATGATCACTGGATCGTTTTGCGCCCAGCTTAGTCCTGCTAACAAAAGGGAAAAAGATAATCCTACTAATTTCTTCATAATTTATCGTATCGTTTTATTAAGTGCCAAAAGGCCTATGGTTTAAGGTTTACCAAAATTAAATTTTCGATTGATAAATACGAACGAAATCAATATTTATTTTGCAAAAAAAAGACCAATCAAACGATTGGTCTTTCTATAAGCTTATTTGCTGTAGTTTGGAGCTTCTCTTGTGATGGTAACATCGTGAGGGTGAGATTCTAACATTCCTGCGTTGGTGATGCGAACAAAATCAGCACCTTTCAACTTATCTATGCTAGGAGCACCACAGTAACCCATACCAGCTCTTAATCCACCAATGATTTGGTAAACTACTTCTTTTAAATGTCCTTTGTAAGCTACACGTCCAGAGATTCCTTCTGGAACTAATTTCTTAACATCGTCTTCAGCATCTTGGAAGTATCTGTCTTTCGATCCTTTTTGCATCGCTTCTAAAGATCCCATACCTCTGTAGGCTTTGAATTTTCTTCCTTGGTAGATGATGGTTTCTCCTGGAGACTCTTCTGTTCCTGCGAACATAGATCCAACCATTACAACATCAGCACCCGCTGCGATTGCTTTAACGATATCTCCTGTGTAACGAATACCACCGTCTGCAATTACAGGAACTCCTGTTCCTTCTAAAGCTCTAGCAACATCGTTTACAGCAGTTAATTGAGGTACACCAACACCGGCAATGATACGTGTTGTACAAATTGATCCAGGACCAATTCCTACTTTCACTGCATCTGCACCAGCTTCTACTAAGAACTTAGCAGCTTCTGCTGTGGCGATGTTTCCTACTATTACTTCTAAATCTGGGAATTTAGCTTTTACTTCTTTTAATTTGTCTACCACACCCATAGTATGACCGTGTGCTGTATCGATAACTACAGCGTCCACTCCCGCTTCAACTAAGGCTGTAACTCTTTCTATAGTATCAGCAGTAACTCCAACAGCTGCAGCTACTCTTAGTCTACCGAATTGGTCTTTACAAGAATTTGGGTGTTCTTTAACTTTTATGATGTCTCTGTAAGTAATCAAACCAACCAATTTGTTGTTGTCGTCTACTACAGGTAACTTCTCAATTTTGTGTGCTTGAAGAATACCTTCAGCAACTGATAGGTCTGTTCCATCTTTTGCAGTTACCAAGTTTTCTGAAGTCATAACCTCAGCAACAGGTCTGCTTTTTACTTTCTCGAAACGTAAGTCTCTGTTGGTAACTATACCTTTTAATTGACCGTTGTCATCCACTACAGGGATACCACCGATTTTATTTTCTTTCATTAAGAAAAGTGCATCTTGTACCAATGCATCTTCTTTTAAGGTAACAGGATCTAAGATCATTCCGCTTTCTGAACGCTTTACTTTGCGAACTTCTAAAGCTTGAAGCTCTATGCTCATGTTCTTGTGAACTACTCCGATACCTCCAGTTTGTGCAATTGCAATTGCTAAATTAGCCTCTGTAACGGTATCCATTGCCGCAGCAACGATAGGTGTGTTAACAGAAATATTACGTGTGATTTTGCTTTCCAATTTTACATCGCGAGGAAGTACTTGAGAAAATGCTGGAGTTAGTAAAACGTCGTCGTAGGTTAAACCCTCTCTAACTTTACTGATATCTTGAAGTGACATAAACGAACCTATTTGGTAAATAAATTCCCGCAAAAGTAAGGAATAATTTTTAGAACATTTTGGTTTTTATCTAATTTTTTAATTTTCGTTGTTATACGACAATTGGAGCTGTCCTGATATTTTATAGATATCCAAATATACGCTCATCCTGTTAAATAAACTGTCGTTATAGCTTAAGGCTGCATTAAGAAAATTGTTTCTCAAATTTTGAAGCTCTAAACTGTTAATGATACCCTGCGCATATTTTGCTTTTCCAAGTTCATAAGCCTTCTGAGCATAACGCATACTTTGTTGGTTTAAATTCACCAACTGGTTTTGCACGTGGTAGGCGTCGAAAAGTTGCAGGGTATTGTTTTCGAGTTCAATTTGCATTTGGTCGTAAGTCATTTCACCTATTTCGGCATCTATCTTAGCTACCTCAACGGCACGTTTTGCTTTGTAGTTGTTAAAGAGGTTGTAACGTACATTCAAGCCTGTTGAGTAGACAATAGATTGAGTACCTATGGATTGGTCTGGACTCCCTGAAAAGCGAACATTACCCCAAGATGGACTCGCCGCAGCTTGCAAAGAAACCACAGGGTAGAGGAAGGAACGTTGATAGTCTATCATCTTTTTCTGTAACTCCAAAGCCAAGAATTGATTGCGCAAGTTTTGGTTGTTGCTGCTTAAATTGCTTATAACTTCTTGTTGATCTATGGCCGACATAGGAGCGCTTAAAGAATCACTCAATTTTGGAAACTGCTCCAAACTCATTTCCTCTCTAACATTCATCAATACCATTAAGTTTCGCTTAGCATTTTTAATGTTGACCTCTTGTTGGATAACATTCACAGAATCGGCAAACAATTGATTTCTGAACTGAAAGGTTTCTAAACTACTGCTCTGGCCGTATTCCTCTTTGAGCTGGTAATATTCATACTGTTCTCTGGAATAATTAAGTACGGATTTATAAACCTTTAGTTTTTGTTCTTCCAGTAAAATGCTGTTGTAGGCTTTTAAAACTTCCAGAGCAATGTTTTCTATTTCTGCCATTAGATTTCCATTACTTTGTTGTTCTAAAAGAGCTAATCTTTCCTTGGTGATTTTTATTCCTAATCCAGAAAATAAATTCCAACTCAAATTAACCGATGGGTTATAGTTTTGGTTGATGATGGACTCCTGAACGAAACTAATGGGGTTGTTGGAATTATCTTGCAAGGCAATGTTTGCCCCCGCATTTAAACTCACCGTAGGGAAGAGGCCAGCTTCTGACCATGTATTGTTTTTCTCAGCAATGTCTACCCTGCTTTGTGCAATTTGTAAGGAGTAGTTGTGTTCGAGAGCAAGTATTACCGCTTCTCGTGCACTTAATTTCTCTTGTGACTTACCTGCAAAAGGAAGAAGAGCTAAGATGAATATATATGCTAATTTTTTCATGTTTATAGTTCTTGAGCTTCTATATGTTTGTTCACTTTATTGGCGGTTTCTATTTCTTCATGACTCACCAGTTCTCCCTTTCTAAGCCAATGGAAAGTTCGTTTTACATCATTCCCAAATAAGATGGCAACAGGAAAGCAAAGTAAGATGAAGAAAGTTCCAAACAAGACTCCAAAGGCAATGGAAACTGCCATAGGTATAAGGAATTGAGCTTGCATGCTTTTCTCGGCTATCAAGGGGAGAAGTCCACTTACCGTAGTTATGGTTGTTAATAGAATTGGACGGAATCTAGAAATGGCAGCTTCATAAACAGCGGCGCGCGAAGTGTATCCCTCTTCAATTAATTGATTGTGCCTATCCAAGAAAACGACAGCATCGTTGATCAATACCCCAAGAAGTGCTATCATTCCGAAAAGACTTAAGATGGATACCGGTATGCCTACGATTCCGTGTCCGAGTATAGCTCCAGCTATCCCTGCAGGAATTACCAACATAATTAAAAAGGCTTGGTAGAGTGAGGTGAAGTGTAACATCACTATCATAATCATCACCACCAAAACGATCATAGTCATATACGCCATGGAGTTTCCGGTTTTCTGACTTCTTTCGAATTGACCAAGTTTACTAAAACTAACAGATGGGTGTAAAGCTTCCACTTTAGGAATTATGTCTTTAATGATGGCTTGGTTAAAAACAGCAACACTATCTGGAAAAAGACATTTGGCGTCCACCTTAACTTGGCGTTGGCCATCTCTTCTTTTTAAACTCACGGGACCTCTACCCATAGAAAAACTCGCAATGCTTGTTAGTGGCACAGCTGTTCCATCTGCCATTTTAATGCGCATTTTCTTTAAATCTGAAAGAGAGCTTCTGTCTTGCTGAGGATAACGCACCCATATTTTCACTTCATCATTTCCTATGATGATACGCTGTGCTTCTCTACCGAAGAATCCATTTCTAATTTGGGCAATCACTTGAGATTTTCCAATGCCGTAAATTTCTGCTTGAGGAAGAAGCTCTATAAATACCTCTTGTCGTCCTGGAGGCATGTTGTCTTTCACATTGGCAACTCCTTTTTTGTTTTCCAATTCTGTACGGAACATTTCTTTGGCCATTTCCAATTCAGCATTGTCTTGCGAAGAAAGTCCAAATTCTATATCAGCACCAAAACGCCCAAAGGAACCTACGAAGATTTCATTGCTTAATTTACCTATGTCTGTTGCTCTCACTCTGCGCGTGATGCGATTCATAAGGGTGTCTACCGGGTATTTTGCATCCTCACCTTCGTAATAGATACTCAACATTCCTGTATGGTTACCGGCTTGACCGATGTTCATCGTTGCACCTATATTGGTTGTGTAATAGGTTAACATCGTATCGCCAGTTTCTGCAATGATTCTTTCGTTTTCTTCCAAAAGAATTTGTGTTGCAGTTTTTAAGAATTGATCGGTTTGTGCTTTATTATCTCCAGGAGTATAAGCTACCTCGACATTAAAAAAGTCGGGTGGAATATTGGGGAAAAAGGTAAAGGCAATTTTACCTGAATTAAATAATATAATCACGCTTATCACAAAGGCGAAAGGGAAAAAGAAACTTAAACGATAGGCTTTTTTCCATTTCATACCCATGAACATTTGTAGCATATCGGCAAAGGCCTTGTCTCTGATAAAACGAATAAACAGGTTGATTCCTTTTCTTACACCATTTTCTGCAGGCGATTTCGTGTAGGCATAATAGAACAAACCTGCACCCAATATCATTAAGGTAAACGGTATAAGTCCTGTTGCATAACTTACCTCACTTGGTAAAAGGTAAGATCCGAAATAAATAAGTACAACTCCTAATACCATCAAAAGAATTCCAAAAGGAAGTTTGATGCTGGTTTCATTTTTATCATTAAGTACTTTTTTGGAAGCCAAGTGAGAGGGTAAAACAAAGAAGGCTTCAACGAGAGAAAAGACCAAACAAGAAATTACAACAAAGGCCATTTCTCGCATCATTTCTAATCCTTCTACAAAAAGAAGTACAGAGAAAGCAACTATGGTTGTAAGTACGGAAGTGAAAACAGAAGGCAATACCTCCATGGTTCCATCTATAGCCGCTTTAGATGCAGATTTCCCTTTTTCGTAATGACTGTAAATGTTTTCGGCAATTACAATTCCATCATCTACCAAAATCCCCACAACGAGTATCATTCCGAACAAAGAAATCATGTTGATGGTAATGCCGTAAGTCATACCAAGGATAAACATTCCTAAGAAAGAAAAAGGAATACCAAAGGCTACCCAGGCACTTAAGCGGACATTTAAGAAAAGTCCTAAAGCTAAAAGTACGAGTACTAAACCGAACATTCCGTTTTCGGTAAGGAGGTCAATACGTTGTTTTAGTAAAGAGTCAAATTCATAGTAAACTTCAAAAGAATAGTCTTCATGTTCTTGGTTGAATTTGTCTTTGTAGGCGTATACCTCTTCGGCTATCATGGATAAATCTTCATCCAGGGTTTTTTCAATTTGAAAGGAAATAGATGCAGAACCGTTGAAGGTTGAGGTTTGAGAATCTTCGGCAAACCCTAAAGTAACATCGGCTATATCCTTTAAGCGTACAGATTCTCCTGAGGGCATCGTTCTGATGATGAATTCGCCAAGTTCTCGAACGTTTGTAGTTCTACTGTTGTAACGAATAGACATCTCTTCAGCACCGCCACGTATCATACCTGCCGTAATGTCGTTGTTTAAAGCACCCACTTTTGCGGCAATTTCTTCCATGGAAATATTGTAGCGCAACAAGTCATTTTCTCTGATGTTGATACTTATTTCTTTTTCAGGAAAACCTTGCTTGGTGATTTGAGTAATGACTTTCGTGTTGAGTAAGTCGCGCTCAATTTTATTGGCCATTTCTGCCAGGTCCGTTCGCTTAATACTCGGGTCTTTTGCCGTAACACCAACAAAGGCCACTACGCTCGACATACCATTGGTTTTCAAACGTGTGATGATAGGTTTTTCAGCACCTGCCGGGAAACTGTTTATGGAGTTTACAGCATTTTCAACATCACTCAACAAATCGTCCATGTTTGCATCAGAATATGCCTGTATGCTTATGGTGGCAAAGTTTTCTGAAGAGCTGGCGTCTATGTGTTCTATGTCCTGGAGTCCTTTAACAGCTTGCTCAATTTTTATGGTAATACCATCTTCCATTTCTTTGGGAGATGCACCGGGGTAGGCTACTGATATATTAATCTGATTGGGGTCGAGTTCTGGAAAGAAGGAGCTGTTTAAGCTAAAGAGAGACCACAATCCAAACATCAATACAAGCGCAATAATGGCATTGGCCCATATTGGTTTTTTGATAAAAAAGTTAATGATATTTCTCATGACTTATTTTTCTACAGCTTCGTATTTCGTTTCAGTACTTGCGTTTTGAAGGAAAGAGCAAAGTACTTGAGCATTTTCCGGAATACCCGCAATGAGTAAACTGTCTCCTTTATACCCCATATTTCTAACGTTCACCGTTTGCAATAAACTGTCTTCCAAAATTTGAATGTTATTGTCTACAACTGCAGTGTGGGGAAGTGTAACGGTCTGCATTTCTAATTTTTCTGCACAGGATAGATTTAAGAAATCTCCTTGGTAAACTTTGTGTCCGTTTATAGGCGTTATAGAAAGGTAAGTGTCTATACTTTGTGTTTGTTGGTTCACCACGTTTGAGGTTCTAATAATTTTCCCCGTACCAACAGTGTCTTTATTAGGAGCCAAGAACCATAGTTGTTGAGCATTTGTAAAGTGATTTAACTCTTCCTTTTTAATCGGGACCTTAACTTCGTAGTCTCCTGTCTTCACAATTTTAGCAATACTAGTTGCCGGTGAAACATAAGATCCTTCCTCGGCATAAGTTTCAACTATAGTACCATCAAAAGGTGCGCGGTAAATGTATTTGCTTAAACGAGTTTCGGCCGATTTAATGCTGTAGTATTCTGTAGCAATATTTCTGCTGTTAATGAAACGTTTTTCTTTATCTGAGTTGAAAGATGGCAGCTCTGGAAGGTTTTTTCTATCGTCTATTTGGCGAATGAAATTTTTCCATTTTTCTAATTCTTGCGGAAAGTCTAATTCAATGTCAGCCATTAAATTCACCAACATTGCGTTGAAAGAAGAGCGACGGGCGTAAATGGCGTACAATTCTTCCGATTGATCAACGCTGTACAAAACACTTCCTTTCTTAAAACTATGTCCGGGCTTTAACTTTTTATCTCCTTGCAATAGTTTTCCCTGAACTTCGAATACGACATTGATCTCGGTGTAGGGGGTAACTTGACCATAGGCTTCAAAATCTACCTGAGCGGTTTGGTTTTTTGCCTTAATCACAGGTACTATCGTTGCCGATTCTGTGTTTGTTTTGGTTTTTGGCCCTTGTCCTTTACTAAGTATGGGTCCGTAAATAAGAACGACTAGTAATAATCCAAGGATAATAAGGACGATGTTTCTTGCTTTCATGTTCAAGCTGTGTTGTGAGTATTTTGTGTTAAAAATAAGTCATTCGGTGATGAAGTGCCTAGTTTTTTTCTATCAAAGGTGAAAAGTGCTTTCAAGAGGTTTTAGGCTTATACACAGAAAACGTGTTATAAACGTTTGGAGTTGTTAATAACTTCGTTAATAAAGTTGCGGAACCCCTTATTTTAAAGGCTTCATTCTTCTTTAACTTTGTCTTAATCGTAGGTAAACGTAGCACAATGTTAAAAACACTTTTCAGAAGAAAACTTTCAGACGAGCAGTTAGCAAATGTATTTGTTAATGCCATGCTGGATTGTGTGGATAAAGGTTTTGATGAAGTTGTAGAGCTCATCAAAGAAGACCCTGCATTTGTTACAGTTCCTAATTTAGAGAATTATTCTGATGGTCATTTTACGATGATCGTAATCGTAGCCAACTTGAGCTTTTTAAGTGATCATTTCGATGCACAGCAATGTGCGGATTTGGAAAACTTAATCAAAGAAAAGTTTGCAGATATTTTTGGAATGACGAAGGATGTTTTTGATGAGCACTTGAACAACTACAAGAAGTTTATGGCGCGTGTAAATCATCCCTCTAAAAACATGCACTATGCCATGAGTAAGGGTATGTTCCATAAGTATCAATTGAATGATTATCAGGATGGATACTTTAAAAAAATGAAATGTCCAAACCCCTTGTTCCTTAAAAGAATGGATGAGGTAATGGATAGTTTTGTTTGGAACTGGGACGCTTTCTTTAAGCGTTACAAAATGGTGGGTTAATTTACCCCTTCAATCGAATTATCGGAACAATAAGTCCTTAGCTTATTGCTTGCTATACTTGTCTCAAATAATCAAACGTCTGTGTTGCCATGCAGACGTTTTTTTTGTGAAATAATAGGGCATAAAAAAACCTGATCTGAATGTTGAGCGATACAAGATTCAAATCAGGAAAAGCACTACTATGTACTAAAAACCAAAAACAAACGAAAATTACTTACTACAGATATTCGTTGTGTATAACTCAAATATACAATAGAAGTCTTTCCATTTTTTGAATAAACTCTTAAGGGATAATTTGATTGATTTAACGGTAAGTTATTAATAACCAAATCTTGGGTTAACTACATCGTTGTAGATGCTTCCGAAGGTGAAGCTCAAACCTGTACTTAACCAATAATTGTAGGCTGTTGCCAATTGGGTTTGTTGCAAGAGTACTTCTTCGTAACTGGCTTCACCACGTTCTAAGTTCACTTGGTCTTTAATGATTCTAAAACTACCACTCATACGCCAGCTGAGTCCTTTGAATACTCGAATGTTTAAACTAACCCAGTTGTTTAAAGAATTGAGCTGTATATCGTTCATGTAATTGTTCCAGCTCACAGAGTAACTAATGTTTCCCCAAGGCTTTTTAAATTTCATGTCGGTACTAAGCGTTTGCTGCCATAGCAATTCTTCAATTTGGTTGTGAACCGTTGTATCTATATAATCGTTAAAACGCGGACCTAATTTATAACCTAAACGAATTTGTTTGTTGTTAGACTCTGCATAATCATAAATGTTGTATTCCAGTGCACCTTTTAGCGTTCCGTAGAAATCATAATTGTTGTAAATGGAAGAACCAGCATTGGTGAAGGCACCAGCAGAGAGCTTTTTACCCAAAGCACGCGTGTAGGTTAAATCTACTGCATTGGATTTTTGAATGTTGTAAACTATCGTGTCTGGATCATTCAGGATGTATTTTTTACGTTGGTAATTGTACCATCCTCCAACGTCAATTCTGTCTTGTTCTCTAACTCGCTCGGCCGAAATAGAATTGTTATTGCTGAAGTTTGTGTAGGAGGCTTGTCCATCCGTGTAAATACTCGTGTTAATAGAAAAGACCCAGTTTTTCCACTTGTCTTTTGGCTTTTCTTCCTTTACTGGACTGTTTTGTAAAAGAACTGCGATGTGATCGGTAGTGTTGTTTTTAATCCAAAAACTAACCAATCCAATTTTTAAATAATGCAATTGCTTTTCTCTTAACTCGTGGGCTGTGGTATTGTTGGGTACAGAAAAATGAATGGTATCTACTATGCTGCTGTATTTGTTTAAGCCAATAAAATGGAACTCATATTTAGAGCCACCTGAACCTGTGCGTTGAGAGAAGAATTGTATATGACAATCTGCTACGTACCTATCTCTTACCAATGTGGCATAAGGTAAATTCGAACGGAAGTAATTTTTATCACATCCAGGACAGTCAATAAACACTTTTACCGTTTGCGTACTGTCTTGAACTTGACCAAAAACAGACTGCAGGGTAACTAACGCAAATACAAGTAGATAAAATCTCATTTTAACAGAAAAATGGTTTTGTTGTGCAAAAATGCACATAAATCACTAAAACTTGAAACGATAGTCAAGGAGTTCTTCATACTGAGATGTTTATTTATTTAAACGTTACAAATTTGACATGACCGGAACTTTTGTAAATTGGCCCAAAATTCAAGGTATGAGCAAGATTACAGAAAGCGATAGTTTGTACAACGATTTGGAGAAAATGAGCACTTCAGAATTGTTGGTGAACATGAATAAGGAAGACCAAAAAGTTGCTTTGGCAGTAGAAAAGGTGATTCCAGAAATTTCTGAATTTGTAGAGTCTTGTGCCGAGAAGATGAAAGCAGGAGGGAGGTTGTTTTACATCGGTGCCGGAACCAGTGGTCGTTTAGGTGTGGTAGATGCTTCTGAATGTCCGCCAACCTTTGGTGTTGATTTCAATACGGTAATCGGAATTATTGCTGGTGGAGATACTGCCATTCGAAAAGCAGTAGAGTTTGCCGAAGACGATGTAAATCAAGCATGGAAAGACTTGAAAGAATACAAGTTTACGGCACAAGATACTTTGGTAGGAATTGCCGCTTCAGGTTCTACACCTTATGTGATAGGTGGTTTGAAAGCTGCTAATGAAATAGGAGCAGTAACCGGAGCGATTACCTGTAATCCAGGAAGCAAAATGGCTGAGATAGCCCAACATGCTATGGTGCCAGTGGTTGGACCAGAATTCGTAACAGGGAGTACGCGTATGAAATCTGGAACGGCTCAAAAATTAGTCTTGAATATGATTTCTACAAGCGTGATGATTAAATTGGGTCACGTTAAAGGAAACAAAATGGTGGACATGCAATTGAGCAACGATAAGTTAGTAGATAGAGGAGCGCGTATGGTCTCTAACAACTTGAATATAGCTTACGATGCAGCGAAAGAATTATTGTTGAAACATGGTTCTGTACGTAAAGCTACTGAGGCGGGAAAAGCTGAGTAAATTCTAGTAGATGATGAAGTTATCTCCATCATTTACCACTTGCGTGTTTTCAAAAATGGCTTGCGTTTCAGCTTCATGTTTTTCTACGGTTTTGTAACGTGCAGACAAGTGACCCACAATTAATTTTCTTACTTCGGCCATTTTGGCAATCGTAGCAGCTTGTTCGGTTGTAGAATGTTTGGTTGCTTTGGCACGTTCTATTTTATCTTTGGTGAAAGTCGCCTCATGATACAATAAATCGACCCCTTTAATCAATGGAACTATATCTTCTTTGTAGGCTGTATCTGAGCAAAAAGCATAGGCTCTTGTGCGTTTTGGAGGAAGGGTAACGTCTTCAGCTCTAACGATAGTTCCATCTTCTTTTTCTACATCTTTTCCTTGTCGAAGTTTAGGAATATAGGCTACACTCAGGCCTGTTTTATCAAACTCTTCTTTGATCAAGTTTCTTTCTTTTGGTTTCTCTTTAATTAAAAAACCTGTAGTTGGGACCTTGTGTTTTAAAGGAATAGAACGAATCTCTATTAATTTATCTTCGAAAAGGAGTTCTGATTCTTTGGGATTGGTGGTGACGAATTTAACGTTGAAATTCAAGTGAGCTCCACCTATTTCTAGTTGTTGTCTGATGAGTTTTTCCAATCCTTCCGGACCGTAAATCGTCAATCCTTCATTTCTCCCCAACAGTTGTAAGGTAGATAAATAGCCTACTAAACCAAAGAAATGGTCTCCGTGTAGGTGGCTAATACAAATATGACTGATTTTTTGTAAGCGAACCTTGTATTTACGCATTTGTAGCTGCGTACCTTCTCCACAATCAATTAAAATGTGGCGTTCGTTGCAGTTTACATAGTGTGAAGTTGCGCCTCTTTCAAGGGTAGGAACGGCTGCTCCTGAGCCTAAAACAGTTACTTCAAAACGCATAGGCTTATGCGTTTATCTTAATTTGAGCTTCTGGTAAATCTTCAACAATGGTAAATACTCTGTCTAATTGAGCGATAGAAATCATCTTCATTACCGCTTCATTTAAACCACAAAGGATGAATTTTCCACTTCCATTTTTACACAATCTATTCGCTGTAAGAATAGCAGTTAAACCTGAAGAATCACAGTATTTTGTAGCGCTTAAATCAATAATCATGTTGTTGACACTGTCGTTATTGATTTTTACCAATACGCTTTTCAACTCGGGCGCATTGCTGGCATTCAACTTATCTACCTTAGCGGTAATTACGGAATAGTTATCAAAATCTGCAGTTTCGAAGTTCATATGTGTTTTAGCTTTCGGTAAATGTAATAATTTTCTTAATTAGTAAAGAGGCTATTCTTAACGTTCAATTTTCGAGGCCAATAAATAGATTACAGCCATACGAACAGCAACACCATTTTCTACCTGGTTTAAGATGATAGATTGCTTGCTGTCTGCAACGTCTGATGTGATTTCAACTCCTCTGTTGATAGGACCAGGGTGCATCACAACGATCTCCTTTGAAAGAGAATCCAACAGCTCCTTGTTCAATCCAAACAACATAGAGTATTCTCTTAATGAAGGGAAATATTTAATGTCCTGTCTTTCTAATTGTATACGCAACATGTTGGCAACATCACACCATTCTAAAGCTTTGCGCAAGTTGTGCTCTACTTTTACACCTAATTCTCCAATGTATTTTGGGATAAGGGTTGTAGGACCACAAACCATAACTTCAGCACCTTGCTTTTGCAGGGCGTAGATGTTAGACAAAGCAACACGCGAATGTAAAATATCTCCAACGATAACTACTTTTTTACCCGCAACACTTCCTAGTTTTTCTCGAATAGAGTAAGAATCTAATAAAGCTTGTGTTGGGTGCTCGTGTGTTCCGTCACCGGCATTAACTACACGTGCATTGATTCTTTCTGATAAGAATTTGGCAGCTCCCGGGTTGGGGTGACGCATCACAACCATGTCTACTTTCATCGACAAAATGTTGTTTACCGTATCTACCAAAGTTTCACCCTTCTTTACAGAAGAGGATGCTGCACTAAAGTTCACTACATCCGCAGATAATCTTTTCTCCGCCAACTCAAAAGAAAGACGCGTACGCGTTGAGTTTTCAAAAAATAAATTGGCAATCGTAATATCTCTTAATGAAGGAACTTTTTTGATCGGTCTGTTGATCACTTCCTTAAAACTATCCGCCGTTTCGAATATGATTTCAATGTCACGAGGGGTTAAGTCTTTTATTCCAGTAAGATGGTCTACACTAAGATTATCCATTATTGTTCGGTGTATATAGTACTACTTTGTCTTCTCCTTCTATCTCTTTCCATTCAACAGAAACACGCTCAGAAATAAGTGTGTCAACCGTTTTACCTACATAGTCAGCCTGTATAGGTAAGTGACGTTTAAATCTTCTGTCAACTAATGTAAGCAGTTCAACTTCACTTGGTCTACCAAAAGCCAAAAGGGCATCTAAACCAGATCTGATCGTTCTTCCTGTGTACAAAACATCATCAATCAATACGATGCGTTTGTTTTCTATTGAGAAGTCGATATTGGTAGCACTTGGGATGGGAGGTCTTTCTCTTCTTCTAAAGTCATCTCGGTAAAAAGTGATGTCCAACGTTCCACAGGCAATAGAATGACCTGTGATGTTTTCCAACATCGCCTTTAATCTATCCAGAACTTTTACGCCTCTTGGCTGAAGTCCAATTAATACAGAATTTGAGAAATCGTTATGACTTTCAATGAGTTGATAACAAAGTCTGTTAAGCGTTAATTCGAAATGCTTAGAATTGAGAATGACTTGCTTTTCCATTGGGGACAAATATAGTTTATTCGCTCCAAAAATGAGTTCAATTTTATTTAAAAATTTGACCAACGACCGAGGTCGTTTATTTAAAAATTTAAAAAATAGAAGAAGAAGTAAATTTCAGAGCCCTTAAGCTTCCTTCTCTTTCTGTGGAACAAAAAACAAAAATATCATACCCAAGGCAAAGAAGATGGTAATAGAGATCACAGAGTCTCTTAAATCTCCCGTGATTCCATACACCAATCCCCAAAAGAAAGTCCCCAGTACAATTCCAATTTTTTCTGTAGAATCATAAAAAGAAAAGTAAGAAGCATGGTCTTTTGTTTCAGGTAAAAACTTGGAATAAGTAGAACGTGCCAAGGCTTGCACACCTCCCATAACTAATCCAACTCCTGCTGCTAGTAAGTAGAATTCTACCGGTGTGGTAATGAAGTAAGCCACTACACAAAGTACAAACCATAGTGCAACCACTATTTTTAAAGTGTTGATGTTTCCTAAAAGACCAGAAGCGCGAGACATTACAAAAGCTCCAACAGCGGCCAAGATTTGTATCAATAAAATAGAAACAATGAGTCCTGTGTCTCCACCGCCTGGACCCCATTCAATTTCTTCTTTGGCAAAATAAACGGCCATTAACATTACTGTTTGTACACCTGTGTTGAAAAAGAAGAAAGACATCAAAAATCTTTTCAAACGTTTGGTCTTTCTAAACTCTTGAAAAACAACTTTTAATTCTTGAAAACCTTTCCAGATATATCCTTTTTCTTTCTTGCGGTTGTAAACGTTTAAAGGCAAGGCTTTAAAGGTAATTTGACTAAATCCTAACCACCAAATACCCACGCCGATGAAAGAATATTCTACCCTCCACCAAGAAGCAATGGATACATTGTAGAGTCCATTCGTCTCATCAGAAGACATGATCATGTACAAAGAAAGTATCAGCAAAATCATGGCACCAAAGTAACCCATGGAGAAACCTCGAGCTGAGATTTTATCGTGGTCTTTTGGCTCTGCAATTTCAGGCAAATAAGCGTTGTAGAATACCAAAGAGTTCCAGAAACCTATGCTTGCTAGGAAGATGGAAATCATTCCTAACGAAATATTTTGGTTAAAAAAGTAGAGGCCCATACATGCAAAAGACCCCAAGTAACAGAAGAATTGTAAGAAACGTTTTTTGCTCCCTACTACATCGGCAATTCCTGAAAGTAGGGGAGATAACACAGAAACAACCAAGAAAGAGAAGCTCAAAATGTAGGTAATCAACAATTGATTTTCCACATCCATTCCAAAGAAATCAACCATTACTTTTTCTCCAGGTAACAATTCATCTCTTTCCGGAAAGCGTTCCAAATATGTATTCTTGGTTACGTTGCTATAGAAAATAGGGAAAATCGCACTTGAGATTACTAAGTTGTAAACAGAGTTGGCCTAATCGTAAAACACCCAACCGCGTATGGTTTTCTTATCTCCTTTTTGCATATACTAGATTTATAAGGGGGTAAATATAAGAGTTTTGAGTTTGAGTTTTGAGTAAGGAGGAGAGAAGTGAGTGTGGAAGAGGTGTAAAATTTTAAAGTTGCAACTTAGGTTCTCGAGCGGCAGCCGAGAGACAAATCTTTCAAATTACAACAAACGATAACAATCCTTTCTAACTTAAAACTTCTTCAACTCTGCCCAAACTCTGGCAATGGGTAAACCTACTACGTTGTAGTAAGAACCTTCTATTTTTTGTACGCCTATCTGACCTATCCATTCTTGGATACCGTAAGCTCCTGCCTTGTCCAAAGGTTGGAATTTTTCAACGTAATAATTGATTTCTTCTTCGGTGAGTTCGTTAAAGAAAACACGCGTGCTCACACTAAAGCTTATTTGTTTGTCCTTACTACTCAAACAAACTCCGGTAACCACTTCGTGGTTGTTGTTGCTCAAGGAAGCGATCATCGCTTTGGCTTCGTTCAAATCTTTGGGTTTGCCTAAAACAGTATTGTTAATGATAACGGTAGTGTCTGAGGTCAGTAAAACTTCACCATCTTGCAAAGTTTCCAAAAGTGGAGTAGACTTTAATTTACTTAAAAACTCCGCTACCTCATGCGCCGGTAAATCTTTTGGGTAAATTTCTTCAACTTCTTTTGTTCTTACTTCAAAGTCTAATCCCAAACCGCTAATTAACTGTTGACGACGAGGAGATTTTGAACCTATGATTATTTTGATGTTGTTGCGCATAACTAGGCAATAATTAACCAATAAAATGGAGTAAGTAAACCAGAAATCATGGCTACTTTAATTAATAAATGAGTGGTGTGGTAGTTGGCTTTCTGACTCGATTTCCACAACCAAATTATACTCAATATCACAAAGAAAGCAGATATTAAAAGTGGAATAACATCTATAAATTTGATTTGAATATCCGCTAATATGAAATAAAGTGCGCACGAGAAAAATGCAGGAATCAGCAAGATAACCGTACTAATGATCTTCGTCTTTTTTGTTGAAACTGTAAGGGGAAGGGTATGTGCATGTAGCTCTTTATCTCCTTCTTTGTCTTCAATATCTTTGATGATTTCTCGTGCTAAATTCAAGAAAAAAGCAAAGAAACCTAGTGTCAAAGCCATATATAGAATCAAGTAATGTGTATCTCCCAAAGGTTCAAAAGGGTAGATGAAAGGATGGTTGCCAGTTAACTGATGTTGGTAGAATATCCCCACTAAAAACGGTACTAGGGCTGTTAAAAGCGCAATCAAAACATTACCCAAAACTTTGGTGCGTTTAAAATAACTTGAGTAAAACCAAAGGATGTTGATGCTCACCAAATGAATAAAAACATACCAAAATGACTGAAAGTAAATACTCAAATAAACTGCAATGGCAAAAGCGATTACATTAATCACCCAGTGTGAAACGATGGCCCACCTTCTTTTGATGTGTTTATCTATGATCAAACGTTCTGGACGGTTAATTCTGTCGGCCACCACATCGAAATAATCATTGATGATGTTACCTGCACCTGCAATTAAAACTGTTGAAACAACGAGTAAAATAAAGGTGTGACTAAACATCAAGCTCTCGCCTTCATAACGCGTAAAATAGGCGTCGAAATAAGCGGCTAAAGCAAACATGGTTGCCACTATAATCAGCAAGTTAATCGGACGTAATAGCTTAATGAAGTGCATTATTTTATGATTTTATATTCCGTTCTTCTGTTTTGTTGGTGGGCAGCTTCTTTCTCCTTATCTGTTGCTAATTTAGCAATTTCCTCATCAGAGATTTTTGGCTGTGTTTCACCGTAGCCTTTAAACTTTAGGCGTTCTGCTGCTATACCTTTGTCTACTAAATAATCGTAAACAGCTTGCGCTCTACCTTCTGATAGTTTTTGGTTGTCGGCAGCATCACCTCGTGTATCTGTATGACCGCCAATTTCTATTTTCAAACTTGTGTTTTCTGCCAACAACTTGTATAATTTGTCTAACTCTGTAAATGATTCTTTCCTCAACGTAGTTTTGTTCAAATCAAAGAATACATTCTCTAATTCAACAATGGCATTTTCTTGCGCCAAGGGGTGCATAGGAACATCCATGTGTACACCTTCATTGTCCTCACCAGAGGTCATATCAAAGCTTTTAGAAAAGAAAGCATAACCCGGGTAACTCACATTCAATGCGTATTTTCTGTTGGTAGGTAGGGCCACCAAGAATTCTCCTGTAACCTTATCCGCCTCTGCTGTAATTACCACTTCATCATTGGCTATATCTATTAACTCAAATTTTCCTGGTAAAGGATTTCTGGTAGAAGCATCGTACACAAATCCATCAAAATACAAGGTTTTGGTAGGTCTCAACTCTTCTGGCATTTCAAAGTAATAGATGTCTAAGCCACCTTGTCCACCGTCGCGATCGGATGCAAAAAAGGCAATCTCACCATCTGCACTTACCAATAATGAGTTTTCATTGGCTTTTGTGTTGATAGGGTAGCCTAAGTTTACAGGATCTCCCCACGTTCCATCAGGATTCTTTTTGGACATGAAAATATCAGATCCCCCTAGACCTGTGTGACCATTTGAAGCAAAATAAAGCGTCTGACCATCTGGGTGTATCAAAACCGACGTTTCTTGGAAAGGGGTGTTGATGTTTTCCGGCAATCGTTCTGCTTTCGACCAATATCCCTTATCATCTTTGTAGGTAACATAGATGTCAGAATTTGCCTCGTATCCATGTCCGGTTCTTCTTACAAAATAGAGCGTTTTTCCATCCGAAGATAAAGAAGGTTGCGACTCCCAATTTGATGTGTTCGCATAACCGGGAAGGTTAATCGGGTCCACCCAACGACTCCCAATTTTCTTGGTGTAGAACATATCACATCTACCATAACCTTTTTTGGTCGGACCATAATCCTTAATTCCGGCTGGAGATTCACAGGCTACAAAGACCAAAGACTTTCCATCAGAAGATAGGGTAGGAGCCCCTTCATTCAGTGGAGAATTAATATTGGGAGGCATAGCTGTTGCCATTTGCCAAATAAACTTATCGCTCAATTCAGAAACAAAGAAATCTTCCTGAAATCCCATCATGTTGTTGGCCGGAATTTTACGAGTGAACAACATCACTTTACCATCTACGGTAATCGTTGGGAAATATTCATCGTATTCAGTATTTATTCCCGGACCTATATTAATCGGCGTAATGGCACGTGCATTTTCTATGGCTTCTATAGAGAATTTTGCCGATTTCTGTAATTCGTAGGCCTCTTGCATCACGGCATCGGCCACAGTTCTGCGCGGGTAATTAATCACCATGTCTGTGTATTTCACCGCATCCTCGTAATTTCCTAAAGCAAATTGCTTCTGGGCTATAGATATGTAAAGCGTACCGTTAAAGTTTTGCGCGGGGTTAATGCGCAACAATTCTTTTTCGTGGTATACAGATTTTTCAAATTCACCTTGGTCGGCGTAAATCTGACTAATTAAATCGTGCGCCTCCAAAAAGTTCGGATCCCTTTCCAAGGCATCGTTCAAAATTTCAATTTTTTCTGCATCAGGAGCAGTTCTGGCTTTTTCAAAAAGTTTTACCGCTTTTTTATCCTTACTGCTGTATTGCATTTGTGCCGTTCCACACGCTGCTGTAAAGGCAAAAAGCAAGGTGAGTATTAAAAAGTTTTTAAGCATACATTTTAAGGTATTTGCATGTATTTATGCGTTTGTAAAGAAATTCTCCACTGCGGATTTTCCTTCACGTAATCTATAATCAAAGGCAACATTTTCGCCTCTTTGCTCCATTCGGGTTGTAAGTACAATTTGCAAGCATCATTTACTTTAGCAGCATGGTCTTCGGCCCATTGAAAATCAGATTTATTAAAAATCACAACCTTCAATTCTTTGGCTTTTGCGTAAGCATCTTCCACGGGAGCTTTGAATTTTTTTGGAGAAAAACAGTACCAATCGATGTCTCCTTTCAGAGGGTAACACCCAGAGGTTTCTATGGCAACTTCTATTCCAAGTTTGTGCAATTCATCAACAAAATAGCTTAAGTCGTACATCGCAGGCTCTCCACCTGTAATAACCACAAAGTCTGTTTTGGTTGCAGTAATTTTTTCAAGCAAGGCAGCAACGGGAGTTTCAGGATGTTTTTCCGCATCCCAACTTTCCTTCACATCGCACCAAACACAACCTACATCACAACCACCCAAACGCACAAAGTAAGCTGCTCTACCACTGTAAGAACCCTCACCTTGTATGGTGTAAAACTCTTCCATCACCGGAAAACTTTTAACTACTTCCATCTCTTGTTTTTGCATCCTTCAAAAATAGAAATAATCCCTAGTTGTTTAGGTGAAATCCCAACATTTAATGCAGGGGTATTTATTAAGTGTATCCGTATTTTTTGGCCGCTAATCTGGCTATCCTTCCTAGTCCTCGCCCTTCCACCTTTTCAAAAAGCAAGCATTGCTCAGCTTCTTTAAGTCGCTGGCACCACTTGTTTTTCAAAGGTCTCATTGCTGTGGGCTATCCATACTATCCAGGCGGAAGAGATTATTCTAGAGTTCTAATTTTAACTTCAAATTGGTTTTCAAGCGTTTCAATTTCTGCGTCGCCCTGTAAGCGTTTCAATATTTGAGTAAGATCTTCGGTATTCATACTTTTTATGCTGTAAATCCAATATAGCTCAGCGTTAACTTTCAATGAGTATCTAAACTTGTAATGGTCTAAATCGTCTAGGACTCCCTCACATCGCGAATCGGTTGGTCTTATGTATGTAGGTAGAAAGGGTGGCGCCACGAAGGTAGAACTTATATTTCCTTCTTCTCTGAAGGGTCCTTTGTAATGTGCAGAAATTAGAATTAAGGTAGTATCATTTAATAATTGAAGGTAACGAATACATGCTTCGGGCAATACTTTGTTTTTGCTATTAAAAACTGTATCACCAACCTTGACGGTCATATTGCCAACAGAATAGTTCATTCCTGTAAAGGGTGATTCAATAGGTTGGTGAACCCATATCCTATTAATTATACCCTTTAAAGTATCCCCATGCTCAGCATTACCTAAATTCAGTAAAGGAACAGGGTAGGGTTCTACGATAAATGTATAGGATAAAGTATCCGTTCTATCGTTTGTGTTTTCAACAATAAAATCTACCGTAACCCGACCAGTTTTTTTGGGTCTAACATAAACTGTGTTTTTTCCAAATTGATAGATAGTGTCGCAATCACTACAAATTACCTTCCCTAACTTTTGAATTCCTTCTGTTCCACCAACCGTAACGTGATTGTCTATCTTTGCAAAAAGTTTTCTTTCCTGATTAATCGTAAAACTCAATTCGTTCTGGGCCGAAGTATTAAGCGTAATAATTAAGACGAGTAGGGGGATTAGTGATTTCATCCTGTTGTTTTCTTAGGGTTAAAATTAACTTTTCAATTAAGAAATTGAAGTTGGGAACGTCTAAAATCTATACCCGGCCCCAATATAAACTCCTTCGGGATAAGAAAATCCAGTCCTGAATAGAAAGCGTTTTTGAGGTTTTTGAAAACGATATCCTAGCGATGCTGAAAGAGGAATCGCACCTTGTAGATCTCCCAGGATGAAATAATCAAGTCCGCCACCACATTCTATTTTGTGCTTTACACCACCCCCGTACCACCCAAGGTTGCCGATTACATGCATTCCTCCTCTCCCAAATACGGCGTAATAACCCAAGCCAGCCTTAAGATAGGTTCTGGAGTTTCCTCTTGTCCTTAACGTGGATTCATAGTATGCTGTCATGCTTGAGATAACGCGGACACCTGCACTTAAATTAGCATACAAAGCACGGGGTTGAAAAATAGAGTCTCTGCGTGTTTGTATAGAGCTTTGTGAAAAGCAAAAAGTATAAAATACCGAGAGTATAACACAAACTATAGTCTTCATGCTTCAAGTAATTTCTCTATAATTTACAACATTTTGTTCCTTCCTCCTAAAAGCAGGTTCCAATTCCAACATAGACGCCTTCTGGATAAGAAATTCCCGTTCTAAGTAAAAATATACCCTGTGGTTTTTGAAACCTGTAGCCCAGGTTTGCGCCCAGTGGGATCTCTTCAATAAGTGCATCCCCAAAAAAGAAATTTGCACCTATGCTAGCTTCTAAATGGTGATTTTTTGCCCCCGTTAAAAGTCCTACGTGTCCCAATAAATAGCTCCCTGTTCCATGTACGGTGTAATATCCTCCATATCCTATTTTACCCAAAGTTTTGATTTTATCATTCGCGGTTAAGCAGTGTTCAAAATAGGAGTTGGCGGTAGCGTACTTTCCTCCATATCCCAAAGATCCATACAAGGCATTGGAATAGTATTCTTGGGCAATGGCTTGCTTTTCGGGAATTTGTGTATTTCCTTGAAGGGGTAAAAAGCAAAGGCTAAGTAGAAGTGAAATAAAATTTTTCATAGCTAATGTTATTATACATGAAAAACACAATCAGGGGATGTTTAGAATTTCTAGGAAGATTACCGGATGGTTAGCTTTGCTTAAAAACTAAAGCCTAAACCTAAGTACACAGCCTCCGGAAAAGAAACACCTGTTCTAAATATGAATAACCCATCTGGTTTTTGAAACCTATAGCCCATTGTTCCTGACAAAGGATAGTCTCCTTGAAGGTCTCCAGTGAAAAAGCGGTTGTAACCGGCACTTAATTCCAGGTGATTGTTATTCGCACCTGTTAACAATCCCAAATGCCCCATACCATAGACACCACCTATCCCCCAAAGGGCATAACCACCAACACCCACTTTTGCAAAGGTTCTTAACCTTCCATTATAGCTCAAGGTTCTTTCGTAAAAACCGGTTGCTGTAAAGTAGAGTCCGCCAATGCCAAGGGACCCGTAAACGGCATTGGGGTAATAGTCTTTTACGATTATTTCTTGTTCTCTTTCCTGACTAAAATTAAGGGGACTTATGAGTAATAAGCTTAATAAGAGTGTTGCTTTGTTTTTCATCTTATCGATTTTTTTTCAGTAAGAACAGCGGTGATTGTTGACATCCTCCTGTTCTTCCTTTTTTTACAATTTACGAAAAAGAAAAGGATAGGATAATCTTCCAGAAGTGATTTTTATCAATCGGAGTCAACTCGATTTCTGTTATCTTGAGAAGCATTGGATACGGCTAAATATTCAATGGCTACAACACTATAAAACAATGATAAAGACCATGCAGAAAAGCTATACTGATGCGCATAGATATAGTATAGAAAACCCAGAAGGATTTTGGAAAGAACAGGCAGATGAAATACACTGGTTTAAAAAACCTTCCATCATCAAAGGTAAAGACCCCTTGAAAAATGAGTGGTTCGTTGATGGGAAATTAAACCTCTCTTATTTGTGCATAGATAAACACATAGAGGATGGGTTTGGAAGTCAGACCGCTATAGTATATGATTCTCCTGTTACGGACACCAGAAGAGAGATCAGTTATAACGAGTTACACGATGAGGTGAGTAGACTTGCTGGCGGACTTCTTTCTTTAGGAATCAAAAAAGGAGATACCGTAATTGTTTACATGCCCATGATACCTCAGGCCGTGTATGCCATGTTAGCCTGTGCCCGTATAGGCGCCATTCATTCTGTTGTTTTTGGTGGTTTTGCTCCGCACGAATTAGCTATACGTATTAACGATTGTAAACCCAAGGCCATCATTTGCGCTTCTAATGGAATTGAAATCGACAAGGTGATTCCTTACAAGGAGTTTGTGGATAAGGCCATAGATGTTGCAGAACACAAGCCAAGTAACGTGGTGATATTCGACAGGGGGGATGTGTATTACAGTAGATCAGACAGAGATATAGATTACAGAGAATTGGTGGAGAAATCTCAAGCTGCTGAAGTTGTTCCGGTGGAGGGCAATCATCCTTCTTACATCTTGTATACTTCGGGAACAACTGGTACACCTAAAGGAATAATAAGAGATACGGGAGGTTATGCTACGGCTTTGAAATTCTCTATGACAAATATTTATGCCGTAGAACCTGGAGAATGTTTCTGGGCAGCCAGTGATGTTGGATGGGTGGTTGGACATAGTTATATAGTATATGCGCCTTTAATTAACCGCAGTACGACCATCGTTTTTGAAGGAAAGCCCATCAAAACACCGGATGCTTCAACGTTTTGGCGCATCATAGAAGAAAACAAAGTAAAAACGATGTTTACAGCACCTACGGCTATACGCGCTATTCGTAAAGAAGACCCAAAAGGGGAGTTTATCCAAAAGTATGATCTTTCTCATTTTAAATATTTCTTTCTTGCGGGCGAGCGATGTGATGCGGCCACTTTACATTGGTTAAAGGCGCAATTGGGAATTCCTGTTATTGATCATTGGTGGCAAACAGAATCGGGGTGGCCCATGTTGGCGAATATGGCTGGTTTGGAATTGTTTGATGTGAAGCCGGGCTCTGCTAGTTTTCCAGTGTGTGGTTATGATATTCAAATTTTAAATGCTGAAGGAGAAGCGTTGGGTGCCAATGAAGAAGGCTACGTGGCTGTGAAATTACCCTTGCCTCCAGGTAATTTGGTAAGTTTATGGCAAAATCCAACCCGTTATCAAAAAGGTTACTTAGAGCGTTTCCCAGGATATTATTTCTCAGGAGATGGTGGATACAAAGATGAAGATGGATATTTCTTTATCACCGGTAGGGTAGACGATGTAATTAATGTTGCGGGGCACCGCTTGTCTACAGCAGAAATGGAAGAAATTGTGGCCAAACATCCCGCTATAGCCGAATGTGCCGTGGTCGGAATTCACTCAGATTTAAAAGGACAAGAGCCCTTGGGATTAATTGTTTTGCAATCTAATGTAACAGAGAGTGCGGAGGAAATTTCTAAGGCTATTATTAACGAAGTGCGCAAGGAAATAGGTCCTGTAGCTAGCTTTAAAAAAGTTGTGCACGTTCAACGTTTACCAAAAACGAGATCGGGAAAAACCTTGCGTAAGTTGTTGCGCCAAATTGCCGATTCTGATCAATACAACATTCCATCTACCATAGATAATATAGATGTGATAGGTGAAATAGAAATGACTTTTGAAGAAAATAAGGTAGGACGTTTTAAGTCCTAGATTAATAGATGATAAGAGAAAGTCCCGGCACTATGTTGGGACTTTTTCTATTAAAGATGAATTTGTATCAAGGTAATGATACCTATAATTAGTACAAAACTTAATGAAAGTATTCTAAACCTATTTTGAGGAATATAGTTCAAAATGCGTTTGCCTAAATAGGAGCCGAGAACACCAATAATGAATAAAAAAGGAATGTATTTTAAATCGTGTTGGTGTATGTATCCATTTCCCCAGTAAACAAAGGTTCGGGTGAAATCTATCATAAAATCAATAAAAGCGGAGGTGGCGATGAATACACTTTTCTCCAAATTAAAGGCTGCCATGGTTAATCCTCTTATGGCTCCACCTGTACCGAGAAGGCCTGCTGAAAGTCCAGAAAAGCTACCCCCGATCAGAGCATTCTTTTTATTGGCGGCAATGGCAAAATTGCGTTTAATAATGAAAAACAAACTAAAGGCTACCAAGAAAATACCCAGTACAATTTGTAGGTAATTGGAGGCGACATATTTGGAAAGTACTCCTCCTAAAATCACGAAAATTACAGACGGTACACCTATGTTAATGAGTAGTTTTTTATCCAATCCCTTTCTAAAAAGAAAGATTTTGCTCACATTACTAGATAGATGAAAAAGAGCAGTTAAGCCTAAAACAGAGTGGTAATCAAAATAGAAATTTCCTAAAGGGACAAAAAACACAGAAGACCCAAAACCACCTATGGTTCCTATTATTTCTGCCAATAAGGCCAGAATTAAAAAAATGAAATTAAGGTCTTTCATAGCATTGGTTCTGCCTCCTAAAGATACATGAAAGAAAGCAGCGAAAAATGATAAGCGTCAATATTCATGGCAATAAATTGCGATATTCAATTGATTTAGTGAGGAGCTTTGAATTTAGCAATGAGATTAAGCGAAAAAGTGTTGAAAGGGAAGTCTTTTATTCCTTTTTGATAACGAAAGGAGTAATTTATCCTGCCCTTGAAATTTGTACGAAAACTAGCCCTGAATACAAGGGGACTGTCGCCATTCTTTAAGTAACCGTGATAACCTGCCAATGAAGAAAATAAGGTGAAGTGGTCTGTTGCTAATTTAGCACCTAGTCCGTACAACAGTGCGTCATTTTGTGGTTGTGTAAACCCGCGCATTTGCCACACGTAAAAACCACCCATTAAATAGGGCCTTAAGGTGATGTTTTTGGATGCATTTAGCGTATAGTTTTTACCGAAGGATAGGTCCATATAATAGGCGGGAGCATCTGTGAAGCGGGCGTCAGAAAATTTGTTGCCCGAAGCCGTTTTTAAATTGATGGAGAGCATAATATCGGGTAGTGTTTTATGGTTTTCCACGACTTGCACAAATGTGCTGATGTAGAAATCTCCAACGGCATATCCTTTTCCTGATCTATTTCTAGCGGCTCTAAAATCTCTAGTGATGGTGTCGGTTTGGTAGAATTCTATGGGTACTATTTGTAGTTGCAATCCAACTTTAGGGGTGTAGAGTGGAAGGTAGAGTGAAGTATTGGGGTTTTGGGTTTTATCTCCCGGAGAAAAGTGTAGATCTGTTCCTACTTTTAATTCTGTTTTTTTGCGTGTTGTTCCCTGGTTTACTTCAGGTACTGGTAGTGCATTTGGCCCCATGTGAGCAGTGTTGGTGGTGATGTAATTGGTCCATGGAGTATGGCCGTCCCAGTTATGGGTTTCATTCCACCACGTATAGTCTTGGGCCTTTAAAGTAAAGCAAAGGAGCAAGGTGTACACTCCTAAAATAATTCGTTTGAACATGCAGCAAGTTAATTTCTGTCACAAATTTACTATAATGAAAAGGAAGAGCAAAAGTAAAATTCAAACCGGGATAGGATGAAAAGTGAGGGCAGGGAAAATGTAAGGTATAAGGAGGAGGGAAAAAGCGACCAAAGAAGCTTGTGAACGACCCTTATACTACTTTTTACCCACTGAACTTGTAAGGATAGCCCAGCCGTTTGCCTAATAAACTTTATACAAAATGAGTTCTTGAGCAGTACAAGAAACGATTTCGTAGCTAGTGGTTATTTGTAGGTTTAAATTTTCTTGGGCTCGGTAATAATGGAGGTAAGTTTTCTCCTTTCTTTGTTCTAACATGTAAGGGTGTGAGAGAAATACTCCATCCATAATTCCAGAAAAATTAGATGTATGAGTTACAAATGTCTCAGCGATTTTTGCTTTGGATGGGTTTATTTCCAACGTCAATGTATTTTGCTTACAGTTGGGTGGAGTACTTGGTGTAAAGTAAATAGTGTCCTTGTTTTTGGGATGGTTATCAAGACAAGTGAACCAAGTTTTGGTTAATTGAGTTTGTAGAGATTGATGTGCTTTTCTTTTGTAGGTTAGAATAATTTTAAAAGAATTGTTTCCTAAAGGTGTAGGGTCAAAGAGGTAGTAGGATAAAACAAGTTGATCTGTTGTACAAAGCAAAATTTCGAAGTTGGCTTCTTCTACACGAGAAGAATTTTTGTTTTTTCTTCTGTGAGTTTGCCATGAATAAAGGGTTAGCGCATTATGAGAAATTTCGTAGGTAAAGCTTTTGGTGGAAGGTGTGTAAAATCTTCGTGGTTCTGTTTTTTGAAGGATTATGGAGTCTGGGGTAAAGGCAATTTCTGAAAGGAAAGGTGGAAAATAATGCGTGCTGTCTTCTTCAAAACTTGTAATGCGTTGATGGTCTAAATACCAATCACCAATGAGAAGGGTGTCTACTGAATATACCGTGGATGAGTCTTGTGCCTTAACCATATTCGGGCTAAATATCAATAGTAAAACTAATAGTAGAAGAAGGTTGGGTTTGAATTTCATCTTTAAGTTTTAGGATTAAACAGGTATACTAAAATAAAAACTACTTCCTTCATTTTCTTTCGATTCTACCCATATTTCGCCTTGATGTAGTTGAACGATCTTTTTACAATGTGCCAAACCAATTCCCGTTCCTTCGTAATGTGATTTGGAATGCAATCTTTTGAAAAGAGCAAAAATTTCATGCTGATGTTTGGGTGGAATTCCTATGCCATTGTCTGCGATGGAAAAAATCCATTGTCCCTCTTTTTGTTCGGCACTAATGTTTATCTCTGAGGTGATATCTGCTTTGCGAAATTTAATAGCATTACTGATGAGGTTTTGAAATAACAGTCGTAATTCTACTTCTAAACCCTCTATGGTTGGTAGCTCTCCGTAGGAAATTTGAACAGCTTTTTGCGTTACAGAACCGTTTAGATCTGTGAGTATACTTTGGATGAGCTGCGCTGTATTAACCGCTGTTAATTGCCTGTTTTGCCCCAATTTACTGTAGTCTAAAATCCCGTCAATGATTTCTCTCATTCGATTGCTTGAGCTTTGAAGATAGTTTAAGAATTGATCTGATTTTTCATCGATTTCTATTCCCAAATGTTTTTTCAGCAGGGTAACTAAACTCGTAATGGTAAAAAGTGGTTCTTTTAAATCGTGCGATGCGATGTAGGCGAAGTTCTCCAGTTCAACATTTTTTGCAAGTAGTTCTTGTGTTTTTTCATGCACCGTGCGTTCTAAAAAGGCATTGAATTCTTGCTGTTTTTGTATCGCTTTTATTTTATAATCTGTGTTTTGAATGAAGACATGTATGATGGGCTTGCCTTCTAAAATGTATTTACAAGGCGTAGCTTCGGCATGGAAAGTAGTACCATCTTTTCGCTGAAAGACGGTTTGTACCGTTAGTTTATTTTCAGTTTCCATCTCTTTTAAAACGGCATTGGAATGTTGTAGTTCTTCAGCTGTGTGTAAATCAAAAACTTTGATGGCTTTGAACTCCTCTTTTGTATATCCAAATTCTGTGCAAGCACTTTCATTTACTCGTATGATGTTCATTTCCATATCGTGAATTAATATGGGAAGAACTGCGAGATCAAACATTTGTTTGAAAATATCACCTTTTTCATCTAAGGTTTTGAAATCGACGAACAGATTCTGGACATTTTCCATGTAATGTAATATTGGTTTCGGGTATTTTAGCTGCTTAAGATAGCTATTATTAGGTGGAGCGCATCTATATATTAATAACAAGTTTCAATTTTTTTTAACACACTTTATTTAGTGTGAAATAGAACTATATTTTGATGCCGAAAATGCAAATGTCATCTACTTGTTCGTTTGTTCCCTTCCAATTTTGAAAGGTTTTGTTGACTTTTAATTTTTGATCCTTCATAGGAAGCTCGTGTATATCGAGGAGGAGTTGTTTTAGGTTTTTGCGCATGAATTTCTTGTTTTTCGCACCGCCAAATTGGTCCACCAATCCATCCGATAGTAAGTAATAACAATCTCCCTCCTGAAGGTTGAAAATTTGATGGGTAAATGGGGTGTAAGATTTTAATCCTCCTATGGGCTGTCTGTCGGCCTCGAAAAGATCAAGTTCCCCTTTACGAATTCTAAATACGGGATTGTTTGCTCCAGCAAATTCAACTTCCTTTTTCTCAAAATCAAAGGAGCATATAGAAATATCCATACCGTCTTTAATAGAGAGCTCAGAAAAGGAAAACATCTCATCGAAAAGCACGTGAAGTTTGTCTAAAATGGTAGCGGGTTGAGTGATACCGTAGGCATTGATGGTACGTTGAATTAAACCGTGACTCAAGGCGCTTACAAAGGCGCCAGGTACGCCATGACCGGTACAATCTCCTACGGCAACAATTACTTTGTTCTTAATTTTACTACAATAGTAGAAATCTCCACTTACCGTATTTTTAGGAAGGTAGAGCACAAAGGAGTCTTCGAGTAATTTATAAATGTTCTTTTTGGAAGGAAGTAAGCCCAATTGTATGCGCTTGGCGTAGTTGATAGAATCTTGAATTTCTTTGTTTTTTTCTATAAGTTCTTCTCGCTGATTAAGTATTTCTTGTGACATGGCATTGAAGGCTTCAGTTAACTGTCCAATTTCATCTCGTGTGGTGGGTTGCAATGTTTTGCCGTAATCACCATGTGCTATTTCTGTAGCGATAGATTTTAGTTTAATCAAAGGTTTTGAAAACTGTCGGGTTATCCAGGTTACCAAGGCTATGAAAATGAAAATAACTATGGCACTCAAGCTTAATACCTTGAACCTAAGTTTTAAGATAGGGGCTAGTATTTCTTTTTTATCTATTTCGGCAAGTATTACCCAGTCTAAACCTTGAAGTTCTAGGGAGCTAGAAGAGCTGAGTACTTCTATACCTCTGTAGTCTTTTATAATGGAGGTAAAGGTATTTCCTTCCAAAGCTTCGTATACTGCAGGTGTATTGATGAGGAGTTGATTTACTGCATTGGGAATGAATCTAGATTGACTTTTTAAGCGATGATTCTTATCCACAAGGTAGGTTTCTCCTGTATTACCGAGTCCTTGAAGTACCGTATTGGTAATCATGATATTGTCGATGGAACTAGAGGGTATGGTAAAACAGAGTATAGCTCGAAAAGAACCGTCGCTATGATAGACTGGAGCAGCTGTTGTAAGGTACAGTTGATCTCGAATTTGGATGTAATCAAAGAGGGTGTTTTTTTTACTGGAAATTACCTGCTTATAAATGTGTTGCACATATTTTTTTAAGGGGTTATGGGTGATAGGATTGAAAGTGAGTTTGCCATCAAAATGAGCGAGAGAAAAATTGTTTGAATCATAGATGATAATCATGTCGTGGAAAGACTCATTGGTCATAAAAGAATTGATGGGTTTTCGTTCAAAAACAGAGTCGTTTTTTTTCTTTACTCCTTTAAACATTAAGTCTATTTCCACCGACGTGGCAGCAATTTGTGTACTTTTTAATTTTCCTTCAAGAAAGTCTGTTATGAATTTAGTTTTAATAACCCGAGAGGTTGTAAGCTGTTCAAAAGTTCTATTGAGGATGGCTTTCTTTGTAAGGTTAAAGGAATAGAAACCAACCACTAAAATAGTAAGCACACCAAGGCCAATAAAGGCAATAAGAATTTTAAGTCTTATTTTCTGTTGTATGTGTTGAACGAACTTCATCAATAGGTGTTTTTTAGACTTCTAGCAATGCAAATTAGTGTTAGAGTAAGTTAAGGAAAACAGGAGAGTTAATCAATTAATTGTGACGTAGTTCTCTATAACAGGGAGTAGTGAGTAAGGGAAGAGATAATAAAGTTGAATTAAATAAAAAAACCTCCCAAGTTTGGGAGGTTTTTATGTGTGTTATTTGGACTTACACTCGAATGTGTCCATCTCCAAATACATAGTATTTATTGGTTACCAATTGCTTTAATCCTAAAGGACCTCTGTGGTGAAGTTTGTCTGTGGAAATGGCTAATTCAGCTCCAACCCCCATTTGTCCACCATCCGTAAAGCGGGTTGAGGCGTTATGGTAAACTGCTGCAGAATCTACTTGTTCCATAAATAGTTCAGCCTCTTTAGCATCTTCAGTTAATATGGCAGCTGAATGTCCTCCAGAATATTTGTTGATTGTAGCTATGGCTTCATCTTCATTTTCTACCACACTCAACATTATTTTCATGGCCAAAAATTCTTCGTACCACGTATTCTGATCTTCAACCACGGTATTGTTGGGTAAAGTTTGTTTCAAGCTAGGATCTACAACAACCTCAACCTGATGATCATTTAAGATGCTGTTAAGGTCTTTTACCTTCGCTTCAAAATCAGCAATGTTTTTATCAATTAACACCTTGTCTAAGGCATTACAACCTGATATTTTATCTGTTTTCGCGTTAATGACAACTTTGATGGTTTTTTCCCAATCTGCCTTTGGAGTAATGTATAGGAAGTTGTTTCCTCGACCACTGATTAAAACAGCACATTGTGCATGTTCCTTTACAAAAGCAATTAAGCGTTCACCTCCGCGGGGAACAATTAAATCTAATTTCTCCGTAGGATTGCGCAAAAATTCTTGGGTTTCTGCTCTGTTCATGTGTAAGAGTTTAATCCAATCTTTGCTTAAGCCATTTTCTTTTAAGGCTTGGTGCCAGCATTTTTCTAAAATGAGGTTAGAGAACTTGGCTTCTTTTCCTCCTTTTAATAAAATTTTGTTGTTGGCTTTAAAGGCCAAAACAGCTGCTTCTATGGTAACATCGGGTCTAGATTCGTAAATAATCATGATGGTACCAAAGGGAGCGGTTTTGTTCTGAATGTTCAATCCTGTTTCCAAAGTTCTATTAGATATCACTTGTTGAACAGGGTCTTCTTGTTGACGCACCTCTTTGATGGCTTGTATCATACCGTCTACCTTGGCTTCGTTCACCACGAGTCGGTCATACAAAGCTTGGTCATCTTTGGTAAATGCGTCTAAATCTTTTTGGTTTTCTTTTATTATCTCTTGTTTGTTCTCTGCTATAATGCGCATCATAGCATCTAGTACGTCGTTCTTTTTGTTTGTATTGAGTAATTCCATGTATGTAAGTCTTGTAAATATTGTATGTTATTTTTCTGTCTCGTTGTTCACGAATTTGGTACCAACTTCTTTCCCTTCCAAGATGTCAATAATGATGTTATCGTACTTACCGTTGGCTATGTAAGTAGGAATGTTTTTCTTGGCTGTACCTTTGGCAATGCGTAGTTTGGACTTCATTCCACCACGTCCTTCGCCTTCTCCTTTTTCTGAAGCTTGAACGTATTTTTCAACGTTTTGATCTACACTTACCGTATTGAGTTTACGGGTGTCTTCATCGTCGGGGTGCCCGGTGTATAATCCATCTATATCGGTAAGGATGATGAGCATGTCAGCATCGATAAGTTCGGCTACTAAACTGGCTAATTCATCGTTATCGGTAAACATAGACATAGACAAGGATACCGCGTCGTCTTCATTGGCAATAGGGATAATTCCTTCATGCAATAAGGCTTCGTAACAATTGATCATGTTTTCTCTATGTAGGCCTGGATCAAAATCTCTTTTGGTGGCCAATACCTGTGCACAGCGCATACCATAATCATGGAACATGCTGTAATAATGACGCATCATTCGCGGTTGTCCTACCGCAGAAAATACTTGTCGACGTATGGAAGGATCTTGTATAGAACATTCTCCCAATACTTCTTTACCGGCTATAGTAGATCCGGAGGAAACAAGTACAGTAATAATATCTCTTTCGTATAAGTAGGCGATTTGTCTGACTAAGTTTTTTAATATTGGGCCTACAATTCTGTTGTCTCTATTGGTCATCACATTGGTTCCTACTTTGATGACCACTTTTTTCTTGTTCATATTTTTTGTTTGAGTGAATTAACTTTGTTCGCCAAGTTCTACAGCTCTATCAAAGGCTGCATAGGCGGCTTTCTTAATTAATTCGTTAACGTTATTGTCTTCTAAAGAATCTAAGGCGGCGCGAGTGGTACCTCCTTTAGAGGCAACTCTGTCCATTAGTGTTTGTGGACTCACGTTTTCGTGGTTGAAAAGCTCTACGGCTCCTTCAAAAGTGTTGGATACGAGTATTTTAGAATCGTTTGGAGAGAAGCCCATTTTTAAGGCGGCTTCCATCATAGAGTGCATGAAATAGAAAACATAAGCCGGACCAGATCCAGAGATACCTGTTGAGGCATCAATAAAGTTTTCATTTTTAACGCGTATAGATTCTCCAGTAGTATCCAGTAAGTTTCTCACCATTATCAATTCTACTTTAGAAACTTCAGGTGATTCAGTGTAAGAGGTAACTCCTTTTCCTACCTGAGCGGGTAGGTTGGGCATAGTTCTTACTACTTTTTTCACACCCAATCCTTCTTGGATGGATTCTATAGTTACACCGGCCATGAGCGAAACAAAGATTTGCTGTTCATTCACCAAGTGCTTTATTTTAGCGTACAAATCCTCACAGTGGTAAGGTTTTACAGCTAAAAAAACAATGTCTGCCTCTGGCAAACAATCTTCGATATTTCTAAAAGTATCGAAGTGAGGTACTTCATCTAGTTTAACGAGTACATCTTCAGAAACATCATAAATTTGAATGTTCCTTCGGTTTTTGAATGGCGATGTGGCCATTCCTTCTGCATAGGTAAGCCCCATATTCCCGGCCCCTATCATTAAAATTTTCATCTTAAAAGATTTTAATTTTCGCAAATTATTAGACGCAAAAAAACCAAGTAACTTTTGTTATTTGGTCATTTCTTCGTCTAACAAAACGCTTTATTACTAATTATTTCAAGTTGCTTATAATATAGTAATTTTCTTGGTTTATCAAAAATTAATCCTGATTAATAAGGTGTTAAGTATAGAAATACACCTTTATGCATAAGTTTTGCAGCTCTACTTTGGATGTTACAGCTCCTTACCAGTGAATTAGTTGAGTTCTATTTTGTGCCAATTCTCACGTAAACGGAGATATTCCTTTTTAAAGCGAGAGAGGTAATAATTTACAGCTCCTTTTTTGTTCGAAAATGGATCTTTATCGTTGATGGCTTTAAAACTACTTTTAATGAGTCCGATAATATCAGAGTGCAAAAGTAAAATAGAGGCTTGCTCATCAATTTCTTGATCGGTAAACACACTTTTAATGGATTCTAACTCTTGTTGTTCTGTGGGAGTGATACTTTGTTTCTCTTTTAATTGGTCTAAATAGGGTAACAGGGTAGCACTTAACTCCACAAAATTTTTCAACACCAAAAGTGCCTTATTTATTTGTGATATGTTTGAAGTGTTCATGACTGTGTTGTTTAGTATTGTAAGTCTTTCTATATATATAAACGTATAAAGTAGGTAAAAAGTTGACTTTCAGGTGGGAAATCAACTAAAAAAAGCAGATGTAAACCACACCTGCTTTTCTGATCGCTGCTAACTATATGTTTGTATAACTTAAAAAGTTCTAGTGTTGGTGAGCTTCACCGTGAGGCTTATGTCCGCCTTCTTTGTGACCTTTACATTTTTCTTTACAATCTGCTTTACAGGCTTCTTTTCTTTTCGCCTTCATTTCGGCTAACTTATCTTTTTGTTCTTGAGTAAGTTCAGCTTCAACTTTTGCTCTACCTTCTTCACGTTGTTGTTTCGCCTTTTCTCTTAAGGCGATCATTTCTTTGTGTGTTTTTTCCGCCTTCTTGATGTTGTCCAATTCTATTTTGTAGATTTTTTCTTTTTGAGCATCTGTAAGCTCTAACTTTTCTGCCAATTTATCTACGCGTTTTTGCGCCTTCTGTTCAGCGGTCATTTCTACGTGTTCCTTTTTTTTATGTTCAGGATGGTCTTGACCAAAACTTAAAGGTGCAATGATGGCGAGGGCTAAAATTAAAATGTACTTTTTCATGTCTTTTGTTTTTGTATTTACCTTTTAGACTTGTGAAAAAGAGAGGGGTTTAATGCTGAGTTTTGTTTTTGAGGTGTTTTAACGTTTGTTGGCAAATCTTGCCAAGAGCGGGGAGGACTTTATTTTTTATTTCTGGGGTGATAACTAATAATAGCTTCACGCAAAAATGAGCTATCTAGATGTGTATAGATTTCTGTGGTGGTGATGGATTCATGGCCCAACATTTCTTGTACAGCTCTAAGGTTGGCGCCACCTTCTATAAGATGCGTAGCAAAACTGTGTCTAAAGGTATGTGGACTCACGGTTTTATTCAACCCTATACGTTCTGATAATTGTTTGATGATGGTAAAAATCATTACGCGGGTGAGTTGCTTTCCACGCCTATTAAGAAAAACGAAATCTTCATGCCCTTTTTGAATATTGAGGTGTTGACGAATGCCCTCCTGGTATAGTTTTATTTCTTTTTCAACGCCGGGAGCAACGGGTACTAGTCTTTCTTTATTGCCTTTACCAATTACGCGCATGAAACCCTGTTCAAAAAAGATATGGGAGAATTTAAGGTTAACCAATTCACTCACACGGAGTCCACAACTGTACAAAGTTTCGAGTATAGCTTTGTTTCTGTGTCCTTCGTTAGTACTTAAATCAATGGCTCCAATTAATTCGTCTATTTCTTCTATGCTTAAGAAGGTAGGAAGCTTTCTTCCGATTTTAGGCATTTCCAACAATTGAGAAGGATCGTGGTCCATTTCTTCTTCCAAAATGAGGAAGAGAAAGAATTGTTTAACTCCTGTAATAATTCGTGCCTGAGAACGGGCGCTGATGCCTAAATCATATAAATCTGCTATGAAGTTTTTAAGGTCGTTATAGGAAATTGTGGTGGGAGTTGTATGACTAACTTCAAAGAAATCTCTGAGTTTTGTCACATCGCGTTGATAGGCCAGAATCGTATTTTCCGATAGGCCTTTTTCTATTTTCAAGTAAGCCACAAAATGCTTAATATAGCGTTCCCAACTCATATGCAATGAATATACTTATTATCAACGGTCCAAATTTAAACTTATTAGGCAAACGTAAACCTGAAGTCTACGGAAATGAAAGCTTTGAATCCTATTTTGATAGAATGAAAGTGGATGGTGTAGCGTTAAGCTATTTTCAATCTAATATAGAAGGAGAAATTATAGATGCTATTCAACGTGAGGATATTGACGGTATAGTTCTAAACGCTGGGGCATATACACATACCTCTATTGGAATTCGAGATGCTATTGAGGCGGTGGATACACCAGTAGTAGAAGTGCACATTTCTAATGTTTGCAATAGGGAGAGCTTTAGACATACCAGTTATATAACTCCAGTTTGTGTGGGGTCCATTTTGGGACTGGGTTTAAAAGGTTATGACTTGGCAATTGAATACCTTAAAAGTTAGTGTAAAAAAAAAGGTCCTGATAAATCAGAACCTTTTGAGCGGGAGACGAGACTCGAACTCGCGACCCTCAGCTTGGAAGGCTGACGCTCTACCAACTGAGCTACTCCCGCGGACGGGTCAAAAGTAGTAAATTAATCTAATTCGGCAATCAAAAAATTGAAAAAAAATGAAAGAAAAAATAATAAAACTTTATCGTGAATTTAATCACTTTGGAAATCAGTTAAATATGGATTTTGAGATTTTAGCTCCAGGTAAAGTTTTATACAAAATGAAGGTAGGAAAAGAGCATTTAGCAACTCCAATTGCAGCTCATGGTGGTGCTTTGGCTGGTTTAATGGATGCAACTTTAGGCGTTGCGGGCTTAAGTAAAATGGCTGAACATGGTAAAATTGTGTCTACCGTTGAATTTAAAATTAACTATTTGGCCCCTGCTAAAATACATGATGAGTTAGAAGCTTTGGGACATGTAATCTCAGCTGGGAAAAGAATTCTATATATAGAAGGGGAGATTTACAAATTTGATGGCGAAGAAAAAATTGTAATAGCTAAGGCGAATGGAACCTTTAACGCCTATCCTGCAGAAAAAGCAAAAATGCATTTTATAGATGGTTAGACTTTTTGGCGTTTAAACTATAGGTTCCTCAACCAGCTTATCCCTTAAATCTTTGAATTGTTGAATCCTTGAATCAAAAAAAATGCTGTCCCTTCAGACAGCATTTTTTTAATTATCATGTGGCGTGAGAAAATCTACATCGCCTGCTTTCATTTTGTGATAGCCTTGTGCTACGTAGGCAAGCATGATACGCATGGTATCAAAGGCTTCTTCAGAAACGGGAGAAATTTCTTTTTTCTGAAGTTTCAACAACAACTTCATGTATAAAGCATGAAAACAAATTTCTAAGGGATGTAATTCTCCCAAATTGCTTTTTTCCTGAAACGCTTTAATATGCTCTTCAGCTGCTTCGAATAAACCAAGGTATTTTGGATCTTTGGTAACGGTCAATAAAGTGTTGTGTAAGTACACCAATTCGAAGTGAACTTCTTTTACTCTATTGATGTGACCTTGTTTTTCAACCCCCTGTATTTTCATCTCCTGAATAAGCCCTTTGTACCAATTCACATATTCTTTGGCCAAAGATTCACTCGGAACTTGCTTGCTGATGAATTCTTTTTCGATGCGCTCCAAATCAAAATTGTAGGCGCGGATCAAATCCTCAATCTGATACATGTATAACACGTACTCAGCAATGTTCTCCTTCAATTTCTGTTGTGCAATAAACATAGGTTCTTGTCCTTCTTATTTTGCAGTTTCTTCTGCGTTTGTTTCTTCCTCTACACTTTCTTCAACACCTGAGATGATTTCTTTTTCTCTTTTGTTCAAGTAGGCAATGAAATCTTGTGTTACGTCAAATGCATCTGAGATGTAAGTTATTTGTCCTCCTTTTTGGTAAAAGAACAAAATATCTATACCGTTTTCTTTGGCGTATTCATTTCCTGCTCCAGAAATTTTGTTAGCCAAAGCATTGGTGTAGTTCATCGTTTCTTGTTGCAAAATTCTACCCTCATTTTGTTCAATTTGGGCAATCTCTTGTTGTCTTCGTGCAATCTCTTCTTGTACTTTTGGTAATTCAAATGAAGAAATTTCATTGTTCTGATCTCTTCTTTGAATTTCAGCAGCATATTGCTCGTATTTCGCGTACATACGCTCTAGTTTCGTCTGATATTGCGTTTGTTTAGCTTGCAACATCGAGTCGATTTCTCTGTAGTAGTTAAAACCTGATGGAATGCTATCTTGAACATAGAAAGCAATTTTTAAACCTTCCGAGTTTTTTACCTGAATTTCACTTGCTGTTTTAGCAGGTGTTTGTGCTTTGCTTTCTTCTGTTGTAGAAGTTGATGAGTTACAAGAGGCCAATACTAAGGCTCCCATCGCAAATGATGCTATTAATTTATTCATCTTAAGTTGCTTGATTATTTTGTTTCTGAATTTTCTTGAACGTTCTTGTTGCGGAAAGATTTTTCCCAATCGGCACGCATATCTACAAAACGGTTTAAACAACCTTGTAGAAAATCACTCGTGATCATGGCTTTAACGTCTGCTAATCCCATTACATCAATTTCCCCAATTTTATAAGTTTGTTCGAATTGACCTAGTTCTACTTTAACAATGTACTTATTGTTAAAATTAAAGATTTGTATCTTAAATCTTGGGTGTTCTATTTCTTCTATTACTCTCACGCTGCAAAAATGCTAAAAATACATGAAAGTATAAAGTGCAGGGGAAACAATGTGTTGCATTCTTAACTCTTCCTTTTTTGAAAGCAGTTGTTGCATATATAACGTAATTGTTAGTTAAAGTGATTTTGTGTTGAATGAGGTGTTAAATGTTTTATACATCCTTTAAAACTTGAATGGCAGCTTAAAAAATAACAAAACGACCAATATTTGTTATAAATTTGCATGCTCTTTTTTCTTCCTTAGTTTTGTGTCGACTTCTACATCCAAGTAGAATAAAATACACTAATAAACTAAATTAATCATGAAGAAAATTTCATTATTGCTCATGGGCTTGCTGCTTACATCTCTCAGCATCGCCCAAACAAATGTGGGGTCAGGAACCTCAACCGGTCAAGCCATACCTATTGAACCTTACTATGGCTACACCTATTCACAATCAATTTACCTATCGTCTGAAATTAGCGCATCTGGTTCTATAACTGGAGTGCGTTATTACACTGCTTCTGGTACAAGCTTAGACGCTAACTCTTATGATTGGGTTGTGTCTATTGCTACTTCCACCAAAACTTCCTTTTCTGGAGTCTCTGATTGGGAGCCAGTTTCAAACTTTACACAAGTCTATGCAGATTCTGCCTATGTAGTTTCTGATCCTGCTGGTGATTATGTAGAAATTTTATTTGACAGTCCTTTCGCCTATAATGGAACAGACAACATCATTATGGCAGTGGCTGAAAATCAAACTGGTTTTGGAGCAAATTCCGACGAATTTTTGTGTTCAAGCACTACCAATGATAGAGCGCTTACTTATTATGATGATTATGACGCTCAGGATATGACGAGTTTGTTTGACGCAAATACTACACGTGCATACATTCCAAACATTACTTTCTTGGGAATTACACCAGCCTGTACTCCAGTCGATGGTGTTGATTTGAATTCGGTTACAAGCGATGGCTTCGATATTATTATAGATCATGCCCTTACAGCCCCTTCTTATGAAGTGGAGTTTGGTTTATCTGGTTTCACACAAGGGTCAGGTAATACAACAATAATTACTGGAGATTCCTTGAATTTGGATACATTAATGTCTAACACGACTTATGATATTTATGTGCGTTCAGTTTGTTCAACTACAGATACAAGTACAGTATTTGGACCTGCTAGTGTTACTACGGAATGTGTAACCTACATACCAGATCATACTGAAGATTTTTCGAATTACTTACCTGAATGTTGGGTAGAAGCTAGTGGAGCTTTAACAACAAATTCTTCTCTTTCATTTGGTTCTTCAGATTGGGGAAGTTCTTCTGGAAGCGCAAAAGTGAATATCTATTCAACATCGAAAGACGAATGGTTGATATCTCCTTCTTTTGATTTGAGTGCCGGGAATAATTTTTTAAGCTTTAATATAAGAGCAACCGAATATTTCTCATCTGCAGACGCCATTTGGGGAGCAGATGATTCGATGGCTGTTGTTATTTCTACAGATAATGGTGCAACTTGGTCAACAGCAAACATATTAGAATTATTCAATGTAAATAACAACCCTGGAGCTACCGCTCAAGTTAAATCGTATGATTTATCTGCGTATACAGGTACGGTGAAATTTGCCTTTTATGCAGCGTCAACTGTTTCTAATGAAGACATAGATGTGTATGTGGATGATTTCTTTGTAGGGCAACAACCTTCTTGTTTAGTACCCACAAGTTTGACAGTAGGTACGGTTACCAACAATAGTGTTGATTTAGCATGGACTACTTACTATGGTACAGGAACTGATTTTCAAGTAGGAATAGTTGAAGCGGGTCAAGCTTTTTCAACAGCTACTTTATCTTTAGAAACAGGAAACTCAACTACAATTTCTGGTTTAATGTCGAACACAGATTACGAGGTTTATATCCGTCAAATTTGTGGTGCAGGCGATACAAGTGGTTGGACAACTGTGGCTCAAGAATTTACTACAGCATGTGATGCTGTTGGTCTTGGTTACACCGAAGACTTTGCAAACTACCTTCCTTCATGTTGGGGAGAAGCTGACGGTTTATTAGGCTCAAATGTAACTTTAAATGGAGGGTCTTCATCATGGACTAACGATGATTATGGTAATCAATCGGCAGGAAGTGAATCGGCTCGTATCAATATCTATTCAGATAATGTAGAGGAATGGTTGATTTCACCTTCTATAGACCTTACTGGAGGTAATACCCAAGTTTCTTTTGATATGATTGCAACTGAATGGGGGAGTACATCCAGTGCCGTTTGGGGTTCTGATGATAGTTTGGCTATCGTTGTTTCTACAGACAATGGTGCAACTTGGAGTAATGCAAATATTGAAAAAGTATTTACAGCAACTAATCCTATAGCGGCTGCTGGAGAAACTGTAACCATCAATTTAACTGATTATACGAGCTTTTCTGCGGTTAGAATCGGGTTTTATGCGAAGTCTGATGCATCAAACGAAGATATTGATGTTTTCGTAGATAATTTTGTAGTAGAGCTTGTTCCTGATGTAACGCCTTCCTTGGTGCAAGTACCTACGATCTACTGTGGAACAGGTGCAATAAACGCAGATTTCTACCTGGTAAATAATTCATTAACCAATGCAGCAGATGTTGATTATGAGGTATTCGTGGATGGAGTAAGTTTAGCTACAGGTGTTGAAAATATTCCTGCTGATGATTCTGTATTGGTAACGGTAGGTCCTTTAACTCCAACGGTTGGTGCACACGATGTTAACGTTGTAACCAGCTTAAATGGTGATGCAGACGGAACAAACGATAGCGAAACGATTACAGTGTATGTTTCAGCTCCTGATGTTTCGGCAACGGTTACAGATATATTATGTAATGGTGATATGAATGGTGAAATTGCTTTATCTACTGTGGATGCAATAGGTAATGTAGATTATTCATGGAGTTCAAATGCGAATGGAGCTATTACACCAACAATTACTGGACTTGGTGCTGGTGTTTACATGGGGTATGTAGTTGATTCAATTGGATGTCAAGACAGTATTGAAATTAACTTGGTTGAACCGGCATTAATCGAAGTAAGTTTAGATTCAATTTTTGATGTATTGTGTTACGGAGGTTCTACCGGTGAGCTTTACGTTACAGCAACTGGAGGTACTGCACCTTTAGATTTCTTATGGGATAATGGAGAAACTACTGAAGATAATACGGTAGGTGTTATGGCTGGAGATTACGCATTGACAGTAACAGATGCAAATGGATGTACTTTCACGACTCCTGATTATACAGTTGCAGAACCTACTGAATTAGTAGCAACGGCAACAGACAATTTGAATGGTACTGCAACGGCAAATGTTACGGGTGGAACTCCTCCTTACGAATACGTTTGGGATAATGGAGATCAAACGCAAACACAGACAACCGTTCAGTTAGGAGTTCAAACCGTGGTTGTAACAGATGATAATGGATGTGAAACAACTGCTTCTGTAACTACTGTAGTAGGTTTGGATGATGTGAATCCTTTGAATGCGGTAAGAGTTTACCCAAATCCAACAATACATATTCTTAACATAGATATTACCGAGCTAAACAATGTAGCGGTTGATATTGCACTTTATGATAACACAGGAAGATTGGTTCACCAACTTTCTGGTGCTCAAAATCAAGTGGTGCAGTTCAACACTTCTGAATTGGCACGAGGGCTTTACACGCTGAAATTACAGAATGGTAAAACCCTCAAAACTGTAAAGATTGTAGTACAATAGTTATGGTTTATTTTTAGTCAGAAGGTCACCCAAATGGGTGACCTTTTTTTGTTATTTTGCGGTGTGGATACACTTCAAAACAATATCTCAAAATTTCAAACTCCAGCCATTAAAGATTTGGTTTGGGCACTTTGTTCTCCTTGTCCCCTCAACGAAGAGGTAGGAATTCCTTTGGTGAGTGATGCTAAAAAATATACGTGGTATCAACAACATTATGCCTTGCTCAAGCTCTGGGATAACTCTCCCGAAGAATTCAATTCTCAACTAAAAGCCTTTACCAAAAATCACAGATTGGGCTATTACTTTGAAGCCTTGATGCATACTTTTTTTCATTTAAGTCCATACATAAAAGTTGAATTAGCCAACCATCAAATCATTAGAGAGAAACAAACACTTGGTGAAATAGATTTTATTCTCAAAGAAGATCAAGAGATTTATCATTTAGAATTAGCCGTGAAATATTATTTGCAAAATGAGGAAGCCCAAGAGTTTGAACAATGGTTAGGGCCGAACGCTAAAGATAACCTCGCAAAAAAAATATTAAAGTTAAAAGAACATCAATTAAACTTAACGCAGCATTTAAATGACTATAAAGATATTCCTTCTAAAGCTTTAATATGTGGTCAATTTTATCAAAACTCACCTTTGGTGTATTGGCAAAATGAAAAAAGTGAACGCAAAGGATATATGAAGGCGAGCACATTTGAGGAGTGGTCTTTAAACGAAGCTATTCTTGAGTATTTTCTCTTAGAAAAACCCAATTGGTTAAGTGCAACGGTCGAAACAAACGAAAGCTTAAAGTTACAAGGTAGGGAAGAGTTGTTGGCTAGAATGCAGAAAAGTTTTAACCAAAAAAAAGCAGTCCATGTTGGACTGCTATATAAAAATGGGTATACGTCTATAGTTTTAGTTCCGGATGCTTGGCCTACATTGCCATAGCAAATTCTACTTCGCTGTACGGACAAAATTCGAAAGGTATCTTTACCATAAAAGCAAAGTCTTCTCCAATTTCTTTTACATCAACATCGCCTTCTTTAAACCTCCATATAACCTCAATGTTTTGTTCTTTTAAAAACACCTCATTGAGTGCATACAAGCAGTTAAGAATGTATTTGGAAGAGGTGATGTTCATGTATTCTATGTCGAATACGAAGCTCGTTTTTGCAGCTGGCTGCTTGGCATAGTTCTCTACCCAGTTCTGTACTGGTATCCAAAATTTATCAGAATCTTCAGGTATTAATCTACCCTTGATTTTTAAATTTCCAGTAAGTGAGTCTAGTTCTATGGCAGGCGACTTTGCAGTTGCTTGAATGAACAAATTATCCATAAAATTATAACAGTCTTAATTTTCCTTGGCCGTAAAGATGCAAAATTTTCTTATCATATTTATGCATAAGAAGTTGAAAATCTTTATTTGTCAACTAGGATTTTATTGATTTAAACTTCCCTTGTGTTGATTAAAGTGTAAAGAATAGAGATTAAGAGCCGGGTATTTTACAATGCGATTTACTACAATTTGCTTAGAAAATAAGAAGTCTTTCAGTTCATCTTTGAAATAAAAAGCGATACTTCCAGTAACCGAAATGGAATTGGTATGCATGGGCTCTACTGTAGTTGTATACATTTCTTGGAAAGAAGTTCTAAGTATACTTTGCACCTCTTCTTCGGCCTTGTGTTCAAATAAAAATTTGCTCAAGGTGGCAATTTCTTTTCTGTTTATCTCTTCTACCGGTGTGTTTAGAGGAAAAGAAATGTTTGTTTTATAAGCTTCTAATTTTGCAATTAACTCAGGGGATAACGTTTTATGTTGGTAACCCTCAATAAGCATTTTACCCATTCGAGCACCGCTACCTTCGTCTCCATGAGGGTAGCCCAAACCTCCAAAAGTTTCGGTAATTTTTTCACCGTCGTATTTTAGGCCAACACTTCCTGTACCGAGAATTAATACATCTCCAGGTGCATCAGCAAGAGCGGCTCTACAACTTCCTACAACATCCCCATAAATATGGGTTTCATTAAAGCCTAAGGTAGTAAGTAACTCTTTTACGGGAGTTTGATTTTCTTCGCGTAAACAACCTGTACCGTAAAAATACAGCACGTATTCACTTAAATCGTAAGCATTAAAAAGTGCTTTTACTTCTTCTTCCTTTGCGGGTGTTATTTCTTTAGGGTGAAGTCCTGAACTGAAAAATTCTTTATAGGTTTTTTCATCAGACATTATCCAATGCGTCTTGCTCCCTCCACTGTCTGCTATGATGAATTTCTTTTCCACGGCTTAAAGGTAAAATAAAGTTGAAAAACAGAATACCATTTTTGTGGTATTGCCCTCAGCAGGCTATCCGCCTATCTTTGCAGCACTATTTAAAATAAGACTAAATAACACTAAAGATGAATAAAAGTAAAGCACTTTTAGTATTGGTTGCAGGAGCAATGGCATTTACAGCTTGTAAAAAAGAAGGATGTACGGATGAAACGGCATCTAACTACAGCGAAGAAGCGAAAAAAGATGATGGGTCATGTGTTTACATTGATAACTCACCCCTCGCACCAACTACTTATGAGTTTACAGATGCGGAAGGAAACTCAACAGTTTCTTATGGAGGACAACAAGATCGTTTGGCGCAATTGTCAGAAATGGTAGCCTTAATGAAAAGTGGTGTTAACGCTCCAGTAAGTGCGCAAGATTTGCAAGATATGTTCGCCAATACTGGTGACAATGGAAATGGAAACTTTACTTTTTCTTCTTCAAAACAATTGAAAGATAAGTGTTTCTCTGCAGATGTAAGCTTCTTTGAAGATGCCTTAGACTCTATGGCCTTGGCTTCACAGTCTTACGATATGACAGCGGCTTACGGACAAGCGGGAATCGTTACCAATGGAACAAGAACGTATTTATTAGGGGCAAATGGAATTGAATACACGCAATTAATCGAAAAAGGATTGATGGGTGCAGTATTGATGTACCAAGCAAACAACGTTTATTTCTCAGATGCGAAAATGGATGTAGACAACACTACAGCTGTGGATGCAACTGCTGGTAAGTACTACACAACTATGGAGCACCACTTCGATGAGGCTTTTGGTTACTTTGGAGTTGATGTTGATTTCCCTACAACTATTCCTGATCACTTCTGGGGAGAGTACTGTAACAGTAGAGATACTGAGTTGAGCTCTAACTCAGTAATGATGAATAACTTCTTAAAAGGAAGATTTGCAATTACTCAAAAGGATTATACTTCTAGAGATGAGGCGATCGAAGCAATTCAAGTAATGTGGGAAAAAATTGCAGCGCGTCAAGCAGTTCATTACTTAGATTTGGCTATTGCTAACTTTGGTACTGATGATGCTTTGTATTTCCACACTTTATCTGAAGCTTTAGGATTTACAATGTGTATCCGTTACGCAGCACAAGACACGCGTGTTTTAACACAAACAGAATTGAATGCTATTTTAGCAATGTACGGAGATAACTTCTGGGATTTAACTTTGGTTGACTTAAACAACATCAAAGCGGCAATCAACGCGAAGTACTAGTAAAATATTAAAAGAAAAATGAAAAGATTTAAGCTTGTTTTTGTTTCGGCATTGGCGCTTTCTTTACTCTCATCTAAATGTAAAGAACCTGTTGAACCTACAGTAGAATTTAATAAAACAGCATTGTTGGCAGATTATGCTGACAAGGTGATAGTTCCTTCTTTAACAGATTTACAGGGAGAAATTAGCACGCTTAAATCCTCTTTTTCTTCTTTTCAGGCTGATGTTACTCAGGCCAATTTAGAGGCTTTACAAAACGCTTGGAAAACAGCTTACCTTCAGTTTCAACACAGTCAAATCTTCAATTTTGGTCCATCTATGGATTACGGAATTAAAGGTGCTTTTGGAACTTATCCTTGTGATACCGCTAAAGTGGATAACAACATTACGAGCGGTTCTTATACCCTAGGAGCAGCCGGTAATGCAGATGCAATTGGTTTCCCGGCTATGGATTACTTGTTGTTTGATTTGTCTACGCAAGAGGCTTTGAATAGACTAGCATCAGATGCAAATCGATTAACTTATTTAGGTGAATTAATTGATAAAATGCAAATAGAAATTAATGCAGTTGTTAATGCTTGGAATACTTCATATACCCAAGAGTTTAAAGCAAACACAGGAACGTCATCTACGAGTTCTATGTCATTTTTAGTAAATGAGTTTAATAAAGATTATGAGTTAACTAAGGTAGCTAAATTCGGAATTCCTATTGGTCAGCAAAGTTTAGGTATACCTCAGCCTGAGTATATAGAAGCTCCTTACTCTGGTTTTTCTTTTGACTTAATAAAAGCGAGTCTTGAGGCATCTAGAGAAGTTTACAAGGGAGATTACAAAGGAAATGACGGTATAGGTTTTCAAGATTATGTTTTGTCTTTTGTGGATCAAGGTCAGACCCTTAATACAGATATAACTTCTACCTACACAAGTGTATTGAATAAATTCGAGACTTTCAATACTACTTTGAAAGCTGAAATTAATGCAGAAAACACGGAGCTTTCTGCGGCTTATGATTTGATACAATCTCAGGTGGTTAATATTAAAACAGACATGCCTGCCTTGTTTGCCATCATGATTACTTATCAAGATAATGACGGGGATTAATAAAATATCACATACATTAATGTATAGAGGGGTAAGTATTGCCCCTCTTGTGGTGTTTAGAATAATTTTTGGTGCACTCATGCTTTTTGGGGCGGTGCGTTTCCTTTCGAAAGGATGGGTATTCGATAATTATATATTGCCCGACTTTCATTTCACTTATTTAGGATTCGATTGGGTAGAGAAACTTCCGGGGAATTGGATGTATCTTCCCTTCATTCTTATGATAATAGCATCTATAGGTATGATCCTTGGAGCTTTTTATCGCATCAATGCAACTTTACTTTTTTTGAGTTTTTCGTACATAGAACTCATCGATAAAACCTATTACCTTAACCATTATTACTTTGTGAGTTTGATGCTACTCTTACTCATTTTCATTCCTGCTCACCGCAGGTTTTCTTTAGATCTGAAAATTTTCAAGCTTCAGCAATGGGACGAAGTTCCAGCCATTTATAGAAACATCATTTGCTTTCTATTGGGCTTGGTTTACTTTTTTGCTGGAATTGCTAAAATAGAATATGATTGGTTGGTGTTGGCTCAACCTTTAAAATTGTGGTTGGATAAATTTCATCACTTGCCTTTGATAGGTGGCATATTGGCCAACGATTACGTAGCGTATTTCTTTGCTTATTTTGGTTTGATTTACGATACCACCATTCCCTTCTTATTATTGGGGAAGAAAACCAGACCTTATGCTTATTTCTTTGTAATCAGTTTCCATATCATTACCTGGTTGTTATTCCCCATAGGCGTTTTTCCATGGGTGATGATATGCTCAACCTTGATTTTCTTTCCAGCTAGTTTTCATTTAAAACTGTTGCAAAAGTTAGAAGCTTGGTTAAAGGTGAAAACACAAAAAGGTATGGTTGTAACCAAAGTGAATCAGCTATATAAGTATTTCATTCTTGTATTTGTTGTGGTTCAATTGCTTTTGCCTTTTAGATATTTACTCTACCCAGGAAATCTATTTTGGAACGAGGAGGGCTTTCGCTTTTCTTGGCGCGTAATGCTGATGCATAAAGAAGGTTTGGCCACTTTTTACATAGAGGATAGAAATACAGGGAAGCAAATTGAAATTGATAATTCCGATTACCTTACGGAAAGTCAGGAAAAACAAATGGCCACACAAGCCGATTTTTTGATCCAATATGGTCATCATTTATACGATCAATTTAAAGATACTCTTTTGGTTTATGGACAACATCAAGTGCATTTGGTAGACCCTATTGTTCGCGCAGATGTCAAAGTTTCTTTAAATGGTAGGTTAAACCAACAATTTGTTTCTAAAAAGTATAATTTTGCAGACCTGAAATACGATTTAAAACACAGAACCTTTATAGAAGAGTTTAAGCCGTGAAAATATTAGTAACGATCATATTAGCGTTTGGTATTCCCTTTCTACATGCCCAAGAGGTATTGAAGGGAAATGTTGTGGATGCTAAAAATCAGGAGGTAGTTATTTCTACCATCGTTACCAATTTGTCTTCAGGTGCAAAAGCACGTGTGGATATTGCTGGAGGATTTGCTCTAAAAGCTCAGTTGCAAGACAGTATTAGAATAACAGCTACGGACTATGATACTTTACTTTTTGTAGTCACCGATTTTACAGCTAAACAATATAAAATTAGAAATCTTGTACTGGTAATGGATGATGTAGACATCATTAGAGATAAGTATGAAGATTTTGATATAGGTATTCCACCTGTAATTACAAGTTCAAGAATCCACTACGGTAAGTCGGAGTTCATTCCTTTGAAAAATCTTTCAGGGGCAAAATCTACGGGTAACCCAAGAGAGTTATACGCTAAAGTTCCAGGATTGAATATTTGGGAAAGTGACGGAGCAGGTATTCAAGTTGGAGTAGGAGGTAGAGGATTGAGTCCTAACCGTACCGCTAATTTTAATACGCGTCAGAATGGATATGATATTAGTGCAGATGCCTTAGGTTATCCTGAAAGTTATTATACACCACCTGTTGAAGCCTTGAAAGAAATTCAAATTACAAGAGGTTCTGCAGCTTTACAATTCGGTACACAGTTCGGAGGATTGTTGAATTTTGTATTAAAGGATGCCAATACAGATCGACTCATAGATTTTACTTCAAGAACCACAGGGGGGAGTTTTGGATACTTAGGAACCTACAATAGAGTTAGTGGCGGTAAAAAGCGATTTTATTATCAAGCCTATCATCAATATAAAAGAGGAAATGGTTACCGACCAAATGGAGGATTTTACCAACACCAAGCTTTTGCACAAATTGGTTATAAGTTCACAGAGAATATAGATTGGAAATTGGAGTACACCAAAATGAATTACCTCACGCAGCAGTCGGGTGGTTTAACCGATCAACAATTTAATGAAGATTCCAGACAAAGTATAAGAGATAGAAACTGGTTTGCTGTAGATTGGAATTTATTGGCCACGCATTTCGATTATGAAATAAGCAAAAAGACCCATTTGAACGTAAGAGCTTTTGGTATGAAGTCAACGCGAGAGTCTCTTGGTTTTTTAGGGAAAATTAATCAAGCCGATATTGGTGGTTTCCGTAAGCTTATTTATGGTGACTTTAAAAATTACGGTACAGAAGCACGTTTAATGCGCAAGTATGATGCGAAAATTAAAGCAACAGATATCAATGGTGCATTGCTGTTTGGAGCCAGAGCTTATGAAGGACATACTGTTTCAAAAGAAGGTTTGGCTTCAGCTGGAGATGATGCAGATTTCCGTTTCAATACGCCTGATGATGTAGATAATTCGAACTTCTCTTTCCCTTCGAGAAACATGTCGCTGTTTATAGATCAAGTGGTGTTGATTAAAAAGTGGACCATTAATGCGGGGGTGAGGTATGAACATATTAAGAGTGGAACAGAGGGATATTATTACCAATACAACCTTCACCCTTTATTGGGAGATACCATAGACCGTTTTCAAATTAGTGATAGTAGATCAACAACGCGTAATGTCTTTTTAGGTGGAGCAGGAGCGAGCTATAGTTTGAAAAATGGAGCGAAAATTTACGGAAACGTGAGTCAGAATTATAGAGCCATTAACTTCAACGACATACGAATTAACAACCCTAACTTAACGATAGATACGAATATTCAAGATGAATATGGGGCGACTTTTGAGTTGGGTTATAAGGGTATGATAGATAATTTCTTCTTCATAGATGCAGGAGCTTTCTACATTTTCTATGGAGATAAAATTGGATTAGCACCAGATGGATTGAAACGTCAAAGAACCAACATTGGTAATGCCAGAAACATGGGAATAGAGGCGGTTGCAGAATTGGATGTGTTGAAAATATTCAACCGCAAGCAGAAAAAAGCCTTGAGGGTGTTTGCTAATGTGGCTTATATAGATGCGCGTTATATAACTTCGAAAGAGCCGAGTTTAATCGGAAATAGGGTAGAGTATGTGGCACCTTTCATTGTGCGTTCTGGATTGAAATACAAAACAGAAAAATTGTCTTTACAATTCCAAGGAAGCTATACTTCTGACCAATTTAGTGATGCTTCGAACTCTGTAAATCCTTCTGGAGATGCCTTGTACGGAGTTATCCCTTCTTATTTTGTGTGTGATTTTTCTGCAAAGTATGAATGGAACAAAACTTTCCAAATAGAAGCTGGTATAAACAATGTTTTCGACGCTAAATATTTTACGCGTAGAGCAACAGCTTATCCCGGTCCAGGAATAATTCCATCTAACGGAAGAAGTTTGTACCTTACCCTGCAAATTCATTTGCAATCTAAAAAGTAAGAAGGTGCTTTCAGCATATAAATTTCTCGATACAGAAATTTCTCAAAACAAAAGAAAATTTTCTGCAACGCATGTGGTTGAAGATATTCAAACGGGTTGTCATCACATATTAAAAATTGCAAGTTTAAAGGATGAAAAGGCGGTTAATGTGCTGAAGAATGAAAGGCTATTCACCTTTGCTTCTTCATCTTTACAAAGTAGCCTTAAACATTGGGAAGAAGAAGGTAAATTTTACTTGTTAAAAGAATTCTTTGAAGGCGAGAACTTGTTGAGTTTTTACAAGAAGTTGAAACGAAGAGAACGTAAAAAGTTTCTACCTCAATTTTTATTTTCCTTTTCAAAACTTTTGGATGAAGTCCATAATCAACATTTACTTCATTTGGATATTAAACCTTCTAACATAATTATCTCTGGAGATATCAATGCCTTTGAGGTGAAGCTTATAGATTTTGGTTTGGCTTGGAGGTATATGGAAAATTCCTCAACGAAACGGAAAAGTTATTATCCATTTGGACATGCAGCTCCGGAGTTGGTATTGAATGTGCCAGAGCTTTTTGTTCCTCAAACAGATTATTATGCTTTGGGTATACTGATGTATGAACTTATGGAGGAAGAGTTGCCTTTTTTGCATCCCAATCCAGTACAAAGTATTAATTTACAATTGAATCTACCTTTGCCTACCTTATCGAGAAAATGGAGAAAGTATCAAGGTCTTTTAAATAAGCTAACCGCAAAAGAATCCTTCGCCAAACCGCCGAATCAATACACACGAGAGCAACAAGGTAAGGTCCTTTTGAAGGGTATTTTAAAACGCTACCAGAACTTGGGAGAAATGCGAAAAGATTTAGAAAATATCCACTCTATAGCCTAGTTTTAAACCGAAGTTTAGAGGAGAAATGTACGTTCCGTAAACATTTGCTCTGTCGTAAATCATGATGTTGTAGTCACCCAATAACTCAAGTGTTAATGCACTTCTCCATTCAGCAGGAAGCTGGTATTTAAGTCCGGCCACCATACCAATTCCAAAGTAAAAAGATCTAAAATAGTGTTTCCCCGGATCAACATCTCCATTTGGGAAATAGTACTTTTCTGTATCGTATTCTCCTAATTCTATAATGTCTGATATCATACCCAAGGTTGTGTTAGAACCAAAGTAGAAAGCCAAACCATCATCATAGGTGTTAAAGGCGAAATTTCTTCTACCATAGGAAAGTGCAAATTGACGTATACTTTCGGTAACCGGAACAGAAATCACAGAATTACCTTGCCCCGTAAATTCAGGACGCAATTCGGCCACCATATTTCCGCGTTGAATATCCGTAAGGGGCATAAAGTAAGTCGCATTAATGCGCATCGTATGCCATTCAGATTCTGGTAATTCCAATCCGAAATTTAAAGTTGTTCTTCCCTTAATAGCGGTTCCCAAACCTAAGTCTGGTCCCCCTCCAGCAATCAAACTGTATTGGGCATATCCCCCAAAGCTCAGTAAGAAGCTAGTAAGTATGATGAGTATCTTATTCATATAGAGTGTTGTTTATTCTGGAGTATATTTCGCAGTTTTCATCATGAGCTCCAGGCATAAAACCCGTACTCATTAAAAATTCTCCGACTATTTCTCCTCCCGTGAATTTGAAATTGCCTTTAAACAACTTCGTCCACGCTTGTTTTGTTAGTTCTTGTTCTTCATGTAAGCTTAACCAGTTGTAAAAACTCCCAAACTCATCTTGTATTTCCAAAACGCGTTGGGCGTTGTGCAAGGCTGCATTTACTTTTAGTTTATTGCGAATAATTCCTTTGTTATTCAACAATTCTTCCACCTTCTCAGGTGTATATGCGGCTATTTTACTTACGTCAAAATTGTCAAAGGCTTTTCTGAAGTTGACTTCCTTTTTTAAGATGATGTCCCAACTCAAGCCTGCTTGATTTATTTCTAGAAGCAAACGTCCAAATAATTCGTTGTCATCTGTGATGCGAAAACCATATCTGAAATCGTGGTATTGCTTGTGTAAATTGTCTTTGTTAAGATCTTGTACAAACCTACAATACGGGTGATTAATTTCTTTTGACATGCTTTGTTTTCTCTCCTAGAATAGCTCTTACTAAATATAACGAAAAAAATCGCTATTGGGTTAAGAATTAGACCAATTTTCTCTTGCTTTTGATTAAAAGTAAAAGGAACGACGAACTTTTATACTTTTGAACAAAAAAATACAATGGCCAACATATTTGAATTTAATGGTTTTAAACCGGTAATTGCAGCCTCAAGTTTTATACATCCCAATGCTACGGTAACGGGAAATGTAATCATAGGTGAACATGTTTATGTAGGTCCTGGAGCTGCTATACGTGGAGATTGGGGACAAATTGTAATTGAGGACGGATGTAACGTGCAAGAGAATTGTACTCTGCACATGTTTCCAGGTACAACAATGACTTTGAAGAAAGGAGCGCACATTGGACATGGAGCAATTATTCACGGAGCCACCGTAGGAGAAAATTGTTTGGTAGGAATGAATGCTGTATTGATGGACGATGTGGTTGTTGAAGCAGAATGTATTATTGGAGCTTTGGCTTTCGTTCCTGCAAAAACGCACGTAGAAAAAAGATCTTTGATGGTGGGGAATCCTGCCAAGAAAGTGAAAGAGGTAAGTGATGATATGATCGCCTGGAAAACAAAGGGAACAGCACTTTATCAAGCCTTACCTAAGGAATGTATGGATACCTTAAAACCATGCGAACCCTTGCGAGAAATTGAAGCAGATAGACCTTCTCAAGACAAGTTATTTGAAACTTGGGAAAAAGTGAAGAATGCATAAAGTCTAGGTAAGCGAAGTTTTTGAAAGACAAAAGGCTAGCGGTTTTGTCGCCGTTAGTCACTTTCACCTTGACGCATCGTTAGAAAATGAGTATATTCGCGCTGTGAAATTACAAGGTATGAACACTAAAACAATAAATTTTCAAGTTGAAAAAACAGCGGAATCTAAGATTAACGCGGTAGATTGGGACAACCTTCCTTTTGGAAAAGTTTTCTCTGATCACATGTTAGAAATGGATTACGCGGACGGAAAATGGCAAGACCCAGTTATTCGTCCTTTTCAAGATTTAAAAATGCACCCAGCAACTTCTGTAATCCACTATGGACAATCAATTTTTGAAGGATTAAAAGCATACAGAAAGGAAGATGGAAGCGTTTCTATCTTTAGACCAGAAATGAATGGGAAAAGATTTGCTGAGTCGTGCAAAAGAATGTGCATGCCAGAGCTTTCTCCAGAGTTATTTGTTGAATTGGTCGCTAAATTGGTAGAAATCGATGAGGCATGGGTACCAAAGAAAGAAGGATACTCTTTGTACATTCGTCCGTTCTTATTTGCAATGGATGATTACATCGGAATCAAGCCGTCTGACACCTATAAATTTATGATTTTCACTTGTCCAGTAGGAGCGTACTACGCGCAACCGTTGAACGTGAAAATTGAAGAGAACTACACAAGAGCCGCAGAAGGTGGTGTAGGTAGAGCGAAAACAGCTGGTAACTATGCAGCTTCTTTATACCCTGCAATGTTAGGACAAAAAGAAGGTTTCCACCAGTTGGTTTGGACAGATGCAAAAGAGCACAAGTACATTGAGGAGTCTGGTACAATGAACATCATGTTTGTTATTGATGACGTATTGATTACGCCAAGCGAAGAGAGTGATACTATCTTACGTGGAATAACAAAAAGATCTGTTGTAGAGGTAGCTCAACAATGGGGTATGAAAGTAGAAGAGCGTAAAGTAACGGTTGAAGAAATCATTACAGCGTGTAAAGAAGGTAGAGTACAAGAAGCTTTTGGAGCAGGTACAGCCGCTACTATCGCACCAATTAAAATGATAGGATTTAGAGATGAGAAATTCGAACTTCCAGCAGTGGAAACTAGAGAATTCTCTAATAAAGTACACCAGTACTTAGATGATTTGAAAATTGGTAAAATTGCCGATGAAAACAACTGGGTTTTCAACGTGTAAGTAAAGTACTATAAGATATAGAAAGAGCTAGCAGAGATGTTAGCTCTTTTTTTTAGCTAATATTTTCTCTGAATTCCATTAACCAAATACATATAGTTACTTATAAAAGAATAGTAAGTAGATTTAAAATAAACAGAAAGAGCATGAATAAATGGATAAGGAAAAGGTGGATAGGGCTGAAAGGATTGTTTCTTTTAGTTTTATTTTCACCTCTCTTTACTCAGGGGCAAACAAAATTGGATTCACTCGTGGAACAATTTGAATTGTGGAGGAGTGATACAAGTGTATGTAAAACCAATAGGGATAGTTTATGTTATTTACTTGTACATCGATACTCTTGCGAAAGTGGGGTTTGTGGATTGAAAAAGAAAGAGTTAATTCAAGTATTAGGTGAACCAGATAATAAAGTGTTGGGGCAATACACCTATCAATGGAGTGATAGACCACCTTGTAATCCTTACGATTATTTTTCTATTAGGTTTACATTTCGGTTTAGACGAGTAAAGGGTATTTATTTTAGTCTTCCATAAGCAAACTGTGGAACTAGATTGTATCGTCGGCTCCAGCACGATTGCGTTATGCGAACTATATAACTACAGAAGATTATACTAAACAAAAGAGTGCAAAAAAAAAGAGCGAACTGATTGGTTCGCTCTTTTTGTTAAGTCCAAGTAAAAAATCTCTTCACTCCAAACTCAAACTCAATACTGTCTTTATTTCTCTTTTAACAAGTCTCTAATTTCACCCAATAAGACTTCTTCTTTAGAGGGTGCAGGTGGAGCTGCAGGTGCTTCTTCCTCTTTCTTTTCCATGCGAGCCTTCATGTTGTTGTAGGCTTTTACCACTAAGAATACAGAGAAAGCAACAATAATAAATACGATGATGGTATTGATGAATACCCCGTATTTGATTGCTACTTCGGCAACTGCGGGTGTTACCACCTCACCAGCTTCATTCACCACTTCGGGTACAGCTTCGGCAATAACCAATGTTAATTTGTTGAAGTCAACTCCTCCAATTAGGTAGCCAACGGCAGGCATGATAATATCATTCACCAACGATTTTACAATGGCTCCAAAGTAAGTAGCCATAATTAAACCAACAGCCAATTCTAATACATTTCCCTTGGCAATAAATTTTTTGAATTCTTTAAGCATAATGATAGTTTTTACTAAAATTACACTAAAAATCGACTTTAGAAAATCTATTTCTGAAAAGTAGATTCGAAAGGCAAACGCTGCATGATGGATCTTCCCAGGGTTAATTCATCGGCGTATTGTAGTTCAGATCCCACAGCAACCCCCCTAGAAAGCGTGGATATATTACAGTCGAAATCTTTAAGTTTTTTATACAAATAGAAGTTGGTGGTATCTCCTTCCATGGTCGCACTTAAGGCAAAAATAATTTCTGTGATTTCCTGGTTTTCCGCTTTGTCAATTAAAGTGTCTATGTTTAAGTCACTCGGACCAATACCATCCATGGGAGAAATTATTCCTCCTAAAACATGATAAATTCCTTTATAGCTCGAAGTCGCTTCTATGGCCATAATATCCCTTATATCTTCAACCACACAAATTAAGGAAGTATCTCTGTTGGGGTTTAAACAAATGGCGCATAATTCTTTGTCAGAAATATTTCCACAAGAAGTACATTGTTTCACCTCACTTTTCATCGTGATGAAAGCTTGGGCAAAACGCTCAATTTCTTCTGGACTCCTTTTCAATAGATGTAAAACCAAACGCAACGCACTTCGTTTTCCTATACTCGGTAAGGATGCCAATTGTTCAACGGCTTCTTCTATATGTTTAGAGGGAATATTCATTACAACAAAATTAACGCTTTGCAGGGATTTGTTCAGCTTATGTATTTATTAAATTGAAAAATACACCGTCAACCGGAACAAGAAATTGAGAAATGTATCGAAGATGCTAATTTCTTGAAATGCTCTACGAATAATGGAAATTGGGAAGGCATAGTTTTTAAAATTACTTGTCTATGTTATTCTTTGACGTATTTTTGCGCCATGTTAGTGGAATTAGTATCTGAATGCGGTATTTCTCCAGAAAAATTACCGTATACCTTCGCCGGTTTGTGTTTACAAGAACCAATGGCACTGATCACAAATTGGTTAATTGCTACCATTTGTTTTGTTTGTTATTACAATTTGGGAAAACCTGAAAGTGAGTTTGAAAAGTACTGGAAAGGTTTCTACATGCTATTTGGTTTGTCTACAGTTTTCGGTGGATTAGGTCATACTTTTTTCTACTACACAGATATCTATGGGAAGTTTCCGTGTTGGACCTTGGGTATACTAACCAGTTTCTACGCAGGTAAAGCTATGATTAGCTTATATAATCCACTGCGTAAAAAGCTATTAACTCGCATATTGATTGCCAAAGCGGTTATTCTATGGGTATTAGCCATCGCCTTGAAGAGTTTCTTATTTGTAACCGTTGACGCCGTTGTTGCCTACCTTATTTTCTGTGGAGGTTTTGGAGTTTACTTTTGGAAAAAGGGCATGGAAGGATTTAAATACATCGTGTTTGGTGTAGTTATCTTAATTCCATCTGCTTTCATTTTCTTATTGAAGTTAAACCCGCACATCTGGTTTAACAAAGACGATTTAAGTCATGTTTTAATGATGATAACTATTACTTTCTTTTACTTTGGAATTCGTTTTATGGCCAATTATTTTAAAGAAAATAATACCTTTAATGTCCTTAAATAATTGACCGATTTTGGTGGAAGATATTTAGACCAAGGAAGAACATGAATAAAATTCAAAACACAGTTAACATTAAGAATAAACGCGCAAGGTTTGAGTATGAAATCTTAGATACTTTTGTAGCGGGTATTCAATTGGGTGGAACCGAAATTAAAAGTATTCGTTTGGGTAAAGCGAGTATAATGGAAGCTTTCTGTGTGGTAGAAAACAATGAAGTGTTCATCAGAAACATGTTCATTAATGAATATTCTAATGCTTCCTTTTATCAACACAAACCAAAGGCAGATAGAAAATTATTGTTGAACCGTCAGGAAATTAATAAGCTGGCAAAGAAGGTGGAAACGAAAGGTTTTACCATCGTTCCTTTGCGTATTTTTATCAATGAAAAAGGTTTGGCCAAGCTTGAAATTGCCTTAGCTCAAGGTAAAAACATTCACGATAAACGTCAAACTTTAAAAGAGAAGGATGACAAACGTACCTTGGATCGTGTAATGAAAAATTACAAGTAACCGAAGGTAAAAAGGTGTAGCCAGCGCTGGTTGCTAAATAAAATCACAAGAATAAAAAGTGTGTAGAAGTATACACTGAATTGAAACAGGAAGCTGTAGATCAGTGTTCTACTTTTGGCTACATACGTAAGTAGGGGAATCAATAAGATGATTACGATGACCCAATAGATACTTTGTACGGAATAGTCGGTGTTTACCGTTATCCATTCTCCTTTTCTGTTGAAAAAACTTAAGTGCTTAACTTCTCGAAGTATAAAACTTTCTTCCAGGTAAATATTCTTTCCTTCTATTATTTCATAGTAGTATTGCCGAGGTAACCAGAGTCCTTTATCGCTTGCCGTGTACAAAGGAGATACGCTCTCTCTATTAAAGCCTTCGAAATAAACCTTGGAGTCTCCATGCGTGATATGATCTTTTACCCAACGAGAGGGGAGGTATTGATCAATTATTAAAAGTCCGGCCAGAACAGTAGAAAAACACATGATAAAGCGGAAGTAATTCCAGAGTTTACCTTGAGTAATTTTAGAGAAATAGGCTTCGTTTTCGGCCTTTTCTCTGGCTTGTTGTTGTTCGTATCTTTCCTGTGCCTCTTTGTATCTTTTTTTCTTTTCCTCGTCGGTTTGCGTTTTTTCTGGGTGATTAAAATCTTTGTAAGAATACTGTTTACCTGTGCTTACAAGAGGAGGGTTAGAAAGGTATTCATAGGCTTCTTGAATGGCAATAAACTCCTCCATTGCCGCGTCAGAAGGGTTTTTATCGGGGTGATAAAGCAAAGCCTTCTTTCTGTAGGCTTTTTTTATTTCTTGGGTGGAGGCTGTAACCGAAACCCCTAGTATTTTACTGTAATACTCCTTCAAGCTTGAGTCTTTCTTTAGTTTGTAGTCTGTTTATTTTTCCGTTGGCCGTTCGGGCTAATTCAGGTAAGGCGTAAATGTATTTTGGAACTTCATATTTATCTAAAAGCTCTGTTAATTCGAGTTTTACTTGGTCTGCATTTTCCAATCTTCCTTCTACACATAAAGTTACCGCTTCTCCCAAAGTCTCATGTGTGGTGCCACATATAATAAAAGACCTGTTCTTGAATAAAGTAACCAATTTTTTTTCAATTTTTTCAGGTTGAAGTTTTACTCCTCCCGAATTTATGGTGAAATCGGCTCTGCCTATCCATTCAAAAGTGCTTTCATCTTTAAGGGAAACGATATCATTAGTTAATAAATGATCTACCCCCAAATGAGGAGCGTGGATAATTAATCGCTGGTTCGCATCACTTGAAATACGTATAGGAGGCAGAACATGAAAATATTCATTCGCACTTCCCAAATATTTCAATGCAATGTGAGATACAGTTTCAGTCATTCCAAAGGTAGAATAAGCCTTGACCTTATGGTTGAGTAAAGACGCAGCTAAATGATCATTCACAGGTGCTCCTCCTATGATTAAATTCTCAAGCAAGTTGAAGTTTTTGTCTTCCAAGCAAGCGCTCACTTGTAAGGGAACCATAGCCGCTAGGTCTACTTTTGTTGTCAGGGGCGTTAACGGTGAGCTATTGATGGGTCCAACCAATAATTTAGCCTTGTTAATCAGGGCACGAACGATCATCATTTTTCCACCTATATAGGCGGGTGAAATACAGAGGTAATAGGTGCTGTTTTCATTCAATTGAAAAAAAGCATTGGTGGTTTTCGCAGAAGCTACCATGTGTGCTTTGCGCACTTTTATAGGTTTAGGCTTTCCCGTTGAACCTGAAGTGAATTGGACGATGTAGTCTTTTTCATTCTCCCATTCTGCGATAAACTCTTCTACCAGTGTAAAACTAGTTTCTCCTCCTGCTAATACCTCTACGTTCATCTTAAAATTGTGTGTCTATCACTTTTAATGCTTCCAAGATAACTTCTTCCGTTACTGTGTGGTTAATACTAGATTGACCTATTGTATTGAGCAAGGTGAAATTATATTCTTGTCCCTCTCTTTTTTTATCATTTTGCATGAATCCTAGAAGCGTTTCACCTATGGTGCTAATGTTGTCTATCTTATCGTATTGTTGTAAAATGAAATGCTCTATTTCGTAATATTCTTCTTTGGATAGAAGTCCCAAATCAATAGAGATTTTACTCTCAACCAACAGTCCCAGCGCAACTGCATAACCGTGAGGTAAAGGAGATTTATCCAAAAAGTAAGCTTCCAAGGCATGGGCAATGGTATGTCCGAAATTCAATTTTTTGCGTTCGTTTTCTTCTTTCGGATCTTTTAAAACAATGTTGTTTTTAATGCTCGCACTCGTGGCAATATCTTCTAAAGTGATGTCGTGTACATCCTTTTCTTTTAAGGTATCCCAATGTGCTTTATCTGCTATTAAACCGTGTTTGAGCATTTCTGCCTTCCCCCAAACTTTTTCATTATCGGGTAGAGTTTGTAAAAAACCAGGATCTATGATGGTACAAATAGGGTAAGCGAAAAGCCCCAGTTGGTTTTTGAAAGGACCTAAATCAATTCCCGTTTTACCTCCAGATGAGGCGTCCACCATAGCCAATAAACTCGTGGGCATGTTTATAAATTGCACACCTCTTTTATAGATGGAGGCAATGAAACCTCCTAAGTCGGTAATTACACCTCCACCGAGGTTGATAATTAAATCACGTCTACCAATTTTATATTCGGTTAACGCTTCCCAAACTTGGAAACAAATTTCCATCACTTTATTCTCTTCACCGGGGGGTAAAAGAATAACTTCTGCTTCTTTCAGGGCTTCATAGTGAGTTAAAAGAGCTTCCAAACAATTGTCGTGTGTATTTTCGTCGACAATAATGACTTTTTTTGCTTGTGCAAAATCAACGTCAAGTAATTGCTGCAGAGAGCTTTCTGCATGGTTTCCAATCTCTATGTAATAGCCTTGCGATTCTATCTTTTTTATCATTCCTTTGCCTTAGTTGGCTGAAATGTAGAAAAAAATCTGCTAGCCATCGAAAAATTGCTTGTCATTAATAAAACACGATTAATTTTGCCGCATGGTATCATTCGAAAATACGGAAATAGCATTTGCTTCTAAGAGCAATAGAGATTTGAATCGAGCGTATCGTCTTTTCAAACTCATGGGTTATCCAAGCTTAGTAAATATGGGCTCTGGAGTACTCAATACGGCAATGAAAATGAATTTGCCGATTAAAGGTATTGTTAAACGCACCATCTTCAGACAATTTTGTGGAGGAGAGACCATTTTAGATTGTGATAGTACCATAGAGGAATTGAACAAGTTCAACGTTGGAACCATACTGGATTATTCGGTAGAGGGGATGTTGGACAAAGAAGATTTTACAGATACAGTAAATGAATTAATTTCCACTATTATTCGTGCAAATGGTGAAAAAGCGATTCCTTTTGCCGTGTTCAAGGTAACAGGGTTGGCCAATTTCAACTTATTGAAGCGCGTGAATGATGAAAACGCTGAAATTTCTGAGGCCGATAGAAAAGCCTTGGATTTAGTAATTGAAAGAATAGATACCATTTGTGCCAAGGCGCATGAATTCGGTGTTCCTGTTTTCATTGACGCAGAAGAGTCGTGGATACAAGATATTATCGATAGAATTTGTGCCATGATGATGCGCAAATACAACCGCGAGCAATCCATCGTTTTCAATACGGTTCAAATGTACAGACATGATAGGTTGCAATTTTTAAAGGACAGTATTAAGGAAGCCAAAGAACAAGGTTACAACTACGGTGTGAAATTGGTGCGTGGTGCTTACATGGAGAAAGAAAGAGCACGTGCAGAAGAACATGGGTACCCTTCTCCTATACAACCGGATAAGGCAGCAACAGATAGAGACTACGATTTAGCCTTGGAATATGTGGTACAACACATTGATTATTGTAAACTTTGTGCAGGAACACACAACGAGGAAAGTTCGGCTTATTTAGCGGAATTGTTGGAGAAAAATAACTTAGACAAAGACGACAGACGTATTTACTTTGCGCAGTTGTTAGGTATGTCAGATCACATCTCATACAACTTGAGCTACGAAGGGTATAACGTTGCGAAATACGTGCCTTATGGTCCGGTTAAAGAGGTAATTCCTTATTTAATGAGGAGAGCTCAAGAAAACACTTCTGTGGCGGGTCAAACGGGAAGAGAATTATCTTTATTGATCAAGGAAAAGCAAAGGAGAAAGAGTTCTTCTAAGCCAACCAAGAGAAAGTAAAAAGAGGAGATAAAAAAAGGGAGTGCATTGCACTCCCTTTTTTGTTTAAAGATCTTTTATAAAATGAAATCCTTTCGGACCAAAACCTTGGTTGTAATAGAATTTATGTGCTTTAAAGTTACTCGTATAAGCATCTAATACCATAATCTTACATTCCTTTTCTCGGGCTATTTTTTCTGTAAATTCAGTAATTTGTTTTCCTAAGCCAGATGATCTGTATTCCGGCGCAATGACGACATTGTCTAACTCTAAATACTTTCCACACCACAGTTTTGTACCTAACCAAATGCCACAAACACCTATGATTTCATTTTCTGTGTTGTAAGCCAGAACCTGACCGTAGTTATTGGGAAGCATATTATCTAACATCTGGGAATAATCTTCCAATGTTAGACTAGGATATAAGTGCAGCAAACAATTGTAAGCTGCCATCATTTCTGTTTTCGATTGCGTATAGTTCAATTTCATTAGAAACACCAAGTAAAGATAATGGCACCTGCAACATAAGAGAATGCTTCCACCAAAGCGGCTCCAATATTAGGTTCTTCTTGGTGTACTATTTCATCTACTAATTTGCGTTTAGGTAAGAGAACCTTATCGGTAACAAAGCGCAACAGTGGAAGTAAAATTATTCCAGCAATTACGTTGAGTCCCATATAGCTTAATCCATCGAGCCATGTGCTGTGTTCTAAGGCAATTCCATGTTCAATTAAAACACCTAGGGCTACTATCATTCCTCCAAAAGAAACACCTACGGCTATATTATCTTCTTCTATTTCTTTATGCACATTATAGGGAACCATCCAGGTGTAAAAATGTCCAGTTACAATGAGCGCAAGCTCTGCGATAAACCAATATCCTAATGCGGCCATAGGGTAATCAGCTTCCAGTTGAAGTGCACCGTAGAGGATAAGTCCTGTTGCAATGTAGCTCCCAGCTTCTAAAGCTCCCATTCCTGAATTTTGATCTTCTACCAATTCCTTTTTTATGTTGAATTTGAACAGCAATAACTTGTCGTTTAAAAAGCTACTAATGTTCATTAATAGAATGGCTGCAATTCCATACACAAAAGTGTAGAGTATATCTTTGAGTAAGTCAGGATGTGCCTCACTGGTCATGATTCCACCCATGGCTATTACTATACCGATGTAGTAACCGACTTGTGATAAATTGAAGGCAAAATTGTCTTTCTCCACCATTTCATGATCTAAATCTATGGCAGGGTGTAGAATTTTATAAACAAATCTTGAAAGAATGATCAGTAGTATACAAACTGCTAAATAGAGCAGTGGGTAATAGGTATAAGTTTCTATGGATATCGCTAATTTCATGTGTGTTCGTTTTATTTTCCAAATCCTCCGCCACCTCGTGAGCTAGAGCTGCTGTATGATCTTTGCCAAGACCCAGAACGGTTGACAGAGCGTTGGTAAAAGTTTTTATGCGTTTGTTTGGTTGCCGTTGATTTTGTTCCCCAAGAAGGAGAAGAACCTGAACCAGAACCGTAATAAGGTCTGTTGTATCTGTAATGGTGATAATAATCGTTGTAATGATTGTAGTAAATCATACGATTTCCCATTCCAAACAAGGTGCGGTAAAAGAGGTAAGTTGAGAAAAAATGCCATACTCTATGACCATTCTCTTCTCTGAACTCACCGTATTTAGGATTACCGATTACTGTGTTGAAACCGGGAGGTGCAACTATGGTACTTTTGTTTCCTAAACTATCTATTCTACCAATGGACATTCCCAAGTTGTCGTAATGCAAGGCATAAAAACCTTCGGTAACATTGTTGTCTTGAACCGTAGTAATTAAGTGAAAATCTCCCTTGTTGTCTGTACCTATAACTTTGTAAGCGTGTATAAATTTCCCTCCAGAAGTCTCTTGCATGTCGCTCAAAAGTATTTCTGTATTGGGTTTGTCTTTGTACTTTTCCAGCAACTGGTCTACCATATTGGCTTCCCATGCTTTCCCTCCACAGGCGGCAAGTACGAAGAGTAATAGTGTTATTTGTAAATATTTCATTCTTATTGCTGACTCGGTAAAATGTTACCTATTTCAAATTCTTTTAAGTAAGAACCTTTGTATCCTGTTACATTGTTTTCTCCCGTTCTTGAGAAAGAAATAAATTCATCTTTGTTGGTATCCTCAAATACCCAAACGACCATTTCGATTTGTCCACCTTTTCCTACTTCACTATACAAACAAGGGTTTTCAGAAGTCAAAGACCACGTTTTTCCCTCGTAAGCAAATTGTCTGCGCGGTATATCCTGGGTAATGATTTCTTCACGAACGCTGTTTAAATCTTGCAAAAGGTTAATTTCCTTAGAGATTGAAATTTCTTCTCCTTCAGAATCATCGTAAAAAAGTAGGGCTTTTTCATTCCCATTCATGATTAACCATTCTTTCGAAGCATATCCTTCTCCCCAGTTATAGTGGTATTCTTTTTCAACCATCCAAGTAGTAAGGTTGTACTCTAAAATGTAACCTACTTTTAAGTCCTTCACTTTAAAATCCACTTGAGGGTCTTTGCTGCTTCCTTTGAAGAAGTTTATAATTTTTTCAAACATATTAGTTGATGTAATAATTATTATCGATTTGAACACTTTTTGCCGGAGCATGCATGTCATTGTTGTACCCGGCAAAACCATAGCCGCTACTCGCTAGTGCATAGCCCAAAACTAACCATAAAACGGCTATAGATAGGGCTATATAGAGGCTTTTGTTTTTTAAATTGTATTCCTTGTTTTGTATGATTTTTTGGTAGTTTTTAACTGGACCAAAATAATCTTTCAATAAGAGTATGATAATTACTCCCAAGAGAAATAAGCGCATTCCCCAAGTAATAAGCTTTGCGTTTCCTTGTCTTGGAGTAAGCGTTACTTTCTTAACCTCTGCAGGTTCCTTAATGCTTTGGGTAGTTGTAATTAAACTGTGTCGAAATGTAAGTTGGTAGTTTCCAGCTTCTCGGAAATAATAGTTCAACCGTTGCAATTGGCTACCGGAAACACTTTTGTTGGTCAGGTAATAATGGTAGAGTTTTTTACCTTCCTTTTTAATAAAAACTTCCGTCTTTAAATGAGTTGCTTGGTTGTCTGAAATAATATTCGGATGATTGAGAATGTCTATTTGATGAACTCCAGGATCTTCTATAGTAAATTCAAACCCTTGTTCTATTCTATGCGCATCAAAAGAATTCCCCTTTACTGAAAATTTGAAGTTCAGGAAAAGAAAGAGTACACCAAAAAGAAGTAAAACCCCGAGTACAGGTAGTATTTCTTTTTGCCTATTGTAAAGCGCAAGCTCTTCTTGCAAGATGGATCTTTGGTAATTTAACTTCCTGCGACGTGCATTTGGTTTTTGTCCTCTTTGCATAAAAAATTAGCTGTTTTTTCTTCCTAAAAAGTATCCAAGAATAAATCCACCTATTCCAGCACCTACAAATCCCCATCTTCTGAAGAACCAACTAAGAACTGCAATAGCAATAAAAATTAATATGATAAGAGTGATTAACTTTTGATTTCTAGACATATAGAGTTGTTTGAGTTTTTCTTTATTGGCTTGAATTTAAGAATTAAAAGACAATATGTAAGTTCCATTGAAAAAAATATTCCTAGTTTTAGAAAACTATTTGAAATTGGCATACTTTTACGCCCAAATTTTTTTATTTAAATGAGTGCATTAGGAAATCACATTCTAGTAGAATTCATGGGTTGTTCACCAGAGATTATGAACGACGTTTCTGCTATTGAAAGAGACATGGTAGGTGCAGCACAAAAGGCTGGAGCTACTGTTATTAACTCAACTTTCCACCACTTTAATCCATACGGAGTAAGTGGGGTGGTGGTGATTCAAGAAAGTCACCTGGCCATACATACCTGGCCAGAATATGGTTATGCAGCGGTTGATTTGTTCACGTGTGGAGAAATGGACGCATGGATTTCTTTTGATTTCCTAAAAGACTGTTTTCAAGCCAAAAATTACTCGGCGTTAGAAATGAAACGTGGTTCTGTAAACTTACTTACAAGAAACGATTTCGATATTTCTACGATGCGTCAGAAGGCAGATGAGTGGGTAAACCCAGGAATGTACACAAGAAACGTATGGTTTACAGATAAAGATGAAAACCAAGCCCTTTCTTTGAAGTACACCGGTGAAGTTTTCCACGATGTTCAATCGCCTTTCCAACGCGTGAGAATTTTGGAATCACCAAAATATGGTAAGTTGTTGACCTTGGACGATATGTTCATGACAACAGAGAACGATGAGTTCCACTACCACGAAATGATTTCTCACCCAGCTATGATGGCTCACGGAAACGTGAAGAACGTCTTGGTTATTGGTGGAGGAGACGGTGGTACCGTTAGAGAAATTTTGAAGCACGAAGGTGTGGAGAAGGTAACAATGGTTGAGATAGATGGAGAAGTAATTGAAGCGTGTAAAAAGCACTTGCCTTCTATCGCAGCAGCATTTGATGATCCACGTTTAGAATTGATCGTGGGTGACGGAATTGAGTACGTGAAACAAGCAGCTGCAGGAGCTTACGATTTATTAGTGGTTGACGGGTCAGATCCTGTTGGACCGGCTGAAGGATTGTTCTCTGTAGAGTTTTACCAAAACTGTTACAACGCGTTGAATGAAAACGGAATTTTAATTGCACAGGGAGAATCTCCTAAATTCAATGAAAATGCCTTCGCAGAATTGAACGCAACCTTGAGAGGATTATTCGGAGAAGACAAAGCTCCAGTTTCTTTATTCTACGTTCCAACCTACCCAACGGGTATGTGGTCGTTCCAATACGGAATCAAAGGAAATATAAACATGAAGTCTTTTGCAGACCAAGCAGCAGCTGATGCTTTTGTAGATGCAAAAGGTTTAAGATACTACAATACAGAACTGCACACAGCAAGTTTTGCATTGCCTAATTTTGTGAAGGATCTTTTGAAATAAGATGAAGAAAGATTTTGATCCAAATGGGGTAGGAATTGCTAACGGGAATATCTTCGGATTTCCCGTTACGCATGTTCAGGCGGACATAGTTTTGTATCCTTTTCCATGGGATGCGACCGCAAGCTATGGTAGAGGTACGGCTGGTGGACCAGCTGCTATCTTACGCGAATCAACACAGTTAGACTTTTACAATCCTTACGTGAAGAAGGCGTACAATACAAAAGTGTATTGGGAACCTATAGATGAGCGTTGGGAGGCGGTAAACGAAGATCTTTCTTCGCAAACAACAGCTTACATCGACTATTTAGAAGAAGGTGGGAAGTTGGAAGAAAGTGAGAAGTTTACAACCTTGGTGCAAGAAATGAACGCGGTGCAAACCAAGTTGAAAGAAGAATACAAAGCCAAAATTGCAGCCGATTTAAAACAAAATAAATTGGTAGGTGTAATAGGTGGAGAACATTCAACACCTCTTGCATTAATTGAAGCATTGGCCGAACAAACAAAGTTTGGTATTCTTCAAATAGATGCCCATGCCGATTTGAGAGATGCTTACGAGAATTTCGAACAATCGCACGCAAGTATCATGTTTAATGCGCTCAAATTAGAAAACGTTGAAAAGTTGGTGCAAGTAGGAATTCGTGATATCGCTCAATCAGAGGTGGATATCATAGAAGCAAATCCTAAACGCGTTCGTTGTTTCTACGATTGGGAATTGAAAGAAGAAAACTTTGGAGGAAAGACGTGGAAAGAGCAGGTGGAGGATATCATTGCTAGTTTACCAAACAAAGTCTACATTTCGTACGATATAGATGGTTTAAAGCCTTCTTTATGTCCAAATACGGGTACTCCAGTTCCAGGTGGTTTCGATTTAGAACAAATCAACTACTTGTTGTATACCTTAGCACGTTCTAACAAAGAAATCATAGGTTTTGATTTATGCGAGGTGGGAGATGATGCTTGGGATGCAAACGTAGGTGCACGTGCATTGTGGAACGTAATCTGTGCGTTGAAATTAAACAAGGAAATTTAAGTATGAATTCATTGGAAAGTATCTTGCTAAGAATTTCTTTTTTAGCTTTTATCGTTTTGTTGGCCTTGCTTTTTCTGGTGGCTATCAAACCGCTTTCTTTCCTTTGGTTTACACCTTATATTATCTTAAGCGCTTTACTAACTTTAAGTACCTATACCTTGCGAATTTTAGTAGGGAATAAATCAGGGAAATGGTTGGGTAAAGTTGTGTTTTATCCTTTGACCTTACTGCCTTTAGTTTTATACATCTACGTATGGATGTTGGGGAACGATATGGAAGATTCTTGGACCTATATATTGGCCAGTGCCCAGCTAACAGTAGTGGTGGGAATAGCACAAAAATTAGATTTTTTTAAAATAGAAAATAGTAAGGCTTACGCTTTAGTAGGTCTTACTACTTTTTCGCTAGGAGCAGCCTTAAGTGTAGGTTTTTTAATTCCCTTAAACAGTACTATTTACTTTAATGTATTGTTTGTTTTGTTGGCCATTTTTTCTTTGGCTAGCATCGCTTTAACTTTCTTTAGAAAAGCCTAAAGCATACGTCCGAAAGAATGTAGGCGTTGTTCCCAGTATTTCGAAGCGTAGATATCTACAATAGAAATCCCTATACTAGAACTAGAATGTATCATTTGTATGGATCCGTTGTTTTTAGAAATAACAATTCCAACATGGTTGATACCGCTACCTTTCTTAAAGAATACTAAATCTCCTATTTCAACATTTTTCGCCTTAATTTTCTTCGCAATTGCGTGTTGGTCTTCGGCCCTTCTGGGTAAATCTATGTTTACTTGCTTGTATACATAACTTGTATAGCCACTGCAATCAAATCCTTTTGGGGTAGTACCGGCCCAAGCATAAGGTACTCCGAGTTGTTCTCTTGCGGCTTCTACTATTATTTTTTGTTGTACGCTCGCATCTATTTCTTCAACCGGTTGCAAACTATCTTTTAATTGTGAATTCGTTTCTTCTAGTTTCTCCTCAACGGCTTGATTGTTTAGCTGAGCTGTACTGTAGAATTTTTCCAAAAATAGATTTACTTTTTGAAAAGTACTTTCTTCTTTTTGTAATTTTAAATCGTTGGCCCAGTCGGTTAAGTCGCGTTGTAAGCTGCGCAATTCATAAATGTGTCGTTCAATAAGATCTATTCCCTTGTCAGAATTTTTTAATGCGAGCAGGTAGGTAAAAGCGTTGTCCAAAGCTTCTGTATGTCTTTTTTTCCATTTTTTATCCTGGTACAAAGCCAAGCTACTTACTGCCGCATAATAGCCAGGAACCAAAGAATTGTCGTATTCTGGATTGTCCATTAAACGTTCTGCTCTTCGGTTTACCATTTTGTAATGTCCTTGGTCGTAGTACATCTCAAGTTTATCGAGCTGTATATCCTGGGCATAACCAAAGCTGGTTAAAAGTAGAAACAGAGCAAAAAGGAGCTTACGCATAACTGCAATTTTTAGGGTAACATTAAGATTTACTAAATAACTAATATTAAGGGCATAAATTACTTGTAGTAAGGCAATATCGTTAACAAAACGCTGTTTAAAATTTAGACGGACGAAAAGGGAATGTGGAAAGGTCTTCCAAAACACCCTGTTTAATTCCAAACATTTTTTAAATTAGCTAGGTATGCCTTTTGCAAGGGATTCTTATATAAAAAATCAAGATGAAAATAAACTATAAAATACTCGCAGGAGCTTTCCTTTTTACAACGGGAATTGCTTTTGCTCAAGAAGAAAACTCCACCCAGCAAAATGCTGTGAAATTAGGAGAGGTATTTAATTACGTGGACAGATACTATGTGGAGGAAGTTGAAGGAGATAAAATTGCTGACGACGCCATTCGCAACATGTTGGAGAAATTAGATCCACACTCTACCTACATCCCCCGAGAAAAAGTTCAAAGTGCAAACCAAAGTATTAATGGATCATTTGTGGGGATAGGTGTACAGTTTCAAATTTTGAAGGATACGTTAATTGTAGTGAATCCTATTCCTACAGGACCTTCTGAGAGAGTTGGTATACAAGCTGGAGATAAAATCATTTACATAGATGGGGAAAATGTAGCCGGTGTTGGTTTGCAAAATTCAGGTGTAAGAGAGCGCTTGCTGGGCGATAAAGATACCAAAGTGAAGGTGGAAATTATGAGGGGCGACAAAGAGAAGTTACTCAATTTTACCATCACTAGAGATGATATTCCAGTTAATTCTGTAGTGGCTAAGTACATGCTATCTAAAAATGTGGGCTACATTAAGTTGACCAGCTTCTCAAGAACTTCGAGTCAAGAAATAAAAGAAGCTCTCGAGGAATTGAAGAAAGAAGGGATGAAGGATTTAGTGCTGGATTTACAAGGTAATGGGGGCGGACTTCTGTACGCGGCGAAATTAATTGCAGATGAGTTTTTAAAGGATGATAAACTGATTGTTTATTCTGAAGGAAGAGCTCAACCACGTCAAGAGTACGTAGCAGATACAAAAGGTGATTTTGAAAAAGGGAGATTGGTAATTTTAACCGATGAAGGAACAGCATCAGCTAGTGAAATTGTTTCCGGAGCTGTTCAAGATTGGGACAGAGGTTTGATAGTAGGAAGAAGAACTTTCGGGAAAGGTTTGGTTCAACGACCAATAGAGTTGAATGATGGATCTCAAATCCGTTTAACCATAGCCCGTTATTTCACGCCATCTGGTCGTTTCATTCAAAAGCCTTACGATGATTTAGAGGCTTACAAAAACGATTATTACGAGCGATACATGCACGGAGAGTTGATGAATCAAGACTCTATAAAATTGGAAGATTCATTAAAGTATTCTACGCTTATTACTAAGAGGACAGTATATGGTGGAGGTGGAATTATGCCTGATGTATTTGTACCCTTAGATACCAACGAATATTCTGATTATTACAGAGCATTGAGTAGGTCAGGCGTAATCAATTCTTTCTGTTTGGAATATGTGAACACCAACAGAGAAACTTTAAAAAAGAAGTATGATGATGTAGAAGCTTTTGATGCAGATTTCATCCTTGATGAGGAATTCATGAACAATTTCTTTAGTTATGCCGTTGGTGAGAATGAAGATTTAGAGTTTAATCAGGAAGACTACGACATCAGTAAAGAGCTCTTACAAGTTAGAATGAAAGCAGCCATTGCTCAAAATCTATGGGGATATAATGCATTTTACAGGATTTATAACCAAAAGAATGAGATTTTAAATAAGGCAATAACTATATTAGCCGGAGATATTTATAATAAGGTTGAACTTGCAAAACAATAAATGAAAATGAAAAAAGTAATCTTAGGATTAGCTGTATTAGGTGCTTTGGTAGCATGTGATTCATCAAGTATAGATGCAGATGTTTCACCAAATGAAGGAGAGGTAGTTTCTAAATTGGTAGCTTCAGAAAGAACACCTGAGGAAATAGCTGCGGATGAAAAACGTTTGGAAGAAAAAAGGCAGAAGGAAGAAGCTGAAAGATTGGCCAAGCAAACTACTATGGATTTTAACGAAAGAATCCATGACTTTGGTAAGGTAGATCCTGAAACAGAAGTGAGTTATACTTTTAAGGTAATGAACACGGGAGATAAACCGTTGGTGATAGAAGAGGCGAAAGCTTCTTGTGGATGTACCGTTCCTAAAAAACCAACAGAGCCTATCGCTCCTGGTCAAGAAGGAGAATTAGAAGTTTCTTTCAAATCAAAACCAGGTCAGTTTGGACCACAGAACAAAACTGTTACGGTAACAGCGAATGTTCCTGAAAAACAAGTGATACTTAGAATTACTGCGGATGTAATGAAGCCAATGATAGCTGAATAAGTAGTATTTATTTGATAAAACAAAAAGACCGTTTCAATGCTGAAACGGTCTTTTTTATTGCTTTTAAAATCTTTCGTAATTTCAAGTTACAGACGCTAAGCATCCATACAAGCCGATCCTTTAAATTTCAATTTTTCTGATCTTCCTTTTTTGAAGATTTTATTAGAGTTCTCTTTTCCTTTACGCAAAGCTTTTTGCTCTTCTTCAGGTAAGTGAATCACATCTTGACAATCTTCTGAACAACAGTTTTCGTATTTTTCTTTACAGCTGTCACACTGAATAAATAACAAGTGACAAGCGTCGTTTACACAGTTTGTGTGCGTGTCGCACGCTTCACCACATTGGTGACATACCGCAATGATATCATCAGAAATACGTTCACCTCTTCTTTCGTCAAATACGAAGTTTTTACCGATGAATTTATTTTCTAAACCGCTTGCTTTGGCATCATTGGCGTACTTAATAATACCACCTTCCAATTGGTGCACATTTTTATAACCTTGGTGCTTAAACCAAGCCGAAGCCTTCTCACAACGTATACCACCTGTACAGTACATTACGATGTTTTTGTCTTCGTTTCCTTTTAAAATCTCTTCTTCGATAATTGGTAAAGAGTCTCTAAACGTATCTACGTCTGGTGTAATAGCACCTTTAAAGTGTCCCACTTCCGTTTCGTAGTGATTACGCATGTCTATCAAGATGGTCTCTGGATCATCTGTTAAGGCATTGAACTCTTCTACTTTTAAGTGTTTTCCAGTGTCCGAAGGGTTAAAAGTTTCATCGTTTAAACCGTCCGCTAGAATTTTTGGACGAACTTTGATTTTTAACTTCAAGAAGGGGTGTTCTGTTGCAGACTCATCCACGGCAATGTTCAAACGAACTCCGTCTAAGAAAGAAATTGAATACAATTCATTTCTAAACCTTTCGAAATTTGGAATTGGAATTGAAATTTGCGCGTTGATACCTTCGTGAGCTACGTAAGTTCTACCTACTACATCTAGTTCTGACCACATTTGGAAAAGGTGATCTCTAAAAACTTGTACGTTTTCTATAGGAGCGTATTTGTAAAAAGATACGGTAACGAATTTGAATCCGCTCTCGTTTAATTTTTCTACAAGTTCCTCCCTACTTAATTTATTCCACAGTTGCATGCTATGTATTTTTCGTTAAATAAGGATGCAAAAGTAATGCATAGAGGTGGAGAAAAAAAATAGATTGACTTTTATCACCGTTTAAATTAAGTGAGGCGTTTGTGTAAAAAGTCATTTATCTTTTACTTTATTTGTTTTCATGAAAGTGAAATGGACGTTGCCTACCACGAAGATCAAAGGAATAGAAACAATAGTTTTTGTGGTCATTTCCTTGGTTTTATTTTACTTCCTCGGCGTATTCGAACTCTTGTTTAAAGCGCCATACGGACTCCATTTTATGCGCCAATCAGACGGTTTAGCTTTTGCGCTAAATTATGCCAACCAGGGAAATAGTTTCTTTGAACCCGAGTTGTTCAATCTTAAAAACATTGATGGGAAAGGTGCTTGTGAGTTTCCAATTATCTATTACATCGCCGGTGTTTATTTTCAACTTTTTGGTGAAGATTTCAGCGTAATTCGAGTGATGGATTTTCTAATTACTTGGTCGGGTATGATCTATTTAGTTCATGCCTTAAGAAGGGTGGGGACTAAATTTACGCTGGCTTTACTTGTTGTTTTGCTTCCTTTAAGTTCAGCTGTTTTTAATTTTTACTTGGTTAATTATCTACCAGATGGGCCAGCTTTAGGGTTTACCTTTTTCGCTTTGGGAGCACTATTAATATACCGTCAGTCAAAATCTATGAAAGTGTGGTACGCCATGCTTTTCTTTTTCTTACTGGCGACTTTATTAAAAGTTACCTATGCTATTTATCCACTTGCAGCTTTGCTTAGTTGGGGGATAGCTGAATGGAAGAATAGAAAAGGTCAAGCCTTAAGTTCAGAAAACCAAACCATGGTTCAGGTGATATCTGTGATTCTTTCTTTGGCCATACTCATAGGTTGGAACCTCTATGCTATACACTATAATACGCTGAATGAATCAACATCCTTCAATACCAGTGCTCAGCCAATTTGGGATGTTCCTTCGGAAGAAAGAATTGTAATTTGGAGGTATATGAGTGAGTACTGGAACAGTAGTTACTTTGCTCAAATTATCTTTCACCTGTTTTACTTATTTAGTGCCGTAGTTGTTATTTTTTACAAGCGCATTACTGCTTGTTACAGGTGGTTCTTACTTTTTGCTGCTCTGGGAGGACTTTGTTTCTTCATATTGTTTTTTAAGCAGTTTAGAGATCATGATTACTATTTTCTAATTTTTCTTCCTATCGTGATGATGGTGTATTGGCAAGGTATACGCATACTTATAGATTTTATAAAGGTAAAATGGGGGAGAGGACTTGTTTTTGTCTTATTATCGGTAATCGTATTTAGTGGGATAAATCACGCCGCTCATAAAATGAACGGACGTATAGAAAGAGATACTACCATATATGATTTTGCAACTTTGAGTTTAACCCAGAAAATATCGACCTTAGAAAAGCTAGAAATTCCAGAGGAGGCAAAAGTATTGGTGTATCCAGATAATAGCCAAAATGGTAGTTTGAATGTATTGAATAGAAAGGGGTGGCTTATTCCTGCAGAGCGAGAAATTTCCCCTGCGCTTTTGGATGACTATAAGTTGAAAGGTGCAAGTCATTTTTTCTATTTACAAGTGGATACCCTTCCTGAGCCTAACTTAGGTGCATTTCAAGAATTGATCGTTTTTCAAGATGATGATTTGAAGGTTTATCAATTAGATAAAAAAGACTAAAATAGAGTTCTTGGAGAATTTTAAGACGTTTTAAGTGCATTGTAATCAGAGTTTTTGTACCTTAACTCTGATGAGAAAAGTAGAGCTAAATACCGAGCGATTAACCCTTAGATCCGTATTGTTGTCTGACCTAGATGAAGTGCATGCTTTGCACTCTAGTCCGGCAGTTGATGAATACAACACCTTGGGTATCCCCGAAAATATAAAGCAAACCAGAGACCTGTTGTGCGAATGGGTGTTGAGTAGTGAGAAGGAAGAGGGTAGGAAGTTGACCTTGGCTGTACTGAATGAAGACAAAGCCTTTATTGGACTCATAGCAATCAATACGGGAAGAGCTGTTTATCAGTCTGCAGAGGTTTGGTTTAAATACCATAAAAAGTTCTGGAACAAGGGCTATGCTACAGAAGCATTGAAGGCCGTGATAGACTTTGGGTTTGATCAATTAAAACTACATAGAATTGAAGCGGGATGTGCCGTAGAAAATATTAGATCTAAAAAAGTTTTGGAAAAGGCAGGTATGGTACAAGAAGGTAGAAAACGAAAGTGTTTGCCTTTAGGAGATCACTGGTCAGACACCCTTGAATTTGGTATGTTAACAACAGATAGGAAATAAAAAAAGCTACTTCAAACGAAGTAGCTTTTCTTTTTATGAAGAATTTTCTTATCCTAAGAAAGGGTATTTGTAATCTTCTGGAGTAACGAAAGTTTCCTTAATCGTTCTTGCAGAAATCCAACGCATCAAGTTCATTGCTGCACCTGCTTTATCGTTAGTCCCCGAACCTCTAGCTCCACCAAATGGTTGTTGTCCTACAACAGCACCTGTTGGCTTGTCGTTGATGTAGAAGTTACCAGCTGCATTACGTAAAGCTACAACTGCTTTGTTAATTGCGTATCTGTCTTGTGCTAAGATAGATCCTGTTAAAGCGTACTCAGAAGTTTCGTCCACTAATTTTAGAGTAGCATCAAAATCTTCAGCATCGTAAACGTAAATTGTAACAACAGGTCCGAAAATCTCCTCTTCCATAGTACGGAAGTTAGGGTTAGAAGTAACAACAACTGTTGGCTCAATGAAGTATCCTACAGATTTGTCGTAGTTTCCACCTGCGATGATTTCAGCATCGTTTTGTTCTTTAATGAAATCAATGTAACCTGCAATTTTATCAAATGCTCTTTCATCAATAACAGCTGTAATGAAGTTAGAAGGATCTTCTGGTGAACCCATTTTAAAGGTGCTCATTTGTGCCACTAAATCTTCTTTTACTTCTGCCCAGATGTTGTTCGGTACGTATACTCTAGAGGCTGCAGAACATTTCTGACCTTGGAATTCGAAAGCACCTCTAGCGATTGCTGTAGAAACTTGCTTAGGAACTGCAGATTTGTGTGCTACAATAAAGTCTTTACCACCTGTTTCTCCAACGATACGTGGGTAAGTTCTGTATTTGTCTAAGTTCATTCCTATCTCTTTCCATAAGTGACGGAACACGCCTGTAGATCCTGTAAAGTGTAATCCAGAGAAGTCTTTGTGGTTAAATACCACATCTCCAGCAGTTGGTCCATCCACTGTAATCATGTTGATTACACCATCAGGTAAACCTGCTGCTTTAAATACTTTCATGATTACCTCTGCAGAGTATACTTGAGTTTCAGCTGGTTTCCAAACAACAACGTTACCCATCATTGCTGGCGCTGCACATAAGTTACCTGCGATAGCTGTAAAGTTAAATGGAGTAATGGCGAAGATAAATCCTTCCAATGCTCTGTATTCTGTCCTGTTCCACATACCTGGAGAGCTAATAGGTTGCTCTTTGTACATGTCAGTCATGAATTTTACGTTGAAACGCAAGAAGTCAATCAACTCACAAGCTGCATCAATTTCAGTCTGCATTAAGTTTTTAGACTGTCCTAACATTGTAGCTGCGTTGATTTCATTTCTGAAAGGTCCAGCAATTAAATCGGCTGCTTTCAAGAAAACGCTAGCACGTTGTTCCCATGGTAATTCAGACCATTCTAAACGAGCATTCAATGCTGCGTCTATGGCTGCTTCAACGTGAGATTTATCTCCGTAGTTGAAGTGACCCAACACTTTTTTGTGATCGTGTGGTGGGTTCATAGGTCTTTTATCATCAGTTCTAACCTCTTCACCACCAATGTACATAGGTACATCAATAGGTGCTTGGTTGTACATCTCTTTGTATTTGTTCAATAGCGATGCTCTCTTCTCACATCCTGGAGCGTATGCGTTAACAGGCTCGTTAATCGCTTCTGGTACTTTAAAATATGCGTTTGCCATGATTGTAATAATTTGCCGTAAAAATAAGCATACTTATTACTTTATCAAACCTCGTGTAACTGAAGTCACAGATTGGGGAGTTAAAAGGAATTATATGTGATGAAAAATGGAGTAGAGTGATGTATGGAAACAAAAAAAGAGTGAATCAATTCACCCTTCCTAAATAGATCATATCAAATTTGGGAACATCCACTTGAAGCAGCTTGTGGGTATCTAAGCGTTGAAAGATGTAGTAGCCGCTCATACTCCCTAGTTCAGATACAAAATCACATCCCGATGAATAGGTATACACCTCACCTGGTTCTAGAATGGGTTGTTCACCTATTACCCCTTCTCCTTGCACGGTTCTTAACTCGTCTAGTGAGTCGAAAATACGCCAAAATCGAGAGAGTAACTGTACGGCAAAAGGATTTCTGTTTTCTATTTCAACCTTGTAGGTAAAAAAGTATACAGATTGATATACTCTTGATAAGTCAGGTCTAAATTGTGTGCTTACAGAAATTTTCACACCAGAGTTGATTGCTGTGTTCATAAAATTAAGAGTATAATTCAAAGCTTAAGATACAAAACTTTGGATATCCTTGAAATAAAATCAAGCAGTTAGAGTCTATTTAGAATTATTCCAAATTAGCATAAGTCCAAAGGTAGTGCAGTAAACTTTTTAACTAGTTCCAAGTATTTTTTATTTTTGCCCAACTTAAACAAAGCTCTATATTAAGCATGTCAAAGACAGTTAAGCTAAGAAAGGGGTTAGATATCAGGCTTGTAGGAGAGGCTGATAAGGTGACGGCAGATTTAGCAATGCCAAAAACCGTATCTATTAAACCCACAGATTTTCACGGTTTAGTGCCAAAGATGGCAGTAAAACCAGGTGATAAGGTACAGGCAGGATCTGTTATCTTTTTTGATAAATACAACGATGCTGTAAAATATGTGTCTCCAGTTAGTGGTGAAATCGCTGAAATCGTAAGGGGAGAGAAGAGACGTATTCTGGAGGTTAGGATCAATGCTGATGCTAATACTGAATACGTTCAAGGTTCTCCAGTTGCTCCAGCGAGTGCGGATGCAGAAAGTGTTAAGCAAACTATGTTAAGCGCTGGTTTGTGGCCTTTCATTACGCAAAGACCATTAGGTGTAGTTGCAAATCCAGAGGCGGCTCCAAAGGCTATCTTTATTTCTGGGTTTGATTCTGCTCCTTTAGCTCCAGATTACGACTTTATTTTACACGGACAAGACGAAGCTTTCCAAGCGGGGGTTGATGCGTTGGCAAAATTAACTACAGGTAAAGTTTACTTGGGGTTAAACGCTAAGGTAAAGGCAGACGCAGCATTGGAAAATGCCAAGAACGTTGTTGTAAATCGTTTTGAAGGAAAGCACCCTGCAGGAAACGTAGGTACGCAAATTCACCACATTGATCCTATCAATAAAGGAGAATTCGTATTTACTGTTAATGTACAGGATGTTGTAATTATTGGTAAATACTTCTTAACAGGTAAGTTTGACGCTACGAAGTTAGTGGCTTACACAGGTTCAGAAGCTACAAACCGTAAGTACTACAAAACAGTTATCGGTGCTAATGTTGCTGATTTAGTGAAGAACAATGTTGCTGGTGACAACGTACGTGTTGTTTCTGGAAACGCCTTAACAGGTACTAGCATAGGTGCTGAAGGTTGTTTAAGCTACTACGATAATCAAATCACTATTCTTCCTGAAGGTGATCAGTATAAGTTTTTCCTTACGAAAGGTTGGTTAGGTCCTGGGTTCGATAAGTTCTCAGCTTCTAAATTATTCCCAACTTGGTTAAACTCTTCTAAAAAGTATACTTTGGATACTAACCTTAACGGTGAAGAAAGAGGGTTTGTAGTTACAGGAGAAATGGAAAGAGTATTCCCATTCGATATTTTACCAATGCAGTTGATCAAAGCTTGTATTACAGATGATATCGATGGAATGGAGAATTTAGGAATTTACGAAGTTGTTCCAGAAGATTTTGCATTGTGTGAATACGTTTGTACATCTAAGGTTGAGATTCAAGAGAAAGTTCGTCAAGGACTTGACTTGATCCAAAAAGAATGTATGTAATACTAACTTCATAAGAGAATAATAAAGTGAAAGCATTAGAAAAATTATTACACAAGTGGGACCCAATGTTCGAAAAGGGTGCCAAGTGGGAAAAGTTTCATCCTTTATATGAAACGATGACCACTTTCGCATTTACACCAAAGCACGTTACTAAAAAAGGTGCGCACATCCGTGATGGTGTAGATTTGAAAAGAACAATGTTCATGGTGGTTATCGCCTTGATTCCTTGTTTATTATTTGGTATTTACAACACAGGTCACTGGCACTACGAAATTCAATCGTACTTACCAGGATCTGAGTTTGAAGCATACAGAGATTACATGACTGGTTTTGGAGATAAAGTATTGTACGGGTTGTCTCGTGTACTTCCATTATTAGTTGTTTCTTATGGTGTTGGTTTGGCCATCGAATTCGTTTTCGGATTCTTAAAAGGTCACTCTTTACACGAAGGGTACCTAGTATCAGGAATGTTAATTCCTTTAATTATGCCAGTTGACGTTCCATTATGGATGGTTGGTGTTGCTACAGCATTTGCTGTTATTATCGGAAAAGAAGTTTTCGGTGGTACAGGTATGAACATCTTAAACGTTGCTTTAACAGCTAGAGCATTCTTGTTCTTCGCTTACCCAACTGCTATGTCAGGAGACAAAGTATGGAAAGGTGGAACAGCTGACGTAATCGCTGCAAACAACGGAATGTTGCCAGATGGTGCAACAGGAGCTACTGCATTGGCTGACTTACAGGCAATGAAAACGAACCTTACTGAAAGTGCTTCATTATTGTTAGAAAAATTCCAAGCACAATACGATCCAATTGACGCATTTATGGGGATGATCCCAGGTTCAGTTGGTGAGACTTCTACATTAGCTGTATTAATCGGTGCATTGATCTTATTGGCTACAGGTGTTGCTTCTTGGAGAATCATCGTTTCTTTCTTTGCAGGAGGATTCTTATTCGGTTTATTGATGAACGCGATAGGTGGTAACGCTTACTTTGACATGCCAGCATACTACCACTTAATCATCGGTGGATTCGCATTCGGTGCCGTATTTATGGCAACTGATCCTGTAACGGCAGCGCAAACAAGTGTTGGTAAATTATGGTACGGATTCTTGGCAGGTGGTATTGCAGTGTTAATTAGAACATTGAACCCAGCTTACCCAGAAGGTGTAATGTTAGCAATCTTGTTTATGAACGTAATGGCTCCTATTATTGACCACTACGTAATTCAAGCAAATGTTAAACGTCGTTTAAAAAGACTTAAAACTGCATAGTAATGGCAATTAATAGAGATAGTAACGGATATACATTTGGATTTGCAATAGCATTAGTTGTTGTTGTAGGTACCATATTGGCATCTCTGTCGCTTGGTTTGGCGGATATCAAAAAAGCAAACGCGGAGAAGAAAAAGAAAATGGACATCTTAAGTGCCATTGGAATTGAGTCTACAAGAAGTACGGTAGATGGAATTTACGACGAAACAGTATTGAACTCTTTCGTAGTGGATGCAACTGGAAATGTAATTGAAGGTGAAAAAGCATTCAGCGTAGATGTAAGAAACCAGTACAGAAACAAGACGATAGAAAAAGCAGATAGAAAATACCCAGTTTTCGAAGCGAAGAACGCAGAAGGTAAAATGATTACAATTTTACCAGTTGTAGGAGCAGGACTTTGGGGACCAATTTGGGGATACATCGCGATTGGAGAGGATAACGAAACAATTGCAGGTGCTGCATTCGACCACAAAGGAGAAACTCCAGGTTTGGGAGCGGAAATCAAACAATCTTTCTTTGAAGACAGATGGGTTGGTGAGAAAATTTCTGTAAACAATGAGTTCCAACCAATTCAAGTTGTGAAGGATGGATCAGGAGTAAACGAAATGAAAGTAGATGGTATTACTGGAGGTACAATTACTTCAGTAGGAGTAGGGGAAATGATGAACCGTACTATGGCTGTTTACGTAAAATATTTCAATAACAAGAAATAAGGAAAGCGATGAGTGAAACTGTAGAAAAAACAAAAGCTCCTAGCGAGCCATTATTCTCTAAAAAGAATAGAAAATTAGTTACGGATCCTTTATCAGACAATAACCCAATTACAATTCAGGTATTAGGTATTTGTTCAGCTTTGGCGATTACAGTACAAGTTGAGCAGGCCTTTTGGATGTCTGTTTCTGTATTGTTCGTATTGGTAATGGGTAACTTATCAATTTCATTGTTAAGAAACTTAATTCCGTCAAGAATTAGAATTATTGTACAATTAGTAGTTGTTGCCTCTTTGGTAATTATTGTTGATGAATTGTTACAAGCCTTCGTACCAGATATTTCAGAGAAGTTATCTGTATTCGTAGGTTTGATCATTACCAACTGTATTATCATGGGACGTTTCGAAGCATTTGCTATGGGTAACAAGCCTTGGCCATCTATCATGGATGCCTTAGGTAACTCATTTGGTTATGCTTGGATCTTGTTGTTGGTAGCCTTAGTACGTGAGTTGTTTGGATCAGGAAAAATCTTAGGATTTGAAATTTTCGGAAACAACCTTCCAGGCGAAGAGTCTGGTTTGTACGCAATGGGATACGTGAACAACAACATGATGATCTTACCTCCAATGGCCTTGATCGTTGTTGGTATCATTATCTGGGTTCAGCGTTCTAGAAATAAAGCGTTAATCGAGGATCACTAGAAAAGAGATTTACTAATTATAAAAGACATTAAATAATGGATACTACATTAGACATATTTGTAAAAGCGATCTTTTCTGAGAATATGATTTTCGCATATTTCTTAGGAATGTGTTCTTACTTAGCTGTATCTAAAACTGTAAAAACAGCAGTAGGATTAGGAGCAGCGGTAATATTCGTATTGGGAATCACTATCCCAATGAACTACTTGTTACAAAACTACGTATTGAAAGAAGGTGCTTTAGGATGGTTAAATCCTGAGTACGGTTTAGATGGTGCACACACTATCGATTTAAGCTTCCTTTCTTTCATCATGTTCATCGCAGTAATTGCCTCTATGGTACAGTTGGTTGAGATGTTGGTAGAGAAATTTGCTCCTGCACTTTACGGTGCGTTGGGTATCTTCTTACCATTGATCGCGGTAAACTGTTCTATCTTAGGAGGAGCATTGTTCATGGCAGACCGTCAGTACTCTACTATCGCTGATGCTACAGCATTCGGTATTGGTTCTGGTATTGGTTGGTTCTTAGCTATCGTAGCGATTGCTGCAATTCGTGAGAAAATTAGATACTCTCAAGTACCAGCTCCTTTAAGAGGATTGGGTATTACTTTCATCCTTACAGGATTGATGGGTATCGCTTTCATGAGTTTCATGGGAATTGAATACAAAAACGGAGATAAGAAAGCAGAAACTGAACAAGTTGAAGCTCCTAAAACTTCACAAAACATCGAATTAAACAAATAAGATATGGGCTTAGGTATTATTATAACAGTAGCAGTATTCTTAATAGTAGTTTTGTTGCTAACAAGTATGTTGCTATTTGCTAAGGCAAAGTTATCTCCGTCTGGTAAGATTAAAATTACTATCAACGGTGATAAGCAATTAGAAGTAGATGGTGGTGGGTCACTACTTTCTACATTAGGAAGTCAAGGTATTTTCTTACCATCAGCTTGTGGTGGTGGGGGTACGTGTGTACAGTGTACATGTCAAGTACTTTCTGGAGGTGGAAACATTTTACCAACAGAAGAACCGCACTTCTCTCGTAAGGAGATTGCTGACAACTACCGTTTAGGTTGTCAGGTAAAAGTTAAAGAAGACATGGAAATTAAAATCCATGACGAAATCTTAGGAATTAAGGAGTGGGAAGCAGAAGTTGTTTCTAACTACAACGTTGCCTCTTTCATTAAAGAGTTTATAGTTGAGATTCCTGAGGATATGGATTACAAAGCGGGTGGTTACATCCAAATTCGTATTCCTAACACAGTAGTGAATTTCAAAGACATGGATATCACTGCGCACCCAGAAGATCACCCAGGAGAACCAATGAAATTCCAAACAGAATGGGATAAGTTCGGTTTATGGGATCTTCAAATGAAGAATGACGAAGATGTTGTTCGTGCGTACTCTATGGCTTCTTACCCTGCTGAAGGAAGAAGAATTATGTTGAACGTTCGTATTGCTACTCCACCATGGGATAGAAATGCAAATGGATGGATGAAGGTTAACCCAGGAGTTGCTTCTTCTTACATCTTTAACTTGAAACCAGGTGATAAAGCGGTTATTTCAGGACCTTACGGTGAATTCTTCATCAACGAGGAATCTGATGCTGAAATGTTATACATCGGTGGTGGAGCAGGTATGGCGCCAATGCGTTCTCACTTGTACCACTTGTTCAAGACTTTGAAAACGGATCGTAAAGTTTCTTACTGGTACGGTGGTCGTTCTAGAAGAGAGTTGTTCTACTTAGAGCACTTCCGTTCTTTAGAGCGTGACTTCCCGAACTTTAAGTTCCACTTGGTTCTTTCTGAGCCATTACCAGAAGATAACTGGAAAGAAAAGAAAAACATGGATGACGAAGGAGACGGATTCGTTGGTTTCGTTCACCAAGCGGTAATTGATAACTATTTAACGCATCACGAAGCGCCAGAGGATATAGAATTCTATTTCTGTGGACCGCCAATGATGAACAACGCGGTTGTTAAGATGTGTGATGACTGGGGAGTTCCACCAGAAAACGTATCTTTCGACGACTTCGGTGGTTAAGATATTTAAAAGCCCTCTTTTTAAGAGGGCTTTTTTTATGCCTCAATTTTAAGTTTTAAGCCATCATATTTTTGTTGATTACATGTTAATAAATAGCATGTATATCTAGGTCTATTTAACTAGCTTTTGCGGTATCTATTCGCTATATTTGTTAGCCCTGTCTTAACGCCATGTTAATGCGGGTACGAAAATCATAAATTGTATAATTTATATTATGAGCGAAGAAAATTCAAAAGCAAATTATTCAGCGGATAATATTCAGATTTTAGAGGGGTTAGAAGCCGTACGTAAACGTCCAGCCATGTATATTGGTGACGTTGGTGTAAAAGGACTTCACCACTGTGTTTACGAGGTAGTAGACAACTCTATTGATGAGGCATTAGCTGGATATTGTGACACAATAAAAGTTACGATCAACGAAGGAGACTCAATCACTGTTGAAGATAACGGTAGGGGTATTCCAACCGCCTTACACTCAAAAGAGCAAAAATCTGCACTTGAGGTTGTAATGACAGTATTGCACGCCGGAGGTAAATTCGATAAAGATACTTACAAAGTATCAGGAGGTTTACACGGGGTAGGTGTATCGTGTGTGAACGCACTTTCTAGTCACTTACAAGCTACAGTTTATAGAGACGGTAAAATTTGGCAACAAGAGTACGAAATTGGTAAGCCTTTATACGACGTTAAAGTTGTTGGTGAAACTGAATTGAACGGTACTATTGTTACTTTCCAACCAGATAGAACAATATTTGAACACCACGTTTACAATTATGAGACCTTAGCGGCTCGTATGCGTGAGTTGGCTTTCTTGAACAAAGGGATTAAAATCACTTTAACAGATAATAGAGCAGAAAGTCAAGACGAAGATGGAAAAGCACCAGAGGAAGTATTTTACTCTGAAGGTGGTTTGAAAGAATTCGCACAGTACTTAGACAGAAACCGTGAGCCATTAATAGAAGATGTAATTTACATTGATGGAGAGAAAGACGGTATTCCAGTTGAAGTTTCTTTAACCTACAACACTTCTTACACAGAAAATATTCAAGCTTACGTTAACAATATTAACACGCACGAGGGAGGTACTCACCTTTCTGGATTTAGACGTGGTTTAACGAATACCTTGAAGAAATATGCCGACGATAGCGGTATGTTGACTAAAGAAAAAATTGAGATTGCTGGTGACGACTTTAGAGAAGGTTTAACAGCCGTAGTTTCTGTAAAAGTTCAGGAACCTCAATTCGAAGGTCAAACCAAAACGAAATTAGGAAACAGAGAAGTTACTGCTCCTGTATCTCAGGCAGTTTCTGAAATGTTGAAAATATACCTAGAAGAACACCCAAACGATGCTAAGAAAATCGTTGAGAAGGTTATCCTTGCAGCAAGAGCCAGAAATGCGGCACGTAAAGCACGTGAGATGGTTCAGCGTAAGAATGTATTAACCGGAAGTGGTTTGCCTGGTAAATTGGCGGATTGTTCTTCAAAAGATGCGGCAGAATGTGAGATTTACCTTGTCGAGGGAGACTCTGCAGGTGGAACTGCAAAGCAAGGTAGAGATAGAATGTTCCAAGCTATCATGCCTTTAAGAGGTAAGATCTTGAACGTTGAAAAAGCAATGCAACACAAAATCTTCGAAAACGAAGAGATCAAAAATATCTACACAGCCTTAGGGGTAAGAGTAGGTACAGAAGATGATGCAAAAGCTTTAAACACGGAAAAATTAAGATACCACAAGATCATTATTATGTGTGATGCCGATGTGGATGGTAGCCACATCGAAACATTGATCTTAACGTTCTTCTTCCGTTACATGCGTGAGTTGATAGAAGCAGGATACATTTACATCGCAACACCACCATTGTACTTGGTGAAGAAGGGAAGTAAGTCAGACTATGCTTGGAACGATGATCAACGTGATTTGTTGATAGAGAAATTCAAAGGTGCTGGACCAGCTTCTTCAGTTGGAGTGCAACGATACAAAGGTTTGGGAGAGATGAATGCAGAACAACTTTGGGATACAACTATGAATCCAGAAGGAAGAACATTACGTCAAGTAACCATAGAAAACGCAGCAGAAAGTGATCAGATTTTCTCTATGTTGATGGGAGACGAAGTTCCACCACGTAAAGAATTTATCGAGAAACACGCGAAGTACGCAAATATTGATATTTAATACTTAATTGTATTTAATGTAAGCCCTTCTCATTTTGAGAGGGGCTTTTTTTTGCATTATAGTATAAATCAAGCCCTAAGCGGCTATTTTTAAATTGAAATATTTAAATTTGAATCAAACTTAATTTTATGAACACCAAAATCACCCTTCTATTACTATCTATTTTTTCAAGTCTTTTTGGAATTGCTCAATTCAGTAGTCCTAAAGTTCTCAGTGCGGATAATTTGTTTGTAGCACAAACTATCGGTGGTGAGAAAAATGATTTATTAGATGTTAACAATGACGGTCGCCTAGATGTATTAGCCGTGCGTAAAAGCGATCATACTGGAAATTACATTTTTCATTATATGGAGGCGAATGCGGATCTTAGTTTCGTAGCTCCTCAATCTCTTTTTATTTTTCCGGATTACATTACCAATATTCAATGCTGTAATATAGCTGATATGAATGGGGATGGTTTTGAAGATTTAATTTTTACAGGAAACCTTACTGAAATCTACGTGCTTTACAATGATGGTAATGGTGGATTTTCAAATTTGAATTTTCTTTTCAATTTAAATATCGGAACTTTTGGATTTATTCAGTTTCATGTTGAAGATCTAAACCAAGATAATCAAAAGGATATTTTCATCGAAAATTACTCGTTTTATAGCAGATGGTACAGGAACAATGGTGGCGCATTTGTCGATGAAGGTAATCTTTACAGCTATAACTTGGCAAATTATGAAAGGTTTGATGTAGACAATGATGGAGATTTAGACTTCGTTGAAGGATTAAATACATCTACAGGGACCTATTCTGTTTTTGTTGAAAATTTAGGAAATCATGTTTTGGCTCAGGCCGATACTGTTTTAATCAATTCATTAACTATTAATCATCAATTTAATTTTGATTTCGATGATGACGGTAAGATGGAAATGGTATATGGTAACTGGATGGGGGCCTATTATATTTTTAGTTTCAACCAAACCAACTTTGTAGTATCAGATACTCTTCCTACCAATTTGCAAATTAACGGACAGCCCGGACATTTAAGTGTGGATATAGACAACGATGGTGATCTAGATTTATTAATGAAAAGCTCAGGGGGGAATGACCTGGTTTTGTATAAAAAAAATCCACTGAATTCATTTCCACTTGAGCAAGGTGTAGTTATTAGCGATGAAATACCTTACATACACAGAGTTTATTTTGAAGACATAGATGGTGACGGAATTAAGGACATAGCTAACGTGAATCCTCAGAAACCTTTCGTGTTGAAGGGAATAGGGAATGGAATTATTCAAACTGAAAAACATCCTATCCTATTACAACATAGTGGGTTTAAGAAAATAATGGTAGGAGATCTTAATGGAGATGGAATAACGGATATTTTCAATCAGAGTTTTTCTAATTCTTATCTAAATGTTTGGTTAGGTAAGGGAAATGGTGTTTATGATCAACGCTATTTAACAGCTGAGAATGCATTAGGTACTGAAGTACCGTTCAGTTTTACAACAACAGGAAATTTAAACGGTGATAACCTTACAGATTTTTTATTAATAGGTCCTTTTGATGGTAGTAATTTGATGTCAGTTGCTCTTTTTGAAGGTAATGCAGGGCTCCACCTTAGTAACCCGGAAGTACAAAACAGTTATAGCAGTTTTGTGCCTATGAGTTTAGATTATGATGAGGATGGAATTACCGACTATTTCTATTTAGACAGTCCAGCTGATTCCTTTTATTTATGTCACAATGATGGACAAGGAAATTTTACAAAATATGCCATAGCTGCACCTAGTTATTATCCATACGACATTGGGTTTTATGATATTAACAATGATGGATTTAAGGATTTGACTTATAGATCAACGAGTAATTTAGTTCCAGATACTGTGGTCATTTGTTATTCTGATAGTAATCATCAGTTTATGAATGTAGATAAACTGACACCATTTGGTAGTAATTATACCGCAGGGAACTATGTATTTGAAGATGTGACTCTAGATGGAAAACTAGATTTGGTGGTTAAAGGTTATAATTTTAACAATCAATTTGCGTTGTTTCAGCAGGGAAATGGTGGTGTTTTCCCGGTAACTCCAGTGCAATTATTACCTAATTCTGTTTTGTCAACCCAAATAGTGATTAATGATTTTCAATTTGCAGATGTAAATAACGACGGATGGAATGATTTAGTTTATTCTAAAGGTCTAACCTATGAACCTGAAAAGGGAATGTACTATTGTAAAAGTTTAGGAAATGGAAGTTTTGAGGCCGTGGAAACCTTAATTACCCCTTTACATGCAAGTAAGTTTGAATTGAAGGATATAGACAATGATGGTGACCAAGATTTGCTATACATGTTTGTGAATGATGTTTTTTCTGTGATGTACAATGAATCTGTAGCACAGGCGAATGTAAAAGGTCATGTATTTGCCGACTTAAACGGGAATGGAGTTAAAGATGCTGGTGAGGAAGGACTCCCTTATGTTAAAGTAAAAACGAATCCAACCTCTGATATAACTATAACTGATTTCAATGGTAATTTTGATTTCAATATCAATGCTGGTCTTGGCCAATATGAATTGATGATAGAAAAAGGGGGGTGGAGTGTAAGTACGGACTCTTTAGTTTACCATATTTCAATAGATACGGTAGGTACGAGTTACGTTAACCTTGATTTCGGTTTAGAACCCGATTCTCTGTTTTATCAACTTTCAGCAAAAATCACTACCGGTCAGGGTTCTTGTAATAGTCTGTCTAAAGTTTGGGTAAACATTAGAAATGAAGGTACCATTAAACCATCAGGAGTATTCTTGGTTAACTTAGATGATAGTCTCGATTATTTTGATGCCAGCGTTCTTCCAGATTCAATAAATGGTCAAAGCTTTTACTTTAATTTTAGTGACATTGGTTTTGGTAATGAGCATAAAATGGATGTTTCATATTATAACCCATCATTCTTAAGTATGGGAACCTACCAACTGAATAAGTTGAAGGTGGATGTATTGGAAAATGGTAATATCGTTTCAAATTTTACGGATAGTACTGAAAGAATGAACACGTGTGCTTACGATCCGAACGATAAAACATCAATTCCCGCAGGTTTAGGTGTTGAAAATTACATCAACGAAGAAGATACCCTTATTGAGTATTTGATTCGTTTTCAAAATACGGGTAATGATACGGCAACTAATGTAGTAATTAGTGATATTATAGGTGATGAACTTGATATTTCCAGTTTCGAATTTATAAGTGCATCACATAATATGACCTATGAAATTAAAGCCACAAGAGAAATTGTATTCACTTTTGAAAATATCTTTTTACCAGATAGTAATGTAAATTATCTAGGTAGTCAAGGATATGTTAAATTTAACATGGAATTGGTACCTTCTTTACCCAAAGGGACAGTTATAAATAATACGGCGTATATCTATTTTGATCAAAATCCAGCTGTTATAACGAATACTGCATTTCTAACGATAATAGACTGTGCGGCCTTAAATGAAAATGTTTCTTTGGTGAATGCATATGATAGTGTTACTTGCGATTATTATGGTTGGATGGAGTTGCCAAATCTATTACCAGAAGGAGGAGTTTTCTCAGGGACAGGAATAGTGAACGATACTATGTTTGATCCTTCTACTGTAGGATTGGGAGTACATACTTTAAATTATAGTGTTGATTCTGAAAATGGTTGTCCTCTAAACTATAGTTTTGACATAGTTGTAGATGAATGTCTTGGACTAGAACAATACGGGATAACGAGTATCAGTATTTATCCAAACCCTTTCAATGAAGTATTGAATATTGTATTTGATGCTGAGTTGTCAGATGTGACAATAGAATTAGTGAATGCAACAGGGGCAGTTGCTGTGACAAAAGAAGTTGAAAAATCAGATGTTGTTCAATTGAAGAGGGAGAACCTTCCTACAGGGGCATATGTGTTGCGCGTAGTTAAAAATGGGGAGATATTATTTTCTCGAAATGTTCAGGTTCAATAGCCTTATGATAAACTGTTTAAAGCCCTTCTCAATTGAGAGGGGCTTTTTTGTTATATTCCCATAAAAATTCAACCATGCATGTAACTTTTCCACCTTTCGAAAGTCTAACAGCTGTTAGACTACACAATATGAAATTTATCAATTACCTATTTGCCCTTATTTTAGCTCTCCTCTTTGGGTCCTGTTCTTTATTTCGTTCAGAAATGGCAACACCTAAAAGAGAAGGAAAGATTCCCAAGTTCAGTGAAGAACAAATCTTGTTGGGAGAACTCACCCCTCTAAGAACCTGTTTCGATGTAAATTACTATGATTTACAAATAGAGGTTCATCCAGAGGATCAAACCTTAAAAGGGACAGTCTTTATTCACGCCATTGCAACAGCCAATTTTGATACACTTCAAATAGATCTACATCCAAATTTTGAAATCACATCGCTAGAAGATGTACATTCCAATAAAGCTCTAAGCTTTGATAGAAAGCACCGTGCGGTATTTGTTCAAACTTCGCATAAAAAGGGGGATGAATTCATATTAAAAGTAAAATATAATGGTGCTCCTGAAGAGGCGAAGAAAGCTCCCTGGAAAGGTGGATTTGTGTGGAAGGAAGATACTGAAGGTAAACCTTGGATAGGTGTCGCTTGTGAATCGGATGGAGCGAGTTTATGGTGGCCGTTGAAAGATCATACCGCTGATGAACCTGATAGTGTGCGAATGACCTATACTGTTCCGAAAGGACTTATTGGCGTAGGGAATGGTGTTTTAGAAAATACCTTAGAAAATAAGGAAACTACAAGCTATACTTGGTTTGTTTCTTACCCCATCAATACCTATAATATAACCGTGTATGTGGGAGACTTTACCTTGGTTCAGGATAGCTACAAAGGTTTGGGTGGAGATGAATTAACCTTAAATTACTATGTGTTAAAACAGCATGCTAAAAAAGCTGAAAAACACTTTAAACAAACCCATCATATTTTAAAAGTGTATGAAAGAATTTTTGGGTTATATCCCTGGTATAAGGACGGTTTTAAAATGATAGAATCTCCCTATGCAGGTATGGAGCATCAATCTGCCATCGCTTATGGAAATGGGTACAGTAAGGGTGGTTTATTTACCACGGATTATATTATCCTGCATGAAACGGCGCATGAATGGTGGGGAAACAGCATTACGGTAAAAGACTTGGCTGATGTATGGATACAAGAAGGTTTTGCCACTTATTCAGAATCGGTGTATTATGAACAGATGTTGGGTGAGCAATATTACGATATAAGTCTGCGCAGAATTCGACCCTCAATCGAAAATAAATATCCTGTGGTAGGCGTTGAGGGGAGGAGATGGTTCCATTTTCGTAAACATTCTGATGTATATGTGAAGGGAGCTTGGATTTTACATACGCTTAGGGAACAGCTAAATGATGACACCCTGTTTTTCGATATCATTTCTAGTTTTTACGATCAATACAAATATTCGCTTGTAGATTCTCAAGATTTTATTGATGTGGTCAATGCTAAAACAGGGAAAGACTTTACTTGGTTTTTTAAGGTGTATTTAACACAACACCAAAGTCCACATTTAGAATATGAAATTTCTAAAACAGGTGAATTGACTTATCGTTGGACCAATGTTCCTGCATCCTTTGATAAATTGAAGGTAAAATTTAATGCTCAAGGTGAAGAAATTATTTTAACTCCCTCTACCACAGAGCAACGCATGCAAATTAAGGAGTATACCCCAACTGGAAGCTACCGTTTCTTAAAGCAATCTTTGTACTCGGTTAATTAGGCAGCGGATAATAAGAACTAGATTTTTCTTTTAAATATTGTGCGGAAAACTTATCTTGTAAGACCTTCTTTCCTGTTGAAGGAAAGGTGACCCTTAAAGCATAAAGCAATGAAAAAGCACATTAGTACTTGTATTTGGCTAGATAATTCAGCCTCTGAGGCAGCGAGTTTCTACGCACAGGTTTTACATAATGTGCAAATTTTAAGTGAGAGTCCTTTTCTAACAGGCATAGATATAGATGGAACACGCGTGACGTTAATGAATGGCGGACCAAGCTACAGACCATCACCGGCTGTGTCTTTTTACTATTTAATTGAGGAGGAAAAAGACTTTAACCAAGTTTACACTGCATTGATGCAAGAAGGTAAAGTTTACCTCCCTTTAGATCAGTATCCTTGGGCAGAGAAATACGCGTGGGTAGAAGACAAGTTTGGTGTTTCTTGGCAATTGGCCTTGGGAGAAATTAGTTTGGTCAACCAACGGGTAAGTCCTTTTCTCACCTTTACAGGAGCTAATTTTGGTAGAGGTGAAGAAGCCTTAAGTTTATACGCCGAATTATTTAGCGATTACCAATCTGGAGGTGTCTTAAAATACCCCGAAGCAATGGGGGCTGATTACAGTGGAAAAATACAACATACCCAATTTTCCATTAACGGTACAGTCCTTATGTTATCCGAAAATCCGCAACAGCATACTTGGCAGTTTACAGAGGGGAATTCCTTTATGCTATTGTGCGATAGTCAAGAAGAGATTGATTCCTTTTGGTCAAAATTAAGTGAAGGAGGAGAAGAAGGAAGATGCGGTTGGCTCAAAGATAAGTTTGGAATTTCTTGGCAAATTATACCTTCGGTACTGGGAAGTTTAATGCAAGACCAAAGCAGAATAGAGGCCGTCAGCAAAGCATTTATGGCCATGAAAAAAATTGACATAGAAACTTTAACACTAGCAGGTGTGGAAGTTTAAAACATAAAAAAGCGCCCAACCAAGGCGCTTTTTTTGTAGTTAATTTTGAAAACAATACCAAGATCAATGTAGATTATATATCCAACATTTCTCTTAGGGTTGTAGCGGATACGGCGTGGTAATTATCTTTCGCTTTTTCAAAAATTTCTAAAGCAAACTCTTTATTTAACCCTTCGTGTTTACCAGCTATTAAAGCCTCGTACAAAGGTTCTAAAAACTTTCTTCTTCCTACTTTCATTAAGAAAGCTTCCAATTCATCTTTTACAGGCATGTATCCTGTTTTTATAGCCAATCCATACCATTCCTCTGCAATCTCGGCATTCCCCCAATGGGTAAATTCACAATGGGCATCTAATTTTGCCATCAAATTGGTATCAATGTCTTGCCCATCAAGGGTTCTTAAAAAGGCTAACCACTCTTGCATCACATAAGTGTCGCGTTGTAAGCTTTTCAATTGTTTTGTGTTCCCTTCAGCGATGGCTTTAGCATTCTCTTCTGCTAATTCAAATCGGTTAGAACTAATTTCTTTGCAGTTCGCAGGTAATCCATTTTCATAGATCCACTCCTCAGTATTGAACTTTATTCCAGCCGGAGTAAGTAGTTCTTTGTTCAAATAAGAAATAAACTCTTCTGTTGTTAAAGTTTGAAACTTGTGTGTTTCAAAGTACTTGTTTAAGAAAATGTCAAAGGCTTCTCTTCCTACCGTGTCTTCTAGCGTTTTTAAGAAAAAGGCACCCTTTACGTAAGCAATGTCTGTCATTCCATCATCAGGTCTGCGTTTGTCTAAGTCTAATTTCAAACGAGAATCTTCTGGATGTTCACTTGCTGCCATTTTGGCCAAAGTATGTTTCAATTCTTGGAATTCAACCAATGCAAGCATATCAGCAATTTCTTTTCCGTAAATAGATTCCATAATTCTATTCTCGAAATAAACGGTAAATCCTTCGTTTAACCAGAAATCATCCCAAGTGGCGTTGGTTACAAGGTTACCAGACCAGCTGTGTGCTAATTCGTGGGCAATTACAGAGGTAGAACTTCTGTCTCCAGCTATCAATGTAGGATTAGCAAAAGTCAAACGTGGATTTTCCATTCCTCCAAAAGGGAAGGAGTAAGGTAAAACCAATACGTCATATACTTCCCATTGATACTTACCATACAAATTCTCTGCAGCCTCTATCATCTTTGGTAAATCCGCAAATTCATATTTAACAACTTCTATTAAACTCGGCTCTGAGTAAACACCACAATTTTCACCTAAAGATGCATACGCTATATCACCAACGGCTAAAGCTATCAAGTAGCATGGAATAGCTTGATCCATTTCAAAATGATACTTTCCTTCTGCATTCTTTTCTGTGGGATTCGTCGCACTCATTAAGGCTATTAAATCTTTAGGAACAGTTAAGTCAGCACTGTAAGTAATTCTATTTGCGGGTGTATCTTGCAAGGGGATCCAGGTTCTAGTTAATATGGCCTGACCTTGTGTATACAAGAAAGGATGAACTTTACCTTCTGTCATAGAAGGAGCTAACCAATCCAAAGCATTGGAAGCTTCTGTTGTTTTGTAGTAAATATTAATGTGTGTAGTAGTATCTGTAATTTGAACCGCCAAAGGAGCTCCTTGCTCTCCTTTTTCTTCTCCTATAATATAATCAGTTTCAACTTCATTGGTTTTACCAATAGTTACGCGTTGAATATCTAAACCAGAAACATCGAAAATAGCTGTATCTGTACCCATATTTAGCATGGTATGACGCGCTACCCCAAAAATTATCTTGTCGTTAAAGTCAACCTCTAAATCTAAATGCAGGTGTTGAGTTTTAATTTCCTTGATGTTGGCGTAAGAGTGAGCATCCCCATTTTCTTTGGCCTGTACTTCCAACTTTTGCTGGGGTTGTACTTCCTCCTTTTGTTCAGGTAAAATACCTGTGCAGGCAAAGGTTAAAAGGCTTAATGTGAGTAGGGTGAAAAGATTCTTAATCAACGTCATATTCTCGGAAAATTTGTGCAAAAATAAGAACTTAATTTTAGCCATGAAACAAAACCTTGCACTTAGTTGAGGGGTGAAAATGAATGGTATATTTCCGATTTAATCGGTAGTTTCGCCGAATCCCCCAGTAAAAATGCCCTAAATCACAATTTTTGATTATTTTCACGACCCTAATAAAACTAGAAATTCATGAGTATGGAAGGAAAAGTTACCAAAGAATGGATGGGACATCCTATAGGGTTGTTCATCTTGTTCTTTACTGAAATGTGGGAGAGATTTTCTTACTACGGAATGCGTGCAATTCTTGTATTGTATTTAGTATCAACAACTGGAGGAGATAATCCTGGTTTAGGATGGAGTAATTCAGACGCCTTGGCGTTGTATGGTTGGTACACCATGTTAGTGTATGTAATGTCTATTCCTGGAGGTATCATTGCAGATAAGGTAATTGGTCAAAAACGTTCCGTTTTAGTGGGTGGTTTAATCCTTTGTGCTGGTCACGGGATTTTAGCTATTGAACAAATGTGGGCTTTCTATACAGGTTTGTTATTAATCATCTTTGGTGTTGGTATGTTAAAACCAAACATTTCTACTATGGTAGGAGGATTGTACCAACAGGGTGATGTGAGAAGAGACAAAGGATTTACTATTTTCTATATAGGGATTAACCTAGGTGCCTTGTTGTCGAGTTTAATTGTTGGTTACGTGGGTGAAACAATTGGATGGCACTACGGTTTTGGTTTAGCTGGAATCGGAATGTTATTAGGTCAAGTTATTTATATGGCAGGACAAAAACACTTAGCACAAGTTGGTAACCTAGTTAAAGAGGATAAAACATCTTCAAGTGAAGAAACAGAGGACGCTTCTAATTTATTAAAAACGATGGTAAAACATCCTTGGATGCTAATACTTGCAGCTATTTCAGTACCTGCTGGAATATTCGTTGGAATGCAGGTGAACTCTACTTTAGGTTTCTTCTTAGCGGTTTTACTTTTCTTATTTGCTTTTTTCGGAGCAATGTTCAAGGACTTAACAAAGATACAGAAGGACAGAGTTATGGTTATTTTCATCTCTTTCCTAATCGTGGTAGTATTCTGGGGTGCATTTGAGCAAGCAGGAGGATTGATGAATATTTATACCATGGAAAAAACAAATAGAGTCTTGTTTGGATTTGAAATTCCTGCTTCTGTTTTCCAATCTGTAAATGCTTTGTTTATTATCATTTTTGGTACGCTGGTAGCATCATTTTGGGCGAAAAGAAAATTGAAGTCAAAAGAGAGCTCTTCTTTATTTAAGATGGCTGTTGGTACTATTATTATGGGTGCAGGATTTTTATTCATGACGGGTGCTACAGCTCAGTATGAAGCTACAGGTTCTTCTGCTATGTATTGGTTAATATTCGCGTATTTGTTCCATACAATTGGTGAATTATGTGCCTCACCAGTGGCTTTGTCATTTATTACAAAATTAGCACCTGTGAAATATGCATCTATCATGATGGGTACTTATTTCGCGATGACAGGTTTCGGAAACAAATTGGCTGGGTTCTTAGGTGAGTCAGCATCTGACTTGGGTGAGTATACCATCTTTACAGGAATAGCAGTTTTCTGTGCTATTTTCGGTTTCTTAATCATTGCACTTAAAAAGAGATTAAAGCAACTTACTCATGGTGCTGAAGATGATGAAGTAGAAATGCATTCTTTCGATGAAGAGGTTTTAGATAACAACATTTAATTATAAATACAATGTCAACAGAAAAATCAACAATTTTTGATTCTAAAGTACTAGGGCACCCGTCGGGACTGTTTGTACTTTTCTTTACAGAAATGTGGGAGCGTTTTTCATTCTACGGAATGCGAGTGCTTTTAATCAACTTCTTAACCATGGCTGCCATAGGGTATAACCCAGGTTGGGAATGGACGGCTGAGAATGCTGGTGCCTTGTTCGGTACTTATGCCATGTTGTTATATGTAACACCTATTATTGGGGGGATTATAGCGGATAAAGTAACAGGGTATAGAGTAGCGGTTGTAATTGGTGCTATTATCATGACTTTAGGTCATGCTGCCATGGCCTTTGAAACTGAGTTCTCACTTTATTTAGGATTGGCCTTATTGGTAATTGGTACAGGATTCTTTAAACCAACCATGACATCTATCATTTCTGAAATGTACAAAGATGTACCTGAGAAAAAAGACGGTGCATATACCATTTTCTACATGGGAGTAAACGCAGGGGCATTCTTTGGTATGTTGTTATGTGGTTACATCGCAGAAAAAGTGGGTTGGTCTTACGGTTTCGGTTTAGCAGGTGTATTTATGTTATTGGGTACTTTGCAATTCTGGTTATCTAAGCCCTTGTTTGGAGAAATTGGTGGTAAACCAAAAAAATCTACAGATGCAGATTTAGCACATGCTCCTGTAGAAACAGAAGTTATAGATGATACAGCTGCAGTTGCTGGTGGTGAGGATGATGTAGAAGATAAGCCAAATCCATTTACACTTTTAGATAAAGTATTAACGGTTATTAGTGTTATAATTGGTATTGGTTATGCGTTGAACGACCCGATGTCAAAAATTGCAGGTATAGATTTATTCTCTTGGTGTAGAGTGGGAGATTTAGACGGACAATACGTAGCTGTGTTGTTTGGTTTAGCTGCCTTCTTGATTTTAGTAGGATCGCGTATTGCACGTTATTCTAGAATTGTAAGGGATAGAATGATAGCTTTTATCATTTTTGCCTTCTTTACGGTATTCTTCTGGATGTCGTTTGAACAAGGTGCATCTTCTTTGATTATTGTAGCCAGAGATTACATCCAACGTGAGTTAATCGGTGGTGCAGCATTAACCTTTAACGTTGTAAATGCTATTTTAACTTTAGTTCCATTAGGTATCATTACCTATGTTTTGTTCTTATTAGCGAAGAAAACAGGAAAGAAAATTTTAGGATCTAACTTGGTGTTAATCGTATGTTTTGCTGGAGTTTGGGCTGTAGTAGGTTGGATGTTAATCAGAGATTTCAATACTGTTGCACACGAAGTTACGTATAAAGCAGAGCAAATTGCAGTAATGGATGAGGAAACGAATACCCAAAAGAAAGATGATAAGGGTGAGTTAGTTTTCGAATACAAAACCATTACGGATCAAACGGATGTAACAGCAATTACTAACCCTATTGTTGAGAAAACGACAGTAATTGGTATTGCGAATAAAACAATTCCTGCAGGACAAGAATTACACATGATTACGGAAAGTAATGATGGATCTACTTTCGCTTACATAGGTGATGAAAGATTAGCTGAAGCAATTAAGAGAGGTGAAGAGTTAGGTGTGAACAATGGAGTGATTACAACTACAGTTGCTGAAGTAAAAGAAGACTGGGTACGTATTCCTGCTTCTTGGTTCTCTATCTTAAACTCTTTCTTCATTATTGCATTCGCATCTATTATTTCTAAATGGTGGGATTCTAAATACAACCCATCAGCTTCTATGAAGTACGGTTTAGGATTAATCATTATGGCCATAGGTTTTGGATTACTAGCTTGGGGATCTTACGGAATCACAGATGGAGTAAAAATCTCTATGGTTTGGTTGATCTTTGCTTACCTTTTCCACACACTTGGAGAGCTTTGTTTATCTCCAGTAGGTTTATCTTACGTGAGTAAACTAGTTCCTGCTAGAATGATAGCCTTCATGTTCGGTATGTGGTATTTAGCCATCGCTATCGGAAACAAATTAGCAGCGGTAGCGGGTGGACAGATTGAAAACATTAAGGAGGAGTATTCTTTATCTACGTTCTTCTTAATCTTTACAATTATTCCTATCGTAGCAGGTATCTTGGTTATCTTATCAGGAAGATTATTGAAAAAATTAATGCACGGTGTAAAGTAATTATACTGTTCTTAAGAATATTAAAGGATGTGTTGACTTTTCAACGCATCCTTTTTTTATGTCGTAAAATTTGACGCACTCCACGGGTATTAGCCTCCTCATTTCCATTAAATTTCGTAGTTTTGTCCCCTATTAAAAGACTTTACTTTGAAATATACATTTTTCATTTTTAGCTTACTTATTTCTTCCATAACCATCGCGCAGGGGAGTGGAAACGCATTAAACTTTGACGGAGCAACCACGGGTATTTCTTTAGGTGACCAAGTGGCTACCGGAGTAAGAACCATAGAAGCTTGGTTTAAGTTAGATAATGCAGTGGATAATACTTTAGGTACGGGCTTGTGTATAGCAGGACGTAGTGCTAGTAATCCTTTAACAGGTACAGATCAATTTCATTTAGGGTTTGAAACCAATGCTATTTCACCAGGAAATGGAGGAAAGATCAGTTTTTCGAGAAGAGTTGGTTTAAATAATTTTGTGATTTATTCAGATTTGGATACATGGCCTGCAAATACTTGGATACATGTTGCTGCGGTTTTAGATGCTACAGATGGTATGAAAATGTACATCAACGGAATCCAACAAGCAGATACGGATGCCTCTACTGATGCAATAAGCGCTGGAGCTACAGGAGACAATGCTACTATAGGACAGTGGGGAATTATGAACGTGAGATATTTCGACGGTGACATAGATGAAGTTCGATTCTGGGACGATGCCCGTACGGAAAACGAAATTAGAAGTAACATGTGTAAAAAGTTATTAGGAAATGAGCCTGGGTTAAGGGCTTACTATAACTTAGACAACGTTACTGGAACCAACGCACCAGACGAAAGTACAAATACCTATGATGGAACTTTGAGTGGTTTTGGACCAACGCCTTCAATTTTATCTGGTGCTCCGTTGGGAGATGGATCTACTTATGCGTATGCGCCGAGTTTGGCAGGAACAACCCTAAATTATGTGGTAACTGCAGGTGATGTGTTTGAAGTATCTAATATCAATTCTACCACTTCTTTTGGTGTACATATTTACCGCGTAAATCAATTGCCAAATAACCTTACGAACATTAATAATCCTGTTGGAAATTATTACGGAGTTTTCTTAACGGGTGTAGATGGTACCTTTGATATTAATTACAACATTCAAGATTATGGTTGTACTTCTTGTTTTGCATTAAACGAGCGCAACGATAATGCAAGTGGCCCATGGACAACTTTGGTTGGTGCCCCTATGAGTTGTAGTTTTCAATTTGCCAATGAGAGTTCTGTGGGTGATACCTACAGAGCCGAATATATTTTAGATCAAGCTCCTTTTGTTTTTGATTTAGGAAATGATACTTCCGTTTGTACCTCTCCTTTAACTATCGGACAAAGTTTTGCAGGCGCAACGTATATGTGGCAAGATGGAGCAACAACGCCTTTTTATGATGTAACACTTTCTGGTACCTATTGGGTGGATGTAGATGTTCAAGGTTGTACAGGTTCGGATACCATCAATGTTCAGGTGGTAGATTTGGATTTTGATTTAGGAATGGATACTACCTTATGTGGTGGAAATGGAACCTTCGGTTTGACTACAGGTTTATCAAACAACTACAATCACCTTTGGCAAGATGGAAGTACCAACAATAGTTTTATTGTAAGCTCAACAGGTGAATATAATGTAACGGTAACCGATGGCAATTGTACTAATCAAGACACAATATTAGTTGAAATTATAGATCAACCAGAGATTAATTTGGGAACTACGCAAATTGCATGCGACGGTGAACAAGTTACTTTATCCAATTTGAGTGTTTCGAGCATAGATACATATATTTGGTCTACTGGTAGTAACGCCTCAAGTATTACACTGGATGAATCTGGTATGTATGGTGTATTCGTGGAAAACGAATGTGGAACAGCCGTTGATAGCGTGTTGGTTTTATTTGAGAACTGTGATTGTAATATCTATATTCCAAATACTTTTACTCCTGATGGTAATGCCGCAAACGACTTGTTTAAGGTAGAGGGAGATTGTAAGTTTATGACTTATGAGTTAAACATCTTTAACCGAACAGGAACACTTATTTTTACTTCTAATGATATCAACGATACGTGGGATGGAACCTACAATGGAAAGTTAGTATCGGATGGAGTATACGTGTATAAAATAAAGTACACTACAGAAAAGGTATACAGCGAGTATATACTCGGACATATAAACATTTTGAAATAAAAAAAAGGCTGATTCGAATAGAGTCAGCCTTTTTTCTTTGATATATTTTTCCGTGAAGTGGCATTAAACATCCTAGCTTTGTGTCCATGCAGGAAATAGATTACTCACTGCAGAAATGATGTATTCTATACCTATAGCTATCACGATAAATCCAATAATTCTCGACAGCGCGTTGATTCCTGATGCTCCGAGAATTTTCACAATATATTGAGAGCTTTTCAAGATCACGAAGATGAGAAGACAGGCACTCAACATGGCGGCTATGAGTATGAATATATCCATCATTTTTTCATGTTCCTGATTTAGGGTAATCAATAAGGAAATGGTTCCCGGACCAGCTAACATAGGTATGGCCAGGGGTGTTAAGGCAATATCCGATCTTGAACGTATATCCTTGTCCACTTTCGTAGAGGTCATTCCTTTATGCTCTTTAAATTTTCCTGTCAACAAAGCAAAGCCAGAACTTGTAATGATCAAACCACCAGCAATTTTTAAGGCGTTGATGCTGATTCCAAAAAACTGAAGTATGTACTGTCCTACAAAGTAAGAAAGTAAGAGTACAATCAAAACATTAATAGAAGTCCATACCGCAACTCTGTTCTTTTCTTTCAGGTCATGGTCGGCAGTTAAACTCACAAATACGGGTACAGTACTTAGCGGGTTCATGATGGAGAACATCGCTCCAAGTGAGATTAAGAATAGTTCCATTTTTTTGCCGCAAAGCTATATCGCCATTAAGGATGAATAGGTAGCCAAATGGTTATGCTATGGTTAAAACTAAATCAATCTAATGTGAGCTTTAGTTTAAGAAATGTGCATAAAAAAGGGTGAACAAATTGCTCATTCTATCTTCTTGTTACAAGAACATCTCCTTTTTCAAATCTAACCACTCTAAAGTAGAGTTGCAGAAAATATCTTCAATAACATTTTGTGGTAAATCACTATCCGTTATAAATTTTCCAATTTCTAAATCACCCAATGGGAAAGGGTAGTCAGAACCTAAACTCACTCGTTTGCTGCCTTGCATGTTCAAGATGTATTTCAAAGCATCTATATCGTGTGTAATACAATCTACCCACATTTTACCGATGTATTCTCTTGGGTTCTTTTTGTTGTCAATGGCAACCAAGTCTGGTCTACAATTAAAACCGTGCTCAATTCTACCCATCGTGAATAAGAACTCACCACCTGCGTGAGATAAACACACTCTTAAATTAGGTAGCCTTTCCAATACACCTCCAAAAATCAAAGAACAAGCAGCTCTAGAAGTTTCAGCTGGCATTCCTACCAACCAAGGTAACCAATACTTGCGCATGCTATCAAAGCCCATCATTTGCCAAGGGTGAACCATAACTGCTAAGCCCAAACGTTCACACGCTTCGAAAATAGGGAAGAACTGCTCCTCGTTTAAGTTCATGTCATTGATGTTAGATCCAATTTGTATCCCCACCAATCCAATTTTCTTAATACGCTCTAATTCTTGAACAGCCAATTCTGTATCCTGCATAGGAACCGTTCCTAAACCAATGTAGTTTTTAGGGTACTTCGCTACCAAGTTCGCTATGTGATCGTTTAAGAATTCTGACAACTCTAAACAATCCTTTGGCTTGGCCCAGTAAGAGAACATTACCGGAATCGTACATACTACCTGTACCTGTGTATCGAAAGTTTTGTATTCCTGAATTCTAACTTCTTCGTTCCAGCAGTTTTCTTTAATGGTTCTAAAATATTGCCCACCTTGCATCATATCCGCAACTCCTTCTTCCTTGTGATCAAGGTAAATGAAATCACCGTATCCAAATTTCTTTGTCCAATCTGGCAAATGTTTAGGAATGATGTGCGTGTGCATATCTATTTTTAGCATAAGTCTCTATTTAGTTTAAGAATGTGTTTTTTTTGACCCAGCGAAAATAAGAAATTCACACTCGGCGAACAAATACTTTTCATAAAGCCAAGGTTAAGCTTTGTTACTTCCTTGTAATCCAGTGCCTACCGTTTTCCTTTATTGTGTGTAAAACTTAACAGAGATATTTTTCAGTTTTGTGCTGAGCATTTTCCGAATTGAGTACTTTTAAAGGGATGGCAAAATTGAAACAAAATTCAGCAAAGAAGATTAGTGTTTTCGGACTCACCATGGTGGTTGTTGGAGCATGTATAGGTTCTGGAATTTTTCTTTCTCCGCAAAGTGTTGCGAATTATATAGGGGAGGAAAACCACATTCTTTGGGCTTGGTTGATAGGTGGAGGTGTGGCCTTTTGTGGAGCCTTGACGTATAGTGAATTGGTTGGTTTATTTCCAAAGGCCGGTGGGATTTATGTATTCTTAAAAGAAACCTACGGAAAACGCATGGCTTTTCTTTATGGATGGATCGTCCTGAGCGTTATAACTTCAGGATCTATTGCCGCTTTGGTAATCGCTAGTTCTTCTTACCTCAATACTTTATTAGGATCTCCCTTTTCGCAACAAGAGGTAATAATCATTGCTTTACTTATGATCGCCTTCAATACCCTTATTCACGTAAGAGGAATTAAACTGGGCGAGATTTTTATCAATATTCTGTCTGTTCTTAAAATTGTGGGAATTTTTCTACTAATTGCGGCAGGACTCTATTTCATAAACAGAGAGGCTGGAGAAATTGCCCCAACACCAGAAGTCGCTAAAAGCAGCTCTGATTTATGGATAGGAGTAGCCCTTTCTATGATACCAGTAATGTGGTCTTTCGGTGGCTTTCAGCACGCGTCTTTCCTTGCTGCCGACGCAAAGAATCCAAAGAAATCTGTCCCTTTGTCCATGCTCATAGGAGTTGCTTTTGTTACCCTGTGCTATTGGCTGTGTAATTATACCTACATCCAAGTTTTGGGTGTGGAGGGCCTGATGTCTAGCACAAAGCCAGCTGTAGATACCATGAATCTCATTCTTGATCAGGGTGGTACTTTGGTGAGTTTACTCATCGTGATTTCAACCTTTGGATCAGCGTTTATTTTTACCATGTCCGCTCCTCGTATTTATTATGCTATGTCTAAGGACCAAGTATTCTTTAAATGGACAGCAAAACGACACAAAAAGTACGATACGCCGGCAAATGCAATTATGGTTCAATCTTTCTGGAGTGCCGTCCTACTCGTATTCTGGGGAAGCTTTGAAAACCTCATCAATTACGTAACCTTTATAGAATGGATATTCTTGCTTTTGGCAGGCTTGGGCGTTTTCTATTTTAGAAGAGTAAAAGATAAAAAGGACTATAGTTTTAGAATACCCTTAGGACCAATTATCCCTGCCGTTTTTGCCCTTGTGGTTATTGGTTTTTTGGTCGCTGTGTTGTCAGACGGAAACAAACCTGCACTCTACGGGTGTATTTTATTGGCGGTAGGCTTGTTGGTTTATGAAATTTTCAAACGCAAGAACCGCTCTGAAATTTCGAATAAATAGTATACTTGTAGCATGAAAAAGAATACAATACTCGGATTAATTTTTTCAGCCATTTTAATGGGATGTACGACAGAAAGTACTACAGATACCCCATCAATAACACCGGAAACACCAGTTTTTGAATTAAGCATAGAAGAACGTGCACAACGCTTTATGGAAAATCAATTGGGAATTAATGCCGCAGAGGAGTATAAGTTTTTTTCCTATGATGCCCATGTAAATACAGATACTTTGATGGATAAAGTGTTTGTACTCCAACGCGAAAAGTACGCTTTTGAGAAAGTGGAAAAAGTGGGTAGTATGAAGAATTTTCAGGATATGGAATACAACAGTCCAGAAAACTACCTTTTCCTTTATGATGCTGCAAGAGATGAATTTGTGGCTACACCGGGTATAGGGGCAAATATCACACAACCGCTAGAAGTTTCTTTCCATAAAATACTCTCGCCGGCCAAACAAGATATCATTGTAGATTATCGCGTGGTAAATGGTCTTTATCGCTCTATTTACGCCTATGCAGACCAGCAATTGTTAAAGGTGTTAAGTTTCCCATTAATTGCAGATTTGGGCGATGAAAACGAGGCGGCTTATGTACCCGTTTATCAGAAGGGAAGTGCATCGATTGCCCAAGATATATGGTTGTACAAGGCTGAAATGAACTACGATATAGACAGCTTAAAGGCCAATCCAAACTTTCTCCCAGAAAGAAAACAAAGCGAAAAATTGTACTTGCGTTTTATTTTCGATCCCAAACGCTTTAAATATGTAACACCAGGTTACGAGCAAGAAGAGGATAGGAAGTAGGCTGCCCTCGCCAATAGATTTATAAAAGCTTTAAAACTGAATGGGCTATCCAGCTATTCGTTATAGTTTACTTGGGGACTCCTAAGCGCAACTAAAATTCGTGTATACTTCCGGTGGTCGTATCCACCAATTAAGTTTTGCTAAGCTTCCCTCAAGTAAAGTTGCCACTGCTATCTGGGGCAGAAAAAATCCAACATCAATGTGCTTTAAATGTTGATGAAGCTTCTTAAATATCATGTTAATCTGTGATTTTGTAATACAAAAAAAGGAGTGACGATGAATCACTCCTTTCTAAATATTAAGTATGCTATATTATCCTTTCAGATACGCACATTCTTTTTGAGTCAATGGTCTACTTAAATCAATGTCTTTTCCGTCTACCAAACGCGATCCAAAATCGAAGTTGTCTAAAGAACCTGTTAAGAAGACTAGTTTAAATTGGTAAATAGTATATAAGGTATATTTTTTACCTTTTTCTAAAACTGCCGTTGAAGTTTCAAGTTCACCTTGTTTCATATAACCTAATAATTTCTCACTTCCTGGAACGAAAAATTTACCTTCCTCTACAGCATAAACAGGGATTGAAGGTCTACTTAACCTATTCGGGGTATCCGGACAATAAGTAGATAGTTTAATTTTAAATTTCTCAATATCGTAAACACACCATGATTCTGGTAGGTCTACAGTTATATTTTTTCCATAATCGGCTTCTCCCCATATGACGTCTGTAGTGTCACTTTTTCTATTCCACTTATAAAATAAATTCCAATGCCAAGGTCCAGAAGTTTTTCCTGTTTTAATTTTCATCGGTGAATCGAATGAAAATCTAGCCACTTCTTTATAACCCCAGGGAAAGTAATGTCCAGACATACCGTACCAAAAACTAATTTCAATATTTGTTGTATTTAAAAAGTAATCTTGACAGTTAGCAGTAAAAGTTACATTGTTAAAAGATAAGTTTCCAGGTTCTTTTTCACCCTCTGCAACTTGCCATGTAGATAAGTGCGACATAGGAAAAGTAACTTCAAGTAATCCAGTTGAGGTGTTATAGCTAACCGTTTCCGTACTTTCTAATGTCCATTCAGAATTCTCTTCGTCGTAGCTATAAATGCCTAAGTTATCTCCAGCTACTATATCCGTTCCGTCCATTTTTTGACTTCCAGAAGGGATGCTCATCGTCATTTGAATTGGGGTATCGAAGTTTTTCACCTCTTTAGTTCCCGCAAACATATCCAAAGATATAGCTCCTATGGTATTAAATCTTACGTATCCTCCACTAGAAATAGGAGCGCGGGTTAAATCACCTGGTAAAGAAGTAAATGTGCTTTTTCCGTTTGGGTCAAAGTAAGCAAGTTCAACATCTACATTACCCGTTACGCCAATTCCATTCTTATCCATAAGTTTTGTACCTGCCAAAATATTTACTTCGGCTGTTGTACCTGAGTTAGATAATCCTGGTGAAAGGGTGTAATTTGCATTCAATTCTCCTGCTGAACTAACACCTGAAAGAACATCTGTTGTCAGACGTACATCTTGCGGTGCATTGCTCGTGCTTATCATTGGAATTGTAATACTTTTAAGCCCCTCATCAAAAAGTACTATATCCGTGCTAGATGGTAAGTACCCATTCGCCGTGGCATGTAGTGTAAATTCAACAATGTTACTCTCACTTGGTGTAAGATATCCAGGAATCGCCAAAGATAATAGCCCGTATTCAGAGCCGAAGTTTTTGTTTCCAAAATTGTCAGTTACATCTTCTGCATTTTGTCCACCTAAACGTATTTGAATATCTTCGTTTCCATTCATGTCCAATTTTTCACCTGTTACGGCATCAACAAATTGGAAAGTTACATTGGTTCTAGAATCTGTTATATTAAATATTTCTACAACACCATCGGTAACATCAATTTTCTTACAAGCTCCCAAGATCAAAGCTGGTATTGCAAGTAGGGTAATTCCCTTAATTATATTCTTTTTCATTTTTTATTTAGCTTAGATTGACTTATTGTTTTTTCAAGAAGAAATTCAACTGGAAATTTGCGTACGGATAGAATTGTAAACTTGATATGTTGTTTTCAATAATCGCCGTATTACTTTCATTCGCTGTTGGAGCAATTCTACCTTCACCTGTCATAGTAACCTGAGGTTTACCGTGGTACATAGCACCAAACTCAAAGGCATAACTCACCCATTTTGCTTTTCCTGCATTTCCTAAAATAATTCCTAAGTAAGGGTTTACGGGTAATCCTGGATTAATTTCTATACCCAAAACCCCTAGATTTTCATCATACTTAGGGAGGTAATAGGTATTTACAGCGCTAACTTTTGTTAAGGTGTAAATGGCTCCTGTAGCTATCTTTATACCTGTACGTTTAGCAAAAGGTGAATAGGTAGCAACCAATGCGCCACCTCCAGTTGAAAATTTGTAGTCAGAAGTTACATCTGCACCACCTGATTTTCCTGTAAATGTCATTCCTAATTCAGGTAAGTAGGTTCCAGAGGCTCTTAATTCTATCCTCTTAGATAAAGGATAAGTAAATTGTAAACCGGCACCCAAACTTCCCACTTGCAGACCTACAGAGGGTCTTGGCGAAAAACTAGTAGCTGTTTCTTCTTGCGCCAAATGCGTAAAGCTTAAGCATAGAAGTCCAGTTAATAGCAGTAATCTTTTCTTCATAAATAATATTGTGTAAACAAGTAAACTAAGTACTTCTTAGTTATGCGAGCGCAAAGAAAATTAGTTTAATTAATCCACGCAATAAAAATTGATGAAATCATTAAATAAAGGGGAGAATGAGAAGAATTGACTACGACTGGTTAAGGGGATTTCCCCTAGAAAAGTAGTTTGCCTTTTATTCTTTGTCTTGCATTAATATTTTCCAAGGTCTTAATTCGCTGTAATGATTGGTAATTACCTTTAATATTGCAAGGATAGGTAGGGTTAAAATCATACCTATTATTCCAGTTAAAGCTCCCATGATTACAAGACCAATAATGACAACCAAAGGGTTGATGTTAATGCTGTTCCCAACTACTTTTGGGGTAATTATATTTCCTTCCAAAAATTGAACAACGGCATAAACGGCTACAACGCCAACTGTGTACCATATGCTGTCTTTGGTGGCCAAAGCAATAATGATGGGAATCAAAGCGCTTAGGATAACTCCCACAAAAGGAATTAAGGTTAAAATACCGCTGATTAAACCGATAATAAATGCGTGCTTTATTCCTAAGAAAAATAATCCTATTCCCGTTAAGCTACTGATGATAAGTATGAGTAGAGCCAAACCTTTGAGGTATTGCTGCAATACCTTTTGCATATCCTTGATTAAATCTTGTGGATTATTGATGTTTGTTCCCTTTAAATATTCTAAGGTGAAATCGCCTATGTTTCCTCTGTACATGAGCATGAAAAACAAGTACACTGGAAAGGTTACTAAAAAGATAAAGGCGTCTTTTAAACTTGTTGCGGCTTGTTCTCCCATTTGGAAAATCATGTTTTTCACGCCCTCCAAACTACTGTATACCATGTTTTTGTATTCACCTAGTCTACTGTCCATTTCAGCATCAAAGCTGTCTTTAGAATTTAAAAATTCAAGTTGGTTTACTTTTTTGACCAAGTCTAAATCGGTAATAATGTCTGTGCTTTTAACGCTGATTAAAGTGACTACGCCCAACAAAAATGTAAAGGCCAGCAAGACAGATATTAAAGAAGATAAGGCTCTAGGCATATGCCACTTCTCAAAAGTGTTAGCCAAAGGCGTAAGTAGAGTAGCTATGAATCCTGAAAGTAATATGGGCATTACTATATCACCTCCGTAGATTAACAAAAGACAAATAATCAATCCAATGAATAATGATTTTGCGGATCTATCTAACTTAGAATTCTTCTTAACCATACATGTAGAGTTTGTTGGTTTAAAGGTATACAAAATGTAGAAAGAGGTGAGGGCTTTATAAAAAGTTAATGTGAAGTATAAAAAAAGCGATACTTGTTGGAGTATCGCTTTTTAATATTTTTAATTGCGCCTTATCAGGGTGTTGACATAGAAACCGGAAGAATTTTCCCCTTGTAATATTCGTTTCCTGTTAACGAAAACTCAACGATGTATTTCGCCATTTTAGCAGCACTAATCGGAGCTTCATAACCAGGGAAAGCTTGCGCTAACATTTCTGTTTGCACAGCGCCTAAACATAAACAGTTCATGTCTATGTTTGTGTCTTTATATTCTTCTGCAAATAATTCTGTAAAACTTACTAATGCAGCTTTTGAAGTAGAATAAGCAGAAAGTCCAGCAAACTTCACACTTCCTTGAATTCCACCAACAGATGAAATGTTTAATATATGCGCAGTACCATCACCTACGTGTTCTACAAAGGCTTGAGTAGCTGCCATGATTCCAACGATGTTGGTTTGGTAGCTCGTAGAAATATCTGCTTGAGATAATTCTAAAAAGGGCTTATTTACTAAAGTACCTGCATTGTTGATGAGTACATCCAGACTTTTGTAATTCTTCAGGATGGCAGACAATTCTTCGCGTACGTTTTGACTGTTTAAGTCAAAACTAAAAGCATCTACATTCTTCATTCCTTCTAAAGAACTTACGTTTCTAGAAAGAGCAATTACATTATGGTCTGTATGTTCAGAAATGAACTTAACCGCTTCATAGCCGATTCCTCTACTACAACCTAATACTACTATGTTTTTAGTCATCGTATGTAACTATTAATTCTTCAGAATTCGGGTGAGATTGACACGTTAAAATGTAACCTTCAGCAATTTCTTCGTCCGTTAACGTGTAGTTCATATCCATGTGGGCAGAACCTTTCAATACTTTTGCTTTACAGGTACTACATACACCACCTCTACAAGAATAAGGAGCATCCACACCTTCACTTTCTAATTCAGACAACAAAGTGTCTCCGTCAGATTTCATCGTGAAATGAGTTTCCTCATCATCTAAGATTACAGTAACCTTACTTTCCCCTTTAAAATCAGCATGCACTTCTGTTTCATGTGTTTTCAAAAGGGTAGGAGTCGTAAATAACTCGTAATGTAATTTGTCTTCGCTCACGCCAAAAACTTTCAAAGCTTCAAGTGCATCAGCTATCATTTCTTCCGGACCACAGAAGTAGAAACCATCTGCTTTTAAAACGTCTAGGTTTTCTTTAATAAAAGCAGTTACCGACGCTTTATTAATTCTACCTTTTAAGTATCCTTCTTTCACTTCTTGAGTAAGGAAGTAATGTGTCTTTACATGCTTGCTTAAAGCGTCTATATCTTTTTTGAAAATAATATCCGCCTCTGTTTTATTCGCATATAACAATTCCATTTTTCCTTCTATCCCTGCGATGTGTTTTGCAAAAGATAAAATTGGTGTAATACCACTTCCGGCAGCAAAGGCAACAATATTCTTGTTTTCTTGAGCTATCCTAAAACTTCCTTCTGCCTTAGAGATCCAAAGGTGATCTCCCACCTTAACCTCATTGTTCATGTATTTAGAAACTGTACCCGAGGTCACTTCCTTAATACCAATGGCTAATTCTTCGCCTCTTCCACTACAAATAGAGTAAGATCTTCTGTATTCCTTCCCGTCAATTTCAACAGCAATGTTAATGTGTTGTCCGGGATAAACTACAAATTTATCTTTGGCATCTAAACTTAGAACCACCTTAACAGTATCCTTCGTTTCTCTAACAAGGTCTATAATTTCTGCGTACAGAAAACCTCTTTTCTTTGGTTTAATGTCTTTTTTGAAAAGACTTTTGAATAATCCCATAATTTTTTGTCGTCTATTAATCGTCGAATGATACTACTAACTTCTCACTGGTTGGGTGAGACTGACAAGTTAAGATGTAACCCGCTTCAACTTCGTCTTTTTCCAAAGCGTAATTCACATCCATTACTGCTTCACCTTCAATGATTTTAGCCTTACAAGTACAACAAACCCCACCTTTACATGCGAAAGGTAAATCCGCTCCAGCTTTTTGTGCAGCATCCAAAATGTTATCTCCTGTAGAATCTAAAGCAATGTCTATTTGGTCTCCATCTAAAATGATGTGAACCATAGAAGATACATTTGGCTCGTTTGCCGTAGCCTTCACCGGTGCTTGATTCATAGCCATTCCTGGCGTTGTAAATAATTCGTAGTGAACTTTGTCAGAAGGAACATTCAATGCTTTCATGGCATCTTTCACGCCTAAAATCATTTGCTCTGGTCCACAGATAAACACCTCGTCTAAATCTGTATCTTTTAAGAAAGCGTTGTACAAGTTAATACACTTGTCTTGATCTATTCTTCCTTTTTGTAATTTATTACCTAAGCTTTCTCTACTTAAAACATGTACAATTCTAAAGTTGTTCATGTATACGTTTTTCAAAGCTTCTAATTCTTCTCTAAAAATGATGCTGTGGAAACCTTTGTTACCGTAAAATAAAGTAACATCACTGTTAGGTTCTGCTTTTAAAATGGTTTTAGCTATAGCTAAAATGGGTGTAATTCCACTTCCTGCAGCAAACAACGCATATGATTTTTGGTGATCAGCATCCGGCTCTAGTTTAAAGTGACCCGTAGGCGTCATTACTTGTAACTCGTCTCCCGCTTTTAAAACTTTGTTGGCAAATCCAGAGAATTTCCCTTCAGGAACTTCCTTAATAGCAACTCTTAATTCTCCATCTAATGGACTCGTACAAATAGAGTAAGACCTTCTTAAATCTTCTCCATCAATAGTTGTTCTTAAAGTAAGGTACTGACCAGCCTTGTAATTGTAGTCTTCTTTTAATTCGCTAGGTACTTCAAATGCCACAGATACAGCATCTTCCGTCTCACGTCTAACTTCGCTTATTTTTAAAGTATGAAATTTTGGAGTCATATGTTTTGCTTAATAACTGCACAAAAATAAACAGATTAACGACTTTAGCCTAGTAATAAAGAGTTCAATCCCTTCCTTCTTGTCATAGACGTAAATTCTATTTTGCTTACTAAAAAGTATTAGAAGGCTTGATTATCAGTTCAAGCGGTCGTTTAATCGACCTCTAGGCAAAGAAGATAACCCACTGTTTAATTGATATTTATCATAGTTTATTCTTCCTTTTTTGAGAATTATCATTCCTTTAAAGCAGGGTGAAATATTGCGCTTTAAGAGCGAGGATTTTAGTTGAAAAAATTAGATTGATAATGATCAATACTTGCTAAAAAAGGTCATGATTTTTGTCAACAAACCATCCTTTCATGTACTGTGAAAAAAAGAAGAAGTTGCTAAGATTCTTAGTAGCCAATTATTCTATTTGTGACTGATATTTAGTGTGTTTTTGAGGAAATGGAACTGCAAAGTCTCTAAATTCTAAGCATTGATTTTTTTAAAGAAATACCAAACAAAAGTGAAGTAGTTTTGTTATGCTCGTGAAGGATGCGAGCTTTAGGCCCCAAAGTGCCACAAAAAGCACCATAATTTTTGTATCTTTGTGGACCGCTATTTTGATAAAACCGTTCGATCAAAACACGTTTTTTGAGAGAATCAAAGAAAATAAGCATGAAAGAAATTAACATAGAAGAATTAGAGAAACGATTTCAGGAGAAGATAGACGCTGACATCAGAATCGAACCAAAAGATTGGATGCCAGATGCCTACAGAAAAACCTTGATTCGTCAAATATCTCAACACGCACACTCGGAAATCGTTGGAATGTTGCCAGAAGGGAACTGGATTACCAGAGCACCGAATTTGAGAAGAAAAGCTGTTTTGTTGGCCAAAGTGCAAGATGAAGCAGGTCACGGACTTTACCTTTATTCTGCAGCTGAAACTTTAGGAGCAGATAGAGAAGAGACCATAGATGATTTACACTCAGGAAAAGCGAAATATTCAAGCATCTTTAACTACCCAACTTTAACATGGGCAGATATGGGAACTATTGGATGGTTGGTTGATGGTGCTGCCATTATGAACCAAGTTCCTTTATGTAGATGTTCTTACGGACCATACGCCAGAGCAATGGTGAGAGTATGTAAGGAAGAATCTTTCCACCAAAGACAAGGTTTCGAAATCGTTACCAAATTGGCACAAGGAACTCCAGAGCAAAAAGCAATGGCGCAAGATTCTTTAAATAGATTCTGGTGGCCAGCTCTAATGATGTTCGGACCAAGTGATGCAGATTCGCAGCACTCTGAGCAATCTATGAAATGGAAAATTAAGCGTAATTCTAATGACGAGTTAAGACAAATGTTTGTGGATGTAACGGTTCCTCAAGCGGAGTTGGTTGGACTTACGATTCCAGATCCAGATTTAAAGTGGAATGAGGAGAAAGGTAGTTATGATTTCGGAGAAATTAACTGGGACGAGTTCTGGCAAGTAGTTTCTGGTAACGGAATTTGTAACAAAGAACGTGTTGAAGCAAGAAGAAAAGCAAAAGAAAACGGAAGTTGGGTAAGAGAAGCTGCCAATGCGTATGCTGCCAAAAAAGCTCAACGTAAAGCATCTTAAAAAGAATTTACATGACAAAAAAAGAATGGCCTTTATACGAGGTTTTTATAAGAAGTAAACAAGGGTTAAGCCACAAACACGTGGGAAGTTTACGTGCAGCTGACGAAACTATGGCTGTAGAAAATGCAAGAGACGTTTACACAAGAAGATCAGAAGGTGTGAGTATTTGGGTTGTAGAATCTAAAAACATCTTTGCTTCAGATCCTTCAGAAGCGGATAGCTTATTTGAACCAGCGGATAGCAAAGTTTACCGTCACCCAACTTTTTACGATGTACCAGATGGTATTTCGCACATGTAAACGATTTTTAGCATGACAAAAGAAGAAGCATTATTTAAATATACACTTCGTTTGGGAGATGATGCATTAATTGTTTCTCAACGATTATCAGAGTGGTGTGGTCATGGTCCTATATTAGAAGAAGACATCGCGTTAACAAACATCGCTTTGGATTTAGTAGGACAGGCAACGGTACTTTTAGAATACGCCGCTAAGGTTGAAGGTAAAGATAGATCAGCAGATGATTTAGCTTACTTGAGATACGAAAGAGATTACACCAACTTATTGTTGTGTGAACAACCTAATGGTGATTTCGGAGCAACCATTGTTCGTCAATTTTTGTTCTCTGCTTACCAACAGTTCATGTATGCAGCTTTAACGAAAAGCTCAGATGAGCAATTGGCAGCTATCGCCGAGAAGTCTTTGAAAGAAGTAAAATACCACGTGAAGCACAGTGCGGAATGGGTAATTCGTTTGGGAGATGGAACAGAAGAATCGCACCAAAGAGTTCAAGCATCCTTGAATGATTTATGGAGGTTCTCACAAGAAATTTTCTTTGAAGATGAAGTAAATCAAACTTTAATTGAAGCGGGTATTATAACAAGCCTAGAAGATCTTAGAGCAGATTGGGAAGGATTGGTAAAACGTGTCGTTGAAGAAGCAACTTTAACTTTGCCAGAAACAAAATGGCAATTAGATGGAGGAAGAAAAGGATTGCACTCAGAGCACCTTGGATATCTCTTAGCAGAAATGCAATACATGCAAAGAGCTTATCCAGGAATGGAGTGGTAATATTTGCACTATGACAATTACGAAAGAATATATTTGGGAACTTCTGGAACACGTAAGTGATCCGGAAGTTCCTGTTTTAACCATTGTCGATTTAGGCGTGGTAAGAGGTGTTGAAGTGAAGGGAGAGGAAGTTTCTGTGACCATCACACCTACCTACTCTGGCTGTCCGGCCATGCAAGTAATCGAAGAAGATATTCGAGAAACTTTAAAGAATGAAGGCTTAGAGAAGGTTACCGTTCAAACGGTATTGTCACCTGCATGGACCACAGACTGGTTAACAGAAAACGGTAGAAGAAAACTAAAAGAGTACGGTATAGCACCTCCACAAGATGAGGTAGATAAATCGGTGTTGTTTTCAGACCCTGTTGTAGTTCCCTGTCCAAAGTGTGATTCCAAAAATACCAAAATGGTCAGTCAGTTTGGATCAACAGCATGTAAAGCACATTATCAGTGTTTAGATTGTCAAGAACCTTTCGATTATTTCAAATGTTTGAGATAAAGGTTTATTAGAATATGTAAGAGCTCAGTAGAGCTCTTTTTTTTGGTCTAAACTTTTACAAAAAAGTGTTTTTTAAAGAGGATTTAATAAAAAATAAATTTCGTTGAACTCCTGTAAATAGTGAGTTAGGACGAGTTTTTATGGTGTAAACGTTTGCTTTTTAGAGGGTTCTGAAATCCAAAAAAGAAGTTGACGCGTAGGTTTCAAAAAAATATTTAATCTAAAACTTTAGAACCTATGAAAACATCTTTTACGCTTCGTTTTTTGGTCCTTTCTGTATCACTGGCCATGGGCTCGGTGGTGGCATTTGGACAAATAATAACCAGTGGTGCTGATGATGGCTCTCCCGGTACATTAAGGAGTCAAATCGCAGCAGCCGCGCCAGGAGCAACTTTATCTGTCGACTTTACAGTTTCAAACATAGTATTAGCAAGTGGTGAAATTACCATAGACAAAAGTTTAACCATTAATGGAAATATCTTCGGAACAACAACTATAGATGGAGATGACCTAGGAAGAATTTTTGACGTTACAACAGGTACCCTTACCTTGAATAATTTAACCTTAACGAATGGTTCTGCCGGAAATGGTGGGGCCATTCAAGTTGTTGGGGCAAACGTAATTGCCAATAACGTAGACTTTGAAAGTAACACCGCTTCAGGAATAAGTGGGAGTGGTGGAGCTATACTCGTTGGAGCAGGGGCTACCTTAACAGCGGTAAACTCTTCTTTTACAAATAACCAGGCAAACCGAGCAGGTGGAGCCATAGAGGCCGTTGCAGGTACTACGGTTACCTTAACAACGTGTACACTTTCTGGAAACAATGCAGGGGTGAGTCCTGCTTCTCCAGCCCCAGGTAACGGTGGTGCTCTGCACATTACAGGCGCTGGAACTGCTGTAATTACAGGTGGTACTTTTTCAAACAATGTAGCTGCCGCAGAAGGTGGAGCCTTGTGGAATGGATCGGGTACAATGACCATAGATGGAGCTACCATTACTGGAAATACTGCTTCAGGTGCGGCTCCGGACAACGGTGGTGGAGGTATCTATAACCTAAACAGTGGAACTCTAACAATTTCAAATGCTATCATAACCAATAATGACGCCGATGGAGCTGCAGGTTCTGGAGGAGGAATTCTAAATGATGTAGATGCTACCTTGTCAATTAGTAACTCTGTAATTACAGGTAACTCAGCCTTAAGAGCAGGGGGAGGAATTGAAGGTGTAGCTACAGCTGGAACAAATTCTATTACCCTTACAGGAGTTACGCTAAACAATAACATGGCCTTATCTGCACCAGGAAATGGTGGTGGATTACACATGACGGGTCCGGGAACTATAGACATTACTGGAGGAACAGTGAATGGGAACACAGCTGGATTAGAAGGTGGTGGACTTTGGAATGGTACAGGTACTATGACCATAGACGGAACGAGTATTTCGGGAAACACTGCTTCAGGAGCGGCTGCCGATAATGGTGGTGGAGGAATCTACAACCTTTCAGGTGGAACGCTTGTGATTATGAATGCAAGTATTGCAAATAACACGGCAGATGGAGCAGCAGGTTCTGGAGGAGGAATTCTCAACGATGTGAATGCTACCCTAACTGTTGATAATACATCTATAACTGGAAACTCAGCGCTAAGAGCAGGTGGAGGAATTGAAGGTGTAGCTACAGCAGGAAGCAATGACATCACTTTGACGAATGTGAATTTAAACAATAACATGGCCTTATCTGCTCCAGGAAATGGAGGTGGGTTGCACATGACAGGACCAGGAACGATAAGCATTACCGGAGGAACTGTAAACGATAATACTGCAGGATCTGAAGGTGGAGGATTGTGGAATGGTGTAGGTACCATGACCATAGATGGAACAACAATTTCAGGCAATACAGCCTCAGGTGATTTGGCCGATAATGGAGGTGGAGGTATCTACAACTTAAACAATGGTACTTTAACCATTTCGAATGCCGTTATTACGAATAATTCTGCAGATGGAACAGCGGGTTCTGGCGGTGGAATTTTGAATGATGTAGGCGCTATACTAACAATAAACAACTCATTTATTACTGCGAATTCTGCCCTAAGAGCAGGTGGAGGAATCGAAGGTAATGCAACAGGAGGTACTTCCTTTATAACACTTAACAACGTAAACTTAAACAACAACATGGCTTTGTCTGCACCCGGAAATGGAGGTGGATTACACATGACTGGTCCTGGAACCATAGAAATAAACGGTGGAACCGTAAATGGAAATACAGCGGGTTCAGAAGGTGGTGGACTTTGGAACGGATCAGGTTCTATGGATATAGACGGAACAACAATCTCAGGAAATGTTGCTTCAGGTGCTGCTGCCGATAATGGTGGTGGTGGAATCTACAACTTTAATGGAGGTGATTTAACCATCGTAAATACCACGATTACAAACAATTCAGCCGATGGAGCTGCGGGTTCTGGTGGTGGAATTTTAAATGATGTAGGAGCTGATTTAAGTATCAGCAACTCTAGTATTACTCTGAATTCTGCCTTGAGAGCAGGAGGAGGAATTGAAGATAATTCTGGAGGAAGCACCATCATGCTTTCTAATGTAAACCTAGATAACAATTCTGCTTTATCTGCACCTGGTAACGGTGGTGGATTACACATCACAGGAGCTGGAAATGCAACGATTATTGGTGGAACTGTAAATGGAAATTCTGCTGGTTTAGAAGGAGGAGGACTTTGGAATGGTTCAGGAATGATGGCTGTAAACAATACAGAAATTATGAACAATGTTGCCCTTGGTGCTGGAGCTGATGATGGAGGAGGTGCAATTTTTAATGTTTCGGGAGAAGTAAACATTGTAAGTGCTGATATCATCAATAACATGGCTACTGGAGCTTCTGCTTCTGGTGGAGGTGTGTTGAGTTTAGATGGTGATGTACTTATCTCTAATACACATTTTGAAGCAAACGCAGCCAATAGAGCAGGTGGTGCTATTGAAGTCGTAAACGGAGTGTTGGATATTGCAAATTCTGATTTTGTAGAAAATGATGTAGATGGAACAGCAGGAACACCCGCACCAGGAAATGGAGGAGCTATTCACATTACGGGAGTTGCAACCATAGATATAGAAAACTCATCTTTTGAAGGTAATTTGGCCGGAAGAGAAGGTGGTGCGTTGTGGAATCAAACGGGTTCTACAATGACATTGACGAGTGTAACACTCGAGGAGAATGAAGCGAACGGAGACGGTGAAGCCTTTGGTGGTGGTGCCATCTTTGTAAATGGTGGAGATCTTGTGGTAAACGCATCAACCCTGATGAATAATATGTCGAATGGAACCCTAGGTAATGGTGGAGCTATTCACGTGAAAGCTGGTACGGCAACGGTTATGACATCAACGATCTCTGGAAATAGTTCTATGAATCAAGGAGGTGGAATTTACTCCAATGCGGGGTTAGATGTAAATGCATCTACTATTGTTTACAACACAGCAAATAACGAAGGGGGAGGTATAGCCAATAACAGCGCTATGTTACCAACTTTAAAAAATACTATTGTTGCCCTCAACCTAGGTACAAGTGCAGACTTATATACTTCAACATCACCTATAGCAAGTGATGGGTACAACTTAATCGGAATTCTTGAAGTAAGCACCTTTGCTTCTGCATCTGGTGATATCACAGGAACGGTCTCTCTCCCTGTAGATCCAGTGATTGCTCCTTTAGCATTTAACGGAGGAGTAACGCTAAGTCACAGTTTAGTTGTGGGAAGTCCTGCATACAACGCAGGTGCACCTTCAGATATGTTTGACGATCAACATGGTAATGCAGTTTACGACGGAACAAGAGATATAGGTGCCGTTGAAGCGCAGAGCATCTTATTAAATGTTGAGGATAATTTGGAAGCCTATGGTATTTCAGTTTATCCAAACCCAGTTTCATCAGGAGTATTAAATGTTAAGTTGGAACAACTCAAGGGTGATAACCTAAACGGGAATATAATTGAGGTGGCTACCGGAAAAATTGTACAATCATTTACCATTAACCAAAGTAATACTCAATTACAGGTAGATGATTTGGCAAAAGGACTTTACATATTACAGCTAGATAACGACGACGAATCAGCTAATTTTAAGTTTGTACTTCAGTAAAATTAGTAACCACTTAAATTGATTAGAGATCTTCGAAAGGAGATCTCTTTTTTGTTTGTAGCTTTGGTGAAAACAAGGTAAACATGATAGCACAAACTCCCAAACCTCCCTATTACGCCGTGATTTTCACTTCTACAAGAACAGATGTTGTAGAGAATTATAAAGAAATGAATGCAGCAATTGAAGAAGCAGTTAAGGACGCTGAAGGATTTTTAGGGGTAGAAGATTGTAGGGATGGACTGGGAATTAGTGTTTCGTATTGGAAAGATTTAGAATCTATACGCAAATGGAAAAATAACCCCTTGCATACCCTTGCCAAAGAAAAAGGTAAGAAGGATTGGTTTGCAACTTATAAAACCAGAATAGCTAAGGTAGAAATGGATTACGATTTTCTTTAAAGATGGAAGAGATCAGTCATATCTACTTAAAGCAAGATGAACCTTTACAGTCTTGCTGGTTGGCCTTAAGAACCATTATTCGAAAGCAGGATAGTTTAATTACGGAGTGTGTGAAATATGGCTCGCCCTGTTTTTTGTATAGGGATAAAATTTTGTGTTACCTCTGGAAGGATAAAAAATCCAACCAACCCTATATCCTTTTTTCTGATGGGAATTCTTTACATCATCCAGCCCTTGATTTTAAAGGGAGAAAAAAGATGAAAAGTATGGAGATTGATCCATTACAAGATATTCCTATTGCTTTAGTGAAAGAGGTTCTAGATGAAGCTATAAAGGTGAAAAATGAAAAGCTTTCGAAATAAACTCATAGAAATACTACCTCAAAGTTCAGAGGAGCAACGCAAAGCTATGGCCATAGAGATGATGCGTTCTCAATGCTTACCTTCTCAATTTAAAGACTTGTTGCTGTGTGAAAAAACAGGGAGGAGGTTTTCCTGGATGATTTCAAATTTAGCACAATTAAATCCAGAATATTTAGTACGCGACTTACCCACATTATGGGAAATAGCCGAGAAAGTCGAAGGCTTCGATTTTAAAAGTTCCTTCACTAATTATTGGAGGTACTGTGGTGTGCCGTCTAGTCAAGAAACCATAGCAATTAATTATCTAATGGAGGTCTTGGAGAAAAATAAACATACAACGACTATTCAATCTAGAGCACTTAGGGTAATGCAAAAAGTGATACTTCAACACCCTGATTTGAGCCAAGAGTTAGTCGCCATTTTAATTGCTAATTATCCGCTGTATGAAAGAGGAATGCAACAAAGAGTTGGTAAATTTTTAAAGCATAAAAAAAGCGAATTATTGCAATTCGCCCTCTTTATATTTTTGTTCTGAGATGATGTTTCCCTCTCTATCGTAAACGAAATAAGAGCCGTCTAAATAACCATCCTTGTAATTCTCTCTCATGTAAATAATGGAGTCTGAATTGGGGTAGTAACGTATACAGGCTCCGTTGTAATCAAATCCGTAAAGGGTTTTCTTTTTAATCAAAACTTCTGGATCAACAACTTTTAAAGAGTCACAGTTGCACTCAAAAGCGTTGGCTATAGTTTTGCCCAAATACCTACCTTCTTTGTATAGGTTAAATTCCAAAGTATCACCAGCAGGTGAGTATACGATGTAAGCACCGTGCAATTTTCCTTTAAAGATTTGTTTGGCTTCTAATTTTTTTGAGGGTTCGTTGGCATAGTAAGAGTAACACGTACCCGTATAAAGTGTGTCGGCCATGAGATAAAAACCTTCTTCATTTTTTACCAAACTATCACAGTTACAAGAAGCTAAGTTTTCGTATACCTCAAATTCTCCCAACATTAATTTAGACTTCGCCTCGCCGTAGGTAAGACTATCATCTTTACAAGCAAATAAGGTGATCAATAAAAGGGCAAAAACAGTAATTCTCATGGTAGTAATCTCAATGTTTTAATATAACGTTTTCTGTAGCCTGTAGTATATAATTTACTTTCAACAACGCCACTGTGTTTTTTAGATGACGACGAATGTATAAAAATGATTTCATTTTCAGTGATGTTTGTCACGATTCCTAAATGTCCTGGTTTGCGTATCGCTGCATTTGTTCCCGTGAATACAAGAATATCTCCTACTTGAATTTCTTTCAAAGGTATGGTGTCGTTAAAAGAATGGTAAGAAGAAGAACTTCGGGGAACAGTACAATTGTATTGTTGAAAAACATAGCGTACAAATCCAGAACAATCAAAACCTTTCGGGGAGCTACCTCCGTAAACATACGGTGTGCCGAGATGATTTTGAGCAAAACGCACGAGGCTATCGTTCCAACAAACTGTATCTAAAGTCTGTGCAGAACTATCTGCCGTAGGCTCAAATGCACGCGCCTGGTATAGAGCAAGAAGTCCTATGAAAGCAACAATTATTTTCATGCATTAAAATTAAGAATTGTTTCATGTTAAAATACTTTTTTACAGAAAAGTAACACTATCCTAAGCAAGGCTATGCTAGGTTAAATTGATGTGAAATTCGCGGAAAAAAGTAACATTGCTGTTAATTGTAAAAGCTTTCTCTTATTTTTGATGAGCGCAGCTATTACGCGCACATTTCAGGAAAAGAACGAAAGAAAATTTCATCATGCCTCACATTAAAAATGCACTTATTCGTTACAGAATTATAGACAAATGTTTACGCAATAAATACAAACCCTTTCCGAGTAAACAAGACTTAAGGCAGGCTTGTGAAGAAGCGCTTTATGGAGATTCTACCGGTGAAAATATTTGTGATTCAACGATAGAGAAAGACATGTTCGCCATGCGTATGGAACATGATGCACCAATTAAGTACTCGAAAAGAGACAAAGGCTATTATTACACTGAAGATGATTTTACCATCAATGAAATTCCTTTGTCAGAGGATGATGTACAAGCCATAAAATTTGCAGCCAATACCTTGGTTCAGTTTAGGGATGTTGACATGTTTAAACAATTTGGTTCGGCTTTGGATAAAATTTTTGATCGCGTAAACATATCCAACAACCCTAACGACAAAGAATTGGATAATTACGTGCAGTTTGAAACGGTAACTGAATTTAAAGGAAGTGATTTTTTAAGTCCTTTATTGAAAGCCATCAAGGAACAAAAAGTAGTGTATTTTGATTACGAAAGTTTTGTTTCTGGTAAAAAGAAGCGTCGTAAAGTTACCCCTTTGTTGTTGAAGGAATATAGAAACAGATGGTACCTTATCGCTTTTGATTTGGTGAAGGATAGCATCATTACCTATGGTTTGGATAGAATGATGGATTTGGAGTTATCTGAAGAAATGGGAAAACAGCCTGCTAATTTTAATGCAGAACTGTTCTTTAAACATTCTGTGGGGATAACAGCCAACGAAAACAGTCCGGAACAAATAAAATTCAAAGCCAATAATGTGGCGGCAAAGTACATTGCGTCTCAACCTTTTCACGCTTCTCAAAAAATTGTAAAAGAAGGGAAAAAACGTACCAGTTTTGAGATGGAGGTTTTGATTTCAGAAGAGTTAATTCGTCAATTGGTGAGCTATGCTTTTGAAATTGAAGTCGTAAAACCTTTATGGTTGAGAGATGAATTGGCTATGCGTTTCCAACAATCTGTAGAATTATATAATAATTAATCATATTGAAAAGGGCTAACAGAGTACAAAGGCAGTAAAGATTGGCTTTTGCACACAAATTGGCTATTTTCGCCCAAAAGAAAAATCATGGTTTTAGATATACAAAATAACGGAGGTGTTCGCACGATCACTTTCAATCGTCCAAAGGTATTTAACAGCTTTAACCAAGCTATGGCGATGGCTTTGCAGGCCGAGATAGATGCATGTGCTACGGATGATAGCGTAAGATGTGTGGTATTAACAGGTGCTGGAAAAGCTTTTTGTGCCGGACAAGATTTGGCAGAAGCTACGGATCCTAACGGACCAGAATTGAAATCTATCGTGGCAAAGCACTACAACCCGATTATTGAAAAAATTAGAAATTTAGAGAAACCTGTAGTTGCAGCAGTGAATGGTGTAGCAGCAGGTGCCGGAGCAAACATTGCTTTGGCGTGTGATATCGTTTTTGCCAAGGAAAGTGCAAGCTTTATTCAAGCCTTTTCTAAAATAGGTTTAATTCCAGATTCTGGAGGAACCTTCTTTTTACCGCGTTTAATTGGTGCTCAAAAGGCAATGGCCTTGATGATGACGGGAGATAAAGTTAGTGCGGCCGAAGCTGAAAAACTGAACATGATTTATAAAGTGTTAGGAGAAGAAACTTTCGAAGAGGAAGTGGCTGCCTTCGCTGGGAAATTAGCTCTAATGCCTACCAGAGGTTTAGGACTTACGAAAAAAGCGATCAACCAAAGTTTTACCAACGATTTAACACAGCAGTTAGCCGTGGAAGAAGTGTTGCAAACAGAGGCTGGACAAACACACGACTTTAAAGAAGGTACAAGTGCTTTCTTAGAAAAGAGAAAACCAGAGTTTACAGGAAAATAAGATTGAAATGATAGAAGTAGGAGTTTTAGGAGCAGGAACAATGGGAGCGGGTATTGCTCAGGTTGCTGCACAAGCCGGACACCAAGTAAATTTGATAGACGTGAATGCTGATGCTTTGAAAAGAGCACAAGCAAGCATGGAGAAAATATTTGGTCGTTTAGTTGAAAAAGGAAAATATACGGCCCAAGAAGCAGAAACGATATTGGAGCGCATTAACTATTCTGGAGATAGAAATGATTTTCAAAATTGTGGATTGATCATAGAAGCCATCGTTGAGAACTTAGAGGTAAAGCACAAGATGTTTAAGCAAATGGAGTCTATCGTTAGTGATGACTGTATTTTGGCATCGAATACTTCTTCTTTGTCTGTTGCCTCTATAGGTTCTGTATTGGAAAAGCCAAACAGAATGATAGGGATACACTTCTTTAACCCCGCACCTTTGATGCCTTTGGTAGAGATTATCCCAGCGGTACAAACAAGTGAGGAAGTAACGAAAGAAGCGAGAGCTATCATTGATTCTTGGAAGAAAGTAACCGTATTGGCCAAAGATACTCCTGGATTTATTGTAAACCGTGTTGCTCGACCATTCTACGGTGAAGCTTTGCGTATATATGAAGAAGGAGTAGCAGATTTTGCTACTATTGATTGGGCAATGACTGAGTTGGGAGGTTTTAGAATGGGACCTTTTACTTTGATGGATTACATCGGTAATGACATTAACTATACCGTTACTGAAACTGTATTCCAATCTTTCTACTATGATCCACGTTACAAGCCAAGCTTTACACAAAAGCGTCATGCTGAAGCGGGTTACTTAGGTAGAAAATCGGGTAGAGGATACTTCGATTACGCGGAAGGAGCTGTAAAACCTGAGCCTACGAAAGATGAGGTTTTGGGAAGAAAAATCTTAAATAGAATTTTGGCGATGTTGATCAATGAGGCGGTTGATGCTTTGTTCTTAAACATTGCTTCGAAAGAAGATATAGATTTAGCCATGACCAAAGGAGTGAACTATCCAAAGGGATTGTTGGCTTGGATGGAAGAAATAGGTGAAGAAACGGTATTGAACCAATTGCAAGAATTATTCGAGGAATATGGTGAAGACAGATACAGACCTAGTCCATTGTTAAAAAGAATGGTGAGAGATAAACAAGCATAAAGCAAAAGCCCCCCGAAAATCATCGGGGGGCTTTTTTTGGGAAATAATTTTATTTCTTATTTAATATTGCTTGAGCTCTTTCACTGTAGAAGCCCTTTTGTTGGGCAATTTGCTGAAGCAGTGCGTTGGCTTCTTTCTTTTGTTTCAGATCAACGTAAGTTAAATAACTTAACCATTCTGCTTCTTCCTTGAAATTCCCGTAGGCAGGAGAGAAGGATTTACTGAAATAATCTAAAGCTGCTTTTCCATCATTTAAATTGTAGTAACACAAACCTCCATAAAAACGAGCATTTACATCTTCTGGGAAATACTCCAATATTTTATGGAAGCGAACAAGCGCCTTTTTGTACATACCTTTTGAGAAGTAATACATGCTTTTGTCCAAATAATCGATGTAAGGAATGTCCACTTCTTTTAATTCAAAATTTTGAGTCTCATTAGAATTTTTGGTTTCTTGACTAGCTGGAGTACCCGTCATCACTAACTTTTCTTCCTTCATTTTCTCTTTACGATAAGGCCTATAGTCTACCAATTTGAGTTCGTAGAGATAAATTTCTTTCTTGAGAAGATAACTTAATTCAGGCAAGGGGTTTTGTTTTAATTCAACCTCGTCTATGCTTAGTTTTTCCATTAATAATTGAGATTGTTGGAATTCTTCAGCTTTAGGAGAGTTTCCTTTTCTCAATTCTACCAATTCTGTTCTGTCTAAAGTATGTTCAAGATCTTTGGGGTGAAGGTTTTCGATTGCTTCTATTTCAACTTCCTCATTACTTTCCTTAATTTCAAAAACTGTGTTTTCTTGTAAACCTTCTTCAGCAGGTTGAATTTGTTGAACCTCCTGAGCTATATTTTTAGCTTCTTCCGTGTTCAGATTAAGGTAAATAAATAAAAGTGTCAGCAATGCACTTCCTCCAATAAGAGCTAAAGTCCATCTTTTAGAAGAACCTCCATGAGTTTTGGCAAATCTATTATCTAAGGATTGCATGTGTTTTTGGACATCATGCCCTTCCCATCCTTCAAAAGCCTCTGCTTCGAAGTCATCGGAAAGTGAAGCGCGTTCAATTTCGTTCTTGTCTATACCAGGAGTGTTTTGTTGGTACTCCTTTAGATCATCCCGACTTACGCCTTTAGAAGGACCAAATATTCTATTGAGCAGATTTAAATACAACATCTTCCTGTAGTTTAATTTTTAAATTTCTTTTCGCGTTTTGCACATCACTTTTTACTTTCTTTAAATCAATATGGAGTAAATCCGCAATTTCTTGGTAAGATTTTCCTTCGATGTAGAAGAGTTTCAGCGCTTTTTTATGATGAGTTTTTAATTCATCCATTTTCTCTTCAACAATTTCCAATTGAAGGTCTAAGAATTGTTTGTCTTCCAATTCATTTTCGTAAGCCACTTGTTCGTTGGTGATGTCTTTAAAATGATGCTTCTTTTTACGCAGCGCCATCAAACATTCGTTTTTGGTTGTTGTATACAGCCAAGATTTTAAATAGGTGATATCGTGCTTGAGGAGTAGTTTGGGTAACTTTTCAAAGATATCCATCACCATGTCTTCCGCTAAATCACTTTGTTGCAAGTACTTTAAGCAAAGTCCCATCATTAAATGTCCGTAGCGTTGATAAACCTCTGCAATCACAAGCTTCTGCTGTTTTTGCTTATAGAGATCCACCAATTCGGCATCACTTAAGTGTGTTAAATTTCGTTTCTTGAATAGCATACGCTATAGAGATGAGGTTTGAATTAATATTCCATAAAACTAATTAGATTTTTTATCCTTTCTTTTTGTAGAACATAAAAAAAAGGGAGGTACAATACCTCCCTTTTCATTTTTATTTTACCAAGGTTACATGACCTTGCATGTAGTTCGGTTCGGGTTTATCTATTTCTTTGTATTTTATTTTCCAAGTGTAAACTCCGTCCTGACAAAGTTTTCCCTTATAAGTTCCATCCCAACCTTCATTGATGTCTTTACTTTCAAAGATCACTTCTCCCCATCTGTTAAAGATTTGTAGGTGGAACGTTTCCACTTCCGTAGTTGAGACGGCAAAAAACTCATTATTGATTGAGTTCCCATCTGGTGTAAAAGTATTTGGAACATATAGAATAAGTTCTTCTTTAACCTCTAGTAAGATACAGTTGGTATCTATACATCCTAAGCTTGAGGTTGCAATTAAACATACTTGATAACTATCCGGGTTCTCGGTGGGGAAATTGTAATAAACTTGTTCCGTGGAGAATTGATCTTGATGGATTAGCCAAGTAATATCAGTGGCATTTGTGGCCTGTGATATGAAGGTGACTTGATTGTTGATGGTGCTAACCTCGTTCGGAGTCATGGTAAATTGAGCTTGCGGCCCTTCTTCTATACAGATGAAATTTGTACCATTGGCAGTAATTAAACAACCGTTTGGATCTGTGGCGCTAAAACTAACATCATAACAACCTGTTGAATTTACACTAACCAGCGGGTTACAATCATTGTATGTACTTCCATTCGAAAGTGTCCATTGACAATCACTTAAACTCACAGCAGACTGCATATTCAAATATCCTTCAAAGTAATCACAAGATATGGGAGGGGGAAAAAGTGTTACACTATCCGTATAGTTAACGGTTACTTGTAGTTGAAGTGTATCTGAACATCCATTTACATCCTCACCGTAAATGATTATTGTTGAAGTTGAATCTATAGATATCAATTCAGTTGCGCTGATGGGATTTCCATCGTAATAATAATCAACGGCTCCACTTAAATTCAATTGTATATCATCACCCTGACAAATAGTTGTAGAGCTGAAGTTGTTGGTCAGGTTTACACTTGAGTTAACGAGTAAAGTTACAGTGCTGATACTGTCACACAAGGCAGTTGAGAAGGTATCGCTATAGGTTCCAGCCAGGCTTTGATAATTTCCATGTATGAGTGCAGAATCATTCATACAAATGTAGGTCGTATCATAATAGTTTTGCCAATTGTGTTCAGCTATATTAAATTCTTCCGTGTACACACAGTTATTGGTATCCGTGAGTGAGATAAGTATAGGGTTGTTTTGAGCTGTGAAGTAGGCAGAAGTATCCGTATTTATGGTGCCATTCCAATTGTAGGACGTATAAATATCATCCGTGTAAAATAAACTGCTATCTCCCGCACAATACAATAAGTCAGCGTATAAATTGGGTTGTACGTTAGGGTAAACAATGAAAAAACTATCGATAGGGGTTATAATACAAGTTGATAAATAAGGTGAGATTTGGAAATGAACGGTATCTATTTGGTTAATGGTGTTGGTGTAAATGATGTTTCCTGAAGAGGTGTAACCTGAGGAATTAGAAGAATATCCCGTATAGGTCCAGTTATAATTGATGGGCATAGTATCACTGCTAATTTGGAAGTTTAGCGTGTCAGTGCTACACAATGCAGAAGCAGAAAGGTTGAGGTCTATGTCAGCTTCACACGTATCTATTAAACTACAATCAATTACTTGTAAGTTCGTATTTGTACTACCTATACACCCTGTTGATTGGTCCAATACCTCTAAAGAAATGTTATAATTACCCAGGGCAGGAGTGTTCAGAGTTTGGTTGGAAGATGTTTGATTGCTGAACAAAGAGGATGGTCCCCATGTATACGCATAATTCCCAGTTGCGGGGTTTATTTGATAAGCAATGTTTACTGTAGGAACATCATCACAAACCGTAAGTGGAGGTAAACTAATGGCGGGCGGTGGTACATTGTTTACTATGATATTGACACTGCCTGTTGTAGAACATCCATTCTGGTCAGTGATCTCTAAATCATATTGACTAGTTTGGGAAACACAAGCCGTTGTTGTTGCTGAATTTGTACTTGTTAAGCCTGTGATTGGTGACCAGTTATATGACATCCCCGGAACAGCTGTGATACCTATATCCACGCACCCGTTTGAACAAACCATCTGGTCTGTTAATGTTGGCGTTGCGGGTTGACCGTGAACTGTAACTTGAACTGAATCTGTTTGACTACAATTTCCAACCGTAGAGGTGAGTATCAAATTATAAGTACCTGGAGTGGTAGTGGTAAAAGTAGTTTGTGCAGCGCTAGGATCTGCTATTCCTATAGCGGGCGACCAACTTAAAATACCTGTGTTATTCGGACTTCCTATACTTACCGGTAAATCATCTAAACAAACAACTTTATCGTATCCAGCATTTGGCGAAGGGAGAGAGGAGGTGATGTTCACAACGTCAGAGGCTGTACAACCTGCACTATCCGTAACGGTTAAATTTAATTGATAGTTTCCGTTCACCAAATTTGCATCGGGTGCCATGGTATTCGGGTTGGTAAATAAATTAGAGGGGGTCCAACTATATTGAGAAAAACCTACGGGGGGATTACTATTCAGTAAGCTGGTTGCAGAACCATCATAACAATATGTGAAGTCTGTTAAGTTAAAAGATGGGTCTGAAACGAAGATGGTAAATGAAGTAGAAGATGAGTCTGGACACACCGAACTGTTTTCGTAATAGAGGGTAACTGTGTATTGCGTTGTTGCGGCAGGGGAAAGCGCGTTAAAGCTACAGGTAGAACAGTTTACAGCCGAAGCTGGAGACCAAGCGTATTCAATTCCACTTTGATTGCCTAAGTTGACAGAAGTATAGCCACCATTACAAGAGCTTTCATCTGGAATAACGGGTGCGATAGGTTGGTCGCTAATGGTTATGGTCACAGAATCTTGATAAACACATCCGGCCAATTTGGTTGTATAAGTCAAGAAGAATTGTGTGGTGGTAGATAAACTTACATAAGGATCTGCATCATACTCATCTGTTCCATTTTGCCAAGGAGCAATGGCTGGACTCCACAAATAAGTAAAGTTGGTATCCTCCACTTTTCCAATTTGAATAATATCATTGCTACAGGTGAATTTATCTTGTCCCGCAGCAGAAAAAATTTGTTTGTTATCAACGATAATTGTTGAGGTATCTGAGGCTGAACATCCGTTAGAAGGATCAAGTGCCGTAACATAATAGGTACTTGTGGCATAAGGAGTAACATAAGGGTTTGCTCCTGCACCGAAAGGTAACCCAGACCAGTAATAGGTGTAATTACTGTTGTAATTATTTAAGATAGCCACAGTGGTGTTTGGACAAATTAAGGTATCCAACAAACTCACATCTGGTAAGGTCCATTGTGGATTATTTACCTCTACAGAATCATAGGCTAGTACTTGATTGGTTACCGTATCCACAGAGGTTACATAGTAATACGTGTGCTGGTTTGTCCATAATTCAACTTGTTGTCCTGTATATGCCGATAACCCTGTTTGGGGAGACCAGTTGTATACCACATTAGGATTGGGAATAGGAGTAGCTGCTAAAGTGATGGTGTCACCCGCTAGTATATTACTCGGACAAGAAACCGGAGAGTTTGAACCAACACCTCCAGCACTGGCAGAACCTCCACAATCAGAAATTACCACTTGATCAACACAAGTAACGCCGTCCAAAGTAACTTCCAGTTCTAAAATTGTACTTTGCCCTGTATAAGTATAAGCTGATGAAGTTGCTGTGTTTGTTGGACCAGTAAAATCACCAGGCCCTGATAAAATTGACCAACTATAAGTTTCATTTAAGCTGGGTGTATTGTCTGCTGTCCCTATGGCTCCGGAGTCACATACGTCTGGACCAGCATTGGCTTGCATGTAAGATATAGTTACTTCATCTGTATAAAAACAGTTTTGATTTTGAGCAGTTAATGTATAGGTAATGGGATTTAAATTACCAGAGCTCGTTAAGGAGGTTGGATAAAATGCAGTCATTGAATTACTGGTTGTCGTTAAACCATCAATAGGACTCCATTCGTAGACAAAACCAGGTAGAGAAGGTGAACCTATATTGATACTTCCATAATAACACATGGCCGTATCTGCACCCGCAAAGTTGGGTCCTGGTCCCGCAACAATATCTAAATTGATCGTGTCGGTGGTTGTACAACTACTTCCATTTATTAACTGCAAGGTTTGTGTAAAGATATATTGAGTAGGCGTTGTAGGTGTTGCTGTAGGGCTTGGACAAGTGGTGCAACTTAAACCTGCCGAGGGTGTCCAATTATACGATACCCCAGATAAACCTTGAAGGGGAGTTCCTACCGAAGTTGGACTTCCATCGCATATTGCTCTATCGGGCCCAGCATTGGCTTGATGAACGTAAAATACAGCTTGATCTTTTTTAATACACCCGTTGGCATCAATAACTGTTAATTCTAGAATGGCATTTTGAGAGGTAGAGAAGAGAGGATTTGCTACCGAATCTATATTTTGATTCCATACATAGGTGTAAGGTGCTAATCCTCCAATAGCTGTTGGTGCACCTCCAATGTTTAAGGCTACACCAGGACATGAATGATAAGGTCCACCAGCATCTACAGTTTGAGCCGTTAGGTTGTTGACCAATATGGCAGAAACATTACTGGTTGAAAAAAGTGTATTGTTTCCACAATTTTGTATGTAAGTTAGTCTTCTGTAATACTTGTCAAAGGTCGTTACACTGGGCAGGTAACTTGGTAAATTGGCACCAGAAATATTAGTCCATGGTCCGCTAGGAGAAGCTGAAATTTGCCATTGATAGTGAAAATAACTACTGCCTATATATTGATTAAGAACTTGATTTTCTAAATATAAAGAAGGAAGACTGTCACTCGGAAAGCTTGGAGCTACAGACCCTAGCATTTCAGGTGTGGCAAATTTACATACTGTTTGTGAAACGGGAAAAATACTATCGGTAATCGTAACCTCTGATTTAAATACAATTTTTTGAAATCCAAACTCATTTTGTTCACCTCCCCAATTAGAAGTTGATAAGGTTAATGGATGCGCAGGTTCTGATAATGTACTATTGGTAGAGTGGATAATTCTTGAGGTGATATACGTAGCGTGATTTGTAACCCCTAACGATAATCCAGTGAAATTAGCATTGGAAAGTAAGGTAGAATAATTGATATAACCATCAAAGCATAAGTTAACATACCAACCGAATTTATTTGAGCTGTTAGGAGTAGGGAAACTTGGTGTGATAGCCGTGTAATTTGTTGGGAAAGAGAGTCCAGTAGTGAAGGATGAAGCATTGGTCTCTGCTGTAATATGAATACCATTTTGATTCACTTTTAAATGACGAATATTGTCTAAGCCTTGTGTGCCGAAAAACTGTATCCAATCATTCGAAGTTGTATTCGGTGAGAGGTTGTTGGTTAAAGTGGATGCACCAATTTTTTGAAGGTATAAGGGACCTGTCATTACCGCATTGTTGTTTGTTACACCTACTAAATTATTGGGGTTTGTGTTTCCTGCACGTGTGTAAATAAACAAATCTCCTTGGTAGCTTTCATACCTTATTCTAGATCCTTGTAAGGTGGGCATACCGGTTTGCGCGAGGTAATCACTATTGTTTTGGGGGAAAGCCAAATTGTTATTCATTGTGCTCTCACTAATGGCTGCTATCGTCAATCCCTGCAAGTCAAAGGGATAGTTGCTAACCGTAAAGGGAAGGTTGGCACCATCTGGAAAACCGCAAAGCAAAATTTTGTTATTGGAGTGGAGTAAGAGTTGACCCGATTGTGTGGGTAAACTTGCTTTTATAGGGATATAAGTACTGTAGTTTCCATTCGCGGCGGTGAAGGCTAAATTGTTCGCCAGCGTTGCCGCACTAATTTTTACAAGCACAGTTTCATAAGAGCCAGAACTTGATTGTGTTATAGGGTAGAAATTACCGCCCAAATTTCTTATCAATAGATAAAGGTTCCCGTTGTTAGATAATATACTTCGGGGGATGAGGTTGGGGGAGTCTGATGTAAAGTATCGTGCATAGGGTGTAGCGCTTATGGGACTGTTGGCCGCCATCATGGCATCAGAGATTCCTAACAAATAACAATTGTAGGTGGCGAGAGCACTATTGGCAACTTGTGTAACAGGTAAAGTTGTGTCACCGGTTCTACACAAAAGCCAAAGTGTATTCCCATCGTGTTCTATACTCTGCACATCCACCAAGGAGCTATCACCTATATAACTTGCGTAATCGGGTTGAACACCGTTGGAGCTAATGGTGTTGTTAGAATACTTAATAATAAATCCGTGAGGAATAAATCCACTATTGCTGGTTTGGTTAGAGTTGTTTGTGGTTGCTAAACTATCAGAGGGTGTATTTCCATATAAGTAAACATCTCCATTTTTTGTGTAAAGTTGAAGGTTGAAAGTATTGCCTGGACCAAAAGGGATGAGGGTTGAATATTCTAAAGTTCCTGTGGTGTCAGTAACCATAAGAAAGGCATAATTCCCCATCATACTGGTGTCTGTATGTGTACCATTCGTTGTTAAGAAATTACCTGGAGTGGATGAGGATACTGTGGATGTCGTTTTGTTGAATCTACCGTAATAATAAACACGATTAATTTCAGGGTCTGAATGACTTTGATAATCGTAGTTGGTCAATGTTTTTGGATTCCCATTGTCTATGTAAGAACTGATTTCAAAATATCCATTTTGTCCCCATGAAAAAGGTGCTATTAAACAAAGGAGAAATAGATAAAGAACGAATTTATTCTTACAGAGAGTGGGTGTCATAGATTTCGTGTTTTACCAAAAATAAGAAATGTAACTTAAATAGAATGAAATGTTTAGCTTAAGTTACTTCGTGTATCTTTCAAGAGTAAGTAATAGGGTTAACCTGAAAAGTGTACGTAAAGAACCAAGCCAGAAGTTATCTTCTAAAGAATTATCCTTATTTTAAAGCTGTAGAAATAAAACGTATTCAAAATGCTAAAAGTTGCCGCAATCATTCATCAGTCGAAAGATAAAGTTTGGGATTCTTTCACAAATGCTGATCATATAACCAAGTGGAATTTTGCACATCCTTCGTGGTGTTGCCCTAAGTCCAGTGTAGATTTAAGAGTTGGTGGTGAAATGAACAATAGAATGGAGGCGGTAGATGGAAGTATGGGCTTCGATTTAAAAGCAAAGTTTGATGTAGTAAACCCTTGTGTTCAGCTAGATTATACCTTGGAAGATGGAAGAAAGGTGACATGTAGCTTCGAAGAAGAAAACGGATCGGTTACATTAACACAATGTTTTGATCCTGAAAAAGAAAATCCTGAGGAAATGCAAACACAAGGTTGGCAAGCCATACTCAATAATTTCAAAAACTATACAGAGCAATTATAATGAGCGTGAAGAAAGTAGCTATATTGACCAGTGGAGGAGATTCCCCGGGTATGAATGCGGGAGTTAGGGCTTTTGTAAAGACTGCGCTTTATCATCATATAGAAGCCTTCGGAATTCGAAATGGATATGATGGTCTCATTCAAGGAGATATTCAACCCATGGGCTATGATGAGGTAGCCAATATTATTCAGCAAGGGGGTACAATTCTAGGATCCTCTAGGAGTGAAGAGTTCCGAACTCAAGCAGGAAGAGCCAAGGCTTACCAACAATTGGAGTCGAGAGGCATCGATGCTTTGGTTGTAATAGGAGGGGATGGAAGTTTCAAAGGGGCCGAAATATTGGCCACAGAATTTCCAGCGCTCAAAGTAATTGTTCTACCAGGTACAATAGATAACGATATTGCTGGAACAGATTACACCATAGGTTACGATACGGCTTTAAATACGATAATTGATGCTGTAGATAAAATAAGGGATACAGCTAACTCTCATCACCGCGTTTTCTTTATAGAAGTAATGGGTAGAGATACGGGGTTTTTGGCTTTACATTCAGCCCTGGCAGCTGGAGCCGATGATGTGCTGATCCCGGAGACCCACACCAATTTAGAGGAGGTAGCCAACACTATTAAAACACAGTATAAAGGGAAGCGTAGCGCAATTATTATCGTGGCAGAAGGTGATGACGCCGGTGGTAGTGGAGATGTGGTAGCGAAAATGAAAAGTCTTTTGCCTAAGCATGAACTGCGCTCTACGGTGTTGGGACACATGCAAAGGGGAGGAAAACCTTCTTATTTCGATCGCTATTTAGCTACGGCCCTGGGAGCAGAGAGTGTGTTGCAGTTGTTAAAAGGAAACAACCGTATTTTTATTGGTTACCAAGACAACAAAATTGTGGTGCACAGCATTGCCGATATCATCGATAAAAAACGAGAAATATCTGCCGAAGCAAATACACTTTTAAAACACATGTATAACCAGCATTAGCTTCTTTTGTTAAATTTTTCGCGGGGTGAATTTCGTATGATTTTCTGGCGTAACTTTAGTCTATAATTGCACAATGAGGTGCAAAATGAAAACTAAAATTATGTTGTTTTATTATCGTATATGATACACCCCCATACGGAATTAAAATTCATCAGTGAGCAAATCGGTTACGGAGTATTTGCCAAAACTGATATACCAGAAGGAACCATCGTTTATGTAAAAGATAGTTTAGAACTGGAAGTGAGTCCAACCGAATACCAAAATCATTCCTCTGCTATGCAAGAGGTAATAGAAAAGTATTCCTATAAAGACCAAAGAGGATACCGCATCATCAGTTGGGATTTTGCCAAATATGTAAATCACTGTTGTAACTGTAATACAATTAGTACAGGCTATGGTTTTGAAATTGCCATTCGAGATATCAAAGCCGGAGAGCAAATTACCGATGAGTACGGAATCTTTAACCTAGATGAACCCATGATGCTCAATTGTGGTTTCGATAATTGTAGAAAAGTGTTACATCCAACGGACTTCGATAGATACTACATGGATTGGGATACGAAAATTAAAAAGTCCCTCCCTAAAATGTTTAAAGTAAATCAAGAGCTCTGGAATTTTATAGATAACGATACCCAAGAAGAATTAAAGGTATTCCAAAAGGATGCAAGTAAATACAAGTCCGTTTATCACCTAAAGTTTAATGACAAGTTAAATCTCCTCAACGGCACACATCTTTAACCCCAAAGTCCATCTTTATTAGGTGGACTTTTTTACTATACTATATATAAGGTATAAAATCAAGTTAAGAATGTTGAGTTAAGAGTTAAGAAAGCTGAATTAAGAATTCTTATAAGTAGAACTATTCAATTTTGATTTTTGAATTTTGAATGATGAATTATAATTGGCTGTTAGCCGCGCTATCCGTTCTACTCCGTTGTGATCAGCTTAGTGGTCTAT
>NZ_FPAS01000001.1:1126084-1490290 GCF_900116425.1 Lishizhenia tianjinensis | reverse complement strand
AGTAAGTCGACGCCACTTTTTAGAAAGCCTTGTTCCAAACGGAATGAGGCTTTTTTAGTTTATAGCCATTGGTGAAAAGTGATCCGTCATTAGTACACGAGATGGTGTTCATCGTCTCACGCCATACAAGTGAGCGATAGCCTTACTAGAAGAATCAATCTCCAATTTCCAATTTCAAATTCCTCAAAACTCTTGCTCAATACTGTCTTCTGTTAGGGATAGTAGTGGCACCCCGGATGGGAGCAGCTGTGTGGAAGAGGGAAAACGGAAAGTGACGCTAAGAAACTTATTGTTTGACCATAGTCCACTAAGCTGAACACAACGGAGTAGAGCGGATAGCCCGCCCGAACAGCCAGATTTAATTCAAAATTCATTATTCAAATTTTAAAATTAGAGCCAGCCTCCAGTGCGTACTTTTCTATCGTCTAAAGAAATTATTCTTATTCTGTTAGAATTCGATGTAAGTCTGCAGTGAAATCTTCTGCTTGGATTTTAGCGCTTATTTTCTCGGTGTTTTCGTTATAGAGAGGATTCGTGATTAAATCCTTTAAAAGCAAGTGTAAATCTTTTGTATTTAATTTAGAAATGGAAATTCCTTTTGGTCCGAAGTTTTGCTCAGCAACTAAATTGTTCCAATTAAATTGATCAATAATATGTGGGATTATAAGTGTTGGACAGGCATACTTTAAACTCATATGTGTACTTCCTGAACCACCATGATGAACAACGGCGTGCATTTTTGGGAAAGCCCAATCGTAGGGAATATTTTTAGTAAAAAAGAACTTTTTTCTATCATATTCTTTGGGTTCAATTAAACCGTTTGCAGGTGAATTTATAATGACGGTCACATCAAGTTTCTCGAAAGCCTCTAAAACGATTTGAGTTTTTTTCTCGGGTTCAGGATTCGACATACTACCAAAGGTAAAAAGTACTACTGGTCGTTTAGTATTTATAAATGTTAGGAGTTCATTAGAAGGTGTCCAGTTTGTAGTTTTATTACGTTCATGGTAACCGAGCACTTGCATATTACTGGGCCAGTAATCGGGGCGTTGAAATAGGTGAGGGGAAACGGTGTAAACAATTTGGTGTTTTAGATAAGCGGTTTTAATTTGTTGTTTAGTGTACTTCAGTTTTAATTGTTTGGCAGTCGTTTGAATAGCCTTTAATACACCGAAATCTGCAAGTTTGTAGGTGAGTTTATTAAAGAATTCTCCAAAGTTACTATGAAAAGCAGTGTGCGTATGGCCTTTTACATAATGAAGGTAAGGCACGGGACTTACATAGGTAGTGTTACCAGGGTTTTCTATCTCCCATAAAACGGGATACATGGCCTTTCCATTGTGCACAATACGATCGGGTTGTAGTTTTTGTACTACTTCAAATTGACGTTGAACTAACTTCTTATTGATACCCTTTTGTTTGAACCCCAATTTAATGTAGGAAATGATTTTTTTGAATTTGTTTCCACCACCTCCCATGGCAAATTGACCTATGTCAGACTCTAGCATTTCGTAAAATTCCGGACCTAAGCCCTCGAAGGCAACACCTGTGTCATCCACCAAGTTTTTAAATTGATCAGGAAATAAACAGGTAACATCATGTCCATATCCTTTAAGTATTTCAGCAATGGCTAAAAAGGGTTCCATATCTCCTCTTGTACCGATGGATGTGATGAGTATTTTCATGCGTTCTTATTTATTGTTCAGTTAATTGGTGGTGTGCATCTTGAATGATTTCACTTGGAAAATTATTCAATTCTAGAATTTTAATGGCGTTTCCATTTTCAAGTTGTCCTTTTTTGATTTTATAATCAAAAGTAAGTTGATTCTGGTTTATGTTTTCACTGAAGTAGTATAAATCGTAGTTCTGATTGGCAAGAAGTTCTGTGAGTTCAGTATCATGGGTAGAAACAAGTACGATATGCTTGGGGGTATTGATGTATTTTAGAACGCCATAAGCACTTGCAATTCTTTCTTTGGTGTTGGTGCCTTTAAAAATTTCGTCCAACACAAAAATGGCAGGACTACTAGATCTACTCATCTTAATAAAGTGGTCTAATTGATTGACTTCTTCTTTAAAATAACTTGTTTTACTGAGAATGTCATCACTTATTCGAATTGCTGTGTATAGTCGAGCATAAGGAGCGTTAAAACTTTCTGCAAAGCAAAGATTTAAGGTTTGCCCCAAAACGAGGTTAAGCGCAATAGTTCTAATGAAAGTTGTTTTGCCAGACATGTTAGATCCTGTAAGTAAAAGACTCTTTGCTTGTAAACTTAGGTTATTGGTAATTGGAGTTTCTAGTAGGGGATGATAAACATGCTTTGTTTGGATGGCTTTGGATGCATGAAACTCGGGTATACAAGTTTTTGGTTCACCTGCTTTAAGACTTTGAAGGGAAATGTGGAGATCAATTGAACCTATAAAATTGAAAAGATCATCTAAATCTTTGTGTTTTTTATTGAGATCGTCTAAAAGGTTAATAAAGATGAGGGTTTCATAATTGAAAAGAATTTTGAATTGTTCGAGGATAACCCAGAAAGCGATTCCGAACTCATTGTTCATTAATTGACCATCATCCAGGAACCTTGATTTAAGTTTAAGGTTACGCAGTGTTTTCAAAAATTGGAGATCTTTTTGCAATTGTTGAACACTAGAAAAGCTTTGTAGTTTTTTGGCAATTTTATAGACACTAAATAATTGCCCGAAGGCACCCATATAGATATTTAAGTTCGATTTATTGGAGTAATGAAAAAACAGGTTAACGAGATAAGAAGGAATTAGCAGAAACAAAAGTATCGGAAACTTTGGTGCTAAAATTAGGGAAGCTAGAACGGTAAGTGTACTTAATACTATTATTGGATAGTATTTGGGTTTCTTTATTTGTTCACCATTAATAAGCTCTTCGAGTTGGTAAATTTTAGGATGACTCAAACGTTCTAATACGCTTTGAATCTCTATGCATTCTTCTTGGTTTGCAAAGAATTCTTGATCGAGTATGAAGGCAGCTCGGTCTTCTTTTGTTGGAATGTTTAAGAGTCGGTTATAGAGGTATTGTTCTCCAATTTTAGAACGTGTTCTATTGATATACTTGAAAACTTCATGGAGATCTAAATCTTCAATTTCTCTAGATGAAAGGGTGTGAAAGGCTTCGTCCTTACTTTTTCGACGTAGAAAGTACTTTGCGATTGCGTCAAAATTGTAGTAATCTGTGGCTTTTTGTTTTCCCCACTGCTTTTCTAAGTATATCTTTTTTTGAGCGCGTTTCTTTTTTAAACGAGCAGAGTAAAAGAGATAGAATACAATAAGTATTATGGCGGAATAGATGAATAAGTTGAAAACTTCCAAAGCTATATTTTTATTTAAAGCTAAGTAAATCTCTTAAATATCGATTATTGGGATGCCAGTTTTTTGGACAAAAAAAAGCCCGGTTAATTGCTTAACCGGGCTTTTCAAAAATTAAATATTATAAAACTTTTACGTTAACTGCATTCAATCCTTTTTTTCCTTCTGTTAATTCGAATTCAACTTCGTCACCTTCTCTAATCTCATCGATTAAACCTGATACGTGTACGAAATACTCTTGTTTCGAATCGTTTTCAACGATAAAACCAAATCCTTTAGTTTCGTTGAAAAATTTTACTGTTCCTTTTTGCATTATAAATTGTATTAATATAGCAAAGGTAGTCTAATTTCGATGGCTTTAACGATTTATCTGTTTTATTTTAGAATTAATTGATTGTAAATCAAAAGTTTTCTGCTTAAGGGCTTACTACCACTAGGTTGGGGAAGAAAAATTATTTTTCCTCATTGTAGCTTTCCCAAGTACAAATTGCTCTAAAACCGATATAATTACTCGCTTTTTTAGATATACCTACAATTTCACCTTGTGGTTTTCTCCAATTATTTCCTACAATAGTGTTGGCTGTCTTTGTCCATTCCGATAAACCATCGGCAAAATCTATTTGTTTAGGAGCAGTATGCAAAGGGATAGCCCTCAGTGAGTCGAAATAACAAGGTATTTTGGGTAGACTATCCGTATATGCGGGGTAATCCTTACTGATGGATAGGTATTGTTCAGGTGTTGGCAAGCTATATACAGGGTATTGCATATACTTTTTGTGAACCGCTGCGTTGTGGTATTTACCTGCAAAATATTTCTCTATGGTAAAGAAGTCTTCCGGTGTTGAGTCATTGTAGTTCGGAATAACTTTGCGACTGATAAGAAAGTATTGCATTACTCTATCGCTTCTCCATTTTAAATACTTTTCGGCTTGTTTTTGACTGATGCCAACAGCCGGGTAGTCACCATAAGCTTTGTGCTTGTGATAATATTTACGAAGCTGCAGTAAACAAATAAATTCTTCGCCCCAAACATCTGCATTAGGTTGGGCAGCTTTGTATTCTAAACTTTCTTTGCCATAAATTTTCTTGAGCCAAGCCATGTATTCTAACCAAGCGAAATTGGAAATAACATGTTTATCACAATAAAAGTTTTCACTCACTTCAAAGGTTCCTGGAGGAGTGATGGTAGATTTTTTTGGCCATAAAAAAGCACTACTAAGGATAAGTAGTGCTAGTAAGCTTAAGTATAGTGTTGTTTTCATTTTCATAACACAAGTATAAGTAAAATGAAAATTATGGTTACATACTTTGTATTTGAGTTAGCCAAGTTAAAATTATTGCTAAGCTTTCCTTAGAATATCCACCTTCAATGGTTTCATATTCCATTAAAGTACAGCTATTACATCTTTGAAACAAATGATTGTGTTGGGGTAAGGTTTTGATTTCAGTTTGATGTTTTTGTTTTTCACTCAAATGTTGCTCCAAACTAGTTGTATTCATTTCTGCAGGTACTTGAATGTCTTTTTCAGCAAAAAGGTATAAAGCTGGTTTATTTACGTTTTGTGTTACCTTTTCACCATCGAGGTGCAGCAGAGCATAAAAAGCCGGAGAATTCAATTGTTCCATCATCGTATTTAAAACTTGTTGCTTTTCGTTTTCAGGAAGGGATACGAGTCCCAGTTGATCTTCGAGTAAACTTTTTAATACACGATTTGTACTGTCTTTGTTCTCTTCATTTCTATTGTAAACTAAATTTACTTGATTGGAGTAATACTCATCATACTCCTTTAAATCTTGTCCTGTTGTTCCCGAGCTTTCTGCTACTAAATGTGCTTGTGCTTTCATCAATTCTAGTCCTTTTACGGTTGGACCAGCTAACGAAACAAAGCTTTTTACATGTTGGTTTTTCGTAGCGATCATGGGAGCAATAATTCCTCCCTCACTGTGACCAATGAGAACGATATTCTTTTTGTCAATTAGAGGTGAGTTTGCTATATAATCTACAAGCGCATTTACATCAGCAGCAAGGTCTGTAGTTGTACATTTAGATATGTCGCCGGTAGATTCACCAGTACTTCTTTCATCATAGCGTACTACAGCCCATCCATTTTTGGTTAGAAACTCTGCCATCTCTACAAAGAGATCATGTCCGTACACGGTAGAATTTCTGTCTTGTGCTCCAGTACCAGAAATTAAGAGTGCCACCGGAAAGTTGGATCCTTCCTTAGGCGTATCAATTTCTCCTGCGAGTACATGTGTTTTTAAATCTACTTTGAAAGGAACCGCACGGAAAGTGGTTTTGACTTCTTTGGTTTCCGTTTTATCGCTAATTCGGGTAAACACCATAGGAATGTTTAATCCTCGTTGACTGAAGGTTCCCTCTAGCGTATCTTTGTGGACGCTGGTTAATGGAATTTCCATTTGCATCGCGCTTGAGGTAATTTTTAATTCCTGTTCTGATTGCAATTCAGCTTCAACAGGAATGTCTTTGGCGCCTTGTTTTGGAGAATCCATGGTTACCTTATAATTGTCATCGACTTCAGTGATGTGTAAAATCATGGGGAGAGATTGTCCCATAACCTTCAACTCACCTTCCCAATCTCCTGCAAAATCTTGAGCAAAAAGCGGTAGGCAAAAGAGTAGGGTGAATAAAGAACTGATAAGTGTTTTCATGATGAATTTTTTTATGGAAATTACGGCCATTCTCGTGGGAATTCATTTGAAATAGTATAAAAGGTTAATGCTAATTACAGCCCATAAAAAAAGCCCTCTCAATGGAGGGCTTTCTTTTTTATTTCAGAAAAGAATATTTTTCACTGTAGTAAAGCATTTGCTCTAAAAAGTTTTGATTGTATTCTACTTTAATGTTCACGATGTTTCCTTCGGCATCTTTAACCGGAGAAAGAACAGGGTTTACAAATCCTTGGTAAGGGGGAAGGTCTAAAACTTTCACTCTTTCCAAAACTTCTTTGTGTAACTCTTGGTTAACTTTTACACCATAAGTTTCTACCAAGTTTTTCCCAGCTTCGTAGTCACCTTCAGATTTAATACGTTGAATCTCCTTCAACAACTCACCAAATAATTCTCTTAATTTATCGTAGTCGTTAATGTTGAAATACGTTTTACCATCTTTCACTACACGTTCAATTACCTTGTCAGCTGCACCTTTTTCCATGGCCCAAGCAGCAACCAATTGACGGTTTTGCATGTGTTCTTCTTCGATATCATCACCTAATTCTAAACGCATCAATTGCGTCATTAAACCATTTCTGATGTAACCATCGTATTCCGCAACACCTACTTCTAAAGATTCAACTAAACCTAATTCCATAAGTTTAGGATCCATGATGTAATACAAACCAACTAAATCTGCTCTTGCTTCTTCTAAAGTAGAGGCATAGTTTTTCAAGGTTTCTGCAGGTTGACCAACACCTTTGTTGATTTGACCAGAGGCATGACCTACAACTTCATGTAAAGCAGTGTGCATCTTTCCAGCCAATTTAGCATGTGCCTTGGCAAGTTCAATTTCTTTAGCATCGTTGGCGAATTCTTCTAACAAACCACTTCCTTTCGATTCGTTGTAAGCAGCAATAAGGTTACCCAAACTTACTGACTTAGAACCGTGCTGTTCTCTGATCCAGTTGTTGTTTGGTAAGTTAACACCAATAGGTGTAGAAGGAGAAGCATCTCCCGCTTCACTGGCAACTTGAACTACCTTATAAGAAACACCTTTAACGTTTTTCTTTTTGTGGTCATTCATGATAGGTGAGTTGTCCTCGAACCATTGCACGTTATTGGCAACCACTTTCATTCTTTCAGAAGCATCAAAGTCGGTAATTTGAACGATAGATTCAAAACTGGCTCTTTTTCCTAATGCATCACCATACACTTCAATGAATCCATTGATGTAGTCTATATCGCCAGCGGTTGACTTAGCCCAAAGAATGTTGTATTCATCCCAAGTTTCTAAATCACCTGTTTGGTAGTATTCAATTAACTTTTCTAAAGCTGCTTTTTGGTCTTCATTTTCAGCAACCGTAGTAGCTTGTTCTAACCAGTAAATGATTTGTTGGATGGCCTCAGCGTACATACCGTTTGCGGCATATACTTTCTCTACAAGTTCTCCATTCTCTAAAACTAGTTTGGAATTCAAACCGAGTTCAACAGGTGTAGAATCTTGTTCTTCTGATTTTTTAGCGTAAAAAGCCTCTACCATTTCTTGTGTAACACCTTCACCATAGAAGTTGTTAGCAGAAGCCACTATCATGTCCACTTCGGGGTTTTTGTTCTTACGCTTCATTCCTACTTTATCGCTGAACATCAATTCCAAAGCTTCCGGACTTAATTCTGTTCCTACTGCTTGGGTTAGTTCATTAAAGTAAGCTTGATCAAAACCAGGCATCATTTTTTGCATGCCGTAGTGGTGGTGAACGCCATTAGCAAAGTAGAAACGTTTTGCGTACAATTCTAAATTCAACCAATCGGCGTGTTTTCTATCTCCTTGGTAATTGGCCAAAATATTATCAAGTGCAGCTCTAATTTCTAGGTTGTGCTCATTGTTTTGATCGTAAATGATGTCTCTACCCGATAAACCTGCTTGTGCTAAAAAGTAAACGAGTTTCTTTTGATCAACACTTAAATTATCAAAGTCGTTGATTTTGTAGCGCAATACTTGAATGTCAGCAAATCTATCTACTACCATTTCCAAATCATCCTGATTTGGATTGATGTTTAAATCAAGGGTGTCTTTTACACTTAACTCTTGAGGTGTTTCGGTTTTGTTTTCTTGATTACATGCACTTGTTGCCAAGGCCGCCATCATTATTCCCAAACCAAAAATGTGTTTTTTGTTCATGTCAATATAATTAGCGGTCTAAATATAGACATTGCTTTTTAGATAGACAGAACCACAGGTGTAGAATAATTACCGGTCAATTATTCGCCCTACTTTTTAAGTTTTTCTAATTCAAACATTTCATCTCTTAAGCGAGCGGCCTCAATAAAGTCGAGATCTTTCGCTGCTTTCTCCATGCGTTTGCGGGTTGCAGTAATGGTCTTTTCAAGTTGTTCTTGTGACATCATTTTAATAACAGGATCTGCCACAATGGTACTTTTGCCTTCTTGTTTATAGGTGTAAGCTTCCTCTTCCTCTTTCATGTTTGTCTGCTTCAGAATTTCTTCGTGCGACTTTTTAATTTGAGTAGGAGTGATGCCGTGCTCTTCGTTATATGCTTGTTGAAGTTTTCTTCGTCGGGCCGTTTCATCTATGGTTCTTTGCATGGAGTCTGTAATTTTATCTCCATACATTATTACCATTCCATTTACATTTCTTGCCGCTCTACCTACCGTTTGAACCAAAGACCTTTCATCGCGCAGAAAACCTTCTTTATCGGCATCTATGATGGCTACTAAACTCACTTCGGGTAAGTCCAATCCTTCACGTAACAAGTTTACACCAATTAAAACATCATATTCACCCAAACGCAGTAAACGGAGAATTTCTACCCTTTTCAAGGTGTCTACATCACTGTGTATGTATTCACAACTGATTCCAAGTTTCTGTAAATATTTCTGAAGTTCTTCAGCCATACGTTTGGTAAGCGTTGTAACCAAAGTTCTTTCATCTCTTTCTATACGCGTATTGATTTCCTCCATCAAATCATCAATCTGATTTAAACTCGGTCTTACCTCGATGATAGGATCTAACAAACCTGTTGGACGAATAACTTGTTCTACCACTATACCATTGGATTGTTCTAATTCGAAATCAGCCGGTGTTGCCGATACATAAATGGTTTGAGACTGCATGCTGAGGAATTCCTCAAATTTTAAGGGACGGTTATCCATGGCTGCTTGAAGACGGAATCCATAATCTACCAAGTTTACTTTTCGAGATCTATCTCCACCATACATCGCTCTGATTTGTGGAACAGTAACGTGACTCTCGTCAATCAGCATCATCATATCGTCAGGGAAATAGTCTAATAAACAGAAGGGTCTAGAACCAGGCTCACGTTTGTCGAAATAACGGGAGTAATTCTCAATTCCTGAACAATACCCAAGTTCGCGTATCATTTCTAAATCAAAATTCACACGTTCATCTAAACGGTTGGCTTCAATAATTTTTCCGTCTCGCTTAAAGGCTTCCACTTGTTTGGTTAAATCATCCTGGATTTCATGAATGGCACCACGTGTTGTATCTGGTGAACTCACAAAAATGTTGGCGGGATATATATTGATTTCTTCAAACTCTTCTAAGGTTGAATTATTGAGAGGATCTATAGAGGTGATTTTTTCAATTTCATCTCCCCAGAATTCTATACGTAAAGCGTAGTCGGCATATGCCAGATAAATGTCAACCACATCACCTTTAACCCTAAAGTTTCCTCTATCAAAATCTTCTGTAGTTCTAGAGTAAAGGTTTTCTACTAATTTGAACAAGAATTTATTTCTACTAATAACATCACCCACTTTCACATGCATAATGCTTTTGCTAAATTCTTCAGGATTCCCCATACCATAGATACAAGAAATTGAAGAGACAACTATTACATCTTTTCTTCCCGACAAAAGTGCAGACGTAGCTGAAAGTCTTAATTTTTCAATTTCGTCGTTGATGGCCAAATCCTTTTCAATAAAGGTATCGGTTACCGGAAGATAAGCTTCGGGTTGGTAGTAATCATAATAAGAAACAAAGTATTCTACTGCATTGTTAGGGAAAAACTGTTTGAATTCCCCATAGAGTTGAGCCGCAAGTGTTTTGTTGTGCGAAAGTATAAGTGTTGGTTTGTTGGTTTCAGCAATTACATTGGCCATGGTAAACGTTTTACCTGATCCCGTAACCCCTAATAAGGTTTGGTGCATTTCACCGTTATTGATACCCTTTACTAAACTTTCTATGGCTTGGGGTTGATCTCCCGTAGGTTTGTATTCTGAAACGAGTTTGAAATTCATGTAGATAATGCTTCTTGTTTTTGGCTCATGCCCAACGCAAATTTAAGGAGAATATATGAAGATGAGGGAGGGATTTATGTATCTGTCTACAAGGTGTTATTTCAGTAGGAAGAGGAGGAGAATTGATTAGAAATTGAACACATCTTCTGTCAATTTTAGAATTCGTTTTAGGTTTCTTTTTAAGGCTTTTAGAAAACAATTTCCTTTTAACACTACTTAACATGAAAAACTTCTATTTTTGTCAACGATGAAAAATAAAATACTGTCTACAACCACTGTTTTAATGTTGTCTTTGGTCATGTTGTCTTGTTCTGATTACGGTCAGGTAGTAAAAGGAGATAACTATGAAGATAAGTTGTTGAAAGCGGAAGCACTATACGCCAAAGAATCTTACCCCAGAGCGATAACATTGTACGAGCAAGTATATCAGCGTTATCCAAGAACGGAAGACGGACAATTGAGTTATTATAAAATGGGAATGAGTTATTACAAAATGCGTGATTTCATCATGGCAGGGTATTACCTCAACAATTTTGTATCTCGCTTTCCTTATAGTGCAAAGGCTGAAGAGTGTTTGTTTTTAAGTGCCATGTGTTCGGTGAAACTTTCACCAGATGCATCTTTGGATCAAGAAGATACACAGATAGCTATTAATGATTTACAAACCTTTATTGATAGATATCCTGAAAGCAACTTGGTGGATTCTTGCAACGCCATCATGGATAATTTGCGTTTTAAATTAGAAACCAAAGAATATAATTCTGTAATGCTCTACCACAATATGGAGAATTACAAGGCGGCAAAAACTTCTGCTACTTTATTCATGGAGAATTTCCCACAAAGTAGTTACAACGAAGAATTGGCGTATATAAGAGTTTACAATGCTTTTACTTTAGCTACCAAAAGTATCTTTACCAAGAAGAAGGAAAGGTTTGAGGAAGTTATTAAGTATTGTGATTTGTTTACCGCTAAGTATGAGACTTCTAGCTTTGGTAAAAAAGTGAGAAAGATTAAAGAAAATTCTCAGGAAGAATTGCTGAAAGTTTCTGAAAATTATAAATTTAGAGAGCTTTTAGCGTCCTACCAATTGTCAGAAACGGAATCGAAAGCTAAAAAAATCATTTATCTTAAAGAAACTATAGAAAAACATCGTAACTTTGTAGCCGAATTTCCTAATTCTGAATTTTTGAAGCGTGCAAACGATATCAAGGAAAAGGCAGAGAAGGAATTGCAAAAATTACAGTAAAGTAAAAACTATTATGAGCTTTAAAAATAGTACTGCAGAACGTACAACGATAACAAGAAATACAAGTGAATTAGAAGAAGCTACAGGAAACTTGTATGAAACTATTACCATGTTGGCAAGACGTTCTAACCAAATTAACGTTGAATTAAAAGAAGAGTTAACTCGTAAGTTACAAGAGTTTGCTTCTTCAACAGATAATTTAGAGGAGATCTTTGAAAACAGAGAGCAAATCGAAATTTCTAAATTCTACGAAAAGTTACCAAAGCCAGTAGCTATGGCAATGAAAGAATTGTCAGAAAATAAGATCTACCAACGCAAATTAGAAGAGTAATTCTACCATGTTACAAGGAAAAAAAATAGTCCTTGGTATAACAGGTGGTATTGCGGCATATAAAATTGCGTCTTTAATAAGGTTATTAATAAAAAACGGGGCAGAAGTCAAATGTATAATGACTTCTGCCTCTGTTGATTTTATAACCCCGTTAACCGTTGCTACTTTATCAAAAAATCCTGTATCCATAGATTTTTGGAACAAGGAAAATGGCGAGTGGACCAACCACGTTGATTTAGGTATGTGGGGTGACCTCATGCTGATAGCGCCACTAACAGCAAATACACTTTTTAAAATCGCTAACGGATGTTGCGATAACCTATTAACGGCTACTTATCTTTCTGCTAAATGTCCCGTTATGGTTGCTCCTGCCATGGATTTAGACATGTATGCGCATCCAAGCTCAACGCGTAATCTAGAACAAATCCAAAAGGATGGAGTTAAGGTAATTCCTGCTCAATCTGGGGAATTAGCGAGTGGACTTGTTGGTCAGGGTAGAATGACAGAACCCGAAGATATTTTTGAAGAGGTAAAGCGTTTCTTTATCGATGGAAATAAACTTGCAGGAAAACGTTTTGTGGTAACTGCAGGACCAACCTATGAAGCTATAGATCCTGTGCGTTTTATAGGTAATCACTCATCAGGGAAAATGGGAGTGTCTATAGCAAAAGCCTTGTTGAGTATGGGGGCAGAAGTTGATTTAATCCTTGGTCCGTCTAAACAAGAAATCCACCATGAGCGCTTAAATCGCGTGGATGTGAAATCTGCTGAGGACATGTTAGCGGCGGTACAAGCCGTTTATGATAAGGTAGATGGAGGTGTCTTTGCAGCAGCAGTTGCAGATTACAGACCCAAAACGCAAGCCGCACAGAAAATAAAAAAGAAGGCAGATAGCCTCACCATAGAATTGGTGAAAAACCCGGATGTTTTAGGATGGGCGGGAGCCAACAAGAAAGAGCAGTTTTTAGTTGGGTTTGCTTTAGAAACGAACAATGCCCTGGAGCACGGAAAGGGAAAATTAGCGCGTAAAAATTTAGACGCCATCATCATTAACACTTTGGAAGACAAGGGGGCTGGTTTTGGCGGTGATACGAATAAAATTACGCTGTTAGAAAAAGACAATAATTTTCATAATTTTGAGTTGAAGAGTAAAGACGATGTTGCGTATGACATTGTGAATTTTATTGCAAATAAATTATGATCAAATATTTAAGCATACTTGCCCTAGTGGTATTTTCTTTTGGAACTCAGGCGCAGGAATTAGACTGTCAAGTTTCTATCGGAACAAAACCTGGATTGGACGTTACCTCTGTTGAACAAGAAATTTTCAAAGAGTTAAAACAAACGATTTACGAATTCATGAATACAACGGTATGGACCAATGATGAGTTCGAGGTAGAGGAAAGAATAAGTTGTGCTTTGGAGGTGCAGATTACTGCCATTCCTTCACCAGGAAATTATGCAGCTACATTGCAAATTCAATCTACGCGTCCGGTCTTGAATAGTACCTACAATTCAACACTGTTTTCATTTTTAGATAGTGATTTCAATTTCAAATATTCTAGAGGAGCAATTATAATGTACTCACCGAATGAGTATAAAAATGAGTTGACTTCTATGTTGGCCTTTTATGCAAATATCATATTGGGATACGACTACGATTCTTTTTCTTTGAAAGGTGGTCAAAAATATTTTGAGCAAGCACAAACGATAGTTATCCAGGCAGGTTCTAGAATGGGTGCTGGATGGGTTTCTGATGACAGAGATAGAAATAACAGGTACTTTTTAGTGGATTACATTTTACAACCAAAGTTTGAACCTTTGCGTGAAATGTATTACACTTACCACAGAAAAGGACTAGACCAGTTGTACACAGATGCAACGAAAGCTAGAGCGACTTGCTTTAATGCACTTAAGAAATTAGAGGATGTGCATAGAATTAGACCCGGTGCAATGAACGTTGTAAATTTTGCAAAAATGAAACTCTCAGAAGTTAAAGGTATGTATGCCGACGCTGAGACGAGCGAGAAAAACGAAGTGGTCAACTTATTGAAAAGAGTAGACCCTGCAAATTCAACCAGATATCAAGAAATTCTTTCTGAATAATGCTTAAAAAACTTACGGTTCAAAACTTCGCATTGATAGAAAATGCACAATTAGATTTTGAGCAAGGATTTACGGTGATCACGGGAGAAACGGGATCGGGTAAATCTATTTTATTAGGAGCACTTTCTCTTATTTTAGGAGAGAGAGCCAACTACGCAGTAATTAGAAATCAGGAAAAAAAGACGGTCGTTGAGGCTGTTTTTGACATCACAAACTACGGTTTAGCACCCTTCTTTTCAGCTCAAGATCTAGATTTCTTTGAAGAGACGATAATACGTAGAGAGATTAGTGCAAATGGTAAATCGAGAGCCTTTGTTAATGACAGTCCGGTGCAATTAACCGTTTTGAAAGAGCTTTCAGAACAGCTAATTTACATCAACAGTCAGCACCATACCTTGGCTTTACGTGAGTCTGCTTTTCAATTAGATTTACTGGATACGTTAGCAGGTACCTTAAGTAAACGCGAGAAGTACAGCGCCAAGTACAAGGCTTGGAAACAAGCTCAAAAAGATCTTGCTGCAAAAAAAGAAGATTTAGCACAACATCTTCAAAGTGCCGATTTTGTTCGTTTTCAATTAGAAGAATTGGAAGCCTTGAATTTAGATAATGTAGATTTTGAGGCTTATCAAGCAGAATTACAGAGAGCGGAAAATGCAGGTGATTTAGGAGCAAGTTTCTCAGGAATTGAGGAACAACTTTCTGGAGAAAATGGAGTGTTGGAAAATCTTAGAGCTCTTTACAGAAGAATAAGCGCATTGAATTTGAATGACGGAGCTTTGGATGCTTTGTTGGATCGTATAAAAACTGCGGAGATAGAATTGGACGATATTGCTCAAGAAGCAGGAAGTGAATTGTCTAAAGTTGAAGTTGATCCTCAATTAATAGACGAGCTTACAGATAAAGTAAACGCCTATAACAGCCAACTTAAGAAGCATAATGCAGTAGACCAAGCGGCATTGATTGCAGTAAAAAATGAACTTTTAGGAAAGGATACGGATGTACTCGATTTACAAGAAGAAATTGAGTCGCTAGAAAATCAATTGGAAGTTGAAGGAGTTAAACTTCAGAAAGATGCGCAGGAATTAAGTGATGCGCGTACCAAAAAATCTAAAGGAATTGCCAAAGAAATTGTGCAGCTGTTACAAGAAGTAAAGTTAGCCGATTCTCAATTGGTTTTTGATATGAGTCCTGTGAACTTAAATGAAACGGGCTTAGATAAATTGACCATCAAATTTACTCCAAATAAAGGGATGGATCCACAGCCTATAGAAAAAGCTGCATCAGGAGGTGAGTTGAGTAGGTTGTTCTTGTGTATACAATCCTTACTTTCTAAAAAGAAAAGTTTACCCACTTTAATTTTTGATGAAATCGATACGGGGGTTTCTGGGGATGTGGCAGATAGAATTGGTAGGTTATTAAAAAGTATGGGAGAGAGTATGCAATTGTTTGCGATTACTCACTTGCCACAAGTTGCGTCTAAGGGTGAGCACCATATCAAAGTAGCCAAGGAGAATAGAAAGAATGAAACCTTTACCGTACTCGAAGTTTTGAACAAAGAAGAAAGAGTAGTGGAGGTGGCTAAGTTAATGAGTGGTGCCGAAGTAAACGATGCTGCTTTGGCAAATGCCGAAAAATTAATGCAATAAGATGGATAGAAAATTAATAAGTGTGGGCTTAGGTTTTTTAACCCTAGCTATCATGTTAGGTGCCTTTGCCGCTCATGGTTTAGAAAGTTTAGGTGTAGCTGCAGAGAAAATAAAATCTTTTGAAACAGGTGTACGCTATTTGTTTTACACCAGTTTTGGTTTAATGATACTCAGCATACTTATGCAACGTTTTGATTTTGAGATCAAGACGCAATACAGGCAAATTCTTTGGGGTACTGTATTGTTTTCTTTGTCTATCTTTTTGTTGGTAGTTATTCCAGCTTTAGGCGGAGATAAACCTAAGTTTTTAGGGCCTGTAACGCCATTGGGTGGACTACTTTTGATCTTGGGTTGGGGCGGTATTTTTGTCAAATACGTGCGTACCAAATAAAGGAATGTTAAAAAAAATGAAGATTGTTAAATTATATCCGTTTTATTCACAATTTGTCCTTATAAAATGTGAAAAATGTTGCCTACGATAACAGATGGCCAAACGATATTAATGTATCTTTGCATTTATAAACACAAAGCGAAAGCTTCAAAAACAGTTTTATGAACGAATTCGGTAAGAGAGGTAAAAACGCCAATTTGAAAGATTCTATCGGTTTAGAGAACCTAGGAAATGTATTCTGGAACCTAACACCTGCAGAGCTTGTAGAAGATACAATCCTAAACGGTCAGGGGGTATTAACAGATACTGGTGCATTAGCAATTGAGACAGGGAAATTTACAGGAAGATCACCAAAAGACAGATTTGTTGTATGTGATGAGAATACTGAAAATACTGTATGGTGGGGAGATATCAACATCAAGTTTACTCCTGAAAAGTTTGATGCACTTTACAATCGTATGAAATCTTACCTTATTGGTAAGGATATGTACGTAAGAGATGCTTATGCTTGTGCGGATGACAATCACCGTTTGAACTTAAGAGTTACAACAGAATTTCCATGGTCTAACATGTTTGCTTACAACATGTTCTTAAGACCAACAGATGAAGAAATCCAAGAATTTGATGCAGAGTGGAACATAGTATGTGCACCTGGTTTCTTGGCAGATCCAGAGATTGATGGAACAAGACAATCAAACTTTGCGGTTATCAACTTTACTAAGAAGATGATAATCATCGGTGGTACAGGTTACACAGGAGAGATCAAAAAAGGTATCTTCTCTGTATTGAACTACGTATTGCCACATGAGAAAGATGTTCTTTCTATGCACTGTTCAGCAAACATAGGTAAAGACGGAGATACAGCAGTATTCTTTGGTTTATCAGGAACAGGAAAAACGACTTTATCTTCAGATCCAAACAGAAGATTGATTGGAGATGATGAGCACGGATGGGCTGATGGTACAGTATTCAACTTCGAAGGAGGATGTTACGCGAAAACTATCGATTTATCTGCAGAAAAAGAGCCTCAAATTTATGACGCCATTAAGTTTGGAGCAATTTTAGAAAACATAGGGTTCGTAGATGGAACTTCTACACCAGATTACACGGATGATAGCATTACGCAAAACACACGTGTGTCTTACCCAATTCACCACATTGATAACATTGCTGAGCCATCAGTAGGTACAACACCAAAGAACATTTTCTTCTTGACGTGTGATGCTTTTGGTGTATTGCCTCCGATCTCTAGATTGGATAGCGGACAAGCGATGTACCACTTCATTTCTGGATATACTGCAAAAGTTGCTGGAACTGAGGCTGGAATTACTGAGCCACAAACTGCATTCTCTGCATGTTTCGGAGCTCCTTTCTTACCTTTACACCCAACGAAATACGCGGAGATGTTAGGGAAGAAAATGACTGAAAACAACGTTAAAGTTTGGTTGATCAACACTGGATGGTCTGGTGGTGCTTACGGTACAGGAGAGCGTTTAAGCTTGAAATACACAAGAGCAATGATTACATCTGCTTTAGAAGGAAAATTAGATAATGTAGAATACACGAAGCATGAAATCTTTGGTTTAGAAATGCCAAACACGTGTGAGAATGTACCTGCTGAAATCTTAAACCCTAAGAATACTTGGGAAGATAAAGCTGGATACGATGCAAAAGCTAGCGAATTAGCAGATGCTTTCGTAAACAACTTTAAGAAGTTTGAAGAGCACGCAAGCGAAGAAATTTTAGCTGCAGCTCCTAAGGCATTAGTTTAAAATTCTATCATTGAATTACAAAAGGGATGAACTTCGGTTTGTCCCTTTTTTTGTTTCCAACAGGGGGTGAAATGGCAGCTTTGCTTTTGAGAAACATAGTTGAACAAGCAATAGGTGTACGACTATAGAAGTGCACGTATTGCGTATTGAAACTTGTTTTGAAAAAGTGAACTATAATGGAAAACCCGGCCGTTGGCCTAAGTAAATTAATTGTCCTGAGGATTCAAGGGGAAAGAGGTCATAACTGCATATTTCTTTCCTTGCTTTTTGAGGTATTTACTCCACAGGGTATCTCCAGCATGTATGTCCATAATGTCTTTGGCAAGTATGTCGGTAACCAACCAAGCGTGTTCGTTTAACTCTTGATCGAGTTGATGCGGTGACCAGCCCGAATAACCAAGGAAAAAACGTACTTCATTGGGTTTTAACTCACCCGTATCCAAAAGGTGAAGAAGCTTGCTGTAAGATCCACCTATGTAGATGTTGGGGATAACTTCGCGACTATCTTCCAATAAATCAGGTCTACTATGGATGAAATAGATGTTATCTGTTTCTACCGGACCACCTATACCAATTTTAGTTTCTATATCTGGGAAGTTTTTGGCCACATCTCTGAGGTCTAAATCGATGAAATTATTCAAAACAAAACCAAAGCTGCCTTCTTCATTGTGTTCACACAATAGGATAACTGAACGACCAAAATAATCATCGTCTAGAAAGGGTTCTGAAATCAGAATTTTACCTTTTGAAGGTTGCGCGGTATTTGTAAAGCTTAAATCCAAAGTCTGCGTTATATGTATTAAATATAAGCATAGTTTTAAAAGAAGTGTAATGCGAGCCGAAGAATTATTTCTCCTTAAAGGAAAGAGGGTGGTCTTGTGAAATTTAACTTCGCGTCTTTGAATAAGTTAGACTTTGCATTGAAGGTTAAGGTAAAACTTTGGCCCGTACCAGAAGGTATCCATCTGAAAGCTAAAATCCAACAGTGCATGTCTCTGTTCAAAGATAAAACGGTACGCTGAAGGGTTTTGTTGCTGATGTCGTAATTGGCATTTACACCAACTTTCCAACGTTTGGTTAAACTAAAATCTGCCGTTAAGTTTATGGTGTGCATTTGTCTAAATCTGTTGGCAACAAATGCAGCTGAGTCAGTATTAATATTACTTTCAAATCTATAGCCCATGTTCAATTTCCAGGGGATGTCATAGTTTAGAATTTCCTCAGGGTGTAAACGGTAGTACTCGTAATCTGCGTTCCAAGAATTGCCCTCTGAGAACTTGGTGTTTTCAATTTTTTCCAAACTTTCTTTACTCGCTAAGGTAAAGGTGAAGCTGGTTTCACTTCGGGTAAGGTTTAATAATCCTTGACCTTCTCTCCAGGCAAGAACACTTTGTCCGTCTCCAAATTCATTTATGGCATAAGGTGAGAAGGTGTTGTTGTTTACAATCGCTAAAAACTTAAAAGGTTTAACCCTCAGGTTTACATTAACGGGACTCCAGTTTAAAGAGTCTTTTAGAAAGTCGTAGTTCCCCGAAACACTGAAGGCTTCAATGATACGGAATTTCACATCTTCATCAATAGTATCATTTGTAACCCTCTTTTTGAATTCAAAAGCATTGTTAAAGCTATAGCTAAGTAAGGCTGTTTCTCTCGAGTATCCTTCTCTGTAAATACTATTTTGATAAGGTGAGTAGTTCAACACAACAGTATCTTGCGTATTGGTGATGTAGGTTCTGGTAACTGTACTACTTAAATCTGGGGTATAAGAAAAGTTGAAGGAAGGGGTAAGAACATGTCTCATTTTCATTTTGTTCTTGCCAATAAATCGGTAATATGAGTAAAGTGAAGTAGTTAAACTAGAGGTGAAACTTAAATCTTGAGAATAACCTCCATACTCATTGCTTTCTCTTTCTATAATGCTATCACCCGTAAAATCATAAACCTGGTCTATACCCTGGAGGTTTATTCTAGAATTGTAATTGATGGATGGCGTTAAGGTGAATCTGCTATTGAGTAAAGGTATGGCAGTGGTTACTTTTAAAGAGTTCTTAACTCCATTTCTCAGGTTGGCCGCCATGTTTGTGTAATCTCTTGTTTGTATTAAAGAATCGGCAAACACTGTATTGTTTCTAGCCTCAAGGTTATAGGTTACACCTATCTTTTCATAAAATCTTTCAGGTCCAATAGGATTTGTTCTCAGAAATTTGAAGGGGAAGAAACGGTTAACATTCAAGGTATAAACCGGTAAGTCCATGTCAATGTTTCTTGAGCTTTTATTTTGTTTCATTGCCAGTTTTAACCCCATAGTAACGGGTTTTGAAGGGAACTTTCTGGTAATGTTAATACTCGAGTTTAAGGTACTTTTTAAGAAGTCTGGATTGTCGGTTTGCGTACTAAGTGTAGGGTCGTTACTCGATTGAAAGTTTACATCTGAACTGAAATTCCAATAGGGGTTAGCGTTGTTTTTTTGGCGGTGCTGCCATTTGATTACGCTGTTGTTTTGTAAGGTGCTGTCGTTAGGAAAAGGTCTATTGATTTGAATGAAACTCAATTCTAAAGATCCATTGTATTTGTACCTGTCGTTATACTGCGTGTAATTTTTAAAGCCAAAGGTTCCACTGGTGTAGGCAGAGGCGTATAAACTCGTTTGAATTTTATCGGAAGCTTTGATAGGGAAGAAGTAACCCAAATCTTGAAAGCCCATTCCCAAGTTCGCGTTTTGAAAGGCCAATTGCGGAAAAATGATTCCTGTTTGTTCTCTTTCTTGTGTGGGAAGAAAAATAAAGGGTAATCCTAAAGGTGTAGGTACACCGGCTATCCAAAGGTTTAAAGGTCCGCTAACGATGCGTTTGTTGGGAACCATAACTGCCTTAGAAAGTTGGAAATGGTAATGGGGTTCGTCTAAATCACAGGTGGTAAACTTTCCTTCTACAAAGTGCAATTCGCCATTGGTTTGACGCTTGGCCCTTTCCATGTGAAGATAGTTCTCTTCTTGTTTAACTTTAAGTTCTTGTATGTATGCTTTTTCTGTTTCGAAATTGTATTTCAGAGTGGCTGCTCTTACTTCTTCACTACCATCACTAAAAACGGGAATTCCCACTCTGTTGCTGTCTTTGTCTAGGGTGTAGGTAGCAAGCACAGTGCGGTGCTCCATGTCCATTTCTATATAGTCGGCCGTGAGTGATATGCCTTCATATTCAACCTTGGCCTCACCGTATAGTGCAGAAATACCTGTTTTAATATCGGTAAGTATACTGTCTCTACAAGAATAAATAATGGGAGCCTCTAAGGTGTTGTCTACTTTAACAATCCTTTCTTGACCAAATGAAAAGCTTGGAGCCGAATAGATTATACCCAGAATTATTAACAATCTAACGACGAAAAACTGAACTATGGTACGTGATTTGAGCAAGTGTTCTTAGTAAATTTGTAATATCCGAGTTATAACGGATACAAAACTAAAAAATTACCTTAGGTGATGCGCAACTTTTTTTCATCCATATTCATATTTTTCACATTATTAACAGCTCTATTCACCTTTGCTCAGGAGGAGGTAGTATTACCAGATGGAGTAAGAACCATCGTTATTGATCCCGGTCACGGAGGTCACGATCCAGGTTGTCATGGAGAGCATTCGAAAGAAAAAGATATTGCATTAGCAATAGGATTGAAACTTGGGGAATATATTGGGGCGAAATATCCTGAAATTAAAATTATCTACACGCGTAAAACAGATGTTTTTGTATCCTTAGATGATAGAGCAAAATTGGCCAACGACAACAATGCAGATCTTTTCATTTGTATACACGCCAATGCAGCAAGTCCGGCAGCTAAAGGAGTAGAAACCTACGTCTTAGGTTTACACAGAACAGAAAGTCAACAGAAAATAGCCGAACGAGAAAATAGTACTATTTACTTGGAGGAGGACAATGGAGAAAAATACAAAGATTTTGATTTGAGTCCGGATGCCATTATAGCCCGTAATTTGCAGTTGAGTGTGTTTTTACAACAGAGTATAAGTTTTGCTGCAAAGATTCAAGCGCAATTTAAAAATCTAGGGAGATACGATAGAGGTGTAAAACAAGCTGGGTTTTTGGTGTTGTACAAAACAACTATGCCGAGTGTGTTGATAGAAACAGGATTTTTAACCCACAAGGAAGAGGAGAAATTTTTGGCCAACCCTATCAATCAACAGAAAATGGCCAATAGTATTTTCAAAGCTTTTCAAGAGTATAAAAGTGAGATTGAGGGAGTGAATACCCTTATCGTTGATGCGAAAGAAATAGCCGATTTACCGGATAGCGTTTTAATACCTGTGGATACTATTCCAGTACAAGAAATGGTAGAGGAAGAGTTGGAACCAACCGCGCAAATTGACCTCAAGGATAAATATGTTTTTAAAGTACAAATCGAAACTTCAACTACGAAGGTTGCCTTAAATGATCCTAGGTTTAAAGGTTTAACTGTGGAGGAGTATTTCCAGAACAAACTATTTAAATACACGGTTGGTAACTATGTGATGGACATAGATGCAGCCCTGGCTTTACGCAAAGAAATGATTTCGAAAGGTTATACTTCAGCTTTTGTGGTAGCCTTTAAAAATGGTAAGCGCGTATCTATTACCGCGGCACGCGCAGCGCTTTAGTATTCAATTAAATATTCTACAGTGTCGAATGGGGGAGTGATTAAACTGTCGAACACAACCAAACTAATTTCTGGTACCCAATAAATGAATTTATAGTATTCATTTCCATCGTTGGCACAATATAAATTAGTGTCTATATTGGTACCATTAAAGTAACGTTGACCTAAACCACAGCAATCTTCGCAATTCGTTTTTGCTTCGTAAATTTCAAGTTTCAACTGATCGGTTTCTTCACTTGCACCTGTATTTTTAATTTTAAACTTGACGTAAGATTTAGCCGAAGTTGAGTAATCGAATACGTTGTCACTTTCTACCGTTAATTCAGGAAAACAGATGGTTTCGTCAATCAGGTAGTAATTGTCTTTTTCAGCGGTAAACTGAAATTCTTGATCGCGTTTTCTTAAAAAGGTAAAACTATAATTTCCAGTTTCATCTAAAGTAGTTTCTCCTATGATGCGTAAGTCTCCTGAATTGGCATCCAGGGCTTTAAAAGTAACTTTAGCTCCTTCTAAACCTTGGTTAAAGCTTTCGTCGTATACAGTTCCTTTTACGGTGAATTCTAAAGGGTCTTTTTTACAGGCAATAAAAATGGGAAGAGCAAGTCCGAGTAGGGCAAAGTAAAGTAACGCTTTTTTCATAGTATTAAAAATACAGAAAAACTTGGTAACGCGATGGTGAATTATTTTACCTGTAGCCTTTTTCGAATGAAAGCTGTCATTTCCTCAATGTTTGTATAAGGTATCCAACTAGCGTCTTTGTATCTTTTAAACCATGTGATTTGTCGTTTGGCATAGCGCCTAGTATTGCGCTTAATCAGTTCAACACATTCTTCTAGGCTTGTTTTTCCATCTAGATAATCAAATACCTCTTTGTATCCAACAGTATTTAAACTTTGAAGGTGTCTAAGGTGGGCAACACTTTTAACTTCTTCCAACAAGCCTTCCTGTAGCATAATATCAACGCGCTGATTTATTCTAGAATAAAGGGCTTCTCTTTCATGGTCCAAAAGGAAGATGTATGGCGTAAAATTTCTTGGCTTTTGAGTGTGCTTTCTTAGTTCTGAAAATTTTTGTCCAGAGCAAGCAATAGCTTCTAAGGCTCTGATTACTCTGTGACTATTTCCCTTGTCAACTTCCTGATAATACTCCGGGTCTTTTGCTGCTAGTTCAGCCAACAAAACATCTAAACCTTGGGCTTCCTGAAGTTGTATGTAGTGTTCCTTTACCTTGTTATCTTTGGGGATGTTATCTATACCGTAAAGGATGGCATCTATAAAAAGTCCAGACCCACCTGTAAGGATGAGTGTATCGTGCTCTTGAAATAACTTTTCAATTAAGGGGATGGCTTCTTCTTCAAAGGCGCCGGATGATAATGGATTTTGTAAAGAATGGCTATCTATAAAATAATGGGGAACGCCTTCTTGCTCTTCAGGAGAGGGTTTAGCAGTACCTATAGCTACTTCTTTGTAGAATTGGCGACTGTCTGCAGAAAGGATAGGACACTTGAGTTGTTTGGCTAATGCAACGGATAAACCTGTTTTACCACTGGCCGTTGGCCCACCAATTACAACTAAGCTTTTCATAACGTATTGAATAAAAATGAGAAAGGAGCAAAACTAGCGTTTTACTCCTTTCAATCTAACCTACCTTTTACAACTAAACCTGAGACAAAATTAATGAAGTTTTTGAGTTGACAAAACAATTGTGTAAAAAAATTCAGAAAACTTTAGTTAGTTGACATTTATTCATGATGAGCGGTAAGTGAGCACTAAAATATTTTGATCGCCTAAAATGATGAATTGATTATATTTGTTGCCTAAACAAAACGAACACTATGTTATTAAAAGATAAGGTTGTCATCATTACTGGTGCGTCAAGAGGAATAGGTAAGGCAATTGCACAGAAATGTGTTGAAGAAGGAGCTAAAGTAGCTTTCACTTACTTGTCTTCTGAAGAAAAAGCAAAAGCGTTAGAGGCTGAATTGACTCAAAATGGAGGAGAAGTAAAAGGATTTAAATCTAATGCTAGTGACTTTGAAGCAGCGCAAAAGTTAGTAGATGATGTAATGGAAGCTTTTGGACAAGTTGATGTGTTGATTAACAATGCAGGTATCACTAGAGATACGTTGTTGATGAGAATGACAGAAGAGCAGTGGGATGAAGTAATGAATACCAACTTGAAATCTGCATTTAACTTAACGAAAGCAGTTCAACGTCCTATGTTAAAAGCGAGAAAAGGATCTATCATTAACATGTCATCTGTAGTAGGTGTTTCAGGTAATGCAGGTCAAGCAAATTACGCAGCTTCTAAAGCAGGTATGATAGGATTTACTAAGAGTGTTGCACAAGAATTAGGTTCTAGAAACATTAGATGTAATGCAATTGCTCCAGGATTTATTGAAACAGAAATGACAGCAGCTTTAGATGAGAAAGTTGTACAAGAATGGAGAAACTCTATTCCTTTGAAAAGAGGTGGATCTCCAGAAGATGTTGCAAATGCAACCGTTTTCTTAGCTTCAGATATGTCAGCATACATTACAGGACAAACACTTCACGTTTGTGGAGGTATGTTAATGTAAGCCCCAATAAGATACAAAAGAAAAGTCCCGACAACTCGTCGGGACTTTTTTATTTTCTATTGATTGATTGCATCAACTTTTGAGGGAGTTGGTAGAGTAGTACCAGTCCAAACAAGAAAGACATTACCCAAAGTACGATCATGTTAATCTGATAGGTACTGTACTTTTTATGGAACATGTATTTGTAGGCCGTATAAAAATGCGCATTAAAAATTCCGTTATCCGGCGTTTGGTATACCAAATTGTGTTTGGGAATTATTTCATGCTCAGCAATAACGTATTGATTCAATTCTTTTTTATTACACATTAAATCTTCCAAAGCTTCATTGGCATAAGTCTTTTCAGCAAGATCAAACAGAGCTGGAGTTAAACTTTGCTTGTATTCCTCAATGGCAGATTTCGTGTGAGATAGCTCCTTGGCGTAATAAGCCTCCAAAGTATTGATGAATTGTCTGATGTTATTAAAAGTAGAGCTCGTTTGAAGAATTTTTGCTTCAAGGTCAGTTATACAATTCTCGCATTTAAAGTTCTCAGGGTTGAACAATGCTTCTTCCTTCGCAATTTCATTGATGAGAATTTTTGTGGCTTCATCAACAAATTCAGTTTTTATGGAAGCATCTTTATACTTCTCTAAAATGTTTAATTGCGATTCCATTTCTGGAAGAAGGAAGTCAATTTTCCAGTTGTAATCTGATTCTAATTTCTTCAGCGGATAAATTTCTCTTTCGAAGAGGTTGTCTTTGTACTGACTCACAGCAAGGGCTTCGTAGGCCCAGCGTGCTGCAATGAAGTTTCCTATCCAAGGCACAGATTTTTGCTCGGCGAAATTAGGGTTGAGTTTGTCGTACTTTACAATAACACCAGAAAACAAAAGTTGAGGTATAATCACTATAGGGATCACGATGTAGATAACCTTGGCACTGTTGAAACTTGCAGAAATAATCAAGCCCAACATACAGGCGAAAAAAGAGGTGGTAAAAAGCACGCCAAAATACTCCCAAAACATGCCGTCTATGTTTAATATCGTATTTCCTACAAGTACAAACAGGGCTGATTGAAGGGTAGAGATAATGCCCATAATAATGATTTTAGAGCAGAGGTAACTTCCCCAACTTAAATTCATGAAGGCTTCTCTTCTCAGAATTTTCTTGTCCTTTATTATTTCTTCCGCCGCGACTGTGAGTCCTAAGAACAGACTAATAATCACAGCTATGAAAATATATTGTGGTATGTTTTGGTTGTAAAAAAAGCTGTATCCACTTGCATTTACTTTATAAAAACGAACAAAGTAAGCAATGATGGCCGCTAGTACAGGCGCTTCCAATAAAGTGATCAAAACATATTGTAGGTTTGACCATTTGGTGCGTATATCCCTTTGGAAATAAACCAAAAGTTGCTTAAACACAGATGGAATGTCAGACTTCGCTTTAATGGGCGGAAGCTTCTTTTCCTTGACCTGTTTGTTTTTGCGTTTTTTATTGAATTTCTCTTCCCATTCTTTCGGACTGGTTTTACGTTGATCGGTAAAATTTCCCAATTCATCTACTACCTTCGCTTCAATAATATTGAAAAGTTGCTCAGGGTTTACATTACCGCAAGTGGGACATTCTCTCTCCTTATGATTAACGTGATTAGTTAAACTCTTAAAGTGAACAATGGCATCCACAGGATCTCCGTAAAAAATAGAATATCCTCCATCGTCTAAAATCAAGAGTCTATCAAACATTCTAAAAATTTCAGAAGAGGGTTGGTGAATGACAGCGAAGATTAATTTCCCTTTCAAAGCCAGTTCCTTCAATAAATCCATGATGCGTTCAGAATCTCTAGAAGAAAGTCCTGAAGTCGGTTCATCTACAAACAAGATTGCCGGTTCTCTAATGAGCTCCATGGCGATGTTTAATCGCTTACGTTGTCCACCAGAAATAGACTTTTTTAAGGGACTTCCTACTTTTAAGTTTTTGGCTTCCAGTAAACCTATGGTTTGAAGAAGGTCAATTACTTTTTCATGGAGTTCTTGAGGAGAGAGTTGTTTAAAGCTGAGTTGTGCACTAAAATATAAGTTATCGTAAACACTAAGTTCTTCAAAAAGTAAATCGTCTTGAGAGATGTTTCCGATTAAACCTACCGTTTCCTCTTTTTGGGTGTGTACGTTAATCCCATTTAATTCAACTCTACCTTCAGTGGGTTTGGTAGAACCATTTAATATATTGAGAAGGGTTGTTTTACCAGACCCAGAACTTCCCATGATGGCAACCAGGTTACCGTTGCTTTCAGAGAAACTCACGTTGTGCAAGCCTATTCTTCCATTGGGGAATACATGATTAATGTGGGTAGCCTTAAAATTAAAGGCGTCATTATCAGTTCCTTTGTTAAAGAAAGAACTTACATCACTGTAATAGAGGTTGGGTGATTTTAATGACTTAAAATTAGATCCTTGAGTAAGTATGTGTACTTTATCATTGGGCACCACTTGGGCATTGATGGTAAATTCATCTTTACCGAAATACCTTAAGAAGTACATTTTTACCGTTTCCAAATACAGAACAGCAATTTCATTTTCAAGGTTTTTAACTATAAATTGCTTGGAGGCTTTAATCTCATCATTGTATTCATTTCTAATGAGTAAGATTTTCTCGTGATCTATAGCTTTGGTAGAGAAGATAAATTTGGTAATGACTTTATACTTCTCTTCTGCAATATTAAAAGATTCGGCAACTGTTTCTAAAAATTCTATTTCTTGTTGACTGATTTCTAGACTAGTATTGATGAATTCTATTATTCTCACCAATACTACAAAACGTTGCTTTTGATTTAATTCTTGATTGATTTCAGAACAAATGCGCAATAATTTTACGGAGTTCCCTGCAGTTCTTTTACGCTTTCCGTTCTTCTTATTTACTCTACCATTGTGAATGTAGAGATGGTTGTCAAATTTTAACAGGTACTCTTGTACAAGTTCACTGTTAAGTTCTTGTTCTAAGAACTGTTTTACAATTTTTCTACCCTTGGATGAGGTAATTAAATTCTCAAGGTCTTCATCTTCCGATTTCGAGATAATCGCGAAGAGCTGCATGAGTGCATTTAATACCTTTTCATTCATGGTCTACTTCTGAAAACCTATATACATAATTGCACAGCCAGAAACTTTTTTATCCAAATCCAATTCAGTTTCTATCCTGACATTAATTGTTGATGCTATTTTAAAATCCCAAAAAGGAGCGTTGCGCTGATCTTTATTGGTGAAGAGAATGTTGTCGTTTTCATCGTAAATAGTGAAAATTACAAAATCATCAACGGTACCTGCCGATGCTGCCACTCTGTATACTGAGTTTCCATAAAACGTCGTTTTAAACTCTGCTTTCTCTCTATCTAGGTAAGCGATATAGGCCTGACCGTCACTGATAAAACTTCTACCGTTTTCATCATTTGTAAGGTAAGATTCTACCACTGTCTGTACTGAATCACAGTCTTGAGCTTTTACAGCGTAAGTCAACAAGACAAGTGAAAATAAGACGAAAATTTTATGCATAATGTTGTGCAATTATTCAATAATGAAAGTACGTAAAGCGTTGAATTCAGACATCAATTCTTCAAAGATATTGTGGTCCATCTCCAACTCCGTTCTACTATTGATTGTTGTTAATTTTTTCTCTTTGTCAGTTGTTGAAGGTATGTAGGTGTAGCTACGTTTTACTTTAGCGTAAGATCTTCGTAACTTTTTAAATTTCTCAATTAAGTCTTTATTAATGTCCTCTTCATTGTATTTATCAAGAAGGGTAATAAAGGTTTCAACTGTTAAACTTTGTTCTGCAATTCTATCAATTAAGTTTTGATTGTTTTGCATGTTGTGTAAGTTGCTGGTAATGTACATAGATTCTACCCAACCACCAACTAAAATTAACGCACTTAAATTTTTATCTTCCGTACGTTTAATTTCATAATCTATTTTACTAAAGGCCTCGCTCAACAAAACAACCATCGTGTCTTCGTTGGTTGCGTTATTTTGGTAACGGTTAAAAAACTGCTCTCCAAAAGAGTGGTTAAGACCTAAATCTTCTGATAAACCTTGAATAGCCGTTAAATACTTTAAGGCATCATTGTTTTTTTTGTACAGGGCCGTAATTCCTAAGTCGGCACCATACACACCAAGGTTGAGGGCCTTCTTTTGATTGGTAACGTATTTTTCAGCCTCTGAATAACTACTTAATAAAGTAAAGTCGTATTTATAATTTAAACTTTTAAGTAAAATTGCTGTTTGAACAGGGGAAGGAATAGAGAACAATTGACCATCAAAGGTTGTATTGAAAGCTCTGTTCGGATCTTTCAAATAGGGGTCTATTTCTTGTATTTCCTGAGGAGGGTTTTCTGTAGTTTCTTCACTACAAGCAACTAAGCTTAACGAAATACCTAATAGCAATAGAAAGTTAAATTTAAAATTCATTATTATTCTTAGAATGAGTTAGGCTAAAATAAGAAAAAATACCATAAAAGGGAGTTGAACCGCAAAAGACTTACTTCTGCATTTTTAATTCTATGCTCCTTGTTTTGCCGCCTTTTTTGTTTCTTTGTGAAAAATAGAATTTTATGTTTTCAAGACCGAGAAGAAATAGAAAATCTGCTGCCATTCGCAACATGATACAAGAAACGCATTTAGGAGTTGAACACCTTATTTACCCTTTGTTTTTAGTAGATGGTAAAAACATAAAAGATGAAGTAGCCTCTATGCCTGGTAACTACAGATGGAGTTTAGATTTACTGCTAAAGGAAATTGAGGAATGTGTAAACCTAGGGGTAGTCAGCTTTGATTTATTTCCGGCAGTAGACGAGGCCTTGAAAGATAAAAAAGCATCTTACAGTTATGCGGATGAGAATTTCTATTTACACGCCATACGCAAAATCAAAGAAACGTTTCCAGAGATTATGTTAATGTCTGACGTAGCAATGGACCCTTATTCTTCTGACGGACACGATGGTGTAGTAAGAGATGGAAAGATTTTGAATGATGTGACTCTTCCCATTTTATCGAGAATGGCCTTGGCACAAGCACAGGCGGGTGTGGATATCATAGGACCATCAGATATGATGGATGGTCGTGTAGCTGAAATTCGCCAAACCTTGGATGAAAATAATTTTGAAGATGTTTCTATTATGTCTTACACGGCAAAATATGCCAGTGCATTTTACGGACCTTTTAGAGATGCGTTAGATTCTGCTCCAAAATCGGGAGATAAAAAGACCTATCAAATGAACCCTGCAAATAAACGTGAGGCTTTGATAGAGGCAGATTTAGATCAAGCAGAAGGGGCCGATATGTTAATGGTAAAACCAGCTTTGGCTTATTTAGATGTAATTCACTTGTTGAATGAAAACTATGATTTGCCCATTACAGCTTACAATGTTTCTGGAGAATGTGCTATGTTGTATGCTGCAGCGCAAAACGGGTGGCTCGATTACAACCAAGCCATGCCCGAAATGTTATTGAGTATGCGAAGAGCAGGTGCAAGTGCTATCTTGACTTACTTCGCGAAAGATTTTGCAAAATTGCTTAAAGCTTAACTTCTTTTTTATTGGCGGGAAGCTGAAACAGAGCTTCACTTCGCTTTAAAAATTGAAGATTAGATAATGAGGCCTCTCCAAGTTTTTGGGTGAGGCCTTTTTCTTTGCGCCATCCGTAAAATTCCCAACGTGTAGAAATAGGTATGCCATCAACCAGTTGGTAGTCTTTATAAACGATAGCATGTGGGTCTTGCTCCGCTGTAGCTTTGTCTTTATTTAAGGTTACAATGTACGCTGCGGCATGAAGCAGACCACTTGTTGTGTCTTGGTAGAGTACGTACCAATCATCGGGAGCATCGCCAACTTCATTGCTAAAACTCAGGTGTTGGGTTGCATAGCTTTTACCTTCCAATTCCTTGTGGGGGAATTCCTTAAAATGTAGACCTTCATCATTTAATTTGTGGGGAAGCGCCATGAAATAAGACCACGTGAAAATATCAAACCTTGCCTTAGGATAACTAGCCGTGTCTGGACTCAACCAAACTGTATCTTGGGTAAATACTAATTTTTTACCGTCAGAGTGGTACAAAGCCGTTTCTTGAGTTTGGGTGTCGTAGAGCATTTTAGCATCTAAGCGCTGCTTTCCACCAAATGTAAGGAGGATGTCTGCAGAGAAAACACCTGCGCTTTGAAAGGCTGCGTATTGGTGATGTTGATTTAATTGCTCAACAAATTCGGGAAGTTCGTGCTGTGTTTTATGCGCCTCTTTTTCAGTGGAAGACTGGCTACAAGCTCCAAATAGAGCTCCAATTCCTAGAATAATTAATTTCTTCATGTTTAATCGAACGTTTAAATGCGGCACATCTTACAATAAATACTAACTTTCTAAGATGTACTTCAACCAAAGATATAAATATGTACTTCTTTTCCTTTTACTATGTGCTTGTGCAGCCTTTGAGGTGAAAGAAAAGTTACCGCCCGCTGAACGGAAATTGAATTTAAGTAGACAAGGCTTGAAAGAAATACCTGACTACGTTTTTAAGATGAAAAACCTGGAGGTGCTGCGCTTGTATGAGAATGAACTTACCCGTTTACCTGAAGAACTTGGTCAATTAAAGAAGCTTAAGAAACTTTATCTCGGTAAAAATAAGTTGACAACTTTGCCGGCTGTACTTGGAGAATTGCCTGCATTGGAAATACTTTCTGTTCAGTACAATGCTATTGATAGTATATCTCCAAAACTGGTAGGAGCACAAGAACTAAAGCAGTTAATTCTCAACAATAATAGATTGAAAGAAGTTCCTGCCTTTATCGGAGATTTTCCTCAACTCCAAAATTTGATGCTCAATTTTAATGAAATAGAAAGTATACACGATAGTGTTTTTAATGCTGGAAGCCTAGAGTTTATTAGCTTAAATAGAAATTTTCTGGATACGATTCCAACGACGATATCACGGGCTAAAAAGTTAAGAGAGTTACACATGATCAATGCTGGAGCTTTGGTGCAATTGCCCGAAAGTCTTTGTGAACTCAGACGGATGGATCTTTTAGAAATCGATAAGCATGTGGTAGTACCTCAGTGTTTATTGGTTCGACAAACAACGCCTTTGCGCATAGTAGTGAAGTAGTTCAATTTGATTCGTGGTGGTGCATTCTGCTAGGGGTAGAAACGGCACCCCGCATGAGAACTTGTGTTTGTGAAAAGGAGGAGGCGAAGTGCCCTTAGAAACTTTGCTACCGACTCTTGAACAACAGAAGTGAACAAAGGCGTAGAGTGGATGACCCGACTCCCCATTTTTTTTGGGGAGAAGCAGCCTCCTTCTAAAGCTTTTTAAACTTTTCTTCTCCTTTTACTTGGAGTCCGTAAGCCCAGAAAATGGCCAAATCAAAGGCAAAATGTGCGCCTATACAAAACCACAGTCCCAATTTATCATAGGCGTAAGCCAAAGTGAGTATAAAGGGAAGAATAAAGAGTCCGTAAATAAAAATGCGCCACTTTTTAGGATTGAGGTACCCGTGGATGGCAATAAAAAGTATACTGGTGATGATAGGTCCTAACCAATGTTGTATACCTGCTCTAAACAATATTTCTTCGCCAAAACCGGCACAAAATGACATCGTAAGAATATCTATCCAATTCAAATTTAATGCATTTAGGTAGCGCTGTTGTTTGGGGTCGTCTTCCATAATACCACTTTCGGAAAAAGCCATAACGAGTAAGGCGTAAAACAAACCGAAAACAATACCTAGAACCCAGTAATACTCGTTGAGTTCATGGAAAGATAGGAGCTCTAAAAGGGAGATGTCTTCAAAATAATACAGTGCCCAAATAGCTGGTAATGGAAAAAGAAGACAAGTGATAAAACCGAAAATGTAAAATTGCGTTTTGGGTTGCATTAATATTATTTTTGTTTAAAAATAAGAAAGCATGCGAGATCAAATCAAAGATTGGATTTTAAGTTTCTATCAAAAGGGTAATATGTCGGCTGAGCAAATATTGGAGAGCGATGCTTTTCAAAATCATCAGCTACTGTGGACTTTGGGCTTGTTTGTAGCCATGATAATTTTGTCTTTGTTTGTTTGGATACTATCGCGCCAAGTTATGTTGCAATTGGTGCACATGATAGCAGATAGATCTAAAACCGAGTGGGATGACATATTGGTGAAAAACAAATTCTTTTACGCCTTGGCCCAATTGGTTCCTTTATTTTTTATGGACTATATGGTGTCTATTGTTTTCGCTTTTTACGAAGACAGCGTGGAGAATTATGCGTTGCGCGTTATAGATGTTGTGCTTGTTTTTGTGATATTGATTTCCATCCTTCGCTTTTTAAACTCCTTAAGGGATATACTACAGCAAAAAGAGTCTTTGGCAGATAAACCCATAAACAGTTATATACAGGTTTCTAAAATTGTACTATCTATCATGATGGTGATGGTTATGTTGTCTGTAATAACCGATAAATCTGCGCTTAAAATTCTAACGGCCTTTGGAGCTATGACGGCCATTATATTGTTGGTATTTAAAGACACTATTTTAGGTTTTGTGAGTTCTATACAACTTTCTGCCAACGATATGGTGCGTATTGGGGATTGGGTAACCATGGAAAAGTTTGGAGCAGATGGAGATGTAATTGAAGTGAACTTGGCTACTGTTAAGGTGCAGAATTTCGATAAAACGATAACTACTATTCCTACTTACTCCATGATTTCGGATTCGTTTAAGAACTGGAGAGGAATGCAAGACAGCGATGGACGTAGAATTAAGCGTGCGGTGTTGATACATATAGACAGTGTAAAGTTTGCTTCTCCCGCTTTAATTGAGAGACTATCGAAGGAGAAGTACTTAACAGAATTCATCGCCAAGCGTCAAGCGGAGATCAAAAAATACAACGATGAACACGGATATAGTGCAGATAGTTTACAGGCACGTAAGCAAACCAATTTAGGCTTGTTTAGAGCGTATATGGAATTTTATTTGGAAAACAATCCGAATATTAACCAAGACATGTCACTCATGGTGCGTCAGTTGGAGCCAAGAGAATTAGGTGTACCTATGGAGGTGTATTGTTTTAGTAAAATAAAGGATTGGGAACCTTATGAAGGAGTTGTAGCCGATATTTTCGACCACATTTTTGCTTCCATCCACGCCTTCGAACTTACTATATTTGAAAGTCCAAGTGGAAGAGATATGCGAAATATGGTTAAGGGGTTAAACGCTTAATGATTTGGGCGTGTTGTGGAAAGCGCGCCATAAGTTCATCTTCCGTATACAATTTAAAATCTTGGAAATCGAAGCCGGGTGCAACGGCACAACTTACTAAAGAGTAGCTGTTTTCATCGGTAACGGTTGAACCGAAAATGAGGCCTTTAGGAACGAGCACTTGAGGTTGTTCTCCTAAGTCTAGTCGATTACCAACTTTTAAGGCTTTGTATTCTCCTTCCTCGGTAAGAGTATGAACAGTTAGCGATGAACCCTCGTGGTAATACCAAAGTTCATCGCTTTCAATTTTATGAAAATTTGAGGCATTGTCAGAAGTCAATAAAAAGTAAATGCTTGTAAGCAAATTTCTTTTTCCCTGTGGAGTTGGGGTTGTTTCTGTAGAACGGTAGAGTTCTTTAAACCATCCTCCTTCAGGATGTGCTTCCAGTTGAAAAGCACTTACAATTTCTTGAATTCTTTCTTGCATGTTTTTATTGTTCTATAGGTCCGCCATTGTATTGCCAGCCCTTGTTTTCCACATTGTGGAAGAAGTATTTAAAGTCTAAAGAGAAGGTTGCTCCACTTAAGATTCCTTGATTACCGAGTACATATCCTTGTTGCGATTGTCTGTAAGCTGTACCTACTTCTAACGTTGGAGAAACGGGAATTTTACTTGCAACCCCCATGTAAAAAGTTCCATCTTTTCGCGTTCTTAATTCAAAACCTACAGCAGCATTAATGGCAAAAGAGAGGTAGCCATTTTTTTCTGGTGCTTTGGTGTATCTACTTCCAGCAAAGATAAATTGATGAGGTCCTGTTCCCAGGTTCACCGTATCCCTTACATCCGAAGGGTTGAAGTTTAATGATCCTCCCAACATAGCATTGGCGTAGATGTTTCTTCCCAATTGAATAAATACCAATGCATTTACTGGAAGGTCGAAATTAATGATGCCAAATTCGCTGTGGGCATAGAGGTTAGAATCAGACAGGGTAATGTCTGCTTGATAATTTCTCTGCGTGTAAAGGAGTCCGGTTTCCAAGGCAATTAGATCTGTAACTCTCGATCGAACAACAGCTCCAAAACTGTAGCCGAGTTTAGAGGAAACGGTGGATCGTAAGTTGCCGTTTTGTAGATCTAGGGGAGCATCTCCCACGATGCCAAAGGGGATGAGCGGTTTGTAATTGATTCCAAAAAAGCTCTCTGATTTAAGTTTACTTACTTGACCCATAGCGATTAGACTAAAGAGCGCAAATGTTAGTGTTATTATAGTTTTCATAATTCTAAAATAGTATGAAGTAAAGTAGTATGTAAGCAAGAAAACTTAAACCGTTTTATTTATTGAGTATTCTGAATTTCAAGCGTTTTTTCTTCCAACACCTTTTGATGTGCACAATAGCCCATGCATGCTAGTGTTATCATAGCCGTTACAAAGAGTAAAACAAAGTAACGAAAGAAATTGTTTTTTATTAGAAAACTTCTGTGTGCCGCCTCAACAGTGAAGTTTAGGTGAGAAACTTTTTTATTATCTCTTTTATGAATACCGTAGAGGTAGAAAGTTTTCGTGCGGGGAGTGTCTTCTGATTTTTCAAACCAAATTTTGTGCTCCTTAAGTGCGCTTTCAAAACTTATCGCTCGTTTCTTGTCTGCAAAGCGGTAAACAATATAGTCCTTGTTACTCGGGTGCTGAACGTAGTTCACCAACCCGAGGTCTGTTAAATGTTCTACTCCTGAATCCATTCTGTAACGTATTCAATTGGTTTTCTTCTTCCTTTTGGCCATTCATTTTCAGGGTATCCTAAGTAGAAAAAGCCTAAACATCTGTCTTTTTCACCGAGTCCTAAAAATTCTTTCATGTCGTCTGTTTTCATGAAACCTGGTGTAGACCAGAAGGCTGCTAAGCCATAAGCTGTACAGGTAAGGTGCATGTTTTGAACTGCCGCGGCAACAGCCATAATTTCATCCAATTCAGAGATACGCTCCTCTTCTTGACGCTTCATACAAATAGCAATTACAGCAGAGGCTGCTTTCGGTCTATTTTGCATGCGCGCTAATTTCAGTGGGTTTTGCTTTTCTGCAGCGACATGTTTCAGGTACATTTCTTCGAAGAAATTCCCTAATTTATCCTTTCCTTCTTCCATGAAAACTTTAAACCTCCAAGGTTGCGTCATACCATGAGAAGGAGCCCAAATGGCATTGTTTAAAACCAATTCAACTTGTTCTCTGTGTACTTTTCGCGTGCTGAAAAATTCAGGGTAGATCGTTCTTCTGTCTTTGATGAGTTCAGTAACCTCACTTAAATTGTGTCTCATGTGCTATGCTTCGTTTTCTACGAAAGTTTTAAAATCGTTCAAATATTTTTGTGATTGCTTTTTAAAGGCTCCAGGCATGAGCAAACCAAAAAGCTTCATGATGCCTTTAAATTGAAATTCGTTCTCGGTAAAATACCTCGTTGTGTTATCATCTACGGCTTCAAAGTGATTGCTTACGATGTTGTAAACACCTTTGGTATCGTAGCTCGCAGTAAAGTTTCTAGGTAAATCCCAAGTAGTAATGGTTTCTATCATTACTATTTCTCGTTTTCCCATTTTATAGGTGAGTCTGGACCTTAACCCTGCTTTGCCGCGTTCTCCTTCTATGATTTCAGCGCTTATAAAGCCTTCTTGCCATTTAGGTAAATTCGCTTCTTCCTCGAACAAGGCTATTACCTTTTTGATGGGCGCGTTTATGATAACTTCATTACTGTATTTCACAAGAGAAAAATTTGCTCAAAGTTAAGTATTTCTTGTTGAAATATTGGAGGGAAAAGGGTAGTGCCGAAAACAAAAAAGACGGTTTACCAAAGTAAACCGTCTTTAACAAGTAAAAATAAAGCCTTAGGCTTTTAATTATTTTTTATCTACCTCTACAGCAGCTAATTCTTCAGCTTTGTATTCTCCTTTGTCAAGTTTTTCTTTCACCTTAACAAAAGTATCGATAGTGTATTGTACATCTTCTAATGTGTGTACTGCAGTTGGGATCAAACGCAACATGATTACGTCTTTAGGAACTACAGGGTAAATTACGATAGAACAGAAAATGTTGTAGTTTTCTCTTAAATCGAAAGTCATGTTTGTAGCTTCTGCCAAGTTTCCTTTTAAGAAAACTGGAGTTACTGCAGAGTTAGTTACACCGATGTCAAACCCAACTTCTTTCAATCCTTCTTGTAATGCTGTAGCAATTTTCCAAAGGTTGTTTTTGTGCTCTGGGTTAGTTCTCAATAATTCTAAACGCTTACGTGCACCTACTACCAATGGCATTGGTAATGACTTCGCAAACATTTGAGAACGCATGTTGTAACGTAAGTACTCAACGATGTGTTCTTTTGCACAAATAAATGCTCCGATAGAAGCCATAGATTTTGCAAATGTTCCGAACAATACATCGATTTCTTGGTGAACACCTTGTTCTTCTCCAGAACCTTGTCCTTTTTCACCAACTGTACCAAATCCGTGAGCGTCATCTACGAATAAACGGAAGTCGTATTTTCCAGATTTTCTGAATTCAACGATTTCTTTCAATTTACCTTGGTCTCCCGCCATTCCGAAAACACCTTCAGTAATTACTAAGATACCTCCGTTTGTTTGGTCAGCCAATTTCGTAGCTCTTTCCATTTGCTTGTCAAAGCTCTCCATGTCGTTGTGTTGGAAAACTAAACGCTTACCAACGTGCAAACGCATTCCGTCTAAGATACAAGCGTGAGATTCACTATCGTATACGATAACATCGTTTCTGTCTACTAATGCATCAATAGCAGATACCATACCTTGGTAACCGAAGTTCAACAAGATTGTATCTTCCATTTCCATGAAGTCAGAGATTTCATTCTCTAAAGCTTCGTGTTCACTCGTTTGACCAGTCATCATACGAGATCCCATTGGGTAAGCCATACCCCAATCTGCAGCCGCTTTAGCATCTGCCTCACGTACTTCTGGGTGATTAGCTAATCCTAAGTAGTTGTTTACAGACCACACCAAGCACTCTTTTCCACGGAAAATCATCTTGTTTCCAATCTCTCCTTCTAACTTAGGGAATGTGAAGTAACCGTGTACTCCTTTCGCGAACTGACCGATAGGTCCTCTGTTCTGTTTTATTTTATCAAATATGTCTTGAGCCATATATGTGTTTTTTGCTGTTTTAAATGTATACCCCTCGGGGTCATACGGTTTGCAAATTTAATTTAATTCTGAAGAGTAGGAAAAATTACGGCAGGTAATTTTCAACAACTCCACCAGAAAATAGTGTACTACAAACCTCGTTAAATGCTAAATGATGTTGACTTCGCGTTCTAATTCTACCCCAAACTTAGCGCGCACGTCTTCAATGATTTGAGCGGATAAATCATAGATGTCTTTTCCTTGCGCACCTCCATAATTTACCAAAACTAGGGCTTGTTTTTTATGCACGCCGAAATTGCCAAAGGTCTTTCCTTTCCATCCACTTTGTTCGATTAGCCAACCGGCCGCAAGCTTAACTTTTTCAGTACCTGCAGGATAGTTGGGCATTTCTGGGTATTTACTCTGCAAAAGTTCAAATTCTCCAGCAGAGATAACAGGGTTTTTGAAAAAACTTCCCGCATTTCCTATTTCTTTAGGATCGGGTAATTTACTCTGACGAATGGCAATGACTGCTTGACTAATATCTTTTATACTCGGAATTTCTACACCTTGTTTTTGAAGCTCATCTTGTATGGCTCCATAACTCATTTTTAGGACATGATTTTTTTTCGTTAATCGATAACAAACGTGTGTAATAACGGCCTTGTTTTTCAATTCGCGTTTAAAAATACTTTCACGATACCCAAAATTGCATTCAGAATTATGGAAGGTTTTCGTTGTCTGTTCGTTTATGAGGTAAGCTTCTAAGTGGTCAAAAATATCTTTGATTTCAACACCGTAGGCACCGATGTTTTGCATGGGACTCGTACCTACATTACCTGGGATAAGAGAAAGATTTTCTACACCACCATAATTGTGATTGATGCAATATTGAACAAACTCATGCCAGTTTTCTCCAGCACCTACTTTAAGGTAGATGTAATCGTCATCTTCTTTAAAGACTTCTATACCCTTGATTTGGTTTTGTATAACCCAACCATCGTAATCTTGTGTAAGTAACATGTTGCTACCTCCACCTAAAATCATAAAAGGCTCAGGCTTTAAGGCGAAGATTTCCTTCAACTCATCCAAGGATGAAAAGCGAACAAATTTGCTGGCTCTACTATCAACTCCAAAAGTAGTATGTGCTTTTAGATTAATATTTTCTTCAATATTTATCATGGGCTAAAGATAATGATAAAGCAGTGTGCTGAGGAGTTAGAGCTCCTTTGTTTCTTTACTTACAACTGTTAATAATTTGAAGCTGGAATTTCCGAAAGTTGCACCTTTCATTAAATTTGTGTCATGTTGAAGAAAGTAGACCTTGCGCAAATAAATGCGTTGAATAAAAACACCCTCATGGAGGTGTTGGGTATAGAGTGTATTGAAATTGGTGAAGATTATGTTGTCAGTACCATGCCTGTAGATCACCGAACGCATCAGCCTATGGGACTTCTACACGGAGGTGCTAGTGCGGCATTGATAGAATCTATCGGAAGTATGGGGAGTGTACTTTTAATTGATCCAAAAAAACAAGCGCCTGTAGGGATAGAAATCAACGCAAACCATGTGGGAAGTGTGAAGTCTGGAAGTGTAAAAGCGATAGGGAAAATTGTTCACGCAGGAAAAAAGACCCATGTTTGGCAGGTAGATATCTACGATATGTCGACAGATAAACTCGTTTGTACAGGAAGGTTAACAACCATGATCATAGATAGAAAATAAGGCTTTGGGTTTATTACAGTATAGAATTCCGGGAGAAGAAACTTTCTTTGCAAAAGGTGAATGGGAGTTAAAGACTTTAGCAAGTTTGGTAGAGGGTGACTTTGTGCTTACCACTTTTAACAAGGAAGAAGTTTATGTCTTTAACGAGGAGGATGGTGAGAAGAATTACAGTTTTCATCCAGAGGAGCCTTATGCTGTAAGTGAACAGGAGTATTATGCTGGATTAAGTGCATTCAAAAGTGAATTCGAAGTGAGGGGGATTGCAAAGGCCATTTATTCGCGTATTCACAAGGTGGAAAAGTCGGAAGATTTTAAACTAGAAGATGCCTTTAATCGCTTGTGCGAAAAATACCCGAATGCTTTTGTTTACCTTATATCAGGAGAAAATACTGGGACATGGATGGGTGCTACACCTGAAACCTTGGTGAGCAGTAAGAAGAATGCTTTTTATACGATGTCTTTAGCGGGAACAAAGAAAACAAAAGAACTTTCTTGGACGCAAAAAGAGATAGAAGAGCAAGCTTTTGTTACTGATTTTATTCTTGAAAAATTACGAAAGGCAGAAGTGAGTAACCTGCAAAGTGATGGTCCTAAAGATATATTTACCGGTGCTGTTTATCATTTAAAAACGGATATCACTTTTAGTACACCTACCGAGAATATAAAACAACTTGTGGAAGTGTTGCATCCTACACCTGCGGTTTGTGGAGTGCCTACCGATAAAGCTTTGGATTTGATCGCTAAACATGAGGAGCACAGCAGAGGCTTTTATGCGGGGGTGATAGGAAGGGTAGGGCAAGAACGATGTGATTTATTTGTAAACCTTCGATGCATGCAAGTTTTTGAAAATAGTTTGGGCTTGTATGTAGGAGGTGGAATTACAAAAGACTCGGTAGTTGAAGCCGAATATCAAGAAACCATTAATAAAGCTCAGACCTTACTTCGTGTCCTTGTTTAGTAGATGAGTTTGGAAACATTTAAATCAACCTTTTCGCCTATACCATTTATGTTTGCACCTTTTGTCCATTGCCAGTGAACAATGGCATCATCTGATAAATATTTGGGAGAGCGCGAGTAAGACGCTATCCAAAACTTTGTATTCGGGAATTTGTTTCTGAATTTCGTGGTATAGAAATGATCAGATGTATAGATGATAGGACGAATTCCTGTGCTTTGTTCAACTGCATCGAGCCAGATTTTCATTTTTGCAATCAAATCTTCATCCGAAAATCCTTCCAATTCTACATCCAACACGGGAGGGAGGTCTCCTACTTTATAGCTGTAGTTTTTTAGAAAGTGTTCCACTTGAGGCCAGGGGTAGCTTTTTGTTGCCATAAAGTGATAAGCTCCATGTTTGATTTTGCGCTTAAGTAGTGCTTTTCTGTTTCTTTTCCACTGTGTATCAACATGCGTTTTTCCTTCGGTTACTTTTAGGTAAACAAAATCTATTGTTACATGGTTGTCGGCAGCAAAAACTTCATCCCAGTTTATTTTACCTTGATGATGAGAAACGTCTAAACCCGTGGAGGCATAACCCGAAGGTTCCTGTAAATTAAATTTTAGATAATGGTAAGACTGTGGTTGTACATAGAAATAACCAGCAACTGCCGTAAGTAGAATGATGAGGATGAGTAGGAATTTTTTCACACACTTAAAGATAGAAAAAGGCATAAAAAAACCCCGATGTAAAATCGGGGTTATAGTATTATCTATAAAGAGAGTTCTCCTAGTTGAAAGATCTTTTTTCCTTGATACGAGCTGATTTACCAGTTCTCTCACGGAAGTAGAATATACGTGCTCTACGTACAGATCCTTTTTTGTTTACTTTGATCTCAGTAATGAATGGAGAAGCGATTGGGAAGATACGCTCAACACCAATGTTTCCAGACATTTTTCTGATTGTGAAAGTTTCGGTTGCTCCAGAACCTCTTCTCTGTAATACAACCCCTTGGAACTGCTGAATTCTTTCTTTACTACCTTCTTTAATACTGTAGCTTACTGTAATTGTATCTCCGGCACCGAATGCTGGAAATTCTTTCATTTCAACTAATTCGCTCTGAAGTTCTCTTATAATATCCATTACTCTTCTTTTTTCGTATTCCCAATTTTGGGGGTGCAATATTAATTAAAAAAGATGAAATATACTCCATTTCATCTCGGATTTTTTAATGTCGTGCAAAGATAGGTAATCTTTCCAGTTTATTCCAAGTATTTACACGATTTCTTTTAATTTATTTTTGAAATAAGTGCTTGGTAGCCACTCTTCAATTGCTAAATCCAGCAGATATCCTGAAAATATCTCTAATGAGATGCTTTAAAAGTCTATGTCTAACTTAAAGAGTTTTTTCAAGGTCTCTAAGTTAGGGTTACGTTTGGCCATTTCTTCGAACCTGTCTTTACCGGTATACATTTTCTTTTTGCTATCCTCACTTTGGTTAACAGCACACTTTAATTGTATGTCAAAGTTTTTTAGTGAAGCTCTTAAGAATTGAACCAAATCCGCCTCGTGAGAACGCATGAATTCTAACTGTACTAAGTTATCTACATGGTGCGTGATGAGCATATCGTCCTCATTAAAATAAGGTTCGTTTACAGTAAGGGCAGAGAATAAGGTCTCAAGTCCGGCACTTTTTTGCTTAAAGGCAAACTGACGCCAGTACATTTTTAGGTCATCTAAGCTAAATTGTTCAGTTGGTTTATTCGCGCTACCACTTTGAATCGCCTTTTGTTTTTCTTCTTTTTGTTTACGCAGTAATTCTTGAATAGAAAGATTTCCATTTTTTAAATTTCCGGTAGGAGCAGAAAGTACTTTGGCTTCTTTTTTCTCTGCAAAGGATGCAAAGTTGGGGGCATTGCTCGCTTTTTTAGGAGCGGGAGCTTTATCTTTTGGATCTTGCCCTTTAAAAGGAATGATCTTTACGGGATCAGTTAATCTTTTTTTTTTTCGAATTCGTTTTTGATAGAGCACAGTTGCATCAAGGCAAGCTCTACTAATAAACGTTGATTCTTCGCAGCCTTAAACTGAACATCAGCTTGAGAAAGAACACCTAAGCTTCTCAATACCATTTGTGCGTCCCACTGATTGGCTTGGTCTCTGTATTTTTCCTTTACGCTTTCTCCAACTTCTAAAAGTTCTAAAGTGTTCAGGTCTTTACAAACCAAAAGATTACGCATGTGTTCTGATAAACCAACGATGAATTGGTGACCATCGAAACCTTTGTTTAAGATATCATTGTACAACATCAATGCTGAAGCAATATCTTCATTCATGGCTGAATCTGCTATTCTAAAGTAATAGTCATAATCCAGTACATTTAAGTTTTCAGTAACCGCCTTGTAGGTTAAATTGTTTCCTACAAATGTTACGATTTGGTCAAAAATAGATAAGGCATCACGTAAAGCTCCATCTGCTTTCTGTGCAATTAAATGCAAAGCTTCAGGATCGGCAGTGATGTTTTCTTTTACAGCAATTCCCGCCAAGTGATCAGCTATGTCTTTTACTTGAATTCTATTGAAATCAAAAATCTGACAACGCGATAAAATGGTTGGGATAATTTTGTGTTTCTCCGTAGTTGCTAAAATGAAAATAGCATGCTTTGGAGGCTCTTCTAAGGTTTTAAGGAAGGCATTGAATGCTGAAGTCGTTAACATGTGGACCTCATCAATGATGTATACCTTGTGTGTTCCTAATTGAGGAGCCACCCTTACTTGGTCTATCAAATTACGAATGTCTTCCACAGAGTTGTTAGAAGCAGCATCTAATTCGTAAACGTTTAAAGATTGACCTTCATTAAAAGAGTTACATGAGTCACAATTGTCACAAGCTTCAACTTCTGAAGAACGGTTGAAACAATTGATGGTTTTAGCCAGAATACGCGCTGTTGTAGTTTTTCCTACTCCACGTGAACCACAAAACAAGAAAGCCTGAGCCAGGTGCTCATTTTTAATTGCATTCTTTAAAGTAGTAGTAATGGACTTCTGTCCAACTACCGAGTCAAAAGTCTGCGGTCTGTATTTTCTAGCTGAAACTATGTAATCGCTCATGGAGCCACAAAAATAAAAATAAAATTCATCTGAGTAAGCACTGTTGATAAAGGCTGAAAAGAAAATTTATTTACGGCGTCTTTTTTTCTTTTTCTTCCCCAAGTTACCATATTGAACTCCACCGAATTCCTCTTCTTTTCTGGTTTTTTCTTTTTCTACCTTTTGCTCCTTCGCTGACGTTTTACTTTCGCCATTTCCTTCGTATTCTTCCTTAGGAACTGTCTTTGCTTCATGTGTTCCATTCTGAACGGGTGTGTTTCCTCCGTCAGGTGAATTCCATTTTTTGCGAATTTCAACCTCAACTACTGTATCTTTCTCAGGATCATAACGAGAAATTTTCATCTTTTTAGATTCTTCGGAGTTGGTTGCAATTACATCAGATTCTAAAACCCATGTGTCTTCAATGAATTTATAGGCGTCGTATGACATGTCTGGAACATAATATTCTCTAAAATCTTTCATGCTTGGAGATTCTGGAGATAAATGATCGAATACAATTTTTGCTCTCCTGTCGTCATAGCGCAAAGTCATCGTAGCTTTTTTAGAATGCTCCAAGAATACACGCTTGGCAATGCTCCCGTCTTCGGTTTCAAACATAGGGTAACCCAAGTTTAATTTTCTACCGTTGAAATAGAGTACATCCAAAAGTTTCATGTGAGAAAAGGAGTTGTTTAGGTCGTAACCCAAAAGCGTGTAGTAGGTTTTTCTTCCTTTCGTTACTTCAACTATGTCATAATACAATGCTCCGTACCAGTTGTTTTCATCCAGTGTTTCTTCCGGAAACATGGGCAGCATCATCGAGTTGTCTTTTAAATCATAGATGTCGTGTTCACCCTTCCTTTTTTTCTTTTTTAGGATGATACAGTTGTAGATGTTTTCATCTGGATTTAACTGAACGTTCCAACTAAAGATTCTAATTTGACCATCCGATGAAGTTATTTTCCCCACTGTGGTAAGCGAGTTAAAGGGATAATCAAAGGCTACTTTATTGTCTAAAAAGTTCAAAAACTCCGCCTTGAATGAGTCGTTATAAATAGGTAATAATGCCTCATCCTTTGTAGCGCGTAATTGATCTAGTCTTCTTTTTAGTATGCGCTCATCCAAAAGATTATTTGCCTGTTGAGCAAATAGCTGTGAACTAAAACTTAAGAAAAGTATTCCAAAAACAAATAAAGATTTTAGCATGTTTCTCATATTCATATCAACGCAAAATTAATAGAAATGTTTTGTGTGCCCCTTTAAGATGCAGACAGATCCGCAGAATGTTAAGAAAGTTACCGACTTCCCAGGAAAGGTTTTCATATAGTTTCATTAAATTAGCCAACGTGAGAGACAAGAAGAAACCAGCTACAAGTGATTGGCGTGCCAAGGTGCATGAGGTGATTTATGAGGCAGACACACGTGCCGGTAAAAATTTCGATATTATACTCCTTGTTGCTATTTTATTGAGTGTATTGGTGGTGATGTTGGAGAGTGTTACCTGGATCAATGAAGAGCTGAGTTGGTTTTTTCAACCCTTAGAGTGGGTACTCACCGTATTGTTTACCCTTGAATATATTTTAAGAATAGTGTGTATCCGCAAGCCGTGGTCTTACATATTTTCCTTTTACGGGATTATAGATTTATTGTCATTACTACCTACCTATATTAGTTTGTTCTTTACAGGTACACATTCCTTGGCGGTTATCAGATCCATTCGTTTATTGCGTGTTTTTAGAATTTTTAAATTGGCCCAATTCCTCTCAGAAGCAACAACCATCATGAAGGCTTTGCGCAATAGCAGGTACAAAATTTCCGTTTTCATGTTGGGGGTATTAATGATCGTGATCATAATGGGAACGGTTATGTACTTAGTGGAGGGAGGTCCAGATTCTAATTTTGACTCTATACCCAGAAGTATTTATTGGGCAATTATTACGCTTACAACCGTTGGTTATGGAGATATTTCTCCGGTAACGGCTTTGGGGCAGGCCATCTCGTCTATAGTGATGATTTTTGGTTATGCCATTTTGGCCGTACCTACAGGTATAGTTACCAATGAGTTTATAAAATCTGCAGGCGATAAATCCAACAATACGCAAGCGTGTCCGAATTGTTCTTTGGAAGGACATGATGATGACGCTAAGTTTTGCAAATTCTGTGGATCGGAACTCTAACCAACCAAACATGGCCACACACGTTACTTTACAAACTATGATGAACAAGAAAATTCTATATCTACTGTCTTTTGTTTTTTTTCTTTTAGCATGTAAGAAGGAAAAAACAACATGGGATACAAACTGGAGAGCTCCATTATTTAGGGATACCTTGAGTTTTCAACGAATGATAGATTCTAATCAAATAGGGGTGGAAAATGATCATTCTTTGCAATTGGTCCTCAATCAGAGGGTTTTGGATGCAGACTTATTTGAGTATTTAAATATTCCAGACACCTCTGTTGTGCAGGAGTTTAGTTTGAACTTCTTGAATTTTTTTGTGGGACCAGGGGGGAATATTCCTACGGATGTTACTGAATTTGAATTCGTACTTGATGATGTTGAACTGAACACCGTAATAATCAAGGAGGGTGTAGCCAGCGTGCAAATAGAAAACCCATTGGTTGAGCCCGCTATTTTTACCATTACTTTTCCTGGAGTCTCTAAAAATGGAGTTGTTTTTTCACAGTCTAAAGAAATACCCGCGGCTGTGAACGGCGTAGCAGGTAAGGATGTTCTTTCTTTTGATTTTTCTGATTATCAATTGGATTTAACAGGAGAGGATGGAACAGCATTTAATAAACTAGAATCCCAATTGGTGGTATCTTTGAGTCCGGATGGAAATGGAGTTAATGTGACCAATAATGATGTCTTTAGGTTTACCTTAAATATGACAGAATTAAAGTTGAAGTATGCCCGAGGTTATTTTGGGAATATACACATCGCCGATACGGAAACATTTACCCTAGACGAAATGAATAATATAGTTTCTGGAGCCATAGATGTAGCGAACGTAAATCTAGGGATGTATGTAGAAAATGGAGTTAACGTAAACGGTGAATTAACCTTAGAGCTTTTACAGAGTACGAATAAAGATGGGGTAGTGGTGAATATTCAAAGTCCACAACTTAATGTACCCCAAAGTTTGGATGCCGCACAAAATAGTAATGGAACATCCGTTCCAGGGGATGCCTTTTTTAATTTCACCTCCACCAATTCTAATGTTGAAGACTTTATTGAAAATCTAGGAAGCAGCTATAAGGTGGCTTATGACTTAGAAATAAATCCATGGGGAAATACAAGTGGAGGCTACGATGAAATTTATGAAAACAGTAGGTTTAGCCTTGATTTAAGGTCAAACATGCCTCTAGCACTTGGTGTGCAAGATTTGCTTTATAGAGATACCTTTGACTTTGAGTTAACCCAAGATTTAAAAGGGAACCATATTAACGCGGGCAGTTTAATACTAAAGGCCAAAAACTCTTTTCCTTTTTCTGGTAGTGTTGAGTTAAAATTGTTAAACGATTCCAAACAAGTTTTAACAACGTTAAGCTCTGCGAATATGGTTACTGCCGCTTATGGTGCACAGGTTACGAATTTGGCCGACTTCCCCAGTACAGAAAATGAACTTATCTATACCTTAAGTGAAGAACAAGTTGCCCTTATCAATCAGGCCAAATACGTAGGTGTGGAATTTAAAGTTGACGCAAACAATGCCAACGTTCAGCAGATATATTTAGAAAGCAAACTTGTGTTAGAATTATTCACCGATTTTGAATTGAGCCATGCCCTATAGAGTAATATTAATTAGTTTTTTCACCCTCTTATTACTTGCTCCAAATGCAAGTGCACAGTCTTATTTTGGTACAGCATTGAACATAGACACAACGCGTAAAGTGGAGTTGGACATACAGGGTTTAGGCTTTTATCATAGTTCAGCCTTAACTAAAGGTTATATACAAAACTTTACCAAGGGAGGTCACATTTCAAGTTCAGAAATTGACGAAGCCTACGGCGATCAAAAAGAGGTGAACGGATTAGGATTTAGTTTGTTTGCTCAAGTAGATTTGAAGCTGCACGAGGTAAATGTTGGTAAAAACAATCAGTTTGGATTAATGCTCTCAGCAGGAACAAAAACCATGGGAAGTTTAACCTATACCCAAGATTTGTTCGGACTAGTTTTTCAAGGTAATAGTCAACGTCTAGGTGATAGTTTAATGTTTAACTCTTCATCCTTGCAATTCGAGAGTTTCCAAAAATTAGGGGTTGGACTTTTTAATCGAAATACAAACAGTTTTTTACGTTTAAATTTTGTGGGAAGCAACAATACTTTGAACAGTTATTTACAGCAATCGCATTTTTACACTTCTTCGCAAGGAGATAGTATGGCTTTGGAGTTGGATGGTATATTAAAGTACAATGCAACTTCAAATTTTTATGCAGCTTATGGAGCAAGTGTAGATTTTGAGTATAACATGCCCTTTGGAGAAGAAAGTGATAAGTTTAAAGGTGTTTTATCTTTTAGTGTTAGAGATTTGGGGTTGATCTATGCCAAGGACATGACCTATTATAATGTAGACACCACTTTGAGTTTTAAAGGGGCCAACTTTGATAATATACAATCTATCTTTTCTCTAAATGGAGATGAGGTTTTGGACTCTCTTGGAATAAAGAGTGAAAAAGTGAGTACAATGAGGTTTTTGCCAGCAACCCTTGAGGTAGCTAAGCGCGTAGATATGAATAGAACCGATAGATGGCAATCAATTTTTGGGGTAAGAATGTATCCAACTTTGGTGAGTGTACCTCAAGTATATGCAGGAGCTCATTATCGCATCAACGAGAGTTTATCGGCGGGTGCAAGAGCCAGTTATGGAGGTTTTGGTGGATTCAGAGCAGGTGCTTATTTCAGATTGCATACTTCTGTGGTTGACGCCTTTGTAGCTACACAAGACCTTTATGGTTTGGTGAGTAAAAGAGGATTTGGTAATTCATTACAATTTGGATTAGGATGGTATTTATAAAATATAGTTTCGTATTACTTTCAGTTTTTCTGGGATTCACGCTTTCAGCTCAAATCTCATTTCATAGAATCTATGCAGGAGATGATTATGATTACGGTTATGATCTCTTCCAAATGGAAGATACTTCGTATTACCTCTGTGGAGCAAGTAGTAGTTTTCAAGACGGACCATCTCAGGCTATATTATTAAAAGTAGATAGTTTAGGAAATAGCATTTGGTCGAGAAATTATGGTGGAAGTGGACAAGAAGCTTTCTTGGCTATGGATAGAGCTGGAGATTACGGAATCTATGCGGGTGGTTACAGCAGCAGCAGCAATACTTCAGGAGGATTTGATGGATATTTAGCACGTTTAGATTTTGATGGAAATGTAGCATGGGATACCTTAATTGGTGGATCTGATTGGGACAGAATAGTGAGTCTAAAAGCAACGGCAGATTCAGGTGTGGTTGTATTAGCAAGTACCAAGAGTTTTGGAGTTGGTGGAGAGGATTGGTGGATACAACGTTATTCCAAAACAGGTTCGCTTTTGTGGGAACAGTTGTTTGGAGGTAGTTTTGATGATACGCCAACTGATTGTGAGGTAGCTAATGATCTCGTTTATTTAGTGGGGAATCACTACATAGCAGATTCGGCAATGCACAAGGGAGTAGTTTATTTTTTAGACCTTGCCACAGGTGCTCAAATTAGTTCAGACACGCTAGAGCTTGTAGGTAACTCTATTGTTCATGATATAAATATCTTTCCGAATTCAATCAATTTTAGTGGAGGTAATTATGTTGGAATAAGGGATAGTTCAGACATGATGATGGGGACAATAACGCCAGCAGGGCAGTTTGATTATATCGTAATAGAAGATAGGCAAGGTTTTGAAGAAGCGAACTGTTTTACTCCCTCTCTTGATTCTAGTTTTTTATACTTAAACAAGCAAGCCGCATTCTCACCGCACATTCCAACCTATCCAGACGGAGAAGAAGATTCTAAAGTCTATTCTTTTTACACAAACTATGTTTTCATTCCGAGTGGTTCTTTCTACTGTGATTACGGGGAAGACAAAACAGAGAATATTATCGCAACCAATGATGGTGGTTTTGCTTACATAGGTTATCAAGAGAAGTACACGGACTTTAAAGCAGGTTTATTTTTGGTGAAAATTGGTCCAAACGGAGAAGCGCCGCCTATTCAGAATCCAAATATTACCAATATTATGGGGGCCTCGTTAGGGACTTCTTCAGAAATAGCTGGAGATACAGACCTAAGCGTTTATCCAAATCCTTTTTCAACGCAGTTATCTGTAAACCTTAAAAGTGATAAGAAGATCGTTGGAGTCTATTTATATGATGCCATGGGTGGTTTTGAACACAAGCTTGAATACGATGGCGGAAAGCTAGAAGGTGATTTTCAAGATTTAGCACCGGGTGTATATTATTTGCACTTAGTATTAGAGGAGGGTGAAAAGATCGTGAAGGTGGTTAAGGATTGATTTAAATTATAAGGAATTAAAAAAGGACTTACGTTGCGTACATAAGTCCTTTTTTGTTTCATATCCTTTCTGTCTAAGAGGTCTACCAGTGCAGTGCTTCTTCTTTGAACCACTTATCTTGTACTCTTAAGGTTTGCTCTATGATGTCACGAACCGCGTGTCTACCTCCGTTAAATGGACTTTGGTAATCGGCAATTGCCTTAATTTCTACAGCAGCATCTTGTGGACATGCAGAAACTCCTACTTTTTGCATCACAGCATGATCTGGCAAATCGTCTCCCATGTACATTACCTCTCCATCCTCAAAGCCATATTTTGCTTTTAAGTCTTCGTAAACGCTTAGTTTGTTCGAGCTTTTCAAACATACTTCAGTAGCTCCAAGGTTTAATAGTCTTTTCTTAACAGCTTCAGAATTCCCGCCTGTAATAATCAAAACACGCATGTTCATTTTTACGGCATATTGAATGGCATATGCGTCACGAGAATTTAGTGTTCGTACTACCTCGTCTTTATATAAGGTAACATCTCCATTGGTTAGCACGCCATCTACATCAAAAATTAAAGTTGTGATGTGAGGCAGGTTTTCTTTATAACTTCTCATGATATTTCTTTTGAATAGAGCTACTTATTATTTTATAAATTTCTTTCTTATCGCCCTCTAATTTATCCAAATGCTGAGCAATAATTTGTTCATCATTTCTGCGGGCCGGACCAGTTTGTATGTCTTCTGGTGCTGAATTTTTTAATTTGTCAACCGCATTAAAAATAAGCGGTAGTAAATGTTCAAACTTACCTTTACTATTCTCTAAAAGTTCTTTGGATAAGCTGTACATATGGTTGGTGAAATTATTCGCGAAGACGGCAGCTAGATGCAATTCACTTCTAGTGTTGCTGTCTGCATATTCCACTTTTCTACTCAATTTCCAAGCAAGGTCGAAAAGTTGCTCACCGAGCTCCATGTTTTTAGCTTCAATGAAAAATGGAACTTCAAACAGGTTTACTTTTTTGCCTTTGGTAAAACTTTGTAGTGGATAAAAAACACCAACTTGTGGGTGATCTATATCTTTTAAGTTTACACTTCCACTGGTATAGGCTACCTTATGATGAGCTGCAATTTGCTCAATTAAACGAGCTGTTTGATCATCATTTACAGCTACCAAAACCAAATCAACTTCGGCTTTGTTGAGCATTTCTAAATCTTGATAAACTTCAAGTCCAAATTCTCGTGCAAAGGCTTGACTGTTTGCAAATGTTTTTGAATAAACACCAGAGATCTCTATGTGTTCATTTTGTAGTCCTTTACATAAATGCCAAGCTACATTTCCACTTCCTATGATTGCGATTTTCTCCATTTCTGTCGATGTGGAGTCAAAAGTAGTAGTGTAGGGGAGAACTACCTAAAAAAAACTGCAATTTCTACGACTTACCCAACTGCTTTCAGTATTTTTGGCGCGGAAATGACAGATAATTTAGTAGTATGGAAAAAGTAATAAGAGGTATATTTTCGATGGGAGCGATGACGCTCGGATTGATAGCCTTTGCTGTGGCAATTGGTTATGCTACATTTATAGAGTCGAGCTACGGAACGCCGGCATCTAAAATAGCAGTATTCAACGCTACATGGTTTGAAATCTTACTCACTTACCTTTGTTTTGCACTTATTGCAAACATCTTCCGCTACAAAATGTACAAGGCAGAAAAAATTGCCATGTTTACTTTCCACCTTTCTTTCATAGTAATTATCATAGGTTCTGGTGTAACGCGTTTCTTCGGTTATGAAGGAATGATGCCTATAGCAGAAGGAGAATCTACCAATATCATTTTTACGGCAACACCTAATGTTCAGGTAAAAGTAGATGATGGTACTTCTGGGGTTCAATACAGAGAGGCTCGTTTTTTATCGGAAGCTTACGACAACCCTTTTGAGCAAGAAATTCAATTTGGAAACCATGCTCCTATCAACGTTTCTTATGTTTCGTACGAAGAAAATTTAGTGCGTGAGTTGATCAGTAATGATACGACAACAGGAACGGTATTGGAATTTGTAGTTAGAGGTCAATCTAAATTTTTAAACGAAGGCGAAAGCATGTTGATAGGATCTGAGATTTTAGCATTCGAAGATCATACAGAAGGTTTTGTTCCGGATGTAAAGTTGTTTTTTGAAGGAAATACCCTTAAAGCACAAGCCATCAAATCTTTTAATAGAGTAAATATGGCCATGTTAAGCGTGGAAGACAGGCAAACTGGAAACATAGATTCAAGCGCAATACTTGTGGTTCCTTCAGATTCTGCAGTTGAGTTTGCGCCGAGGTATTTATACCAATTCACAGGTGATCAAATCATGTTTAAAGCTAAGCATAGAAATTCGGCTTATGCAGAAGTAAGATCAAATAAAAAAGATGAGGGCACGAATTATTTGACCATCAAAGTTGAACAAGACGGTAAGTCAGAATTGATGAGGTTACCTTACCAAAATGGTTCTGCAATCAAAGAAATTCCTTTCCAATTTAACGGTTTAAATTACTTAGCGGGATACGGTCCTGTACCTGTTGAGCTTCCTTTCTATGTGGCTTGTAGAGATTTCCAATTGGATAGATATGCGGGTTCTGATATGGCAAGTTCTTATGCCAGCGAAGTTAGTGTTATCGATAGTGTAAATGGAGTGTACAAAGATCAACGTATTTTCATGAATAACGTGATGGATTACGGAGGTTTCCGTTTCTTCCAATCGAACTATTTCCCAGATGAAACAGGAACTATTTTAAGTGTGAACCACGATTGGTGGGGAACCAATATTACGTATTTAGGATATTTATTAATGAGTATAGGTATGGTACTTTCATTAACTGCACCGATTAGTAGATTTAGAGAATTGAACAAAATGATTCAAAAATCGAGAGAGAAGCGCAGTCAATTATTATCTGTTGTTGTGGCTGTTTTACTTTCAACAGCAGCTTTTACTCAGGATGCAAAAATTGAAACGCACTCTACCAATGGGGATAATGAAAAAGTAGAATTAGAGGATGCGCATCAAGGTCATGATCATGATATGCACGATGGACACGATCATTCGGGGCACGACCATGGAGATCATGATGGACATGACCATGCATCACATGAAGGTCATAACCACGCTCCAGTTTCTGCTTCACAACAAGAAGTTCCTTCAGACTTTAACTTTGAATACATTAGTAAAGCACACGCAGAAGAGTTAGCCTCTTTATTGGTGCAAGATTTACAAGGTAGAACAGTTCCTTTCCATACATTGGCAGACAAAATGTTACGTAAAATTCATAGGGGACAAACCTTTGAAGGCTACAATGCTGTACAAGTTGCGATGAGTTGGTTAATGGCCGGACCAAAATGGGTGGATAGACCTGTGGTTTACGTTTCTTCAAAAATTAGAGATTCTGTTCATACAGGAAAGTATGCATCTTTAAAAGAACTGTCAACACCAGGAGCCATTGGAAACTTCAGATGGTTGGATGCTTACAACACAGCGCACAATAAACCAGATTCTCGTAAAAATGAATTTGACAAAGAAATCATAAGATTAGGAGAGCGTTTTAACTACCTCTACAATTTCACCAACTATTCCTTTAAGTATTTAAAAGCCGTTCCTGTGAAAGGAGATGTTATGGCAACGTGGATGATTCCTCATTTAGATTGGGAAGCGAAGGATGAACAGGGGATGAGTTTATTGATGGATTACTTGTCTTTAACAATCCGTTCGAATGACAGTGCTGAAAATGAAGCGCAAGCCATAGAAACCTTAACGGCATTGAAAAAATACCAACGCGCAGAAGGTACAAGCGTAGATACACCATCAGAATCTGAAGTGAAGATTGAAATCATGTACAACAACATGAATATCTTCAAAAACACACAGAATGCCTATTTAGTAATAGGACTAATGTTGTTGATTATTTTCTTCATCCGTACTTTAACCGTTCCTTCACAACGTTCAGAAAAACTCTTTAAAAGAATCAGTTTGCCCTTTATCATTTTAGGAGCTGTTGTATTTATTTATCACTTGGTAGGATTGTTCTTTAGATCTTACATTACAGGAGAAGTTCCATGGACGAATGGATACGAGGCCATCATCTACATTGCTTGGATTTTGGTAATGGCAGGATTTATTTTCATTAAAAAGAACCCAGTAATTTTAGGAGCTTCTATCATCTTATCGGCCTTGTTACTTTTTGTAACGGAGTTGAACTTGTTAGACCCAGAAATTGGAAACATGCAACCTGTATTGAAATCATACTGGTTAATGATACACGTTGCTATTATTACTGCTTCTTATGGTTTCTTAGGACTATCAGCAATTTTAGGATTGGTGAATATGGCCTTATACTTAGCAAGAACCAAGAACAATGGTAAGCGTTTAAACATGAACATTAATGAAATTACTTATGTTTCAGAAATGACCATGACCGTTGGTTTGTTCATGTTAACGATAGGTACTTTCCTTGGTGGTGTTTGGGCCAATGAATCTTGGGGACGTTACTGGGGATGGGATCCAAAAGAAACTTGGGCTCTTGTTTCTGTATTGACGTATGCCATCATTTTACACTTGAGATACATACCAGGATTAAAGGATAAGTTTATCTTTAACTTGGTAAGTTTATGGGGCTATGGTTCCATCATTTTTACCTTCTTTGGGGTGAACTTTAAATTGACAGGATTGCACTCTTATGCCCAAGGAGATGGAGTTGCAGAAACACCACAATGGGTGTATACAACCGTGTACATTTTCTTAGCCTTCTCTATATTGAGTGGAATAAGATACTACATGTTTAAGAAACAAAAATAATATGGGAAAAGTAGATATACTAGCTATTGGAGCACATCCAGATGATGTGGAATTATCGTGTGCAGGGACTTTGTTGAAAGAGAAAGCTGCAGGAAAGAAAATAGCAATTGTAGATCTTACAGAAGGTGAATTGGGTTCTCGCGGAACAGTGCAAACGCGCTATCAAGAGGCAGAGAATGCAGGGAAGATATTGGGAATTGAAGCCCGTCATAATCTTCGTTTAGCCGATGGCTTTTTTGAACATACAAAAGAGAATTTGTTGTTGCTGGTAGAGCAAATCAGAAGGTTTAGACCTGAAATTGTTTTGGCCAATGCTGTAAGCGACAGACATCCGGATCATGGTAAAGGTGCCAAGTTCATTTCTGACGCTTGTTTCCTCGCTGGTTTGTTGAAGATAGAAACAGATTTTGAAGGTGAGTCTCAAGAAAAATGGCGACCAAAAGCTGTTTACCATTACATTCAAGATAGACATCTTAAACCTGATTTTGTAGTTGATGTTACCCCTTATGTAGAAGATAAATTCAAGTCAATTTTTGCCTACGAAACTCAATTTTACAAAGAAGGTTCAGAAGGACCGAATACGCCCATATCAGGAAAAGAATTTGTGGAGTTCTTGAAAGGGAGAATGCGTGAATTTGGTAGACCTATAGGAGCAGAATTTGCAGAAGGTTATACAGTAGAGCGCATCGCAGGCGTTAATTCCTTGTTCGATTTAATTTAATTTTTGAAAAGTCCTCGCAAGCATATCTTATTTCTATGCAGTTGGTTTCCGAATAGAGAGAAAGCACTAGAGGGAAATTTTATTTTAAAACACGCCACCTATATTCAAACTTTTGTCAATGTTCACCTTTGCTTTGCACGGTCATCAAAAGATAATGTAGAGAAGTTTGAACTTGAAGAAGAAATCATTGAAGGAGTTCGGGTAACCAAGGTATATTACAAGAGTTCTACTCTACCCGTATTGAAAACTTTCATCAACCTGCAACGCTATGTGAAAGCCATGAAAATGGCCTATGCGAAAGGTGGAGTAGCGTATGATTTGGCGCATGTGAATGTGGCATTCCCAGCCGGACTTTTTGCTTTACATTTGAAGCGTAAGCACAATTTACCTTATATCATTACAGAACACTGGTCGGGGTATTTATCGGCTACTAAAATCTTTGAAAAGAGTTCTTCTTTTATAAAAAAGATACACCAACGTATCTTTAAGGAAGCTCAGCATATTTTTACAGTTTCAAATACACTCGGCGAGGCTTTAAAGCAACATCAGTTGATAAACGACTTTGAAGTATTGCCCAATTATATAGATGTAAATTTATTCTCGCCATCAGCGCAAAAAGCATCCATTTTTACTTTTGTTCATGTTTCTACTGTAGATGAAATGACGAAGAATTTTAATGGGATCTTAACAGCTTTGCGTGGACTGAAAGAGCAAGGGTTTGACTTTAATTTTAACCTTGTCGTCGAGGCTGATGAAAAAGAAGTTGCCGAGAAGTTGAGAAAGTTTGGTTTAGATGAGCTGACAAACCTATACAGTTATTTACCTTCTAAGGAAGTAGCACGTGTAATAGGAGAAAGTCATTGCTTGATTCAATTTAGCAACTTCGAAACCTTCTCAATAGTTTTGGCAGAGGCTTGGTTGTCGGGTATTCCGTGTGTCTATAGCAAATGTGGTGGTTTAACCGATTTAGCCGATACTGTGCTTGGAATTCAGGTAAATAAAAAGGATGTTAATCAACTTCAAAGTGCATTGCGTCAGATGATTAGCGAAGGTGATACCTATTCTCCTAATGACATTCATGAAAGGGCAAAAAGCTTTTTAAGTCCAGCACTAATTCGCGAAAAGTATGAACGTTTGCTAGTTTAAAACTGCCGTTTAGAAACTCGTAACGAAAAATTTAAGTTTTTTTAAGGATACGATAATTTGTTTTATTAGATTTAGATTGCTAAAACAAATTATAGATTATGAAGAAAAAATTACTTTTAATGTGCAGTATGCTGATTACGACCTTGTCTTTCGGGCAAGTTATCTTTTCAGTTGAAAGTCCGGCCTCAATTGGAGGAAGTAAGGATATGACTTACGCACCAACGACAACTTGGACGAATACTCCAGATTTAACAGACCCAGCAAATGCCGTATTAGGAACATTAGCTTTTGCTAAAGATGCCTCAACAGGTGATTCTTTAAACTGTATGCAAACGGTAACGAATGTTACTGGAAAAGTAGCTGTATTGTACAGAGGTTCTTGTGAATTCGGAACGAAAGCATTGAACGCAGAACAAGCAGGTGCAATCGCAGTAGTTATCATTAACAACCAAGCAGGTGGACCTGTAGGTATGGGAGCTGGTGCTGATGGACCATCAGTTACTATCCCTGTAGTTATGATAGGTGACCTTGATGGTGCTATCATTGTGAACGAGATGGCAAACGGACCAGTAGATGTTTTTATTGGGAACAAGTCAGGTTTCTACGCAAACGATTTAGGATTAAAAGCAGGAAACGTTGTTAGAGCTCAGCACTATGCTACGCCACAGTTGTTAGCACAGAACGATACAGAGTTTGACATTCAAACAGGTGCTTACGTGTACAACTTTGGATTTAACAACCAAACAAACGTTACCTTAAATGCAACAGTTACTTTAAACGGTACTACTTTGTACGACGAGACATCTTCAGCTTTTAGTTTATTGGCACAAGATTCAGTTTTCGTTAGTTTACCAGTATTCAATGAGCCAACGTACGCTCAAGGAAACTACGAAATGGTTTACACGATTTCTTCTGATTCTACAGATAACTACGCTGGTGATAATTCAGTAAATGCTGATTTCCAAATTACGGATAGAATTATTTCTTACGCTTCTTTAGATGCGAACGGATTACCAAACAATAGTGGAGGTTTCCGTCCTAGTACAGGAGCTGACTTCACAGCATGTATGGCTTACAGAAATGATAACGCTTCTAGAATGGGAGTTGAAGGAATGTACTTTACAGCAATTACAGGAGCATCTTCTGGAGCTGTTTTAACAGGTGAGCCTTTCATCGTATCAGCATTCCAGTGGGATGATCAATTCACAGATTTAAATGATGCAAACGCAGGAGTTAACTCTTACTCTCAAGTTGCATTTACAGAGTACATTTTTGAAGGAGATTACCAAGATTCTAGTGTGTTCGCTAAGTTTGATGATGCTTTCGTTATGTTAGACAACCAAAGGTACTTGTTCTGTGTTTACACAGGTAATTCAGATGTTTTCATCGGGTACGATCCTAATGTAGATTACACAACGAATATTGAAGACGTATACTTACAGCCACAAGCTCCAAACTTAAGTAGCCAGTGGTTCTTAGCAGGATTTGGTTTCGAAGAAACTCCAGCTTTCGCATTAAAAACGTTCCCTGCTGATGAATTAGGTTTAGATTTAATTGAAGAGGATATCAATGTTACTGCTTTCCCTTCTCCAGCAAATACGAACTTAACGGTTTCATTTAACGATAATGAAGTAAGTACAATTACTATGGTTGACATGACAGGTAAAACAGTTAAAGATATCGCAGTAAGTGCACAAGCAGAAAATACAGTAATCAACGTTCAAGATTTAGAGAACGGTGTTTACATGTTAAACGTAAGTTTAGCAAATGGAGCGAAGAAAGTAATCAATGTAGTGGTGAACCACTAAGCTTCAATAAAAAATTCCAAAGAAGGGATGCCTTAGGGTGTCCCTTTTTTTTGTCTATGTATATTTTCAACATCCAAAAGCGTGAAATTTTGTGAAGAAGAAACATTAGGGCTTAAGGAACTGCCATTTAACTTCTTCCTTTAAAACAAACTCCTATCTTTGCGCTAAAATTATATTACATGTCACAAGAAATAGAAGCAGTAAGTTACTGTGTAGGAATGAGTATTGCAGGAAGTTTAATGCAACAAAGTTTAGAAGGAGTACAACCAGATGCTTTATTAGAAGGAATTACAGATGCATTAAGTGGAAAAGCTCCTAAATACAACCCAGAGGAAGCAAACGCAATCATCCAGAAATATTTAACAGCAGCAAACGAAGCTAAGTTTGCAAAGAACAAAGAAGTAGGTGAGGCATTCTTGGCAGAAAATGCGAAGAAAGACGGTGTTATTACTACAGCTTCAGGATTACAGTACGAAGTAATCGCAGAAGGAGAAGGAAACATGCCAGCTGTAACAGATACAGTTAAAGTACACTACCACGGAACATTAATCGATGGTAACGTATTCGATAGCTCAGTACAAAGAGGTGAACCAGCTCAGTTCGGATTGAACCAAGTAATCAAAGGATGGACAGAAGCTTTACAATTAATGAAAGTTGGTGCAAAGCACAGATTGTACGTTCCTCAAGAATTGGCTTACGGTGCAAACCCACACCCAGGTGGACCAATCCAACCGTACATGACCTTAATCTTTGATGTAGAATTATTAGAGATTCTTTAAGAAGAACCTTTCTGAAGTGGGGTGTAGTGCCCCACTTTTTTAAACCCCAAATATAAAATTCATGAAAAAAATATTCTTTGGAGCATTAACTTTAGCTCTTGTTGCTTGTGGTGAGAAATCATCAACTGGTAATTATGATGATCTTACTTTGAATTCTATCGAAGAAAAGATCTCTTTTTCTATTGGAGCTGATATGGCTTCTAATTTTAAGAATTTCCCCGATACAATTTTTAAGCAATTAGATTTTGAACAGTTGGAAGCAAGCTATGTTGCCGGATACGCTAATTTTTCAGATGAACAAAAGAGCGAATGTGAGCAGATTATGCAACAGGTAGTAAAGCAAGATTTGTCTATCGATACTTCTGCTTTTTCTATGGGTGATTTATCGGCATGTTACGGAAACTACCTTGGTGAAGCAACAAGATTAATGTTAGAGACAAAAGATGCAGAGAATGTTTTTGATATTGAAATCGCAAGAAAAGGATTTGCAAGAAGTCTTGTAAATACTGATACTTCTTTAATTAGCGAAGAAGAAAGAATTCAAATTGTAGAGAATTTTTACAACGACCTAACTAAAAAATCAGCAGCGAAATTAATGCAAGACGCAAAGGCAAAAGCTGGAGTGACTGTAATTTCTGAGGATGTTATTTTAGAAGAGGTAAGCAAGGGTAATGGTGAAACATTAGTACCTAATTACGAATACAAAATGGTGTTGGTAATGCAAAATACCTTTGGTGATACTATGCTTGCTACCATCAAAGATTATGGAATGAACGACGACATTAACAGTCAGGTTTTACAATTCCAGGATAGAAGATTAGTAGAAGGATGGAGAGATGCCATGGCGCAAATGGAAGTAGGTGGAGAGTACAAAGTGTACTGTTCAACAGACAAAGCATTTGGTGAAGAAGGATTAAGAAACCCGAGAAATGGTAGCTTTATTTTCCAACCATACGAAGCCTTAACGATCACAACAAAAGTAGTTGCACAGAATGAAATTGGAGCAGTAGCCAAACAAAAAGGTGAAGACTTAATTGCAGCTACTTTAAAGCGTCCAAATACGAAAAAATACCCAGAAGGATATGTAATCGAGACTTTGAAAAAAGGTACAGGTAAAACGGTTCCTGCTGGAGCAGACGTAAAAGCGCATTACATTTTATATGATGCGGATATGAATGAGTTGCAAAACTCTTACAAAATGTCATTAAGTACTGGAGGAGAGCCTTTAGCATTCAACTTGAATGGTGTGGTTAAAGGTTGGACTTTAGGATTACAAAATATGCAAATTGGAGGAAAGTATAGATTATACATTCCTTACGATTTAGGATACGGAACACAAGGGAATGACTTAGTTCCACCTTACGAAACGTTGGTTTTCGAAATGGAGATCTTGGAAATTGGAGAAGCTGGAGAGTTTGTTCAACCAAGAAGTCCTATGATGGGAGGAATGTAAATCATTCAGTTTTGTAGAAATTGAAATCCGTAGTCTGTAGGCTACGGATTTTTTTTGTTACTTGGCATAGACTTTGCTTTTATTGAAGACAGAACATTCAACTTCTATTCAATTGATCGCGAAATATATGAGGTTGACAAAAATTAACACTATGAAAACATTTTACACTCATTGCATTTCTATCCTGCTGACTTGTACCGTGGTTACCACAGGTTTTGCTTTTCAGGATACTACCCAACAAGTCACACCTACCGAAACTCAATTTAAAGAAGAATTGAAAGCCGTCAATACCGTATTAATCGATTGGGATATGATACGCGGAGAATGGATGGCCAACAATCTTTCCAATATTGCTTTTAACCGACCTTTAAGTGAAAGAACTTTTACAGAAGATTTTACAGTAGCCGAGTTTGTTGATTTCATGCCAGAGGATAAGCGTGAAAGTATACAGAAGATAATCGCAGAAAACCTCGAAGACCAAGATACCGGGAGAGTTTCTACCCAAAATCAATGGCGCGTTATGGAGAGAACTTTTGGTAAAGTGAAATGTTCTACAACTTCTGGGAGAACCTATGGAGACCCACACATCTCAACTTTCGACGGTAAAAGTTATTCTTTTCAAACAGTAGGAGAGTTTGTACTTTCTAAATCTACTCGAACTTCTTTTGAAGTACAATCAAGACAAAAAGCATCTACAAGTGATGTTTCATTAAATATTGCAGCTGCTATGAACGTTAATGGCGATAGAGTAGCGTTTTATACCAATCAATTTCCAGACAATTTTCACTACGAACCTGTAAGAGTAAATGGAAGAGTAGCCTACGTGAATGCGAGTTCTTTACGTCTTTCCAATGGTGGTGTTATCCGAAGAAAAAGTAACAAAAGTTATGTGGTTACTTGGCCAACTGGAGAACAAGTAATGATAGACTTTAGAAGAACTGGATCATTTGATTTTATGAACATCAACGTAGAAGTTCCTACATGTAATTCTGGTGAATACACAGGACTCTTGGGGAATGCGAATGGTAGAAGAAATGATGATTTAGATTTGAGTTCAGGTCGTTTAAACGATATAGGTTTCACAGCAAGTGATAGGGATGTTTTTGGAGGACTTGGCGGAGCTCAAAGAGAGAAGGAAAGAGAATATTTAAGATACATTGCCAGTGATTATGCAGCGGTTTATAGAGTGAATTCAGTAACCACTTTGTTCGATTATGGCTTTGGTCAAAACACAGCTACCTTTACAGATTTATTTTTCCCACGTCAGCATAGATCTATAAGTGATATTCCAGACGGAAGAAGAAATAGAGCGAGAAGAAGATGTTTGGATCAGGGGATAGCGCCAGAAAATATGAATGCTTGTATATTCGATGTTGCCTTTGTTGATTTAGATCCAGAACCTAACAGAAGAATTCCAAGAGCTACGGAGGGAGTAACTTTCAAACCAACTCCAGGGTCTGGTAGAAGACCAGCAGGAACAAATACAAATAATACACCTGGTTCAAGTACAGGTCGTATACCAGGAACAAATCCGAACGGGAATGTAGATGGTCAAGTGAATGGAGGTACAGTTTTATCTGGTGAAGATGCTATTAAAGGTCCTGTACGTATAGATTCAACTTTTGGTGCAGCTAAGCCTCAAACCATAGCTAATCCAGAAACTGTTTCTCCATCGAGAAATGAGTCACCAATTCTTACAACGCAAGAAAAGAAACCTGCAAATGTGATAACAACAGAAAAACCAGTTGAAGAAAGCGAAAGGAAACCGATTCAAACCATAGAAAAAGAACCTGTTCGCACGCCAACACCTGTGGTGAAACCAACAAAAACAACAGAGCGTACACCGCCAAAAACGGTGATAACTCCTCGAGAAAATTCACCAAAACCTCGACCAGCGCCGCGTGTTATTACACCGAATAAGCCGAAGGCAACTCCGCGTCCAGTTCCAACTACTAGACCTGCTCCAAAGCCGGTTCCTAGAGCGAAACCAACACCGCGACCGGCACCGAAACCTAGGCTGGCCCCTAGACCGGCGCCAAAGCCAAAAGCTACGCCGCGTCCAACACCACGCCCAGCGCCTCGCGTAACACCGAAGGCTACACCCAAGCCAACTCCAAGGGTTAAACCTTCTACACCATCGGTTGTAAAGCCAAGAAGAGGTTAAAGAAAGAAGATTATAATTTGAAGGAAGAGTTGTCTAATTGTAGGCAACTCTTTTTTTTGTTACATTCGTAACAACTGTACTACTAATAGAAGCATATGTCAAAAAAAATAACCGAGAAAAAACCAAGTCCTATCACTGCTATTCTCAAAAAAGCAACCCTTTATTTATACCTTTTAGTAATTAGTGTAAGTTACTTTTCCACCTACCCAGAAACCTATGATGAAAAAGTGTTTTTAGGGGGAGATAATGCCGCATATTATTTGTTGGGTAAAGCGATTGCAGATGGAGAGGGCTATGTGAATTCGCACTTATTGAATAGTCCGGCAGCCAATCATTTTCCACCTGGGTATAGCTTTGTTATTGGACAAGTACTAAAAGTAACAGATGGAGACATACAAACCATTAAGCATTTGAATGGCTTCTTCTTTTTGTGTGTATTGTTGTTGATCTTTTTCATTGCTAGAAAACTAAGTAAGAATGATCATTTGGCATTTGTGACTTCCATGTTCCTGTTGTTTAACATGCACTACCTTATGTATTCAAGTATCGTGATGTCTGAAATGATATTCGCATTTTTCTCCTTGCTTACCATTTTTGCATTTATTCAACGTAGGGAGGATATTCCCTTTTATAAGTCGCCATGGTTCTTTGTAGGAATTATTGCAATGATTTTTGCCATCTATATTCGAACGCAAGGTGTGGTATTTCTTGGGGTGTGGATATTGTGGGGCATCGTTAGAAAAAATTGGTTGCCTATGATAGTAGGTGTTTCTATAGTAGTTCTAGCTCTTGTTCCTTGGCAAATTAGAACGTCTAATTTGGGAGGTTCCGGTTACCAAAAACAATTAAAAATGGTAAACCCTTACAACAAAAGTTTGGGTGAGGTAGATTTTGATGGTTTTTTAACCCGAATGGGCAATAATGCAACCCGTTATTTAGGTAAAGAAATTCCGAATGCTATAACACCAAGATTTTATGTTAACTATAAAAAAGATGCCTCTGGGGTAGTTCCAGGACCAACGGTTGGTGGTTATTTGTTAGGATCACTATATATAGTTCTCCTTGTATTTGGTGCTTGGCGACTCAAAAAATGGCGTTGGTTTATGCTCTTTTATTTGGGAGGAAATTTAGCCGTATTCTTATGTTGGCCAGACGTTTGGTTTGGGGTCAGATTTATGTTCCCCGTTATTCCATTAGTTACCTTTTTAATTTTCTTTGGATTGTTTGAATTGGTGAACATTGTGCTTAAAATGGTTTCCAAAAATAAAAGGGAATTGGCACCTGCGCTGGCCCTTCTGTTTTTAGTGTTCTGTACATTGCACTTAAAACCTTATGATCAATACAAAAGAAAGGCAAATAGTCCTTACCCTTTAAACTGGAGAAACTACATGGATTTATCAAAATGGGCAAAAGAAGGAATTCCTGAAGGCAGCGTAGTGGCGTGTAGAAAGCCTCACTTATTTGCCATAGAATCGGATAAAAAAGTTTCCTCTTTTAGATACACTGCAGAGCTAGATACTGTTTTAGCAGATTTAATTGATAATGGTGTTACCCATGTGGTTGTTGAATCTATAGGATTTACTGCAACATTTAAGTATTTGTATCCAACCGTTCAGAAGTATAGAGATAAGTTTAGAATGATACACAGAGTGGATCCTGAAGAAATACTACGTCAAAAAAATCCAGCAGCCTTTAAAGGGAAGAATTCTACGGGTGCTTTTATTTTTGAATTTAATCCTAATGTAGGATACTTTGGAGAGTTTGATGAAAACAATAAACGATCTGGTCAAGGTAAGTTTATCCGCACAGATGGAACCGTGTTTGAAGGACAATGGAAAGATGGGACTTTACATGGACAAGCTGCTTTTGTAACACCTCAAGGGGAGAAATACGAAGGGAATTTTGACAAGGGCAAAAGGCAAGGTTTATTCAAATACACCGATACTACCCAAGCTGTATATAACATGGTCTTTCAACAAGATACTTTAATCTCTAAGACCAAAATTTAATAAGGTGTTTTTTGTTGTAACTCACTTTCGAAGTACCAGCGATAAATTAATTTTAATAGCTCTAAACGTATAAATGGATGTTCAAATTCTTGGGCATCCAAATGCTTTAGATATCGATCAAACACGCCTGAGATGTGTATGTTTTCTGAAGAACTGTAATAGTTCTGTAAATCTACTTGTAATTGATAATAGGCCGTTTGTGCCAGAGTCAGAGAGTCTACATCAAAGGAATTGAAAACACAAGCCTGAAGGTTTTGAGGATTTAAGGTTAATAAGGGCGCTTGTGCAGAAATGCGTATAGGGTATTTGTCAAAATAGATTTCTTTAGAGAGTTCATCCAATAAATCTTGGTAAGCCGCATAACTGCTGTTGGCCAGGAGTCCTGCTTGAATAAGGTCTTGCTCAAAGCTCAGCAAAGTGTCTGTAGCATTAATGCCATAACTTTCGTAGTATTTGTTTTGACACACCTCTACAAAGTCGTACACCTCTTCTTTTTCACCTGTACAACCAACTCCCAATAGGAATATCCCGAAAAACAAACGCGCTTTTTTCATGCCTTAATCTTTAGCTTCTTCTTTTAACGAAAAAGTCCCGGTAAAATTACCAGGACCATTCTTTAATTCAATATTCCGAAATCAAAATTCAAAAAAAGTAGATCAATTTTGAACTTTGAATTTTAATTTTTGAATTTCCTATAGGTGAATCACCTCGTCGTATGCAGCTGCAGCAGCTTCCATTACGGCTTCACTCATTGTTGGGTGAGGGTGAACTGTTTTGATCAATTCTTCACCTGTAACTTCTAATTTACGGATAGCAACGATTTCAGCGATCATTTCAGTAACGTTAGCACCTATCATGTGACCACCTAATAACTCACCGTATTTCGCATCAAAGATCAATTTAACAAATCCATCTTTTGCACCAGCAGCACTTGCTTTACCTGAAGCAGAGAATGGGAATTTACCAATCTTTAATTCGTAACCTGCATCTTTTGCTTGTTGTTCTGTCATACCTACAGATGCAACCTCTGGAGAACAGTACGTACATCCTGGGATGTTTCCGTAATCCAATGCTTCTGGGTGGTGACCCGCAATTTTCTCCACACAGATAATTCCTTCAGCAGATGCAACGTGTGCCAATGCTGGACCAGGAATTACGTCTCCGATTGCGTAGTAACCAGGCATGTTTGTTTGGTAGAAATCGTTTACAAGGATTCTTCCTTTATCTGTAACGATACCTAAATCTTCTAATCCTATGTTTTGGATGTTTGCTTCGATACCAACTGCAGAAAGAACTACATCACATTCGATCGTTTCTTCTCCTTTTTTCGTTTTAACCAATACTTTACATCCATCTCCAGAAGTATCAACAGACTCTACAGAAGATCCAGTTTTAACTTTGATACCTTGTTTCTTTAAAGATTTCTCTAATTGCTTAGAAACTTCTTTGTCTTCAACTGGTACGATGTTATCTAAGTACTCAACAACTGTTACTTCAGTTCCGATAGCATTGTAGAAGTAAGCGAACTCAACTCCGATAGCTCCTGAACCTACAACTACTAATTTCTTAGGTTGGTTTTTCAAGGTCATTGCCTCACGGTAACCGATGATTTTTTCACCGTCTTGTTGCAAGTTAGGCAATTGTCTAGAACGTGCTCCAGTAGCGATGATTACTCCTTTATCTGCAGAGTAAACTTCTTTAGAACCATCTTCTGCTGTAACTTCAACTTTTTTACCAGCTAAGATTTTACCGTTTCCTTTAAGAACATCGATTTTGTTCTTCTTCATCAAAAACTGTATACCATTACTCATACCGTTCGCAACACCTCTAGATCTTTCAATCATTCCGTCGAAGTTTACGCTGCTGTCTTGTACGTTGATACCGTAATCACTAGCATGACTAATGTATTCGAATACGTTGGCACTTTTTAATAAAGCTTTGGTAGGAATACATCCCCAGTTTAAACAGATACCTCCAAGAGATTCACGTTCTACAACTGCTGTTTTTAATCCTAACTGAGAAGCACGGATGGCAGTAACATATCCACCAGGTCCACTTCCTACAACTATAATATCATAATTCATAACCGAATATTCTTAAATTATTTAACGTGTGCGAATTTAAGCATTAATTGGGAAAAGTGAAATGAATAGCAGGGAAAAGGCAGGCAGTTTTCCACAGCTTAAGCTCAAAGAGTTGATAAGTGTTTATGCCTGAGTACCACTTTTAGGTTTGCTGCAGTTAATATTGATTTAACAAGAATTTAAATTTCATAATCTGTCAACAATAAATTGATAATCTCAACTTAAAGGTAAGGGAAAGTAGTACCTCTACTTTTGTGGCACAGCTTGCTTAGCACGATGATTTTTTTGCGAGCTGTATCAAATTAACAGATTATGAAATTGAATAAGGTGAGCGCTTTTTTGGGCGGAATGTTGGTGCTTTTTACAGCGTGTCAGAAAAACGAGGTGGTGAATTACCACTACAAGAACACAACATCTTCTTCTATAGAAATTGTGGAATACAGAGATAGTATAGGTGCAAGGTCGTATGACTTGGAAGCTGATTATAACCATTTAGAAACTTCTGGAGAGGTAACCAGAGGATGTGCGGTGTTTAGAATGAATAACGTGGACTCTTTAAAGATGATTTTTGACGGAAACAAAACTTTGACCTTTTATAAAACATCTTTAGCAGCTGTTGATAGTATTGGTGAGCCTTTGCCAGCGCAAGGTAATGATGACTACTATAACAGTGGAGTACAAGGCATTTCCACTGGAGATTTGAAAAATATTTTATTCGAGGAAAACTGGAGCTTAGAAACGAAAATGGATGAGCTTAGAACACGTGATTATTCTTTTGAAATTACGAAGGCTTATATAGAACATGCGCGCTAGGATTTGACACATCAGTAAGGGGCAAACTGAAAAGCTTGTTGCCGCAGAAAATTAGGAAGCTATACTTACCAGAGCGACTTTAGAAGCTACTTGTAAGTAAATAGCTTCCTTTTTTTGTGCCAAACAACTTGTAGGGGCGACCTGGTTTTTGGAGCTTCGCGGAGAAAATGATGCCTAATGATGCTCCAAAAACTCACCTTCTTTATGTACATCCTTACTAAAGAAACGTTTCAATTGCACCACAATGATAATGCTTACAATCACCAACAAACTCCACGAGCTTAGTTTGCCCAAATCTACCATTTGCCAGCCCTTGTGTTGATAGGTATATTGCCATGCCCCGAGGTAGGTAGCGATGTTTTCTGCCAACCACAAAAAGAAACCGATGAGCACAAAAGAAAGCAGTAAGGGCATGTAGCGCTGCCGACCATTGGTAGTGAAATGAACTTTAGTTTTTCTGAAAACGATCAAGAGCAAAAGCACGATGTACCACCTTAAATCTTGTATAAAAGCATTGGTGAAAAAATTAAGGTAGATGGCAAAACCAACCGGAATAGCGTATCTGTTTTTAGGCCAATCTGTAATTTTTAGCGAGAAATTATCCCAGGCTCTACACACGTAACTTCCCACGCTAGAATACATAAAACCGCTGTACAAAGGGACGCCCCAAAATTTGAATAGGGCATCTTCGGGATAGCTCCAAGAGCCCACATTTACTTTGTGTACTTCCATGATGATACCCAAGAAGTGAAAGCCCATGATGACCAATACTTCTCGTTTGCTTTCTATGCCCGTGAGTAATAGTGCGACTTGCGCTAAAACGCAGGCGACAAAAAGAAAATCGTACCTGTGCATGAAGTTTAACCCGAGCATATTGGAGAGTGCCAAGACCAGAAATATATAGGCTGGGAATATGCAACTCAACATGTTTTTATAAGTGAAAACGGTGAGTTCGCTTAAGAAGGCCTTTGTTTTAGAATGACCTTCTTGCAAATAAAGTGCAGAGAGGATGTGTTGATGTAGTCTTTTCATGTCGTGGAATTGCAGGTTAAACTACATAATTCTTCAAAGTATTGTTGTTGAAGTGTTAAGAAAACTGAATTTTTAAGCTGAAAAGAAGGAGGAGCTCTTGCGTTGAAAAAGGGTGCTGACAACTTGCTGAGCCTATAAAATTTCTATTTTTGAGCTTCAAACAAAAGCGAAGACAATGCATTATCATTTTTCTATTCCAGAAGCACAAACGCAATACATAAATATAGCTGTTGAAATGACGACAGCCGAAGCGCAAACTACTTTGCAATTTCCTACTTGGCGTCCTGGACGTTATGAATTGGGGAATTTTGCCAAAAACGTGCGCTACTTTAAAGTAACGGATGCGGAAGGAAAAGAAATTGTTGCAAAGAAAACGAGTCATAGCGTTTGGACAGTAGATACGGCAAATACAGACAAGATTACCGTAAAATACCAATACTACGCAGCTGAATTGAATGCAGGTTCTACTTTCTTAGACAAGACGCAATTGTATGTAAACCCAGTGAACTGCTGTGTGTACAATCCAAGCTTGATGGAGGAGAAGTGCACAGTAACTTTTGAGGTTCCTGAAACGTGGCAATTGGCGAGCTCTTTTGACAAAGAGGGCGATGTTTACAGTGCCAAGGATGTACACGAATTGATGGATACACCTTTTATCTGGTCGCCTAATTTACAGATGCAGACCTATGAAATGGGGGGAACCTTGTTTTACGTTTGGTTCAATGGAGAGGTGAAGCCACAATGGGATAAAATCATCAAAGATTTTAAAGCCTTTACGGAGAAGCAAATCGAGAAGTTTACAGAGTTTCCGGTGAAGGAATACCACTTTATTTTTCAAATTACTCCTTATAAATTATACCATGGGGTGGAGCATCAAAAATCTACGGTAATTGCTTTAGGTCCGTCTTACGCGGTATTTGAAGAATTGTACACAGAGTTCTTAGGGGTGAGCTCGCATGAGTTGTATCACACGTGGAATGTAAAAGCCATTCGTCCGATAGAGATGATGCCTTACGATTATACCAAAGAGAATTATTCACCTATGGGCTACCTCTGTGAAGGAGTAACGACTTACATGGGAGATTTGTTCTTGATGAAGAGTGGGGTGTTTGACATGGAACAGTACTTCAAAGAAATGAGAACGCAGTTGCAACGTCATTTTGATAATCCGGGTCGTTTTAACCATTCTGTAGCTGAATCTAGTTTTGATACGTGGTTGGATGGATATGTACCGGGTGCGCCAGGTAGAAAAGTGTCTATCTATGTAGAAGGATGTTTAATGGCTTTTGTGACGGATGTAATGATACGTCGACACACCGATAACAAACGTGGACTAGACGAAGTGATGCGCCAATTGTACTTTAATTACGGTGCCAAAGGAATAGGTGTGAGCGAAGCAGATTACAAAGCCATGATAGAAAATGTGGCAGGTGTAAGCTTTGATTGGTTGTTTGAAGAATATTTGCACGGAACCAAAGGTTATGAAGCCATTTTATACGATTGCTTCGAGTACTTGGGAATAGAGATGTTGCATGAGCCTTCTAAAAAATACAGCGAAGGCCGTTTAGGGTTTAAAGTTTTGGAAAGCGCCACTTCTTGCGTACTAAAAGCCATTTACCCAGGCGGTCCAGCAGACATGGCTGGAGCAATGTTAGAAGACAATGTGGTTGCCGTAAACAACTGCAAAGTTAATGGCGATTTGGACAAATGGCTAAACTACTTCGACGATGATATTAAAGTATTGACGGTAGAAAGAAAAGGTCAACTCGTAGAACTAACCATGCCAGAGGTGCAGCGCTATTTCTACTCAACTTACGATTTAAAATTAACAGAGAACCCCGATAAAAACCAGAGGTTTGCTTTGGATGCGTGGTCCAAATAATTCAAAATTTAAGGTTCAAAATTCAAAAAAATAGGATAGTGAGAAAAACCGGTGTTTGTGCATCGGTTTTTTTGTTATTCAACAATTCAATAATTCAAAGATTCAAGGATTCAACAATTCAAACATGGAATAAAACATCATTGAACTTTGTGTTCTCCGTGTAAAATCTCCGTTCCCTTTGTGGTTAACACCACGGCCTACTTACTAAAGTTCTCGCGTTCTATCTTTCTAAAAGTCTAACCATCTAAAAATCTAAACGTCTAACTGTCTCCAATTTGATTTTGGTTCGAATATGGTGTATCTTTACATCAAACAATTAATTATGTCAAGACAAAGTATTTCGTTTACAAAACCAAATGATGAATGGTTAAAAGCACAAGTGGAGAGTCAGGAATACTCCAGCAAGAGTGAGTTGGTGAATGATTTGATAAGACAAGCCAGAAAGCAACAAGTTCAGGTAGATTGGTTAAAAGCAAAATTGGAAAAAGCCGAAAAAAGTGGTTTTACGGAAGAAACGAAGGAAAGTATTTTAGCGCAATCAAAGTCCATGTTGAATGGCTAATTACAAACTATCTAACCAAGCTAAAAAAGACCTAATTCGCATTCATCATTATGAAGTAGAGCGGTTTGGAATGAAACAAGCTGACAAGTACTTTCACACCTTTTTTGAATATTTCGATCTTATTGCAGAAAGTCCTTATTCCTTCGAAGCTGTAGATTTTATAAAAACAGGTTACAGACGTTGTATTTGTGGCGTAGATAGTATTTATTATAGGATTAATGCAAATACAGTTGAGATTATGGCTATTGTGGGGAGGCAAGATTTGAATGAAATAATTTAAGACCGGTTTGAATGCATTGGTTTTTTTGATTCAAGGATTCAAAGATTCAACAATTCAAAAATTGAATGAAACATCTTTGATCTATGTGTTCTCTGTGTAAAATCTCCGTGCCCTTTGTGGTTAACACCACGCCCTGCTTTCTAAAATTCTCGGGCTCTATTCTTCTAAAAGTCTAACCGTCTAAAAATCTAAAAATCTAAATTTCTGTCTAGCTATCTAAGAAAGATTTCTTCCTTTCTTTGAAATACAAGGAGTTAGTTTGCGTTTGAACAGGTAATATTCTTTAATTTTAAGACTATGAAAACCATCTTATCACTACTGCTCATTGTCTGTATACACGTACTTGGTAGAGGGCAAACTTATTTTAATAATTTGTATGATTATAACAATCAAAATCAACAAGTTTTTAATTTTCATCAGCTAAATGATGGTTCGTTTCAATTAAATTTTAACTCTTTCTTACTGTCGCCCCTAAATGTTAATATTAGTTTGATGTCTTTCGATCAATTTGGAAACGAATTATTTGTCAATCACTTTAATAAAGGATCATTAATTTCTCCTTTGGCTTATGCTGATGGTAGCGCAGTACTTTATAATGGTATTACCAATTTTATTACTACAACACCATATAGTTCAGGAGCCAATTCAAGTCTTCAAGCCGAGCTGATAAAAGTTTCTGATTTGGATACAGTAACAACTTATTTAATGGGAGGAGCTATTGATACAGTTAGTGTTATATTGGCAATGAAACATGTATATAACAATTTAATTTTAGCGGGTGTTCAAAGTACAAGTAATAACAATGATGGAGAAGATTTTTGGCTAACAAAATGTGATACCAACGGCCAAGTAATTTGGCAAAATTGGTACGGAGGAAGCGGTCAAGATAGGCTTTTGTCTATGGATACTACTGGGGATGGAGGGTATGTGTTATGTGGTAGAACTTCAAGTATTGAGTATAGCGCAAGTTATCAAAATACTAACTTCTTAGTTGTTTTTGTTGATAGTATGGGAAATACTATAATTTCAAGGACATTAGGTGGGCCAAACAATGAAGGGGGGTATCTTCGAACTCTTTCAGATACTAGTTACTTGCTCTATGGAATGCAGGAAAATAACAACGGTCAAAATGAAATTTTTGTATCAAAACTGAATTATTTAGGATCAATAATTTGGCAAAATACATATACTTTTGGGCCTTATGATAACAGTGTTGATGATGTAGAATTAGTTGATGATGGATTTGTTTTTTGTGGTTATTCTATGGACAATTATGGTGACCCTAATGGATTAATTATGAAAACTGATTTTGATGGTAATTTACAGTGGGGAAGGAAGTATAAACCTAGGGCGAACGATAATTATTTAAGAGATTTACAAGTAATGCCTGACGGTGGTTTTATTGTTGCTGGATTTGTTTATGGTGATTCTATAAATGTCACCAGTGACGCTTGGATAATGCGCACCAATTGTTTGGGCTTTGATGGTCCACCAGAAGCCAATGCTACTTTTCAATCTTTACAAGGGTATAATTTAATGATAGAAGATTTAAGTAAACGTTACGGAACTTTATATGTAGATTTTGGAGATGGTGTTCAAGACACTTTTCCAGAGCAAGTATCACCACTATTTATTAATCATACCTATGCACAAGACAGTGTATACACCATTCAAATAATTGCAGAAGCATGTAATGGAGAAAGTGATACGCTGTATTATGATTTTCATGCAACAAATACCATAGGAGTAGAGGATTATAGTCCAGATATTAAGTTTAAAATTTATCCTAATCCATCCGATGGAAAATACACCTTAGAATATGAGCTAACAGATTCCAATGCACAAATTACAATACACGATATCATGGGGAGAGTAATTCAAACACATACCCTAGAAGGAAAAAAAGGGAAATTCAAATTAGATCTGCAAGCGGAGCAAAATGGAGTTTACATACTTCAACTAAGTAATGAAAAGGGACAAAAGACGTATAAATTAATGAAGCAATGAGGTTTAGAATATTACTTTTGATTCTTCTGTTCATACTCGGTGAAGGCTGCTTTGCTCAACCCACTTTTCAACGTATATATAAAGATACTAACGTATCCTTAATGTTCCGATCTGCGATAGAGATTGATTCTGGCTTTGTAGTTCTTGGTATGGGGCAATTACCAGGTACTTTACAAAATGAGAATGATGCTTTTTATGTCTATTTAGACGAGCAGGGTAATTGTACTCCAATTTATACAGACCATGAAGATAACACCAGAAAAAGACCCGGTTTTTCAGGCTCTAACTTATACAAAAATACAGATTCAACTTGCTTTACTTTTTATACCTGTTATGACTATAATCAAGATATAAGCCAAGTAAGATTTCAAGAATTTGGTTTTGATGGTCAAATTTATCAAGACCAATACATCAATTGGATATATGATAGTTTACAATACTCTATTTTTGACAGAACTAGTTCTATCAAATTAAACGATGACTCTTATGTATTTGCAACGAATTCACCATCATTCCATCCGGATTCTTCTCAGTTCAATCAAAGCATTGCAATTTTTAGAACCAATCAAAATCATGAAACGGAATTTGTTTTAAATGTTAGGGATTTCGAAAATAACATTGATTTATATATGGTAGTAGACATTGATACTACAAATAATGGAAATGTAATACTAACAACAACCTCAAATAATGGTTTGAACGGTAATAATCAAAAAGTTGACATTTTATTCATTGAATTAGATCAAAACTTAAATTTTTTAAGAAAAAAAAATACGCTAAAAGTAATACACATCAATTTGCTTGGTCAGGAGTCTACCCAACACTAGATACAGGGCTTATTTTACCACATTGGGAAGGCTATTGGGTGCCAAATGATCCTAATTTTCCCAATGTTGGTACGTGGGATTACTTAAACAAAGTATCAAAATTTGATAAGGACTTCAACTTAGAATGGAGTTTTTTCATCAATGCCAATGATAGTATTAATGGTGAATCTGCAGCTATAAGAGAGGTGAAAAGAACCAATGATTCTAATTATATAGCAATTTCGGGTTCACTAGTAAACTTATCTGTGGAAACATACGACAGTACTACAAACCAATATATCGGTAGAATTCCTGCAAGCGTTTTTACGAAGTTTGATGAGGGTGGTAATATTATATGGCAAAGGGAACATACATTGTTCAATAAAGTATTTGATGAACCATATTACTGTTCAAACTTTTTATGGGATATTATCCCCACAGCGGATAACGGCTTTTTAGGTGTGGGTCAATATTGTTTTCATGCGTATGCCATTAAGTTAAATTGTTTGGGCTTTTTAGAAGATCCAATTGCAAGTGCACAATTTTCATCTGAAAATAATTACCTGGTCAACTTTACAAATACCAGTGCAATGGCTGGAAGCTATACTTGGTACTTTGGGGATGGAGATAGTTTGCATACAGATGAATACACCACTCATGTATCACATACTTATCCTGATTATGGAAATTATACCGTTACATTAATTGCTCACGGATGTGGGGATATTGCAGATACAATTCATTACCAAGTTATAGCGCAACAAAACAAAAACGGTGATAATATCATAGAGGGAGACAACGGTGTTTTCACTATCTTTCCAAACCCTTCAAATAGTGGAAGTTTTATTAACATTTACCTTCACCAAGATATTTCAATTGAAAATCCTGTCATTAAAATTTATAATCTTCAAGGCCAACTTGTTCAAGAAGTCGCAATTTCAAAAAAACAAGGAACTTATCACATACTCAATAATTTATCAGCGGGATCTTATACTGCCGTTTTAAGCCATGAAGAGAAGTTGATTTGTAAGAAATTGGTGGTGTTGTAAATAAAATTATTTTAAAAGAAAAACTGTCTTACATCTTAAAAAACAAAATACTAACTTTAGAGTTATGAAAACCATCCTCTTCATCCTTTCTGTTTTTCTGGTTCATCTATCAGGACAGGCACAATTCTTTCAAATCTATAATCATCAAGTATTAGATTCCTTTTCTGGATTTAGTGATATAGTTGTAGACTCAAATTCTATTCAGGTCGTTGGAGGTTCAGGTTATTTACCCATGAGAAGTCCGTTATTAATTGAAGAGATTGAAGATAATGGATATATTAACAATATTTTCACTGGAAATAATAGTGATACAACTATTCAAATTACAACTGCAAATGGAACAAAATTATTTAAAAACTACCGAGGAAATTATATGGTATTCTTTGTAGACCTTCATGCTAATCAAAGTTATTTGAAGTGTATGGAAGCCGATGAAAATGGTAATTTAGTTCACGATACCATCTTCACACAATATCCATTAGTTGTAAATCATTATCAACCTTACACACTTAGAACCTTACAAAATTTGGATTCCACATTTACCTTATTAGTCAATTCTGCCAGACCAACAACTGATACTTCCTATATAAAATCAAGTATTGATTTTATAAAAATTACCGATGATTTTGAAATTGAACAGATCAAAAACGTTCAATTAACAGATGAAAAAGAGGGCTTTCGCTTAGGTAAAATTTTAAACCGAAATAATGGAAATATATTAATAACCTATAATTTTATTGAATTCGAAGTTCAAAATGGGGCTTCTTATATGTTCATTAAAGAATTTGATTCTAATTTAAATCTTGTATTCTCAAAAAAAATTAACCCTACTCTAAAAAATTTAGGAGGCTACGGTCTATTAGACTTAGATACTGCTGTTGTTTTTACTTTCTCTAATTCCTCAATAGGAGTACAAAATACCTTTTACGATTTTAATCTTTTTTGTTACAGTTTTAATGCAGACAGTATCGTTTGGAAAAAAAACTTAATTCCTTTTCATTTAACTAGTTTGGGTAGTGAAACTTTGGTTAATGATTTAGTTCTAAACAAGAACAATGAAATAGTTCTATCACTCTCGAGGTATGAACCCGGCGACTCTCTAACCCATAGAACTTTCGAATTACAAAATAGGACAGTTTATGGTGATTTAAATTGGGCCAGAAATTATAAACATTATGGAGACAATTCTGTCACATATTGCACCTATAGAATTGTTGTATACAACAATGAGATCTATGGATGCGGAAAATTATTGAATCATAATTTTTATTTAGAGGGAAAACCTTATGAATTCGCCTATGTATTTAAAACGAATTGTTTAGGCTATTTAGATGCTCCTGAGCTAGATATCCAAACAAGCATTACCGAGAACCAGCTAATCATCCAAAATAATTCAAGTTATTTTGATTCACTGTTTATAGATTATGGTGATGGTATTACTCAAATTGTTCATAATTCTACAGATACTATTAAGCATATTTATGAGGTTGGAGGAGAATATGAGTTAAGAATAAAACCCATTACCTGTGATGCTGGTTTGGATACGAGTTATTTACAGAAAATTCAAATAGATATTTCGCCCAATGGATTACTCATATATCCCAATCCTTCCTCTGGTATATATACACTTGAATATAAATTTTTCCAACCCAATGCTAAATTTGTTGTCTTTGATCTCAAAGGGAAATTGGTACACAGATCAACACTTCCTGGAACTAATGGGAACCATGTCTTAGATTTGTCGCACATTGCTACAGGAGTTTATTTATTAGAAGTTGAAGGAGACAATACCACAGAAAGCTATAAAATAGTAAAGCAATAGGCAGAAAACCGGTGTTAGCGCAGCGGTTTTTTGTGATTCATCTCTCGGCTCCGCTCGAGAACCTTTTAATCTAAAATTCAATAAAAACATCATTTTACTTTGTGTTCTCCGTGTAATATCTTTCAGCCCTTTGTGGTTAACACCACGCCCTGCTTTCTAATATTCTCGGGCTCCATCCTTCTAAAAGTCTAACCGTCTAAAAATCTAAATTTCTAAATTTTTGTCTAGCGATCTAGAAATCTAGGTATCTAGCCATCTAAAAAATATTCATTCTAAACTCCTTTCTGCTTAACTTGTAGGTATGGATTACTTCAATTTATCTACAGCACGTTTGAACCTTCGTCCCATGGAAAAAGAGGATGTAAATTCTTGGGCCGAATTTTTTGAGAACAACAATTCTTTGCACTTTTTAGGGATAGAAGCTTGCAAGACGCACAAAGAAATGGCAGAGGAGTGGATAGAAAAACAATTCCCACGTTACGAAAATGAAAATTTGGGCTTGTTGGCAAGTATAGATAAAGCAACGGGTGACATCGTAGGCGTATGCGGAATTATTCCCCGAGAAATCAATGGTAAAAAGGAGTACGAATTGGCTTATTCTGTTAAACCCAAGTATTGGCAAAAAGGATATGCTTCAGAAATGACGGCTTGTGTAAAAGCTTATGCCCAGGAAAAATTAGATATAGACAGAATCATTTCCATCATACATGTAGACAATCATCCTTCTAAAAAAGTCGCCCAGAAAAATGGAATGGAAAGCACAGAACAAACCACCTACCTAAATATGCCCGTAGAAGTTTTTGCTTTGGGGTTGAAATAAAGTTGAAGGAGTTGTTTTAGTAATTCATCACCAAATCTGGCAGCTCTTGTAAATCAGAAATTTTCAATATACCATTGCGTTGGGTGAATTTTTCTTCTGGATCAAACAATACCCCTTCGATACCAACCGCTTGTGCACCCAATACATCTACGTGTAAATCATCACCTATCATGATGGATTCATGGGCTTGTGCTCCAGCTTGTTTTAAGGCGTGTTCGAAAATACTAGGGTGGGGTTTATTTTGACCAAATTCATCCGAGCACACAATCACATCAAAGTATTCTATCAAACCACAGTTGCTGAGTTTAATATATTGCACCTCACTAAATCCATTGGTGATGATGTGTTTTTTTATGCCCCATTCTTTAAGGGTTTTAAGCATTTCCAGAGTGTTAGGGAAAAGTTCTTTTTGATAAGGTGCACGCGAAATGTAGAAGTCGCCTGCCTCGTTCAAATGTTTTTCTTTCAAAAGGTTTATCCCCAATGCTGTGAAACTATCCTTAAAACGACCCACTCTTAATTCTTCTTTGGTGCAATAGCCTTTGCGGTAGCGCTTCCAATAATTATTATTGATGGCTCTGTATTTTTTTACAAAATCTTCGGGTGAAATCGCATGTTTGGCCAATTCAAAATTGTCGTGCAATTCAAATAGTGCGACTTCTGAGTTTTTTTCAAAATCCCAAAGTGTTCTGTCTAAATCAAAAAATACGTGTTTAATTTTCATCGCTCTCCACAATTAATTCGCTTTCACATCTACCATTCCACCAACAAAATACCAAATACAGCACAACAAGAAAGTGTTCAATACTATACCTGCCAAGATGAGGTAAGGTGTTTTCTTGTGATGTCCGTAAAATTTGGCGCAAATAATTGAGCCTATAGGTATACTTAAAAACAAGGGAACCAACCAACAAGTAATGTAAATACCTAAGGTTGTTTTCACCTTAACGATGGTTTTATTCAGTCGCGTAAAGTTCTTTGGTCGTTTATAATTGGGATCATTCGTAGCTAATGCTTTTTTGTATTTCTCTACTTTTTTAGCGTGATTTCGTCGCATGAAATATTCACTCATGAAATAAAAAACACCCCAGGAGATAAGTGCTCCTACCAGGGTACTAAAAAAAGACTCTAAGAAAGTTAAACCCAACTTTTCACCGGCTAGGGGCGAGAACATAAATTTGAACGAAGCCAAACCTACAATGGTGAGGTATTTCCACATATAACTTTATAATTTATCTCCAAAGGCAATGTCTCCTGCATCTCCACAACCGGGAACGATGTAAGAATGCGCCGTAAGCTCATCGTCTATGGCACCTACCCAAATTTCTGTTGTTGGGGGCAAATGTTTTTGCACATATTCTATTGCTTCTGGAGCGGCAATGCCTGCAATGATATGAGTTTTTCTTGGATTACCGTTTTTTAAAAGCTCTTTATATACGGTCACCATAGAACTCCCAGTTGCGAGCATAGGGTCAGAAATAATCAGGTCCTTTTTATCTATACTCGGTGCAGCCAAATATTCTACCCTGATTTCAAACTCCTCACCACTCTTGTGCTTTCTATACGCACTCACAAAAGCCGAATCTGCTTTGTCAAAAATATTCAATAATCCTTGATGCATGGGAAGTCCAGCTCTTAAAATTGTGGCTAAAACCAATTCTGTATCTAAGGTGTCAACTTGTGCAATACCCAAAGGTGTAGTTACCGATTTTTTCGAGTAATTCAACTTCTTAGAAAGTTCATAACCGAGTATTTCAGCTGTCCTTTCCAAGTTGCGGCGAAAGCGCATAGAGTCTTTTTGGATTTCTACATCTCTGATTTCCGCCATGAAATTATTGAAGATAGAATGTGTTTTACTGAGATCGTGAATCATAGGGCTTTTCTTTGTTTTAAAGATATTAAATCTTAGGCTATTCTCCCGAGAAAATTGGCTTTAATCTTTAGCTCCTTGAAGCTCTTGTTGTTAAGGTCTGAAAAGGACCCAAAAGATGTTGTTTTTAGCCTTTGGGAAGCTTGAATGACCCGCGTTTAAAAAGGTTTACCTCTCCGTTTTACAGTCCGGGGGAAATAACTTTTTGATAATTGTCATTTAGAGGTAACTTTTTCGGGGAAAAACATTTTTATTCTTTGCAATCCAAGTTATTTTTGCGCCATGTCTGATAAAAGCGCTAGAAAAGTAGATTTTGGTATTTTCAAAAGGTTGTTGGCCCACGCCAAACCTTACCGTTTGTACCTTATTCTTTCTTTACTTTTTACCATAATTCTTGCAGGACTTGCTCCCTTAAATCCTTCAATCTTAGGATATGCCATCAATACTTATGCGGTGGCCGAGGAAACACAGAGCGCCGAAAAATTGATGTACTGGATCATGTTGGCCGGTGGTGTGCTTATGCTTCAGGCTGTGTTCATGTACTTTTCTACCTATTTCTCAAACTTGTTGGCGCAATCCATTATTAGAGATTTGCGCAAGAAGTTGTACAAACACATGGTAGGGTTTAAGATGAAGTATTTCGACAAAACTCCTATTGGTACCATTGTTACGCGTTCCGTATCAGATATAGAAGCCGTTTCTGAAGTTTTCTCTCAAGGTTTGATTAACATCATAGGTGATTTATTATCCCTTGCAGCCATTTTAGGTTTCATGATTTACATGGATGCCACGCTTACCTTGTTGGTGTTGATCCCAATTCCATTGTTACTTTTCGCTACAAAAGTTTTCGCAAAAGCAATGAAATCAGCCTTCCAGAAAGAACGTGTAGCGGTGAATAGATTAAATACCTTCGTACAAGAACGTTTAACGGGAATGGCCATACTCCAAATGTTCTCTAGAGAAAAAATTGAGTCGAATAAATTTGACACCATCAATAAAGCCCATTTAAAATCGCACATAGATGCCATTTGGGCCTTTTCTATTTTCTTCCCTTTGGTGGAGATATTGAGTTCTTTGTCCATTTCTGCCTTGTTGGTTTATATGGCAGTTTTGGTTTCTGGAGATGATATTGAGAGTAAAACTAACCTAGTTGGAACGGTACTATCCTTTACGATGTATGTGAGTTTGTTGTACAGACCTATTCGACAGTTAGCCGATAAGTTCAACGTATTGCAACGTGGTATTGTGAGGGCAGAACGTGTATTCGAAACTTTGGATTTAACCGAGCATATAGATGATTCTGGAGCGGTGAAGGAAGTTGATTTTCAACAAACCATACATTTAAAAGATGTCAATTTTGCTTATGTAAAGGAAGACTGGGTCTTGAAAAACATCAATTTAGATATTCAGCCCAACTCAACGGTAGCCTTTGTTGGAGCAACTGGAGCAGGGAAGTCGTCTATTGTAAATCTACTGGCGCGTTTTTACGAATTCCAGAAGGGAAGTATTAAAGTAGGAGATACAGACATACGTGAAATGGATTTGTCCTACTTGCGCAGAAATATCTCTATTGTCTTACAAGATGTTTTCTTATTTTCGGATAGCATACACAATAATATTACCTTGGGAGATGAAAGCATTAGCAGAGAGCAAGTAATAGAAGCTGCTAAAGAAGTAGGTGCCCACGATTTCATTATGCGTTTGCCAGGAGATTACAATTATCAAGTGGGAGAGCGCGGTGGAGTGTTGTCGGTAGGACAAAGACAGCTACTTTCTTTCATTAGAGCTTACGTTTACAACCCACATATATTAGTTTTAGATGAAGCAACTTCTAGCGTGGACGGGGAAAGTGAAGAACTCATCCAAAAAGCTACAGAGAAGTTAACCCAAGGAAGAACAAGTATAGTCATAGCGCACAGACTATCAACCATACAAAATGCCGACAAAATAGTAGTGTTGGAGAAAGGAGAAATTGTAGAACAGGGCAATCACCAGAGTTTGTTAGAACAAGATGGTTATTACAAGAACTTGTACGAAAAGCAGTTTCTCGAGAATGAAAAATAAACAAGATGAATGATTTAGTAGGATTGAAAGTAGGCGGTGTTCCAGAACACTTTAACCTGCCATGGAAGTTAGCCATAGAAGATGGGAAATTCAGAGAAGTTGGATTACGACTGCACTGGGAAGACATGGGAGGAGGAACGGGCCAAATGATCCGAGGACTTGAACAAAAATCTTTAGATGTAGCGGTATTATTAACAGAAGGTATTACCAAAGCTATACTCCAAGGATTGGACGCCAAAATCATTCAGGTATATGTTACTTCACCTTTGCGTTGGGGGATACATGTTCCTTACAAATCAGATATCAAAAAGGTTGCAGATTTAAAAGACGGAACCTACGCTATTTCGCGTTCCGGTTCAGGATCTCAATTGATGGCTTACGTATTAGCCGATCAGCAAGGATGGCCAACAGACAATCTTAAATTCAATGTAATTGGTGATGTTTACGGAGGTCTTTGGGCGCTAGAAAATAACGAAGCACAAGCCTTTTTGTGGGAGAAATATACAACGCACCCATACACAGAGCAAAAGAAATGTAGATACATAGATGAGGTCGTTACGCCTTGGCCATGTTTCTGTATAGCGGTAAGAACAGATATTTACGAAAAGCATTTCGATAAGCTCAAAGAAATGTGTGAGGTAGTAAACCAAAAGGCCGAGGAGATGAAAACCATGGAAAACATCATAGATGTAATTTCTTGGAGATATAATTTAAGAAGCTCTCACGTACAAAGCTGGTTAGAAGAAACCGATTGGAATTACAAAGGAATTGAATATCCGTTGGCTTTCGAAAAAACCGTGCGTTACCTTAAGAAATTAGGTTTGATCACAGAAGAAGAATCTACAGATTTCAGAGAAAAACTATTTTAGTAGCCCACAAACGCTAGCGTATTAACATGAGTAAAACAGGTGTAAAGTATTTCGTAGAACAATGTAAGTTGAACAATTTGAGAAATGTAGTCATTTCTCCAGGTTCTAGAAATGCTCCCCTTACCATTGCCTTTTCAAGCGATGATTTTTTCAAGTGTATCTCCATTCCTGATGAAAGAAGTGCAGCCTTTGTTGCGCTAGGAATGGCTGAACAATTACAAGAACCTGTAGCCGTACTTTGTACTTCAGGTTCTGCCTTGTTAAATTATGCGCCAGCGGTTTCTGAGGCTTTTTACAGAAGTATTCCTTTGGTGGTGATTTCTGCCGATAGACCCAACATGTGGGTAGATCAAGGAGATGGTCAAACCATACGTCAAACCAATGCTTTGGCCAATCATGTGCGTTTTGAAACGGAATTGAAAGAACATTTACGAGATGATAATGAGGTGTGGGAATTATGTAGAAAAACAGATCATGCTTTCCAAGTGGCAACACAAGCAGCGAAAGGACCTGTGCATATCAATTTCCCTTTCACAGAACCTTTATACGATAGCTCCGAAGTAGCTTACACGCCGCAAAAACACCTAAACCTTGTGGCTCCTAAAATGACTTTTGACGCGCATCAATTAGAGCACTTTCAAAACATTTGGGATAAGACGCAGAAGCGTATGATTATCGTAGGACAAATGCCCGTAAACCCAAAGGTACAAGCCCAGTTGGTAGATTTGGCAACAGATACCTCTACGGTAGTTTTGGTAGAAAATACCAGCAATTGTACCCACCGCAGTTTTATTCAGTGCATAGATAGAACTTTGAACAGTATAAGCGCTGAACAAGAAGAAGATTTTGCACCCGATTTATTGATTACTATAGGTGGAGCGGTGGTGTCTAAACGCATCAAGGCTTTTATCCGTCGCAATAAAATACAACACCATTGGAAGGTGAGTGAGGATTTCAACTTCATGGATACCTACCAAAAGTTAACGGCATCTTTCCCCATGAAAGCGGAACAGTTTTTTGAGGAAATGCCTTTGACAAAATGGTCGAGAAATAGTAATAATTACGGAGGGAAATGGAAGCAGTTGGATTTGCAAATTCAAGCCCAACACGATGCCTATTTTTACGATGCACCTTATGCAGATATGTCTGTATTCGAGATGCTTTTAGATTATATTCCCGAAAATTCAGTATTACATTTTTCGAATTCATCTGTTATTCGTTACGCCCAGTTGTTCGATGCTATTCCAAGCATAGAGCGCTACTGTAACCGCGGAACTTCGGGGATAGATGGATCTACAAGTACGGCCGTTGGTGCTGCTTTGGCGCGACCAGATAAGTTGCATACGCTCATAACGGGTGATATTTCTTTCTTCTACGATTCTAATGCCTTGTGGAACAAAGTTTTGCCGAGTAATCTGAGAATTTTCTTGATCAACAATGAAGGGGGTGGTATCTTCAAAATCATACCTGGACCCGGTACAACCCAGGCTTTGGATGAATTCTTTACCACGCGTCATCAAACCAAAGCAGAGCATTTGTGTAAAGCCTATGAGGTGAATTATTTCAAAGCGGATAATTTACAGGCCATAGACGGACAAATGGAAGATTTCTATGCCAAGTTAGAACGTCCTGCAATCATGGAAATCTTTACACCTTACGAAGAAAATGATAAGGTATTGAAAGCTTACTTTGATTTTGTAAAAGTGAAGTAGGGGCCTTTCCGAGTTGGACTCGGAACCGCGCTATCCAGTATAGTCCCCAAAAGATAGTTTAAGTCGCATTTCAAGTTACAATCACTTCCAGAGGTCGTAATTGTAACTCGTGGCTTACTAAAACTCTATTTCGGGGCGCTGCCCTTCCTATCGCTAAGCCTATAAAAATTGTATGTATAATCCTAAACTGTGGTAGTAAATCTGATAGTCAGGATTGAGCATAGGAGGGTTTAATTTTTCTGTTAAACCAAAGCTATACCTGAGCTCTGTTTGTAAATCGAAGTACTGTAGTTTGTTCAAAAAGCCTACCCCAAAGTTCAGCGATAGATTGTTTCGATTGGTATAATCCGAAGCTATTTTTACTTCGCTTAATCTATGTTGGAGTGCAGGACCAAAACTAAAAAACACACTGTTGGCATCTTCTTTTAAAAAGTAATTCAACTTAGGCTGGAAGTTAAGGTAATAATCGAGTATGGGGTTATCCTGAAAACGAGCACTGGAATATCCGAAGGAGATGGCTGGGTTGAAAAAAAGTTGTTCACCAATTTTTCGTTGGGTGGTAATTCCTAGTTCGTAACCAGGCCCATTAGATTTATCTCGACCAATTACATTGCTATAGTTTGCACCAACTTCAAAACCATAGTGCCATTTTTTTTCTTCTTCTTCTTGCGCATACGTAGTAAATAGGAAACACATTGCCAAAAGGCTGATTGCTGTTTTCATCGTTTTTGTTTTTGGGTTAAGTAGTGTACTTACATATGCTTTTGGGTTTTCATCTCTTTCTCAAAACGCTAATTCACAAGGCTTATTATCTTCGTTAAACATTTAAAATTCAATAGGGATGAAATTAGTTCGTGTATTCAGTATAGTGGTGTTCACTTTTCAAGTGTTTTTATTAAGTGCTCAAGTCTCATCAAAAATAGATTTGGTTATAGGCGATAAACATCTTTTGCGCTCAGAAATATTGGGAGAAGACAGGGTACTGAATATATACTTGCCCGATGATTATAATGATACCACTGTCTATGATATCGTTTACTTGCTGGATGGAAGCATGAATGAAGATTTCATGCACATCGCCGGACTCACTCAATTTGTGCAGATGATGTACAAAATGCCTGCAACCATAGTGGTGGGGATAGGTAACGTTGACAGACAAAGAGATTTCACCTTCGCCCCCCAATTGGAAGAGTTTTCAAAAGCTATTCCCAATGGCGGTCATTCAGAAAACTTCATTTCCTTTCTCGAAAAAGAACTCATTCCCTTTATCGAACAAAAATATAGGTGTAGTAAAGAACGCTATCTCATTGGGCAATCTCTCGGTGGATTGTTGGCCACAGAAATCTTATTGTATCACACAGAATTGTTCCAGTATTATTTTATTGTAAGTCCAAGTTTTTGGTGGGATAAAGAGCGTTTACTGGAAGAAGGTAAAATGCATTTAAAGCAAAAAGAAAATCAAATCTCTGCAAAGGTTCAACTCTATGTTGGAAAGAAAGAACCTTACATCATGCGTAAAGATGCGCGCAAATTAAAGCGACTCTTAAAGCGAAATACCAAGCATAGTATAGGTTTTAAGCTCATGCGTAAAGAAGATCATGCAACGATTTTGCACAACAGTATTTACCATGCCTTTGTTCAACGCTTTGAAGCGAGGTATTAGATAGTTTTTTTGTTTAAGACTTTATTCGTATCTTTAAAAGACAAAAGTCTTTAACATGGTGAAGGAGTATAAACAAATCAATACAAGTATAGGGCAAGTCCTCAAAGATTTTCAGGTAACCTATCAAAGGTCTACACCAAGTTTTACTTCCTTTTTAAACGATAAACTTACGGTTGTAAATACTATAGCCAGTGGTGTAAGTTTTGAGTTTTATCAAGAAATTAAGGCTTTGGCCCCCTTCACAGAAGAAGAATGGGCGCAGTATTTAGGTTTATCCACCAAATCTTTGCAACGTCACCGCAAGGAGGAGAATTTTAAATTCAAGCCCATACATTCTGAAAAACTCATTGAACTCGCAGAGGTTATCTATAGAGCCTACGAGGTCTTAGAATCCAAAGAGAAAGTAAATGCTTGGTTGGCGAGCAAGGCCTTTAGTTTGGGTAATTTAACTCCCAAAGAATTGCTCAAAACCTCTTATGGCAAAGATTTACTATTAGCTGAGCTCACCAAAATTGATCACGGTTTATTTGCCTAATGAAAGTCTACCGCTTAACCCGAAGAAAATACGCCAGAGACCTCTCAGGATTGGGAGCAAGTTTGTATGGAAATAGATGGAATTCTAAAGGTGTTTTTATGGTGTATGCTGCAGAAAGTAGAGCTTTGGCGTTGTTAGAAGTTTTGGTGCACATCAGGTTAGAAAATTTACCCTCCGATTATGTGATGGTGGAAATAGAAATTCCAGATGATCTTAAAACAACAAGTATACATGTGGATGCTTTAGATGGAAAGTGGAATGTTTTTCCGCATGTAACCAGCACGCAATTTTTAGGTGATGATTTTGTTCGTGCTCAAAAGTATGCGGTTTGCAAGGTGCCTTCTGCCGTAGTAGAAAATGAGTTTAATTATTTATTGAATCCCTTTCATCCTGATTTTAAAAGGGTAGAAGTAACATCCTTCAAGACTTTTCCTGTAGATGATAGATTGATGTTTTAATATACCTTCTCTATTATCAATTCCTTGGCAATACCAGCCTCGAAAACTTCAAATTCCTTTTCCTTATTGATGCTGATAATATTGTCGGCATAGTTGAGTGATAAATCCAAGTTGTGGGTAGAGAATAAGACGGTAACGCCCTTTTTTGCTACCACTTCTTTTAGAATTTGTATGGTTTTGAGTCGGTTAGAATAGTCTAAAAAGGCAGTAGGTTCATCTAAAATTATTGCTCGAGCTTCCTGGGCCAAAGCTTTTCCTATCATGGCTATTTGTCGCTCTCCATCCGATATTTTCTGGGTAGATAAACACTGCAAATGTTCAATTTTTAGAAGGGCTAGAATCTCGTCTATCTTATCATTGTCGCGTTGAGAAATTCTACCCAAAACATTGGTGAAGGGTGCACGCCCCATACCTATGAGTTCTCGTACCGACAAGTGTTCCACACCGTAAAACTTAGAGGGGACATAACTCAAATAACGCATTTTTTCGCGTTTACTCAAGGCTTGAATTTCTTTTCCGTCCACTAAATATTCGCCTTTCAGGGGCGCTAAATTTCCCATCAGAGTTTGTAGAAAAGTGGTTTTTCCGCTTCCGTTTTTACCGAGCAATGCGTAAAGTTTACCTTTTTCCACATGTAAATCCGTGATGTGAACCAACTTCTTTTTATACCCTATGTCAACATTTTTTAATTTAAACATCAGTATTTTTTTAGTATGATCCAAACCACGATAGGCGCTCCAAAGAGGGCGGTTATGGCATTTAGTGGAAGTTGAACAATATCGCTAAAGGCAAAAATTAACAGATCACATAAGAGTAATAAAACCGCTCCCATCAAGGCTGAACCTAAGATTAAAAACAAGTGGTTGCTCGTTTTAAAAATGTATTTCACAATGTTAGGAATGGCCAAACCTACAAAGGCGATAGGTCCACATAAAGCGGTAACCGTACCTGTTAAAAGAGCTGCTATAAAGATGATGAGTAAACGTGTTCGTTTGATGTTAACACCGAGTAAGCTTGCATTTTCTTCTCCAATAACTAGTAGATTCAAGGGTTTGGTAAGGAATAGACTTAAAATAATACCAGTAAGACCCACCAAGATAAACCACCACAATTGTTCAAAAGCAACATTGTTTAAAGAACCAAAGCTCCAAAGGGTAAATGCTTTCAAGGCATCAGGGTTGGAGTAGGATTGCACAACGTTAATTAAAGCTCCAGAGAAGCTCCCCAACATAATACCTATGAGCAATAATGAGATTTTAGATCGTACGTAAATAGAACTGATTAGTATCAGCAAGCCAAAAGCGAAAGCTCCAAGTAAAGCACTGGTGATGATACCAAAATCGGAGGCGAAAACACCTATACCTGTCATGGTACTTAAGGCCACAAATAAACTCGAACCTGAATTGATCCCCAGTACATAAGGTCCGGCCAAAGGGTTTTGAAACAAAGTTTGCATGAGTAATCCAGAAATGGCTAAAGCTGCCCCTGCCAATACTCCGGTAATTGCTTTGGGAATTCGGAACACATGGGCCAACAATTGTTCGGTTTGACTCGAATCGTAGTTAAAAATGCTGTTCCATAGATCCGCCCAAGAGAGTTGAGTACTGCCTACAAAAATGTCGACAAAGAAAAGTACAATTCCGAAGAGGAATAGACCAATACTTAGGGCGATATGTGCTTTTCTTGATTTGATTACTGTATGTTTTTGTAAAAGTTCAAACTGTCTCTACTCAAAATTTCTGGGTGAAAAATAGCAATGTAATCGGCCAATAACAAATGAGGTTGATGCGCTGCATTCTCCCAGAAACAATTGTTGTTGGCGGTGTAATTGTATAAACCATCACCTTGGAAGGCTTCGAATAGACTGTATTTTTCAAAGGCTTTTTCGATTTCAGCTTTGGTGTTTCCCGACACATTGAGTAAGTAATCTACATCTCTAAATTGCGTAACTACTTCTTCCATGCTCAAATCTAAACTTCCCGTTCCAGCTTGTTGGGCAAAAACATAGTGAGCTCCTGCATCTTTGTACAATTGGGCTTGGTAGCTCTCTCCAGCAGGAGCATTAAATACGCCTCCGTAGTAGTAACCCGACAAAACAGTAGGGTGGAAATAAACCTTAGTGGCAGCCTCTTTTAATGCAGTGTAATCTTTTACTTCTTGCAGAAAAAAGGCATTTGCTTTTTCATATTCATCGAAGAAAATACCTAATACTTTTATCCATTCTGCCCTTCCTAGAGGAGTGGTTTCGCGCCAATCGTAATTGTTGAAAACGGGTATGTTAGCTTGTTTGAGTTTTTCTAAAATAGGAGCGTCTTTGGTGAAAGAACTTGAAAAAATAACATCGGGATGAAGTCCTAAATACTCTTCAAAATTGGCTTGAGCGATGTCTTGAACACTTTTTAATTTACCTTGTTCTAGTCGTGTTTTTAAGTTTTCATCACATAGGTATGGTCCGCCAGAAACGCCGACTATGGTTTGACTTCTACCCAAAGCATTGATCATACCTATATGCGTACTCGAAAGTGCTATGTTTTTTTGTATAGGAATTTGAATATTGATGGCATCTTTTTTTGATTGTATGCGCGCATTTTTGGTATACAAATAGAATTCTTGTTCTATTTCTCGGCGATTTTCAGGATTCAAAATTTGAACGATGTAGGCATCTTTCGCTTGTAGAATTTTGAAACCTTTTGCAAAAGAAATCTGAAGGGTATCTGCTTTTATTTCAGTGTCTTCTGTTGCTTTTTTACTTTCTGTTGAACAAGAAAATAGACCTGTTAAAAGAAATAAAGGAAGAAGAAAAATGAGCCTTTTCATCGCGAATTATTTTATGCAAATATGGAAAAATATTGTGTTAGACTCTCTTTAGTTGATTCAAAACTTACGAAAGTAATACTCCTTTTCCATACTCACTATTCGCACTCTCTACTGTTATTCTCACACTCAAGACTGCCTTCTGTTAGCGGTTGAACTGACAGCCCGGAGGACTTTTGGGGTGTGCAAAACAGGGTAGGGAAAGCGACCTTTGTGAAGCTTTAACTACACTGCTTTTAAACCCTTGAAAGTGTGAGGACTATAAGGGAAAACGCGACCCCGAGTTGTAGGAGGGGAAACAGCCCCTGAAAGACCATCGTTGAAATTTATACACTTATCTTATGCGCTCTTTAAATTTTAAACTACATTTGCCACGCATTTTGGTAACTGAATCTCTTCGGAGTGAAGGTTTTAAATTGGAATCCTGTGCAAATCAGGAACTGTATCTGCAGCTGTAAGCTTTAGTAGATGTTTCCAAAACCACTGTTGGGCAAACTCAACGCCAATGGGAAGGGGAAACATTAGGAAGTAAGTCAGAATACTCGCCCAAATGTTTAGTAATGAAGACTTCAGATTAAAGTTGGATTTAAATTCTTACCGCTTTTCGGCGATACGTTTTTATTTTCTTTGGGCGTGCACACCCTTTAATCCAAAGTCATTTTAGTAATATTTAATTTTTCAAGAATGAAAAAATTCTACTTAATGGCTGCTCTTGTGCTTGGAGCAGGATTTACACAAGCACAAAATCAAGTAACTGTAGATTTTGAAAGTTTAACGCTTCCTACAGCAGACACATTTTACGTTTTCACAGATAGCTATGCTCCGTTTACTGAGAATGGGGTGACTTTTGGAGCTAACCTTGGAAGCTGGGGAACCGCGCATGGTTTTGTGTATTCTAACATGACGGATGTAACAACGGCAGGTTATACAAACCCTTATTCTGCGTTTGCAGGTGAAGGTGCAAATGGTTCTGAGCAGTACGCGGTGTTTAACAACACAGACACACTTTGGTTCGAAGAAGAACGCATTTTAGTAGGGGCTGATTTTGTAAACAATACTTACGCTGGAATTTCTATGCGTGATGGGGATCAGTTTGCCAAACAATTTGGTTCTACGACAAATGCAGATGGAGTAGATGATGGTACAAATGGTGAAGACTTTTTCTTTGTTCGTATTTACGGATGGGACGCGAATTTTGATATCGTGGATTCTGTAGATGTTTACTTGGCAGATTTTAGAGGAACAGATGCACAAGATTACATTTTGGACGAATGGACAACTTTTGATTTAAGTGCTTTGTCGGGCTCTATGGCCTTAACCTTCGGTTTCCAATCTTCTGATGTTGGACAATGGGGAATGAACACACCAGCATATTTTGCAATAGACAACTTGGAATACATTGAATCTAACTTGGGTGTAAATGATGTAGCTACTGTTGCATTTGATATGTACCCTAACCCGGCTACAACGCAATTGAACATTAAAGCGGAGGCGGGTGATGTTGCGATTTACAATACGCAAGGAGCATTGGTTAAAACCGCTCAAGTGAATACAATTATAGACGTTGCTGATTTAGAGGCGGGTGTATACTTTGTGAAAGTTAGTCATGAAGGTGCACTTGCAACACAACGTTTAGTTATTCAGTAATTTATGGAATTTCCTTCGGGAAATCATCTTTATCAAGGATGAAAATCATTTCAACCATACTGTTAATTTTTTGTTCCTCGGTACTGTGGTCGCAAGACGATAGTACTGGGGTCAAAACCTTTAATGAGGTTCAAATTATTCGTCCGGTTATCCCTGAGGAGCCGCAGCGCTTCACAACAGAAGATATAGAAAGACTACAACCCTTAGATTTGGGGAGTATGTTGCAAAGTATCCCGAGTGTTTCCATTAAGAACTATGGAGATGTAGGCGGTTTAAAAACCCTGTCCTATAGAGGAATGGGCGCTCAGCACAATGTGTTGATGGTAAATGGATTTGCCGTAGCGAATGCACAAACGGGAATGGCTGATTATAGTCAAGTACCTGTAGAAAACGTAAGCTATATAGAGCACGACGTTTTTGGAAGGTCGAACATATTACCCACCGTTGGCGCTGCATTACAGGGGAATGTGGTTTCTATTTTAACCAAAGGAAGACAGTTAAACTATACAAAACAAAGTGTATTGGCTTCTTATGGTATTTCATCTTTTGGTCAGCACGACATTTTTGCTCTTTACAAGCGAAAATTAAAAAAAGGAGCATTTGGCATAGATGTAAATCAGCGCTTTTACCGCGGTAATTACACGTATAACTTTCAAACGTCTGGCATTGATGTGGAGGGAGTTAGAGAGAACAATGCTTACCAATCTTCATTTGTAAATTTCAATTATATCCGTAACTGGGAAAAGAATTACGTCTACAAAGTTTTTGAGGTATTTGGTGGATATACAAACATCGCCAATGAATTACCCGGAGCCGTATTGTTGTATGCTATAGCTAATGACGAAGAGCTTAATTCAGAAAAAGGCTATGTAAACCTATCTTATAAATCGTATAACAAACGCGTGAAAGCTTGGAACATAAGGAGTAGAAGTTATGCCTCTTTTCAATTGGATAAGAACCAATATTTAGATCCCACTTATTTCAACGCTGCTGGATTTCTAGAGCATAATTATCAAAATTTCTCGCACTATTACGGGCACTATGCAAAGGCGCTAAAAGGGGATCGTTTCACCTTGAATTGGGGTGGTGAATTTGAAAACAATTTATTGAATTCCAACCGAGAAGACTTTGCCACACCTAATCGTTTAATGGCGAAAGGATTGATGGCAGGTGAGGTGAAATACACCAAGTACATCGTTAAAGGAAGTTTAGGAGGTCGTTACATACTCGAGCAAAATAGAGGGAATAATACCTGGCGCAATCCCATTTTTGCTTTTACCCCAGAGGTTTTGGTGGATAGACCTTTTTTAATAGGAAATGTAGGTGCCTTTTTATGGTATCAACGCTCATTTCGTTTACCCAACTTTAATGAGTTGTACTATTCTCAAATCGGGAACATTGCCTTAGATCCTGAAAAAGTAAATCAACTGAATTTAGGTGTGAAATGGCACAGTAAGAACTCGGTGGGTAATGCTTACGGACAAGAGTTCAACGCCAACGCATTTGGAAACTTGATAGAGGATAAAATTTTGGCCATTCCCACCAAGAACTTGTTTATCTGGTCCATGCAAAATGTGGGGCAGGTAGGAAGCATAGGAGGAGATGTAAGTTATGTTTATCGCAAGAAGTTTCGCAACAACAAATTCATGCAGTTGAATGCAAATTATACCTACCAACGTGTAGTGGATTTGAGTGAGAAGGGAAGTGCTACTTACAGACATCAAATCGCTTACATTCCGGAACACAGTGCTAATTTTTCAGGGACCTTTGAATACAGAAATTTTGGAATGACGCACAGTTTGAATTACATCGGCGCGCGTTATGCCTTGAACCAAAACATTCCTCAAAATAAGGTTGCGGCTTACATGACTTATGATATCAACCTAAGCCTCGATTTAAGAGGTAATTCGAAACTACCGCTTCGTGTTAATGGAGGAATTAAAAATGTAGGTGGAAAAAATTATCAGTACGTAAAATCTTTTGTTTTGCAGGGGAGATCTTTCTACTTAAAACTCATTTATGAAATTTAGTATATACATAGTATTCTTAGGCTTGCTCTTACTCGCTTGTAAGGAAGATCCGCTTCCTGAACCTGATAATACAGGGGGGAAAGAAGGCTTGTTATTGCTCAACGAAGGTTTGTTTCAACAGAACAATGCTTCCTTGAGTTTTATAGACAGTGAAGATGCAATCACCAATGACTATTTCTTACAACAAAATGAAAGGTTATTGGGAGATACGGGAAACGATATGATTGTTTACGGTGGTAAAGTATACATCGTGGTACATGCCAGTTCTACCATAGAAGTACTCGATAAAAGTTCTTTAAAATCTGTAAAACAAATAAACTTACAACACCAAGGTGTAAATCAATTGCCGCGTTTTGTTGTAGGTCACGGCGCTTTCATCTATGTGAGTACTTATGATGGTTTTGTCAACAAAATAGATACGAGTTCTTTCACAGTAAGCAATCGCGTTGCGGTAGGGAACAACCCAGAAGGTTTAGCAATTAGCAATGATAAAATCTTCGTTGCTAATTCAGGAGGATTGAATAGTCCGAATTATGATTCTACAGTAAGCGTAATTGATTTGGCTACTCTTCAAGTAACGGATGAAATTTTCATAGGAGCTAATATAGGAGAACTCACGGTAGATAGCGAGGGTGATGTTTATGTGGTAAAACGCGGGAACTACAGCAATGATCCCAGTGAATTATTTGTGTTAGATGCGCAGAACAATTACCAGAAAAGCAATTTAGGGATAGCAGCAACTTCTTTATTTATGGATGAAGATGATAAGCTATGGATAGCTCATCTTAACTATGGAAACAATACAAGTAATGTGGCAGTGATTGATGCCGCTTCAGAAACGGTTCTTTCTTCCAACTTCATAAATGCCAGTGACATCCAAAGTTTATACGGGATTTTTGTGGATGAAGAATACCTCTATTGTATGGATGCTAGAGGTTTTACCCTTACGGGGAATTTGAAAAAATACAATAAAAATACAGGTGTTTTTGTGGAAGAGTTCGATACAGGATTGAACCCCAATACACTGGTTAAAATAAAGAATTAATGAAAAAGTTTTTTGCTTGCTTAAGCTTGCTCCCTGCCTTGGTTTTCGGACAATATGCTCCCGTAGCAGGTTTTCCAGGAACTACTGCAATACACAAAGATAGTAGTGCAATAATCGCATGGGCCAATGAGGTAGTTGTGCAAAGGGGCTATTTAGATATACAAGACACTACATTTAGTGTTGATGGAACCAACAAAGCAAGTTTTGGGATACCTGAAAATGCAGTTGGTCCGGCACAAGGGAATGCTATGGACGTTGTTTCTTTAGGTGATGGAGGAGAAGCAGTGTTGTACTTTAATGGACCTATTTTAAATGGTCCCGGACCGGACTTTGCCGTTTTTGAAAATTCATTTGCCTCTGATTATTTAGAGTTGGCTTATGTAGAGGTAAGTTCTGACGGACAGAATTTTGTTCGTTTTCCCTCTCATTCTTTAACGCAAACGCAATTGCAAATAAGTGGTTTTGGAAGTTTAGAGGCTATTAAATTGAATAACCTTGCCGGTAAATACAAGGGAGGTTATGGAACGCCTTTCGATTTGGAAGAATTAGTAGACAGCACTAATCTTGACTTGAACAATATACAATGGGTGAAAATTATTGACGTTGTAGGAACGATTGGAGACAGTGCAAGGTATGATAGTCATGGCAATAAAATCAATGACCCTTATCCAACTCCTTACCCTAGTGGAGGATTTGATTTAGACGGTGTGGCACAATTGCACGGTTTTGTTGGACTTGACGAAGTGGTAGAAATCAGTTTTACGGTGTATCCAAACCCATCAAAGGGAAAAATACACCTTCGTTCTGAACATGAGATAAGTGAAATAAGCCTGTATGATTTACAAGGAAGTTTGATTTCTAGTCAAATCATTCAAGGAAGAGAAGCTACATTAAATTTAGAATTAAACCAAGGTATTTATTTGCTGATAGCCAATATTGATGGCCAAAACGTTCAACAACGTATTAGCATTCTTAACTAATTACAACTTGCCACCTAAATCGAAAAGCGGAGATAAATTGTCTCTGCTTTTTTTGTGTTCGTTACTCTGTGCGCTAAGCGCTGAACAAAATGTAGAAAACCCACGAATTAATGCTAAGGAGCTGTAACAATTCTGTAGTGTTTGCGTTATGATAATTCTAAAACGGCTAAGACAAACATGAGAATATTTTACCCTTCAATTGTAAAAATATCCGCCTTGATTTTTCCTTTAATGTTGAGTGCTGCGGCTTTCGGACAGGAAGAAGAATTAAGTGAAGAGTGCGGAGCTCCTGATAAGAAAATTCAGAAATTATTAGACAAAGCGAATGCGGCGACAGATTTAAGAAGTGCCTCTGAATACTTTATAGAAGCCATAACTTTGTCCGAAGACAACAATGCCACAGCCTATTTTGATTATGCCATGTTTGCCTATGATGAAGGTTTGAAGGCATACAGTGAAAATCCAAACCCTATGGTAGGGGATAGAAACTTTGCCAAGGCGGAACAAATGTTCATGCATGCCCTTGAAATTTGCGAAGATTTTCATGCCGACTGTTTCTATTACTTGGGGGTAATCAACTTTCAACAGGAGGAGTTGGATTTCGCCATAGACTATTTTAAAAAGTTCAAAGAATTTAAGCACAGCAGTAGATCGAAGTATCCGAAAGATTACTCTACAAAGTTGCAAACTGTAAATGGTGCATTAGGGAAGCTTGTAAAAGAGCAAGAGTTATTGACACAAGAAGTTCCTTTTGAACCAGTTTTGGTGCGCAATGTTTCATCTGATAAGGATGAATATTTCCCTATGATTTCTCCAGATAATGAGTTGATTTTCTACACCCGTAAATTGGATAGAAGAAATCTTGGAGATCTACAATCGAACATGGTTGAAGAATTTACCTGGTCCTTTAGAGATAACCCGAATTTAGAGTTCAGTAATGGAACACCTGTAAATAAACCTTTTAACGACGGAACCTTTGTGAGCTATGGTGCAGCAACCGTTTCTGTAGATAACAAAGAGATGATAATTTGTGCGTGTAAATATGAGAAGGTACAAGGCATGGATTATAAAAATTGTGATTTGTATTCTACGCGTTTTAAAGAGGCTCCTCAAAAAGGAAAACCATTTATCTGTGATTCATTGACAAATTTAGGAGAAGGGATTAATACGAAAGATGGTTGGGAAGCGCAGCCTTCTTTGTCATCTGATGGGAACACTTTGTTCTACACAGCCTTAAGACCTTCCACGCAAATGGATGATATTTTCATCTCTGAACGTCAACCAGACGGTACATGGGGACCTGCTCGACCCTTTATAGAAATCAATACTTCAGGAAAGGATAAGAGTCCGTTTTTACACCAAGATTCCGAGACCTTGTATTTTGTTTCTTCTGTTTCTGGAGAACGTCAAGGAGTTGGAGGGACAGATATTTTCTATGTTAGAATGAATGAGGATGGATCTTGGGGAGAGCCCGAGAACATCGGATATCCTATCAATACGGAAGATGATGAAATAGGAATTTTTGTTTCAACCGACGGAGAGTTGGCATATTTTTCATCGAGAAAAGGAGGGAGATGGAATATCTACGCCTTTGAGTTGTATGAAAAAGCACGACCTCAAAAAGTAATCATAGCAAAAGGTAACCTTACAGATGATAATGGAGCTCCTGTTAAGGATGCTAAAATTCAAGTCAGTTATGCCAACAGTGATAAGGTACAAGAGGTAGATGTGAAAGGTGAAGACGGTTCTTATGCCGTAGTTATTAAAAACGAAGAGCCTTCAGATGTAATGATAACCGTGAAAAAGGAAAATCATGCCTTTGATTCTCAATTAATCACAGAAGAAGTAGTTGAAAAAGGAGAGATAGTGAAGGCTAAAGATTTGCAGGTTCGCAAAATTGAAGTGGGGCAGCCCTACACAATTAACGACATCTTGTACAATACAGCATCTGCAGAATTATCTGAAAGCAGTAAGTTTATTTTACGTCAGTTTGCCCTGTTCTTGAAAGAAAATCCTACGGCGAAAATTACCATTCAAGGTCATACCGATAACGAAGGTGACGCCCAAGAAAACTTAGAATTATCAGAGCGAAGAGCCGAAGGAGTGAAAGATTATTTGGTCTCTCTGGGTATAAAAGCGAATCGTTTGGACGCTGTTGGTTTTGGAGAAACACAACCTAAGGTTGAAAATACTTCTGAGACCAATAAAGCACAAAACAGAAGAACAGATTTTGTGATTAACAGTATCTAATAAGCATATAAAGCACAAAAAAATCCCGCACTTTTAGGTGCGGGATTTTTTGTTTTATAAAGCGTCTATTGCAACACCAATTTTCTTTGTTGAATTTGATTTTCACTCGTCACTTCTACGGTGTACATTCCTGCACTCATTTGAGACAAGTTTAAAGTACTCGTTCCTTCAGAAATCTCTTTTTGAAAAACTAAGTTCCCTGCCACATCAAATATTTTTACCTCAGCTTTGTTTTCAGCATTCAGTGTTATTTCAGTTGTGTTTACACTTGGGTTTGGATAAATCTCAAATAAATTATCTACGTAATTAAAACTGAAATTATCTGTCGTTAAAACATATCCATTGTCTATGGCTTCCGATAAACTTGCTTTACCTGCATTGTTTACATCACCACTAGGATCTATTAGTATTCCTATCAAATGGATTTTTGTTTCGTCCCATTCAGGGTCTAAAATTAGGGTAGCATTTAAGGTGTGAGTTTCTCCAACAGCAACGGTAGCTGGTATAGAATTTTGTTGACCTCCAAAGCTTGGGAATATACCTCTTCCTACGTGGTTATATACCATTTGAGATGCAGGTACAGAACTTGGTAAATCTCCCCAGTTAAAACCTGCAGGATCTTCTAAAGATATTCCTTGAGATCCATAGTAATTAGATTGGTTGTATCCACTGGTAGTACCTGTTACGCTATCCTCCGTTAGTATGATGGCCAATTTGTAGTTATTGTTTATTGCCTCTATAACTTCTGCCGATAATGACATTTTTAATTCTCTAGTTGTTGGGTTAAACTCAGCTCCCATTTCTATTAAAGCTGAAGGTTGAGTGGTAATTCTTTGAATAAAATCTTGACGCATAGCCGAAGGATCTATGTCTGAACCTCTATCCACCAATCCACTAGGATATCCATTAATGTAAGTCCCTAATGCTCCATCATAGGCAGCATTGGCCATAGGGTCATTGTTGTGTACGGCAACTCCAGCCCAAAAGTCGTGGAATTCAATTTCCATTTCATCCATGGCTACTGCACCTCTTGGACACCATCCACACCATGTTCCTGTAGCTTCTTCACCAAAAACCATTCTACCTGGGTACACTTCAATAGGCGTTAAAGTTTGAGATTGTGCGTCATCGCTGTTATCTTCATCTAATCCATTGCCGTTTACATTCGTAATTGTTGCTGTGAAATTAGCAGTACCACTAGCCAAAGTAACCGTGTTACTCAAGGTTAAATCAACTTCATCTAAAGAGGATAAATTAAGGTTGGTAAAAGTTTCTGTAGTTTGATTTCCATTGTAGTCTAAGGTAACCTCTACGGAGTTAATAGTGTTTACGCCTAAATTTCTAATGCGTACTTCAGGTGCATTAGATTGTCCAACCAACACAGATTTTGTATTTAAATAAGTCAACCCTGCATTAAGCGTTGGTAAGGTATAAGGTGTAATGGTGTAAGCAATATCATCCACATAAAACTCAGAACCTTGAATACTGTAAAAGTTTAAAGATGCTATTTGATTGGTTGAATTGCTAAAGCTACCTGCACTTACGTTGTCTATTAAGACTTCCCAGTTATTGGTATTGAGGTTCAATTGCATACTTAATTTAAACCAAACATTCTCTGGATACATTGTATTTATAAGGGTGGCATCGTCATTATAAACCTGAAGTAATCCATTGTTAAAGCTGGCATTCATTGCCCAAACATTACCTATGGTACTTTCTTTTTGAAAATTGAAATAAGCTTTTTTGTTGGCAGGAACGTACATCCATACCTCAAAATCGAAGTTTCCAGTAGAGTATTCACCACCAAAATCTTTTACAATATCACCTGGTCCGCCAGCACCTGTGGCAAGAAAGTAAAGTGAATTGTTACCGCTGTGCGCCTTGGTAGAACTTACAGGAACATCATCTGCTCCACCACCGGTTCCAGACCAAGTAGTCCAATCTGATGTAGTTCCAATTTGAGTTCCTGCGCTGTAAGATTCGAAATCGTCTGAAAAGGTTTGGCCAAAAGCTAGAGAGCTCACAAGAACTCCCGACATTAGGGGTAATAGTTTTTTCATAGTTATATAGTTTTAGCTAAACCTACACAAAACTTCAAGCAACTCAAAATGAGTAAATGGCCATTCTTGTAATCATAAAAAATCCCACACCGTTTGGTATGGGACTTATAAATTGTTGTATTTCTTATTCTAGAATTAGTTTTTTTTGTTGCGTTTGATCTTTGCTTTTCACCTCAATCATATACATACCGCGCTGTAGAGAGGAGATGTCTAGTTGGGTGTCATAGGAGTTTATCTCTTTTTGAAAGACAAGCTTACCAGACAGATCAAATATGCGAAGAGAAGCCTGCTCTATTTGATTCAATTGTAAGCTTACAAGATCTTCTGCAGGGTTGGGGTAAATCTCAAAAAGGTCTGATCTGTAAATTAAACTTAAGTTTTCTGTTTCGAGCGCGTAACCATTATCCATGGCTTGTTGTAAAGTTGCCTTACCCGCATTGTTGATTTCACCATTGGGTTCTCTTAATATTCCTATTAGTTTAAGCTTGTCTGGATTCCATTCGGCAGGCAGTGTAATAATGCTGTTGTAGGTGTAGGTATCACCTTGGTTAACGATGGTTGGAATGGAATTGTTTTGACCATTAAAATTAGGGTAAATTCCTCTCGCTACTTGATTGTAAATCATTTCACTGGCAGGTATTGTGTCTTGTAAATTTGCCCAATTTATACCGTTGTGATCAACATAATCGATGTCATTAATTGCGTAGTTATTTATTTGATCATATCCTGAGCCTATACCTGTAACACTATCTTCCGTGAGAATAATTGCAAGTTTGTATCCATGCGAAACGCTTTCTAAAAATTCGGATGTCACAGACATTTTTAGTTCTCTTGTTGTAGGGTTGTATTCTGCTCCCATAGTGAGGGCAGCGGAAGGGGATTCGCTGGCACGGTTTAGGAAAACCTGTTCTGAATTTTGTAGTGGTGGTTGTACAGCACGTTCAAAGTTCAGTCTCGGGTAATTGAATGCTGAATTTGCAATGAAGGCATTGTAATATTCCGTATTGAGCATAGGGTCATCGTAGTGAAGAGCTACACCTGCCCATTGCTCAGGGTATTCCTCCTCAAGATAATTTAGGGTTTGATTTCCTAAAATGCTCGATCCTGCAGATGCACTTGTAGAAAGTTCTCCCAGTACAACGCGTGCTGGATGTACAGCGATGCCTTTTATCTGCTTGGTAAACGTGTCATCACTAGAATCTTCGTCTAGTCCGTTTCCATTCACAGATGTAATCTCAATTTGAACATCATTCCACCCATTAATTAGTACTAGATTTGAGTTGAGTTCTAAGGTTGTGTCTTTTAAAGAGTTTAGGTTTAATCCTGTGACTTGCTCGTTGTATTGGTTACCATCGTAATTAATTGTAAAGGTTGCAGTGTTTATTGTTGATTGACCTAAGTTTCTAAGTTTGACTTTAGGCTGAACATTGTGTCCGACCAAACTACTAATACCAACAATGTTAGTTAAGGCCAGATTGGTTGTGGGTAAAGTGTAAGGAGTGTAAGTATACATGAAATCATCAACGTAAAAATTTGAATAAGGGACAGCATAGAAATCAATTGCGGATACTTGATTTCTTGTGTTTGAAAAGCTAGCACTGCTATTTCCTGCAGAAATTTGCCAAAAATTTGTATTTAAATTAAGCGATAGCTGCACAGGGATCCATGTACTTTCTTGGTAGGAAAGTGTTACAAAGTTTTGATCTGAGTTGGAGATATACAAAGAACCGTATTCGAAAGAAACTTCCAAGGCTGCAGTTCCTAATGTAGCTTCTTGTTGAAGGTTAAAATATCCCTCCCCACTTACATGCATGTAGAATTGTATGTCAAGTGTACCTGTATTGTAAACACCTCCCAAGTCTTTTACTATATCACCAGGATTTGGATTCGAAAAGTTGTGAAAATAAAGAGCATTATTTCCGCTGTTTGATTGTGTATTGGAAACTAGGACGTCATCTGAATTTCCACCTGACCATGTATCCCAATTACTTGTAGTTCCAATAGGTGTTCCTACAGCATAGGATTCAAAATCATCTGAGAAAGTTTGGCTGAATGTTAAACAAGAGGTGAGTACTCCTGTAAATAGGGGTAAAAGTTTTTGCATGAATTTAAGTGTTTAAAAGACCTTTGGAGTCTTAGGGTTAATTAATTATATGGAAAATACTAAAATCATTCTCCACAAAAAAGGCTCATCCGCAATAGATGAGCCTTATGTAGTTTTTATTGAGTAAACTAATCCATACGTCTTTGACGCTGCATAGGATTCTCGTTCATTTTCTTTTCTTGGAACAATTGGTACCTACTTGGTTCTACTTCTTTCGGCCAAGCGTTGTTGTTCAAGTTTGTGTCACCCGTTTCTAAGAATGGATCTAGTCTAAAGGAAACCACTTCTTTCTCAAATATGAAGACCTTGCTAATGTTGTAGTTGTCTCTCATCCAAACTTCTGCTGGGATGCGAATAATTTCTTCTGTTCCATCAACAAAAGTTGCACGAATAATTAAAGGCATTACCAATCCTCCTATGTTTTCAAAGTGTAATTCATAGAAGTTGTTGTTTGCCGCTAATAAGTCCAAATCTTTTTGCGAAAGGCGTGATTTGAACTCTTCGTATTCTTCTTTATCCAACTTATCTACTTCGTAAATGTTGTGTTTGTTGTAGAAGTCGTTCAAACTTGTATCCTTTTCGTTTTCAGTTTGAGCAATACTTGTTTTGTTTCTCGTATCACCTATGAACTGGTCTTTTTTAGCGTCTTGAGCTTTTTGGAAAGCTTTTTCTACAGCCGGATCATTGGTGTTCAGTTGGTACCATTTTACATTCGTTAATGCAATGTCAACGTGGTCATTGGTAAAAAACCAACCTCTCCAGAACCAATCCAAATCAACACCAGAGGCATCCTCCATGGTTCTAAATAAATCTGCAGGCGTAGGGTGTTTGAAAGCCCAACGTTCACAGTATTGTTTAAAGGCGTAGTCAAATAACTCGCGACCCATTACTGTTTCTCTTAATATGTTCAAAGCTGTGGCTGGTTTACCGTAAGCGTTGTTTCCAAATTGCCAGATAGACTCAGAGTTGGTCATAATAGGAGAGATGTATTTTTTATCACCTCCCATATAGTCTGCTATCATGTATGCCGGACCTCTTCTTGAAGGATAACCTCTTTCCCATTCTTGCTCTGTTAGGTACTGTACAAAAGTGTTTAAACCTTCATCCATCCATGTCCATTGACGCTCATCTGAGTTTATAATCATGGGGAAGAAGTTGTGACCAACCTCGTGAATAATTACACCTAACATTCCATATTTTGTGCGCTCAGAATAGGTTCCATCAGCTTCTGGTCTACCTCCGTTAAAACAAATCATGGGGTACTCCATACCTATGCTTTTAGCATGTACAGAAATAGCAACTGGGTAAGGATAATCTATAGTGTATTTAGAGTAGGTTTTAATGGTGTGTGCAACAACCTTTGTTGAGTATCTTTCCCATAGAGGATTTCCTTCTTTCGGGTAGAAACTCATGGCCATTACATTTTTACTTGGTAATTGCACGCGTTGTGCATCCCAAATGAATTTACGAGAAGATGCAAAGGCAAAGTCACGAACATTTTTCGCTTTAAATATCCATGTTTTTTGTCCTTTCTCTTTTTTACTTTCAGCTTTTTCAGCTTCTTCTTGTGTAATGATAAATACGGGAGAATCAGATGTTGCTGCCTCTTTTAATCTTTTTCTTTGTTCAGAGCTAAGAACAGTACTTGCGTTTTGTAACTCTCCAGTAGCGCCAACTACGTGGTCTTCTGGTACCGTAATTTCAACATTGTAATCTCCAAAAGGAAGACTAAATTCTCCTCTTCCTAAGAATTGTTTGTTCTGCCATCCTTCTACATCATTATAAACACACATACGTGGGAACCATTGCGCTATCGTATAGATGTAATTGTCTTCGTCCTTAAAGTATTCGTATCCAGATCTACCACCAATTTTCATTCTGTCGTTGATGTTGTACATCCACTTCAAATCAAAGGAGATCTTTTCTCCTGGTGCCAAGGGTTCTTCTAGATCTATGCGCAACATAGTTTTGTTTACAGCATAGGTCATTTTCTTACCACTTGTAGTTTTGATGTAGTCAATTTTAAATCCACCATCAAATTCAAAAAGCTTGTTATGTATGGCTTGAATACTGTAAAAGTCTTCCATACGCTCCACAGTAATCAACTTAGACACAGAGTTCATAGAACGAACATTCTGGTCCAATTGCATCCATAAATAATCTAATTTATCTGGAGAGTTGTTGATATAGGTTACGGTTTCCTCACCATGTATAGTTTGATCTGCATCGTTTAATTCAACTTTGATGTCGTAGTTGGCTTGTTGCTGGTAATACTCATGTCCCGGGGCACCTGAAGCCGTTCTGTACACGTTGGGTGTGGGAAGTTCTTCGTGTAATTGCTTAAACTTGTTGTTGTTATACCCTGGTTGAGCCAAAGCGTGGAGTGAACCTAAAATCAACCCCGATAATACCAATAGTTTCTTCATGTTATTTGATTTCTAGCGTACGTTCTTTGTTGCTGAATAGAAAAGTAAGTGCGGTTTTCGCACCTTTCTCAACATAGTTTAATTTATTTTGTTGTTTCGGAAAACTGTTCATCATTAAGTCAAACTCAATGTCCCATTTTCCACTTTTATCTGTAGTCTCTGATTGTAAATAGAAGAATAACTCATCTTTAAGGTTGACTTCGAATCCTATACATTTCAAGTCCAAAGCTTTTCCTTCTTTTGAAATACGAAACCCATTGTTTATTTCTTCTAAAGCCAATTGAAATAAGCTGTCTTCTACGCTTAACTTTTCAATGTGACCTAGTTCAACGCCCATGTGTTCCATGTGGTGTTCAAAATCATGAGCCGTTGTTTGTATAGAAATTTCAAATTTCTTGTCCTCGGAATTGTATTCCATTTCGGCAAAACCGAAAAAGTATTCGTGTAATGCAAAACTGCTTAATGCGCATATGCTTAGCAGTCCTAAGAAGCCTAAAGTAAATTTGTACATCCGTCTAATTTTTTAACAAAAATAAAAGATTAATGTTCTCTGTGAAGTGCTTTTGCCCACAAGTCCGTAAAATGTCCGTAGTTGTCAGCTGTTCTACTATTGTATTGGAATGTAGAGTCCTAAATTAAAACCTAAGGCATAGGCTTTTCTTATGTAGGGAGATTGTACAGAATAATTGCTGTTCAATTGTCTTCTTCCTTCTACACCTGCATAAATACCAAAGCTGTCGCTCATGCGTAAACGAAATCCTGCGGCGGCCGTTAGGTCTAACAAAAATGATGTATACCCTTGGTCTTCTACAAGCTCTCTGTTCCTTGGTGCATTTTGAAAGGTATATTCTTCTAAATACATCACGTTAAAAAAGGCCTTAGGTGTGGCACCTATGCTCGCGTGAAATGAAATATCTCCTCCTGTTATGTAGCTAAATTTAATCGGCACTGCAAAGTGTCTATAACTTCTTGAGGTTACAAAAGAGGTGTCGTTACTGTCGTATTTATTTCCTTCTTTATTGGAGGAAAATCCGATTCCAAAATCAAAGTAGAATTTGTTGTGAATTTTATTGCGAAGTCCAACCGATACAGAGTTGGCCCACAATGCGTATTCATTGGCCCTTACTCCGAGGTCTTTACCAAAAGGAGCGGGAGATGATTCAAGGGTTCTAAAGGTGTATTGGGGAGAAAATTGAAAGTAAAATTCTGTATTGGTTGTATCTACTCTACGTTCAGGTAGCGCTTGCTTTCTCGGGTCTTTGATAACATTTCCTCCTGTGCTAATTTGCCCCCAAGAGAAATTTGCAAATAATAACAAAGCGATTACGTTAAAATGTTTTAAAGTCATTAATTTCGAATTCATATTGGAAAGATAAAAATTAAGCCGTATACTCACAATACGCGAGGAAAGTAAAATAAAAATAACCACATTATTACAGACAAAACATGACAAAAAAGAAGAAAAGAAGTGTAATTGCGCGCATTTTTAGAGGAATTGCTGCGCTTCTGTTTTTACTCACAATTGCTTTGATAGCTATTCCTTATTTCTTCAAAGATGAATTGAAGGATATGGCCTTGAAGGAAGCCGATAAATATTTGCTGGCGAAAGTGGATTTAAAGGATTTTGATTTAACCTTTATTTCGAGTTTTCCAAAAATGAGTATACAACTTGAAGGCTTGAAGCTTACAGGAAAAGATGCCTTTGAGGGTGTTGAACTGGTAAATGTAAATAACCTAGAGGCCAAAGTAAATTTCTGGAGTGTAATTTCTGGAGATAAAATTGAAGTGGAAGGTATAGCCATAGATCAGCCCAAAGTAAACGTGCAAGTTTTGGAAAATGGCTTGGCGAATTATGATATCATGAAACCTGATTCTGTGGTGGCGGCTGAAAATCCTGCAGATACTGCTTCAAATTTTGTTTTTAAATTGAAGGAGTTTACCATTAATGAGGGGGATATTATCTATGCTGATAAAGCAGGTGATATGATGATGGAATTGTTAGCGTTGAATTTATCTGGAGACGTTGGTATTGTAAACGAGGCCTATGAGGTAAATACCAAGGCAGATATGAAATCCTTAACTTTTAACTACGACGGTATAGATTATCTTTCAAAAGTTGCCACTAAAATGGATGTAGGCATGCTTATGGAGATGACAGATGAAACCATGAAGTTTACTTTTACTGAGAATCAGTTTGAGTTGAATGCTTTAAAAGCAAGCTTAGATGGTTACTACGCAATGTTGGAAGGTAGAGATGAAATGGACATTAAATTAATTACTGCCGAAACAAAATTCAAAGATCTTCTTTCTTTAATACCGGCCTTTTATACAACAGGTTATGAAAGCATGGCAACAGGTGGAAAGTTAGCGTTGAATGCCTGGGTAAAAGGAACTATGGATGAGGTAAACATGCCCGGTTGGGATATAGATATGAAGGTGGACAATGCCTCTATTAATTATCCAGATTTACCTCAAGGTATTGATAACATTAATATAGACTTAAATACCAAGTTTGCTGGAGGAGCGGATTTGGATAAAATGACCTTGGACATCAATAAGTTTACAGCAAAGTTTGCGGGAAATTCATTGGATGCAAACATGAAATTGCGCAATACTATGACAGATCCTTACATCAAAGCAGGGGTATTTGCAGATGTGGATTTAGCTACCTTAGGTCAAGTAATGCCTCTAGCAGAAGGCGAAAGTTACAACGGACAATTGAAGTCTGATCTTGCCTTAGAGGGTAGATATTCGAGTATAGAAAAAGAGGCGTATGATGAATTTAAGGCGTCTGGAAATTTAAGTTTGAAAGATGTGTTATACAAATCTCCTGATTTACCACAAGCTGTTGAAGTTGAAAACTTGGCCTTTGCTTTTACGCCACAGGATATGAAACTTACGGATTTAAAAGCGAAAATGGGTAAAAGTGACTTCAATGCTTCGGGTACGGTAGACAATTACTTGGCGTATGCATTAAAAGACGAACCTTTGAAAGGTACTTTTAACTACTCTTCTAATCTTTTGGATATGGATGATTTAATGCCAGCATCAGAAGAAGTTGCAAGTACAGAAGAAGAGACCACCACAGAAAGCTCTAGCGATGAAGTTATCTTGGTTCCAGGAAATATAGATTTTGTATTGAATGCTAAAATCAACAAGTTGATCTATGATGGAATGGAAATAAATAATGTTACGGGTGATGTAGTATTACGCGATGAAAAGGCAAGTATTTCTAATTTAAAGATGGATGCCCTTGGGGGTGGAGTATTATTGAATGGTACGTATAACACGCAAGATCATACAACTCCTAAATTAGATTTTGCTTATGATCTAAAGAATTTAAATATTCAGGAGTTGACGAAAAACTTTATGACCATAGAACAAATGGCTCCTATTGCGAAATATGCACAAGGATTGATCAGTTCTAATTTTTCTATGTCGACAAATTTAAATGCTGACTTTACACCAGACTTTACCTCTTTAACAGCCAATGGTGATTTATTTACACAAGCTGTGAAAGTTTCTGGATTCAAGGCATTGCAGAAAATGGAAAATGTGTTGAGTATATCAAACCTTGACAACAGAGAGTTTAAAGATATCAAAGCTTACTTTGCTGTGGAGGATGGTAAATTGAGTGTGAAACCATTTAAACTGAATTTAGGTCAGGGTATTACTGCCGATGTAGAAGGAACCACATCTTTGGAACAAGATATAGATTATACCTTAAAGATGCTGATCCCGAAGGCCTTGATTCCTAAGTCTGCCGTAGATGCTGCAGAAAAGGCCATAGCTCAAGCCAACAAAATTCCAGGGTTTAAGATGGATGGATTACCAGATCAATTACCTGTTACTGCATTAATAGGCAATAAGATTACAGATCCTAAAGTAACTTCTAATTTAAAAGAAGCTTTGCTTGAACAAGGAGGTGGTATTAAGGATGGCGTTAAAAACCTAGTAGATGAAGGTGTACAAAATGTGAAAGACACCGTAAATGCAACGATAGATAAGGCCAAAGAAGATTTAGGTGCCGCAAAAGAAGCCAAGAAAAAAGAGATAATGGCTGAGGCAGAACGCAATGCGAATAAATTTAGAGCCGAAGGTAAAAAAGCAGCAGATGCCATAAGAGCAGAAGCTGAAAAGGGAGCTCAGAAATTAATGGATGAAGCAGGTTCTAATCCCTTGAAAAAGAAAGCTGCGGAAGTAGCTGGAAATAAATTAAAAAAGGAGGCTGAAGAACGTGCAATTAAAGTTGAGAATGAAGCGAATGCTAAGGCCGATAAAGTAATCGCAGATGCACAAAAAAGAGTGGATGCCCTTTAGAAAGTGACAACTAAGGGTGAAGTATTAAAAAAATGAATTATTTTCACGGCGAAAACTTAAAACTAATATTATGGGATTTTCTGCATTATTTGAATCAGGAGAGAAAGCAAAATACAGAGGACATTACAGAAACCTTTTATTGATAGCTTGTGCCGATGGTGGTATTGATGACCAAGAGCAAGCACTTTTAGATAGAATTGCTTCAAGAATTGGATTAACAACAGATCAAGTTGCAGAGATTAAAGCAAATCCGGCTAACTTCCCTACCGTTGCACCTACAACAAGAGAAGAGAGATACGAGCGTTTTATTCAATTGATGCAGATGGTTGCTATCAACGGTCATGCTGATGCAAACGAATTGAAATTGGTGAGAAAATACGGAATTGCTCTAGGATTTACAGAAGAGAGCATGGACGAGAAATTTGAGCTTATCTTAAAGCACTTGTTAGACGGAAAATCAAGAAGTGAAGTATTGGATAAGGTTTTATAAACTGATTCAAGATAGAATTAAAAAAGGCTGCCGTTAGGCAGCCTTTTTTGTTTGTATAATGTCGTGTTATCTTTCGAGAACTTAAATTGCTAGGTTGTCTAAAAGTCTCAAGGTCTAACGATCTAAAATCTAATTTTTATCATTCAACCAATACAAGAATTTCTTCCAAATTCCTTTTGGAGCTTCTTGTTTTACTTTTTTCTTTGGTTGGGATTTAGCCTTCTTTTTCTTTTTTGCAGGAGCTTTAGCCTTTTGTTCTTCCAACTGCTTTAAATAGTGCTCTTTTCGCTTTTGTTGCTCAATTTCCTTTTTGCGCTCTTCTTTTGCTTTCTGCTCAGCTAGTTCTTGTTTGCGTCTTCTTTCTTGCTGTTGCTTGCGCTTTTGCTCTGGAGTTTTGCGTTTTACCTGTTTTTTTACCTTGGTCACCTCAACTTCCTCACTGCGCTCAGTTGTAGGAGTTTCTTCTGAAGAAATAGCCTCTTCTGGGGTTTCTACCTTAGGTTCAGGTAAATCTATCTTACCGATCACTTTTACTCCACCAAGTTCTTGCTTCGGAGCTTTAATTACTCCATCCACGATGTTTAATTCTTCTTCTTCTAATGGACTTTCCTCTTCTGGGTTATTTTCTGTTGGAGTTGTATTTTCAGAATGGGGATTTTCCGCAGACTCATCGCTTGTATCGTTAAGAGGTTCTTCTTGTTCTGCTATAATTTCAAGAGGCGCTTTGTTTTCTACTTCAATTTCTTGCTCTTCTTTTGGTTCAAGATTTTCTTCAACAAGATTTTCCTGAAGGGACTCTTCGGGAATTTCGTTCAGAGCTGCTACCATTTCCTTAATCGGTTCAGGTTTGAAGTGATTAATAACGTCGTCTACGAATTCGTCAGGAATTTTTGTATTAGGATGTTCGCCGATTTTAGTATCCTTCGTTTCCTCTAGGAATTTTACAATTTTATCTGTTTTGATACTTAATCTACGGGCTAACTGTCCTAAGCGCATTTTACTTGTGTTTTTTACAAATATATACGAAAAGTCATAATTTGGAAGGTAATTTTTCGGTGCTTAAAGTCCTAAAGTTTGGAGCAAAAAAAATCCCCCAGCGAACCGGAGGATTTATACGTATTTGTGAGCTTTAGAAATAGCTATTAGAAACTTCTTCTGAATTGATAATCAAACAAGGTTTTTTGTCTGCGTTCGTAATTAAAGTTTGCGCAAAGCCATCAAATTGAGGAAGTAAACTTTCTGAGTGATAAGCTAATGCAAACATTTCAGCATTTACTTCTTTGGCATAATTCACAACCTTCTTTTGGAAAGAACCAGATCCGCCGAGCAAAGTAATTACGTTTTTAACGTTTTTCTCCTCGTACTCTTTCTTTACCAAAGCAATTCTAATTTTTATCTGATTTGCTAAACGAGCATCCGTTTGTTTTTCCCCAACAATATGAACCTCTGCATCAAACATAAAAGCCAAGTCAGCCGCGTAATTAATGATTTGTAAGCTTTCTTTGGTTAAATCTATAGGAACTACGATTTTGGTAATCGGCTCGTAAATCACCCTGTCTTGTACTACCAAGAAAGGAGTAGATGTTGAAGTAATTACTTTAATAGCGTAACTACCTAATATTTTTTGCATTCCTTTCGCACCATGTGTTCCCATAACAACCAATCGCGCATCTTTTTCTTCCGAAATTCTGCCGATGTCGTCGAAGATGTTTCCAACGGTTACTTCTATTTCAATTTCAGGGTCACCTTCTTCCCAAATGGAATTGGCAACAACCTTTTCTAAATGTGCTTTCGCTTTTGCAATTTTTGATTCCTTGTCCACAAGGTGTAAGAGTAGAATGGCCGTGTGTCTTCTTCGCCCAAGTAGTATAGTGTTTTCTAGTGTCTTGTCACCTAGTTCTGTTAAGTCGTGCGGAACTATGTATAAATTTGCGCTCATAAGGGGGTTCAAATTTTATTCAAATGTAAGTATTATTAGGCTTTAAAGCCATCATAAAATATAAAGACTCCAGTCTTAATAAGTTACAATTTTACCTAGCAAACTAAACGTAATAATTGTTATCTTGTTGGTAAAACTTCATTATTTCTTTGCACTTCTTATTAAACGCAAAAAAGCATTGTATATTTGCAACTGTGTATGCATAATAAATAATATGATCAAATTAATAAAGTTTTACTTACAATTTCTCCAAATATTTTCGTCTCGACTTGCGGGGAAAAAAGCCTTTGATATTTTTCAAATCACCAATAGAAAAACGATTAGGGAACGAGAAAAAAACTTTTATGATGCTTTTCAAACTATCATTTTAGAAGATGAAAAGGAAAGTTTTCCTGTGATTACAAATAATCTTGACTCCGATCAAAAGGTGGTGTTGGTTCATGGATGGAATTCTAATTTGGCGGCTTTACAAGAGGTTGCCAATGCATTGAATAATGCCGGTATTCGTTTTTATGCTTTTAACCTTCCGGCCCACGGTAAATCTAAATTGAGTAAAACGAATTTGTATGCTTCTAAAGAACGTTTTAAGCGCGTAGTGGAGTGTATAGATGATAAAAGTAATTTGTCTTTTGTTGCGCATTCTTTCGGTTCGGCAGTTACGGCTTACGGATTGAGCGAAATGCAAGTCAATGCAAAGCACCTAGTGTTTTTAACCGTACCTGAGTCTATAGAAATGATGTTTTCTGAACTAGCCGGCTTGTTTGGTTTGAATGATAAAACCCTTGATCAGGTTTACGCAGAGGCTACGAAATTGGTGAAAGAAGATGTGAAAGAGATTACGGTTCAACGCAAGTTGGAAAAAGTGGATTACAACAAAGCACTTTTTATTCACGATAAATTCGATAAGGTAATTCCTTTTGATAACTCAGAGCGTGTTCATGCGTCAGCGCACGATAGTAAACTTATAGCCTTTGAGAATATAGGACATTATCGCATGTTAACGAACCCAGAAGTACTTCGTGCAACGATGGATTTTGTTTTAGAACCGGTAGAAGCAGAAATAGTGGAATAATGCTATTTTTATCGGGATGGATAAGAAAGCAGAGAAATTACAGTTGTTATCAGACCTTATCGACCTAGCTAGAGTAGATAAGGAAATGAAAGAAGTTGAAGAGGATTTTTTAACGATAATCGCGCAACGATTAAACCTAAGTCCGGAAGATTATATTGCCGCTGCAAATGCTAAGCGTCCTGGCAATTACCCGAAGGGAGAGGTGGAGCGTATCCTTCAATTTCATCGTTTGGTTTTGTTGATGAATATAGATGCAGAAACCGGAGAAGAGGAAGTTGGTTTTTTAAAGGAAGTTGCATTGCGTATGGGACTCAATCCTATGTCTGTTCAAAAAGTTTTGGCTGTAATGTCTAATTACCCAAATAAAGTAGTTCCGCCAGAAATACTCCTTTCAATTTTTAAAGAGAATTTTAATTAAGTAAAAGAAGGTTGTTGGCTACGTTGTAGTGAATGATTTCTTCATCAAGTAAATGATCTACCACGCGCGTTAATTGTTTTTTATCGCGAATATTGAGTTCTGATTTGAGCTGATCTAGGCTAAGATGGCCATTATTTAAAAGATCCAGAATGGCTGCCTTTAGTTGTTCATGTGTGTATTCCGAATTGGCTTCAGATCTACAAACATCACAGGTTCCACAGGCTTCAGAGCTTTGACCAAAGTAAGCGAGTATAAACTGAGTTCTGCAGCGCGTAGTTTTTAATAATTCTGTCATCGCTTTTAATTTGTTGAAGGCGATGTCTTTTCTGTTTTGATAAGCTTCCTTTTTAATGCGAAGGTAGTCATCTGGCAAGCGTTCATGGGTAAATGAAATTTGAGGCAAATCACTACGCCATTGAATTTCTACCACACCATTATTCTCTAAAAACTTTAATTGTCTGTCCAGTTCTTTTTCAGTAATTCTCAATCTTTTACTCAAGTCTTTTTCGCGTATAGTGGCAAATTCACTAAAAATACCCGCATAACTTCTGCTTAACCAAGTTATAAGTCCGGAGTAGTTATCATGTTTAATTTGAAAACTGTAGGCGCCAGCATTGGAAATTACAAACTTCAATCGAGTAGGGTGATGAATGGCTTCATTCAAAACAATATCATCATTGAGCTCGAGTATTTTCAAAGCGTTGTAGGCTTCCACAACGTTCAATTTAAATTTACTCGCGAACTCTCTTAAGTCAAAAGGATAGGTTTCGTCCTTTCCAGAGCCTATGGCAATTTTTAAGAAGTTACATACCGCTCTATACATCAATTTTACATCATCGATAGGTGGGAATTGTTGTTCGAGTTGTTTGCGCATGAGTAGTAAGTCTTCATCCTCGTATAAGGCAAAGGTTCTCGATTTTTTTCCATCTCTTCCTGCTCGTCCTGCTTCTTGAAAGTAGGCCTCTATGGAATTTGGAATTTGATAATGGGCAACAAAGCGAACGTCGGGTTTGTCTATTCCCATTCCGAATGCATTGGTGGCAACCATTATTCGAATGTGGTTACTCAACCATGCTTGTAAGCTTTCATTTCTTTTATCACCGTCCATACCTCCATGGTATATTCCCACCAAGTGTTTGTAAGAGAGTAGAAGTTTTGCAATGTGCTTACAATCTTTGCGGGTTTGGCAGTAAATGATGCCTGTATGCCCTTTGAATTTGTCAACCAGCGCGAGCAAGTCTTTTAACTTGTTTTCTGATTTATATATTTCGTAACTGATGTTATCTCGGGTAAAACTCCCTTCAAAGTATTTTAAATTTCTTAAGCCGAGTTGAGTAATGATATCTTCTTTTACCTCTGGTGTAGCCGTTGCAGTTAAGGCCATCATGGGTACGTTGGGATGGTATTCACGTATTTTAGCTATTTCTCTGTAGGAGGGTCTAAAATCATGTCCCCATTGAGAAATACAGTGCGCTTCATCTATGGCAATTAATGAAACATTCATTTGCTGAAAGCGCGTGAGAAAGAGTTTGGACTTTAAACGTTCTGGAGAAACATACAAAAAATTTAATCCTCCAAATTTTGCATTGTCCAAAGTAATGTCAATTTCTCGCTTCGACATCCCCGAAATGATAGCCTTGGCTTTTATTCCTCTGGCTTTTAGATTATCTACTTGATCCTGCATTAAGGCAATCAAAGGAGAAACCACAATACATATGCCTTCACGAGCTAGTCCTGCTATTTGATAGCAAATGGATTTACCACCACCCGTTGGTAAAAGTGCTAAAGTGTCATGACCATAAATGGCGCTATTGATGATATCCTCCTGCTTTCCACGAAAACCATCGTATCCCCAATATTTACTTAGTATCTCTAAACTTTTACTCATCCTTGTATCGCTCAAATTTATGAATATATGCGATTGACTAATTAATTTTTAGAATCTTTGTCTAGATTTTATGGAATCTAGCATTTCTAGGCATTCTTAAAATAGAAACTTCAAACAAATTAACCATGAGAAACGCTATTCCCTTCTTTTTGTTTTTGTTGACTTTCGCGAGTTACGCACAAAACATCACCTTAAAAGTTGAGTTGTACGATACGGATACAGACAGCAAAGTGAAAAATGCAAACCTGCTATTGAGTTTGAAAAATGAAAAAATCCAAACGAGTTCTAACGCCGAGGGATTTGCTTACTTTAATATACAGTCAAAAGAGGATTTGATTTCTTTAAGCATAGAGCATTACATTTTTAAAGATACATTGTTTACCAGTTTTGATAAATCACTCAAAATGGTCCACGATGATACCCTTTTATTGCGCATAGATTGTGAGTTCGACGGACTTTCTCAGGAGGGGGTAACCATTTTTTCGAATAAACTCCCCGATACCGTTTTTGGTTCAAAAGAATTGAGCGTTGCTGATTTTGAATTAATAGGGAAGAACAGAATTATTCTTTTGGCCTATGAAAAGAAATTGAAAAAAGGGAGTCAGATTATGCTTTATGAAAACGGAGAAATTTTAAGTACGCTTAGGGTGCCCAATAAAGCGGAAAAACTCATCAGAGATTTCCGTGGTAATGTGCATATACAATGTGCAAAAATCATGTATACTGTTTATGTGGATGAATATGATGCTTTGAAATTGGGAGCCATTGATAAGTCATACTATTTTAAATACATCTCGCCCATAGTGGATACACTGCAAACCAAAATGTATTTCTCTAATTATAACCCCGATTTCCCGGCCATGGATTATATGTATGTAGACAAGATAGATACGACGTATAAGCACCTCCTAAACATAGAGGATGAATTGATGATGGATCTTTATACTTCTGAATATTTATGGGTAGACGTAAGAACTAAATTATGGGCCATGGAAATGGAATCGAAAACAGGTATTGATAAGCGTATCTGGGTAGGAGCCAATTATTTTACACAAAGTATTTATTACGAAGAGATATATGCTCCCATGTTTATGCGTAACGATAGTTTGTTTGTTTTTGACCATTACAAAGAATATATGTTTGTATTAAATGATGATGGGGAGAAGCTCGATAGTATGAATATCTATTATCATTTAGATGAACGCAGAACAGGTTGGGAGAAGTTACTCTTACAAGACCATGTTACCGGACAAATTTATAGTGTTTATGAAAAAATGGGATATACCTACATTAAATGGATAGATCCGAATACAGGTGAGGCTTTACGTAGTCAGAAATTGCATTTTAGATATGTAGACAAATTAGAAATAAGAGATAATAAAATTTATTACGTGTATAGACCTTTTGAATCTACACAAAAGAAATTTCTTTATGAAGAGGATCTTATTTTTGATTTTGAAGCGGCCAAAGTATTGAATGGAGATCAAGTGATGAATTAGAAAGGACTTAAAATGAAAAGGAGAAACAGACGGGCGTCCATTTCTCCTTTTCTAATCAACCTAACCTAACCACCTAAATCAGTTCAAAGATACGTCAGATTTTAAGCTTGTACAAGGAAAATTATACGAGATTCATATTTTCATCGGGTAAAGGACATTTTTTATCGATGAATGATTATTGGGTACGCATAATATAGTTGTGGTAAATATTTTATTTAGACAAACTTTACTTGATATGCGGGAAATAGTAGGATAACATGAAAGTGGTTTCTTACGAAAGGAAAGTACTTAAAAATGAAAAGGAGAAACAGACGGGCGTCCATTTCTCCTTTTCTAATCAACCTAACCTAACCACCTAAATCAGTTCAAAGATACATTAGTATTTAAACTTGACAAAGTAAATTATATGAGTATCTATTTTCTGTATGTAAATAACAAGTTTTTGTCGATGAATGCTTTTTAAGCGTGCATAATATTTATTAGCCACAGGGTGAAGCTTTTTTCATCACGTGTGCTTGTACAAAATTTTCTAGTTAAAGAGGGGAGAGGAGAAAATGAAAGGTCCTAAAAATGAAAATGAGAAGCAGACGGGCGTCCACTTCTCATTTTCTAATCAACCTAACCTAACCACCTAAATCGTTACAAAGATAATTTAAATATCTAATCTTAGACGAGTTAGTTCTATTTTATTTCTAGTAAATCTTGGATTGCTAATTCGACGGAAAAAACGAAAGGTCTAAAAATGCAAATGAGAAGCAGACGGGCGTCCACTTCTCATTTACTAATCAACCTAACCTAACCACCTAAATCAGTACTAAAATAAGTCTTTTTTATGATTTGACCAAATGTAAAATCAATTTTAAGAAATAATTAACATGCGTGACATTGGCCCAAGGTTCATAAGTGCGTCTAACACAGATAGATTGGGCTCAAAAGTTAACTTGTCTGAAAATACCTGAATATAGGGTGGGGTATTAATTTTATTCTTTTTATCGTTTAAAAAGACCCGAGGATCTTCCATGTTCTCAATGTTTGGAGCATCATTTTCAAGCGTAATTTCTAATTCTAAAGAAAGAAACTCAATGATTGCTTGTTGAATATTCTTATTGAACTCCACTAAACTTTTTTCTTCTTGAAAAATTAAATCCTTTACCTGATCTCCGTAGTACCAAAAATACGGCGCGTGTTTATAGGCACTTTCTATGGCTTTCCAATGGTCTTTTTGCCAGTTTTCAGCATCACTAATGCGAACATCTTTACTCAGAGTGTTAGAGCCATTTGGACGAATAACCGGTATACTCAGTGCCTGTTTACCGTTAGCACTTAGTATTTCTTGTCTATTCCTAAAACTCTGCTTTTTGTAGACGTCCTTGTAGTCGAGACAGATTTTACCCACCTGGGCTTGTTCTTTCCAGTAGGCAATGTTTCCGAAATAAACTGTGGTACTGTACATTATTTAATCCAAGTGAAAAATCTTTCTGTTCTAAATCCTCCATTTGGATTTTTAGACAACCATACTAAAGAAGCTTTACCTACGATGTGGTCTTCTGGTACAAATCCCCAAACTCTTGAGTCTGCAGAATTGTATCTGTTATCTCCCATCATCCAATAGTAATTCATCTCAAAAGTGTAATCGTTCGCTAATTCACCGTCAATGTAGTATTGACCGTCCTTTTCTTCAAAGGTATGACCTTCATACGCTGTAATTACTCGTTTGTACCAAATCACATTCTTACGTGTAAGCTGAATTTTATCTCCTTTTCTAGGAATGTAGAACTTTTGGAAATTTGTAGACGTGTTGTGAACATCAGGATGTTTTGGGTAATAGCTTAAATTGTTGATCTTCATTTCAACGTCATCGAAATTTTTGTAGTAAGCTACATCTTCATCTAATTTCGGTGTTAGAGTAATGTGCTGACTCAATTCTTTGTGCTCTTCAGCGGTTAAGAAAAGGAAAGCCTTTGTTTGGTCGTCGTAAGAAACTCTATAATCTCTATTTTCTTCAAGACCCATTCTGTTCATTAAACCAACCAAAGAAGCCAATTGATTGCGATCCGCTTCATAACGTAAATTTTGATGTTCAAATATAGGTGCAGGAGTACCATTAACATACAATTGAGCATCGATCACTTCCAGGCTATCACCAGGTATTCCTACACATCTTTTAATGTAGTTTTCTCTTTTGTCAACTGGACGAGGAATCACTCCCATATGGTCAACGTAGCTACCTTGATTGTAGGTTCTTTTGTTTACAGCAAACTCGTAACGTGCTTTAGCCTTCCATTTTTCTAATTCATCTAAGAAAGTGCTCCAGTCAACATAGAAATCTTTCGATTTGATTTCTTCGAGCTTCGCATCGTAAAGAGAATCTGGATTTGTTATCGTAGAATCTGTATAAATACGTTCTCTTAATTTATTCTTCAGTTCATTTACCTTGTTGAAGTTATTTTGATTGGCCAATTGGAATTGGTGTTGCGCTTCTCCAATGATTAATCCGTGATAATCATGTCCCATTAAACCAAAAGGCATACGCGGGTCATAAACTGCAGTATCTCCAGAAGGGTAGTTGAATACTACTACATCATATCTGTTAACATCTGTAAAACCTGGTAGTCTTGTATATTCGAGTTTTTCAACTCCCACGTAAGACTTGATATTTAAATAAGGAATGAAGTTATGTACCAATGGGAAACTTACCGGTGTAACAGGTACTTTTGGTCCGTACGCTAGTTTGTTAACGAATAAGAAGTCACCCACCAATAAAGTTTTTTCCATAGATCCCGTAGGGATTTGGAAAGGTTCAAAAACGTAGGTTCTAATACCTGAGGCAGCAATTAGTGCAAATAGCACGGTGTCTCCCCATTCTTTGATTTTTGATTTTTTAGATTTTTTCTTGCTTTGAGCAGCTCCCAAGGTATAGGCTAAAATATGACCTAAAATTGGAAGTGATAAAAACAGAACTATGTGATCTCCAGCTGTACGTTCAGCCACTTGTTTGGCGTTCTCCCAATCTGTAGTGTAATTTGCTTTTGCATTTTCGTCTCCTGCAATCTGGTACATAGGAACGAAAGGGAAAAAGATTCCAAGAAGTGTATCTACAACCGATACTTTTCCGAATTTTCTAATCAAGGAGACATTGATAACCATCCACATAAAAATATGTATCCCCGGAATGATTAAGAAAAGTGCCCACCACCAGGGTTGACCAGAAATTTTGTTGGCAATGGCATAATTGTAACCCGGTACAAATGCCTCCCAAGTTTGTCTACCTGCCTTTTTAAAGATTTTTGGCCACATAGCCAAGATAGGGTAGACGATGAAGAAGAGGTAAAAATATAAAGCTGACATAGTTTAGAAATTTAGCACATCTTGCATGGTGAATACTCCTTTTTTATCGTGTATCCATTCTGCAGCAACCACAGCTCCTAATGCGAAACCTTTGCGGTTGTGTGCTTCGTGTTTTATAGTAATCGTATCGATTTCTGATGTATAATTAATGATGTGGGTACCCGGAACTTCTGGTTCTCTTAAGGCTGTAATGTTGATGCCGTTCTCCACAGCTTTTTCGTTGTTTTCCTCACAGAAATGCGCATTGTAGGCATCGTGATTGGCTATGATTTGTTCAGCAAGCGTAATGGCTGTTCCACTCGGAGCGTCTAATTTCTGCATGTGGTGGATTTCTGTCATGTCACAAGCGTAAGACTCTTGAGTGTTCATGATTTTAGCCAAATACTGGTTGACCTTAAAAAAGATGTTTACACCTATACTGAAGTTACTGGCATGTAATAAAGCTCCATTTTTATTGGCTACTTTTTGACTAACAGCTGCCAAAGCATGATTCCATCCTGTTGTACCAACCACTGTTGGGATGCCTGCATCCAATAAAAGATCTACATTGTTTAACACAGTGTCTGGGATACTGAATTCGATGGCCGCATCAATGTTTTTTAATTGATCTGGAGTAATTGGAGTTTTTGAAGTCGATCGCAATACAATTTCGTGTCCTCTTTCAACAGCAATTTCTTCAATTGCTTTCCCCATTTTTCCGTATCCTACTAATGCTATTTTCATGTAATATCTTCTTTGCAAAATTGCTGATTTAACAATTTCATTTCCAAAGCAAAAATAAGAGAAACTGGGTACTTACGTTCTTTTTTAACGAAAATTAAAGGCTAAACTCACACCGTAAGTGGAGTTGTTGAGTAGGGTAGGACTTAAATTTAACGAAAGGTCAGGACTCACGTCAAAATTTACAAAATGTGCCTCCACGCCGGCGTCTAAAACATTTAATCCCCAAATTAAAACAAAGGCAGCTATGCTTAAATCTCTGTTCTTTTTAGAAAGGTTGTGTCTGTTGATTAAGTTGGTTTGGTCAAAAATTGTGTATTCTGGAAATTTGATAGTTCCAGGGTTTTCTTGTCTGTGGTAGTATTCTAAACGCGTACGATCTACTTCTACACTATTCGAAAAAACCGAGTAAGCAGCCCATCCTAAACCAGCGTAGATTATAGGAACCTTTAAGAAGGCATAACGCTTACCTTTGGGTTTTGCAAAATGATTGTAGAATTGACCTGCACCAGGAACAAAAGCGCTTAATTTCATGGCTTTGCTTGGTGAGTGTATGGTGTCTTTGGTAGGTAGAGGCTCAGCTATGGTGTCGTTATTCTGACACCATGCTAAACTTCCAATGAGTATAAATAGTATGAGAAGAGGGGTTCTCAATTTATTTGTTTAAGATTTCAATGATTCTATTCAAGTCTGTTTCAGAATTGAAATTGATCACCAATTTACCACTTCCTTGTGGTGTTTTTTTGATTTCAACTTTAGCTGCTACTTTGTCGCCGAAGTGAGATCTAAAGTCGTTTTGGATTTGGCTAATAGGTGCAGCTTCTACTTTAGCTGCTGGCTTTGCCTTTTCTACGTCACCTTCTCCTTTGATTAAATTTTCTAAGGCTCTAACCGATAATCCTTCCTCAATAATTGCGTAGAATAAATCGATTTGTGTTCCTTCGTCACCTGCAGAAACTAAGGCTCTTGCATGTCCCATAGAAATAAGGTTGTCTCTTACTCCTTTTTGAACCAAAGCAGGAAGCTTTAGTAAACGCAAATGGTTGGTGATAGAAGATCTGCTTTTTGCAATTTTTTGACTCAGTTGTTCTTGGGTCAAATCACATTCATCCAACAAACGTTGGTAAGATAAAGCAACCTCTATGGCATTTAAATCTTCACGTTGAATGTTTTCCACCAAAGCCATTTCAAGCATGGTTTGGTCGTTGGCAACTCTAATGTAAGCAGGGACTTCTGTTAATCCTGCTAATTGAGAAGCTCTAAATCTACGCTCTCCAGAAATTAATTGGTATTTATCTCTACCTAATTTTCTAACCGTTAAGGGCTGAATAATTCCATGTTCTCCAATAGACTTACTTAATTCATTAAGCGCGTCCTCTTCGAAATGGGTTCTCGGGTTAAAAGGGTTGGCTTCTATGCTAGAAATAGGAAGCATAGCAATTGCACCTAAAACCGATTTGTCTGAAATGTCTGATGAAGTTATATCTGTTGCTGAACTTTGCAACAAGGCCCCTAGTCCTTTACCTAAGGGTGGTTTTTTATTTGCTTTAGAGCTCATTTCCAAGTGTGATTTTTTTATCGTCTTCGTTTACTTTCGTTGCGTTATTACGTTGTAATAATTCTCGTGCAAAGTTAAGATAGTTTATAGAACCTTTACTCGTTGCGTCGTGCATTACTATGGTTTCCCCAAAACTTGGAGCCTCTCCTAACTTTGTATTTCTGTGAATTACAGTATCAAAAACTAATTCTTGGAAGTGCGTTTTTACTTCGTCTACTACCTGGTTGGCTAAACGTAAACGCGTATCGTACATCGTTAATAAAATACCTTCTATTTCTAAGTCTGTATTTAATCTTCCTTGTACAATTTTAATGGTGTTCAATAATTTACCTAATCCCTCTAAGGCAAAGTACTCACACTGTACAGGAATCATTACTGAATCAGCTGCAGTAAGTGCATTTAAGGTAATTAAACCTAGAGAAGGAGAACAATCTATAATAATGAAATCGTATTCGTCTTTAACTTTGTCCAACGCCAAACGCATCATGTGCTCTCTGTTGGGCATGTTAATCATTTCTAATTCCGCACCTACTAAATCGATGTGCGAAGCAATGATGTCTAAGTTTGGATTTTGAGTTTGCATGATTACATCTCTTGGATGCGTTTCATTGACCAAACAATCGTATATGTTCTTGTTGTTTTTTGGATCAAAACCTAATCCAGAAGTAGCATTGGCCTGTGGGTCGGCGTCAACTATCAATGTTTTATATTCCAGCACTCCTAAACATCCTGCAAGGTTAATTGCAGTGGTTGTTTTTCCTACTCCTCCCTTTTGATTAGCTATCGCAATAATTTTACCCATAGTGTTTTATTTTCAAGGTAAAGATAGTTCTAAACCTCGATTCAAATTAAGAATTCTCGTCTTTATTTTTCCTTATGACAATGTTGATTTATTGTTGATATCTATAAATCATCAAAGCTAACAGTGGTGTATTCCTCTTGTTCTTCATCCTCATTTTTGTAAGCTCCAGAAGCTTTCAACTCGGCAATCTTTTCGATTACTTCCTGAAGTCCATCGCTAAACTTTTCAAAATCCTCCTTGTATAAAAAGATTTTGTGTTTTTGAAAACTCATGCGTCCATTGACCATGGATTTTTTGCTTTCAGTTAAGGTTAAATAAAGGTCGTTTCCTCTAGTCGACTTAATATCAAAGAAATAGGTTCTTTTACCTGCTCTAACGACTTTAGAAAATACTTCTTCATTACGATCGTTGCGGTTTGTTTCATCCATAAACTCCTGGTTTTGCTTCCCAACAAATATTGAAATTTATTTTATCAATTGCAACCTGATCACGGCTCAACTTCTGAACGGTTGATTTGGCTTGCTTTAAGTTACTTTACTCGTGTTTAAAGGCTGTCTAGAACAAAATATGTGGGGTTTCGAAGTTACTACAAACGAGGATGGAGAAGCGTGGGGTATTGTGTTAGTTGTTGATATTAAGAAGGTTGGAGCGTGAAGCTTTTTTTTGTGGTGAAAGATGAAAAAATAGAATTTGGAATTGGGCTTTTCAAATTCTTTTACCTTCGTAGAACAGCATGCTGATTTTTACAGTGCGGTTTCGAAGTTGGAGGAAAGAAAAATTTATGAAATATTATCACTTGATCATTTTGTTTTTAGTTCTTGGAGCTTGTATAGCTCAGAAGGAAGAAGACCTTCAAAAGTTAGATGTGGAAGTAGATAATAAATCGACTTCATCTCAAAAGGATACACTTATTTCTGCAGAAGCAGTAGTAGATACAGTTGAGATGTTGGACACCTTAGAGCAAAGGATAATTAATGCAGGTTTGGTAGATGTCGAAATAATTAATGCCAATATATGGGTTGATTTAAAATATAGTACTACAGATAATTTTCTGGCAACAAACTTATATGGAGTATTGACCAAGGCTTATTTACAAGAGGATATAGCTTTGCGTTTGGCGAAAGTTCAAGATAGTTTGAGCGCCATTGATAGTACCTTGCATTTGTTGGTGTACGATGCTGTTCGTCCAAGAAGCGTGCAGTGGAAGATGTGGAGGGCTTTGGATAGTTTGCCTGTTGCGCAAAGGATAAAGTTTGTTTCTAACCCCAGAAATGGAAGTGTGCACAATTATGGTTGCGCGGTAGATTTAACCATTTGTAGAGCTGATTCTGTTCCCTTGGATATGGGTGCGAACTTTGATGATTTGCGTAAAATAGCCTATCCTAAATATGAAAAAGACTTCTTGAAAAGCGGAGAATTAAGCGATGTTCAACTGGAAAATAGGTTGTTGCTCAGAAAGGTTATGCGCTATGGTGGGTTTTGGGTGTTAAGTACCGAGTGGTGGCACTTTAATGGCCTCAGCCGCGATGCAGCCAAGGCCAAATATAAAGCTATTGAATAAGGCTATTTCTCTAATTTAAGAGAGTGACCTAATTTGTCTCTTTTTGTTTTCAAGTACAATTCGTTGTGAATGTTACTCTTAATTTCTAAAGGAACGTTTTCTACGATTTCTAAACCGTATCCAATTAATCCAGTTCTTTTCTTTGGATTGTTTGACATCAAACGCATTTTACGAATATTTAGATCTCTTAAAATTTGAGCTCCAATTCCGTAATCTCTTTGGTCTGATTTAAATCCTAATTTGTGGTTCGCTTCAACGGTATCTAAACCTTCTTCTTGCAACTTGTACGCACGAAGTTTGTTCATCAATCCAATTCCACGACCTTCTTGATTCATGTAAACAATTACACCTCGTCCTTCTTCGTTAATTTGTTCCATTGCGGCATCCAATTGAGGTCCACAATCACAACGACAAGAACCAAAAATATCTCCTGTTATACAAGAAGAGTGAACACGCACTAAAACAGGATCATTTTCATCCCATTCACCCATCACTAAGGCCAAGTGCTCTTCACCTGTATTTTTGTTTACGTAAGCGTAAAGATCGAAATCACCGAATTTCGTTGGCATCTTCACAGAAACCTCACGTGTTATTAATGTTTCTTTTTGAATTCTGTATTTGATCAAATCTTCAATAGAAATGATTTTAAGATCGTGTTTTTTCGCGATTTCCATCAATTGAGGAAGACGCGCCATTGATCCATCTTCATTTAAGATCTCAACGATAACTCCCGCTGGTTCAAAACCTGCTAAACGACTAATGTCTACGGCAGCCTCTGTGTGTCCAGCTCTTCTTAATACACCACCTTTTTTGGCTCTTAAGGGGAAAATGTGACCGGGTTTACCTAATTCGGCAGGGTCTATATTTGGATCGATTAAAGCTTTAACTGTTTTCGATCTATCACTGGCACTAATACCTGTAGTACAACCATGACCGTTTAAATCTACAGAAACCGTAAATGCAGTTTCATATACAGCAGAATTTGATTTTACCATCAAATCCAAGCCTAATTCATCACATCTTTCTTCTAATAATGGAGCACAGATTAATCCTCTTCCTTCAGTTGCCATGAAGTTGATGATCTCTGGAGTACAATTACGAGCTGCAGTTAAGAAGTCTCCCTCGTTCTCTCTATCCTCATCATCAACAACTATGATTACTTTTCCAGCTTTGATATCTTCTAAAGCTTCTTCAATTGTATTGAGTTTGTTTTCCATTTTTCTCTAAATCTTTTGCAAAGTTAACAACTTTAGTTGGTTTAAGTTATGATTTCATGAGGTCAATAAGACGCATGGATGACGAATGCCAATTAAAGTTGTTATTTACAAAGGTTCTTGCGTTCCCCTGTATATGTTGGTATAATGTGTTATCTGTTAACAATGTTTCTACAGCAGCAATAAATTCTGCTTCGGTGTTGGCGATTAAGATGGAGTGTTTGTCCTTCGCTCCAAGTGCATTATTGGCAAGGGTTGTAGTAATACATGGTAAGCCCATGGCCATGGCTTCTAAGAGTTTGTTTTGTAAGCCTGTACCAATAAACATAGGGGCTACAAATATTTTAGCAGAAGCATAAGCTGTACGTATGTCATCTACCCAGCCCGTTACCTCTATTTGTTTGTTTTCAAGCGCTTTTATTTCCTGAACAGGATTAGCACCACTTATTTGCAGACTAAGCTTCGGTAAAGCTGGCATAATGTGTTGCCCCAAATACAAAGAGGCTTCTATATTTGGAGGGTAGCTTAAATTTCCCGTAAAAACAAGATCTTTTGTAGGTTCTTCTTTGTGCTGAAAATTGAAAAAAGAAGGCGATACTCCGTTGGGAATGATAGCAATTTCATTTCTGTCTTTATGAAAAATCATTTCCCTGTCTTGCGCCGTTATGATGCTATGATGCTCGAAGTAATCGAAAATCTTATGCTCATAATTTCTTAGGCGTTGATATTCCGCTTTGAAAAATGGGCGCTTGTACCACGGAGCTAAAGCAATTCTTCGGTGTATACCTTTACTTAAGGCATCCATGTAGTCTATGGTTTTGGGACAAGCGTGGTAGTTTTTAACGTACTCTGCTGGTCGTACCAATTGACAATAAATGTGATCGGGTTCAATTGCTTTGAGTAATTGATTGATCTGCTTTTTTACGCCGTAATTGGTGAAATACCCGACTTGAAAAGGCTTGTTGGTCAACAATTGTAAGGCTGTACCAAAAAGTTTTTGAACCTTGTTGAGTTTAAAAACGTGAATGGCTTTACAGTATTTTTCAACTTCTTTGATCCATTCATCCTTCAATTCAATTTCAGTAAGTGCAAGGAGATGTATATCGTAAACCTTCGCCAATTCTATCATTTGATAGTAAGCACGCAGTTTGTCACCCTTCTCCAGAGGGTAAGGAAAACGAGAGGTTAATACAACTAATTTCTCTTTATGTGTTGCTGATGAATTCAAGGAGTTTTTTCGCTTCTTTATCTGGTGCAAAATTATCATTTAGAAACTGTTTCCCACCTAATCCAAGTGCTTTTCTTGTATTTTCATTTTTTTGAAGCGCAAGCATGGCAGCAAAGAAGTCGTCTTCGGTTTTGGCCAAAGCAATGTGTTTCTCATTTTTTAAATCTAATCCTCGCACACCTTCTATAGTAGAAATCGTTGGTTTACCGTGTTTTAAACTTTCTAAAACCTTCATTTTTACACCACCTCCAGTTTGAAGAGGTACGAGAGCAATGCCGTGTGCGGAAATAAATGCATCCGCATCTTCAACTTCCCCGTGGTTGCTTACAAATTCATACTCCTTAAAGAGTTCTGGGTTTAAGTTTTTACCCGCGATATGTATGTTAAAGTTGTGTTCCTTGTTTTTCAATACACTTTCAAGTAACCAAGTAATGGCTTCTAAATTTGGAGCCCAATCAAAAGCTCCCAAGAAGTAGAAATCGTTTTTGGTGTAATCTGAAGGATGGCTTTCTGTTGCTAAACTGGTATGAATTACAGCCGTGTTGGGCAAGAAGGTCTTGAACCACGCATTGTCGGCTTCTGATATGCTCAGTACTCCATCAACTTTTTTCAGCTCCTTTTCTTCGTAGTTTTTCAACTGTTTACTAAGGTGTTGTGTGTATATTTTCTTTAAAGGATTTGTTTCGCTTTCTGCTCTGTCTTCCCATAATTTCCATTCAACATTGTGAGTTCGCACAAATACTTTTTGTCCTACAAATACTTCTAAATAGGGTAGGAGGTATATGCTTTCAAGTATTACCGTGTCAATTTGATGGATGGCCAATAAGTCCTTTAAGGTTTCAACTACGGCCTCATCATAGAAACGTTGAACGTTATATGGGACGTAAGCAAAATAGTTTTTTAAAAGCTGCAACGGTTTAATTTGCGTTTGTATATCCTGAAAATATACCAGCTTTTCTTCTTTTTTTGGATAGGCTTTAGCCGAGAAAGGATGTTTGTGGGTAGCCAACGTGAAATGCGTTACTTCAATTTCATCTCCAGCCAGGTCTAACAAGTCAGCTGTGTTTTTCATTGCAACGCAACCACCGTCTATTACCGGGTAAATGGGTTTATTAGTGAAGTGAAGTATTTTCATTTCTTCTTAGAGAATCTTTTTTGCCACGCTTTTATATCAATTGGAGATCTATCGTTGGCGGCTGAAATCATCAAGAAAATGGCAAAGGGTGCCAATATAAAGCTAGGACCCCACATTCCCCAGAAAGGTGAAACAACAAAGTTTTCAGCCATTCCTTCTCCCACACTTATCAATACAAAATAGATCATGAAAAGTAATACAGCGATGACAACCGGTGCTCCAAATCCTCCTTTTTTTACTATCGCTCCCAAAGGTGCTCCAATGAAGAATAAAACGATAATGGTGAAACTCAAGGCAAATTTACGGTGAAATTCTATTTTAAAACGACGTAAATTATTATGCTTTGCGTCTTCGAAATCGAGTTGTCCGTTTAACTTTCTTTGCTTTTCTCGTATACGTGTGAGTGCCGTTTTGTAGGCCTTTGATAATTCATTGTCAGAGAGTTCTGCTAAATCAATTTGTACACTGTCCTGATCGAGGTAGGTGCTGTCAGCATTTTCTTTTTCTGAGCTTTGTGCGGGTAAAAAGTCTACACTTTGGTAGTATTGTAAATCTCCTCTTACGCGTTTTTCAAAATTGTCTGCAACGTTTTTGTAGTCCGTTTTTAAAGAATCAAGCAAATGATTGATTTGAAACACATTGAGCATTTCGTATTCATTGGTAAATCTTTCATCTTCTGATCTGTCCACCGTAAAACCACTCATGTTCATCTTATAAGTAGCCGTAGTAAATTTAGATTTTCTACCCGCTCTATAAGCTTTGCCCATTTCACTGTCTTTTCGCTTACTTCCGTCAGAAAGTTCTTCTATTACGGTTCCATTGTCCAGCTTTAAAAAGAGCACGTCTCCCTTTTTAGATTTGAAGAATTCTCCGTCTTCTGCAGTTATGGTTTTTAAAACTTTTTCGTCTGTATGGTCGTGTATCGTAATACCCTTTACTTTGTTATCGGTTTTTTCAACTACACGTATGCTAAATCCATCTATATCATCGGTGTAAGAACCGGGCTTTAAGAAGCTGGTTAATTTGGTTTGTTGTATATCCCAAATTATAGAGTGCCACTTTAAATTGGCAACAGGAATTACATAGTTAGCAAAGTAAAAAGTACCTATAGAAAGTAGGATAACCACAAAAGTAAGGGGTCTTAAAATTCTATACAAAGAGAGACCACTCGCTTTTAAGGCTGTTAACTCGTTCTTTTCTCCAAGATTTCCAAGGGTAATGATGGAGGCCAGCAAAATTGCAAGGGGAAGAGCAAGGGGTAACAAACTTGCAGAAACGTAAAAAAGTAATTCTAGAATAATTACTGTATCGAGTCCTTTCCCAAGCAAGTCATCTATGTATTTCCACAAAAACTGCATGAGCAGCATGAACATGGAAATAAGAAAGGTCGCCAGAAGGGGACCTCCAAATGATTTGATAGAAAAAATACTAAGCCTATTCACAAGCAATTTTTGGAGTTGCGAATGTATACGAAAAAAATGAAAATCTATTGTCTATGCGCCAAGAACTCTTTTCAGATCGCCTATAGCGTTTTCCCATAAGTCTTGGATTTCTTCCATTTCGTCTTCGTAAGCAAAACCTGTTACCCAAAGAACAATCTCTTTGGTCATGCCGTCTACCTTAAATTTTAATTCGATGTAAGTATTGCGTCCTTCTTCTTCATCCTCTAACCATCTAAATTTGATTAATTCGTTGGGTCTTTTGGTTAATAGGCGGGCTTGTTCTTCAGAACCGTCCCAGATAAACGTGTAGATGTCTCCTTTGATGTTAACGTCGTCTGCAAACCACTCGCTTAGTCCGCTTGGGGTCATTAACATGTTGTTTAATACCTTGGGTGATGTTTTTAGCAAATACTCTTGTTCGAATTTAATTTTATCCGACATAATTGGTTTAAGTTTTAATTATTTAACTTCGCGGCTGGAAATTAATTGCTTGAAATATACAAAAACTTTTAAATGGCACTAGTACACTCTTTTGAAAAATCTGGAAATTTTTTATTCCGCTACAGAGGTCAAATCCCAACAATATTGTTCCTTTTGGCGATACCTGTAGTTTATTTTACGAACTATGATTGTTTACAAAAAGAGGGATGGTACTTCACTGCACTTTTAGTTGTTTCTGTGGTTCTTTCACTTTTAGGACAAATTATTAGAGCCATTGCAATTGGAACAAGTAATAAGAATACTTCGGGTAGAAATACCAAAAAGCAAGTGGCTGAAGCTTTGAATACTAAGGGGATATACTCAACTATGCGTCACCCCTTATACGTTGGGAATTACTTTATGTGGATAGGAATAGTTGCTTATACAGGGAACATTTGGTTTGTTGTATTGGTTTCTTTAGCCTTTTGGTTGTACTACGAAAGAATCATGTTTGCGGAAGAAAGATTCTTAGAGCGTAAGTTTGGTGAGGACTACGTGAATTGGTCGTTAAAAGTACCGGCATTTATTCCAAGCTTTAAAAATTATGAGGAGAATGATATTAAGTTCTCTATGAAAACGATACTAAGAAGAGAATACAGTGGAGTTACCGCTACCATGTTAGGTTTCTTGTTTGTGGACTTCTTTAGAGATTGGTTTACTACAGGGAAAATTGAGTTTAGACTTTATTATGTGGTTGTTTTGGTAGTGGCATTAAGTATTTCTTTAATCCTTCGTACGTTAAAACATCATACAAAAGTGTTGCACGAGGCAGATAGATCTTAATCTCTATAAAAAGATTGAAAATTATTTTTCTTATACAGTGTTGAAAAGTAGAAAGTTAGGGTCGGGCAAGAAAAAAGCTTGAAAAAAAACTTCGAAAAAGTTTAGTTTTTCCATAAAAGTAAATTATATTTGCACCCGATTTAAGAACAACGGTTCTAGAGAAAATAAGGCGTGGTAGCTCAGTTGGTTAGAGCGCAGGATTCATAACCCTGAGGTCGGGAGTTCAACTCTCCCTCACGCCACCAGAGAGAAAAAAGGCTTACAGTGATGTAAGCCTTTTTTTGTGACTTTTATTTACTTTTAGCGCATGAACCACCTATTGTTGATATTAACCGTCGCGCTTTTATTTGCGTGTCAATCACCGCAAGAAGAGACTAAAAAAGAACTTTCGCATTTATTTATTGATATGCCACAAGGAGTAGGCTGGGACCAAAAGGATAGCTGTTCTTTTCTCTATGTTAGCGCTCAAAAAGATAGCTTCTTGCTTAAAGGGGGGCTAAAATGCAGAGGTGGTTTATCAAGTGCTTACGGCAAGCATAATTATAGTTTGGAGTTTACCAAGGATTTTGAGTTATGTAATTTACCAGCAGAAGATGATTGGATATTACACGCAAGTTATATCGACAAAACTTTTATGCGACATAAATTATCCTATGATTTGTTTAGGCAGATGTCTCCCCAAAACATAGCCCCTCAAAGTAGCTTCATACAAGTAACGTATAATGGAGATTATCACGGTATATATTTGGCTATGCAACGTGTTAATGCCAAAATATTAGGGTTAAGTAAGAAAGATACCACTGCCTTTCTCTTTAAGGAACCTGGAATTTTTTATGAACACAGCAATCAGCAAGAAAGTAAAACCGGGAATTATTATTTTCAAAAACACCCGAAATTTAAAAAGGTGGATAAGCACGCTCATTTAGCACGTGTGAATCACTTTTTATTTCATGCCAGTGATGCGGAGTTTTTAGCAGATGTTGGGAAATATTTTGATTTGGACAACATCGTAGACTGGCATTTGCTATTACTGCTGTCCAATAACAGTGATGGAATCTTAAAGAACTTCTATTGTTATCAAGTGAAGGATGGAAAAGGATTGCGCATCATACCCTGGGATTACGACCATGCTTTTGGAAGGGATGGAAATGGAGATAGAAATGATTTAGAACGCAATGTAGATCCTCAACGGGCTGTATTAATCCAACGACTCATGACTATTGAATTGAACAATGATTATCCTCGAAAACTAAGAGAAAGGTATGCAGAGTTGAGAAGAAGTGGAGTTTTTTCTGAAATTAATTTCAACACAAGAATAGAGGAGATGCGTCAGGAAATTCTACCGTATATTCAAAGGAATTTTGAGCAGTGGCCCGTGAATGGAGCCTATTATCCTGACAGTAATGATTTCGAAATAGAGGTTAAGATTTTGAGCGATTATTTTCCGAAACGATTGAAGATGTTGGACAATCGATTTGGTTATCAGAAATAAAAAAAAGAGCCCTATGTTGTAGGGCTCTTTTGTTTTTAATCTTTGTAATGACAACATTTTGGAAGCTTTTCATAAGCTTCCATGTTGGCCTCATGATGATCGGTAGCATAACCACTGTTGGCAATGCGTTGATCTATTTCATCTAAGCTAATCACGCTAGAATCATATTTAACCATCATTTGCTTGGTGTCTTTGTTCCATTCTGCCATGTCAACTCCATCACATGTGTTTACTGCACCTTCAATGGTACTTTTACACATGTTGCAATTTCCTTGTACATTGAAGCTTGCTTCAACAACAGTGGCTTCTGTAGCTGCATTATTTTGGCAACTCATGGCTACCAAACCTAGTATGCTAAAAATTTGTATTGCTTTACGTTTCATTAATGTGGGTTTGAATATTCTGGATTATTTAAATACGTGTAATCCGTTAAAGTTTTTAGAAAGTTAATTAAATCCTCTTTCTCTTGAGCATCTAACATTAATCCTGTAGCTGTTGTTCCCAACAAAGCTTGATCAACGGTACTCGAGTTTTTAATTCCTTCGTTGTAGTGGTCTATTACCTCTTCTAAGGTATTAAAACGACCGTCGTGCATGTAGGGTGGAGTAACGGCAACATTACGCAAAGAAGTTACCTTAAACTTACCTCTATCATTTGGATCACCCGTAGCATTTTCACGACCGTAATCCGTCATTTCAGCATCCGTATCTAAACCGTTGTTCATGTACAAGTCATTTTCGAAATTATTCAAAGAATGACAGTGCATACAATCTGCTCCAGACTCGTTCGGGAAGAACTCTGTATATTCTTTAGAGAAAAGTTCCATACCTCTCATTTCACTCTCTGTCAAGGTTTCTTTTCCTGCCAAATATCTATCGTACTTAGAGTCTTCCGAGATAATGGAATTCATGAAGTTTTCGAGCGCTAATGAAATGTTAAGTGTATTTATCTCTCCGTTTTCAAAAGCTCTGGTAAACTGGTCAACATACTGCTGATCATTCTTCAGTTTGGTAATCACATTTTCCATACTCTCATCCATCTCTAAATGATCTTGTATAGGCAAAATCGCTTGGTCGCGCAATAAATCAGCTCTACCATCCCAAAAGAATTGGTTGGTGTTGTAGGCCATGTTAAAAATAGCCATAGCTTGACGTTTTCCTACACTATTGTCCACCCCAAAAGAGAATTGATTGGTATCTGAAAAGGCATTGGCTTGGTTATGACAACTTGCACAATTGATAGAACCGTCTCTTGAGAGTTTGTTTTCATAAAACAACATGCGTCCTAGTTTTACCTTTTCAACAGTAAGTGGGTTATCTGCCGCAACAATAAATTCAGGGAGCGTATTGTTTTTAAAATTCACGGTATACGCCTTAGGGTTGTATTCTATAATGTCATCCGTGCCTTTCTTACAAGATGTAACAAAAAATACTCCCCCAAGAAGTAGTGGTACTATTTGTTTTAAATTCATCTTAGTATACAATTTTTCGCGTTGTCAATACACCATCTACATCCATCACTTTCAATAAGTAAACACCTTTATTTTCTAATTGAATTTGTGCTTCTTTTTTATTTTCAATAGAACTTTCAGTAATTAAAGTTCCTGCTGCGTCATAGATGTAAAGTGTTGTCATCTCTTTATTTGAGCTAATATTTACGTGTCCATCTGTACTCGGATTCGGGAAAGCAATGATTTCTGTTGCTGGAGTAGCTACCTTTTCAGTAGATGCAATTGCCGAAGGGTAGAAAACATCTGTACTGAAGTTTTGAAGCATCTTTTTAGCTTCACCTATTTCTCCATGAGAGATTAAACCTTGAGAAACACTCAATCCGTTTAAGGCTCCGCTGTAGTCTGCATGAACTTCTAAGGTTTGAACTCCATTGATAACTGTAGAACCAGTCATTATTTCATCTGTTTCAAAGTAGTTCGAGTTTCCTAAACCGTGTAATTGCCACATCTGAGAAAAGTTGGTTCCAGCAACGCCTTCGAGTGCTGCAAATCTATATCCTGCTGCCCATCCCCAGTGCATGTTTGGTAAACTTGGTGCAAGCGGGTGTCCTGCAGGCTGCAGAGAAGGATTTTCATTGTTTACAGGTGCGTAAACACCGATGTGGAATTTTACACCTTCAAGTGTAGTTGCATTAACTTCTCCTAATTCTATGGTTGTATTTAAACCGTGATCAACGTTTACTAAAGCAACAGTATCATCGCTAATTGGTGTTACTTGGTTACCGTCGTGAATTACAGAAATTCGCGTAATGTAATATTGAATTCTTGTAAATTTAATTTCTTCTCCATTACGTATTAAACCTGGAGTGTTCATTACAGGAGTTTGGTTGTTAAAGGTGTGATGTATTAATAGGTTAACATCAACTTGAGCATTAGCAAAGCCTGCGAATACTAGGGCGCAAAAAAGTAATAAATTTTTCATGTGCATGTGTTTTTCTTGGATGTAAACATCCGTATTAAATTTTAGTTTTAAGTGCGGCAAAAAGCCTTAAGATTTATAGTTTGAGCTGTTTTTGTGATACAGCAAAAAGAATTCGATACTGGCGTATCAAATTAAATAACAGGCAATACGTTGGTAAATTTTCCTGTTAAGGGGAGGGGGAGCATCGGTGTAGATAGATGTCTCCTCTTTAAGATTACCTACAGCTGTTAAAGGGGTAGGATGTATGTATGTGAGGGAAATAAAGTCAAGACTAACCCCCGTATCATTAAGATTTTGGTTGTAGTCTAAACCATTACTTGCATTCTTGAGTTGAGAGGTACAGCAAAGAGCTTGTATGCTCGTTTCTTCGCTTTTAGCAGTGTTGCAACAAGCGGGGGGCGTTTCGCAGCAGGACTGTTCTTGCGCCAAATTTTCATTCTGATGCTTACAACTTTGGAAACTAAGACTCGTGCTTACTTCTTGAGAGGTTCTACATAAATTCTCATAGACGCTAATTCCCTTTACCAGAAAAGAACTGGTAAAAAGTAGCACGCCCAATAGAAGTGTAAGTAGACTTTTCACACCATGAAAATAGTTATTCTTTTGTAGTCTTCAGAACGTTTTTTGATTTAATACTTGAAATCCTATTTTATCGTTTTCGGGTAAAACCAAAAAAGGGAACTCCTCAGAGCTCCCTTGTATCGTGTTTGTAGTTTTAATTAATGACCGTGTTCAGCTTCTCCCTTCATCAATTCTGCCATCATGTAATAGGCTTTGTTTTGAAGAAATATTTTGTTTTTTAAATCATCGGCTAAACGAACAGAGGAGTATTCTTCATTGGTATTGGTAACGATAACTTCAACCATTTGTAAGTCGTATTCTTCTCCTTCATCTTTTAGGATAAAAGCAAAGTTTTTTCCCTTGTCTGTAGTAATGGCTTCGTTGGGTAGCGCCAAAACAGCATGGTCTGATGTACTTATTTTTCCTTGTACATACATTCCTGGAAGCATAAATTCTTTCTTGTCTTTGATGTCGGCATGTATGTGCACAGCTTTCGGGTCAGACTCAAAAGCCTTTCCTACGCTGAAAATAGTTGCGGTATAGCTTTCATGGGGAGCGGCTTGTAATTTGAAACTGATGGTTTGACCTTCTTTTACCTTGTTGATGTCTTTTTCAAAAACCATTAAATCGGCATGTACATGATCGTTATTGACGATGTCAAACATCTCTTTTGAGGGAGAAACGAATTGACCGGTTTTTACGAATACCTTTCTGATGTAGCCAGAAATAGGACTCACTACAGGTATGCTTTCGTAGATTTTTCCATTTTCCACTTTTTTAGGATCTATAGACAAGAGTTTTAATTCCGCTTCCAGACCTAATACTTCTCCTTTTGTGGCTTTGTATTCAGCGTCTGTAGCTTGGTATTCTTTTCCTGAGGCAACTTGTTCATCGTAAAGTTTTTTAGTTCTTTCTAAACTTTGCTCAAGGAATTTTAACCTGCTTTTACTCTGAACGTATTGGGTTTGAATTCGAATAATTTCAGGGTGTGTTAAATAGGCTAAAACCTGGTTCTCTTTAATTTTTTGCCCCTCTATCACTTGAATAGATTTTACATTAGCTCCCAAAATAGAGGTTACAGTAGCTTCGTTTTGAGGGGGTACTTGCAAGTAACCATTTACTTCCACCCAATCATCAATGTTTACATACTGTAAACTATCTGCGAGGAGTCCCATTTCTTGAAACTTCGCTTTGGAAAGATGATACCCTTCCGTTTCGTGGTCATTGTGGTGCTCTGCATCTTCATTGTGTGCGTGATCATGCGCAGGAGAAGCAGTTGTTTCTGGTGCTACATCATTTTGACAAGCTGCAAGGGCAAGGGCCAAGATGAATATGCTATATAATTTTTTCATGTCTTTTACTTTTTACCTAATAAATTAGATAGGTGAATAATGGATTGGTTATAGCTGTTGATGCTCGCTAAATATTTTACTTGTATATCTAAAGCAAAATTGATGTTTTGAAAATATTCAATGTAATCTATAGCTCCTTCTTGATAGCTCAATTGCGCTTTTTCGAGAATGAGGTTTGATTGAACAAGGGCTTTTTCTTGAAAATACAAAAGGTTGTTCTTTTCTTTTTCTACCCGAATAATTTCCATTTCAACTTCGTTCATTAATTGATTTAACACATAGGCATTGTTTACGCGAGCTTGTTCCAAAGCGATGTTGCTAGCTTTGATGTGCGCCTTTTGTGCTCCGAAGAACAAAGGAATTACAACGCCTAATTCAAGGGCTTGAAACCTATCGTTGTAACCTGCCGATGGATTTCCAAAGTAGGGCGTACCTATCATGGAAATGTTGAAATAGCCCAAGGTAAAACTCGGACTCAACTTCGCTTTTTCTACCTCCAACTGCGCTTGGCTGTACTTTACCTGTTCCTCTTGTTTTTGTATGCTTGGGTGCAGGTTTAAGCTGTCTTTATCCCACAACACCAAATCTAAAATTTGCAGTTCTGGTTGAAAGCTATATTGCAAACTGTCTTGTAATAAGAAATGTAATTTGTTTTCTTGAATTGCAATGTCCTGAGCATTTAAGAACAAATCGTTCTTCACTTGATGTAATTGAGTTTCTGCATTGGCCTTTTCAAGTATACTGCTTCCTTCTAATTCAAACTTTAGGGTAGAAGCCTTTAAATTGTTGGTGAAAAGGGTGTCTTTCATGCGTAGAACATCCTTTACAGCATGCAGATAGCTCAATTCCATCCACGTTTTTCTAACTTCTTCACTTACGTCGAGTGCAACAATTGCTTGGTCTTGTTTGGCGATGTTTACCCGTGTTGAGTTTGCCTTTTTATTGCGCAGGTAAACATGAGGTAATTCGAAGTTTTGAGAGATGGAAATTCCATAGTCGTTCAGGTAACTGTTGATTTGACCATAATTTACCCCTACGTTGGTTTTGTCTAAGTTAACCGAGGTTTTTACCAATGCTTCGTAATGCGCTAAGTCGAGCTGACTCATTTGCACTTTTTGATTGTTTGCTAAAGCGACATTAACTGCTTCATCAGCATGTGTAAGGACCTTTTCTTGCGCCATAAGTTGTGGCGTAAACATGAGTATCACCAAGGCTAAAACTGCTTTCTTTAAAGGTGCACTAGAATTTCTACTTTCCATAATTTTATAGAAAATCGGTAAAACAAAGAGGGTTAACAAAGTGGCTGAAATCATTCCTCCAATCACTACGGTTGCTAATGGCTGTTGTACTTCAGCTCCTGCAGATGTTGAAATTGCCATGGGTAAGAAACCAAGTACATCTGTTAAAGCGGTTAAAAGAATGGGTCTAATTCTTCGTTTCGCACCCTTGGATATTCTTTCTGCAAGACTCAATTCGGGTTCTTCCTCCTTGAGTTCATTCCAACTGTTCACCAGAACTAATCCGTTGAGAACCGCAACCCCAAAGAGAACGATAAATCCAACTCCTGCCGAAATACTAAAGGGCATATCGCGTAAAACTAAAGCAAGTATACCTCCAATCGTAGCAAAAGGAATAGCTAAGAAGATCATAATACTTTGTTGCATAGACTTCAAGGCGAAGAAAATGAGCAATAAGATTAATGCCAGTGCTATAGGAACAACAACTTTTAGTTTCGCCGATGCTCTCTCTAAATTTTCAAAGGCACCACCGTAACGAATAAAGTAACCTGGAGGTAGGTCTAATTTTTCATCCAATATTCCTTGAATTTCTTTGACCAATGAGGCGATGTCTCTATCCCTTACATTAATACCCACGTAAGTCCTACGGTTCGTATTGTCTCTACTTATCTGCATAGGTCCGGGTTGGTATGTAATCTCGGCCAACTCACGCAAAGGAATTTGTGAATTGTTTGGGAGTCGTACATAGAGGTTTTTAAGATCTGTGATACCTGACCTTTTCTGTTCTTGTAGTCGAACCACCAAGTCAAACCTGCGTTCTCCTTCAAAAATTACACCCGCTTTAGAACCTGCAATGGCACTCTGAACCAATTTATTGATGTCGGCTATATTTAATCCATACTGGGCAAGTTTCGCTCTGTTGTAATTTATGGTGATTTGAGGTAAACCTGCAGTTGCCTCCACTTTCATGTCTCCAATTCCTTGTACACCTCCTATTAGTTGACCAATTTCTTCCGCTTTTTCAGCCAAGATGTCCAAGTCTTCTCCAAAAAGTTTAATGGCAATGTCTTCGCGAACACCAGTAATTAACTCGTTGAAGCGCATCTCTATGGGTTGTGTAAATTCATAAGCTACGCCGGGTACCTCAGAAATCTTAGCCTTTATTTTTTCGATGAGTTCAGACTTGCTAGAAGCGCTGGTCCATTCGTCTTGTGGTTTAAGTATGATAAAACAATCGGCCAAGTCCATAGGCATAGGGTCAGTCGGAACCTCAGCTACACCAATTCTACTCAATACTGTTTTGGCCTCTGGGAAATTGTCTAAGATGATTTTTTCAACTTTAGAAGTTGTGGCTGTCATTTCACTTAGCGAACTTCCCGGGGTTAAAATAACGTGGTAGGCAATGTCGCCTTCATCTAATTGAGGAATAAATTCTCCTCCCATTCTCGAAAAAAGCCAAACCACAGAACCCAAAGCGAGAATAGCAAGGGTCAATACAATTTTCCATTTGTTCAATACCCAATTCAAGGCTGGTGTATAGATTCTTTCTAAGAAAAGAATGAATTTATCACCCCTGGAAAGTTTATTGCTGCTTGCTCCGCGTAGGAACCATGCCGACATCATAGGGACATAGGTTAAACACAATAGCATAACCCCTATCATGGCAAACATGAAGGTAAAGGCCATAGGTTTGAACATTTTTCCTTCTACGCCTTCTAAGGTGAGTATAGGGATGAAAACAATTAATATAATTAACTGACCAAAGAAGGCACTTTTCATCATTTTACTTGAAGAAGATATTGCCGCTTCATCGCGTTGTTGTTGGTTGAGTTTTTGGCTGAGGAATTTGTCGTGTATCATGAACACGGTTCCTTCAACAATAATTACCGCTCCATCCACGATAATACCAAAGTCAATGGCACCTAAACTCATCAAATTGGCCCAAACACCAAAGTAGTGCATAAGGATAAAAGCGAAGAGCAAAGAAAGCGGAATGGTAGAGGCTACAATTAATCCACCGCGCCAGTTACCTAATAAAATAACGAGGACGAAGATTACAATTAAAGCCCCTTCAATTAAGTTTCTGGCAAGGGTAGAGGTGGTTGAAGAGATTAAGTCAGAACGCTCCAAGAAAGGTTTAATGCTTACTCCTTCTGGCAAAGATTTTTGAATTTCATCCATGCGGATTTGAACATCCTCAATAACATCGTTAGAATTGGCGCCTTTCAACATCAAGATCATACCTCCAACGGCTTCACCTTTTCCATCTTTGGTTAAAGCACCGTAGCGAATGGCATTTCCATATTGAACTTTTGCCACATCACCAATGGTTACAGGTATGTCATTTTTAATTTGTACGACTATCTGTTTGATGTCATCCAAACTTTTAATCAAACCTTCACCACGAATAAAATTGGCAAAGTGATTTTTTTCTATGTAAGCACTTCCTGTATTTTCATTGTTGCGTTCTAAAGCGTCGAAAACTTCTGTAATACTGATATCCATCGCTCTTAACTCTTCTGGATCAACAGCTATTTCGTATTCTTTGATGTCTCCCCCAAAGGCATTTACCTCTACAACTCCTGGTACCATAGCCATTTGGCGACGTATAATCCAATCTTGTATGCTTCTGAGCTCTCTTAAATCATAGTCTTGGCTGTGTTCTTCATCTACCTCTAAAGTATATTGATAGATTTCACCTAAACCTGTTGCGATAGGACCGATGTGAGGTTCTCCAAATTGAGCCGGTATTTCTGCTTTTACTTCCACGAGTTTTTCAGAAACAAGTTGTCGGGGAAGATAGGTGCCCATATCATCTTCAAAAACAAGCGTGACCACCGATAAACCAAAACGGGAAATAGAGCGCACTTCCACAATGCCTGGAAGGTTGGCCATACTTACCTCTATGGGGTAGGTTACAAATTGTTCGATGTCTTCGGTTCCTAAATTAGGAGCCTGGGTAATAACCTGTATTTGGTTATTGGTAATGTCTGGAACTGCATCTAAAGGGACTTTCGTCATACTCCAAATCCCCATTGCAGCCAGCGCTATGGTCATAAGACCTATTATTAATTTGTTCTTTACTGAGAAAGAAATAATTTTTTCTATCATGAGATAAAAGTTTAAACGTGTGCAATTTCGTCCCAAAGTGTGGGACCTAATCTGTGTTTAAACTTGAGAAGGAGGACCGCGAAGAAGATGTTGTTTCCGCTGAGGGGGCTGATAAATATTCGCTCTGTAAAAGTCGTATTGTTTCCCAGCTTTTAAGTCGATTAATTGTAAACCAACAATTAAAGCAAAGGTGAAAACGAGGCTTAGAATAAAAACTTGAGAAATTTGATCAGCTGAAAAGATTTCAACTTTTATGGAATCTCCTAAGTGTTCATTTTCTGTGAGGTAGCATAGTAACAAGTCAAATACGCCCTCATCATAGTGTTCACCGTGTTCTATTAAACTCGTGTGTTCATGACCGTGCTCTATGTGAGAAGGGTGTTCTCTGTGCTCAAACTTTGCGTGTTCTATTTGTATATCATTACTTTCACACAAAGGCAGAAAACTATTACCTGCACCAAAGGTGTACAGCAATACTAATCCTAAAAAAAGGTATGTGAGTAACTTAGTCACTTCGCAAAAGTAGAAAATTTTCCTTTGTTTAAGGAAGAGAAAAGTGCTAAGAAACTGTTAATCCTCTATTTGGAAAAAGGCAAAATTCACACCTCCGTATTTTCTTACAAATTGAAAATGTTTGTAGGCTTCAAAATTACATTCTCTACCGTGCTCTATTATAAGAACTCCACCAGGGTTTAACAATTCTCTTTCAAATACCAAACGGTGTATATCGTCGTGTATATCTGCTGCAAAGGGTGGGTCGGTAAAAATGATATCGTAGCTTTCTTTTGTTTTCTCTAAGAACTTAACAGCATCACTTTTGTAGACCTTTACATCATCGTGTAAGTTGTGTTTTTTTACCAAATCAAAAATGAACTTGGTACACTTGAAGTTTTGATCAATCGCTGTGATATGTCCTGCTTCTCTTGATGCAAATTCCAGTGTTATGTTTCCTGTACCTGCACACAAATCAAGGATGTCTAGGTTGATCAACGAATATTGATTTTCCAACATGTTGAATAATCCTTCCTTAGCAAAATCTGTAGTTGGTCGAGAAGGAAAACCTTTCGGGGCACTAAAACGTTGACTCTTTAATTTACCTCTAATTATACGCACAGTAAGTGATGTTTTATGTATTGGTGTTCTTTCACTTCCAAGCGAATATTTTTTAATTCGTCTATAGAAGTAAAGGTTTCTTTTAATTCCTTTAAATCAATTTTGGCGTTCAGGGCAGAGATGGCAATTTCGCCACTTTCCTTACTAATTTCTAGTTTCTGTAAAACCAAAAGGGTATGATAAACTATATCATTTACGTGGTTGTATTCAAAGGCATTGGAGAATTTCAGTTCGCCGTGCACAAATACATTTAAGTAAAAGTGTTGATCATTCACCTCAATTTCTACCGTTGGCTTAAAGCTATTGGCTTGATTCATTCCTCGCAAAAACAAAGTAGAGGCATGTTGAATAACAATGCGTGGATACTTTACGATAAAGAAGGATTTGATCCAAGAAGGAAGGTGAAATATACTTGAAATACCAAGCTGAGGTAACATGTTGTAGTCTATCTCATTTTTAGCAAAGTGATCACCAAAACAAAGGGTAAATGCGTCGGTGTAATTTTTACTATCAATAAGACTAAAAGGTACTAAAGTGTAGGTATTGTTCCAGTAGGCTAAACTTACTTCATCGAAATCTCTTCTGAGATTATTGGCGTGGATGAAGGTTAAAAGTTCTGTTTTGATCTCTTCTTCAACAAAAGAGCTAAACTGAAGGTGATAGTGATTTACAACTTCTTCTGAAGAACGAAGAACCTCAGCAAAATGTGCTGAGGTTCCAGTAATATTTATACAAAGTTGTGTAGCCATATGCTTACTCCCAAGTTCCTGTTAAAGATCCTGTTTTCAAGTTACCAAATCCTATAGTATCTTTTGTACCTCCTTCAAATTTAGAGATAGGCTCTTCTGCGTAAACTCTGATTACTGGCATAGTATCTTGAATAACTATAGCAGAATCTATGGTTTGAATTGTCCACTCATATCTTGGTTCAGAAAGTGGTACGTATCTAATCTCTTCAATATCGAAAGGACCCATGTTGAATCGAGCTCTGTTGGCTTTCATCGACTTGTTGTTTAAGAAACTTTCTTTGAAAGATATCTCTACTGTATCTCTTCTGAAGTTATCTAAACCAGGGATGTTTGTTGGGTTGTTGAATTCGTATTTCAATCTGTACGCTTCCAATTCTGTCATGTTCTCATCAGAAGGAGGGTTAGCGTTGTACAACAACATTTTTTCTGCCTTCTTCAATTTGTATTGAGGAACTGTTCCTTCAGACTCAACTTTCTTAACTGTACCTGTTTCAAAGAAGTTTTTCAACTCATCGAAATTAGCAGCGTATCTTCCGTTTTGTTCTTTAAATGCTTTTTCAAGTTCTTTGATTTCAGTCAAAACCTGAACAGTTTGTAACTCAGCAGCCACTCTCTTTTCATTGTGAAGAATAGAGTCGTTTACTGATTCATATGAAAAGTAACCTATCAAACAAGTCACCACCGTACATAAAACTGCTAGAACTATAACTAAATTTCTTTTTAAAAGTCCAGAGCTTAGTAATACTGCAAGTACACCTCCAACAAAGATGTTAGCAGATGCTACTATGAATAATGAATCTTGACCGTTTTTCTCGTTCAATCCGTAGATTAATAAAACCAAACCTACTATTGCAATTACCGCTGCAAGTAAATATTTCTTAAAAATAATGTTTATAGAACCGTTCATTCTTTATGAATTTCATTTATGCCTTACAAAACTACAATTTTTTTAATAGCGCAATATTTCACACAGTAGTTTTTTTGAACCGTTTAATCAATTGCAAAGGGAGAGCAGTTTAGATTTGAACATTGCCCCAGCATGAAAGGAAAGTTTTTAACTTCGCAATTATGCATCCAAAAACTGAATTTAAGGCAAAAGTAAGTAAGGCTTTTGGTCATCCTATGACCTCAGACCAAGAACGTGCTGTAGATCAGTTAATCGAGTTTACCTATAAAAAATTAGAGAAGGATGTATTCGTATTAACGGGGTATGCCGGAACAGGGAAAACCAGTGTGATGGCGGCCTACGTGAATGCCTTAAAGTCTGTAACTAAGAAGTTTGCTTTGTTGGCGCCAACGGGTAGGGCAGCAAAAGTTTTTGCCAATAAGGCAGGACACAGAGCCTATACCATACACAGTTATATCTATAAAGGAAGTGATGAATTAGAACCTGGTTCTGCTTTTGTACGACCAAACGATGCGGGTGTTCGAGTGATTATTGTGGATGAAGCTTCGATGATAGCAGAGTCCTCTTTCCAAGAAGGACGAAATACTTATGTGCAAAACTTATTGCAAGACCTCTTCACATTTGCTTATTCTAATGGTAACGCAAAGATAATATTCGTAGGAGATGAAGGACAGCTTCCTCCCGTAGGATGTAATTTTAGTCCGGCTTTAAATAAAGACTACCTCAAAAGCAATTATTTTCTCGACAATACCTATCACATACAATTAACAGAAGTCTTGCGTCAAGCGCATGATTCAGATATTCTGCACAATGCAACCTTATTGCGTTCGGCAGAAAACGGGCGTTATCCTCACTTTGAGTTACGAGGTAAGGCCGATTTACGAAGAATCAATGGTGAAGAATTGCAAGAAGAATTAGACAGTGCCATTTCTAATTATGGAATAGAGGATACGATAATGATAACCCGAAGTAACAAAAGGGCGAATTTATTCAATGCTCAAATTAGAAGTAGAATACTTTGGTATGAAGATGTCTTGGTGGGAGGAGATTACCTAATGATTGTCAAAAACAATTACAAGTGGTTGCCCAAAGACAACAACATAGGTTTCTTGGCCAATGGAGAAATAATACGCGTTCGAAAGTTGCACAAACTCGAAGAAATGTATGGTTTTCTTTTTGCTCAAGTAAGTGTGGAGTTAGTGGATTACCCCGAAATGGATCAGCTTGAACTTTATTTAAACTTAGAAACCTTAACCTTAGATGCACCTAATTTATCTAGAGAGAGAATGAAGGATTTATGGGAAGCACTGGAGATGGATTACAGTTGGGAAAAGAACAAGAAGAAGCGTTATGCTCGTATTTTAAATGATCCTTATTTCTGTGCGCTACAAGTAAAGTATGCTTATGCTATTACCTGTCATAAATCACAGGGTGGACAGTGGAGTGCTGTGTTTTTAGATCAAGGCTTTTTAAATGAAGAGATGCTGGATAAAGACTTTTTTAATTGGTTGTACACCGGCTTTACCCGAGCATCTGAAAAATTATTTCTCGTGAATTTCCACGACGCCTTCTTTGAGGAAGACTAAAGATCTTTAAGTTTTACACTCACCGTTCCTACATCTACACTTGCTTTCTTCAACATTTTATTGAAGCGTTTAATAATCTTTTTCGCTTCACTTGGCGACATGTACATGTTGGCAAGAACAGTAATTTCTTGTTGCATTTGTTTAGCCAGTTGCGCACATCTGAATAAGGTCAATACATCGTTATCTGTGAATTTGTATTTTGCCTTCAAGGCATTTACCTTTTCATTATTCACGCTGAAGTCTGTTATAACAGGATCAGTATACGAACTGATGTAAAGGTTGATGGCTCTGTTTATATTCACATAAATTTCATTGCTTCTTAAGCGCTTAAATGATAAACTATCTCTGTGTGCTGGAGTTGGGTATTCATCAAATTCTCTTCCTTGAAAATCTTTTTCAACATGTGAACCATTCCATTTTCCTATTCCGCCAGCTACTAAATGTGTATGTGTTTTTAACTTTTTATTCAGCATTGCTTCGAAGAATTCAACCATGGCAGTGCTGTCTTTCTCATTGAACAAAGTTCCTTCAAGGGCATAACTTTTTTCCTCAAATAAATCAATGGCAGCAAACTGAACTTTACTCGCATATTTTGGAAGCGCGTCCATTACAGAAATGTGCAGCATGTTGTCATCTGCGTCTGTGGAATTATAGTCGTAAGGTATAGTCAAAACTCTAATTTCTATGGCCTCTGGTTCTGCAGATTCTGGAATCCAAAACTCTTGTGTATACAAATCAAAGGTACATGAGTCCTCGAAAGTGTATAAACCGTCTTTTACCTTATAGCTGGCCCAGTTTCTTCCAATAAGTTCTTCTGATTTTGATTTTTTACGTTCCAAGTTGCTCAATAACTCCATAGCTCTTTCTTTTTCAAGCGTGAGTTTTTTGATTTCAGATTTACATTGGTCGTAATATCCGTAAAGAGTAAGTACCTTTTCTTGCATTTCTCTTCTTTTATCACCTCCGTCAGAAACGCTTGGGTAGCTCTGACCTTTCTTCTTTTTCTTACTGGTAGTAATAGTGGTACTTCCTCTAAAATCGCTTACCTTCTTTTCGGTTTTATCTATAGAAAGTGAGGTCTTTGCCTTTTCTTTTTCCCAGTAGGCTATCCAGAAATCATATCCTTTCTTACCGTAAATCATATCATTTACGCGGGCAATATCTCTAGTAAGGGCATTAATGATGCTGTAGTAGGTTGCCTCTCCTGCATAACTAGAGTCTGGCGATAAAAATCGGTTGTCCACAGATCCGAACAAGTGGTAACTTAAGCCATTTCTTTCTATGACTACTGTTGTTTGTTTTTCCTCGTTGTAACCGTATACATCAACATGAATATTTGTTGCCTTGTTTTTCCCTGAGGTGTAAATATTGGTGATATTGGTTCTACGTGGCTCTATACTTTTAGTCGTTTTACGCTTTCCTTCTAATTTTTTTTCAATTTGTATTTCGTAAGGAAAGAGTCCGCTAGATTTTGGTAAGGCTACATTGAACCTGTTGTTTTCGTCTTTTTCTCTGTCTACAAAAGTGCTAGACGACATGGTTCCATCTCCCACAGCGATTAGGAAGTTTTGATAATTGTCTGCTTCACCACCCAATTGAGTGAATATTTCATAACTTCTATTATTTACATAAGTGTTAATTGCCAAAGCAATTGCGTTCAATACTTGCTGTTGCTCGTTGAAATTTAAAAAAGGCATGGCAGAAACCATGGTGACTTTGTTTCTAAAGTTGATGGAAGGATCCATAACATTGTCAAACCTTTCGTTGATGATCTTTTTTCCGTCTATGGTTTTAAATGCACTGGAAGGTAGGTGACCTCTTAATACTTCCTCGAATTGTTGGTATTTGTGTTCGAGTCCTTTTTTCTCTAATTGCTTAGAACGTTTCGCTTTTAGGAGATTATTCAAATCCCATAAAGCCAGTTTGTTGGCTGCTTCTGCAAGAATTCCTTTAGGAGCTTTGGCAAGGGTGTAGGTGTCAAAATTTAAAAATTCTGGGTGACTAATAATCAAACTCTCTATACTGTCGAAATTCACCTCTCCGTTGGGCATTCGAACATCTTCTCCCGTATATATAAGGTATCGACCTAGGTTTTGGTCGAGTATAGGACTCTTTTTTACGATGTGATAGAAGTAAGCTTTTTCTTCAGGTGTAAAACTCGTTGCGGTCTGTGAAAAACTAACGGTACTTACTACCAGAACAAGAAGGGTAAAAATGTATTTCATAGTCAAATTATAAGCGTTGCAAATATGCGATTTATAGTTCAGTAGATTTAAAAAGTTGATGCTTTATTTTAATGGAGAACTGTTGAAAGGTTACAAGTTTTGAATCTAACTATATTTACCTCCTTGAAATTTAAGAAATGAGTTATAGAGATCTATTTATTGTTTTAATACGAGCATTTGCAGCTTATCAATTACTTTTTGCTGTATTAAATTGCATAGAATTGCTTAACAATTACTTTTTTGATGTGAACATGGCAGTGGATATAAAAGAAGGAGCTTTGGTAGCAATTTTAGTGAGTCTTGGTTTTTTATTCTTCCTAATTTATAAGACTACTTGGTTGGTTGATTTTCTGAAATTAGACAAAGGTTTTGAATCTCCTCGTATAAATCTGAAAAACATTAATTCAGGAAATATCGCAGTGATAATTATTTTTTTCGTTGGAGCATCCTTAGTTATAAAGAGCCTCGTTCATTTTATCATCTCTATTTTCATTTATCTAGATAAAGGTGGTATTCGATTTTTAAGTAATGATTTAAACCACCTTATTTACCTTTTTATTGGGGTGATATTGATCTTAAAAAAGAACTGGATGGCCAATTTGTTTGTTCAGGAAAAGATTTAAAACTCTCCTAAGGGGATATGCTTAAAGGAAAATCCTTTTTCATCATACACTTTTTCGAAAAGATGAGGGTAGTACCTATACATTTCTTGGTTCATTAATTTTAAGGGAACATCGGCAAAGCTACCGTGAAATTTGGTGTATTCCATAAATTTTTCTTCTCCTACAAAGGCTTGAAGTAAAGCGTCTTTTTCTCCGTCAAAGTCCAAAGGTTCTACTTTGGCAATTCTACAAACGCGCTGGTCAAAAGTTGGACTACACTTCACCCATTTATCATCTATAAACATTTCCACAAAACCATGAAAAACTATTTCTTCGTGCTGTAGGTAGTGCATGAGTTTTTCCACGCCTATATGATTGATCACATTGGCATAACCCAATTTAGTAGGAATACCTAGGGCTCTCGCACCTGCTGCCATAACGATACATTTCTCCACACACCACGCTCTTTTTTTAGACAGAATTGTACTTGCCTTTAAAGCCTGGGCTGTGAGGTCCAAATGATAAGGATCATACAAGAAAGCATCCCTTACCTTATAATAAAGCGCTATGGCTTTATCTTTTGCATTGTCTATGTCTTTTAAGGGAGCAATAAACGCTTTAAGTGTATCATCTTCAAAATCTAAATAGGATGTAGGAGCTAAATATTCTTGCATGTTTACATTTCAATGAGTACAAATATAGAAGACTTCCTCTGAAGTTTGTAGGATAAAAAAGTAGAGAACTTCCTCTAGGTTACCTTTTCTTTTTTAATACATTTAGCTTTCACCTTGGTAGTAAACACCTATTATTTTTGAATGCACAGATGGCGCTAAAAATAGACACACAAAAACTCAATACAGTATCGCCCAAAGATACCCTTACCTTTTTAAGCAAAATTCGCTTAGGAATATTTGGGAAACAAAAGCCGGATGGATTTACGCGTATTGTTTTCTTTCTTAATGTTTTGGGTTTCTTCATCTTTATTTGTTGGGCTGCGATAAGTTATGTGGCCATCGCTTTGAACGATTTAATACAAAAGAGTAAACAAATCAGTGTAGAAGAAATAGTAATTAAAAGAGGAGAGGAGCTTGGTTTTGAAAAAGGAGAAGTCTTTTTAGAAAATTTCAAACAGTTTCAATTCCTAGATATTTTCATTTGGTTAGCACTATTCTGTGGTTTGGTGTTTCTCTACCGTAAAAAATCTATTTACGCCCTCTTTTATTTTGGAGCTTTTATTCTCCATTTTTTATTGATGTTTTATTTGTTGGGTATGGATTATATTTTTCAGGATATATCCATGTTTGATAAAATTGCATACGCTGTAATGCTCCTTCCTACTTTACTTTATTTCTTCCTGCTAAAAAAGGAAAAAACAGACGAAATTAATTATGATGAATAGTTTAAAACAGTTCCCTCTTTTTGGATTAGGTACCTATAAATTGTTGGGAGATGAATGCACAAAGGCCGTAGAGTTTGCCCTAGAAAACGAGATTACCCTGATAGATACTGCCTCTTTTTATGGAAATGAAACGGAAATTGGTAAAGCCTTGGCGAATACAAGTATAGACCGCGATGCATACAATGTTGTTACTAAAATTTGGACAGATGAAATGCGCGAAGGCAATGTAGAAAAGGCCTTAATGCAAAGTTTGAAAAAATTGCAGCTAGAGTATTTGGATGCCTATCTGGTTCATTGGCCCGTGGTAGATAAATGGGAAAAAGCTTTTGAACAGATGTTGCGCTTTCAAGAAGAAGGTGTTATTCGCAAAGTGGGTGTGTGCAATTTCAATATAGAACATTTGGAAAAGGTGAAACAAGAGTTTGATGTTTATCCTTTTTTAAATCAAGTAGAGATGCACATGCAGTTTCAACAGAATGAAATGCAGGAGTTTTGTAAAGAACAAGGAATCCTGGCGCAAGCATGGCGACCATTAATGAATGGAACAATTGGTGAGGTTGAGGTGTTAAAAGAAATAGGAGGGAAATATAACAAGTCGCCTTTCCAAGTAATTTTAAGATACTTTACCCAAAAAGGAGTAGGTGTAATACCTAAATCGAGTAAATCGGAAAGAATTTTAGAAAATTCATCTCTTTTTGATTTTAATTTATCTGAAGATGAGTTACTTGAAATAGCTGCGTTAAATAAGGATGCACGCACAGGGCCCGATCCTTTGACCTTCGATTTTTAACATATCTTAAGAGAACAATTTACCCGTGAAGTTGTTACCTTGGTAAATAAATTGTATTTTTGTAAGGAAATTTAGATTTAGTCGTCTAAATAACGATAAGAATTAAAAGAAGTAGCGATGACAACAGAATTAACAAAATTATGGCATATAGATTCAATCAACTTGTTTGAGGGAATTTCGTTTGAGGATAAAAAGAAAATTGAGCAGCTTACTTCGACTAGAAAATTGAATAAAGGAGAATATGTTTTCTTCCCAGATGATTCATCAGGAGATATTTATTTTTTAGCCAGTGGTAGAATTAAGCTTGGAAAGCATTCTTCTAACGGTAAAGAAAATATCAAGGCGATTATCTACGAAGGAGAGATGTTCGGAGAATTGAGTTTACTAGAGAAAAATCCTTCTTCAAAAAGAGAAGACTTTGCCATGGCAATGGACGAAGATTCTATCGTTTGTACGATCTCTCAAGATAACATGCAAATGTTATTAAAAGAGCACCCAGTTTTAAATGAGAAAGTAATGAAACAAGTTACCAAACGTTTAAAACGTACAGAGAAAAGAATGGAATCTTTAATGTTCAAAGATGCCAGAACCAGATTAGTAGATTTCATCAAAGAGTTAGCAGCAGATTTAGGAAAACCTGTTGGACACGAAATCTTGGTAAAACACAAATTAACGCATCAAGAGATAGCGAGCATTACAGCGATATCAAGACAAAAGGTAACTACCTTATTGAATGAATTGAAAAACGAGGATAAAATTCACTTAGAAAGAAAATCACTTTTAATTAGAGACCTTTCTGATTTGAAATAAGAAAAATATTCTCAACAACTTATTACCTTTGCATCCATGATGCAAAGGTTTTTTTTTGAAATTTCCTACAACGGAACCCCTTACTTTGGTTGGCAAGTTCAGCCTAAACAAGTGAGTGTTCAAGAAACGCTAGAAAACGCGCTTACAAAGCTAAACAGTAAACAGCATGTGAAAGTAGTGGGCTGCGGAAGAACAGATACAGGAGTTCACGCGCATCATTATATTTTTCATGCAGATCTTCCCCAACATTTTAAAGATGTAGAGCAATTGAAATACAAGCTCAATAAAATGTTACCCCCCTCCATTGCTATACACAATATCTTTCCTGTAAAGGATGAAGCACACGCGCGTTTTGGAGCCACCAATAGAACCTACAGGTATTTCATCCGCCAAGAAAAAAATCCTTTTGAAGTACAGACCTCAACTTATTTTCCCAAGGAATTAGATCTAGAAGCTATGAACAAGGGAGCTCAATATTTGTTGGGAAGAAAAGACTTTACTTCTTTATCCAAATTACATACAGATGTTAAGACCAATATATGCGACGTAAGAAAAGCGCATTGGTTCAGACAAGAGAATGGAATGTTGGTATTTGAAATAAGTGCCGACAGGTTTCTTCGCAACATGGTAAGAGCTACCGTTGGTACTTTATTAGATGTTGGATTGGGAAAAATAAAAGCTTCAGATATTCCTGCCATTTTGGAGGCAAAAGACAGGGGAGAGGCCAAAATTTCTGCACCAGCTGATGGCTTGTACTTGTGGAAGATAGAGTACGATTGGGAGCAAATAAAATTATAATATATACGCTTTATAATTAATAGTTGCCTTTCATCCTTTCGTCTTCCCTGCATAAGAAAAATAAGGAGTAGATTTATACAAAATTTAAGAAATGAAAAAAGGCCACGCTTTATTTTTACTGGCATTCTTACTGGGAATGACAAGTTTTTCTTTTGCCCAAAAATTCACCATTTCAGGTAGTATAACTGATGCTTCAAATGGTGAAGATCTTTTCGGAGCGAGTGTTATCGTTAAAGAACTTGAAAACACCGGTGCTTCTACCAACGTTTACGGCTTTTACTCTTTGAGTCTCCCTCAAGGAAATTACACCTTAATTTATAGAGCGCAGGGTTACGATGCCGTGTTAAAGGAGATAGCATTAGACAGTAACCTGACCATAAACGTGCAATTAGCAGTTCCTTCAGAAGTTCAAGAAATGGAGGAGGTTGTCATTCAGGCAGAGCGCGATAATGCCAATGTAACCGGAGCGCAAATGAATGTAACAACTTTGGACCCTAAGGATATAGAAACCTTACCCGTGTTATTTGGTGAAAAAGATGTAATGAAAACTTTGCAGTTGACCCCTGGTGTTAAAGGTGCCGGTGAAGGAAATGCAGGTTTTTACGTACGTGGAGGAGGAACGGATCAAAACTTGATTTTACTCGATGAATCTACAGTTTACAACGCTTCTCACTTGTTAGGTTTTTTCTCTGTATTTAATTCAGATGCAATTAAGGATGTCTCACTTTACAAAGCGGGAATACCTGCCAAATATGGAGGAAGAGCTTCTTCTGTAATGGATGTTGTGATGCGTGATGGAAACAACAAAAAGTTTCAGGCCAGTGGTGGTTTGGGGTTAATTTCTTCGCGTTTAACACTTGAAGCTCCTATAGTAAAGGAGAAAGGTTCGTTCATTGTATCGGGTAGAAGAAGTTATTTGGATATGTTTTTGAAATTATCTAATGACCCACAAATCAATTCTACATCACTTTACTTTTACGATTTAAACGCGAAAGCAAACTATAAAATCAACGATAAAAACAGGGTCTTCTTATCTGGGTATTTTGGTAAGGATGTTTTTGGATTTGCCAAAGAATTTGGTTTTGATTGGGGAAATGCCACAGGTACGATGCGTTGGAATCATGTGGTAAATGACAAGTTGTTTTCTAATACCTCTTTAGTCTTCTCTAATTTTAATTACCAATTTACCATAGGTCAAGGCGATGAAAGTTTTGGGGTAGTTTCCTCTATACAAGACTATAATTTAAAGCAAGATTTTTCTTATTTCATAAATAAGAACAATACCATGATGTTCGGGTTTAACGCCATGCATCACACCTTTAAACCAGGAAGACTAGAAGCGTCTACGGATGATTTTGGTTTTAATCAAATTGAATTAGACCCGAGAAAGGCCTTAGAGATAGGAGTGTACGTGCAAAATGAACAAAAAATTGGAAACCGCTGGTCGCTCATGTATGGTCTGCGCTACTCTGGATTTAACCTAATTGGTGCTGGAACAGCCTATGAATTTGATGAGGTTGGAGATTTAATAGGTCAAAGGCAATATAAAAGTGGAGAGTCTATGGCTTACCATCAAGGGTTGGAACCGCGTTTTTCGGCAAGTTTCATTTTAACAGAAAGCAATTCTATCAAATTTGGATACAACAGAAATTTCCAATACATCCACCAATTAAGTAATGCAACTACAAGCTCTCCAACGGATGTGTATGTTCCTTCTTCTAACAATGTTAAGCCTCAAATTGCCGATCAAGTTGCCTTGGGGTACTACCATAATTTCAGAAAAAACATGTACCAAACTTCAGTGGAAACCTACTACAAAGCTTTGGGCAATCAAATTGATTATAGACCTGGAGCGAGTTTGATTTTTAATGAATTGGTAGAGGGTGAATTAGTCTACGGAGACGGTCAAGCATACGGTGTTGAATTCCAATTGAAAAAAGTAAAAGGGAAATTCACCGGTTGGATAAGTTATACGCTTTCAAGATCATTGCGCCAGTTTGATGATATTAACAACGGAAAGAAATTCTCAGCACGTCAAGATAGAATTCATGACATATCTATAGTGATGATGTACAAACTAAACGATAAGATAGCCTTAAGTGGTAGTTTTGTTTACTATACCGGAGATGCAGTAACTTTCCCTTATGCTAAATATGAAATTGAGGGTTACACTGTAGGTTATTACGAGGAGAGGAACTCTTACCGCATGCCTGATTACCACAGGTTAGATTTAGGTTTAACATGGTATTTTAAAGAAAGAAAGAAGTTTGATCACAACTTAAATATATCTGTATACAATGTGTACAATAGAGAGAATGCCTACGCCATTACTTTTAGAGAAAATGCAGACACCGGAGCAACTGAAGCAGTGCAAACAACTTTGTTCAAAATAGTTCCAGCAGTTACTTACAATTTTAAATTCAAATAAGATGAAAGGATTAATAGCATTAGGAGGTTTAGTAATGATCTTTACTTCTTGTCAAAAAGTAATAGACGTAAATTTGAATGAAGCGGCACCTCAGGTGGTCATAGAAAGTAATTACTATGCTTCTGGAGATAGCGTAGTGGCTAAATTGAGCTATACTTCCAATTATTTCTCCAATGAAGATTCTGAAAAAATAGCCAACGCTAGTGTAAGTATTACTGACCCACAAGGTGTGGTAACTGTTTTGAATAATGCAGGTAATGGGAGATACGATTTATTCAATTATACACCCCAATTTAACGGTAACTATAGTTTAGAAGTGCAATTTGATGGGACGACCTATTCGGCGACTTCATTTTTAAATGATCCTACACCTTTAGATTCTTTGCCTTATCAGTTTATTCCACAAAGCTTGTTTGGAGATTCGGGCTATGTCGTAAGTATGGCCATAACAGATCCTGTAGATGAAGCGAATTACTGGAGGGCGATAAGGATTTCAAGTGACACGGTAAACGATCATGAGGATGAAATCTTTTTGTTTGATGATGAGTTTGTCAACGGAAATGTCTTCCAAATACCATTCTTTGCCGATAGATATGACGTGGGAGATACTATCTTTGTAGAGTTGCGAAGTTTGGACAGAGTTACCTATGATTACTATACAGAATTAATTTCTGTGTTAGGTGGAAATTCAGCAGCTCCAACCAATCCAACAAATAATTGGAACAACAACGCATTAGGTTATTTTGCGGCTTGGGGTAGGGATACCTTGATTATAGTAATTGAAGAATAGAAATGAATCAGTTTAAGGATTTTCCGGAAGAAAGTAGAGTTTGGTTGTATCAAAGCAATAGAGCCTTAAGTGCTACGGAGGTAAATTATGTCGACGAAAAGTTGAAGGCTTTTACCAAAGAATGGGCCGCGCACGGTAAACAATTGTGGGCAACGGCTGCTATTGTAAATCCTTATTTTATTGCAGTTGTTGTAGACGAAAGCATTACTCCGCCAAGTGGATGTTCTATAGATGCTTCCGTGAAGTTTATTAAAGAGCTAGGGGCAGAACTAGAGGTAGATTTCTTTACACGTATGCAATTGACTGTGGAAGAAGAGGGGAAATTGAAGCAGATTCCTTTCCATGATTTATCAACAATGGAGGGAGTTGGAGATCTTTTAATTTACGATACGCTAATAGATAGTTTAAAGCAATTGCGCGGACAATGGCCGCTTCCTGTGAAAGAAAGTAGTCTAAAACAACTGGTGGAAAACTAGTGGTGTTTTAATTTAGATTTATTCTTAATAAATAAGGGAAGTGTTTATATTTGCAGCATGAATGTTTTAATCGCAGATAACAATGATTTGATCCGTGTGGGCTTGCAAACGGTGCTTGCTTCAACGGTTGGAATTCAAGTAGTAGCTGAGGCTTCTTCTAATGAGCAGTTGTTAGAGCGTGTAAAGGCTTTTGATATAGATGTTATCCTTATCGATTATACTTCTCCTAACTTTTCTATAGATGTTATTCCTCAAGTTTTAAATGAAAAAAATCATTTGAAGTTTGTAGCGATTACTCCAGATCAAAGCGCGCATACCGTAGTTCATGCTTTGCGTTCAGGTGTTATGTCGCATATTAAAAAAGATTGTGATTTAACAGAGATCATTAATTCTGTGCAAGAAACAGGAATAGGGAATCAATTCTTCTGCGGTCAAATTCTAGAGACCATACAAAAAGCAAACATAGATGTAGAGGATATGAACCTCGAGAATTTCTCTTGTGAACCGGTTATTTTATCGGAAAGGGAATTGGAAATCATCGTGAAAATTGCAGAAGGTTTTACCAATGCGCAAATAGCAGATATGCTACATTTAAGTACGCATACCATCAATACGCACCGTAAAAATATCATGGCAAAGTTAGGGGTTAAGAATACTGCGGGTATAGTCATGTACGCTGTGAAATCAGACTTGGTGAGTCCGAATAAATTCTTGTTTGCCTCAGACAATTAATCACCACAAATCGCTTAAGTCAACATCCTTAATATATTCACTCAGTATTTGCTGATTACTTTGAATTTCTATCCATTGTACTTGGTTAAGGGAGATGATTTGCCATAATTCTACGTAGTAACCATTATAGATAAAAAGGTATACTCTATGACTAGGCGTGGTTCGCACCCCCACATAATCACCTGCAGATTTAAGCAGCTTGTAGCGCTCTTCCAACCTCAATTTTCTAAATTCTTTCTCGCTGTACATAACACTAACAACAATTTATAAATAAATTTTTGAACCCTTTTCACTTAGAGTTGTACTTTTAGATGTGATGAGGAATTTTATTTACATAGTGACCGTTTTTTGCTTTTGCTTTGCTGCTTTCTCTCAGCAAAATGAAGAGAAGTTTAAAAACAATACAACGATTTCCAATAGGTTGGAAAAGAATGAAGTGGAGGCGGATGAAGAGCTTGAGTCGAACCAGGCAGTTGGTTTGGAAGGAAGTGAACTCCAAGCTTTTGAAAGTGCAAAAAACGAATTTAAATTTCAGTATCAACTACTACATAAACAAGCGGCAAAGAAGTCATTCTCTTCAGAAGAACAAAAGGTATTGAACCAGCAATTGGCGGTAATGGGCGAGTATGGGAAGTCAACTTTTGAATATAATTTCTTCACCTATTTGGCCGGAAATTACGATACAGCTAATTTTCAATTTTTAGAAAAAGCAGCTTTTTTAGCTCCGAACAATCCTGAGGTATGGGAAGAAATGCTGGCCTATTATCATATCATAGGAAACACGGCGAAAGAAAATGAATTCTTAAAGTTACTTGAAAAGAAGAATGTTTACGATGCATCTCTTTTGGCGTATGCTGAAGATGTTTTAATTTCTGCTCAAGGTGGAATACTATTGACACATGGAGAGAAAGATACCTATCCTTTACTTCTCGCAAAGAAAAAATTAGGCCTAGAAGCAGAGATCATCAATATAGATTTTTTAACCAGCAAAACCTATAGGGAAGCATTGGCGCAAAAGAATTTCGTTTTACCAGAGGGGGCTTTTGTCAATACGGTTTACGTAAAAATGTTTTTAAGCTTAAATAAGGAACGACAACTTCAAGTGGCTATGACTTTACCCAGTGATTACCTGTCCTTGCTGGATCAGCAGCTCTCTACAAAAGGACTCACCTACAGCTATGCACAGCCTTTGAATGTAAAAGAGAATGAAAAAATATGGAAATCACTTTATAAAAGCATCTTAAGTAAGGAGGATCAAATGGCGCAGCGTTTGAGCGCGAATTATATACCCTTGTTAAAGGTACTCTACAAGGCTGAAAAGAATCTAAGCGCAAAAGAAGCTTACAAACAAAAAGTAGAAGCCATCCTCCAAGGAATTAATAGAGAAGATCAATTGAACAAATTGCTGGAGATAGAAGAATGAAGTTGTTTAAAAAAGACTACAGTGCATTGAGTGATGAGGAGCTCGTTGTATGGATGGCCAAAGGTAAAAAGCTTGCCTTTGATCATTTGTATGAACGCTATGCTGCGGCTATGCACTACTTTTTTCAACAAAAACTTAAAAAAGACAAAGAGAAAGCGGAGGACTTTGTTCATGATTTGTTTGCTAAGCTCATTCAAAAACCAGAGTCATTTGATAGTTCAAGAATTTTCAAAACTTGGTTGTATTCGGTGGCCAATAACATGGTGAAAAATGAATACAAAAAAATGCAAGTAAGGTCTAATACTCAAAATGGATTAGAGGAAGATTTTGGAATAACGGATGATAGTAGAGGAAGTTTAGAGATCCTTCACTGGCAAAATTTTGAGGAAAAACTAGAAGGAGTTATAGAAGAGTTGGATATAAAGCACAGCGAAGTGTTTCAGTTGCGCCATTTGCAAGAAATGAGTATCAAGGAAATAGCCGAAGTGTTGGTGATTAATGAGGGAACCGTGAAATCTAGGTTGTTTCATGCGCATAAAAAGGTGGCAGAACGCATGAGGGAGTTTGATCCTAAAAATAGGAGGTAAGGAATGAAAGAAGAATTAGATCATATTATTAAACATAAAAATTACCGTGATTTAACAGGTGATGAATTGCGTTTGCTAGAGAAGGAAGGCATCTCTAAGGATGATTTTATAGCCTTAAAATTGTTCTTCCAGCAAATGGAAATAGATAAAACTGAACGCCTGGAAAAATTGGCTCCCGTAAAAAGTAAGCTGGATGATTTGTTTGAAGCGAAGCATAAAAAAGGAGGCTTGATTTTATGGAGAATTGACAAAGCTTTCTATGCGCAACCCTTACTTCAAATTGCTGCTACAATTGTTTTAATTGTACTCTTTTACAACAATATAAGTTTAAAACAAGAGCCAACATTAGCCATGAATCAAGAGGTAGTTGAAAACAAGAACTCGGATGCTAGATCTGCCAAAAGCACCAAAAAGTTAGACCTCCAAGAAGAGATGTCCGCAAAAGATGAATCTTTATTGAAGGATGTTGAAACAGAAGGAAATCAAGAAATAGTTGAAGAAAACGCTCCGTCTGAAACGAAGGATGAAAAGCTAGTAGTTACTGGTATGGATGCTTTTGCGTCGGTTAAGGCTGCTGAGGACACGCCTGTCAAGGAAGAAGAGGTGTTGATGAATTTCGACGAAATAGCTGCTCCATCTCTTCAGAAAGCGCTTGAAGAGCCAGCGCTCAGCGCATATTCGGAGGTAGATGCAACTTCAATTGTAACTTTTAACTCTTCTACAGATGCATCAGTACCCAAAATTATAAGGGATTCAACACCAGTAGCTTTGTATTCAGTATCAAGTAGGGAGGTGATGGCTAAGAGTTATAAAAAAGAGAAAGAAGTAATGGAGGTAGTGAATTTAGAGGAGAAACAAGATGAATTTGCTATTTTGACGCCTTTATTCTAAGTTCTTGTAAATCTTTAAGTTGTTTTTTTAAGGCTTTGATTCTTTCCTTTTTACCCCCTAAACGAATGTTGATAGATGTATTGGTGTAATACCTGTGCGTATTCACTAAATAATCCAATTGGAATTTAAGCCATTCCTCATCTGTCATAGACGTGCCTTTTTCTTCCAGCTCTTTTCGAAGTCTGTTGGCAATTGTTGTATAATCAGGTCTTCCTAAATAATCATGATCGGCATCACACATTATTTTTTCCAAAAGAGTTTCGGGTTGAACCGTATATTTTGTACTCTTAACGATGTTCGATATAACTTCTATATGTCCTGCGTTGTAGCCGTAATTGGGAAGCATGGTTTGCAAAAGCTGAATGGCTATATCTTCGTTGTTGTTGTAGCGTAAAATAAATCCAGCGTCATGGAAAAGGGCCGCGGTTCTGAGTAAGACCAAATCTTCACCAACCAAACCTTCTAATTTAGCAATTCTTATGGCGCTTTTTTCTACGTTTAAGGTATGTTTAATGTCATGGTAAATGAGTTCTTCCGGCAAGCTTGTCTTTAACTTGTTGAGTATGTCTTTTCGCGCATGCTCAAAATCCATTTCCATTAGATCTGCCTTTTTGCGAATTTCTGAACAAGCAATTTTACCCTCACCATATAAACTGTATTCCGTTTTAATCGTTTCAAGGGTATACATGTCTAAAGAACCACCATATTTCATTGGTATTTCCCCACGGTGAGTAAGGTTGAAGTAATCACAGATTTTCTCGGCAATTACTTTGGTAATGTTAATGGTATTGGGTTCGGCATGTTGTTCGGCACGGGCTGCAATGTTTACGGTATCTCCCCAAACATCAAAGCTTGTTTTCTTGGTGCCTATGATACCCGCTACTAAAGGACCAGAGTGAATACCCACGCGCATTTCCCAATAGGGTTCATTCATGGCTTTAGAAATGGCAATTCTTGTATTGATAAAATCGCGCATTTCTATTGCTGCTAAACTAGCTCTAATCGCCGGGTGCTGATTACTTTCTGTAACCCCTGCTAAAGCCATGTAAGCGTCTCCTATCGTTTTAATTTTTTCGAGTTTGTAACGTTCAACGATTTCGTCAAACTTGGTAAAGTAGGTTTCTAATTGTTTTACCAATTCCAAAGGAAGCATGTCCTTAGAAATTTTTGTAAATCCTACAAAGTCAGTAAAAAGAACGGTTCCATCGTCTATTCTTCGCGGCGAAAATTTACCGTAGGTATTTAAATCATTTAAAACATTTTCTGGAAGAATATTCGAAAGCAATTGGTTGATTCGAAGGTCTTTAAAATAAAGCTTTTTTAAAACTCCAACTTTGGCTCTGGTAAGACTTCTTTTATAAGGCGTATGGATGTAATCTATGGCTCCTTGTTTGAGTCCTTTTACGAACTGGTAGCCATTAACATCTCTGGCCGAGGTGATAATTTTGTAGCTATCTATCCCCAATTTTTCTTTGGCCAATTGTTTGATAAACGCCAAACCACCAAAAGCTTCATCATCTATATTGATGATCATAATACCAAACTCTCTTCTGCGAAGTTCATCGTAAACATCTTCTGGTGATTGGGCAAAGACCAAATTATTACCATTGCCACTTAAAATGCGTTTTAAGTCAGCAATGTTTTCTTCTTTGTTATCCAGTACTAGAATGTTTATAAATCTCTCCACAATGTGAATATATCATTTTCCATCAAAATTTCCTTGTCTCTCTCAAAGATTAAGATGAAGTGATGTTAAAATTAGATGGATGTAGGGTGAAATGGGTATTAAGCATCTAGAAAATTCCTTATTTCTTAAACAGAAATAGAGGTCTTTAAGGGGCATTGATTATTTTAGCAAGGAATTAGAACTAACTATGGATAAAATTAAATTTGGTACGGATGGTTGGAGAGCCATCATAGCAGATACATATACTACCAATAATGTGGCTCGTGTGAGTTACGCAACTGCCCAATGGGTGAAAGAAAATTACGAAACTCCTCGTATAGTAATCGGACATGATTGCAGATTTGGAGGGGCTTTGTTTATGGAAACAGCAATCAAAGTTTTCATTAAAGAAGGAGTGCAGGTTATTAAGGCAGATGGATTTGTTTCTACGCCTATGATTTCATTGGCAGCCAACAGATATGAATGTGGAATTGGGGTGGTTATTACTGCTTCGCACAATCCACCAAGTTATAATGGGTACAAGCTTAAAGCAAGTTTTGGTGGACCATTGATTCCGGAGAAGGTAGCAGAAGTTGAAGCGATCATCCCAGATGAAATGCCTTATGATTACAAGGAGGTTAGTTTAGAAGGTCTCTCTGAAGATCAGTTGAGAACGGCTGATTTAGAAACAGAATATGTAGATCACGTAAAAGCCAATTTTGATATAGATGCCATTAAAAATTCTGGATTGAATTTGGCGTATGATGCCATGTATGGAGCCGGACAAAATGTATTGAAACGTATCTTCCCAGATATGCATTTCTTGCATTGTGATTACAACCCAAGTTTCATGGGACAAGCACCAGAGCCAATTGCAAAGAATTTACAGGAATTAGAGGCCTTTATCAAAGAAAGAGGAGATATAGACTCTGCTTTAGCAACAGATGGAGATGCCGATAGAATAGGATTATACAACAAAGAAGGTGAGTTTGTAGATTCTCATCACATCATTTTATTGTTGATTCACTATTTAGTGAAGCATAAAGGAATGACAGGTGAAGTGATTACCGCTTTCAGTTGTACCCCCAAAATTGAGAAACTTGCTCATCACTACGGATTAACTTCTACCACTACCAAAATTGGATTTAAATACATCGCTGGTTTAATGACCGAAAGAGATGTATTGTTAGGTGGAGAAGAGTCGGGAGGTATAGCTACCAAAGGTCACATTCCAGAAAGAGATGGTATCTGGATGGGAATGATTATTTGGGAATACATGGCCAAATCAGGTAAGTCATTGAATGAATTAATTGATGAGGTTTACGAGTTGGTTGGACCGTTTAAATTCGAAAGAAGTGATTTACATATCACGGAAGAATTGAAGCAAAGCATCATAGCGAACTGTAAAGAGAACAAATACGCATCATTCGGTGAGTATAAGGTAACGGACATTCAAACGATAGACGGATTTAAATTTTTCTTAGACAATGGAGGATGGGTAATGATACGTCCATCTGGAACTGAGCCAGTTTTACGTGTTTATGCGGAAGGTAAAGATTTGGATGAAGTTCGCCAGATGTTGAGAGTTACAGAAAAAGAAATTTTATAAGATGGCAGGGAATTCTATTGGAACACTTTTTAAACTGACCAGCTTTGGTGAATCTCACGGTGAAGGTTTGGGAGGAATTATAGACGGAATGCCGTCTGGTGTTGCAGTAGATTTGGATTTTGTTCAAGAGGAATTGGACAGAAGAAAACCAGGTCAAAGTGCTATTGTAACTCAACGTAAAGAGGGAGATCGCATAGAAATATTATCGGGCGTTTTTGAGGGTAAAACCACAGGAACGCCTTTGGCTTTTTTGATTCGCAATGAAAATCAAAAGTCAAAAGATTACAGTCACATCAAAGATACTTACCGTCCTTCACACGCAGATTATACCTACGATCAAAAATACGGTATTCGGGATTATAGAGGAGGAGGAAGGTCTAGTGCTAGAGAGACAGTGGCTCGAGTTGTAGCGGGAGCTTTTGCTAAAATGTATTTAAGGCAACAGGGCATTAACTTTAGTGCATTTGTTTGTCAAATCGGTCATTTAAAACTAGAGAAGAGTTACCAAGAGTTAGATTTAAGCTTAACCGAGACAAATAATGTTCGTTGTCCGGATCTTGATCTTGCAGCAGAGATGGAGTCTTATGTAAAAGATGTAAGAAAGGAAGGTAATACCGTTGGTGGTGCTATACAATGTGTTATACAAGGACTTCCTACAGGGTTAGGAGAACCTGTTTTTGATAAGTTACATGCCGATTTAGGTAAAGCCATGCTCTCTATCAATGCAGTGAAAGGTTTTGAATACGGCTCCGGATTTGAAGCCATAAGCATGAAGGGATCTGAACACAACGATGCATTCAATACGGATTTTTCTACCCAAAGCAATTACTCCGGAGGCATACAGGGAGGGATCTCCAATGGAGAAGATATTTATTTCAAGGTTGCCTTTAAACCGGTTGCAACCCTTATGCAGAAGCAAACAACGGTTAATGCGAAAGGAGAGGCTGTAGAAATGGAAGGAAAAGGAAGACACGATCCTTGTGTTGTTCCAAGAGCAGTTGTTATCGTAGAAGCTATGGCCGCTCTTACCATTATGGATCATTATTTACGAGCAAAGAGCTACCAGTAGGTTGACTTTCTAGCTCTCGTATTTTACTTATATTAGTCCCCACAAGTACAATTTTATGAAGGAAAAGAAGAAGATGGCATTGCATTGGCGTATTATGATTGCTATGGCCTTAGGTGTGATCTGGGCTATTGCATCGAATTACTTAGGATGGAACGATTTTACCAAAGCTTGGATAGGTCCTTTTGGAACCATCTTCATCAATTCCCTAAAATTCATCGCCATCCCTTTAATTTTATTTGGAATAATAGGTGGTGTAGCTAGTTTAGAAAACATTGGTTCTTTAGGTAAAATGGGAGGTAAGACACTTTTTACTTATTTAGTTACAACCGTCATTTCAGTTAGTTTGGGATTGGTGTTGGTTAATCTTTTTAATCCAGGGAAAACAGACGATGAAGCCATGGCGCGCCAAAATCGATTGGAGTATGAGATGTGGGCGACGGAGAACAAGGTTGAGGTTAAGGATAATAAAAACTTAATGGCATCAGCCACTCCAGAAGAAATCAGCAGGATAAAATCTGTGATGGTTTCAGATACAGCCTCTGCAGATTATAAAGATGTAGTTGCCAAAAAGAGTGCGGCTGAAAAGAAAATGGGAGGCCCCTTACAACCTCTTGTAGATATGGTTCCTACCAATTTGTTCAAAGCTTTTTCTGAAGGAGAGATGCTACAGGTTATCTTTTTCGCCATATTTTTTGGTGTTGTATTAGCCTTTTTACCGAATGAAAAAGTTGGAGTTGTTATCAATTTTGTGAACGGAATGAATGAAGCTTTTGTAAAAATGGTAGACATTATTATGATTGCTTCACCTTATTTTATCTTCTGTTTGATGGCAGGTGTTTTGGCAAAAATGGCCAATACACCAGATGAAATGTTTGAAATATTTTACAGCTTGGGTAAATATGCCTTGGTTGTATTGCTCGGTTTAATCTTATTGATTTTCGGATTTTATCCGCTTTTATTGAGGTTGTTTGGTGCTAAGGTTGGTTATAGAGAATTTTTCAACGCGATGAGTCCAGCCCAATTCCTTGCTTTTTCAACGGCTTCTAGTGCAGCAACCTTACCGGTCACCATAGAGTGTGTGGAAGATACCTTAAAGGTTCCTCAACGTGTAACACGATTTGTATTGCCGATAGGAGCAACGGTAAATATGGATGGTACTTCGCTGTATCAATCCGTTGCGGTGATTTATTTAGCTCAAGTTTTTGGAGTGGATTTAGATTTTCAACAACAATTGGGTATTGTAGCAACTGCAACTTTAGCCTCAATTGGTTCGGCAGCAGTTCCAAGTGCTGGTTTGATAATGCTTATGATCGTTTTAGAATCGGTAGGTTTAAACTCATTCTGGGTTGTATTGATTTACCCTATAGATCCACTTTTAGATAGATTTAGAACGGTAGCCAATGTAACAAGTGACGCCACTGTTTCTACTATAATTGCAAAGACAGATAAGGGATGATGCAACGAATCTTTTTGATTTCTGTACTACTCATTTCTATATGTGGGTGTAATGAGGTTCAAACAAAAATAACTCCTTGGGAAATTTCATACCCTGCCGATAATACTGCAAATGCTGAAATTGCTGCCTTCGGTAGAGAGTTGTTTTTTGATAAGGATTTATCCGTGGATAATACCATTGCTTGCGCGTCATGTCACATGCCTGATCACGCCTTTGCAGATACTGTTGCTTTTTCAAGAGGTGTGAATGGAAGACAGGCGGGAAGAAATTCCCCCTCATTAATTAATGCGGCTTTTAGTCCAAAATTCATGGGTGAAGGGCAGGTTCCAACTTTAGAAATGCAGGTGTTACTTCCTCTACTAGACCAACGAGAAATGGGGGCGAGTATGAAGGAAGTGATTGAAGAGTTGAAACCAAAATACAATGCTAAGTCGCAAGAACTTTTTCAAAGAGATTTAGATGCCTATGTGATAACGCGTGCTTTGGCAAATTATGAACGTACATTAGTGGCTTATGCATCCCCCTTTGATTTATATTATTACGGGAAAGATAAAAATGCTTTGAACAAGGAGGCACGAGAAGGTTGGAGGTTGTTTTCTGAAGAATTGAATTGTGTAGCTTGTCACCCAGCACCCAATTTCACAAGTTTTGATCTTAAAAATAATGGCTTGTACAAGGATTACCCGGATGAGGGGAGGTACAAAGTAACAGGAAGATACGGTGATAAGGGGAAGTTTAAAATTCCATCTTTACGAAATGTAGCGCTAACAGCACCTTACATGCACGATGGAAAGTATGCGAGTTTAAAGGAGGTAATTCAACATTATAGTAGGGGAGGCGAAGGTCACCCAAACACAGATACCTTAATAACAGGGTTTAAATTGAATCCTGAAAAAGAGGCTCAATTAATTTCCTTCTTAAATGCATTAACGGATACAAATATTCATAAATAAATCAGCGCTTTTGAGATAAATAATTCCCCCTTAGTGTTAAGCGCATATCTGTAATTGTATTTAAAGGAATATTCGTCCAAAACTCCCTGTAAATGTAAAGTCTGTAATTGATGATAGGTTCCCTTTATAAGTTTGATAATATTATTCCTTAATTTATTTTCCCATTTGGGAAGGATGGGACATTTCTCTAAGCATTTTAATTCTGTAGTTTTAAGGGTGTTATTTGCATGAAGAAGTTTGGGGAATGGATAGTTTGAGGAACATTTTTTTAAGGCCAAGATAAGTTTCTTTCTTCCGGATTTAGAGAGCGTTAGTCGAATTTTATCTTGTTTTCTACCCTTTGTCTTTTTATAGGTTACAATCAAATGGTAGGGAGTCATTCTCGTATAATTTTGTCTGCTTTGTTTACGCTTGTCAAACCTAATTGGCGTGTAATATTGGCTACTTTCAATTTGATTTATCTTCCCCATTTCTTGTCTGATCTTTAATACCATATGATACACGGTTTCATAGCGTGTTTGCTGAGATATTCTATAAATTTCATTTATGGAATAAGACTTTTTAGAGTGACAAATCAAATGAATGATTTCCCACCAGTCTTTAAAACTTTTATTACTATCCTTCATAAAGGAAATAGATTTTAGAGAGTATTTCTTTGAACATTTTGAACATCTCCATCCATGAAAGGAGTTAGACCATGTTAATTTGTTATTTCCACATTTCGAGCAATGGGTGAGTTTTTTTTCGTAGTGGTGTTTAAAAATTTGAAGACAGGAATCTTCGGAGGAGTAGGTGGTGTAGAACTTTTGGTGGTTCATGGTGATAAGATTTTAGGTTGATCACCATAAGTTAAGAATAATTTATTGAATATACATTATTTTACCAATCTTAATATATTGGTTTACAAAGGGTTGTTTGCGTGAAGGTGGTCGAAAGTTGATACTTTTAATCTTTACAAGGGATTATAAAAAATCTAAGTGTACTATTATTACTGTAATATTCACATGGTAGTACCCCGTATATTCAATGTATTGCTAATTAAAAAAGTCCCAACTCACCCCAAGTCTCACAAACAAAGGCATAATAGGATACTCCTCATCCACTCTTATCCTTGCATCGTTCCATAAACTCGAAACATTCTCCGCTCTAAAAAACAACCTAAAAGGATCCAAATCTATAGCGGCAAAGGCATGAACCAACACGTAATTACCTGTACTTTGGGCACCGGTAAGGGGGGAATACAAACTCATTTCGGGCAAATAAAGCATAGAGTTGTATTCTGATAGGTACTGTAGGTCTAAACCTAAGTTCATTTTTAATTTAGCAGCTTTAAAAATCGGCGTTTTGTAAGCGATTCTATTGGAAGAAATCACCTTGGGTTGGAAGTTGAAATTGGCCGAATTGAGGTTGAAAGCTAGGTTGTGCGACAAATGAAGTTTCCCCAGATTATAGTCCACAAAGGCATTGATACGAACAGCACTTACCGTGTTTAGGGTGTCTTGACGCCAAGTGTTATTGATAAAATACAAACCATTATTTACTGTCGTTGCATCCACACCAACGCCGGTATTTAGTTTACCTTTTAGCTTAAGATCTCCACCCAAAGTAATGATTTGTTGAGGGGATAGACTCGTGAGTTTCCATTGGAAATTGTTGGCGTAATGTTGACGCTGGTAAGGAGTGGGGTAAAGGTTGTTAATGTCTAATTTCGCGTTTAAGTCAAATAGGGGGAGGGCCATCTGCAAACGTGTATAGTTCTTAATCTCACCAGTTGCCCCTACTAGGTTAAAATAGAATGTATTGTGAAGGTTAAACTTTTCAAACCCAGCATAAAGTTCAGAAGCTAAAAATATTTCAGTGGTGTCAAAGTAGCGGTTTAAATTTTGATTACTCCAATAACGGTGGTTCACACTAGCATTTATTTCAAAATATTTAGAGGAGAAAAAGTAACCTGCACCATTCTTAATAGAAGCCGTTTGGTATTGGTCTCGGGTGCGATTTGAGTCTATGTAGAAGGTGTCTGTGAGCTGAGTTGGAGCATTGTCTGTGAACAGGCGGTTGATCACTTCATAACGCGTAACCTGATAAAACCCCGTCTTTATCATATTATCTCCACTTAAGTTCAAGTAATTCTCCCAAGAAATATCTGCTTTTTTAACCGTTGATTCGGCAGACGATTTATTCACCGGTGTAAAGCTAATTATGTAATCTTGGAGCAAGCTATCTTCAGACATACCACCGTTTTCGCTCCAAGTATAGGCACTGTATTTCGCATCTAGTTTGGTACTGTAGTGCTTATTTCTATGAATCAAAACAGCGTTAACATCGTTCACAGCGTATTTAGATGAACGTAAAAAACCATCACTGCTCTTTTTGTTGTAATGGATGTTTAAAAGGGTTTTCGGACTCAATGCTTGACTATATTGAACATCCAAATTTTGTGTCAATGATCCACCAAAAGAGTACTGAAACCCAATGTAGGGAAGCGGAGAAATCAAGATGGGAGTGGAGGCCTGTCTTTGCAAATAATTAAAACCAGCCAAATTAGCCCCTAAAGCATCGCGCTGATGTAACAATTCATTTAAACCAAATTCGGGCAAATTAAACCCCGAAGGTCTCAAGTTTTCGTTGGCGCCATATACAACGTCTACGGAGTCGAGTGCATATCCACTGCTTCTATAATCAAGGGTTATACTGTCTATTTTTGGGGCCAACAATTTGTTTTGCGCTTGTGCACAAAATCCCGTTAAGACCAACATTAAAACCAAAAGTATACGCTTCATAAACCGACTCTACAGATCAAGTCTCAAATATAGAAATACTACCTCTAAATACACTTTTATCTTTTATAAAAGCCGAGGTATTTGTGAATTTTTAGGGTGTTTTTTGTAGACAAACTACTTTTCTGAAGAAAAGCACCGGGCTCTCCCTCCAAGTCCTTTGTAGTTTTTTATTTCCGCTAATGCCTCAGTAAAGCTTCTAAAGTCGCTTTCTCAGGCAAAGCCTCAAGTAAAAAACTCCTACAGGCGCTATCCGTCCTATCCCTGTTTGAAATGGAAAAATTTAGAGGTGTAGGAAAGCTTTTGTAAAAAAGAATTTCTTCTCACCACAACTGATACTGCTTAAAAATCTAATACCATCTCGTATTGGTTAATAGCATTCTTTAACCCCGTTTGTTTCAAAGCTTCTATTTTTTCTTCTAAGTTCTCGTCAACGTTGTTAATGGAAATTGTTGGGCTCACTTGTTTTATTCCTTGAAATAACCTGGCCCAAGCACTTTCGGCGGATTGAAGAACTTCAAATTGAACAATTTGTTTACTTGCTGGATTAAAAATAAAGTAAGATTCTACCTTGTCCTCAAAACTAACAGTGTAGTACAAGTCATTGCTTTCTTTTATGGTTTCCCAACGGTAATCCCAAGAATAATCCTGATCGTTTTGTAACTGTTCATAAGTGATGTCTTTCACTTTCATTTCTTGAAGAAGTATATCATCTTCACTGCAAGTTTTTATTTCTCCAGAAAAACATCTGTACTTTTTACGCTTGGTAAATCCTATTGTTTCGTAAGAGTGTATAGCAACCTCGTTAAGTGTTATCACCTCGAGTAAACATTGTTCTACACCTTCCTTTTTTAGAATAGGCAACGCATGTTCGTACAAGGTTTTTGTGATTTTTTTACCACGTTGTTTTGGAATTACACCCGTACCGGCATTGTAAGCAATGCGCTTACCATTTCTGGTATCAATGGCATTCAAAATAAAACCAACTAACTCATTTTTGTAAAACATCCCATAAGAAAGGGAGAAGTCTACTTTGTTGAGGGTCCACCTATTTTTAAAATAATCTGGATCATCGGGGAAGTCGACGAAATGATTGCTAAAGGCTTTTAAGAAACAATCAATTATAACTTCTATGTCCGTATTTTTTAAACTTTTTACTTCCATCTTTCTTCCTTAACTGTTGTAGATATGACCGTCACCGAATTTACTAAAAATTCTGTTTTTTGCGACTCAATATACAAATTATCTCTGGGGTGTCGTTAAGGTTGTATAAGGGAAATGAGTGTTAGATCTTGAGCTATTTAACATCTTTTTAAGTGAACGACTTTTGCTCAATCTTCACCTACTTAGACGAGTAATTAACGCTTCATGCTACCCATTTTCTTTAGAATGAAATTTACAGCTTTTCGTGGATTAAACCTATAAAAAATGTCTAAGAATCGTGCGTCCTTTCCAACAGTTGCCCTGAATTTATTTTCCACTATGGCCTGAACAATAACCTCAGCAGCCTTGTCTGCGGGGAGAGTCATGTTTTCCTGACCTTTTTGTTCTGCTTTACTGACATCTAGGTGAACACCTGAATTGGCCATGATATTTGTATTTATTGCACCGGGATGAATTACTGTACAATGAACGTTGGTCTCTTTTAGTTCTGCGTATAATCCTTCTGTTAAAAGTTTCACTGCAGCTTTGGAGGCTCCGTAAAAGGTTTGTCCAGGAAAAGGAATAAATCCACCCATGCTAGAAATGTTACAAATAGAAGCTTCGGGTCGTTTTAAAAGATGGGGTAAAAAGGTTTTGGTCATAAACAAAGTGCCGTAAAAGTTGATGTTCATGATACGGTCGATCACTTCATATTCCAAGTCGTTAACGTCTATAAAAGGTTGTATGATTCCTGCGTTATTAATAATACCATCTACATCACCTAATTCGCCTATAATTTGTTCTGGTAGTTTTTCAACCTCTTCTCGGTTGGCAATGTTAAGGGTATGTATGGAAGTTTTGTCCCTTCCCGAAATTTCGGCAGTTTCCTCCATTCCCTTGGTATTTATATCTACCATTGCAACCTTAGCGCCTTTACTCACCAGCAACTTGGTTATTTCACGCCCCATGCCACTACCTGCGCCGGTTACTACAAACACTTTATTCCTAATTTCCATCTGAGTTTTTTTATACAATTTACTTGAAATTATTTGAACTTATAACAAATTGTTCGTTGGTTTTTACATGGAAATTTTCAGGTATGTAAGATTTGTTAGGATGTGGTTTTTCATTACTTCCTCCCCATTTTTGGGTAGTGCGAGGACCGTAAAATATTTGATAAATAATCGACAAGAACCTAAATTTATCTCCAAAATTCACTGCTATGAAAAATATACTAATCAGCTTATTGCTCTTAATGAGTCTCTACGCTTTTGGCCAAGAAGGGAAGTATAAACAAGAATTATCTTCCCAAACAAATTACACTGAAGGCGCCAACTCTGGTACGGTCAACATTAAAGTAGTTTTTGATGTGTTTTTTGGAGAACCCACAGTGGCTGCAATTGCTAAACTTGAAAGTTTTGAGGGTTGTAAACCCTATACCCTGAACCTTAGTGTCGATATATACGATGGGGCACGAAAAGTTAGTACCAGAACCTTTACCAACTTAATTTCTTTTGATGTGAAGTCTAGCCCAGATTGGGATGAGATATTTCCAGGACTTTCGGAAGAACAAGCAAAAGACCTCTACAAGCGCGGTTTTTCTATTCGCAATCCACGAATGGTAGATTTAAAATTTGAAGATTGCGCTTCGAATACCGAGGATGCACAGAGCACAGGTGCATCAACCAATTCTAGTTCTGTAAATGCTCAGGAGAATACAGGGACGTCGAATTCTAGTGAAGAAACAAAAGCACAAGAGGAAGAAGAGAGAAGGGCAGCTGAAAAAGCAGCTGAGGAGGAAGCTACGGCAAGGGCAAAGGCCGCTGAAGATCAACGTCAGAAAGAAATCGAAGCTGAGCAAGCCAAAAGACAGGCAGAGGCAGAAGCGGCACGAAAAGAACAAGAACGCAGGGCCGAAAATCTGCGAAAAAAGCAAGAGTATGATAGAAAAGTTGCAGAACAAAGAGATAGAAATGTTCAACAAGCTGGAGCAATGGCTGCCTCAAATTTGGGTGCTATGGCTGCTATCGCCATGGTAGTTTATGCAGACATGGGAAAAGTGAAAGCTGAGAATACTTACTATGGAAATCAGCTGGCATTGGGAATAGACATGGGATATTCTTTAAGTTCCATGCCCCTTGTTTTTAATTCAAGTAGAACAACCTATATCTACAATTACAACACAGGTAACAATCAATATGTTACTTCTACCGAAGATGATGATAGACGAGCTTCAACAATTAATTTGGAATTCAAACCTTTTATTGGCTATGAACACGACAATTGGGGATTCAATGCATATGGTTGTTTTCAACCTGGTATTTCTTTAATTATTGATAGATATAATATCAGTCATTATTACGGAGGAGAGGTGTTTGGTGGAATAGGGGCACTAAAGTTTTTTTACGAATACAGAAGAGGTAATCGAAAGATGGGAACCATAGAATGGATAGATCCTGAAGAATTTGGTGACGGAATAGCTATGTATAAATACAAGCAAAGTAAATTAGGGTTGAGAATCACCTTTGAAAATACTTACGGTAGCTATGCCAGACATCATTTAAAATTCGGTTTGATATATGAAAACTTTTTGGAAGCCTTAGAGCACGAGCACGGTAAAACACGAATGTGGTACTATAATTTAAATCCAGAAAAGTTGGGTAACCCCAATAAATATTACAGAATTTTTGGATACCATTTTTCTTGGAACAAAGAACATAACTTCAATTTTTACATGAATGTTTACCCTAATCACCCTATCGTTGGTGTAAACAAATACAGCAATTCAGACTCCTTCAAAGAAAGAGAAACAGGTGCTCCTTTTGTAGAGATAGGATTTGTTAGACAGATAAAAGCATTTTTTTAAAACCAAAAAAGCAGAGGCTTTCCGACCTCTGCTCACTATAAACTAAACTAAAAACTAACGCATGATTAACTTACGTGTTTTTACTAGACCCTGACTTTCGATTTTAAGAAGATAAACTCCTTTTTCCCAAGTATCAGCATTTAGTGTTATTGATCCATTAAAAGATAATGTTTCTGATATTTGTGCACCTGTAAGCGTGTAAACTGTAAGTTTTGCCTCCGTGTTTCCTCCCAAATCAATTGTAAAACTTCCTTGAGAAGGGTTTGGATAAACACTTAACTGGTCTAAACTTCCAACTTCCTCCGTACCTACGGTGTTAATTACATCGAATATTTCATTAACTATTGTATTTCCACAAGCATTCGTTAAGGTTGCCGTAACGATATAATTTCCTGGAGTTCCGTAGTAATGATCTACTGAAGCTGGTGCATTCAGAGCTGTGTTTTGATCTCCGAAATCCCAGTCGTAACGCGTTACATTGGTAGGGTTAATAACCGTGAAGTTCATGGTTGGATAAGTTCCTTGCATGTAAATGTCTGAAGCTGTTGGTAAGCCCATAACATCAACATCTATAGAACCTATTCCTAAACATCCATTAGTGTCTGTTACATAGGCAACGTAGTTTCCTGCTTGGTCAACCGTTATGGTTTGAGTTACATCATTGGTATGACTCCATGTATATGTGGCTCCTATGTTTTGAGCATCAAGCACAAGTGAACTTCCTATACAAATAGTTGTGTCATTCCCTAAATCAACAACAGGGTTAGTGTTTTCAACCATTACCGTTTCTATGTTCTTACCACAAGTAACCGCCTGATCTTTTGATATCCAAACATGGTATTCTCCCGGTTGAAGGTTTTCAAATACAGTTGAATTTTGCCAAGTCGTTGGTGGAGTAGTGGCACTTCCCTGAGCAATACCGTACAAGGCAGTGCTAGATTCCATGCTTAAGTTGGAGATGGCGTGTCTTTCAGCATCTCCTCCTGTTTGAGCAGAAAACAAATGTTTCCATCCTGTTGTATTAGTATTTTTGTAAGCAGCTGGCATCATAACATTTTCGAATAAGGTGATTCCATTCACAGTGATACTGGCTTTTCCTTCCGCATTGATTTCAAATTCTACAGGAACATCTGTTAAACCTTTCCATGCAGAGGTGTTGCTAGAATATGCTACCGTTTCTGTGTTGTTTGGTCCGTAAGCATTTCCTGCTGTCCAACCATAAACAAGATATACCCCTTTTGTATTACCATTATCAGATCCATTATCCGCGGCATCAAAAGACAAACGGAGACCTGTACCTCTACCATTATGACCATTTCCATTACCTGAAGGAGTAGCATCGTTTCCAAAAGAATAAGCAATTCCATCAGCACCACCTGTTCCCCAGTTATTGATAGGTAAATCTGTGGTTAAATCGAAAGTCATTTTAAATGAGTTGTTACTTCCAGTAGTAAAGTTGGGAAGGTCAATTTGTGCGTAACCTGTTGAACTTGTTTGAGAAGGAGTAAGTTCTAATCTCGATGTTAAAACAGCACTTCCACTTAGTGTAACATCAGTCATACTTGCGTTTGCGTCAAAGTTGTTTTGGTAGAGCGTATTTACAGCTGTTTGAGCAAAGATGTTATCCAAAAGGATGCTTCCTCCCATGTTGTTACAGTTGTAATCTATGGTACTTACATCCGCTCCAAACCCTACGACAACTGAAAATGGAATAGAATCCATAGCTGAAGTACAAGAGCTGTTTTCTAATTGATAGAAGAAATTGTATACTGAATCTTGCGAAGGTGTAAATGTATAGGTATTAGAACTACCCCAAGTTTGCGCTTCCGTAGAGCCGTCTGCTTCTAATATTCTGTATGACCAAGTACCGCCGTTTGCATTTGCGGGTGCATTTAAGATGTCTACAGTTACTGGACTTCCCGATGCACAAATTTCTGTTGGTGTAATCAAAGTTTCAGCCTTAACCTCTGAAGCGGGGATTACAGTTACTTGAGCCTTATTGATACATCCATTTGCGTTGGTTCCTGTAACTTCGTAGGTAGTTGTTGTAGATGGCGCTGCATTTACCGCACTTACGTTATCGTAATTTAAACCTGTAGAAGGAGAATAAGAGTAAGTACTTGCTCCTGTTGCTATTAAAGCGGCAGAATCTCCAGCACAAATCATTGCTTCTGTAAAGTTTAAAGCTACTGTTGGCAAGGCGTTTACCGTTAATGTAGTTGTGTTTGAAGCTGTGTTTTGTCCTGAAGGAATACATCCTAATTCTACTCTGTAATCTGCTGAGTTAGCCAGAGCGGATGTAGGATAAGTGCTATTTGTAGCTCCTGAAATATCATTCCAAGTTGTTCCATCGTAAGATTGCCATTGAAAGCTGTATTGCGTTTCAAAAGGAAGGTTATCAATCGTCAATTCTGTAGAATCTCCCGTACAAAATTGATTTCCAAATGTGCTTGATACGTTGGCAACTATTGGTGCTCCAGTACAAGGCTGTGTTGGATTAGCAACAAATTGTATGTTTGGAACATAGCCAACTCTTCCCGTTGCAGATGGCGGGTTTGATACACTAGGGTTTGTCCAGTCATTTCTATAGTAGATTCCTCTATCTGCTCCTAGATCTGATTTAAACCAATGATTTGTACAGTTGAAACCTGAAGAATTTTCTTTAATACCAACCACAACATTGCTTAATCCATCGTACAAGAAAGGTGTAGTTAGGGTAATTTCTAACCAGTTTCCTCCACTCGGGTAATTAACGATACCACTAAAGCATTCGGTAAGATTTGTACTTAACTCCCAGTCTGTATCACTTGTAAAACTGGTTTTGTTGGAATGACCGATAAAAACTTTCCAATCATTGCTGTTATTGGAAGAACCAGAGCTGAGTTTAAAGCGGACTTTGGTAATTTCATAAGAACCAGAGGTTGCTCCCGAGTTCATTTCAGCAGCAGTATAAATTTGCTGAGAATAGGTGTATCCATAACAAGAGGTTATGGGTAAATTAGAACTGGTTCCCACCCCTGTTCCTATTTCAACATCTACTTGGGCTTGTGTGTGGAATACTACGAAACTTGCGGCAGCAAATAAGGCTGATTTAAGTAATGCAGATCCACCATTTTTGAATAGTGTTTTAATTTGCATGAGTTTTTTGATTTGATTCTAAAACTCATAATTAATTGTTCAAGTTACTGAAAAACAGGGTGGACAAAGAGAGGACAAAGTCTTCTCAACTTCTTCCTAGATGGATAAAATAAGGGCTTGAAGTTCTTTTTGGTCCTTAATATTTAATTTTTTTCTCAATCTTAAATTGGTTTTACTAACCGATTCAGGACTAATTCCAAGAGCCTTGGACATCTCCAATTTCTCTAATTTCAATTTTATCAACGCCGCTAACCTTATTTCTGCATTGGTAACATGCGGATAATTTTCTTGGAAATAGTCAAAGAAACCTCTGTGACGTTTTTCAAAGAGGCGTTTAAACTCCACCCAATCTTCATCCGTGAGGAAAGTGAAAGACTGCAACTTATCAGTCAATGCCTTCATTTCTTCTTTTTTCTCGCTGCGTGATTGTACACTGTTGATTTCTTCGTTTAGTTCGTTAATACGCTCATTTTTAAGGATAAGATTATTCAAAACCTGATTCATTTCGCTTTCTAATCGGTTTAAATCTTCCTCCATTTGCTGGTTTTTCAATTGCATTAACTCTTTTTCTTTCTTTCTTCGCTTCATGATTTGCCAAATCAAAATAGCAGAAGCAAGAATGATGGTAGAGGTTAAAATCCAAAGACTTATAATTCGAACTCTATCTGTTTTTTGTGTTTCATGTAGCAATTGAATTTCAGACTGCTTTTTCTCAAAATTAATCTGGAACTCAGTGTTTTTGATGGTTAGGAGGTCCTTAGATTTAGTGATAGAATCATTATACTCTCTATACAACTTATAGTTCTCAAAAGCCTTTTTGTAATCTCCTGTTTCCTCGTAGAGTTTTGTTTTGGTTTCGTAATACTCAAGATAACTTCCCTTTCCTTTATGGAATTCTTGTAGAGAATCATGTATGCTTAATAATTCTATGGCTTTTGCGTAGTTTCCCTTGGTAACTTGAATTCTTGCCAATAAGCTTAGGGCGTTCATAGCGCTTCCCAATTGGGAATGTTCCATACTACTTACGTAATCTATCTCAATGTATTCATATGCTTTTTCTATATCTCCTTCTAGGAAGAGAATGTTACCTATGTTTCCAGAAAGTACACCATACCAAGCCGCGTTGTTGATTTTTTTAGCAATATCCATGGCCTTTTTAAAGTTGGAAATAGCTTCTTCTGATTGATTTAAATTGGAATAAATTAAACCAATAGTATTGTAAATATTGATTTTAGAAGCATCTGATATCCCATCGCATGCTAAGCCCTTGTTGAAGGTTGTTTCAGCTTCAGAATATCTTCCAAAGAAAAAGTAAGAAATACCCAATACCTCATAGAAATCACAGGGTATTTGATGAAGGGTAGGGTTGTCTTCTACGTATAAGGCCGTTTTATATATGTAAGGGTAGGCCAATTGAAATTCACTATAACGTTGAAGTTCCTTTCCTAAATAATAAGTTACCTGTGGGTAATTTTCTCCACCTACAATTAACAAGTCTTCCAAACTGGAAAGAAATTCAATGTAATTTTTTTTCGTGGTAAAAAAATCTTCTCTGTGTTTCTTGGCATAAGATTCGATGTGAGCGTTTACTTCCTTTTTGGGAATTGCGTGCAATTCTAACTGAAGATTTTGAACGCCTTCTTTTGCTGTTAATTCACCGGCAAAAAGTTGGTGGGTTAAAAATGTAAATAATAGAATTATATAGTTTCTAATATTAAGCATTAAAATTGGGTGTTTTAGTTTCGGGAAAAGTACTAAAAAATCACCTTTATCTGTTGTATTTATTTATGTATACAAAAAAGAGACGGCCATAATCACCGTCTCTTTTGTACTATTTTATACTATTCTATTTTAGATCAAACCTGTCTAAATTCATTACCTTATTCCACGCTGCAATAAAATCGTGTACAAATTTGTCTTTTCCATCTGAACTGGCATACACTTCTGCCAAGGCTCTTAATTCCGACTGAGAACCAAATACTAAATCGGCTCTAGAACCTATCCATTTTAATTCTCCGGTTGTTCTATCTCTACCTTCGTAATATTCTTTGTGTTCTGACTTAGCCTTCCAAATGGTATTCATGTCTAAGAGATTTACAAAGAAATCATTGGTAAGCAACCCTGGCGTATGTGTAAATACTCCTGTATTAGAATTATCGAAATTTGTATTCAATACTCGCATACCACCCACTAGTACCGTAAGTTCGGGAGGGGTAAGTGTAAGTAACTGAGCTTTATCTATCAAAAGTTCTTCGGTAGAAACTTGAAACTTGTTTTTCAAGTAATTTCTAAATCCATCGGCTTTGGGCTCCAGGTAAGAAAAGCTTTCTATGTCTGTTTGCTCTTGCGTTGCATCTACTCTCCCTGGAGTAAAGGGAACAACTACATCGTGGCCTGCATCTTTTGCTGCTTGTTCTATTCCTACACATCCAGCTAGTACAATTAAATCGGCCATGGAAACCAGGTTTCCACCTTTTTCATTGAAGTTGGCTTGAATACTTTCTAATTTATCAAGAACCGTAGCTAATTGTGCAGGGTTGTTTACTGCCCAGTACTTTTGAGGTGCTAAACGAATTCTACTTCCGTTGGCACCACCTCTTTTGTCAGAACCTCTAAATGTTGAAGCCGAAGCCCAAGCTGTAGCTACCATTTCACTCACACTTAAACCTGATGATGAAATGGCATCCTTTAACGCTTTTATATCAGCATCGTTGATAACATTTCCTTGAGCTTCTGGTAATGGATCTTGCCAAAGTAGCTCTTCATTGGGTACTTCCGGACCTAAATATAAGGCCAATGGCCCCATGTCTCTGTGGGTTAATTTAAACCAAGCACGTGCAAAAGCATCTGCAAAATCTTCCGGGTTTTCATAGAATCTTCTGGATATTTTCTCGTATGCAGGATCAAACCTTAAAGATAAATCCGTGGTGAGCATAGTAGGAATTTGCTTTTTTGAAGCATCAAAAGCATGCGGAATATCAGCTTTGGCATTTTTAGCTTGCCATTGTAAGGCTCCTGCTGGACTTTTGGTTAATTCCCATTCGTACCCAAATAAATTTTCGAAGAAATAATTGCTCCATTGTGTTGGTGTCTGTGTCCAAGTAACTTCTGGTCCACCCGTAATGGCATCTGCACCTTTACCGGAACCGTGTTTAGAAATCCAACCTAACCCTTGTGCTTCCATAGGTGCAGCTTCTGGCTCTGGACCAACAAGGTCTACATCTCCTGCACCATGTGTCTTTCCAAAGGTGTGTCCACCCGCAATAAGGGCAACGGTTTCTTCATCATTCATAGCCATACGTTTAAAAGTCTCGCGTATGTCGTGTGCTGCCGCGATGGGGTCCGGATTTCCACCAGGTCCTTCAGGGTTAACGTAAATCAATCCCATTTGAACTGCAGCAAGTGGATTGTCTAAATCTCTTTCGCCCTTGTATCGTTTATCGTCTTCTAACCATTCTGTTTCATTTCCCCAGTTTACATCTTCTTCTGGTTCCCAAACATCAGCTCTTCCACCAGCGAAACCAAATGTTTTGAACCCCATGGTTTCTAGGGCAACGTTACCTGCCAATATCATTAAATCTGCCCAAGAAATTTTTTGACCGTATTTTTGTTTAATAGGCCAAAGTAACCTTCTGGCTTTATCTAAGTTGGCATTATCAGGCCAAGAGTTTAACGGAGCAAAACGTTGTTGTCCAGCTCCAGCGCCACCTCTTCCGTCACCCACACGATAGGTACCAGCACTGTGCCAAGCCATACGAATAAAAAGCGGACCATAATGGCCAAAATCAGCAGGCCACCAATCCTGAGAATCCGTCATTAGATCGGCCAAATCTTTTTTTAAACCAGCATAATCTAAACTTTGAAAAGCTTTAGCGTAGTCAAATTCTTCACCTAGAGGATTTGAGTTTGAAGCGTGTTGTCTTAAGATATCTAGTTTCAATTGGTTGGGCCACCAATCTTTATTTTTAGTTCCTGTGGATCCTGAATTGTGTGATGTAGCGTTTCCAGTAGCTCCAGTAAATGGGCATTTACCTTCTCCATTTGTTGTATCCATATTACAATTAGTTTACGTTAGAATTTGTTTTAAAAGTTAGAAAAAAATGTACTTAATGGCACTACCTTTTTCATTATTTATTTTTTGTTTCTTCTAAAGTTAATACCAGATTTACAATGGTTTTCATTGTATGTAACAATGGAGCTATAGATAATCTTTATGCTGTAGAAAGTTTTTTGAGATGTGTCGAAAATTGATGAAGGAGTTTAGGAAGGAATAGTGTGAAACTTATGTTAGAATAATAAAAGGCGGGGAAGTTAAACACGGTGTTCAGCCTCTTCTAAACTTTGAACAAAGTTGATTAAATCACCCTTGTTACTTTCTCTGATGAAATCTTTCATGCTTTTTTTTGTGAAGTTGGAAAAATCGCAAACAATGATGAGACACATGCGGAAATTGGAAAACTTTTGAAGTATTTCTCCTGCGGTGCCATTAGACAAATCGAAGAAAGTAGGGTGGAAGTTTTTCTCCTGCATAATCAGAACTTCTATGCCCTGATAATAAATGTCCCCCAAAAGGTCCAAACCATCATCTAGGTTGTTTACTAAGATATTTGGACTTTGTATTTCACCGACTTCTCGACCTTTGATTTCCTCAATTTTCACTTCGAACTTCATGGTTTAGTATTAAGTTAAAAACTAGTAAGTAAGCTCACTTAACTATATCAACGTATGATTTACGAAAAGGATGTGGGGGCATTACTCTTTAGGAAGAAAATACTATAGCTTATAAGGTATTCCAGAAAATTTCACTTACTGAGGAGTTAAATCTTTAATCAAAGGAAGTAATTTCTCTATGCTCACGTGATCCATAATAACCACCTTGTACCATTTAGGATTTTTATGATTGTCCGGTACGAGTCCGTAGGTATGAGCAATTTCTTCGGGTATGTATTGCGCTTTCATGGTAATGATGTTAGAATGAGGATTTCTAAAGTATTCCACGCCTAATTCATCCAGTTGAGCTGTAAACCACTCCGTTCTTTTTTGAAGAATGAATATTTTTTCCTGCCAACCAAAAGGACCGTAATTATTTAATATCATCCAAACTGCAATAGCATTAGCACCAGATCTACTGCCGATGAGGGTAAAATCTTCACCCTCTACGTAACTAGCTTCAGCTGTGTTGACGTAAGAAATCAATCCTTTTCTGATGAGAAAAATTCCTGTTCCATAAGGGGATTGCGCCATTTTATGGGCGTCTAAAGTGACTGAACTTACGGCAGGATTACTAAAGTTTAGAGAATTGTTCTTATCTGTAAAAGGATAATAAAAACCACCATAAGCACCGTCGACATGAATTTTATATTCAAAATTAAAGGGTGAAAGTAAGGAGACGATAGCGTCTATATCGTCTACAGAACCATACATGGTGGTCATCATGTTACAAACCACTATGATGTATTTTTTTCCTTTCGCTTTGAGTTTTTGAAAGATAAGTTCTGAGGCTGAAAGATCTATAGTCCTCGTATTTTCATCCACTGGTAATTTGGAAATATCTATTCCTAGTAAGTTAGACGCTTTGGCCATGGAGTAGTGACTGTCTTCACTGCACACAATTACAATTTCCTCCTTATTGGCATTGAATTCTTTAATAAAGTAATTTCTGTACACCCAAATTGCTTGAATGTTGGCTTCGGTTCCTCCAGAAGCTACATAACCATCTTGTTGGTAAGGTTCTCCCTTTAAAATATCTACCGCACAGATTTCTATAAGTTCTTTCTCTATTTCTTGGGTTCCCGCAAAGAAGGATTCAGAATTTCCTAGGGTATGACAACCTATGTGGTTTGGGTTTTTCACCATAACAGACATAAAAGGAGCATCTTTCAAGAAGGAAGCATCTTGGTTGAAAATTTCATCATCTAAGTAGGAAGCAGGAACACCGAGTACACCCGTGTTATCGTAATTCGTGTTTTTCTTCAAAGCTCCAAAAATGATTTCCTTAATCTCCTCTCGCGATTTTTTATTCCAAAAATGTGTCATACTCTTTAACTTCTTTTGTTGTTGCAATAGTAAGTTGAGTGGGGTAGAGGGACAAGGATAAAAATGTAGTGAAAGGTTAACATTTGTCAATTTTCATAGAAGAGGAACTACTAAGAGCGCTTGTTCTTTTCTTTCTGCCCGTGTTTACTATTTTTGAAATAGATAATTACGATACACATGAACATACATAAACCAAAAAGACATTTTGTACAAGAAGATTTAAAAATCAATGCTTGGGAAGATGTAAAACCTTATTTCGAAGATTTAACCCAAAGAGAATTAACTACCAAAGCAGATGTAGAACAATGGTTGAAGGATAAATCTGAATTAGATGCTGTTTTAGAAGAAGATGCAGCATGGCGCTATATCAGAATGACCATAGATACAAGGGACGAAGCGTTAAGTGAAGCCTATAAAGTTTTTGTTACCCAAATTCAGCCCCAACTGGCACCTTATGAAGATCAGTTGAACCGCAAATTGATGGCTTCAGAATTTGTGGATGAATTTAAAGGAGAGGATTACCACATTTACTTCCGTTCTGTGAAAACAGCATTGGAGTTGTACAGAGAGGAGAATGTTGCTTTACAGGCCGAAATTGCAGAATTGAGTCAGCAGTTTGGTAGTATTTCAGCTGCACAAACCATTGCATATAAAGGAGAAACCTTGACTATGCAAAAGGCGGCTACCTATTTAAAAGATAAGGATAGAGCTGTACGTAAGGAAGTCTATGAATTAATGACTGCCCGCAGAGCTGAGGATGTTGAAGCCTTGAATGATTTATTTACCAAATTAATAGAGAAGAGACACCAAGTAGCTTTGAATGCAGGGTTTGAGAATTTTAGGGATTATAAATTCCAAGCCATGGGACGTTTTGACTATACCAAAGAAGATTGTTTCGATTTCCATGCTTCCATCAAAAAGCACATTGTTCCTTTGGTGAAGGAAATTCAAACCAAACACAAGAATGATTTGGGTGTAGATGTTTACAGACCCTATGATACGGAGGTAGATCCGAGTGGTAAAGAAGCTTTAAAACCTTTTGAAGGAGGAGAAGAGTTGTTGCAAAAATCAATTGCTGCTATGGGGAAGATAGATCCTTATTTTGCAGACTGTATTGCTACGATGGATGAGATGAAACATTTGGATTTAGAATCTAAAGCCGGAAAATCTCCAGGAGGGTACAATTATCCCTTGTATGAAATTGGGGTTCCATTCATCTTTATGAATGCCGTAGGAGCGCAAAGAGACTTGGTAACGATGGTCCATGAAGGTGGTCATGCAGTTCACTCTTTTTTAAGTAGAGATTTGAAGTTGACAGGGTTTAAAAGCTTGCCTTCAGAAGTGGCAGAATTAGCCTCTATGTCTATGGAGTTGTTAACAATGGAACACTGGGATGAGTTTTACAAGGACGAAGACGAGTTAAAAAGAGCCAAGCGAGATCAACTCGAAACCATTTTGAAAATATTACCCTGGATTGCAACTATAGATGAATACCAACATTGGATATATGAGAATCCAACACATTCTGTTGATGAAAGAGCAGAGGCATGGTTACGAATTAGTAAAGAATATGGAACGGGTCAGGTGAACTGGGAAGGATACGAAGAAGTGAAAGCAACAAGTTGGCAACGTCAATTGCATTTATTTGAAGTTCCTTTCTACTATATAGAATATGCATTTGCTCAGCTAGGGGCATTAGGCGTGTGGAAAAACAGTAAAACGGATTTAAAAGCAGCCGTGAATAACTACAAGGAGGCTTTGAAGTTAGGTTACACGAAGAGCATTCCTGAAATTTATAAAACGGCAGGAGTGAAGTTTGATTTCTCGGATAACTATTTATCTGAGATTGCAAATTTTGTCGGAGAGGAATTGAAGGCTGTGTAAAAAAGATGAATGAAAATAAAAATCCCGGTGTATGTACATCGGGATTTTTTATGTCGTTATAATTAATTACAATTCAAAAAAGAAGGAGAACCTATATATTAAAGGGAGAAGTGCTTTGTTTCCAGAACCATCAGTTTTGGACAAAAAGTAAGAACTTCTAAAGGGTGAATTGTCGTGGTTAATCACATCATAAAACAAGCCTGCATTAATGCGAAAGAAATCCCAAGATTTGGATAATCCTCCTCCTATAAATGCCGTTGGTACCCATGAAGGTGAGTCGACAAACGTATAGTTGATGGGAGTGTGTAGGAATTCAACTTCCGTTCCTAAATAAACAATGTTATCTATTCTATAATGTAAAAAGGCTCCTCCACCATAAATGGAATAAGAGGTGCTTTGTCCTGTTAAAAAATTGTTTGCCCACACATGCTGGAACCTCACAGAGGGTCCCCAAGCAATATTTGGGTTATAGGATGCAAATTTAAATTTTGGACCTATACCTATGTTTCCGCCATTTTTAGAAAATCCCATGGCTAAGTCAAAACCAATTTCTGGTCTGCTATCTTCTTGTGCATTCACGAAATGCATGGATAACAATGTGCATGCAATTAATAGGAAACGGTGTATCATAATTGTGAATTTAATTCATTTAAGGGGGAAGGATAAATGTTGTGGTCACCTTCAAAGCGAATAAAAGTAAAATTTAAATGTTTATCGGCAAAATCCTTTTCTGCAGCATGTATTCTTTCTTCATCTAAAAACTCATCTTGGTCTCCCACAACGAAGAAATTATTGGAGTGCATAAAGGCTGAATCACTTTCTATGCCTTTTAAATCAGGTGGAAAAACGCTTGCCCAGAGCACAAAATTGTCAAAATTTACTTCGCCTAGTTGATGCCAGCGCGCTGCTGTAGCTCCCCCTTGTGAGAAACCTAAAAGTGTTCTTTTTTGGTCAGTGTTCGGTTCTATATTACGGAATACTTCATTGAGGAATTGGATATTGTCGGCGATATCATCTTCTCTTGCTTCTTTGGTCATCCAACTCGCGCCAACACGCCCACTGCTGCCTTTTAAATAAAAACGGTGCATACCTTCAGGCGCAATAATGGCTGTTTCTTCATTCACTAAATCTTTAAACTTGCGAATGAAGAATTTAGAAAGTTGTCCATATCCATGTAAAACAAAAACTAAATGTTTTGCGGTCTCAGGATTTCCTTCAACGTAGTATCTATAGCTCTTTTGGGTTCGTAATATATTTTCCATTATTCCTTTATGAATGTTGTGATGGCTTTAATAACTGCTTCTTTTTGTTCAAGGTGAGGATGGTGTCCACACTGCTCTAACATCAACTTCTGTTTCTTATTACTTTTTATGTGGTCTAAAATTAAATCAACTTGTTGTTCTGTTCCGTATTGATCTGCCCATCCCTGTAAAATAAGCGCATCAACTGTTACTTTGTCTATCTTCTTACAAATGTTCCAATCCCGAAAGAAGGGCGCTTTCCAAGTATCAGCCCACGCATAGAAGAGATCTTCTGTTTTGTCCCCATGGTATTTTTTTAAGCCATCCAACTTTCCCTTTTCATAAGCTTTAACTGCAGGTTCTATACCAGCTAAAGTCTCAGGTTCATTAATCACATGGGCTGCCATGGTAACTATTGCGTGCAGGCGATGATTATAGTCGTTGGCGTATAATAAAGCAATGGTTCCTCCGTCAGAATGTCCAACCAGTATCGCTTTTTGCTGCTCTTTTAATACCAGATCTAAAAATTCTGGAAGTTCGGTTAAAGCATATTGCTCTAAGTAGTCAGCTCCTCTTTGGGAAGTTAAGGAGGAAGATAAACCATATCCTTGTCGCTCATAAACTATTCCGGGTAAGTTTAGGCTTGCGCACAGGCGTTCAGGGAAGTCCTTCCATTGACCAATAGAACCTAAAGCTTCGTGCAGAAAAACTAGAACCGTATCGCTTTGGATTTCGGAATGGAGCAGTTGATAATGAATGTGTATGTCGTTTTTAAGCGTAACAAAAGGCATATTCTGGGCATAAAAAAAGTCGACCAAAACCTGATCGACTTTAAAGTATTAAAAAGCAGCTTACGATTTTACTCTTTCAACGTAAGTACCTGTTCTTGTATCAATTTTAATTTTCTCACCATTGTCAATGAATAGTGGAACTCTTACTTCAGCACCTGTATCTATCGTTGCAGGTTTTAAACTGTTTGTAGCAGTATCACCTTTAATACCTGGTTCTGTGTAAGTAATTTCAGCCTCAATGTACATTGGTAAATCTACCAACAAAGGAGCTTCTTCTTCAGCGTGGAAAGTGATTTCACAAATCATTCCTTCAGATAAGAATTCAGACTTGTCCACCAAAGATTTGTTAATGAATACTTGGGTAAAATCTTCTGTATTCATGAAGTGGTACCCATCATTTTCTGGGTATAAGTATTGGTAATTTCTTCTCTCAATACGAACTGGGAAAATTTTGTGTCCAGCAGAGAACGTATTATCAACCACCTTACCTGTTTCGATGTTTTTAAGTTTAGTACGAACGAAAGCAGGACCTTTACCTGGTTTAACGTGTTGGAATTCAACGATAGACCAAAGTTTCCCATTCCAATCGATGCAAAGTCCATTTTTTATATCTGAAGTATCTGCCATATTATATAGTTTGAGAATGCAAATGTAATAAATGATTGAGGAAAGTGGAGGAGGGAAGGGGTGAAAAGTTTCTTACATGAGATATTTATTGAATGTGCACAATTCTACCTGAATTTTTTTTATCCCTGGAAAGTCGTAACTTATATAAATCAAATCACAACCTAACAAAAATGGAAAATTTACAATTTTACACTGCTTTTTCTGTAGAAGAAAAGTGTATAGATTATTTTAAAAAGCACCTGAGTTATAAAGTGCAATCGTGCACAAATTGTTCTTCAGATAAATTACGATGGAATAATAGTTTTTGCGGATGGAAATGTTCTTCCTGTACGAAGAAAATATCCTTGAAGTCCATATGTTTTATGAGAGATAGTAATAAGTCATTTTCCGATTGGCTGGAAATCTTACATTTAGTTATGAACGATAAAAAACCTATTTCTGTTCAAGGAATATTGAGACAATCCAAACAAAAGAGGAACGGTACAGTTTTATATATGATTAGAAAAATTCAATTAGAACTGGGTAAGATAAATTCCAAAACGAAATATTCTAAGATCTCAGAAATTTCCTTTGAAGGGAGCCGCAAAAAGTCAATTAACTTTCCGGATAGAATAGTTGTTTGTTATAAGCCTTCAGAAAATAGAAAAAGGGATGAAATAAGATTGTTCTTGAATAATAATTATAGATGTTATGCTCGAAACCTCAAGAGAAATTTGCTTTCGACAAACTTTTCATTTCCGAAGTTGTTGGTGGATGAGGGTATAAATGAAGTGAACCAGAAGTACTATCAGCGGCAGAAAATAAAGGTAAATTGGAGGAATAAAATCACGGGTAATTTAATACGACTATTAGATGGAATTCATCATGAAGTCGCATGGTATAACCTTCAATTGATTCTGGATGAATACTGTTTTAAATACAATCGAAGGTATAGTATAGAATGGAAGGTAGATTTGTTTATGCAAGAGATTGCAATTCGTACAGGTAGAATTGCGCATACCCAATAATTTATCTTTTAAGTTTAGAATTCTTCATCACTTTTCAATTACCTTTGCCCCCATGAGAAACAACCGCGAAGAAATTTCTGATTTAGTATTCGGTGTACGTGCCGTAATTGAAGCCGTTAGAGCTGAAGTGGAAATCAACAAAATAATGATTCAAAGAGGTATGCAAAAAGACCTCTTTAAAGAATTAAAGGAAGAACTTGCAGGTAAAAACTATACCCTACAATTTGTCCCGCTAGAAAAGTTGAACCGTTTAACGCGTAAAAATCACCAAGGGGTTATCGCCTTTACTTCGCCCGTTAAATACCAAAACGTAGAGGATGTTCTTCAACAAATTTTTGAAAATGGTGACGAACCCAACTTCTTAGTTCTCGATAGAATTACCGACGTTAGAAATTTTGGAGCCATCGCAAGAACTGCAGAGTGTAGCGGGGTTCACGCCATCATCGTGCCGGCTAAAAATTCGGCTTTGGTTACCGGAGATGCCATCAAAACAAGTGCGGGAGCCTTGCACAAAATTCCCGTATGTAAAGTGGAAGATTTAACCGAGACGGTTACTTACTTAAAGTCGTCTGGATTGCGCATTGTGGCGTGTACTGAAAAGACAGATAATTTTGTGTTTGACGTAACTTTGAACGAGCCATCAGCCATCATTATGGGGTCAGAAGAAGACGGTATTTCTAAGGAGTTGTTAGACTTAGCACACCAAAGAGCCAAAGTTCCTTTACTCGGAACCATAGGGTCTTACAACGTAGGTGTGGCAACAGGAATCATACTTTATGAAAAAATGCGCCAGTTAATTACAAGCTAATTTGTACCTTCATTCCATGAATAGCATACAAAAATATTTAACGCTCATCCTTTTGGTCATGAGCGTTTTTCATACCCAAGCCCAGTTACCCGCTAAAGCAGAAAAGTTAGTAGGCAAATGGGAGTACAAAAAGGGGAGTGGTTCAGAAACTTTTACCCTCCATGGCGATACCTTAAAAGGTGTGGCGGCTTTGATCGACAAATATGGTCATGAGCTTCCCGTTGAACGCATGCAAATCAAAAATGTGAACGGTCATTTTATTTATACCGCCCAAAAAATAGCATCGGATAGCTTAGGTTCAACCCAAGAACATTTGTTTGTGGCTAAGGGTAAACGACTCAAGTTCTACAACACAGAAGACGAGTTTGTGCAAGCCCTCAAATACAGAGTACGTTGTTTTAATGCCAATAAAATGGTCTTAATCATTTACACCTCTGAGGGAGACAAAAGAAAATTAAGATTGAATAAAGTGGATTAGGCCATTCCTCCCCAAGCCACTTGGGTAGGTCGGGTCATCCGTTCCTATAGCTCACCTTCCAAATCTTTTTGCTCTAATGCCTATTTAGCTTCCTGTGGTCGCTAAGCCAGGCCTAAGTTCAAAATAGCTTTGGCTGGCCAGCTATACCACTACTACCCCTAATGGAAAAGGCCCGAGTATCACCCGAGCCTTTTAAAAAATTATTTCTGGTACATCTTAGAACCTAATTCTTGCAAATCCAAAGGCAGTAGATACACTGTTGGTGTTTTCACTTACAAAACGCAAGATGTCTGTAGAAGAAATACCAAATTCATAAGCACCTCCACGCAATATAAAGTTCACACCTAAAGGTACGTTCGATTTGTACACACCTCCGCCGTAATATCCTGCTGATAGCGTTAACCATTTAAATAGTTTGAAATCTCCTCCTGCAGAAATTATAGGGTTGGCCAAACTTCCTGGGTTGTCTTTGTTGAAAGGAGCAACAATGTCTACACCAAAATTAATGCGTTTAAAAAGCTCCATACTACCCCCCAAACGTATGGTAGCCGAATTGGCAACTACTAATTTTTCTTGCCCTTCAATTTCAAGAATTCCATCCTTGTCTAAGAAGCGGTTCACAGATTGTAAAACGTTAGGATCGCTTAAACCATTTAAGCTTACACTTCCTATTAAGGTATCCCTAACTTTGTATATATTCTTATTGTAGGTAACACTTCCTAGGTTGTTAATGGCCAATCCAAAGGTGAAAATTTTGGCCATTTTTACTGTGGCAGAAAGGTCAAATCCATATCCGTTACCCACAATCTCAGGAATTTTTCGTGAAGCATCTCCAATTACTGCAGAGGGGTTGGAGTTGGCAATAGCACCGTAGTCTATGTCAAAGGTCGGACTCAATGCAGAGTACAAACTAACCCCGTCATCGTTTGATTCGAAATCAAAATGAGCAACTGATTGTATGTATCTACCACTAATTCCACCGTACAAAGCAAATGTTTCTGGTTTTCCGAATATTTTTCTACCATATCCTATATTCCACTCTCTGTCCCAACGTTGTTTAATCTTCGTTCCATTGGTTAGCTCACTAATGAGTATTGGGGAGCTAATTTGACCAGAAATGGCTGCAGCCAAAGTGTCCTGAGATATTCCCGGACGATTGGCAATTTTTGTGGTGTCACCGTTAAATGCAACAGTTAAAGAATCGAAAATCGAAGCAAATTGCCCCCTGAAAATGATGTCCGTTGTCTGTTCATTCAATTGTGAGTACCAGTTGAATTTTTCTCGTACTTGAACAGCTATTCCACCAAACTTTTCACCTTGGTAAGCAAATCCGAACCAGTTTAAATTGGCATTCATTGCTATCCCTTTTTCTGCAAAATTAGCAACAGCTTCCTTTTGTTCAGTAAGGTTAAATCCTTCTTCAGAATTTCCGGTAATTTCATTACTAATGGCAGTTCTTAGGTTAATGAAATTTTGCTTGGTTAGAGCAGGACTGTAAATGCTAAAAGCCATTTCCGAGGTTCCAAAGGTCATTTTTTTGTCCTCGTATCCCGTGCCTGTTCCCAGCATGGAAGTATTGACTCCCAAGGATTGATAATCGTTTAGAAAAGTTGTGGCAACTCCTTTTCCAATTGCAGTATAGGCTCCGTTCTGTGTTTGTCCAAAGACAAGGGTTGTTGTAAAAAGAAGGATGACTAAACTGTAAATTTTCATAGCGCGTTTTTATGTGTTGGATAAAAGTAATGATTTACTTCCATTTTATTCCGCACCCCATGCAAGGCATTTCTTTACCGCTAAATTTTTCATTCTTAACTAGTAAATCCAAAGCATGGGTGAGGTCTCCGCCTGTAACTTCAATTCCGTTCCCCGGTCGTGCGTCGTCTATTTGCCCATGGAAATAAAGTTTGTCTTCCTTATCGAAAACAAAAATATCAGGCGTACAAGCGGCATCATAGGCCTTGGCCGTCGCTTGGGTGTCATCGTACAAATAAGGGAAAGAATATTCTAATTCCTCCGCATGTATTTTCATCATGCCCGGAGAATCCTGAGGATAGCGTTCCACATCATTACTAGAAATGGCAACAAAGCCTATTCCTTGTTTTTGATAATGGTTAGCAATTTCAACCAATTTATCATTGATGAGAATTACATACGGACAATGATTACAAATGAACATAACCACCGTACCTTTTTCACCTTTTACATCCGAAAAAGAAAACATTTCTTCAGAAATAGTATCGATATGATGAAAATCAGGAGCCAAAGTACCTTTGGCCATATCGTTAGAAGCTGTCAGTGCCATTTTTTTCTTTCAAAAATAGAAAAGTCGCTTGTTTTAGCCATCAATTAAGGCAAGGAATGATAATAGTCTTTTTGCCAGAGTTGGGTTTTAGATGCTTGTTTGTTGAGTTCTTTTTCATGGGGGAAGTAAAGTCTAAAACCACACTTTCCCTTGGTACCAGAACTTTGAATAATTCCTTTTTCAGTTAAAACACTTTTGGAGAAAAGGAAGTACCCACTTTCTTCTTGGTTGAGTATTACCACGAAATCGAGCTTATCCTTTTGCTCAAAAGGATGAGTTTTTCCCTGAACTCTTTTCCAAAGTGTTACAAACTCACCCTTTTTTGTTGGAGTCTTTTTTGATTTACGTCCTAAAAAATGGGTCTGATTCACCTCAAACCTAGAACTCCAATATTCCTTGCTTTCTGTCTCCTCAACATAGTTGTTAAGGTTGTTAAATATTAATTTGAATGAAGAAATCATTTACCTCCTTTACCGAGTAAAAGTACTTTTTCTAGATACTTATTTCTAAAAGTATCAGTGGAATTTTTCACAATGGAAATATGTGTGTACTTCACTTTTCCTACACCGCAAAACTGTAATACTCCCTTTTTCATTTGTTGTAGAACGGGGCGATGTAAGTAGAGTCTGAAATACCATTTGGGAGAATCTGATGTAAAAATGAGTCGCGCAGTTTTTCCTTTCCAAAGTTTTTTCGGAAGCCCTTTTTGAGGTGCATAAGTTATTCCAGGTAAAAAACTTCTATCTATAAAACCTTTCAGTAATGCCGGTAAACTGGCCCACCAAACAGGGAAAATCCATACGAGATGATCGGCCTCATTCATAAGATTTATGGCTTTTTCTAGGTCGGGTTCTAGTGTGCTTCTTTTTCTGTAGCCAAATTTTAAATTAGGGTTAAATTCCAAATCTTTTAAATGTAGAATTTGAATTTCTAAGCCTTCTTCTTGGGCTCCTTTATAATAAGCTTCACTCAAAGCATAGTTATAGCTTTCTGGGTCGGGGTGACCATTGATAACAAGTATTTTCATTTCTTTTTTTGTGCAAAGAAAGGTACTTGACTAGGGGGAGCATAGGACAAATGTCTAAATCAAAACTTCCTTCCGAATTCTACTGAGATGACGTTGCGTAATGCCTAGATATGAGGACAGGTAATTCAAGGGTATACGTTGTAAATAATGAGGGTTTTGTTCTCTTAATTTCAAATAACGTTGCTCGGCATTTTCCTTCTGAAGTAGAAAAATACGTTGTTCCATTTCTATGTATTCAAGCTCGGTGAGTCGTTTAAAAAAGCGTACCCAATTGATGCTGGCTTTTTCCAATTCTTGTATGTAAGATTTGTCCCAACAAAGGTAAGTTGCAGCTGTAAGGGCCTGAAAACTTTCTGTGCTTGGTGCTCCAGTTAGAAAGGAAGAATAGGCCGAAAGAAAATCATTTTCACTTCTAAAACAGTAGGTAATCTCTTCTGAATTTGAGTTGTAATAGAAGGATCGAAACATTCCTTCAACAACTACAGCTACCTGATTGCAAACTTCTCCTTCTTTGGCGAAAAATTCACCCTTTTGAAGCTTTTTAATTTTTCCATCCGCGATTACTTTAGAAATTTCTTCTTCACTGAGAATAGAAAACGCATTAAAGACTTGAAATAATTGTTCTTCCATTTAATCCCAAATATTTGGACGATCTATATTTAATTGTCGCATGTAATTTAAAAACTGTCCCGCATGTACGGCTTCATGGTAGGCTGTTCGTAAAATGTATTCTCCTCTTATTTTAAGTTCAGCAACACCCGGATGTGCTAGGTCTTTTTTTAGTAGTTCTTGACCTTGAAGGTTTTGGATATAGTCTAAAAACTCGGCTCTGAAAGGAGCAGCGAATTTTAGCTCGTCCTCAACAGTGCTAAAGGCTCTATTTGTAAAGGGAGATGAATAATTACGCATATTCTCTCCTTGTAAAATTTTTAACCACCCATGATCGGCTCCCACAACATGCCTTACGATTTCTAAGAAATTCATAGCCTCAGTATCGGGTCGCCAAAGTAAATGTTCTTCGGGGACGCTCTTCCAAAGAAGAATACTCCTTCTTCGCGTCTCATTTAAGTGTTGAAGAATTATCGTTGAATTCATGCTTTAAAGATGCGAATTCTTTTGAAGTTGATAGGAGTTAAGCGGGTGAGAATTGAAAAATTACGACCTTTAAAGCCTATATTTTTCTATCTTAGAAGCATGGATATGGAAATGTCAAAAAAGAAGCCCGCCTTCAAGATTAGTGATACCTTAAGAGCTTATTTAATTGAATACGATAGAGAGGAGTCTATACCGCTTTCCTATGAAGACATGAAGCGTTGGTCGGATAGTTTGCCCGTAATTGATGCCAATGGAAATGATACACTTTGGCGCTCTGTAATGTATCCTCAAATGGATCAAGAGGAAATTTTTAACGGACTAAGAGAAATCTATGCCCTCCTTAAAACCGATGGTGATACTAGCATTATCAATCACTTAAAGATTTCTAGAATTGAATATTGTTTGTTTGGAAATTCTAACCCTTTCCGTATTAAAATCGTGAATATGATTAATGATAATCATGATTATTTCTATATCAAAAAAGCAGATGCGAGTAGGGTATACGGACTAGAACTTGAGCATATTTTAAGTCCAAATAGAATGTCTTATATCGTAGATGGAAATACTTTGGTAGAAGACCATATTGCAGGGATACCTGGAGATGTTTTTATGGAAAGCTATATGGAGAACTCAAATTTCTACCCAGTTGGTATGGCCAAGGAATTTGTAAAATTCAATGAACGTTGCTTTATCATGCTGCTCGGAGATATGCGTTCTTACAACTATGTGGTGGATGTAACGCCCGATTTCGACAAAGAGCAATACAGAGCAAGAACCATAGACTTCGATCAACTTTGTTATGAGGGAAGAAAGAATTTCTACAAGCCTCAGTTCTACAAGGAGAATATGAAAATTGTGCAATTCTGCATGGAAACCCTTACGCCAGAAACTGTTTTTCAATACCAACATGAGGAGAGAACGTTGATGAAAAAAAGGTACCATGTGGCACGTACGCGTTTAACGAACTTGTTGAATTCCATGCACGATGATGTCCTCTCTACCGATGCGAAAAGAGACAGTCTGAAGAAAGAATTGAATGAGTATCACCTTACCGATAAATTTAGCAATTGTGAAACCATGGGACAGGTCTTGCGCCTTCACCTTGATTTAATGCTTGGAAAACCCAAACCCAAAAAGCCAGATGTGTTAGCAACCTATAAAGTTTAAGGGCTTTTTAGCGGTAGGTTCTCCTTTAAAATCAGAACAATTTTTTTACTTTTGGGGGCGATTGAAAAAGCAAGGAACTTTGAAATTTGTTTTCGAAATATTTCTTTGCGATTAAGCTCAAAAAAGGAGAAATGAAAATATCATACAAGTGGCTAAAACGCTACGTTAATACAGATAAAACACCAGAAGAAATTTCTAAAACTTTAACCGATACAGGACTAGAAGTTGAAGGTCTTGAAAAAGTTGAAAGTGTAAAAGGTGGATTAAAAGGTGTTGTAATTGGTGAAGTTTTAACTTGTGTTCCACACGAAAACGCAGATAAGTTAAAGGTGACTACTGTTAGCGTCAACAACGGTGAAGATCTTCAAATTGTTTGTGGAGCCCCCAATGTTGCTGCCGGACAAAAAGTAGTTGTAGCAACTGTTGGTTGTACCCTTTACCCAACTCCAGAAGAGCCATTTAAGATCAAGAAATCTAAGATCAGAGGTGTGGAGTCTGTAGGTATGTTATGTGCCGAAGATGAATTAGGCTTGGGTCAATCTCATGCAGGTATTCTGGTATTGCCAGAAGATACAGAGGTGGGAATGCCCGCTGCGGCTTACTTCAATTTAGAAGATGATTATTTAATGGAAATAGGTTTAACACCTAACCGTTCTGACGCTATGGGGCACGTAGGTGTAGCCAGAGATTTGGTTGCTTACCTGAACGTTCATGAAGGAGCTAACTTAACTATAGATATGCCTTCAGTAGCATCTTTTAAGGTAGATGAAACTTCTCAAAATGTTAGTGTAAGTGTTGAAAACGAAGAGCTTTGTCCGCGATATGCTGGAGTTACAATAAGTAATGTAAAAGTTGCTCCGTCTCCAGAGTGGTTACAAAATGCTTTACGCGTAATCGGTTTATCTCCGATTAACAATATTGTTGATGTTACAAACTATGTGATGCATGAATTAGGTTCTCCTTTACATGCGTTCGACTTGAGAACGGTGAACGGAAATGTGGTTGTGAAAACAGCCACAGAAGGAGCTAAGTTTACAACTTTAGATGAGGAGGAAAGAACTTTAGCCGCGGATCAATTAATGATTACCAACGGTAACGAAAACATGTGTATTGCAGGTGTTTTTGGAGGATTGGAATCAGGAGTGAAAGAGGATACGACAGCTATTTTCTTGGAATCTGCTTACTTCAACCCCGTTTCTGTGAGAACTACAGCTAAGGCACATGGTTTAAATACAGATTCGTCTTTCCGTTTTGAAAGAGGTGTTGATCCTAACATGACAGGCTATGCTTTGAAAAGAGCTGCCTTGTTGATTAAAGAAGTAGCGGGTGGAGTGATTAGCTCTGAAGTGACAGATCTTTACCCAAACCCAATAGAAAATGCAATTGTTGAGTTTTCTTACGATAGATGTAACCGCTTAATCGGAACTGAAATTGCCGAAAATAAAGTGGACGCAATATTAGAAAACTTAGACATTAAAGTATTGAGTAAGAATAATGGAATTGCTCAATTAGAAATTCCAGCTTACCGTGTTGATGTTACCAGAGAAGCGGATGTAATTGAAGAGGTTTTAAGAATTTTCGGATTCAATAACATTCCTTTACCAACAAAATTGAACACTTCTTTGTCTGCACGACCAAAAGTAGATAGAGAAAAATTACAACATACAGTTGCTGAGTTATTAACTTCTTTAGGAGCCTCAGAAATGATGAACAACTCCTTAACGCAAAGTACTTACGTTGAAAAATTGGGTGGTGAAGTATTGACTCCAGAGCGCAATGTAGCTATGTTAAATCCTTTGAGTCAAGATTTGGATGTAATGCGTCAATCATTGATTTTTGGAGCTTTAGAAAGTGTAGCGCACAATCAAAACAGACAAAATCCAGATTTGAAATTATATGAATTTGGTAAAGTATACAGAAAGTTTGATGCAGAGTACAACGAGAATACGCGTTTGGTATTTGCATTAACTGGATTGAAGGAAAAGGAACAATGGAACGCAGGTAAAGCTAAAGTTGATTTCTATACCTTGAAAGCGCATGTAGAGGCCATCTTTACACGTTTAGGTTTAACAGGAATGTTGCAGCAAAAAGAATTGAAGAAATCTATTTTGGTAGATGGAGTGCAATTGAATGTGTTGAAATTCAAAGTAGGAGAGATCGGATGGATTTCACCAAAAATGAAAAAACACTTTGGTATTAAGCAAGATGTATTCATCGCAGATTTAGACTGGGATGCTATTGTTGATGCCTTTAAAATGAACAAGGTTAAATTTACAGAATTGCCTAAAACGTTTGCTGTGCGACGTGACTTCTCTTTGTTATTGAACAAGGAAGTGACATTTGCAGAGATCGTTAATTTAGCACGCAAGGCAGATAAAAAGATCTTGAAAGACATCAATTTGTTTGATGTGTATGAAGGTGATAAACTAGAAGAAGGTAAGAAGTCTTATGCGGTAAGCTTTACCTTCCAAGATGCCGAGAAAACTTTGAAAGATAATCAAGTGGATACGGTCATGGAGAAAATCAGAGGATTACTCGAAAAAGACTTGAAAGCAGAATTAAGATCATAAAACAAGAGAAAGTCCAGCCGAAAAGGTTGGACTTTTTTTAGGGAATAGAAATTACAAGAATAGATTAGAAAAGTACAGACCGTGAAAGAGTTTAAAAAATACGCAGTTACAGGAATAGGAACAGATGTAGGTAAAACTGTTGTGAGTGCCATTTTAAGTGAAGCTTTAGAAGCTCACTATTGGAAACCAGTGCAAGCGGGAGATTTGAATTTCTCAGATACGAAAAAAGTGCAAAAGTATTGTTCTAATAAGGTAAGAGTAATGCAAGAGCGTTATGCTTTAACAGAACCTATGTCGCCCCACGCAGCTGCAGAAATCGATGGGATAAACATTGCTTTATCCGATTTTAAAATTCCAGAGGTTGAAGCCAATTTAATCGTAGAAGGAGCAGGAGGATTGATGGTTCCATTTAATGCAAAGGCCGAAACTTATTTGGATCTTTTTAAACACCTTAATCTTCCTACCATTATTGTTTCTCGTCACTATTTGGGTAGTATTAATCATACCATGATGACCATAGAATTGATGCAACGCGAAGGCATAGAAATAGCAGGTATCATCTATGTAGGAGACGAACATAAAACAACAGAGGATATCATAGCAAAGAAGTATGGTTTACCTGTTATATATAGAGTGCCATTGGCCAAAGAAATCACACCAAATTTTATTCAAGAACAAGCACAAATTATTAAAGAGAAATTGTAATGAGCGAACTATTAGAAAGAGATAGAAAATACGTTTGGCATCCATTTACTCAAATGAAAACGGCCGGAGATGCTTTGCCCATCGTACGCGCCGAAGGAAGTTATTTATACGACGAAAACGGAAAGAGCTACATCGATTGTAATTCTTCTTGGTGGGTAAATGTTCACGGACATGGTCACCCTCACATACAACAAGCTTTAGCAGAACAATTCAAAACATTGGATCATACTTTATTGGCAGGTGTAACCCATCCAAAGGCGGTAGAATTAGCAGAGCGTATTGTTGGAATTTTGCCAGAGAAGTTTACCAAAGTTTTCTTCTCAGATAATGGTTCAACGGCCATAGAAGTTGCATTGAAAATGGTCTTCCAGTTTTGGTACAACAAAGGCGTAGACAAGAAAAGAATATTGGCGTTAGATGGAGCCTATCATGGTGATACATTTGGAGCAATGTCTGTTGGACAGCGTTCGTATTTTAATGCCCCATTTGAGCACTTTTTCTTTGATGTAGACTATCTAGATTTTCCTTTTAAGAACAAAGAAGAGGAAGTCTTACAACAAGCTGAAGCGTTTTTGAAAACGGGAGAGTTTGCAGGAATCATTGTAGAGCCACTCGTTCAAGGTTCTGGAGGTATGCGTATGTACAGTCCTGAGTTTTTAAATAAACTTACCTTACTTGCTCAAGAACACGATGCATTGGTGATTTTTGATGAGGTAATGACAGGTTGGGGAAGAACAGGAAAGATGTTCTCTATGGATCATATAGATGCGAAACCAGACATAGTTTGTCTTTCGAAAGGATTAACAGCTGGAGCTTTGGCTATGGGGCTAACAGTGGCTACAGAACGTTTGTATGAAGGTTTCTTGGATGATGATAAGGTGAAAGCCTTGTTACACGGACATAGTTATACAGGAAACCCAGTAACCTGTGCCGTGGCTTGTGCAAATCTTGACTTGTTTGAAAAACCCGAATTGAAAGAAAATTTGGCGCGTATCACAGCGAGTCATGAAGCATTTAAAGCGGCAAATGATAAGCATGATAAAGTGAATGAAATTAGAATAACAGGAACTATCATGGCCCTTGAAATTGAAACAGGGGAGGGGAATACTTATTTTTCTAACATTAGAGATGAAGCTTATAACTTCTTTTTAGAAAATGGAATGCTGTTAAGACCTTTAGGGAATATCATGTTTTTAAACCCTCCGTATTGTACAACCAATGAAGAGTTGCAATACTGTTATGACAAGATCATGGAGTTTGTAGAGAAGGTATAAAATTGAAGAGATAAAATTGAAAGACTGTTTCCATTTGGTGACAGTCTTTTTTTTGTTTGATTTTTTCGAGGTGGTGAAGTAGGGATAAAAAAGAAGGTTGCCAAAACTGACAACCTTCTTTCATACAAATTATTTTTATTCTTCTCCTGGTACTAAGATTCTTCCACAGTGCTCACAAACGATAATCTTACGTTTCGTTTGAATATCCATTTGTCTTTGTGGTGGTATTCTGTTGAAACATCCTCCACAAGAATCTCTATCTACAGGAACTACGGCTAAACCGTTTTTCGCGTTTTGTCTTAATCTGTTGTAAGCTTTCACCAATCTATCGTCAATAGATTTTTGAGCTTTCTCAGAATTCTTCATCAACTTCTCCTCATCTTTTTGAGTTTCTGCGATGATAGCTTCAAGTTCACTTTTCTTAGCGTCTAAGTCTTTCTTTCTTCCATCGAAACGCTCAGTAGCTTCAGCTAAAACTTCTTTTTTGTTTTCGATGCGCGCTTTCGCTTCCTTGATCTTTTTGTCGTTTAATTTGATTTCCAATTCCTGGAATTCAATTTCTTTACTTAAAGATTCGAACTCTCTATTATTTCTAACGTTATCTTGCTTCGTTTTGTAAGCAGCAATAGCTGTTTGAGAATCTTTCTGAGCATTTTTACGGTCTGTAATCTCTGTTTCCAGATCTTTCAGCTCATCCTTCATCTTGTTAATTCTTGTCTCTAAACCTTCCAATTCATCTTCAAGATCTTGAACCTCTAAAGGCAATTCTCCACGTATTGTACGTATTCTATCTATTTCTGAATCAATGCTCTGTAGATTGATAAGAGCATCCAGTTTTTCTGCTATAGTCGAAACTTCCTTAGTTTTTGTAGCCATATCGCGCTAAAAATAATTTATAGGATTTGTATTTACTCCTGTTAAACGAACTGCAAAGTTAATAAATTTTTTCTTCAAAATACGCTCTAAAAGGTGAGGAGTATATTGTTCACTTTCAAAATGTCCGATGTCGGCAATAATAATTTGGTTTTCAGCATCAAAAAATTCGTGATACTTGAAATCTCCCGTGATGTAAATGTCGGCTCCAACTGCTCTGGCTTGGCCCAATAGAAAGCTTCCTGAACCACCACAAAAAGCAATTTTTTTGACATGTTCTTTATGGATGTTGGTATGTCTAATTACACCACAATTAAAGTTGTTTTTTACCCTTTGTAAAAACTCTTTGGTATCCATCTCAATAGGTAATTCACCTACCATTCCAGAACCTAATTCTTGGTGTTGGTTTTTCAAGGCATAAACATCGTAAGCAACTTCTTCATAGGGGTGAGCTTGCAACATGGCAGCAATTACTTTTCCTAGTTTGTAGTTGTCTACTATTACCTCAACCTTGCTTTCTTCAACTTTCTCATTTTCGTTGGTAGTTCCCATAAATGGATCAGCATCTTCGAGAGGGGTGAAAGTACCCGTTCCTTCTGTTTGGAAAGAACATTCTGCATAGTTTCCTATGTGACCAGCACCTGCTTCGTATAAAGCTTTTTTTACTTCCTCTGTATAATTCTTAGGAACGAAAACTACAAGTTTGTTGAGTACATCCTTTTTAGGGGATAAGACTTTAAGATTTTCTAAACCGAGACGTTGACCAATTTCATAGTTCACACCTAAATTATAATTATCCAAATTGGTGTGAATGGCATAAATGGCAATGTCATTTTTAATGGCTTTGAGAACTGTGCGTTCTATATAATTCTTGCCGTTGAGTTTTTTTAATCCACCAAAGATGATAGGGTGGTGGGCAATGATAAGGTTGTATCCTAACGCGATGGCTTCATCAACAGTGGCTTCTATACAATCTAAAGTTAATAAAGCTCCGGTTACTTCCGTGTTAGGGTCTCCAACTAAAAGGCCGCAATTGTCATACGACTCTTGCGACCCTAGTGGAGCTATTTCTTCTAAAAAATTACTGACTTCCTTAATTTTCATGCAGAAAAAATAGTCAAATAATTCATTTATCTCAATACAGATACATGGCCAACAATTTTATGTACCTGATTATCGAGTGTTTTGTAGTAAATCACCCAAGTGTAAACACCTTCTTTTACAGGAGTTTCTTGGTATTTACCATCCCAACCAATTTGTTCTTCGAAAGATTCAAAAATCACTTCACCCCATCGGTTAAAGATTTGCATGTGGTAACCATCTTTTGCCAATCCGTAAGTTTCTGGGAAGAAGGTATTGTTGTACTTATCCCCATCTGGAGTAAATGCATTTGGAACATACACACCATGTGATGGTTTTATGGTTATTGGTTTGGCAAGTGTGTCTGGACAATTGAACTCATTGTTAGCAATCTGTAGCACGTTGTACTCACCATAGTATTCGTACATGTGCGTTGGATGTTCTTGGAAAGAGTAGTCTCCATCACCAAATATCCAAATGAATTCATTAGCATGTATAGCTGTATTCGTAAAGTTAAATACGGGATCATCCATCGTTGTTACAGATCCCGGATCTATAATAAAGCTTGCTATGGCTTGTGGATTTACCACTATCGTTGCAGAGGCTGTGTCTAAACTTGTACATCCGAATTCATTGGTTACAAGTAAACTCACATTGTAAGAACCATTGTAATCATAGAAGTTTTCAGGAGAAGGATCTGTAGAAGTGTTTCCGTCTCCGAAATCCCATGCGTAATCCCAAGATGGGTTATTGTCTCCATAGTTAATAAATGAAACTGTGTTAAACTCACAGATAGTATCACTGTTTAAAGCAATATCAACCACTGGTAATTCATGGTAGTTTACATAAACGGTATCGTATACTGTTTGACTACATTGGTTAGTTGCTGAGATCACAAACATAGTATCGCTTACAATTTGTGCAAATACAGGTTGATCTGGATCACAAGTAGGGCAGTGCTCCCACTCAATGTCTAAACCTATTGTACTTGAGGCAAAACTGTAGCTCAACATCACACTGTCAAATTCACAAATCGTTAATTGATCGGAAATTGCCGTAATGTCATCTGGGTCTGTATAATGAACAATTACCGTTGTGGCAACCGTTACATTACAGTTGTTTGCATCTGTTACTGTACATGTGTATACTTGGTCGGCTTGAGGAACATCATTCAAGAGACTACCAGTTGATAAGTTAGGTGTCCATGAATAGTTGTAATTTCCTGTACCACCAACAGGTGCAACAACCACATCGATCGCAGCTCCAAAACAAAGAGCTGTATCGGCAGTTATGGTAGCTTCTAACAATTCAGGATCATCTAAAGGAACTTCTAAGGTATCTGTACATCCGTTTACGTCAGTTACAATTCCTATGTAGTTCTGTGCATCTAATCCACTGATGTTAGCACCAACTAAACTCGAACTGTTTAACCATGTGTAAGCGTAAATTGGAGTTCCTCCAACGGCATCTACAGTAATAGATCCGTTCGCATCTCCATTACACAATATAGGATCAACTTGCACCAAGTTTAGCGCTAAAGGTGCTGCGGGTTGTGTAATTGTATAACTCGTAGAATCGATACATCCATTCGCATCTGTAACCAATACTTGATACGTACCTACAGGAAGATTCGTGTAGGATGGAGCCATTTGTGTACTGTCATTATCCCAAATACATGTATAGTTCGGTGTACCTCCAAAAGCGTTTACTTGAAGAGATCCACTTGCATCACCAAAACAGTTAACGTCTTGTTGCGTAATTAAATTAATTCCGAGTGCTTGTTGCGGTTGTTCGATGGTTACGCTAATGGTTTCAGAACAACCTAAACTATCTGTAACCGTGCAAGTATAAGTTCCTGCAGCTAACCCTGAAGCTGTAGCTGTAGTTTGCACTGGAGCTGTGTTCCATGCATACGTGTAACCTGGCGTTCCACCTATAGCGTTGATACTCGCACTTCCCGTATTATCTCCATAACATGCTACATTCACAATTGTATCTATACTCAATGCGATGGCTTGAGTTGGCTGTGAAATAGTAACTGAAGCTGATGCGAAACATCCTTGTGCATCATATACATTACAAGTGTAGGTACCTGCTCCTAAATTCGTAGCTGAATCAGAATTTTGTACGGGAGCTGTGGTCCAACTGTAACTGTAATTTGGTGTACCTCCAGCTGCAATAGCGATAGCAGAACCTGTTTGGTCTCCAAAACAATTCACATCGTTAAAATCGTTAATTGAAAGTGAAAGGGGAGCGGAAGGCTCAACTATAGTTTCCGTAACAAGTGTTTGACAACCGTTATTATCTGTAACTGTACAAGTATAGGTTCCTGCACTTAAGTTAACTGCGATGTTACTATTTTGTACAGGGTTCGTGTTCCAGAAATAACTGTATCCTGGTGTTCCACCTGTTGCATTTAACATGATACTACCATCAGATCCATTGAAACAACTAACATCTACTATGTTCAAAGTTGCCACGTTTAAAGCTTGTGATGGTTCTGTAATAGTAACCTCCTTCAGGAAGGTACAACCACTGGCATCGGTAACTGTGCAGCTGTAAGTACCCGCAGTTAAACCTGTAGCTGTATTTGAATATTGAACAGGTGTTGTATTCCATTCATAAGTATAGCCAGGCGTACCACCCGTTCCCATTACTGTTGCAGATCCATTATTACCTCCGTAACAACTTACATCCGTTTTTACCAAGATGTTTGCGTTTAAGGCATTTATGGGTTGTGAAATGGTAACCATGATAGAATCTGTACATCCATTGGCATCCGTAACCACACATGTATAAGTTCCTATGGCCAGGTTTACTGCTGTTGCAGTAGTTTGAACAGGAGAAGTATTCCATGCATAGGTATAGTTAGGAGTTCCTCCTTCTACCGAAACAGTGGCACTACCAGTTGTATCGTTAAAACAGTAAACATTAACGATATTAGAAATTGATACGTTTAATGCCGAGTTGGGTTGGTTAACTGTAACTTCAATTCCAGTTGAACATCCATTGGCGTCTGTTACGGTACACGTGTAAATACCTTCCGCTAAATTAACGGCTGTATTTCCATATTGTTGAGGAATGGTATTCCAAACATAGGTATAACCTGCCGTTCCACCCGTTGCTTGTACAGTTGCCCATCCATCAAAACCTCCGTAACAATTTACATCACTTACCGTGTCAATGCTTGCAGTAAGTGGAGCGTTTGGTTGTTGAACAATGGTTTGTAGTGTAACTGTACATCCATTATTATCCTCAACGATACATTCATAATTACCTGCTGTGAGGTTGGTAGCATATCCTGTATTTAAGTTAGGATTGTGCGACCAATGGTAACTGTAGGGTGGAACCCCACCATTACCTGTAACGCTTATAGAACCATTATTACCATCGTAACACAATACAGCTACTGTGGTGTCTATTTGGAAGTTCATCGGTGCATTTGGTTGTTGAATAATCACCGTGCGCGTAGTCGTACATCCATTGGCATCTGTGATAGTACATGTGTATGTTCCCGCAGTCAATCCTGTAGCTGTAGCCGTAGTTTGAACAGGAGAGGTATTCCATGCATAAGTATAGTTTGGAGTTCCACCTTGTACCAATAGGGTAGCAGTACCCGTTGCATCACCATAACATAAAACATTTGTTTTCCCAGCTATGATTACATTCAAAGGTGCTGCAGGTTGAGTGATAGTTACGTCTACGGTTTCAGAACAACCATTGGCATCAATTACTGTACAAGTGTAGGTTCCGGCAGTTAAACCTGTAGCGGTTGCTGTAGTTTGAACTGGTGAAGTATTCCATGAATAAGTGTATCCAGGTGTACCGTCAAAGGCCGTTACAGAAGCTGAACCGGTAGCATCACCGTAACAATCAATATGTGTAATTCCACTAATACTTACAGCTAATGGAGCTGCAGGTTGAGACAGATTTACATTGATAAATTCTGTACATCCGTTCGCATCCGTAACTGTACACGTATAAGTTCCTGCAGTTAATCCAGAAGCTGTAGATGTAGTTTGTATTGGAGTGGTATTCCATGAATAGGTATAACCTGGCGTTCCAAAGGAAGCTTGAACTGTAGCTGCACCTGATGCATCACCATAACACAAGATATCTGAGCTTGCGATAATGTTCAAGGCTAGGGGAGCAGAAGGTTCATTGATGGTAACACTGAAAGTTGCTGTACATCCTACAGCGTCTGTAACCGTACATGTATATGACCCTGCAGCCAAACCTGTAGCTGTTGCCGTAGTTTGAACGGGAGTTGTGTTCCATGAATAACTGTAACCAGCAGTTCCACCTGTTACGTTTACACTAGCTGCACCTGTCATGTTTCCATAACAATCAACATTCGTTTTGGAAGCTAAAGTGATATTTAAAGGGGCAGTTGGTTGAGTAATACTTACCATTATGGCTTCCGAACAACCTAATGCATCGGTTACTGTACAAGTATAAATTCCAGCAGGCAAACCTGTTGCTGTAGCTGTATATTGAGCTGGAGAAGTATTCCATGAGTAAGTGTAACCCGGAGTTCCATTTGATGCCTGAACCGAAGCTGAGCCAGTAGCGTCTCCATAACAATTAACGGGTGTTACAGAACTAATACTCACTGCTAATGGTGCAGCAGGCTGAGTGATGTTTACGTTGATATCTTCCACACAACCATTGGCATCAGTTACTGTACAGGTATAAGTTCCTGCAGCTAAACCAGAAGCTGTGGCTGAAGTTTGTACAGGGGTAGTGTTCCATGAATAAGTGTAACCTGGTGTACCATTCGAAGCTTGAATAGTTGCCGCACCTGTTGCGTCTCCATAACAGTCAACATTTGATGTTGCAAATACTGACAGGGTTAAAGGGGCTGCAGGTTGAGTGATGGTAACTGAAATTGTTTCCACACATCCGTTGGCATCCGTTACTGTACAAGTATATGTTCCCGCTGCCAAACCAGTTGCATTTGCCGTAGTTTGAATAGGGGTAGTGTTCCAAGCATAGGTATATCCTGGTGTACCATTTGAAGCTACAACATTTGCCGCACCTGTCGCATCACCATAACATGCCACGTTAATTTGTGGGTTAACTGTTAAAGATAAAGCTGCAGCGGGTTGAGTAATCGTAACTGAGATCGTTTCAGAACATCCTAAGATGTCAGTTACCGTACACGTATAAGTTCCCGCAGCTAAACCAGAAGCCGTAGCTGTTGTTTGAACTGGAGTAGTGTTCCACGCATAAGTGTACCCTGGTGTACCACCTGTACTCGCAACGGTTGCCGATCCATTGGCAAATCCATAACAAGAAACGGGTGTGTTGGCACTAATGCTTAAAGCAATCGGAGCAGCTGGTTGTGTAACTGTTGCGCTCACTGAGGCCGTACAACCATTTGCATCCGTTACTGTACATGTGTAAGTCCCAGCAGCCAATCCTGTAGCCGTAGCTGAAGTTTGTACTGGAGTGGTGTTCCAAGAATATGTGTATCCTGGCGTTCCGTCAAAAGCACTTACGGTTGCAGACCCTGTTGCATCACCAAAACAATTAACATCAGAAATAGATGCTATTGAAACTCCTAAAGGAGCCGCGGGTTGCGCAATAGTAACGGTAATTGTTGCTGTACAACCTAAGTTATCTGTTACTGTACAAATATAATTTCCAGCTGCTAAACCTGTCGCCGTAGCCCCAGTTTGAACTGGAGTTGTGTTCCAGGAATAAGTGTAAGCTGGAGTACCTCCTGAAGCTGAAATGGTAGCAGCACCCGTTGCATCACCATAACATCCAACATTTGTTGTTGAAGCTATAGAAAGTGATAATGGAGCAGAGGGTTGAGTAACATTCGCAGTAGTCGTTGTTGTACATCCTAAAGCATCCGTTACTGTACATGTATATGTACCTGCAGCTAAACCAGTTGCTGTGGCATTGGTTTGAACAGGGGTAGTGTTCCAAGAATAAGTGTAACCTGGTGTTCCGAAAGAAGCCGTTACAGTTGCAGAACCTGTTGCATCACCAAAACAATTTACATTAGAGATGGAAGCAACGCTTGCCGTTAAAGCACCAGCTGGTTGAGTGACTGTAGCTGTTATCGTTTCAACACAACCAAGTGCATCTGTTACCGTACACGTGTAAGTCCCAGCCGCTAAGTTTGTAGCTGTAGCTGAAGTTTGGACAGGTGTAGTATTCCAAGAGTAAGTATACCCAGGAGTACCATCATTGGCAATTACTGAAGCAGAACCCGTTGCATCTCCGTAACAATCTACATTAGAAATAGCACCTATACTCAAACTAATAGGAGCAGCAGGCTGAGTGATGTTTACGTTGATATCTTCCACACAACCATTGGCATCTGTTACTGTACAGGTATAAGTTCCTGCAGCTAAACCAGAAGCTGTAGCTGAAGTTTGTACAGGGGTAGTATTCCATGAATAAGTGTAACCTGGTGTACCATTCGAAGCTTGAATGGTTGCCGCACCTGTTGCGTCTCCATAACAGTCAACATTTGACGTTGCAAATACTGATAGGGTTAAAGGAGCTGCAGGTTGAGTGATGGTAACTGAAATTGTTTCCACACATCCGTTGGCATCCGTTACTGTACATGTATATGTTCCCGCTGTCAAACCAGTTGCATTTGCCGTAGTTTGAATAGGGGTAGTGTTCCAAGCATAGGTATATCCTGGTGTACCATTTGAAGCCACAACATTTGCCGCACCTGTCGCATCACCATAACATGCCACGTTAATTTGTGGGTTTACTGTTAATGATAAAGCTGCAGCGGGTTGAGTAATGGTAACAGAGATCGTTTCTGAACAACCTAAGATGTCAGTTACCGTACACGTATAAGTTCCCGCAGCTAAACCAGAAGCCGTAGCTGATGTTTGAACTGGAGTTGTGTTCCACGCATAAGTGTACCCTGGTGTACCACCTGAACTCGCAACGGTTGCCGATCCATTGGCAAATCCATAACAAGAAACGGGTGTGTTGGCACTAATACTTAAAGCAATAGGAGCAGCTGGTTGCGTAACTGTTGCGCTCACTGAGGCCGTACAACCATTTGCATCTGTTACTGTACATGTGTAAGTCCCAGCAGCCAAACCAGTAGCCGTAGCTGAAGTTTGTACTGGAGTGGTGTTCCAAGAATACGTGTATCCTGGCGTTCCGTCAAAAGCATTTACGGTTGCAGACCCTGTTGCATCACCAAAACAATTAACATCAGAAATAGATGCTATTGAAACTCCTAAAGGAGCCGCGGGTTGGGTAATAGTAACGGTAATTGTTGCTGTACAACCTAAGTTATCTGTTACTGTACAGGTATAAGTTCCTGCAGCTAAACCAGTAGCTGTAGCTGATGTCTGAACTGGAGTCGTGTTCCAAGCATAGCTATAGGTTGGAGTTCCTCCAGTACTTGCTATGGTTGCAGATCCAGTAGCATCACCGTAACATCCAACTGCTGTTGTAGAAACAAGGGATAAACTAATAGGAGCAAGTGGTTGAGTAATGGTAACTGATGTTGTTGTAGTACAACCCAAGGCATCTGTTACTGTACAGGTGTATGAACCCGCAGCTAAACCAGTTGCTGTGGCATTGGTTTGAACCGGAGTAGTGTTCCAAGAATAAGTGTAACCTGGTGTTCCGAAAGAAGCCGTTACAGTTGCAGAACCTGTTGCATCACCAAAACAATTTACATTAGAAATTGAAGAGATGTTTGCAGTTAATGCACCTGAAGGCTGAGTAACAGTTGCTGAAATACTGGTTGTACATCCGTTGGCATCTGTCACTGTACACGTATATGTACCCGCCGTTAAACCTGTTGCTGTAGCGGAAGTTTGAACAGGAGAGGTATTCCATGAGTAGTTGTACCCTGGTGTACCATTACTTGCAATCACAGCAATTGAACCTGTAGCATCACCATAACAATTCACATCGTTTACAGTGTTTAAGTTTACTTGTAAAGGAGCGGTTGGTTGTGAAAGGGTAGCGTTAATACTACTTACACATCCGTTGGCATCTGTTACGGTACAAGAATATGTTCCCGCTGTTAGGTTGACAGCTGTTGCGGAGGTTTGAACAGGGGTTGTGTTCCATGAATAGGTGTAACCTGGTGTACCATTTGCTGCAGCAACCGTTATACTTCCATTGGCGTCACCGTAACAAGCGATATCGGTTGAACTTGCTATTGAAAGAGCAAGTGGAGCTGCAGGTTGTGTAATAGTAACGTGAACCGTATCTATACAACCTAAAATGTCTGTAACTGTACAAATATAATTTCCAGCCAATAGATTATCAGCTGTAGCCGTATTTTGAACTGGAGATGTATTCCATGTATATGCATAGCCGGGTGTGCCGTATTGAGCAGAAGCCGTTGCAGAACCTGTTGCCGCTCCAAAACAATCTACAGGAGTGGTAGATGTAATACTAGCAGCCAATGCTGCTGTAGGCTGGGTGATAGTAACTGAAATCGTTGCCGAACAACCCCTTACATCTGTAACTGTGCAAGTATAAGTTCCGGCAGCTAGACCATTTGCCGTTGCCGAATTTTGTACGGGTACTGTGTTCCATGCATAGGCATAACCTGGTGTTCCACCTGTTACCGCAATAGTAGCTGATCCCGTAGCATTTCCATAACAACTAACGTTGGTCGTACTGTTTACCGTTAAACTCAATGGCGCAGCAGGTTGAGTAATGTTTACATTAATATCTTCTGTACATCCATTGGCATCCGTCACGGTACATGTATAGGTACCCGCAACTAAACCAGTGGCAGTAGCCGATGTTTGAACAGGTGTTGTATTCCATGCGTAACTATATCCGGGAGTACCATTCTGAGCAACTACAGTAGCTGATCCAGTTGCATCACCAAAACAGTTAACGTTTGTTGTTGAACTTAGATTTAAAGACAAGGCTGCCATCGGTTGTGTGATGGTAACCTTAGCTGTATCAATACAACCTAAGTTGTCTGTTACGGTACATACGTATGATCCCGCAGCTAAACTTGTTGCCGTAATTGAATTTTGAACCGGAGACGTATTCCATGAATATGAATAACCTGGTGTACCTCCTTGAACTGTAGTTGTAGCTGAACCTGTAGCATCACCAAAACAACCAACAGGTATATAAGATGCAACACTTGCATCTAAAGGCGCAGCAGGTTGTGTGATGGTAACTGAGGCACTTTCTGTACATCCAAAGGCGTCGGTTACTGTACACGTGTAGGTTCCTGCAACCAATCCTGAAGCTGTAGCCGATGTTTGAATAGGGGAGGTGTTCCAAGAATAACTATATCCTGGTGTTCCAAATGAAGCAACAGCTGTAGCTGAACCTGACGCATCCCCGAAACAATTTACATTGGTTTGTGCATTAATATTCACGGCTAATGCCGCTGAAGGTTGTAAAATAGTTGCGTCTATTGTTTCTGTACAACCATTGTTATCGGTTACGGTACAAGTATAAGTTCCCGCAGTTAAATTGGTAGCCATTGCCGTGGTCTGAACGGGGATAGTATTCCATGAATAAGTGTAACCTGGTGTTCCGTTGGACGCAACCACTGTTGCAGATCCTGTTGCCTCACCAAAACAATTAACATCTACCAATGAACTTAAGTTTAATGCCAAAGGTGCAGTAGGTTGAGAAATTACAGCATTAACCATTGCGGTACATCCGTTGGCATCTGTTACAGTACATGTATAAGTCCCTGCTGTTAATCCACTCGCTGTAGCTGTAGTCTGTACAGGGCTTGTACTCCAAGAGTAGGAGTAACCTGGAGTTCCATTTTGAGCACTTGCGGTGGCAGAGCCTGTGGCATCTCCAAAACAATTTACATTAGTTGAACTGGCAATAGATGCTGTTAACGCAGCAGCGGGTTGGGTAATGGTAACCATTGTTGTATCTGTACAACCGTTTTCATCGGTAATTGTACAAGTGTAAGTTCCTGCTGGTAGACCCGTTGCTGTAGCCGTATTTTGCGTTGGAGAGGTATTCCATGTGTAACTGTAGTTAGGTGTTCCTCCTTGAGCAGTAGCGGTAGCAGATCCAGTTAGTGCTCCAAAACAATCTACAGGTACCGTATTGGAAATACTTGCATTTAAGGGTGCCGAAGGTTGAGTTATAGTTGTAGAAATTACAGCTATACATCCGTTTGCATCCGTAACTATACAAGTATAAGATCCTGCGGTTAAACCAGAAGCTGTGGCAGTTGTTTGTGCCGGAGTAGTATTCCAAGAATAACTGTACGGTGCAGTACCTCCTTGTGCATTCACCGTAGCAGAACCTGTAGCATCTCCAAAACAATTTACATTTGAAATGGAAGCTATAGAAACAGCCAAAGGAGCTGCAGGTTGGGTGATGGTTACATCTATGGTTTCTGTACAATTGTTAGCATCTGTTACTGTACATGTATACGTTCCTGCGGCTAAACCTAAAGCTGTTGAGGAAGTTTGTACAGGAGATGTGTTCCATGAATACGTGTAAGGAGCTGTTCCTCCAGTTACAGTAGCGGTGGCGGTACCTGTAGTGTTACCGAAACAATTTACATTGGTTTGGTTACTCACCAGCATGATTAAAGTATCAGGTTGTTCTATAATAAAACTCGTATCCAAGGTACATCCTAGATTGTCAACAACAGATATCAAATAGTTTCCAGCCCCAAGGTTGGTGAATAATCCTGTTGAGTTGGAAAGACTATTGTTTAAATTAAAATTCCAAGGTGACTGAGTTCCTGTAACACTGGTTGTAGAAGTTCCATCCGTACCGTTGTAACAATTAACATCTGTTGTACTTATACTAACAGCGTCCTGAAAAGGGAAGAGGTTAATAGTTAAAGTATCCACATCTGCATTACAACCTTGATTTCCTGTAGAGGCTACGTATAGCTCTATTTCGTTGAGAAGTAATTCTCCAGGTGTTGGTAAATACGCAGCGTTCAAAATGGTATTACCTAAAGGGAAACTACCGTTACCTCCAGACCAAGAAACACCAGTTGCGTTTAGAACGGAACTGGTTAAGGGTATATTGGCTTGAAATTGATTACATATGTCTACATCCGGTCCGGCTGTGACGACAACTTCGGGAAGTTGAATAATCTCCAGGGTGTCCGAATTTGTTGAACAGCCTGAGGTGTCCAAAACATCTACGTAATAAATTCCAGGCCCAACGGTTATACTTGTAGTGGTATCTCCGGTGGACCATAGATAGGTGAAGTTACCAGTTCCTCCAGAACTGTTTACGGTTAAAGTTGTGCTTGGCTCATAGGAACACAAAATGGTGTCTGCAGCCGAAATACTTACATCGTGTAAATCCAAAAGTGTGGCCGTGATGGTATCACAGATGGCGGAATCAATACATCCCGCGGCATCATATCCACAAACGTAATAATCTATGACATTTGGATTATTCACATTTGAAGAAGTTAAATACGTAGTATCACAACCTGCATTACAACTCAGTAAGGTATCGTAATCACCAGAGGCACCCGGAGCCAAAGAGGTCCAGGTTACAGTTGACTCGTCGTAATACTGAGCATGCAAGTAATCGATACAACCCGAAGCGACCGTTATATCAGGTCCAATAATTGGAGCCGATATCGATTCAATCGCATAAGTGTTTTGATTATCCCCGGGCTTACAAAATGTAATTATGTGAGGCCCTGGACCATCAATACAAATGGGTTCACCGACGGGGACTTCGGGACTACAGTTTAATTGATAAAACATAGAACCACTCGCCACCGCTCCCACCGGAATGGTGAAGTTAATTGACACTGCATTTGGGTGCAGGTACAAAATAAATTCAATACAATTATTAGATGTTCCACAACATGTTCCCGCTCTGACAACAGAGGGGCTGGTCCATGTAGCTGTTGGTGAAGATGTCAAGTCCACGCTGAAACTAGGTACTACACTATCACAAGTAGATTGTGCTCTAGCACCTAAACCAAGAAAACCTAATAAAATAAAAACAATAATAAATTTGTAATTATTCCTCATATATAACGCATATTTAAGGAATAGCTGTAGTTGTAGACTAGTTAAATTTGTCAAAAGTAATGTACTGTCAAATCTAAGTAACTTTTGTTACGCAGAAAAAAATAAAAGGTTTTAATTCTTTTTTTAATGCAATATTTATTTAGCAGAAACATCGATTTAATATTCCTCTATCTCCCGTTAACTCTACTTTGGGGTAGTTTTTTCATACTTCCTGAAAAAATTATTGATGGGGAATTAAATTTAGCCGTTTGGGTGATTTTTGTATTGGGCATAGATGTTTCTCATGTTTGGTCAACTTTATTTAGGACCTATTTTGATAAGCAAGAGTTTGCGCGGCACAAGCGCTTTTTGTTGTGGAGTCCTCTACTAATAATTACGGTGGTGTTTTTGCTTGTTTATATTTCTATATCTTTGTTTTGGAGTGTGTTAGCTTATGTTGCGGTTTTTCATTTTATCAAGCAACAATATGGTTTTTTAGCCTTGTATAGATATAGGACAAAAACGTTTAAAAACGGAATTAAAAAATGGCAAGATAAATTGGTGATTTATGGTGCAACAGTTTTACCCGTTTTACTTTGGCATCTCAATCCTGAAACACGTTTAGCTTGGTTTGTAGAAGGAGATTTTATCAATTTAAAGGTAAGTAAGGAGCTTTATCAAGTGTTGGTGATGATTTTTTCATCTATCTACTTTCTTTATTTTTTCTATTGGATTTACCTCAACCTTAAAGCCCATTCGCTTCGGGTTGGATTATTACTATGGGTGATATTCACCATACTCAATTGGTATGGAGCCATCGTCTTTTTAAATTCAGATTTTATTTTTACCACTACCAATGTAGTGGCCCATGGTGTTCCTTATTTTGTTTTGATGGCTTTTTATAAATCAAAAGTTGCTGAGCGAACCCAGAAGTACAATTTTTTAAAATGGTTAAGCATCATATTTTTTACGGTGCTTTTATTCGCTTTTGTGGAGGAGTATTTTTGGGACACCCTGCTTTTTGCTGAAAAACCTGAACTCTTTGGTGAAGCATGGAAACTAGAAACAGATCAGTCACCTGCTTTGAGAGCCTTGTTTTTTGCCTTACTTGCCTTGCCGCAAATTTGGCATTATTTCGCAGATGGCATAATTTGGAAGGCAAACGATAAAAACCCATCTTTGCGAAAAGTTTTCAAATAGGAAAAAGTATGAAAAGGGGAGTTTTGTTTTTAGGCGTATTGATCATTCTAACTTTATTGGTTTGGAATGTTTATTTGGTGAATGAAAACAAACGCGTAGTTCAAGAACGTGAAGAAATGCAAATTAAATTCAATGCAAGAGAAGGTGATTTGGACATTGCGCGTTACGACTTATTAACTACTCGAGATAGCATACGCATCTTACTTAAACACATGGATAGTGTCCCTGTAATTCAAAGAAAGTTTTAATACTTTTTTCCCCACATTTTTTCTATCAACTCAGCAATGTCTTGTTCGCGCTTACTGCTACCTGGCGTGAAGAAATTCGTATTGCTCATTTGCTCTGGCATGAATTCTTGTTGCACAAAATTACCAGGATAATCGTGTGAGTATTTATAGCCATCTCCATAACCCAAATCTTTCATCAAGCGGGTAGGGGCATTTCTCAAAGGAAGAGGTACAGGTAAATTTCCGGTTCTTTTTACTGCTTCTTGAGCTTGATTAATGGCCATGTAGGCCGCATTTCCTTTGGGAGAAGTGGCCATATAAATAACACATTGTGCCAAAATAATTCTAGATTCCGGCCATCCCACGGTATTTACGGCTTGGAAAGTATTGTTGGCCATAATCAATGCGGTAGGATTTGCCAAGCCTATATCTTCCGAAGCTAAAATCACCAATCTTCGGGCAATGTATTTTGCTTCTTCGCCACCTTCTATCATTCTTGCCAACCAGTACACGGCTGCGTTTGGGTCTGAACCACGAATGGATTTGATAAAAGCTGAAATGATATCGTAATGTTGTTCGCCGTCTTTGTCGTAATTGGCCAAACTTTGTTGCGCGATGGCTTGTACGTTTTCGTTGTTTAAAACGATGTCATTGCTGTTCATTGCACCTACCACCAATTCAAAAACATTCAAGAGTTTACGAGCGTCTCCTCCAGAAATTCGAAGCAATGCTCCTTCTTCTTCGATCGTAATGTTCTTGCTCTTTAACCATGCATCTTTTTCCATGGCAGAATGCAACAAACTCATCAGTTGTTCTTTGCTTAAAGATTCTAAAACGTAGACTTGACATCTTGAAAGTAAGGCAGAGATCACCTCAAAGGATGGATTTTCTGTTGTTGCTCCAATTAATGTTACCGTTCCTTTTTCTACTGCACCTAAAAGTGAATCTTGTTGCGCCTTGGAAAAACGGTGAATTTCATCGATGAAAAGTATGGCGCCATCTTGTTGAAACATTCCCGCATTTTCTACTTTGTGTATCACTTCTCTTACGTCTTTAACGCCAGAAGAAATGGCCGACAAAGTATAGAAAGGTCGTTTGAGTTTATTGGCAATTAAATGGGCCAAAGTTGTTTTCCCCACTCCCGGTGGTCCCCACAAAATTAACGAAGGTAAAACGCCAGAATCTAACGCACGACGCAAGCTTGCATCTTTGGCTATAATGTGTGTTTGACCAATGTATTCGTCCAAGTTGGTTGGACGCATTCTTTCTGCTAAGGGAGTGCTGGGTTTTATCATGAATAACCTTCTTTTCGAGTTTCCAAAAGTAGGGATAAAGCCAGAGAGATGAAAGCTGCGATCTGTGAAAAATGAGACGAAATAATGTATAGTTTTTTAGGGGGATTTCATTCATGAACCCAACGAATGCAAACCACCTCACCTTCTTAAATCTTTCAAATCATTCGCGCAGCGAAAATCAAATCCCTCAAATCTTCCTCCTTAAATTTTTAAATCATTCGCGCAGCGTATATTAAATCTTTAAATAAAAAAAGCCGCCCCATCCGGAGACAAGACGACTTTAGCTGCTATGATTGTTTAACTGTTCCTAATTCCAACCTCCACCGAGGGCTTTGTAAATTTGTACAAAGGCATGCAATTGATTTTTCTTAGTTTCTATCAATTCGAATTTAGATTCCAACGCATCTCTTTGCGTTAACAATACTTCCATGTAATCGGCTCTGGCGGATTTAAACAAATCATTGGAGATTTGAATAGACTGTGTTAAAGCATCTACACGGTTGGCTTGCAAGGCATAACTCATTTCTAAATTGTGTAAACTAGAAAGTTGATTCACTACCTGTAAATAGGCCTTCAAAACCGTTTGCTCGTACTTGTAAATCGCTTGGATTTGTTTAGCATTTGCATTTTTGTAGGTAGCCGCAATTGCCTTTCTGTTAATCAAGGGCGCACTGGCATCTCCTATCAAATTAAAAAGCATAGACTCTGGCGTAGAAATCAAGTAAGCAGGGTTGAAGGATTGTAAACCTAATCCTGCCCTCAAGGTGAGCGAAGGATAAAAATTGGCCCGTGCTACTTTTACATCTAAGTTCGCGGCCTCAAGTTCCAACTCTGCTTGTCGAATGTCTGGTCTGTTAGCCATCAATTGAGAAGGGATACCTGCATGTATGGTATCTGGTACAAGCGTGTTAAAGTTGACAGAATTTCTAGCAATAGGCTGTGGGTAACGTCCCAACAAATAATTGATTTCGTTCTCCTTTTCTATGATTTGCTGCTGTACATCATATTGCAAACTTTTGGTTTTCATTACCTGAGCTTCAAACCTACGCACAGCCAATTCTGTAACGCGGGCTGCCTTTTTTTGTAGGCGAACCACTTCTAGGGCATCCGACTGAATAGCAATGTTTTGTTGAATCAAGGTCAATTGATTATCTAAGGCCATTAACTCGTAATAAGCATCTGCGATTTCAGCAATCAAGTGCGTTACCATGAAATTCTTTCCTTCAATAGAAGAAAGGTAACGCATCACTTGCGCTTTTTTAGCATTGCGCAACTTGTGCCAAATATCTACTTCCCAATTCATGAAACCACCTACCATAAAATCAGGTACTACCTCAGGTGTTTCTCTTCCGGGTTTTATATCAGTTGTAGCCTCAGATGCACCTTGCACGGTGTAACGTCCCACTTTTTCACCAGCGGCTCCTACACCTAAAGAAACAGAAGGAAGGTATTCTCCTTTTTTAGCACTCACTTCGTTGTTGGCCATCTGTATTTCTTGCAAGATGATGTTCAACTCCTGGTTGTTTTGAAGTGCTGTGTCTATTAATGCGTTCAAGTAAGGATCTGTAAAGTATTCTTTCCAATTCATGGTGCCAGAATTCAAGGTGTCTTTGGACATAGCGAATTCTTGCGGTAAATCTTCTCTCAGTTCTTTTTCTACTAGGGTTGGGGTCTTGCAGGCTCCCAAAGGGAGCGCTACAAGACTTATTCCCACTAGCATTTTAATTTTATTTGTTTTCATCATTACTGTCGTTGTTAAATTGATTTTGGAATTCAACAAATCCTTCAGATAAAGGATTGTCTTCTTCGTCTTTAATCAAAGTTTTGTTTTCTGCTAGTTTTCCAAATATGTAGTACAATCCAGGTACGATAATTACACCGAATACAGTACCGAACAACATACCTCCAAGTGCAGAAGCTCCAATAGTCATGTTACCAATTGCACCCGGACCATGGGCTAAAATCAAGGGAATTAACCCGGCGATGAAGGCAAAAGAGGTCATCAAAATAGGTCTAAACCTTTCTTTTGCACCTGCTATGGCTGCATCAAATACACTGTAACCTTCGCGTTTTTTCTGGATGGCAAATTCTACAATTAACACGGCATTTTTACCGAGTAAGCCGACCAACATTACCAGGGCAACCTGAGCGTAAATATCGTTGGCAACTCCCATCATTTTAATGAAAAGGAAGGAACCGAAAATACCTGCAGGTAAGGACAGAATTACAGAGAACGGAATAATGAAACTCTCGTACTGCGCTGCCAATACAAAGTAAACGAAGATCAATACCACGATGAAAATATATACTGCTTCATTTCCTCTTCGAGATTCATCTTTCGATAAACCAGCCCAGTCTATATCATATCCTTTCGGTAGAGTTTCTGCTGCAACTTCCTTAATTACGTCAATGACTTCACCTGAAGAATATCCCGGAGCTGGGTTACAACGAATTGGAGCCGTTGTATACATGTTATATCTGTTAATTTCATAGATACCTTGTGTCTTTTTCACTTTCATGAAAGCAGAGTAAGGAACCATTTCATCTTTGTCGTTTTTCACATAGAAATTCAAGATATCTGTAGGTAACTTTCTAAACGAAGGATCGGCTTGTACGAAGAGTTTAAAGAAACGTCCGTATTTAATGAAACCTTGTTCGTAGGTACTTCCCACCAAGATGGATAAGTTGTCCATGGCTTTACCAATGGAAACTCCTTTCTGCATGGCCAATTGGTTGTCTATTTCTAGTTCATATTGAGGATAATCCGTTCTGTAGAAGGTGAAGAGTCCTGTAATTTCTGGTCTCTTTTCCAATTCATCCATGAATTTTTGGGTCACCCCATTTAAACGGTTGTAATCTATGCTCGAGTTTTTGTCCAATAACTGCAAGGCAATACCTCCGGCAGCACCGTAACCCGGTACAGCGGGCGGACCAAAGAATTCAACTTTCGCCCCAGGGATGTTTTTTACTTTTTCTTCCAGTTCCTCTATGATTTCAGGAACCGTGTGGTGTCTTTTATCCCAAGGTTTTAAGTTGATGATACAGGTACCTGAGTTCGACCCACGACCTTGTGTCAAGATTTCATATCCAGCCAAAGCAGATACAGATTGAACACCATCTATTTCTTCCGCAGCCTCTTGTAATTCTCTTGAGATAGCGTAGGTTCTTTCCAAAGTAGATCCTGGAGGAGTTTGCAATACCGCGTAAATCATACCTTGGTCTTCCGATGGCACAAATCCAGAAGGAAGAACTCTAGAAATACCGACCGTACCCACAGCGAAGATCAATAACAATCCCCAAGTAACTGCCTTACGGTTGACAATCTTTTTAAGAATACCAGTATATCTTCCTGTCATTTTATCGAAGCCTCTGTTGAAAGCATCCAAACCTCTATTTAATAGGTTTCTTTTGCGTTCTTGACCATGCGTGTTTTTCAAAATCATGGCACTCAATACAGGTGTAAGTGTTAAGGCTACCAAACCAGAGATAACAATAGAGGAGGCCATGGTAATGGAGAACTGACGGTAGAAGATACCTACAGGTCCTGACATAAAGGCGACCGGAACGAATACAGAAGTCATCAACAAGGTAATGGCGATGATGGCACCAGAGATTTCTTTCAATACCAATTTCACAGCTTGGGTAGGAGAGAGGTGTGGGTTTTCTTCCATCTTGGCGTGAACCGCTTCTACCACCACTATGGCATCATCTACCACAATACCTATGGCCAAAACCAAAGCAAACAATGTAATCAAGTTGATGGTTAATCCAAAGGCTTGAATTACGAAGAAGGCACCAATTAAGGATACCGGAACGGCGAGTACAGGAATCAATGTAGATCTCCAATCCCCCAAGAATACAAATACCACCAAAGATACCAAGATAAAGGCGTCTCTTAAGGTGTGTAATACCTCTGTAATGGATGCATCTAAGAAGTTAGAAACGTCGTAAGAAATTTCGTATTCAACGCCTGGAGGGAAGTCGTCTTTCATTTCTTCCAACTTTGTTTTTACTTTTTCAATGACGTCTATGGCGTTACTACCGTAAGCTTGATTTAACGTTATGGCAGCAGATGGGAATTCATCTTTGTTGGAGTAGATATCGTAGTATTCTGATCCTAATTCAACTTTGGCAATATCTTTTAATTTCAAGACTTCACCCTCTGCATTGGCACGTATAATCACGTTTTCGTATTCTTCATCCTCGTTGTAACGACCCGGATAGGTCAACACATATTCTATAGATTCTGAACGTTTACTATCTGCTCTACCTAAACGACCTGGAGAACCAATGATACTTTGCTCACCTAAAGCCTTCATCACCTCTTCTGTAGAGATGTCGTAAGCACGCATTCTGTCTGGGTTCAACCAAACACGCATGGCGTACTGTCTACTCCCTACAATTTGCGCTCTCCCCACACCGTTGATACGTTGTAGTTCTGGCAATAAGTTGATGTAGGCGTAGTTGAAGATGAACTTCATATCTGTATTTGCAGTGTCTGTACCATACAGGTTCACATACATCAACATATTGGGCATTAAACGCTGCACCCTTAATCCTTCCAACTGAACGATGGCCGGTAAACGGTTTTTCATTTGCTGCACCCTGTTGTTGATGTTTACCACCGCTTGGTTGGGGTCACTTCCTTTTTCGAAAACGATTTGGATATTGGCCTCACCTGAACTGGCTGCGGTAGAGAACATGTATTTCATTCCCGGTACACCATTGATGGCTTGTTCCAAAGGAATTAATACAGAATTGGTAAGTACAGTTGAACTCGCTCCGGGGTAAGAGAGGTAAACCACTACCATGGGAGGAGCAATATCTGGGAATTGTGATTTTGGTAGCGTATTGATAGATAAAGTACCTACGAATACAATCACCAAAGACAACACAATAGCCAGTACTGGTCTTTTTATGAATTTACTAAACATTGTATTTTTATTTTTTTTTATGACTCTTATTCTGCATGTAATCTTAGGGTAGAAAGAACCGCCATAGGATCGTGCAGTTCATATTCAATTTTGTCGTGTTCACGTACGTTTCTTAATCCTTCTAAAAGAATTTTTTCTGAAGTCTCTAACCCTGATTTTACCACATATAAATCAGGCATTTCTGCTTCGATTTCAATTTTTCTAGATTGTAACTCATTGTTGGCATCTATCACGTAAACATACTTCTGATCCAAGACTTCAAAGGTTGCCTTTTGCGGGATGATAATGGCTTGGTTATACTGCTCTTTTACTTCTATGTTTCCGGTTTCTCCGTGACGTAAAAGTCCGGTTGGATTGGGGAAAGTAGCTCTAAACGGAATGTTACCTGTTTCGTTGTTAAAGTCGGCTTCTATGGTCTCAACTATCCCTTTGTGAGGGAAGAATTTATTGTTGGCCATTTTCAATCCAACTTCTAAGAAACTGTCTTTGTCCATATTGGTTTGATAATCCAAATAAACGGCTTCTGGAACGTTGAAATACACCCACATTTTACTGTTGTCTGAGAGGTAAGTCAACAAATCTCCTTCGTCTATTAAGCTTCCCAAACGAACATGGAATTTGTCTATAATTCCATCGTAAGGAGCTCTTATTTCTGTGAAGTCTAAGTGAACTTTGCGCAGAGCTAATTCAGCGTTTGCTTTGTCTAATTTTGCTTTTGCCAAGGCCAATTCATTCATGGAAACCACCTCGCTATCGGCCAGTTGTTTGGTGTTCAAATATTCTATGTTTGCAAATTCAGCTTCGGCTTTTGCTTTTTGCATTTCAGCCTCATACAAACGCGGCATAATTTGAAATAACAATTGGCCCTTTTTAACGTGCTGACCTTCGTCTACATAAATCTTCTCTAAATAACCTCTTTCTTGGGCTCTAATTTCAATGTGTTGAATCGCATGGATTTGCGAAACATAATCTACGGTAATCGAGGTGTCCATTCTCACTGGGTTAGTGGCAATAAAGTGCGTTTCTAACTCCTTTTCTTCATGTTTTTTTGATGTACAGCTTGTGTTAAAAATTAAGGCACACAAACCCACCATTATGCACATTCTTCTCATAATAATTTTGCTTTTAAAGCATTAAATTGTTTGGAAATAAAAATTGATGATACGGCAAGTCCCGCTTGGAAGAATTCCAAGTTTTGCCATGGGGTATCTGCACTTAAATGATATTTCTAAGCGAGCAGATGAAAGAAGATGTTAATCACAGTCTAAATACTTCTAGAACTAGAAATAGTGATTTGAATGATGATGCTTTGAATTCGTGAGCGTGGAATATTTCTTCCTCCTCGTGAATGTCTGTAGATATTACCGCCTTCTGTAAAACAAAAAGGGTTTTTAAGAAAACTCCAAAATCGGAGAATTTTTTGTGCGATCTATCCTCGTCTTCCTCAGCTCCGCCTTCAGAAGTTTCAACACCGAATAAATGATGACCATTTTCAGGAATGGCACTGAGGTAGTGGGAGTGGGTCCCATGAATGGAATACGCTGTATCATCTTCCTGTTGCGAACTTCCTTGTAGGAGTTCAACTCCAGAAATTTCAGCAAAGGCGCGACCAATGGTTTGGTTAAAACCGATTAGCAATAGTACGCTCAGTGCGATGATATATCTGAAAAGTGTATTCATTTCTGGACGCAAATGTAATACGCCTTCAGAGAGGATGCAAAATTCGAGTGCTAATATTTTGTTAAAAGATTTCTAAATGCTCAGTGTTTTCATTTGCTAGAGCTTGGCTTTTGAGGTGAGAAAAATAGTCTGAACTTTATTTCTTATCTTGTCTACAAATTAAACCACACTGTTATGAAATGGCTTGTTTTACCTCTTTTTTTGTGGAGCATGAATCTGTATGCGCAATCTTTTTTTTGGAAAGAAAAGGAGTTGACACCGAAAAGTTCTGCGGCGGAATTAGAGGGTTTTATCCGACAATTTAAAGCTTCAGAACTCCAGTGGAATACCAATATTTATTCTAATTTTCCATGTAGACTCAAAAACGCCAAGGGGAATTGGCAATTGTACGACAAAACCACAGGGAATTTACTTTTTGCTCATCCTCAAAAACTCAATAAAATGAGTGTGGAGTTTCCTACTCCTGCCCAAGAGGAACTCAATTTTACCGTTGTGAATTACCAGGATAAAAAGGGGGTGATTTCTTTTTACTCTGAGTTTATTCCACCTGTAATTTGGGAGGAGATAGTTTTTGAAAATTTAGCCGAATTGGATAGTGATTTTCGTAAAATCGATTCCTTACTAGCCCTTCCGTCGCAAGACTTTGAGTCTTGGGAAATTGATAATTTTTCGCCTTATGCAAGGTATGGGGGAGAAGCAAATTTACTCGACTACCTGGAAGTTGCTGGTAAAAAGGACGGAAAGTGGTACCGCATAGAATTACGTTCTGAAGGTCCGGATATATTAGAATTTGTAAGCGGACTCGGTTGCACAAACAAAGAAGATTTATCCCGCCCCACATTTCTTTCGCTAACAGCACTTGATTTTATGGCGCAAATGCAAAAGGAGCATAAATTGGATCTCATTGAGTCTTATGATGGACATGCTGTTTATTGCTACGGTAGGTCGGCCAAAACTCATCAATGGGGAGTGTTTGGAGGTGAAGGTACCTTTGAGTTAATAGCGCCCATTTACGATAGTGTAAAATACCACGAGGACGCATCTTGCTTTGAGCTTTGGTTGGAAGGAAAAGTGTTTGTTTACAATATGGGATACGAAAACCTTTTTGAGGAGCAATCTTTTGACGGTTTTGAAGTCGTGTTCTTAGATTATATGTACGGTGTAGCTGTGAAGTCAAACAACGCTTGGCAACTCTACGATGGACAAACAGGTGATTTACTCGTGAAAGGCAGTGCACCAACCATAGATGAGTTAATAGAGCTTTGGCTCAATCGCTTTGATGAAGAGTAGGCAATGGAGGATTTAAAGATTTAAGAATTTAAACCAGAAAGGGGGATGTTGAAACATCCCCCTTTCTGGTTATTTAAAGATGAAATACAATTCTTTAAATTGTTAAATCATTAAATTTTTAAATACCTGTGTTATACGATGGTAATTTCAATTTCCTCGTCTATCACCAAAACATCACCTTTCACAAGCTTAGCTCTACGGCGCGTTTCAACTTCACCGTTTCTAACTACTAACTCATCGTCAACAATCATTTTGGCGTGACCACCCGTTTGGGCAATGTTTACGGCTTTCAACAATTTTAAAAGCTCTATGTATTCTCCTTCGAGTAAAAATTCTATCGTTTGCATTATCTGTTTTGTTTGTAAAATTCGAACAAGTCATCAGCACTTTGGAAAGATGATTTTTCACCCTTTAAAACTGCCGCTTCTTCTGCTTTAAGTCTGTCTTTAACGGCCGAATTTAAGAAGAAATCTGCCATGAGCAATTCTTTCAAACTTTCATTCATCCAGTATTTATCTTGCGATTGCCTTTTCTGTTTAAACCATCCGTTGATTTTAGTTTGGTTTTGAAAAGAAAGTATGGTTTGCCACACCTTGTCTATGTTCGTATTGGTCAAAGAACTTGCGGTAAGCGCTTTGGGTATCCACTCGTTTTTATTGGGTGGAAAAAGGTGCATGGCGTTTTGGTATTCTCTACGCGCCAAGTTGGCCTTTTTGATGTTGTCTCCATCTGCTTTAGTTATCACTAAAGCATCGGCCATTTCCATAATACCACGTTTGATACCTTGCAATTCATCTCCGGCACCCGCCAGCATCAACAATAAGAAGAAATCAACCATGGAGTGCACAACAGTTTCTGATTGTCCCACACCAACGGTTTCTATCAAAATAATTTCAAATCCAGCCGCTTCGCACAAGAAAATGGCTTCTCTGGTTTTACGGGCCACACCTCCTAAAGAATCACCTGCAGCGGACGGACGAATAAAAACGTTGCTTTGTTGCGAAAGCTCTTGCATACGTGTCTTGTCGCCCAATATACTCCCACCACTTTTCTCCGAAGAAGGGTCTATGGCCAGTACCGCCACCTTTTTATTCTCTTGGAGCAAGTGCATACCAAAAGACTCGATAAAGGTACTTTTTCCTACACCAGGAACTCCAGTGATTCCAACACGTATAGAATTTCCAGCATGAGGCAAACAGGCGCTTACCAATTCTTTGGCAGTTACCTTGTCTTGCGGCAAATTGCTTTCCAACAAAGTAATGGCAGAACTCAAAGCCGTTAGGTTACCCGCAAGTATACCTTCCATCAAATTGTCTTTGGTCAAAGCTTCTTTACGTTGCTTTCTTTTCTCCATCCATCGCTTTAACTGCTCGTCATTCATGGTACAATTCAAAATTTAAAAATCAAAATTCAAAAAGGGGACTTTCTGTGGGAAAATGCCTTGTTTTCAAAGATAGAATTTCTAACCACTAAAAAAGGAACACTCCTTTAGGGAATTCAAAAATTCAAGGATTCAAAAATTTAAGTATTATTTTCGTTGAAACTTAACTGATGATTAAAGATCCATTTATCAAAGGAATTATCATTACCATCTTGGTAGTTTGTTTAATTCTAGTTTTAGCACCATTTTTTATTTTTTTAGGAGCTTCTTCATCTCCAGAAGGCATGAATGGAGAGCGAATACAATATTGGGGAGAATTAGGTAGTTACTTTTCAGGGACGAGTGGTATAGTAGCTTCTATATTGGTAGGAACTGCCAATTTGTTTTTAATTTATTGGGTTTATTCCAAACAAAAAACGGATAGAATAAAATCGAATGAATATGATTTAACTATTAAAATAAGTGAGCTACTTTATACTCCAGATGAAAAAAGAGAAACTTTATCAGTTTTAAAAAGGGTCTACAATGATCTGGATGTAATCCAAAGGTGGATTGAATTAGGATTTGTTGAAAATGGGACTCAATTGGTTCAAGGGATTATATTTATAAGATCAACTATTCATAATGTTTTTCCTCCAGATGTTATGAGTAGAATAGAGAAAAATTCTCATGAATTTAGTACAGTTAGAAATTCTGAATTAATTGCAACAAGATTATTGGCGGAGGAATTCAAAAAGAATAATGTTAACAACGTTGATTTTTATAAACTACATGACAATAAGGTTATCCGTAATTATTATTACTACAGATTTTTCTTTAGAAGTATAGACGTGGTAAAGGATTTACTTAAAATTAATTTAAGAGAGGAGAGAATTAGTCAATCAGTATTTGAGGGTGTTATCAGAAAGCATGAGGACGTATTTATGAAACATGAGTATGATTTTTACATCAAGAATTTGTATTGATGTATACACTAAAAAGGAACACTCCTTTGGGGAATTCAAAAATTCATCTCTCGGCTATCGCTCGAGAGCCTTTAATTACAGCATTAAAAAAGGGACACAACCCTAAGATCATATCCCTTTTCTATCTATCGTTAAGAATTAAGTCGCTTTTGACTTATCACTCTTCACTTATCACTCCCCACAAACTCTTAACTCATAATTTCTCAACTCCTAACTAGACAGCAACATTGTGCTCTCTCAATGCGTCGTTCAAAGAAGTTTTTAAATCTGTACTTGCTTTACGTTTCCCGATGATCAAAGCACAAGGAACTTGGTAAGATCCAGCTGGGAATTCTTTGGTGTAAGAACCAGGGATTACAACTGAACGTGCAGGAACTACACCTTTCATTTCAACCGGCTCGTCTCCAGTAACGTCGATGATTTTTGTAGATTTTGTCAATACTACGTTAGCTCCCAAAACAGCTTCTTTTTCTACACGTACACCTTCCACAACGATACATCTAGATCCAAGGAAAGCACCGTCTTCTATGATTACTGGCGCAGCTTGTAGAGGCTCCAATACACCACCAATTCCAACACCACCACTCAAGTGAACGTCTTTACCGATTTGCGCACAAGATCCTACTGTTGCCCAGGTATCAACCATAGTACCGGCATCAACGTAAGCACCAATGTTTATGTAAGAAGGCATCATAATTACCCCAGCAGAAATGTAAGCTCCGTAACGTGCTACAGCGTGAGGTACAACACGTACACCCAATTCTTTGTAGTTCGTTTTCAAGGCCATTTTGTCGTGGAATTCGAATGGACCCACCTCAATTGTTTCCATTTTACGAATAGGGAAGTACAATACCACTGCCTTCTTTACCCACTCGTTCACTTTCCATCCACCGTTACCATCTGGCTCAGCCACACGTAATCTACCTTTGTCAATTTCCTCGATTACTTGGTTAATCGTCTCTATCGTTTGCGCATCGTTTAAAAGACTTCTGTCTTCCCATGCTTTTTCTATGATTTCTTGCATAACTTTTCTACTTGAAGTCACAAAATTAGAGTCTTATCCGAGATTAGCCATGCCTAAGCGCACAGAAAACAGATTTTTTACATTTTTCCCAATTTTTGTTGAGATGAAGGAAGTCAGTTTTGAGTGTGAGTAGGGAGCTAGAGGATTTGCAGTGTGAGTTGGAGTGTGAGTATTGAGAAAATTTCAACTTGAAAGCAAGATCTAGAGGTTATCGAGCCGAGCGAAGTTCTATTGTGAGTAAAGACAAGCTTACGGAGTAATTTTGAATTCACACAAGTGGCTCATTTGCTTTGCTTTTCGTAAATTTGTAGGAAAACAAGTTGTGTAATGGATGTACAAGCTACAAAGTTAAAATTGCTGAAGTTTATTTTGGAAAATGATAATTCTGACTTCATCGCGCGACTTGCAGAGTTTATCCGGAAAGAGGAAGGCGACTTTTGGAATGACTTATCTGAGGTTGAGCAAAAGCATATAATTCAAGGTATAGAGGAGCTAGATAAAGGGAAAAGAATCGAATACGACTCCTTTTTAAAGAAAATTTCTTAGCCTATGAAAACCTACCTATCCGAACTAGCCGAATCACAATTATTAGACCTTTTAGATTATCTTATTTATAAATGGGGTGTAAAAGTGCGTGATAATTTCTTGACCAAATTAGACCTCAAAATAAAGCAAATATCTAAGCATCCCTATAGCTGTCCTGAATCGAAAGAATTTGGAAATCTGTTTAAATGTGTCGTCACAAAACAAACGACCTTCTTTTACCGAGTGGATAAAGAACAAGAGGAAATAGAAATAATTACAGTTTTTGATACTCGGAGAGACCCTGAAAATAGAAACTTAGTAGAGTAGAAATAAGTTGAGTTATTGATTATATAGCTCCGGTTAGTTGAATGTAATTTTTTCGAATATAGTTTTATTCATGATTTAAAGGTATTATAAACCGCGTAATACTTTTCACCTTATCTCCCTTGGCGCCGCTGAATGCATAGAAGTCAGAGAAGGCATAAATAGTTCCATTTTCGCATGTCATTTTGCCCATTACGGCACCTTCTCGTCCGTGGGTAAGGACTTTTTCTAAGCTGAGTGCTGTAATTGGATATTCTAGAAAAACACTTGTGTTGAGATCGGCTTTCGACACTGTTTTTTGTGTCTCTACCCAATGCCAAGTGAATTTGTCTGTAAAAGCTTCAAGCAAGGCATCCAAGTCTCTACGTGCATAGGCAATATTGATAGTAACCAAAAAATCTTTTTTCGGTGCATTGTCGCACCCTTTGGGGATGGAGAGTTTCATTGTTGAATTAAATCGTTGGACTTTAAAATTAAACCGAATGTTTGAAAAATCAATTTCCGATGTTCTTTCCTTTTTGTTTAATATGTTGTAAATCTACCATCAGTGGTTCTCCATTCACTGAAATACTCTCAATTTCCGGTTCGTCGCCGAGGCGATTTTGATTGTCAATGTAAAAGCAATAATGAATCGTGTGTTCACAGTTACAGAAAGCCAAGGAACTATATTGGTGATAAATTAGATTAAGGTTGTTTTCCTCAAAGGCGGCATCACAAATAAAATCGCTTCCACATTTTTCAATCACCCCTATGCTAATGTCTAAGTATTCTTCCGTGTATTCTATTTCTTTTATGTATGGGAATTTTTCATTGGGTCCAAACCTTCTACTTCTGCAAGAATTGTCCACTTTGACTTCTCCCAAACAAAAAAGTGCTAGCTCACATAAATAAAAAGAGTTTGCAGTTTCCTCTAAAACAAACGATCCTTGAGGTAAAGTATAGTCTTTTTTCGAGATTATATTTTTGCTAACAATGTTTTTAATAGCTTGTAAACTCGATATGTTTGAAGGAGGGGGAGTTTGTTCTACTCCGTTTTTTTTACATGCTGATAGTGCAGAACCCAATAGAAATAAGGTGCTTAAGAAGATTATTTTCATAGTCTGTATTTAGGGTATAAATGCTGTAATCAAGAAAGATAACACCGTATTTAGATTTCTTTTAATAAATAAACCTTTAAACATTTAAAAATCTCATGTCTTAAATCTTTAAATCACGAACGTCAGCTCTTTCTTAAATTTTTAAATACCATCCCCCCATCTAAAACTCTAAAAATCTAACCGTCTAAAAGTCTAAATTCCTACTTTTGCACCATGAACAGAATTTTAGCTTTAGACTTTGGTTTGCGTAGAACAGGTGTGGCAATTACCGATGAAATGAACATCATTGCTTCGGGTTTAACTACCGTAGATTCTCGTGATTTGATGAACTTTTTACAAGCTGAAATTCCTAAACTAGGTGTGGGAACTATCGTTTTAGGAGAACCCAAACGTTTGAACAACGAAGACACACACAGTTCTGAAAACGTTCGTTTATTGAGAGAAGCCTTGGAGAAAAACTTTCCGCTTCAAAAAATTGTAATGGTAGACGAAAGGTTTACTTCTAAAATGGCATTTCAAACCATGATAGACAGTGGTTTAAAAAAGAAACAGCGTAAAAACAAAGCCATGGTAGATGAGATTAGCGCCACCTTGATTTTACAATCTTACATGCAGCAAATGGGGATGTAAGTTCTCTAAAGACAACTCCTGAAATTATTCTTACGTTTGTAGTATAGGGTCTAATACTATTACTACATGCAACATATTCCTTCTTATTCTTTCGCGGACAGTGGTAAACCTGAGAAGTTGGTAGAGGTCTTTCCTTGGGAAGAAAAAAGCTTTTACAATTTCGAAGAAATGCACGCACATACCTACAACGAAATTTTCATTTTTTTAGAAGGAGGAGGAGAGCATGTGATGTTTGGAAAAATGTACCAGGCTCAAAAAGGGAGCTTTCACATTTTACCGGCATCTTTTCCCCATAAATTAAAACGATCTACTGATTCCAAAGGATTTACCTTGGCTTTCTCCAATCATTTCTTGGAACAATTACAAGTCTTTCACAAAGAAACCAAGCTCTTTAATTTGATCGCGAGTCCGGTGACCTATACAGCTTCTTCAGAAGAGTTTGAAGTGTTTAATTTTTACTTTAAGGAACTTTTTAGTCATAGAACCGATGAGTCGTTACGACTAAATTTAGCGGCCCATATTTTATTGAAACTTTCAGGTAACCTCAACCAGCATGATGAGGTAGACGGGGTTTTTGTGTTAGAATTTATGCGTTTGCTCAACACTTCCTATCATCAAAAACCAAATTTAAGTTTCTATGCTGAAGCTTTGGGGGTGAGTGAATCGAAATTGAGCAAGATGGTAAAGAAGAATTTTGGAAAAACCTTGCACGACATGCAAAACGAAAGAATTCTGGCCAAAGCCAAACAACTTCTTTTGGAAGATGATTTAAATATTGCTCAAATTGCAGTATCGGTCAACTTCTTTGACGAAGCTCATTTTTCTAAATTTTTCAAGCAACATACGGGTCTAACGCCAACAGAATTCAAGCAGGCAGAAATTTACAAGGAATAGAAGATAATCTACAAGGATAAAGCTTAAAAATCACCGAACTTCGTAATAAACATAAAATGTACACCATGAAAAAGTTAAAATATACGCTGGGTTGTTTGGTTTTGAGTGTCTTCACTTTCGGACAATGGCAAGCACCTGCAAGTAATCAAAGTTTTTACGGCGAGTTGAGTTATCCCGCTATAGATACTGCCTATATTACAGGAACGATAGGTGAATTATACCAAACATTGGATGGTGGAGAAACTTGGACCAATATTCAAGAATTTGGAGGTTTCTCATCTTTATATAAACCACAATTCATCAATGGTAAAATAGGTTTTGTAAATGCAAATGGAGGAGTTTATCGTACCATGGATGCGGGAGCAACTTGGGATACCATAAGTGCAGATTGGATCAACCAAACAGGTTTGCCTTTTAATGATTTGGTGATAGGAGATGATTATCTCTATGCCTATTACCAAGTCAACGACTCCATGCAAATTATTCGTTCAGCAGATTTGGGGGATAACTGGACCGATTTGGTTGTACTTCCATTTACCAGTTACATTCTTGCCTTAGACCTATGGGAAGATACTTATGGAGTAATTTTAGACCCTACGAATCCTGAAAAATACTATTACTCCACAGATGGTTTTGTAAGTGTTGATACGGTTTACACCCAAAATTTTCAAGAAGTAACAGGTGGGGGAAGATTGGATATGGTGAATTCTGCTTTGGCTGTTAACTACAGACAGTTTGGTGGTACAGGACCCTCTCAGCGTATACAAGCCAGCTCTGGTTTTGTACACGATTTAAACTTGGATGGTTTTAATGTGTTACCTGTTATCGATTTAGATCAACAATTTGGAAAACTCATCGCCTCGAGTTACTATGGAAAATACTTTATTTGTTTGAACACCAATGCTACCCAATGGACGGAGTATAACATAGGAGTAGATGCTCCCATTTACAGTATAGATTTCGCTGATGAAGAACACGCCATAGCATTGGTAGGAAATGAATTGAGGTATACAAAGAATGCTTCCCTTTTAGGCGTGTCAAACCCTATAGAAATGAACTTTAAGGTTTATCCCAATCCTTTTGAAAGTAACTTGAATCTAGAAACAGAAAACAAAGACGCCTTGTTTCGTTTATATGATGTACAAGGGAATTTAGTACACACGATGAAGTCGGGAGGGGAGCATAGTTTAGATTTCTTACAAAGTGGTGTTTACCTGTTAGAAATGACGGATGGAATACACACGAACTACCAAAAGGTGATTAAAAAGTAACAAAAGAAGAGTTTCTGTACTTCTAAGTTTTAGGTTGAAGGTAGATTTGTTAATTTTGTAGCTCAAAATTGAAAAGAATGATATTACCTGTTGTAGCATACGGAGATCCGGTGTTGAAAAAAGAAGGAGAAGAAATCGATAAAGATTACCCTGAATTAGACAAGTTGATTGCAGATATGTGGGAAACCATGTATGCAGCCCACGGTGTTGGTTTGGCGGCTCCTCAAATAGGAAAATCTATTCGTTTGTTTGTTGTAGATGCTTCACCTTTTGCAGAAGATGAGGATGAGGATCCACGAGCTAAAGGGTTGAAAGATTTCAAAAAGGTTTTCATTAATCCTATCATAGAAGAAGAGAGCGGAGAAGAATGGGCTTTTCAAGAAGGTTGTTTGTCTATTCCTAAGGTTAGAGAAGATGTATACCGTAAGGAGACAATCGTAATCACGTACTTTGATGAAAATTGGGAGTTCCACGAAGAAACTTATTCTGGTTACGCGGCTCGTGTGATTCAACACGAATATGATCATGTAGATGGGGTGTTGTTTACAGATCACCTTTCTCCCTTGAAGAAAAGAATGATTACGAAGAAATTGACAAACATTTCTAAAGGGGAAGTAGATATAGACTACAGAATGAAATTTCCACTTCAGAAAAAAGGAAGAAAATAGATTACTCAATAAACTGAAGAGCTAGCATTATTTATGCTGGCTCTTTTTGTTTTCTTATTACATTCGTTAAAAAAATAAATCATGAAGAAAATCTTTTTACTCGCGGGTTGCGGAGCACTATTATTGGCGTGTTCTTCTAAGGAAGAAACTGTGGTAAATGACCAAGCAGCTCCTGTAGAAATTACAGCAGAAAGCATTAAAGAAGGAATTAAAGTAATGGATGATTCTCTAGAGGTGATTTACAAAAACATCATGGAGAATGATGGTCAGCTCGACCGTAAAGCAGTATTAGAAGCTATCAACAGACATTTGAGTTTGTATAAAAACTTCCCCGAAGACGAAGCGGCAGCAGCATCCTTAGACAAGGCACAAATGTTATTTATGCAATTGCGCTTAGAAGAAGAAGCTGCGAAATGGAGATCAACTTTAATCAAAGAATATCCTGCATACAAAGACATACACAGAATTTACGACATGCAAATTGTGTATTATACCATAGATGATGTACAGCCTAAAAAAGCGGAAGAACTAATACGTTTGGCTTTGGTAGATTCTACAAATATGGCAACCGAGCAAGTCGAAATGTTGAAGTCTAGATTAGAAAATATCAACTTGAGCTTTGATGAATTGACGAAAAAAATGAATGCAAACTAGTCGAATTTCTTTCTGTTAACGTTGTGTTAAAAAAGCAACTTGCACAGAGTTCTGTGCGTATATTTGAAAGTAAGAAAATCAAAAAAACAAATAATTATGAAAAAGGCATTATTTACTTTGTCACTTGCAATAGCAGCTATCTTCGCTGTTAACACAGTAGTAGCTCAAGAGATTGTTGATGGAGCGAAAATTGAATTTGAAAAGACTTTACACGACTACGGAACAATTGAGCACGGAGGAAATGGAGTTTATGAATTCGTTTTCACGAACACAGGAAACCAGCCTTTGATGATTTCTAACGCAAAAGGATCTTGCGGATGTACAGTTCCTGAGTGGCCAAAGGAGCCAATCGCACCAGGAGCAACTGGAGTGATTAAAGTAAAATATGATACGAAAAGAGCTGGACAGTTCTCTAAAAGCGTTACTTTAACTTCTAACGCAGTGAATTCTCCAACTATGGTAATTAGAATTAAAGGTGTAGTGAAGTCTCCAGCACAAGGTGGAGCACCAGCTAACGGAACTGGAGCACCAGCAAACTAAGATATTGATGAGGCTATATTTCGCGATCATATTTATAGCTTTGAACTCCGCCCTTGGTCTCGGCCAGGAGGCGGAGTTTCATTTTTTGGAGAAAACAACTGTGAAGTTGGGTGACTTCAAAGAAGGGGAGACGGCAAAACACAAATTCTATTTTGTAAACAGCGGGGATGCCCCACTTCTAATTTATGCTGCAGATGTAAGCTGTAGTTGTACCAAAACAAAATTCACCTCCACGCCTATAGCACCGGGAGATACTTCATTTTTTGAAGTTACCTTTGATACGAATGGGAAATACTACTGGCAGGATAGGGAAATATTGATCAGTTCTAATGCGAAAAAGAAGGAGAAGTTGCGCATTAAATTGTATGTAATTCCAAAAGAGGAAGAAGGCCATTAAGCCCCCAATCCTCTTTCTATTTCTTGTAACTTAACCGTAATTTCACTGATTAAATACGCCTTTTGTTCATCTTGAGTTTTTCCGTTTTCTATGTAACGCGTTAAATGTAATTGCGATTCTAACACCTGTTCTTCTTCAAACGGACCTTCCAAGTTTTCAATAATGGTAATCGCCTCTAAAGCATCCATGAAATCACCATTCACGGCAATGTTTACAAAGTCTTGTAAATGCTCTGAGTAGTCCACCTTCGAATTCCAAAGGGTATTGAGTAATTTCTGACGTTGGTTAGGGTATTGATTTTCATTGATGATGGCCATGATGAAAGGAACAACCCCCGTATCTTTTAAAGAACATAAAAACTCTATGATCTCTTTCTCTACTTTTTGCTCAATTTCTCCATCAAGTTTACGTACCAAAGCCTCAATGATTTTGGGTTGACCGTGAACTTGTAAAGATTTCAAAGCCTTGATTTGTTGGTCACTATCACCTGTATTCAATTGAATAAGCAATTGTTTTACTTTCAATGCTTCTTTTTCCGCTTTTTTGTTTTGTTCTTCTTGACTCACTATGCTGAATTTTCTGCAAAGTTAATGAATATATTACCATAAAAAAGGTAGGCTCAACCTTAATTCAAAAGCTTATATTTGTGGACAAATTGTTAGAAATACTAAAGAAAACAAAGCGTATAATGAAGATTAAATTTAGCACGTTGACACTTGCATTTGCATCTGCATTTGTTTTAGGGTCTTGTGGTGGTTCTCAAGAAGAGACTACAGCTTCTGATCAAGAAGTAGAAGCAGTTCAAGAAGAATTAAACATTTATACAGACCGTCACTACGAAGTAGATAGAGTTTTATATGATTTGTTCGAGGCGGAAACAGGAATTAAAGTGAACATCCTTCCTGGTAACTCAGAAGAGTTGTTGTCTCGAATGAAAAATGAAGGGGATAGAGGTTTTGCTGATATTTACTTCACGGCTGACGTAGCGCGTTTATACCAAGCGCAAGAGGCTGGTTTCTTCCAGAATTCTTCTTCTGCAGTTTTAGATTCTATCATTCCATCTTACTTAAGAGAAGAGAATGGTAAATGGTATGGTTTAACAAAGAGAGCACGTATCATTGCCTATGCTAAGGATAGAGTTGATACTTCAATGTTGTCTACTTACGAAGATTTGGCCAACGAAAAATGGCAAGGAAAGATTGCCGTAAGAGCAGCAAACAACGTATATAACCAATCATTATTAGCTTCTATCATTGCAAATGATGGAGAGGAAGCAGCATTAGCTTGGGCTACAGCTGTAGTGAAGAACATGTACCAAGAACCATCAGGAAATGATAGAGATCAGGTAAAAGCAGTATTCGCAGAAAAAGCAGATGTTGCTATAGTTAATACCTATTACGTGGGTAAATTATTGAATTCAGAAGATGCTTTGGAAAAAGAAGCAGGTGAGTCTGTAAATATTTTCTTCCCAAACCAAAAGGGTAGAGGTACACACATTAACATCAGTGGTTTAGGAATATTAAATGGAGCCAAGCATGCTGAGAATGCTTTGAAGTTAATTGAGTTCTTAGCACAAGAAAAAGCACAAGAGCAATTGGCACAAGCGAATTACGAATTTCCAGTGAATAAAAATGTGCCCGCTAGTGATTTAGTGCAGTCTTGGGGAACCTTCAAAGAAGACACTTTATCTTTGCAGAAAATTGGAGCATTGAATGCGACTGCAATTCAAATGTTTGATAAAGCAGGTTGGAAGTAATTGAATTTCAAGAGTAAGAAATATAGAACTTGGAGCATCGTCTCCGCAATTGTGGGAGGAATAATTTTTATTCCTCTCCTTTTTGTATTAGAGGGTTTTGCCGATGGTACAAATGAAAACATTCAACACATCCAAGAGTATGTGTTACCCGATTTAATTTACACGACTCTTCGCATGATACTTGGCGTGAGTGCGGTAAGTATACTTTTAGCTGTTCCCACGGCCTATTTTGTTGCCAACTTCAACTTTCCTTTGCGTAGCTTTTTAGAAAAGGCCAATGTACTTCCACTAACTATCCCCACGTATATCATGGGCTTTGTTTATGCAAGTATTTTTTCTTTTACTGGAAGTTTCACGAAGTTGTCCATGCTCTTTTTTTCACCCAAAGAAATCTTTGCGTGGGATGTTAATGTTCTTACAGAGGGCTGGTTAATGGTCTTTTTAGGCTTTGCGCTCTATCCTTATGTGTATTCTTCTAGCTTGTTGCACTTCTCAAGTAAGAATAAAGCCATAACTGAGGCTGCTTCTACCTTAGGGGTATCAAGTATGAAACGCTTTTTTACCTTGATCTTACCCTTGGCAATACCTTCCATTTTAGGTGGAACCGTATTGGTAGTAATGGAGGTCATCAATGATTATGGTGCGGTAAGCTATTTCAATGTGAAAACTTTTTCAGCCGGAATCTTTCAAGCCAAGCAGATGGACTTTTCTGGATCCCTCTATTTGAGTGCACTAGCTTTTGTACTGATTTCTCTGATTTTTGGAAGTCTCTTTGTCTATAGAAACATGAAGCGTGTTTCCGATAAGAAGAACAGTAACGATTTTCAGTTAAAACCTTTGAAAGGTCCGAAGGCTATGCTCTTTTCTTTCCTGGCTTTTCTTCCTTTCTTTTTAGGTTTTGTAGTGCCTGTAGCGCAATTAATTTACTTGTCTTTCTTCACTCCAAAATCGCTAATTGATGAAGAGTTAATAAGTACAACCTTAGAATCGTTTAGAGTGGCTATTTTACCTGCAGTAATCATCGTTGTCATCACTCTGTTACTCTTGTACAATAAGTACCTAAATAAAGGATGGAAATCGAGTTTAATTGCCAATCTTTCCACCTTGGGATATGCCATTCCGGGAGCTGTAATAGGTGTAGCCGTTTTAGGTTTTGCTTTCTTTATGCAAAAAGATGGTGATTTTTATGCTTGGGGAATTGAGAGTTTGTTTCTCTTGAGCATGGCTTATGTTATCCGTTTTATGGCGGTGGGCTATAATACCTTAGAGTCTAACTATGCGCGTTTACCGGATGCTTTACCCGATGCTTCTAGAGTTTTAGGCAAGTCGAGTTTTGTGACCTTTTTAAAAGTGAATTTCCCTATTTTGAAATTTGGAATTTTCACCACTTTTGCTGTTGTGATTATTGATGTATTAAAGGACTTGCCTTTAACTTTGATATTACAACCTTTCAACTTTGAAACTTTGGCCACTAAAGCGTATAAAAAGGCAAAAGTAGCGGAAAGCGTTACAGATGCAGCGCCCTATGCCTTATTGTTAATTGCATTAGGTGTTGTGGTTTCTTTAGTATTGATGCGTTCCAATAAATCTTCGAAATGAGTTATCTTAAATTAGAAAATATTACCAAATCATTCGGTAAATCTCAAGTATTGAAGGAGGTGAGTTTTGCCATAGCCCAAAACGAAATTGTTGCTCTTTTAGGTGAGAGTGGTTCGGGTAAGACGACCTTGTTGCGCATAATTGCTGGACTCGAGTTTGCAAATTCTGGGAAGGTAGTAGTGAACGATAAAATCATGCAGGATGCTTCAACCTTTTTGAAGACAGAACACCGAAATATAGGGGTGATATTTCAAGACTATGCATTGTTCCCTCATCTAAATGTAAAGCAAAATATAGCTTACGGTTTGACGGATAAAAATGAGCGTATACTACAAGATTTCTTGCGCATTTTTGAGTTGGAAGATCATGCAAAGAAAAGACCGCATCAACTGTCGGGAGGACAACAACAACGTGTGGCTATAGCGAGAAGTATTATAGTTAATCCTGATTTATTGTTACTTGATGAACCTTTTTCTAGTTTAGATCAATCCCTAAAAAGAAAAGTAAGAAGTGAAATTTCAACCATATTAAGAAGACAGAATATTCCATCTATTCTTGTTACCCACGATCCGGATGATGCTATGGAAATGGCAGACAAGATAGCCATCCTTCAAAAAGGGGAGATTGTACAATTTGATACTCCTGAAAATATTTACAAGCAGCCTATCAATGAATATGTAGGAGATTTAACAGGCGGAATCAATGTAATAAATGGAAAACTCGTTCGTCCAAGCGATACGAAGATTCGAGAGAATGAGATGGGGGGCTATAAAGTTGTGAAATGTAGTTTCTACAAAGGCGATTACTTTATTACTTTACAAGCTGTTGCAAATCCAAAGGAATTTATAAATGTCATTGCTAAAACGCGTGTTGAATTAGGATCTATAATGGATGTAGAGTAAAAAAAAGGCAAACCATAAGCCGGGTTCTGTGTCCTTAAAAAGGTGTCTATCATTTATCCAGTACTAAAGTCACCTTTAGCATCTATCGATCTACCCTCCGAGTCGAACGAGCAATTCTTAGCACATTTCTGTGCGCCTCGGTATACATGATCTTTCAGTCCGTAAGGTTTACCCTGCCACTCATGTCGCCACAAGCGCGGTGAGCTCTTACCTCGCCTTTTCACCTTTTCCTCGTAAACGAGGTAGTTTATTTTCTGCGGCACTTTCTGTATTCGTTAAAACGAACCCTTCCCGTTAGGAAGTACGGTGCTCTTTACTGCCCAGACTTTCCTCTCTTCCATTTGGAACAGCGATAGACTAGTTTGCCTTTGGGGCAAAGATAAGAACTTAAGTGAATAATTGTGCTTATTGAATAAGGAGACGTTCTTGTTTCGTTTCACCGTCGATTTCAACCTCTAATAGATACGCGCCAGTAGGAAGTTTAGAAACATTCAAGTATGTCGTGAAATCTTTGGTCAGTACAATTTGACCAGCTGTATTTCTCAGCGTTAAATGTCGCACTTGATGTGAGAAGAATAACCCATCTCTAGTAGGATTGGGATAAATGTAAAACTCAGTAAAAGGTGAGGCCTCCTCCGTGCCTACAGATATATTGTCTTTGTATTCAGTTTTAGAAACGGTTTGTATCCCAAAGTTTTCGGTGGTTTCTATTCTTAAGATTGCGATGTCTTCGTTGTTGGTCCACCATTCATAAATGTGTTTGGTGGGTAATGGAAGTTCATACCATGCCCCTGCCGCTCCATTTAGAGATATATAAACAGAATCAAGTTCTACAATTCTATGATGAATGCGCAAACAGGGAAAGCTACCATAGGGTGTGCTAATGTTGCCATATCCGTCAACTTCGGAGTAATGTTGTATGTATTGCCTAAGTTGAGCGTCGTAAATAGGATTTAAATCAAAGGAGGTGTAAGCTCTTGAAGAATCCACATCCCCATAATTTAACGGAAGTTTATAAAGCCTTTCAATAGTATCTGAAGGAAAAGGAATGGCTTGTCCTTGCACACTTATTCCGTAACCTACCTTTGCAATTTGAGTGTTTTCTACCTTTATAAAGTTATCAACCCTATCAATGTTTATAGGAAGTACAGTTGAAGGTATATTGCTCAAGGTAAAATCTGTATTTTCCTGAAAGTAATTTGCTTGATATGCTGGTGGAGCAAAAATACCATACGCGGCTTGAATGAATAAGCTTGCTTGAGTAAGGGAGTTGTAATTGATAGTATCTTGACTCACCTCGTTTAAATTACTGAAATCCCAAGTATAGTTGGCTCCAGTTGAAGTGAAGTCAACATTTGTATTTGCACTCGAGTAATATTCTGCACCCGGTGAAGACTGAAAATCTGAAGATGTTAATGAAATCTGAGCGGAACTAACTCCGCTTATAAAAAGTATGCCAAGTAGAGTTAGCGTAGATTTCATTTTTTAAAAGTTTTGAGGGAACCCAAAAGTTAAATCCAACTCAGCATCTCTAATCATGCCATCTGATAAACGTTTAAGTTTACAATTGATCAAGCCATTGGCTATAGAAACAGGAATACCATCAACATTCTCTTTGTACTTTTCGTATTTGCTAATTTCAACAAATAAACTGTCGTTTTCAGGAATGTTACTTATCCATGTTTCACCATCTATTTCGAAACGTAAATCTAAACTGTAATCGTTGTTTAGAGGATTAATATTTTCGGCGAATGAAAAATCTTGAATGAATTTACCTTCCAAATCAAAATCGACCATGATAGATTTTGTGCGCTGAACACCATTACTGTAGTTAACAATAACCGTGATTGGAACTCTTCCAGTAAAGGCTGATGTTGAAAGTTCAATTGCATCTGAGAACAAAACTCCATTCACGTACCATTCAACATTGTCTATAGGGTAGATGGTATTGTTAAATACACTTAATCTTCCCGTAGATCCAACGATGTGAACGGGTTGACCAATAGCATGTTTTTTATAACCTAATATTACGTCATTACAAAGATTCGCCACTTCTCCGTCTACAAAAGTTACTTCGGCACAGATGTTAAATAAACCATGCTCATAAAGGGTAATTGAATTAGATGAATAATAATCACCATTTACATACCAATCTATGGCATCTATTTTAACATTGTTGGCAAAAGAATCTATGGCAAATTGAAAAGTAGGTGTAACCGCGTTTCGAGTAAATGCAAATTGCGGTTGATTTGTTATCAATTCTAAATTGTCATTGTCTAAATTACCATCATGTATGGTCAATTTAAACGAAGAGTTGTTGTTGCTAATATCTCCATAGAATAGATTTACACCATTGCGCTCGTCAAAACCAGTATACATGTATTGGTTGTCGTCTCCTGCAACGATGTTAATTTCTTCTTGACCAATTTTACCTTTGACCATGAATACGGGTTCGTTAGACTCTACCAATTCTGGCATTTCGTCTTTCTTACATGCTGATAAAACAAGTAAAAATGAAAGTGTCAATATTGTAGAAAATCTACTCATTATTTTCTAAAGTTATACTTAAGGTAAACAAAACCGTATTTAGGATTAATGTCTTGACCAACCATGTCAAACTGTTCAGTTAAGGCTGCTCTAGAATTTAAGTAGGTACCCATTTTGATTCCTAAATCAACTCTATTGAAAAGGTTTCTTTCTACGAAGAAATATGCACTTGAAGTATTTTGTTTCAATCCTTCTGTTAATCCGTAGTAAACACCTTCTTCTTCTAAGGCACCGTCTTGGTAAGTTCTAAATTCTGCTCTTGAGTGGTTTAAGAAATTGTATTTAAATCCAACTCCAAAACTCACCTTATTAAAGCTTGCACCAATTTCTATTGGTAGATATAAGTCGTATAGTTCTTTGTAAACCAACTCATTTGAAGAGTTTCTACTTCCGAAATCATAAATCTTAGCATAAGTAGTATAAGTAATGTTAGATTGGGTTGTAATGTTTACACCAACACCTGTTCTCACTCTAAACCAATTCTTTCTAAATTCATAATTCAAAGCTCCATTGTAAACAAATGACCTTCCAGCTATCGCGTCATTGTAATTGTCAGAAATACCTGCTCCTAACTCGATGTATAGTCTATCCTTTAAACGTTGGATATTTTTAAAATCTATCAGAGAGCTTGCTGAAGAATTCCCAAATGAACTTGCTAAAGAACCAGGTTCTTTCACACTTAATCTATCTATCTTCTTACTCAGGTTTGCAAAAGGATCTAAAGTCGCCTTCAATAAAATTGGTTGCGCATTCTGCGTTGGAGTTGAAAGCTCTTTATTCTTTACTACTTGAGTTGTTTCTTCTACTGCTTTCTCGTCTTTAACATTTACAACAGTTGTGTTTTCTTTTGCTATTGCAGAGCTAGCAAGCATTTGATCTGTTAAAGCGTTTGTATTGAATACGCTGGTCTTCTTTGATTTTGTATTCAAAACAACATTTTCACTGCTTTCCACAGCTGTTTCCTCATTGGATGAACTCGCTGTTTTCGTGATTGCCAAAGTTGATGTTGTTTGGGCATTATTTTTCTTAACAGCCGAAGTTGAATTTTGTTGAGCAGCATTCATAGCTACTACATTTTGAGGTGTAGCAATAAGTGCGTCTACTTGCTCTGCTACTGTACCATCGCTATACTTGTTTTGGTTAGGAATCAACAAGAGTGATCCAATGCCAATCAAAGCAAGTATACCAACAGAAAGCATAGAGTAGATGCCTCTCTTTCCTTTCTCTTCTTGATCTAAAAATGCGTTCATCTCGTCCCAGTAAGCTTCTTTAAACTCCACTTGTGGGGCCGAGTTGGCAGCATCTCGGAACAACTGATCTATATCTTTATCGGTTAAACTCATATAACTTTTGTTCTTAACTCTGCTTCAGTTAATTTTTCTAATCTTTCTTTTAATTCTTTTCTTGCCGTACTCAAATGCCATTTGGATGTTCCTTCAGACATGTTTAACATTTCGGCAATCTCTCTATGGTTATATCCTTCTACAACGTACATTAAGAAAACTTGTTTTGCAGCAGGCTTTAAATATTCTAACAACTGCATAATGTCCTTTTGGCCAAATGCATTTAAAGCATCGTTGCTACTCGAACTTGCGTGATAGTCTAATTCCTGATCGTTTTCTTTTATGTTGATGTTGGTTTTGTAATTTTTATTCTTTCTATAGTCATCAATTAATGTGTTTGCCATGATACGTTTAGACCATGCAGCAAACATTACTTCTTCTAAGTCTATCTTGCTTAGATTTTTAAGTATTTTATAGAAACCTTTGTTGAAGATGGCACGAGCGTCCTCTTCATTTTTGTGATACTGTAAACATTTGGGCATAAGGAATACATAACACGCCTCGTAAAGCTTCTTCTGAGCCTTGCGATCATTTTTAGCGCATGCAATCAATAATTCGGTATCAATGTGCATATAATTGTTAATTCCTTTGATTTTGTTTAGCATCTGCAAATTAATCAAATTTTACAAAAGAGAATGTAATTCTTTTAATAGTTCTTGGGTTTCTCTTCATTTTCATGAACGTTGTTTACCTTTATAAGGTTGGAACAAAAGTGAAGATTTATGAAATTATTTTTATTACGTCATGCGAAAACCCAAAAACCAGGAAAAAATCAAGATGATTTTGACCGTGATTTGATGGAAAAAGGCATCAAACAATGTGCTTTGTTGTCCGACTATTTCTCGTCTAAAAATTATAACATTCCTACCGTCCATTGTTCAACCGCTCAACGCACGCAACATACTTATGCGCGTATTAAAAACTCACTTTCTTCACATCAGTTGCATTTGCATAATGAATTGTATTTGCCTTCTAGGACCGAAATGCTCAAGTTTGTTTGGGAACAAAAAGGGGGAGATGACATGATGATTATCGGGCACAATAATGGTATTTCTGATTTAGCGATGTATTTTTTAGATGAACCACTAATGTTGTCAACTGGAGGTTTGGTTGTTTTGGAATTTCCCTTTGAATCGTGGGCCGAGTGTTCTAAAGCTACTGCTCTTTGTTTTGATCTTTATCTTCCGCAGGTTGTTTAGGTATGTAGTAATAGACTACATTTTGCGCCTTGATTTGTTCTTCCTCTTGCGCTTTTCGCATTTCTTCACGCTCCTGTGCTCTGCGCAGATTCTCTTTATACATGCCTTCTAAGTCAGGAGGCTCTATTCCCATTTCCTGTTCAATTTCATACCAATATTTAAGAGGTTTTGGTCCTTGATTCCGTGCGGCTATTGCTGCAACTATTCCTACAATTAAACCAAATAAATGACCTTCCCATGATATGGGTTTTTCGGTTGGGAATATACCCCAAATAAGACTACCGTATAAAAAGATGACAAAAAGTGAAATGGCCCACATGGGGGTTCTTTTCCTAAAGATTCCACTTACAAACAAGAAAGAGAAAAGTCCATAGATAACACCAGAAATTCCTATATGATAACTGCCTGTGCTCGGTGCTAGATTCCACAATAAGAAACCACCTCCTAGCCAAATGGCAAGAACTACATAAAGCGCAATTTTTCTGTAGTAGTAAATTAAGGCAGCCAATAAAACAAAGGTGGGCAGGGAGTTATTTACAATGTGCGTGAAATCGCGCTGTGAATGTATAAAAGGCATAAAGAATATTCCTTTGAGTCCTTCCATGGTTTGAGGAAGTACACCGTATTTATACAAATCGAGATGAAAAGTAAAATCCATTAAATAAATACTCCACAAAATAAGCAGTAACAAAAAAGGGTAGAGCAATGCTTCTAGCATGTTTCCGTCATGGATGTAGTTAAATCTTTTCACACTTTCATTCAATCAATAGTTATGCCTCCTGTTTATTTCGGTCATTGTGGCAGAATAGTTAATTTTTAGTTGATGGATGCTAGTTCAACCTTGTCGCAAAATAACAAGATTTGCTTTACTTTTTTAACCATATTTGCAGCCTAAATTTTAAACTATGAGAAGAGTAGTTGTAACAGGAATGGGAGCTTTAACTCCTATAGGGAATAATGTAGAAGAGTATTGGAATGCCCTTTTAGAAGGAAAAAATGGTGGTGCCAATATTACATCTTTTGATACATCCAAGTTCAAAACGAAATTTGCATGTGAATTAAAAGGCTACGATGAAACTGAACATTTTAACCGTAAAGAAATAAAAACGTACGATAAGTTTACACAGTATGCTTTAGTGAGTGTAAAACAAGCGGTTGAAGATAGTGCGGTTGACTTTGATACCTTAAACAAGGATAGAATTGGTGTGATTTGGGGGTCTGGTAATGGTGGAATACAAACTTTCCAGGATCAATTAGTTGAGTTTGCCCAAGGTGATGGAACACCGCGTTTCTCTCCTTTCTTTATACCGAGAATATTAGTGGACATAGCGGCTGGAGTTATTTCTATGCGCTATGGTTTAAGAGGAGTGAATTACTGTGCAGTTTCTGCATGTGCCACTTCTACAACTGCTATGATAGATGCATTTAATTACATCCGTTGGAATAAAGCAGATATGATTATTACAGGTGGTTCTGAAGCGGCAATTAACGAGGCAACTATTGGTGGTTTCGGATCTGCTAAAGCATTGTCAACCAACAATGAAAATCCAGCTACAGCCTCAAAACCTTTTGACCCAAATAGAGATGGTTTTGTGATGGGAGAGGGTGCAGGAGCTTTAATTCTAGAAGAATACGAACATGCGAAAGCGCGTGGAGCTAAAATTTATGCAGAAGTAGTAGGAGGTGGTATGGCAGCTGATGCTTACCACTTAACAGGAACGCACCCGCAAGGTGATGGTGCTGTATTGGGGATGAGCTTGGCTTTAGAGGAAGCTGAAATTAAAGCAACGGATTTAGATTACTTAAACATGCACGCAACATCTACACCTTTTGGGGATATATCTGAATTGATAGCAGCAAAACGTGTGTTTGGAGACAATCCAACCTTAACAATTTCCGGAACAAAGTCTATGACAGGTCACTTATTAGGTGCTGCCGGAGCAGTTGAGGGGATAGCTTGTATTAAAGCGGTTCAGACAAACATGATCCCTCCTACAACAAATACAGAAAATATAGAGGAAGAATATAAAGATGCTTTTCATTTCCCGCTACATAAAGGAATACAAAAAGAAGTGAAATACGCCATGTCCAATACCTTTGGTTTTGGTGGACATATAGCAAGTATCCTCGTAAAAAAGTTTGAAGAATAAAGTTTTAAATATTCTCCAATAATTAAAAGCCGTGTCTAAAAGATGCGCCTTTTTTTTAGAAATAGATGGGGTGAAAACGGAGTTGGTTTTGCGCTAAACTCAATGCTGGAAAGGGGAGTTTTAAGGTGTTGAATATGGAAAGAACTTTTTTAAGGGTTGAGTTGCGAATATTCATTTTGGAAAAGTCTATGTCTAAGCTAAGCAGCAAATGACTATGTGCATGGTATTGATCTGAACCCAAACTGAAATAGTTTTCCGTACCCACTATTTTTTCATTAACAGAATAACCTAAACTGAATTGTAGCCAGGTAGGAAAGCTTTTTGAACTTTGCGTAAAATTAAAGGGTGAAAAACTAAGCCAATAGGTTTGACCGTTATAATCCTTTAAAAGTCTTTCTTGGAAGTTGCCACCTAGAACTTCTGGTCTTATTGCGGCAAAGGGACTCGGAGAGTAAGAAAACTTTAACCTTATTTTTTCTTCCTTCCATAAAATTTGCTGACCACTATACAAGAGTATGCCGCTTGCATTGGCCATCATATCAGGCCAGGAAAAGCCATAGTTTTTTTGAAAGCCATCCAAGACTTCAAAACTGGATTGGAACAATAAAGAAATTCCAGAAGAAAAAAGGAGTGATTTTTTATCGGAGTAGTCGGCCCATTTATAGATGCGATGTGCTTGCTTTTGCAAATGATAGGCACTAAAAGCATGGCCTGCTTTGTCCATTCCTAACCAACTTCTACCATCGTTTTGTACGTGAAAATTTCCTGGTGTTTCATACCACACAGATTGAAGTAGGATGGGGGTAGTCACACAAATTCCCAATAAACTACTGTGAGCTAGTGCTTTTTTGCTCCGAGCAATCTGTTCATGTGTCTTTTGCGCATGAGAAAGATCACTCACAAGCAGACAAAAAAATAGTAGTATGGTTTTTAAAAAATTACTCACCATACTACTAAAATACGATTACTTTTCCAATTGTACTTGGAAGTCAAAATCTACCACATCACCTATACTTGGGTCTGAATCCATTCCGTATTTCGTTCTGTCTAAAGAAGATTTTACGTTGAGGATAAGTACTTTTTTATCTTCTTTTTCAGCAACACCTAATACTTTAAAGTTTACCTCCAGGTCGTTTTCAATTCCTTTCATTTTAAAACTTCCCTTTGCTGTGTATTGATCGCCATTGGCAACCACTTCCTTGGATCTGAATAAAAGTGTCGGATACTTTTCAGCATCAAAGTATTCAGCACCCATCAGGTGTTCGTCTCTCATATCAACAAATGTAGACAAGCTCGCTACAGGAATTTGTATGAAGAATTTGCTTTTTGTAATGTCCGCTGGTACTTGGAAGGTTCCTTTTATCTCATTGAATACACCTTCTGTTCTTCCTTTGTCTGGACCTAAAGCAAACTTCAAGGTAGATTTATCACTCACCACATCCCAGTTTCCTTTTGCTAACTCTAAAGATTCTCCTTTTTGTTCTTCAACACTTACACCTTCTTCTTTTTGAATTAAGGCCAAGTCACTCTTTTCTTCAATAACAACAGGCTTAATGTAAGGCAGCATGAATAAAGCCATGGCCAATACACCCAAATCTACAGGTACAGAAACTCTGTTCGAAGAGTAGGATTTTACAGGTGTTAGAATGGCTAAACCAATAACGAGGGCTGCTAAACTTAGAATTCCCCCAAGGTTTTCTTTTTGCGTATATAAAATAGCAAGTACAAAAGTGATGAAGATAGGGAAGAGGAAGTTCTTCGCCAAGTATAAATAACTCCATCCCGTTTGAGAATTTGTAGCGAATCTTAGGAATATTCTATGGAACAATAATAATAAGCCTGACATGAATAATCCTGCCAACACTTCACCTCTTGAAAAATCAAGTACTTCAAAGTTACCGTAAGAAAGTAAGAAAGGTACAAGGGTTAATAAGAACAAGCTTGCCGAAGCTGAAAAGGCTAAGATGTTGTTGATGCCAAGTTTGTCTTCAGACAATATGGTTGTTGAAAGATAAAATGTAGCCGCAACGATTAATCCCAATGCTCCTAACATCTGTGAACTCATCAAGGCTAAACCTCCAATAAAAGCATAAGTAATTAAGGTTTCTAATTGATTCTCTTGTTGCTCTTTCCAAACAACATTACCGTATTTTACCACAAGATTAGAAACCAAAAGCTTGGCAGCATGTGTTAGAATAGGTGTAATTGCTCCTAGTATAGCAAATGCAAATAAATCGTTGTTACCACTTACTATATTTCCGTAATAGTTGAGCTCATAAGCCGGTAGGAAAAAAAACACTGAACTAGCAACAACGGGGATAAATGCGAAGGCCATGTGCGTAATGCGCTTAAAGATAATGGCAATCACAAAGGAACCACCTAAAACACTTAAGAGCAAAGAGGGGAGAGGTAAGTTAACCTCAATTTGACTTTCAAAGGCGCTATAGTTGACCAAAAGTAAACCTGCACCAAGCACAGTAAAGTGCAATCTTTTATAGTATTGAAGTTTGTTTTTTTGCTGTAAAAAATGCGCCAACAAACTAAAAATAAAAAATGTTGTAATTGTAATAGTTACCATGGTAATTTTTTTAACAAACGTACAAAAAAAAGTCGAACTAAATAGTCCGACTTAATATTTTTAGAAAAATGTCTTCTAGTTTCTATAAAGTGTTGCTTTCACTGCTTTCACGATACGATCAACGTTAGGCAAAGCCTCGTCAATTAAAGTAGGAGAGAAGGCAAAAGGAGTATCTGTTTGCGTAACTCTCATTACTGGTGCATCTAAGTAATCGAAAGCGTAACGTTGCACGTGGTAAGCAATCTCAGAAGAGATAGAAGCCAATGGCCAAGACTCTTCAACTACTACACAACGGTTTGTTTTCTTAATAGACTCAACAACTGCTGGGTAATCAATAGGACGAATCGTTCTTAAATCGATGATTTCACATTCAATTCCTTCTTTTGCCAAAACATCAGCAGCTGCATGAGCCACTTTAATGATTTTACCAAAAGAAACGATAGTTACATCCGCACCTTTTCTTTTTGTATCTGCAACTCCAATAGGAATTAAGTATTCTCCTTCTGGAATTTCGTCTTTATCACCGTACATTTTCTCAGACTCTAAGAAAACAACTGGGTCATTATCTCTAATCGCTGATTTCAACAAACCTTTTGCATCTGCTGGAGTAGAAGGTGTAATTACTTTCAATCCTGGAACGTGAGCGTAAAATGCTTCGAAAGATTGAGAGTGCGTAGCAGCTAACTGACCTGCAGTACCGTTACCACCTCTAAAAACGATAGGACAGTGGTATTGACCACCAGACATCTGCAACATTTTTGCTGCACTGTTAATAATTTGATCGGCTGCAAGGATAGCAAAGTTCCATGTCATGAACTCTACGATAGGTCTTAAACCATTCATAGAAGCACCCACTCCAATACCTGCAAAACCAAGCTCAGCGATAGGAGTATCAATTACTCTTTTCGGTCCAAACTCGTCTAACATACCTTGAGAAACTTTGTAAGCACCATTGTATTCGGCCACTTCTTCTCCCATTAAAAATACGTTCTTATCTCTACGCATTTCCTCAGACATTGCCTCTCTTAAAGCTTCTCTAAACTGTACAGTTTTCATCAGTCAATATTTAAAGTCATTCAAAACGAAGTTCTTAACCGCAGAACTATCGCATTATTTTTCGAGCATTTAGCAAAGAAATTTATCAACAATTTCCTATGCGCTCTTAATATCTTTTCCGTATCCTCAATACCTTAACGAAAAGCATCGTTTAAATCGCCTAAAAAGGCAAGTATTCAAGGGGACGCCAAAACTACAAAAATATTTATTTAAAGAGTAGAACAGAAAAGAATATCAGCGAAAAAATGAGAGTTTTTATAAACACTGTGTCATTAAGCCAGAATGAGCACGAGTAGAAATTAATCTTTTGTTATTTTTGTGGGGAAAAGAAATAAAACTTATTTACATGAAAATATTAGTATGTATCAGTAAATCTCCAGATACAACATCTAAGATTGCCTTTACAGAAGGGAATACAAAGTTTGATGAGAATGGAGTTCAATATATTGTTAACCCTTACGACGAGTGGTATGCTTTGGTAAGAGGATTGGAGTTGAAAGAAGCTTTGGGAGGAACTGTAACTACCATTACTGTAGGAACAGCTGCTGACGATGCTACTATTCGTAAAGCTTTGGCAATTGGAGCTGATAACGCAGTTAGAGTGGATGCAGAAGCAACTGATGCTTATCAAGTAGCCAGCGAAATTGCAGCTTACGCAAAAGACAAAGGATTTGATTTAGTATTAACAGGTAAAGAAACAATCAACTACAACGGTTCTCAAGTTGCGGGTATGATTGCAGAAGAATTAGAACTTCCTTTCGTTTCTTTAGCTACTAAATTAAATGTAGAAGGAACTACAGCGAAATTAGATAAAGAAATCGTAGGTGGTGTTGAAACAGTTGAAGCGCAATTACCTTTAGTGGTTTCTTGTGCAAAAGGTATGGCTGAACAACGTATTCCTAACATGAGAGGTATCATGGCTGCAAGAACGAAGCCTTTAGAAGTTGTTACTCCAGTTGGTGGAGAGGCAATGACATCTTTTGTTTCTTTTGATTTACCTCCTGCAAAATCTGCAGTGAAGTTGATTGATCCAGAGAACATGGATGAATTAGTAGAGTTGTTACACAACGAAGCAAAGGTATTGTAGTATTTAAAAGAGATTAGATTATCATGTCAGTATTAGTATATGTAAACAGTAACAACGGTAAAATTGCAAAGAATGCAATGGAAGCGGTTACTTACGGAAAGAAAATAGGAAATGTAACAGTTGTAACTAACGGTGGAGCAGATGCAGGAGCATTGGCTGAGTTGGGAGCATATGGAGCAGATAAAGTTTTAGTAGATAGAGCTTTTGAAGGAACAGATCCTCAACAATTGACAAAATTAGTAGTTGCAGCAGCTGAAAACGTTGGAGCTGAAACAGTGATTTTCTCTAACGATTTAGTTGGGAAATCTGTTGCTTCAAGAGTTTCTGCAAGAATGAAAGCTGGTTTGGTTGCTGGTGCAACTGGAGTTCCAGCTGAAGATGGAACAGTGAAAGTAAACGTATTCTCTGGTAAAGCTTTTGGTTTTGTTAAAGTGAATACAGCAAAAAGAGTTATCTCTTTATTGCCTAATTCTTTCCAACCAGAAAACAACGGTGGAACTGCAGCAGTTGAAGAATTTACTTCTAACTCAGGTGAAGCTGGAATCAAAGTTTTAGAAACGAAAAAACCAGAAGGTGCTATTCCATTGCCAGAAGCTGAATTAGTTGTTTCTGCAGGTAGAGGTTTAAAAGGACCAGAGAACTGGGGAATGGTAGAAGAATTAGCTACAGAATTAGGAGCAGCAACAGCTTGTTCTCGTCCGGTAGCTGATATAGGTTGGAGACCTCACCACGAGCACGTTGGGCAAACGGGTGTAGCGATTCGTCCTAACTTGTACATCGCAGCAGGTATCTCAGGAGCTATCCAGCACTTAGCGGGAGTTAATGGTTCTAAAGTTATCGTTGTGATTAACACAGATCCAGAAGCACCTTTCTTTAAAGCTGCAGATTACGGTGTAGTTGGTGATGCTTTTGAAGTATTACCAAGACTAACAGAAGCTGTAAAAAAATTCAATGCTTCAAAGTAAGATTTAGCAGATAAATATTATTTTTACATTAGTAGGAAATTAGGGAGGCTCACTTGCGTCCCTAATTTTTTTACAGATAGTTGATTACGAACAATTTCGGAAAGAAAGTAGAGCCAACAGCAGAGTAGAGCATGGAAAAAGTAAAGTTAGAGATCGTAGGATTGTCTTACAGCCAAACACAGTCAGGTGCATACGCACTTGTATTATCTGAGGTGAATGGTAAACGTCGATTACCTATTATTATAGGAGGATTCGAAGCACAAGCAATTGCTATTGAATTGGAAAAGATGACCCCTACACGTCCTTTAACGCACGATTTGTTCAAGAACTTTGCCTTAGCCTACGATATCAACATTAAGGAAATTGTAATCTATAACCTTGTTGAAGGTATATTCTATTCTAAATTAATTTGTGAGAAAGACGGTGTGATTACTGAGATAGACGCCCGTACTTCTGATGCTATTGCCCTTGGCGTTCGATTTAATTGTCCTGTATTTACTTTTGAGTCTATTTTAAGTTCTGCAGGAGTTCAATTGGACGACCCAGACGGTGATGGGGATGCCTTTGCTATGTCTGATATGGATGACGAAGAAAGTGAAGTAGATGAAAAGGATGAAATCAAAGCCATGTCTCTTTCAGATTTAGAACAGAAATTAAATGAAGCTATAGAAAAAGAAGATTACGAACTAGCTTCAAAATTACGCGACGAAATCAATAAGCGTACTTCTTAAAAATCGCATTTATGTTTACAGGTCAGGTATTTAAAATGAAGGTAGAACTACTGGAAGAGGTAGCCTATACCCTAAATTTACATCACAACGAAGAGATACATTCTATTGCCATGAATGATTACATTGGTAAAAGAATTCGCTTGCGTTACGATGGAGATATTCACTGTATTAAATGCGGGAAGAAAACAAAAACGTCTTTTGGTCAGGGATTTTGTTATCCTTGTTTTACTTCCGCTCCAGAAGCTGCAGAGTGTATTATTAGACCTGAATTGTGTAGAGCACATTTGGGAGAGGGTAGAGACCCGGAATGGGAAGAAAGAAACCATAATCAACCCCACTTTGTATACCTGGCAGCTACCGATGTAGTTAAGGTAGGTGTTACAAGAGACCATCAAATTCCAACCCGTTGGATAGATCAAGGTGCATCTTCAGCTATACGTTTAGCTCATACACCGAACAGGTATTTGGCAGGTGTATTAGAAGTTGCCCTTAAAGACCATTTTACAGATAAAACCAACTGGAGAAAAATGCTTAAAAACGATATCGATGAGAGCATAGATCTTGAGGAAGTAAAATGGGAACTCGAAGAACAATTACCTTCTGATTTAACGGAATATTTTTCAGATGATGATGAAATCGTAGAAATCAATTACCCGGTTTTAGCATATCCAGAAAAAGTTAAAAGCCTAGGTTTTGATAAACAACCCGTAATAGAAGGGGAACTGAAAGGAATCAAAGGTCAATACTTGCTTTTTGATGATAACCGTGTTTTGAATATGAGAAAACACACGGGCTATATTATTTCCTTCGAAGAAATCTAAAGCAGAACAATTTTCATTAATTTGGTGGTATGAAACTCGTGGTCACCAAATTGCTTGTAATGTTAACCTTTTTTGTTGCCGGACAAAACGCATGGCAGGTTACAGAATTGGATACATTGCCCATGGCCACAACTAACAACGCACTATGCGAAGGCTTTGTAAATAGCGAACGTTTTGTCTATAGTTTTGGAGGCTTGGATACGTCCAAAATCTACAGCGGCATTCATCGCAAATCTTTTCGCTACAACGTCAGTCAAAACCATTGGACCTCCATAGATGATGTTCCCGATACTTTGGGGAAAATTGCATCAGCTGCCTCTTATGTGCACGGTAAAATTTATGTTTTAGGGGGGTATCATGTTTTGAGCAATGGAACAGAAATTTCATCAAATCGTGTTCATATATACAATCCAGTAACAGAGAGTTGGGAAAGCGATGGTAGTCCTATTCCTTTTCCCATTGATGATCATGTACAAACGGTATATAAAGACAGTCTAATTTTTGTGATAGGAGGCTGGAGCAATACCAATAATGTTCCTCATGTTCAGGTGTATAATGTATATACAGATAGCTGGACCCAAGCTACTCAAATTCCAAATAACTCTATATTTAAATCATTTGGAGCTTCTGGTTACATGATAGGTGATACTATTTTTTACGCTGGAGGAGTTTCGGATGGTACAAATTTTTTGGCCCGAAAATACATGCGTAAAGGTGTATTGCAAAATGGTGATCCTTACAATATACTCTGGACACAAATGGATGATTTACCAGGAGACCCTTTGTATCGTGCAGCATGCAGTGGTTACCAAAATACGGTCTTTTGGATGGGAGGTTCGGCAAAAGCCTACAATTATAATGGTATAGCCTATGATGGTTCAGGAGGTGTAGACCCTAACAAGCGTATCGTTCATTATCAGAGTGTAGATCAAGACTTAATCGAAATTAATAATGCCAGTATAGCATTGATGGATTTAAGAGGAATAGCTAAAATAGGTGGAGGCAATTGGATACTCGCTGGTGGCATGGATACTTCTCAAGTAGTAAGCAACAAAACCTATTTACTGCATAATCCTAATTTTTCAGGAATTTTAGGTGGATTTCAACCGCCATATTTCAAAGTTAAACAAGTTGGAAGTAGGTTTGAAATACAAACAGAATTCGCTGGAACAGTTAAAGTTTATGATCCTTCAGGAAGGTTGTTGTATTCAAACTATAAATTGCTCGCCGATCTCTACATTGAGAAATCTGATTTATCTCATGGGTTTTTGTTGTTCCTTTTTGATGATGGATCCAACGTTCCTGTCACCGAGAAGATAATTTCTGGAAATTAATCTCATTCATTTTGTATCGCGCGCGATGTAATGTTATATTTGTCGCACACGATATAAATTATAAGCAATGAGTTTTTACGATTTTGAAATAGGAACACCTCAAGGTGAAAAGTTAAAAATGGCGGATTTTAAAGGGAAGCCTATGTTGTTGGTGAATACAGCAACCAAATGTGGATTGGCCCCTCAGTTCGATGGATTGGAAAAACTGCACCAAGATTATAAAGACAAGGGCTTGGTTGTATTAGGTTTTCCTTGTAATCAATTTTTAGGACAAGAACCTGAAACCAATGATACCGTTGTAGAGGCCTGCAGAATTAACCACGGAGTAACTTTTCAATTAACCGAAAAGATTGATGTGAACGGAGAAAACACTCATCCTATATTTCAATTTTTAAAAAATGAAAAGGGTGGTTTTCTAGGCAGTAAAATCAAATGGAACTTTACCAAGTTCTTAGTCGATGAAAATGGGAAAGTATTAAAACGTTATTCACCTACTACCAAACCTGAAAAGATAGAAAAGGACATCCAAAAATTAGTGGGATGAAAAAGGGCGAAATTCTTTTGTTAGATAACCAATTGTGTTTTCCTTTTTATGCAATTTCTAATGCACTAACACGCTATTATGGGCCTTTGCTGAAAGAGCTAAATATTACCTATCCGCAGTACCTGGTGCTGTTACTCTTATGGGAAAAAGAAGGTAGATCGGTAACAGAGATATGTGATAGATTGTTCTTAAAAACAAATACCTTAACACCGCTTTTAAAAAAGCTAGAGCAAAAAGAGTTGGTGGAGAAACAGAAGGATAAAGAGGATATACGCAAGGTTTTGATCTTTCTAACGCAAAAGGGAAAATCATTAAAAGAAAAAGCACAATGTATTCCTCAACAACTCATAGGAGCTGCCAACATGAAGGTAGAAGATATGCTTCAACTTCGCACTCTTTTAAAGCAAATGATGACGGATATCACTCAGAATTCAACGAAGAATGCCTGAAAGTAATTTTTCTCGATTTTGTTTTGCACTTAGCTGTTAAATTATTGACCTTTAGAGGAAATATTTAAAGGAAATGAAAAAAGGCGTTGTAGTATTAGGTGCTTTCTTAGCATTTGTAATGATTAAGTGTGAAGGGAATAAACCTGAGGTAGAAGGTATTGTTGAACCAGAGTTAGAAGCAGTTGTTGTAGAGCAAGAAGTGGTAGATCACCACACAAGTGAGGATGCTTTGGATTGGGCGGGTACCTATTATGGAAGTAGACCTTGTGCTGATTGTGAAGCCGTAGAAACAAAGCTTACACTCTCTCAAGACAAGGCCTTTACCTTGGTTGAAAAGTATAAAGGTAAATCGGAGGAGGAAGTGATACGCACCGGGAAGTTTTCTTTTGATAGTACAGGAATGCATGTTATGATGGATGCCGAAGGTATGCCTCGCTTAAAAGTAGGCGAAAATACGCTTATCTTTTTAGATCAAGAAGGTCAGCAAGTCAAAGGAGATTTGGCAGAACGTTACACCCTTCATAAAGCTGGAGTGTCGTTGACGCAAACAGAATGGAAGTTGGTTGAAATCAAAGGTCAACCAGTTACAGACAGTTTAACGAATCTGGTTCCAACTTTGTTTTTAGATACCTTAAACCAAAGAGTTTCTGGAAATGCAAGTTGTAACCAATACAGTGGAAGTTTTACCACCAATAATATGTTCTTTCTACATTTCAATGAGATGATAGCGACGAAGAAAGGATGCTTGGGAGCGAACATAGAACAATTATTTCTTTCAACTTTGAGTAAAGTAGATAACTACATTATAACAGGGAATACCTTGAGTTTAAACAAAGGTAAAATGGCAACCTTAATGCGATTTGTACCTGTAGAAAAATAAAATTTTGATAGGAGATTTAAATTCTCTGCTTATTTTTGAAATGCGCTCTTTGGCTATACGAAGAGCGTATTTTTGTTATGCAAACTTACTTACAAACTCCCATAGAATACTTAAAAGGTGTGGGCTCTGCTCGAGCTGTTTTACTGCAGAAAGAATTAGGGGTAAAAACCTTTGAAGATTTGTTGGAGTACTATCCTTTCCGCTATGTGGATAGAACGCGTTTTCATACCGTAAGAGAATTAAGGCAGTTAGAAGGTTTTGCTCAATTGCGCGGCCGCATAACGCGAATTCATACAACTGGAGCTGGAAGAGGTAAGCGCATGGTGGCCAGTTTTACAGACGCCACAGGAAGCATAGATTTAGTATGGTTCAAAGGACTCAAATGGATAGAAAAATCGATCAAGGTTGGAAGTGAAATTTTGGTGTACGGCAAAGCCAAACGATTTGGTTCCAATTGGAACATCACCCACCCTGAAATAGAAGATTTTAATCCTAATCAAGCTGCTAGGTTTGAACCTGTTTATCACTCAGGTGAAAAATTAACGGCCAAAGGTTTGAGTACAAAAGGTATAGCAAAGCTTACGCAAAACCTGGTTGCAAATATCAAAGGCAAAATACCAGAAACCCTTCCTCATGAGGTCATCGAGCACTACCGCTTAATGCCCAGAGAGGAGGCTTTGATTAAGGTTCATGCTCCCCTGAACATAGAGGAGGCCAAGCGTGCACAGTTTCGATTAAAGTTTGAAGAACTACTTTTTCTCCAGCTAGAACTCTTGATGCGCAAAAAAATAATGGCTGCTAAATCTCAAGGTTTTTCTTTTGAACAAGTAGGGGATGTATTTAATGATTTTTACGCCAATTATTTACCTTTCGAATTAACGGGAGCTCAAAAACGTGTATTGAAAGAAATACGCATGGACCTAAGAAAAGGAGAGCAAATGAACCGTTTGTTACAAGGAGATGTTGGGTCGGGGAAAACGTTAGTGGCATTGTTAACTATGCTTTTTGCCGTTGGAAATGGTTTCCAAGCCGCAATTATGGCACCTACAGAAATCTTGGCCAAACAGCACTTTGAATCCATCAGTGAACTTGTGGCCAAAATGGATTTAAAGGTGGCCATATTAACAGGATCCTCACGAACCAAAGAACGAAGAATTTTACACGAGGCTTTAGAAGCAGGTGAAATAGATATATTAATCGGTACGCATGCGCTTATAGAACCCAAGGTGAAGTTTAAGAACCTTGGCTTGGTTGTAATCGATGAACAGCATAGGTTTGGTGTTGCTCAGCGTGCTAAATTGCAAAAGAAAAATACACGTCCGCCCCATGTTTTGGTAATGACGGCTACACCTATTCCCAGAACTTTGGCTATGACTGCTTATGGCGACTTAGATGTAAGTGTGATCGATGAATTGCCTCCGGGTAGAAAGCCAGTAGAAACACAGCACAGGTACGAAAAAGCTCGCCCGCAGATCTTTTCTTTCTTAAAACGAGAGATAGAAAAGGGAAGACAAGTTTATGTGGTGTATCCTTTGATTGAGGAATCGGAGAGTATGGACTACCTCAACCTCATGGATGGTTATGAATCCATACAACGAAGTTTTCCGCGACCAGAGTATCAAATAAGTATGGTGCACGGTAAAATGAAGCCTGAGGATAAGGAATTTGAAATGCAAATGTTTGCCTCTGGTAAGACTCAAATTATGGTGGCTACCACTGTAATTGAAGTTGGAGTAAATGTTCCTAATGCCAGTGTCATGATCATAGAAAGTTCTGAACGTTTTGGACTTTCTCAATTGCACCAGTTAAGGGGTAGGGTAGGACGAGGTGCCGAAAAATCTTATTGTTTTTTGATGTCGGGAGACAAAATATCTAAAGAAGGTAAACGCAGACTTGAGACCATGGTAGAAACCAATGACGGTTTTAAAATTTCTGAAGTGGATTTAGAACTAAGAGGTCCGGGAGACATCATGGGAACACAACAGAGTGGTTTGTTGAATCTTAAAATTGCTGATTTGGTAACGGATGGACCTATCGTGACGATAGCGCGAGAGACGGCCAGAAATATGTTGAAATTAGACCCTAAATTACAGGAACCTAAACATGCATTTATCCGTACTAAATTAAAAACCATAATGCGCTCTAAACCCAATTGGAGTAAAATAGCTTAAAACATGAAAATACTTATTACGGTAGCCTTTGCTGCACTTTCACTTTTTACTTCAGCTCAAGTAAGTGGAGATTTAAAAAATGACAACAGAAATTTGTTAACAGCAACAGATTTTAAGTTGAAAGGGAAAACCCAAGGAGTGATGTATTTCAACATAGCCGTTGACAGTGAAGGAAAGGTAAGTTCTGTAGTGCTGGATAGAACCAAGAGTACCATCAAATCTACCCCGAGCATGATACAAGCTAAAAATACCATTTTAGGCTATCAATTTCAAAAAGGAACACATTATCCCAAGTATCACCAGGGGGTAGTAAAGATTACCTTTGTTAAAGAAAATTAATAGATGGATTCTACGACGATGTATCCTTCATGTTCATGATATAATTCGCAAACAAAGCCTTGTTGAGGAGCGCAGTCTTCCACGCGTTCATACACAACGGTTATTAATTCGTTTTCCTCATAATTTGTAAGTATTTCATCGTTGCACACCTTAAGGTCTTTCTTGTTTTTTCTCAAGTAAGTACCTGTACAATCTTTGATGAGTTGCATGTCTTCTTGCTTGGAACATGCAAACAAAAAGGGGAGGGTGAAAAGGAGTGTTAAGTATTTCATTTTAGGTGAATTAAAAAAGGGAATCCATGTGTATAGATTCCCCTTGAATATTATCCGTAGATAGCTTCTACTTTATCTTTGTACATTTCTAAGATTATTTTACGTTTGAACTTTAAAGTTGTTGTTAACTCACCTCCTTCAGTGCTCATTTCTTTGTTCAATAATTCAAACTTTTTAATCTGTTCAAATTTTCCATAGTTTTCGTTGTAAGCATCCACTTCTTGTTTTATGCGCTCAATTACTTTTGGATGTGCTATAATTTCATCATTTGAAGCATTTGCACTTAAACCTATGTTCTTTCTTTTAGCCCATTCTTTCATAAAGGCAAATTGAGGAACAATCAAAGCTGCTGGGTGTTTTTGTCCCTCACCAATCACCATGATTTGTTCAATGAATCGACTTTCTTTGAATTTATTTTCCATCATTTGAGGGATGATGTATTTACCTCCAGATGTTTTGAAAATTTCTTTTTTCCTGTCTGTAATTCGCAAGAATTTTCCATCTTCAATTTGACCAATATCCCCTGTATGGAACCAACCTTCAGCATCTATTGCTTCTGCCGTTTTTTCCGGTTGATTGTAGTAGCCCATCATTACATTAGGACCTTTTACCAAAATCTCACCGTCTTCGGCAATTTTAACCGTTACATCTTGTATTGTAGTACCTACAGATCCTATTTTTATTCCAGCTTTGAAACAGTTAACCGATATTACTGGCGAAGTTTCTGTTAATCCATATCCTTCTAAAATTGGAACTCCTGCCGCCAAGAAAATTCTAGCTAAACGGGGTTGAAGTGCCGCACTACCAGAAGCGATAGCCTTCACATTACCACCTAGTGCTTCTTGCCATTTTGAAAAGATCAGTTTTCTTGCTATGCCTAGTTTAAAATTGTAGAAGGCGCTTTTACCTGATACATCATATTCTTCTGCTAATTCTACAGCCCAAAAGAAAAGCTTACGCTTAATTCCAGATAATTCATCTCCTTTGGCCATGATTTTTTCATATACCTTTTCTAATAAACGCGGTACAGCTGTGAATACATGTGGTTTTACTTCTCGAATATTATCGCCTATCGTTTCCATAGATTCAGCGAAGTAAATGGAACAACCCAAGTACATGTAGAGGTAGTGTAACATGCGTTCGTAAACGTGACAAACCGGAAGGAAAGACAAAACGCGTGAATGATTATCGGCTGGTATTCTTGGTTGACACCCCATTACATTTGAAATAAGGTTATTATGTGATAACATAACACCCTTCGGGTTACCCGTTGTACCAGAAGTATATATCATCGTAGCCAGCATGTCATTTTTAATTACCGACTTTCTATCCTCAACTTCTTGTTCAGCAGTTTTACTGGCTTCCTTCTTTATATCACTCCAGTGGGGAATATTTTCTAATTCATCGAAGCAATAGATTTTTTCTAAGCTCGGTATGTCTTCTTTAATTTTTGTGATTTTATGGTAGAGTTCTTCTGTACCTGTTACACAAAATTTAATTCCGGCATCGTTAAAAATGTAGTGGTAATCCTTTGTTGATATGTTTGGGTAAATAGGTACTCCAATTGCACCGGTTTGTTGAATACCTATGTCCATTATATTCCACTCATATCTGTTGGGAGATACCAAAGCAATTTTATCTCCTGGCTGAATTCCAAGGGCGATTAAACCTTTTGAAACTTCGTTGGCCTGTTGGAGAAAATCCTGCGTAGAGATCGCAGTCCATTTCCCGTCAACCTTTGTGGAGAACATTACCTCTTGAGGATAGCTTTCCATTTGTATGTAGGGAATGTCGAATAGTCTTTCCGGTGTCTTCATATCTTAGTAGTTTACCTCCTAAACTTAAGGAAAAATAAATTCATTTCATACTTAAGTTCGCAGATTTTTAACTAATACATTCGTTTTTTTTCTACACTAAATATTGAATCTAGTATTAGGTATGCATAGCTATAGCTGCTTTTTAATTTCTTAAAATGTTAAAGGACAAAGTGTTCGTTAAATTTTTATTACTTTTATACTAAGCGTCCTAATGTACTTGAAACCACTTTAAAAAAATCTTTTTTAGGGTGGGTGTAACTTTAGGATGAGTTAAATTGTTTTAATTGTAAAGCAGGCATTCTTTTGACGAGATCGGAGTATAATGAAGTTGTTAATGAGCACGCAGGTCGGTTATACGGCTATGTGTTGAAATACCTCAGGGTTGAGGCTGATAGCAATGATATTGTACAAGATGTTTTCGAAAAGCTTTGGAAAAACAGAAAAAAGATAGAAGCCGTTAAGGCCAAGTCTTGGATGTTTACAACTGCACACAATACGTTAATCAACTTTGCAAAGAAAAAAGGACGAACTGTGTATAACTCAGAAACTTTACCAGAACGGGGAGTAGAGAGTCACAGTTTTGAAGCAAAGGAGATCGTTGAAAAGGTTTTGGAATTACTTCCACCTATTCAAAAGAGTATCGTGTTACTGCGAGATTTGGAGGGCTATAATTACCAAGAGATTGGTGATATGTTGTCTTTATCTGATTCTCAAGTAAAAGTGTATTTGTACAGAGCGAGAAAAAAGATGCAAAAACAATTAAAGGATTTAACAATATTTCAATGAGCGAACCTTCTATCCAAAACATAGATAAGTGGATGTTTGAATTGCACGAGGGAAACCTTTCTCCCGCGCAAGAGAAGATGTTGATGGATTTTATCGCCGTGCATCCCGAACTTTCTGTTGACTTGGACGCCTGGAAAATGGCTGGAGTTGAAGCAGAACCTGTTCAATTCGATACACAAGCATTAATTAAAAACAAAAGAAAAGCAGCTCCTATACTTTGGGGAGCTCTGAGTGTATTTGTTCTCGGTTTAGGTGCAGGCCTTGCGCTATTTTACGGAAAGGATAATCAATCCTTATACGCTGAAAAGCAATTAGATTTAAGTAGTATTTCTGAAGGTGAAATTGGAATGAATTCAACTTCGACGAATTCTTTTTCTTCTTTTGATGCGACAAGTGCTTTATCTATGGGTGGTGTAACTTCGGAAGGAGAGGCCAATAACTTTATGGCCAATTCTAACCAGGTTTTCGATCTGTCTCAATTTGAAGAAAATTTAGCACTTGCTCGTACTAAGAAGGATTTTGAAGAGAATATCTTAAAGACTTCCATTTTTGAGAATGAGGAGCTTTTTAACACTAGTAATCAACAAATTTTCCAAGAACGATTAGATAAAATTGTTGCTGCCATAGAGAATTCTGGAACCAATCCTATAAATCAAATTCAAGGGGAAGAGCCTGAGAATCTTTCAAGTTCAGGAAACCATGGAAATAACAGTGTTCATCAAAGCAATGTGAGTTCTAAATCTGAGGCTAGCAAAAGAGCGTTCACGCTGAAAAGAGCCTTGTATGAATTGGGAAGAGATGTAAAACGTACCATGAACAACCCCGTGGCGCTTAAAAATTACAGAGATCAATATTACAGTTTGCCGTCTGCAACAGGTTTTACAGTGAACCCCGGAATGGTAGGTACACAAGTTGCACCTAAGTTTCAATGGGCAACTCGTGGACAATATTTAGGAACCGCTTCTAATCAAATTTCAAATAGATTTTCCTTTGATACTTACGTCTACGAGTTAAAAGGAGGGATAGGGGTTGACCTTAACCATAACATCATCAACAATGGTGCTGTTCAAACCATGGAAGGAGCATTTACATATTCACCTAAAATAAGTATAGGTGAGAAATTCTCTTTTGAACCAGCCCTGCGTTTTAGGTTTGGAAACAAGCAAATAAATGCCAGCAAATTAGTAATGGGCTCTGTGATAGAGTTAGACAGAGGAAGACCCGTACAGTTTTTTGAAGAAGGCCAAACACCAACCGGTCAATCTTTATGGTATAGAGATGTTCAAGCTGGATTTTTACTGAATACACCATGGTTTTACCTTGGCGCGAGTATAGATAATGTTGGAAGACACTTCAATAATATTTATTCCAACGATCTCACGCAAGATTTCAAAGCAAAACAGCTTTATCAAGCACAAATTGGAACAGATTATAAATCACTTTCACAAAAAACGGTGTTGAGTACCTACGCGGTTTTTCAACAGCAAGGAAGTTGGAGAGAATTGTGGGTAGGAGCCAATGTGAATTTTAAAGGATTTCATTTTGGTGCTGCTATAAGTAATGAATTTGACCCAGCTCTTTCGTTAGGGGTAGACACGAAAAGAGTAAGGTTCATTTATAATGCTGACTACTCTACAAGTCAGATAGACGACGCAAAATATTTGTGTCATCAATTAACCCTACGCTATAAATTAAAACCAAATCGAAATGCACGACGCATTTTAAACATGTAAGGAAATGAGAAAAATTATTGTATTCATCGCAACAATTGTTAGCTCCTTGGTGGTAGCCCAGGATTTAGAATTTTCGCAATTCTATGCTAATCCATTGTATTTAAATCCCGCCTTCGCAGGAACAAATGGTTGTCCTAGGATAGCCACAAACTATAGAAATCAATGGCCATCACTTACAGGGAATTTTGTAAGTTTTGCAGCTTCATACGATCAGTATTTCGACAATATAAGTGGAGGGTTCGGAGTTACGGCAGTACATGATAGAATGGCTGGTAATACCCTAAATCATTCACATTTATCCTTGATTTATTCTTACCACTTGCCCATCAATAGAAAATGGACAGCGCTCTTGGGTGCACAAGCAACCTGGAACCAGAAGTTTTTGGATTGGTCTAAACTTTCTTTCGCCGATCAAATAGATGATAGAAGAGGATTCATTTACGCAACTCAAGATGTTGTTAGGGGAGGAAGTAGAGGGTTTTTTGATGCTTCTGCTGGGGTAATTTTATTTAATGAAAACTTTAATGTAGGAGTTGCAGCGAAGCACTTAAACAGACCTAATGAATCTGTGATTGTAGGTGAAAGCAAGATGCCTATACGTATTACGGCGCATACTTCTGCTACCATTCCTTTAGGGTCTAAGTCGCAATACCAGAATGTAACTACCATTATGCCAACCATATTATATTCTTACCAACAAGGCTTTCAGCAATTAAACTTGGGTACTTATGTAAAGTATTCAGCTTTTACGGCGGGTGCCTTCTTAAGGAATAGAGACGCCTTTATCTTATTGGTAGGTATAGAGCTCGAAGATTTTAAAGTGGGCTATAGTTATGATATTACCGTTTCTCAATTAAATAACGGAGTTTCTGGAGGAGCACATGAAGTTTCTCTTGGGTTAACGATTCCGTGTAAAAAGAAATCTCCAAAATTCAGGATGATTAGTTGTCCTTCGTTTTAATAAATAGTTCTCTTGTTTTTACAAGATTATTGTTGTTTTGTTTGATGGAATAGCAGGTGGTAATATCACCTGCTATTTTTGTATACCTATTATTGTCCACAGATTTCCTATAAACAAATAAAGCACCCCGAAGGATGCTTTATTTAGAGTAAAGTATATGCGTATTACTCCTTAAAATTTGTAGTTAACTCCTACACTCGGAAGTATAGGTAATTGGTAAATCTTTTCGTTGGTAAGTCTGTTAACGTAGAAAATGTTTTCTCTATTGTATACATTAGTTACACCAACGATAATCTCTACTTTATTCTTGTTCTTTAATTCGTAGTTCTGTTTTAAAGTAATGTCAAATCTGTGGTAAGTTGGTAGCCTTGCAGAGTTAAGGGTTCCCAAAAGTAAACTAGGTTCACTTACATTAGAAGTGGTGTAGTCTGTAGTTACTCCTTCACTAAAGGTTTCACCTTGGTAATTACCAACCGTAGGCGTGAAAGGTAATCCTGTTCCTAAATTCCAACGTACACTTAATTCAATGTTCTTCTTTTCACCAAAAGCGTAAGTTCCTACTAAATTGATGTTGTGACGTCTATCAAATAAAGGTGTGTAGTACTCAAATCCGTCCCATCTTCTTGTTTTACCGTAAGAATAAACTCCCCAAAGGAAAAGTCTGTCTTTGGTATATTTCAACAATACATCAACTCCATAAGCAAAACCAGATTCTATTAAGAAGTCTTTTTTCGACTCATCTGCGATGTAATAGAAGGCACTGATATCGTCGTATAATTTGTTGTTATTGATGTTGGAGAGTCTTGGGAAGTATTTGTAGTATCCTTCTACATTTAAAGATAAGTTTTTGGTGAAGTCATATTCAAACCCACCGATGGCGTGCCAAGCAACTTGTAAACCATTGTCTACATCTACAACTTTTCCATTCGGGTAAGTGAAGGTAGAAGGTATACTTGTAGGAGCACTTAAGAATCCGTAGAAAAGGTTAACGATGTCTCTGTCTGAAGCTGCAGAAGTAAAGTTCTGCGTGTAGCGTCCACCTGAAACTTTGAATCTAAGATCTTCTGTAGCATTAAACTTCGCCGCTATCCTTGGTTCTGGCATCAATTCAGATAAAGAAGCATAGTATTGTAAACGTATACCTGGTTGGATGACCCATCTTCCTGTTATTAATCGGTAGTTGAAGTACCCGGCAAATTCTGTGTTGTTCTCTTTGGATTGAATCTTAGTTAGCGTTGTTGAATTGTAGGTAACAAAGTCTGTATTGAAACTTCCTAAATTGATTCCGTAATTGATCTCTGATTGATTTTTCAAGAAGTAAGTGAAGTCAAAGCCTAAATCAAATCCATTGATAGAACTTTCCCTTGGTGCCAATGAATCATTTTCTTGGAAGAATATGTTGTAACCAGAGGCGTTAAGGTGACCTTTGATATAAATCGGAGATGAACCCGGTATCAATAAAAAGTTTAATCCTCCTCCAGAACTTGTCCAGTTTAAATCGGCTACATTGGCGTAGTTTACTCTATCGTTGTTGTTAAATCCAAAGAAAGAAACTTTAGATCCCATGTCTCCTTTAAATGTTACTTTACCGTATAAATCTGTAAAATCAAAGGGAAGTCCAGATCCATTGTTTACATAAGGATAGGCAGATCTTGAGGAATAATCTAATAATGACTTTTTAGCAGAAAAGATAAAGGTTGAACCCGCATTTGAATTACTGTCTTTAGAACGCGTAAGCGGTCCTTCCATAACAGCCTTAGCCATAAAGGGAGAAATTGAAAATTTTCCTCCGAGTTTACTGCTCTTACCATCTCTGTAGGTGATGTCCATTACCGAAGATATTCTCCCACCGTATTGGGCATCAAATCCTCCTGTATATACATCTGCACTTTTTACAAGTTCTGTTTCGAATACAGAGAAGAAACCAATAGAGTGGAAGGGATTGTAAATGGTCATTCCATCCAAAAGAATTTTGTTTTGTATGGGTGTACCTCCTCTAACATAGATTTGCCCTCCTTGATCTCCTGTAGTTACAACTCCTGGTGTTACACTGATGGCAGATACGATATCATTTTCAGCACCAAAACTTGGTAGTCTTTCCAATCCCTTTTGATCTAATTTTACCATAGAGATTTCAACTTCTGTGGTTTTAGATTTATCTGAGGCAGAAATTTCTACTCCTTCTATTTCTTTTACGTCTTCTGGTTTTTTTAAGTCGAAACGTAAATTCTGTATACTCTTCTCTTTATCTAAAAGTATACTGTCTTTAATTTCTAAATATCCTGATGCTCTTACACTGATGTAGTAAAACCCTTTGTCCAATTGCGCCAAAGAAAAGAATCCGTCCAAATCTGAATTGGCTCCTTGGGTGGTTGGGGTTTCTGATTTCGACTTTAGAATTACTTTAGCGTAAGCAATAGGTTCTTTTGTTTCTTGGTCAAAAACAAAACCACGAACTGTGTTGTCTTGCGCGTAACCTAAAGTGCTTAAAATGAGCAGGGAAAAAAGTGTAAGAAATACGTTTTTTAATTTCATAATTTTGGGTTCATATCCATTATAGCCTAGCGGGCACATAGATACAGATTATTTTTAAGTTTTTTAACACCAAAAATGTCAATTGTAGGAGCTGTTGACTTTACGGTGGTTGAATTGAAAATTAGGACTTTAAGATTTGTTTGGCTTTTTCCCAATAAATATCCATTTGTTCGAGGTTCATATCTGAAAATTGGGCATCTTCTTCCTTCATTAGGATTTCCATTTTTTGAAATCTTTGAACGAATTTATTGTTGGTTTTAGACAATGCATTTTCAGGGTTGATGCCCATAAAACGAGCATAGTTGATTAAAGAGAAGAGCAAATCACCAAATTCTTCTTCGGCCTTATCCGATTGCGCGTCTACATCATCTTTAAATTCTTGCAATTCTTCTTGAACCTTTTCCCAAACTTGTTCTTTGTTGTCCCAATCAAAACCAACACCTTTAACTTTTTCTTGTATACGACTAGCTTTCACCAATGCAGGAAGAGAAGCAGGAACTCCTTCTAAAACCGATTTCTTTCCTTCTTTCAGTTTTAATTTCTCCCAATTCGCTTTAACTTCTTCTTCAGATTCAGCTACAGTATCTCCGTAAATATGGGGGTGTCTATGGACGAGTTTATCACAAATGGCATGTAAAACATCTGTAATATCAAAGGCTTTTTGTTCACTGGCTATTTTACTGTAAAAAACCATATGTAACATGATGTCTCCAATTTCTCCCTTAAGTTCGTCCATGTCTTTGGCAAGTATGGCATCGGCTAATTCATAGGTTTCTTCTATGGTTAAATGTCTAAGAGATTCTAAGGTTTGTTTTCTATCCCACGGACATTTTTCTCGTAAATCATCCATGATATTTAATAATCGCTCAAAGGCCTCTAATCGCTTGTCCATCCTTGTTTTTTTTAATTATTACAAATAAACTAAAACTTAAAAGAAGGAGCTTCTTATTTTTGTACATAATGCGCAGTATGAAAAACTTTTACATTTTATGCATGCTTATGTTGCTTTCTTTTACTGGAATTGCGCAAAAGAAGAATTATGCTTTAAGTATACATGGAGCTGGAGGTTTTTTATTGGCCCATAGATCTGTTATGGCCCATTTGCCGCAACAACATACAGGTGCCTTGAATTTTAGGTTAAGTTTTTTAGGAAAGGACGGAAAGTACTGGCAGCAACTTATGAATCAACCCACCTATGGATTGGATGTACATTTTACTTCTCTCGGAAATAAGAACTTACTTGGTAAAGGGATAGCGGGTTTATATTTTGTAGATGTTCCTTTGAGCAAAAGTCTTTTCTATCCCTCTGTGTACGGCGGTGCTGGTTTGGCTTGGGTAGAGAAAATCTATGATGTGCAGCACAACCCAAAAAATAACGCCATAGGTAGTCATTTGAATTTAGCGGTTCGTTTAGGTTTGAATATGAATTATGAATGGGAACAAACCCACCTACACTTCGGTTTTCACGTGATGCATTTTTCAAATGGTGCCAGTAAAATGCCCAATTTGGGAGTGAATTTACCCTATGTACAATTAGGAGTTTCTCAGTTTATTGGAGATGCAGAGACGGAAGAATATGCCACTTTCAAGGCTTTAAGGAAGGATGTTACGCACTGGAGAATTTTAGGGGTGTATTCCAGAAAGGATGTTTATCCCTTATTGCAAAAAGTTTCGAGTGTTTATAGTTTATCGGCAATTCGAACCAAATATAAAAGTAAGTATTGGTCCTACGATTTAGGTGTAGAATTTATCGCCAACCAAGCCCAAGCGAAAATGTTTCCCAATCGGGTGATTAAACAAGGGGAATTATTGCAGGTTGGATTGTATACGGCCTATGTTTTAAGTTTTGATCGTTTGGATCTTTTTGCAGGTTTAGGAGGCTATGTGAAGAACGATTTGAATATCGCCGGTTGGCTCTATCAGAAGGTAGGTGCCAGGTATCATTTCAATGATAAATGGGCTGTGCAATTTGCAATTAAAGCCAATTTTGGTAAAGCCGATTATTTAGAATATGGAATTAACTATACCTTCCATGAAAAGTAAGTTTTGGTTCATATTATGTGTGGTCATCTTGACTTTTTCCTGTAAAAAGAAGGAGGAAAGATCTTGTTGGAAATTTTCGGGAGAAAAAGATACCTTGACCTATGCGATTTCTGATTTTGACAGTTTGCGTTTAAACGAAAAAATAGATTTTGAACTGGTTGAAAGCAATGTTGCTAAACTTGAAGTAATTGGAGGCAGGAATTTAATTGGATTGGTGGATTTGGATAGTACAGGAGGTGTTTTAAGCATAAGGAATGCTAATAAATGTGCCTTTTTAAGAAATTATAATGCCCCTATCAAGGTACGGATTCATTTGTCTTCCCTAGAATACGTTTACTTAGATATCTCTGAAAAACTGCATAATGAGGGAGTGTTGAATTACCCAAATCTCTTTGTTTTAGCTCATTCTGGAGCGGGAAGCATAGATCTAAATGTGAATGCGAATAAGTTGTTTTTAGATGCCAGCTATGGGAATGTGGATTTCAATTTAAAGGGGCAAGTAAGCGATTTGGGCTTGAGTATTAAATCGAACGCCTATGGTTCTACCCAAGATATAAAGGTGGCGGATGAACTGGAGGTGTACAGTAATACGGTTGGTGACCTTCATTTAAATGTAGAAGGGACCAATAATGTGAAAGCGAATTTGGTGAACAAAGGAAATGTTTTTCTATACGGAACACCAAATGCAATTGAAAAGACAATTGAAGGTGAAGGGCAAGTGATTGAAGGAAATTAAAAAGCTTTCATTAACTTTGCAATAAGATTTAAGAGTTATGGATTTAATATTAATTACAGTTGGATTATTGGCCTTAGGATTTGCAGGAATTGCAATTAAAATTTGGGCAAAAAAAGGTGGTGAGTTTGCAGGAACTTGTGCGTCTAATAATCCTGTTCTTCAAGAAGAAGGTGCAGCTTGTGGATTGTGTGGAGCAAAACCAGAGGAGCAGTGTTTAAATACAGATAAATAAGACTTATTCTAGTCTATTTTTGTCAATATCTTACCCTTTCTAATTTCTAAAGGACTCTCAATATTATTGGTGTAGAGCTGTCCTGTGCCCAAACCTTGGTACATGTTTGTATTGTAAAGTGCGGTAAGTTGTGCGATACAAGATAAACCAACGTTAGACTCTAAAGCGCTGGTCATCCACCATTTTATGTTTAATTCTTCGGCAAGAGCTATCCATGCTTTTGTTCCTACTATACCTCCGTGTAAGCTTGGTTTTAAAATGATGTATTGAGGTGAAATTGTTTCTAATAATTCGCGTCGTTTAGTACCGTAAACACCAATCAATTCTTCATCTAAGGCTATTGCCAGGGGCGTTGATTTACACAAATCACGCATTTTCGCTATTTGTCCTGCTTTTATAGGCTGCTCTATGGAATGTAAATCAAAGGCAGCTAAACGTTCAAGTTTCTCTAAAGCATCTTCTGGTGCAAAAGCTCCATTGGCATCCACACGGATTTCAATTTCATCCTTGCTGAAATTTGAACGGATAAAGGACAATAATTCCAATTCTGCTTCAAAGTCTATAGCACCAATTTTCATTTTAATACAATCAAATCCAGCAGCTATCTTTTCTTGAATTTGATCATACATAAATTGTTTTTCTCCCATCCATATCAATCCGTTAATCGGAATTTCTAATTGACCTGTTGTAAAGTCTGAAGGGAAATAAACTAACTCTTGTTTTTGCTTTAAGTTTTCTAAGGCCATTTCGAGTCCGAACAAGATAGATGGATATGTTTCCAGCTCTTCTTGATGTAAGACATAATATGAAATGTTAGCAACAACCTCTTTTACTTTCGCTTCATACTGATCGAAATCTACAAAGTCTGGAGATAGACCAGTAATGATGCTGCATTCACCTAGTGCTTCAAAATCATCTTCTTTAAGGTAGATAAACCATGCGTGTTTTTGGGTTAACACCCCACGACTCGTACCTGACGGACGTTTAAAATCAAAGGTCTTTTTCTCAAATCTGGCTGTTAACGACATAGTACAAAAAGTATAGATGATAGCAAACAAATCAAAAAGGTAGATAAAGCCACCTTCTTTAATTCTGGATCTAAATTTTGAGGAGTTTCTTCCTTCTTAACAAAGTTTAAATGCTTCATTAAAAGAGCAAAGGGTAATAATCCTATCATCATCCAAGCATTTTCTTGTAATGCAAAGAAGGTTAGAAAACAGAAAAATGCCATAGAGATTAAACGGTAATGATGGCGTTTTCCTTTCTCGTATCCCATCTTAACGATAATGGTGTTTTTTCCCACTTTAGCGTCATTTTCATGATCGCGTAAGTTGTTCAAATTCAAAACTGCTGTACTCAACAAACCGATACCAATTGCGGGGATAATCAATAGTACATCAAAGCTTTTTGCTAAAAGAGTAAATATTCCCAAGGTGCTTACGAGTCCAAAAAAGATGAAAACAAAAACATCTCCCAGACCATTATAACCATAGGCTTTTTTCCCCATTGTATAAGTGATGGCTGCAATAACGCAGGCAACCGCTAAAAAGATGTAGGTATAGAGTATAGTGGCCGGTAAATCTTTTGTTCCCAATATAACCAATGGAATTGCAGTGGCTAATGAGAGCACAGAAAATAAGATAACAGCACCTTTCATTTCTTTTACGCTGATGGCTCCACTTTGTACAGATCTTTGTGGACCAACTCTACCTTCATTGTCTGCACCTTTTAGCGTATCTCCTAAATCATTGGCAAAATTTGAAAGTATTTGTAACAAAAGGGTAGTGGCCATGGCTAGTCCAAACAATAAGCCATCCCATTTATCTAAATAATAAGCGTAGAAACTTCCGAATAAAATTCCTGATATAGAAAGGGGTAAGGTACGCAAACGCGCAGCACTTACCCAAGCTTGCATCTTTGTCATAGGCCAAAGATAATTTTTTCCCTATTATTTATTGGCTTTTAAAAAGGACTCCATCATAAAGATTTCTTCTACCGTATATCTTTGGATGGCTATTCTATCTTCAAGGCTTTGTTTTTCCTTTTTACTGCTTGCCATTTCAGCTATGCTTTTGTCTTCTTTATTCGAAAACTTGTCAATACTACCGCTGTAATTGTAGTAGGTGAAAAAGTGATCTATGCTCCATTGAGTCCCATTTTTAACATAGCTTAAGTCATGCAATACAGATCGTATTTCATTGTAATAAAACCAACAAAGTTCATAGGTCTTATTGTTGTTTTTAAGCAGAGGTGCTATGCCCACTATTCTAAAATTGAGTTGTTGTTGAAGGGTATCATAAAACCAATCTTCTTTGATTCTAAATCCAACCAATTCAAGAGTATCTTCTGTTAGTTTCAGTCCTTCTAGGGGTGTGGTAAATTCATCGTCTATGGCAGAGTAAGCAGTTATAGAATCCTTGGCTACATTGTCAAGAAGCGTTTGAAGGATTTGATTGCCGAGTAGTGCAGGGTTGTCTTTAAGTTCTATTGTTCTCCACAAGCGTTCTGTCCAAATAATGTTTTCTTCTACAACGGTGGGTAGTTTTTCTAGTTGATTTAAGGAATTATTATCGTGAGGAGGAAAGGGTGCTTTTAGCATTTCTTCTTGCATTGCCTTTTGGTATTCGGCTTCACTGTAATAACTTTTGAGTAATACACCCTGGGCGTAAACATGAATAAACATCAATGCTTCATCCTCGGCATAAAAGTACCATGCACCCTGTCTTTTATTGGCCTCATAGTAACCCTGAACTTTAGTATTCTTATTTGGGTATTTGGCAAGGTATGCTCCGTTTAGTTCTTGGTCGTTTGTATGATATACCACAGCAAGGTCACCCACTTGGGTTTTGACTTTTACAGTTTGTGCATAGAAAGTAGCGGTGAGTAGTAAGCAAATGGATAGAATTATTTGTTTCATAAATTTAGGTTTTACTACTTAACGATACTCCTATTAAAAGTTACATCGGATCTACGTCTATATTTATGCGGACAGATTTATGCATGGGTTCGCTGTAGAATTTATCTATAATCTCAGTGATTTTTGCTTTCACTTTTTTCGGAGAAGCTTCCCTTTCCATTTTGAGCTTTACCACTTGTATATAATTGTTTTGTATACGCTTTATGGCCGGGGCTTCCGGACCTAAAATACGGGAACCAAATACATTGTAGAGTCGGCGACCAAAATCTGCTGCCATAGCCTCTAAATCTTGTTCTTTTCTATGTTTTAAAGTGAAGTTGATGATTTTATAAAAGGGAGGGTAGAGGTAGTTTTTACGCTCCATAATCTCATTCTTATAAAAACCATTGTAGTCGTGCTCTATAACATGACGAATAACCCAGTGGTCAACATCGTGTGTTTGGATGATAACTTTACCTCTTTTACTTTTTCTTCCTGCTCTACCTGCAACCTGCGACATCAAATGATAGCTCCTTTCAAAGGCTCTAAAATCTGCTCTGTTAAGCATCAAATCCGCATCTAAAATTCCAACCAAAGAAACATTGTCAAAATCCAATCCTTTGGTGACCATTTGCGTTCCTACCAATATATCTATCTCTCTATTTTCGAAATTAGAGATGATTTCTGAGTAGCTGTTTTTTTGGCGTGTTGTATCTAAATCTAAACGCTGAACTTTCGCTTTGGGGAAGAGTACAGACAAGTCATCTTCAATTTTTTCTGTACCAAAACCAACCATTTTAAGTCGGTTAGAACTACATTTTGGACATGACCCCATAGGGGCTGCGTAATAACTACAGTAGTGACACTTCAAGGCGTTACCATGTTTGTGATAGGTCAAAGAGACATCACAGTTTTTACACTTGGGGGTCCAACCACAAATCTCACAATTCCATATAGGGTTATATCCTCTTCTGTTTTGGAAAAGAATAATTTGTTCCCCGTTTTGCAGGGCTTCCTCCATGTGTTGCACCAAGAAAGAACTAAAGTGCATGTTCATGGTCTTTTGTATCTTTTCTTTTTTGAGGTTAGCCGTGAGAATTTCTGGCATTTGAACATCACCAAATCGTTTGTTCAATTCTACCAAACCAAACTTTCCTTCTTGGGCGTTAAAGTAAGTTTCAAACGCAGGGGTAGCCGAACCAAGCAACACTTTGGTCTTGTGCAAAGCCCCTAAAACAATGGCACTATCTCTGGCATTGTAGCGTGGAGAAGGATCATATTGTTTAAAAGAACTTTCGTGCTCTTCATCTATGATAATTAATCCTAAATCTCTAAATGGAAGGAATAAACTACTTCTTGCACCAAGTATAATTCTAAACTTTGTGGGGTTGTTATTGAGCAGAGCATTCCAAATTTCCACGCGTTCGTTTTGGTTGAATTTGGAATGGTAAACTCCTACTAAATCTCCAAAATACGCCGAAAGTCTGTTGATTAACTGTGTGGTTAAAGCAATTTCTGGCAGTAAGAATAGAACTTGTTTTCCTGCATCCAGTTGTTCTTGTATGAGTTCTACATAAATTTCTGTTTTACCAGAACCTGTTACACCGTGTAGCAAACACACATCTTTATCTGTAAAAGAAGTTCTTACTTCATCCAAAGCACGTTGCTGATCTTCAGATAGCGCCTTGCGTTGTTTGGTTTCGTCATCAGCTTCTCCCAAACGAGAAATTTCCAAACGATCACTAAACAGTACACCGTTCTTCTCAAGTGTATTTAAAGATGAAACGGAAGCACCTTCACTCTCTAATCTTTTTCTGAGAATAAATTCGGCCTTGTTGCCTTTTAAACCACCGAGTTTTAGATAGGTTAAGATGGCTTGCAGTTGTTTGTCCTTTCCTTTGGCGTCGGATAGTTCTTGCAAGTAAGCTTCTAATTTATCTTGTTGCGCATATTCATCCGTAAGGCGAATAAACAAGGCTGTTTTTGGCGTGAATTTGTGACGTAATTCTTCCTTGGTTAAAAGTACTTTGTATCCAATCAGTTTATTGATGATGGGCTGTATGGTTTTGATGCCTACAATTTCTGAGATTTCTTTTAAATCCAATTCTTCTTGAATCTCCAGTGCCTCATAGATTTGATATTCTCTATCATCTAATCTGTCCAGAATGTTTTTATTGAATTCGGGGTGAAGAATGATCTTCGTTTCACTGGCGAGTTTGAAGTTAGAAGGAAGCGCAGCGTTCATAACATCTCCCAAGGGAGCCATGTAATAATCTGCAATCCAATTCCACAGCTTAAATTGATTTCCTGTGATGATAGGATTTTCATCCAGAACATGTTCTATGTACTTGGCTTGATAGCTGGGTACATCCTCATGAACTTTCGTGATTAAGCCGGTAAATAACTTTGCTTTTCCAAAGGGAACAACTACTCTTATCCCCGGTTTTACATGTTCATTCAACTCAAATGGAACTCTGTATGTAAATGACTTGTTTAAAGCCAAAGGGAGTAATACTTCTACAAAAAATGTCTTTCTTTCCGCCACCCGATAAAGATAGAAAAAAGGAAAGTTCTACAATTGATGTGGACGCTTAATTACAGTAGAAATTATAGTTTTGGTCGTTAATGAAATCACTACAGAAAAGAAGAGGAGAAGTAATGGCTCCTTGACACAATTCTTTAGTAGAGTTTACCGATAAGATTCTCGAATTTGGCGAAAATCCTCCAAATGCAGTTCGGGTAATAGAGTGTTTCATGCGTGAGGTGAAAACTCCTAAAGCCCCATCTAAGTTTGTAAAAGTGGGTTTGTTTTGCGCTAGGCTAGAAGAAGGTTTATTTACTAATATATAGTTGTATAAATCTTCAGATCCGCCAACCACTTGAAAACGCATAGAATGCAAAGTTCTTTTGATTACATCCTCGTCTTGTGGAATTGAGTTTCTTAATAATTCATAGAAGTTAATTCCATTCATATTGATGAGCCCTAAGGTAGTACTTTCTCTATCTTGTTCTCCAATTTTCCACTCTAAGGTTTTTTGAGTACTGCCCGCGGCAGTAAATTCGTTATAGGTAATAAAGATACGGTAGTCGTACACCACTGCATTTACCCCCTCAGAGAATTTAAATGCTTCATTTTTGTAATCTCCTTTGTCTTCAACTTTATCTTCCGCAAAGTTCAATTGAGTTATATTTTTTGGATCTGTTACTTCCACTCCATAAACCAACTCGGTTGAAGCTGTTACGATGTGAGAACCATTGTTCAAGTCTAATTCTAAATCTAATCGAGCCTCCGGATTTAACTTATTCGTAGCAGGTGTTTGAAAGTAATACACCACTTGCTCAGGCGCGTAGAAAACTCCTTCTTCTTTGTTGGTAATCGTTGTGTCTCTTAAAGTAAATTCTCTAATTTTTGTTCCGTTTACAAATTCTGCAACTTTACCTTCTACAGACTTAAAATAAGAAGAATCTGGTATTTGCGCGAACTCAAAGGAATTTCCATCTCCCAAGAAAGTCTTGTTAATCTTGATGTAGTGTATGGTATCGTTAGCGTCTATAATGGCATGAACTATCGGTGTTTCTTGGTATTCTCCGTTGATACTAAATTCTGTACTACACGAGAATAGTAAAAGACCACTGAAAAGTGTTAGAAAAAAAGATAATTGTTTCATGCTTTATAGTTTAGGTGGTAAAGTTAAATGAAAATTGACCAAATACATAACCATTCAGTCAATTCTCATAACTTGTGAATCAATGATTTATTTTACTCTGTTTAATCCCATGGCTTTCAACATCCATTTTGGGAGGTGTTTTTCAGGGTTTCTATTTTTTAGATTGATGTACCAACCTAATTTCTGAGCAACGGGTACTTTGTGAGTTTCTACAAACTCTATTAGGGTACCGTCTTGATCTTCGATGTAAGAAAATCTACCTCCGGCTTCTCCCATGTCAAAGGTTTCTCCTGTGTCTATGGTGAAAGGGAATCCTGCTTTTGCACATTCTTCTTTCAAATCTTCCATGCGTTGAACATCAAAACATAGGTGTATGAACCCCCAGTCTCCCCAATATCTGTTTTCGAAGATTTTACGACAATCTGTTCTTTCTACAGCTTGTACGAGTTCTATTTTAGTAGGACCCAAAAGTTGGGCAAATGGTCCTTTTCTTAATTGCGGGTGAGAAAGCAAAACACGTCTTACTTTTTTATCACCTTGTGGTAAGTCAGAGAAACAATCTGCTACCTCAGTAACGTCATATTCTACCTTAGAATATCCGAGTACATCCGCATAAAGTTTCAGGGCCTTGTCTATATCGCTAACGCCTATCATAGATCCAGCAACTCCCCCCGTTTTTCCTGCAAATTTAGTTTTAGAGAAAACTACCTGTTCTTGAACAACGTTGAAAATGTTTCCGTTAGGGTCTTCCACAAAGAAATGAGGTTCACCGTTTGGTGCTGTTTTAAGTGCTCCTAAAACCTTTGCACCTTCTTTTTTCATGTAGTCGTATGAGGCTTTTACATCTCTTGATTTAATTCTACAAATGTATAATCCGTAATCGCCAAGTTGAATAGGAAATTCTGCTTTTTCTGTGTTACGAGATGTGAATTGCCAGATTTCGAATCCACCACCACCTTCCATAGAAAGTGCTAAAGTTGCTGTTCTTTTTTGAACAACACCTCCTGTGTAAGGAGTCATTAAGGGTGCTTCAGCAGCTTCTTCAAAAACTTTTACATCTACACCAAAGAATTTTCTGTACCATTTCCATATCTCTTCAACATTAGGTACACCTATACCCATTTGTTGAATACCACATATAATTTTTCCCATACCTTAAATTTGATGGGTAAAATTAATATTCTAATTAAGATAAAAAGGATTTTTATAGAATTAACGGATGGCTCTATCGTTGAAAAGTACATAACCAAAACTCAATTGAACACTCCACGGTTTTTCCTGTACAGGGAAGTAGTTTGTGGTGAATCTTACCGGACCAATTGGACTGTTATAAATGATAGAACCTGCGGCCATTATTTTAGGTTCTCCCCAAGATGCGTAGTAGAAGTTTCCTTCGTTAGACCTTTCAATTTTCTTGATGGGTTGAAAAATATAGGGGTCTATACGTAAATCTAGCGCGTTGTTTAAGGACCAAATAAAATTCATTCCTCCTCCTAAATATTGTGCGGCTCTGTAGTCTTCGAAGAAATATGTTTTGGCATCTGGTAAGGGTGAAAAACTCGGTGCGCTAAGTATGGATGCTGTGTAGTTGGCAAAGAGGGCTTGGGTGTTGAATACTCCCTGACCGGTAAAACCAAATTTAAATTGTTGGGTTCTCACCGGAAAATAACTCCCTTTCACTTCCACATTTAACCAGGTGTGCTTTTTTCTGAAATCATAGTCTATCGGAGAGGTGGACCCAGAAACACTTCTTTCCTTTCCTGAAACAAAACGAGCTTTGACGTAAAGTTGGTACCCTTCACTTGCCCATTGCTTGCGGTTAAGGGTGTTGGTATTGAAAATTAAGGCAGCGGATTGACCGTCAAAAAAGGTAACGTCGGCAGTATCTGAACTTAAAAAATCATCGGTTTGGTAGTAGTTGTCTTCCAAGCTAAAGTCTCTAAAGTCAAACTCTAAAGTTCTTTTGTTACCTAAGGGAAAACTGAAGGTTGCCCCATAGTAGTCTTCATTTTGCACCAAGAAAGAAGGTTTTACTTCTTCAAAGAAAGTGGCGAAATTGATGAAATAATCCCACCTGTTTCTTACGTAATATGCACTAAATCTAAACGGATAACTTGCAGGTATATCAAAGGTACCCTTCAATTTTCCTGAACCATAAAATTTCCCGAAATATGTTGAGGCTTGAACGTTAATTCCTGTTTTTCTCAAGCCAGCGAAGGAGGCCGCTAGATAACCTGTATTTACTGCTCTCGAAGAAAGGTGTCCTCCAACATCAAACTTTAAGTTCTTTTCTTTTTTAACATATAAGAAAAGGGCATGGGTGGAATCGCTCACTTTTTTTAAGGTCGGATAAAGGAAGCTTATTTGTGGTGAGGAATAGGCTCTGAAATATCTTTTTTTGAGTAAATCTTGGTCTAAATTTCTTTTGCTGTTAGGGCCTTTGATAGATTGAATAACAAAGTCCAGCGTGTCACCATTTTTATCTAAAGCAACAACTTTTTCTATGTTCAAAGGTGTTTGTTGCGAGAAATAAGTTTGACGTTTGTTGCGGAGTTCCGTTTCTGTAGTAATTCTAAATATGTGTTCCCTTATACTGTCTAGTTTTGCTACCGTTTCCTTGTAGCCGGCATCTATGGCTTGTTTTACATTTTCAAACTCAAAGGTGTTGGTTCCAGTTTGGGGTTCTAATAATATACCTTGACTACAGGGTAAATCAAAAATGGTTGGTGTAACCAGCATGTTGGTAATCTGACTCACTATATCATCCTCTGTAGGTGGAGCAGCGTTGTAGGATACATTACTTCCTATGATATAATCAACATCAAATTCTTCGTATAGAACATCTGCAGGGAAGTTGTTGTAAAGTCCACCGTCAAAGTAAAGCACACTGTCTATGGTAATAGGGTTGATGTAAAAAGGATAAGTCATAGAAGCCCTTACAGCCTCATTCAAGTTTCCGGTTTTAAAGACCACACTTTTCTTGTTGGCTATATCTGAGGCCACGCAACGAAAGGGGATAAATAAAGAGTCAAAGTTTTGAGAATGATTGGCCGAGTTCAACCCGAGAATTTCTAACATTCTGTAATCCATCAAAGCTGGAGTTACAAAGTTAGTGGGCAAAGGGTTTCGGAGTAAACTGTCTGTATCCAAACGAAAGGAGAACATACTGGCATCCTGTTCGTCATTTCTGAGTAGAAAACTTGTTTCGGGAGTAAGTTCACCACGTGTCATGGTTTGAAATTCTTCCGAAAGTACCAAGGCTTTTATTTGTTTTGGGGAATATCCCGAGGCATACATAGCGCCTATAAACGCTCCTGCACTGGTACCTGTAATAAAATCTATGGGGATGTTGGCTTCTTCTAAAGCTTCGAGTACACCTATATGCGCCAAGCCCGTAGCTCCGCCACCACTCAAAACTACACCTACGCGCTGAGCATTAGCTTGCTGGGAAAGGAGTCCGCAACAGATTAATAAAAAAACTATTAGGTGTCTCAAACAAAAATTGTGTTATTTGTACAAAAATAGAAGAATTTTTAGAGAATCTAGGAAAGTGATATTAGATGTAATAGATCATATAGGGGTGTTCTTTTTGGCCATAAGTGGGGTGTTGACAGCATCAGAGAAAGACATGGATTTTTTCGGTGGATACATCATTGCATTTATCGCCTCTTTAGGAGGGGGTACCCTGCGCGATTTATTGCTGAATACAGATGTTGCCTGGATGTCGTCTATGAGTTTGATTATAACGGTAATGCTGGGGGCAACCATAGGTATATTTTTTCAAAGTAGCTTTCGAGAAATGAGGAAAACCTTCTTCGTTTTCGATACCCTGGGGATGAGTTTATTTACAATCGCTGGTTTGCAGAAAGGATTAGAGTTTGATCAATTGCCCTTTGTGGCTCTGTTACTGGGGGTAATTACTGCAACTTTTGGTGGTGTTATTCGCGATGTATTGTGTAACGATATACCGCTTATTTTTAGAAAAGAAGTCTACGCAACAGCTTGTATAAGCGGTGGTGGAATTTATTTAGTAGGGACCTACTTAGGATTTGGAAATTCTGTGCCTTTACTCGTAATCTCTATGAGTGTCATCGTTATTATACGTACTTTAGCGGTTTGGCGCAAATGGCATATGCCTTTGGTTAAAAATGTTTTTAATAAGAAGTAATGAAGAATTTAACAATCACAGTAAAAACGCTCTTTGGTTTGGAGCAAGTGCTGAAACAAGAGATAGAGGAGTTAGGATACAAAAATGTAAAAGAACTCAACAGAGCGGTTCAATTAGAAGGTGATTGGAAAACGGTTTACGATTTAAACTTGAATCTTCGTTGTGCAATTTCTGTTTTGGTAGAGCTAGATAGCTTTAGAATTACAGAGGAAAAAGACATTTACAAACGAGCTAAGCGTATAGATTGGACATCTTTGTTTACCATGGACAACACCTTTGCGGTTAAAGGTGCGGTGAATTCTACTTTGTTTAATCACTCACAATTCCCTTTCCTTTTGGTGAAGGATGCAATTGCTGATGTGTTCAGAGAAAAAGAAGGTGAAAGACCAGATGTCGATTTAAGAGATCCAGATGTAATGATAGACCTATATGTTAGGGAAAAGCAAGTAACCTTGTCTTTAAATACATCAGGTGTTCCTTTGTTTCAACGTGGATATAGAACAGGTACCGGTGAGGCGCCTTTAAATGAAGTTGTAGCTGCAGGTTTGTTAAAATTGTCTGGATGGGATAGAAAATCTACTTTGATAGATCCTTTCTGTGGTTCTGGAACTTTGGTGATAGAGGCTGCGTTAATGGCGGCGAACATTCCAGCAAACATTAAACGAGAATACTATGCTTTTCAGGGCCTAAAAACCTTTGACGAAAAAGCATGGAAGGAGATTTATGCGAAAGCCAATAAAAATGCGGTTGACTTAGGTTTTACCATTTATGGTTCTGATTTAGATGGAGAGGTAATTGTAAAAGCAAGAAGAAATGCAGGTGTGCTTCCTATCGTGGCCAATGTTGACTTCAGCGTAGCGAACTTTAAAGATGTTAAACGACCTACTCCTAAAGGGATGCTCATTACCAACCCTCCGTACGGAGAGCGTATGGGAGAGAATATAGACCGTATGTATGAAGAATTAGGAGATTGGTTTAAGCAAGAATTGAAAGGATACGAATGCTGGGTAATTTCTTCTTCTGAAGATGGATTTAAGAATTTAGGTTTACGTCCGGATAGAAGATTGAAATTATACAACGGTTCTTTACCTTGTAGTTTTAGAAAGTACAGCATCTACGATGGTTCTAAACGTGCTAAGTTTAATAATGAAGAATACAAGCCAAAACCTAGAAAGGGTAAACCGGCTCCAGCTCCAAAAAAGCGCAAAGAAGAAACCGACAATAAAGAGCAAGTAGTAACCAACAATTTGATGGATAAAATCAGAAAGATTAGAGGTGAAGGTGCAAGTAAATACGGAAAAAGAGAAGATGATTAAAGCACTTTAAATAGTTTAAAAAATCCCAGTTCCTTAGAGCTGGGATTTTTTTTATGCTTCCTCTTCAAAAACTTTGGTGCATAAAAAATCCCGATTCAAATGAATGAACCGGGACTTATAAAAAGTTGCGTTAAGCTTATTTGCTAACTACTAATCTTTCTTGTTTTACTTCACCGTTTTCGAATCTAACAGCGTAGAAGTAAACTCCATTTTCTAAATCAGAAACATCAACTGTTTCAATTTCGTTTTCAACAGCTACAGTTCTTACTGCTTTTCCGTTAACATCGTAAATAACGATTTCCTCAGCTCCTGTAGAAACTTCAAAGTTTACTGTAGAAGTTGCTGGGTTAGGGAATGCAGAGATAGCGTTAACAACTTGACCAAACTCGGTTGTACTTGCTGTAGATCCAGCAAATTGTATGTCGTTACAAGATTGGTTGTTTGTCATGTCTGTCTCAGATACAAAGTTGTAAGAAGAATCAGAATCTGCTAACAATACAACTACACAGAAAGAGTGTTGGTTGTTATCTCCCAATTGTGGGAAACTGAATATGTCAGTTGTGTAAGTGAATGATCCTCCTGCTGCAATAGTACCAGTAGTTCTGTTTGCTGCGTAAACACCTTGTGTTACCAATTGTCCATCTAAAGCTAAACCGAAGTATACAGTATCTTCAACAACTAAGTCATCAGGACCGTTATTCGTAACAGTAAAGTCTAAATCGAAAGCTACTCCTTGAGTAATTACGTCATTAGTTGCTGGTAAGTTTAAAGTAACAGCGATTTCTTTTTGTCCGAATGTTAAAGCTGCAACAGCTGAACAAGCGATTGTAAGTAAAAATTTTTTCATAGTTATATTTTTTAATTGCGGCACAAAAGTGCTCATTTTATATTAATTACCATAACCGTTTATGTATAAAATCGATTATTTGGTACTTTCAATTAGTAAATTTAAGATGTTTTGAGCAGCTTTGGAAATTTTTGTTCCAGGTCCAAACACCCCAAAAACACCGGCTTCATACAAGAAATCATAGTCTTGTTGAGGTATTACTCCTCCGGCAACTACCATAATGTCTCCTCGGCCTAATTTTTCTAATTCTTCTATTACTTGTGGAACCAAAGTTTTGTGACCTGCAGCCAATGAACTCACACCTAATACGTGTACGTCATTTTCTACAGCTTGCTTGGCTGCTTCTGCAGGTGTTTGGAACAAAGGTCCTATATCTACATCAAATCCTATGTCGGCAAATGAGGTTGCGATAACTTTAGCACCTCTGTCATGACCATCTTGTCCCATCTTCGCCACCATAATTCTCGGACGTCTTCCTTCTAGTTCTGCGAACTCATTGGCCAAAGCCTGAGCATTTTCAAAGTCTTTATCTTGCATAGCTTCTGATGAATAAACACCACTAATAGATCGAATTGTTGCTTGGTATCTACCAAAAGTTTTCTCCATGGCTGCTGAAATTTCACCCAAAGAGGCTCTGTCTCGCGCACAATCTACTGCAGCTGCCAATAAATTTCCTTTTCCTGTAGCGGCAACTTCTTCTAACTTCGCCAAAGAAGCTTTCACTTTTGCATCGTCTCTTTCCGCTCTTAGTTTCTCCAGACGTTCAATTTGAGAAAGACGCACTTTAGTGTTGTCAACCTCTAAAATTTCAATAGCATCTTCCTTTTCTAATTGGTAGCGGTTTACACCTACTAAAATATCTTTTCCAGCATCTAAACGCGCTTGTTTTCTTGCCGCAGCTTCCTCAATACGCATTTTTGGAACTCCTGTTTCTATGGCTTTGGCCATTCCACCCAATTCCTGAACCTCTTCAATCAACTCCCACGCTTTGTCCACCAACTCTTCGGTTAATTTTTCAACGTAGTAACTTCCTGCCCAAGGGTCAATAACATCCGTAATTCCAGTTTCTTCCTGTAGGTAAATTTGCGTGTTACGCGCTATACGTGCAGAGAAATCTGTTGGTAAAGCAATGGCCTCGTCCAAAGCATTGGTGTGTAATGATTGTGTTCCACCAAAGGCTGCAGCCAAGGCTTCTATACACGTTCTTGCCACGTTGTTGAAAGGATCTTGCTCTGTTAAACTCCATCCAGAAGTTTGGCAGTGCGTTCTCAACGCCAAAGATTTTGGATTCTCAGGGTTAAACTGTGCTACTAATTTCGACCAAATCAAACGACCGGCTCTCATTTTAGCAATCTCCATGTAGTGGTTCATTCCAATGGCCCAGAAGAAACTCAAACGCGGTGCAAATTCATCCACTTTTAAACCAGCTTCTATACCAGCTTTTAGATATTCTAAACCATCTGCCAAGGTATAAGCTAACTCAATTCCTGCGGTTGCACCTGCTTCTTGCATGTGGTAACCAGAAATAGAAATAGAGTTGAATTTCGGCATGTTTTGAGAAGTGTACTCAAAGATGTCTGAAATGATTTTCATCGAAGGCTTGGGCGGGTAGATGTAGGTATTTCGTACCATGAACTCCTTCAAAATATCATTCTGAATGGTTCCTGCCAAGTCTTTCTTGTCAACGCCTTGCTCTTCTGCTGCAACAATGTAAAAAGCCATAATAGGAATTACAGCTCCATTCATGGTCATAGAAACCGACATCTTGTCTAAAGGAATTTGATCAAACAAAACCTTCATGTCTAAAATGCTGTCTATGGCAACACCGGCTTTTCCAACGTCTCCTACCACACGTTCATGATCTGAGTCGTAACCTCTGTGTGTCGCTAAATCAAAAGCAACCGATAAACCTTTTTGTCCAGCCGCCAAATTACGTCTGTAAAAAGCATTCGATTCTTCTGCCGTACTAAATCCAGCATATTGACGAATGGTCCAAGGCCTCACCGTATACATTGTGGAGTAGGGGCCTCCCAAATAAGGAGGTAAACCACTTACGTAAGCCGTGTGTTTACTATCTTTTATGTCTTCTTTGCTGTAAAAATTCTGTAATTTAATTTTCTCAGCGGTATCGAATATTTCTTTGGCTTCGTGCTTAGGAGCAGACGCCGTTGTTTTAATATCTAATGTTCTAAAATCTACCTTCTCCATTACAATTCTACGTTAGCGTCTCTTTCTAAAATTAATTCACTTCCAAACACCGTTTTTTCGGCTGCTAGCCACGTGTTGTCTTCATCTGTAATGTTCGGAAATTTGTTGATTCCTATCAAGGTGTTTTTCTTTTCTTCCACACTGGCAATACGTTGTGCTCTAATTGCATTTACGTCAGCGATAAAAGCATCCATTTCTCCGTTCTCTAAAGCTTGGAAACGCTTCCATGCATTTTCTTCCAAAACTTCAGTAATGGCTTCTAAAGCATAAGCTCCACCAGCCGGGTCTATTACTTTGTCTATGTAAGACTCTTCTTTTAAAATCAAAGAAATGTTGTTGGCCATACGCTGTGTAAACTCTGGACGTTTGTTGGTTGCTCTTTGGTCGTACGGACGAACCACTATAAAATCAGCTCCACCCACTGCAGCACTTAAACATTCTGTTGTTAAACGTAGTAAGTTAGTGTAAGGATCTTTCACCGATTTGTTTACATCTATCGTTTGAGCTTCTATGGTAGCTACCTTAGAACACGCATGCTCAGGTTGATATTGCTCCACAATAAAGCTCCACAATTTACGCAACACTCTGAATTTGGCGATTTCTAAAAAGTAAAGGTTTCCTATACCCAATTTGAAGTGTATACAAGCTGCAGCATTATCCACGCTCACACCGTTCTCTATCAAAAGGTGTAATTCTTCATGCCCTTTGTGCAAGGCATAAGCAATTTCCTGCGTAGAATTTCCACCACTCACCAAAACTTCTCTTGCGTCTATACAAATGTTTTTGGCAACCGAGTTTTTAGAAAGTATACGTACTTTATTTTCAGTTTGGTAAGCAATCTCTTGGGCCAATTCAAATTGTTCCTCATTGTTTACCGTAATAAATGTATGGATGTGTGCAAAGCCTATTCCTTCAACTACGGTTTTACATTCTTCATTAGAGAAATTTCCGAAGTCCAAACGCAAAGCTGTGTTTCCTTTCATCAAAGCATCTAGCGCATAAGCATTTTGAGCTTTAGCATCTAAATTGGCAGGAACCTCCGCCATGATTTCCCAGGCATTTTGTTCAAATTTTCCGCCTCTTTTATAGTCACCCGTTCCAGGTATTTCATTTTCTACCTCAGAGGTAGAGTAGTGGTAATTTGCTTTGTAGCTTATTTCTTCCAAGGGATAGGTATTGGTCATCGCTTCTTCGAAGTCGCTACCTCTTAAATCCTTGGTTATTTTGGCTTGCCAGTCGTTTAAACTGGGTATTGTAAAATCTTTGAAAAAATCACTCATAATTTTAGTTTCAATCGCTCAGCGTTACCCACAAAAATATAAAACTAAAGAGGAGTAGCACCCATGTCCAAGGGCGAATCAGAAAGAATTGTGTGAAATTTTAAAGTTAGGGGCAAAGTTGCTGTAAAAAGTAGATCAATTTTGGGAAAATTATCTCCTTTTTTCGCACCGGGCCTTACGCTGTAGTTGTAGCATTAAAATTCCTTTAAAACTAGGTCAGAAAAAGAGCTTCTTGGGTCGCTTTTTTCTTCTGAGTTTTGGCAGGTTTTTACTCCTCCAAGCTGTCGCTGCAGTCCCTCTTTGATGCTTTTTGTAAAGCTAAGAAGTTGAGTGTAGCCACCGCCGTCATTAGTACAGACCCTATGGCCACACCAAAATAAGGTAGACGCAGTAGAAGTGTAAAAAGGGCACCCGTTAAAATCATATAGCCAAACTTGTTTAATGCAAATTTATAACTGTTTTTACTAGAGATTTTGTGGCGTTCTAAAGAGAAGTCGTAAAAAGCAAACCCAAACCAAAAGCTATTGATTATAAGTAAGTACACGGGGGTGAGGCTATCCAGGTTAAAAAGGTTGGCCAGAGTTAAATCCCAAAGAATGAAAAGGAAAATATCTATTACAAAACCTATCAATAATATACCTATCATGCGGATAACATCCTTGATAATTTGCTCCCATCCACTTTTAAAAGTAGAACCCGTAACTTCATTTTCTATGCGCTCACTTAAGAGGGTGTTGAAAGGAGATAAGAGGGTTAAAATAAAAAACTGCAAAATGTAAATTAAGCCTACTTCGCTCCAGGTATCCATGGCAGCAAATCCTGTTCTTAAACTACTTCCAACCCATGGAATTTCTCCTGCGTAATCCAATAATCCGAAAATGAAATGGATAATTTTCACCAAAAGGAAAAAGAAAAAACTCACCAAAATACCAGGGATAAAGAAGATTAAAAATTTTCCCTTGCTTAAGAGTTGTATGCTTTGTAGTAGACTTTGTAGATGGTTGCGCAGTAGTTGCATGTTTAAAACAAATTTAAAATCAATAAGGTGATGCCGTAAAACGCTATGGTACCCATGAAAAATAGTTTTCCTCCTCTATATCCGCGGGTGTACCAGTAGTAACTATTGATAGATCCTGCAATTAGTGCAGGAATCAAGGCCAAAATGTAGCTCTGCATTTTTTTTCGGCAAAAATAACTTTTCCTAAAATATAAAAAAGATGGCATAGCTTTTGAATTTGTGTGTACAGATTTAAAATTTAAAAAGATGAAAACATTCATGTATAAAGCACTGGCATTAACGGCAATGTTTACTTTTCTTGCGGGTGTTGCAAGTGCAGGAGATCACGAAAAAAATCCCTTGTATAGAAGCTGCCCAAGAGCTATAGCAATACCCATAGAAAAACCAGCCCCCGATGCAATTATTAAAAATTATCCAGTGAAAAAAGTGGACAGAAATTTAGCCACAGAACATCTTCCCCTACAAGTTAGAAAAATGGAAAAATTAGTTCGCTAATTCCATTAACTTCATCTGAGTCCCGAAATTTTTCGGGACTTTTTTTATGGCTATAACTCCCGTGAATACTGTGTTTTTAACTTAGGAGAAAAATAATTTTAAAAATTTTCTTGCTTTTAAATTTTATTCTACTCTATCTTTGTGGCGTCGAAGAACACAGGTTCCTCGATTTATGTAGAAGAGGTGAGAGACAGGCTCTATGACCCTCTGGCAACCCGCTCAAACGATGAGCATGGTGCCAATTCCTGATAGATAAATTGAGTGATGTAAACTGTGAAATTCTAGCTTCGGCAATTTCCAAATTTGTTTTTACATAAAAATTGCGCAAGTCATTGTCCTTGCTGTGAGTTTTTACTTTTTGCATTCGCTCCAAAATTATTTTTGAATGAAAAATAACGTGGAGAAATGGATAACAGAAGAAGATTTTCTTTTGGAGTCTGGCGAAAAATTAGAGGATTTGATTGTGGCTTACCAAACTTTTGGTACCCTCAATCCTCAAAAGGATAATGTGGTGTGGATTTGTCATGCACTCTCTGGTGATACAAACCCAACCCAATGGTGGGAGGGCATCGTAGGTCCAGGTTTGGTTATAGATACCAAACGCTATTTTGTAGTCTGTGCCAATAACTTGGCCTCTCCTTATGGATCTACTCATCCTCTATCTTTTAAGCGCAACAAAGAGCGTTACTTTAGAAGTTTTCCCTTGGTAACCACCCGTGATACGGCACGTGCCTTTGATCTTTTGAGAATTTCCTTGGGGATAAGCAAAATTAAGCACCTTGTTGGGACTTCTTACGGCGGACAAATCGCCTTAGAATGGAACATACTCAACAGCAATGTTTTTGAATCATCCATTTTAATTGCGACGAATGCACAACATTCACCACATGGAATTGCATTCAACGAATCGCAACGATTGGCCATAGAGAGTGATGGGAGTTTTTACCGCAAGAGTTTATTAGGGGGCAAAACCGGATTGGTTGCTGCGCGGTCCATCGCACTTTTGAGTTACAGAACTGCTGCCCTGTACAATCAGACGCAACAAGAAAACTTCAACGGTGAACTCAGCAAATTTAAAGCTTCTAGTTACCAACAATACCAAGGAGTAAAGTTTGCTTTGCGCTTCGATGCTTTTAGTTATCACGCCATTACCAAAAGCATGGATGCCCACAATGTTGGGAGAAATAGAGGCGGACTCCATAGGGCTTTAGGAGTGATACAAAACCCATGTTTGGTGATAGGAGTGAACAGTGACGGACTCTTTCCAAAAGAAGAACAAGAGTTTTTAGCCGAGCAAATTCCAAATGCGCAATTAGGTATCATAGATTCTCCTTACGGACATGATGGTTTCCTCATCGAAAAGGAGCAAATCATAGAGTACCTCGATGATTACATCAACAACAATTTTAACAGAAACAAGATTACAAAATTTAAGAAAGTAGCGGTATGAGCACAAAGTTAAACATAGGATTATTCGGATTTGGATGTGTGGGAAGTGGATTGTACAAAGTACTGCATGAAACACAACAAATTAAAGCCAACATAGAACGCATTGTTGTAAAAGATAGAAGCAAAAAGAGAAGTATAGCTCCAGAATTATATGGTTTTGATAAAGCAGAAATTTTAGAAAACCCCAACATTAACCTGGTGGTTGAATTGATAGATGATGCAGAAGCTGCGTATGAAATAGTAACCGAAGCTTTGCGTAGGCAAAAACATGTGGTAAGTGCCAATAAAAAGTTAATTGCCGAGCATTTGGACGAATTGATAGACTTGGCCAAAGACAATGGAGTTTCCTTTTTATACGAGGCAGCAGTATGTGCAAGTATTCCTGTAATTAGAAATATAGAGGAGTATTATACATCAGATGTACTCTCGCGTTTAGAAGGTATCTTCAATGAGACATCCAATTACATTTTAACACAAACCGATGCCGGTAAATCTTATGATGAAGCCTTGCAAGAAGCCAGTGATTTAGGCTATGCAGAGTCTGATCCAACCCTTGATGTAGATGCTTTTGATGCCAAGTTTAAGTTGTGTATTTTGGTGAAACACGCCTTTGGTTTAACGGTAGAACCTAAAGATGTTTTCAATTATGGGATTCGTCATATTAAACAAAGAGATGTAAGGTATGCCAAGGAGAAGGGATTAAAAGTGAAACTTTTGGCAAAGGCGGTTAAATTAAATGACAAACTTTTGGCCTATGTTGCTCCACACTTTATTCCTGCCGACCATAACTGCTATGCCATAGATAATGCTTTGAACGGTGTAACAGTTGAAGGTTTGTTTTCTGATGAGCAATTGTTCAAAGGTCAGGGTGCGGGAAGTTTACCTACGGCGAGTGCAGTGTTAAGCGATATTTCGGCATTATTATATGACTATCAATACGAGTATAAAAAATCGAATGTGTTAACGGATTTAAGTTTAACGCAAGATTTTAAAGTGAAAGTGTATGTAGGTTCAACAGATGCCAAGCGTCTAGAAGAGCTTTCTTTCTTGCACGTGGAAGAAAATTACCAAAGTGCAGATTACTATTATAAAACAGGTTGGATTAGGTTCGAAGATTTACTTCCCTTAAATTTAAATGCGACGGCAGATTTATTTGTAGCCGTATTACCAGAGAATGAAGTAGAACTGGCTTCTCAACCCAAAGTGGAAGCCCTAAATTATGTATGAAATGAAATTATCCTTAGTAAAAGAGCAAGAAAAACTAGACTTCAATATTTATAAAGCGGGAGACTTAGTCGGTAGATCTACAGCGAGTGCGGCAGTAGGGGGTAGCGACGATGGTTTGCGACCTATGGAAATGTTTGCCTCAAGTTTAGCCCTGTGCACAAGTATAGATACGGTACACATCTTAAATAAACAACGCATTTTCTTAGAACACTTTGAAGTGAATATAGAAGCCGAACGTGTGAAAGATCAAGTGCCCGCCATTTTTAAGGAAATTATTCTAGAGTTTGTAATCACGGAAGAAGAGCATTTGGCAAAGGTGGCGAAAGCGGTTAACCTGAGTATCAATAAGTACTGTTCGGTAAGGAATATGATAAAAGACGAAGTGAAAATAGAAACCAAAATACGACTGAAAGAATGAGAGACGAAACTTTGGCCATACGATTACAAAATGAAAAGTCTCCTTTTGGAGAGCACAGTACTCCTTTGTATTTAACCAGTAGTTACGCTTTTGAAAATGCGGAGCACATGCGTGCACTGTTTGCAGATGAACAAGAAGGAAATATCTACTCGCGTTATTCTAATCCTTCGGTAAGTGAGTTTATAGATAAAATGTGCCGACTGGAAAAAACTGAAGCGGGTTTTGCAACTGCCTCTGGTATGGCAGCAGTATTCTCAACTTTTGGGGCTTTGTTAGAGAAGGGAGATCATGTTGTAAGTTGTAGCGCCATTTTTGGAAGTACGCACAAGTTGTTTACGGAGATTTTACCCAAATGGGGCATACATACAAGTTATGTAGGGAGTCAGGATTATGAAGGTTTTGAACGCGCTATTTTGCCAACAACCAAGTTGGTTTATGTAGAAACGCCTTCTAATCCGGGCTTGGATATCGTGGATTTAGAACGCTTGGGTGAGATTTGTAAAAAGCATGGACTTTTATTAGTAGTAGACAATTGTTTCGCTACACCTATTATTCAGAAACCCATTGAGTTTGGGGCGGATATCGTGATTCACTCGGCAACAAAATGGATAGATGGTCAAGGTAGAACCATGGGAGGAGTGATTTTATCTACACAAGAAATTATAAAAAAAGTAGAGGGTTTTGCCCGACATACAGGACCTTGTTTGAGTCCGTTTAACGCGTGGGTGCTGAGCAAATCTTTAGAGACTTTAGCCCTACGTATAGAAAAACACTCTGCTAACGCAGCTTCTTTGGCAGAACGTCTGGCGATACATCCAGCTGTGGAAACTTTAAAGTATCCGCATTTTAGAACACATCCACAATATGCTTTAGCAAAGAAACAAATGAGGCTTGGAGGAGGAATAGTAAGTTTTGAAATAAAAGGAGGTTTAAGTGCGGGACGAAAATTTTTAGATGCTTTACAAATGTTATCGCTTACGGCCAATTTAGGAGATACCAGAAGTATAGCCACACACCCTGCAAGTACAACACATTCAAAATTAACACCAGAAGATAGAGCCAGCGTTGGGATATCGGATGGCTTAATTCGTTTGTCGGTTGGTTTGGAACATTTAGAAGATATTGTAGCGGATGTTTTCCAGGCTTTGGAAGTGAGTCAAAAAAAGTAATACTCGATTTATTGAATCACCGCAACTTTGTTCAATCAGCATAAGACTGTTTTTTGAAAAGTTAGTTTATAGTGTTATATATTGTCTTAAGGTTTATAAAAAACAATGTGATTGATTGCGTTTTTATAAAGGACAAGTTGTGGTGATTCAATTTATTTCTACCAGCGGTAGTAGCGGCATAACTTAAACAAAAGGGCTAAGGAAACTTGGGTGAAATTTGCGACCACCGGAAGCGCAATTGCGCCTTAGTTGAATTTGCATTTTTGGCAAGTTATACAGCGGAAAACGCGGCCGGTAGCCTCCAAAACATTGCCTCAATATTAATCGAAGGCTCTTATTTAAAAGTTATAAATAATATCTATAGTTGATTAGAAATAATCATTTTTACCAATGGTTAAAATGCTCGTTCTTTGTATTTGTAAACCAATTCAAGTACAGGATGAAAAGAACATTATTTACAGGAGCTATTCTTTTAGCGCTTGCTTCGTGCAACACAGAGAAGCCCGCTGAAATGGAGGTGACAGCAGGAGGAAGCTGTCCTTTAGGATTTGATCAGAACAGGTCAACAGGACAAGTTATCGCCAACGTTGGAACAACAAATAAAGATTGGTGGCCCAACCAATTAGATCTTAGTGTACTGCGTCAAAATTCAATGAAGTCTAACCCTATGGGAGAGGATTTCGATTATAAGGAAGAGTTTGAAAAGTTAGATTACCAAGCCTTGAAAGCTGATTTAACTGCGTTGATGACGGATTCTAAAGATTGGTGGCCCGCTGATTTTGGTCATTACGGACCTTTCTTTATACGTATGGCTTGGCACTCTGCGGGTACGTACCGTACCGGTGATGGTAGAGGAGGTTCTAGAGCCGGACAACAACGTTTTGCGCCTTTGAACTCTTGGCCAGATAATGCCAACTTGGATAAAGCAAGAAGACTTTTATGGCCCATTAAGCAGAAATATGGAAACAAAATTTCTTGGGCCGATTTAATGATATTAACCGGAAATGTTGCCTTAGAATCTATGGGCTTTGAAACCGTTGGTTTTGCAGCAGGTAGAGAAGATGTTTGGGAACCAGAAGCGAATGTTTACTGGGGAATGGAGCAAGAATGGTTAGGTGATAAGCGCTACTCTGAGGATAGAGAATTAGAAAATCCTTTAGCGGCAGTGCAAATGGGATTGATTTACGTGAATCCAGAAGGACCTAACGGAAATCCAGATCCAAAATTGGCAGCCCATGATATTCGTGAAACCTTCGGGAGAATGGGAATGAACGATGAGGAAACAGTGGCTTTGATTGCGGGTGGACACACCTTTGGTAAAACGCACGGTGCAGGACCAGCAGATCACGTTGGACCTGAGCCAGAAGCTGCAGGAATTGAAGAGCAAGGTTTGGGGTGGAAATCATCTTATAAGTCAGGTAAAGGTGCAGATGCAATTACTTCTGGATTAGAAGTTACGTGGACATCTACGCCAGCTAAATGGAGTCATGATTTCTTCAAGAGTTTGTTTGAAAACGAGTGGGAATTGGTGAAGAGTCCGGCAGGAGCACACCAATGGCAGGCGAAAAACCCTGAAAAAATGTACCCACATGCCTTTGATAAAGACAAAACAGTTGCACCAACGATGTTAACAACAGACTTATCGTTGAGAGAAGATTCTATTTATGCAGTCATTTCAAGAAGATTTTACGAGAACCCAGCGGAGTTTGAAAAAGCATTTGCAAAGGCTTGGTTTAAGTTAACACATAGAGATATGGGACCAAGTTCTAGCTATTGGGGACCAGAAGTGCCCAAAGAAGATTACATCTGGCAAGATCCAATTCCAGCGGTAGATCACGCAATTATTGGAACGAAAGAAATCAAAGACTTGAAGCAAACGATTTTAAATTCTGAATTGACACAACAACAGTTAATTGTTACGGCTTGGGCATCGGCTTCTACCTACAGAGAATCTGACAGAAGAGGTGGAGCCAACGGAGCACACATTCGTTTAGCACCACAAGCAAACTGGGAAGTAAACAACCCTGCAGAATTGAAAAAAGTATTGGCCGTTTACGAGGAAATTCAGAAGGATTTCAACGCTAAAAACTGGAACATGAAAGTTTCTATGGCTGACTTAATCGTATTAGGTGGAGTAGTAGCGGTAGAAGAAGCGGCACGTCAGGCAGGAGTAGAAGTTGAAGTTCCATTTACGCCTGGAAGAATGGATGCTTTGGCAGAACAAACCGACGCCGAAGGAATGGCTGTTTTAGAGCCTATGGCAGATGGATTTAGAAACTACCAGAAAACGGAATACACGCTAAAAACAGAAGAATTATTAGTAGATAAAGCACAGTTGTTAGGCTTAACAGCTCCAGAAATGACGGTTTTAGTAGGAGGTATGCGTGTCTTGAATGCGAACTATGATGGTTCTGCACATGGAGTTTTCACTGCTACTCCAGGAACCTTGAATAATGCCTTCTTCGTGAACTTGTTAGATATGGGAACAGTTTGGTCTGCAACTTCTGAAAACAAAATGGAATTTGTTGGAAAAGACAGAACTACGGATGAAATAAAATGGACAGCAACACGTGCAGATTTGATTTTCGGATCTAACTCTGAATTAAGAGCGATTGCTGAGGTTTATGCAACCAATGATGCCAACGAGAAATTTGTAAAAGATTTCGTAGCAGCTTGGACGAAAGTTATGAATGCGGATAGATTTGATATAGCGAAATAATGCACCGGTTTTTGTTTACAGATAAAACGGTTGATCTTTCGAGGTCAACCGTTTTTTGTATATTGGAACTTTAATCATCTAAATTCATATCATGAAAAGTAAACTCACCTTATTGGCAATCTTAAGTCTCCCGTTATTTGGTTTTTCGCAGCGTTTAAATGTAAATGCAGGGACTTCATTCTCTAAAATAGATTACCAACGTTTGTACGGAGATTATTTCGTGACTGACTATGAACAATACTTTATGGGGGTAAATCTTGGTTTTCAATTAGACTATTTGGAAAAAGAACATTTTTACCTATCTAGTTCTCTGAATTATTTACAAAAAGGTGGGACTAAAGAATATGTATTTCCAAGTCAAACTGAGGAAAAGTTAGAAAGTAGTCGGTTAAACTTTAACTATTTGAGTCTAAATACGGTGATTAACTATAAATTGAGTTTTCTTCCCTTCGAAAAATTGAATCCTGTTGTTTTTGCCGGGCCGCGAGTAGATTATTTAATGGGTTATAATTCTTCTCTTGATTTGGATATCAACGCCAATGACTTGATGTTTGGAATCAATGCCGGATTAGCTTTGAGGTACGATTTTCAAAAATTCAGTTTAGGATGGAATGCACATTTTTTACACAGCTTTAATAACCTTGCTGATATTAATTATGAACCGCCACATAATTGGCATAAAATTAAAGACCTTTCATTCTCTACACAACTGAGTTTTGGGTATAATTTCTAAGTTGACGTAATAAAAAAACTCGGTTTGCGTTTTTGATACAAACACCTTATAAATGAAAAAAATAACTTTAATCACCGCATTTTTAACCGTGCTTCCTTTGGCTAGTTTTTCACAGCGTTTAAACTTAAATGCAGGTACTTCTTTTTCCAAATTGGACTTTAATTATGAATTTTCTGAAAACCTAAATGGATACAATCATTTCACAGTTGGTTCGCACATAAGTATAAACTATGATTACGTAGAGAAATCATCCTTTCTCCTTTCTTCAGGAATACATTATGTTCAAAAAGGTGGTCAGGATGAAATTCCATTAGTGGATATGAATGGAAATTATTTAGGAGATATTACTGTGTATAGACACTTCAACTATGTAGGAGCGAATACATTTATTAATTACAAACTAGAGAAACTGTTTTTAGAGAAGTTGCATCCTTACGTTTTTGCTGGACCAAGGGTGGATATACTTTTAAGCGAAAAATCAAATGATCAGCTTAAACTTGACGGGGTAAACGATATCATGATTGGTTTTAACGGAGGTATAGGTTTACGTTATGATTGGAATCGTATCAACCTTGGATTTAGAGCTCAATACTTCCAAAACTTTCATCCGATGTATCGAAGAAAAGAGGGAGAATTTAGTTTTGTAGATGCAATAAATGACTATACTTTCTCCACTCAATTAAGTGTAGGGTATAATTTTTAACTCAAAATATTTAAAACAAAAAAGCGGCTATTCTTAAAGAGTAGCCGCTTTTTTTATATTCCGTAGAAACCTAATCTACACGTTCTATGTAATCGTCGTGAATCTCAACTTTACGCGCTTTGTATAAATTTCCTAATGACTTCTTAAAGGTCTTTTTACTCATTCCTAAACGCTCGCGGATATCGTCTGGGTGAGATTTATCTGTCAAGGCCAACTTACCACCGTTTTCAATAATGGCAGCATAAATTTTATCGGCATTGGGTTCTATCTTTTCGTAACCACTCTTGTCTAAACGTATGTCTAGTTTTCCATCTTCTCTAATGGTGTAGACATAACCAGTTGTTAATTCACCCTTTTTTAATGGACGAGAAATGTCGTTGTGGTAAATCAATCCAGAGTACATTTGGTTAACGATAACGTTTTGACCCAAATCAGTTTCGTTACAAATCAAAAGTTCTACTTTATCATCAACTTCTAGGTCCAATACCTCATCAAAGAAGTGTTTTTTTACTTTGGCCGTACCTACCAATCTACCCGTTTGTTCATCCAAATACATGTAGATGAGGTAGGTTCCATTTTCCTCCATTTTGGTGGTTTGCTCCTTAAAAGGTACGAGAAGATCTTTTTCCAATCCCCAGTCTAAAAAGGCACCGAACTTGGTCACCATTTTCACTTTTAAGTAAGCATATTCATTCAGCTTAATAAGCGGACGTTGCGTAGTGGCAACAATTCTATCTTCAGAATCGTGGTATAAAAACACATCAATTTCATCACCTTCCTTCATATCTTCTGTAAGATATTTGTTCGGTAATAAAACATCATTATCCTGATCGTCTCCTAAATAAGCACCCACACTTGTAAAGCGCAGGATCTCTAGTGTATTAACTATTCCAACTCTAAGCATGCTGCAAAGATAGGAGATTTACTGAGCAAATAAGTCTTTTGTAAAAAATAGAAATATGGTATGGATTGGTGCGGGGTAGAGTTTGAAATACTAAAATACGTATCATCTCAAGTCTCCCTACTCACACTCAAAACTGTTTTCTCACTTATACTGAACAATATATTTCAACACCTCCTTCAACTGCTTTTCAGTGAATTTACTTTGAGTAAGACTGTGAACATATTTTAGAACTAGTCCGGCGTCTTTGTTTTTCTCGATGGCTTTCACCTCATCCTGCAACAAAGGAAAATCTTTGCGTTTGGTGAGTTGTAAATAGAGATCTGTAAACATGCGCAAGTTTTCAGCATTTACATTTTCAAAGTGTGTGAAAAACAAAGAGAGGTAATAGTTTAAATAGGCCTTGGGGTATTTAGCTTCCAACGCTTCCTGTGGATCATTTTCAAAGCTGAATTTATAATCTTCGGCTATGCATTCTATAATTTGTTCTGGACCAAAAAACACAAAATGACGCAGCTTTAAGCCCTTGGGGTTTTTAATGACTTGTTGAAAATGAGTCGGTGGGTTTTGCAAGAAATTACTCTTTTTCAATTCTATAAAACCGCCCCATTGTAGGTCATCTTCCTTCCAGCGGTAGGCGCCTTGGTTGTAGGCTTCAGCGGTAATGTTAGTTGAGCTATACCCGTAAACATTTTGGAAATTAAGAAATACAGGCTCATCTTCTTGCAGGTAGCTTATTCCTTCACTACTTATTTTAAAATTCAACTTTAGGTCGGTGTCTAAGACATCTATACTAGGCGTAAACCCTTCTTTTGCAGTTTTCCAATTGATTGCCAATGCAGTGCTCTTCATGCGTGAAATGTTTGCCCCAAAAATAAGCTTTCTTCGGTGTTCTAAAGAAATTTTAAAAATGAACGAAATAAGCGACCTTGTCACCTAAGTTTTTAAGATGAAAACACTATTTTTAAGCAACCTGAAAAATTCTACATGTTTTTCAGATCTAAAAAGCTGTTAATTAAGATTTTATTCCACACAAAATGAAAAAGTTTATCACCTTCTTCCTAGCTACATTTATTCTTTTTTCCTGTTCTGATAAGGAAATAGATTTATCCAAAATACAAGTTAATCCAGGATTTAGCGATTATATCAACGCCTTTACCTCTGGTGTTATTTCTAATCAAGACGAAATTAAAATAGTTTTCGTAGCTCCCTTAGAAAATGCTCAACCTGGAGAGAAAATAGACAACGACTTGTTTGATTTTGAACCCAGCATAGAAGGAGACGCTTATTGGATAGACAAACAAAGTATAGCTTTTAAACCTTCTGAGAACTTAAAAGGTGGACAAAAATATGTGGGAACCTTTTATCTAAAAGAACTCATGGAAGTGGAAGAAGCCTATGAAAGTTTAGACTTTGGTTTTATGGTAATGCACCAAAATTTAGTGGTAAACTTTACAGGGATTCACACCCAAAGTGAAAGCGATTATTCCAAGCAAGATGTAAAAGGAAGTGTAAGAACGGGAGATATGGCCTCTCCGGCTGATGTGGAGGCTTGTTTTACGGCTACGCAAGAGGGTAAAAGCTTAAACGTGATATGGGAACATAATAATTCGAGTAAATCGCACACTTTTACTTTGACAGGAATCAAACGTGGAGGTAAGTCAAGCAAAGTACTTTTATCTTGGACAGGAGAACCTTTGGGCGTAGATGTAGAAGATGACCTGATGTTGGAAGTTCCGCCAATTAACGAGTTTAAAGTTTTACAAGCCAAAGTGGTGAATGAACCTGGACTACATTTTTCTATTCTTTGTTCAGATCCTATAGAGAAGAATCAAAATTTAGAAGGATTGGTGTATTTAGCATCAAGTAAAAACCTAAGGTTAAGTATAAAAGGAAATGAAATTCTTGCCTATCCACAAGGAAAGATGTTTGAGGAAGAGCGAATTGTTGTGAACCGATCTATACGCAACAGCAAAGGGATGCCGCTCAACAAAGAATTTAGTAAACTTCTCACCTTTAATACAGAAAAACCCGCTTTAGAATTAATTGGTGATGGGGTAATCATGCCTTCCAATAATGGAACCATAGACTTTCCTTTTAAAGCCATCAACCTAAAGGCGGTTAACTTAAGAATCTTACGTGTTTTTGAGGATAATGTGAATCAATTTTTCCAAGAAAATCAGCACAATGGAAGTTCTGAATTGGCGCGTGTAGGTAGATTGGTATATGATGGTAGTGTTGATTTGGTAACCTCAGAACCTATAGACTATGGGGTATGGAATAATTTTAAAATAGACTTGAACCGTTACATAGATTCAGAACCGGGTTCTATCTACAGGGTAATGATGTCATTCGAACGCCACCAATCTTTATATCCGTGTGGAGATTCTACTGGAATCATAGAGCCTCTAGAGCGTCAGGAACAAAACTATGAGTCGAATGAATATTACATGAACGTAGACGGGTGGTTTACGGGAGGCTATGATTATAGAGACAAAGACAATCCATGTACGGATAGTTATTACAAATATTATAACCGTCAGGTAAGTCGAAATATCTTGTCCGGCAACTTTGGAATCATCGCCAAAGAAGGTGCAGATAACCGCTACGAAATTGCAATATCTGATCTAAGATCTACTGATCCTTTAAAAGGAATTTTGGTAGAGGCTTACAATTTCCAAAATCAACTCATAGGTTCCGGTGAAACAAATAGCGACGGTTTACTATCTCTTGATTTAGATGGAAAAGCCTATTTATTGATCGCTAAAAAAGGAACGCAACGCGGCTATTTACGTGTAGATAATGGATCTGCGCTTTCTACAAGTTTGTATGAAGTAGGAGGGAAGCATATTGATAAAGGGATTAAAGGACATATTTACGGAGAACGAGGAGTTTGGCGTCCGGGCGATACGGTTTTCTTAACTTTTGCCTTGGAGGATAAGTTGGCAACTTTACCTAAAAATCATCCCGTTGTAATGGAGGTTTATGACCCCATGGGGAAATTGTTTACTAAGAAAGTTTCTACAAATGGTGTGAAGGGAATGTATGCTTTTCCTTTTACAACCATGCCTGATTCTCCAACTGGAAAATGGAAGGCAAAAGTAATTGTAGGGAATTCTGATTTCTATAAATATTTGAAAATAGAAACCGTTAAGCCGAATCGTATTCGTATCAACTATGATTTGGAAGATGTCCTAAATCACAATTCAGCAAGCAGCGCCACCTTGCAGGCAGATTGGTTATACGGGGCTCCGGCAGCGAACTTAAAAGCCAAGGTTGAGTTAGATGTTTTTAACCTTCAAACTACTTTTAAAGGATATGAAAATTATCAATTCGACGATAGATCGAAAAGATATGCCTTAGACGAACCTTTGTTGGCAGAAGTGAAAACAGATGCCAATGGTAGGGCAAGGGTGAGCTTTGATTGGGAAAAACCAGAACAAGCGCCTGGAATGTTAAAACTCAGATGGAGCACCAAAGTTTTTGAAGAAGGGGGGGACTTTAGTCAAGATTACACTTCTAAAAGGTATTCACCCTACACCAGCTATGTTGGACTCAAAATGGAGGGAGGATCAAATTGGAGAACAGCCTTGAATTCAGAAGACGAACATGCCGTTTCTATAGCTGCAGTAGATGAAGATGGTAATGCACTTTCACGCAACGTGAAAGTAGAGCTTTATAAAGTTTCTTACAACTGGTGGTGGGAAGGAAATGGAGAGAATGAATTGACCAATTATGTTTCGAGAAACTCATCAGACCTTATCAAAACAGAAAGCTTTTATGTGAAAAATGGTAAATCTAATTTCACTTTAAAATTCCCAGAAAGAGGTTGGGGTAAATACTTGTTGCGCGTGATAGATGAGAAATCTGGTCACAGTGCTATGCAAAGCTTCTTTGCAGATTACTACGGTTGGTACGCAGAGGATAATGGCAATACAGAGGCTGCTTCTATGTTGAATTTAGAAACAGACAAGAACAGCTATGATGTAGGAGAAACAGCCAAAATTACAGTTCCTTCTGGTGGTATAGGTAGATTCTTTGTAACGGTAGAAAAGGGTGACCAAATTTTGGCAACCTATTGGCAAGAAGCAGATGATAAATCTACGGTGATAGAAATACCTACAACCGCGGATATGGCGCCCAATGTCTATGTTAGTGCTACCTTGGTTCAGCCTCATGGTCAAACCGAAAATGCTCTACCCATACGCATGTATGGTATAACGCCAGTTGCTGTTTCAGATCCAGAAACGCATTTATACCCAGAAATTAAGGCTCCAGAAACGGTTCAGCCTTTATCCGATTACACCGTTAAAGTGAAAGAAAAAGAAGGGAAAGCTATGGCCTATACCTTAGCTGTTGTGGATGAAGGTTTGCTTTCTTTAACGCGATTTGAAACACCTGATTTATGGCCCAACTTCTACAGCAAAGAAGCTTTAAGTGTGCGTACGTGGGACATGTATAAATATGTAATGAGTGCGCAAACAGGTAAAATGGCGGCCCTCTTAGCCATAGGTGGTGACGAAGGTTTGGTATACAAAGAAGATGCTTCTGCCAACCGATTTAAACCTGTTGTAAAATACATCGGACCTTTTTATTTAGAGGAAGGGGAGGAAGCTACGCACAAAATAAATATGCCGAATTACATTGGTGCAGTACGCGTGATGGTAGTAGCGGCACATAAAGGAGCATATGGTTCTACTGAACAAGAAATACAAGTAAAACAACCTTTGATGGTGCAAGCTACCTTGCCGCGTGTTTTAGGTCCTAAAGAACAAATTAAAGTTCCTGTAAATGTTATTGCCATGAGCGATAAGATCAAACAGGTTAATGTTAAGGTGAGTTCTAATGAATTCTTGCAGGCTAAAGGAAGTACGCAGCAAAGCGTTAATTTTTCTGGGAAAGGTGATCAGACGGTTTACTTTGACTATGAAGTAGCGAATAAATTAGGCGTTGGTAAGTTCAAAGTAGAGGTGACTTCTGGCAAGGAAAAATCATTCGAAGAAATTGAAATTTTAGTGCGACCTGCCAATCCACCTATGACTAAATCTATCGTACAATCTGTAGAAGGAAATACGAGTTGGAGTAGCGTTTACTCTGCCTTTGGAATTCGAGGAACGAATACAGCCAAAGTGGAGATTTCTCGCATCCCTCATTTGAATTTAGAGAAACAACTTTCTTATTTAATTCGCTACCCACACGGGTGTATAGAACAAACAACATCTGCTGTTTTCCCTCAATTGTTCCTTTCAAATTTTGTGAAAATGACGGCAGAGGAAAAGACGAAGGTGAACGATAATATCAATGCTGCATTGATCAAATACAAATCTTTCCAAACCACAGATGGAGGCTTTACTTATTGGCCTGGAAACAATTTTAGTTATGTATCTGAATGGGGAACCAACTATGCAGGACATTTCATGTTAGAGGCTAAAAATAAAGGGTATGAATTACCTGCAGGTATGTTAAATGCTTGGGTGAAATTCCAAAAGAAAAGAGCCAAAGAGTGGACGCGCAAATACAACTGGGGACGTTACGGCGGAGATTTGGATCAAGCTTACCGTTTGTATACACTAGCTCTAGCTGGGAAAGCAGAAGTAGGTGCAATGAACCGCTTGAAAAATGATGCTGAATTAAGTGCCGCTGCAGCATGGAGATTGGCGGCTGCTTATGCAATAATAGGTCAAGCCAAGGCTGCTACAAGTTTGAGTCAACAATCTTATGCAATTCCAGAATATAGATCTATGGGGTATAACTATGGTTCAGGAATAAGAGATAGAGCTATGATTTTGGAAACTATGGTTTATTTGAAGGATAAGACCAGAGCTGCGGAGTTAGCCAAAGAAATAGCCAAAGACTTATCCACAGGATGGCATAGCACGCAAACCAGAGCGTATGCCTTATTGGCTATAGGTAAATTAATTGGTGAAGATGATGCTGGAGCTGCAATTACGTGCAGCTTAAAAGTGAATGGAACTACCGTAGATGTTTCAACAGATGCTGCCATCTATCAATATCAAGTAGATACAGAGAAATTTAGGTCAGGACAAATAGAAGTAATCAACAAGGGAAGTAATTTACTCTTTGTGAATGTAGAGCAATCGGGAATTCCTGCAGAATCTCAGGTTACAACGGCGAGTAAAGACCTAAAAATGGAAGTGGTTTATAAAGATTTAGATGGAAAGTTAATTTCTGTTGATAAGTTAAAACAAGGTCAGGACTTTAAAGCCATTGTTACCCTTTCACATCCTGGAATAAGAGGTGATTACCAAGAAATGGCGTTGACACAAATTTTCCCTTCTGGCTGGCAAATTATCAATTCGCGTTTAGCAGATGATTACAAGCAAAATGCAAAAGTAGAGTACCAAGACATCAGAGATGATAGAGTTTACTCTTACTTCGATTTAGGGAAGAATGACAGAATAGAAATAGAGGTGTTGTTGAATGCTACCTTCTTGGGGAAATATTATCAACCCGCAATTTTCTGTGCACCTATGTACGATGAGTCTATTTTTGCCACCGAAGCTGGTAAATGGGTAGAAGTAGTTAAAGAATGAGATTAACCAAAAGAAATAAAAGGAAGTTGATAGGGTTAGTACTCTTTGGCTTCCTTTTTTATTATTTATTCCCGAGTCGCTTATTTGATTTGCCCTATTCAACTTTGGTAAATGATGAAAAGGGCGAATTGTTAGCAGCCCAAATTGCAAGTGACGGACAGTGGCGTTTTCCGCAGGTTGATAGTATACCCTACGAATTAGAACAGTGTATACTATACTTTGAGGATGAATATTTTTACTATCACCCTGGAGTAAACCCCGTTTCCACTTTCAGGGCAATGTTTCAAAACATTAGCGAAGGAAGAGTTGTAAGTGGAGGGAGTACCTTGAGTATGCAAGTCATACGCTTGTCGCGCCAAAACAAAGCGCGTACCTATTTTGAAAAAATCATAGAGCTCTATCAAGCCATACGTTTGGAGTTTAGCTACTGTAAGGATGAGGTATTGAAGATGTATGTTTCTCATGCGCCTTATGGAGGAAATGTTGTAGGGGCTGAAACAGCGGCTTGGAGATATTTCCACAGGCCTTTGCATCAATTATCATGGGCCGAGTATGCAACTTTGGCTGTGTTGCCCAATGCTCCAGCACTTATTCGTCCGGGGAAGAACTCAGAGGAGTTGAAAGCCAAAAGAGATAAGTTGCTCAAAAAGTTATGGGAGAATCAGGTAATAGATCTTTCTACTTATGAATTGTCTTTATTAGAGCCATTGCCCGGCAAACCTATGGATTTACCCAATTCTGCATTTCATTTATTGACCTTGGCCAATAGTAAAGGCAAAGGTGGTGAGCGCACAAATTCTACCGTGAATGGTCGACTTCAAAAGCGAGTGACCCAGCGATTGAATAATTATGTAAAATTCTTAGAAAACAACGAAATAAAAAACGCCTGTGCGGTGGTGGTAGATGTGCAAACTGGCGAGGTAAAAGCTTACGTAGGAAACGCCAATTTTGAAGGAGCCAATGCTCAATTTGTGGATTTAATTCAAGCTCCAAGAAGTTCGGGAAGTATACTCAAACCCTTTTTATATGCTGCGGCCATAGAGGAAGGAATGTTGCACAATACTACTTTGTTACGTGATGTTCCCATTTCTATTCACGGTTTTTCGCCCTCTAATTTTAATAAAAGTTTCGATGGAGTGGTTCCCGCAAGCGAGGCTTTGGCAAGGTCTTTAAACATACCTGCTACCAATATTTTGAAAGATTACAGTGTGTTGCGTTTTTATGATGAATTGAAAGCTTTGGGCTTTACATCCATTAATCGTTCTCCTGATAATTATGGATTGTCTCTTATACTTGGAGGAGCAGAAGTAAGTTTATGGGATGTTGTTCATGCCTATTCGAAGCAAGCAAGAAGTTTAAACAATTACATTAAAAATGAGCAAGAGAATTATGCTGGACTTTCGGTATGGAAAGGAGAGGAGTATGAGCATCCTACAAAAAACTACCACGAAGGTACATGGTGGATGGTAACCGAAGCTTTGAAGGAGGTTCAGCGACCAGGGATGGAGGAAAGTTGGCGTCAATATTCCTCTTCGCGAAAGGTAGCGTGGAAAACAGGGACGAGCTTTGGTTATAGAGACGCCTGGGCTGTAGGCTACGACGCGAATTATTTGGTGGCTATTTGGGTTGGAAATGCAGAAGGAGAGGGGAGACCGGGTTTAACGGGAGCTTCTGTAGCGGCGCCTTTAATGTTTGATATTTTCCAAGAGTTAGAAAAGAAGGGTTGGTTTGAAAAACCTTTGGCTGCCTTAAAATACATTGATTTATGTGCTAGCTCTGGTTTGGCGCCTTCTCCTGCTTGTCCTACTGTGAGAACAGAAACAAGCATGCAGGCCAAGGCTTTGGGTGTTTGTACCTACCACCAACATATCTTGATCAATGAAGAGGGCTTAAGGGTGAATAGGAATTGTATTCAGGGGAAAACCGTTAAGGATACGGTTTGGTTTTGTTTAGACCCCGTTGCAGCTTTTTATTATAAAAGAGGACATCAGAAATACAAAGAAATTCCGCCCTATGATTTAGGTTGCTCGGCCTTTGAGGAGAGAGATTTGGGTATTATTTACCCGCAAGATGATTCAAAATTGATCATTCCGAAAAACTTTAAGGGTGAATTCGAACAAGTGATACTAGAAGCAACGCACAGAGACAAGAATGCCGTTTTGTATTGGCATTTAGATGATGATTTTGTGGGAAGTACCTCAGGGAAACATCAAATGAAAGTAGACATCATTCCCGGTGATCATATTTTGATGATTATGGATGAAGGAGGTCAAAGCGTTTCTGTGAATTTCGAGGGATTTTAACCAAAAAAAACATACAAAAAAGATGTATGCTTTTAAAGTTTTATCCTCTTAGACGATTAATCATTTTCGTCCAATTGAAAAATTTCATTAACCGGTGTATTGAAAACCTCGGAAATTTTAAGTGCTAGAATTGTTGAAGGAACATACCTGCCTTTTTCCAACGAATTGATGGTTTGTCGAGAAACACCAACTTCATCTGCCAAATTTTGCTGGGTCATGTCCTTTTTTGCACGTTCTACTTTTATGGTGTTTTTCATACCTAACTCTTTTTACGTAGAAAGTACTTGTTTATTAAGTAGAAGAAAAGCATAGTAAACATGAGTTCATTTGCTGACAACTATAAGTAAGATGTTTTAACTTTTTTTTAGACAACTCATTCAGTTGTGGTTTTGATCAGAGAGTTTTTGTGTTGAATTTCATAGTTTTAGAAGGTTGGTGTATAAATAAAAAAAAGCGCGGTTCAAAAAGAATCACGCTTAAACTATTGATGAGGGAAAATCTATTTTTCTAAGAAGTTAGCTTGCATTTTAGCGATATCAACATCTAAGACATTTAAAAAATTTTCTACAGAACCATAATTCGTTTCAATAGCTGTAAAGAAAGCTTCTATGTATTCAATTTCAACACCTAATACAGGGCGCATAGCTTCACCTGCATTGTTTCCGTATTCAGCATTCATATATGCAACGGTTCCTTCGATATAATCTGCCAAGAAATCATTAGAAGCCAAGAAGTCTTCGATGATAGTTGCTCTATCCACACCTAAAGATGAGAGAACTAAGGCTGCCGTCATTCCAGCTCTGTCTTTACCAGCTGTACAATGCCAAAGGGTTACTTTGTTGTCTTCTAAATGATTGAAAATCGTTGTCCAGTTCGCAATTTTAATGGAATCTATTGTGTTGTAAGCAGAGTTAATCATAACTTCAGTAGCATCTACTTGTCCGCTAATAACGGCTTGAATAAAGTCTTCGTAACTTCCACCAGTTCCTGAACCACTTCCAGGTGCCTCATCGATTAACGGTAAATGGAAGGAGTTTACACCAGTAGGTAAGTTATCTGGGTGCTCATTAATCTCAGTATTTGTTCTTAAATCAATTACTTGCTCAATACCTAAGTCGAGCATGATTTGTTTGTCGTTTTCTGTTAGACCAGAAAGTTCTCCAGAACGGAATAATTTTCTAAATAATACGCGTTTTCCGTTTTCTCCTGTGTAACCACCCATATCGCGCATGTTGTCTTCACCTTCTAATTCTACATGCTTTTCATAACTCTGGTAAGTATCTGTGTCTGTTGTAGGAGTTACTTCTTCTTTTTTACATGAGAATAATGTTAAGGCCGAAAATGCCAAAATTCCAAACTGTGTCCCTGTTAAAATTTTCATCTTTTTTTAAATAATTAATTTCGAAGCAAAGAAATAACAAGGTTGTTGAAAAGTATTTATGGGTTTCTAAAGGATGTGTTAAAAGATTGTTTGCTATGTTAACATAATAAAAAGAGGTTTGAAACTCGCTTGATTGATTCACTCTCCTCTTTTGGGTCAGCTCGTTTTATTAAAGGTCTAGAAAGAGTTTATAATCATTATTTTAATACAATAAAGTCATTTCTATCTAGGTTGATGGATGTATCAAAAATGAAATCTATGTAGTGTGTTTCCTTTGTTGTAATCTCAGTTCGTGTTTTCGTTCTACCTTTTTCTATACTGTTGCTATTGGAAACAATTGCTAGTATTTCTTGAGAAAAATCTTCGTTTACGTCAAATAAGATGCTCAATTTGTTATCCGTTCCTTTTCCGTGACTACTAACTTTTACATCTTTAACCATCATTCCTTTAGAGGTTAAATCTTTACATAAGTTTACGTTGTAATCGTAGTTTTCCCCATACTTGTAAGCCCCTGATTTAACTGTAGAAATATCATGTAGGTTGTAATTTACTTTGTAGTGGTTATCTCCAAAATTTGGTTGAATTATTTGAGGTTTACATCCTGTAATTACAACAACTAATACGAATACGAAGGTGAAGGCTTTCATGCTATAAAAAATGTTTAGTTTAAAGCTACGGCATAAAAACCAGGTAACATTGATAAAAATCAATGCCCGTAAATTCTTAGGTAAAATGTCCTATAGAATTAGGACAATTCCGAAATTAATACCTCATGAATCTCTGAATTTCCTTCCGGAAGATCATAGTTAATGGAAAGATTGGTTTTGATCGTGAAATGTAGTTTATTCAAGATATCAACTAATTCCTTACGGTCGTGATAATGAAATAACATTCGTCCTTTTTCATGATCACCGTGCAGCTTGATTTTAGACCCTGTTGCAGGCACAAAACTCACATATAGGACGCCTTTTGGATTTAGAAGCCTTGTAATATTTTCAATAACCTCCTTTAATTTTGAAGAAGAGATATAGGGTAGAACAAATGCGCAGAGTATAGCGTCGTATTTTTCATTATGGCTATTTAGCGTGTAAAGATCGAGAAGGGTGGTTCTAACTTCAGGAATAAATTCTTTCGCTTTTTCAATCATGTTGATGGAGGAGTCCGTAACATGTAAGTCCAAATCCGGTCGAAGTTCTAGTATTTTCTTAGAAACGTTACCGGGCCCAGCACCGAGCTCAAGGACTTTTGCATTTTCAGGAAGAAGAGAACAGAAGCTTTTATAACTATCGTCATAGATATCGAGGTGCATAAATTTGTCAGCATAGGCTGCAGCTAAACCATCCCAAGTTTTTAAGGTATCTCTTTTTAGGTCTTCGTTAGAAACAATAATTTTTTCGAAAGCCAATCTTTTTGCACCATCATCTAAATGTATAATGCCACAGTAATGATAGTTGTTCAGTTTCAAAAGTTTCTGCATGCCTAAATTGTCTTCGTGCGTATCTATGCGCATGGAGGCAATGTTAAGATTAGTTAGCTGATTTTCAAAGTAATCGAACAGCTTACGAGCAGCTCCCGTTTTTCTATAGTCATTGTGTACTGCCATACGGTGAATTACTCCATATTTGGCATTTTGAGGTGTTATCCACTCACCGAGAATGGATGCATAGGTTGGTTCAGGGTCAGTAGTGAACATGGCAGTAGCCATTATTTTTTCATTTTCATCGAGTAACAAATAAGATGCGTTCAGGGCAATATCTTGTAATATCCTGTCTTCATTCGGATATCCATTTTGCCACTGATCAATGTTTAGTCCGGCCAAATAAGCTTGGGCATGACCAATGATTTCCATGATATCTTTTAAATGTTGCCCGGTAGCTTTGATGACCTTCATTTCTGCGGATTTAAGATTCAATGTTAGTTAAAATAAAGGAAACTACCAGCGGTAGCAACGGCATAAATTGAAGCCAAAGGCTAGAGAAACTTGATACAAATTTGCGACTGTAGAAGCACAATTTGGATGTAGTTGAAATTGCCTTTGGTGAAATTTATAAAGTGGATGACGCGGCACCAAGGTGGGGCTTGGTGGGGAGCTAAAAAAATAAAAAGCACAGAATTTTAGCTGATTATACGCTTGTTTGCCCATTTGTATTAATTATTGGTATTTCGTAACTTATTAGAAATCAAATCAACCTACGATGAAATTATCAGAATTCTATAGGACATTTTCCAATGAAAAGTCATGCGTCAACTACCTAAAGAAAAGTGTTGAAAATAAAGGACTTTGTTGTTCTAAATGCTCAAGTGATGAGCTGATATGGAGTTATAAAAACAAAGGCTGGAGGTGTTGTAATTGTCGAAAGAAAATATCTCTAAAAAGCGTGACGTTTATGAGGGATAGTCATGTGTCTTTTAAAAATTGGATGGAAATACTCTATTTGACTTGTGATTTTAAAAAGTCACCATCGATTTGTGAAATACACAGACAGTCTAGTTTGAAGCGCTATGAAACCGTTTATTATATGGTTCAAAAGATACGGATAGAAATGGGGGATATCATAGGCAAAGAATTTTTTGAATACAATGATTTGATGGAGTTTGATCTTCATTCAAAATCAAATCCTTTGAGCATGTGCGAGGTTTATTATGGTAAATCTGAAGGTGAAAAATTTGATAGGATAAAGCTCGAAATTGATTGCTATAGCTGGAATTTAGCTGATTCTATTGTCCACTCTAAAAAGAAAGACTACAAAATGTTGAAGATTTTGTTCAGTAATTACGGTAGACCTATGTTTAATGCTGAAGCCGAAAAAAGGTGGATAAGAGCCAAGGTTATGAAATACAACTGGTGTAAAAATGTTGTTGGAAATTTTACAAGAATAGTAAAAGGAACCTACCATCATATTAGTTTGTTGCATATCCAGAAGGCAATGGATGAATACAATTTTAAGTACAATTATAGGAAGGAAATAAAATCAAAAATTGAGATCTTTTTAACAAAGATGAGCTTGCTCAACGGGCAAACAAGCGGATAAGCAACTCTATTTTTTAATTGAGGGATATTTTCTCTAGTTTTCCCCCCACATTTTAACTTACTTTGCACCCTATAACATTCACACCATGGCAAGTTTCAAACAACTCGGAGTAAGTAAAGAGTTTATCAAAAGTTTTAAGGAATTAGGTATCGTTGATCCTACAGAAATTCAAGAGAAAACCCTACCTATTCTTTTAGATGAGAATACTGACTTCATTGGTCAGGCACAAACGGGGACAGGGAAGACTTTGGCTTTTGGAGTTCCTTTGTTAACTAAAATAAATCCTGATAGAAAAGTAGTTCAAGCACTAGTTCTTTCACCTACACGTGAGTTAGGTCAGCAAATTGCCAAGCAGTTCTTTAAATTTACCAAGTATACCGAAAAGGTTTTTACCGAATGTGTTTACGGAGGTGAGCGAATAGAAATTCAGATAGGTAGGTTACAGCGTCCTACCCATGTTATTGTGGCAACACCTGGACGTTTATTAGATTTAATGCAAAGAGGAGTTATTAGTCTAGAAAATGTTAAAACAGTTGTGCTTGATGAAGCGGATGAGATGTTGAGCATGGGCTTCCAGAAAGATTTGGAGAAGATACTTTCATCCATTCCAAATGCGCAAAACAAATGGTTGTTCTCGGCAACTATGCCCCATGGAATTGTGGAAATTGCACGTAAATACCTTTCGCCTATAGCTAAAGGTGTTCATTTGAATAAAAAGAAAATTGTCAACGAAAAAATTCAACACCAGTATATACAAGTGTTGGATGAAGAGAAGTTGGATGTATTGCTTGATTTCTTAGATAGTCAAAAGAAGAACAGAGGAGTAATTTTCTGTAGAACTAAAAAGGCATCAACCAAATTGGCCAAGCAGTTAAAAGCGAAGAACCACGAGACGGAAGCGATTAATGGAGATTTGACTCAAAAGGAAAGGGACAAAGTGATGCGTGCTTTTCAAAATAAAACCTTGAAATATATCGTTGCAACCGATTTGGCTGCACGTGGAATTGACGTACAAAACCTATCTTTTGTGGTACATTACGAATTACCGGACAAGGACGAGTATTACACACACCGAAGTGGTAGAACGGCAAGAGGTGGAAAAAGTGGACTCTCATTCGTTATAGCTAACGGGAAAGAAATGAAACAGATACGCTATTATCAGCGTGCTTTAGGAATTTCATTCATTGAAGTAAAATAACTTTTCTCTAAAGTAGATTTGAGCGAAATCAAAAGGTTTTCCTCGAATCGACCAATAATTTTTGAACTCCAAAACTGTGCATAGTTTTGGAGTTTTGTGTTTAATGTGAAGCTTGCCGAAAGTTCGAGTTGACAATTTCCGTTTTCTGTGGTGTTTAGGCGATATGTAATTGCCTGAAATTTTATCAGTCCACTAGATAAGCCATGTTTTAGGGTGGGGGAGTTACTTAACTCGGATTGGTCAATGTCTATACTAAATCTAACAAACTGGTTAGGAACTACACTATCTACACGTTCATGCAATATAACTCCGTTATTAAAGTACCCTTTTCTTACGTTCAGTATGGAATCATAAGTACTATGAGTTGGGAGAGGAACATTGAAGTAATTGTTTTCGATAATGGATAAATCTAAAGGAGGAACACGTTTAAGATGTTTGAAAACAAAATTTGTGGGACAGTTTATGTCAACAGAGTTACTAATTTGGTGCTTTGTAGTATTTGAATTAATATGATCTTCTAACTCGCCAGTGCCAAAAGGAAGTATCATTAATAGTAAGTAGAATTTATTAAGGGTATCATCCTTACGATATTCCAAAAAGTTATAAAGTAGCAGACTTATTATAATGGAGATGGCGATATAAGGAGCTCCTATAATCACCAAGCAAATTAGATCTTCTAATCGAAGTTTTACGCAAATAACAAGAAAGATAAAAACGGAAAATAAAGGACTAGTTATAGCTTTAAATATGGATTTTCTGACCACGCTTCCTTTAAAGCAAAAAGGTATTATTCCAATTATAAAAGGAATGATGTATAGATAAGTCCAACCATTAATAGTTACCCAACCCACTTCTGCGGCCAACCTCATGACAAGTGCATAGAGAATGGAAAGAGTAGTGCCTATATATTGATTTAGGAAAGGCAGATATTTTTTCATTTAGTCCACATAAAAGATATAACTAATCACTATAGCGGCGATAATTCCTGCTAAATCGGCAAGAAGCCCTAGTCCTGCAGCGTATCGTGTTTTCTTAATTCCAACAGAACCGAAATAAACGGCCAACACATAGAAAGTAGTTTCTGTCGATCCTTGGAAGGTAGCGGCCATTTTTCCCAAGAAGGAGTCTACTCCGTGGGTGTCAAAAACTTCCAACATTAACCCTCTTGCAGCTCCTCCAGAAAAAGGCTTCATAAAGGCAACGGGTAAGGCTTCTATAAAGTTGGTTGTTTGTACTCCTGCATATATTAGTAATGCTTTTAAACCGTCAAAGAGTAATTCCATGGCCCCGGAAGCTTTGAAAACACCTACGGCAACCAAAATAGCAACCAAGTAAGGAACTATACCTATGGCAACCTTAAATCCTCCTTTGGCTCCATCTATAAAAGTTTCGTATACATTTATTTTAGCGCGCATGGCCAATACAATAAAACCTATGATGATACCGAAAAGTAGAAGGTTTCCACCTATGTTTGAAACAGGGTCAACCAAGTCTGGGAATTGTATGAGTAACCACAAAAGACCTAAGATAAAAGCAGTAATACTTCCCAGATACGCCAGAACTACAGGCTTAAATAAGTTGATTTTTTGTTTGATAGAAACAGCGATTAACCCTACCAAAGAAGCAAAGTAAGTGGCAAATAATATGGGCAAAAATACTTCTGCAACATTAGCAGAACCAAACTGACTTCGATAAGCTAAAATAGAAACTGGAATTATAGTTAAACCTGATGTGTTGAGTACCAGGAACATAATTTGAGCATTAGAAGCGGTGTCCTTTTGAGGGTTCAAAGCTTGTAATTCATTCATAGCTTTTAAACCAAGGGGAGTAGCAGCATTGTCTAAGCCCAACATGTTGGCACTGAAATTCATCATCATTGAACCAAAGGCTGGATGATTTTTAGGAAGTTCAGGAAAAAGATGATTAAACAAAGGAGCAACCCATCGCGATAAAATACGAATGGCGCCGGCCTTTTCTCCGATCTCCATTATACCTAACCAAAGGCACAAGGCCCCCGTTAAATAAAGGGCGATTTCAAATCCTAATTTGGCAGTGTCAAATAAAGAGTCTACAATTTCCTTAAAGATCAAAGTTTCTCCTAAAAAAAGGAGTTTGAAAATCCCTACTACCAAGGAAACCAAGAACATTCCTATCCAAAGTCTATTTAAAAGCATGGATTAAAATTGCTAATTATTTCCCGGTTATATACAAAGAGCTCTAAGAGTTATAAACAGTAAGGGATGAACTATTCTTCTTCGTCTTTTGCTGGAGCATGATTTCTACAAATGTTCACAAAGTTTTCTATCAATCGCGCTCCCATATTTCCTGAAACTTCTGGATGAAATTGTACACCATAAAGTGGCCTTTGTCTGTGTTGCATGGCTTCATTCACACATTGGTCCGATCCTCCTAAGAGCATAAAGCCTGGAGGAATACTGATGTTCTCTGTGTGGTCCTCCATCATTAAAACTTCCTTAGGTATGGAGGTTAGCAATGGACTATCTTCATAAAAACTAATGGTTTGCCAATCTCTGTCTTCCTTTTCTAATGCAGGAAATGCGTCAAAGACCATCCCTAGGATTTGATGTCCAAAACAAATACCCAAAACGGGTATCTCAATTTCCTTAATAAAACTAAAAGCTTCTAAATAGGGATCTGGGTTTACCTGAGAAATAAGTATGGGTGCTCCTGAAATAATCACACCTTTATAGCTACTCAAGTCGGTTTTTGCCACGTCGTACATGGAGACAGTAGTGAAGTCCATATGATCATTTACTATATCTTCTAAATATGGTACTTTGTTAGACCCGCAGTTTACAATTAAAATCATTAGCTTACAGAATATTTTAACCAATGAAGGAAAGTTAAGAATACTTTTTTAATTTAGAGTTTGGTATTGTGTACGCATAAAAAATCTACTATGGATCTTTCAAAAATAAAACTTGCTCAAATGTTAAACATAGAAATGCCTATCATTATGGCTCCTATGTTTTTAGTCTCTAATATTGCCATGCTGAAGGCAGCGGCTGATAGTGGAATAACTGGTGCGATTCCAGCATTAAATTTTCGAACGGTAGACGAACTGCGCAAGGCTTTGGAAGAGATGAAGGCAACCGTAAACGGTCCTGTAGGTATTAACCTTATTGTGAATAAAAGTAATTTCTTGTACAAAGAACAGCTGGATGTTTTGTGTGAAGTGGGGGTAGATTATATCATTACCAGTTTAGGTTCACCCGAAGAAACGATTAAAAAGGCACACCAACATGGAATTAAAGTGTTTTGTGATGTTACAGATGTTAAATACGCCAAGAAAGTGGAAAGTTTGGGAGCAGATGCACTCATCGCTGTGAACAAAGAGGCGGGTGGACATGCTGGAAACTTATCTTATAAAGAATTGATTCCGCTGCTAAAAGAGAATTGTTCTATACCCGTTATTTCAGCTGGTGGTGTGGCAACGGGAGAACAAATGAAAGAAATACTTGAGCTCGGTGCAGATGGTTTTTCTATGGGGTCCATTTTTATAGCCTCGAATGAAGCCGGCGTTTCTGATGAATACAAACAGGCTATAGTAGATTATGGTGCAAAAGATATAGTAATGACAACCAAACTATCCGGAACTCCTTGTACCGTAATTAATACTCCTTACGTTGAGAAAATTGGAACGCAGCAAAATTGGTTAGAGCGCATTTTAAACAAGAACAAGAAATTGAAAAAATGGTTCAAAGCCTTTACCTTTTATAAGGGAATGAAGAAATTAAGAAGTGCGGCTTTTAGTGCAACCTACAAAACAGTTTGGTGTGCCGGACCAAGTATAGAACACGTTCATAAAGTTGAACCCGTTGCTGGTATCGTAAATCGTTTAAAAGAAGAGTTCCATGCAGCCGGTTAAAGAAATCTCCAAAGCGAAAATGCAACGCATGTTGTGGATGTTGGGCATTTTTAAAATTCCCTTATTGGCTTTTTGTCGACCAAAATTAGTTTCTATCTCAGAAAAAGAGGTTACAATTGGTATACATTTGAGGAGAAGAACCAGGAATCACTTAGGTTCTATGTATTTCGGAGCTTTGAGCGTAGGGGCAGATGTTTCGGGTGGAATTTTAGCGTTTTATTTTGCGGAAAGATACGGACTCAAGATTTCGTTTGCCTTTAAATCCTTTGAAGCACAGTTTCATAAAAGGGCAGAGACAGATGTGACTTTTCATTGTACCGAAGGGGATAAGATTAAGGACTTGGTGATGAAAGCCAAAGATTTGGGTGAGCGTCAGAACGAAAAAGTGGAGATTTTTGCCAAAGACAAAAGTGGGACAATTGTGGCTAGTTTTCTTTTGGAGCTTTCGGTTAAGGTGAAATAAGTTTATTTTTGATTGTTAAACTATGCAACTTGAACGTGAATTATTGCGTTTGAAAAGAAACAATTTAACAATTAAAATACCCAATGAACAAATTACTTTCACTTCTCATTCTTACTTTATTAATTGGCGTCAACACTAATTCTTTGGCGCAGTGTCAAGGGGTAGATGAAGTCGATCTTGGAGTAGATACAACCATTTGTAGCTACGATACCATTGTTTTATCAGGACCACAAGGTTATGACTTTTACCAATGGAGCGTTATCAATGATAATGATTCCTTATGGGTGAGTCAAGCAGGAACCTATACTTTAATGGCAGGTAATTATGGAAATACCAACCTTGTTCAATTTGGAGATTTTGAAGGAGGAAATACAAATACTGCCAATTCATTTACATCAGATTATATTCCTGGTCAAGGAGGAACTTGGGGATTGTTATCCAATGGAGGACAATACGCTATCTCTACCAACCCAAGTTTAACACACTCTAATTTTGTTACCTGCGGAGATCATACATCAGGTTCAGGGAACATGTTGGTTGCCAATGGATCTTGGACACCAAATACTACAGTTTGGCGTCAAACGGTAAATGTTACCCCGAATACAGGGTACTTGTTCTCCTTTTGGGCAACGAACGTAGTGAATAACCCAGCCGTTTCCTATTTACAATTATACATTAACAACGTGCCAATTGGAGACACCAATGTTACTTCAACTGCTTGTAATTGGGGAGAAATTGGAAGTTTATGGAATTCTGGTTCAGCAACAACTGCTCAATTGGAAATTAAAAATCACAGTACAGCAGCTTCAGGTAATGATTTTGCGATAGATGATATTTTCTTTGGTGAGGTTTGTTATTCTTTGGATACTATTGTCATTGCAGAAGATCAGATTAGTGTAAACGCTGGTCCCGACTTAAATTTCTGTGAAAATGAACCCGAACAACTCACGGCAACTTCTAATGATCCGAATGCTCAATTTGAATGGAACACTTCAGAGACCACGGCTGACATTACCCCGAATGCAGATGGAGCTTACACAGTAACAGCAACTTCTAATTTAGGTTGTACTGTAAGCGATGTGGCTAATGTTGATATTACAGAAATGAACTGGGATATAGATTCAACTTTCGTACAAAACACAAACTGTGAAGCTACAGACGGATATGTAGGTGTGATGTTGGATAACCCGAATAATTTGAATACTTCATTTTTATGGTATGGTCCAGGTCAGAATACAAGTAACTTTATCAATGCCTCTGTTTTTGGAAACTTGGGTACGGGTTGGTACTACTTAGAGGTGAGTTTTGATGGATGTACGCGTTATGATTCTGCTTACGTGGATATTAATAATGCACCAATAGCAGATTTTACAGCTACTCCAAGTACAGGATTTGCACCACAAACTGTGTCTTTCACCAACAATAGTCAGAATACTAACTCTTTCCAATGGGACTTAGGAAATGGTGTAACAGGCACTGATGAAACTCCTGCAGATCAAGTCTACCAGGAAGGAACTTATGAAGTAATGCTTGTTGCAGGTGATGGCGCGTGCACCGATACAGCTTATCAAACCTTGGTTTTTGAAATCCAAGTGGAATTACCAGGTGCAAATGTTGAGGTAGCCAATGTTTTTACCCCCAATGGAGATAATCAAAATGATGAGTTTTTCTTTGAGGTGGTGAATATGGATCCAGAGAATTTTGAACTGATCATCTTTAATAGATGGGGAGAACAAGTGTTTGCTTCAACAAGTCCAGATTTTAAATGGGATGGAAAAGTAAATGGAAAAGAGGCTTCTGAAGGTACTTATTTCTACATCTATAAAGGAAAAGGTTTGGATGGAGTGGAGCTGGAGGGACAAGGATTTGTTCAGCTTGTTAGAAATTAGAATGAATAAAATAACTCATTATAAAGGCCCCGGTTTCTTAGCTGGGGCTTTTTAATTGAGCTTATAAAAAATTAAGTTAAACCTTTCCTCTGCTGTATAATACTTGCAATAAAACCACGCAGCATAATGCTTTTTAAACTTGGTACGATAGCGTTTATGTTTTTGTAGTCGAAGTCTATATTTCCCCTCAAAAGTTTCTATACGTATTACGCGCCGCATAAGTGTGTAGTTTTGATGGGCTTTACTCCAAGAAGTACTGATTTTTATATATTCTAGTGTGCGTTTGTTCTTTAAGATATATTGGAATTCAAAGGCATCCAGGTAAAGTATTTTTATGCCTCGTATGGAACTGGGTAAATTGTATTTAGTGCTATCACCGAGCAAATAGAGTTTGTTTTCTAGACTAAGTTTAGCGTAGTGGTAATCGACGTATTTCTCTAAACATTGCGTATAAATAGTAGTAGTATCTACCTCTGGTTTTTTCGATATTTTAATGCGAATTCCCCCGGTTTGTCCCATCAAAGACCCCGAAAATAATAAGAGTAGAAGGATGTAGTGGTAAGGTTTCATGCTAGTCTCCTCTTTGTATGCGTTCAAATATGTATTTAGAATCACGCAAAGTGAAATAAACAAATGAGCTATTTTTCATTGTGGTTACGAAGGAATAGTCGGTATTAAAAATGCCCTTTTTTCGAGCAAGACATTTTGTAATTGCTACCCGTAGAAATACTTCTTTAGCACCAACAGTAATATGGTCGAATACGATAAGCTCTAATTTTTCTTTCTTTTTTAAGACTTTCAACAATTCTGTTTCCGAAAGCAAAACAATTCTTTTTCCAGCCAAACTGTCAGGAAGTCCATAGGTAGTTAAATCATCTTGTTGTACATAAATTACCTCGTCGTACTTGTAATGCACTTTTCGGAATTCAAGGTGTTTTTCAAGCGCTGTAGCGTATAAGTTGTCAGAAATTAAATCACTACTATCTTTCTTTGATATACGTATGGTGTCTTGGGCAGAAAGGTTGATGGTAATCAATCCTAGGAGTAGTACTAAAATTGTTTTCATGAGCAGTAATTGTGGTTGTTATTTCAGATAACGAACAACAAGGTAATCGTTACATGTGTTGAACGCGAGCTTTGGAAGAATATTTTAAATTTTCTTGATTCGGCCACCATTTCCGGCTATCCATTGTAGTCCCCATCAGCTAGTTTAAGTCGCAATTTGCCCTACCATTACTTCTTTAGGTCGTAATGATAGGGCAATGCTTACTAAAAAACGAGTTGTAGGGGAGCTGCCATTCCTATCCGGGGTGGGTTGTACAAATGGGGATGTTTTTATAGGAGATGTAGCGGTTTAAATTTTCAATCTTCAATTAAGGTTCCTGATTTATTGTCGAAGGACCAATTTCAAATCGGCAATTTCAAATTTTATGGTAATTATACGCTTGTTTGCCCAATGTAATTTTTGGGGATGAAATTTTACTTCAAGCGCACCAATTCCCCTTTGCGTTTTACAATGTTTTTATAGTCCCATTGTATATCCTTTGCTTGTTGTAAACAATGGATTAAACGAGACTCGTCAATTTGTTGTACATGGGTAAAGGTAAGTTCTGCAGCTTTAAATTTTCCTTGAGCGATCAGCGGTGTGTTTTCAAAACTTTGACCACTCCAAAATAATAGTCTTATTCCCATTTTAAGCTTACTGAAACCAACTATAGGGTTTCCATCAATAAACCAAACAGGATGTGCATGCCATATTTTTTGCTCCGTAGCGGGTAAATGTTCGTTAATCAAATTAGTTAGCTTCTGACAAATCTTTTGGTCCTGAACATTAAGGCTGCTAATGTATTCTTCTATACTCATGCTTTTGTTTCTTGCGAAGGTAACACCTCTATTGATTTGTTACAACTAGTGCCCAGAAAAGGGTGGCGAATAGGCTTTGGGCAAACAAGCGTATAATCACCAAAATTTCCAATCTCAAATCTCCAATTTCCAATTTCAAATCTATATCCCCTACAAAACCCCTCGCTTAAATGCCGCGTGCAATTCTTTAAAATCAAGTTTACCCTTGGCTTCAATTAGGTATTGGTATATCACTATCGCTTTTTCTTGTCTCTTATCAGCACTCTTTATTTTGTTGACCAGGTGTAATAAATTTCGCTGTTTACCTGGCGTTAAGGCATGAAAATAATCATAGAAAACAACATCATTCTTCCATAATTCTTCCAATTCTTGGGGTAGGGGCATGCCGTATTTAGAGTCATCTTTGGTAAGTGTTACTTGAATGGCAATATCTTCCTCCAAATCAAATTGCCTACGCACCTCTTTGTTGATGTTCACAAAGTAATCACCGAGGCCATCAGGCATTAAGGCGCAGTGTATATAATCTTTATCGTTGAAGTAGAGCAGTATTCTTCTATCGTCAGTGATGAAATTTTGTACCGCTTCCTGAGCAAAAGGAAGTACGTAACTCCAAAGTTTTCCATCAAACCTTCGCAAATGCGTTGTGAGTGTTTTTCCTTGATTCATCTACACTTATTGAAATTCATAGGCACCTAAATCGGGCACCCCAGTACGCGGTGTTTCCTCTATATCCAAACCTGTGCTGTGGGTAAAGCTTGTGCTTCCTGCATCAATGAACGGACTCCCAGCGGTTAAATGAAAGTCTTTTTCTGCTTGGTTTTCAAAACCGGGGAAAAGATTCCAAAGTATGTTGCTCACGCGCGGGTCGTCATCAATTTCATCCTTGGCTTTTAAGGCACAATAATCAAATTCAAAATCAAAAATGAAAGAGTTTAGGTTATCATTCAAGGTATCAAATCCTATAGCGTTATCGCCCGTAGCATCCAAGATACAGTTGTACATTTTCCCATTTATGTGCGCTCCAACATTCTCATAATGATTTCTAAATGCTGCTGCCACGCTGGCATTTCCACCATAGGATAAGAAATTAGATTGTTTGAAATAGAATTCACCTCCTTTTAAAGAGAAATAAGCGTATGTACCATTACTATGAACGGAAAGGTTCTCACCATAAATAGTTCCTCCGTCAAAATTAAATAAACCGTAGCTGGCATGATTAGAAATTTCCGAATTGTACAGTTTTACCGTGTAATCTGAGTTTGTGGGATGGGTTTCATAAATATGAATACCAGCAATACCGTTCTTTATGATCGCATGGTTAATGGTCGAGGTTTTGGCATGATCAAAGTATAAACCATAGTACTGACCAGCAACGTCATCGTAAAAATCTTCTAATCTATCACCTTGAAAAGTAACCGGTTCGTCCACTGTTCCATTGATGTTTAACGCACTTTCACTTACATAAAAGATAGCATTCTTGTGCAGGTAAAAATCTGTTCCTGCTGGGATGGTAAGGTCTTGTCCGTCTACAACACGCACCGAGCTGTAAACCACATGGGGCTTGTCGTTGGGAAGTATACCCGAAATGGTGTCTCTATTGTAGAAATACGCATCTTGTCCCCAGGCTGCCAATAATACATAACTGTATTTTCCATTAACCAAAAAGCGAATAGAATCTTCTATCACCAAGGGGTTTGTTCCGTTGTTGGGGTCTAAGGTAACCTCAACAAAGGTGTAAATGCTGTCTTTTGCAGGTATGATAACATCCTTATGCATATCTCCGCTAATTCCGTCTACATTAATTCTGAAGTTAGAATTGCTTTCGCCCATCAGTAAGATTTCATCGATTTTTACCGGACGATTTTCAGTGTTGTGAATTCTAAAGTTTAAGGTGGTAGACCCCACGGTTGTGAAGATGGTATCAAAAAGTAAAGTTTCTGTAGTAAAATTTATTCCACCCGAACTTAAAATGTCTTTTTTCTTACAACTTGTAAAGAAAGCTACATTCAAAGAAAGAAAAGCTAAGATGATATATATGTAATGTTTCAAAAGATTATTTTTAATGCGTAAACGTTGCGGAAGCTAAAATATTTCAAATATTGAAACTGACCGCAATTGAAACTTTAAAATCTAAGTAATGAAGAAATTATTAGTATTGAGCATGGCCTTGATCAGCTCTTTAACATTTGCACAATTCCAAGATGGATTGAGCGTGAAGAAATCAGCTAGAAAAACAGAAAGCTCAACTTTCGGTTTAGGAAAGATTGAAGTGAACTACGGTTCTCCTAAGAAAAAAGGTAGAAAGTTGTTCGGTGAATTGGTTCCTTATGGAAAAATTTGGCGTGTTGGGGCAGATAATGCTACAAGTATTGAAATGAACACTTCTTTCTACGTTGGAGGAAACAGAGTAGATGCAGGTAAATATGCATTGTTCTTAATTCCTGAAGAATCTGGAGATTGGAAATTGATGTTGAATAAAAATGCCGACCAGTGGGGAGCTTATGCATACGACAAAGAATTGAATGTGTTGGAAACAACAGTAAAAGTAGGTTCAGTTAAGGAAGAAGTTGAAGCTTTGGACATTCGTTTCCACGAATTAGCAGATGGTAAGGGAACTTTAGAAATAGTTTGGGGTACTACACAAATCAATGTACCTATGTCTGTTAAATTAACAGAGCAGTTCGACGATAAATTTGCTGCTATCATGAAAGCTACTCCAGAAGGAGATAAGTGGGCGGCTTATGCACAGTCTGCAGATTTCTTATTGAACCAAAACTACAAGTTAAATGAGGCTTTGGAGTATGCAATGACAAGTGTTTCTATGATGGAAGCACTAAGCGATGAAGCAAAAGCGAAATTAGGGTACTACAAAGGATATGTGAACTTTACTTTAGCGCGTGCTTACGCTGCAAATGGAGATAAAGAGAACGCAAAGAAAATGATTGCGAAAGTGCAAGCAGATAATGGTGACGGATCTTACTACAGTTACGAGAGAAATACTCCAGTTGTAGATGCTTTATTGAAAGAAGTGAAGTAATAAACGTACTTTTAAAAGATAGGAAAAGGCTGCCTTCGGGTGGCCTTTTTTAGTTGTTGGGTACAAAAAAGGACTATTAACTAATAGTCCTTTTTTTGATAGAATACTTGATTATATTACTTTCCGTTCAATTCCATGGCTCTCAAGGTGTTCATCATCAAGGATGCAATGGTCATCGGACCAACACCTCCTGGTACGGGAGTAATGAAAGAACATTTTTCAGCTACGTTATCGTAATCAACATCACCTCTTAATCTAAATCCAGATTTTTTAGAAGCATCCGGTACACGCGTTGTTCCCACGTCGATTACAACAGCACCTTCTTTTACCATGTTCTCTTTAATGAATAAAGGTTTTCCTATAGCTGCAATCAAAATGTCTGCATTGGCACATAACTCCTCTAAGTTTTGAGTTCTAGAGTGTGCTAAAGTTACCGTACAGTTTCCTGGGTTCGTGTTTCTACCTAACATGATGCTTACGGGCATACCTACAATGTGACTTCTACCAACAACAACACAGTTTTTACCAGAAGTCTCGATGTTGTATCTTCTCAGTAATTCAATGATACCTGCTGGAGTTGCTGGTAAGAAACCTGGTAAGTCCAATACCATGTTACCCAAATTTTCTGGGTGGAATCCATCAACGTCTTTCTTAGGGTCTATTGCCAAAGTAATTTTTTTCTCGTCGATGTGTGCAGGAAGGGGTAATTGAACAATGAATCCATCAATTTCTTGATCTAAATTCAATTCGTTTACCTTATTTAATAATTCCTCCTCTGTAATGCTATCTTCAAAACGAATCAACGTACTTTCGAAACCAATTTCTTCACACGCTTTTACTTTAGCTCCTACGTAAGTCATAGACCCACCGTCATTTCCAACTAAAATTGCTGCTAAGTGAGGGATTTTCTTACCTGCCGCCTTGCGTGATGCAACTGCTTGGGCCAATTCTTTTCTGATTTCTAAGGCTGTTTCTTTTCCGTTTATGATCTGCATTCCTTTATTTTTTTGCAAAGATAAACGCTTTTTTTTACCTGACCGAGCTTTTGGGGGAGATTGCTACACTTTTAAAAAATCTTCCAGCTAGAGGGAAGATAGTCGCTTGTCTTAAGTGCTACTTTCTCTTTTTTATTTGTGTATTTACCCTCTCTAACATCCCGCTTTTTCCTAAATTTGGAGCTATTCTATGGAAGAAAAATTAATCCAAAAAATTCAAAGGTCGGATAGACCTTTTTTAGTGGCGGGCCCCTGCAGTGCTGAATCGGCAGAGCAAATGGAAATGGTAGCCAGGGATATTGCTCTAAATACCCATGCCCAAGTTTTAAGAGCCGGTATTTGGAAACCGCGTACACGCCCTGATAGCTTTGAAGGGGTGGGACAAATTGGTTTGCCCTGGTTGGTAGAAGCTGCAAAGAATAACGGATTACTTTCAACCACAGAGGTGGCCAACGCTAAGCATGTAGAACTTATCTTAAAAGCTGGGGTTGACATTGCTTGGATAGGTGCAAGAACTACCGTGAACCCTTTTGCAGTGCAAGAAATAGCAGACGCCTTAAAAGGTTCGGGCATCCCTGTTATGGTGAAAAACCCTATCAATCCAGATTTGAATTTATGGATAGGTGCTTTTGAACGTTTGGAAAAGGCAGGGTTGACAGATTTAGCGGGTATTCATAGAGGATTTTCCGTATACAACAATCCGCGCTATAGAAATCAACCCAACTGGGAGATCCCTATAGCCTTGAAAGAAGAAAGACCTGATTTACCCATCATTTGTGATCCGAGTCATATTTCTGGCAAAAGAGAAAATTTGTTGCCCATTGCACAAAAGGCTATGGATTTGAATTTTGAAGGATTGATCATAGAGACGCATCCCAATCCAGAAAAAGCATGGTCGGATGCCAGACAACAAGTTACGCCTACCGCTTTGCGTGAAATGTTGAGTCAATTAACCCTGAGAAGAGAATTGATTTCAGAGGATGCGCAAAACAAAATGCTCTTAATGCGCGATAAAATAAGTGGCTTGGATGATAAAATATTTGAACTCCTTACTGCGCGTATGCTCATCTCTGAGGAAATAGGTGTTTTTAAAAGAGACAACGATATTACTATTTTACAACAAGAGCATTGGAAAAAGATGATTGCCACTCGATTGAGCAAGGCTACAGATCTAAACTTGAGTGAAGCTTTTGTAAGAGAATTTATGGATGCTTTACATCAGGAATCTATTCGTCATCAAACCAAAGTGATGAATCCTAATTTGGGTGATTAAAGAACATTAAATTTACTTAGGAATAAAAAAGACCGACGCTAAAATTTTAACGTCGGTCTTTCTATTTATAATAGGTATATATTATTGTTGAGCTTCAACACTTCCAAATACTCTTTTTAAAATATCTGTAACACGTGCTGCTGGGTCTTGTCTAATTTTGTTTTCCTCTTTTTCAACCATAATGAATAATCCATCTATGGCCTTTTCAGTAACGTAAGCATTTAGGTCTGTTGTAATTTGCTCACCTCCTGTAAACTTCATAATCTGATTGTACTTGGTTGCAACTGGTTCCCAATATTGAGTAAGTTGAACCTCGTCTATAGAGTTTTGAACTTTTGGAGAGAAAGCTTCTACTAATTGACTCGTTGTGTTTTCTCTTAAGAAATTCGTAGCTGCACCTTCACCTCCTTTAAGAATGGCAAATCCATCGGCTATACTCATATTCTTTATAGCATTGATGAAAATTGGTTTTGCCTCTGCGCTTGCATCTTCTGCTGCACGGTTTAAAGTTTCAACGATCTTATTTACCTGTGCATCCAGTCCTAAGTCAATCGCTTTTTCTTTCATGGCCAAAGCACTCTCTGGCCAGGGTAATTTGATTTCAGCATTTCCTAAAAAACCATCTGTTACAGAGGTTAAGCTTACCGAGTTGGAAATACCAACAGTTAAGGCTTCTTTTAAACCAGAAATAACTTCTGCATTTGTTAGTTTAGTTGTTGCTCCACTTTCAGATACATCTATCGCAGTTTGTGCTACTTCTTCAAGTATATCACAGCTGCTTAGTCCTAGTGTTAATGACAATAAGGCAACCTTTGCAATATTTTTTTTCATATAAATAGGTTTTTGTCAAACATACGAAATATTTTTAGGGTCAATTCAAAAAAGATACCATAGATGCGAGCAGAAATAATCACAATAGGAGATGAAATATTAATTGGTCAAACCGTAGATACAAATTCTGCGTGGATGGGACAATTATTAAGTTCTAATGGAATTTCCATATTTAGAACCACTTCTATTTCAGATACCAAAGATGAAATTATTGCCGCAGTTGATGCTGCCATGCAGCGCAGTGAGTTAGTATTAATGACAGGTGGACTTGGTCCAACCAAAGATGACATAACCAAGCACACGCTTTGTGAGTATTTCGATACGCCTTTAAAGATAAACCAAGAAGTACTCGAAAGAATTGAAGCCTTTTTTGCACAGCGTAACCGACCGATGTTGGAGGTGAATGTGCAACAGGCAGCCATGCCAGAGGCCTGTACGGTTCTTCCTAATAAACAGGGTACAGCTTCAGGAATGTGGTTCGAGAAATACAATAGTATTTTAGTCTCTATGCCTGGTGTGCCCTACGAGATGAAAGGATTGATGACAGAGGAGGTGATGCCGCGTTTGCAAAAGCGCTTAAATATCTCTGCAATTTATCACAGAACATTAATGACCCAAGGAATAGGGGAGTCTTTCCTAGCTGAACAAATAGCAGACTGGGAAGATAAGGTAAGAGCAGAAGGATTTGGTTTGGCTTACCTACCTAATTTAAGTACGGTTAAATTAAGGTTGACTTCACCTCGAGGAGAAGAAGATGCCACGCGTATAGAAGATTTGTTTCAGGAGTTAGAGGAACGTTTACCCGTTCATGTTTTTGGTAGAGACGATGTGATGCTCGAGGAAGCCGTTGGGAATCTTTTAAAAGATAAAGGTATAACCGTTGGGGCCATTGAAAGTTGTACGGGTGGAGAGTTGAGTGCAAAGTTTGTTTCCATTGCAGGGTCTTCTGCTTATTATCTGGGGAGTTTGGTAACCTATACAGATGCACTGAAGCAAAAAATGGTAGGTGTTCAAAAAGAAACCTTGGTGAAACATGGTGCCGTGAGTGAACAAACAGTTATTGAAATGGCTGAAGGTGGAAGAAAGGTTTTGGATACCGATTACGCGATTGCTATTTCTGGTATTGCAGGTCCAGATGGAGGCACGGAGGAGAAACCTGTAGGTACCGTTTGGATGGCCATTGCCAGTGAGCAAGGTACCCAAACACGTTGTCTTCACTTAGGAAGTAACAGGAGTCGCAACATCCAAATAACCGTACAGCATGCGTTGAATACTTTAAGAGTAAAAGTATTAGCAGAACATGCATAAAAAAGGAGAGTAAAATTAGTTTTGTGGAAATCAACGATGAATTGTTAAGTAAAAAGGACAATTATTTCTAGCAAAAAGGTTTTTATCTTAAAAAGATATACTATCTTTGCGCCACAAGAAAAAAAATGGTGGAGGAATTGTGATGTTTAGGAAATTATCACTTTCTTTGCACCCGCTTTTAGAATTAGAAAAACAACGATAGTTATGTCACGAGTTTGTCAGTTAACGGGAAAAAAAGTAATGGTGGGTAATAATGTATCTCACTCTAAGCGTAGAACAAAACGTAAATTTTACCCGAATTTAATAACGAAGAAATTTTATCTTCAAGATGAGGATAAATACATTACACTTCGTATTAGTACTTCTGCATTAAGAAATATTAATAAGAAAGGAATTTCTGCTTGTATCAAAGAAGCAAGAGAAAAAGGATTTTTAAAGTAGAACCATTCCCGTTGAGAAACGGCTATAAAGATTATAAAGATGGCAAAAAAAGGAAATAGAGTTCAAGTGATTCTTGAGTGTACAGAGCATAAAGATTCTGGAATGCCAGGAACTTCACGTTACATCTCAACTAAGAATAGAAAGAATACTCCTGAGAGATTAGAGATTAAGAAATTTAACCCTATCTTGAAGAAGTACACAATTCATAAAGAAATTAAATAATTGAACCATGGCAAAGAAAACAGTAGCATCTCTTCAAACTGGTGGTGGTAAAGAGCACACTAAAGTGATTAAAATGGTGAAGACTGAAAAAGGTTCTTACACATTTAAAGAGGAAGTTGTACACAACGATAGAATTAAAGATTGGTTCGATAAGAACTAATGTTTAGACAAGCTCGAAAATAGTATAAGCTTTTCATCATTGTGATGGAAAGCTTTTTGTAATTTTATACCTATGGCACTATTCGGATTATTCTCGAAAGAGAAAAAGAAAAAGTTAGACGAAGGTCTTGAAAAAAGTAAAACTTCCTTTCTATCTAAACTTACTCGTACTGTAGTTGGTAAATCAAAAGTTGATGCGGAGGTATTGGATGATTTAGAAGAAGTTCTAATTTCATCTGATGTGGGAGTGAATACTACGCTTAAAATTATTGAGCGTATAGAGGAGCGTGTCGCAAAGGATAAATACGTTAGTACAGATGAGCTGAATGGAATCTTAAAAGCAGAGATTGCATCTTTGTTGAAAGAAAATACAACAGGTGTAACCGATAATTTTGAGTTTCCAAAACATCCCGACAATGCGCCACACGTAATTATGGTGGTTGGTGTGAACGGTGTAGGGAAAACAACTACGATAGGTAAGTTAGCCAATCAATTTAAAAATCAAGGTAAGAAAGTAGTCTTAGGTGCAGCCGATACCTTTAGAGCGGCAGCCGTAGATCAATTGATTATCTGGTCAGAAAGAGTAGGTGTTCCTATCGTGCAACAAGGAATGAATGCAGATCCAGCATCTGTAGCTTATGATACCCTTCAATCTGCTAAAGCACAAGGAGCTGACGTAGCAATTATTGATACAGCAGGTCGTTTGCATAACAAAGTAAACTTGATGAATGAGTTATCTAAAATCAAACGCGTAATGGACAAGGTGATTCCTGGAGCTCCGCACGAAATATTGTTGGTTTTAGATGGTTCAACAGGTCAAAATGCCTACGAACAAGCTAAGCAATTTGCTTTAGCAACGGATATCAACGCCTTAGCAGTGACTAAATTAGATGGTACAGCAAAAGGTGGAGTGGTAATAGGAATTTCAGATCAAATGCAAATTCCTGTAAAATACATAGGTGTAGGTGAAGGTATTGACGATTTACAAGTCTTCAACAAACAAGCCTTTGTAGATTCTTTCTTTGGAGAGTAAAATGAAAGTAGCCGTAATTGGTGGTGGAGCCGCTGGTTTTTTCTCAGCACTAAGTGCCAAAAAGCATCATCCAGATGCGGAGGTTGTACTCTTCGAGAAATCAAAAAAGTTTTTAGCGAAAGTAAAAATATCTGGTGGGGGACGTTGTAACGTAACCCACCATTGTTTTGATAATAAAAAATTGGCCGAGCATTATCCGCGCGGTAAAAATCAACTTAAAAAAGCCTTCTCGCAATTCGCCGTGCAAGATACCTTGGATTGGTTTGGTGCCAGAGGGGTTGAAACCTATACTTTGCCCGACAATTGTATCTTCCCTAAATCAGATTCTTCACAGACTATCATAGATACTTTTATGAACGAAGCCTTGCAATTGGGTGTAGTTCTTAAACCATCCTGTGGTGTACGTCAATTAGAACCTTTAGAAGACGGAACGTTTAAGCTCACTTTGGACGAAGGGGAAAAGATTTTTAATAAAGTAATTGTAACAACAGGTGGATCTCCTAAAATGAGTGGACTCACATGGTTGCAAGATCTTGGCTTGGAAATAGAAACACCTGTGCCTTCTTTGTTTACCTTTAATATGCCCAATAATCCCATACGTGAATTAATGGGGTGTGTTGTAGAGGAAACCATCGTTAAGGTGGAAGGAACAAAACTCGTGGGTGATGGTCCACTTTTAGTTACCCATTGGGGAATGAGTGGTCCGGCTGTACTAAAACTCTCTGCCTGGGGAGCGAGGATTTTGGCCGACAAAGATTATAAATTTGCCATTTTGGTGAATTGGTTGAATAACCCCAGTGAAGAACAAGTTAGAGCTCAAATCAAAAAAGCCATTCAAGAGGCAGGGAATAAAAGACTTAATAAATTCAATCCTTTCCCTATAACCAATAGAATTTGGAATTTCTTGTGCGAAAAAATCGGTTTTTCAGAAGAAACCAAATGGGTAGATTTATCTAAAAAATCCATCAATAGACTCTTTACCGTATTGACCCAAGATAGGTATGAGGTAAGTGGTAAAACTACCTTTAAGGAGGAGTTTGTTACTTGTGGAGGTGTTGCCTTGACAGAGGTGAACTTTAAAACCATGGCGTCCAAGAGGTTTCCCAACCTCTACTTTGCGGGCGAGGTGTTAGATATTGACGGAATAACAGGTGGGTTCAACTTCCAAGCGGCTTGGACTACTGGGTTTATTGCGGGTAAATTGAATTAGTAAATTGTTTCCTTCTTTGCGTAACATTTGTTACATTAGGCCAAAGGTGAGAATTCTATTTTCGCCCTTCAATATTTTTACATGGAAGATTTATTAGAGTTAAACTACGGGTATTTATTCGAAGAAGAATTAATCAATGAGATTAAAGCGCTGGGCGCAATTAAACACGTTGAAGCTGGAGATCGTTTAATCGATTTTGGCGATCACATTAAGTTTATGCCTTTGCTGCTAAAAGGAGCGATTAAAATATCTCGTCAGGATGATAACGGAGACGAAATTCTTCTGTACTTCATAGAGAAAGGAGATACTTGTGCCATGACCATGACTTGTTGTTTGGGACAAAAGAAAAGTGAAATCAGAGCTACTGCAGAAACTGAAGTGGAACTCATTATGATTCCTGTAGAAAAAATGAACGAGTGGGTAGTAACCTATAAAACATGGAGAAACTTTGTGTTTGAGAGTTACAATTCTCGTTTAACAGAAATGTTAGAAGCTATAGATAGTTTGGCTTTCTTAAATATGCCCGAGCGTGTGGAGAAATATTTACGAGATAAGGTAATGATAGTAAAAGACACAGAGCTCAATGTTACGCATCAAGAAATTGCTTACGATTTAAATAGTTCACGTGTAGTCATCTCTCGCATCCTTAAAAAACTTGAAAAGGAAGGTAAAATTGAGCTTTTGAGAAATAAAATTAAAGTGTTGGATTTTTAATAGCTACCCATCACTTTTTTAAATTCAAAGAATCTCTTATAGCTTTTACTTCTTGGGAAATTTGTTCTAAGGTATAGCCAGCTTCTGAAATTACATTTAAATTTTCATCGGCATAAAAAGTGAAAGGAAGGTGATGGTAGCTGAAATCATCTGTGTTGGAAAAGTTCTTTTTAACAAAGCGTTTTAATCTAGGATAATCAGTAAATGTGCCCACAGATATACCTGTTTTGTTATTTAATACATACAGCGGATATTCTATGTTATAAGCTTCGAATAATGCTTGGTATTCTTTACTTTTTCTACTGTCAATTCCAATAAGAATGACGTTGATGTCTAAATCGCTATTTTGCATAGCCTTTCCATAAATATTTCTGAGGTATTTTTTGCTGTATACACACCAGTCCGAAAAAATGTAAACGAGGTTGATTTCGTCTTTACAGAGTTCTTTTGTAAGCTCAGATTCTATTATTTTGGGTTTGTCTTTCGATAAATGAAAAGATGTCAAAAGTACAGACGAAGTCAATATAATAAGGAAGTAAAATAGTGCTTTCATGGTGGTGGTTTTAGAGCTTAAATATAATCCAAGGTTTCTGTTTATCTGAAAAAAAATAAAATAAATTCAAAGTTATTGAGTTTTAGGTGTAACAAATTGCACATGAAACTGTCTTAACGAGTATGAAACTATACAGCATCCTTTTTTTAGCCGCTTTAGCCCTATTTTCTTGTAAGAAGGAAATAGAAGAAAGCAATTCAACAAGCTTCGAACAACCGAGTACCAAGGATTACCTCATTACTACAGCAGGTTCTTATTGGGTATACGACAATTATAAAGTAGACGGGAACGGCGTTGAAACTTCTCTAAATACTTTAGATACCATCAAATGTTTGGGAACGGAAGTGATAGAAGGAAAGGAGTACGCTGTGTTTTACCGAAGTTTTAATCCTTATTTCAACCTGTATCTTAGAGATTCGAATGGATATGTTATTGACCAACATGGAAAGGTGAATTTCTCTATGAATAAAGTAGGAGAGGTGTTTAGTAGTCGAGAAATTTCTGGTTTAATAAATGAAGAAGTAAAGGTTGCAAGTGTAGACCAAGATTTAAGTACACAAGCAGGTGCTTTTGAAACGGTTCATATAGAGGCTAAATACAGTTATTTAGACGGTACTACTTTTAACGCTTGTGGCGGTCAATCCGTAGCTTTAAATACCTATTATACCAAAGGAGTAGGCAAAGTTTGGATGGAATATGGATATATCGTGGAGCTTGAGAATACCTGTAGTTATCGCGTAAGAAAATTGAAGGAGTATTCCATAGCGAAGTAAGAAATAAATACATTGAAAAAAGGCTGTTCATTAAATTGAGCAGCTTTTTTTGTTATTCTAAATCAAAGGAATTTTTGAACCTTTTTACATCCTGCATTAAAGTATTGTACGTTCTAGCTCCTTGTCCGATAATAGTTAAGTTTTCATCTGCGTAAAAAGTGATGGGCACCCCGTTGAAATTCAGTTCACCGTAATTCGTGAAGTTACTTTTTATAAAATTTTCAATTCTAGGGTGATCTGTAATCGCTTTTAGAGAAAGTAAATCAGTGTTTTCAAGGAGGTAAATAGGAAGGTCTATCTCGGAAGCTTCCTTAAGCTCAAGGTATTCATCCTTTTTAGCGTGATTTGCTCCAATAAGAATGATGTTGACATCTAGGTCCTTGTTTTTAAGAGCTTTACTTCCGTAAAAGTCATGCAATGTTTCTCTACAGGCACCACACCAATCGGTAAAAATGTATACAAGGTTGAGTTTTTTATCAATTATAGAATGAATGTTTTCCTCCGAGATAATTCGATCATCGGCCTTAACGCCTCTAGGGTGAAAGATAAAGAACATTATAAGTGCAACAACGATAGTTTCTAGAAGTAATTTAACCCAAGATGATTTCATTTTTAGATGTGATTTTGTGATGGCTGGCAAAGATAGTGCTTCAATTGAGACAATTTGATTTTTCTGTTGTTTTTAGGAAGTGGAGGGAAGTTTTGCGGCTTTTTATCCGTTCAATCTTTCTTCAAAACAGGGAGTTAACTCGAGTTGTTTTGCTTGGTGTTGGTGCTGTGTAACAATAGTAACTGTGGTTGGCAGAGAACGACTCTACCTTTGTACCCAAATAAAATTGTACAAATGGAATTAATGGAGATTTTAGGTTTTGCAGGAGCCTTATTGATAGGATTAGTATTAGGATTAATAGGTGGAGGTGGATCCATCTTAACCGTGCCGATTTTAGTGTACGTATTGGAAGAAGACCCAGTAAGAGCTACGGCGTATTCGTTGTTTATAGTAGGTCTATCTGCTTTAGTAGGAGCGATAAGAAATGCACAAAAAGGCATGGTTGATTTTAAAACAGGTGTTGTTTTCGCAATTCCAGCATTGCTTGCGGTGTTCTTAACCCGAAAATTTTTAATACCAGCTATACCCGAGCATTTGTTTACGGTAGGAGGCTTTGAGTTTACCAAAAACATCGCCATTATGGTCTTCTTTGCTATTATCATGTTAGCAGCGGCAATCGCAATGATTAGAGGTAGGAAAGACAGTGGAGAAGAAACAGAAGTGAAATACAATTACCCCATGATTTTATTGGAAGGATCTGTAGTTGGAGTAGTAACCGGAATTGTTGGAGCCGGAGGTGGTTTCTTAATTATCCCAGCTTTAGTATTGTTGGCAAAATTACCGATGAAAAAAGCAGTGGCAACATCACTGATGATCATTGCGGTAAAATCTTTAATAGGATTTTTGGGTGACCTTGGAAACGTAGACATCGATTGGACCTTCTTAGGATCTTTCTCAGCCTTGGCAGTAGTCGGAATTTTCTTAGGAATTTATTTGAATAAGTTCATAGATGGTTCTAAATTGAAGAAGGCTTTCGGATGGTTCGTTTTATTGATGGGAATCTATATTATCTTGAAAGAAACAGTGTTTGCTGTGTAACAAAAGTGGCTGTGGCAGAGAGGCCTATCATCTATCTTTGTTGTAAGAAAATAAAAATCAAAAAATAACTTTTAAAAAATAAAAAAATGGAAATTAAGCAGATTTATACAGGATGTTTAGCACAAGGTGCATACTACATTGAAAGCAAAGGAGAAGTAGCAATTATTGACCCTTTAAGAGAGGTGCAAGACTACATCGACGAAGCAGCTAAAAATGAGGCTAAAATCAAGTATATCTTTGAAACGCATTTTCACGCAGATTTCGTAAGTGGTCACGTTACTTTATCAGAAAAAACAGGAGCACCGATTATCTACGGACCAAATGCGAATCCAAAATTCGATTGTATCATCGCTGAAGACGAGCAAATCTTTGAATTAGGTGATGTGAAAATTAAAGTGTTGCACACACCAGGTCACACCATGGAATCAGTAAGTTACTTGTTGATAGACGAAAATGGAAAAGACCACGCTTTGTTTAGTGGAGATACTTTATTCTTAGGAGATGTGGGTAGACCAGATTTGGCACAGAAAGCAGCTTCTATGACCCAAGAAGAATTAGCAGGTACTTTATTCGATAGCTTAAGAACGAAAATCATGACATTGGCAGACGATGTAATCGTATACCCTGGTCACGGAGCAGGTTCGGCTTGTGGTAAAAACATGAGTAAAGAAACGGTTGGTTCTATCGGAGATCAAAAAGCAACAAACTACGCGTTAAGAGCGGATATGACCAAAGAGGAATTCATCAAAGAAGTTACGGATGGATTAGCTACACCTCCAGCGTACTTCCCTTTAAACGTTCAAATGAACAAAGAGGGTTACCAAGATGTAGAAGAGGTTATTAACAGAGGTAAAACTGCAATTAAAGTAGAGGATTTAGAAAATATAGTTGAGAATACAGGAGCTTTAGTATTGGATGTTAGACACCAAAACGACTTCGGAAAAGCACACATCCCAAAATCTATCTTTATTGGAATTGACGGTGGATTTGCACCGTGGGTTGGAGCTTTGATCAAAGATGTGAAACAGCCAATGGTTTTAGTGGTTGATCCAGCAAGATTGGAAGAAACAATTACAAGACTTTCTCGTGTAGGATTTGATAACATTTTAGGATACGTTGACGGTGGAGTAGAAGCATGGGCTGCTGCAGGATTTGCAACAGACAGCGTGGAAGGAATTACCGCACAAACTTTTGATGAAATTTTGAAAGCAGGAGATGTAATGGTGAAAGACGTGAGAAAGAACTCTGAGTACTTATCTGAACACGTACTAGATGCAGCCAACACGCCTTTAGATAATTTGAACGATTACTTAGGAGAGTTTGAAGGTGGAACCCACTACATTCACTGTGCAGGAGGATACCGTTCTATGATTGCAGCTTCTATCTTGAAATCAAGAGGTATTCACAATATCATAGATGTGCAAGGAGGATTTGCAGCTATCAAAGAAGCAGGTGTAGAAGTGTCAGAATTCGTTTGTCCTTCAACTCTATAAGAAATTAAGCTGGATGCCTTTGCCCTCGTAGTATTAGTGGTTAAAATATATCGAGGTAAAATTCAAAATAGGGGGTGGAGCGACAGCTTTTTAAATATGTTGCTTAGTATAAACACGGTAGAAAGAGGGCGACGGAAAGAAGCCCTTTTACTGCCGATGTTGTACAAGCAAGAGATTAAAAACTACAGCGGAAGACCCGCCAGCTAACCAAGTTGCTTGGGAAGGTGGATTTTCCAAATAAAAGAAATAAGAAAATGAAAAATTTAAGTGTAAACGAATGGAGAGAGGCAGCTGCGCAAGATGAGCATGCAGTAATTTTAGATGTTAGATCTCCGGGAGAATGTATGGAGGGTATCGTAGAAGGTGCAATTCAAATGAACTTGATGGATACAGCCGCTTTTATTCAGGGGATTGATAGCCTTGATAAAAGTAAAAATTACTACGTCTACTGTAGGTCGGGTAACCGTTCTGGACAAGCGTGTATGTTGATGGAAACCAAAGGTTTGAATGCAATTAATATGGCCGGTGGAATGATGGCGTGGCCTTACGAAACTGTAATGCCTTAAGGATGAATCAATATCTCAAACAACTCAAAGAGAATTGGAAGCTTTGGCTGATAGCTTCGCTGACCTTGGGCTTGGCCCCATTTTCTCCAGAACCACATATTTGGGGAAAAATAAAATGGATAGCAGGTGGAGCCGTTGGTATGGGCCCACAAGATTGGTTTGATGTGCTAATGCACGGAGCACCATGGGTTTTACTACTGCTTTCGGGGATTTTATGGTTGAAAAAAGATTGATTATATAGTGTGTTTAGTGGAAGGATGTCTTAGGGCATCCTTTTTTTGTGCGTTGGTGTTTGGGTGACAATTATCATGGCTAATTCCAACTTTTATCATTGGGTGTGACTTTGGTTACTGATAGAAGATTTAGGTGTAGGTATTTTTGTACCACTAAAAAAATAAATGTTGTTATGAGTTGGATTTATGAGCCTTGGCCATGGTACGTGGCAGGACCCATGATTACTGGGGTTATGTTGTTATTGATTTACGCAGGGAAGTCGTTCGGAGTTTCTGCAAACTTAAGATCTATGTGTTCTATAGCAGGAGCAGGACGCTGGGTAGATTTTTTCAATTTTGATTGGAAAAAACAAAGTTGGAACTTGTTGTTCATCGTTGGTGGAGCAATAGGAGGATTTATTGCCGTTAATTACTTAACACCACATGAAAGTGTTGCTATCAGCGAGTCAACACAAGCTGCCCTACAAGAGTTGGGAGTTGAGAACCCTGGGTCTACTTTTTTACCAGACAAAATTTTCGGAGCTGAAGCTTTGAGTTCCTTTGAGGGATGGATCTTCTTAATCGTTGGAGGTTTGTTAATCGGTTTTGGAACGCGTTACGCTGGAGGTTGTACATCTGGTCACGCCATTTCAGGATTGAGTAACCTACAGTTACCTTCTTTAATCGCGGTTGTAGGATTCTTCATTGGAGGATTGATTATGACCCACTTGATCTTACCATTTATTCTGTAAGAAAATGAGAGGATTAGTTTTTACAATAGTTTGTTTAGTAGGATTGGGGGCTTGGGCAACTGAGCATGACACCGTGACTGTTGAGCATAATATGTTAGAGGCTTTCCACCACGGTCATTTGAAAGGTCAGATTAGAGACTACACCATGATGACTGTAAATGCAGGGTCTGGTGCTGATTTTTACACACAAGCAATCGGAGCTTCTCTACACTACGAAACCGCGGAGTTTTATGGTTTTTCTATGGGACTCAAAGGGATGTTTATTCACCGTGTATTTTCGAATGATATTTCAACAGCTAGGTTTGAAAGACAGTTGTATGATTTAGAAAATCCTTCGAATTACAATGAGTTGGATAGGTTGGAAGAGTTATACTTTAACTATCACTACAAGTTTATGAACTTGAGGTTCGGTAAAATGGAGGTGAAATCTCCTATTGTGAACAAACACGATGGTAGAATGAAGCCCAAGATGTTCTCTGGGATATCAAGCAGTTTTACGGTGAAAAAGAAGCATGAGCTTTCGTTCTATCATATTTCTAAAGCAACGCCAAGGTCTACGGTAGAATGGTTTAATTTACATGAAGCCATAGGTATTTATAACAATGGTTATGATGAGCACGGACACAAGTTGCATTATCACGGTCATTTAGATACAAAATTTTTAACCATGGCAGGGTACAAGGGCAAACTGGCAAAGGGTACAAAAATCGAGTTTTGGGATTATTACTTCGATAACTTAATGAATACTGCGCAGTTGAATGTGAGTCAGGAAATTGCAGAACATTATACTGCAAAGTTCATGTACCTCAATCAGTTTAGTACACAAACCAGAGCCAATACTTACAATGAGGAGTACTTTAAAAGTGGAGAGTTGACACATGTTTTTTCTGCTCAGCTCGCTGGTGAATTTAATAGCTTTGAGTTAGACCTTATGGCGAGTTATATACCGGAGGGCGGACAATATATCTTCCCAAGAGAATTGGGAGTTGATCCTTTCTACACCAGTATTACACGTAATTGGTTAGAAGGTTTGGCAGATGCCTCGGCGGTTGGACTAACCTTAAAAAAGGAACTGTGTAATTGGGATATGAAAATGTCTTACGTGCACCTAGAAAGTTCCAATGATTTTGACAATAACAGATACATGGAATTGTCGAATGATCAGGTGAACATTGACATTACGCGTCATTTTCACCATGCCTTAGAAGGTTTAGATGTACGTTTTTTATACGTGATGAAGCATACAGGAGGAAGTATTCCTGATTATGCAAACGTGGTGAACAGAACCAATTATCACCACCTTAATTTAATAATGAATTTTAATTTTTAAGATGAAGAGAGTAGCTTATTTAGCAGTAGGAGTAATATTTGGAATAGTAATGAGTAAGGCGGAAATCGTTTCGTGGTACCGTATTTACGAGATGTTCCGTTTTGAATCTTTCCACATGTATGGAGTGATAGGTTCGGCAGTAATTTTAGGGATGATAGCCGTGCAATTGATCAAGAAAAAAGAAGGAAAGACCATCAAAGGAGAGCAAATTAATTTCTCAGATAAAAACAAAAGTATTCCAAGATATTTAATTGGAGGAACCTTGTTTGGATTAGGTTGGGCAATGACAGGTGCATGTCCAGGGCCAATGTTCGTTTTATTAGGGCAAGGTGTGGCTTCTATAGGAATAGTGATAATTAGTGCGGTGTTTGGAACCTTTTTATATGGAGCGTTCAGAAACAAATTACCGCACTAGATAAGTGAGGGTGAAAGGAGAGGGTTAAGCTGAAAAGTTTAACCCCTTTTTTTGTTTACAGACTACTGAATTTACTCATATAGAAGACATAGGAGATAAAATTAGTTCTATTTTTAGTCCTGTCTAAAAATACGCTTATATTTGTGTAAAATAAATTTCTTGAATGGAAGATTTATCACACAGTGAGGAGAATTATTTAAAGGCTATTTACAACACTACTCAAGGTGAAATAGAAACTGTTTCTACCAATGAGTTGGCCGACAAAATGAATACAAAAGCCAGTAGTATAACGGATATGGTAAAGAAATTATCCGATAAAAAATTGGTGAAATACAAAAAATACAAGGGGTGTTCTTTAACGCCAGAAGGCGAGAAGTCGGCCCTAAAAGTGATACGTAAGCACAGACTTTGGGAAGTGTTTTTAGTAGATAAATTAGGTTTTGGCTGGGATGAGGTTCACGTCATTGCCGAACAATTAGAACACATACGCTCAGTTAAATTAACGGAAAAGCTCGACGAGTTTTTAGAATTCCCAAAGTACGACCCACATGGCGATCCTATTCCAGACAGAGATGGGAATTTAGAATTGCGAACAAAAATGGTTCAGTTAAACGAGCTGGAAGTAGCAGATGTTGCCGTTGTGATAGGTGTTGCGGATGGAAATCCTTCTTTTTTACAGTATTTAGATCAAAACAAAATTCAATTGGGAACAGAGTTAAAGGTGCTCGACCTTTTTGATTTTGATGAGTCGGTACGCATAGGTATGGGAGAGAGAGAATTGAACTTGTCGAAAACGGCAGCTTCTAAAATTTGTGTTGAACGATTGGAGAAATAAGATGAAAAAGATAGTAGTATTAATACTGATTCTTGGTCTAGCTGTAGGCTGTAAATTAGAAGATCAAGCCAAGAATGACGGAAAGTTAAAGGTGGTGTGTACGACCTCCATGATAGGAGATTGTTTTTTAGCAGTCTTGGATAGTATGGCCGAGGTAACAGTGTTGATGGGGCCTGGTGTAGATCCTCACTTGTATGATGCCCGACCAAGCGATTTAAAAGCCTTGGATGAAGCGGATGTTATCATTTACAACGGTTTTCATTTAGAAGGTAAGTTTGTAGATAAGTTTGAAAAATTAGCCCGCACCAAAAAGGTAATTGCTTTGGGTGATTTTGTAAAGGAGAAGGCACACGCAGCTACAGAATTTGCAAATGCTATAGATCCTCACTTTTGGTTCGATCCGCAGATGTGGGCAGAGGCATTGCAGGCTACCGTTGATAGTTTGAATAAATTATATCCCGAATACCAAGCAACTTGGTCTACCAATTTTGCAAACTACAAAAAGGAAGTTGAAGCTGCAGAAACTTTTGTTGAAGAAGCAATGTTTGAGATTCCTGTAGAGGAAAGAGTTTTGGTTACTTCTCATGATGCCTTTAATTATTTCGGCAGAAGATTTGGCGTAGAGGTGAAGGCTTTACAAGGTATCTCAACGTTGAGCGAAGCAGGGATTAAGGAGGTTAGTAATTTGGTTGATTTCATTATAGCCCATCAAGTAAAATGCATTTTTGTGGAAAGTAGTGTTTCTCAAAAAGCCTTGAAATCTGTAAAAGAAAATTGTGCAGCTCAAGGTTACACCGTTGCTTTTGGTGAAGAGTTGTTTTCAGATGCTATGGGAGCCGCAGGATCTCCAGAAGGTACTTATCCAGGAATGCTAAAGGCAAATGCACAACGCATCAATAAAGGAATTTTGAGTCATGATTAGTTTAGAAGCACATAACCTTACGGTAGCATACGATAAAGTTCCTGTGTTATGGGATATAGATTTTGAGTTACCTACAGGAAAAATCATTGGTATAATTGGTCCCAACGGTTCGGGTAAAACTACTTTGCTCAAAACCATTATGGGACTGATCAAACCAGCCAGTGGTTATGTTAAAGTATTCGAACAAGATTTAGATGAAGTAAGACAGCGCGTTGCATATGTGCCGCAAAGAGAATCTGTAGATTGGGATTTCCCGGCAAGTGTACAAGATGTTGTAGAGATGGGACGCTACAGAAAAAACAGCTTGTTTAGGAGATTAACACAAACCGATAAAGAAATTGTAGCTAATGCCATAGAAAAGGTGAAGTTGACAGCTTTTAAGGATAGACAAATTTCTCAACTTTCTGGAGGACAACAACAACGTGTGTTTATAGCACGTGCCTTGGCGCAAGGAGCCGATATCTTCTTTATGGATGAACCTTTTGTTGGAGTAGATGCAACAACAGAAACGGCAATTTTAGATCTTTTAACTACCATGCGAGATGAGGGGAAAACCGTCGTTATTGTTCACCACGATTTACAAACGGTTTCAGGGTATTTTGATCATTTGGTGTTGTTAAATACACGTGTCATTGCTTGTGGTCCAACCGCAGAGGTATTGACCCAAGAGAACTTAAGCAATGCCTATGGGGGACAATTAACCTTGTTGTCTAAAATCCAATCCATCATCAAGGAAAAAGAATTCCCTATACGTGAAAAAGGATTTGAAAAGCGATGAATAATTTGTTAGAATTTTTCTCATTTACCAATCCAACAGTAAGAACCGTTGTGTTGGGTACTGTTTTAATAGCAGTTTGTTCATCTATTGTAGGAACCTATACCTATTTGAGAAAGCGTTCTTTGGTGGGAGATGTGGTAGCCCACGCTATTTTTCCAGGCATTTGTTTGGGCTTTGTTTTATCGGGTTCTAAAAATCCAATTTTCCTAATGTTGGGAGCCATCGCAGCAGGATGGATAGCTTTAGTGTTAATGGATGCCATAGTTGCTAAAACTAAACTTAAAACAGATACAGCTCAAGCCTTTATTTTAACCTTCTTCTTTGGCTTAGGAACCGTGTTTTTGGCCTATATCCAAAAGTCAGGCTCTGCGGCTCAAACGGGGTTACACGATTTTTTACTGGGAAAAGCAGCCAATATCACCCAATTTGATTTAGCGGTTTTTGGGGTCATTAGTCTTTTGCTCATTCTTTTAGTTCTTACCTATTACAAGGTTTTTAAGCTCATTTCTTTTAATGAAGATTACGCAGCCAGTTTAGGTTATAATGTCAAATTCTATCGCTTTTTACTGACAACAATGACGGTAGTTGCTGTGGCAGTAGGTATACAGGCAGTGGGTGTAGTGTTGATGTCGGCTCTATTAATAACCCCAGCTGCAACAGCTCGTTTATGGACCCATAAACTACAACATTTAATGCTGATCGCCGGAATCTTTGGAGCGCTTTCAGGTATTTTTGGAGCCTATGTTTCTTATGCGGCGGTGAATATGCCAACGGGACCTTGGTTTGTTGTTTTTCTTACTTTCTTTGCCTTACTTTCCATTTTCATCGCCCCAAAAAATGGGATTCTTTCTAAATTGAAACAAAAGCGTATCAACGCCAATAAAATCAATAGAGAAAATGTACTCAAGACCTTTTATAATTTAATGGAACACGGTGCTGAGCAAATTAATACGCAACTCATTTTAGAAAAGCGAAGTTTCGTTCCGCGTGTGTTGGAAGCCACTTTACACAAACTTAAACACCAAGGATTGGTGCAAAGAAAAGGAAATATTTATTCCTTAACCGAAGAGGGGATGGTAGAGGCCAAACGCGTTGTTCGTTTGCACCGTTTGTGGGAATTGTACCTCACCAAACGCATGAATTATAAAGAAGATCACATACACGGGTTGGCCGAAAGTATGGAGCATATCATTACCCCAGAAATTGAAAAGGATTTATTAAAAGAATTGGATTATCCAACGCAAGATCCTCACCAAAGTAAAATACCTTATTAAGATGGATTTGAATAATTTATTGGTCATGCTAACGGCCGTGTTAATTGGAACCTCTTGTTCATTGCTGGGAAGTTTTCTCATCCTAAGAAAATCTGTAATGATAGGGGATGCTATTTCTCACAGCGTATTACCAGGAATTGTATTGGCCTTCATCTTTACCGAAGAAAGAGCTGCTTTGCCCATTCTCATTGGTGCAGCTGTATTTGGTGTTTTAACCACCATGTTTATACAATTTTTACAGCGCAAATCAAACGTGCAAGAGGGAGCTGCTATAGGGATAAGCTTTACCTTCTTTTTTGCCTTGGGGGTAATTATGATAGCTTTGAGTACAGGTGGAAATGTAGATATAGACCAAGATTGTGTATTGTTTGGAGAAATTGCCAGTACTTACCTCGATAAAATTTTTGTGAATGGATATTTTGTTGGTACACGTTCCATTTTAACCATAGCCCCCGTTTTACTCATTGTGATTCTCTTCGTTGTTTTTGGAATGAAAGGTTTGCGTTTAACTTCTTTTAATGAAGACTACGCAAAAGCACTGGGTATAAATGTAAATGCATGGAACTACGCCTTACTGATGTTAGTATCCATCACCGCTGTATTGTCCTTCGAAGCGGTAGGCGCTGTTTTAGTAGTCGGTTTTTTAACCATTCCTCCTGCAAGTGCCTACCTAATTACCAATAACTTGAGTAAAATGCTATGGCTCTCTGTTGTATTTACTCTGCTTTCAGCAGTAGGAGGTACGCTCTTGGCCTTGACTTTAGATGTTACCATCTCAGGAATGATCGTAAGTGTTGCTGGAATTTTGTTCTTGTTGACTTGGTCGGGCAAAATTATCATGACCAAATCTAAGAAAATTGAAAAATTATCCGAAGTGTAAAATGTTGTATTTCAAGTGTTTGAAAATTATTTTTAAAATAATTTGAAAAAAGTTTCAAAAAAGCATTGTGGAAAGAAAAAGACTGTGTATTTTTGCCCCAGCAAAGCTTATATAGATAAGCATTGGGTTTTATAGTTTTAGCATGGTTTAGCAAAAAAAGGAATAGTTTCAGAACAGATTATTCCTTTTTTTGTTTTTAGGTACCTGGTAAATTTTCACGTTCATGTCCAACACATTTCACCAACAAGTTTTACACGAAGACAACCACACTATTGTTATCAATAAACAAAGCGGACAGCTCGTTCAAGGCGATAAAACCAAAGACAAATCCCTCATAGATTTAACCAAAGCGTATTTAAAGGAGAAGTACAACAAACCCGGAGAAGTGTTTTGTGGATTGGTACATCGTTTAGATAGACCCACTTCAGGAGCCCTTGTTTTGGCGCGTACCTCCAAAGCCCTTTCGCGTTTATCGCAACAATTCAAAGGGAGGGAAGTTCAGAAAATCTACTGGGCCATCGTTGAAAAAGCTCCACAACAAAAAGAAGGTACCCTTGTCAATTTCTTAAAAAAGAACGAAAAGCAAAACAAATCTTACGTTTACGATACGGAGGTGGAAGGTGCCAAACGTGCCGAGTTAGACTATAAATTACTCGCAAGTTCAGACAAGTACCACTTGGTAGAATTGGTGCTAAAAACAGGACGTCACCACCAAATTCGTGTGCAATTATCAAATATAGGTTGCATCATTAAAGGTGATTTGAAATATGGTGCAAAACGTTCGAACAAAGATGCGAGTATCAGTTTACACGCTAGACATTTGTCATTCAATCATCCCACAACCAAAGAGAGAATCAACATCACGGCTCCCGTTCCAAAAGATGCCCTTTGGCAGTTTTTCGAAAAAGAAGTAGGGAAGTAGTGTTTGAGACGTTTAAACTTTTAGACCGTTAGACTTTTAGATTTTATCCCTTAAATCGTTTTTAAATCTTTAAATATGAACGCAAGTTCAGTCTTAAATTTTTAAATATTAAATAGGTGTCTAGGCTGCCTTATCTAGCTATCCATTCATAGTTTTTGTCCAGCTTTACGGTCAATTTAAGGTCTTCCTTCACTTCCGCTGGTCGTAAAGTTATCCCTAAAATGCACCAGTAAAGCTAACCAAAAAGCTATCCATTTCTATCTAGGGCAGGGAAGTGAGTTCTTCCGCCTCAGGATAATTTGTATCCGCATAAAAAAAACGGATACCTTCAAAAGATACCCGTTTTATATTTTTGTTTAAATATTTCTAGTGTTGCGCTTCTTCTGCTTTTTTCTGCTGTTCTTCTATACGCTTCTTTTCTTCTTCCACGTCGAATAACTTCTCAGCATCAGCTTTACCTTGGTTTTGGTCTAAGAACATTTCTAATTGCGCAATCGACAATTGCTTGGCAACGATCTTTTTGTCCTTATCCAATACAAACACTTGCGGTGTGCTGTAGATGTCATAAGTGTCTTGATAGTTTAAAGATTCAACTGTTGTGTAACGCGGTATAAAAGCATATGGATTTGCCGTAACCGAATCGTATAAGTTTTGCGACATACCCACATTGATAAAGTTCATATCATGCTTTTCAATAAAAGCTTTCCATTTTTCAAAATCATCACCAGTTGCTTTACCTACGGCAAAAACTTCAACATTTCTCGCTTGCATTTTTTCGTTGTATAACTTAGCAAGTTTTGGAGTTTCTTTCTTACAGTGCCCACATTCTGGATCCCAGAAGTAAAGTATAGTGTATTCAGCATTCACATCATGAAGTGCTTTCCATGTTACGTCTGTAGTATCTCTTAAGATGATATTGGGAGCAACACTTCCTAAATCAGTAACTGCTTTTTTAGCAGCATTTTCACAAGCTTCCTCCATTTTATCTGCAGGGTACCAATACGCCAAGTGTTCTCCTTTTTCATTTTTCGGACACCAGTAGTTTAAGATCATGTGGTGGTATCCTTTGTCCATTCCCATTACTTTAGAACGTTGGAAATGAAGGGTAGTTCTAAATACCAATAACTTGTACATCGTTGAGCTCGGATCAACTTGGTTGATGTAAGGAGCCATGTATTTAACAATAGTATCAGGGTTTTGAACCATGTGTTTTTTAGAGAAGAAGTATTCAATTTTAGATTGAATCAAAGGTACTCTTGCCAATCTATCATCTGTAAAGTCTACATTGTCAAAAAAGTGATTTAACTCATAGTAGTAAGTAAAAGTAGGGTCAATCGGATTTCCTTCTTCGTCTTTTGGCGCTTCAGGAATTTCTATGTCCATGGCCATTTTAATGATTTTAGAAACCAATAAATCTTGGTGGTTTTCTACTATACTTTTTTGGTAATCAACAACCTCTTTTGTAATTGCCGCTTGTTGATCTGCTATTGCTTTTTTACCAGCTTCATTATCCTCTGCTAATCCTTTTAATTGCTCGTTGAGAATATTGGCTTGTTTTCTTTTCTCGCTAAAGAAATCTTGGTAGTCGTAGAATACTTTGTTTTCTTCCGACTTTTTAATGTTCATCGTTTCAGATAGATTACTTGTACCTGCCTCTATATGTACTTCTTCATTATTAAAAATGAAATCAAAATATCTGGCACCTTTGATAGAGAAGGTATACATCCCTGGTTCTTGTTTAGAACCATCAAAACTAAATGCACCATTTTTTATTTGAGCCGTATCTGCGTAATACATGCTAGAACCTTCGTAGCGCACTAAGAAGACTGTGGTATCCTCAATTCCATTGAGTTTAAACTTCATCATTTGTGCCTGTCCTGGAAGAATGTATCCCATTAATAGGGTAAGTATTAGCAATAATCTTTTCATGTTATAAAATTTGAATATTTTGAAGTTACAGTTAAGACGCGGCAAAATAAGAAAGGGATATTATTTTAACACAATTTTAACGATTTAATATCCCTGGTTTGTCACTGCGTTTTCTGTATTACTTTTTTAGCATTGGTATGGTTGAATAAACTATAGAGTCCAAAGACCACCAACACTGCGAGTATACTTTGCCAGGTGAAATTGTTGTCTATCAATATTCCACCTTTCACAAACAACTTGTCTATAAAGAATTTAGCAAGCCCAAATACAACAATACTGCTTAGGGTAATAAGGGCAAAAACTTTGATGAAATAACGACTGATTTTTTGGGTAATCAAAGCAGGAGAGTAGCCAATTCTTAAGAGCGTGGTAATTTCATATTTATTTTTAGCCATTAACAATTGGGCATATTGTAAAAGTACCAATATGGAAAGGAAAATAGTCAGTAAACTGATGAAGAACAAAATGCTAAAAAGGGTTCCTGCTATACTTTTTAACTTACCGATTAAGACAGAGCTTTCTTTGGGTTCCAAATGATTGGCTTCCATGTATTTTTCAAATTCGCCAAATCGTCCTTCCTTAATGGAGGTCATCAAGTGCGTTACTTTTGCAGGCACTGTGCTCGGAAAGTTCTCGTTTCCGTATTCCATAAACGCTGTTGGAACCAAAATTGAGCTCATTTCATTGGTGAACCCTATAATTTTAACCGCAAACTTTTCTTTTTGATTTTCATTAGAGACTGTAAACTTAAATTTTACACTTTTCGCTAATTCGTCTGAAACTTGTGGAATACCCTTCGCGGATGCAAAGGTATTCATCATCACTAAAAATTCTCGGGGCATAATCACGGGCACAAATTCATCACCAGGCTTCCATTGCCAGCTTGCATCATCCACTTTTATAAAGTTATGATCAACGGTTTGTACGAAGATGTCGGTACTGAAGTAAGGAATTAACTCACTGTCAGTTTTAATTGAAATATCGAAGCTGTTATTAAGTATGGGGGAAACACTTTCCACGAAATCTTTACCTTCTAAATGTTTGATTTCAACCTTTCCAAAATCTGTTTTTCCTAAGGCAATGGAATTGTAATTACTCACCTTTTTTTGAACAATAAGGGTGTTGCTCCCTAAGATTTCTTCTTCTTCTCCAAACTCGTTTACACGTATAAGGTAGTGAAAAGAGGTGATTAAAAATGTAAAACCTAAAAAGGCGCCAAGAAAGGCAAGAATTAATTGTAACCTCGACTGATTTTTAAATAATATCTGATTTAACATAGCCTAAAGTTTTAATTCTACTTGGTAATTGTAACCGTAAAAATCTCCCAAAGTGGTGAGTATAAATCCAGCTTTTTCTTGGTCACATATCCTATCGATCAAAGCCAAACTCTTGCGTGCGTTTTCAGCGTCTAAGTGACTAAAAGGTTCGTCTAATATGATCCACTGAAAGGGCTGACACAAAGCGCGTATGATAGCAACACGTTGCTGTTGACCCAAGGAAAGGTTGGCGCATCTTTCATGGGTTTTATTTCCAACGCCCAGTTCATCGAGCATGTTTTGCAACTCGCTTTCGCTAAATGTTTTGTGAAGTTGATTTTTGATTTCGAGATTTTCCAAAACCGTAAGTTCTGGAAACAATTGTAAGTCCTGATAGACCACGGCAATTTTAGAACTCCTATAAGTGGCCCAGTCTTCTTTGCTCAAGCTCTTCAGGGCTACATCTCCGAAATGTATGTCGCCCGAATAATTATTTCTAATCCCTAAAAGTGTTGTGGTAAAAGTAGTTTTTCCCTTTCCAGATGAAGCATTAAGCACAACTTTGCTTTGCGCTTCTATCTGAAAACTATTGCCCCAAATACTATCTGCATCATGTTGAACATCTGCCAAGTGTTGGGGCATCACATTTTTAAAGCTTATTTTCATCCTTGAATTTTTGTCTTGAGTTTCAAATACCATTCCACTCAAGTAGTGGGTTGATTTACAATCTTTCTAAAGGTGTTTTAACACCATCAACCAAACTATAACAAGCCAATTTATCTTTAAAAACTGAGCTCTTAAATATGGACTTATTCAATAACATACGCACACACTCTTGTATACCTTCAACAATAGAAGGGTGGGGGTGAACCAATTCGGCCAACACCTCTATACCTTCATTCATTTGTATCAACAAGGCAACCGCTTGTATAGCTGTTGAAGCATGTTCACCCACGGCACGCATTCCCAGAATTTTCATTTCATCATCATTGGTAACAATGATTTTGAAGAATCCTTGCGTTTTACGCATGGCTATAGCTCTTGCAATAACACTGTAGTCGATTTTTACAACCTTAACCGGTATGTTTTGTTCTATACATTCTTTTTCATTCACACCAACCGCGGCTACCTCAGGGTTTAAGAACATGATGGTACACACGTTATCGTAACTAATGGGTTTTTTAACCTCACCAAAAATGCGTTCTACCGCATGTCTGGCTTCAATTTCTCCCATATTTACAAGCGCTATTCTTCCAGATAAATCACCTACAGCGTATATGTTTGGAATATTGGTTTGTGTGTCATTGTCTCCAATGTGCACCCCTCGTTTCGACATTTCTACTCCGGCATTTTCTATACCCAATCCTTTGATATTTGGAGTTCTACCTACTGATAGTAATGCTTTTTCAACCTGTATAGTTTCTCTACTTCCGTCGGGGTAGGATAATTCATACTCTACTTTTCCACCAATGTTTTCTAGGCGTTCTAACTGCGCCTCATGGTGAATGGTTACACCTCTTTTCTCCAGGTTTCCTGCAACCATGGTAGAAATGTCTTCGTCCTCGAAAGGCAGAATTCTGTCTTGGCGGTCAATCAAGTATACTTTGGTTCTTCCAAAATTGGCAAAAATCGTTGCGTATTCACAACCAATCACCCCGGCACCAACGATTACGATACTTTCTGGAAAGTCCTTAATGTCATCAATTCCGTCTGAGGTTAGGATAACATCTTCGTCTACATTCATGTTGGGAAGTTTTCTTGGAGAACTTCCTGTTGCGAGTATTATGTTTTCACCCCAAATAGTTTTTTTAAAACCATCGTGGTCTATCTCAACCTCATTTTTATTTAATAACGTTCCATGTCCACGTTCATAATGAAAGGATTGATTCATGGATTCGGTTTGGAGGAGTTTAATATGACAGCTGTATTGAAATTTGCGCTCGAATACAGCTTCATCCAAGGTTTTTTTAATTTCTTGCCAAGAAGGTTCAAAAGGTTCTCTTCCAAAAGAGTATATGGTTTCGTTTACGTTTCTAACGCGCTGTGAAAGTTCCCACAATGTTTTAGAGGAAAGTGCTCCGTTATAAACACCCGCACCACCCACTCTCTTCTTCTCAATTAAACAAACAGATCGTCCAAAATCAATAGCTCGCATGGCCGCTGCGTATCCTGCAGGACCACCACCAATTACTATTAGGTCAAATTTTTCCATAATACTTCGTTGCATTAAATATAATAAGTGATTTTAGATTTTGAATTTTATACTTCATTTATTCTTTTAAACAGTAGTATTAAATGTGAAGCCCCTATCTTTGTACGAGATATGGCAATGAACGAGGAGTACAGAGAAGACCTAAACGAGGCACAGGAAAAACATCAAGATTACGTGAAGTTAGTGCGTAAGTTCAAAAAGATGAAACCCAAGAAGTTAGACAACCTTATTAATGAGGAACATGACAGACAGTTTGAGAAAATTGATTGTTTGAATTGTGGAAACTGTTGTGCAACTACGAGTCCTATTTTCAGAGATGTAGATGTGAAAAGAATCTCTAAGCATTTTAGAATGAAGCCGGTTGAATTTGAAAAACAGTACTTGAAAAGGGATGAAGATGATGATTTGGTTTTGTTGACGAGTCCTTGCGCTTTTTTAGGGGATGACAATGCTTGTTCTATTTATGAGGTTAGACCCTTAGCGTGTAGAGAGTATCCTCATACAGACAGAAAGAGAATGGATCCTATCTTAGACCTTACTTTGAAAAATTCAGAAATTTGTCCGGCTGTAGCGAGAATTTTTAAAACCATAGAATCTAACTTGAGTAGGTAGTAAAAGCCTTGATTTACAAATGTTTTTAGTATTAAAAAAGTAGTTGAATTAAATTTAAAAATGTTATTTTAGCGTTTTTTGAAAATTTAATGGACTAAGAAACAACTTGATTTTTACTAAATTCTCTTATATTGTAAAGGGAGTTATACTACACTACATCAAATAATGTCAAAAGTTACAGAGAAAACCGCGGTGAAACTTCAAAATTATTTTGAAGACACTGAAGAACTTTTTCAGCGTGAAGATTACAACGTTCTGGTTGCATATGCAGGCCAGTTTTCGAAGGATATTGTAAATAGTATTCCCGAAAGCGTGGAGCAAAAACTTCATGAAAAAAAACAGAAGAAGAATATCATCAAGCGTGTTTTTAGTATACTCATAGAAGGACTTCAGAATATTCGAAAGCACAGTGATTTTGTGGATGACGACGAAAGTTTAGGCTATGTTTTCATTGCAAATAATCAAAAAGAAGTTTGTATGCAGTTTGCAAACTTGGTCAATGACGAAAGCATAGAGATTATTGATGGTAAGCTTACCGAACTCAAGGCTATGAGTGATGTTGAAATCAAAAATCACTACATAGAGATTTTAAACAATGGGTTTATGTCAGAACTTGGAGGTGCAGGTTTAGGACTTATTACCATGGTGTTAAAGTCGAGTGACTACGTGAAATATGCATTCGAAGAATTGGAGGATGGTGTACATTTATTCAGTGTAAAAATCAAAGTTCTCCTCGAGGCATAATTCTCATCTTTACTTTATTATTCCTATTATTGCCTTCCAAATTGGAAGGATTATGAAAATTTTATTGGCAGTTCTAACGCTTATTTTGAGTGTTAACCTATGGTCTCAAACAGAAAAGTTTGTAGTTGTAGAAAAGGATTCGTTGCTTTTGTTGAGCAGTGAAATTCCAAACGAAGTTTTAAAAGATTCAGAAAGTAAAGACTATTCATTTAAGGGAATGGAATTTACAGCTTCTCCCTACTTTTATTTAAACTTTACCGATGAGGATAGAAGGGTAATTGCAAAGGCAGACTCTGTTCAAGTTATCTTCAATAAAGACACGAGTTATTTTGCAGACTTTGGAAATGCTGTTTTCAGAAACCCAGGTCCAAATGGTATCATTTCTATAGCCATTCATCCTTTCATCAAAGGAGAGTCTCAAGCTTTAAAGAGCAGTGAAGGTAATTTTAAAATGTCTTTCTTAGAAAAAGAGGTACATGAGCCTATGATAAAAAACGACAAGGTTGTTTTTGGTTTGTTGTTGGTTATTCTGGCCTTCGTATTCTATACTTCAAATTCTAACAATTCAATTTGGAAGAAATTTTACACGGTAATTCCAGCCTTATTCATGTGTTATATGTTACCAGCTGCCTTGAGTAGTTTGGGTATTATTAGCGGTGAATTTAGTGGCTTGTATCACATGGCAAGTAGATATCTATTACCAGCCAGTTTGATTTTACTAATTCTTTCTATGGATTTAAAAGGACTTGTAAAGTTAGGTCCAAAAAGCTTCATCATGTTCGTTACAGGAACAGTGGGAGTAATTGTAGGTGGTGTTTTTGCCGTATGGATATTCTCTTTCATTTCTCCAGAAACGGTAGGTGGAACCGGAAATGAAGCTACTTGGAGAGGTTTATCAACCATAGCAGGAAGCTGGATAGGTGGAGGAGCCAATCAAACTGCAATGTTGGAGGTTTACAAATACAAAGAAACCTTGTTTGGAGGAATGGTGTTGGTAGATATAGTTGTAGCCAATATTTGGATGGCTGTTATTTTATTTGGAATTGGTAAGCGATCTAAAATTGACAAATGGTTGAAGGCGGACAACACAGCTATAGATGATTTAGTGGTTAGGGTAGAGAAAATGAACGCTGAAATGGAGCGTAAAGCTACCTTGAAAGATTACATGATCATGTTTGGAATTGTTTTCATAGGAGTAGGGTTGGCCCACTTCTTAGGAGATGTTTTATCGAGCTTTTTCGAAACTATTTTAGAGCCAGGAAGCACTTTGAGAAGTCAGTTCTTCTGGATGGTCGTTTTGGCAACGATGTACGGTTTAATTTTAAGTTTTACAAAAGCACGTCAGTACGAAGGTGTAGGCGCTTCAAAGTTTGGTTCCATCTTTTTATATGTCTTGGTAGCGACGATAGGTATGAAGGTAGATATTTCTGCTATTTTCAGTAAACCATTGCTTATCTTTGTAGGACTAATTTGGATAGCCGTACACGCAGGTTTACTCATACTAGTAGCGAAATTAATTAGAGCACCTTTCTTTTTCTTGGCTGTAGGTAGTCAAGCAAACATAGGAGGGGCAGCTTCAGCACCCGTAGTGGCCAATGCCTTTCACCCTGCACTCACAACCGTAGGTGTAATTATGGCAGTAGTAGGATACTTCTTTGGAACATGGGGAGCTTTAATTTGTGCTGAATTGATGTCCATGGTGGCCCCAGTTTAAGCCCAAGATTGTTAATTTCCTGTTTATAACTATAGAGTTTGCGGTGTATAACAGGCTCAAATTCTGATTAATTTTAGACGGGTATGTACGAGGAAGAGGAAGAATATTTTTCAGAAAGAGAATTCAACGAGGATTTAAATGCTTTCAATGCCATGTATAGAAAAGATGATTTTCGATTCATGGATTCAGATAGATTGGAGGCGTTGATAGATCATTTTATCATCTCTAGCAATTATAAAAAGGCAAAGTGGGGTGTGGAAATGGCTTTGAGTCATTTTCCTTTCAATACGATGTTCTTGTTGCGCAAGGCGCAGATTCTTTCTGCCAATGGTGAATTAAAAGAAGCCTTGGAGATCTTGAATGAATTGGAGAAAATGGATCCAACTAATTTGGAATTGGTGCTTACCAAAGCGAGTTCCTTTAGTCAATTAAGAGATTCTAAAAACGCTATACGTTACTTTAATTTGGCGTTAGAATTGGCGGACGATATGGAAAAGGATGAGATATACTTAGACTTGGCCATGGAGTACAACAATGTAAAAGACTATAAATCGGCTGTTAAAATCTTAAAAAGGGCGATAGCCGAAAACCCTAAAAATGAGGTTGCGGTTTATGAAATAGCCTTTTGTTACGATCAGTTAGGTGAATACAAAAAGGCCATTAAGTGCTTTAAAGATTACATAGACGAGAACCCTTACAGTTTTACAGCATGGTACAATTTGGCCAACGCTTATTTGAAAGTAGACAATTTTGAAAAAGCAATTTGGGCTTATGATTACAGCATAATTATCAATGATGATTTCCCACCTGCTTACTTCAACTTGGGAAATGCTTATTTATCGAGTAGTAAACCGCGTAAAGCGCTAGAATGCTTTGAGAAGTGTTTGGAAGTAGAAGGAGAAGATGCCTTGATATTAAGCTACATGGGAGAATGTTACGAGGATTTGGGCGAATTGAATTTGGCCATGAATTGTTACAATAGATCTGCCATTTTAAACCCACAATTGCCAGAAGCTTGGTTGGGAATGGGTATCGTGAATGATTTGGAAGGAAAAGCAGAGGAGGCCATTAAATTGGTAACAAAAGCCATAGACCTGGCTCCTGATAATGCTTCTTTTTACCATGTTCTTGCAGGTATTTTAGAAAAAGAAGAACGCATGGAAGATGCTTTGGAAGTCTATGAAAAGGGTGTGAAATTGGATGATACCAATGAAGACTTAGCGTTGGACTACTTAAAGTTCTTGGCAGGAGAGGCACCTTATCTTGTAGAATCCATTTACGAGAGCAATCCAGGTTTTCATAACATGCCAGAGCTTGACCTTATTAGAGTTTACGCTTACTATCAGAATCAGGAATATACAAACGCATATCTAATCTTAGATAATATTATAAATACAGATGCAGATTTGGCTAAAAAGTTATTTTTGCACTACCCCGAAGCTAAAAACATTAGTGGTTTTCGGGACCGAATAGAAAATTAAACACACTTATGAATTTTAATTTATCCTTTATACCAGAACGATCATCAAAACCTAGGAACGCAGGGGTAACTATGATGATGGACAAAGGGTTGAGCATTAACGAGGTAGAAAACTTTATACAAGCGTCAGGACATCTTACAGACATCGTAAAATTTGGTTTTGGAACCTCTTTCGTGACTCCAGACTTGGAAGAAAAGTTAAAGTTGTATAAGGAGGCTAACATACGTCCTTACTTCGGTGGAACGTTATTCGAAGCATTTTACGCACGTGGAATGCATAACGATTATTTAAGATTACTTGACAAGTACGATTTAGACTTAGCTGAAGTTTCTGATGGATCTATCATCATTCCTCACGAGGAAAAATGTGAATTGATTCACAACATGGCTAAAGACAGAACGGTTTTGTCTGAGGTAGGTTCTAAAGATTCTGGAATTTTAATTTCACCGAATAAGTGGATTAAAATGATGAGTACGGAGTTAGAAGCTGGGTCTTGGAAAGTAATAGCTGAAGGTAGAGAAAGTGGTACTGTGGGTGTTTTTAGACCAAACGGTACGGCACATACCATGTTGATCAACAAGATTATTGCAAAAGTAAAACCAGAAGATATCCTTTGGGAAGCACCAAAGAAAAACCAACAAGTTTGGTTCGTTAAATTGTTTGGAGCAGAAGTTAACTTAGGAAACATTGCACACAACGAAATGATTCCTTTAGAATGTTTACGTCTAGGATTGAGAGGAGATACTTTCTTTGAATATTTGCCAGAAGATTACGCTACGCGTTTAAAACAAGTAGCTTCTGAAGAAGAAGAATGATATTTAGCTTAGATAAAATAATTACAGGTCATGCCGGGGCCATCTACGATACCATTGTAGATGACTCCGGTTTTCTTTTTACCACAAGTGCCGACAAGTTTATTGCGCGTTGGAATTTAGAAAAGGGTGAACAAGAAGCCTTTGCCATAAAATTAGATCATCCGGCTTATAGTCTAGCGTTGATCAACGAGGATAAACACCTACTCATAGGTTCATCTAGGGGAAATGTTCATGTTATTGACCTTGAACAAAAGCAGGAAATAAAGAACTTAGCTCAGCATAAAACAGGTGTGTTTTCATTGTGTTACAACGCTAAGAAGTCAGAGTTCTACGCCACAGATGCAGAGGGGTATTTTTCGGTTTGGAGTGCGGAGGATTTTAGTTTGAAATTAATTCTTCCTTTAAACTGTGGGAAGATAAGATCCATGACCCTAGCCGACGAAGGAGAGTTGCTTATACTTTCTTGTCAAGATGGAACAACCCGAATTTTAGAGTGTAATTTTTACAATGAAATTGTTACTCTGAAATCTCATCGCATGGGAGCCAATGTTGCCCTGGTAAAAGATGAGGTACTATACACAGGGGGCAAGGACGCTTATATTAGACTTTGGGATTGGAAAAGCGAAAAACTCATCAAAGAAGTTCCGGCACACAACTATGCAGTTTACGACTTAATAGATATGGGAGACACCCTCGTGAGTGCTAGTTTTGACAAGACCATTAAAGTTTGGGAACCCGGTACTTTAGAAATACTTCAACGTATAGACGCGAAAAGTAAGGGACATACGCATACCGTGAATTCTTTGTCTAAAATAAGTTCTACAGAATTTATTTCAGCTGGTGATGATAGAAAAATAAAGCTTTGGATAAAAAGTTAGGTAGATTTCAATATCTGTACTAAGATTACGTTTTTACCTAAAATAAATCCTAATGATGAATAAGCTATTAGCTTTCTTGTGCCTGAGTGTGGGGATGGTATTCCCAATTGCTGCTCAGAAAAATGAATCAGAAAATCAATTAAAACCTAAGCAGGAAGCACGTTATATTGCTCCAAATGCTCTCTTTATAGGAGTTCATGTAGGCGGTGCACGCATGTTGAATAAAATGGAAGGCGCCTTTGATGTATTTGAGAACGGTGGTTTTATGGGACAAAACTATGGTGTCTCCGTTGAAAAAGGATTGGCAAAGAATTTTTATTGGTCTTCTGCAGCATCTATCATGGAAGTATGGGATAAACGCAGCTATCAAATTGGTCCTTTTTCTGGTGATGGAGGTAATGCCTTTTGGGCTACCCAAGTAGGTCTGAATTTGGGATATAGGGTAATAGGTCCTAAAAATTATAATTATTTCAATGTTGCAGTAGGAATTCAAAATGGATTCGCATTGGCAAAGAAGGGTGAGTTAGGTGGCTCATCTTTAAGTATATCAGGTTCTGATTATCAAGAAGGAGATCTTTATAGTTATTCTGCTTCACACCATTTAACAAAGGGGTGGTATACTGCCTTAAGTTTTCATCTTTCTAAAGATTTTAAGTTATACAAGGGGGTATATTTCAATGTTGCTTACAATACTCAATTTGGATTTAGGAAAATATTTGTTTCGAATATTGATTATTACCTCCACGGTGAGGAGCAAAGTAAAAGTACATCAGCTTTCATGGATGGTACGCAACAGCAGTTGATGCTAGGCTTGAAATATAAGTTTTAAGCACCGTAAACGTGAAGAATGAAAAGTACAAGCTTATATCTACTCCTACTTTTTTCATGTTTGCTATTTTCAGTAAGGGCGCAGCTCAACCGACATAACTTTATACTAGGTACAGATTTATTGCTCATGTCACCGGTGAAATTCAATAACTCCGGACAAATGCATATGCGCAGTACCGTAACTCCTGCGCCGAATATTAATTTAGGCTACACTTTTCTTTCTGAAAAAGGGAATGCTTTTGGGGTTCGCTTAAATCTAGTTGTACCGAGTATACGTGTCGGTTATCAAATCGACCAGAAGGAGGGGCATAATTTTGTAAATGAAAGTGGATCTCCACTACATCTAAAAGAGGAGAGTATGAGGTTGTATTCCTCCAAGTTCGTGCACCTTTCACCAGAAGTTTATTACCAGAAAAGTATCAGTTTAAAAGGAGGAGGAGAGTTGAATTTGGGCTGTGGACTTATGTTATGGTTCAACGAATACAATAGTTTAGGAGAGCTTTTGGACGCAAAGTATTTATTGGGAGCGAACGGGGAGGAAATACAGTTGTATAGTTTAACCCATGATGCCCATGAATACGCCACTCCCTTTTTTCCTTCTTTGTTTACGCAACTCAATTATCGTCCTTTTCATTGGCAAGACTTAAGTTTAAATCTTCGTTTTAATTACAGCTATTTCGATCGATTTTACGGCAGCTATAAATTGTTGAATCTGGGGTATACGAGCTCAGGTAGTTTTACACAGTCTTATACCTACCTAAGTTTAGGAGTGCGTTACAATCTTCCATTTAAAAAGATGGCGCAGCGCTTTAACTTTTTGAGAAAGATAGATGATGAAACGGGCTTGACCAATAATCAATTAGAAAATAAAGTAATACCGGGTACTTGGAGAATATTTATGTCTGTAGGAATTTCCAATTTAAAGGATAGGACATACGGGAATAAAAATGACATTAAAACGGGGGATAACGGTACGCTAAATATTTCTGTAGGTGCTGAAAGAGAATTGAAAGGAAATTGGTTTTTAAAAGGACACTATCAAAACTATAAGTATAGACACGGATGGATAGTAAATTCGCATACACATTTTCCTACAAAGAATGTGTCCTACAGAAGGGCGCATGAATTAAGTGCTGGAGTAGGGTTTCGATGGGTCAATTCTAAAAATTACAATTATCTCAATGTACATTCAAGCGTGAGTTTTGCAGGCTTAAGTAGCCCAGATAAAGATACCACGAAGGTGTTGAATGAGGTGGATATGTCTACAGTTGCGGAAGGAAAGGTTTGGTATGTGCAATACAATTCAATTCAACTTAGAGATACTTATACGACCCTTAATTTGGGGATCTCTAAAGATTTTAAGCTTAGTAAGAATTTATTTTTAAGTATAGATTGTACCTATCACTTGGGCCTCTATAAAAATTTTAGGACAGACTATTACTATTTTAATAAAGGATCAGAAGAAGTTAATGTTGGAAAGTCAATTTCGACTGGGAGTAGATTCATTTTTTCAATAGGGTTATTTCACAGATTGAGGTAAACTTTGTTAGAATATAATTCAACATCTACAATCGCTTAAAAATGGTTTGATTTTGGCATGCTGAGAAAACCAACTTAAATTAGTTAATAATAAATAATCAATATGAACAAATCACTTAATAAGTCCTTGCTTTTGGGACTTTCCACTTGTTTGTTAAGTACTACATTCGCTCAAAATTCTTTGTCAAAAATTGATTTTCATTTTGGATCGGATGTAATGTTTATGGATCCTCTAGATTTTGAAAATACAGGAAATGACTTTATACGGTCAAATACAACTATGAGTCCTAATTTTCAATTTGGTTGGTCTTATCCAGTTCACAAGAACCTTGAACTGGGAGTAAATGCAAACTTTGTTTTTCCCAGTATGAACCTGGGGTTTGAAATCAATGATGAAGCTGAACATCAAATGGTAGATGGAAGTGGTGAAAAAATTGACTTTCTTCCTTTTCAATATGAGAATAATAGTCTTGATAATCCAACTATTGCCCCCGAATTGTATGTAAAATATAAACTTCCATTTCTTACCAATAATATTTTCCATATATCGGGTGGAGTAATGCTATGGTTTGATAAACCTGAGGGTAATGCAAATTTGCTAGGAGCAGGATCTTATAGTGTAGGTTCAAACGATGGTCCAGACTACACGGTTTTGAGATATGAGGAGTACGGTAGAGAAGATGGACCGAGTATTGCACCCTCTTATTTTTTGGAGTTAGGCTATGAACACAAACGTATTCCAGGATTGCTTTTTAAGGCCAGGTATAACCATTCGAACCATGTTTTTAGAACTGGAACTTACGAATTTTACAATTTTGATGTACCGACCTATGGGACTTTTAGCCAAATCTACAGTTATTACAGTTTAGGATTGCAGTATACGATCAACAAGGATAGGAAGCGTGCAAAAAAAGCCTATTTGAGAGCAGTGCCTGAGGGAGGTTTACTGAAAAACAGACAAAGTGAAAGAGCAATTACTGAAGGTACTTATTTAGTAAGTGCAGGAATGGGAGCCTCTTTTTTACATGATGTTTTAAGCGGAGGAGAAGAACATTTTGAAACAAAAGGGAGAGCTGCTTTTTCTTGGGGAATGAACGTAGAGCGTGTTTTAGCGAAGAACTTTTATGGATACTTTAATTATTCTTTTCAATACTTGAAACATGGTTTTAACATCAATAGAGAAGCGTCTTATGGTTCACAATTTGGCGTAGAATATAATTCTTCTTATGAATTGGCTGTTGGTGGAGGATACAGAGTGGTAGGGCCAAAAAATTACAATTATATCAATGTGAATTTAGGTTTGGTTCAAGGTTTTACAACAGGAACATATCATGATACTATGACAGGAACCTATCAAGTACCTATGTCACAAATTGCCGAGGGTGAGATTTGGAGAGTTGATAGAAAAGAGTATGTAGAACGACAGGTTTTAACTGCTCTAAGAGTAGGGGTTTCGAAAGATTTAAAACTCTCTAGAAATGCTTATTTCTCTATAGCTTACAACTATCAATTCGGTTTATACAAACATTCACAAAATGACATGACTTACTTATTGCGCGGAGATGAACAACCCTATACAGCAAGTATTCAATCAAAAGGTTCTAGATCTTCGCTAATGTTTAGTTTGAAGTATAGAGTGAACAATAGAGTAAAGCGTCGTCCATTAGGGATATAAGCGGCAGCCCGCAGCACAAAAGGGAATGAAAAAGAGTAGGGGAAAGCGACTATAAGAAGCTTTTTATCCTACTTTATTTTGAATTGCTTTTTGGGAGAGGACTATAGCGTTTAGCCCGACTTTTTATTTTGAATAAAAAGGAATGGCCAAAAAATAGAAGACATAAAAAAAGTAGCCTTCGAAAATATCGGGCTACTTTTTTTGTATATCGTTCTTAGGGTTTTACGCCAACGTTTCTACTTCAACAATTCCTTGCGCATTGATACGTTTTAAATTCACTTTACGCATTTCATTGATATCGGCTTCGTTATAGGGTTGGGTTACTTTTACGTAGTTTTCTGTAAAACCGTACATAAAACCGTTGTCGTTTTCTCCTTCCCAAAGTACTGTAAAGTCTTTGTTTAGGTTCTCCTCGTAAAATTTACGTTTCTTTTTATCCGAAAGAATATGCAACATTTTAGACCTGTCTTTACGCACATTCATAGGCACCACATCCTTCATTTTAAGGGCTCCAGTGTTGGCTCTTTCTGAGTAAGTAAATACGTGGAGGTAAGAAATGTCGAGGTCTTTCAATAAATTGTAAGTCACCATAAACTCCTCATCCGTTTCGCCAGGGAACCCTACAATTACATCCACACCTATACACGCATCCGGGTAAATTTCTTTGATTTTATTGACGCGATTCACGTACAATTCACTCAAATATTTACGACGCATAGCCTTCAACAAGGTATCCGAACCAGATTGCAACGGAATGTGGAAATGCGGTACAAATCGTTTAGAATTAGCAAGTGTAAATTCTATGATTTCGTCCGAAAGTAAGTTGGGTTCTATAGATGAAATACGGAAGCGTTCTATGCCTTCCACTTCATCTAAAGACTTTACCAAATCGAAGAAGTTTTCCTCTCCATTTTGTCCGAAATCTCCAATGTTTACCCCTGTTAATACAACCTCTTTGATTTTAGTATCTGCGATTTTTTGCGCTTCCAAAGTCGTTTCAGCAACTGAGGCATTTCTACTTTTACCACGTGCCAAAGGAATGGTACAGAAAGTACAGAAATAGTCGCAACCATCCTGAACTTTCAAGAAAGAACGCGTTCTATCACCGTAAGAGAAAGAAGGAACAAATTCTTTGGTTTCTTTGATGTTTTCAAATTTCATTTGTGCCGTTTCGGCTTTGGCATCCATGGCCTCTAGGTGTTCGAGTATGTTGAATTTCTCGTTGGCACCTAACACTAGATCTACCCCAGGAATGCTCGAAATTTGCTCAGGTTTCAATTGCGCGTAACAACCAATAATAATCACAAAGGCATTGGGGTTAATTTTCAACCCTTTTTTGACCAATTGCTTACATTTTTTATCGGCATTTTCAGTAACACTACAGGTGTTAATTACATAAATATCAGGGGTGTCGTCAAAGTCGACCTTTGCAAACCCTGCATTTTCAAAATCTCTGGCTATGGTAGAAGTTTCAGAGAAATTTAATTTACATCCAAGCGTGTAGAACGCAACTTTTTTATACTGATTCATAAGATTTTGCAAAGATAAGGAGTTTGGGTGAGATAAGGGTGGGGTTGGTGGGGGATTTATTTGATGTGTTTCAATTAAAAATGTTGGTTGGTCGCATCCTTGCCAATTAATCTTCCAATATACTACTTATCAGGGGTTCAAACTTATCCTTCCTTCGACCATTGTAGTTGAAAGAAAATTCAAACATATACTTCTGGATATGTAGATAACTCACGCCATGATGGGCTCCCTTTAATATTCGATTTGAATTAGAAAGTAGTTTATTCATCCACGATTGAATGGAGGTTTTAATCGGTGTAATTGGATTTTTAAATTCAATGTCTTTCTGGGCCCCAAGGATTTTAAGGCACCGATACCCCGTTTTTCGTAACCTATTTTCCTCAGCATTTACATTCCACTGTAATTGTAGAGGAGCAATTAAATTGATTTCATCTTCACCTTTAGTAGAAGTATTATGTATCGCAGATATTGAATGATGTTTCAGTTCGTTTATATTGTATTCATTTTCGCTCGAATTGGACAGTATGTAGAAGAATTGTAAATATTCTTTTGCTAACAAATTTTTCCCCATTCCCATTCTGATTTTCATGGTAAGGTACCAAACAGTTCTGTACCTCTTTATCCCCAAAAGCCTTGATAATTCTAGGATGGAATAAGATTTTTTAATATGAGTCATTAGAAAGATAGCCTTAAACCAGGTGGTGTATTCGAGTTTAGTAGCTTCCATAATGGTTCCACTTTTCAAACTGATTTTTCGACCACATTTGCACCTCCAATAAAGGTGTTTAGCACGCCAGTTTTTTACTTCAGATTTACATTTGGGACAACAGATTCCTTTCTTTTCGCGGTGGTTTTTAATGAAGGAAATGCACTTCTTTTCCGTCCCAAAACGAGTGATAAATTCGTTTAGATCCATGATTTATTAGATTAGGTTGACTAATAAGTTACGATAAATTAAAATTGAAATCAAATAAATTTGGTTGGCAAGGATGCGACTAACCAATATTATTTTTCACCACTTCTTCCCCCTTTTAATCCACCCTCCCCCCAAATTTCCCAAAAAATTCCCCTATCTTCCCCTTACCAAAAATACCCCGACATGAAACGAAAACTTCTCATCTTCCCCCTTACCATTTCTACCTTCCTCTTCTCCTGCTCTAGCTCCCGATTTGTGGAACCGCTGACGAAAAAACAAAATGCGGTGAGTGCTGATTTTGGCGGACCACTAGTCAATGTCCCGGGTGTGGCAACCATGCCGTTGCCGTTTTCTAGTTTGACTTATGGGAGAGGACTCACACACAGCGCAACGATTTACGGAAGTTGGCACACTACAGCTGCCGTTTTTGGGGTGGCGCAGTTCGACTTAGGTTTGGTAAAAGAGGTGTGGTACAATAGAGACAGACACATGGGAATAAGCATTACACCAAGTGTTAATTTTGCCCGCGACGTGTTCGAACAAAACACAAAACTATGGCCCATCTTAGAGGCCAATTATTATTGGAAATACAACCAACAAGGTGTGGTGCAAGCAGATTTACTTTCCAACAGAAAAATCAAATACAATTTTGTGTATGCTGGAGTAGGGTCGTGGTTCGAATTGTCGCGAACTAGAGCCCATGATCAACCTCAAAACAATTGGGCCTTTCCTATGGTGCAGGTCGGACATACATTTCGACGCAACAAATGGAGTTTCTCTACAGAACTCAAAATGATGGTGCCCTACATGAGTAACCAGGATATCGTGCTCGACTATAAAAGTATCACCGGAGAAAGAGGTGCAACAGGAATTTACATAGGTGTAATCAAAAGATTTTAAAATGAAAAAGTGTATCATATTTAGCGGAATAGCCTTGCTTGCCTTGACTTCTTGTCGCAAGCGTTTAGACAGTTTTCTCTTCAACAATGCAGAACTTACAGAATACAAATTAGATAATTATAGCGGTGAAGTTGCCCTAGAGGTAGGAGATGATTATGCTGTACCTGTCAACGCCATTCATCCTTTCGCCTTAGAAATGGATGTCGAGGGCGTAAACGAAGAAATTCACATGGTGTATGCCGGAGATTTGTCAACCATAAACCAAGATACCGTGATTTTATATTGTCATGGAAATAGAGATCACATGGACTATTACTGGCCTCGTCAAAAATTGTTGGCCAATGTCGGCGGACTTAACCGTTTTGGGGTTCTCATGATGGATTATCCCGGTTATGGAATGTCAGGTGGCGCCCCAACCGAAGAGAACATGTACCAAAGTGTTGCCTTGGCCATGCAGTGGTTAAAAGATCAGGGCGTAACCAGTCAAAAACTCATCATGTGCGGTTATTCCTTGGGAAGCGCCGCGGCCTGTGAGTTAACAGCTAACAAAGCCGATTATCCCTTGGAACCCACAAAACTCATTTTAGAGTCGCCTTTTGCCAGTGCCGAGGTGATGGTGCAAGATGCTGCGGCGCTAGACATGCCCGGTAGTTATTTTGTGAACCTTAAAATCGACAACGCGGAGGAAATCAAAAAGGTAGATATTCCCTTGTTATGGATACATGGAACCGACGATGATTTCTTGTCTATAAAGACGCACGGAGAATTGGTTTATGCCAATAAAAGTGGAGATAAAACAGCCATTCGCGTAGAAGGTGGAGATCACAACAATCCCCCGGCAATTATGGGCTACGAGAATTACATCAAAGCTTTGGAAGATTTTATTACGAATTAGGCAAACGGCCAGGCTATCCTTCCAGTCCCCAAGCATCTTGGGGACTTTCCATCCTATCCTTGTTTGAAAAAACTTTTTCTTATCCATTTATCCACGCTCCTTACTCACACTCATAACTGTCTAAAAATCTAAAAAACTTTTACTACATTTAATCCATGCTTAACACCCTAACTCGCGTACTAATCGTTATGTCCTTAACTATGGCATTC
>NZ_FPAS01000001.1:0-1125184 GCF_900116425.1 Lishizhenia tianjinensis | reverse complement strand
AATGTACCCCAATTTGATATTGCCTTTACACCAGAAATAGATTCAGTAGGGTGTAACGATTGTATCCCAATTACAGTTGATTTACCCCAGTTTAATTCAGGGAATTATAACAATTATACTTTTGACTGGAGCCCGGCCAATGAATTGAATACTTTACAAGGAAACCAAGTAATTGCCTGCATGGATAGTATATCTTCAACGTTTTATTTAGAAGTTACAGACACCGTCACAGGGTGTATTTCCAATGATAGTGTTACCGTCTTTATTAACCATTGTGGTTGTGAGTATATACAGCATAATGTTACGATAGATTCCTGTCAAACAGGAGGAGTGTACACCCTCAACGGAGAGTTGTCTTTTTACGATTATCCCGCAACAGGTAATTTGATCATCAACGCTCTAACCAATACAGGTAATTATACCGATACACTTTTCCAAAACTTTGTAGAGGATAGCATTTACACCTATACCATCCCTAACATTCCTCAATCTGGTGGGCAAATTCTTATCACCGCCCACTTCGAAGATGAATCAACTTGCGCAGATACATTAATTTTACAAGCACCAGATTTACCAACCTACACGGTAATCCAAAATGGAAATACCTACTGTCAAGGAGATAGTGTTTACGACATACTCTTAGACGTAGAATTAGACCAAAGTGGAACACTATATTATACTTTTAATGGAACCAATCAATCTGTGAGTTTAACACCGGGTCAAGTAAATCTTGGTAATCAAGAGGGCGTCTATATTTTAAATTCTTTTGTTGATGTGAATTGTAGTCAATATTTTGGAGATACAATAACTATCATCATTCACCCCTTACCAACAGTGAATGCAGGAACAGACACCTCATTTTGTGTGGGAAATACTTACACCCTCAACGCAACAGGAGCCCAAACCTACCAATGGGAGGGAGGATATGCAGATCAACAAGTATTAACACCAACTTTAGGTCAATACCAATTTATAGTTGAAGGAACGGATACCAACAGTTGTACAAATACAGATACGGTAAATATTACCGTGAATAATCTACCAGAAGTAAGCTTTACGGCCGATACTTTAGAAGGTTGTGAACCTTTAGAAGTTACTTTTACCAATATTACTCAGAATACACAATCCTTAACTTGGAACATAAACGGAAGTAATTATAACACGAATACGGTTGTCCACGAATTCAATGCTGGTTTATTTACGATAAGTCTAGAAGTTACGGACCAAAACAACTGTTTAAACGACACCAGCTATACAGATTACATAGAGGTACACCCAAACCCTGTGGCAGATTTTAAAGCATCAAACAATCTTATTAATTCATTGGATAATTCAGTTTCATTCACCAACCAAAGTACTGGAGCTACGTATTATCAATGGAGTTTTGGAGATGGAGATTCATCCACTCTAGTAGATCCAATTCACAGTTATTTAGGGAATGAACGCATAGTATTCCAAGTAGAACTTTTGGTTACAAGTACAGAAGGTTGTACAGACATAGCCTACCAAAGCATAGAACTCAAACCAGAATTGCTGTATTATGTACCCAACACCTTCACCCCAAATGGAGATGCTTCTAACAACACTTTCCAACCAGTATTTACCAGTGGAATTGATTTTACATCTTACAGTCTTGAAATCTACAATAGGGGAGGTAAACTCATTTTCGAAACAACCCATGCAAATCAAGCTTGGGATGGAACATTTAATGGAAAACCTGTACCAGATGGCGTATACACCTACAAAATATATTTCACTTCAGCAGCTAATGCAGAAAGAGAGTTTATTACTGGGCATGTGAATGTTTTGAGATAGTTTTTTAGAGTGATAAGCGAAAAGTGATAAGTCAAAAGTGTCAAATATTCAAGAATTGAACCTCGAGCATAAGGTGTTTACAATTCAGTTTTACATACTCCTTACTAACACTCAAAACTATCTAAAAATCTAACGGTCTAAAAGTCTAAGCATCTAAAAAACTTTTACTATATTTATTTCATGCTTAACTCACTGATAAAAAACCTCTTAATCCTTTCCTGTACACTAGGAGTGTTCAATCTGAATGCACAAGACTATTCTTGGAAAGTTGATGTAAAAGTAAACCCTGTAAACGTATTTTTCGATCAAACTCCTATATATGATGCCGGTTTTAGAACCGGGTTTAAATTAAGGAGTATGAATTTTTTCAATGATAGGTTCAAGGAATCAAAGGCTATTGCAATCAGCAAAAGTTTTGGTAAAAGTTCCATACAGTTTTGTTATGCGACTTATGGAAACACTTATTATCCCAACCTTGAAGAGGTAGGAGACCGTTTCACTTTCGTTAGAAGTTTTAGAGATTTTAACTTGAATTATTTTAGAAATTATGCAAGTACAAACAATGAATTATTCTCGTTTTCTTGGGGTGCGGGCTTGACATATAGACATGGCCGAGAAATGAGAATCTACGGTGCTGGCGGACAAGAGCCCCCTACAAATAATTACCAATTAAGAGATTTAGGAGTAAATGTTATTCATCAGATAGATTATAACGTATCGGATAGATTTAAGCTTTTTACCCAATGTAATATCTTCTCAACTGTTTATCATGGTCATTCAGCTTCAAAGGAATTATTTGATAATTCTACTTTAGATCCCAACTATAGACCTCAAAGATTTAATTTTTCTTTAGGCTTTGGTGTAAGCTATAATTTTAATTTGTAGAGGTGTGATTAGTAAGAGGTGAAAAGTTTGAAAAATACAATTATCCATACTCCATACTCCACACTCCTTACTCACACTCAAAACTGTCTAGTCATCTATAAATCTAACTATCTAAAGGTCTAAAAGTCTAACCGTCTAAGAATCCAAATAAACATCCTTCTTAAAGTCTAGCTTAAACCCACAATCGAAATGACCTTTAGGACATGCTTTATGACCGTGTAAGCCACAGGGTTTGCAATCTAGACTTTTGCTTATAATTCTCGATTGTTCCGCCAAAGGTCCAAATCCAAATTCGGGTACAGTACTGCAGTAAAATGCTGTGGTTGGCGTGTTCATAGCAGAGGAGATATGCATAGGGCCAGAATCGTTCACATAACTGTGTTGCGCATCTTTAATCAAAGCTGCACTCTGCATGAGGTTTAATTGCCCGGCCAATACTTCAGCATTGTCTAATTCTTGGGCAATTTCTTCACATAAAGCTACATCACCCGGACCACCAATTAAATAAATTTTATGGTTCATCGTATGTCCCAATTCTATCCACTTTTCTTTTGGCATTTGTTTGGTAAACCAAACCGAAGCAGGTGCAAAACACACGTATTTTTGTCCTTTGAATTTATTGACAAAAGCAAAATCTTTTTCCGCAGGGTGGAGGCTAGGGCGCATTTTTTTAGGAACCCCATGATGAGCAATCAAACTTAAGTTGCGTTCTACCTCATGTAAGTTTTGGGTTAAATCATGCTTTACCTTTTTCTTAAACAAGAAAGACAAAGGATTCTTGTCAAAACCAACCGAATTTTCAGCCTTACCAAAAGCGGTTAAAAATCCACTGCTTGCAAAACGGTGTAGGTTGATGATCTCTGTATATTTTTCGGCAACAATTTGTTTTTTTAGAGCGCGTAAACTTTTGTATTTACCTTCTTTTTTGTTCCAAATCAGAACATTGTCTAAGGCATAATGCCCTTGAACCAAGCTTTCATTTCCCTTGCGCACCAACATATCAATTTGTGCGTCTGGGTATTTTTCTCGTAAAGCGTTAGCGACAGGAGTGGCCAAAATTACATCTCCCAAAAAAGCCGTTTGTATAATCAGAAACTTTTGCATGCGGCTCAAAAATAGGTGAATTCTATAAAATCCATAAATTAATGGCATGAACTTGGAACATTTTCTTGTTCTATCCGAATAATACTTTGATGAGGTTAATTTTTTTATTCACGCTATTGCTATTAGGTTTTCCCTCCTTGTCTTCTGAATGGAACGGACAATGGAAGGGAATTCTATCTATTCACCAAGATTTTTCTGACGAACAAGCCATTTACCTTAACCTAGAGGAAGGGCAGGAGTTAACACGTATAGAACTGACGGATACAGATGTCTATGCCTTGAAACGTTTTAAAATAAACGACAGTGATGCGTTTAACTTAGAAATCGAAGAAATCAATTTTAAATCAAGAGCCAATAGTAGAGAGACCCCAAGGTGTAAATTGAAATACAACTTAAAGTACAACGATAGCACGGGATATTTGGAGGGTACCTTTACCAGTGTGGATTGTAAAAATTATTCGGGTTATGTTATTCTGTATAAAGCTGACTATACATTCCCCACCGAAAAGAAGTCAGACCTTAGTCACCTGTGGGTACACCGTTTAAAATTAGATTTAGACAAAGGTTTTTCCGCTCCTGCAATTCGTAAAAAGGAATTGGAGAGTTTCAAATTCAAACCAATATACTTTGATCATGATAAGTCAGTAGTAAAAGCAGAATTCCATGCTTACCTCAAAGACATGATACGTGTGGTTCAAGGTCATTCAGATATTCGAATTAAAGTTACCGGACATACCGATGCAGTTGGAACGGATGCGTACAATGTTGGTTTGTCTGAAAGAAGAGCGAAAGCAATTAAAGATTTTTTTGTGGCCAATGGTTTACCCGAAGATAAGTTAGAGATAGATTTTAAAGGAGAGCGTGAGCCTGTTGATACTAATTCAACCCGTGAGGGTAAACAGCACAACAGGCGCGTTGATTTTAGCTTTGTTTAAAATGACTGTAGGCATCCATAACTTCAACAATGGAAGCAAAGGTATTGTAGCGAATTTTGTCTAAACTCGTTTTCGAAAACCATTTTACTTTGGTAATACCTTCTTCTATTTGTGGAGTTAATTTATCATCTCCTTCATAGGTAAAACTGTACCAAAAGGTTTTCTTAATTACATCTTTCCCATAGGTGTCGTATATGTGGTAGGTTTCAATAATCTTATCCTCAAAAGATATATTAGAAATTCCACATTCTTCCTCAATTTCGCGTTGGGCTCCAAGAATAGGATCTTCTCCCTTCTTTAATTTTCCCTTGGCGATATCCCAAAACCCATTTCGTTTGATAAATAAATATTTGTCGTGTTTAGTGTCGCGAACTATACCACCGGCAGCTTCTACCCATGTATAATTTTCAAAGAGTTTATGCATGGCTTTTTTAGGCTCATCACTTACAATTGCTATTCGAATTTTACTCGAAGCATTTCTGTAGGTGCTCAAGATATTTTTGAGCACAATTGCATTAGGTTTGCCTTTTATCAAGAAAGTATCGCTTTTTAACCCTTTTTCATTCTTTACAAAGTAGAGTGGCGTATTTTCAATAAAAACTTTATACATTTGCGGCATGATTTTAAATAAGGATAACGCTTCAAAAGTAGCAGAATTTTTGTTACAAATTAAAGCAATAAAACTTGAGCCCACATCTCCTTTTACATGGGCGTCTGGATGGAAATCTCCAATCTATTGTGATAACCGTAAAACTTTGTCTTATCCAAACATTAGAACTTTTATAAGACAAAGTTATTCTGAGATCATTTTGGAGAAATACGGTAAGCCGGATGTGATTGCAGGAGTGGCTACAGGAGGAATTGCACAAGGTGCATTAGTAGCGCAAGAATTAGGAGTGCCATTTATTTATGTAAGATCTTCAGCGAAAGGTCACGGTTTGGGTAACCAAATTGAAGGTGATTTTTCTGAAGGACAAAATGTTGTAGTAATTGAAGATTTAATTTCTACAGGTGGTTCTTCTTTAAAAGCTGTTGAAGCTTTAAGAGAAGCTGGGTTAAACGTGAAAGGTTTAGCAGCTATTTTCTCTTACGGATTTAAAATTTCTCAAAAGAACTTTGAGGAAGCAAATTGTCCGTACGTTGTGCTTTCTAACTACGATATTTTAATGGATTTGGCCTTAGAGCAAGGTGCTATCTCAAAAGAAGATTTAGTTTCTTTAAGAGAATGGAAAGAGAATCCTGCAGAATGGTCTCCAAAAGAAGCATAAGCGATGAAGATTGATAGTGAAAAAGTAGTTGTAAATGCAGATGTGAATACGGTATTCAACTTTTTGAAGGATGCCAACAACATCGGCGAACTTTTACCACAAGATGATGTAAAAGATTTTACAGCAACACAAACCGAATGTAGCTTTAAAGTTCAAGGCGGTATCATCATTACTTTGGAACAAAAAGAAATGATAGAAAATCAACAAATCATTATGAAAGCTGGGGCAAAGTCTCCTTTCCCTTTTGATTTAACGATTTTCATGCAGCCTCAAGGTGATCAAACTCAAGGGTATATTCACTTCGATGGGAAAGTAAATGCGTTCTTGAAAATGATGGTGCAAAAACCTTTGACCAACCTTTTCAATTACATGACCAATAAGATTAAAGAAAAATACGAGGCCTAAAATCCTCTATACCATACGATCTTTGAAACGGATGGATTGATTGCGAAAGCTCTCGATGCGTCCGTTTTCTTTTTGTAGTCGTAAATTTCCGAATTCATCGGTATCTACAAGTATCGCGTTGAATTCCTCAAGTGTTTCAGCATCCACAAAAGTACTTTCAACACCACGCAACCAAAGGGCCTTGTCAAACTCTTTTTTCAAAGCATCTGCTCCCATGCTCTCCATACTGTCCCATCTTTCTTGGAAGGCATGACAAAACGCTAACATGATGTTGTAGGGTGTATGATGCTTACCTGTGGCTTGACTTAGGGAAATGCCCAAATCGTGCTCAAACTTTTCTTGATTCAAGTTTAAACCTATACCGACTATACAAGATTGTATTCCGAAAGGGCCCCACTGATTTTCTATCAATATTCCAGCTATTTTTCGCTTACCTATTAGTAAATCATTGGGCCATTTTATATTGACGTTTTCAGCGTGCTTAACCAGTACATCTTTTAGGGCTAAACTCACTGCGTAATTTAAACTATGCTGGTTTTGTTTGATTATGGCGTTGGGAGTCAGGTAGAGACTCATTGTTAAGTTAGAAAAGGGGTCAGATTGCCATGTGTTGCCGCGTTGACCTCTGCCATTTGTCTGTATATCTGCCAAAATAACAGTGCCGTGAGAGATTTTACCTTGCTTCCCCTCGTTGGCAGCATAGTTGTTTGTAGAATCCACACGTTCTAGATGTATAATTTTATGACCGATTTTTGTTTGCGTCATATCTGCAACAATGAGTTTAAAAGACCGAGCGTAAAATTAAAATTTAATTAGATTTGTAGTACACTCAAAATTGAGAATGCATAAAGTAATAGAGAAAATAGATTCCCGAATTTTGGCCGAGACAATAGTCGAGGGAATGCAAGAGGTAAAGGCCAAAGACATTACCATCTTAGACTTAAGAGATATTCATAATTCAGTTACTGATTTTTTTGTGATTTGTAGCGGTGATTCTACCACTCAGGTAGAAGGTGCTAGTAATTCCATAGTTCGCCATACACGTAAGGTGTTGCGAGATAAACCATGGCACGAAGAAGGGAAGCGTAACGGAGAGTGGGTATTGTTAGACTACGTTAACGTAGTAGTTCATATCTTCCATAAAGATGTTCGTAGCTTTTACGAAATCGAAGATTTATGGGCAGATGCGAAAAGAACAGATATTCCTAATTTAGATTAAAATAATAATGGCAAAAAAGAAGAAAAATCAGTATTCGATTTACTGGATTTACGCTGGTATAGCAGTGTTAATTCTAGGAGCACAGTTTTTCATGGGATCCAACGGTGGAAGCGATGTGAGTAGAGGTACTTTCATCGAGTTGATGGAGAATGGATACGTGGAAAATGTTGTGTTGATTAGAAATCAGAACAGAGTAGACTTCCAGGTTACTGAGGAGGGACAAAAAGCAATAGAAAACGGTAATTTCGATAACGGCAGTGGTGCGAAAAAAGACTATGATCGTATGAAGCGTATCATGTCTAACCAACCAAGTGCTTTTTCTGCTAGAAGTAAACCAAAGTTCTCTTTAGATATTTCTAGTCAGGAAGTTTTTGATAAGAATTATGAAAAAGCAAATGAAAAGTTGGTGGCAAGCGGTAAGCAGCCTTTGGGTTCATACAATGTGGACAACGAGGTGAATTACTTGAGTCAAATCATCGCTTTCATCTTCCCAGTATTGATCATTATCGTGATCTGGATGTTCATCATGAGAAGAATGTCTGGTGGAGCAGGTGGTGGTCCTGGTGGACAAATCTTTAACATTGGTAAATCGAAAGCCCAAGTCTTTGAAAAAGGAAAAGGTACAGATGTTACCTTTAAAGATGTTGCAGGATTAGAAGGTGCTAAAGAAGAGGTAGAGGAAATTGTTGACTTCCTTAAAAACCCAAAGAAATATACAGAGCTAGGTGCTAAAATTCCGAAAGGAGCCTTATTGGTAGGACCTCCAGGAACAGGTAAAACTTTGTTAGCAAAAGCAGTTGCGGGAGAAGCTCAAGTACCTTTCTTCTCGCTTTCAGGTTCAGATTTCGTAGAGATGTTTGTTGGGGTAGGAGCATCGCGTGTGCGTGACTTGTTCAAACAAGCCAAAGAAAAATCTCCAGCGATTATCTTTATTGATGAGATAGATGCTATCGGTAGAGCCAGAGGGAAAAGTAACTCTATGGGATCTAACGACGAGCGTGAGAATACCTTGAACCAGTTGTTAACAGAGATGGATGGTTTCGGAACCAATTCTGGAGTTATCATCTTGGCAGCAACCAACCGTGCAGATGTATTAGACAAAGCTTTAATGCGTGCAGGTCGTTTCGATAGACAGATTTATGTAGATATGCCAGATTTAAATGAACGTAAGGAAATTTTCCAAGTGCATTTAAAACCTTTGAAGTTAGACAAGGAAATGGACATCGATTTCTTATCGAAACAAACACCTGGATTTAGTGGAGCTGATATCGCTAACTTATGTAACGAAGCAGCCCTTATTGCAGCAAGAAAACAAAAGCCTTTTGTAGAGAAACAAGATTTCTTGGATGCTGTAGATAGAATTATCGGTGGTTTAGAGAAGAAAAACAAAATCATTACTAAAGAAGAGAAGAAGTCGATTGCCTTCCACGAAGCAGGTCACGCTACTATCTCTTGGTTGTTGCAATATGCGCACCCATTGGTAAAAGTTACAATTGTACCTAGAGGTCAATCTTTAGGAGCTGCTTGGTACTTGCCAGAAGAAAGAAGTATTACAACTACAGAGCAAATTTTGGATGAAATGTGTTCTGCATTAGGAGGTAGAGCTGCAGAGCAGTTGATCTTCGGTAAAATTTCTACAGGTGCATTGAGCGATTTGGAGAAAGTAACCAAACAAGCCTACGCTATGGTTTCTATCTACGGATTGAACAAAAAAGTAGGGAACATTTCTTTCTATGATTCGCAAGGACAAAGCGCTTTTACAAAACCTTATTCAGAAGATACCGCGAAGATTATTGATGAAGAGGTTAGTAAAATGATAGAAGAACAATACCAAAGAGCATTGCAGGTATTGACGGATAACAAAGATAAATTGACAGCTTTAGCAGATAAATTATTGGCAAAAGAGGTTATATTTAAAGAGGATTTGGAAGAGATTTTTGGTAAACGTCAATGGGATAAAGAAGAGACGGTAGCTGAAAAAATCATAGATCAAGTTCAAGAAACTGCAGAGAATGCAGAGATTGTTGCCGAAGAAGAAGTAAAAAATGATCAAGAAACTAATAGCGTGGATACAGAAACTAAAGAAGACTAATACTCCTTTTAGTGAAATGCGCTTGGTATTTTCAACTACCGAGCTGCATTTGGCCACACTTAAAAAATTACATCTTGAAGAAGAAGGAATTCCCGTTTTCATTATTGATAAACGGGATTCTTCGTATAATGCCTTTGGAGAAATAGAACTCTATGTTCACCAAAATTTTATCTTAAAGGCCAAATATCTAATTAGCAAAGAAAATGAATGATATACTGTTAAGGTCGCTTACTGGAGCCGCGTTTGTAGGGCTAATCATAGGAGGACTTTATTTTGGAGAGTATACCACAGTTGGTGTACTTTCGTTGTTTATTGTATTAGGACTTTCTGAATTCTATAGATTGTTTAGAAATAGTAAGACGGTCTCTCCAGATGAGAAAATAGGTATGGTAGGAGGAATCTCCATTCTATTTGTACTTATATACATGCGTTGGGAGTTTTTAGATGCAAAGTACATCGTGTTGTTGTTGCCTTTAACCTTTTTAGCCCTTATTCCTGAACTTTTCCGTAAATCAAAATCTCCATTAAGCAATGTAGCCGTAACCGTTTTCGGTTGGGTTTACGTAATTCTTCCTTTGTTTTTAGTGATGGCATTGAAAGATGTAGAGGCTAAAGAAGGACAATGGCTAATACCTGTAGGAATGTTTACTATTATTTGGAGTAACGACACCTTTGCCTACCTTACAGGACGTATGATAGGTAAAAATAAATTGTTCGAACGCATCTCTCCAAAGAAAACATGGGAAGGAACAGTAGGAGGAATTGTTTTTGCCATGTTTGCCGGTTATCTATTTTCTGAATTGACCAACATGAGTCTTGTCTTTTGGATACCAGCAGCTTTCTTAGCTGCCTTTGGTGCTATTTTCGGAGATTTGTTTGAGTCTATGATTAAAAGAAGCTTGGGGATAAAAGACAGTGGAAACATTCTTCCAGGACATGGAGGAATTTTAGACAGGTTCGATGCAACATTATTTGCGGCACCACTTTTTTATACGTGGTATATTATCTGCATTTAATATGTATTTTAGCGCCGATTTTTAGATATGATACCGAAGCGAAGGCTTCCCTTAACACATTAGAATGAAACTACACAGAGAAGGTTATTTAATAATTTTAATTGGAGTGCTTATTTTAGGAGCTATCCATGTTGGAAATTATTTCTTGTTACAAGCAACAGGTTGGGATTGGTTATACTACCTACTAACATTAGGAGAAGTAGTGATGTTGTACTTAATTGTACAATTCTTTAGAGTTCCCAATAGAACGGTAAATGCAGAAGATTTAGACATCGTTTGTCCTGCCGATGGTAAAGTTGTAGTTATCGAAGAGGTAGAAGAAACTGAATATTTTAAAGATAAGAGAATTCAAGTTTCAATTTTCATGTCGCCTTTAAATGTACATGCCAACTGGAACCCTATTAAAGGTATCGTTAAATACGTGAAATACCACCCAGGTTTGTTCTTGGTGGCTTGGCACCCGAAGTCGAGTACAGACAATGAAAGAAGTACTTTTGTTGTACAGCACGAGAATGGGAAAGAAGTATTATTCAGACAAATTGCAGGAGCGGTAGCAAGAAGAATTTGTTACTACGCCAAAGAAGGAGATAAGGTAGATCAAGGAACAGAGTTCGGTTTCATCAAATTTGGTTCACGTATCGACTTGTTTTTGCCTTTAGATGCAAAAGTTGATGTGAAAATTGGTGATGTGGTAAAAGGTAAGCTTACCAAAATTGGTTCACTATAATTCATTAGGATATATAAAGAAAATCCCAGTAGTTCATCTACTGGGATTTTTTTTGATATAGGGTTAAGTGTACCTTCTACATTCACCTAAAAGCAATCCCATCAACCAAAAAAATCAGCGGATGGGATTTAGGTTTAGTAGGTACTTTTCTTCTTGGGACGTCTTCTTTTACTTATGCTATAAAACAAGGTAGCCGTGATGTATTGATCATATACCATCCAATCCTCTTGGGTACGTATCAATAGTTTTGGGATATCTGTACTTAAACGTAAACCTCCTGCATGTGCATAATTGGTCATGTTTTGATACAAGGCAAATTCTCCGGTAAGTCCAAACTTTATGGCACCTCCAAAGTGACTCTCCTCAAAATCGTAATATCTATCCGTTCTTTCCGCTCTACCTTGACGCGTTTGTATGGATACTTGTGGACCAAAGGTCATGTATAGATCCGTGTTGTGCTTAAACTCCCTGCACTTGGCAATAGAGAAAACAAAAGGTATTTGTATGTACTCGTCGTAGTACGACATACCATTTTTAAAGGGAGACTTGTAAAAGGTGTAGCTAATCCCCGTTTTCCAAAACTTATCTCTTTGGTAGTAATGGGTCCAATCAAAACCTAATTCAAGGTTGGTCCCAAAGTAGGCGTGAACCGGGATGTAGGGCTCAAAATCGGTGTAAACCGAGGCGGCGACATGAAAACCTAGATCATTTTCAGAAATAACCTGTGCTTTAGCCGGAGTAGTAAGTAGACCAAGGGTAAGACATAGTGTTCCTAAAAGTTTCTTGTTCATAGCTGCTTTTTTTTGAACAAGGTACTTCGATGCTGCTTTTTAACGAAAAAATCTAGTATTGAACGTTTTATACTTTTTTATTCGTGGTTTAAAACGTTTTATTTGATTTTAAAACGAAAGTTTTAAGCGAATAAAAAAAGGACGTTCAAATAAATGAACGTCCTTCCTTATCGTTTCAGAAATTAATTATTGAACGATGAAATTGACAGTAGTAGCTTCGGTTTTTAAGTAGTAGATACCTTTTTCTAACTGATCAATATTTAAGTAGGCTTTGTCTTGGAAAGAAAGAACTTCTTGCCCCATTGCATTAACAATCACACCAGTAGTAACAGTATTGAAGTAAATATAATCTTGAGCTGGATTCGGGTAAATCAATAACCCTGCTTCCGTGTTGTTGTTTTCAAGACCACTGTGATTCATGTTTTCAACTGTGTAGATGCTCAAGGTTGCACTTACTTCATTGGCCATAATAATCATAGCTGTGTTGTTCGGACTTTCATTTTCTGAGATGTATATAATTCCTTCTGGACCTAAATCTCCACCTTCGTTTGCTCCTAAATCTCTACTGTTGGCATATTTAACAAAGGCAGCTTGAGTTGGGTTTGTGATGTTGTAGACCATCATTCCACCTGTTCTTTCTAAAGTTACAAAAGCGTAGTAATCGTTGTTGATTTTTTGCACCGTGATACCTTCTGGCTCTGGACCTTTGTTATCACTTCTATTTTTAATATTGTTGTTAGAATTACTCGCATTGAATAATTCACCGTAGATAGGATCATTTGCTGTGATTCTTTCAAACTCATCACCACTGTCGTATACCAAAGCTCCCGTGCTTGCATTCCAGATGCTAAAAGATCGAGCACCAAAAATGTGAATCTCATCGATGTCACCATCTCCATCTGTATCTCCGTCGTACGGACTCGCTGCTATTCTTCCCAATAAAAAGTCTTCTTTCAACAAAGCTGCATTTGGGAATAGCGTAGGATCTAAATCGTACCCAGAATCTCCTACAGAAACATCCTCGTCTATCACGCCATATTCTCTTTGGTCTCCTTCGTTAGCAGTAACGATGTAATCAACACCATTAACAGCGTAAGTAGCAATTGCATCTGGCATGTACATTCCTTTCACATTCCAGTTCATAATAGCAACAGAATCTGTCTTGTCAGAGATGTCTAATCCGTTTCCTGGTAAACTGTGGTCTTTGGTACCTAAAGGTAAAATCTCGGTAATTTCTTCCGTTACTAAATCTATTGTAGCTATAGCATTGTTTTCTTGTAAAGAAACCCATGCTAGCGTTGAAGTAGCATTTACAGAAATGAATTCAGGCTCCATGTCTTGAGATACCGTAGCACCTGCTCCAAAGATGCGAACACCAGCTGCCTTTAATTGCGCCTCTTGTGCATCAAATGCATTGAAAGTAATGGTGTTTACATCTGCTTGAGTAAGGTTAGCAATTCCTCCTGTAATGTCTATGATAGAAATCGTTCCTTCTGGATCTATCGTATATCCATCATTCGGCTGACCTTCATTGGCGGTTAAAACTTTTGTTCCATCTGGTGTAAAGCATACCATATCCGGCAAGTTTCCAACTTCAACTGAATTCAATAAGTTTCCGTCGGTATCCATAAATACAACTTTACCGTTACCAAAATTAGGCACATCCACCGTAGCGGCTACGATACCATTTTTCACAGCAACACTCGTAGCACCAGCACCATAAGCTGTCATGTCTATAGAAGCAATACTCGAGATATTGGAAGGATTACTAAAATCCAAAATTTCAACCTGAGTAGCTGTAGCATTCAAAACAAACAACCTATCTGTAGCTTCATCAAAAGCAACGATTTCTGCAGATTCTCCGGGTGCCACTTCATAACTTGTTAGGTAGTTGATATTCAAATCACCTGTAGAAGTAGGTACTGTTTCATCGTTATCAATTACATAAACAACAGTTTGAGCACGTGAACCAATAGTGGCTCCTGTAAGGTTGCTTAATTCAACCACGAAAAATCCGTCATTGTTGGCAATATTATCATCTGCAATCGCTACACTTAAATTTTGCGTAGTTGATCCATTTGCTGTAAAACTTAAACTTTGTGTGGTGTAGTTAGGAGTGATGTTTCCAATGTTTGCCATCAATGCAACTTCAAAATTCACATCTGTTGTTGGCACCGCATTTAAGCTAAGACCTAAATTAATGGTAGCCTCTCCTTCTTTAACGGTATAAAAATCTTGGTCAAAACTTAACTCCACTGTTTGGGCGTTCACGAGATGACCGGTTAGTAATAAACTTGTAGCTAGTAAAAATTTTTTCATAATTAATTTCTTTATGCGGCAAAAGTAGCTTCGCATTACAAGCTGTTTATAAAGAACTTGTTAAGTGCTAATTATTAATGCTTAAACTAGGCTTAATGCGAGAAGCTAAGATTAATTCTATGTTTCTAAAACTGCTTTTGGTACCTTTGTAGGCGATCAATAAAGTGAAAATGGAAGTGGGTAAATTTTTAAGATACTTGGATGAATTGGAGGAAATACAAAGGCCTACTGAATTCAATTATCCTTTTTTTTACCAATCCACTCCCTTGGCAGAATGTGCTGCGCAAGATTTAATGCAACGCATAGAGCAAGATGATTTTAATGCACATAATTTCATTGCCGAGAATGCCAACGAGCTTTCGCGTGGTAAAATGTTCGGTGTTTTGGTGGTAGAAGACCAAGAGGGGAAGCTGGCTTATCTTTCTGCTTTTTCTGGTAAGGTGGGGAACTCTAATCACATAGAAGGTTTTGTGCCTCCCGTTTACGATTTACTCAGCGCTGATAGCTTTTTTACAGAAGAATATGCCGTGGTGAGTGATTTGATAGAACAAGTCAACCAATTGCAAAAGCATCCTGATTATATCGCCTTGCGCAAAGAATACCACGCCCTGATGGATGCCAAACAAGTGAAGGTAAACTTCTTAAAACAAAAAGCCAAAGACAACAAGTTGTTCAGGAATGCCCAGCGTAAAGAGGCAGAACAGGTGTTGACAACAGAGGAATATCACCACTTAGAACAAGAGTTGGCCCAAAAAAGCATAGCAGATAAACTTCAACTCAAACATACACAACAAGCATTTTCGCAGCAAATCGAGGAAATAAAAGCGAAAATTGAAATCTTTGAGCAGAAACTCAAAGCCCTACAAGCGTTGCGAGCAGAGGAAAGTAAAACCCTTCAACGCAAAATCTTCGAACATTATAAATTCTTGAATGCAAATCAAGAGCAAGCCAGTCTTTTGGATATCTTCAAAGATTCACAACTCGATCAACCACCAGCGGGAGCAGGGGAGTGCTGTGCGCCCAAGCTTTTGCATTTTGCCTACCTAAATCATTTAAAACCCTTGGCCATCGTAGAGTTTTGGTGGGGAGATTCTCCCAAATCTGAAATTCGAAAGCATAAAAATTATTACCCGGCTTGTCAGAGTAAGTGTAAGCCTATACTCGGACATATGTTGGAAGGTTTGAAGGTCCAGGAAAATCCCTTAATCGCCATTCCTTCTTTAGATAAAGAAATAGAAATCCTCTACGAAGAGGAAGAGTTTTTAGTCATCAATAAACCTTCAGGTTTGCTTTCTGTTCCCGGTAAAGTACTCAAAGATTCTGTGCAAACACGCATGGAGGCACTGTACCCAGATAGTAAAGATCACATGATAGTACACCGTTTGGATATGATGACTTCAGGGGTGATGCTCGTAGCCAAAAGTAAACGTGCCCACAAACAGTTGCAAAGTCAGTTTGCCAAGCGAAAAATGCAAAAACGCTACATTGCGCTTTTGGATGGAATTCTCAAATGGCAAGAAGGCGATATAGATTTGCCTTTGCGCGTAGATTTGGAAGATAGACCGCGACAAATTGTGTGTTTTGAACATGGAAAACCGGCTTTTACGCATTACGAAATTATAGAGCGCAAAAAGGGGAAAACCAAAGTGTATTTCTATCCTAAAACAGGACGTACCCATCAGTTAAGAGTCCACGCTGCCCATGCTTCCGGACTCAACATTCCCATCGTCGGAGATGATTTGTATGGAACTCCAGATACACGTTTGCACTTGCATGCAGAGCGCATAGAACTCTACCATCCGATTACCAATGAAAGGGTAGTATTTACGGCTCCTTGCGAGTTTTAAATGTATTTAATTTAGGCTGCCTTTTCTAGCTATTCGTTTTAGTCTACCTGCTTTTTATCAAGTAAGTTTATTTGTTCAATTGCACTTCCGCTGGTCGTACCCTTTAACAAACACTTACTAAATAAACAAAGGCAGCGCTACCACTCCTATCTAGGGCAGAGACTCTATACCACCTCTTTGGGTTGAAGTTCGAGCAAAGTTTTCGATCAATTCTAAAATTTTATCCAGAGCATCTAATTCTCTGGAGCTAAGTTGAAAATTAATGCTTAGTTCCATTCTGTCTCCACGTTGTAAACATGAAATGTCTGGAGAAAAAGCGGTAAGTTCAAAAGATAAAGCATACAAGCACAATAGCCATTCTGAGTTTAATAATTCCTTTTTATAGGGTCTGTGTTTGCAATCTACATTGAAGTAAGATTTGCTCAACCATCTTTCTAACCTTGAATTTGGAGTGATGCGATACAGAGGAAGTACCTGTGGAAGTTGAGTGACAAGATGAAAACCATTGAAGTCGGTTGCACTACTGAGACTACTTTCCCGCTGAAATTCGTTGTTGAGTAGGGTTGTTGTAAGGTGATATTCAAGGTCGTTTTTTGAATAGAGCGCCCTTACTTTTTGGCCCTCCATATAGGCATGACCATTCCACCATTGAAATGTTTCGTTTTCTAATTCTACAGATTTTGGGGCTAAAATATCTTGAAGTGTTGAAAGCATGTTTCAAATTAATCAATTCGTTGGAGAATTCTTAATTCAAAAGCACATAGATAGAAAGATTGGAAATTTGTCCACTATTTTTTGTAAAACAATGTACCTATGGTTTAATAATATCATCGTATTTACGAATGAATAATTCACATCCCAAATCTGATGTATGGTTAATTATGATTTGGTTTTCCAGTAATATATAGTATAGTTTGTTTTTATCTAAGACGATATCCACAATGCATTTACCATTAAAAATTAGGTCGTCTGGTAAGTTCCAGTTCTGGTGTGTTACTTCAACCAATTCATCCTTACCTAACCATTCAATAAGGTAGTCATCACCAAGTCTATATAGTTTTTCATTTTCAAGCACAATTACAGTATCGAAAGTGTAGAAATTTCCAAGCCCTGGAATTAGTTCCTCTCCATCTCCCTTTGGGGTGTGGTAAAGAGCTTTGATTTTTTGACCTATGATTTCATCTTTGAGCTGTTCTATATTTTGCATCTCTATTTTCTTTCCATAAAAAAACCGACTCCTAATTGGAATCGGTTTAAAGTTATTGCGGTGAGGATTAATCCTCTATAATTTCTTTACCTGCGTGTTTTTGTTTGTTGAATACAAACTTAGATGCTGGAATCGTTGGGTTCTTTTCGAACTTAGTAATTGTGTAAGTCATCGTTGTAGCATCCTTTGTTTTCATGATTGCTTTTTTCAAGCTGTTATCTGCTTTACTGATGTGCAAAGTAATAGTATGGTAATCTACCTCGTCTGGGTTAGTAGGATATAAACTAATTACGTGCATTCCGTTTTCTTCTTTCACGTATTTGCTTTTAAATCCTTCTTCCCAAATGGTCATTAATTTTTTAGGATTTAAACTTCCATCTTCTTCCTCATCTGCATCTGTGATGTAAACAGTTTCTTCTGTTATTGTCCAAATTTTTAAACCATTACTTAAGATGATATTTTCTCCAAGTGTTGCGTAGAATTTTTCACCTTGTACCCATCCTTCTCCAGAATCTGTTTCGTCTACACCAGTAGCGTTGTTTTTCGTGTGCATGTCAAACTCAATGTGGAAAGACTTCAAAGCCTTCATTTCCGTGCTAAGTTTTTTCAAAATTGCATCACTCTTCTCATCACTTTGTGCTAGGGTTGTAAATGCTAAGCTTAAAAAGCTCATTGCTATCATTACAGTTTTCATCATCTTCATTAATGTTCTTTGGTTTTGCTCTGCAAAAGTACAATATTCTTTGCGAACAGTAAATTTTTTAATCAATCTGGATTTTGAAATTACAAAGGCTATGCCAAGATTATAATAATCCTTTGGTTGACAAATATTCTTCTAAAGAAGCCTCATCAGAATACATTACCTCACGTGCTTTAGATCCTTTAAACGGACCAACAATGTTGTGTGCCTCCAATTGATCTACCAACCTTCCAGCTCTGTTGTAACCGAGTTTTAGCTTACGTTGTAACAAACTCGCCGAACCTTGCTGGTGAATCACAACGATACGCGCAGCTTCAACGAAATTGGCATCTAAATCATCTAAGTCGGCATCACTACCTCCTTCACTACCTTCACCTTCGTATTCTGGTAAAAGTAAAGCTTCCGGATACGCACGTTGGTTACCAATGAAGTCACAAATATCTTCTACTTCCGGAGTGTCTACGAATCCACATTGTAAACGGAAAGTATCAGAACCAGTTGAGATCAACATATCTCCTTTACCAATCAATTGATCAGCCCCCGATCCATCAAGTATCGTTCTCGAGTCAATTTTAGAAAGTACTCTAAAGGCAATACGTGCCGGGAAGTTGGCCTTGATCATACCCGTAATTACGTTTACTGACGGACGCTGAGTAGCCACAATTAAGTGTATACCTATGGCACGGGCTAACTGAGCAATACGCGCAATTGGATGCTCCACTTCTTTACCAGCTGTCATAATTAAGTCGGCAAACTCATCTATTAATACAACGATGTAAGGCAAGTAACGGTGTCCCTTTTCAGGGTTCAACTTACGCTTTATGAATTTAGCGTTGTATTCTTTTATATTTCTTACTTGTGCGTCTTTCAATAATTCATACCTGTCATCCATCTCTATACAAAGAGAATTCAATGTGTTTACCACTTTAGAGGTATCCGTAATGATCGGTTCCTCTTCTCCTGGTAATTTGGCTAAGAAGTGACGCTCAATTTTGTTGTAAAGGGTTAATTCCACTTTTTTAGGATCCACCAAAACAAACTTTACTTGTGCAGGGTGTTTCTTGTATAGTAGAGATACTAAGATGGCGTTCAATCCAACTGATTTACCCTGACCTGTAGCACCTGCCACCAATAAGTGAGGCATTTTGGCCAAATCAAAAGTATAGGTTTCGTTGGTGATGGTTTTCCCCATTACTACCGGAAGTTCAGCATCTGAATTTTGGAATTTCTCAGAAGCAATTAATGAACGCATACTCACCATTTCTGGTTTAGAGTTCGGAACTTCTATACCTATGGTTCCTTTACCAGGAATAGGCGCAATAATACGTATACCCAAGGCTGCCAAACTCAAGGCAATATCATCCTCCAAGTTTTTGATCTTGGAAATTCGTACACCGGGTGCGGGTATAATTTCGTACAAGGTTACAGTTGGACCAATAGTAGCCTTAATCTTCGAAATTTCAATTTTATAGTGCGAAAGTGTTTCAACAATTTTGTTTTTGTTGGCTTCCAACTCCTCTTTGTCTACAGAGATTTTACCTGTACCGTATGCATTTAATAAATCGATAGAGGGTAATTGGTAATTCGACAAATCTAGCTTTGGGTCATAATCGCCAAATTTCTCAGCCAAATCATTTAATTCTTTATCACTTAATTCTTCTTCCTCTTCGGCTACTTCAACAGAGAATTCATCATCTTCTTCATTTTCATCGGAAGCAGCAGAAACCGTTGAGGATTCTTCTTGAGGTTCTTCAATTTCAAAACTGTCGTCTACCTCGAAGGTAGATTCAGATTCCTGTTCCTCTTGTTTTTTGACTGTGAAGTTGAGATCTTCTTCTGTGACGTCTTCATCCTCATCCTCTGAGAAATCTACTTCTTGAGGTTCTGGCTCCTTTTCAATTTCTTCGTCTGTAATGGTGTTTACCGCATGAATATCTGTTGGTGTAACGTTGTTGGCGGTTTGAACTTTTTCTTCCTTGTCTTTTCTTCCTTTCAAGATTTCATCCAGCCCTATCATTTGCATAATTTTATTGAAGTCGGGGTTGAACAAGACTACAACGGCAATGAAAAGTAAAAGAGTAATGAATAAGAAAGCACCAAAAGCACCAAAGTTTTGATCTAGCCAAGAATTGATGAAGTAACCAAAAGCTCCACCTAAATAACTAACCTTATTGGCGAAAAAACCTAAGAAAATAGCAAACCAAACCATAGAGACGGTTGTGATGATGGTACTTCTCTTAAGGGGTAGAAGGCTCACGTTAAAAAGTAGGCGCATACTGTACAAGAAGAACATAAAACAGAATCCGAAAGAGGCTAAACCAAACCATTTGTAAATGAAAAGGTGAGAAATCCACGCTCCAAATCTTCCGAGCCAATTGGCCGTTGGTTCACTCAGGTCTTCGAACATGTAGGTGAATAAATTCTTATTCATCACCTGATCTTGGTCTAATTTCCAAGTGAGTAAGTAAGAAAGAAAAGCAATAAAACAGTAAACAGAAAGTAAGAGTAAAATTCCTCCTGTGATTCGCTTAGATTTCTTTTTATCTAGTTTGGTGGATAACTTTGAAAACGGATTCAGTCCTTTGGAAGAGCTAGAATTTCCTTTCTTTTTCTTCTCTTTGGTATCTGTTGATCTGCTTTTAAGTACGTTCCCTTTGGCCATAATTTTTTCTATATCTTACGAAGATACAATCAATCCGCACACAAGTGAATGTCAGAAGCTTTAAAGCATCAACAGGGGGGTGTTAGTTTTACATTTCTTCTTGTGGTGCAGTAATGTACGCTTCAAATTCTTGCGTTGTAATTACTTTATAGTCAGAGGGTAATCCAAAATGGTCTCTATCCATTGTTTTACGCTCCGCTTCGATGAGTGTGTAGGTCAGTTCTTCTTCTCCAATAACTAAGGTAAAAACAACCGGTAATCCCTTCATCCCCGGAATTGCTTCGCTGTAATCGTGAGAGATTTCTGATGTGTACCACATTTCATACGGTTCCTTTTGACCCTTAATTTTGACCTCCACCAAATTAGCTTTAAGTCCTGCTATTTCCTTGCTTTCATCTCTGTCGAAAAAAGTGTATTTATCTGCCTCAACTTTTGTACTGTCAGGTATAGATTGAAGGGCCAATTTATTTCCCTGAAAATTCATAAGGGTGTAGGCTCTGTTTTTAAGGATGTGTTTGAGGTAGCTTTGTTTACCGAGTCGGGTAAAATTGTCTGTTTTTACCAAAGAGTCTTTGGCATAAATGATTTGATAACTCATGCTATCTGCGGGATCAAATTCTCTTAAATTCGAGGTGATTTTATACACTAATCTTCCTTCAAATCTGTTGCTTGTGTTTTCTTTTTTACCTGAACAAGAAAGCATTACACTGGCAACCAGTAAAACATAAAAGAAATTTTTGAACTGCATATTGTAAGAATTTTTCTGGTACAAATAAAATCAAAATTTTCTACAAAATTAAGGATGTATGCTACACACATAGCGGGTGTTTTCTGTATTGGTTACGTCCCCCAAATTTCTTGTCGTATAATTTGCTTAAAATTACTTGATTTAAGCCGCTATTAACGCTACTTTTGAAGCGATTTAAACTAAGAAAATTATATGTCTAGAAATATTTCAATAGTTATCAATGAATCAGAAATTACTGCTGGTACACGAGGAGCTTCTTTAGGTCCAGGTGCCATACAAGTAGCGGCACGCAATAGGAACAATGATATGTTCGGCCGTTTTCCGGTTCACACCATAGAAACAGAAAACCACTTGTTAGATACAGATGTTAAATACAGATCTGGAAAACGCATTGATGGTTTGGTGAAGATTTACGAACGCGTATCTGCGGTTGTAAAAAACATTAGAAAGAAAAATGATTTTGCTTTAGTTATTGCGGGTGACCACGGTTCTGCTGGGGGAACAATTGCTGGACTAAAAATGGCAAATCCAAACAAGAGAATTGGTGTTTTGTGGATAGATGCGCATGGCGACATGCACACACCCTATACAACTCCAACAGGTAACATGCACGGTATGCCTTTGGCTACAGCTTTGAACGAAGATAATTTAGAATGTCGTATCAATGATGTAAGTGAAGACACTGCAGCTATGTGGGAGAAGTTGAAAAATACAGGAGGAATTGCACCTAAAATCTCTCCAGAAGATTTGGCTTTTATTGCCCTACGCGATACAGAAGAGCCAGAAGATTTATACATGGAGCGTGTAGGAATTAAAAATTACACGGTGGCCGAATTGCGTGAGAAATCAACGCAGAAAGTTTTGGCGGAGTTAGATGCCAAATTTGCAGCCTGTGATGAAGTTTACATCTCTTTTGATGTGGATTCTATGGATCCTGCAGAGACTTCGCATGGAACGGGAACTCCTGTAGATAATGGTTTACACCCGAAAGAGGCAGAAGAAATCTTGTTACACTTTGCAGCCCAAGAAAAAGTGAGCTGTATAGAGTTTGTGGAAGTAAATCCTTGTTTAGACGAGAAAACAAATAAGATGGCAGAAGTTGCCTTCGATTTTATAGAAAAGGTTGTTAACGTCGTGAGTAAATAGACGTTAGAGAAGATAGAAGATGGAGAATAAAATTAAAGCACTTTTATTGGGTGCTGCTACAGAGATTTTTGGACAGGAAATTAGTGAAAACCTGGTTCAATTTCAGAAGACAAGAAAAGAGTTCGAAGGAGATATTACATTGGTAACTTTCCCTTTCGTAAAAATGCTGAAAACTAAACCCGAAGAAGTAGGGGAGAAAGTTGGAGCTTACCTTGTTGAACATGTAGAAGAGTTAGAAGCGTACAATGTGGTTAAAGGGTTTTTAAACCTTGTGATTAACAAAGAATTCTGGTTGGCAGAATTGAAAAACATGGATGCTGATGCTCGCTTTGGTTTTAGGCCAGAAAATAGTGGAGACACGTTGATGGTGGAATATTCTTCTCCAAATACTAACAAACCTTTGCACTTAGGTCACTTAAGAAATAACTTCTTGGGTTACAGTGTTGCCGAAATCTTGAAAGCCAACGGTCATAAAGTGATCAAAACGCAAATTGTTAACGATAGAGGTATACACATTTGTAAGAGTATGCTGGCGTGGCAGAAGTTTGCTCCAGAGGATGCCAACGGACAAAAAGAAACGCCACAAACTACAGGTGTTAAAGGAGATCACTTTGTAGGTAAATACTACGTGGAGTTCGAAAACCAGTTGATCAAGGAAGCTTGTGCTTTAGCAGAAGAAAAATTGGCTGAAGGAGGTTTTGATGCTGAAGAAGCTGAAAATGTGGAGAAGTTAATTGCTTTAATTTCAGAAACAGATGCAGTAGCTGATAAGTCAAAATACAACTCTTTGAGAAGTAAATTGGCAGGGTTCACGAAGAATGAAACCAGCTTGTTGCAAGAAGCGCAAGAGATGTTGGTGAAGTGGGAAGCAAAAGACCCGCAAACATACTTGTTGTGGAGTACCATGAACGGTTGGGTGTATGAAGGTTTCGCTTCTACTTACGAACGTATGGGGGTTGACTTCGATAAAATGTACTACGAATCGGATACTTTCCTAATCGGTAAAGACCTTGTCTTAGAAGGATTAGAAAAAGGATTGTTCTTCAAAAAAGAAGATGGTAGTGTTTGGGTAGATCTTACCGACGAAGGTTTAGATGAAAAATTATTGTTAAGAGCAGATGGAACTGCGGTTTACATGACCCAGGATCTAGGTACTGCTTTCGATAGATTTAGAGATTATCCAGACTTAAATGGTATCGTTTATACAGTGGGTAACGAACAAGATTACCACTTTAAAGTATTGTTCTTGGTACTTAAGAAATTAGGATACTCATGGGCAGATAGCTGTTTCCACTTGTCTTACGGTATGGTTGATTTACCAGATGGTAAAATGAAATCACGTGAAGGTAAAGTAGTAGACGCGGATGATTTGATGGCAGAAGTCGTACACGACGCCATGGAATCTACCAAAGAAAGAGGTCACTTAGATGGATTATCAGAAGAAGAGCGTAACGACTTGTATGAAATGATAGGTTTAGGTGGATTGAAATATTTCTTATTGAAAGTAGATCCACAAAAACGTATGAAGTTCGATCCTAAAGAGTCGATAGACTTAAATGGAAATACAGCTCCCTTCATTCAATATGCACACGCTAGAATTCAATCCTTATTGAGCAAGGCAGGTGAGTTGAAAGCATTTAATACAACAGCATACGGAGCGCAAGAAAAAGAGTTGATCAAGTTGTTGGCCAGCTTCCCAGAAACTGTTGCTGAAGCAGGGAAGAATCACAGTCCGGCATTAATTGCAAACTATACCTTCGAATTGGTGAAATTGTATAATACCTTCTACCAAAGTGTGTACATCTTAAATGAGCCAAACGAAGAATTAAAGCAATTGAGATTGGCCTTAAGTGCTAATGTTGCCAAAGTAATCAAACAAGCCATGTTATTATTGGGTATTAAGGTACCGAATAGAATGTAAAAAAGACACCATGAATATTATTCTTCACGATAACGGAAAGCATTTAAAATTTGCTCCACTGACTTTAACCAGGCCAGTAGGGAACTTGCGTATGGGAATGTTTACCAACAATCAACGTTGGGAGATGTACCTACCCGATGCACAAGTGAGTTATGTTACCGAAGAGTATTTGAGTAAAAAATATCCAGCAGTACTTACAGAGGATAATTTCTTTGTGAATGCTGCTGTTATTCCTTCTTCAGATTTAATTGCAAAAATGCAAAACTTGGCAACAGGTGAAGCAATTTTTCAAGGTGAAGAATGGATAGCATTTAGAGGTGAAAGTTTATCCTTAGATACAGCAAATCATGTTCAGATAGAAGATTTGGTTATTCTCGAAGAGCGTTGGGATATCTACCAGAAAAACGCAGAAGTATTGGCTGCAGATTTTGCAGCTTATACCCAAGGGAAAACCAGTCAACCACTTTCTGAAAGTAACACCGTTATAGGTGATGCTTCTCAAATCTTTTTAGAAGAAGGTGCTGTGGTTGAAGCGTGTATTTTAAATACGAAGTCTGGACCTATTTACGTAGGTAAAGATGCTGAAATTATGGAAGGTTCTGTAGTGCGTGGAGCTTTGGCTATGGCCGAACACAGTGCCTTGAAATTAGCAACTAAAGTGTATGGTGCAACCAGTTTAGGTGAGCATTGTAAAGTAGGAGGAGAGGTAAATAACGTTGTTTTCCAAGCTTACTCAAACAAAGGTCACGACGGATTTTTAGGAAACTCTTTAGTTGGTGAATGGTGTAACTTAGGTGCAGATACCAACTCTTCAAATTTGAAGAACAACTATGGTTTGGTAAAAGCCTACAGCTATGAAAGCGAAAGTATAGATGCTACCAATGTTCAGTTCATGGGCGTTTGTATGGGAGATCACAGCAAATGTGGTATCAATACTATGTTTAATACAGCTACTGTAGTTGGTGTTTCAGCCAATGTTTATGGGGGAGATTTTCCACCTAAGTACATTCCATCTTTTGCATGGGGAGGTAGTGATGGTTTTGTGAATTTTAAAATCGATAAAGCCTTTGAAGTTGCCGAAAACATGATGGGAAGAAGAGGAATTTCATTAACGCAAGAAGACAAAGATATTTTGAAGTATGTAGCTGACAATTTTAGTCACTAATACGCCAATATTACATACACATTTGCTTGGCACAGCAGTTGCCACATTATATATCCGCTTTTACATACATCGTTTTAAGGTGTATGAGGCGGATATTTTTTATATACACTGACAGAATGGCGCAAGCCTATTTATAATATGAGTAAAATTTTTGATGATATGTTCAATTTTAATGGTCCTATGGATGCCGACGCAGAGTTTATTCCGTTAATCACACCAGAGGAGGAGGAAACAATGAACAACCAAGATTTTCCAGAGGAGTTAGCCATACTGCCTTTGAGAAATAATGTTCTTTTTCCAGGAGTTGTTATTCCTATCACCGTAGGAAGAGATAAGTCTTTAAAATTGATACAAGAGGCAAATGATGGTTCTAAAATCATAGGGGTTCTTTCTCAAAAGAATTCAGCGGAGGAAAGACCAGAGTTCGCAGATATGCACGAAGTAGGAACGGTTGCACAAATCGTTCGTTTGCTGAAGATGCCAGACGGTTCTAGCACAGTTATTATTCAAGGGAAAAGACGTTTCAAATTAGAAACTCCTGTTCAATCAGAGCCTTATTTCAAGGCAAAGGTTTCTTACTTTAAAGAAGCTAAATTCCCGAAAGAAGATGAGGAGTTTGATGCAATTATCGATACCATGAAAGATTTGGCATTGCGCATCATCAAAGATTCTCCAAATATTCCTTCTGAAGCGCAATTCGCTATTAAAAACATAGAGAGTCCAACTTTCTTATTGAATTTCATTTCTTCCAACATGAATGCTGATGTTACCCAGAAGCAAGAAATGTTAGAGGAAAGCGATTTGAAAGCACGTGCAATGAAAGTCTTGGAACACTTAACTGCCGAAGCGCAAGCCTTGGAAATGCGTAATGAAATTCAAACGCGTGTTAAGCAAGATTTGGACAAGCAACAGCGTGAGTACTACTTGCACCAGCAAATGAGAACCATACAAGATGAATTGGGTGGTAATCCGCAAGAGGAAGAATTCAAGCGCATGCAAGAACGCGCTGAAAAGAAAAAGTGGAACAAAAAAGTTGCGCAGATCTTTTTAAAAGAATTGCAAAAAGTGGAACGCATGAATCCACAATCTGCTGAGTACACCGTTCAAATGAACTACTTGGATTTACTTTTAGAACTTCCTTGGGGTGAGTACTCGAAAGACAACTTGAACATCAAGCGTGCCGCGAAGATATTGGATAGAGATCACTACGGGTTAGAAAAGGTGAAAGAGCGTATCTTAGAATACCTTGCCGTATTGAAATTGAAGAAAGATATGAAATCGCCTATACTTTGTTTTTACGGACCTCCAGGAGTGGGTAAAACTTCTTTAGGAAAAAGTATTGCAGAGTCTTTAGGTAGAGAATATGTACGTATGTCCTTAGGGGGTGTACACGATGAAAGCGAGATTCGTGGTCACAGAAAAACCTACATAGGGGCTATGCCAGGTCGTGTGATTCAAAACATTAAAAAGGCCAAAAGTTCTAATCCAGTTTTTGTATTGGATGAGATAGATAAGTTGGGTAGAAGCAACCACGGAGATCCATCTTCTGCTTTACTAGAAGTATTGGATCCAGAGCAAAATACTGAGTTCTACGATAATTATGTAGAAACAGAATACGACTTGTCTAATGTTTTGTTCATTGCCACAGCGAATGATTTAAGTACCATTCAAGGTCCGTTGAGAGACCGTATGGAAATCATAGAGGTGAATGGTTATACGGTTGAAGAGAAAATAGAAATTGCTAAGCAACACTTGATTCCAAAACAATTGGGGAATCATGGGGTGAAGAAAGGTCAATTCAGTATCTCTAAAAAACTATTAGAATTTGTAGTTGAGGAGTACACAGCCGAAAGTGGTGTACGTGGTTTGGATAAAATCATTTCTAAGTTGGTACGTAACCGAGCCAAGCAAATTGCTTTAGAAGAAGAATACGTAACAAAACTTTCTTTAGAACACATCAAAAAAGTATTGGGTCCAGGTAGAGGAAGAACCAAGTACGATAACAACGAAACGGCAGGTGTAGTTACAGGTTTGGCTTGGACTTCTGTGGGTGGAGACATATTGTTCATTGAATCCTTAATTACGAAAGGGAAAGGAAAACTAACCCTTACAGGTAACCTGGGTGATGTAATGAAAGAGAGTGCTGTAATTGCCTTGGAATACTTGAAAGCGCACGCAGATTGGTTTGGGTTAAAGCAAGAGGTATTCGAAAATCACAATGTTCACATTCACGTGCCAGAGGGTGCAACACCAAAAGATGGTCCGTCAGCGGGTATTACTATGTTGACTTCTTTGGCGAGTTTGTTCACGCAACGTAAAGTGAAGAAATACTTGGCCATGACCGGAGAGATTACTTTAAGAGGTGAAGTATTGCCTGTAGGAGGAATCAAGGAAAAAATCTTGGCAGCCAAAAGAGCGAAGATCAAAGAAATCATCTTGTGTGAAAAGAACAGACAAGACATAGAAGAAATAAAAGAAGATTATCTAAAAGGATTAACTTTCCATTTTGTAACGAATATGAAAGAAGTTTTAGATATTGCGTTATTAGAAACGAAGGTTAAAAATCCAGTTAGTATAGATTAAGATGAAGTTTAAGGATTACAAAATAGCTCCTGAAATTAAGGAAAGGTTAGAGGCTTTAGGATGGAATCGTCCTACAGACATACAATTTAAAGCCATTAAACCGATTTTGGATGGAGAAGATGTGTTGGCCATTGCGCAAACGGGTACCGGTAAAACGGCAAGTTTTGTAATTCCAACTTTGGAGTTGATACTGCAAAACAAACAGAGTAAATACGCCAAAAAAACTGTACATACTTTGGTTATGGTTCCAACCCGTGAGTTGGCCAAGCAAATTGAAGAAGTGTATAAAGATGTGGCCAGACACATTAAGGTGAAAGTGGCTGCGATTTACGGTGGTGTAGAACAAGATCAGCAAATTGCACAGTTGAACAATGGAGTAGATGTAGTGATTTCTACGCCAGGACGTATGTTTGATTTAATCGCTCAAAAACACTTGGATATTTCTGGACTTAAAGTATTGGTCTTGGATGAAGCCGATCACATGTTGGACCTTGGTTTTATCAAGGATATCAAAGATGTGATGCGTCACATTCCTAAGAAACGTCAGACTTTGTTCTTTTCTGCAACGATTAATAAAAAGATCAAAGAATTGGCCTACGACTTAGTGCGTAATGCCATTCGTATACAAATCTCTCCAAAGAATCCTGTAGCCAAGAATATAGAGCACAGTGTAGCCTTTGTAGAGATGGACGACAAACGCTTTTTCTTGGAAAATTTAATCAAAGAAAATGAAGAGCAAAAGTTAATCGTTTTTGTACGTACCAAGGTGAGAGCCGAGCGTGTGAAAAAAGCGATGGAACGTGTGGCTATTGAAGCAGAGACGATTCACGGTGATGTTGAACAAAAAGATAGATTTTCCATTCTTTCTAAATTCAAATCTGGAGAATGTAAGGTGTTGATCACTACAGATGTTGCTGCGCGAGGAATAGATATTCCGGGTGTGGGTTATGTGGTGAATTATGATTTACCAGAAGAACCAGAAAACTATGTTCACCGTGTAGGTAGAACAGGACGTGGTAAAGAAAAGGGATGGGCCATCGCTTTTTGTAGTCCACAAGAAAAAGAATACCTAGAGGCTATAGAAGAATACACCGGTAATGAGATAGAGGTTTACGAAATCTCAAAAATGGAGTATAAATCGATAATAGATGACAGTGATGACGGTTCAGACGATTGGCAGAGTCTACTCAACAAAGCCAACGAAGAATTCGGCACAAAAGATAAATGGTAAAAGAAGAGAAGCAGATAATAAATCAATCTGCTTTTCTTATTTTTGGGCCTAATCAGAAAATCATTTCTTAATATTTTTGAGACAACTAAAATGAAGAAAGCATTATATATTTTCCTAGGAACTGTAATGATTGCAGGCTGTGCAACGAAAAAAGGTTTTGAAGCCATGCAAGCGTACAATTACTTCGAAGCAAAAGAGAAGTTAGAGAAAGTAGTTCAAAGAGATTCTACGCTAGCAAGTTTTGCTTTGGCTGCTTTGTATAGTAGGGGAGACAATCCTTTCACAGATTTAGATAAGGCCTACCTAATGGTGAATACGGCGATAAACGCTTATGTAGATTTAGAGCCCAAAACCATATTGGAGTACAAAGAGAACTATGATTATTCCATAGATTCTTTAAGAAGTTTAAGGGCAGACATTAACGAGAAATACTTCTTGAAAGTTCAAGAAGAAAATACCATAGCGCGTTACAATTACTACATCAATACGCATACAGAGAGCAAGTATGTAGATAGTGCGGTTTTTTTGCGCGATCAATTGGCATATATTATTGCTAAGGCGGATGACAGTAATAAGGGATATCAAGAGTTTTTAAGTAAATATCCTACCTCAGTATTTGCCGACGAAATTCAACGTGATTATTTCAGAACTCAGTTTTCAGAAAACACAAAAGAAGGTACAGTAGAGGCTTTCCATAAGTTTTCTTTGAGTTATCCCAACTCGCCGTATAGAAAGTATGCGCAAGATCAAGTGTACGAATTAAGTATTCCTAATCATTCTATAGAAGAATATGCGCAATTTGTAAGTAGGTATTCTAATCACCCAAGGGTAAATGAAGCTTGGATGAAGTTGTATAAACTTTCTACCGTAGATTATTCCAAAACAAGTATAGAGAAGTTCAAAAAGAAATACCCTGCCTTTCCTTTTGGAGATAAGGTAGAAAAGGAGTTGGCTTTGGTAGAGGAAGATTTATTGCCGATACAAATAGATGGGAAGTATGGTTACATGGATTCTAAAGGAAGCTTAGTGGTGGAAGCGCAGTTTTTATCTGCAGGTTTCTTTAAAGAAGGTATGGCCATAGTAGAAAAGGATGGATTATACGGTTATATTGATAAAACCGGAGTGCAAGTGGCCGACTATGTTTTTGACGATGCTTATGACTTTGTGAACGGTAGAGCAGTGGTTGAAATGAACGGTAAAATGGGAATGATAGACAGAACAGGAGAGATGGTAATTCCTACCATTTTTGAAGATTTAGGTCCGTTTATGGAAGGTATGTGTTACGGTAAGAAAGAAGGTCAACTCTACGGTTACTACGATGCCTTTGGAAGTACTTTGTTAGATCCTATTTACCAAGAAGCATATTCCTTCAATGATGGCGTTGCAAAAGTTACAGAAAATGGTAAAGTAGGCTACATATACAAGGATGGTACTTATTATTTACAACCGAGATATGAAGATTTAATTTGGCTTTCTGATGAGGTGTTGAAGGCGAAAAAATATGGGTATCAAAAACTGGTTGATGTGAACTACGATGAGGTTATCTTAGAACCTTTGGACGAAATAGGAGTGTTGTCAAGTAATCGTATTTTATTCATGAAAAATGGTAAAATAGGTTATGTAGACGCACGTGGAAATATGATTATTGATGCACAAACCTTTGACGTATTCGATAATGCACAGGAATTGGCTGAGTTTAGAAATAACTATGCTCGTATCAATCAGGCCGGAAAATACGGAATGATAGATTCATTGGGGAAAGTAGTGATACCAGCTGTGTTTAGTTACATAGGAGATTATGGAAAGCTAATAGCGATAACCAAAGGAAATGGATGGGGCTATACCAACTTAACAACACGTTTGATTATTCCTTACCAATACGAATATGCCGAGAGCTTTAGATCGGGCATAGGTATTGTGCAACAAAATAGTAAATACGGTGCTATCAACGAGATGGGCGAGTTTGTTATTCCTGCAGAATACATGGATATCCGCTATTTAACAGATGAATTGTTGGTGGTTAACCAAAACAATAGAATGGGAATCATTAACGTTAAAGGAGAGGTAGTTGTTCCGCCGATTTATCATAGAATTAAACAACAAGATGAGGATTTGTTTATCCTTTACGCAGGAGAAACTTTTAGTTATTATCAAATCAGTACAAATCGTTTTATTTCAATTCAATAAGTGTATAAGTTTACAGCCTTCATAGAGAAACATAAATATGGTATACTCGCAACTTTGGGAGTACACGTAGCCCTGTTTTTTTATTTTCAAATCGCAACCTATGAAGAGAAAGTAGATTACGAGAAATGGAATTTTGAAGGTCGATACGATGAGAAGGACGATATAGAAATTACCCCCGATCAAATTGAAACTCCAGCCGAACAAGAACTTTACGAAATGACAAAGGACGTAAAGAACATGGTTCAAAATGTAGATGATACCCGAGAAAAAGTAGAGCAACCAGAAAATTATACTTCGTCCGTAACAGATCCTTCTCAAAATGCCTATGATGTAGAAGAGGCGATGAAACAAGAGATTGCCGGACAAAAAGAGGGAAGTAAACCTACTGAAAGCAATATGGATGTTACGGAGAATGAAAGTAAACCCAAGCCTCAACCGCAAACCAAAACGAAGACGCAAAATCAGGCCTCTAGCTCTACGGGTATAAAAGCGGAGACTATGGTGAGCTTTCAATTGTCTAAAAGAACGCCGCTGAACAACAACGATTGGTATGTAAGAAATCCCGGTTATACCTGTGGAAATGTAGATGGAGTAGTGGTTGTGGATATAAAAGTTGGACAAAATGGTAAGGTGATTTCTGCCAAATACGACCCGAAAAGAAGTTCTAATGCAAGTCCTTGTATGATAGCCAAAGCAGAAGAATATGCGTTAATTTCTCGTTTCAATTATGCCGAAAGTGCTCCAAGGAGCCAAAATGGTTACATTAAATACACCTTTATCTATCAATAATGGCACTCAAAGATTTTGTGAGAAGTAATACTCCTCAGTTCTTATTAAATGCATTCCGCAAATACAAAAAAAAGAAGGTGAATGCAGCCCTAGAGCAACAAAAGCAAAAGGGGGATGTACTTACAACGGCAGATCTAATTCAAACTTTTAAGGCCATAGGCATAGTAGAGGGTGATAACCTTTTGGTACATTCTAGTTTGTCTAAAATAGGTTTTGTTGAAGGTGGACCTCAAGCGGTAGTAGATGCTTTGTTACAAAGTGTTGGCGAAAATGGAAATTTATTGATGCCGAATTCTCCCAATGCATCACTTCAATTGGATTACATCAGAAATTTAAAGTGTTTTGACGTAGTGAATGATAAAAGTGCGCTGGGGGCAATCACTGAATATTTTAGAAATTTACCCCAGGCCATTCGAAGCTTACATCCTACAGAACCTGTGAGTTGTATAGGTAAAGATGCCGAGTATTTTACCAAAGATCATCAATTGGATAATACGCCTTATGCCCAAAATTCACCCTGGTATAAGTTGGCAAAAAGGGGAGGGAAAATTCTCTACATAGGCGTTAGTTTAGACAATGCAGGTACAAGTTTACACTGTATGGAAGATGCGGTGGCAGATTTTAAATATCCCGTTTACTTTAAAGAAGAATTTACAGTTGATTTAAAAGATGTGAACGGTAACCTAAGCACTATTACAACAAAGGTGCATAACCCAGAATTTTCGGCTTTGAGAAAATGTGATGAATTGCTGCCTTTATTTATAGAGAAAGGTGTGGCCAAGGAGGTACGCGTTGGGAAAGCAAAGACCTACTTGTTTGATGCTGAAAAAATGCTCGAACACATGATTTATTACTACGAGAAGGAAGGGATAACAATGTATACACCGAAGGGTGAAAGTTTAGGAAACTAGGGGCAGACGAAAATAAAACTCTGTTCCCTCATCCAATTGGGAGGAAACTCCAATTTTACCTCCGTGTTCTTCGATAATTTTTTTGCAAAAAGCTAATCCAAAGCCTGTGCGCTGTGCACTTTCCTTATCTCCACTTTTGAAGAGGTTAAATACCGTATGTATTTTGTGTTCTGCTATACCAATTCCATTATCCTTAATTTTTATCACGCAATGTTTGTCTTCAATTTCTTGGTGTATCTTAACCTGTAATAATCTATCTTTTGACTGATAGGTAATTGCATTAATTAATAAATGTTCTAGAACTAAAGAAATATCTGATTTATAACCATATAATTTTAAGTTATGTATCTCCGAAGTATCAATTTTTTCATGACAATTTATCTTTGATGCTACCTCCGCAACAAGTGTTTTAAGATCAAAAGATTCTTTGGTATGCTTAACTCTACTGCCCGTGTAAACAAGAAGGTCAGACAAGAGTTTGTTGGCTTTACTTATACGTAAGTTTAAGTGATCAATGATTTTTTCGTTGAATATAATTTCACCCTTCTTTTTCTTCTTTTGGTACCGATTGAGTAGGGATTGAAACATACTTATAGGCTCCTGAATATCATGAGAAATGGCATAAGTAAGTTGCTCCAATTCGTGTTTTCTTTGGGCTAGGCTTTCATAACTTTTTTTCAGGGCTTTAGACTTTGCGGTAAGATCACGTATAAGTGGACCAAAAACAAAATAGAATTCTAAGAAAAGTAGGAGTAGTGATAATCCAAAGAGCAAGAATTCCACCTGTCTGATGTTGCTCAATTTTTCATCTGCTTTGTGCTGATACTCCAACACCAAGTCATCCATGGTTGTTAAAAAGTACTGCATAGATGAGTTTAATTGTTCTATGTTAGCTCTTGTAGGAAAACTTTTTAATAAGGGTTCTTGCGTTTCAATAAGGTGACTGAGATTTTGTAAAGTGCTAAAATCATCCTCTTTATTATCTAAGGAATGTTCGAGTAACTCTTCATTTTTCAATTTCCACTCCCTATACAAATCCATAAGGTCTGCTGGAGGGGTACCACTGATATACCACAGCTCGTATTCATGTAAAATCTTTTGACTGTACATACGTTGTTTCCCCGCTGTATTAATCAAAACTGCATCTTGGTTCTTTAAGTTTAAACAATACTGTATGTAGCCTTGATTAAAAGCGAGTACAAGTACAGCAAGTACGATGGCCAATATGTATTTCTTTTGGTGCATGCTTTGATTTACTTAGGTGTGAATCGGTAAAGTAAAGTTGTATGAAGTACCCTGCTCACCATCAGATTCAACCTTAAAGTCGCCTTGATAGTCGTTAATTATCTTTTTTAGAAGTGAAAAATGAAAAGCATTTACAGCTTGTTTTTCTGGGTTATACTCCAAAGTAGAACTAAGCTTAAAAAGTTTAGCTAAGTTTTCAGGACGTATTCCTTTTCCATTGTCTTTCACATAAATATGAACAAAGCCTTCTTTTATTTCATGATGAATAGAAATTTTAAGCGCCTCATTTTCTTTTTGGTTTTCCTTACAGATTTTGAATAGGAATTTGGCGAACAATAATAGGTCTTGGTTTTCGCACTTCACCCTTAATTCTGAAGGTAAATCTATTAAAGTGTTTTCTTGTAAATTAAAGTAATCAGCTATTTGATGAAAAGGCTTAGATAAATTAGTAGAAACATCCGCCTCTTGCACGCTAGATTGAAAGTACAAGTTCAAAGTGTTTAAGGCATGTTTAATTTCGTAGAGATTATCATCAATGAGCTCCTGTGCTTCTTGGTCAACATTTTCTAAATTGGGCAGCAATTGTTCAAGGTTACTTAAGTGCTCTTTTATACCAAAGGTTTGAACGTAGATGTTTTCACCTAAATTACTTTGCTGTGATTTTAAGTCGTCTATGGTTGACTGCTTTTTCAAGTTTTCTTCCGAAAGTTCTTGGTTTGTTCTAAAAATACCGGCATAAAAGAGGTAGCCAATTACTAGAAAGATTGCGATGTTAAAACTTAGTTGCCAATTTTGAATGGATGTAATATCATCTACCTCCTCTTCTTCAAAGTGGGCGATGATCATATCTAACTTGTCTTGTATGCCATTAATGGTATTGGCAAATAGGTAGGGAGTTAAATTATTTTGCTCTTTTTCATTTAAAACCAATAGTTGCTGAATACTCGTGTCTAGTATCGCTTTAAACGTTAAATATTCTTGACAGGTATTCTTTTGCATGAAGGTATCATTCCTGCGCTGTAGCTCAAGAATATTGCTTTTAAGGTTGATTTTTACTCCACCAGAATACAGCGGGTGGTAATACTCTGAAAGAATACTTTCACTCAGCAATTTTTGGTCGTGAGCCTGTTTTGTCCATGTACTGAACTTGTTGTGTATTTGATTCTGATTTGAGGTGAACTCCGCATTCGAGTAGATGACCAAAAACAGTATAAATACATAAATGATGTAGTTTTTATAACGCATTGAGAACCTAATATGTAATGAAGATAGATATAGATATAGGCATTCAACTTTTAATTCGATGAATAGACGTATCTAATCTGTTGAAAACACCTTAAAGCGTGTCGAATCGTTGGTGAAGTTAAAGGGAAGATACTAAGGAGGCTATGTTTATAAGTTTAGTGTATTTCCGGTTGGATGAAGCCGAGAAATTAAGAGCTTTATACCGTGATTAAGCGACTCAAATATTTCAGGAATAAATACGTAATAACATTCAGTATTTTCTTGGTGTACATCTTGTTTTTAGATGATGTGGATATCATTACCATTTTTCACCAAAAAGCTAAATTAAGCGAATTGAAAGAGGAGAGAGATGAAATGGAAATTCAATTGCAACAAACAAAAATGGTTTTGGATGAATTGAGTGATATTAACGCATTAGAAAAGTTTGCGCGCGAAAAAAAGATGTTCAAAAAAGAAGATGAAGACATCTTTGTAATTACCTACGAATAAAGGGATATACAATTAAAATTGTTGATCTATCAAGTAGATTAAAGCGGCCATACTTGCACATCCTAATTCCAACTCTCTTTTGTGTACATTCTCAAATACATCATCCGCTGTATGGTGAAAATCAAAGTAACGTTGAGAATCTGGTACAAATCCAAATAAGGCAATAGAAGGGTAGTTGTCTTTTAAGGGATTGATATCCACACCACCATAACCTTTTTCAAACTTATGTAACTCATAGGGTTTTAGCAGAGGTGCTAGTGTCTTTAACCAAGTAACATGCTCAGCTGTTCCAGCACAAGAAAAACCTCTAGGCGCAAAACCTCCTCTATCACTTTCAATGGCGGCAATTTGAACATCCCCACGTTCTAAGGTCCAGTCGGCATAGGTTTTTCCACCCATGTTTCCATTTTCTTCATTCATAAAGAAAACACATCTTAGGGTATGTTTGGGTGTATAGTTAGCTGCTTTTAATAAGCGCAAAGCTTCCATAGAGTGAACAATACCAGCTCCGTCGTCGTGTGCTCCTTCACCTACATCCCAACTGTCTAAATGTCCCCCAAAGGTGATGATTTCATTCTTTTTTTCACTTCCCCATAGCTCGGCTATTACGTTGTATGATTTTCGATTGGGAAGTGTTCTGCAGTTTAATTGAAGAGAAAGCGTGAGTTTTTCTTCCTGTATTCTTTCGGCAAGTAAATTGGCTGAATTTGTAGAAAGAGCAGCTGCTGGAATTTTTTCTACATCCTCATTGTACACCATAGACCCCGTGTGCGGATGATCATCCTGAGGGAGTCCTAAAGAACGAATGACTACTGCGTGAGCTCCTTTTTTAGCAGCTTCTATAGCTCCTAAACCGCGCATAGGCCAACACATGCCGTACGCATTAAAAGTGGTTATCTGCGTGGCATCCATAGCTTGGTTAATGAAAACAATCTTTCCTTCTACCTCTTTCTTTTTGGCTGCTTTTAAAGCTTCTAAATCTTTGAAGTATACAAGTTCATGATGCACGAGTCCTTGAGTAGGTACAGAACCACCCAAAGCTAAGATGTCCAGTTTAATAATTTCGCCCTTACTCGTTTCTACCCATGCTGCCTCTTTAGAACCTCTTTCCCAATGCGGGATTTCAATTTCTTGGAGGTAAACGGTATCGAAATCGTAAGACATCAGTTTATTCATTCCCCATTTAATGGCCATATCTGCCTCGGCTGAACCCGATAAGCGCGCGCCCACATCTTTACACAGACTTCTCAAATCTTCATAAGCTTTTCCTTCTGTTAAGGCGCTATTGAATAGTGATTTGATGAAAACGCTGTCTGTTTGCTGCGCTTGGACAATAGACAATGAAAAAAGGAGAACAAATAAACTGATGTACTTCATAATTATTTTATTAAGGTCATTTCATCAACAAGGTGACCAGCATTGGCGTAAGTATCCATGATCCATAAGACGTAACGAACGTCTACGGTAATGTTTCTACAACGAGAAGCATCAAACATGTAATCACTCATGGTGCTTTCCCAACTTCTGTCAAAGTTTAATCCGACTAAGTTTCCTTCAGCATCTAAAACTGGAGAACCTGAGTTACCACCTGTAGTGTGGTTAGACCCTGTAAAACATACCCATAACTCACCATCTTGTGCGTACTGACCGTAGTCTTTGGCTTCGTATAATTCTATCATACGTGGCAATACTTCAAAGTCAGGATTTCCTGTATTGTGTTTTTCTATCAAACCTTTAAGAGTAGTATGTGGTGTGTATTTTATTCCATCTGTAGGGTAGCTACCTTCTAATTTACCGTAAGTAACACGTAAAGTACTGTTGGCATCTGCCCAATGCTTATCGTCTGGGAACATTTCGTATTTACCCGCTACGTAAGTTTTCATCAATTCGTTCTTTTTCGTGCTGTAAATTCTTACATCGTTCAAGACCTTAGATCTGAAAGTGTTGTCTACATCATGGTACAATTGGAACATAGGGTCTTTCATGAATTTTTTAGCTGATTTCAAGCTTAATTTTTCAATGAACTTGATGTATTTTTCCTTGTTCGCAGTAATTGATTTTTCGTAAGCTTCTTCTGCAAATGAGTTCACATCCATGCCCTTTAAAATTTCAGGCATCATGCTTTCATCTAAATGCTTAATGTATTCAGCCGTTTGTAATTTGAAAATCTCTTTATCTATGTTGGCGTCGAAGTTTTTAAAATGACCTTCTGCTCCAGCGATTAAATCTGCTTTTAATTGAGCCAATTTCTCTGCATTTTGAAAGATTGCCGTATCTATAAGTTTTCCGTAAAGATTACGAGCTGTACGTATAGCTTCAGGACCGTAGTACATGTATTCTATGAACATCTCGTAAGCAAAATTGGCGTTGTTGTATTTGGTTGCCAAAGCATTTAAATCTTGAACAACTGTACCGTATTTTTCTTTCCAGTTTCTGTTTAAGTTGGCTTGTTCAGTGTAACGCTTTTCGTAGGCTAATTTTTTAGCTACGGCGTCGTTTCTCTTTAAACCATCAATTTGTCCTATCCATTTTTTCCAAGCGTTCGCAATTCTAGATTGCTTAGAGGCGTATTGTAAAGTGGTAGCTTCAGAAGCTTTCATAGCAGGCTTGATAACCGACAATGAGTGATCTCTCATTCTGATTTGAGCAGGTCTTTGTGTATCAATAATAAAAGCTAATTCGCTTGAGATTGTGTGTTGGTAAGTTCTTCCTGGAAAACCAAACACCATAGTAAAATCATTCTCTGCTCTATCCTTGATAGATACAGGAAGGTAGTGTAAAGGCTGGTAAGGCTTGTTGTTAGTACTGTATTCTGCAGGCTCGTTGTTTTCACCAGCGTAAATTCTAAATACAGAGAAATCTCCTGTATGACGTGGCCATACCCAGTTGTCTGTATCTCCTCCAAATTTACCTACTGTTGACGGTGGTGCACCTACCAAACGTACGTCTAAAAACTCCTCTTTTACCAAAAGGTAGTAACTATTACCGTAATCAAAAGGCTTGATTTCCGCTGTATAATGTGTTCCTTTTGTAGCCTCAGAAACTAGAAGTGCAATGTTAGTTCTAATTTTTAATGCCAAGTCGTTACCTGATAAATCTTCGGTACCAGCAAGGGTAGCTCGGGTAACATCTTCTATGCGAACCATACGCGTAGCTGTAAGTCCAGGATTGGCTAATTCGTCTTCCTTTGATTTGGCCCAGAAACCGTATTTTAAATAGTTGTTTTCTAAGGTAGAGTGGGCATTGATTTGTGAAAATCCACAGTGGTGATTGGTCAACATTAAACCTTGATCAGAAACGATCTCAGCTGTACAACCTCCTCCAAAATGCATAACGGCGTCTTTAATACTCGCGTTGTTGGCGTCATAGATATCTTCAGCACTTAATTTCATCCCCATGGCTTGCATGTCCGATTCAAAAGCTGAAAGTAGGGTAGGTATGATCATACCTTCTTCAGATCTACCGAAGAATCCGATACCTACACATAAAATCAAGAGTAATTTTTTCATGTAATTGTTATTATAGTTGTGCTTCATTTTTCCGCATGGTAAATATACCAAAGTGTCTAGGAAAAGCCTAAAAATTGCTTTGTAAATGGTTTAGAAATTGCATTTTTGTAGTGTGGATACATTGAATTTTATATTTCGTTTAGGGGTGGTGTTTGCCATCTTTGGTTTTATCTGGTGGATAATCAATGCAGGAATTAACTTGCTAAGAGGAGCAGCTCCGAAATCTCAAGTGGAGACCTATATTTTGAAACTCATTCGTTATTTCTTTTTGGTGGATGTGACCTTTATGTTTTGCATATACCAAGAAGATGGACTTATCAATTACCCGCGATTGGTGGTTGCAGGAGGAGTTTTGTTGATGTATTTCTTGGGGAAATATCAAAACGCAGAAGTAAGAAATGCCTTTGTTCAATTACAAGGAAGATTGATGAATAGAGGGGTAGGTGATACGTTTAACAAAAGAACTGAAGGAATAGTGATCTTGTTAGCCCTTGCTTTCTTTGTGCTGTTTGTAGTAGAACCTAGTTTGTCGCAAAACCCTGTAAGTAATTGGTTTTATGATAGCATTCTAAACATAGAAGATACACCTATTTTTGGTTTCATTTTTAAGGTGGTAGGATTCTTTTTCATGGTTTCAATAATATTGAAACTGGTTAATGGAATTCAAATGCTTTTAGGAGTACCCGCAAGAAATAATTCGGGGGGACCTCAAGGTTCTAACCACAATAGTTTGGGGAATAAAGGTGAGGATGAATTCGACGACTACGAAGAAGTTGAATAATTCGCAATAAAACTCAAAACCTGTGGAAGAACTAGTTGACTTCCATCATTAATAATTTCGAAAGGAGCAAAGGAGCGTTTTTCCGCATCGCTCATTTGGTTGGCTAAGCGCGCCTTAACCGCTTCTTCTGTAACCTTATCTCTGGCCATCGTTCGCTGAATTTTGATGTCCTCATCGGCGGTTACGAGAATAATATGGTCGAAGTTTTTATAGGCTCCTGTTTCGTATAAGATTGCTGCTTCATTGAATATCATGGGAGCCGAGCTATTCTTAGCTGCTTGGTCAAAGGCCGCGCGAACCGCCGGATGTACAATTTGATTAAGCGCTTCTATCTTTGACTTGTCTTTAAAAACGATGGCTGAAAGATGTGCCCTGTTAAGTTGGTTGTTTTCATAAGCTTGTTCACCAAACAAAGCAATGATTTGCTGTTTTAATTCTGAATTGTTTACCATTAAATCTTTGGCAACTTGATCTGAATTAAAAACAGGGTAGCCAAGGTGCTCGAAAATCTGAGAAACTATTGATTTTCCCGCGCCTATTCCACCTGTTATACCAACTTTTAAAGCTGTCATTTAGATTTCGTCTACTTCAACCATGGTGAAAGGAAGTTTGATAATGGCTTGGTAATCCTCACCAGCTTCTTCCATATCCTCGTCGTCTTCTTCGAAGTACCAATTAACCTTAATATCCGTTCCCTTACCGTTAATAGCTTCTAGGGCTTTTAATAAGTCTAATATACACTTGGAAGAAGAGGTGTTGAAATATTCTAATTTTATGTCAACCGTGGTGCTACCTTTAGGCTGCTCACCATAGTTTGCTATCCACTCATTAATTGGTTTGTAAAACTCTATAGAGTTTTCAGGAATGGATCTTCCTTTGATTTCCAAAACTCCAGTTTCTTTCGAAAAATGTATGCTAGGTGTTTTTTGTGTCCCTTCTATGATTAAATTTTCCATAATTCGAATTGTTTATAGTGTGTGTATAGTTATGTCTAAACAGAAAAAGCTTAGTTCTGAATTAAGCTTGTGAAAGTTAACGCGTAAAGGATTACCCGATTTTCTTCTCATATCAATAAACCCTAAACCTGCCGTTCCTTTTTCGCTTTGCGTAAGGGTGGCCAATTTACTTTGATAACTTTCTTTTATTTCAGTTTCACTTAAATTGTTAATCTCTTCAATTTTACGTTTTATCCTAGCTGTTTCACTAGCCTTCATAAAGTTACCCGTATGTACGTGATAATTGTCATCCTTGAAGGTAATGATGAAAATCATATTTCTATGCTTCTCGTTTATGCTCTTGGGATATTGCGTAGGATCAATTTGATGGTGATAGAGGTTTTGTAAACTCTCTATAACTATGTTACAGATGCGTTTGACTATGCGTTTGTTTTCTTTTCTGCTGTTAAGTAGATCTTCTGACTTTGTAATCAACTCTGAAATGACCTGAGGCGATATCTCTCCTTTGTAAGAAAAGAGAAGATAATCCCTTTCAGAATCTTCGTAGTAGTTAATTATATTGTCTATGTTCATCAAACGTGTTGTAGTCGTAGTGTCTATATACTCAAGTTGAGCAAATATAAAAATATCTTTTAGTAGACTTTCTTCTGATGCTTTTAATTTTTTACAGCTCGGAACTTTGATTATTTTTGGCCCCTGTAATTAAAAGTACCCATACATGTCAAAACCGTGGTTTGAGCAATGGTTCAACACAAAATACTACCATATTCTATACAAGAATAGGGATTTCGATGAAGCTGAATTATTTATAGACAATCTGTACAATTTCATGGGGTTAAGTAACGAACATGTTTGTGATTTAGCTTGTGGAAAAGGACGTCATTCTATCTATTTAAATAAGAAGGGGTTAGATGTGGTAGGGCTTGATTTAGCAGTCCAGAGTATAGCTCAAGCCAAAGTACATGAAAATGAAAAACTTCATTTTGATACCCATGATATGAGGGATGTGTATGAAGGAGCCAAATTTGATGTTGTATTCAATTTATTTACAAGTTTCGGCTACTTTGATGATCAATCCGATAATTTACAGGTGCTAAAATCTGTTCATCAGATGCTAAAACCAGGAGGAAGGCTTTTGATAGACTTTTTCAATGCAAAGCACGTGATTACCAATTTGGTAGAAGATGAAGTGAAAGAAGTGGATGGAATTTCTTTTCATATCGAAAGAAGTTTTAACGGAACACATATTTTAAAAAATATTCAATTTACAGCAGAAGAGAAGGAGTTTGATTTTACCGAAAGGGTGCAAGCTGTAAGTTATGATGATTTTAAACGACTACTTACCGAAGCTGGTTTTGAGGTGAAAGCCACTTTTGGAGATTTTAAGTTAAATGCCTTTGATGAAGAAAATTCTGAAAGGTTAATTATTGTAGCGAATAAACAAGATGGATCTAATTAATATATTATTCCTTATACTCTCTGTGTTTTTTGGAGGGTTTATTGTTGTTTTTTTAAAGAACAAAAGTCAGGATAAAACCATAAAGCTATTTCTTTCCTTTAGTGGAGGGTTTTTATTGTCTATCGCTTTTATCCATTTTATTCCAGAAATCTATTCAAAGCATGAGTTTGGGATAGGTTATTACATCTTGTTAGGTTTTCTTATTCAACTGTTTTTGGAGTATTTCTCAGGAGGTATAGAACATGGACATATACACGCCAAAGCGGGAGGTGCCATGCAATGGGGCTTGTTTATTTCTTTGAGTTTACACTCTTTTATAGAAGGTATTCCACTTACGGCTGAAGCCAGTGATACAGCAGAGTTTTTTCACCAAGGTCATGGTCATTACCACGGCGCACATACAGGTTTAAATACTTTATTAATGGGGATAGTTCTGCACAAGATTCCTGTAGCTATCGCTTTAATGACCTTACTCTTAAGTTCAGGTTTTAAGCAATCTAAAGCTTGGGTTGTGTTGGCAGCTTTCTCAATAATGGCGCCTTTAGGGATGTTGTTTGGAAATTATGGTTTTCCGGAGATAGGAATAGATTTGGATATTATCCTTGCCGTTGTTGTGGGTATGTTTTTACACATTTCAACAACCATCATCTTCGAATCTTCAGAAAACCACAAATTCAATTTTGTTAAACTAATTAGTTTAATTGCAGGGGTTCTGCTTTCTATTCTAGTGCATTAAGCCCATAGCAATCTTTGCTCTAATTATACGCTTGCAGGCTGTGTTGACTTGATTTCTAAAGTCTTCGTCTAAACTGTACAACCCTAATAATCGTTGGTGCGCCAAATCTGCGTCTAATGGCATTAATAAAATGTCACATCCAGCTTGAACGGCCAATACTTCAGCTTTGTCTACGTTTCTAACTCCTCCCATATTCATGGCGTCTGTTACGATCAAACCTTCAAAGTTTAAACTGTCTCTAAGAAGATCAGTTACTATCTTTTTAGAAGTTGTAGCTGGCATGTCATTGGTGTTGTAAGTAGGGTTGTTTTTCACAGCGATGTGCGCAACCATTATACTTAATACACTGTCAGCAATTAATCCTGGATAGTTGTGAAGTTCCTTAAGTTCTCCATCTATATAAACCAATTGTTTATGCGTATCTCCGGTAACGTAACCGTGCCCCGGGAAGTGTTTGGCTGTAGCAATGATGTTATTGCTTTGTGTTTGTTGGATAAATTCAGATGACCATGAAATAACGCTATCTGGTTCATGTCCAAAACTTCTCCAACCAACTGTTTTGTTGGGCGACATATCCACCACCGGAGCGAAATTGTAATTGATACCTATCTCTGTTAATTCATCAGAAATCTCTTGTGCACACTTGATAACTTCCGCCTTAGTTTGAAGTGTATTTGCTTTTTGTATGGTGGGTGTACCAGAAATTTTTCTGTTGATTAGAGAGGGTTCTGCATCGGCGCTGTATAAGAAAGGTAAATAGTTTAAACTGTCGTTGATGGCGTTTAAATCTTTGATCCAATTAGCAAATTGAACTTTACTACCGTTTAACATCAATACACCACCTATTTTTCCCTCTTGGGTAAGACGTTCTATTTTAGAATATTCTTGACCATAACGTCCCACAGCAGGCATGAGTAATTGTCCCACGCGTTCACCGTATGAAAGTTGGTTAAAGTGCATATCCACTAAACTGTCTAGCACTGCATTTTCCCCAAAAAAATCTCCTAACTTAAAGGTGAGTGGAGTAGTTTCTGTACTGAAGATGGTGTTTACAGGTATAAATTGTTCTCCTGGTTTTGTTCGCTGACCAAATGCAAATGCTGTGGCTGCAAGTGTAACCGCTGTTATTATCGTTTTCATGTTTAAAAAATATAATTCTTGTAAGCCTTAAAATTAGCGTCTCCTATCTTATGTATGTCGGTAAGTTTAAACATACTACTCACACCTTCTTGTTGAAGAACAAAACCGTAGCCCATCAAGGGACTTAAATTTTTACCTGCAGAAAGTTTACTGAGGGTTCCAAATTTTAAGTCATATACAAATAAGGTATCGTGCTTTTTTTCGGCAGCATAATAGCCCTTGGTTAAAAAAGCTATTTTCTCAATTTGTTTTGGACTTAAATACCTGTCGAGTAAGTGATGATTTTTAGGTATGTATTCTTCCCAAACAAAAGAGCTATCCTTTATCAAATTCCTATAACCAATATCAAATCCTTTTTCTCCTTCTAACATGGCAGTCCAGTATAAGGAAGTCAAGGGCATGGGTTTTACTTCGTGTTGAATGAAATTCTCGTGTACAGGGTTATTTGCTACATCCCTATATAAGGACTCTTTTATCCCTAAAGTGATGATTAAATAGGTACAGGAAAGTACCAGACCTAAGTAATTTAATCGTCTACGTTTTTTGGAAGTTTTAGGTAAACATATGGCCCAAAGGCAAAGAATAAGGAAGGGGAGGGTATAAATGGGATCGATTACGAAAATAGAATTGAAAGCTATTCTATCCTGAAGTGGCCAAAAGAATTGGGTCCCCCATGTTGTAAATGCATCGAGCATGGGGTGGGTAACGGTACTTAAAAAAGCTAAACTAAAAAGTCTGACTTTCGTAATTTTTCTATTGAATATTTTAAGTAGTAGGGGAGTTGAAATCAAGGCGAGTAAAAGGGCAAATACAATGGAATGACTAAAACCTCTGTGGGCTAAGTCTTGGTCTATCACACCATCTATAACGTATTTGAGAAATACGTCCAGATCGGGAATGGTGCCAAAAATAGCACCTATTAAAGGTGCTTTTCTGCCGATTTGTTTTCCAGCAACGGCCTCACCAACCGCAGCGCCTAATACAATTTGACTTAAAGAATCCAAAAACTAGAAGTTATACGTTAATTCAACTTCTACATTATCCTTTAGCGTAATTGCTACAGGACAATTTTCTCCTGCATTTTTAATCTTAAGTTGTGTTTTATGATCCCAGTTATTTCCAGAAAAATCTAGGTCAATTACCAACTTTGAAATTCTTCTTGGACCGCTGCCCATAATCTTTGTAATTTCTGCCTCACCATGTTTAAATTCAATATCATGATTGTTACAGAATATACCTATTATAGTAAGCATACAAGAAGCGTATGAAGTTGCTGCTAAATCTGTAGGTGAAAACGTGCTTCCCTTACCGTTGTTATCCACTGGTGCATCGGTAATAATTTCTGTACCCGATTTCACATGTGTGCATTTCGTTCTTAGGTCACCTAAATAACTTACTCTAGAAGTTGTCATAGTTTATACTTTTATTATGCTTAATTTTGTGGTTTATTACGAAGAGGTAAAGATATTATTTTGAACGGATAGCCCTTTTACTTTTGAGGTAAAAGCGAGAATTATCCATAAAGTAACAAAAGATAGATGACGGAAGTATTGGCCGAAGACGGAGAAAAAGTACGTATTAAAAAACCGAAATGGTTACGTGTTAAATTACCGACTGGAGAAAACTACAGAAAAGTTAGATCACTTGTAGATGAGCACAAGTTACACACTATATGTGAAAGTGGAAGTTGTCCGAACATGGGAGAATGTTGGGGAGAAGGAACGGCTACTTTTATGATTTTAGGGAATATCTGTACACGTTCTTGTGGTTTCTGTGCAGTGCAAACAGGTAGACCTGATGCTGTGGATGAATTTGAACCAGGAAGAGTGGCAAACTCTGTTAAGTTGATGGGAGTTAAACACGCCGTATTGACTTCTGTAGATAGAGATGATTTGGCAGATGGAGGAGCAAACATTTGGGCACAAACCGTTAGAGCAATCCGTCACCAATCTCCAGGTACTACCTTAGAAACTCTAATTCCTGACTTTGCGGGTAAATGGGAGAACTTAAAAATCGTAACAGATGTAGCCCCTGAAATCGTTTCACACAATTTAGAAACGGTAAGACGTTTAACCAAACAAGTTAGAATTCAAGCCAAATACGATAGAAGTTTAGAAGTTTTGTTCCGCTTAAAGAAAGCAGGAATGAGAACGAAGTCGGGGGTGATGTTAGGTTTGGGAGAAACTGATGAAGAAGTAATTGAAACCATGCAAGATTTAAGAAGCGTTGGTTGTGACATACTTACATTAGGGCAATACCTACAACCTACACCAAAGCATTTGCCAGTGGCTGAGTTTGTTACCCCAGAACGTTTCCAAAAATACTTTGATTTGGGAATGGAAATGGGATTCAGGTATGTAGAGAGTGGACCTCTTGTTCGTTCTTCTTACCACGCCGAAAAACACATTTTTGATTTAGACGAAAAATAGACATGTAAAGTATTGAACAATCTTTAAGGGATTGTTGTTTTTATTGGAGAAGTGATTCTTTAATTTTACATGATGATGCGGTCAAGTTATCCGAAAATTTAATTTCTGTTAAATTAATTATTTGTAACTTGGCGCTTGCTTTAACTATTAATAAAGGAAATAAATAACTTATGAAGCGTAACAAATTGTTATTAGGAACCTTGTCTGTGGCTGCAATTGCTTCAGCTGCAATGGTTTGGTATCCTTCATCTTCGGAGGAGAGTCAATATACCCCGAAGAGTTTACAGTCGTTCGAGTCTTACTCTGCTTTGTCTGAAAGACAAGAGTGGTTCCAAGCTCGATTGATAGACCATCAAACAGGAGAAGTAGCTACTCCTGAAAAAATAGGCCAAATTATGGAGCAGTATAAATATGCTGCAAAATCGAATGTAATTAAATGGCAAGAAGAGGGTCCTGCAAACATTGGGGGTAGAACAAGAGCTATCTTAATTGACCACCAAGATGAAAATAACGTTTGGGCAGGTTCAGTTTCTGGAGGTTTATGGTATTCACCTTGGAAGGCGAACTACTGGACAAGAGTTCAAAACTTCCCTGGAACGAATTTTATTTCTTCTATGGCACAAGACCAGTCTGGTAATATTTACGTAGCAACTGGTTTAGGAAGTGCATACAGTGAAGATTTACAAGGATTAGGAAACGGTTTATGGATGTCTCCAGATAAAGGAGCAACATGGAGTTTAGTACCTGGAACTGATAGTTACAATGTAATTATTGAAGTTGTTGGTTGTGCAAATTCAAACACAATTTATTTTACTACTCAAACAGGATTAAGAAAATACACTTCAGGAGCTACTCAAACAGAGTCAGTAGACTTAGGAACACCAGGTTCAATTTCTGCATTGAAAATGTCTAATGACGGTATGGTTATAGTTGCAGCTGTGGGAACAAGAACTCATGTTTCTACGGATGGAGGTTCAACTTGGGAGAATAGAGCTGGTAACGGAACAGGAGAAATAATTCAATCTTTTGGTAGAGTTGAATATGCAATTTCTCATGAAAGAGTAAATGGAAAGTACAAAGTTTACGCTGCACTTACTTACCCTGCAGGAGGTTCACCAACTTCAGGAACTAATGCCGGACAATGGTTATCTGTGGATAATGGAATTACATGGGAGCAACACACTCCTCCAACAGCTGCAGATCCATTAAATATTTACAGCAACCAAGGAGTTTACAACTCAACAGCTTCATTTGATCCAACTGACGCGGACAGAGTAATTATCGGTGGAATCGATTTATGGGAATGGCAACAACAAGTAGCTTCACCAGCCGCAGGTTCTTGGGATAAAATTTCTGAATGGTTTAGAAGTCCTCAAGATCCTTTATATGTTCACGCGGACAACCACGAATTAAAGTGGAGTAATTCAAATACACTTTACGTTGGTAACGACGGTGGTGTTGGTAGATCTAGTGATTTAGGAACTACGTTTACACCTGCAAATAGAGGTTTTAATGCAACCCAGTTTTACGATATCGCTTACGGTTTAGATATGTCTGTAATCGGTGGAGCACAAGATAACGGTACATTATATAATGACCACACGAATGCAACTTACCAAGACTTTATCGAGTTTTCTGGAGGAGATGGTTTTGATTGTGCCATTTCATCTTTCAACCCTAATGTTGTATTCTCTTCTTTATACTACCAAGTAATCTATAGATCAGCAGATAGAGGAGAATCAGTTAGTCCAATGCCTTTAGGATTACCAGCTTCAATTTACGGAACAAATGGTTTAGGAGGAACAGGTACACACTACTTCTTCCATACTCAAATGGAATTGGCGGAATACTACGATGAAAATTCTGAGGATAGTGTTTTGTATGTACCGTTACAAAGTTACGCAGCAGGTGATGCGTTAAAAGTGCCTTCTGCCTCAACTGGTGATACAATTGATTACATTACTCCTATAGATTTAAGATATGATGATACTTTATACTACAATCCGTCTTTAACAGGACTTGATTATTTAGTCGAAGATTCAGCAGGAAATCAGTTTGACTTAGGTCAATACCCTTACACAGCAATTACAGGTTCTGGTTACCCACCAGCAGTTGGAGATTCAATTGTTATTGATTTACCAGCAGGAATGGATACAGTAATCGTAGAAGGTGTAACTGCATACGACCACTACTACGGAAGTAACTCGATTAACCCTTCTGAGATTTATGATATGGGAATGGATACTATCGCTATAGGTGTAGCATGGGATACATTAACTGTTCAGGATCCTTTCCAATCTTGGTTTGTTATTGCTACTACGAATAATGGTGGTGAATTATGGGGTACTAGAGATGCCTTAAGATTTGCAGAGCAAAACCCAAAATGGGTTAGAATTGCTGAGAACTTAGGTTCTGTTAGTGCTGGTTCTATCAACAGAGGTATGGATGTAGAATTCTCTGAAGATTTAAATCACATGTTTGTTGTAGCTGGTGGACAATTACACAGAATCGATGGTTTAGGTTCAGTTTACTCATCTGACGATGATTTCGAATTGAAATGTGATTTAGATGAAGGAGCAACTGCTACATCTGTGGTACAATTCTCAGGAGCAAACAGTTTAAGAGCTTTAGGTATTGATCACAAAAACCCAGATTTATTAGTTGTAACTCAAGCAGGAGTTAACAATGGTGTATTTAAATCTACAAATGGTACTTCTGCAACACCAACTTTAACTCAGGTTGGAACAGAAGCAATGCCAATTTACGATGTAGTTATTGAAAGAAATAACAGTCAGTTATTGGTAGCAGCAACATACAATGGAGCTATGGTTTCAGAAGATGGTGGTGCAACATGGTCTGTAGCAGCAGGTGGTAAAGACTTGTTTGAAGGAACACCAGCTTTCACTGTTGAGCAAAACTGGAGAGATGAGAACTACTTAGGAGGTAACCCAGGTTACGGAGAAATCTACATCGGAACATTTGGTAGAGGTATCTTCAAAACAACATCTACTGTTAATGTTGAAGAAACTACTTCTAACAATCCAATGAATGAAAAAGTTGAGAAGGAAGTATTAACGATTTATCCAAATCCTTCATCTGGATATGCTGCTGTAGTATTGAATGATGTTGAAGCTTCTAACGCAACGATTTACTTCTACAACCTTGCTGGAACTGTTGTGAAAACGGTTGATGCAAAAGGTTTAGTTAAAGGTAAAAACAAAGTTAACTTCGATGCAAGCAATTTACCGAACGGTACTTACATTATCAAAGTAGCTGGTCAATCAGCAACTGGTAAGTTTGTGAAGTTATAATACAATAATTTATTTCCTTAAAAGTCCGACGTGAAAGCGTCGGACTTTTTTGTTGCATGAAAGTTTGTTTCGGAGTAAGAGTTTGAGATTTTGTGGAGGTACAGAGGTGATGGTTGAATGAAAAATTAGACCTGATTAGTCGCATGTTTGCCAAAGGCTGATGTCCCTATTTTACTGAGGTTTGGAGCCTTTTTCTTAATAAACGTCTCGAGGTTTTTGTGATTTTCTTTAAGTTTTAGGTGGAATAATTTCTTGAAGTACCTCTAGGAGTTTATAGAAGCTAATAAAACCAAGGGATAACAAGAAGAAGTGTTTTGGCAAACATGCGACTAATCAATAAAAAATAGCTTAAGATCTCCAACTGTTCACTCCATCACAATCTCAACGTCTTCCCGTGCTGGATAGAAATGAATAGCTTTTGCTGATGGATAGCTCGTAAATACAAACAAAGCCCAAACGACCTTAGAAGTTTGAGCTTTGTTTTAAGTATTTACAGGAATGCAGCTGTAAAACTAGTAATGTATAGCCAGATAATCACGGCCTATTTAATATTCCATTTAACGCCTATGAATACTCTTATACCCTGATTGGGTGCATATACATAAGACGGATCAAAAGTCAGTGCTTCTGGATTGTTCGGCGTGGCCAAGGCGTTTCCATCGGCATCAAAACTGACCTCTTTATCAAAGGGATCAAAAGCCCTTGCGATACTGTTGGCTGGCGGTGTGAAATTTAGTAAGTTTTTAACACCTGCATATAACTCTACGCGTTTAAAGTAATTGAAATTTATCTTAATGTTCTGCAAGCTCCAGTAAGGGGAAAATTCATCTCTGCTGTCTAAATCACTTACAAGAGGAAGTCGCATAGGTCCATACAAATTCCCGGTGTAATCTATACTTAAATGCAAGGGATTTATAGGGAAAGAAACAGACCAAGTTCCTGATATTTTCTCGGTTAGTATTTGAGTTTTACGTTGCCCATTTTCTGTAAAGGAAACGTCCTGCAAGTTGAATCCTAACCTAAGGTTGATGCCATTGGTAAAATGTGCCTGAGCGTTCATAGATGCCCCTTGTGAAACGGCAAAACCATCTAAATTGTCGTAAATGATTTTATCGGGATCACTTTCGTAATCAGCTATAATTCTATTGGTGAAGTAGGTATAGAATAAACTAGCGTCTAACGTAAGAAGTACTTTGTCAAATTTTACGATGGTTTGATCTAAATTGATATTGGCATTGTAAGATGTTTCTGGCGACAATGCTTCAACAAATTCAACCGTTCTTGCGCCTGTTAAAGCTGCGTGATCTTCTGTAAATACATTGGCAACTCTATATCCGTTTCCTAGTCCAAGACGAAGAATGGTGTTTGTTTTTTTAGAATTCCATTTATAATTGAGTCGAGGAGAGATGATGTTTCCATGCTTGCTGTTGTAATCATAACGAATACCAATAAGAAGATTGTTCTGAGCGTCGATTTGTATTTGATCTTGAAGAAATACACCCGGAAGTAAGGTGTGCAAGTTTTGTAGAGCTTCAGTGGCAGGTGTGTTATCGTCATAATGGGTATATCTCATTGCAACACCACTTAATAGTTTGTGGTTTTGTCCCAAGGTTTTATTGTAGGTTAATTGACCAAAAACAACGTGTTGCTGTGCATTAAAAGAAGTAGTACCATAATAGGAGTCCTGGTAATGTCCATTGGCTGAGAATTGAAGGTTAAGGTGTTTGGCTTTGTCGAGTTGATGTTTGGAAAAAATTTCCCATCTATTTGTTAAAATGCTTTCGCCGTAAATACTATCGGTTCCTCTAAATTCAGGGGTCCAATTCATTTCTCCTCCCCATCTATTTTCATGCACAACACGGAAAGCGAGACTGTGAGCTTTATTCTTTGGAGTGATATGGTTGAAGGTGTTAAAAAGAGACAGTCTGTTCGATAAGGTTACATCGGTAAAGTTGTCATGGTTGTTATCTATAGGGAAGGAATAATTAAAAAAATTGAACCCTAATAAGGCTTTTGTTTTTGCACCGATTTTATAGGCAGAAGAAAAATCTAAGTTGTTTTCTCCCCATGAAGTGAGCATGTTATTGATTACAATTCCCTTGGTTAATGATGGATCTTTTGTGATCACATTTATCAGACCTCCTACAGCCTCCGAACCGTAAAGTGTACTGGCTGGACCTTTGATGATTTCTATTCGTTCTATCATAGACTGTGGAATTCCGGATAATCCGTAAACTGTGCTAAGTCCGCTAACTATAGGCATACCATCTATGAGTATCATAGTGTAAGGACCTTCTAAACCATTGATATGTATATCTCCTGTGTTGCAAACATTGCAATTCAATTGAGGGCGAACGCCATTCACATTTTGCATGGATTCGAAGAGCGAAGGAGTAGGGTTGGCTTCAAAGTATTCTGAGCTGTAGACTTCGACGTTTACGGGACTATTTTTTTTAGAGAGTTTTGAAAGTGTTGCACTTACAACCACTTCATCGAAATCTTGTAAAAGTTGCTTTCTGGGGATGCTCAAGGTTAGTTGAGAGTAAGGTGGAGTGAGTAGGAGGGTAGTGTCTTTTATTTCTGCGTGTCTAATGGTGAGTTTGGTTGGGGTTTGCTCAATAAACTGCATGTCTATGCTTCCATGTGCATCAGCAATACAAAGTGTATCTTTTTGATGAAAATAAACTTTTGCATAAGCCAAAGGAGCTTCTTTTTCATTGACAAGTTGTAATTCTTGCGCAAGAAAAGGCAGACTGTTTATTGTTAGTAGTATGTAAAATAATATTCGCATAGTATGTGTTTCTAAATTTACTTTTGCAAATATATAAATTTAGATAAGTCTAAAAATGATTTTATCTACTTAAAATAGAGTGCAATAAAAAAGCCGACATATTTTCATATGCCGGCTTAGTAATTTCATCCTTATCATTTAAATGATGTGCTGCGCTTTGCTCACTATATCGGGTGTTGGGTATTTTTTAAGGGCAGAAAAGTCTTCTTTCCAAAAATCCATATCCAAGAGCTTCTGATCTTTGTCTACAGTAAGTGTTACAACAACGCGAACGTGGTCTTCATCTTTAAATTCAATGGCCATAATATCGCCGAGATAATTATCTGTATTGTCATTGTCGAAATTAATGCTCCCCATCTTTCCACCTTCATATTCAAAGACCCTTTCGGTATGTGGAAAATCGGCAATGTTCAAATTAGCCAAATTTAACATGTGGTGCAAGAGAGTAATTTCTTCTTGACGTATCGTTCTATATTTATTTACGTATTCCATATTTAAAACAAAGTTGGGTTACCATCGTCTGTTTTTTTGGTCATATCCCATTCTACTTCAACACTTCCTTCTTCGTTGTTATCGTCTTCAGCGCTGTTGTTTACCTCTTCTTTTTTTACTTCATCCGGCCAAGGTTCATCTCCCTCAATAGGATGATCTAATACAATCTCTTTTACCTTTAATTTAGTAAGTTGATTCCCTTGAGACTTCATTCCTTTTACATCGATGAAATCTGCCAAATTCACCTCTCTATCCGGTAAGTTTTTGGTTGCTTTAAGTAGTTTGTTGTAAATGATTTTTATACGCGGTTGATGTGCTGTAGATACAACGTCTAAATAAGATCCTTCGGCATCGCTAATAAATGATACTCGTTTGTCTGTTGTAACTTCACATTCGAAACGCTTCACAAAATGGATGTCTTTTTCACCATCATAGTATACACAAGATAGAGCATGGTGAGGGTTCCATTTTTCTATGTGTATCATATCCTCGTCAAAGTGTGTAGATAAATCGAAGTGCGACAATCTGTATTCTCCGTTGCTGTAAAGGGTTAAGATTTTGTCTTCACCTTTAAAGCTACCTAAGAATTTACCTCTTTGGTCGTCATTTAATCTACCCACTACATCGTCGTACCATATTTTACGTGCGGCAAGCGTTGAACCACCCACTTCTTTTTGTGTGATTTTAGAAACGATTTCTTTAGTTACGATATTACCACCGGCACTTCTACCTTTGATTAGGAGTTCTCCCAAATCCAAATCCCAACGTATACGTTTCAAGTGTGGACGAGGTCTTAAGTGTACAGTTACCACTTCACGTTCTCCATTTGGATGAACAGAGAAGTATAACATTTTAGATCCTTTGGTACCTTTCGTTAAATCATATTCTTTATCTCTGGTGATAGATTTCACGCTAAATCGCTTCATCATAGTTGGTCCACCAGTTCCATCCTTGTAGAAGAGATGGTAAATAGTACGTTTATCACCTCTTTTCCAAACTGCTGCGTGTACAATTCCTTTTCCTACGAATTTTTTGTCGGCAATTTTAGTAATCATCATTTTACCTGATTCGAAGAAAATGATAATGTCGTCTATTTCAGAACAATCTTGAATGTACTCAGCATTTCGTAAACTATACCCAATAAATCCTTCCTTCTTGTCTACATAGAATTTACGGTTAGCTATAATTACTTTAGAGGCATTGATGTTATCAAATACCTTAATTTCCGTTTTACGTTCTTTTCCTGCAGAGAATTTTTTCTTCAGGTCTTTGAAGTAATCAACTGCATGTTCTATTAAGTTGTCTAATTTGTATTCAACGTTTTTCAATTCATCTTCCAAACGGTTGATGATTTCATCTGCTTTGAAACTGTCGAATTTAGAAATACGCTTAATTCTGATTTCAGTTAATCGAGCGATGTCTTCTTCTGTAACCTCGCGCTTCAAGTGCGTAATGTGAGGTTTTAATCCTGTATCAATGGCGCTAATAACTCCTTCCCAAGTTTCTTCCTCTTCAATTAAACGGTAAATACGTTTTTCAATGAAGATTTTTTCCAAAGAACTAAAATGCCATTGTTCCTCTAGTTCTCCTTTTTTAATTTCTAACTCTAATTTTAAGAGCTGAACAGTATTGTCTGTATTGGTTTTTAGGATTTGTGTAACACCTAAGAATTTAGGCGTATCCTTATCAATTACAGATGAGTTTGGAGAAATAGATACTTCACAGTCTGTAAAGGCGTAAAGTGCATCTATAAGTTTATCTGGACTCACACCCGGTGGTAAGTGAATCATAATTTCAGCATCTTGTGCTGTATTGTCTTCTATTTTTTTGATTTTAATCTTTCCCTTATCGTTGGCTTTAAGGATAGATTCAATCAAAGATGTAGTCGTTGTACCGTAAGGAATTTCGTTAATGACTAAAGTCTTTTTATCAACTTTAACAATCTTAGCACGTACCCTTACTTTTCCACCTCGTAAACCATCGTTGTAATTGGTGAAATCTGCCATACCTCCATTTGGGAAGTCGGGATAAAATTCCACTTTTCTACCTCTTAAGTGATTGATAGAGTTGTCTATCAATTCAATGAAGTTATGAGGTAATATCTTACAAGCCATACCCACAGCAATACCCTCGGCACCTTGTGCTAATAAGAGAGGGAACTTTATGGGAAGGTTTTCGGGTTCTTTGTTACGACCATCGTAACTTGACAACCAATTTGTAGTCTTTGGGTTAAAGACAACGTGATTGGCAAATTTTGAAAGTCTAGCTTCTATATATCTGGCAGCCGCTGCGGAGTCCCCCGTTAGTGTATTTCCCCAGTTTCCCTGACAGTCTATCAGTAAATCTTTTTGTCCCAATTGAACCAAAGCATCACCAATAGAAGCGTCACCATGGGGGTGATATTTCATGGTGTTACCAATGATGTTGGCCACTTTGTTGTAACGACCATCATCCATTTCTTTCATGGAGTGCAAAATTCTACGTTGCACAGGCTTCATCCCATCGTACAATCCTGGAACGGCTCTTTCTAGAATTACATAAGATGCGTAATCTAAGAACCAGTTCTCATAGAGTCCACTTAATGGAACTATTTTATCGTCAAGCTCTCTGGTGTTATCGTCATGTTCAGGATTCTCCTCAGGGTTGATATCCTTGTTTTCTTCTTCGTCGTATGGGTTGCTGTTTTCTTCTGACATAATTTTACGAAGCTTTTTCTATGGTTTCTTCAATATCGGCCTTGATTTCGTCTTCTAAATCTTTTTCAACTCTTAGGTTGTCCATGATAAATTCTTGACGCGTAGGAGTGTTTTTTCCCATGTAGAAACTCAAGGTTTCTTCTATCGAAGCTTTTTTAGTAAGTAATACGGGCTCTAGTCGAATATCCTCTCCAATGAAGTTTTTAAACTCATCGGGTGAGATCTCTCCCAATCCTTTAAATCGTGTGATTTCGGCATTTTTACCCAATTTGGAGATAGCATCTCTTCTTTCTTCTTCAGAGTAACAGTACTTGGTTACTTTTTTATTTCTTACCCTAAACAATGGTGTTTGTAACACATATACGTGATTTCTTTTCACCAAATCTGGGAAGAACTGTAAGAAGAAGGTCAACAACAACATACGTATGTGCATACCATCCACATCGGCATCGGTTGCAATTACGATTTTATTGTAACGCAAGTTGTCCATGTCATCCTCTATATCCAAAGCAGCTTGTATAAGGTTAAACTCTTCGTTTTCGTATACAACCTTTTTGGTTAGGCCATAAGAGTTTAATGGTTTTCCTCGCAAACTGAATACGGCTTGCGTGTTAACATCTCTCGATTTGGTAATAGATCCAGATGCAGAGTCACCCTCGGTAATGAACAAGGTTGTTTCTTCTCGTCTATCTTTTTTTAGATCAGTAAGGTGTATCCTACAGTCTCTTAATTTTTTATTGTGTAAAGAAGCTTTTTTAGCACGGTCTCTCGCCAGTTTACGTATACCTGAAAGTTCTTTTCTTTCTTTTTCTGACTGCTTGATTTTTTTCTCAAGTATGTCTGCAACTTGTGGGTTTTTGTGTAAGAAGTTATCCAGCTTTACCTTCAAGAAATCATTCACAAAAGTACGCATGGTTTTTCCACCCGGTTCTATTTCTAAAGACCCCAATTTGGTTTTCGTTTGTGACTCGAAAACAGGTTCCATCACCTTCACAGAGATTGCTGCAACGATAGATTGACGTATGTCTGAAGATTCATAATTTTTCCCGTAGAAGTCCTTGATTACCTTTGCCACAGCTTCTCTAAACGCACTTTGGTGTGTTCCACCTTGTGTGGTGTGCTGACCGTTTACGAAGGAATAATAATCCTCTCCGTAGGTTTTACCGTGCGTGAATGCAACTTCTATATCATCTCCTTCTAAGTGAATGATTGGGTAGAGTGGATCACCATCCATGTTGTTTTCCAACAAGTCTTGTAAACCATTCTTAGATTGATATTTGTTCCCATTAAAATGAATAGCCAACCCTCTGTTCAAGTAACAGTAGTTCCAGATCATTTTTTCCAGGTAAGGAATTTTATAAGCGTATTTTTTGAAGACCTTCTCATCGGGTAAAAACTCAACGTAAGTACCGTTTCTTTCGTCGGTTTTTTCAACCTTGGTTTCTTCTACCAATTCTCCACGAGAGAAAGTTGCTCCCTTTTTTTCTCCATCCCTAACGGCATAGACCATGAAGTGACTACTCAAAGCATTCACAGCCTTGGTACCCACACCGTTCAAACCAACAGATTTCTTAAAGGCTTTAGAGTCGTATTTCCCCCCAGTATTCATTTTGGAAACCACGTCAACTACTTTACCCAAAGGAATACCACGACCGTAATCACGCACAGATACCAAACCGTCTTTCAATTTGATTTCTATCTTCTTACCATTCCCCATAACGAACTCATCAATACAGTTGTCCATTACCTCTTTGGCAAGAATGTAAATACCATCGTCTGCACTAGAACCATCTCCTAGCTTACCAATGTACATTCCGGGTCTTAGTCTAATGTGTTCTTTCCAATCGAGTGATCGTATGTTGTCTTCGGTATATTTGCTTTCTTCCTCCATGTGTTGCTTTATTCTGGGTAACAAACAAATATAATGAAATGAAGGGCTTTTTCTACCTGAAGTTATCAAAGGTTATACACGTTGTCGTGTGGATAGCTTTATTTCTCTAAACCCCCAGTAAAATATAAGCTTGAGCTAATTTTTAAGTCGTGGATATTTCGGATGAATTGTCAGATGAAAAATGTGGTGATTTTCTTTTCTTTAGCAAGTTGAATTTCTATACTTTTATTTTGTTATTTTCGTTTTATGCACAAAATTTTAAGCCTTTTTATCCTAAGTTGTTTTCTGTTTTTTTCTTGTTCAGATAAAAAAGCAAAAGCCAAAGTGGATTCCGGATTAATGGGAGAGACCTATGTTACGCAGTTTGGTAATGTAAGTATGACCTTGTGGAAGGATTTAAAACGAAATGGTAATGACATATCTCTCAACGGCGGTGAGAATTTAAAAGATGACGTTAGAGGGATAAGCTTTTCTTCGGACGAGTTTAAGATCAATGACTTGAATTATTACAAGGAGAACTTTGTAAATATTGGAGGCAAAGATGATGCTCAGTTCATCCTTAACCTCGCTGTTCATTTAAAACGTACAGATATGTATTCCAACCAGGTTAGCATAGAAGATGTTGTAAAAGGGGAATATGGTCATGATTTGCGCACCATTCAAATCAGGGGCAAAGAGAGTTACTACGATGATAATTTGTGCTTTCTATATGCAACGCTTCAAAACGGGAGTAAAGTAGCATTATTTCAGTTTGTATGTCATGAAAAAGATATGCCTTTCTACTACCCCGAGCTACTTAAAAGTTTATCTTCTATTCAGCTTTAAAAATGGAAAGATTTGTTCATCAATTAAAAAATGCACTGGAGTATTTACCCGGGGAAGACGCGCATTCATTAATGTTGCCTCGCAACAGAGCAGAAAGTGTACGTCAACTTAAGGAGGACAATGATTTTAGGGAAAGTGCCGTTGCCATTATTTTATTTGAAAAAGAAAGGAAACTACATTTCACCCTTATTCAACGCCCTGATTACAATGGTGCTCACAGCGGACAAGTAGCCTTTCCCGGTGGAAAACAAGATAAAACGGATTTGTCTTTATGGCACACAGCTAAGCGAGAGAGTAGAGAGGAAATTGGTGTGAGAGAAGAGGATTTAAAGGAAATTGGAGCTTTAACCCCTATTTATATTCCAGTAAGTAAGTTTAGGGTGAGTCCCTTTATTTTCTGGTGGGAGGGCAGCTATAGTTTTGTAGCAGATGAAAGAGAAGTAGATGAAATACTGATTGTTCCTTTATCTGATTTATTGGAAGAGCACAGAATTAAGAGTTCACAATTCAAAGTGGGGGGAGGTTTAACCTTGAAGGATATTCCCTTCTTTGATTTAGCTGACAAGCGCGTTTGGGGAGCTACAGCCATAATTCTTTCCGAGTTTAGAGCTGTTCTACAACACCTTTCTTTCTAGTTTTAGTTAAACTTTCTGTTTTTTATTCAACAATATTTTATTTTCGCGACATGGATGATACTAGAAAGCACATAGAAGTTTGTTTTACACCCGGTGAATACGAATATTTCAAAGATGAATATGAAATAGTAGTGGTAATTGATGTCTTGAGGGCTACCTCGGCAATTTGTTCGGCGTTTAATAATGGTGTTAGTGCTTTAATTCCTGTTCCCACCATAGAAGAAGCAAGGGAGTACCAAGCGAAAGGTTATCTAGTAGGAGCTGAACGTAAGGGACAAATTGTGGATGGTTTTGATTTCGGTAACTCTCCTTATAGTTACATGAAAGAAGAATTGAAAGGTCAGGAAGTCGTGTTATCTACAACCAACGGAACAAAAGCAATCAATATTGCCAAAGATGCCGATACGGTGGTTATTGGCGCTTTATCTAACCTAGACGCCTTGTGTGCATGGTTAATTGAGCAAAACAAGAATGTCTTGTGTTTGTGTTCGGGATGGCAAGATAAATTCAATTTAGAAGATACCATCTGTGCAGGAGCTATTATGGAACAATTAATTGCTACGGGTAATTATACTTCTGACGAAGACTCTAGTATCGCCGCAAAATATTTGTATCTTTCTGCAAAAGACAACTACATGGGGTACTTGAAGTCAAGTTCTCACCGTAGAAGATTAAAAAACCTAAATCTCAACGAGGATATCAAATACTGTTTAACACCCAACCAAACAGATGTGATTCCTATTTTAAAGAATGGTAAATTGGTTAAAATATAGCCTTGTTTTCTTAGGGTTGAGCTGCTTGTTCAGCTTTGCCCATACTTCATCTTGGGGATTTTACGGACATAAAAAAATAAACCGTTTAGCGGTATTTAGTTTGCCCAAAGACCTTTTTTACCTCTACAAACACAACATAGAGTTTATCACAGAACATGCAGTGGATCCTGATAAAAGAAGGTATGCTGTAGAAGGTGAGGCGCCTAAGCATTTTATTGATATAGATCATTATCAGAAAGGAGATAGTTCTCCCTTTGTTTTAATGCCTCGGCATTGGAATGAGGCAGTAGCCAAATACACGGAAGATACGCTTCAAGCCTACGGAATTGTACCTTGGAATGTACTAGCGATGAAGGCTAAGCTCAGTAAGGCTTTTCTAGCAAAAGAACTTCCTCGCATAATTAAACTCAGTGCCGACTTAGGACATTACATCGCGGATGCTCACGTTCCTTTACATACAACAGAGAATTATAACGGTCAGTTAACCAATCAAAAAGGGATACATGCCTTTTGGGAAAGTAGACTACCCGAACTTTTTGCCGATGACTATAGTTTTTGGGTAGGTCAAGCCACATACATTGATGATCCAAATGCGTTTATCTGGGAAGCCATAGAAGCTTCACATTTAGCGCTAGATAGTGTTTTATTGTTTGAAAAACAGCTGACTGAAGAATTTGGAGAAGAGAGAAAATACAGTTTTGAAAAAAGAGGAAATCAAACCGTGAGGGTTTACAGTAAGGCTTTTAGTGAAGCTTATCATAACAGGTTAAACGGCATGGTTGAACGAAGAATGAGAGAAGCAATTCTTGCAGTTGCAAGTTTCTGGTACACGGCATGGGTAGATGGGGGACAGCCCGATGTAATGGAATTGTTGGCAGACACAAATGCCGTTCTTTTACCTGAAGAATTTCAATTTACCGGTATTCAAGATACGAGCAGAGTTCACGAACATGAATAAAAAAAAGTAACCGGTTAGGGTTACTTTAATGTGATTTAGAGGGTGTTGTAATAGTAATTCTATAAATATTTTAATTTTATTTTCTGAGATAAATGTAATTCATCAAATACGATAATGCATACTTTCTTTTCTTAAGGGTAATGTTCAATTTTTTATCGGTGAAAAAAGTTTAGACATAAAAAAAAGTAACGCGTGGGTTACTTTTTTTGATAAGGGTGATTAGTGCAGGAGCACCATGCTATGGTTATATATGATCTAAAGATACAGATAAAATATATTTAACTAAAACGTTAGTTTTCATAAAGAGAGAATTAATTTCTAAACGGTATTAAAAGTACTCACTAATGAAAGCTTTAAAATCGTCTCTTCTAGAACGAGCGATAGGCAAGGTCTCTCCGCTTGTGAGTAACAAACTACTTTTATCTCTAGCGATAGATTCTATAAAATCTCCATTAACCAAAAAGCTTTTGTGTATACGGAAGAAAGAGCTGAAGTTCTTGAGCTTCTCCTCAATATAATTGAGTGGTTTACTCAGGTACTCTTCGGCATTGTCTTTCATGAAAATTTTACAATATGCACCATCTGCTTGGGCGAAAATGATTTTTTGTGTTTCTAGAATTTTGTAATCTGAATTGTAAGGAATAGAAATTTTACCCAATTCCACATTTTTGTTCTGCATAATACGCATTACTTTCTCGGTGGCATCTATCAATTTTTCTTCCTCTATCGGTTTTAAAATGTAGTGTTTGGCACCAACCTCAAAGGCTTTGATACCGTATTGCTCGTAAGCGGTAACAAAAATTATATTTAATTCATTATGATCGAGTTGCTCAAATATTTCGAAGCTATTTTTGTCTTTGAGCTGTATATCTAAAAAGATTAAATCTGGTTTATCCTCCTTAATTATCGTAATGGCTTCATTTAAATTAGAGGCTTCACGCGTAAATTCAAAAGTTGGGAAGTGTTCTGATATTATTTTTCTGATGATGCGTCTGGCTAAAAGTTCGTCGTCAACAATTAGTATTTTCATATACGTTATAAAATAGGGATGAAGAGTTTAATGAGCGTACCATTGTAAACATTTTCTATTTCCATTTTGTACTGCTCATAGGTGTTTAAATTATTGTAATTCTTTAATCGAGATCGGGTAATACCAACGGCGTTTTTCTCTGTAGATTGATGCAGTTTTTCTGCTATTTCAGCGGAGATCTTTCCTGTGTTGAATATTTTTACTTCGATGATTTGGTCATTTATTTTTTCTATATCTACTTGTATGCGCGAGTTCTTATCGTCGTGATTTAACCCATGCACAATGGCATTTTCCACAAAGGGTTGTATCATTAACGATGGAATTTCTAAAAACTTATCTGTATTGTGGATTTTTATATCGTATTGAAAAGAATTGTCATGTCTTAAATTCTCGAGTTCTAAGTAATTCTCCAAGAGTTTTACTTCATCACTTATCTTCACTTTCTCATCGCTAGAGTTTTCTAAAACGCTGCGCATCAAGGCAGAGAATTTTAAGAGGTAGTTCGCTGCATTTTTGTTTTCGTTAAAAAGGATGAAGCTGTATATAGAATTTAGTACGTTAAAGATAAAGTGGGGCTTCATTCTCGCATTTTGCATACGTTGCTGATAAGACAGCATTTCGTTTTCTTTTTCGAGTTTTCTTATCTTATTGGAGTTAATTCCTTTCATAACAAGGAAAACAGCAAATGCTAAAAAGAAGAGTAGAATCACAAAGAACCAAACAGAGGTGTAAAAAGGTTCTCGTATACTTCCCTCTATTAAAACCACACTATCACTCCATGTATTATTGCTCATGTAATACCTCAGGTTGATTTTAAGTCTTTTTTGTGGGTTGGTTAAAACAATTTCGGGCGATAAAATATTTATCCATTCCCCCTCATTTATTTGGTATTGATAGCGTTTGTTGAACCAATTTTTTAGATCTTTTATTTGAAAGCTTATGCTTAATACTTGCGCGTCCGTAGGTAACGAAATGAGGTTTTTATAGTTTTCTGTATCTACTCTTAAGTTGGTTACTTCTGGATGTATTTCGTTGGAACTGTTGATTTTACTCAAGTTTCTTATGTCGTGATAACTTATTTTATAAAAGCCTTTTTCCGTGGCTATGTATAAGATTCCCTCAGCTTCCTCTAGTTTATTTACTTTTAGATCCGTTAACCCTTGATTTTTTGAAATACTGATGCATTTACTGGTGAAATGATCGTAGATCTCCAGTCCTTTAAAACATCCAATGTAGAGATATCTGTTGTTGGCAGATTTAGCCATCACATTTACATTCTCATTGTTGAGACCGTTCTTTTTGTTTAAAAAGTGTTTTGTTTGCCTGCCATCATATTGATAGATACCAAAGTTCTTGGTAGAGATAAGTAACCTGTCTTGGTAAACAAGTAAGTCTGTAATTTCCTTGTTACTGAAATCGTAAATGAGTTCTACGCTGTCGTTAATAACCTTATAAAGTTTATTCTTTGAGGAGCAGTAGAGTTCGTTTCTGTAACGGGCCACTTGAGAAATAAAGCGAATTAAGTCTCGGCGGAAAAGAACTGTATCGTACTCGAGGTTAACGGTATTTGTTCGATGTATGTAAGAGGTGGTGGCAAAAAACTCGTTTCCATCTACATAGATATCTCGAGCATGATTGACAAACTGTGTGTTTTTTGGATATTTTTCTAATTCAAAATGGTTGTCTATTCTCCAAAGGTTGGAAATGAAGAGGTGATTGTTTTTAAAAACTAATTTAGAATGATCAGAAGGGTAACGCTGATTGCTGTTAACATCTAAAATGTGGTTTTTAAACGAGAGAATGATTTGGTCCTTATTGATGCAAAAATCCAAGACTTCATCCTCTATTTTATTACCCGACGCATTGCTAAGGTGATGAACTTTGTATTCGGGAAGGTAAATAATACCTTCTTCTAAAGTAGAGAACCATGTATTACCATCTTTATCGGCATAAATAGAGCTTACATATAGGTTTTGGTTAATGTCCGAGTTGAGAATAGGTATGAGTTTGTTATTTGAAAATTCTGCCCTGTATGTATAATTGTTTTTTGAAATCCAATACTCTGTTGTATAAGGTATTTTCTCTAAGGCGGTTACGTTTGTAGCTAATATGGTAGTTGACGGTAAGGAAATTACCTTTCCACCAATTAAGATTAAACCTTCTAACGTGTTTAGTTCAGGGTCTATATTTAGGTTGGATATATCAGAAGGTAAGTTTAAACTTAAAGAATCAATGATATTATGGGTATAATTATTTTTCGATTGAATATTAAAATTAACTAATCCTTTTTTGTTCCAACATGAAAGTAAAAATTTACCATCGATTTCGATAATCTCAAATTTCGAAATGCTTTCAGAGTATACTTGGTAATTTCCGTTTTTATCTATACTAAAGGTTCCATTAAAAGCATTACTAAAGTATACGGTACTGTCTTTGTCGATTAATATTCTTTTAAATAAGTACTCATCATTGTCTAAAAGGGTGTCAAGTAAAGAATTATAGATGTAGGGATGAATACTGTCATTTTCTATGTAATACAATTCTTTGCGTATGCTTAAGGCCCAAATCCTTCCAAAAGGATCTTCGTAGGATTGGAAAACAACATTGCTGGGCAAGCCATTTTTTGTGGTGAAGGAAGTAGCGTTGAATCCATCGTAGCGCACCAACCCCATGTCTGAACAAATCCAAAGGTTGTTTTTGCTGTCCTTCATTACATGATAAGCCTCTGTACTTTTTAGACCACATTGCTCATTAATTTTATAGGTGGCTTGTGCAAAATTGGCCTGCCCCGAGCTTAGAAGTGGCAAACACATCATCAATAGAACTAAGGTGATGACAGAAGGAAAACTTATAGGGTTAAATTTTTTCATGCAACAGCTACCAAAATTAATATATTATTTAAGCTTCTCTACCTTCCGATTTAATTATTGGTAGTACCATTACAACACATGTTAGGTTGTCTCTTCTTTCAATTTCCATGAACAATTCTGCATTGTTGTGTAACAACCTAAGGTTTTTGATGCGTTCTTGGGTAATACCTACAGCATTTTTAACGGATGAATTGTTCCACTTACTTAGTTGATCAGAAGGAATTATTCCGGTGTTACAAATCTCAACACGCACAGAGCGATCTGATACTCTACTAAATGCTATTCGTATCTCTGCTCTATCTTCCATGTCAGAAATACCGTGAATCACCGCATTTTCAGTAAAAGGTTGTGTCATCAATGCAGGAATATTGAAATGTTTTAATTCATTCGGAAGATCTATTTGAAATTTGAACTTATTTTCTTTTCGAATTTGCTCTAGGGATAAGTACGCATGGAGTAACTCAACCTCACTTTCTAGAGAAATAATATCATCGCTCGATTTCTCCAATAAATTACGCATCAATTGCGAGAATTTAATAAGGTAATTAGAGGCCTGTTTGTTTTCATTGAAAAGTATGTGTCCATTAATAGAGTTTAAAACATTGAATATGAAATGAGGCTTAATACGAGCGTTTTGCAAGCGTTGTTGGTGTGATAGTAGGTTGTTTGCAATTTGTAGCCGTTCTACTTTTCTTTTTAATCTGAATCTTAATATTGAAAAAAGGAAAATGAACGCCAAAAGTACAATTAAGACATAAAACCAGAAAGTTCTATAAAAAGGTGGTGAAATATTTACTGTATGGTTTATTACTACATCACTCCAAGTGTCATTGCTTTTTAAATATCTTACTTCTACATTAAAGTTTTTTCTAGGGTTAGGCAAGAGTATCTCTGGAGATAATATTGTATTCCAATTTCCTTTTTTATCGAGGCGGTATTGGTATTTTTTGTTTTTCCAAACGCTGTAATCCTTCACATTAAAATTAAGTGTGATGAAATCTGCGAAGTAAGAAAGTTGATTGAGCGATTTTGATTTTATTCCATCTTGTAAAATCCCCGTTATTCCAGATGCGATTCTGGTATTTTCTGCTTTTGTTTGGAAAAGATTTACTATTTCTTCATTTTTTACCTTATAGATTTTGTCAAAACTGGCCACAAAGATTTCATCATTGAATTCTTTTATTATACTAATTTTTGAATTGACAAACCCGTGGTTTTTGTTGAGCTGAACGCTTCTACCACTTGGAACGTGGTAGATAATTAGTCCTTGATAACCTCCGATGTATAAGCAAGATGTTTTTTCTGAATAGTGTATACAAGATATGTTTCGAGTTAAATCGTTGTTTTCTTCAAGTTGAAAGGCTTGTAATGTGCTATTTTGGTATCTAAAAAGTCCTTGACTTTTTGATGAAATAATAATACCTATGGCTGGTATGTGAGCTAGGTCTGAAATTTCCATACCCTCCAAATTCTTGAGAAGATAAACAGTATTTTTTTTTAACTGAAAAAGTGCTGTTGATGATGCAAAATAGATTTCATTTTCGGTTGCTAAGAAACGAATCAAATGATGGTCTTTGAGTTTACTAAGGTTACTTTGGTAGATAACTTCTAATCTTTTTGAGGGAACATTTGTTTTCGTTATTAAATTGGAAAGTAGATATATATCATTGTCTTTTTGCAAAAAATCACGTGTAAAATCAATACTCATTAAATTACTTTCCATTCCCCCCCAATCATGTGGTTTACGGATTAAGTTACTTGCAATGAGTAAGGAATCCTTGTAATTTTGAAGAAGTGAATAATTTGCAGTAACCACTCTTTTTGTATTTGTATTTACCAGATGGAATTTTGTTGACACATACAGTTGAGATTTAAAAACTTCAAAGTCCCTTACATTCTCTTGATTTTCTAAAAAAGGAGTTATTTCAAGTTTGTGTATACGTTGTTTTGGCAAAAAACAAAGTCCTTTTTCTAAACTTGTTACCCAAGTGTTTCCGAGGTCGTCACAGTAAATAGAAGTTATGAAGTTACCAGCTAATGTTTCTGAATTCTTAGTTTTAATTAAACGTTTGTTTATGAATTTAGCATGGAAGAATCCATTTTTTGTTCCTATCCAATATGCATTATCCAGAAGTGGATCCGGGTAAAAACATGATACATCTTTGAGTAAAAATTGAATCTCAGGAAATTTGTATAAAGCACCTCCTAATATGGCAAATCCTTCGAGGTCGTTATCATTAACGTTTAGGTGTCTTATATCAAATTTTTTATGTCGTTCTACAGAGTCTGCATTCGTTTGATAGATGTTCCCTTCTTTGTTAATATACAAAGGGCGATATTTTACTTTATCCTTAAGTATTTGTTGAAGCGTTCTTTTTGTGCTTTTATATCCTATTGTACATAAACTATCCTCTAATATTCCAAGGGTAAGTCTTCCCACAGGATTGTTGTTTTCTATAATTTGCCCCTTATTGGTAATGGTGAAATAACCACATAAATCAACTGAGTAATAAACGTTATTTGGTGTTACAATAAGTTTTTTTCTATCAGTGGTAGGGTAGATACAATGTTTGATGATTTCCGAGTTATATTCATAACTCTTTATGACTCCACCTTCGAGATAGCATAAGAGAGTAGATTTTGTTAAAAACCATATTCTTCCTTTGTAATCTTCATATATTTCAAAAACAACGTTACTTAATAAACCGTCATTGATGCTATAGTGTATGGTATTGTAACCATCATATTTGTATACCCCAAGGTCTGTACAAATCCAAAGATTGTCTTTGCTATCTTTTGTTACAAAATAACACTCCCTGCTGTTTAGTCCACATTCTTCATTAATGGAAAGCGTGGAATATTCAAAATTAAAATTCTGTCCCCAACTCATTGAAGAGAATGCAGCGGCACAGATAAAGGCAAATAGGTATTTAAGTAATAATACTCGCATTGTTAATCTATAGATTCTTTTTTTGGTTAGGGATGATGGGTAATATTAAAATGATTTCCGTGTTGTCATCTTTTGGAACTAATTCAATAGATAAATCTTTTCGTTTAAAAAGTCTGTTATAATTAACAATTCTACTTTTTGATATATGAACCGCGTGTCCCTCTTTAGATTTTTGCCATTTCTCAATTTGTTCCAGGCTCATCTGAGAATTGTTGCTAATAGATACTTGAATCGTCTTACTACCCTGTTTTTTTAGGCTAATGCTGATGATATTTTGATCCTTTTCAGCATGAAGTCCGTGTACAACCGCATTTTCAACAAAGGGTTGTATCATAAGAGAGGGAATGTAAAGACTTTTTAAGTTTAACGGCAGGTCAATGGTATATTCAAAATTATTGTTTCGAATTTGTTCGAGGTTTAAAAAGGATTGAATTAAATCTACCTCATGTTCTATCAGAATGATGTCATCGCCAGATTTTTCGAGTAGGTTTCGAAGCAGTTTTGAAAACTTGATGAGGTAGTTAGAAGCCTGCTGGTTTTCATTGAAAAGGATATGACTATTGATAGAGTTCAAAACATTGAAAATAAAGTGAGGTTTGATTCTCGCATTATTCAACCTTTGCTGATAAGATAGTAGGTTGTTTTGAATCTGAAGCTTTTTCATTTTTCTATTCAAACGAAAACGTACAAGTAAGAGTATGATTAATCCTAAACTGATTAAATACAGCACCAGCATGATCCAGTGTTTGTACCAAGGTGGGGTAATGGTGATTTGTGCCAATTGAATGGGAGATGACCAGGTAAACGCATCAATTTTGTATCGTGCCTCCAATTGATATTTGCCGTTCAAGTTGGTTAATGTAAAAGAGGGGGTGTTGGTAGATATCCAAGTATTACTGGTGTCTGTTCTAAATTGGTATTGTTTATGAAACCAATTGGAGTAAGAGTAGGTACTGAGGTCAAACTCTAAGAACTTAAGTCCAGAAGGGAAGCTAAAATTGGATTCCTCGTAAATAGCTATACTATTTGAGTCAGAGGTGAGTAATGTGGCTTTTGCTTTTTGTGATTTAATAGGTTGTTGAGGAAGATTTGAACTAAGGTGATAACGGTATACATTACCTTTAACTCCAAAGTATAAGGTGTTGTTTTCATAGTAAAGACTGTTAATTTGATTGGAGGATAAACCGTTGTTTTTATCAATAATTCTGATAGAACTATCTCTACAGATAAATAAACCTGAATTAGAAGCTATATAGTATTCATTTCTGTTCTTTTCGTAGTAAAAGCAATTGAATTCTACCTCGGGTAAAAGTCTATTGATGTTGTTGAGTGCTTGAATTTCTTGGGTTTCAATATTAAAAGAAAACAGTCCTTTGGTTTTGTCTAGAATGAGTATTTGCTGACGATCAATATTCTCCATTTGTTGAACATTGTATGCATCTGAGAACTCTTTCAGGGTAGCGTGTTTCTTAAGAATTCTAATCTTTTCTAAACTACTGTGGAGTATAGTGCTACTATCAATAAGAGCAATTTTTTTTGAGTATGTAATTTTAGAATCATCGAAAGGGGTGAAAAAAGGCGTGATTTTTAATTGGTCGGGTTTTATTGTGTAAACCCGGTCTGAGGAAGAGACAAAAATTTTATTGTCTATTACCTTTAGATCTCTGGAGAATGGAAGTGTGTAGCCAAATTCAGTTTTGTAGGGATGGAGTATTCCTCCCTTAGATAATACCAATTTATCTTCCAGAATAGCGTAGTTGCAATACTCTTGATTCGCTTCTGTTGAAAGAAATGTAGATGTTGATAGGTTGAATAAATGATGGTAGCTTAGGGCGTAAAGATTGTTTTGGAAGGTGAAGATTTTATGGATGTTTTTATCCGTTTCTTCTTCGATATAAGTTGAGGACTGTAAGTTCAGATCTTGGAAATAAAAGATACCATTCTCTAAAGTAGATACCCAAATTGCGCCTTGGTTGTCCACCAAAATAGAGGTGATGTAATCATTGCGAAGTACCATTGGTGAGCTACGCGTAATGCCTGATTGCGTTACTTTACCTATGTAAAAGCCTCCGGCGGTTGCAACAAGAATGTCATCGTGGTAAGGGGTGAGATAAACACTTTTGGATTCTGTTTCCACAACTTCCATTTCCTTAAATACCGTATTATAGAGAATACTGAAATTTGATCCCTTTATTTTTTGAAAAGGTTGTATGGCCGAGTTGACTTGAGGTGTTAACAATGCTTTCACTTGATTCTTGAAATATAAATCAAGTTTTAAGGTGTCGAGATTCTTACCCACCCTGTAATTATCTTTAAGCATGTTACAGGAAATCATTAAATGGTCTTCAATTTCTAAAATTTCAATGCCGTCTTTTTGCTTGATTTTAGTTATGTCTCCTTCTTTTGTTATTTTATGACAACCCGCACCGTTGATGGAGTAATACACAGCATCATTGGAATCAACATAAATCTCTTTCCAGATTCTAACTTTGTTTTTTAAGCGTTGTTTCAACAATTGATTGTAACGATAGGAGTGAATTTTACCCTCATGGAAGTAACAAAGTTCAAGCGACATTCCTAAAAACCAAATTCTACCGAATTGATCTTCATACATGTCAAATATGGTGGAATTTGTTAAGCCATCTTTTGCGGTGAATATTTTTGAAGTGTTTCCATCGTATTGGATTACACCTGCATCAGATAATATCCAGATATTACCCTTGCTATCTTGTTTTATTTTGTAGGTCTCTAAACTAGGTAGGTTAAGTTGTTCACTCACGTTTAAACCCTGGGTTTCAAAGTTGGGTTGCCCTTGTGCAAAGAGGCATAGAAAGAGTAGGTAAATAAGTAGAGTGAATCGCATAAAAATAAAAAAGCACTAATCGCTAAATTAGTGCTTTTTCTGATTTAATCAACTTCTTCGTAATCTACATCTTCAGCTTCCTTTCGGCCTCTGAGTATGGAGACTTTTCCGATATTACGTTGTGTATCTTCTTTCTCTTTGCGGTAAGCTTCTTTTTGCTTATTAAAGCGCTCTTGTTCACTTATATTTCGTTTGGCATTCATTAATCGGCCAATGAAGCGAACAATTACAAGAACAGCGATAATAATTAAAACTGTTCTCAGAAAATTAGCTGCATAGAGTAAGAACAACATATTATCTTGATAAGTATAAGTTTCTTTCAGAGAATACTTTTCTAAAGAATGGGTCTTTCAAATCTTTGATAAATCTGATCGCCTCTCCTGTAGATTTCATCTCTGGTCCTAATTCTTTGTTTACGTTAGGGAATTTGTTGAAAGAGAATACTGGAATCTTGATCGCATACCCTTCTTTTTTCGGGTTGAATTCGAAATCAGTTACTTTCTTTTCTCCTAACATTACTTTTGCAGCGTAGTTTACATACGGCTCGTCGTAAGCTTTTGCAATGAAAGGAACTGTTCTAGAAGCTCTTGGGTTGGCCTCGATCACGTAAACCATTTCATCTTTAATTGCAAACTGTATGTTCATTAAACCTACTGTCTTCAACTCAACGGCAATCTTCTTTGTAATGTCTTCGATTTGTTGCATTACGAAATCACCTAAGTTGTATGGAGGCAATACTGCGTAAGAGTCACCTGAGTGAATTCCTGCAGGCTCTATGTGTTGCATTACACCGATGATGTGAACGTTTTCTCCGTCACAAATTGCATCAGCTTCTGCTTCAATTGCTCCTCCTAAGAAGTGGTCTAATAAGATTTGGTTCTCTGGCATATCTCTTAAGATATCTACCACGTGGTGCTCTAATTCCTCCTCGTTGATAACGATTTTCATTTTCTGACCACCCAATACGTAAGATGGACGAACCAACAATGGGAAACCTAAATCTTTTGATAATTCTATTGCTTGCTCAGCACTTTCTACCACACCAAACTCTGGGTAAGGAATGTTGTTTTCTTTCAATAATTTAGAGAATCTACCTCTATCTTCTGCTAAGTCCAAAGCATCGTAGCTTGTTCCGAAAATTTTAATTCCGTAACGCTCTAATTTCTCAGCTAGTTTTAATGCTGTTTGACCACCTAACTGTACGATAACACCTTCTGGTTTCTCGTGCTTGATGATGTCGTAAATGTGCTCCCAGAAAACAGGCTCGAAGTATAACTTGTCAGCTGTATCAAAGTCAGTAGAAACTGTCTCTGGGTTACAGTTGATCATAATTGTTTCGTATCCACATTCTTTGGCTGCCAATACTCCGTGTACACAAGAGTAATCGAATTCAATACCTTGACCAATTCTGTTAGGTCCAGATCCTAAAACAATTACTTTTTTCTTGTCAGATACTTCACTCTCGTTTTCGTATTCGAAAGTAGAGTAGTAGTATGGCGTTTGTGCTGGGAACTCAGCGGCACAAGTATCTACTAATTTGTAAACTCTCTTGATACCGAATTCTTCTCTTTTCTCGTGTACTTCAGATTCTAAACATCTTAATAAGTGACCTAATTGACGGTCAGCATATCCTTTTTGCTTAGCTTCGAATAACAAGTCTTTAGAGATATTGTCAATTGAGAACTTCTCAATTTTTCTTTCTAATTTGATTAACTCTTCAATTTGCTTCAAGAACCATACGTCAATCTTAGTCTTTTCAAAAATAGTTTTGAAAGGTATACCTAATTTGATCGCGTCGTATACGTGGAACAATCTGTTCCAGCTTGGGTGTGCTAAAGAGTGAAGAATTTCGTCTTGGTTGGTAACTTCTTTTCCGTCTGCTCCTAAACCGTTACGGTTAATTTCTAGTGACTGACAAGCTTTTTGTAAAGCCTCTTGGAAAGATCTACCGATTCCCATTACTTCACCAACTGACTTCATCTGTAATCCTAACTGGCGATCAGCACCAGGGAATTTGTTGAAGTTCCAACGTGGAATCTTAACGATAACGTAGTCTAATGTTGGTTCAAATAATGCAGAAGTAGTTTTTGTAATTTGGTTATCTAGTTCATCCAATGTGTATCCAATCGCCAACTTAGAAGCAATCTTCGCAATAGGGTAACCAGTTGCTTTAGATGCCAAGGCAGAAGAACGCGATACACGTGGGTTAATTTCAATTGCAATGATATCTTCTTTCTCGTCTGGAGATACGGCAAACTGAACGTTACACCCTCCGGCAAAGTTACCGATAGAACGCATCATTTTAATAGCCATGTCTCTCATACGTTGGAAAGTAGTATCAGATAAGGTCATTGCTGGAGCTACTGTAATTGAGTCTCCTGTGTGTATCCCCATAGGGTCGAAGTTCTCAATAGAACAGATAATTACAACGTTGTCGTTCTTATCTCTCAATAACTCTAATTCGTATTCTTTCCAACCCAATAAAGCTTTGTCTATCATCACCTCGTGAATAGGAGAGGCGTGTAAACCTTTATTTAAGTTGTCGTCAAAGTCTTTTTCGTCGTGTACGATAGCAGCACCAGCTCCTCCTAAAGTGTAGGATGCTCTAATACAAACAGGAAGTCCGTACTCTTGCATTACGCTTTTACCTTCTAAGAAAGATTTTGCTGTTGTTTGTGGAGCCATTGGTACATCAATTTCCTCCATTAAGTTTCTGAATGCCTCACGGTTTTCAGTAATTTCAATCGCGTTGATGTCAACCCCGATGATATCTACTCCGTGATCTTCCCAGATACCCATTTCATCACATTTGATGGCAAGGTTTAATGCGGTTTGACCTCCCATTGTTGGAAGTACTGCATCAATGTTGTGTTTTTCTAAGATTTCTAGAATGCTCTCTGGCTCAAGAGGTTTTAGATAAACGTTGTCTGCAACAACCTTATCTGTCATAATTGTAGCAGGGTTCGAGTTTATCAAAGTAACTTCGATTCCTTCTTCTCTTAATGAACGTGCTGCTTGAGATCCTGAGTAATCGAACTCACATGCTTGACCGATAACAATTGGGCCACTACCGATAATTAATATCGATTTAATGCTTTCATTTCTAGGCATTCTGAACTAATTTTTTTTTGTTTCCAAAAATGTTAAACCAAATTGGGGGCAAATTTAGCACCTTTTATTCTGTTTAAAAAGTTTATTGGAGATAGTTTTCAAGAAAGCGTTGTTTTTAATTGTAATTCCTTGGACTACAACCTTAGAGGGGGATTCTTTTTTTCTGAAGGGCTTTATTTTCTGTACGATATCGTACGCGTTCTGTTCATTATCGTACACTTAATGAAGAGTTCTTATTTTGTTTTGTCTTGATTTTTAAGGGTTTGACTTTTTGGCACAATCATTCGCTAGCTCTTGTAAAATTAAAGGAGGTTGTGGACATAGAAATTGAAAAAAGTTTTTGGGAAAAACATAAGGTTAAAATCTACTTGGTGGGTAGTGTTTTCTTGCTGGGTGCGTTGTTGACGGTTTATCTTAATAATAATATTGTACAAGTTCCTTTCAAACAAATCAAATTAGGTAAAGTGAGTTTTGGCGAATTTCAGGAAATAGTCATCGCCAATGGTACCGTTCAACCGAAACGAACTATTTTAATAGATGCCAAGGAGGGGGGAGCTGTTCTTTATAAGTACAAAGAAGATGGTGATACCGTAAAAGCAGGTGAAGTTTTACTTGCCTTGCAAAATGAAGCTTTGGTTTTAGAATACATGCAAAGAGAAACCCAAGTAGTGGAGCAATTGAATAACTTGAGGAATACACAAATTACACTTCATCAAAACTTGAGAAGGTTAGAAGATGATTATGCTTTAACGCTGAAAGAGAAAGAAAATATCAGTAGAAGTTTTAAAGGGGATTCTGCTGTATTTGTCATGAAAGGCTTGGCTCAATTGGAATATGAAAAGCAAAAAGAAGAAAAAAGCTATACTACAAATCGCTTAAAGGTTTTGAAACAGCGCTTAGAAGAGGATAAGCATTATTTGAAGGTGCAGAATGATAGGATAAAAGCATCCATAGCTTTGATGGAAAGAAACCTTGAAATGATACGCTCTAAAATTGAAGAAATGCAGGTTTTAGTTCCCTTGAGTGGTCGTTTAACTTCGTTTGATGTGGAAATAGGTCAGGTCTTAGCAGCTAATGAAATTGTAGCCCGTGTGGATGTTCCAGGAGCTTATAAAATTGTGGCTTTAGTAGATCAGCATTATTTAAATAGAGTAGTGGTTGGACAAAAAGCAGAGATTAAAGTACAGGGAAAAAGCTTTCATTTATCCATTACTCGTGTGAAACAAAATGTGGTGAATGGTCAGTTTGAAATTGAGTTGTTTTTTGAGGATGAACTTCCTGAGAATTTAGGTAGAGGACAAAGTTTTCAAGTGGCCATTGCAATTAGTGGAAAAGAGGAAACCCTTAAAATTCCCCGCGGATCCTATTTTTCATCGTCGGGAGGAAAATTTGTATACGTTGTAAAAGAAGGTAGAGCCTACAAACGCAAAATAGTTTTAGGCAAACAAAACCCACAGTATTACCAGGTGATTGAAGGCGTGGAAAAAGGAGAAGAATTTATAATGAGTTCTTACGAAGGTTATAGTAAAGAAGATGAGATATTAATACAGAACTAATATGTTGAAATTAGAAAATATTGTAAAGAAATACAGAACCTCTGCGGTTGAAACTTTGGCCGTGAATGGGTTGAGTATAACTATTAATCAAGGTGAATTTGTAGCCATTATGGGGGCTTCAGGTTGTGGAAAGTCAACTTTATTGAACATTATTGGGATGTTGGATAATGCAGATAGCGGTTCTTATTTTTTAGATGGTAAAGATGTGTCGTCTTTAAAAGCGAATGAAAGAACAGATGTGAGAAAAAACACCATAGGTTTTGTGTTTCAAAACTTCAACTTAATTGATGAATTAACGGTGGGAGAAAATGTGGAGCTTCCGCTTCAATATTTAAATATTCCTAAAAGTGAACGCAAACAGAAAGTAGATAGGGTTTTGGAGAAAATGGGGATAGCGCACCGCAAGAACCATTATCCTTCGCAGTTGTCGGGCGGACAACAACAACGTGTGGCCGTGGCAAGAGCCGTGGTAACAGAACCTAAATTGGTATTGGCCGATGAGCCTACGGGAAACTTGGATAGTCATTTTGGAAATGAGGTACTTGACATCTTAAAAGGCTTAAATGCTGCAGGTACTACCATAGTTATGGTGACGCATTCATCCAATGACGCTAAAGTTGCGCAACGAATCATAGAATTACGCGATGGTAAATTACTTACTGAACGTGTGGAAGCTGTAAATCAATTATAAGAGAAGATGCTAGGAAATCAGTTAAAAGTATTGTGGAGAAATCTTCTTGGAAATAGGGTGTACACCTTGTTGAATGTCATTGGATTGGCCGTTGGTATAGCCGCCAGTACCTTAATTGGCTTATATGTTATTGACGAGCTCTCTTACGATAATTATCACGAAAAAAAGGACAGGATTTATCGTTTAACTACCACCCTTGATTTAGGAGGAGATATGCAGGCGGCCGTTACCAACATGGCGGTGGGTCCAACCCTTAAACGCGATTACCCTTTGGTTGAAAATTATGTTCGCTTTTTTGGTGGTGGAGGTGAAGTGGAATTAACGGTGGATAATACCGTTTACAAAACCGATAATATTCGCTTTACAGATAGTACTTTGTTTGATGTGTTTACCTACGAATTTATTCAAGGTGATCCGAAAGACGCGTTAAAGGCCCCAAATACGGTGGTGTTAACCAAGACTTTGGCCCTAAAAGTTTTTGGTGCTACAGATGTGTTGAACAAGCAATTGAAAATGAACAACTCCATGTTGCGGGTGACTGGGGTCATTGAAGATGTAAAGCCAAATTCAGAAATGCAATTCAAAGCCGTTGTGTCCATGTCTACACTACCACAGCAAACACGAGATGTATTTACGCAAGACTGGTTTAGAATAGGCGTTTTTACCTTTATTTTAATGAAGGAAACTATAGATCCTTATGACTTTGAGGATGAGTTGGATGAGGTCAATGAGAAGTATGTTTTACCTTGGGGACAAGCCAATGGTTCAGAGGCATCGCATGATTTTAGACTTACGGCACTGAAAGATGTTCATTTTGATAATAGGCATGAATACGATTTGCCGAAAGGGAAGAAAAGTACACTTTATATCTTTGTTTTACTCGGCTTTTTCTTGCTTTTGATAGCTGCTTTTAACTTCATTAATTTGAGTTTAGCCCAGCAAAGAAAAAGGTCTAAAGAAGTAGGGGTAAGAAAAACCCTTGGAGCAAGTAATTCGAGCATTATGCGTCAATTCATTTTAGAGAGTTGTTTGCTCACAGCCGTTTCTATGCTTATTGGCCTCATGTTGACTGAAATCTTTCTAGAACAATTTAATCAAGTTTCTGGAAAATATATTGTAGCATGGGATGTGTTTACTCCGAAAGTGTTGGCTATTGAATTGGGGATATTTGTTTTTATCGCTTTGCTTTCTGGGGCGTATCCTGCCTTCATATTATCAAATCTAAAACCTACTACAGTGTTGAAGGGAACACAACAGAAAGAGGGGAGTGTTGGCTTGTTTAGAAAATTATTAATTGGTCTACAATTTCTGTTTTCCATATTCATGATAACAGGTTCCTTTTTGGTGGGAGATCAACTGGAGTACATTCGTTCTAAAAATTTAGGTTTTGATAAAGAAAACTTAGTTACAGTTACGCTGCCCAGTGATACTACGGCCAGAAAGAATGCCTTGCCTTGGATAGATTTATTAAAGAATGATGATAGAATTAAAAGTTATTCACGCAGTAATTTACCCACAGGTGGTAGTCCTGAAATTATGTTTAGAATAGAAGATGGGGAAAGGCTACAAGAAAGAACTGTAAAGTGCTTATTTGTGGACGAATACTTTGCGGAAGTATTGGGCTTAAAGCTCACTCAAGGAAGGTTCTTTTCGTCTAAATTTCCTACAGATGCACAACAAGGTTTTATCGTGAATCAGACAGCCGTTAAGGAATTTGGTTGGGAAGATGAACCTTTGAACAAACGTGTACAGTGGGGCTTACTGGCCGATAATCAAGCCGAAAATGACGGAAAAGTGATCGGGGTGATTGATGATTTTAATTTTCAGAGTTTACACAATAAACTAGAGCCGCTTATTCTGCTCTATAACCCAAGTTTGCAAGGAGGAACTACGGTATCTATTCGGTTCAAAGAAGGTGACTACACAAAGACCTTGAGTTATTTAGAAGAGGAATGGAATAAAACCGTAAAAACGCATGCCTTTGATTTGAGTTTTTACGATCAAGATATAGCGGAAAACTATAGAGACGAAAATAAGCTCTTTACCATATTCATGTTTTTTTCAGCCGTATCCATCATTTTGGCAAGTTTTGGTTTGTTCTCCATTTTGAGCTACAGCATACAAGCCAGATCGAAAGAAATTGGGATACGCAAGGTGTTGGGTGCAACAGATGTTCAAGTAATGTGGATAATTGCCAAAGATTTTGTTTGGCTCATGATAGGTGCATTTGTTTTAGCTACTCCAGTTGTTTATTTCTTGTGGAGCAGTTGGTTAGATGATTTTGCCTACCACACAAACTTGCAAATAGGAAGTCTAATCTTGAGTTTGCTTATCGCTTTGGTTCTTGTTTTAATTACGGTGATATATCATGGAATCAAGGTGTCTAAATCAAACCCTATAGATACCATACGAGTAGAGTAAAGTTATTGGGGAGCACATTAAAAGTGATTGAATTTGTTTTAGCAGTACAATATAAATCGACCTGAAGGTACAAGTAGTTTATACATAGGTTGTTGCTCCCCTTTTTTAAGTTTTATCTTTTAAAATTAGTGTGAAATGAAGCATATATTGAATTTATTATTGTTGTTAATAGCAGGCTTGTTAAATGCTCAGCAGCATTCACCGAAGACGGCTGTGGAGTCTTACTTAGAATATTATAAAGCTGGAGACACCACGGGTTTGAAAACTGTTTTTCATGAAGATTTTCAGTTGACCTATATAAGTCCATGGGAGCAAGGAGCAAAGGCGTATAAGAAGGTGAACAGAGCGGAGATGTTTGGATTTTTCAATGCACATTGGAAAGAATTGAATATCTCTGGGACCTATAGCGAATTGAGTGTTACGGGTAATATAGCACAGGCAAAGGCAATTGTGAGGTTGGAAGGAATAGTAGAATGGACGGATTATATTACCCTAATTCAAATGGAGGGTAAATGGTGGATCATCGCCAAATCTTCAACGGGGGAACTGTTGGAAGAAGATTAATCTACCAGCGGTTGAAGCGGCAGCCCGCAACCCCAAGTTTATTGGGGGAGGACTATAGCGGAAGACGCGGCCCACATCCTTTAGGTGTGGGGGGGGCAAAAATAAAACAACGAAAAAAGTGTTCATTATCGAACAATCCTTATTTTTAAAGTATGTCCCAGAAATATCCCAATAAAATTGCCTTGTTTGACGATGATGAGAATATACTCATAGCGTTGAAATTAGTCGTGCAAAAACACTATTCGAAAGTAAGCATGTTCAGTGTTCAGGAAGAATTATTGGCAGCACTTGAAGCGGAGGAGTATGATGTGTTGATGATGGATATGAATTATACCAAGGGAGAGGTGAGCGGTGCAGAGGGTTTGAGCTTTCTTAATGAATTGGTTGCAAAGTTTCCGAGCTTAAGCATAGTCGTAATGACAGCTTTTAGTGAAATTAATTTGGCAGTAGAATCCATGAAGTTGGGTGCAAAGGATTTCGTTAAAAAACCTTGGGAGAATGCACGTTTGTTAAAAACTCTAGAGCAAGTTGTTCAGTTAAAATCAACTACTCAAGAGTTACAAAAGGTGAAGGCCGTACAACGTATGGATTTTGTGGAGAATGCTGCAGAGCTTGACTTTGGGATGATAGGTGATTCTCAAGTCATGCGCGATTTAAAAGCGACCATAGCCCAGGTGGCCGAAACGGATGCCAATGTTCTGGTGTTGGGCGAAAACGGAACGGGAAAAGAATTGGTAGCCAAAGCCTTGCATGCAGCCAGTTTGCGTAAGGAAGAAGCCTTTGTGAAAATTGATTTGGGAACTGTTCACGAACAGCTGTTTGAAGCTGAACTTTTTGGGGCAAAGAAAGGGGCGTATACAGGACTTAATGCCGATAAGGAAGGTAGAATGATTTTGGCCGATAAAGGAACTTTGTTTTTAGATGAAATAGGAAATCTAAGTTTACCACTACAGGCGAAAATGTTGTCTGTTCTTCAGAATAGAGAGGTGATTGCCGTAGGGGACACGAAAGCCAAAAAGATAGATGTTCGTTTGATAGCTGCAACCAACATGCCTTTGGAAGAGCTGTTAGATGGAGGAAAGTTTAGACAGGATTTACTCTACAGGATAAATACGGTGGAGATTGTTCTCCCCCCTTTAAGAAATAGAAGGGAAGATATAGATGATCTGTTGCATTTTTTTAAGCAAAAGTTTATACGAAAATATAAGAAGGAAGCCATAGAGTTTAGTCCGAAAGCCATAGATGAAGCGAGATCTTACAGTTGGCCTGGAAACGTTAGAGAATTAGAGCATGCGGTTGAACGCGCTGTGGTATTGGCCAAAGATGGTGTAATATACGCCAGTGATTTAGTGAATGCGGCTAAGAAAGAAATTTACGCCGGACCCGGTGTTTTGGCCAACCTGAATTTACAGGAGATGGAAATAGCTTTGATCAATGAAGCGTTGAAAGTACACCGTGGAAATATGACAAAAGCTGCAAAAGATTTAGGCTTAACAAGAGCTGCTTTGTACAGACGTTTAGAAAAATACGACCTGTAGCATGAAAATCAAGAGATTTACAATATTCTTGGGACTTAGAGTTGTTATGCTCTTGGTTTTGATGGTGAGCTTTAGCTTTGTTTTATGGAGTAAAGAATGGGTGGTTACTCCTTTTGTTTTGGGAGGATTTATCCTACTTTCCATCCTAGAATTAATTCGTTTTTTATTTCGCTTTCAAAAAAAGTTGAGTAATACTTTGCACCAGTATAAGTATGAAAACGAAGTGCCTATTCGTTCAGATTTTCCAGAAGTTTTTGAAGCCTTGAAAGAGATCATGGAGATTCGTTGGAATCAGGATGCCGTTTTGGAGGATAATTTGGTGTTGTTTCAAAGTCTTGTAGCGTTGCAAGCACAAGCTGTTTTGATTTGTAACCGCAATGGTGAAGTGGTTTTTCAAAGTGATGCTGTTTCTGAACTTCTCTCTTATAAAGTTGTGAGTAATTTCTCTGAATTGGAGGGATACAGTCTTAAGGTTTATTCCACACTTAAATCTATGGAGAGCAATGATCAGGTAGTGTTAGAGGCAAAAGAATTTGAATTTATCTTTCCAAAAGATATCAAAGTTGAAATGACGAAACTGTTGATCAGGCGGCAAGAGTTTAAGGTCTTCCACTTTAGTTTAGAACAAGCCAATGCTCAAGAATTTGAAGCTTGGGCGAATTTTGCAAAAGTAGTTGCCCATGAAATCAGAAATGGTATTTCTCCGGTAAAAAGTTTATCTAATTCATTGCAAGATGATTTGGATGTTATTGGCGATGAAAATATCAGGAGTGATTTTAAATCGGCCTTAACCATTATTGAAAATAGGTGCGATAATTTACTTGAGTTTACGGAGAAATACAGAAAGTTGGTGAGAATAACAGCGCCGCAAAAAGCATATTTTTCATTGAACGTATTGTTGGAGAAATTAGAAAGGTTAAATCTCAAAAGCCTTGAAAACATAGATTTGCATAAAATAGGTTTTGAGTATGAAATTATGTTGTTTGGTGATGAGAAGCAGCTCATGCACGTATTTGAGAATTTACTTTTAAATAGTTTGCAAGCTTTTGAGAGGAATGAGATTGTTCAACCAGAATTAAGTATAGAAATCAAAGATCAAAAATCTGATGTACTTGTTTTTATGAGGGATAATGGAGGCGGAATTTCTGAAGAAGATTTACCGCATATCTTTTTACCTTTTTATACCACTCAAGAGGAGGGTAGTGGAATAGGTTTAAGTGTTGCGCAACAGATATTAGCTAAACATAAAGGACAAATTCACTGGGTGAAGGAGGAGCAACCTTTTACGACTTTCTGTGTGCGTATACCCAAGGGTAGAGGGTGATTAATCCATTCTTAGTCGAGATTTAAGAAGAGAAACGTTTTGAATTTCAGTTCTACTATCTAACATTTCAATAAAACTTTTGAACCCTATGAGGTATTGGTTGATGCCTATTTTCCCATGTTTTTTGGTGCTCACAAAAATCTTTGCACTAAAAGCGTTGTAAGTAACATCTTCTAAATCTGACCAATCCATGGTGTAGCTTTGTCCGTTGGTTTTAAATACAGTAAGTTCGTCAGAATTAAAGGTGATTTTATGTCTGTAATAACTCATTACAGCATAGATAGCAAGGGGGAGAATGAGTAAATCCACTAAGAAAATAATATGCTCTTCATTGATACTGTTGAACGTCATTGTTTGGAAGAGCATAATATTAATTCCTACAAAAGTTATTAGCGCTATAAGTCCACCAAAGAGGTAAACCTTGTTCATTTTTAAAGTATAGTTACCCTCTTTATCAGGGTTAACTTTGGCGTTGGTACCTGAACTCAACAAAAAGAAGAGTCCAACAACCAATGCTCCAAGAACAACGTAAGGTAAATACGGGCGCATAACGAACTGTTTTGGTAAGTAAGTTATTGATTTGTAGGGAATGCGCCAAATTTTATCGCTGAACTGATATTTTTGAATTCCTTCGTAGGGAAGAGAATACTTCTATTCAGTATGATAAATTTTCTCTGTGCTGCCGTCGCTGTATATGTAAATTAAGAGAATGTTGGGTTTGATGCTTGTTTCTCGCCCTACAATATCTACTACTTTAACGAGTTCTTTTTTCTTGTGGAATTGTGGTTCCTCTATACCGACATAACCTAGGGTAATTTCTCTACAATATTCATCATTGGTAATGTTTAAATCTGTAAGGTTGTTTGGGTGACTTGAGTACACACATGTGTTTCTTAAGATAGAGTCTACGCTGGGTTGATAAAAACTTTGATGATTGAAAATTAATCCTAAATCTATCCATGCGGAATCTCCGGGTAATATATTTAGGTTGCTAAACTCTTGCGTGTAATAGATCTCTCCACAGGCTACGTGGGGTCCATGGTGATGGTTTAGTCTGCATGAGTTGAGGGGGAAATTCCCGTAATTTTTTAATAATGCTTGTGCGTATATTTTAACAGCGTATAAGCCGTCAACGTTTGGTATGTCCGAAATGTCTATTTGCGTGATGTTTAGGTTGCTCACACCAATATCTGTTCTATTCACCGAACTGTTTACATTAGAATTTAAGGAATAATCTAATTGCCTAATGACTTTATTGCTGTTGGTTATTTCAAAATTCGAATGAATACTTAAATGGTGTTCATTAAAATCTTTAGGGTCGTCTATGTTTACCACAGTAGGGATTTGAAGGTTGTTAAGCAATTGCAGGTCATGATCAAATGTTATGATGTTTTGAGCTGTATTTGAATGACTTATAAAAGATAGCTTGTTGTCATGATGTTTCAGGTGGGAGTAACTCGATAGGTTTTGTACAGCGTTCTGGGAAATCACCTGAAAGTTATTATCAATAGAGAAAATACTGTCTGTAGTGATGAGGTAAGTTGTGTCATTCACAGTTAAGAAGTCTGTAACCGTTGTGTTAAAAGACATTTCATTTAAAGGTGTGCCTGTTGCGGAGTATTTGTGGAGTTTGTTTTGTTCGGATGCTAGGAAAGTACTATTACTATTCGATGTTATTTTAGTTAAGTTAAAATGTGGAACTTCTATGCTGTCCATAAGAATTCCGTTCGTATTCAACGTATAGATTTTTGAACTAGAATTATTAGAAAAGTTCAAGTAAATGTTGTTTGAATTATTTAGGGTAAGTCCAGTAAATTTATCGTTGAAAATATCTATTTCCATCCACGGTTTTGTCCAAAGGTGATTTCCGGAGGCATCAAATTTTTGAATACCCCAAGAGGCGTAATTGGCTATGTCACAATGGTACATAGTTTCAATTAGTAAATAGACACCATCATTTTCATTAGGGATTATTTCATGAATAATCAAATATTCATTGTTGTCGTAAACAATTTCATGTGTCCAAAGGACTTGACCTAAGGTGTCGGTTTTGGTAAGGTAAGAGGGGGAGGAATAGTTATTGGAAATATAATTTTGATGAGTAGAATAAGTATACTTTCCAATGTTTACAACACCCGTTGCTTTTTGATCGTAATTGTCGTTGAGACCGTATTCATAGTTTAATCCTTGGCTGAAGCCAAAAAGAGAAATAAAACTAAAAAGGATGGATACATAAGATTTCATAAGGTGGAATTTAGTGATTGGTTTTGAGAGGATTAAATTAAGCAAAAAAAACGTAAAAAACTTTATAATATCCTAATAGCTCGCATGTTTGCCAAGTAATAAATTTTTAGGTGACGCTGAGTTTTCGTAACTTAAGATTCAACCTAATCTAATAAGTCATGAATTTCGAAGAATTTATCCGTCGTTTCGGTACGGAAAAGAAGTGTGTACAATATCTAAAAAAGGAAAGAGAACGCAGAGGTATTTGCTGTTCAAATTGCAAATCCAATGTTACAAATTGGAGAAGTAAACATATGTATTGGCGCTGTAAATGTGGGAAGAAAATTAGTTTAAAAAGTGGAACAATGTTAGAATCAACTAAGCTGAAATATTCAATTTGGTTTAAGGCTATTTTTTTAATGACACATATTAATAAATCTTATTCTTGCGCTGAATTATCAAGGGTTTTGGGTATTAAAAGGGAAAGAACTGTTTGGTATTTAATGATGAAAATTAGAACAGCGATGGGCAAGGATTTGAATGCTAAAGATTATTTTCAATACTTATATATTTATGCTGCGAATAAAGATTCGGAAAAGAATATTACAGGCTTGAAAAATCAATCTATATCCGCAATTTGTAGATCTGTCAAAAAAGGTAATGATGAGATAAGTTTGATTGCTCCAGTTGAATTACAGGTTAGTGTGTTTGCGAAAGAAAATAATTTAAAGCAATCTGGTTACCGATGTTTAAAGATATTAGGAGTTCAGGAAGCGATTGAATTGAAAGACCCAATGAGTCCAGTTAAATCCAGTGTTAAAAACTGGATGGATACTTTGCTCATGAATTCAAATCGGATACTCAACGGAGTGCATCATGGTGTGAGTTTTCTGCATATCCAGAAGTATATGTTTGAGTTTTCTTTTAATTATAATTATCGAAATAAAGATAAGTTTAGGCGCTTGTTTGAGTGTCTACTTACCTAAATTTTGGCAAACATGCGAGGTGTTAGAAATTTCAATTTTTTCAAAATTATTTTCAACAAAAAAAAGACAACCAACCCTCCCGTCAATTGTCTTTATCACTCAACTCTCATAACTCTTTAAATTAACCTAAACTTCACCGGTAAAGTAAATTGTTCCCCTTCCTGATCCGAACACAAGATCAATTGGTTGAGTGGCGTGTTGTTCACTGCCTCCAAAGCGGCGTTGTCTAACAGCTTACATACGCCTTCACTTACCCAAGCATTAATTTTTCCATCTTTTATGGTAAAGGAAATTTGAACGGTCCCTTCCTGTCTTCTTTCTATAGCCAGGGTTGGGTATTCCAATATTTCCTCTACCCAATTCTTAATTACTTCTGTGGTGTTTACACAGGTTTCTGCTGATGGATCTCCCGCGCTAAATGCGCTAAAACTGATGATTACACAAACCAGTGGGAGTACGACTAAATTTTTCATAACTCTTGTTTTTGATTGTTGAATATCCAATAAGAGTTATGCCAAAATCCTACAGCCCTTTGTAGCTGTGGGGTAGTGTAAAATGTGGTGACGAAGAACCGTGCATAATCGAACATGGATTGTTCGGAAATGAACAGCTTATGATCAATTTTAGTCTAATTATAGTACTGTTTCTTCAAAAAGTAAATCCAATGTTTTCTCAGGGTCTTGGGTGAGGCCCGTGTGCATCATAGAGGTTTGAATGATAGAACTTCTCGAAGCAGCCAACCATCTAAATCTATCGGTCAGTTCCATTTCTCCAATTCTTCCACCTGATCTGCCACCTTCACATACTTTTTGCCAGCCCTCCAAATAACTTTTAACTTTTTCGCAATCTACTGGGGTGTTGAAACAAGCTATTTTTCGAGCATCCACATGAACCTTCATTTTTAAGAATTTCTTGCGTTTGCAAAACAAGAGAACTCCAATATTGAAAAACTCTTCTCGTTCTACTCTAGGAACTAAGCGTATAATGGCGTATTCAAACTTCTCTTTACTTTGCATCTTTTGCTTCTTTAACGAGTTGGTCTAACATTCCTAATTTCGCGTTTAAATACTTAAGATAGGCAGCTCTCATTTCGTCGGGTGAAAGTGCAACGGCATCGTCTTCTAACCAGTATTCTGGAATGGATGCAATGATGTTTTCTAACGCTTCTGGGGTGAATTTTTCACCTATCATTTGCGCCGCATCCTCCAAGTGCTTGGCTTTGGCCAAAAGAACATGATCCTTTATTAATGGGAAGGTGCGTGTTAAATGATTCTCCCAGGTATCCCAATTGTGATGGAAGTAAAAACTCGCGCCATTATCTATCACCCACAATTCATTTTTCCACTCCAATAAATTGGTGTTTTTGGCAGTTCTGTCTATGTTGCTCATCAAACTGTCTAGCAATACAATTTTTGAGGCTGTAGGTGAATCTATCTCAGAAACAAGTGGGTCGTATGTGATGGCTCCGGATAAGAAATGTAAACCTAGGTTCAGTCCTACACTAAATTTTAGTAAATCCTGTATTTCTTCGTCGGGTTCGGTTTGACTAAAGGTGTCTTCCAAATTCATAAATACAAGTTCGGGTACTTTTAGTCCTAATAAACGGGCTAGTTCACCACCAATTAATTCGGCAATCAAAGCTTTTTTACCCTGACCAGCTCCCGTAAATTTTAAGACGTATAAAAAGTCGTCATCGGCTCTAACCAAACCTGGCATAGATCCTCCTTCGCGCAAAGGAGCGATGTATTGTACCACATCAACCGTTCTTATATCTAAAGAATTCATGGGGTGAAGATAGTAAAAATCAACTTTTGTTTTCTTTTCCTAAACGTGTTGCGATTATGCTAATAATGAAAAGTTGAAAGGCGTGGTAAAGCATAATTGGAAGTAAAACTATGCCCATGGCGTAAGTACTTGGAAATAGGATTTTTGAAAAAATAGTACCGTGTACTAATGATTTTTTAGAGGCACAAAACTGAGCGGTAATTTTATCCTCTTGTGAGAAGTTAAGTTTTTTGGAGAGAAAGCCGGATATAAAATATACACCATAAAAAAGGGCTAGTACTCCTAAAGCTACAAAGATTAAATCAAGAATTTTTACCGTGCTGAAAACCTTTTCTTGAAAGGAGTCTGAATAACTTTTGTAAATGATAAGTAGGATGACGGATTTGTCAAAAGTAGCTAGTTTTTTTGTGTGTTTTAGTGCGAATTGTCCCCAAAACCTGTGCATGAATACACCCAATATTACTGGAAGTAAAATTTCCTTCAAGAGCTTGATGTAGATATCTCCAAGTTCAAAATCTGAGCTTCCTTTCGAAAGGAAAAATCCCATCCATAAGGGGGTGATAACAATTCCTATCAAACCTGAAATACTTGCGTTAAATATAGCTGCGGGCACATTTCCCTTCGCCATGGATACCATTACCACCGAAGAGGAAACGGTAGAAGGCAAAGCGGCCAAAAAGAAAAAAGGTAGCCAAAAGGAAGTTTCACTTGTGGTTTCTGAAAAAGGGTGAAATGCTAAAACGAACAAAGGGAAGAGTAGGAAGGTGACCAATTGAATGAGGAGGTGTAATTTCCAGTTGGTCAAATCACTTTTTAATTTTTCCGGACTCAATTTTAAACCATAAAAGAAGAAAATGAGTGCTATACCTATGCTCGAAATTGTATCCAAGGGTAGGGGGCTAGATTTGCTTCCCCAAAAGGGAAAAAGGTAAGCCAATGAAATGGTGATCAATATGGCAAAAACAAAACGATCAATTTTAAACATCAGATATAAATTTCAGGGCCAAATTAAAGCTTTGAACTAAGATAACAAGATAGCTGAAGAGAAAAGTGTTTTCACTACTCAATACTCATTCTCAAAACTGTTCTTTTGCTGCTCCCTTCCAAGCGACTTGGATGGTCCTGCTATCCGCTACTAGTAGTCAAAATCTAAATAAAGTTGTAGCAAGCTCATCAAGCACTTCCGCTGGTCGTACTTTCTTTGCGCAACAACTAAATTTAGCTATTGGCTAGCTAACCGCTGCTATCAGTAGCAGATTTTGTTCTTGGTTATAGTAGCCGTTGATAGTGATGGTGTACTTAAAAGATCAAATCCGTACTTTTTAAGCTAAGGATAATTCAATTCTCCTAAAGGAAAGTGGTAGGGTCGTTTAAATTTATGTTCAATGAAAATCCTCAATACTCCCTACTCACACTCCAAACTCTTTTTTTTGCGCTTAATTTATTAGGCCAAAAAAAAAGGCTTCCAAATTGGAAGCCTTCTTGTGATCCCGCAGGGATTATTGTCATGATTCTTAATTAGGATTTATTACCCAAGCATAAAAGCCTTTGAGCAGTTGTCACTGCTATTGACTTTTTTATTTTCCAATTTATTTGAACAGGTTTCAAAACGTCATAAAATAAAAAAGCCTCTCACTATCGTGAAAGGCTTTCTTTTGTGATCCCGCAGGGATTCGAACCCTGGACCCATACATTAAAAGTGTATTGCTCTACCAGCTGAGCTACGGAATCTTAAGTCTTTTTGCAATCTCACTAACCGCGTTTGGTGTAGTGTTTTTGTGTTGTGATTGCGGGTGCAAATATAGAGAGTTTTTTCCTTTAAACAAGGGCGAATTGAACTTTTTTTGGAACTTTTTTTAAATCATTTTTGAATGCCTTGAAAATGAGCTGCTAGGAAAGTGAAATAATTTTAAATTTACGCCGCAATGGTAGAACAAAACGTAATTCTTATCGGATTTATGGGGGTAGGTAAAACTTCCCTGGGAAAGAAATTGGCGCGAAAATTAGAACTTGATTTCGTAGATACGGATGAAATCATTGAACAAAGAGAAGGCAAAACCATCTCAGTTATTTTCGAGCAGCAGGGAGAAGGGTACTTTAGAAATCTTGAGTTGAATTTAATAGATGAGCTTTTGAAGGAAAAAGGCAAGTCAGAGTCAAAGGTGATTTCTGTTGGAGGAGGGTTGCCTATTTATAATGGACTTTCTGATAAGCTCAATGCTTTAGGAGTGACCATATATCTACAACGTCCAGCTAAGGAGTTGTTCAATCGTTTGGTCAATGCAAAAGAGCAAAGACCTTTGGTGAAAAAACTCAAGGAAGATGAATTACTGTCCTATATAGAAAATACCTTAGAAATTAGAGAGCCTGTTTACAAGCAAGCGCATTTCGTTCTAGACAGAACGCAACAAGAGGTAAATACAATACTTAAAATACTAGAGGAGGCTTAAACCAAGTAAGCGTTCAATTCACCTTGCTCATCTCTTACTTCCACACGTTCTTGTAAAGTAGTAGAAAGTGTCAACCCCACAAAATCACATTTAATTGGGTAACGTCTATGCCTTCTGTCTACTAATGCAACGGTTTTAATAGTCTTGGTAGGTTGTTCTAATAATTTAACCAAGGCATATTGCATCGTTTTACCAGAGTTTACCACATCATCAATCAAGATCACGCAAGCATCATTGATGTTTTCCATGGCAAGTGTACTTTCTACCTTGTGATCGAAAGGGTAATCTTTGTTTAAGCTTAATTTGAAGTATTCAAACTTTTGATCGCTGTTGTTTTGAAGTACAGCAAGGATTTTTTCAGCTATACGCGCACCTTGACCTTCAATACCTGCAAGATAAATGGTCTCTTCCTCGAAATGGTTTTCCAATATTTGGTGCGCAATTCTATTGATCTTTTGTTCAATTTGAGTGTGAGATAAAACCAGTGTTTCCATATATCTTGCTTTAGGTTACAAATATAAATTTACTTTGAATTCTTTGTGCGACTTCCTTCATTTTTGTGATTAAATTTTTACTTTCGGAGGGAAAATTATCAACGATTAATCATCGAAATTGGTCATTTCATATATTAAGTGTAGAAAAGCGTATTATTTTGTATGTCATCTGCATTTTATACTTATTTTGACGATATTTGTTGGTTTTGAAAAATAAAGTGAACGTTTAGTGTAACAGGCTGTACATTTTTTCGTTCTACCAGTATATATATGAAATTAATTTTTGCCTTATTGACCATATTCATGGGTGTTCTTGCTTTCGGGCAAGGGGAAATTTCTGTGTTTATTGTTGGTTCTGTTTCTGACTTTGAAACAGGTAAAAACCTTGGAGGTGCGAAAGTCACACTTTACGTTGGAGGAAGTTCGGTTGGTTCATATACAACAGCTTCTAATGGAAAGTATGAATGTGAGATTTTAGCAGGTAAAGTTTACAAAATTGAGTATTCCAAAGCCGGATATGTTTCCAAAAGTATTCAAATAGATTTAACAGGTATCGATCCTGAAGATGTACAAGCGGGTAATAGAATTCCAGATACTAAAGTTCCTATTGAAATTTTTAAAGAAAAGTCAAATGTAGATTTTTCATTTCTAAAAAGTCAACCCGTTGCAGAGTTCCATTATGATCGTGGATTATATCAACTAAAGTATAATACGAAAAAAGCAAGTCAAGTTAAAAAGAAAATTGATGACCTTTTAAATCAAGCGGAAGCAAAAGCAAAAGACGACGAGGCAAAATATTCTACATTAATAGCACAAGGTGATAAACTGTACGATGAAGAAAGGTATGAAGAGGCCTTGGTGAAATACGAAGAAGCTATTTCTATTAAACCGGAAGAGGCTCATCCTAACGAAAGAATAGTAACCATAGAAGATTTGTTGGCAGCTATGCGTCGTAAGAAATTAGAAGAGGAGCAATCCAATGCAGCCTACAATAATCTAATTACTGCGGCTCAAAATTTATTAGATAAAGGAGAGTATGATAATGCTATCGACAAGTACTATGAAGCTTCTGAGTTAAAACCGGGAGATGATTACGCGCAAAATCAAATCGATAAAATTTACGACCTCAAAAAGAAGGCGGAAAACAAACGCTTGTACGATGAAGCTATAAAATTAGCCGACATGTACCTGAAGCAAAACTCTTCCAAAGCCGCGCTCGAAAAATACCAAGAAGCAAGTTTATTAGATCCGTCACAACAATATCCTAAAGATCAAATGAAAGCCTTAATGGCGGATGTTGAAGCACAAAAGCAAGCCCTATTAAACAAGCAAAAATACGAAACGGTTATTGCGGCTGCTGATAAGTTGTTTGTTGATAAGTCTTGGTTGGAGGCTAAAGCAAAATACCAGGAAGCCCTTACTTTAATAGATAATGATACCCATGCTAATTCTAGGTTGAAGGAAATTGACACTATTCTTAAGGAACTAGAAGAAGCAAAAGCGAAAGAAGAAGCGTATAAAAAGCTAATAGCAGAAGCAGATGCAGCCCTTGGGAAAAAGGAGTTGGATGCGGCAACGGCCAAATACCAGGAAGCATTGGGTATAAAGGCTGAGGATGAATACGCCAAAGCTAAAATCGTCGAGATCGAAGAAATGAAAAAAGCGGCGGAAGAAGCTGCAAAACAGAAAGAAATTGATGAAAACTTTGCTGCCCTCATAGCGGAAGGGGAAAATCTTCAATCCGAAAATAAATTGGCCGAAGCAAAGGCTAAATATGTAGCTGCTAAAGAAGTAAAGGCCGATCCTTTAGCTGATCAAAAAATTGCAGCTGTGGATGCTTTAATAGCTCAAGCAAGTGCCGAAGCGGAAAAAGAAGCGCAAATTCAAAGTTTGTTGAAGTCGGGTAATGAAAAATTAGGTGCTAAAAAATATAATGAAGCTATCGCTGATTTTGATAATGTATTGAATTTAGACGCAGCCAATGAAGAAGCGAAAACAAAAAAAGAAGAAGCGCAAGCTGCTTTAAAAGCTCAGGAAAATGCTGCTGCTCAAGCGGAGCAAATCGCTGCGTTGAAATCTGAAGGACAAACCGCTCTTACGAATAAGAAATACCAAGTAGCTATAGATAAATACAACCAGGTTCTGGCTATAGATGGAACAGACGAGGAAGCAAAATCGAAAGTTGAAGAAGCAAGTTCTGCTTTGAAAGCACAACAAGAGCAGGAGGCTGCAGAGAAAGCTTATCAGGATAAAATTCAAGCGGCAGATCAGGCAAGAGATAATGAAAAGTTGGATGAAGCCCTTGCTTTGTACACAGAGGCAAAGACAATGAAACCGTCAGAGACTTATCCAATAGACGAAATCGCTAAAATAGAAGCGAAAAAGAAAGAGTTGGCCGCTGCTGCAGATCAGGCAAAAATTGATGCGAGTTACCAAGAGAAAATTACGGCGGCTAGCACAGCCAAGGATAAAGAACAGTATGATTTAGCGTTGATCTTGTTTAAGGAAGCGCAAGAATTAAAACCAACTGAAACGCTTCCTCAACAGGAAATAGAGGCTATCAATGCTTTGTTAGAAGCTCAGCAGAAAGATAAAGATGCAGCAGCTGTTAAAGCGGCCTATGATGCAAAAATAACAGAAGCAGATGCTGTATTAGCACAAAAAGACTACGAAAAAGCGAAGGCTTTGTACAAGGAGGCAAAAGCAATTAAGTCAGATGAAAGCTATCCTGATGAACAGTTAACAAAAATAACTGAGTTAGAGCAGGAAGCAAGCAGAGCCCAAGAAGCCGTCGAGTTGCAAGCAAACTATGAGGCGAAAATGAAAGAGGCTTATGCCGCAAAAGAAAATGAACAATACCAAACAGCCATAGATTTATTTAAGGAGGCTATTGCTTTAAAGGGAGATGAAACAGAGCCCCAAAATCAGGTAAATGAGATTACAGCATTGTTGGCCAACCAAGATGCGGCAGCGCAACAAGCAGCAACTGATGAGGCGTATGCGAGTAAAATTAAACAGGCGGATGAAGCCTTTAAAGCAAAGGAATACCAAGAGGCAATTACTTTGTATAGTGCTGCGCAAGAAATAAAGTCAGATGAAAAGTATCCGAAAGAGCAAATAGAGAAGAGTCAACAAGAAATTGCTGCTATCGAAGCTCAAAATGCGAATGCGGCTCAGCAAGAGAAGTTCAACGCAAAATTCCAGGAAGGGATAACTGCCAAAGAGAGTGGAGATTATCAAATGGCCATTTCTAAATTCCAAGAAGCGCAAGCTATTTTACCGGAAGATAAATCTGCTCAAAAGGAAATTGATGCCATCAACAAGATGTTGACCGAGCAGAATGATGCTGAAAAAGAGGCGCAGGAAGCTTACCAAGAAGCTTTGGCAAAAGCCGATAAATTAAGAGATGAGGGAAGCTTTCAAAAAGCGATCGATGCTTATACTACTGCCAAAGAATTAAATGGATCGGATAATTACCCTCAGGAGGAAATCAATAAATTAAAGGCTAAAATTGCTGCATTGGAGGCGGAAAAAGGGGCTGCAGAAATTGAAAAGAAATACCAAGAGAAATTTACAGCAGCAAATAAAGCCAGAGACAAAGAACAATTTGATTTGGCGCTCATGCTTTACGGAGAAGCGCAAGAATTGAAACCCAATGCTGCTGAGCCAAAAGCGGAGATAAAGGCCATTAATGATATCTTGAAGGCGCGTAAAAATGCAGAATCTTTAGAGGAGCAAAAAGTGGCTTACCAGACAAAAATTATGGAGGCTGATAATGCTAAAAACAGCGAGAATTATCAGCAAGCGATAACCTTGTACGAAGAGGCAAGTGCCCTAGATGCTACCCAAGAATATCCAAAGCAACAAATAGAAAATGTTAATGCTTTAATTAAAGCGAAAGAAAACGAGCAAGCGGCTGCGGAAACACAGAAAGCCTTTCAAAATGCAATGGATAAAGCCAACGCATTATTCGATAACAAAGAGTATGAGGCGAGTGTAGATGCCTACCAAGAAGCGTTAACGATTAAGGAAGATGCTTACGCTAAAAGTCAAATAGAAAAGGCTAAAGCAGCAATCTTGGCCCAAGCTTCTGATGCAGAACAAAAAGCCCTGAACAGTGCTATTAATAATGCAGATGTAGCTTTCAAGAACAAGGAATTTGAGCGCGCAATTAATCTTTATAGGGAGGTTTTAAACCTTGATCCTGAAAACCAAAAGGCAAAGGATAGAATCGCAGAAGCGCAGCAAATTATTGACAATCAAGCGGCAAAAGAGTTGGCAAATAAGGAGCTGACTGAAAAATACAAAAAGGCAATAGGTAAGGCTGATGCTTTGTATAATGAAGGAAATTTATCTGATGCTAAATTAAAGTACCAAGAAGCGTTGACGGTAAAAAAAGGTGACCGTTACGCGCAGGGAAGGGTAGATGAAATTGAGAACACACTCAGAGATCAAGTAGCTGAAGAGAAAGAGGCAAATTACCGAAAATTGATTTCAACAGCCGATAACTATTTCAAACAAGAGAATTGGGAGAAAGCAAGAGAATTATACACTCGAGCGAATTCATTGAATCCAAGAGATGGTTACCCTAAAAAACAATTGGAAGCCATTGAAGCCAAACTCAACCCTGTTGTAGAAAATTCTGGTTCCTTGGAAAGTTTAGGAAAGGAAGAGGATATCTCCATAGAAGAAGGGGCTAGACTTTTATTGGAAGCCGAAAGACAAAGAGAGCAAAACAGAAGGAATGAATTAAGTGCTGAGGTGGAGAAAACAGAAGCTTTACCAAATGAACTTGCGACAAAAGATGCTGAAGAAAGACAACAAACTTTAGAGGAAGCAGAAGCCTTGCAAGAAGATTTAAAGGAGGATGCAGATCAAGCGGAGCAGCGAAGACAAGAGGGAATAGAATTGGTTAAGCAACGCGAGGAGGACATCCAAAATAAACAGGCTCAAGAAAAGGTATTTGCGGATGCAGAAAATTTAAGAACACAAGAAGACATAGATGCTACGAAAACTGAAGTCTCAGAAGCTGCTAAAGCAAAAGAAAAAGACTTACAGGATTTAACGCTTCAATTCGAAAAAGAGGCAGAATTGGCGAAGTCTCAAGCGGCCATGGAGCAAGCCCAATATGAGGATAGAACGCAAATCACGTATGATTTTATCCAAGATGAATTGGCTGATCAGGCAGAGAATGGAGATGCGCAAGCAGAGGTAATTGCTGCTCAGAAATTGTTAGAGAAGGTAAATGAACAAGAGCTTACGCAATACGAAAACTCTGTAGATCAACAGGCTATTTTAGACGCGAAAGCTTTAGTTGCAGAGGAACAAGCACGTATCGCACAAGCGGAAAGTGAAAAAGAAGCGGCTGCACAAAATCAAGTACTGGAAAGAACGAATACTCTGGCAGAAAATGCTCAGGAACAAAAGGCAGAAAAGGATAGAGAAGGTGAGCTCTTGCGTCAAGAAGTTATCAGTGAGGTAGATCAACAAAAAGAGGCTTTGGCACAAAAACAAGGTGTGGATGTAAAAAACGAAAAGCAAGAAGAGTTGAATACTGAAAGGTTCATAGAAGGTACCAAAAATGCAGTTGTAGATAAGGCGAAAGAACAAGAGGCGCTGCACCAAGGAAAACAACAATTGGTGGAGGATAAAGAAGATGCTGTGGAAAGAGCTAACGCTTTAAAAATGGAAGAGGATAAGCGTGCTGAAGCTCAAACTACTCAGAAATTAGAGGCTCAGAATAATCAAAGCGAATTAAACAGTGCCAAGCAAAATGAAAATGCAAACAGAATAAATGACGAAGTAACACAGGCGGTGGATATGACAGCTAATGCATCTAAAGAACGTTCGGATGCCGCGAAGTCAAGTACTCAATCGGCACAGACATATTTAGATGGTTTAGAAAACAACTCAGCGAAGTTTAACGAAACCGTGGCCAACGCCTTGGGTGAGGAGTTCCCTGAAGGTGTTACACAACAATCATTCGTTCGTAGAGATAGTGAAGGTTTACCAGTTAAAATTGTTACTCGAAGAATAGTTGTGCAAAACGGAAGAGGAGATGTTTACATGAGAATTCAAACTACCTATGGAACTTCATATTCTAAAAATGGTGCACAAATCACGAGTATAGTTTGGGATAAAGAAACAGACAATGGTAAACTGGTTAAACACTTCTAGTATACTGGCTTTCGCGCTAGTTCTAGTATCATCTTGTTCTTCCTCATCCAAGGAAGAGAAGTCAATATTGAATACGAAAGACAATTCCTTTTCTACGCAGGTTAGTATACAAGAAATTCAAGGGTATACGCAAGGTTCAACCTTTCAAATTAAAACCAGTGATGATAGTCTGCTTTTATCAACCTATGAAATTGAAAGTCTTTTTACAGGTTTTGATGCGGAGCTTTCAGGCTACATGGAAGAATCTTTAATATCTAAAGTGAATGCTTCATCAAAGGGAATGAAGATACCCGAAAATGCCTACTTTACACATTGTTTTAATAAGAGCCTGGAGGTGTTTAAAACCACGAATGGTGCTTTCGACCCTTCGGTTTTTCCAATGGTAAAAGCTTGGGGGTTTTTCAAGGATTCGAATTTAGTTTTGAGTCAACAAGAAGTGGACAGTTGTTTACAATTCATTTCTTTTGAACCGAATAAACTGTATCGTTTTACGGGAGATAGTTTGTTGAAAAAAGATACGCGTTTTTGTTTTGACTTCAATGCAATTGCACAAGGCTATTCAGTAGATGTGGTGGCCGATTTCTTAGATGCCAAAGGTCAAACCAATTACTTTATTGAAATAGGAGGAGAACTTAAAACAAAAGGAGTAAACAACGAAGGTAAACCTTGGTTTATAGGTATAGATGTTCCGCTAGAAAATAATGATGGATTAAATAAACGCAGCTTGGAAAATGCCATAGCGGTTGATAATAAAGCTTTGGCTACCTCTGGTAATTACAGGAAATATTATGTGGTGGATGGGCGTAAATATTCACATACGATAGACCCAAAAACGGGGTATTCTGTAAAACACAATTTATTAAGTGCAACGGTTATGGCTGATGACTGCGCAAGCGCGGATGCCTATGCTACTGCCTTTATGGTTATGGGGAAAGATGCAACCATGGAGTTTGTTGCCAACCACCCAGAATTGAACCTAGAAGTTTATTTACTATTTCAAAATGAAGAAGGTTTATTAGAGCGTGCCTACACCTCGGGTATTGCCTCATGTCTTCAATATTAAAAGCCTCAACACATGGATTTAGCCGCTATTTTTAGTTTAGATGGAATTGTTGCTCTTGTGAGTTTAACTTTTCTAGAAATTGTTTTAGGGATAGATAATATCATTTTTATCTCCATTGCCGCAGATGGTTTGGAAGGGAAAGAAAAGAAAAGAGCAACGAATATAGGTTTACTCTTGGCCATGGTGATGCGTATCGCCCTACTTTTTGGTATACAATATCTCATCATGATGAATGATGCTTGGTTTACCATAGACTGGTCTTTTCTTCATGTAGATGTAACTGGTCAAGCCGTAGTTCTTCTAGGCGGAGGATTGTTCTTGTTGTATAAATCAACCAAAGAAATTCATGAAAAAGTAGACCATAAAGGTGAAGAAGAGCACGAACTTAAAAAGAAGAAGTCATCGTCTTTAGGGAAAGCAATTACTCAAATAACCTTAATTAACGTAGTGTTTAGTTTCGATTCTATTCTTACTGCGGTAGGTATGACCAATGGATTAGAAGGTGCCTTAGTATTAATGATTATCGCCGTTGTTTTATCTGTAGGGGTAATGATGCTATTTGCAGCTCCAGTTGGGAACTTTGTAAGCAAACACCCTTCACTTCAAATCTTAGGATTAGCCTTTTTAATTCTCATCGGGTTTATGTTGATCGTAGAATCGGCTCACCTTTCGAATGCTATCGTCTTCCACCAACATATAGGTGCCGTTCCAAAGGGATACTTGTACTTTGCTATCGTCTTTGCCTTAGCAGTAGAATTCCTGAACATGAAAATGCGTAAAAACAAATCAAAGTAGTGGATCTTAAAGAAGCTCAAATTTATTTTCCTTTAAAAGAAGAGGAGGATGCTCACGATAAGTGGGAAGAAATATTATTTGAACACAAGCAGTTCTTTTTAACGCGACCAGCCATACCTAAAGTGTTCAGAAGTAAACTCAAGAAAATTCAACAACAGTATGAAGCTTTTGAGTCTATAACAGGGGATAGTTTTAAAGCGCAGGAAATAAGCTATGGTGAATTTCCCTTTTCGGATGTAGTGCAAGAATGCTTTCAACAAATGTTTCGTTACAGGGGACAGTTCAAACAGGATGTTTTGCGCTGTCAACAGGTGAAGGATATTTCAAAGGTCATAGAAAAGTGGTTGGAGCTTGAACTTGAACATGCCCAAAAATGGTTTTTTGAATATCCCGAAGATTTAGATACTCCCATCGTTTCAAAGGAACCAGATCCTATGATTTTACTCGGTGCGCTTCGCCAATGGGATGAGAATGAGCAGAAGTCGTTTAGCTTACTAAAAAAGGACTTCGAAGTACTGCCCAAAGCCTTGAAAGATGAGATGAAAAGGTTATCTTTGCTCCTTAAATTAAATGGATGAAAGACGTATTTGAAGGTTTAAAAGAGAAGTTGCAAGATCAAGAATGGCCAGCGGTTTACTTTTTTAAATTTGTTTGTCCAAACGACAATGAAACGGTGGCGAAAGTTGTCGCTCATTTCAATGAAGAATCAGAAATAGAATATCACAATTCACGTACAGGAAAATATGTATCTGTAAGCGTGAAGGAATTAATGTTGGATGTAGATTCCATCATAGATATTTATCAAAAAGTAGCAACGATTAAAGGAGTAATAGCACTATGATGTATTTAATGAAAGTAGACCTCCAAAACATGGCGGTGAAAGGTTTGTGGATCACCTTCGGAGTTTTGGTTTTTATCATTGTTTACCGTTTGGTATTACGCTATATGAAAAAAGATATAGCTGATTTATCTTCGTTCATCATTTTGCATCCCCTAGAAGTTAATCCAGCTAAAGGAGTTGTGGAATTTTATTTCACCATGGAAGAGGATCAAAGCGTTAATTTCTCAGTTTTTGATAAGGAAGGAAATTTAGTTAAAGAGTTTTTTAATGAAATGAAAAAGGCGGGTCCGCATATTATTGCTTTTGATACCACTACAGTATCAGACGGAAAATATTCTTTCAATGTGAAAACCGAAAAGCAACATACCATGAAGTTTTTTGAGATTCAAAATAATTTCTAACTTTAGAAGAAAGACCCGATGAAAAAGTTATTGCTCGTCCTAAGTGTATTAATGATGTCTGTCAGCGGCATAAAAGCCCAAGAATTTGACGGAGGTCCACATTCATTTCAGGCAGGAATATCTTTTCCAAACGCACTCTCAAATTTTGCTTTTAAAGAAATCATGCAAGGGTTAATCTGCTTGGATGCAGGCTATCAATATGCATTGAAAAATAAGGTCTACATAGGTGGTGGTTTGCGCTATCAATTCTTTACCATTAACGAGTTTAAAACACCCAATAATTTAGATGGTGGCTTGCACATTGCCGGACCCTATGCTAAAGTTGGTTACGAAAAATACTACGGTAGAATAGGGGTTGATTATGGTTTAAAAACTTCCTACAACATCAACCGTTTGGCCAGTACAGCCTCTAATTACACCTTTGATGCGATTGCCTTTGAACCTACTTTTGGTTTAAGCTTAACCTCTTCTCCTACAACGAGCTACAGGTTAGTGGTTTCCTACGTAAATTATGGTTTCGCTTTTAAACCGCACATGCTCAATGAGGAAGTATTGGCAGGTAGAAAAGCCGAAGAGTTAAGACGAGGTTCCTCTGCATTCACAATTGGTTTTGGATATTCACTTTATTTTTAAGATATGAAAGTACTGCTGTTTTTAGTGATGAGTATAGCTTTATTGGCTTGTGGCAACGCCAAAAAATCTGCAAGTGAAAAAATGTCTACACCGAAAGCAATTTTAGGTGAAATAGATCAAAATGCACCTACAGCTCAAATCAATAGTGTGAGAATAGAAGGGAATTTAATGTTCCTAGAAGTGAGTTATTCTGGGGGATGTGAAGAACAAGCTTTTACTTTGATAGGCAGTAATATGATCATGAAATCTTTGCCTCCTAAACGTGGTATACGTTTGCAAAGAGACCCTAAAGGTGATGCGTGTAGAGAATTAGTGTCTAAATCTTTAGTCTTTGATATTTCAAATTTAGCCTACAAACAAGAAGCGGGGAGCGAAATTGTTTTACTTCTCGATGGATACAAAGAAGAGGTTAAATACACCTTTACTCAAGAGTAGCATTTCTGGCTTCTCGGGCTAAGTAACTGTCAAATTTTGCGGGGTGTTTGACCCTAATTTCTATTTTTTCATTGGTTTTCGGATGTATAAATTCTAAGGCAATCGCCGAAAGAAAAAGTCCTTTGTGTCCAATCGTATTCCCAGGTTTACCATAGATTTTATCTCCGGCTATCGGATGTCCTAGGCGAGATAAATGTATACGCAATTGATGGGTTCTTCCCGTTAAAGGAGAAAGTTCTAATAAACTCAAATGTCCATTCAACTTAGAAGGTGAGATGCTCAAAGTTTTAAGGTGACTTTCTGCTTTTTTACCTTCTATAGGTGTGTTTAGTATACCCTTCGTATTGAAGTAACCCTGAACTACTGCATGGTAGTGTTTCTGAATTTCTTTTTTTGCCAGCATTTCTCCCAAAGCAATACGAGCTCCATGTGTTTTTGCTATGATTAATAGACCAGAAGTAGGGGCATCTAAACGGTGTACAGGCAAGGGCCAATTTAGTGCATCTGTTTCTTGGGAGCTGCTTAAATTATGGGGCAAAGCATTGTGTATGGTTTTGTACTGATTTCCCGAAACAGGAAAACCTGCGGGTTTGAAGACTACAGCAAGGTATTCATCTTCAAATAAAACTTCCAAACCCAATGGGAAAATTTTGGGTGGTGTTACCTGTTCTTCTAACAATTCAAATAAATCACCTTGCTTCACATACGTCCCAGACAGGGCTATGTTTTTATTGTGAAGCAGTAACTTTTTCTTCAGGGCTTTTTTTACTGCTTTGCGAGATTGTAATTGCGGGAATTTTAGGGCCAAATAGTCGGATACACGAATGTTTTCAAGTTCTTCCGTTACTGTATGTGTACCGATAATTATTTCCATAGCGCATCAAATGTACATATTTTATAGGCTTGTATTTTCAGTTCAATTTTAGAGGAGAGAAAAAAGAAGACTTTGCCAAAGAAGGGACTTTTATTTCCTATGTTAAATGCTTATTTCTTTTAAACTTGTATTTTTAAATAAAGGCGAAGGTGGATACGAAAGAATTGAAAGCAAGTTTACAGCAAAAAATGTTGGAAACCGTTGAGCAACAGTTAAAAAGTGCTTTGGAAAGAATGGATGAAGCTTTGGAGGCTGTTCAAAGTGAAACCAAGAGCACCGCTGGAGACAAGCACGAAACGGGTAGAGCCATGGCGCAATTAGAACAGGAAAAGGCGGGTAAAATCATTCAAACCATCAAGCAAAGCAAAAATAGAGTTCAAGGTTTACCCTTAGACAATATGGAAACCGTTGGTTTGGGGGCTGTAGTAGAGACCCAAAAGGGTGCATTCTACATTTCTTTAGCCATGGGTAAATTAGAAGTTGCTGGAAAAACTTACTTCGCTGTTTCACCCACTGCACCTATTGTTCAAGCCATGTTGGGTTTGAAAGCTGGAGATAGCTTTGTATTTAACGGTATTACACAAAACATAGAAAAGATATTTTAAGATGAACGATCAAATTACCTGTCCAAATTGTGGAACTTCTTTCCATGCAGAACAAGCATTAACCCTAGAAATAGAGGAGAAATTAAGGAGAGAACTCCAGGAGAAGAATAATGAGGTTGCTCAGAAAATAAAGGCACGTGAAGAAGCACTTTTAAAACATCAACAAGAAATAAAGGAACAGGAACTCAAGCTGGAAGAATTCAAGAAGAAAGAAAAGGAATACCAGCAGAAACGTGTTGCCGAATTGTTAGAGCAAGAAAAGAAGAAAATTGAAGCTGCCTTGAGTGCTGAGATTTCTTCTAAAAACGCTAAAGAATTGGAGTTGATCAAAGAAAAGCTCAACAAGAAGGATGAGGAATTGTTGGCGGCTCAAAAGAAAGAACTCGAACTGAAAATTCAAAAACAAGAGATAGAAGAGCAAAAGAAACGTCTGGATTTAGAGGTGCAACAAAAGATTTTAGATTCTAGAAAGAAAATAGAAGAGGAAATTGCACAGCGCAAGGATGAAGAAAATGCCTTAAAAATAAAAGAGTACCAGAAGCAAATGGAAGACCAAGCCAAGCTGATAGAAGAGATGAAGCGTAAGGCACAACAGGGGTCTATGCAGTTGCAAGGTGAGGTACAAGAACTAGAAATTGAGGAGCAATTGGCTACCACCTTTCCCTTTGATGTGATTACCGAAGTAAGTAAAGGTATCAAAGGTGCAGATTGTATTCAGGAAGTGCGCGATAACCAAGGTAAAACGGCAGGTAAAATTGTTTATGAAAGTAAACGTACAAAGAACTGGGCCAATGACTGGGTGGACAAACTAAAGTTAGACCAAAGAAATGAAGGAGCAGATGTGGCTATTTTAATTACGCAAGTGATGCCTAAAGAAATGACACAGTTTGGTTTCTATAATGGTATATGGGTATGTCAATTCCACGAATTTAAAGCCTTGGCGGCCGTAATTAGAGATGGTTTGTTGAAGACTTCTTTGGTGAAAGCCTCTCAAGAAAACCAAGGAGATAAAATGAACTTGCTCTACAACTACATGATTTCTCCAGAATTTAAACACCAGATAGAGGCAATTGTGGAAGGTTTTAGCTCTATGAAAAGTGAACTCGACAGGGAAAAACGTGCCATGCAACGTATCTGGAAAGAACGCGAAAAACAGATAGATAAAGTGGTAAACTCTACTATAGAAATGTACGGTTCAGTAAGAGGAATTGCCGGAGGTGCGGTCCAGGAAATAAAAGGACTAGAACTCTAACGCTTCGTACGTACAAATAGGATAACTCCAAGAAGTATTATAAGTATACCGATAAGAATGATCAATTGTCCATTGTATTTGGGTAAGAGGTCATTCTTTTCTTTTTTAGGAAGCTCAACAACGGGTGCCTTTACACTGTCTTTTTCTATTTGTTTCTCCTTGAGTAATTCATAGTTAAATCTCCCCGGTTGTATTTTTCCAAAGATCTTTCTGAAGCTAGGAAGGATGTAGTGTTTTTCATCCATTACACTTTTAACTTCTTTAATTTTAGAGGAAACTGACTTGTTTCTGTTGTAGTAGTACCTGCTCAAAGAATAGGCAATGTAGGCGTTGCTTTCTGTGAAATTATCAAGTAGGAAATCACCAAATTCCTCATAAGCCTCAGAGACGATCTCATTGCTTTGTCGGTTTAAATGAACTACAAAGAGTCGTAACGCTTCATCTAAATCATGAGCGATGGCAATGTTTTCTTCCTTACTTCTTTCTTCTCTTTTTAAACGAATGATTTCTGGAAACATTTTGCTGGTGTTGCTATCCCAAACACCTTGTTTTAATAACATCATGGCTCTGGCCACATCTAAACGATAGCTCAACACGCGGTTAAAATCATCTCCTTTTTCAAAAAGTATGGATTTATGAAGTGCATCATACGCCTCATTTCGTAAAAAACTCTCCTGAAATAGGTGAAGTTTTTCCGGGTTGCTTACCGTATCGTAATGCGTACGTAGAATAAAACTTAACGATAATTCGTATTGATGAAGTAAAACGAGTTGTATTCCATAAGTTAAGCTGTCTTGTCCCGTCCACTCTGATTGAGGCTTATCCTTTAAAGCTCTAATTTCGGCATCTAAATCTTCGGAGATGTGAATATTTCTCTCAAAGGGCTCAAATTTAAAATCGGGTGTTTTTTGTTCCCTCGAAATTTCAAAAGCGAGTAGTGGTAGGGTAAGAAGTAGAAATAATGATGTAGTAAATATTTTGCTCATTCTGTTTCTTAATCGTCTAATCCGCCATTTAGAAAGGCGTATTGCAGTATGTTAGCACCCATTTTAAGGGCTTCAATTCGTTTTTCTTCAGAGTCGTTGTGTACACTTTGATCTTCCCATCCATCACCTAAATCGGTTTCATAGGTGTATAAACAAGCCACTCTTCCCTCAATAATTATAGCAAAAGCTTGTGCGCGCTTTCCGTCGTGTTCGTGAATTTTAGGTAAACCATCAAAAGTGTATTTCTGCTTAAAGATGGCATGGTCATTAGGCAGCTCTACAAGTGGATTATTGGGGAAAACCTTTTGTATCTCTAAACGAATGAATTTATCCATTCCGTAGTTGTCGTCTATATGTAAGAAACCACCACCCATTAAGTAATTGCGCAGGTTTTCTGCCTCTGCTGTAGAAAACACAACGTTTCCATGCCCGGTCATGTTAACGTAGGGGTAGTTAAAAAGATCTGTCGACCCTACCTCCACATAAGGAACTTCAGTAGAGATATTGGTCCCCAATTCTGTATTACAAAATTCAATTAAATTAGGAAGTGCAGTGGGGTTGGCGTAATAATCTCCACCTCCGTTGTATTTCAAAACTGCTAATTGATAACTCGCCGTTTCGGATGCACTGGTAAGTGCAAGAAGTGCAACAATCAATAATAAGGGTTTGAGGATTTTCATGCCGTTTCTTTTCTTCTAAAATAAGGAGATAAATTAAGAATTCATATCTAACCAAAGTCGAGCAACGGTAACTGCGTAAAGTCCAGCAGTTTCTGTTCTTAACCTGTTTTCTCCTAAAGTGATGGGTGTATAGCCCTTCTCTTTGGCTAAAGCCAATTCTTGCTCAGAAAAATCGCCTTCCGGACCAATAATAATAGGACAACTCTGCGCTTTAAAGGAAGTGAAAATATTGGTTTTCGTATCTTCATAGCAATGCGCAATTAATCCATTAGGATGTGCATTTATGAAGTCTTTTGTCTTCACCAAATCTTCTAAAATAGGTAAGTGCACACGTTTCGATTGTTTCATGGCACTCACGAATATCTTTTCAAACCTATCGAGTTTAACCTTGTTGCGTTCAGCATTATCGGTTAAGAGTAAACTTACTTTTGTAACACCAATTTCCGTTGCCTTCTCCAAGAAATATTCTATTCTATCGTTATTCTTGGTTGGAGCGATAGCTATGTGTATTTCTTCGGCAGGAAGAGGGAACTCTTCAAAACGGAGTATATCTACCTCTGTAGCTTTGGGGTTATTATCTGTAATCGCTGCTACAGCCACTAATCCTTTTCCATTGAGCAACTGAATTTCATCTCCATTTTTCATGCGCAAGACACGAGAAATATGTTTGGATTCCTCAATAGGTAAGGTAAAACGCGTATTCTCTTTCGTTAATTCTGGAAGGTAAAACTGTCTCATTAGTGCAAGAGTCTGTAAATTAATTCTTTGTAAAGTTCTCCATCTGTTGCCTGTCCACGATTGATACCTTTAAATTTTAAATCAAATTCTTGAAGTATGGCAATGTTCTTGGCTGTTTTTTTCACAGGAAATATTTTGGTGGCTTGTCGTGTTTTGCGCACAATGAAAGGATTCATTTTTAAACCTGTGGCTATTTCTTGATCTGTATTGTTTTTTGAAAAATGCATGTACATGAGTTGTTTAAACAACTCAAATAAAGTACTTACTACCACTACACCCGCTGTTGCTTTAGGGTTCTGATCAAAGTATTTTACGATTTCCAAGGCCTTTTTAACCTGACGTTCTTGTACAGCGCTTTTCAATTCCCAAACATTGTAGTCTTTAGAAATACCAATGTTTTCCTCTATGTGTATGTCAGAAATTTGCGTCCCTTTTTCAAGAACGATAGAAAGTTTGTCTACCTCTTTGGTGATTTTAGACAAGTCGTTTCCGGTGGCATTGGCCAAAAGGTTGAGTGCTTTGTCTGTAATACTAAATCCTTGTTGCTTCACAAAATCTTGTATCCAAGCATTCAGGTTCCAGTCTTTGACTTTTTCACTCAAGAATACCACTCCTTTTTTGTTGGCTTCTTTTAAGAATTTCTTTCTTCCATCAACTTTCTTGTATTTGTGGGCTATTACAAAAACAGTAGTAGGAACAGGGTTTTGCAGGTAAGCATCTACCATGTCCCAATCTTTCATGTCTTGCGCCTCTTTTAACACTACCAGCTGACGTTCGGCCATCATGGGATAGGTCTTGGCTTGAGAAACCAAGGCTACCGGATCACAATCCTTACCGTAGAGTATGGTTTGGTTGAAATCTCTTTCACTTTCATCCAAAGCATTCTCTATAATGGCTTGGGTAATTAAGTCGATAAAATAAGGTTCTTCCCCATGTAAAATGTACACGGGGGCAAAGTCTTTCTGCTTAACCTTCTTTATGATTTCAACTTCACTCATTGAGCTTATTTAATGTATCTAAAGTCTTGTCCGTTTTGCAAAGTTTTCACCGCTTCTAAAATCAAACGTATGGTATTTTCTACGTCATCTTTGTGGCACATTTCAACCGTAGTGTGCATGTAGCGCAAAGGCAAAGAAATCAATGAACTTGGTACACCTTCATTGCTGTAGGCAAAAGCGTCTGTATCAGTCCCTGTTGCTCGAGATGCTGCTGCACGCTGGAAAGGAATCTTATTGTCGTTTGCAGCGCTAATGATGTGTTTTAATAAGTTGTTTTGTACGGCAGGACCGTAGGTTAAAACAGGACCTTTACCACCTGCTTGGTCTCCATGCACCTTTTTGTCTATCATAGGAGTTTGCGTATCATGACAAACATCAGTAACGATGGCAACATCTGGTTTAATCTTTTGAGCAATCATTTGAGCTCCACGTAGGCCGACTTCTTCCTGAACGGCATTTACGATGTATAAACCAAAGTCTAATTGGTGATTTTCTTCTTTCAACAAACGTGCAACTTCAGCAATCATAAATCCTCCGATTCTATTGTCTAAAGCTCTTCCCACAAATTTCTTTTCATTTAAAATTGTGAATTCATCGTCGAAAGTAACTACACAGCCAACGTGTACACCCAAAGCTTCCACTTCTTCTGCTGATTCACATCCACAATCTAGTGTAATGTTTTTCATAGAAGGCGTTTCTTCTTTTTCGTGACGAGTATGAATAGCTGGCCATCCAAAAACAGCCTTTACTATACCTTTGTCTGTATGAATATTTACGCGTTTCGAAGGGGCTATCATATGATCAGAACCACCGTTTCTTCTCAAATAGATAAATCCTTCTTTGGTGATGTAGTGCACAAACCATGAGATTTCATCGGCATGGGCTTCGATTACCACTTTGTATTTAGCCTCAGGGTTTATAACCCCAACCACTGTTCCGTAGTTATCTGTAAAGTATTCGTCTATGTATGGCTTAACGTAGTTTAACCAAAGTTTTTGTCCTTCAGCTTCAAAGCCAGTTGGTGATGTATTGTTTAAGTATTTCGTAAGAAAATCAAGTGATTTTTCTGTAATGATCTCTTTTTTTGCCATAATATTTTGCTTTCGATTCCCTGTAATTTTTGCAATAGGTAAAAATAGTTTTTTCTAGAGATTATAAGGAGTGGAGCAGGGGTAAATCTGGATTTGAAATGGAAAAAATAAGTCACTTTTACTCCATTGAAAGGGAAAACGAACAAAATCAAAGAAAAATACGCGCAAAACACAAGATTTTAAGTAGTCTAACGTTAACAGTAGTAGAACGCTTAAAACAACTTTGTATGATAATTTTCTTGGCTTTTTTAGTGATGGTGATGGTGATTTCGAGGGTGGTAAAATATGTAGAGAAACTACAAGAAGCGAAGGAGAGTCAAGCTTAAAACTGTCTAATATTCAAATCCTTATTCTTGCGTAAATAATAACGAATTATCGTTCGAGCATCTCTGTCTTCGTGCTGGCGTTCGATGGCCTCTTTCCACACTTCTATTCCTTTACTCATGTGAAAGAAAGGTAGGTATCCATAACCTATGTAAATGCCATTTTCTATCAGTACTATACTGTTTTCTCCCTTTTTTCTTCCCTTTTCTATGATGAAGAAGTTTTCATTGTCAAAGGCCATAGAGTCTATAAAGCTATTCACTCTGGCGTTGTAGGTTAAAGTGGGTTCTTTTTGTATACAAGCGCCAAAACACTGTTTGGTGTGGTAGCTAAAACAAGCGTGTTGGGTAGGGTAAATACCGAGTAGTTTTTGACATAACACATGCTTGCTAGCTATGTCTTCCAAAAACTTTTTACTATCTGCTCTCGAAGTAAAAGTTGTAATCGGTGGATCTGTATTTTTATTTAAAGTATCGACGTACAAGTTGATGTAACCCGCATTGTCTGTATACGAAAATAGGCCATGAGAAAAATTGGATCTTCTCAATGCTCGGTTGTAGATGGGTTTGTATTGTTTTATTAAGGCAGATTCATACAGTAAGGAAATCATTTCAGACCCCGTCAATTCGTATTCTATGCGCGCAATATTTTCACGCATTTCTATGGCACGTTTGGTTTTACTGTTCTTCAAATGCTGCTTGATGCGGGTAAGGATGTGTTTACTTTTCCCTATATAGATCAAACGGTTGGTGTCATCGTAGAATCTATATACCCCTGTTTTGTTAGGGATATCTTCCAAATGACTCAAATCTAAATTTGGGTGGAGTACAGTAGGATTTATCTCAGAGGTAATGAAAGTGTTGAGTTCATTGCTGTCTTTGGCGTAAAGAATTTTAAACAATTCGACTGTAGCCATGGCATCCCCTGCAGCTCTGTGTCTGCCCACCAGTTCTATGCCTAAATCATTGGTAAGTTTACCCAAACTGTAAGAATCATGTCCAGGCAATAAAATGCGAGAAGCTCTTACTGTACACATGTGTGGGTAACGAAAATCATAGCCTAAAGATTTGTATTCACCCCGTAAAACACCATAGTCAAATCCAACATTATGGGCTACAAATACACAATCTTCTAAGAATTCGATAATGTCCTTAGCTATTTCATAAAACCTGGGTGCGTTTTCTACCATTTCATCATTAATACCCGTTAATTGGGTAATGAACTTTGGAATGGGCATTTCGGGGTTAACCAAAGTGGTGTATTCATCAATGATTTTATCACCATCACATTTATAGATAGCAATTTCGGTAATCTTCGATTTTTTCGGACTACCGCCAGTTGTTTCTAGATCTGTAATGGCAAATTTCATGTGGCGCAAAATTAATGAACTCTCCTTATTTAGAAGTCTGTAATGCTGTTTTTTAAAAGGAAAGATTTGAACACGACATTTTTGAAAGGGTTTTTCTCTTCAAGTATATCTATAGACACAACTAGAATACTTACTTTTGTGCAAAATATTTTAATTATGGCAAGTGTTAAGAACCTAAAAAGAGATTTCAATTACGCAATCTTTGATATAGTAGAAGAAGGATTTAGTCAACAATTATGGGATGAGTCTAAAACTGAAAAGACGAACGAAATTATTGATGAAGCTGTAGATTTCAGAAATGAAATGATCGCTAAAATCAACGCTTCTTCAACAAAAGCTGAGTTCAAACAAATCAGAGCTGAGATTTCTGATAAAGTTGAAGCTTTAGCTACAAAGTTGATGTAAGAAATTACGGAGAGATATAAAGAGGGGAGTGTTTAGCTCCCCTTTTTTTATAGACTTAATTTAGAAAGTATACTTTCCAAGCGTTTCAATCTTTCATCCACATTGTGTTGCGTTTCTAAAATTTGAAAAGCGATCACCTTGTTTCCATCCACTAATTCTTCTTTAAAGTAAAGTTCATTTTCCTTCTCTACCAGTTTTACGTTATAATGGAATTCTTTACCTTTTTGAACAAGGCAACTTTCTTTAGGATTGAAATTCCCTGCGTTTACTTCCTTATAAATACTGCAGAGTTGGGCTGTTTCTTGCACACCCAGAACTTTTTTATTGGTGGCTAAAGGCCAAGTTAATTCTACCTTTTGCAGACTTAGTTTGTTGTTCTTCAAGATCAAATAAGGAAAAGTCTTTGGTTTTGCCGGAGATTTTATAGGCTTGTTGTCCAAAACAAGTTCCTCGGCTTGTTTAAATCCGTGAATTTCATTTACTGTTAGGTCTTCATTGATTAATCGACCCAAATCTAATTTGAAGTGATTTGCTAATTTTATTAGAGATTCAATTTTTGGTTCAGCACGCATTTCTTCATAAGCACCAATAGAAGGACGTGAAAGCCCCAGTAAATCTGCCATTGCTTGCTGGTTTAAGTTTTTAACCTTACGTATCTTTTTGATGTTTTTTCCAATCTTTGAAATCATAATCTTGAAAAATTAGCTAATAATTTTAGCAATTGTAAAAAATATTAGTATATTTACTTCGTGAATCTAAAAATATTATCATGAATATACAAAGTATTACGGTAGAAAATGGTCCTGGGCCTTAGTGTTTCTTTCAGAAAAACGCGATAACATGGATTAATTTCTATTTTTATAACACATAAACTTAAACACTATACAATGGCAAAGGACTATGAAAAGGTGAGAGCCTATTTGCAAGAATTGGATTACATGATTGTAAAAGAAGATAAAGAAGATGAAGTTTTCGTCATAGAAAGCGAAATCGACGGAATAAAGAATCTTGTAATCGGTTGTGCCGACCCAATTTTAATCATGGAACAATACATTTTCGAGATACCAAATGGAGACACGGACGTATTCAAGAAATTGTTGATCAAGAACAGAGATATTGTACATGGAGCTTTTGTTTTAGCAGAAGATGGAAAGCGAGTTTTGTTTAGAGATACCCTTCAATTAGAAAATTTAGATTTGAATGAATTAGAAGGATCAATCAACGCACTTTCCTTATTACTGAGTGAGTACTCAGATGAAATTATAGAATTTTCAAAACATTAATACACAGAAAAAATGAACATTTTTAAGAGATTATTTAATATAGGTAAAGCTGAGGCGCATTCAGCAATAGATAGTTTAGAAGACCCAATCAAAATGACAGAGCAGGGGATTAGAGACTTGAAAAAAGATTTGGAAAAAGCATTACAAGCTTTAGCAGAAGTGAAAGCACTTTCTATTAGAGCAAAGAATGATGCTGAGACGCAAGTACAAAAAGCGGAAGACTACGAAAAGAAAGCCATGTTGATTCTTCAAAAAGCGAAAGCTGGTTCTATGGATGCTGCAGAAGCAGATAGATTGGCAAGTGAAGCTTTGGTTCGTAAGGAAGAAACTATGAAGTTGGCGAATCAGTCAAAAACAGATAGAGAGAAGTTTGAAGCACACGTTTCTAAGTTAGATGGAAATGTAAAGAGTTTGAGATCTAGTATTGCAAAATACGAGAACGAGTTGAAAACCTTGAAAGCGAGAGCGAAGGTGAGTAGCGCAACGAAAAACATCAACAAACAATTGGCAAACATCGATTCTTCTTCTACAGTTTCTATGTTAGAAAGAATGAAGGAAAAGGTAGCGCAAGAAGAAGCTTTGGCTGAATCTTATGCTGATATTGCCAACGAAAGTAGATCTATCGATGAAGAATTAGACAAAGCTATCGATGAAGGAGCAAATGAAAGTAAAGCCTCTGAGTCTTTAGAAGCTTTGAAGAAAAAAATGGGAATGTAATCCTTCAAGGGAGGTGAAATATCCTCCCTTACCTTTCTACTATTACTCACTGAACCACTGGATAAATTACTAACTGTAAAACCATAAAATGCTTGAATTATTAAACATGTCGTTTAATGGAGCAAACTTCTTTGCTAGTTTCCTCCTCGTACTCGTCGTGCTCTATTGGATCACCGTTATCATGGGTGTACTCGATTTAAACTTCCTAGATGTTGATGTTGAAATAGACATGGATGCAGATGTTGAAATTGAGGTAGACGCCGAAACAGGTGTGGCTTCTTCAGGAGATTTGTCTTGGCTTATGTTCATCCTTCGTTTCCTAAATATAGGAAGAGTACCTCTCATGTTATGGTTTAGTTTCTTTACCTTAAGTCTGTGGTTTGTTCAAGTAAGCGTTAATGAGATTTTTGGTATAGAAAGCTTTCTGTTTGGATTGCTTACCCTTATACCTTGTATTATTGGTTGTGCCATCCTTGCCAAATTTCTAACTTTTCCTTTTGTAAAGATGTTCGCCTCTTTGGAGAAAGAATCTATGTCGAAAGACTTAACGGGTTCTGTAGGAAAAGTAACCTTGATAGATACTGAAGGAAAACACGGTCAGGCCAAAGTAGAAAACAACCAGAATGTACATACCATTTATATAGAAACTAAGCGTGGATCTTCGCTTATCAAAGGAGATAGCATCCTTGTTATTTCCTTCAATAAAGATCAAAACACATATTTAGTAGAACCCTATGCTAATGCCTAATATTAGCTTTAATTAAAAACTTATGTTAATTAGTATCCTAGAACAAGGGATGGTGGTTGCCATTATTGCAGCTGTTATCTTCCTGGGCATCCTCGTTATGCTCGCAAAGTGGTATAAAAAACCACAACAAGGTCAAGTACTTGTAAGAACTGGTGGAGGTGTAAGAGTCTCTAAAACCGGTATGTTTGTTATCCCTGTATTGCACAGCTTGGAGATCATGGACATCTCTGTGAAAAGTATCGTAATTGCTCGACAAGGTAAAGAAGGTTTGGTATGTAAGGATAACTTACGTGCAGATATAAAAGTAACCTTCTTCCTTAAAGTAAACGGAGATGAAGAAAAAGTAAGAGAAGTAGCGCAGTCTATAGGTTGTAAAAGAGCTTCTCACCCAGAAACGTTAATTCAATTATTCGATGCTAAATTCTCTGATGCCTTAAAAACGGTAGGTAAGAAGTTTGATTTCGTTGAATTATACGAGAAGCGTGATGAATTCAGGTTAGAGATTGCAGCAGCAATTAAGCAAGACTTAAATGGATATACCTTAGAAGATACAGCGATTGATTACCTGGAGCAAACACCGGTAACACACCTCGATGAAAAGAACATTTTGGATGCAGAAGGTATCAAGAAGATTACAGATTTAACTGCAGCGCAAAAGATCAAGGCTAACAAGATCATGCGTGAAGAACAAAAGGTAATCAAACAACAAGATGTTGAGGCACGTGAAGCAATTTTAGAATTGGAAAGACAATTAGCCGAGAAAGAAGAATCTCAGCGTAAAGAGGTGTCTACTATTCGTGCCCGTGAACAAGCTGAAATTGATAAGGTGCGTTCTGAAGAACACAAGAAATCTGAATTTGCGCGTATTGCCGCAGAAGAAGAAATTCAAGTGGCAGAAGAAAACAAGTTACGTCAGGTAATTGTTGCCGCGAAGAACAAAGAACGTACAGAAGCCATAGAAACGGAGCGTGTAGAAAAAGACAGAGCTTTAGAAGCGAACGAAAGAGAACGCGTGGTTACTTTGGCACAGATAGAAAAAGAAAAATCTATCGAAGAAGAAAAGAAAAACATCCAAGAGGTTATACGTGATAGAGTAGCCATTCAGAAAACGGTTGTTGAAGAAGAAGAAAAAATCAAAGATACCCAAGCACTTGCTGAAGCGGATAGAAACAAACGTGTGGCGGTTACGGCTGCTGAACAAGCTGCAGAGGAAAACTTAGTGCAACGTATCAAAGCTGCTGAGGCTGCAAAACAAGCTGCAGAATTCAACGCAAAACGCATGTTGATTGAAGCGGAAGCAGAACAACAGAGTGCGGCACAAAAAGCCGAGGCAATTAAGATAATGGCAGATGCCAAAGCTTCTGAATTTGCTTCTACTGGTTTGGCTGAGGCGCAAGTAATGTCGGCTAAAGCAGATGCCAGAGAAAAACAAGGGGATGCAGAAGCACACGTTACAGAAGTTCAATCTTTAGCGGAAGCAAAAGGTATAGAAGCGAAAGGATTGGCAACGGCTGAAGCTGAATTGAAAGTTGGTAAAGCTAGAGTTGAAGTGGATAGAGAGCGTGGTATGACAGAAGCGCAAGTGATGTTAGAACAAGCTACTGCCAAAGAGAAAGACGGATTGGCTGCAGTTACCGTAGAGCGTGAAAGATACACAGCAGACGCTGAAGGTATCTTGAAGAAAGCGGAAGCCATGAAAGAATTAGATACGGTTGGTAAAGAACACGAAGAATTCAAACTGAAATTGGACAAAGACAAGCAAGTTGAAATGGCGCAAATTGACGTTCAAAAAGACATTGCCATGGCACAAGCTAGCGTATTGAGTGAAGCACTTAAGAATGCTAAGATTGATATCGTTGGGGGTGACCAAAGTTTCTTTGACAAGATTACAAGTTCTATTACTACAGGGAAACGTGTGGATAGATTGATAGAGAATTCTGAAGTGTTGGAAGGAATTAAAGATAACTTCTTTCACGACTTCGAAGGAGATACGATAATGGACAAGATCCGCAACTTAATTAGCTCTTCTGGGTTAACTACTGAAGATGCGAAAAACCTTACCATTACTGCCTTGTTGACAAAAATGATGGTAGAAACAAATGGAGATACTAAGAAAAGCGCGCTTAGAGATTTAATGTCTAAGGTGCAGAACTTAGGGTTAGGAGAAAGTACCCTAGAGCACCTAGGGCTCAATCCTAACTAGTTCTAGTTTATGTGGAAAGGGGAGCAAATACGTTCCCCTTTTTTAACCCTAAATTTTCATTTGAATGAACAATGAAGAACAAACCAATCTAGACGGTGGAACCTACGAAATCATCCGCTCGCGATTAAACAAGCAAGGGGAGGAGTTGGCGCAACGACTAGAGCATTTAAATACAGATAGAAAAGCAGTTTTCGGAGCTATAGAAAATAAACTGCTTTCTGCAGATAAAATTTCTACAGACAACAATTGTATCGCCAGAGATATGGTTAGTTTGGGTGGAAACCGCATGCTTTTCGGCTTCAATGTACACATAGGTCTACGCGAGGAAGTAAAGATAGAAGACGTCTTTGCCTTTTATCATTTCGATGATGAAAAACATAACTTTAGAAGAGATACTTTGGCACTTTTAGAAGATGAAAAATTCTTCGAAGATTTTGCCAATTTATATAAATACTACAAGGAAACCACTTTTGTTCAATTTGCAGAAATCAATGGTTTTCTCTACTTCGTGTTTCAAACCGGGAAGAACATTAGCGATATCAAAACTTTTAAGTGGAAGATAACGCCAGACTGTTTGGTCTATTATGGTAACCGATCGGATAGTGAATACAAATTTCCAAACCGCTACGAGTTTAAGTGGAAGAAAGCCAAAAGAGATATGCAGCGCAAAGGTACGCACGGTCATATTTCTTTAGAGGATTTGGTCTTTGTAGAAACAACAGGAGGTGATTTAACCGTTAAGGTAGAAGATAATACAGACACGGGGAAAGGTATATATGCCGAACCTGTAGATCAAGCTGATCAAACCTTGGATGATGTAGATTTACAATACGCTGTCATCGGAAACCTTGTGGTGATGAAAATAAAACCCTATAAGGAGGAGAAATACAGGTATTTGGTCTACAACGTGAAGATACAAGAGGTAGTGCGCATAGATGCCATAGAAGATGCTTGTGTACTTCTCCCAGATGATCATGGTATCATTTTCCCGAAAGGCTATTACTTGCAAACGGGAGAATTCAAGTTGTTTGATAATCCTTTGGATGGGATGTTGTTTGAGCGTAAAATAAACTCACCAAATGGAGAAGATTTTATGTATGTGTTCTACAACCAACAAAGTGGAATTTACATTTTACTTTCTTACAATTTGATTGCGCAGAGTGTGTTAACGCCTATCATCTGTAACGGTTTCTCTCTTTTCGAAAACGGAGAACTTGTTTACTTTAGAGCAGAGGAGGAGCAACAGAAACACCACAGTGTACAAGTGTGGCAAACGCCCTTTTTAGATGTTAACGTACAGCAAAATACTGGGAATGATAGTTACTTGGCCAAGCTAGGGAACAAAACCATTGTTCGTACCATGGCCGAATGTAAGGAGCTAATCAAACTCTTGAACAAGGAAGATAGCTTTGGCGGTTTATATGTGGATATCACCAAAAAAACACAAGATATCTTAGATACGCAACATTGGTTGATGCACGAGGAAGCCCACAAGATTGGTGAACCTATCGATCAAATTCGTCAAACAGCCTCTAAGGCTATAGATGAGTTTGAGAAAGTAAGAAGCATTAAGCAACAAACGGCTCAAAGTATAGCGGAGACTTCCCATAAGGCGCAGGAGATTCTTAAAAATTCCAAATACTTTAGAGGGAAAACCATTACTTCTTATGTAGATAATTTGGCCGAATTACGCGGAATCAAAGGTCAAGTTGTAGCCTTAAAAGATTTACGTTATGCTAACTTAGCAGAGATAGAGGCTCTAGAAGCAGATATCACCCAGCAAACAGAAGAATTATCTAAGAATTGTATTTCCTTCTTAATTCGTCCAGAAGCCTTGGATGTGTATGAGGAGAAAGTAGAGGAAATCAACGGTGAAATTTCTGGTTTAACCAAAAGTTTCGACGCTAAGAACTTAGAAGATAAAATCATTTCTACGGCGAAGAAATTAGAAATGTTGATAGAGATAGTAGGTAATCTTCGCATAGAGGATGTTACTAAATCAACTCAAATCATAGATCAAATTTCAGCTGTTTATGCCAAGTTCAATACTTGTTCGGCAAGTTTAAAGAACAAGAAAAAGGAATTGCTTTTAGTAGAAGGAAAGGCAGAGTTTGCAGCGCAATTGACTTTGATTTCTCAATCTGTGGTGAATTTCTTAGACCTAAGTTCTACAGAAGAAAAAGCAGATGAATACATGAATAAACTCATGGTTCAATTAGAAGAACTAGAGAGCAAATTTGTAGATTTTGATGAATTTGTAGATCAGGTGGGGGAAAAGCGTGAGTCTATTTATGAAGCTTTTGAAAACCGTAAAATCTATCTTCAAGAACAACGAGGGAGAAGAACTACAAAACTGGAAGAAGGTGCAAAACGACTTCTTAAAACAGTAGAGAACAAACTCAAAACCTTTAAAGAAGAAGCCGAAATTCAAGCTTACTATGCCTCAGATTTGATGGTGGAGAAGGTGAGAAATACAGTAGATGATTTAATTGAACTCGGAGATACAGTAAAAGCCGATGATGTTGCGGCTCAATTAAAGTCTTTGAAGGAAAATGCCTTAAGATCATTAAAGGATAAAAAAGAACTTTTTGCCAATGGAGATGATGTAATCCAATTTGGAAATCATCAATTCTTAACGAATAAGCAGAAATTAGGTTTAACCCTTATACAAAGGGGCGAGGCCATGTTCTATCATATAACAGGTACAAATTTCTTTAAGGAGGTAGAAGATGAGGTTCTAAACGGACACAAAGCCATATGGAATTCATCCCTTATTTCTGAAAATGATAAAGTCTACAGGGGTGCATACTTGGCTTATCTCATGTTCAAAAACTTTGGAACGGCCGAATTGGTGAAATTAACAGAGGAGGAATTGCTTGAAAAAGTGAGAACCTTTATGTCGCCCCGCTACAAAGAAAACTACATCAAAGGTGTGCATGATGCTGATGCTTTGTTGTATTTGCAAGCCTTTATTAAGCAGGGTGAATTGAATCCGAACATTTTCGTGAACCAAGAGGTTAGAGCTCTGGCGCGTGTGGCTTGGATGAGTATGAAGGCTGACTTCAAAGGTGAGTTGGAAGCCCTTATTCAAGTGAATCGCTTGGTGAATGAAGTTTTGGATACACATACTTTTACGCAGGTAGAAGATGAGTTATTTGCTCTACTTTCAGACATCCTTCCTAAGAAATACTTGTCTTTAACAAAAGACGTTGCAGCTTACCTGACACAAGAATTACTCTACGATGATCACTTTGTAATTAGTTCTAAGGCTTATGAGGATTACGGTCATTTAGTGAAGAAAAGGAAGTCGTTGATATTGGATAATGTAGAGCAAGATAAACTCTTTCATTATTATCAGATGCTTCAAAACGCGCTAGAAAACCTGGGGTATAACCATGCCGCGGAGTTGAGTTCCTTGATGCTTTCTAAAAACATAGGAGAAGAAAATGTTATTCCTGTACCAACGATTGAAATAGATGGTTTAAAAGGAGATCATTCTACTATAGTTGGAGGAAAGGCTCAAGTGAATTTGGCCGATTTATTTCCACAAATTGAAAACTTTATAGCGGTTTACCAACGTGATTTTGAAAGTTTACAACACCGTAAAAAAGAGTTGGTAGATACCTATTCCAAGGAATTGCGTTTAAATGAGTTGGAGCCTAAAGTGATGAATTCTTTTGTGCGTAACCAATTGATTAACGAAGTGTATTTGCCTATCGTGGGTGATAATCTTGCCAAGCAAATTGGAGCAGTAGGGGCAAACAAGCGTACGGATTTGATGGGTATGCTTTTATTGGTTTCTCCTCCAGGATATGGTAAAACAACTTTGATGGAATACATCGCCAACAGATTAGGTTTGATTTTTATGAAGATCAACGGTCCATCTATTGGTCATGAAGTTACAAGCTTAGACCCAAAACAAGCCGATTCTACAGCTGCGGCTCAAGAGCTAAGAAAGTTGAATTTGGCCTTTGAAATGGGAGATAACGTAATGATTTATTTGGATGATATTCAACATTGTAGTCCTGTGTTTTTACAAAAGTTTATTTCTTTAGCAGATGGACAACGTAAGATAGAAGGTGTATTTGAAGGTCAGCCCAAAACCTATGATTTTAGAGGGAAAAAGGTAGCCGTAATTATGGCCGGGAACCCCTATACAGAGAGTGGAGGGAAATTCCAAATTCCAGACATGTTAGCCAACCGTGCAGATATTTACAATTTGGGAGATATCGTGGGTGGACATGGAAATGCCTTTGCATCGAGTTTCATAGAAAACAGTTTAAGTTCACATCCTTTGTTAAACCAAATCAAAAACAATGTTTACGAAGATGTAAAACAGTTTGTGAGTTTGGCAGAAGGGAAGGATAAAGAATTGGTGGAGTTTAAAGGACAATATTCTGCTCAAGTCGTGGAAGAAAATGTGAGTCTTTTCGAGAAGATGATCAAGGTAAGAGATGTGGTCATGAAAGTGAACGAACTCTACATACAATCCGCCAATCAAGATGAGGTGTATAGGAGGGAGCCCGCTTTTAAATTGCAAGGTTCTTACCGTAACATGAACAAGATCGTGGAGAAGTTGAACACACTTATGAACGAGGAAGAGTTGTTGACCTTGTTACAATCTCACTACGAAAATGAGTCGCAAACCTTAACGGCAGATGCTGAAGCGAACTTATTAAAGTTTAAGTCCACTTTTGGATGGTTAAACGAGCAAGAAGCTGAGCGTTGGGAGGAAATCGTACGAGAATTTCAAAAACGACAAAAGACCAAAGGTTACGGGGATGATTCATCGGCACAAATGATGGTACAACTGCAAGAAATTGCCGAGAACCTCAAGGCATTGGCCCCCGATAAAACAGAAGCTTTGGATGGCTTTATTTACACCCTCCACCAAGGTATGGACAGAATAGCCCAGAACTTGAGGGAGCACATGGATAAAGAGTAAATAATATCTTTTTAAAACAAACGGGCCGATTCAACATTGAATCGGCCCGTTTTATCTTTAAGTTTTAAAATTCCACTTTGAGCTTCCTGGGCATTGTATTTATACCAGCGTTAATTATATAAGTTGTTTCATTTAGCCTTTCGTAATTGGATAGATTGAAAAAAGGTAAGTCTCCATAGTCGCGTTTGAAAATTTCTATTGTGTTTTCCTCATTTTTATTTAAATCAACCTTTTTTAAGACCAAAGCATAGTTGTTGTAATACAATATATTCAATATTCCATTGTTGAAATGGCATAAAACATTTGAATAAGGAATATTAACATCACTTACAAAACGGTCAAATATGTTTATACTTTCTATTTGGCGATCTGTATTTAATTTAAGAATGATAAAGTTACTATGATCACAGATTACAAACTTCTGATTAGTATAGTCGTATTCAAAATCGAATTTTTTGTATTCTCCAATGAGAATTATGGAACCGTTTCCACATTTTATGGCTGTTAAAAGGCTGCAGAGTTCGTATGTTTTTCCTTGAGCTTTAGGAATACTTTCGATTTCATAACGCGTTCGAATTCCAGTGCTAAGGTCGTATTCAAGAATGATGGAACCAAACAGTTTTTCAGAATCTACAAGGAAAGAGGTAAATCCAAATAATAATATCTTGTCGTTGTTAAATTCAATTTCAAATTCAGCTAGATGATACTGTGATTTCAACATATCTAAAGGAAAGTCAACTTTCTCAGAGGTCGTTAAATTGTAATTTTTTAAGTTGAAATTAATTGTATTGTTTTCGGTTCTTCGCTCTAATAGGTTAAGGGCATTTTTATATACAATTGCTTTGTAAATTTTAAAATCGGCTATACCCAATGGAACAATATATTGGTCTATTTTTGTTACTAAACCTGTATAATCAAAACGGTGTATTTCAACTTGGGTATTGGATTCATTTATGATGGATGTTCCAACTATAAATAGGTTTTCATCATCATAGAGGTACTGAATTTCTGTAAAACATTGCTCATCCATGGTTTGTACGTTAAACAGACGCTTTTCCTTTATACATCGTAAAAAAGGGTCGTATACCCTTATTAAAATACTTTTTAAATGTTCAGATTGATTTAAGTCCTCTTCAATGATCACGAATTTATCTTTGAATTGAACAAACTTCAATGATGAATTCTTTGCATAGGTAATTTTTATTTGATTTATGGTTTTCCCATTTAATCTTTTTTGAATGTAGTTTATTTCACCAACAGGAATATTGAGTTTGTAGTTTTTTTCTGATTGAAGAAAAAACTCATAGTTACCGATTACCGCAATGGGTTTTTCTTCCGTTACATTTTCCAGGATAGTAATGTTTGTGCCAAGCACTTCATAGCTTTGGCCGCTAGATTCAAATGGTATAAGAAATAATATGGAAAACAGAATAAAAGAAAAATACTTCATCAAATTAAGCTAGTTAGAATAGTGAATATAGCGTATTACAGTAGTGAAATCATCTTTGAATTATTAAAAAAATAGGTTCTTCATTTAAGTAGTATAGAGAGCTTGCGGTTTTGAGAATAGGATTTACTTTAATTCTGTACCGTCAATAATTTGTGGCTTCTGGATAATTAAGGAATGTAGTGAATTCAACTTCTCAATATTTGGTAAGAAGCTTTGAGATTCGTACTTCGTTTTGCTTGTTTTTAATTGATTAACATGCTCTTTTATTTAATTTTGAGATTCAATTGTAAAATATATCTATCTCCATTTTTACTCCTATACCCAGTATTATGCGCCTTGTCAAAAGGAATTCTAGCGTAAATACTTTGGGTTAGAAATTCATGGCCTCTTATTTTTCCAAGGTTGGAAATTTTATTGTTCACTAGATCAAGAGCCGTGATTTCTATATGTCGTGGTCCCATATCTCTATGGTTTGGATCTTCGTAATTGCTGTGAACAAAATATATTTTGTTGTTTTTAAATGTTAGTAGAGGGTAATCCAATTTTGGGTAATTTCCTCCGTGAGTGACGTAATAATCATAATTGTCCGGATTAGGATAATTATAGATATCTATAGTATTCAAATAAGAAATGCTTAAATCTGTATTGAGTTCAAAAACAAATAAATCTCCGGGTAAATCTTTGCTAAAACGATAATCATTAAAATAAGCGTTGGGTCCATTTATCGTTCCTAAACGTTTATTTATTTGATAGGATGCTACAATGTAAGTCTTACCCTCTGAAGATTGGAAAATTTCACGAAAGTGTAGATCAAAGAAAGAGGTGTCCATATTTTCTGTGAAATAAGTCCATTTTTTAGACATCACATCTCGGTCATACTCATGCATAAAAGTCTTTTTGTTTAAACCAGGAATTTGTCCTTGATGATGAAAAATATCCTGTGTGGTCAAATCATAAGCATAAATGGAATATAAGTTTCTGGTTAAATCATTTGTTGGTCTGTAGAAGAAAATGAATTTCATAAGGTTTCCTTCAAATATCACTCTGTAATCAAAATGATGTATGGGGGCAAAGTTTAGACTGTTAAACGTGATTTGTTTTGAGCCTATTTTTGAGTTTAAATCGGTAGTATGTAGTTCTACATGAGAAATGTCGTTTTGACGATGAAGGTAAAATATGGGTACACGCAGTTTGTTTGAGGTAATAGCAATGTTGTTAGGGTCTAATTGCATTAGAAAATTTTCTTTGCTCTCGATATTTAAATTCAACGCTTCGAAAATTCCATCTTCCACTTTTATAAGATCAATTTTTTCATTTGAATATTGACTTTTAATGTATAGAAAGTTTAATTCCTTCCTTTGAATTACAGCTAGGGAGAAAGGACTTTTGCGGTATTTCATAAATTCATCCTCTGCAACAGTGTGTTCGAAAAGGAGTTGTGGTTCAAATGATTCAAGAGTTTCTAAATCAATTTTTTCTACCCATACACGTCTTGTATGAGTTTGAATATCTTCATCTGGAATGAAATGATAAAGTTCATTGTTTATAATCTTGTATTGATCTCTTAGAGGCTCTTTAAATTTTCGATAACCTTGATATTCGAGTCTTTTATAACAGTTTTCTACCTCCAGTTGAATATAGACACTACGTTCTATTCCACCTTTAATGTTGTATTTTTCTAGGCGCATTTGTTGATTGTGATAACTGTCCTTACTGGTATACACATAGTAATAATCACCAATTTGTCCAATAAAGTTACCCGTTCGCAAATCACCTACATCATAAAGGGCAACATTGTATTCATAAGCTAAACTGTCTTTTAATTCTTGAGCGGATAGGTTTGCCGGTAGATAAAAAAGTAAATTAAGAAATAGTAGTTTAACAATGTTTTTCATTATTTATGGGGATTGTTAGGTCTAAAATAGTCTTTTCTCAAGTGAGATTTAAAATAGGTGGATAAAAAAACACAACCCTTAAGGAGTTGAGTTTATATCTTCAATATTATTAAAGTTAAATAGGGCCGATTCATTTTTGAATCGGCCCGTTTTTAATTTTATATCAACACTTAAAACGCTACCATCAATACATTATGGTTTTTCAAATCATATATAGATAAGGCAAATTCATCCTCAGATAGCTGTGTGTACACACCAAAGTTTGTTTTACTCTTATGTTCCTTTTTGTTGAAGATGAGTTCTGTTTCAATGTTTTCAGAACTCAAATCTAGTTTAGTTAACATAAAATCTCCGTTACTTTCATAAACCAGTGAGACTTCTTCATTATTAAGGTGCGAGAATATTTCTGTATCTTTTAGTTGCGTAGAACGCGTGTTTCTAGGGACAGTTTTCATCCATTCTACTTCTCCTGCTTCATTAAATTTAGAAATGATTAAATCAGCATGAAGGTGATGGGGTTTGTAATAATCATAACTTGATTTGTCTACTGTTTCATAGTAATTGTAGTGTTCTCCTAGCGTTATCGTTGATCCGTCCTCTAGTTTCCATGTGTTTAATTGACGGTAAGAAAAGTATCTTCCTTCGTTTACTTTACCTTGTTTGAGTAAGTCAAAAGCAGTATACATTTCCTTGGCATCACCTGATATCTTTTCACTTGTATTGGTGTGAAGTACATTTTCAGTGTTGATGTCAATTGCAATAGAGAAAACTTTTCCAAATTGAAAACTTTCATAGTCATCTAAGGTATATCCATGAATCTTAAGCGTATTATCGTCAAGCCTATAATCAAAATCGCTAACACCTTCTTTTAATGCGCTGAAATCTAAATTTACACTTGTTTTTTGGTTGTCTTTTAGGTTATACCCTATGTACTTCAATTCGAGAATTTGACCGTTAGTATTTTTAACCATTTGAATAAAACTCAAAATGTCATTTTCAATTTTTACCTTTTGTATAGAAACTTTTCCTGCGACTGTATATTGGTCAAGTTTCTTTAATTCTAAATCGTTTCCAATGACCTTAATACCTATAGAATTGTTACCACCTCCTTTTTGTTCAACGGTTTTAATAAAAAGATACTCGTTTATAACTTCTGTGTGAAAATCTCTTTTCTCCCAGTCGCTGGTAAGTTTTGCTACAGGAATAACCTTTTTTTCAATCAAGTTTTCGTCGTAGAAGGTGAGAATGTAATCTTGTTTATCAGTTTTATTGTTTTCCCAGTCCAGAACCTCAACCAAATATTTTCCAAATTGTTTAAAGGTAGACCAGGCATCATAACGTTTGTAGAGGTCTGTTTTACCTGGCAGCTTTATGCTTTCAACATTTTTCCCATTTTGTTTTTTAACCAACTTATTGATAGAACCATTTTCTATGTGCTCAAAAGAATATCCATTGATAACTGCAAAATATTCTCCTTTTAAAACATCTTGTTTTTCAGATTTTTCAAAATTAGTATTTAAAACTGTCTTAGTTTGAGCGTTTAAACTACTCATTCCTAGCAAAAGGGATGACAGAGATAGCGTGATTAGTTTTTTCATTGTTTAATTTTAAGTTCCTACTAATTTAATAGTTTCTATCAAACAAAAAAGCCAACCCTTGAGATAGAGTTGGCTTCATTTAAGGATTTAATCTACTTAAAAAGTAATGTGTATTGATTGTTCTTTGGACAACTTGGTTCCTTGAATTACTCGTTCATTATGCTTAGGGTAATGAGTAGTTGTCATAAAGTAGTCATATCCAATAATTTTTTTTGTTTCCAACAACAATTCACTTTCAGTCTTTAGAGATGTAATATCAATTGTTCTCGCTTGTAAACCTTCTCTATCAAGGTAACAAAGTTTTAAAATATCTCCCTCTAAGTTATTATGAACTCCAAAAGCACTATACCCTGTGTATTGTCTAACTTGAAACGAAGTTTTTTTTATGATTTCACCTTTTTCATCAAGCAAATAGACAAAAATATTTTGCATGGTATTCATTGAGAAATTAGTTGCCAATTGAAGGATGTTTCCATTCTCTAAAAAGTGAGTTTGAATAATTCTATGTGTACGGAGACTTTTGTACTCTCCTTTGTCTATAGCTTTTTGATGAGTGCTTTTAAAAGCATCTATTTCAGGTTCTATAATAAATTCTGGTGAGAGTTCATTGGTAGTGTGAGAAATGAGTTTCTTGGTATTTATATCGTATATCTGCGTGAAGTATTCATCTAAAATTTGATCACCTTTTTCTACTTTGCTAAATCCAAAAATGTAAAGTTTATTGTTGTGAACTTTGGCTACGATATTACTCTTTTTTTCATCTAAATCAGAAAAGTCTAAGTCGAAATCAGTATCACGACCCTTTTCTAAATCGAGTTGGTAACATACTCCCTCTAATTCTTCATCCCCTTTTGTTGTTGAAATTGCGTATGTGATGTCTGGTTCATCAGAACTAACGTAAGTTGTAGCTCCTGTGAAAGTACCATCTTCATCTGTGTTGATTACTATTATGTCTTCTGTTTCTAAGTTTTGATCTACAAATAAATAGCTTATCGATTTTAAGGCTCCGCTTTCATATTTGGAAATTTTAAGTAGTAATTTACTCTCGTACTTTTCGTAAGATAAAAGGAAGCGTGCGCCTTCTTTAAATTTTGTAGTATAGATTTCACCTAATTCTACACTGTTTAAATTTTGGTTGAAAGCCTCTGCATAAATGGTGTATGTAGAATTTTTTTCATCATATCTTGGAACCAACTCTACAATATTTTCACCTACGGTTACAAAGTTGGTTACCTCAAACTTTTTTCTTTTGAAATATTTGTTTTTATCCTCTAGTTTAACGGTCTTTAAAACTTGACCATCTTCCTTTTTGTTCAAAAGCGTATGCATGGCAATAGGGAAAAAGTAAAATACGAATCCAGATTTCCCTTGTGCGTATTGTTTCCCGTTTATTGTCCCGAAATTTTTGGTTCCTCTTCCAGTTTTGTATTCGTTGACTTCTACATCAATGCCTAATGCAGATCCTTTTTCTTGTCCAAAGAGACTTGCAGTGGTTAATAGTGCGGTTAATCCTAGTACTAGTATTTTTTTCATTTTTATAATTTAGGTTCGCCACGAATATAAGAGTTTCTTAATTTACACATTCGTTAAAACAAAAAAACACAACCCTAGAGAGTTGTGTTTTCAAATTTTCTTGTTTTCGATTAATTATCAAAATCAATGATAAGTGCATTTGCACTAACAAAACCTCTACACGAGATAGCAATTTTGTTTTTTTCTAATTCTATGAATTCATCATAGTGAGGAAGAACGTGTTTGCTTTCTTTATCGTCAAATACTACCGATGTTTCCACCTCTTCATTTTTAATATCTACAAGACTAGCAATGATGTAATAGTCAAATTGATAAATTAAATGAAGCTGACCATCTTTAAGTCTCTGGTAAATAGCACCGTTTCCATCTTCTGTAGAATGCATGTGTCTATCCAAATGCTTGGTCCAAATGATTTTCCCTTCCTTATTTGTTTTAATCAATACGATTCCTTTTCTAATATATCTTCTTTCAACACCTGTTGAAGCAACATTTTGAGTATAGGTTAAGTAATGTTCAGCTACTGTTAGGGTAGTAGCATCATCAAGTAAGTAAGATTCAAGTATTTTATAATTTAAATGGTCGTAATTTCTTCCATTTTTTGCTTTGTTTAGGTCTTCCTCATTGTAAAGATTTTCAATAAATTCCTTACCTAATACTTGTTCATCATAGTTGATTAATTTTTGATTCTCTATAGAATATTTAGCATGAAATACCTTACCTGCAGTTCCATGAGCTATTTGGTCATGTGTAAAACCAGTTAAATAAAGTTGATCACCTTGTAGAGTAGTGTATATTGTAGATAAATCTTTAGGAAGACCTAATTCAAGTACAGTTGTGTGATCTCCATCTAAACTATATTGTTTAAAACTACAAGCAGAACTATTACCTGTCTTCTCATTAAATATTTGGTGAGTTGCAGTTAAGAAGTTCTCATAAATTTCGATGTTGCTGATAAAAGCTGAACTGTTTTCATCTACATCTATGGTGTATTTATCTAGTTCAATTTTTTCTAAATCTTGATTTAAGGCAGTAATTGTAAGTTCTTGCTGGCTTGAAGAAATTCTAGCGTATTGTACAAATATTAGGTGACCTTCTTTTTCAAAGTATTTCACTTTTGATCCCTTTGTATTTTTCGGAACAGAAGCCATTTGTAATGTTTTGACTACTTCAAGATCTGTATTAATAGCAGTAACATAATAGTCACTCGTTTTCCCGTTGGGGTTTTTGATGATTTCCAATATATGGTCTCCTAATGTTGTGAACTTTTGTCCATTGGTTGAGATTCTTTTATATTCTCCAGCGTTAAAGGGAAATTTTACCTTAAGTACACGTTGGCTGTTGACGTATTTCGAGATTTTTAGAATATTACCATTTTGATGCGCCCAAAAATTGGCTTTCCCTATGGTTAAACTGTTGCTTCCTTTTTGAGGGATGCTTATGTCTGTATCATTCACCAATTCAAAAGTGGCTCCTAATCCAGATTTTGCTTGCGCCAAAAGTGAACCATTAATGAGGATGCTAAGCGCTAAAATCGATAATAATTTATTCATGAGTGATTTTTTAGTAAGGCCGCGAAAATAGTGTTTATCCTTTGTTATGAAAGGGAAAGAAATATTTATGAACAAAAAAACACAACCCTCATGAGTTGTGCTTCTTCTGCTAAAACTAAAATCATCTATTTAATACCTCTTGCTTTTTTAATCGCTTCGTAGGCATCGTTTATTTGTTGGAATTTTTCTTTGGCTCCTTTTTGATATTCATCTCCCATTTGGGCAACTTTATCGGGGTGGAACTTGATGGCCATTTTACGGTAGGCCTTCTTTACTTCATCGTCCGTTGCAGCCTTGGTAATTCCTAAAATTTTATAATCGCTGTCTGTATCTTTTTGGAACATGTTTTTAACTGAAGTGTAATCACTGGTTCCCACGCCTAATAGACGAGAAATGCGGTTAATCAAATCACTTTCAGCCTGACCAACATTTCCATCCGCTTTGGCAATTCCAAAAAGGTAGTGAATCAATTGAGTACGCATTGCGGGCTGCATACGCATGTTGATGTCTCTACAAATTTCATCTATGGGTATGGTAGGTGTATCCAAAAACTGCTTTAAGGTTTGTAAATGCGTTTTGTTAAACTGGTTTCCAAATTGACGCGAGAAAAAACTCTTTACATAATTCAATTCTACCTTCAAGACTTTACCATCTGCTTTCATAACAGCCGCTGAGAGGGCAATTAACATGGTAGGGAAGTCGTACTGTTGACTTTGCCTTTGGTAATAATTAAAGATGTCTTGAGGGTTTCCGTACGTACCTCCACCGGCACCCGCTCTGTTAAAAGCACCTTGGAATTCACCGTTTTGAAAAGCGCTGAGTTGCTTTTTAATGACAGGATAAACATCGGCGATGGCTCCCACAAAGAATCCGAAAATCGCCCAGCCTATGCTGTAACCAAAAAATAAAAAACCTAATGCTGCTAAAATGAATTTATAATATCCTGTTCCCATAGTGTATGAAAAAGGGGCGCCGAAACGCCCCTTCGAGTGTTATATTAATTCTACGCTTCGCTTAACGAAATCGTTTAATTTTTCTCCCTTTAATAAGCCTTGTGCTAATAAAGCGAGATCTGCCAATTGTTTAGCTTTGTTTTCTTTTACAGAACTATCAGCCTCTCCCAAAATGTCAGAAATCTTAGGGTGGTTGCTGTTAATAACCATGTTGTAGGTTTCAGGGAAAGCACCCATAAATCCAGCTCCACCGTATTTCTGTTGTTCCATCATTCTACGGATGAATTCTGGTTGAGTTAATACTACTGGTGCGTCAGTTTCTGACATACTTTCGAATTGAACTTTGAATTTGTCTTTGTCTACAACTCCTTCAAAAACTGGCTTCAATGCTTCTTCATCCTCCTTCGAAAGTTTAGATGGCATTTCATCTCCTTTAGCAATTAACTTGTCTAAAGTGTCCGCATCTACACGTGCAAAGCTTACATTTTCGAATTTGCTTTCTATGTTAGAAACCCAGTGAGACACAAGTGGTCCGTCTAATTCTAAAACTTCGTAACCTCTATCTTTCGCTGCCTGAACAAAGCTGTATTGCTCGTCTTTGTTGTTGGTGTATAAGAAAACTGTTTTACCGTCTTTATCTGTTTGAAGGTCTTTAACTTTTTCTTTAAACTCTTCAATAGTGTAGTACTTATCGTCTGTAGATTTCACCATAGAGAAAGCTTTTGCTTTGTCGGCAAACTTCTCGTCAGACAATGTTCCGTACTCAATAAAGATGCGTAAATCTTCGTATTTGCTTTCGAAATCTTCTCTATCCTTGTTGAACATCTCACGTAACTTATCGGCTACTTTTTTAGTGATGTGAGTAGAGATTTTCTTCACGTTACCATCACTTTGTAAGTAAGAACGAGATACGTTTAATGGAATGTCTGGAGAATCAATAACTCCGTGTAATAAAGTCAAGAACTCAGGAACGATTTCTTCAACGCTATCTGTAATAAATACCTGGTTAGAGTACAAGTTAATTTTGTTGCGTTGTACTTCTACGTTTTCTTTAATCTTAGGGAAGTAAAGAATACCAGTTAAGTTGAAGGGGTAATCTACATTTAAGTGAATGTGGAACAAAGGCTGGTCAAAGCTCATTGGGTACAATTCACGGTAGAAGGTTCCGTAGTCTTCATCTGTTAAATCTGCTGGTTTTTTCGTCCATGCAGGAACAGGGTTGTTTACTTGGTTGGGAACCTCGTAACTAACTTGTTTTACTTTATCGTTTTCGTCTTTTTCTCCAGATGGATCATCTTTGTACTTTGTTTCTGTTCCAAAGATTACTGGGATAGGTAAGAATTTACAGTACTTGTCTAAAATTCCCTGAATTCTGTTCTTTTCTAAAAATTCTTTCGATTCTTCAGAAATGTGAAGAACGATTTCTGTTCCTCTGTCTGCTTTATCAATTTCTGTAATCGTATAAGAGGGATCTCCGTTAGATTCCCATTGAACAGCTTGTGCTCCTTCGTAGCGCGCCAAAGTCTTGATTTGAACTTTATCTGCAACCATAAAGGCAGAGTAGAACCCTAAACCGAAGTGACCAATAATGTTCTCAGCTCCTTCTTTTCCTTCGTATTTCTGAACAAATTCTTCTGCTCCAGAGAAAGCAATTTGATTGATGTATTTATCAATCTCCTCAGCAGTCATACCTATTCCATTGTCTTTAATGGTTAAGGTTTTTGCAGCTTCGTCTAAAATTACTTCAACTTGTAAGTCACCCATTTCTCCCGTGAACTCACCATTGCTAGCAAAGAACTTTAATTTTTGAGAGGCATCAACTGCGTTCGATACTAACTCTCTTAAGAATATCTCGTGATCCGAATACAAGAATTTTTTAATGATGGGAAAGATGTTTTCCGTTTGTACATTAATATTACCCGTTTTCATATATTTTGATTTGCGTTTTGTTTGGCTGCTATAAGTCAATCTTTATGCCAGTGGATAAGGGCTGACAGAATGACTGAAAATTACATTATAGTGCGACAAATTGTAAATTGAAAGGGTGAAAGAACTGACAGAAGGATGTATTTAGAATTGTAAATTCTTTTCCAAATCTGATGAAAAACTTTTTGCTTTCATTTTGAACCTGAGTATCTTAGGGTAGTAAATTATGTGATAATGAAAAAACTACTACTCTTAAGCATGTTTATCCCTGTATTTCTTTGGGCACAAAAAGATAGCATTCAGGAATTAGAGGGCGTTGATATTACTGCCTTTCAGCAGGTGAAATTGCCAACTTTAGAGGATGAATATGTACTCGATTACCTTTTTGATGAGCAGGAGATCGTGTTGTTATCTAAATTGAAATTGAATTATATAATTCGAAGGGTGGATGCTGATTTTAAAGAATTGGAACGTATAGAATTAAAGCAAAAGCCAGAGCGATTTTATACCGATTGCATGGGCTACCATCACCTGTTAACCACGGATTCAGCGTATCAAATTTACTTTGGTAATGAGGGGATAAACTTTCTGTATCCCATGTTAAAAGACAAGTTCTTGAGTTTACTCTCTAATTGTGTGGGAACTACAGAAAAAGGGTTGGTTTATGAAACGTTTATGAATAAAAATCAAACCCACATGTTTATTGAGTTTGATACCATTAACGACGTTAATAATTTACTCTATATCTCCAACGACATGGAAAATTACTTCAGTCTGCTGGAGGATCAAATTCGTCATGAGTTGGAGTGGGCAGCCAATATTAATAACCTTTCTGCCATGAGTATTAATTTCAACCATATGGTGTTGTCGAAAGAAGGCTATGTTCCTTTCTTTAATATAGACACAGGGTTTGTAATTTTAGACCACAGACAGAATATAGGTATTAAGGGGAATTTTTTTCAGAGCAAGGAGATTTTCGACATCGTTTATCACCACAAAGAAAGTTGGGCAGATCATATCATACAAGCCGAAAATGGAGATATATTTTATGCAAAGTTATTGGATGGCGGTTTGTTAATGATACAAGACCTGGGACATAACTTTCAAGAAGGAGGGAAGATAACTAACGTGAACAAGCACACCTTTCCCCAACAATTGAAAATCAAGGATGGCTACCTCTATTATCTCGCCCGAGAACATAAAGAAGATAGCTACATTAAGTTGTGGAAAGTAAAAGTCTAAAATTCTTTTTCAAATTCTTTTCCTTCTTATCTTAGCCTCAACTATGGCAAGGAAAAAGCAGAAATACTATGTGGTTTGGGAAGGACATGAACCCGGGATATATACTTCATGGGCAGATTGTAAACTTCAAATTGAAGGCTACCCGAACGCCAAGTATAAAAGCTTCTTAACCAAAGATGAGGCAGAGCATGCATTTGCAGGAACTTACGAAGAGGTAAAGGGTAAAAAAGCGAGTTCGACTATCAGCAGGGAGGATATGCTCAAACACGGGGTGGAATTAAACTCATTGTGTGTGGATGCAGCTTGTGCAGGTAATCCAGGTAAAATGGAATACAGAGGAGTGTATACCAAAACGGGCGAACAGCTTTTTATCAAAGGTCCTTATTTAGACGGTACTAACAACGTTGGTGAATTTTTAGCATTGGTGCACGGTTTGGCTTTATTGAAGCAAAAGGGGAGTACCATGCCCATTTATTCCGACTCAAAAATTGCTATTTCTTGGATCAGGCAAAAAACGTGTAAAACCAAGTTGGCCAAGACAGAAATGAACCAACAATTACATCAATTAATTGCACGAGCTGAACATTGGCTAAGAAGCAATCAGTACACGACAGAAATTAGAAAATGGGAAACCAAAGTATGGGGTGAGATACCTGCAGATTTTGGGAGGAAGTAGCATGGAAAGTTTATGGAACTTATATGGTGAAAAGAAGGTCCTTTCGTTGCATATATTCCCTCTCATGTATGAATGGGAAGACAAAGATTATGTTAATTTTAGAACCAGAGAATAATTTTAATAAACTTTAATGAAAACAGCGGTTCTTATTCAAGCAAGGTTAGGTTCAACCCGATTGCCAGGGAAAATGACATTAGCTTTTGATCAGGAAGCGGGAATCTTTGAAATTCTTCTTCAAAAACTTGTGCAAATTGAAGATTTACCTATTTATTTAGTAACTTCTCAACGATCAGAGAATGATGAATTAGAAGAAATAGCTAACGCTTACGGGGTTGGTGTGTTTCGAGGAAGTGAAGAGGATGTATTGGATAGGTTTATTAAAGCTGCTGATCAATTTGATGTGGAGAGAGTAGTAAGGGTTTGTGCCGATAACCCTTTTTTAAGTGTTCCAAAGCTTAAAGAACTTATAGCTTTGTCGAATGCCAACCTTGATGCAGACTATTGTTCGTTTGCCATTGGAGGGAAAGCTGTAATCCTTCATCATCTCGGTTTGTTTTGTGAAGTGGTGAAGACATCGGCTTTAAAAAAAGCGTATAGATTAACCCAGGATACTTTGTATCTAGAGCATGTGACCAATTTTATTTATACGCATCTCGATATATTTAAGGTGTGTTTACATGAGTTAGGAGAAGATTATATTGCTCATCAACACATTAGATTAACTGTTGATACTTTAAACGATTTTAACCTTGCAGCTCGTATTTTTAAAGCGGTAAAAGACAAAGAGTTTAAGGATGCATTATCCTTATTACAGTTTATTGATCAAAATGAGGAATGGACCTCTGTTATGAAAAATGAGATTGTTAAAAACACGAAATAATTATGAAAAATAAAGGTACCTATGTAATCGGAGAAATTGGCCAAAATCACAATGGTTCAGTTGATTTAGCCAAATTACTTGTAGAAATAGCTGCGCGACCAGTAGTAGATAATTTGTTTGGGACAGAATTAAAACCTATGGATGCGGTGAAACTAACAAAGAGAGATTTGAATTATGAACTTTCGGATTCTCAAATGAGAAGACCTTATAACACACCGAATTCCTTTGGCGCAACCTATGGTGAACATAGAGAGTTTTTAGAGTTAAATGATGAACAACACTTTGAGGTGTATAAACATGCTAAACAGCACGGCTTAGACTTTGTTGAAACACTATGCGCAATTAGCTGTTTATCTATGTTGAAATATTTCACTCCAGATAGATTAAAAGTAGCCAGTAGAGATTTGACAAATTTACCCCTTTTAAATGCCTTAGCCGAAACAAAAATCCCCATTATAATCAGTACGGGGATGGCTGGTAAAAAGGAGTTGGATGAGGCTTTGGATGTTATATCAAAACATCATCAGGATATTTCTATTTTACACTGTGTTTCCGAATATCCGACCCAATATCAAAATGTAAACTTAAATACTATTAAATTCCTACAAAAAGAATACAGTCAGTTCAAAATTGGTTATTCGGACCATACTATAGGGATATCTACCCCTATTGCTGCAGTAGCCATGGGAGCCGAAATTATTGAAAAACATATTACATTAGACCGAAAGCTGAAGGGAACTGATCAGGCTGGTTCATTGGCAATAGACGGAATGTACCGTATGATGCGGGACATTAGAAACTTAGAGAAATCTTTTGGGGTTGAAGATATACATATAGAACCAAACGTTGAAGCCGCAAAGAATAAGTTAGAAAGGTCTATTGCTTCGAACAAGGATTTGAAAAAAGGTGATGTAATAACTGAGGCTGATATTCATTTATTGAGTCCAGGGGATGGTTTGAAATGGAGTGAAATGGATAAGTTAATAGGTAAGGAAATCATAGAAGATGTTCCTAAAAATGAAATTATCTATTTAAGTAAAGTAAAGTAGAATGGCATTACCAAAGTTAGTTCTTACAGATATTGATGGAGTCTGGACCGATGGGGGAATGTATTACGATCAAGGAGAAAATGAATTGAAAAAGTTTAATACCGGTGATAGCGCCGGTGTTCTTTTCTTGAAATTATCAAATATACCAGTTGGAATCGTTACAGGAGAAAACACTCAAATTGTAAAAAGAAGAGCAGTTAAACTAAAGATCGATCATTTATTCTTAGGAGTGAAAAATAAAGTTGAGGTGATTGAGCATCTACTTCAAAAGTTGAATTTGGAGTGGAAAGATGTTGCGTACATCGGAGACGATATTAATGATATAATAGTACTTCAAAAAGCGGGATTTTCGGCAACTCCATCAAATGCTCCTGACTATGTTCAAAAACATGCAGATTTAACCTTGCCAGTAAAGGGTGGAGATGGTGCTTTTCGGGCTTTTGTAGAGTATCTTTTAAAACGTGAGAATTCTTTAGATTTAGTAATAGAGAAATATTTGGCTTCTTAATAAAATGTCTGAAAAGATTAATTATCAAACCTTTCAAGAGGTAATAGATTTCTACAATAAAACGGAACAGGTATTTTTAGATGTAGAAAATAAGCTAGGTGTTAATTTATGGTTTTTAGAGAATTTTAGAGTTTATTTTGCCTATAGAAATAGTAAATTGAATTCAAGTTCAACCAGCGGTTCTAGTGGTAATAAAATAAGTTTGTTAACAGAACTTAAAGCGCTCATTCAAAATTTTACTTTAAAACATCATACCAGTGAAATAGCCATTTTTGCTTATCCAAGTTCTGTGCGAAGATATTTCGGTGATTTGGTAGATAGTTTCGATTTGATTGGTATGCGTCGTATTTTCCAAGAAAGTGTAAATCTAAAGGAAGGTAGTATAAATCAAAATACAGATGCTATTTTCTTACGTTATTTGATTTCCTTTGGATTTATTAAAGACGTGATCTACTTTAATAGGCACTTCACGAAATTATCTAAACAACTCCAAAACCTGTCAACCACTGCTGATGAACAGTTGATAACAAGTATTTTCTGTAAATCAAAATCTACCTTATTACTGCATTTTCTTTATTTCAGAGCTTATTGTAAATTTTTCAAAAAATCGTCTTTAAAAGCAGTCTGTTTGATTAACGAAAATAGTCCTTCCCTAAAAGTAATTCAATATGCCATAAAAAAATATGGCATCAAGTCGTTTGCTGTGCAACATGGCTCTATTCATGAGTTGCATCCAAGTTATATGTTTGGTTTGTACCATACACCACCAATATTACCTGATATGACTTTTGTTTGGGGGCAAAGGGATAAGACTCTTTTGATTACTAAAGGTGGTTACGTTTCCTCTAGCGTAGAAATAGTTGGACGCATAGATGGTGAGGTAACTCCTGAAATACAACATCCCGAGCTTGATTTGACTAAGAAAATAATAGTATTTGCAACGCAACCTCAACGAGATGAGGAGCTGCGAAAGAAAACCTTTTATGATGTTGCGAGTACTTTTGAGGATTTTATTGATGAATATCAACTCGTAATTCGTCCTCATCCAAATGAAAAAGATGATACTTTTTTTAAAGACATCTATGACGGAAATTATCTGATTGATAGAGTAACACCCTTGAAAAAACATTTTGAATTATGTGAGGGGATTATAACTAGTTTCTCAACTGTAGGTGTTGAGTTTGTTCCATACTATAAAAAAATGCTTATTCTGGACTACTACATGCAGGATGTTATGAAGTACATAGAAAAGGGGGTAGGGATACAAATTCTTAATAAGGATATGCTGAAACACAATTTGGAGTGTTGGGAAGAAATTCAAGTTGACCGAAAAGCGCAAGAAATGTATGTGAATGAAACACTTTATCAGATAGATAGTTCTTCTCAATTAAAGTTAATCAACAAGATTATTGAAAATCGTCTTAAATAATTATTTACTTAAAGCTTTTTTAAAGGATTGAGAATTGTAAATATAGTAAAAGAAGAAACCTGAAATTATAACACTGCCTATAATGGAGCTTTGAGTATTTATAAGTTTAAAATGATTAAGAAATACAGCCAGTACACATAGACCTATAATGGTGATCAATTGGAATAAGTTTAGGCGAGTGAATGGAGAATACCCAAACTTACGCTTTAGAAAATAGTAGCGAATAAGGTTTAGGAATAGGGTACTAAAACCGGTTGATATTGCCGCACCAATAATGTTGAATTCTTTTATCAACAGATAATTTAATACAATGTTTACTACTAAACTTATGAGTAACGAAAAAGTGTTGAATTTGAAGAACTTGGAGAAGCTTATTAAAGAAGCATTAATTCCAGTTACGGCATTGATAAAAGTACCTAATCCAAAAAAAGTAAGAACCAAAAGACCCTCATCAATGATGGGAAATAGCTCTGATATCCAATTGAAATTAAAAAGAAGCAGGAAGTAAATTAAACCGGAAACAAATATTCCAAAAAAAGATGAATCTCTGTAAATACCTTCTATTTCATTGTTTTTAGTATCTGTCCAATTGTTGCTTACTATCGTTATTAAAATTTGATGGAGAGGTCTAAGGGGAATAAGGATTAGAGATGCAAAAAATGTAATTGATTTATACTTTCCTGCTAATATATCACCGTTAAAGACTAAGTAACCTAACATTAATAAGTCAAGATTTTTAATCATTTCATTACCAAAACCATTAAAAAAAGTGTACAAGCCATAATGGATATATTCCCTAATTTTTAAACCAGAAGTACGCTCTAAAAAAAGGTTTAATTTCATGGTTTTAGAGACTTGAAAATAAATCAATGCGACTAAATTAACCAAAATGTAGCTCGCCAAATATAAGCCTAGAAATCCTGTGAAGTTTAAGTCTGTGAAGTGATAAATTACTAGAAAAAGGCTTTGAAGTACTCTTAATAAAACTTCTACAAAGAAGAAAGATGCGGGCGTTTTATACTGAATAACTAACAATGATGTGATTATTCTTAACATAGTAGTGAAGAATATCAAACCACAGACGAAAAATACAAAAAAGAATGGTGAAACATCATCAATGCGATAAGAGTGCATTAATTGTGATTGGAAGATAATTACCAGTAATGTTATTATTCCCGTACTGAGTATAAAACTTAAGGCAATAAAACGGAGAAATCCTTCAACTTCACTGTTGTTGTAAAGAGGGAAGTATTTCGTTATAACGGAAGGGAGACCTAGTTGCGAGAACTGACTCCCCATGGCTACCAAGGTTAATAGGATTGTAAGCACACCCCATTGTTGTTCTCCCAAAAGATTTGGAAAAAGAAGAGAAACATTTATACCTCCTATTAGTGTACCTAAATAAAGATAAATACTTCCCTTCAGGGTGTGTTTCAGAACTATGCCCATTTTTTATCCTTAAGATCTTTGATAAAGAAAAATACAATCAAAAGAAGTAAGAAAAGGGAAAGCACAAAAGAAACCGTATTTACTGTATCAAAACTCGGTACCTCAAACTTCATTACTAATTCTTTCGCTCCTGCTGGTAAAAATACACCGCGCAACAAGTAGTTTGTTTTCTCTATGTCTACCTGCTTTCCGTCTAGGTAGGCATTCCATCCATCTGGGTAGTATATTTCAGAGAATACCGCGAATTGATCTCCACTCGTGTTGATGGCGTAGTGTAATTCATTTGGAGCATAAGAGGTCATTGTAATTGTTCCTTCTCCAGTTATCTTTTTATCCTTAACTTTTTCGTAGGTAGAAGGGGTAATAATAGCTTCTGTACGCGGCATGAAGTTATCTACTACTTCTTGTGTTACCAATACCTCAAAAGAGTTGGTTGTATCCATCTCTAAAGTGAAATTAGGTACCCAGTTTCCTCTACCATTTATATCTGCTACAAAGCTAGAGGCTTGACCAGTTTGTAAGGTCGTTTGAATGTTGATGTTCATAGAATCGCCCTTGTTTACGTATTGAATTTTTTCAGCACCGTAAACCAAAGCATCTGTAACTACTTCATTGTTTACCACCAAGGTTCCATTTCCTTTGTTGGTGATTTTAACTTCTTTCCCCAAAGCTCTAATTTCTTCTTCAGGTGTTTCTTCAACTTGGAATTCAGATACCAACCAAGCATTACCCAAAGCATTAGGGTTAGGCTGCGCTTGGTACTCTCCCGTTTGTTGGTTTTGTTGAATGAAATACTTCACGTTAAACATATCGAAAATCTTGTAATTTCCTTGAGATAATTGGAAGTTGTAGATGTTCTGTATGTTTCTCAATTTTGCTCCGTGATAACCTCCCATAGATTTGTGGAAATAGGAAGCTCTCGATGAATTTGTTCCTCCACTTGGCTCGTAAACTCTGTAGTTCGTGTGAGCATTCAAGGCTGCAAATTTCTTTCCTTCTATATAATTGGCATAACCTTTCTCTCTGCGCAAGTCTTTGTCCTCTGCCTTTTTTGCAGCTTCGTCTATAACCTTCTGTAATTCTGGGTTCTGCGCAATTTCATTTTGCATGATTTGCTGATCAGCACGGTTAGGGTAGAAGGGGTTCACTTTTTCAAACTCGGGCATCCAGAATTTCATTTCACCTCTTTCTTTCTCACTGTTTAGGTAAATTCTATCCACGGGTACTAAGTCAGCCAAAATAACTATTGCCAAAGCTCCAATAAGCAATTCTGTTTTAATTTCCCATTTTAGGAAAGCAAAGATGATGAAAGCAGCAACCAACAAGAAACCAAAAGATCTTAAGTAACTCATTTTAGCTATATCGGCTCTAAAATCAACCACGGCATCAAAGCTCTTGCTCTGGTTTTCTACCACGTTTTGGATAAAAGCTTGTTTTTGTTGTGGATTGTTTAAATCAACTCCATATTGCTCTTTGGCTTGGGCTACGGGTATGCTCTCTATTTGCGAACGTACATTGGCCTCCATGCCGTATAAAAATTCACTTTCTCTTTCACTTAGGTAATCATCTCCAGTACCTGCAAAGGCAAAGATTAAAAGCAACAAGGCACTCGCTCCAGATACGATGTAGAAAGTTTTCATTTGAGCCTTAATGGCTTCTCTTTCTTGTATCAACTTTTGTAAGAACAATACACCTAAAAGAGGTACACATATCTCAACTATGGCTAAAATAATGGTAACCGCTCTAAATTTGTTGTAACCTGGAATGTTGTCAATAAAGAACTCTGTGAGTCCCATGTAGTTTTTACCCCACGACAACATTAAACAAAGTATCGTAGCCGCCAACAATGCCCACTTGATTCTATCCTTCACAAAAACTAGGGCCAATAATGCCAAGAAAACTACGATAATACCTAAGTAAACCGGACCCGTTACTATGGGCTGATCTCCCCAGTACATCATTTGTTTTGAAAGTTCTGGAGCGTCGTTTCTGTATTCTTTACTTTTTAATTTATCCTTGAACGGACTATTTCCTATTACTGCAGTTCCACCACCGTTGATGTAAGGCGAAATCAAGGTCATCGATTCTCCTATTCCGTAACTCCACTGTGTTATATAGTCTTTGTCTAATCCTTTCGATTGGTTGTTCGCCGCTGTGGTTCCGTCTGGATTTATTTTTATATCGTTCGCTCCACGAATGGTGTATTTTGCATAGTCGTTGGTAAAACTAATGTTACCATAGTTAATTCCTAAAGCAAAACCGTAGGCCACAAGCACACCTAACGTAGCAAAACCGAAACGTTTAAAATTGCTTTGTTTTCCAAAAGCACGCACCAATTCTACTATTCCCATGAATATCAAGACTATTCCTAGGTAGTAAGTGATTTGTAAGTGGTTGGCAGAAATTTCCATTCCCATAAATAGGGCAGAAAGTAAAATACCCCATTTCAAATTGTTCCTGAAGGCCATATAAAAGGCACCAATTACTGGAGGTGCTAAAGCAATGGCCATGGCTTTGGAGTTGTGACCCGCTTGTAATATAATGATGTAGTAAGACGAAAAAGCAAAAGCCAATGCGCCTAAAATAGCAACCCATTTGTTGGTTCTAAAACACAACAACATAATGTAAAACCCTGTAAGGTAGGTTAAGAAAATTCCCGCAGGCGACCCTAACCAGAGACCTAATATACGTTTTACTTGCGTAAGCATATTTCCTTCGTATGCCGTTGAAATTTGATAGGTAGGCATTCCTCCAAACATAGAGTTGGTCCACAAAGGTTCTTCACCGTTTTCGGCCCTGTATTCTACCGTTTCGTGAGACATTCCTATGAATTGCTCGATGTCGTGTTGCTTCAATCCATTGCCTCCAAATTGTGGAGAGAAATACGCCAAGGTGATAACGAAAAATAAACCAAGGGCAAAGAAATGTACCCAATTGCGTTTAAAGAATTCAGTAATGTTGAATTTCATAACTTGATTTTATGCGTGTTTTAGAAGCGTTGAAGATAATAATTTTAGTAGGGAAGTAAAGCGATTGTATACCTTTTATTAACAAGGCTGCATTTTTTAAAGGCTTTACTTGGCTACCCGGGCGCGCTATCCATTATAATCCTCTTCCTTTGCCGCTTTCAACTAAAGTATTTTTCAGGTTACCACCTTCAAATCCTAAGTTTCAATGTGGCAAACTCTTGCGGGTTGCCATTGCTATCGCTGGTAGAATTCTTTGTCCCAGTAGTGTTCCAACTCTGGGTTTAAACCCCATATCCTCTATGAACATTAGTACAAGTATACTTTTGAGAAATGAAGTTATTCGAGTCTTTTCTCGGGTATGTTTTTACAATGCCCTTTCCATTTTAGGGGGGGAAGGAGTAGATTTTGGTAAAGCTTTTTAGTTGGGGGTAAAAGTTAGTCAATGGCATGTAGGGCAGTAGAAAGCTCTATTTACCATGTACGTTGTTACCGGCTTTTTTCTTTAATTTATTCTAACAATTTGTCTCCTTCAGAAACGGATTGTTCAAAAGCATTCTCAAGTCGAGTTTGAAACTCCGTTTTCTTTTCTATTTCTTTCAATTTGCTCAATATTTGACGATGTGGTAAATCATATATTGCGGGCATAGAAAATAGTTGGATTAGGTAGTCCCGACTAATAGATTTATTTTCTTCTAAAATCTCTATATAGTAATCAAAGTATTTGTCGAAATGGACAAACAACATATCCCAAGCAACCCCAAAGTTTTGATTTTCTCTCGTTTCCATCAATTCAAATGTCCAATCGCAACTTGCATCATAGGAGCAAAGAAATTGTTCTAATTCTTCCTTGGTTAATTTGTCGCAGTTGTCACTTGCGTTCATGATAGCGTTAAAATTGCACTTCTCACAGGTCATTGTTTCGACAACATCGACTTCCTCTATGGTTTTCTTGGTTTCATTATCTTTATCATTTGATTCAGATGTACAGCTGATCAATCCAAGAACAATTGTTAGGTAAAGGAGTTTCTTCATTTTTCTCAATTGCATGTAACATTCTGTGTATGAATCGTATCCTGAAGGGCGTGCTTTATACACCTTGTTGTGGTTTAATTTTTTTTAAATCTTTGCCTTTTGTAGTTTATCATTCAAAAATCTTGTATCCTTAATTCCTGTGTGAGAAATATTGAAGGTTATCAAATTAAGTTCGTTAACGTTCTCAGATATTTTTGTCAATGGATTTCCTTGTAATCCCAAATAATAAAGTTTCTTCAAAGAACTAATCTTGGCTGGAATTTCTTTGATTCTATTTCTCCCTAAACTTAAACTCTCTAAATTTTCAAGTTCAAAAATAAACTCTGGTATTTCTCTAAGTTGATTATCTACAATTCTCAGAGATTTGAGGTTATTGAGTTGAACTAATTCCTTTGGCAATTTTTTCAATTGATTCTTATCTAAACTTAGTTCTTTTAGCTTTTCTAGATTTCCTAATTCCTTAGGTAGTTTTGAAATCGAATTATCGTTTAACCAAAGGCTTTCAAGTTCGCTTAGCAGACCTAACTCTTTTGGTACTTTACTTATTAAATTATAACTAGAGCATAAGGTCTTTAAATTCTTCAACAATGATATTTCCTTTGGGATAACTTTCAAATTACCTCTCATATAATCAAGTCTGGTCAAATGTGTTAGATGCCACACTGCTTTAGGTAATTTTGAAAGCCCATGGAAACTTAAGTCAAGAAATTTAATTGATTTAAAAAGGTCTTCTCTATCATTGTTGAGACAGGCTACTTTAAATAAAACCTTCTTAAACATTTGATTGAAAAGTTCATTGTTATCTTCTGATAAAGAAATCATTTGATTAAAATTCCTATCAATTTCAGAATAATCGTTTGTTGTTATAATATTTAAAACTTCTTCTCTTGTCATTTTCTAATGAACCACAACGGTTAGTATATGAAAAGTAGGCGATTACGAAGCACTGAAATTTAGGTTAAGCACAAAGATTGATAAGAGCCAGAAACCTTTATTTTAATACTATTTCGCCTATTTTTTATATACATTGTTGTAGCTAGTTATTTTTAGAACTATTAATGTGAATTATATTCGGATTTTCTCCGTCGCTATTTCGTTTGGAACGCCCGTAAAGTCCGATTGTAACGTCATCAGGTGAATTCATTTCTAATTCTGAAGGATTGACATAAGTGTACATTCCATAACCATGTCCAGAAACGACCCAACCTTCTGTTTGATTTAGTGATATAACGTTAAAATCTCCAGCAGGTCCACCTGCGTGAACTGGTCCGAATTCTTTCATTAGTCTTATCGATTCATTTTCAATGTTGTCAATTTGGTTTATATCGTCAAATATTATGTATGTTCCATTCTCAAATAATACCCAATCCTTAAATTTTGGATTTATAGCGAGCTTAACATTGTCCAAGAATGATTTCGTATCCAATTCGTTTTGTTCTATTTTAATTTTTGATTCTTTATCCTTGTTTTTATTTCCGCAACTAGCCAAAATCAAAGAGTTCAGAATTATTATAATTATTATTCGCATTTGCTGATTTAATTAGCTACAACAAGTGTATAAACACACCTTTTTCAATTTTAATTAATTAAAAACCGCCAGAATTCTTGAGAATAGTGGTGGTTGTAAGTCTATCTGTTTAAAGCTAGTTATTTTTTTGAATTTCTGTAGGTGGAAAGTTGGCTTTTCTTAGTTAGAAGTGTGAGGTTTTGATTTATAAAGTGCGCTTTATCTGTGTCTTCGGGAGTCTATGCGTATTGTTTTTATACCGCAATTATTGGTAAATAAACTCCATTTAATATGTCCATCGTTGATTGAATTATTCAACACGAAATGAAAGGTGGGAATGTATGATAAATGTTGTGTTTTGGGTGAGGGAAGGTGATAATTGGGGCGTTTTGAAAAAAGAGATTTTCAAAACACCTTAAACAAAAAAAAACCGACTCATTTGAGTCGGTTTTTGCTGGCGGAGAAGGAGGGATTCGAACCCCCGATACCTCTCAGTATGCCGGTTTTCAAGACCGGTGCATTCAACCGCTCTGCCACTTCTCCGCGGCGAAAGTACTCATCTTTTTTCTATTGACAAGTGCTTTTTGGGAGTTTTTTTGAAGAAATTTCGAGGCTTTTTAGTTCTGGTTTGAAAAAGAGGAAGTTAGGGGCAAAAAAAAAGAGGAGCAATTTTGCTCCTCTTTTCTTAGATCTATAATTTCGACTTAGAACTTGAATAATCCTTCGTCTAATTTTTCGTTCAATGTAATAACGATGTTAGAAAAAGTTACGGCTTGTGGTCCCATAACCTGCTTACGCGATGTTGAGAACATAAATCCATCAACTGCTGTGTAATCGTTAAATGTGTTTAACATTTCTGCTTGAGAACCATCAGGCAATTCTACCATTACAACTGATTTCTCAATTAAGAAAGTCTCTGCGTTGAAGTAAGCTGTTTTTTGGTTTCCTTCAGAAGTGTATTGAACAACGATTAATTTCTTACCGTCTTCTTCTAAAGCTCCTAAAACTTTCACTCCTTCACCATTTAAAAGGTCTAAGTAATCTAAACCTACGATGTTAAAGTTTGCGTGTTTTTCAGCTAATTCGTCAGCAGTCATTTCAGTAGTAACAGGTCCAGCTTGTCCCATTCCTGATGTCATACCTTTTTCAGCTGTAAACACTTCTTTCTGTACATCCATACCCATAGCAGGGATAGATAAAGAAGAGTAGTATTTTTTACCTTCAGCCATGTACTCTTTAATCGCTAATGCAAATGGAGCACCCGACATAGAAGCTTCACCTGTCATTGCGTAAGTTTTAACACCTGCAATTTTAGCTTGTGCTTCTTCTACAGAGGCAGTTGATGTGAAAGCTTTTAATGCATTTCCTAAAATGTCAGAAGCCGTCATATTTACAGCTGTGTATTCTACTTTCTTAGATACATTTCCAAATGCGTCAAACATTTCAATTTTACCGTCAGCATCAAACTTCTTTAACTTGTCTAATACGTCAGGAGAACCAACAACAATAATGTTTAAGTTGTTTGGAGTGATGTATTTTTTAGCAACTTCTAAAACGTCAGCCTTAGATACTGCCATTAAGTTTTTCAAGTAAGTTTGGTAGTAATCTGCCGGTAAGTTATTTCTGTACGTGTTTAAAGCAAAACGCGCAATGGTTTGTGGCGACTCTAACGAACGTGCAAAGCTACCAGACATAGACATTTTGTTTAACTCTAATTCTTCATCCGTTACTTCACCTTCAGTAATGTTTGTGAATTCGTGTAAAAATTGAACAATAGCAGAATCAGTTACATCATTTCTAAAGTTACCAGAAGCAGAAATGTAGCTTCCGTATCTGTCAACAGATAAGTTAGAGTAAGCTCCGTAAGTGTAGGCTTTGTCTTCACGCAAGTTTTGCATCAAACGCGTACCGAAACCACCACCACCTAAGATTTTGTTCATCACGCTTAACTTGATCTGATCAGGGTTACCTGGCATCATTTCAATAGGGTGAGCGATAGTAATTACAGATTGAACCGCACCTGGCTTCTCTACAAAAATTACTCTGTTTCCTTTAGGGAAGTAACCTTTGTTGAATTCTGCTTTGTGTGCTGCTTCACCTTTCCAAGAACCAAACTTAGCTTCTGCCATTTCTTTTGCTTCTTCTACAGTGATATCACCAACAATAACTAAGTAAGCATCTTGTGGTGTAAAGCTCATGTTGAAGTAAGCCAAAACATCATTTCTTGTGATGCTTTTCAAGCTTTCTTCTGTCATGATTTCCCCGTAAGGGTTGTTGTTTGGGAACAAAGCTTTGCGCTCTGCATTGCTCGCCATTTCTCCTGGTGAAGATTTAGCAGACAATAATCCTGATTCAAACAATTTCTTGTTTCTTTCAAATTCACTCTCTGGGAAGTTTGCGTTCATAGTGATGTCTAACATCAACTCCAAACCTTTGTCCATGTGTTTTGTTAAACAAGAAAGGTAAACACTAGAACTAGAAGCGCTTAAGTAAGCACCAATAAAGTCTTTTTCTGCGTCAATTTGGTCTTTGGTACGGTTAGAAGTACCCGACATAATCATTTCAGAAACAAAATCAGAAACTCCAGCTTTTGGTCCTTCTAAAATAGGATCACCTCCCATTACCAAGTTAAACGCTACTTTGGGTTGTCTGTGATTTTCAGAAACGATAACCTTAATTCCGTTGCTTAATTCAAAAGTTGCTGGTTCAGCAATATTGATTTGTGGCGCTTCACCGGCTTTAGGTTGTACTGATCTGTCTAACTGACCGAAAGAGTACATACTACCTAATACAGCTAAGCTTAATATTATTTTTTTCATTTGATCTCTTTTTTAACCTCTCTTATTTCGGTAAGTAATATAATTCAACTCTAGCGTTCGTTGCCAAGTATTTCTTCGCTACGCGCATGATGTCTTCACGTGTAATTTTCTCGTAAGCTTCTAATTCGCTGTTGATTAAGTTGGTGTTGTTGAAGTACATGTAGTTGTTTGCCAAGTTTTCAGCAATACCAGCTATTCTTCCGTTAGAAGAGTAGAAGCTGTTTTCGTACTGGTTTTTAATTTTTTGGAATTCTTCCTCAGAAACTAACTCCGTACAAATTCTTGTGATTTCAGCATCCATTGCTGCTTTTAAAGAATCGATAGAAGCATCTTTAGAAGCAATACTTGCTACTACAGCCATCCCTGGATCTTCTAAGGGGTAGATGAAAGAGAAAGACTGTACAGCCAATTCTTTTTTCTCAACGATCTCTTTGTTCAAACGAGAACTAGCTCCAGAAGAAAGGATGTCCATTGCCATTTGCAAGGTGTACGAATCTTCTGTGTTTTGCGCTGGTGCGTGGTAAGAGAAGAATACACCTGGTAAAGTAATGTTGTCGTAAACCGTATCCACTATGTTCGCTGTTAATGGCGCTTCTGTAGCTGATGGTCTAGGAATAACAACGTCTGTTTTCTTAGATGTTTTGTATACTTTCTTCGCTTCTTTAGAAGATGGTTTAGCGAAGTTTTGCGTGTTGAAATCTGCTCTTGAAACTCCATATTTCGCTTGGAAAGTAGAGTCAGACAAGTTCTCAACGTCTCTGTACAAGTTAATCGCTTCTCCAGCAGGAATTGTAGCAAAGTACTTTTCAATCAAAGCTTTAGTTTCTTTGATGTCTATGTCTCCAGCAATAGATAATACTGCGTTAGAAGGTACGTAGAAAGTTCTATAGAAATTCACGTAATCTTCTTCTTGTGCTGCATCTAAGTGCTCCATGCTTCCGATAGGAACCCAGTTGTAAGGGTGTTCTTTGAACAATCTTTTGAAAGATTCTGGAATGAAAGAAGCGTAAGGCTGGTTGTCCACTCTTTGTCTTTTCTCTTCCTTAACTACTTCACGTTGTGTTTCAATTCCTGTGTTTTCAACTTTCGCGTGCAATAATCTTTCAGACTCTAACCACAATCCTAACTCCAATTGGTTAGAAGGTAAGATTTCGTAGTAATAAGTTCTGTCTTGAGAAGTGTTAGCATTCAAAGTTCCACCGTTTTTCTCAACGATTTCTGAATATTCTCCTCTTCCAATATTTTGAGTTCCTTCAAACAATAAGTGCTCAAAGAAGTGAGCAAATCCTGTTCTGTCTGGGTTTTCATTTTTAGATCCAACGTGGTACATAACTGAAACAGCTACGATAGGCGTGGTATTGTCTTCGTGTAATATAACGTGCATACCATTTGCCAAATCATACTCCACAAAATCAATCTTTTTTTCTTGGGCATTGGCAAAAAGTGTTGCCATACCTAAAAGTGATGTTGTTAAAATTCTTTTCATTGTAAGTTTTACATTTGTAAGGAGGCAAAAAAACGAATTAAAAGGCACAAATCAAATCCAATTATGATGATAGGTTCGTGTTGTTGATAAATCGTCTATATATTTAAGTTTTTAACAAAATGCGGACTATGAAAAAGCTTTTATTACTAGGAGTGATAGGACTATTGGCCTATACTCAAAAGGAAAAAAACGTATATCCTCAATTGGATGACTTTATGGATGAGTGGCACAAAGCGGCTACAGATGCCAATTTTGAGAAGTATTTCGGGGCCATGCATGCCGACTTTAATTTTTTGGGTACAGCTCCGGGAGAAAAATGGGATAAAGCAGCGTTTGCAGCATTTTCTAAACCTTACTTCGATAAAGGAAAAGCCTGGGATTTTACAGCCAGTAATCGTCAATGGTACGGAGATACCACATCGGGTATAGTATGGTTTGATGAAGATTTAGATACGTGGATGGAAGACTGCAGAGGTAGCGGAGTGATGCAAAAAATAGAAGGGGAGTGGAAACTCAGTTATTATAATCTAACTGTACTTATTGAGAATGAAAAAATCAAAGAGTTTATAGCACTCAGGAAAGCCGAATAGCCTTCCTGAGTTTTGTTTTTTAGAGTGACATCACATCTTTAAACTTGATGGCTTGTCTTCTCGAAATCTCTATTTTCTCGTCCTCTTCTAGGGTGATTTGTAAACCACCATTGAACCAGTTTTCTATGTGGGTGATGTAATTCAAATTCACAATAAATTTTCTATTTGCCCTAAAGAATTGTTCGGGATTTAACCTGTCTTCTAAGCTATTTAAAGAGCGCAAAATCATGGGTTTGTGTTTTCCGAAGTAAACTTTTACATAATTCCCTTTACTCTCAAAATAACGTATGTCGGCCAAACTAACATAGAAACACTTTTCACCATCTTTCAAGAAGACTTTGTCTGTGGCATCCAATACGCGTTCCTTGCGAAAAGCAAGGTTATTGGTACTCGAATAATCATCTTCCTCTTTTAAAAGCTTCTCTATAGTTTCATTTAAACGGTCAGGATCTACAGGCTTTAGCAGGTAATCCAAGGCATTTACCTCAAAGGCTTTAATAGCGTGTTCATCAAAGGCTGTAACAAATACAACCTTAGGAATTTCTTCTAATTTCTTCACCATTTCAAACCCATTCATACCCGGCATTTGAACATCACAAAAAATAACATCTGGTTTATGTTCTTTAATAAGCATGATGCCTTCTTCCGCGTTTTTGGCCTCAGCAACTACCTTTAAGTCTTTGTATTCTGCAAGTAGGTTTTGCATTTCAGCTCTCGCCAGACGTTCATCGTCTATAATAATTGCTTTCATATTATGTGTTTGAAAAGTTAATATTGATTTCTGCACGCACCCTGTCGTTCTCTTCAGTTAGGTTAAAACTAGCGTTTTGTTTGTAATGCAAAAAGAGGCGTCTTTTGGTATTTTCTATTCCAATTCCTTGTCGACCGCCATTTTTTATTCTTCCTGTATTCTCAACCTTTATATTTAGGTTTTCTTGGGTGTAATTAATTCCCACAAATACATCACCACCATCTATACTTTTACTAATACCATGTTTAATGGCATTCTCCACTTGCGTTTGAATAATGAAAGGAGGAATGACGATGTCCATAGGTGCATTTACATTCCAAATTACACGTAATCTTTCTTCAAAGCGAATTCCTTCTAGCTCTAAATAGCGTTTGCATAAATCAAGTTCTTCGCTCAAAGTAACATTACTTTTCTTACCCATTTGTAGCGAATTACGCAATAGGTTAGAAAGGGTGGTGACACTCGTTTTAGCCGTGGAAGGTTCTAAATCAATTAAGGCACGTATGCTGTTTAATGAATTGAACAAAAAATGAGGATTGAGTTGTTCTCGTAAGTTCTTGAGTTCAATTTCTGTTTGACTGGCATTTAGTTTTAAATTTTCTAATTCTTGTACCCTTGATTTGTTCACCAAATGGTACGTAATGTAAAAGGTAGACCAAGACATGAAGAAAATAGAGTAGACTACCGCTTTAATACTGAAGTCAAGAAACTCAATGCTATCATCCATTTCTCCCAGCATCATGAATTCGAAAAGGGTAATGCTCAACAAAAACAAATAAGAAATAAGTATACAAGTGGGCATTACGCGGGCCAACAAAGGGAGGAACTTTAGGTTTAACCAATTGAATTTTATAAAGATGGTACGCAGTAGGTGACTCATCACAATAAATAAGATCACCATGGTAGAAACATACAATATATTTTCAGTATCCAAACCTTCCGTTTCAGAGGTATAGATGATGATCATTAAGATGATGCCAAATGCACCCCATCCTAAAAGTTGAAATACCCAATATAGACCACTCGCTTTGAACATAAAACAAATGTAAGATTTAATTGATTGAGAAATTAAGCCAAGGGATAATCGGCCAAAAGGGCTTTTAAAATCTTCAAATTTTAGTAGTAAAGGTTACTTTTTGTGAATTTTCACTTAACAATTCGTAAATATTACCTAGGTAATTATACATTTGCAATATGAAAATAGAAGAGTTAGTGAATTCTAGGTTCAAGAATTCTACGCATAAGGCAGTAATTAATATAAAGTACACAGCCAATTGGTTAGCAGCTCAATACAATTGTAAGCTGTCTGATTTTGGTTTGTCGTTGCCGCAATTTAATGTAATGCGTATACTAAGAGGAGCAGGGGAAGAGATCAATGTTAAGTTGGTGAAGGAAAGGATGATAGAAAAATCTCCTAATACCACACGTTTGTTTGATAAGTTGGTTGAGAAGGAATACATTGCCCGAAGAAGATGTGAGCACGACAGACGCGTTGTGTTTTTACAGATTACACAGGCAGGATTAGATGTATTGGCAGAAATAGATGTTATTCTGTCTAAAATTAACCACGAGAAAAACTTAACAGATCAGGAAGCCGAAACGTTAAGTATACTGCTAGATAAACTTAGAGGCTGCGACGTACAGTAAATAATATTAGTCTACTACTATGCCCAAAATGGAAGTGAATGCCTCGGTAGAGGAAAACATGGTGGTTCGCATCAACGCACGCGATAATTTCTTATTGGCTGATGCAACCGAAAAAGATGGTGGAAATAGTGCTTATGCTTCACCCAAGGAAATGTTTATGGCTTCTGTAGCAAGTTGTAAAGTTATGACCGTTATGTTGTACGCCAAGCGAAAGGGATGGGAAGTAGAAGACGTTGAAATACATTTGGAGTTCTCTCCACAATATGGAAGAGATTATGTGATGTATCAACGCATCAATATTATAGCTGAGCTCGAGGAAGAGAAAATAAAGAAACTTAAGGAAATTGCTGAATTGTGTCCGGTTGGTCAGTACATGAAACAAGGCGTTACCTTTGTAGACCAATAAAACCCCAAAGTTAATATGAGATTATTTTTTACGAGTGTATTGCTCTTATGTACACTTGTTGGATTATCACAAGCCAAGGTAGAAATCAGTGGTAGTGTAATTGATTCAACTACCCAGAAACCCATAGAATTTGTAAAGGTTGTTGTTTTGCAACCCTCAGACTCAGCTGTTGTTAAAGGAGCTTATACCAATGCCACGGGTAACTTTTTGTTGAGTGGACTATCATCGGGGAACTACTTGCTTCAGTTTACAGCCTTCGACTACGAATTAAAGTATCAAGCAATTCAATTAAGCTCGAAAAAATTGAGTTTAGGAGCAGTTGTACTTACGAAATCAGACTATGTTTTAAAAGAAGGGGTTGATATTGTTTATGAAGCAAAAGTCCTTGAAACAAGCATAGACAAAAAGGTGTACGATCCTTCTCAAGATTTATCTACCCAAGCAGGAACGGTTACAGAGATGTTAAACAATGTTCCTTCCATAGAGGTAGATCAAGATGGAAATATTTCTTTGAGAGGTAATCAAAACGTAACCATATTAATCGATGGTTTGCCCAGTAATTTAACGGCTGATAATTTATCTTCCTTACCTGCAAGTTCTATAGAACGAGTGGAGATCGTTACCAACCCATCTGCAAAATATGATCCTGATGGAACAGCGGGTATCATCAATTTAGTCTTGAAAAAGAACAAATTACGCGGTATGAACGGTACGGTGAATGCAACGGCTGGAACGGGAAATCAATACAATTTGAATGTAAGTGTGAATGCCAGAACAGAGAAGTTCAATGTTTTTGCCTCTTACGGACTACGTCATTACCAAGGATATAGAAATCACTTTAGTGAGTGGTTTAGAGACATGGGAGACACAAATTCTTACCTCCTCCAAGAAAGGCAAGGAACAGATTTAAACGTGAACCACACTGCTAGGTTTGGGGTAGATTATACCCTAAATGCGCAACAAACCTTGAGTTTTTCTGCCACAGGAAATATGGGAGAAAGAGATAGGTATGGAAATCAGTTCAATTATCAATATTTCAACGACGACCTTGAATATTACTGGAACCGCGAGGCCTATGATCCGCGAAACAGAAGTAGTTTAGACCTTTCCATGAATTACATTTACAAGTTTAAAGAAGACGCTGGGGATTTGAAAATTGCAGCGAATCAATCTTGGGGACAAAGTGAAAATTCAGGAGAATACATCCAACAGTATTACACAGATATGGATGAAGCCTATGGGGCAACAGCCTATCAAAACATAGAGAATTTAAGTAGCAACGGATTAACAACCTTGGCTTTAGATGTTACCCGTAATTTGAAAAAGAAGAAAAAATTAGAGTACGGTTCTAAGTTCATTTTAAATTCGAATGATCAAACTGCGTATTCAGAAAGTTTAGATACGCTTTCTATGATGTTTATGCCAGACACCAATATCAATAATCAATTCATCGTTAATCAAAATGTGTTTGCGGCTTATGGTATTTACGGTCAGCAGCTCGAAAAATTGGGCTATCAAGTAGGTCTGCGTTTAGAGCAAGCCTTGATAAATCCTCGTTTGCTAACGACCAATGAGAATTTCCAAAACGACTATTTTTCTTTCTTCCCTTCGGCACATGTTAGTTATAAGTTGAAGAAAAACTACGAGGTAACAGCTTCTTATTCTAGAAGAATAAACAGACCGAATTCGAGAAATTTAAATCCTTTCCCGAGTTATTCAGATCCCTTGAATCTACGTGTTGGAAACCCTGCTTTAAATCCTGAATACATTAATTCTTATGAGTTGGGGGTGTTGAAAGATTGGAAGAAATTGAATTTTTCTTCAACGGCTTATTTTAGACATACTACAGATGTTATTCAACGTATTAAAGAGTTCTACGACGATGGAACCAGTGCGGTACGCTTTGTCAACTTGAGTGAAAATTACAACTATGGTTTAGAATTGGTTGGTGTTTACAAGCCCTTTAAAATTTGGAAAAACATTATTTCTTTCAATGCCTACGGAACGCAATACAAAGACAATTCTGTTCAGAATGTTACCAATAATGCTGGTTTTAGTTGGAATGTGAAGTTGAATTCAACTTTTGATTTGTTTAAGAATACTACAACCCTGCAAGTAACAACTTCTTATGTTGCTAAAAGAATTACAGCGCAAGGTTATATACAACCAAAAAGGGGGATAGACCTCGCTTTGAACCGCAGGTTTTTTGATAAGAAATTGACACTAGGAATTCAATTGCAAGATGTTTTCAATAACAAAGGTTTTGTCATTTGGATAGATCAACCCGATGTGCAGCAATATTCTGAGTTTAAATGGCAGAGTAGAAGGCTCTTGTTTAATGTGTCGTACAAGTTTGGTAAGCTTGAAATGTCAAAAGGAAAAGATATGCCTTCATCGGGTGGTGAAGGATTTGACTTTTAACAGAATTCAACGAATATGAATTAGTTCCCCATGCCTAAGGGATAAATTGCCGCACAGCCTTATTTATTCGGATCATCTTTTTATTTTTGTGAAAATTATTTTTAGAGTATGGTAACAAAAATAGGAGTCCTAAGAGAGGGAAAAGTTCCGCCAGACAAAAGAGTGGCTTTAACCCCAGAGAAATGTGTTGAGGTAATGGAGCGTTTTGAAAACGTAGAAGTTGTTGTTCAACCCAGTTCAATTAGGGCTTTTAAAGATGAAGACTATACAAAGCTTGGAATTAAATTACAAGAAGATTTATCAGATTGTGACGTGATTTTTGGCGTGAAAGAAGTGAACAAAGAAGATTTGATTCCTAACAAACACTTTTTCTTCTTTTCACATACCTACAAAAAACAACCCTACAACCGTGCTTTGTTAAATGCTATCATAGAGAAGAAGATACAATTGACAGATTACGAAGTGCTTACAGACGAAAACAATTTGCGTTTGATAGGATTTGGTAGATATGCAGGGATAGTAGGTGCATACAACGGGTTTAGAACCTTTGGACTCAAACATAAACTGTACGATTTAAAACCTGCCCACCAGTGCTTTGATAGAGCAGAAATGGAAGGTCAATTGAGCAAGGTAAGTTTGCCCAATAATATGAAGATCGTTTTAACAGGTTATGGAAGAGTTGGGTATGGTGCCAGAGAAATTTTGGCCTTGTTACCTATTAAAGAGGTGACTTCTGAAGAATTTTTAAACCAAGAATTTACAGAGCCTGTATTTACGCAATTAAACGTTGACGAGTACAACGCTAGAGAGGATGGTGCTGAGTTTGATAAAAACGCTTTTTATAAAGATGGTAGCGGTCATGTGAGTACTTTCCCAAGATACCTCGCGCACGCGCACATGTACATTGCTTGTCATTATTACCACGTTAGTGCTCCTTTCTTGTATACAAGAGAAGACATGAAAAACGAAGAGGTAGTTACAAGTGTTGTAGCAGATATCTCTTGTGATATAGATGGTCCGGTGGCTTCTACTATTCGTCCTTCAACTATTGCAGATCCTATTTATGGATACAACCCAGAAACGGAACAGGAAGTTGATTTTATGGAAGAAGATGCTGTGGCTGTAATGGCTGTAGATAATTTACCTTGTGAATTACCGAGAGACGCTTCGGAAGATTTTGGAAAAGAATTGATGAAGTCTATATTACCAGCTTTGTTGGAAGAAGATCCTACCGACATTATAGGAAGAGGTTCTGAAACCACCAAAGAAGGGAAATTAACAGAGAAGTTTTCTTACTTAGAAGCCTACGTTAGAGGAGAAGAGTAAGTTTGCATATTTTTAGAGGAGTCCCCAAGTGTTTTTGGGGACTTTTTTTGTGCTTAATTTTTCCATTTTTAACTTGACCAATAGGAGAGGAAACTTATCTTTACTCTTATGCAAAAACTGATTACCGAAATTCCTTTAATTTGGGGTGCCCTATGGATAGCGTTAAGCTTTCTATTGAGTTTGTGGTACTATAGAAGAAAAGATTGGTTATCAGATCTTTCTAGAGGACTGGTTGTATTGATGATGAGTTTACGCTTTTTAGCCTTGTCGCTTTTAGGTGTATTGGTATTGGGCATCATGTATGCCTCTGAAGAAGAAAGGGTAGAGCAGCCTATTTTAATTACCCTCGTGGATGATTCTAAATCCATGCTGAATTATAAAGACAGTGCGATAGTTGCTGAAAATATTCAAAACTATCAACAAGCCATAGCAGAAAATTTTGGAGGCGATTTTGAAATATTGAACTTCTATGGGAATCAAATAGCGGAAGGTCAGCCTCTTACTTTTAATGGACAGAAAAGTGATTTAAGTACTTACTTCGAAGGCATACACGAAAAGTATTATCAGAGAAACATAGGTGGAATTATTTTTTATTCAGATGGTAATTTCAATGCTGGAATTAACCCGATTTACAGTGCAGAGAAGATTAAATTGACTCCTGTTTTTACCATAGGAGTGGGCGATACCATAGAAAAAACCGACCAGTTAATACGCGAGGTTTTGGCCAATGACATTGCCTTTCTCAACAATAAATTTCAAGTTTCAGTTAACGTAGAAGCCAGAAAATTAAAAGGTAAACGCGTGGCCTTGAGTGTTTATAAAGGAGATGCACGTGTTGCGCAAGAATTTGTGAGTTATTCTACGGATGAGCTAAGCAGTCAAAAAATAGATTTCATTTTAAATGCCGATCAGATCGGCTACCAGCATTACCGTGTAGTTTTAGCAGGGGTAGAAGAAGAATACAACCTTAAAAATAACTCCTACGATTTTTATGTAGAGGTAATGGATGGAAGAAACAGTGTTTTGTTAACGAGCGCTGCACCCCATCCTGATTTGGGAGCCATCAAAAATGCCTTGGCGGATAATGATAACTTGAATGTAGAAGCCAAAGTGATTGAAAAGGTCGACAAGGCTCTTGATAGTTACGACCTTATTGTTTTGCATGATCCAGGAACCCTGAAACCCGAGAAATTGAAAGAGATATTGAGCTTGAATAAACCTGTTTTATTTATACTCGGTACGCAAAGTGGCGATGATGTAATAAACAAATTGCCTATAGGTTTAAGTACGCGTTTAGGAAATCAATTAGATGATGTTCAAGGGGCAGTCAATAAAAACTTCAGCAACTTTGTAATTTCTGATGAATTAGCCCAGACGCTTTCTCAATTCCCACCCCTTCAAGTAAAGTATGGTAGCGTAGTGGCATCGAATGCTACAGATATAGCTTTGTTTCAGAGTTTGGGTAAAGTAGCCACAAAGAAGCCTTTGATTTCTTTTAATGAAAGCAATGGAGTGAAGTATGGGACTATTTCAGGAGAAGGAATATGGAGATGGAAAATTGCCGATTATGCCCGTAATCAGAGTACGGCTAATTTCAATATACTAATTGATAAAATTACCCAATATTTAGTTTTAAAGAAGGACGCCTCTAATTTAAGGGTGAAACTACCGCGCGTGAATTCTACTTTGGAAGACGTGCAAGTACAAGCAGAATTTTACAACGATAACTTGGAAAGAATAAATACGGCAGATATACAGTTTGTGCTTAAAAAAGGGAAGGAAGAGAATGTGTATGACTTCGCTAAAACTGCCCAGGCTTATCATTTGAATTTGGGTAAACTTCCCGCCGGACAATATGCTTGGAAGGCGCAAACATTATTCAACGGGAAAAACTATATAAAACAAGGTGAATTGGTAGTCAATGCTGTGGTGAAAGAAGACTTAGACACCAAGGCGAACCATAAATTGCTACATCAAATTTCGGAGAATAGTCATGGTAAATTCTTTGGCTTAAAAGATCAACAGGCTCTGATACATGAGTTGAACAGTAGGGGAGACATAACCCCAATTACCTACACAAGCTCAACCTATAAAGATTTGATAGATTTTATAACCTTGTTTGCCATCATTATTGCTTTGCTGACCCTAGAGTGGTTTTTAAGAAGATACAATGGAGCTTACTAGAAAGTTTAGATAGTAATGACATAAAAAAAGGACCATCAATATTGACGGTCCTTTTATTTTTTAAAGTAATCTTATCTACACCAAGAAACGCGTACCTTCTTGTTTTTAATTTTCTGGTTGTCTACCTTATCCTTCACTTTACTGGCATGAGAGCTAAGTACACTTACGTAGGTGAAATTATCTTTTAAGGTAATCTTACCTAATTCTTTGTTACTAATGCCTCCTGTTTTACAAAAGAAACCAACAACGTCCATCTTTCTAATTTTCTGCTTTTTCCCCATGGGTAAATACATTGTAGAATAAGGAGCAAATATTTCAGCTTCAGTAGCTTCTTCTTGAATGATTTCTATGCCTTGAAGGAAGTCGGGAATACCTTTACTGTCATCCAATAAATAGTATACATCTCCAGACTTGTTCATTCTTCCTGTTCTACCATTTCTGTGGGTATCGGCATTGTTCTTAAGACTGTCATTGTGAATCGGAAGCTGGTAGTGTATCACCTCTTCTATATCATCGATATCAATACCACGAGCCCCTAAATCTGTACAAATCATTATAGTTGTACTACCGTGTTCAAACTTTATGAGTTCGCGTTCACGTTCGCGCTGGTCCATACCACCGTGGAACAAACTACAAGGGAATTCGAGCAAGTGAAAATACTTGTAAACCATTTCAGCGCGTTCTCTATGCGTTGTAAAAATGATTTTCTTCTTTTCAGGATGAAGGAGAACTACATTCCTTAATGCCTCCAACTTATCCTCGTGCTCGTACATCACTAAGTGCTTGTAGATCTCGGGCTTGTTTCCCTTAGAATAATCGTTGGTCGCAAAGCTGTATTGATTGATAAAACTCGGAATTTCCTCAATTTTGGTAGCTGAGTTAAGTATGATTTTTTTCCAATGTTCTTGGTAGCTTACAATTTGCCCCAATTCATTGTGGAAACCAATTTCTAACATCTTGTCGTATTCATCCAAGATGAGCATGTCAAACTCCACCTCTTGTAAGGCTCCTCTTTCCATGTGGTCTAATAACCTACCCGGAGTAGCTATCACTAGGTTTACACCTTCAGCAAGTTGATTTTCTTCACGTTTAAACTCATTTCCCCCATAAACCGCCAAAGAGCTGTATTCCACTCTACTTTGTTTAATTACATCGTTGATTTGAATGGCTAATTCTCTTGTTGGTGTTAAGATGAGAATTTTTGCGTCAGGGTGTTTTTGCAAATGCAAAAGTGCGCGTATCACGAAGGCTATGGTTTTACCCGAACCCGTTGGTGAAATTACAATTTGATAATTGGATGTATTTTGCCAAGCATCTTCTTGAAGTGCCGTATAATTTTGAAAGGAAAACCTTTGTAAAAGTTCTTTTTTTAAATCCATGTAAATAGTTTGCGCTAAAAACGCGGACTACTTTGTACAGGTGTACACAAAAGCGGGCGGAAGATTGAGTGCCGTAAACTTAATGTGCATTTCTTTGAAGTAGTGTGTAATATCGTTTTTAGCCTGTAATGAATATTGAAATTGTATGTATTTACCCTTTTTCTTCAGGTTTTTATAACTCGTGCTTAGGATAGATTTCGTTAATTCATCAGAGAAATTTGCCAGAGGTAATGAAGAGATTACCACATCTGCATATTCCACACCGTGGGCATTTAAATGTTTCGCCAAATTTTCTGCACTGTCGTGAATTAAAATCACCCTTGGGTCTTTTAATTCGTTCTTGAGGTTATTGTAAAAATCATCGTTCAATTCAAACACAAATAGCTTTGCATCTGCTTTTAAATTTTCCAATAATCTACGGGTAAAAACTCCAGTTCCAGGACCGAGTTCAACAATGGCAGAACACGTTTTAAAATCAATTCCCTCGAGCATTTTTTTGGCTAGAAAACGTGAGCTAGGACTCACTGCACCAACCATTTTTTTCTCTTTTAAATACTGCTTCAGGAAATTGGGTTTCTTCTTCAAAATGTTAAATGTCTTTGTAAGCTAATTTACCATTATTGATGACAGCTACAACATTTCCATTTAATTTTTTATTTAAAAACGGTGAATTTTGTGATTTTGACAAATTCGTTTCTTCATTTAGCAGAGTTTCCCCACCAGTACTGTAAACCGTAAGGTCTGCATAGGCATTCTTTTCGATAGAATTTACATTCAATCCTAGAATTTCTCGTGCCCCTTTACTCAATTTTTCAACTACCAAATCCACCTTTTCTGGTGCAGTAGTGTTTAAAGATGCAAATAAAGTTTGCAGGGTAATGGCTCCATAAGAAGCATTGTCAAATTCAACGTCTTTTTCTTCTTTATCGTGCGGTCTGTGATCAGCTACAATGGCATCTATGGTTCCATCTGCTAAACCAGCCCAAAGTGCTTCTCTATCACTTTCTCTTCTGTAAGGAGGTCTAACTTTGTGGTTAGAATCAAACCCTAAAACAGCTGTTTCGTTAAAGATTAAGTGATTGGCGTGTACGTCAGCTGTAAGGTTTAAACCTTTGGCTTTCGCTTCTTTTATTAATTCAACACTTTCAGCACAAGAAACACCCGTTACGTGTAATCTTCCTTCTGTGTATTCCAATAAACGTAAATCTCTTCTCAATTGAATGGTTTCAGAAATCGTAGGGTTTGCTTTCAATCCTGTTTTTGTTGAAGCTTCACCTTCATTCACCATACCTTCTCCAGATAAACTTGGATCTTTAGGAAACGCCATCACGGTTGCTCCGAAATTTTTCGTATATAACAAAGCTCTGTACATAATTCCTGAGTTTACAGAAAGTAAATCGTCAGAGAATACACGTACACCGTTTTGGTACATGTCGTACATTTCCGATAAGTTCTCTCCTTTGTGATTTTCTGTAATCGTACCCAGTGGGTGTAGAGATACCACGTTTCCATTTGCTTTGGCTTTTACGTATTCTACCTGACTCTTTCCGGAAATAGAAGGAGTAGTAGAAGGCAATAAACCTAAGTGGGTATATCCACCAGCAGCAGCCGTTTGTAATCCTGTGAAAATATCATCTTTGTGTTCCTCTCCTGGATCACAGAAAGTACTTTTCATATCTACCCAACCTTGAGAAACGCATAAGTTATCTCCGGCTATACTCAAAGCTTCATCGTCTGTAATGCTTTTCTCAATATTAACCACTCGATCATTTTCAATTAAAAGATCTACTACTTGATTGTGAAAAGATGATGCTTGATCTTTTACGGTAACGGCTTTGAGTAATATTTTCATTTTTCCTCTTTTTATATAAGGGTGAATGAAGGGTAAATCGTCGAATTATTTGAAGATTTTCGTACGAATTACGATCATTTCTAAGATTAAAAAAACTAGCGACAAAAATAATAGAATTCGCCAGTATGTTTGCGGTTTTTCTAAATCTAATTGTGCGATTTCTTCTGCATTTACTATGCTGCTTATATTCACTTTGCTCGCGCCATTTGCTTTGAGCTGAATTTCAATTTGTTCGAGGTCGGCTACTTTTAAATCTGACTCTAAACGATTGTAGTTTAATGCGAGTTTTCCCAATTCTTTTTCCTCGTATATGCTATAGATACCGTCGTTGAGCGTTTGTTGAACGGCCTTGTTGTCGAGGTTCAATTCAACATAATTATTGTCTCTTGTTGTAGGAGGAATAAAATCTATTTTATCCTTTAAGAGATGAATGGCTTTGTCGCTTTGTCCGTTCAGACGCATGCGGTACACAGAACTTTCTCCCAAAGTTGAAAACATAGGGTTACTGCGCTGTGCCAATTCTCCTATTCTCAGTAAGAAGGTTGAGAACAAACTGTGGGATATAAGTTTACTGTATTCCTTGGGCAAAGGTGCTGCGAAAAGGTAAACTTTTAGTGGACTTTTGCTTTTTACGAAATAAGGACTGTTGTTTTGAAAACTAACGAGATCAATTGCGTTAAAAGCCGTGTTAGAAAGAATAGGGTAGTATTGATAAACCTCAGGTAGAGAGATGTTGGTTGGTTTTTGTTGGAAGATACCATCAAAGAAAAGGTCTTCTAAATTTAATTTGGTTAGCGCTAAATCATTGTCTTTTAAAGGAGCTAAACTTGGCATTTTAAGACCGGAAAGAAGCTGGTTGTAGTTTTGTGTATTGATACTTGTTCCTGGTAAAATACATAGCGATCCTCCTTGTTGAACGTACTCTGTTAATAAGGCAACCTGACCTGAACTTATCGTGTTTAAACCATTTAGCACCACTAAATCAGCCGAAAGTATATCCTCGCGTTGCACTTGATTTTCCAATACTGTTTTGTAGGTGTAATAATCATCGGTATCATATACCCACGCTGGATTTTCCAAAGAAGTATTCGTGTTGATGATGAGTACTTTGTTCTCTTGCCTAACGGTATAAGCGAAGTAGAACTTGTCGTCAAAAAATATTTGTTGATCGTTTACTTCTACATATCCCGATTTCATACCCGGTGTATTGTCTGTATAATTAAAAGTTTTGGTTGTAGATTCTTTGGCATTGATGTCTACCAACATGTTTCGGTTATAGTCACCCACAACCAACTTAAGCTCAACATTTTTTAAATCAGTTTCACCTTTGTTTTGAATGCGAACATTTAATTCATTGTTGCGGTTTATCTTTCGTAAAGGACTGTTAAACCAAACAGAATCAATGTAAATGTTTTCTGTGTTTTGCGCTTGAAGTTGAATGAATTGATAGTAGGTAGAGCTATCGGCATTGGTCTTTTGAACATTACTTTGGTTTTCTTGAAAATCAGATAAAACAATGAGTTGGTTCATTCCATCTGCATTTTTTTGTTGCACGATTTCCTTGTGTAAACTAATCACATCTTTCAAATCCTTACGCTCTGGAATTTGTCGAATATTATCCACCCTGTCCAACGCATCGTTTTTGTTGATGAGTCGGCGCTCTACACCACTTAGACTGTTGGTGAGAATGATGAATTCCGTATTGGGTTTGGCTTCCTGTATAATTGACTTTGCCGATTCTTTGGCCTCACTTAAGAGTTCTCCTTGCATACCCATGGCTTGCATGGAAAGAGAATTGTCAATGTAAATCGCTTGTACAAAAGATTTGGTATTGACAACATTCTCTTGGAGTGGAATGTACGGTTGAGCAAAAGCGAGCACCAAACAGATGAAAGCAAAACATCTTAAAAGAAGGATGATAAGGTGTTTAACTTTTTGCGTGCTTCTCGTTTTTTCTTCTACATTTTTCAGAAAGCGCAAACTCGAAAAATACAAAGTTTTATAGCGTCTAAAATTGAATAAATGTATGAGGATGGGAAGGGCTAAAACGCCAAGTGCATAAAGAAAAGCTGGATTCGCAAATTTCATGTTACCAAAGATAATTTTTTTGGTGAATTACAAGTGAAATCCTTTGTTAAAGTGGGTGTTTTAGAATTTGTCAAACGCTCCTAAACCAAATAGGGCATAGTCGTACTTCACTGGATCTACTTTATCGAATTTTCTGAGGTTATTCATCAGTTCTTCAAGGGCTGTCCAATCGTTTTGTTTTCTTTTCAATAAGCCCAACTTACGCGCCACATTACCTGTGTGTACATCTAAAGGTAACATCAATTCAGAACTTGGGATGGAGTTCCAAATTCCAAAATCCACGCCTTGTTGGTCGTTTCTGACCATCCACCTGAGGTACATGTTAATGCGTTTCGCCGCGCTTTTCTTAGCGGGGTTGGAAAGGTGTTTTTCACTTCTTTTTTCGTGTTCTGTAGCAAGCATTGCATCCCTAAAGCTTACAATTCTGCCCATGGCACCGGGGTATTGGTCATGTGCCTTAAACACAGCTTCTAATCCACCTAATTTTAAGTAGATGTTCTGTAGTGCTCTGAAAAAGAAATCGAGATCTACCGCATTAAAAGTTCTGTGTACAAAATCGAAATCGTTGGCTTGTTCGGAAGAATAATTTAAAATGAAATCATGCGGAGTATGTCCCATAATTTCCATCATTTTATTTCCATTCTTGATAATAGAAGCTCTATTTCCCCAGGCTATGGTTGAAACTAGCAAAGCACTAATTTCTATGTCTTCTTTTTTAGAGAATTGATGAGGAATTTGTATGGGGTCTGTACCTATAAAGTCGGTAGCGTTGTATGCTTTGACTTTAAAATCTAACAATTCTTTAATTTCCTTCTTGTTCACTTTCTAAGGCTATTGCTTGCTTATCGTTTATGATTAATCCGTCTGACATCACCAATTTTCTATCGGCCATGTTTGCCAAATTTTCATTGTGGGTTACGATGACAAAGGTTTGACCGAATTCATCTCTTAGTTGAAAGAAAAGTTTGTGTAATTCCTCAGAGTTTTTTGAGTCCAAATTTCCAGAAGGTTCATCTGCAAAAATGACTTTTGGTTGGTTTATCAGAGCACGTGCAACGGCTATACGTTGTTGTTCTCCTCCAGAAAGCGCATCGGGTTTGTTATCGTTTCTGTTTTCTATGTTTAAAAACTTGAAAAGTTCTTTGGCTCTTTTTTCTGCTTCCGCTTTGTTGGTACCTTTAATGAGGGCAGGCATTATAGCATTTTCTAAGGCTGTGAACTCAGGTAGTAATTGGTGAAATTGAAAAATAAAGCCCAATTGCTCATTTCTAAATTTGGCCAAAGATTTTTGGGTGAGTTTAAAAGGATTTACTCCGCCTATTTCTACTATACCTTGATCTGGCTTTTCTAAAGTACCCAGAATTTGAAGTAAAGTTGTTTTACCCGCTCCTGAAGATCCAACGATGGATACCACCTCACTTTTAGCAATACTCAAATCTATTCCTTTGAGGACCTCTAATTTACCGTAAGACTTAATAATTCCCTGCGCTTTTAACATGGAAACAAACTTAATGAAAATTGAGGAGCTCGCTGAAGTAAGAACTCCCTTTTTATTGGCAAACTGTTATTTCTTATATCGTAATTTCTCCAGCTCCTTGACGTAAAATCTCTGGTGAATCGCCTGTACAGTCTACTACAGTTGTAGCCTCTAGTTTACCCAATCCTCCATCAATGATGTAATCAACTTTATCGTCCCAACGTTGGTATATTTCGTAAGGATCCGTAAAGTATTCCATCAGTACATCGTCATCATCATGCAAAGAGGTTGTAGCAATAGGGTTACCTAATTCTTTTACGATGGCCAGAATGATCTCGTTATTCGGAATACGAATCCCAATTTCTTTACGGTTAGTACCGAAGAGGCGCGAAACATCATTGGTGGCATTCATTACAAAAGTAAAGGGACCCGGTAATGAGCTTTTGAGTAGTTTAAAGGTGGGTCTGTCTATTTGTTTAACGTAATTGGAAACATCACTTAAGTCACTACAAATTATAGAAAACTGAGATTTTTTAAGCTTTACGTTTTTAAAATCCGCCAATTTCTCCAATCCTTTTTTACTCTCAAGGTCGCATCCCATGGCGTAAACAGAATCGGTAGGGTAGATGATGACTTCACCTTGACGAAGCTTGTTTACACAATCTTTGATGATGCGTTGATCGATGTTGTATGGGTTTATTTCTATGAGCATAGGGTGTGATGTTTAGGGCTAAGGTAAGGAAAATTGAAAGGATAATTTGTTTATTACTTTCCAAACTTGATGATTACATCGAAAAAGATAGTTTAATGTTGCTAGTATGTACGGTCATAAAAAAAGTCCTTTCAAAACTGAAAAGACTTCTTTCTATTCTATCGTAAACATTTTATACCGTCAATTCACCATTTATGTAATTCGGACGCATCCAGTCCTCCTCATAATCTATGTCGGATTTTGGTTTTAAAAGCGCAAAGGAAATATCCTTTTGTTGTAATTCTTCGAGTGTTAAATCAAAGAGGGTTTCTGTGCTCCAAGGTTTATTCTCAAAAACACAATTAATCATTTTACGCATGGCCAATAGATAATAACCTCCATCTAAGGCCGGACCAATAACTACGTCATTATCATTTAACAAGGCTTCGGCTTCTAAAATGTCTTTTTCATTAATTTCTGCACAATCTGTTCCTATTATGATCACCTTAGAAATTCCTTGGTCAAAGCTTTGTTGAAAAGCGTGCTTCATTTTATCACCCAGGTCTCCTTCTGCTTGTAATTTTTTTTCAAAACCTTCCTTACTCCAACGGTCTTCTCCCTCTATTTTCCAAGCGTAATAAACATGTTTTGGAAAGGGGAGTTTGTCGGTAATACTAATGGTGTAATCCAAGAGTTGTTCATAAATTTCAAGTGCTTTGTCGTCTCCAACAGTGCTGGCCAAACGCGTTTTAACTTTTCCTTTTTCTACATTCTTTGTAAACAAAAGCAATACGCTATTCTTCCTCATATACTTTAGGTGCTTTTTTTACCCAACGCCCCCAGAATTTATTGTAGGCATGGACTTTCTTTGTTGTTTTTCCTGATTTGTCTTTCATGGGGCGACCTTGATCTGCCCATAAAAAGATTCCTCCGTATAAATTATAAACATTTTGGTAGCCTTTTTCGGCTAACTTTTCGGCAATATTCTGACTTCGAACACCAATAGAACAATAAACAATTATCGTTGCATTGGTATCTATTCCTTTGAGCGCACTCCACGAAAAATTATCGTAACCTGTGTATAAAGCACCCGGCAAATGACTCACATTGTATTCACCTTTTTCTCGTGTATCTAAAAAGTGAACAGTGTCATCATTTAATAAGCCTTGCGCAGAATCTTGTGATATGGTAGGGAAGTGATATTTCTTCTCTAACATAGTTTTATAGTCTGGGTCAATTTCGTTTTGACCCAGTACAAAAATTCCGATCAAGGAAAAGACTATGAATAATGCCTGTTTCATAATTATGTTGTTGCTCCTTGACAGCTAGAACCAGCCCCAGCAGTACACCCATAACAGTGTTGTCCCAGGATAATGTTTCTGTCTGCCAATTGTTCTTCGTCGAAATCACTAATATGACGAGATTTAGAAGCTACTTTTAATTGCAACATTTGGTTGAAGTCACAATCGTATAAATTACCTTCCCAATCTACGGAAATGGTGTTTTTACACATTACATTTTCTGCCGCCACAGGATTGTAAGCATTCACCAATTTATCCATGTACTCTTCATATCTTCCTGCTGCCAAAATGAAATCTAAGAAACGAGAAATAGGAAGGTTGGTTATCGTGTATAAATTATTGAAGCTTATGTTCCAATCTTCTTTCAAACGAACTTTGTAATCTTGTTCTAGAGCTTTTTGTTCGGGGGGTAAACTTGGTCCACCCGGGTTGAATACAAGGTGTAAGTGCAAACCAGAACCTTCTATACCGTATCCTAATTCGTTCAATACTTTCAAAGCTTCAATGGAACGATTAAACACTCCTGAACCTCTTTGTTTATCTACGTTATCTTGTGTGTAACAAGGCATAGATGCTATCACTTCAACTCCGTGATCTTTGAAAAACTGAGGGTAAGTTCTAAAGTTTTTATTTGATACCAGTATGGTAAGGTTACTACGAACTATGGTTTTTACATTACGTTTAGTAAGCTCTTCAACGAACCATTTAAAATGCGGGTTCATTTCTGGTGCTCCTCCCGTTAAATCTACTGTTTTTACATCTGTTTTATCTATGGCCTTAAGGATGTCTTCCATGGTCTCCTTGGTCATGATTTCTTTACGGGTTGGACCGGCGTCAACGTGACAGTGCTCACAGGTCAAATCACACATGTAACCTACATTTACTTGTAGTATTTCCAATTTTGTTGGTCGTAAGGGAAATTGATTGTGTTCCCTTAATTTGTCTGAAAAGCGCGTACCGTGTAATTTGTCTTTTTCCAATAGCTGTATCTGATTCGGCGCTTTAGCCAAATAGCTATCTCTTCGTTGTAAAGATTGTAATTTCTCTTTTTTCTCTGTCGCAGTGCTCATATCTCTATGCGTTGATGTTCCAATTATAGCTTAAGTACTCTACTTTAGCGGTTGATTTAATTTTGATTTTACTGTATTTGTTCAAGTAGTTAATAATGCTTCCCGCCGAAGCGAAATCATCTTTATACCATTTGAAAATTTCTGATATCTGAACTTTATCAGCTGTAATTTTGTTGCGTTGACTATCGTTAATAAACAACGAGGCCTGTGTATCTAATTGAGTTTCCAATGTACTTGCCTCGTAGGCTTTGTTTAAAAGTATAGGACAAGAGAAAGAGGCGCAATTCACGGCAAAATGTATGCGTGGATCTTTGTACTTGGCACGTAATTTCTTGTGTTCAATGTCGTTTAACGAAAGTGTTGCACCAGCTATTTTAATCCACTTGTAGTCCCAAGCATTTTGTTCACCGTATTTGATGTCAGTAATGCTTTTTAATGGGTAGTGCTGCAGCATCATTTTTAAAGTGTAGGCGTTGTAGGCATTGATCCAATAAGCCTTTGTGGTGTTGCTCGACCATTTTTCAGTAGGTGTTGAAGCCTCTAAGGTTTTCAAATAACTGTCAAGTTTAGAAATGTCCTTTTTTAAAGCGACATAATCTACCTTTCCAGAACTACTTACATGTTTACTTAAAAGTTGCGTAAAAGGTGCATGGCTAGGTTGTGCCCAAGCTATGGTCATTGTACATATAAAAAGTAAAGTAAGTATCTTTTTCATCGTCTGTTCTTTTAAGGTCGTGTAATTATTAGTCGCAAGAATTTTGCCTTGCTTACAAAACCCATGAAAGTTAACAAATATCTTCAGTCTTTGTTTTGGTATATGAACGTTTCAACGAAAGATTTGGATGTTGCTCTTTTCATTTTCTTGAATATACGCAAAGCTACTCCAAAGTGTTTTATTGATGATTTTATCTTCTAGAAGTTCATTACGAGACTCTTATGTTAATTGAGGTGGATGGAAAAAGTTGATTATTTAGAATTCTATTTTTTTGTGTTAGAGTAGCTTTGCGCATACTTAGGGAATTACCTTCAAACAGGTATAGTAACGATAGCTTTGCTTTTTGGAAAACCTGTATTACTTAGACGCTTTTAAATGCCCTAAGAAATTTAAGGGCGACTTAGTAATACGGTGCTCCAGAAAGTAAACTACAAGTGGATAGACCGGCCGTTTGCCAAATGATTATCTCCTTTCTCTCTTGTTTTTAGGGCAATTTTACGGGCTGTACATTGTAGTCCCCACCCCAAATACCAAGTAGTTTTAAACCCAATAAACTCACTTCCGGTGGTCGTAAGCTTTTTGGGTAAACTACTAAGCATCTGTTCTGCGGCGCTGCCATTTCCATCCCTATTGCAACTGGTTTTCTGGAGATTTTCTCTTCTTTTTAAAGTCTATGGCGGTGGTGAAATTATCGGTCACCACTTTACCTTCTTTTGGGTCTTCTATCTCCGTATACCTTGGATCGTCGAGAAAGGCAACCTTGCGCATGCGGTTAACTTCTATGGTGTGGTAGCCAAATTCTTCACTTACTATGCCTTGAAATTTATAAATCCCCTTGCCTTGGAAAGGATATTTTTTACCTACAAAAGGGAAGTGAACGGTGTCTAACATTTCGCCGTGTATGTCCATAAAAGTTCCAAAATACATGTAGTCTTTGTTTACTGTTTTGGAACGTTTGAGGGTAATTAGGTAGCCAAAACTAATGACGCTTTGTCCCAAATGTCTGGGCAAATCTTCTGCTGTAACATGGGGTGGAATTTTCTCTTTCGAGAGTTCAAAAGGATTCACCAGCGGAAAACCGATAAGCTCCATTTGCTCGAAGTTGGCCTCGTAAGGAGCTTCTTGTAATTGGGGAAGTGTAAACTGCTTTTGGGGAGGGTAAAAAAGTACAGGCTCCCTGTGTTTCTCTTTGTGTGCGTTGTGGTAAAAATGAGACCGCCACAAAAGTTCTTTCTTGCCTTCTTGAAAATCGCGTAAGGCACCTATGCGTATCAAAAGGTTGAGTTGTTCGAGAGGAATGTGCACGCGGTTGATCAAATCATCGAAATTTTCGAAGTTTTTGCGCTTACGTTCTTGCATGATTTTGTGTATGACTTTGTGCTCGCAAGCGTGTACGAGATTAAAGCCCAGGTAAAGGGTGTCGCCCTGTATAGAACTTTCCCAAGCTCCCTTGTTGATGGAAGGTGCTTCTATGTTGGCACCCAACATGCGGGCTTCGTGTACATATGTTTCTGTACGGTAATAGCCGCCAAAATTGTTGATGGTAGCCAGCATATATTCCAAAGGATAATAGGCTTTTAGGTACAAACTTTGGAAACTTTCTACGGCGTAAGAGGCGGAATGACCTTTGGCAAAGGCATAACCGGCAAAGCTTTCTATTTGTCGCCAAATTTCGGTCACGTCTTTTTCAGCATAGCCCTTATGCTTACAGTTCTCAAAAAACTTGTCTTTTACTTGTAAAAATTCTTCTCTAGATCTGTACTTGCCCGACATCCCCCTGCGCAATACATCGGCCTCTCCCAAGGTGAGTCCGCCAAAATGATGGGCTACCTTAATCACATCTTCTTGGTAGACCATAATACCGTAGGTTTCGGGCATAATTTGCAGCATAACCGGGTGGGCTTCTTTGCGACGCTCAGGGTTTTTATGACGTAAAATATATTCGCGCATCATTCCTGACTGGGCAACCCCCGGACGTATAATAGAGCTGGCCGCCACCAATTCTAAATAGCTTTTTACTTCAAGCTTTATCATCAACATACGCATGGCAGGAGATTCTACATAGAAACAACCCAGCGCTTGTGCTTTCATGAGCATTTCTTTGATTTTCGGGTCCTCTTTGAAATGGGCTACATCTCTAATGTCGTGCGGTGGATTATGAGGTTGGTTTTGGTGTATGATGTCTATGCAATCTTTAATCTTTCCCAACCCACGCTGACTCAAAATATCAAACTTGTATAAACCGACATCTTCTGCTTCGAGCATAGAAAATTGAGTCGTGGGAAAACCTTTGGGTGGCATAAAGCAGGCGCTGTACCAACTCGTGGGGCGCTCGCTAATAATAATACCACCTGCGTGTATGCTCAGGTGAGAGGGGAGTCCTTCTATAAATTTGCTGTACTTCAATACAAGCCTGCCCATTTCATCAACTTGGTGCAAGGCCTTTCCATTGCTCAATTGGTCTATATCCGCCTTGGGTAAACCGAATACTTTGCCCAGTTCTCGCACCGTTGCTTTGTATTGAAAAGTGTTATAGGTACACAGCAAAGCGGCATTAGGGAAACGTTCGAAAATATAATGGGTTACATCATCTCTATCCTTCCAAGAAAAGTCGATGTCAAAATCTGGAGGTGTTTTTCTGTAGAGGTTAATGAAACGCTCAAAATAGAGGTCGAGCTCCAAAGGATCTACATCTGTGATCTTTAATAAATAAGCGACTATACTATTGGCTCCACTTCCTCTACCTACATAAAAATAACCTTTGTTGCGGGCGTAATTAATGATGTCCCACGAAATTAAAAAGTAGGAGAGGTATTCCTTCTCACGTATAATCTCTATCTCCTTTTCAACGCGCGTTGTAATGGCGGGAGTAATTTCTTTATAACGTTCTTTAATGCCTTTTGCGCAGAGCTTTTTTACCAATTCGTAATCTTCCTGGCATGAACCCGTGTAACTTTTGAGGTTTTGCGACTCTACATCATCACCAAACTTGAAATGTATGCTACAGCTTTGGGCTATTTCTTCTGTGTTGGCAATAATTTCTGGGTATTCCTCAAAGCTTTGGTAGAGTTCTTCCTTACTAATAAATAGGTCGTCAGCATCTGCTTGCTCTGTTGCGGGTAGAGCAGAGAGTAGACAGTTGTTTTCTATGGCGCGTAAGAGTCGATGGGCATTAAAATCACGCTTGTTGGCAAAACTCATGGGTTGAAGAATAAGAGTTTTATCGGTGTGTTGTAATTTCTTCCAGTTGTAATCTTGCAGGCCTTTTTTAGAAACTCCTATCCATTCGTTGGGACCTAGTTTTTGCGGTGCTTTTTGCCAAGGGTAGATGGTAACGCAATTGCTCAGGTAAGGAGCAAGTGCAGGAAACTCAAGGTTCTTTTGCAGGTGTTCGGATACAAAAGTATTGAGTTCGTGAAAACCTCTGTTGTTGGTAGCTAAAATCACATAGCACTGTTCCATACCGTTGCGTATGTCTATGCCTATGGCTGCATTAAAATCTTGTTCTTGGGCATATCTACTCAAACTCAAAGCCGCCGTTGAGGTGTTGATGTCTGTAATAAAAGCGCAGGAGTAACCGGCTTCTTTGTAGAAGTCAACAATGCTTTCGGGCGATTTTAAACCGTAGCGTAAACTGTATTTACTGTGGGTGTTGAACATAATTTAAACGCGTCTATTGGCCAATAACATGGGTGGCTCTCCTTTGAATGGATTGTATCTTCCTATGGTGCGGGCTTCTAAACCGGAGGCACGGACTAAGCTTCTGTCGCCATATCTATCCCTTATCGTATCCATAGCGCTGTATAAATCGGCCAGTTTGCTGTTTTCATCAAACAAACTAATTTGATGATTTCCATTCACTAAATGACTCAAACGAATACCAATTAAGCGCACCAATACTCTACGGGTATAGAGTTTTTTGAAGAGTTCCAAAACCAGAGGGATGATGTCGTGATCTGCCGCTGTATAAGGAATCCTTTTTTGTATGCTCTGGGTTTGGAAATCGGAGTAACGAATTTTTACACTTACACAGGCGCATACTTTTTCCGCTCTGCGCAATTGGAAACTCAAGTTCTCAGCCATGGCGGTTAATATGGCGGTAAGTTTATAGATGTCTATAGTGTCTCTATCGAAAGTACGCTCGGTAGAAATAGATTTCCTTTCGTTGTATTGCACTACAGGACTGTTATCTATACCGTTAGCTTTGGTCCATATCATTTTCCCATTTTTTCCCAAGGCGCTTTCCATCATTTCTACGGGCATGTCTTGTAAAGTTTGAATTTTACGTATGCCTAAATTGCAGAGTGTTTGGTACGTTTTTAAACCTACCATGGGAATTTTACGCACAGAGAGTGGACTCAAAAATACGCGCTCTGTACCTCTAGAAACCTGCATTTGATTGTTGGGTTTGGCTTCTCCCGTAGCAATTTTAGAAACGGTTTTGTTGGGGGAGAGACCAAAAGAGATGGGCAATCCCGTTTCACGCATGATCCGTTGGCGCAATTCTGAACTGTATTTTAAACAGCCAAAAAATTTGTCCATACCTGTGAGGTCCATATAGAATTCATCTACAGAGGTCTTCTCGTAAACTGGCGCAGCTTCTTTGATGATTTCCGTTACCATGTTAGAATACTTTGTGTAGGTACCGCTGTTTCCTTTAATAATTATGGCGTCCGGACATCTTTCTTTGGCCATTTTCATGGGCATGGCAGAGTGTATACCAAAGAGTCTGGCTTCGTAACTACAAGAAGCTACCACACCTCTGTCGCTGGTTCCACCTATTAAAATGGGCTTGCCTACCAGTCGGCTGTCAATCAGGCGTTCACAAGACACAAAAAAGGTGTCCAAATCCATGTGAACAATGGCTCTGTTATCACTATTCATACTCCAAAGTTTAGCGCATAGCAAGCTATAGCCATATTTCTATGTTGCTGATGCTGAGTTAATACGTCCTGTTTGAGGACAACTAAAAAATGAGAAGTTGAATACTTGAATTACCTATGAATTTAGGTAAAAGAAGTTTGCTTTATTCTCCCTTCGTCATCTTTACAAAATTATGAAAAAATAGACGTTTGATTAAATTTAAATCTAAATTTTGACTAAAAAGTAATCAATTGTAAAGAGAGAGAATTACTACGTAAACTATTTATGTTTTTAAAAAGAGGAGGGATTAAATTTCAATAATCATTAAACAAACGTCATCCACTTGCTCGTTGTTTCCTTTCCAGGTTTGGAAAGAAGTGCTTAACTCCTGAAGCAGTACGTCTACACTCTTAGAACCGTAAGTAAAGACTAAGTTACGCATTTGGTTTAGCTTGAACTTCTTGTTCTTTGGTCCACCAAACTGGTCTTCAAAACCGTCTGAAGAAAGCATGATTTTATCACCTTTCTGTAATTGGAAGTCAACTACTTTAAATTTAGAACTCACGTTAGACTTACCAATACCTTTACGGTTTCCTTTAATTTCAAGAATATTTAAACCATTTCTACCACTAAAGTTCATGTCGTCTGGAATTCTATTCATAAAGAAACTCGTCTCATTAAATACCCAGCAATTCAGGTAGGCACCACTAAATTGCAGTTGAAGGGTATTGACATCAAGTCTACAAAGTGCGATGTCCATCCCGTCGTGAATTTCTTCATTGTCGCTGGCCAATACTTGTGGAACTTCTATGTTCAAATGGTCTAAAATATCGTTTGTGTTTGTTAGTCGTAATTCGTGTAAACATTTGTTTAAAACAGAGGATGCTACCAAACTCACCATGGCACCAGGAACACCGTGACCTGTACAATCGGCTACCCCGAAATATACGTAGTTTCCAATTTTTTCACAGATGTAGAAATCACCAGAAACGATATCTTTAGGAAGGTACAGCAATGCGTTATTGGGCAAGGTGTTGTTCAGTAACTGCGTACTTGGTAAGATAGAATTCTGTATACGCTTGGCATAGTTAATACTGTCAATGATTTCTTTGTGCTGTTCGTCAATACGTTCATTTTTCAGGGTAAGATCTTTATTGATTTTCTTACGCTGTAAAGAAGAAACCCATAAACTAACGGTAACAACAAGAATAATACTGATGAACAATATAAGTACGCGTTTCGAATTTTTTTCAGAGTTTAATTCTTCTTCACGCAGCTGTTCTTGAATTTTAAAACGTTCAATTTCAGCTTCCTTTCTGCTAGATTGATATTGTGCGGCTAATTTCGCTGAAGTTTCCTCAGATTCCAATTGATAAATAGAATCCTTCAGTTTTAAATAATTTTCGAGATAATTAATAGCGTTTTCGTAATCTTCAATATGTGAATAGGTTTTGTAAAGGTTGAAATAGCCATTTAAGGGAGAAACTTCCAGTTCAAGACTGTCTACTAATCGAATGAATTTTTCATAATAAAGTATAGCTTTGTTTCTTGAGCCTAAATTTTCTTCAAGGTTTCCTTTTGTCAGGTGGTTGATTGCGAGCCAATTATATTGATTTGTTTCCGTGTTTATACTAATAGCTTTATCTATATATTGATTGGCAAGAAGGAAACGTTCTTTTAAACGGTATAAATTTGCCAAATTGTTATACGTGGCACTTAAAGATCTGGAACAGTTACATTGTTCAGCAATTTCAATGGCTTTTTTGTACGAAGTTTCAGCCTGAGTTAGCTCATTGTTGGATTTATAAATATCACCAAGTAATTGGTAAGCTTCAGCTTGAAAAGATAATAAGTTGTTTTTTCTGGCAATTTCAGAGACTTGGGATAAATAATAAGTAGAGTTATTGATGTCTTTGGTAAGTAAAAAGAGTTTAACTATATCTATATAGGTTCTACAGATATTCGGTAAATCACCTTGAACTTCAAAATATTTTAGAGCTTGAAATTCTGCTTGGATGGCAATATCATAACTTTCAGCTTCTCTAAAAATTTCAGATTTTTTCTTTAACACATGTGTTTTGTGCGCAATGTTAGGAAAGTCAAACTTTAGCTGTATCGTGTCAAAAATTTTAAGTGATTTATCTACCATTAAATTTTTGGCATAAAGCGATGCAAGCCTTATATAACTTTCTATTATTAGAGAGTCTGTATTATTAGGGTCGTGAATTTGTTTTAAGAATAAATTCTTGAAATGAATAAAATCACCGGTGTCGACAACCGATAAGTCCTTTTGTATAGACTGAGACCTGAAAGGAGTGAGTAGGTTAAATGCTAAAAAACAAAGGGTTACTAATAGTGCTTTATTCACTTATCTGAAATTATTAATACGCAAAAGATTCAAGTCTACAAAATTAAGAAAAGTTAGAATTCGTTAATCGATGAATAGAGTTTATTTGTCGGTCAATGTGGCTTATCTGTCGATAAATTGAAAAATAGTTGAACTAAGAGAGTGGTTAAAAGTGATAAATAACCTTATTTTGAGGATGAAATTAATCAATAAAATTATAAAAAGATGAAAAATATATTTGTTTTAGCGGGAATTGCATTAAGTGTTATTACTTTCGGGTGTTCAAAGAATGATGATATTATAGAGAGTGAGTACTACACAGCAGAGGAACAGGTAACTATGAATACTAGAGCCAATACTACTCTGAAGTTTCAAAACAATACAGAAGATGGTGGAGATCATATCGAAGGTGTAACTGTTGGATGTATGTTTTTTACAGGTGATGAGTGTACATATTCTAACGTAGATTACGGTTGTAGAGGTGAGTTATTGTCTATCGATTGTATGGATTTCGTACATGAGTTGTTGACAAAAGTTGAGGTGGGAGATGACGCTTCAGATCAAAATGTTGTTTTGGCAAACTTAGATGCATTTAACGGATTATGTCCAGATAAAATGATAGAAGGAGTTGTTGCTGGTACGGTAAGAATGAATATTGTTGCTTTGAGCTCTAAGCCAGAGGGAAGTGCTTACATTGAGTTTGAAGATAACAACTCTCTAGAGTTAATTATGGCTACACAAATTGAGTTTAAATAATGAAGAAATTAGGTCTATTAATAGTTTTAGCGACAATAACTGTCTTTCAGTCTTGTACAAGTAATAAAATTGAAAACTTTTCAGAAGAAAGTAAGTTTAAGCTTGTTGACTCTATATGTATAGACCCGAATTTTGGAGTTTCTTCCGTGAGTGCTTTTGAATTAGATGGACAAGAGTATTTTTCGGTAGCCAATTTTAAAACACAAAAAGAAATACGAATCTTCCACCAAGATAGTTTGGTTAGAACGATAAGTCTTAATGGTTTTTCGATTTTTAAAGAAACACCTTTGGCGTACGAGGTTCTTAATTTAGATACCATACTTATAATTCTTAACCAAGATCCACGAATTTTTTATGTGGATGCAAAGGGAGTTATTTTTAAAGCCATTTCTTTTGAAGATGAGTATAATGAACTAGGTGGAATGCGTGTTAGACGAGATATTTCTCCAGCGTTTTTAAATCGTAAGGAGGATTACGCAGCTTTGAATTTTTTAACAGCACCGGACTTTACTGGATTCACTTTAGATTCACTACAAAAGTTTGAAGAAGAAAATAGAAACAATCTTCGTAAACAGAAAAAAATTGTTGTTAAGGGATTGAGTGATGATACTTCGGTAATAGAAACCAATTTATCAAATGCCTTTGAAGGGATGTTGAGTGATAATCAAGTTCTAAATTCGGCTTGGTACTTCACTCTCACAAATGATAAGTATTGTGCCACTCTAGAGAGTTCTAATAAAATAAACGTGTTTAACAGCGATTTCGAGTTAGAAAAGCAATTAGAGGTTAAGTCGGATTTTGTGGACATAGGTTACAAGCTTCCTGAAGTGAAAGATTTGGAAAACTATATGGATATCTTCAAGTCTAATGTGACAGGAAAGAGGATGATAAGCTATGTGCTTATTGATGAAGAAACAGGTGATTATATTGTTTTCTTGAACAATATATACGAAAAGGAAGAAGGTACAAGTGAAACGCCTGATTTGATCGTATACTCGAAAGATTGGGTAAAGTTAGGTGAATATAAAAAGGGTGATCACTCTTTTGGTGGAGGAGTTTATTACGCAAAGAACAAATACTATATAAAAAGATTGCATTCTAATTGTTATGACGTTTTTGAATATAACTAAGCTTAGTTTAGTATTATTACTTTTTACAAGTTGCGCCAGAAATAATGGTAGTGAGGTAGAGCTTTTAACAGAAAAAATTGTGGAGTATTTTCAAGGGAAAGGAATTGAAAATGTCTTTGAAAGTAAAAGAGCTTTTGTTTTTTTTTCGGGTGAGAAAAGTTGCGTTAAGTGCACCGAATCATTAATCGTAGAGATGAATCCTTATTTAGATTCCACGGATGTTGTTTTTATGGTTTCGGGTAGAGGAGCTGTAATGGATATAACTAGTTTCGTTGAGAAAGAAAGAGAAAACGTATATTTGGACCCCTATTATAAGTTTAGTAAAGCTGTGGGCGAGAATAGTTCTGGTTATATTTTGTTTGAAGATGGGGTAGCAGATACCGTTGTTCATGTTAATGTAAAAGATTTGGTTACTCAAATACAGTTGCTTAAACGCCATATTGAGAACTAAATAAAAATGGAGTTATTTCAAAAAAATTATCCTTACAAAAAACACCTTTACCTATTTTTTCTTGTTACAACTGTATTTCTGTTTCTCGCGAGTTGCGATAAAAAGTCAATACCTGTAAAGAGTATAGACGAAAGTAAGTATTTAGTGCTCATAGATTCTGTGGATATAGATGAGCATTGGAAATTTGCAAAGTTTATCTACAAATCAGCTTTTGAATTAGATACTATAAAGTACGTAGCTTTGTTTAAAGGCTATCGAGAAAATGATACCACCTGTACCATTTCAATTTATTCCGAAGACGGCGTCTTTAGAAAGAATATTTTTATAGACACCATAAGTGATTTGCTTGAAGGTGAGTTGTTTATAAGTTTTCAGGCAGTAGGGTTAAACAAGTTTTTTTTCCTTACGGATTCAAAAGTGTTTTGTTTAGATAGTGATGGGAATATTTTGTTGTACCGTGATTTAGATCCTTTTATCGAGGAACAAACTAAATCAGGGATAATAGTTCAAAATCAAAGTGACTTTATTTTACCTAACGGTAAATCCCTTCTTGTTAACTTGATAGAGTACACAAGGTTAAATCGTAAAATGTCCGACCAAGAAAGGTTGGAAAAGAATAAAATCTTAATGCAAAAACCTAAAATGTTTTTTGTAGAAGATATTTTTGCCGAAAATCTGGAATACAGCTTTGTGATGAACGATGCTTACGTAGGTATGCTAGATTCTGCAGATCGAGAAAGAATTCCTCGTTTGATTAATGTTCATGCAAATAATGTATTATGTGTGCATGAATACTCCAATAAAATCAAGAGATATGATTCTAATTTTGATTTAAAGCAAGTTTATACACTTGACTTGGATTCCTTGAACGTGGGAGTTAAGCCATTTAAAGTTTATGAAAGGGGGAGTATTCACGATACTATCAGAAATAGATATAAAGAAAGCTTGATATTGTATTATGCTTATTATGATGATATTTCGAAAAAGTTTATGGCCTCCACCATTACCGGTATGGATCAATCGAAAAAACCTCTTCCAAGTCTATTTATTTGTGATAGTGATGGTGAATTATTAGAACAATTACATAGCCTGAAAAATTACAAAGGTAGTGGTGTATTTATTCAAGAGAAAAATCATTTTTACAGGTTGACCAAGAAAAATTTAAAAATATACGTTTACGAACTAAGATAAAAAAAGCCCCCGATTTGAATCGGGGGGCTTTTTGTATTCAGAATAAGATTTAATTCTCAATAATTTCAAATTCTGTTCTTCTGTTTTCTTGTCTGCCTGAGGCGGTGTTGTTAGAGGCTATAGGTCGTGTAGATCCATAACCTTTAGCTGTGATTCTATCTTTAGCAATTCCATGGTTGACTAAATAATCCACTACAGCTTGAGCTCTGTCTTGCGATAATTGATCGTTAATCGATGAAGAACCTGTGTTGTCTGTATGACCAGAAATTTCAATTTTTAAGCTCGGAACATCTTTTAGAAGTTTTACCAATCTATCCAATTCAGTATTAGAAGTAGCTCTTAAATTAGCTTTTCCTACATCAAAGAAAATGTTTCGGAGGGCTATTTTACTTCCTACCGCAATGTTTTTCAATTCAATGATTTTGTTTACCAATTGATAAGCACTACCGTTTGGAATGTCAAAGTTTTCTGAATGGAATAAATATCCCTCTGCTTTCACACTAATACCATAGTTTTTACCGGCTTGTAGGGACAATAGAAATTTACCCGTTGCACTGTTTGTAGTAAACTGTTCTATCACTTTCCCTGTTTCATTGTCTATGATATCAATTTCTGCCTCAACTGCTTTACCTGTTAATGCATCTATAGTTTTTCCTTTAAATACGGTCAGCGAAGTCTTGTTAACCTCTACTGTATTGGCTATTTGAGGATCTTTGATAGGAGAGGCTACACTTGCTAACAAATAGTCTTCCATGTCAAAAGCAGGCTCTTTTGGCGCGCCCCAAAACGTAACTTTGTATAAGTCAAAACCACCTTTTCCTCCCGCTCGGTTAGAAGCGATGTAGGCAAACTTTCCATTGGCTGTGTTGGCAAAAAAGAAATCATCGTAAGGGGTATTGATGGGGTAGCCCATATTCTCAGGTTTGCTCCAAGTACCTTGCTTTTTGTAAGAGACAAAGATGTCATAACCTCCTATAGATCCATGTCCTTGTGAAGCGATATACATCGTTTCTCCGTCTATGGCCAAGTAAATAGGACCATCGTTAAACTTAGAGTTTACTGTACTTACGTTCGCAGCTGCTCCATAGTCTCCATTGATTTTACTTTTTAAACCTGAAAACATGATGTCATAACCATTCGAGCGAGAAGCAACCTCTCTTCCGAAGTAGATTTTATAACCATCAAAGTTGTAAGAGGCATATTTTTCATTGTTTCTATCTGAACTGATTTGTACTGGAAGTTGATTGGCATTCATCCAGTTCGCTCCGTTCAAGAAAGATTCGAAAATATCTGTTTGACCATCTAATTCTCTGTGCAACAAGAGCTTTGTTCCATCATAATAAAGGTTGTTTACTACTTCATCATTAGGCGTGTTTACAGCACCAGGAAGAGGTTTTGGGGTGTTCCAACTTCCGTCTTCAAAGTCAGTGTAATAAATATCCATATCATATTCACCAACTTCATCGGGCGTATGTCCATTGGGTTTGTTAGAACTGTAGATGATTTGAGATCCATCTGTTGTAATAGAGGGAGCAATTTCATCATATGCCGTGTTAATGGTCGTCAGGTTATCCACCCAAACACGCTCTGGATTAGCCTTGCGTTCTTTGGCGTAGGCACATTCTCTTTTACGCTGCGTAACAAATTTTGTAAAATCATCCGCTTTTTTATAATCGTTTTCAAAGTATTTGTAGGCCTCTATGGCTTCATTGAACTTTTCTTCCAATTGGTAAACAGCGCCAAGGTAGAAATATAAAAAGGGATCACATTCAGGGTTCAATTCCTTCGCTTTTAATATGTACGCTATTGCCTTATAAGGTTCCGATGAATAGTAATAACAAATTCCTAAATGAAAGTTATTCAATGCACTATTCGGATTGAATTCTTGCGCTTTTTCATAATAATTCAACGCTTGTTTAAAGTTCATTCCTGGGTCCTTAACATTGAAAACAAGATCAAAACCGGCTTGGTAGAAAGGTTCAGCTTTTTCTAGACCTTCTTCTATGCTTTTAAACTCTTCTTTCTTATCCTTAAAATTGGAAGATTTAAATTCAACATCTTGCGCATGTGCCTGTTGTAAAAATAGGGCTGCCAAGAAAATACTTCCTGTTAATATTTTTTTCTTCATCTTTAATTTTCTAATAACCACAATTTCCTGAGTAATATCTTTCTCCCATTTCTGCACCTAATTCTTTGGCTTTTTGCCAATCTGCACAAGCTTTGTCTTGTTGTCGCAACATTTCGTTGATCATACCTCTATTCACATAAGCTGTGGCATTGCTTGGGTCTAATTCTATGGCTTTGTTTGCCATTTTCAAAGCTTCTTGGTACTCTTCCTTCTTGAACAAAGCTCCCGCTAGATTTGCATAAGCTGCAGAGTAATTTGGAGCCACCTCTATACATGTTCTAAAGTCATCAATGGCATCATCTAATCTGTTTTTAGCCATTAGGGTAACGCCTCTGTTGAGGTAAGCTAAGTGGAAGTTTTTGTCGATAGATATAGCGCGGTTAAAATCTCCTATGGCACCTTCGTAGTTTTCCATTTTCTTTTTGGTCGTTCCCAAATTATTCAATACAAAAGGAAGGTTAGGGTTTTTCTTTAGAGCTTCATCATACTGCTTAATGGCCAAGGCGTATTCTCCCATCATACGGTAACAACTTCCTTTATCATTGTAGGCGTAAACCATACTCGGTTTAAGCTTTATTGCAGCGTCAAAACTTTCTATGGCGCTTTGGTAATTTTGTTGCATAAATTTTAGCGTTCCAAAATTGTAATGATAATCTGCCTTATTGCTGTTTAAGGAAATTGCTTTTTCATAGTCTTTTTCAGCCTCTGCAAACTTGTTACTGTTTTGGTAGGCGTAAGCGCGTTTGGCATAAGCTCTATCCGAGATAGGATTTAGGTTTATCATAGTTCCAAAGCTCTGCGCGGCATCACTGAATTTTTTCAATTCTATTTCCGTTATTCCTTTGTTGTAGTAGGCATCCTCAAATTTTGAATCTACCTGAACTGAGGTAGTAAAGCTTTTTAAAGCTTCAGCATATTGCTTTTTTTCAAAGTAGGCAATTCCTTGGTTGTAGGCTTCTTTACTTTTTGCAGAAGTAGCATTGCTTGCATTGAGGGCGGCAATGGAATCCTGATAGCGTTGATCTTCCGAGGAAGTCTCTTCTTGGGCCTGTGTAAATTGTACAGCTAACAATAATGCTAGCATAGAAAATACATGTTTCATTTCGTTTGTTTTTAGTTTTGACATTTTGCTGTCGTCCATAAAAATAAAGGAATAATCTGTCCTTAGGTCATATACTTTTCAACATCTATTCACAATGGTTTTCATCACTATTGTTATCTTCGCCCTACAAATTTTGATTATGAGTAAAGAAGTATATATAGTAGATGGTGTTAGAACTGCCATAGGTAATTTTGGTGGAACTTTAAGCGCAGTGCGTCCGGATGATATGGCAGCACACGTGATCAAAACCTTGGTAGATCGTAACCCTTCTTTAAATGTAGAGGAAGTAGAAGACGTTATTTTTGGTTGTGCGAATCAAGCCGGAGAAGACAACAGAAACGTTGCCAGAATGGCAGGTTTATTAGCTGGGTTACCTCACACTTCAGGGGGTGAAACAGTAAACAGATTGTGTGCATCAGGAATGGCGGCTACAGTAAATGCTGCAAGAGCTATTAAAGACGGTGCTGGTGATGTTTACATTACTGGTGGTGTTGAAAATATGACAAGAGGACCTTGGGTGATTTCTAAAGTTTCTGCTCCTTTTGGAAGAGATGCGCAAATGCATGATTCTTCTTTTGGTTGGAGATTCATTAACCCAAAAATGCAAGAACTTTACGGAACGGATGGAATGGGACAAACTGCTGAGAACTTGGTAGACATGTACAACATTTCACGTGAAGATCAAGATAAATTCTCTGCATGGTCTCAAGAAAAAGCAGCTGCAGCTTGGGAGAATGGACGTTTGGCTGAGGAAGTTGTAAACGTAGAAATTCCTCAACGTAAAAAAGATCCTATAGTTTTTGCGCAAGATGAGTTTATGCGCCCAGGTACAACTGTAGATACTTTGGCAAAATTAAGACCTGCTTTTAGAAAAGAAAATGGATCTGTTACTGCTGGTAATGCATCTGGATTGAACGATGGAGCTGCTGCTTTATTGATTATGAGTGGAGAGGCTTGTGAGCGTAACAACTTGAAACCATTGGCAAAAATCGTTAGTTCAGCTGTTGCTGGTGTGGAGCCTAGAATTATGGGGATAGGTCCTGTATACGCTTCTCAAAAAGCATTAGATAGAGCAGGTTTAACGATGGATGACATGGACATCATTGAAATCAACGAAGCTTTCGCAGCACAGGCTTTGGCTTGTACAAGAGAGATGGGATTGGCAGACAATGACCCTAGAATTAACCCAAATGGTGGAGCAATTGCTTTAGGTCACCCACTAGGAATGACAGGAGCTAGAATTTTACACACAGCAGCCTTGGAATTACAAAAAACAAACAAGCGTTACGCTTTGGTAACCATGTGTATTGGAGTAGGGCAAGGATACGCTACCATCATTGAAAGAGCGTAATGAAAATTACATTTAATGCACCCGTTACTTTGGCATTTTCGCTCATTTGTGCGGTGGTGTATTTTATATTTACTACAAATACTCCTCCCAGAATCTGTATTTTGGGAGGGTATTTTGATTGGACCAATTGGCAATGGTATGTTTCTTTAGTGGGATATACAATGGGTCACGGTTCCTTATCTCACCTGATAGGTAATTTGAGTTTAATATTGTTGCTCGGCCCTATTTTGGAGGAGAAGTATGGTTCCAAAAAGTTGTTCTTTATGATCGTGCTTTCGGCTGTGATTACAGCTTTGGTGCACATCCTCTTTTTCTCACATAATTTAATAGGAGCAAGTGGTATCGCCTTTATGATGATAACCTTAGTATCTCTAACCAATGTAAGAGGCAAGGAGATACCTATTACTTTCATATTGATTTTTGCACTTTACGTAGGGGGAGAAATTTTAAGATCTTTTGAAAATGATAATGTTTCTCAATTTGCGCATATAGCAGGAGGAATAATTGGTGCTATTTTTGGTTTTAAAGTAAAACCTAAAAATAACTCATCCCTGATCTTGTAAAGGGCTGAAATATTTATCGTTTGCATGACTTTTTCGTGAAATTATTTTAAAAATCTTATTATTTTTTTTATCTTTCGGCGCATGCGGTTGAAAAACTGCCAATTTGAATTAAAAAGTAATTTTAGATATGGGTAGACCTCCTACAAGACCAGCGCGGTTAAAAGATGGATTTTACATTGAAGTAAGAAACGAAGGCTCTAAAGCCAACGGTATTAAAATTCGAAGAGATACCAAAGAAGAAATGCTTATGGCTATCGAAGATTATAGCCGTATTAAGGATGTAATCGTACTTGGTGAGTTGAAAAACGACAAGTGGGTTGACGACAAAAAGAAAAAGAAGTCAAATTAATTAAGACTTAAAATATTTCTATCCTCTAGCAGATGCTGGAGGATTTTTTTATGCCATAACTCAAGATGTTAAAAGGAAAGAAATACAATCTATGGGTGAAACTCCTTTTCATCCTTCTTCAAGGGAGTTTTTTAATTGCGTATGCTTGGAATTATAACTGGGACATCCTTGTTCTTGTAGGAATGATTCTTACCACACTGTTATTGGTTTGGGCGTATTTAAATTACCACATTCAGGATATCGGTCTGAAGTTGAAACCTACACTGATAGCCATGTTTTCATTAATAGCAGGAAGTGTTCTCACCTTTAGTTTGCAAGTTGAATTAAACCTTTCTGCAGTTCTAGCTTCGAGTGGAGTTGGGGTGCTGGCTTATGGTATTTACAAGCTAAGTAAAGACACAAATAATCTTCATATAGCAGCCTATTGTGGAAGTTTTATTGGTATGACAAATATTGCCAAAGCTTCTGATTATTTCACTTTAATTCTTGCCAGTGTTTTGGGAGCATGTATTTATGTGTTCGCCAGGAATGTTTTCAATGGAGTAGGAGGGAAACTGGGATCCATAGCCTTTATTTCTATTTGTTTAACCCTGTATTTTTTATTGTGATGATATTCTTTTTTATAGCCTTAGGCATGATGGGGGCAGGGTTGACATTTCTTCTCCAACACAAAGCAAAAATGAATGTTGTATTAGCTTCAGCTTTACCCATTTTTAGTGTTGCACTGGTTTTTCATTTTATTCCTGTGACCGACACGAATCTTATCTTGGGAATATTATTTACAGCTTCCTTTGTGGGAATGAGTGCCGCAAATTTTACACTTTTCGAAATTGTTCTAGGAGGTGGAATTTCTACCGTCTTATTTTTAAACATTCCTCCCTTGTATCAAGGCTTAGGTGGTGGTATGGGAACCTCTGCTTTTATTGCTGTACTCCTTACGTTTGGACTACGCAAGCTTTATGAAAAGACATTAAAAAAGGCGAAGTAAATACTTCGCCTTTTCTTTTAAATCCGTTCTTAGAATTTAATTCGTAAGGACATTACCATGTTTCTTCCAGCTCCGGATAATCCTGAACTGTAAGCCCTGTATCTAATATCTGTTAAGTTTTCAACTCCGGCTGATATTGCAATATTTTCGTTCAAAGTATACATTGCCTTAAAGTTAAGGGTGTAATAACTTGGCGCGTAAGGATTACCATTTGCATCAGCTGCGTAAATTTCTGTTTTACCTTGCTCAGAAACGGGCAAATCTTCAAACTTGCGTTCAGCTTGGTAGAAAACATTTAAGTTAAACATAAATTTCCCTTGCTTGAAATTAATAGCAGATTTACCAAAGAAGGGTGCTGCATGACGTGCACGACTGATATCACCATTGTCTAATTCTTCCTCACCATATTGGTAGTTTATGTTTGTAGACCAATTAAAGTGTTTTAAGAATTTGATATCAAGTCCAAATTGTAAACCATAAACCTGTGCGTTAGCAGCATTTTGAATGGCTTGCACTTTACTCAATTGTCCATCATACATTATGCTGTCTTGTCCATCTAAAAGGAAGTCACGACGAACATGCGCATTGTTCAAGTAAGTATAATATGCTGCCACATCAATTTTTACAGCATCGTTGAAAATTTTGGCGTAGTCTATATCAATATTATAGGCGTATTCGGCTTCTAAATCTTTGTTGGGAACTACAACCGCACCCGGCTCAGAATCGAATACTTTTCCAATGTCATCTATGTTTGGCGACCTAAATCCTGTAGATGCGTTAAGACTAAATTTACTACTGTTATTCGGGATGTATACCCAACCAAAGCTTCCCGTAAGGGCTCCGTTGTTGATGTTTACATCTGTATAAGGAATAGGGTAGTAAACCGTGTCAAAAGTAGCGTTGATCATGTACTGGTTGTAACGAGCACCGGCATGTAATGACATCTTTTTATTGAGGGTATATACATTTGAAATGTAAAGTGCGGCAGATTGCCAATCCGACTGCGGATAGCGTGTAGAACCTGCCTGAGAAACACCTGTAGCAATGTTTTCATTGATTCCAGTTGAAGTAACATCATTATAAACATACTCCACACCATAATTCAATTTGTTTTTTCTCCCCAAACGCTTTGCAAAATCCATGTTCGCTGAATAAGCATCTACTTTTTCCGCTCTAATTTCTCTATCGTCTTTGTTGAAATTTCTTGAGATACGACTTTCTTCAAAAACCTGTTGCGCTATATTTAAAGTAAACCTGTCGTACACTTTTGTTTCTTTCGTATTTGTAAGCTTCAATTGGTTCATCATCCATTTTTGTGGACCATAATTCCATTCAGCATAACGCGGTAAACCATTCTTCATGCGGTTGTGTCTGTCGTAACGACCATAAGCTGAAGTTTCAGAGTAGTGAAAGCCGTATTCTAACAACACATTTTTACTCGCTTGATAGCTGAGTTTTTGCATTAAGTTAATTTGAGCGTAAGCCGAAGGACGTTGTACTCTGGCATCTTCATTTTCTCTCACTACATCCATGCTGTCTTGACGTACTACATAGTAAGGCATTAAATAGTCGTCAGGCCCATTGCTTCCCATGCGCAAATCTTTGTAGTCTGAAGTGGTAAAACTCGTTAACATGGCGAATTTCTTCCAACCTACATTGGCGTCAAAGTGAAGGGTGTTTTCTTGGTTAGCCGAAGAGTAGCGAGTAAGTGCCTTACCAGTTACTAAAGGTTCTTCAGATAATGAAAACTGAGGAGTTAAGGTTTTAAAACTCATTACACCACCTATGGCATCACTTCCGTAAAGCACAGAACCTGGTCCGAATAAAACCTCTGTATTTTCAACAGCCAAAGGGTCTAAGGAGATTACATTTTGAATGTTCCCCGCTCTAAAAATGGCAGAGTTCATTCTTACTCCATCTATAGAATAAAGCAACCTATTGGTGGCAAAACCTCTTATCATAGGAGAACCACCACCTTGTTGACTCTTTTGGATAAACACTTTACCTGAAGTCCCTAACAAATCCGCGGCGGTTTGCGGGTTTTCTAAAGCAACTTGTTCTTCCGAAATACTAGTTACAGCCTGAGGTAAACCAGTTTCACCTTCCTCTGATTTTGTGGCCGAAACTATGATTTCGTCATAGGTGAAGAAAGCATGCTCCAAACGCACCTGATAGTCCAGTGCTATCAATTCCGTTTTGCTCAGTTTTAAAGGTTTGTAATTTTTATTTCTAAAGATTAATTCGGCGTATTCTACTCCTTCGGGGAGAAGAACTTGTCCGTCGTTATTTGAGGTAAGGGTATTAACCTTATCATCAAGTGTAATCACAACATTTGATATAGGAAGTTGTGTTTCCTCATCCGTAATTGTAATGGTCTGAGCGTTCAGGTTTATGTACGCTAAGCACATTACAAAGAATAAATATATTTTTTTCATTGTATTGATTTATTGAACTCATCTACACGTTTAACGTGTGTTTAATTATTGAGGGATTACAATAAATCGGGTGGGGGTGAAAAAGGAGATATGTTCCTTTCTAATAAAGGAAAGTAAGTGGAGAAATTATCTTTTTTCCAGGAAGTTAATTCATGGAAATGAAACGCATATTGGGGTGGAAAGTATTGGTTTTCCATGAAATAGATCAATGCGCCATCACAATTCTTCTTCTTCTCATCGCCCAAAAAGTTGAAGTGTGTTAACTGTTTGAGTTTCGCGTTGAGTTCTGTTTCTTCTCTGTCTAACCAACACCAATAGCTTGTAGTATCGTTTTCTTTCTTTTGTTCAACGATATCATACATTTTGCCTTGGTATTCGAATTCGTGGTCCTTTTCCCAATGCAATTCATTCTTTGATTCATCCTCAGAAAATCGAAAAAAGTAAAGGTCTTTTTTATCTACGGAGGTCATAAGGAATAGTTTGACCTCCTTTTTTATCTGACTTTTACGCAAATTAAGCGCAACAAAAGAAATCATGAACGGCGCCAATAAAATCAAAAAGAATATTGTTTTTATGGTTTTTTGCTTCACTTTTTTCCTTTGTTTGACACAAATATAAAGAGAATAAACTGTTTTGTTTTGATGATAGAGGGAAGTAGGTAAAATTGACCTTAAAAAGGATTTGTATTTGAATGCTACCTTATTTTCATGTGTTGTTTTTCTTTTTCGAAGGCATGGAATTTTGAAATCATTTTCGTTTCTGAGGAAAGTGAAATGCGCTCGAGTTGTTGATTGAGGTAAACACAGATAGTGCTGTCTTTCGACTTAAAATGTACAGCATAGTATTTCGTGTTTGTTGAGTTGTTTTGACTTATTTGTTGAAAATATTCCAGAGAAATACTGTGTAAGCTATCTTCTATTTCCTTTAAATAAAGGTTGAATTCTCTGCTTTTGGTGTGTGCAGAATCTGGCGTAACAAGGTGCATATCCAGTTGATCCAATCTACTTAATACGGATTCACAGTTTTGTTGAAACTGTTTCTTAATTAAACCTGATGCGTTGAGTATATTAATTGATTGGGCTGGATATGCAATAATGTTTGCCTTCTCGTTTACCGATAATTGGGTTTGAGCGGCATGGTTTATTTTAGATTCATTGTTCTCGATACAACTGCAGCAATTATACAGAATGAAAAGAAAATAAAATACCCGTTGTACCATGAAAATGAACTTATAACTCAAGTTTAAGTACTTATTTCGGATTTGTTTTAAGAGGAGTGTTAAGTGTAATAATTTAATTGATATTCGTTAACGAAGGATGGAATTAACGTCGTTATTTTGGTGGTGGACTTTTAATTGGGGAATACTCAAGCTTTCGTTTTACCAAAAGTTGGGCACAAAAAAAACCGACTCGTTTGAATCGGTTTTTGCTGGCGGAGAAGGAGGGATTCGAACCCCCGATACCTCTCAGTATGCCGGTTTTCAAGACCGGTGCATTCAACCGCTCTGCCACTTCTCCGCGGCGAAAGTACTCATCTTTTTTCTATTGACAATGAAAATTGAAGAGAAAAATCTCAAAAATTAAAAAATAATTTCTTCCTACTTGATTTCAAATAAGTTAAGCTTGTACTATTTTTTTGTAAATATAGACTAGTATACAATTGGGCATTTCAAGTCCACTATGATTTAAAGCCTCTCAATTTTTGGTTATCTTTACGCTTGTAATACTAAGTACTTCTTTATGTCTAAAATTTTAACATTTATACTTATTTTATCTACAGCATTTAGCTTTGCTCAAAATGACGCCAAGTTAAGGGCTTACATGAATGAAAAACAGTTTTATACACCCAACGGAGGTAATTATCTAGAGGTGCATTTACAGTTTGTGGGGCACACCTTGTATTACAACAATGTAGACAGCCTTCCTGTAGCTACTTTAGAAATCGTTCAAATTATTTCGCAAGATGATTCTATTGTTGTAGCCGATAAGTACCGTTTGAATTCACCGCCGATTATAGACAGTTTAGTAGAAGACTTTTTTGATATTCAGCGCTATGCCTTAGATGCAGGTGATTATGTTTATGAATTGATGATACAAGACATTAACTCTGGAGACGAAGCGGTGTCTGTCATGAAAAATATTAGAATAGAAGATTTATCGGCAGAGGCAGCTGTATCGGATATAGTTTTAGCTGAGAGAATTAGTATTTCGAAAGATCAAAACACTTTTTCTAAAATAGGTTATGATGTAGTACCCATGTTAACCAATTACTATCCTTCAGAGTTTCAGTTTTTACCGTATTATGTTGAACTTTACAACATAGGTAAAGATTTGGAAACAGATTCTAATTATGTTGTTTTCCAACGTATTTATGACAGTGAAAATAAATTGGATTTAAGTGCCTTTAACCGTATGTACAAATACCAGTTAGAAGGAGAAATTAAACCAATTGCAAAATCTATAGATATTACAAACTTACCGGCAGGAAGCTATTTGTTGGAAGTAAGTGTTGTGGATGCAGAGCAAAACCTTATCGCTTCCAATGTGATTAATTTTGATAGAAATAACTATCAAGTGGATGTTTTGTCGAACTACCAAGATGAATTAATAGACCCAGCGTTTCAAGCTTCTATAACATCAGATTCATTGCGTTACTATTTGGCAAGTTTAATTCCTATTTCTAGTCAGTCTGATGTGAAAAACATCATTCAATTATTGAAGGAAGAAGACACGACTTTACACAGAAAGTACATTCAATCTTACTGGAAAACTACTTCTTCTATTCAATCATTTGAAAACTGGATGAAATACAAAGCTCAAGTGCAATTGGTAGAGCGTTTATATGCTACGAATTTCCAAGTTGGATTTGAAACCGACAGGGGAAGGGTGTACCTACAATATGGTTCTCCTAGTTCTATAACGGCACGACCAACTTCTCCAAGTGAATACCCTTATGAGATTTGGCAGTATGATAAAATTGGAAAGTTCTCGAACAAAAGATTTGTGTTCTACAATCCTGATATGGTAAACAACACGTACAGACTTTTACATTCTGACATGGTTGGTGAGTTACAAAATTACAGATGGCAATATTATATCAACAGTAGAACTACGCCTGGAAATGACATAGACGATCCAACAGGTGGTAGTGTTGATTCTCACGGTGCCAATGCAAGTCGTTATTACAAGAATTTCTAAAGTTACTTTACATGTCAAATGCTAAGGTTGCCGTTGTCATCTTAAATTGGAACGGAAAAGCTTACCTCGAGCAATTTTTACCTTCTGTGGTTCAATTTTCAGAAGGACATCAAATTATAGTGGCAGATAATGCTTCTACGGATGATAGTGTTGCTTTTTTAAGAGAACATTATCCTTCAATAGCGATAATAGAAAATGCCAGCAATGGAGGTTTCGCCAAGGGGTATAATGACGCGTTGAAACAGGTGGATGCCCAATATTACGTTTTGTTAAACTCTGATGTTGAAGTAACAGAGAATTGGGTAGACATCATGCTTGCGCAATTGGAAGCTTTGCCTAATTGTGTGGGAATACAGCCTAAGGTATTGGCCCACCACAACAAGAATGTTTTTGAACATGCAGGTGCTGCCGGTGGCTACATCGATAAAAATTACTATCCTTTTTGTAGGGGTAGAATTTTTGGAGAGGTTGAAGATGATAAGGGACAGTATAACGGTGTGCGAGAAGTATTTTGGACGACTGGTGCTTGTATGCTAATAAAGTCTGAGGCCTATCATGAAGTAGGAGGATTAGATGAAGACTTTTTTGCGCACATGGAAGAAATTGATTTATGCTGGCGTTTAAAGAATAGAGGCTATGCTTTCTATGCGGCACCCGATGCTGTGGTCTATCACGTTGGTGGCGGAACTTTAAACTACGAGAGTCCGAACAAAACCTTTTTAAATTTCCGAAACAGTTTGTATATGATACATAAAAATTATGGAGGTATACTTCCATTATTTATGTTGAAACGCTTAGTGTTAGACGGAGTTGCTGCCTTACAATTTGCTGTTAAGTTCAAGTTTAAACACCTGTGGGCTATCGCTCGTGCGCATTTCCAATATTATCGAGAAATAGGAAAATTGCAACGTAAAAGGAAAGCTTTACAACAAGCTACAAAGAATATTGATTCAAATCGTTCTGGATTTTACACAGGGAGCTTGTTATATGCACGTTTCTTTAAAGGTATCACTGCCTTTTCGAAATTAAATCAACGCTTGTTTAAGTAGTTTAGAAGTTGTACTGAATACCCAAACCGAGACTAAAACTCGTTTTGGGATCTATACGTGTTTCTTGGTATATCAATCTTGATTTCGGGTTGTAATTTACTTGTATCGGTAAAATTATATCCAAGTTCCCAATTTCATAAGCAAGGGTATTGCGCAGCATAAAGTTAACCGTGAATGGATTCGCAATCAATCCTTCAATATCTCCATTAAGTCGTGTAAATCTTAAGTCTGCTCCCAAGTTGGTAGTTAGTTTAATATTCTCATTTCCATTTGGGTTTAAGATGAAAGTTCTCCCCACACTGATAGGAAGATTAAAGTAGTTTACGGTACTTCTTAGTTTATTAGAAATAGTAGCTGTTGTACTATCATTGTAGGTAGTATAATTCGTATCGATGATATTGTTGAAAGTATCATAGACATAAGTTGTATCTATATATTGAAAATAATTTGTGTAGCTACTGTCGTATGCGTAAGTTGTATTTCCTTTATGGAATTGAGCGCCTAGTTGTAAGTTGTATTGATCATATGCCTTTAATAGACCATAAATTTGATAAGCAATTATTGATTGGTAATTGAGGGTAGCTGTATTGGTTGCAGCTCCGAGTTCTGTGAATTCTCTAGAAGTAGGAAGTGAAGGTAAACCAACATCAATCCCCACCCCGTAACCAGTCAATAAATTAGAAGCTTTGGATTTTTCTTTCTTCTCCTTGTTCGTTTCTTCCTTTTCTTGGTCTGATTTTTCGTCCTCACTTTTTTCTTCTTCTTGGTCAACTAATTCCGTTACCGTGCTGTCTTGCACATTTTGTTCGCCATTTGTAATGGGAGCTGTTGAACTATTCGCATTTTCTTTTTCTGAAGTGTTTTCTGCGCGTTCACCATTTTCGATTTTTTGTCCATTGGCTTCGGTTGGCTGTTCCTTCTCTTGTGCTGAGTTTTGGGAAACTGTATTTTCCTTTCCAGAGTCAGAAGCCTCTTGTGCCTGAGTGGTATGCGTTGTTTTAGTAGAGGAAGATGGAAGTTTTTCGGACGCAGAGGATGTTTTATTAACCTTAGTTGAATTTGGTTTTGTAGCTCCTAATTTTTCATTATTCAACTGCGTATCTGTGGTAGCTGTATTTAATACCTCTTCACTCGTTAATTCGGGTGATACTTTTGCTTCGTTAAGGGTTGTCTTGTCATTTTTTGAAGTTGAAGACAATACCCCAGAAGTAATTTCTGATTCCGTTTTTTCTACTGTCCTACTTTGATGCGTTGTGATTTTGTGATCACTTAATCCGTTTTCCAGGGAGTTGTTATCCTTTAAAAAGAAATACGCCGAAGCTGAGAGTAGAGAAAGTAAAAGAAGGGTAAGTAAAAACAATCTGCGCACATTCGTCTTAGGAAAGTTCAGAGCATCGTCTATAGCACGCTTAGCATGCACAGGTGGTTTTACCTCTGCAGCAAGCATCTTCTCTTTGAAAAGATTTTCTATGTTGTTTTTCTTACTCATGCTCTTTCTGCATTTACTAATGAACTCAGCTTTTCTTTTAACATCCTTTTCGCTTTCATTAACTGCGATTTAGATGTATTTACCGATATGTCTAAATATTCTGCTATTTCTGTATGTTTTAAATTTTCAAACACAAAGAGATTAAATACGGTACGGTATCCATCGGGTAAATCTTGAATGAAACCTAAAAGCTGTTCATAGGATTGCTTGTTATTCTCTTCTATTTCAAAATCTACTTCATCCTCACTGAGAATAAGGTTGTTTTCGATGGGTTCAAATTTCTTTTTCTTTCTTAATTCGTCTAATGCTGTATTTATGGTTATACGTTTGATGTACGCTCCAATAGAACCTGAAGGATCAAATTTATCTCTACTATTGTAAAGTTTTATAAAGCTATTTTGAAGTACGTCCTTAGCTTCATCCTCATCTTTCATATAGCGCAAAGCAATGGCATACATACCTGGTGAATAGGCATGGTAAATCTTGTCAAAGGCTCTTTTTTTTCCTTTGCAAAAGTCTTTTAATGTCTTTGCACTAATTGCGCTCAAATGCGTGGTTTTTGATTTAAGTACTCAGCTCCTTTTAAAGGGTTGCCCGAAAATATTAATTATTTAAACATTTTCTTACTTTTTTCTGATGCGCCTCTCTTTCTTCGAGGGTAGAACTGGGCTCTGCAGTGATGGTTTTACACTTAAGGTCTATGTAATCAGAACGTTGTAAAAGCTGGTCGAGCTCTTGGTCGCTTAAGTTATTTTTACCCAAAGCTTGTGTTAAAGAATCAAGGGCTTTAACGCAGTTACAAAAGTCCCACTGTTGTCCAAAGTTTTTTTCAATTTCAATTTTTTCCTCTGTTATAGATGCAGGACTTTCTTCTTTATTGATGAGGGTGTCTAAACTTTCAAGCTCTCCATCGGGTACAATTATTTGAGGTTTGTTTTCGTTAGTATCTATAAAGGTGTTACCAAGATCACCAGAAGATGGATTTGAGGCATCGTTCTTGCAACTTGTAAAAATGATACTAAAAAAAATAAAACTCATCAGAATTTTCATAACTTGAGAACTATTGTTAACACCTTAAAACTAGGGATTATGTTTGCAAAAATTAAACAACTACCCATATTTCTTCTGTTTTTAAATGGAGTTTGGGCTATGGGGCAGCAGAACCTTAACCTCCAAGAGGATACGGCATTTGTATATAACCAGGAATTCGAGGAAATAAAATGTATTCCGAATTATCAGAAAGAATATAACCGTCTATTGCGCAAAGTCCGTAAAGTTTATCCTTTGGCTTTATATACCAAAGAGGTAATTGATTCTTTAGATTTGGAGATGGCTTCACTCAATAAAAAAAGAAAGCAAAAGAAATTGGTTAAGCAAACCCATAAAGATTTAAAGGCCGATTTCAAGTTTTTACTAAAGGATTTGTATAGGAGTGATGGGGTAGTATTGGCGAAACTCATTTACAGAGAAACGGGAATGAGTATTTACGATATTATATCGAAATACGAATCCGAATCAAAAGCTTCAACCTTTTCATTGATTGCTCAGGCCTGGGATCAAGATTTGAAAATGAGATATGATCCTGAAGACAAAGACTATATTTTAGAACGCGTCATAGAAGATGTAAATGCCGGTTTGGTCAAGTTTGATTTCACGGTTCACCTCCTGGATAAATCGGAATACAAACTAAAGAAAAAAGCCTATGTTGAGCGTAGGAAGGAAGCTCGGAAGAAGAATAGACAAAGAAGAAGACAACAACGAAAAAAGGGAACCCAATAGGTTCCCTTTTTTTTATCTGTTAAAAGCTTATTTCGCTGTAGCAGCTAATGTATCTTGAGCTCCAGAAGAAAGTGCTGATTTTTCAACTCTCAATTTTGTTGAACCTTCGCATTCTAATAATACTGTAGATTCAGCAACTTCTAAAATTTTACCATGGATTCCTCCAATAGTTACCACTTTATCTCCTTTTGTTAGGCTCTCTCTAAATTTCTTTGCCTCTTTTTGTTTTTTCATTTGAGGTCTGATCATGAAAAAGTAGAATACTACTACCATTCCTAAAATCATAAGAAGAGATTGCATGCTTCCTCCACCTGATTGTAATAACATTACGTTCATTTCGTTTGTTTATTTAGTTTATAACGTTTGCTTTAATTAGTACAGTATGTCCTGAAGGTTTTGTGTTTCCAGAAATTGTTACTGTTTTTGTAAAGGTACCCGGACTAAAGTTCTTGGTGTCAATTTTAGCCACTGTACTTGTAGATTCTCCCGGTGCAATTGGGTCTGACGGTTTATCAGTAACCGTACAAGAGCAACTTTCCTTTACATCCGCAATAATCAAAGGAACATCTCCTGTATTTTTAATAGAGATTTCAGCTTCAATTACTTCGCCTCTTGCAACATCTCCCATATCAACTACTTCTTGAACTTCCATTGTAGTTTTTTCACCTATCATAGAGGTGTTTTCAGAACCACAAGAAGCAAGGATGAAGAGCATCGCTAAGAATAAAAATTTTCCTTTCATTATTTTTTTTGCGCTAATATAATTAATTCATTAAACCGCGACCTATCTTATTGATTTGTCCGTCGGCTTCAAGTCGTGCAATGGCCTTATCAAGTACTCCGTTGATAAATACATTACTTTTTGGTGTACTGTAGAATTTAGAAATTTCGATGTATTCGTTCAAAGTAACTTTTACTGGAATATTGTTGAATTCTTGTAATTCGGTAATGGCCATTTCCATTAACAACACATCCATACGTGCAATTCTATCCAATTCCCAGTTAGAAGTTAACTCGTCAATTAATTTCAAGTTTTCTTCTTCTCTTTTAATCGTTTTCTTTAAAAGTGTACGTACAAAGTCTTTCTCATCGATAGGATCTTTGTAAAGTGGCATGATATCGTTGGCACCTTCTTCCTCAAAACCTTTCAAAGTTTTGATCACCATAGTTGCCGCTAAATCTATATCATCCAACCAGTGTATGCTCTTTTCTTCAAAGAAAGAGTAGAGGTGATCGAAATTTGCAATTTCAGTTTTAAAAAGGGCAATCAAGAAGTTTTTATCTTCTTCAAAACCTGTGTTTCCGTTGTTCATGAATTCAAAGAAAGTTTCAGACTCACGAATGTGTAAGAACATCTTTCTAAAAATTTCACGTTCTGTGTCTCCCACCCAGTTAACGGTTCTTTCCTCAGAAGCTTGAATTAACATGTAGTTGTCTTCCAACATGGCAATCACCTTGTTTTCTACAAACTTCATGTTTGGGTTTAAATCTTCTTCTTTTGGTAAAATCTTTTTCTTATTCTCTTCGATACGGTGTTCAGCAACGTTTTTCAACTCTGCAAAACCCAATAAGAAATAAAGGTATAGATCGTAAATACGATCTATAGCCTCCATCATTTCTTTTTCTGCTCGAATTACACTTTCCTTATCACTTTGATAATAAGCGTAGAGTGATTGTAATACCTTTATTCTTAAGTGTCTTCTATTTAGCATACTAATTATTACATCGGTAATTTAACCTTACCTATTGATTGAATTCTTTCTTCTGCCATTTTGTTTGCAATAGCAAATGTTGGCGTGTTCTCTGAGCTAGATCTCTTAACAATGTTAGAGATAGTTGAGTAAATCTCTTCTGCTTTGCTCATTGCCCACTCCGAAGATAAACCTTTTACCTCTGAGTAACAATTAATAACTCCACCTGCGTTTAAGGCGTAATCTGGAGCGTAGATAATTCCTTTCTGACGAACGATTTCTCCGTGGATGTTTTCGTCTGCCAACTGGTTGTTTGCAGCTCCTGCAATAATAGAACACTTCAAACGCTCTAACGTAGCATCGTTTACTGTTGCTCCCAATGCACATGGTGCGTAAATATCCATGTCTACGTCATAAATCTCATCTAATCCAACTACTGTAGCTCCGTATTCTTTAGAAATTCTTGCTAAAGCTTCTTGGTTAATATCCGTAATTACAACGTTTGCGTTTTCTTCTGTTAAGTGTTTTACAAGGTATTCTCCTACGTGACCAACACCTTGAACAGCTACCGTTTTTCCAGCTAAACTATCAGAACCAAATTGTTCTTTAGCACACGCTTTCATTCCCATGTAAGTTCCGTAAGCCGTAACTGGAGAAGGGTCTCCACTACGTCCTGGTAATCCGGCAACATGCTCTGTTTCCATGTTTACCCATGACATATCTTGTGGGTTAATACCAACATCTTCAGCTGTTATGTACTTACCTGCTAAACTGTTTACGAATTTTCCGAATCTTCTGAATAGGGCTTCAGATTTCATAGTTTTAGAATCACCAATGATAACGGCTTTTCCTCCTCCTAGATTTAACCCTGAGATTGAGTTTTTGTAAGTCATACCTCTCGAAAGTCTCAAAACATCGTTCAATGCTTCCATTTCATTGTTGTACATCCACATTCTAGTACCACCTAGTGCTGGACCTAAAACTGTGTTGTGAACAGCTATAATAGCTTTCAAGCCTGTTGCATTGTCATTACAAAATAATAACTGCTCGTGGCCGAACATAGACATTTGTGCTATGACTGGATTATCAGCCAAATTTGTCGCACTCATTTCCTTTACCTCAATCATTTCAATACTGTATTAAATAGAATCTTTATTATTCCAATTCTTTGCCTAATTTTGTCTTCCGTTGAAGTCAAAACGCGGTGCAAAAATAGAAAATTAAAACATGAAGTCTCTCAGCTATCTCAACAAATATTTCTTAAAATACAAATGGCAATTACTTTTAGGAGTCTTATTTATTATCATTCAGAACGTTCTAGTGATAGAGATGCCAGAGTTGGTAAAGGATGCTGTAAACGACTTTCAAGAAAAAATAGCCGCCAACGAAACCATAGATAATATAGCCTGGTTGGCTTTTAGCTTAGCTGGAATGTACTTTTTATTATCCCTTACCAAAGGGATTTTTCTCTTTTTTACGCGCCAAACAATTATCAAAGTTTCTCGATATGTGGAGTACGATTTGAAAAACGAAATCTATGAACACTATCAAAAGTTAAACTTCAATTTTTACAAGCGTAATTCAACGGGAGATTTATTGAACCGTATTTCAGAAGATGTTTCGAAAGTAAGAATGTATCTAGGACCAGGGGTGATGTACACCGTGAACCTAGTGTTCTTATTTAGTTTCATATTTTGGAGAATGTTATCCATTAACGTAGAATTAACGTTATGGGTGCTTACGCCTTTGCCCATTATGTCATTCATGGTCTATAAGGTGTCAGACAGAATGAACAAGCAAAGTGAGCGCGTTCAACGCGAGCAATCTAAATTGAGTTCTATTGTTCAAGAAACGTTTTCAGGGGTTAGAGTTTTAAAGGCCTATGGAGCAGAAGAAGGGTTTAACAAAATCTTTAATGAATCCAATGAAAACTATCTCAAACGCAACATGGATTTGGTATTTACCAATGCCCTGTTTATGCCAACCATAGTTTTTTTAATAGGTATCTCTACAACCATTACCATTTTTATAGGAGGGAACATGTACATCGATGGGGTGATTACTAACCCGGGTGTGATTGTACAGTTTGTAATGTATGTGAATTTGATGACTTGGCCTTTTGCCTCTGTTGGATGGGTAACCTCTTTAATTCAACGTGCGGCAGCGAGTCAGGAAAGAATAAACGAGTTCTTAAAGCAAGAACCAGACATCGTAAATCCTACCCAAGAAGTGCTGGATTTCCAAGGAAACATAGAATTTAACAATGTAACTTATACGTATCCAACCTCTAACATTACGGCTGTAAAGAATTTGTCTTTCACTATAAATAAAGGAGAAACTCTGGCCATTTTAGGAAGAACAGGTTCTGGTAAGTCGAGCGTTATTCACTTATTGATGCGCCAGTTTGATCCACAGGAAGGTGAGGTGTTGATAGATAACAAGAACCTAAAAGAGGTAAATCTAGAGGAGTACCGCAAGGATACAGGTGTGGTTCCTCAAGAAGTTTTCTTGTTCTCAGATTCTATTGCCAATAATATAAAGTTTGGTTTAACCGAAGATAGAGATGCTTCGCAAGAGGAATTGGATGAAGTGACCAAGCAAGCACACGTTTACCACAATATTGTTGACTTTAAAGAGGGATATGATACTTTGTTAGGAGAACGTGGGGTGAATTTAAGTGGAGGACAAAAACAACGTATCAGTATTGCGAGAGCATTGATGCGTAAACCGAAGTTTTTAATCCTAGATGATTGTTTATCTGCTGTAGATACGGAAACGGAAGAAATCATCCTTTCCAACTTAAAACCTCAAATTGAAAAAAATACTACCTTAATTGTTTCTCATAGGGTAAGTTCTATACGTAATGCCGACAAAATTATCGTGTTGGATGACGGAGAAAAAATAGAAGAAGGAACCCACCAATCGTTGATGCAACTTAATGGTATTTATGCCGAGATGTACCAAAAACAATTATTGGAAGAAGAAGAGAGCAAAAAACAAGTAGAGAACAATTAAGACCTTAGAGCTACATGAAGGAACAACATATACACATTAAGGGTGCGCGCATGCACAACCTCAAAGATGTAGAAGTTAAAATTGAACATGGAAAATTAACGGTGATTACAGGTCTTTCTGGATCGGGTAAATCATCCTTAGCGTTTGATACCTTATATGCCGAAGGTCAACGAAGATATATAGAAAGTTTGTCGGCTTACGCCCGTCAGTTCTTGGGGAAACTAGATAAACCGGAAGTTGATTTTATCAAAGGAATATCTCCTGCGGTAGCCATAGAACAGAAGGTGAATTCTACAAATCCACGTTCTACTGTGGGAACCATAACAGAGATTTACGATTTCTTAAAAATATTGTTTGCCCGTGTGGGTAAAACCTATTCTCCCGTTTCTGGAAATGAAGTAAAGAAACACAATGTAAGTGATGTTTTAGATGCCATTAACGCCTTGGAGAAGGGAACCAGAGCTTTGGTGTTAGCGCCGCTTTTGAACATAGATAAATACGGAATAGACAGACAACTGAACTTGTTAAAAGATCAAGGTTATGTTCGTGTTTTATTCGATGGTGAATTGCACCAGGTGGTTGATTTAATAGAAAATCCTCCAAAGAAAGTAAAGGAAGGGTACTTGGTAATTGACCGTATCAAATCAGATAAAGACAGTGAGGAAAACATTTCACGTATAGGAGATTCAGTACAATTGGCTTTTGCTGAAGGAAATGGAACCTGTATCATCCAATTGCACGATACCAAAGAAGAATTAGAATTCTCTAACCGTTTTGAATTGGACGGAATGGAATTCGTAGAACCTACAGAGCACTTTTTTACCTTCAATAATCCTTTTGGAGCCTGTAAGACCTGTGAAGGTTTTGGAACCGTTATCGGTATAGATGAGTCGCTGGTAATTCCAGATAAATCTTTAAGTGTATACGAAGGTGCCGTTTTGCCATGGAACAGTGAGTCTATGTCGAAATACCTCAACGCTTTGGTGATGAATGCCGCTAAGTTCGATTTTCCTATTCACAAACCAGTAGAAGAGTTAACCGAGGAGCAATACGACCTGCTTTGGAATGGGAACAAGTATTTCGAAGGGATTAATGACTTTTTCGCTTTTGTAGAAAGTAAGAGCTATAAAATTCAATACAGAGTTTTATTGGCAAGATACAGAGGGAAAACCAAATGTACCGACTGTAAAGGAACGCGTTTAAGAAAAGATGCTTCTTACGTTAAATTGGGTGGAAAGAACATCCAAGAAATCGTTCTAGATTCTGTAAAATACAACTTGGAATTCTTTAGAAATTTAGAGTTGGGTGAACGTTATGAAATGGTAACCAAACGCGTTTTACCAGAAATTGTGAACCGTTTGGAGTTGTTGTCTAATTTGGGATTGAGTTATTTGACCTTGAATAGACAAGCCAATACCTTGTCTGGGGGGGAATCTCAACGTATCAATTTGGCCAATTCTTTAGGATCTTCTTTAGTGGGATCTATGTACATCTTAGATGAACCTTCTATAGGTTTACACCCAAAGGATACAGATAAGTTAATACAAGTTTTAAAGGACTTAAGAGACATAGGAAACACAGTAATTGTGGTGGAGCACGAAGAAGCCATGATGGAAAATGCCGATAGCATTTTAGATATTGGTCCTATGGCAGGAGTGCACGGTGGAGAAGTTGTTTTCCATGGTGACCACAAAGCCTTGATTGCCGAAGAGAGAAGTTTAACAGCTCAATATTTAACGGGTAAGAAAGTAATTCCTACACCTGATTATAGACGCCCCACCAAGGATAAATTGACCTTGAAAAAGGTATACGCCAACAACATCAAAGGCATGGAGGTAGATTTTCCATTGAACAATTTGGTGTGTGTTACAGGAGTAAGTGGTTCGGGGAAGTCTTCTTTGGTGAAGGATGTTTTGTTCCCTAAAATGAATGAAGTTTTGGGTATACATCGTGGTGAGATGAAGTATTCTGGAATTTTAGAAGGAGATACACATCGCATACATACGGTTGAGTTTATCGATCAGAACCCTATTGGTAAATCTTCGCGTAGTAACCCGGTGACTTATGTGAAGGCTTTTGACGATATACGTGATTTATTTAGCAAGCAACAACTTTCAAAAATACGTGGTTACAAACCAGGTTGGTTTAGTTTCAACGTAGATGGCGGTAGATGTGAAATGTGTGAAGGAGAAGGTGAAATTACCGTTTCTATGCAGTTCATGGCCGATGTACACTTAAATTGTGAAGCGTGTAACGGAACGCGTTTTAAACAAGAAACCTTAGAGGTAGAGTATAAAGGTTATTCTATTGCAGATATTTTAGCTTTGGATGTTGAAAGCGCTTTGGAATTATTTAAAGAAGGAACAACGCGAACAGAGGAGAAAATCGTTGAAAAACTTCAACCTTTGTTTGATGTTGGACTCGGTTACTTGAGTTTGGGTCAGGCTTCTTCTACCTTATCTGGTGGTGAGGCACAACGTGTGAAATTGGCATCTTTCTTAATTAAATCAAGAAACCCAAAACCTACACTTTTCATCTTTGATGAGCCTACAACAGGACTCCATTTTTACGATATAGAAAAGCTATTAATTGCCTTTAATGCCTTGATAGGAATAGGACACTCGGTTATTGTGATTGAACACGATATGGATGTTGTAAAATGTGCGGATTATGTCATAGACTTAGGTCCAGAAGGCGGAGATAAAGGCGGTAACTTAGTTTTTGCCGGAACTCCTGAAGATTTGGCCAAATGTAAAGATTCGCATACAGGTCAATTTTTGAAATTGAAACTCGAAAAGGAAGCGAAAGTATAAAATGAAAAGGAAGCCCTCAAAATGATGAGGGCTTTTTTATTGTGTAGATTTTGTAGTTGGTAATAAAATCAGGATTCTATCGTTTGTTCCCTAGAAATCAAACTTAATTCAGATATGATAACCACCCAAACTCTTGTAAAAAGGCTTTTGTCTATTTTACTTCCTATATTCTTTTTTACTGCTCAAGTTTACAGTCAAAAATGGTATCTGAAACCGAGCTTTTCTTATAAGTACAACACCTTAGAAGCAAATCAAGATATGTCTTTTGAGCTGATAAAAGATTATGCTCCTATAAATGTATATCAACCGGGGTCTTTTTGGGGGCTTTCAAGTCAATTGGGTATAGCTCTCGGGGTAACATTAAAGGATAATAAAACCAATATAGAATTCGGCGTTTACCAAGATGCGGCAGGAAGAGCTTTTGGCTATGAGCATTTTGCTATGATAGAGAATGCTTCAGGTATGTATTTTACTTCCGTAGGTCCTACCAAAGCGAAGGGAAACCTAACGTTGATTACTAATAGGTTGGGAGTTGCTGTAGAGCGACAACTAAAAAAGTATAAATATGTAAGTATTGCTACAGGAATAAGCACGGGCGTGTTCTTCAATTATAGTGATGTTAAATATGCGCCATTTTTTGTTGATTATAGCGGGTCATCCTATGGACAATTAAACCCTGATATAGAACTCTTAAATTATGAAAATTTGCCTTCGAGGTTTTACGGAATAAGACCCTATGTGCAATTAAATGCTGGGTTAGAGTTTTTTAATAAAAAGGGGAAATTAATCTGTGGAATCAATTTTAAGTACACTCAAGGTTTTGGAGATTTAGCTCATTTCACCGATAGGTTCACCTTGAGAAAGGATAATCAAATTTATCATGTAGATTACAGTAGTTACTCCAAAGGCTCTGGTTTTTATGTAGAGCTCAATAGGAAGTTTCAGCTTTTTCCTTGGGTTAAATTTAGGTCCAAAGCGAATTGATATAAAAAATCCTCCCCACAGTAGGGGAGGATTTTTTATGGTTTTAACCTGCTAATGGCGTGTAATTGTCTTTCTATGGTTTTGTACTCTCCATTGGGTTTTGGTCCCAATGCTGGTGCGGCAACTATGTAACCGTGTATGTCTATTAATACATACTGGGGAAAGGTTTGAATTTGGAAATCATGGATGATGTCGTCATCCTTTTTAATCTCTACAATTTCCCATTGTATATCGTACTTCTTTTTTAGTTTCTCTACACTTTGGTTACTGTTGTTTACGATGAAGGTGGTAAATTGTGTAGTACCTCCATATTTTAAATACAGGGCTCTCAATAGCTCTAATTCTGCCATAGAATTTTTAATGTCTGTATTTACAAAACTTACGTAATGATATTTCCCCAAGTAATCTCCTTTTTGTTTGGTGATATCATTTTGGGTAAATTCAAAATTTGGAGATCTTACACCAGGTTTTAACTCCGTCAATCGCTTGCGCATGTTTTTCGCAATCTCTTTGTGTTCTTCGAAAAGTGCAAAACCTGCCAATGAATCCAATACGTTTAAAATAGGTACTTGTGGATAATCCACATTGTAATACAAATCACTCATCATATTGATAAGGACCAATTCTCTCACACGCAAATTGTGTTTTACCTCGTAAACATTACCTAGGGCATTCATAAGTAATGTTGGACTAGATTGTAGCAAGGCATTATAGAAAACTTGTTCTTTGGTTCTGCTTAAATTGTAATGAAAGTTTTCGTAGAAGTTTAAAAAGTATTCCATATACCTGTCATTAGTATAGCTTACGGTATAAGGTTTTAGGTAGAAGTCAAACTTTTGTAAACGATTACTTGCACCTATAAAACTTAAATCATCTAAACTCGCTAAGCCGTAACGTCTGTATACCTCGAAATAAGAAGAAGTATCGTTTTTATACTTTTCTCTTATTTCTATATTGAAGGTATCCAATTTGTACATGAATTCTCTGGCTCTTACATCGGTTCTTCTAAAGTTGTTGCGTAAGAAATCCAAAATCTCTTCATCGTATTCTATGATTTTGTAATTGATGTCTGTTTCGGGTAATCCTCCAAAGAAATATTCCACCAAATTCCCTTCTGGTCGTTCTGGATTGTAGGGAGATTTATCTTTAACGTACAAATCGTATTTCGCATTGGGTTGCACGTAAGTGTAGAAATAATTGTTGTTGATTTTAACCTTAATTTTTTGCGTTCCTATGTTTGGAAAACTCACGTTAAAGGTACTATCTGCTGATATATTACCACTTCCGATTTTTCTTTCATAACGGGTTAAGTAGTCTACTATTTCGTAAACTTCCACTGTTCCGCTCGGCATGTTTTGCGCATAGCCTTCTATATAAACTTCTTGTGCTTGTAGGTGAGTTATAGAACCCAGCAACACAAGGCTAATTAAGGACAGGATGTATTTCATATAATTCATTAAACGAGTAAATCTGGATTAGTTACGAATTTGTGTATTTCGCCTCCTGACTTATATATCTCACGTACAATAGTAGAATTTATTGCCGCGTACTCTGGAATTGTCATGAAAAATAAACTCTCTATGTCTGAGATCTCCAAGTTCATCTGTGCAATACTGCGTTCATAGCCGAAGTCTTTAGAATCTCTAAGACCTCTCACCAAATATTGCGCACCTACTTCCTGACAAAACTTTACCGTTAGTCCAGTATAAGATTGTACTTTAATTCTAGGATTGTCTTCGAACAAAGAAGCTATGTGGGCCAAACGCTTGTCTGTATCAAACAAGTATTGTTTGGATGTATTGATACCAACACCTATGATGATTTCATCAAAAAGTTCTATGGCTTTTCTTACTACGCTTTCATGACCTTTGGTAAAAGGATCGAAAGACCCTGGAAATACTCCTCTTTTTATTGTATGACTCATAGTATCGTGTTTGTAAACAAAATTAATGAAAGGTTTTAACTCGGCTTCGTCTAATGGATAGAAATCTTGAACCCAGGTTGAATTAAGACAGCGCTAGGGGTAGAAAGGGTAGTGCATGGGCTTTACGACATTGACAATGAAAAGTAAAAAGCGACCAAAGAAGCTCTTTTACTTTGCTTTTGGAAAGGAGAAAAAGACGATGAACTACAACTGTATGACCCGCTTGAGCGCCCTAAAAAATAAAATAAATGAAAAATGTAAGTTGTGAAATGTATGATGTGTACGAGCGTTTGGCCATGCATAAAACTCCTTTGCGTATGTATTTAAAAGCTGCTGCAGGTGAACGCGTTATTGAGGGAGTCCTGGTTAATTTTCGCGTATTGGAAGGTGTAGAGCATGGGTATTTGGAAAATGGGGAACACTTTCCATTGATAGATATACTGCGCTATGAAGAGCTTAAGGCAGAGTAATTTGGGTTGAAATGGCGTAATGATCGCTAAAGGCCTGTTCTTGTACCTTAAAATGTTGAGAACCCAATTTAGTATCGTGCCAAATATAATCGATTCTACCTGCTGGTAATTTCCCCGCGTAAGAACGACCCAGACCTTTGCCAGCATTTCGAAATGCATCCGTGTACACTTTATTAAAGAGGTTGTAAGTATGCGAAATTGGAGGGTCGTTGAAGTCACCACAAATTACCACAGGATAGGGGGATGCTGCGGCATGGTTGAGTATGAGCACTGCTTGTTCGGTGCGCGCAGGGTAGGCCTCTTTGAGTTTTCTTACCGTTGTTTTTAAGCGTAAAAGATTGGTTTCTTCATCGTCTTCTAAGTTGAAATTGACATCCTCATCTTTGATTTTTACACTTTGTAAATGGGTGTTGTATATGCGTAGAGTATCCTGTTTTACTTTGATATCTGCATAGATACAATAGTTGGTTGCAGATGCTGGAAAGCTCACTTCACCTTTGGAAATAATGGGGTATTTAGAAAAAATACTGACGCCAAAGTTGCGTTTTTTATTTTGTTGAAAGCGCACGCGCTCATGATATTCCTTACTACCTAATATTTTCGTAAGGGTCTTCTTGGTATTGAAAGGTGTATTTCCGTCTGTATAAAAGTATTCTTGCAAACAAAGTACATCTGGATTTTCGGTTTTAATGAAATTCATGATGCTGTCTTTGTTGGCGTAATCATTGGCTTGAGAGGAAAGGTAGAAGTCGAACAAACGCACATTATAACTCATTACTTTTAGCGAGTTCTCTGTAACCGTTTCCGTTTGTCCCCACCCAAAATTGATGTAGCGCAAGTGGAGTTTTCCACCCAAGAGAAGGACGAGCAGGGGGAGTAGAAACCACTTTGATCTTCCCAAGGTGAAATAGACCAAAAAGAGTAAGGTAAGTACAAGAAGTACGGGGTAAACCAAACCAAAAAGCGGCAATATCCAAAGCGTTTTTGGAGGAATATAAACGCTTACATAGCTTAAAAGTAGAGCTATACTGGTTAACAATGCAAAGAAATGCATCAACAACCTTAGGGAGAAAAAACGTTTTTTCTTATTTGACATTTCTGCTGTATTCGAACAAAATCTCTTTTTCGCGTTTGGTCAAACTATCGTAGCCCGCTTTTTTAATTTTTTCTAGAATAGCATCTACTTGTTCTTGTTCTATATTTTTGAACTCGTTGTACGCTTCGTCTGATCGGGTGTTGTAGTCTTTGTTTTTGACCACCTTCATTTTTGTACGTTTAACCTTAGGCCTTTTAGATTTACTAAATAAGTTCTCTAATCGGGTAATAATGTTTTTGGGAGATCCCAAGTTTTGTACAGACAGGTAACCAATTAAGGTTCCTCCTAAATGCGCAAAATGCGCAATTTGATCGTCTTTACTGATGTTGATGAGATCTGATAAGAGGTATAAACCTGCTAAAATGATAATGCGAACGGGTAAAATTCCAAACAAGTGAACAGTAAGGTTAGGCCTGTAAAAAGCTACAGCCATAAAGATGGCCATAACAGATCCAGAAGCTCCCACCACATAAATTCCTGAGTTTTGTAAACCTGGGAAAAGTTGGTGGGCGATGATTTGTACCAAGCCTCCTACAACTCCACCAAGTAAGTAAGTATAAAGTAATTGTTTGCTGGTGAAAAACTGCTCAAACATACGACCTACAAAGAAGAGGACCAACATGTTCATTAGTAAATGGTAAAAGCCAAAATGGGCAAAGATACTTGTGAACAAGCCCCAAGGGTGGGTGACTAAACCTTTTAAATCTCCATGCAATACAAAGATTTGGTTCAATATGTTGTGGGTGTTTAGCTGCGCAGAATAACCCATTAAACCAGCAAAGGATAAAGCGACGTTAATCACTAAAAATACCGCAAGGTTAATACCAATGAGCTTGATATACATACCTCCATAATTCCATTGGTATTTGATCTCTTCTGTAAAAGTTCTACTCATCTTAGTAAAAGTTAGTTCTCGATTTTTGCCAAATCTTTACCATGATAAATCCTATCAGAGCTCCGGCAATATGTGCCAAGTGAGCAATGTTATCTGTAGGGTTGTATTGTATGGTTTGTATAACCTCGTATACTAAATATATGCTCACAAAGTATTTGGCCTTTATGGGAACAGGGAAGAAGATTAACATGATTTCCATGTTCGGGAACAAGTAAGCTGCCGCAGCTAATATACCGAAAACTGCACCGCTGGCACCTATCATGGGTACGCTAAGCATTTGAACGTATTCTGTCATTTTAGGACCTGCATTGGTGTAAACTTTACCTTCAGAAAGAAGGTGGTGTACATCATGGTAATTGTAGCCTAATAAAGTTATCTCTTCTCTTACTTGTAACAATTCATAATACCCAATTCCTTGGTAAAGCACAAAAGCGCCTATTCCTGTAACGAAATAGAAAATGAAAAATCGTTTGGGGCCCCAAACTCTTTCCAACAAGTTACCAAAGAATACCAATCCAAACATGTTTCCAACAAGGTGCATCAAAGATCCATGCATGAAAAAGTGAGTTACCAATTGGTAGGGTTGGAAAAAAGGAGAACTAAAAACGTGTCCACCCAAATAATGTGTTATCGGAAAACCTTGTTGTTCACCAAAAACTGTAATGATAAACAAGATAACATTGATGAGTAGTAAATTCTTAGTTACGGGATGTAAATTGTTCAAGAAATTCATGCAAATCTTTTGGTTAATTCTTCCAAGGTTAAAGTATCAATTATTTTTAATCCGCTCGGACTAAACATGTGGTCTTCTGCTTGGAAGAGTTGTTCTATTAAGTAATCTTTTTCTTCTTCTTTTAGACCTCTATTTCCACTCATGGCAGCTGCTGAAGCCAAGGTTGAAATAAGAGAGTGCGCCAATTCTCCTTTATCGATTTCGTTGTGCGCAATTTTTTCGGTGATGGAATCTACTAAAATTTGTAGGACTTCATCTTGTACCAAATTCGGAATTCCTGCCAAGACCAATTTATCGCCTTCAAAGCTGTAGTGGAAGCCTAATCTTTCTAAAGAGGTTTTGTTGTTTTCCCACTCTAATCGCTCTTGTTTGGTAAGCTCCTGTTCAAAAGGGAAGAGGAGTTGTTGTGAAGCGATAGGGTTGAGCATGAAGTTGGCCATTAATTCATCATAGAGAACGCGTTCTTTGGCACGTTTGATATGAATGAGCATTACCCCCGATTTAATTTGTGAGAACAAGTATTTCCCATGTATCACAAATTGTTGTTTACCGGCCGCGGTTGTTTGTTTTTCAAAAACCTCCTCTTGTTGAGGTTGTGTTTCTTCTTCCTCGGCGATTTCATAGAAGTTTTCCCAGCTTTCTGTGCTTGGGGATAAGTTTCCAAAACCGTGCTGAGAGATAGCGTCTGACTTCTCGTATTTGGTAGCACTCACACTAGAGGCTGAACTAAAAGACTTAGAAGCAGATTTTGACTTCTTTTCTTCCTCGAAAGGATTGTAGTTGGGGTTAACTTGTATGGTTGGTTCTTTCGGCTCCTCATATTTGTAAGAAAGCGGAAGATCGAACTCTGTTTCACGGTTAAAATCCATGGTAGGAGCAATGTTGTATTTCCCCAAACCTAATTTAACTGCACTACGCAAAATAGAGTAAATGTATTTCTCTTCCTCAAACTTAATTTCTGTTTTGGTAGGGTGAACGTTCACATCAATACTGTGTGGATCTACCTCTAAAAACAAAAAGTAAGATGGGTGAGTTTTGGCAGGAATCAAATTATCGAAAGCCGCAGTTACCGCATGATTGAAGTAACTGTGCTTAAAGAACCTATTGTTTACAAAGAAGTATTGTTCACCTCTGGTCTTCTTTGCAAATTCTGGCTTTCCTACAAAACCTGATATTTTTACGATATCTGTGTTCTCTTCTATTGGAACTAATTTATCGTTGAATTTCTTTCCAAAAACATCTACGATACGCTTGCGCATATTGGCCGCGGGTAAATCGTGTATGATGCTATCGTTATGAACTAATTTAAAACCAACATCACCATGAGAAAGCGCAATACGTGTAAATTCTTCTACGATGTGTTTAAATTCTACTTGGTCTGATTTTAAAAAGTTTCTGCGGGCGGGAACATTGAAGAAAAGGTTTTTTACACTAATGCAAGTACCCGTAGCTCCAACACATTCTTCTTGGTGAATCACCTTACTGCCTTCTACATAAAGCTCACTAGCTAAATCACTTTCTTCTTGCTTGGATTTTATAGTTAAATGAGAAATTGCTGCTATGGATGCTAAGGCTTCTCCTCTAAATCCTTTGGTGGTTAAAGCAAATAAATCGTCGGCATGTTGAATTTTACTAGTAGCATGGCGTTCTATACTCATGCGCAAGTCAATTTCAGACATTCCTCCACCATTATCTATTACCTGAAGTAAAGTCTTTCCAGCATCTTTCACTACTAATTCCACAAAAGTAGCGCCTGCATCTATGGCGTTTTCTACTAGTTCTTTTACTACAGAGGAAGGACGTTGTATAACCTCTCCGGCTGCAATTTGGTTGGCAATGTGATCTGGTAATAATCGAATAACTTCGCTCATTTACTTCTGGTCTATGTTTATAATATCTGACGAAAATGTGTCTAATGTGCCAAATATATAATAGCAAATGAGAATAAGAATACCCAAGATGATGAGAAGTCGAACATTTGAAGCCCTCGATTTAGTTTTATACTCGTCTTGAATAGAAAATGAATTCTGCATACGCGTTTTTACTTTGTTCCTATATGCTTCATCATCTGTTACTTCTCCTTCTTTTTCACTATTGTAGCGGTCTACCATGGCTTGCAACTTCTCTTTGCGTTCGTCATAGTAACGGGGAGCGTAATCAAATTTTTTATTTCTGTTGACTTTTATAAATCGAATGCGTTCTAGCATGATACTTGTAATTTTTGTGCGCAGATGTGCGTTATTTCATCCTTAAACAAAGTTAAGGGTTTCCTGCATTTAACCCTCTTTTGTGAACAATTATTATTCCATCTGGTCGTGGCTGACACAACGACAGTTATTTTTACAGTATGCAAAGAAAAACTAAAACTACAGGACTCATATTAGGACTTTTATGTCTTACGTCATGGTACACCCTTACCAATTTTGTATTTGTTCCTGAAGAGGAGCAGCCAGCTTTTTTATCACAAAAGGATAATTGGGCACAAAACACCTTAGATTCTTTGACGTTGCGACAAAAAATTGGACAGTTCTTTATGTTGGCGGCTTATTCGAACAGAGATGAAGCTCATCTTTTAGAATTGGAGAAGCACGTTACCGAAAATGAAGTAGGTGGTTTTATTTTCTTTCAAGGAAACCGTAAGGATACTAAAGAGAACATAGAGCGTTTGCAAGCGAAGTCGGAAATTCCCTTATTGATAGGTATGGATGCTGAATGGGGGGCGAGTATGCGTTTGAAGGGTGTAGAACGTTTACCTTATCAAATGACTTTGGGAGCAGCCAATGATGAAGACTTGACAAGAAGAGAAGGAGAAATCATTGCAGAAGAATTAAGAACTTTAGGGATACACATCAACTTTGCACCTGTCGTGGATATTAATTCAAATCCAAATAATCCTGTAATAGGTTTTAGAAGTTTTGGTGAACAAGCAACAACGGTTTCTAAATTAGGTTATGCCTTTGCAACCGGTATGGAAAGCGCTGGAGTGATGTCGTGTTTAAAACATTTTCCTGGTCACGGAGATACGGATGTAGATTCACACAAAGGCTTACCTACCATAACACATTCTAAGGATGAAATCATGTTAAGTGATATAATGCCTTTCAAGTACGGTTTTAACAAAGGATTACCAAGTGTGATGATCGCTCATTTAAATATTCCCGCTTTAGACCCAAGTGGTACACCAGCGAGTTTATCTAAGCCTATAGTAACCGATTTATTAAAGAATCAATTGAATTATAAAGGGCTTATTTTTAGTGATGCCTTAAACATGAAAGGTGTTGCTGATTTTTATGGCAAAACAGAGGTAGTTGTAAAAGCCTTTAAAGCGGGTATAGATATTTTGTTGTTTCCAGAATCTGTAGAAGATGCTATGAACGCCATTGAAGCGGAAGTGAAGGCTGGTAGAATTAGTATGGAAGATGTAAATGAACGCTGTTTAAAGATTTTAAAAGCAAAGCAACATTACATTCCGAAAAATGGTCCTTCAGCTACAAGGATTACAGCCATAGACAAGGAATTGGTAAGTAGGGATATCTATAAACAAGCACTAACCCTTATTAAAAATGAAGGTGATATTTTACCTTTGAAAAAGATAGATGAAAAGGTGGCTTTGGTGAACATAGGAACGCGTTCTTTCCAATTTACCAAACGTTTCAAAGACTACTGTAAAGCTGATGAATACACGGTTTATTCTGGAACGGAAGCACTGGAGAAGTTTGACAAAGATGCTGGCTATTCTACTGTGTTTATAAACATCTACGCCACTTCTATGATAGGAAGAACAGGATATAATTTTCCTATAGCCTGGCAAGATTTCACATCTGCATTGCCGGATAGTGTAAACGTGATTTTAAGTGTTTACGGTAATCCTTATGTAATCGGTGAAGTAAAAAATCTAGAGAACATTGATGCCATCGTTTTAGCGTATGAAAATAACCCAACAGTGCACGATATATCAGCACAACTTTTGTTTGGTGCTTTGGGGTATAGAGGACATTTACCTGTATCTGTATCAGATGCATATAAAGCAGGAATTGGAATTCAAACGGAAGGTGGTTTGCGACTTTCTTTTGTATTGCCTGAAGAGCTTGGTTTAGATCGCTTGAAGTTAAGAGAAATTGACAAAGTGGTTGAAAATGGAATTAAAGAAGGAGCTTATCCGGGGAGTCAGGTTGTAGTAGCTAAAGATGGAAAAGTGTTTTACCAAAAGTCTTTTGGACATCATACCTATGCTGCTAAAACAAAGGTAGAAGATGATCACATTTACGATTTGGCTTCCATTACTAAAATAGCTTCTTCAACCTTGGGGTTAATGGGACTTGAAAGCCAAGGGAAGTTTGATTTGAACGAGAAATTGAACACTTATATACCTGAAGTTACTTCTGTAAGTGCTGCTTATGGTAACATTGTTATCCGTGAAATGATGGCGCATCAAGCCGGACTTGTAGCGTGGATACCTTTCTACACCAAAACCTTGGAAGCTGGTGCGTGGAACCCCAACTATTTAAGTTCAATTCCTAAGGATGGTTTTGAAACCCAAGTAGCAGAGGACTTATATATTTCCGATACCTATACAGATTCTATCTACAAGAAAATTTTAAATACTTCCTTAGGACCCAAACGTTATAAATATTCTGATTTAGGTTATTACTTCGTAAAGAAAATTATCGAGAAAATAGGGAATGCTCCTTTGAATAATTACATGGAAACAAATTACTACAGGGCTATGGGCTTACCTACAATGGGATATTTACCTTTAGCGCATCATTCGAAGGAAATTATTGTTCCTACGGAGAATGATCAGATTTTTAGAAAACAATTGATACATGGTTATGTTCATGATCAAGGAGCAGCTATGTTAGGTGGTGTGGGTGGACATGCAGGACTGTTTTCTAACGCAACAGACTTGGCTGCTTTGATGCAAATGTTTTTAAATGGAGGAGAATATGCAGGGCAAAGATTTGTAAGTGAAGAGGTTGTAAAAAAGTACACCGATTGTCAGTTTTGTCCGACCAATAGAAGAGGGGCAGGATTTGACAAACCAGTAAGAGATTTGAATGGTGGCCCAACCTGTAACTTGGTATCTTTAGAAAGTTTTGGTCATTCTGGATTTACGGGCACTTTGTCGTGGGCGGACCCTTTTAATGGGATAAACTATGTATTTTTATCGAACAGAATTTACCCTGATGCAGAGAATCCGAAGTTGGTCCGCATGGATATTAGAACAGAGATTCAGCGTATTATTTATGAAGCGGTAAACGCTGCTGAAATGTAAAAGATTGGTACTTAGAAGATAAGACATATGAAAATAGGTATAGTGTTATATCCAACCTTTGGAGGGAGTGGAGTTGTTGCTACAGAATTAGGTAAAGCTTTGGCCCGAAAAGGACATGAAATTCATTTTATAACATATTCTCAGCCGGTAAGATTGGGCTCATTTAGAGAAAACATTTATTACCACGAAGTAGCGGTAAGTGATTATCCGCTTTTTGAATACCAACCTTACGAGACGGAGTTGGCCAGTAAGTTAGTAGACGTGGTTACCCACGAGGAATTGGACTTATTGCATGTTCACTATGCCATACCTCATGCATCGGCTGCCTTTATGGCGCAGCAAATCTTGCAAACGAAGGGAATAGATATTCCTTTTATAACCACTTTACACGGTACAGATATCACCCTAGTAGGGAAAGATCCTTCTTTTGAACCTGTAATTACTTTCTGTTTGAATCAATCAGATGCAGTTACTGCCGTTTCTGAAAGTTTGAAGAAGGATACTTACGAACACTTCGATACGAATAGAAAAATTCATGTTATTCCCAACTTTATTTGTTTGGAAGAATACAACAAAGATTTCAATTTAGATATTCGAAGAAGATATGCTCAAGATAACGAACGTATTATTTGTCACGTCTCAAACTTTAGAAAAGTAAAAAGGGTAGAGGATGTGGTAAAGACTTTTAAGAAGATTAATGAAAAGATACCTTCTCGTTTACTCTTAGTAGGGGATGGTCCGGAGCGTTTTAACGTGGAGAAATTATGTAGAGAGCTTGGTACTTGTGATCGCGTAATAACGGTAGGTAAGGTAAGAGATACTTCACATGTTGTAGGCTTGGCAGATTTATTCCTACTTCCCTCTCAAACCGAAAGCTTTGGTTTAGCAGCTTTAGAAGCCATGGCTGCCAATGTTCCTGTAGTTAGTTCAAATACAGGAGGTATTCCAGAGGTGAATGAACATGGTTTTTCTGGATACCTAACTGATGTAGGGGATATAGAGGAGATGGCGCGCTACAGTATAGAAATATTAGAAGATGATGAGGTACTGAAAAAGTTCAAGGCCAATGCGAGTTCACAGGCCGCGAAGTTTTCGTTAGATGCGGTACTTCCTATGTATGAGGATCTCTACAAAGAAGTATTGGCCAATCATCAAAAAAGCTAGAAAGATTACATCAACAGGGTAATTGTACCTGTTTTTTGTTCCACATATGCCGAGCCGGAGCGACTGTAGGTTAACTTCCATACGTAGCTTCCGTCTTGGCATATTTGGTTATGGTAAGTACCGTCCCAAACATCCTCTTTACTGTAACCGGAGTAGATCAATTCACCCCATCGGTTGTAAATTTGCCACTCAAATCGATCAAAATCATCCGTTGTTTCAAATTGAAAAGTATTGTTGTGTCTGTCACCATTGGGTGTAAATGCATTAGGGGCAAATACATTGGTATAACAATCCTCAACAGCTACATAGATTTCATCTGTAACACTCTCGCAATTATTGGTAACGGTTACCGTGTAGTACGCGCTTTCATCCACCCAAATCGCATTATTCGTACTTCCATCTGACCAGTAATAGTTTACACTTTCGTCAGTTGACGCTGTCAATTGGAATTGGCTTAGACTACAAATTGTAGTGTCATTTCCTAAATCAATATTTAACGGTGCGGTATAGTTTACTACAACCGAATCCGAAATTGTACATCCTATGTAATTCATATTTACAGCATAAGTACCTGGTGATTGAACTGTGTAATTTGCTGTTGTGCCTCCATCTTGCCAAAGAAAACTACCATTAACATTACTTGTTGCAACTATTTCGAATGTTTCGTTTGGACAAAGCGTAGTGTCTTCACCTAAATAAAGCTGAAGTTCTGGAACTACTACTATTTCAACTGGGAAATCTTTACTTTGACAAGTATTGCTTACATGTAAAACAAGACTTTCTGTTTGATTAATCACTTTATCTATACTTGTACCGTCATTCCATTCGGCATTAAAATTTCCTTGAGGAAGGGCAAGTAAGAGTTCCTCTCCAAAACATAAAGTGGTATCGGTAAAACCTTCAAAAGCAATACTATCTATTACATCAACTTGGAAGGATGTGTTTGTACTGCAAAAACCATTACTTGTTTCTACGCTATAGTTTCCTCCTACAGTAATAAGGTAGTTTGGGGAAGTACTTCCATCATTCCATGCGTAGTTGTAAATTGAAGGCAATTGAATGGAATAGCTTTCGTCAAAACACAGGGTAGTATCATTCAGGTTTATTTTAGGTAGTTCTTCTACAGTAATTTGCATTTTTTCAGTAACAGAACAGTTGTTCTCGTACATGGTGTAAGTTATCTCTTGAGTTTCACTCACGCTTATACTTGATGAGGTGGAGTTATTTTGCCAATGAAAGTTGTAATTGTTTTGCGGAGAATGAACGAGGAGTGTATCACCATAACAGATGGTGGTATCCATGGGTAATTCAGCTGTATACGCTTTGAAAAATTCAACGTTATAAGCATAATTGAAAATAGAGTCGTGTGTACTTACTTCAACGGTGTAAATACCGGAACTATCTATAACCTTAGTATGACTCGTTGAATTATCATTCCAAAGGTAACTTGCATTTGAGAAATTAAGATCTATGGTATAGTTGCCTGATGAACATAGCATGGTGTCGAAATAATAGGTAGGGTAACTAACTTCCTCCAATTGTATTTGATCTATCCCCATTCGCAATGCACCATCTAATGCATAGGAAGTAATATTTAAGTTGGCATCATCATCTTCGGGGAAAAACTTAAACGTATGCGTATTTTGAGAGGCGATAAAAAGTATTTCTCTCATCTCCCAGTTTAATTGTAAATCGTTGTAGGCAAGGTGACTTGTACTTATTGCTGAAGTACCAATAAGCGAGTTGTCTAGGAAAACACTCCACGCTCCTGTAGTGTCTAAGCAGTTTTCTTGTTTAACCACGGTTTGATAAAAGCTCAAACGGTACGTTTTTCCCGGTGTAAAACCAGAAACTGTTTGCATAATACCTTCGTGAAAGTTATTGCCACGAACGCCCGAAATGAAATTATTACTGATGTAGGGATTACCTGCAATTCCCGTGGACAACATAGGACCTAAATTATTGGTCATGTCAGGTGTATCACCCAAACCTTGAAAATTAGGGTTTACCTGGCACAACGGATCTGTTGCCGGTACATTTTGCCATGATGAAGGTAGGGTGGATAAACCAAAACTGGTGTTTCCTGTAAAGTTAGGATTCGAAAAATTTTGGGCAAAAATTGCCTGTGTTGATACGGTTACCAGTATCAAGAATAATAATACTCTCAAATCTCATGTTTTAATAATACGCTCTGCAAACATAGTAAATCAATGCGCGTATTTGAGCGATAATTATGTGAACTGTATTAGAAATTCGGTGAGTGTATCTTATTGTTTGTTAGCTTATTAAACGTTGTGTTTTGGACGATATTCGTTTCTGGATTGGCACAAAAGACACCTACGTTGTTGTTGTAATTTTGGATTTGAATATCTTGATTTTTTCTTAAATTAAAATTGGAATGTCATATATCGACAAAAAAAAAGCAGCTCCGTTTTTGAGCTGCTTTTTTTAGTAATGTTTTACCGTTTAACGTAACAGTAAGATATTACCTGTTAATTGTTCTACATATGCTGAGTTTGTAGTGCTGTAGGTAAGTTTCCATACATAAGTACCGTCTTTACAAAATTCATTGTTAAAGCTTCCATCCCAAAAATCATGAATACTTGTTCCTTGGAAAATCATTTGTCCCCAGCGGTTGTATATACTCCATTCGAATCGGCTAAATTCTGCTTCGCTCTCAAATTTGAATGCATTGTTGTGCCTGTCTCCATTCGGTGTAAATGAATTCGGTGCGAAGACCAAAGGATCACAACTGTGGGTAGTGATGTAAACTTCTTCAACTACACTTTCACAACAATTTGTAGCCAATAGAGAGTAATGTCCTTCCTCGCTGATGTAAAGAATTTCTGAGGTACTACCTGTGGACCATTGGTAGCTTATTTCATCGTCATTAATGTGAGGTACAAGTGCGTAAGTTTCATTTTCGCAAATCAAGGTATCATTCCCTAAAGAAAGTTCTAATGGAGGAATATAACTTACAAGTAAGGTATCTTTTCTTGTACATCCCTTGCCTTCAATTTCCAATAAATAAGCACCTGTTTGTGTAATTAAAACATTGTTTTGTACACTTTGTTGGTTTAGGGTATAGTTGAATTGAGGATCTAAGTTAAAAGTAAGACTATCTCCTATGCAAATGGCTGTATCACTAATAGTCGTGAATTCAACCTTTATTATTTCAACAAACATAGAGTCTGTATACGAACACTGGTTCTGAGATAGGGTATAGGTAACCATTTCTGTTTCTGTTACCTCATAGTAAGGTAGATTACTTGCATCGTGCCAGTTAAAAGGATAGGTGTTTTGAGGCGATGAAATTCGTAAGGTATCTCCGAAACAAAAGCTGGTATCAGCCGGTAATAATGCCGTATTTGGATTGAAAAAGGTGACATTATAACTGTTGATATACATAGAATCTGGTGTGTTTACTTCAACGCTATAAACTCCAGGGGAACTTATGGTTTTTGTACTACTCGTATCCGAATCATTCCATAGGAAATTAGCATTGGGTAAATTGAAAGTTACCGTATAGTCCAATTGATTACATAAAGTGGTGTCTATGTAATAAGTAGGAACTATTAACTCTTCCATGATGATTTGATCTATACCCATGCGTAAAGCTGCGTCTTCTTGCAGTGAATAAATATCCCCATTAAGATCGTCGTCTGTGGGCAAAAACTTTAAGGTATGAGAAGTTGAACTTGCCGTAAAGGTAAGGGCTCTATATTCCCATATCAGATTTACATCATCATAGGGAAGGGTACTTGTAGAGGTAGCTGTTGTTAAAACAAGACTATTGTCTACATAAACACTCCAAGACCCGGAGGTGTCTCTACAGTTTTCTTGTTTTACCACAGATTGGTAAAAACTAATGTGATACACTTTCCCCGGTACCAAACCATTTACAGTTTGCATTATACCTTCATGAAAATTGTCTCCTCTTACTCCTGAAATGAAGGAAGAGCCAATTTTAGGGGTACCCGCAATTCCAATTTGAGGCATAGGGCCATTCAAATTCGTAAGGTCGGGCGTATCTCCCAAACCTTGAAAGCTTGGTGATACATTACAATTTTGATCTGAGGCGGGGATGTTTGACCATCCTGTTGGAAGTGCAGCCAAGTTGTTAGAGCCACTTCCTAATAAATTTGGGTTAGTGAAAGTTTGAGCTTTCACGTGGTTGAAAAAAATAGTCGTGAGAACAATTAATAATACTTTTTTCAATGCTAAAGTTTTAAGTTACGTAATGCGCGTAATTACATAGCCGTAATTATCCTTTAGCTGTAAACAGGTAAATCGGGGTCTAGAATGTAAAAAGTATTTTTGTCAAGTTTAGTGCATTATAAACTACTTAAATAGTTGAATATGAATGCTCTATAAATATATGAAAGTCTTTTGAATAAATCGTTTAAAAAACGATTATTTAACAGAAATGGAGTAGCTTGTCCAGTTTTCTGGACGGCGTTCTGGCTTCCATTCAAAGCCTTGAACGTTCATTTCTTTGGTCTTGATTTTATTGAGGGGATAGATCACGCCATCTGGGTTTTGGCGGTAGGCAATTCGTCTTAACTCTTGTTTTTCAAAGTATAAGGTGATGTTTCCACCATAAATTCTGGCCATACCACTGCGTTCTACAACTACTAAAGTGTCTGATTTATCCTCTTTTTCTACGTAGTATATGGTTTGCGCATTACTATTAACATTGGCATAACGCAGGGTATCATCTCTAAAATAGGCATGCATGGTTTTTCCTCCTACTTGGTTGTAGTAGTTTAAACTATCTTCTACTTCATTCACGATAATGGCATTCTGTAGAAGTTCTATGTTGTCAATTTTATCATTTTTTTGATGAACAATTAAGGTGTCTGCCGACATTTGGGTTTTGTCTGACCATAACATGGGATCTTTGTAAAGGTGAAGCACACTGTCTTTTTGGTTCATGCTTAAAGAATCACATATACCTTGAACATCATTTTGTATCACTACCACATTATTATAGGCCAATATCAATTCACTTTTTTGAAGACTATCCATGTAATTGAAAAGACTGTCAGCAAAGATAAAGGTAGAGTCTTTTTGCTTGTAGCTAAGTACAGATGCGTGTCCTGCCAAATAAGCAAAACCTGCCTTTTCATCACTGCGTGCAAAATCGCCCCAGAATTCAATTTTTTCTGTCGTGTCTTTAATGATTACACACCCTCTAGCTTCTGAAATACTGTCGAGTTTAGAATAATATACACTATCTGCAGCGATATTGGTTCTTTCGTCTATTATATAGGCATTTCCTTGAAGCACACCTTTTTCATTTTTAGCGTCATACCAACCTTTTTCGCAATACATGTTGGTTTGCGTTGCAGTTATGTGGGTTGGACCATAGAAATAGGCAAGTTTGCTATATCCATTAAACCTTAGGGTGTCTGTGGTTACTTTGTAATCGTTGCTTTGATAAACTACATCTTTACTGAAAGTGAAGTTTTTTGAGTTAGGGAAGAAGTAACCAATTTCTGAACTCAGTACTTCATTGCTTAGTATAGAGGTGATTCTACCACCATTTCTATATATTCCCGCACTTTTTTTAACGTCGTATTCTAAGGAGTCTGTGGTGAGTTTATATTCACTGTCCCTAACCCTTACGTTACCATAGAGCTGGGCTATTTCCTTTTTTAAACTGTAGTGTAAGGAATCACAAAAGAGATTAAGTGTATCTTTTTTATTGATGTTGACCCGAGAGTAGGCTTTGAATTGATCGGTCTTAATGTAGTAGCGGGCAGAATCACAAAACATTTTCGTGTTTTCGTGTTCAAAGACTACGTTTCCTTTTAAAAACAAGGTTTCTCCGGCATCATCGAGCAAGAAAATTTTAGCGTTTTTCACCAAATCTTTATAATCTCGCTGGGCAATAGCCGAAGTACTAACCAAAAAAATTGCGCCCATAACAAGCGCAATTTTTAATATGTTTTTAAAGAATATCACTCTTATTTTCTATTATCCAAAGTTTGATTTCTATCCGGACCAACTGAAACAGTTGCGATAGGAACTTCAAGTTCTTCTTCTAAGTATGCAATGTAATCAAGAAGTTCTTGAGGAGCATCATTCATAGATGTAAGTTTTGTTAAATCTGTGTTCCATCCTTTGATTTCTTTGTACACAGGAGTGATTTCAATACCGTCGATATCGAATGGTAAGTAATCCACTTTTTCTCCATCTATAATGTAGTGCGTACAAACTTGAATTGTTTCAAAGTTGTCTAATACGTCCGCCTTCATCATAGATAATTCAGTAACACCGTTAATCATGATAGCGTAACGCAATGCTGGAAGATCTATCCAACCACATCTTCTTGGTCTACCTGTAGTAGCACCAAATTCAAATCCGTCTTTTCTGATTTTTTCACCTACTTCGTCGTGTAACTCCGTTGGGAATGGTCCAGAACCAACACGTGTACAGTAAGCTTTAAAGATACCGATCACGTTTCCAATTCTTGTAGGAGCAACTCCTAAACCAGTACAAGTACCAGCAGTAACAGTGTTAGATGAAGTAACGAATGGGTAAGTACCAAAGTCAATATCTAACAACGTTCCTTGTGCACCTTCTGCCAAGATAGATTTACCTGATTTTAAGGCATCGTTGATGAATTGCTCAGAATCAACAGCTGTCAATCCTCTCAATACTTCAATTCCTTCAAAGAAAGCTGGCTCTAACTCTTCGATGTTGTATTCGAAACCTGCATGGTGGTTTAACAACTCAACATGCTTCGCTTTTAATGCTTCGTATTTCTCTTGGAAGTTCGCCATGAAAATATCACCGACTCTCAATCCATTTCTACCTGTTTTGTCCATGTAAGTTGGACCAATACCTTTAAGGGTAGAACCAATTTTATTTTTCCCTTTTGCAGATTCAGATGCAGCATCTAATAATCTGTGTGTAGGTAAAATTAAGTGTGCCTTTTTAGATAATATCAAACGTTCTTTAATGTTGATATTGAAAGGAGCTAACTTTTCTAACTCTTTTTGGAAGATTACAGGGTCTATTACAACACCGTTACCTACTAAGTTTAGAGTATCTTCTCTAAAAATCCCAGATGGAATTGTGTGTAATACGTGTTTGATACCTTCGAACTCAAGTGTGTGACCAGCGTTTGGTCCACCCTGAAAACGAGCAATGATATCATATTTAGGGGTAAGAACGTCTACGATCTTTCCTTTACCTTCGTCTCCCCATTGTAATCCTAAAAGTACATCTACCTTCATGCCTCTTGTGCATTTAAAAAATTAAGTGCTTCCCTTGTGGACGCACAAATATTAAAAATTGATTTTAATTTCGATATTTCGAATATGTTCTCTATGTGCGAGTTTACCTGTGTTAAAACAAGTTCACCTCCCGCACTTCTTAACTTTGTAAAACATTTCAAAAGTGTGTTTAAACCACTACTATTCAAATGTGTAAGTTCTTGGAGGTCTATGATGAAGTTGTTGTTTCCCTCATCCATTCCTTTATCAATAGCGCCAAGTAATTCCTCAAAATTTTCGTTGCTCAACATCCTTCCTTGTAAAAAAAGAATAAGCACCCCCTTAGAGGCCGTTTCTATTTTGTGAATGATGTTCACTACTGTTCTTCTGTTTCTTCTGATTCTGAATTCTTGACACCGTAAAAGTAAAGTGAGTGGTGCTGAATTTTAACACCAAATACTTCTTCTACTGTAGCCTTGATAGCCTGAATACGTGGATCACAGAATTCGATAACCTCTCCTGTGTCCGTACAAATCATATGGTCGTGTTGTTTATATCCATGCGCTTTTTCAAACTGGGCAATGTTCTTCCCAAATTGATGTTTACGCACTAAATTACACGCCAATAATAATTCTATGGTATTGTATAAAGTTGCACGAGATACGCGGTAGTTTTGATTTTTCATCTTGATATAGAGGGATTCTATGTCGAAATGACCGTCGTAACCGTAAACTTCTGCGAGTATGGCGAAGCGTTCAGGAGTTTTCCTGTGACCGTTTTTTTCAAGATAGGCAGAAAAAATATCTTTTACCGTTTCCTGTATGTTTTGCATTCACCTTTCAATTAAGCAACAAAAGTAATATAAGTATTCGAAATTGTAATGCTTGTTTCAAAAAAAATCTAGGGCTTTATTCACAATGTAACGTGAAAGCTTGTTTTTGTCTAAAGATCAAACTTCTATGTGGTTAAGGATGTTGAACCTTTCCTTACAACTTATTATATAGTATGCTAATTTGGTCTTTGCCAAGTTTATCTTGCTGAACAACTTTTCCGGTTATGTTTGGCGCTTGAACGCCTTGCTCTAGCTCCGCTTCACCAGTTAAAATTCTGGCCTCATCCCAAAGTGAAGTGGCAATGAATTCTTTTAGGGTAAAAGCTCCTCCTTCCACAAAAACAGAGAGGATGTTGCGCGCGTAGAGGTCGTCTAAAATATTCGAAACTGTGATTTCTGAAAGCCTTTTTACCTCCACATGCCCAGGAAAATCTGTAGCTTCTTTAAGGGTGTAAATAACCGTAGGTACGTCATCTTTAAATAACTGAGCAGATTTTGGAATAGAAAGTTGTGGGTCAATAACAAATCGGGTTGGGTTTTTACCCTCTACTTCGCGCACCGTTAAGCTGGCGTCGTCGTTGGCTATGGTTTTCCACCCCACAAGGATGGCTTGTTCTTCAGATCGCCACTGATGAACCAACTTTTTTGTTTCGGGTTGGGTGATCCAAAATTGTCCTTTCTGATTATTATCTCTGTTTATATCTATAAAGCCATCTTGGGTTTGCGCCCATTTTAAAATAACGTAAGGTCTTTTCTTTTGGTGAAAGGTGAAAAAGCGTTTGTTCAATTCCAGAGCTTCTTGTTCAAGCACACCTACTGTGGTTTCTATGCCTGCGGCTTGAATACGGGCATTACCTTTACCGGAAACCTCAGAGAAAGGATCTGTACAGGCAATAACACAGCGTTTAAATTTAGAGGCAATAATTAAATCTGCACAAGGAGGTGTTTTGCCAAAATGAGCACAAGGTTCTAAACTTACATATATGGTAGAGTGAGGAAGCAATGTTTTGTCTAGAACACTGTTCACAGCATTTACCTCTGCATGTGCTTCACCACATTTTTGGTGGTATCCTTTACCAATGATTTCATTATTGTAAACTATTACAGAACCTACCATGGGGTTTGGGGCTGCATTTCTACCTCCTTTCTTGGCCAAGTCTATGGCCAATTGCATGTAATCTTTATCCTCCATGCAACAAAGATAGAAATCCTTCGGTTTGGGTTTAGGAGAAACTAAATGACTTGTTATTTTTGTTGCAAAGTTTAGCACAATGAAAATATTAATATCACCAGCAAAGTCTTTGGACTACGATAGAAATGTTCCAACTCCCGAAACATCTATACCTCAATTCATAGAAGAGGCAGATTATTTAGCCAAGAAACTCGGGAAATTCTCTGCAGGAAAGTTTGAGAAAATGATGCACATTTCTAAAGATTTGGGTGAGTTAAATTTTCAGCGTTACCAAGCATGGGAGCGACCAACAGCATTAAATGAAAACGTAAAGCCTGCTGCAACTGTATTTACTGGAGAGGTGTATAGAGGTTTGGCCATAGAAACTTTTACAGAAGATGAACTTAAAAAAGCTCAAGAGGATTTGCGTATTTTATCAGGTTTATATGGTATGCTAAAACCTTTGGATTTGATGTATCCTTACCGCTTAGAAATGGGAACAAAATGGGCGGTTACACCAAAGAAAACGAACCTATACAAATTCTGGGGAGATAAAATTGCAGATGCCTTGAACGATGAAATGCAAGAGGGTGAGTTTATCGTGAATTTGGCTTCTAATGAATATTTTAAAGTGGTAAACAAGAAGAAAATTAAAGCTGAGATAATAACTCCAACGTTTAAAGATCTAAAAGGTGATACCTATAAAACGATTATGATGTACGCTAAGAATGCCCGCGGTGCCATGGCGAAACAAATCATTCAGGAGGGGATTAAGACTATAGATGAAATTAAAACTTTAAATATAGACGGCTACCAATATTCAGAAAGCATGTCAGAAGGAAATGAATTTGTTTTCATTCGATAATAAGAAGTACTAAAAAAAGGAAGAGGCTATCAAATTTGATCGCCTCTTTTTGGTTATATATTGAAAACTTGAAACTTTCTTATTGTTGGTAGATTTTATCTGAACTTCCGTCTGCGTACGTTTGAATTACCATTCCTTTGTAGTATTCATCTACGTCTTGTCCTAAAAGGTTTGTTCTACTTATAATTTCTTTACTACCTTCTTTCTTCACCGTTATAATTCCAAATTCGTTTACAGTTCCGTCGAAATCTGTTTGAGATAATTGGTAGTACATTGTAGTATTATCTACCTCAAAATCTGTAAAAGAGTAGTGGAGTTCTTGGTCAGAGTTTCCAGCTCCTTGTATCATAGAAATAACTGTCCAGTTTACACCGTCTGTTGATTTCTTCAAAGTAAAGAAGTCGTTGTCTTTTTCTGCTGCCGTTGTCCAGTTTAATTCTACGGTATTGTTTGTTGGGTTAATGTTGGCGTCAAATGCCGTTAAGGCTACATAAAGTACTCCTATGTATTCTCCACCTCCGTTGTATAAACAACCGATAGATCCGTTTTTACCTCCGTTACCACCGTTGTTATTGTTGTTGTTTGCGTTACCTCCAGTACCTGTTGGGTCGTATAAATAGTAGTTGGCAAATACCAACTGATTTGCAGGGCAGTTCACACCACTGTTTCCAGGAGTGTTACACAACAAAGATGAATCTCCACCCATGGCATTAAGTAGGGTGTCTAAGTTCATATCCAAAACTAATACTTCAGAACAGTTACTCGCTCCATTACAGGTGTTGTTAGCTCCACTCGTAATTGTATTCGGACAACTCGTTTGTGCTACACCTAGGAAAGCGATAAATGAAAGTAAAAGTGTTAAGTTCTTCATTACAATTTTATAGGTTTGTTTTGTTTAGTTATGTGTGCATTGTAAAATCTGCTACAAAGGTAAGGGCGTGTTAGCGATGTGTGCATAAGATTTTGACGAATGACATCAAATTCTAGGTGAATGAATTTGTTGTGTGCGAATATGATTTTTAACATCGATAAACGTTGTTTTTTAGTCGATTAATGAAAAGAGAAGCTTCTAGAATTTCCTTTAGAGAAGCAAAAAAAAATGATTACTTTTGAGGACCCGATTTTCTAGAGAATTCGGGAGGTTTAGGAATTTTTTCTTCCCTTTCACAAGGGGAGATGCGTAAAATGAAAAAGTAATGAACACAACAATGGAGAAGTTAACATCAGAGGAATTAATCCAATTAGAAGACAAACACGGAGCGCACAATTATCATCCACTACCTGTAGTTTTGGCAAAGGGTGAAGGAGTTTATGTTTGGGATGTAGAAGGAAAGAAGTACTTTGATTTCTTATCAGCATATTCAGCAGTGAATCAAGGTCACTGTCACCCGAAGATTGTAAAAGCGATGACAGATCAGGCGCAAACACTTACGTTAACGTCTAGAGCATTCTACAACGACGCATTAGGTCCTTTCGAAAAATACGTAACCGAGTACTTTGGTTTTGACAAAGTATTGCCAATGAACTCTGGTGCTGAGGCAGTAGAGACAGCAATTAAAATTACCAGAAAGTGGGCTTACGAGAAAAAGGGGATAGCTGAGAATGAAGCAAAAATTATTGTTTGTGAAAATAACTTCCACGGAAGAACAACAACAATTATCTCTTTTTCAAACGATCCTGTAGCGAGCAACAACTTCGGACCGTACACACCAGGTTTCATTCGTATTCCTTACGATGATGTTGAAGCTTTAGAAGCAGCTTTACAAGAACCTAATGTGGCAGGTTTCTTGGTTGAACCTATTCAAGGAGAAGCTGGGGTTTATGTGCCTTCAGAAGGTTACTTAACAAAGGCTAGAGAATTGTGTAAAGCGAACAACGCATTATTTATTGCCGATGAAGTTCAAACGGGTATCGCTCGTACAGGAAGTTTATTAGCGGTTTGTGGAAACTGTTCATGTGGATCAACTTGTGAAAAACAGGAGACGTACAACGAACCTGATATTTTAATTTTAGGTAAAGCAATTTCAGGTGGTGTATATCCTGTATCTGCAGTATTAGCTAACGATGATATCATGGGAGTAATCACACCAGGAAACCACGGTTCTACTTTTGGGGGTAACCCAATTGCAGCAAAAGTGGCTACGGCGGCATTGGAAGTTATCAAGGATGAAAAATTAGCTGAAAACGCACAACAATTAGGAGAGTTATTTAGAGCGGAGATGAACCGTATTATCGCAAATACTGATTTAGTTAATGCAGTACGTGGTAGAGGTTTATTAAACGCAATTTTAATTAACGACACTGAGGAAAGTTCTACAGCGTGGGATTTATGTGTAGCCTTGAAAGAAAATGGCTTGTTAGCAAAACCTACACACGGTAACATCATCCGTTTTGCGCCACCTTTGGTAATGACCAAAGAGCAATTGATGGAATGTGTTGCTATCATCGAAAAAACAATTACTGAGTTCAAGAAGTAGTTCAGTAACAACTTATAAAGAAAGGCATCTCAAACGTTGAGGTGCCTTTTTTCGTGGTTTAAACATTTATTTTATGAATTTTGTAACTATTGTTAATAACTCACGTTTATATGTTCATAAGTGAATTCAAACATGAAAGTATTACCTTACATAACATCGGTTACATTTTTGTTTTTGAGTAGTTTAAGTGCTCAAGCTAAAATCACAAAGGAAGATTACATTGCACAATGGTCTAAAGTGGCGATTGAGCAAATGCATGCACACAAAATACCTGCTTCTATTACTATGGCTCAAGGTATTTTAGAAAGCTCTTATGGAAACTCTATGTTGGCAACAGAGGCGAATAATCACTTTGGAATTAAATGTCACAGCTGGGAGGGAGAAAGAGTTTACAAGGATGATGATAAAAAAGATGAGTGCTTTAGAAAGTACGCGCATGCTTTAGAATCTTTCGAAGACCATAGTTTGTTTTTAACGGGAAGATCAAGATATGCTGAGTTGTTTACCTATGATGTTACCGATTACAAAAGTTGGGCAAAAGGTTTGCGGAAAGCAGGATATGCTACCAATCCAAAATACCCGCAGTTGTTAATTGACATCATAGAGAAAAATGAATTGTATAAACTTGATTTTTCAACCCTAGATCAACCTTTGGCAAAAGTAGATATTGCAGAACAAACCTTAGAGGAGGTAAGTACCAAAGCACCTCAAACGGGTAAGTTGAGTAAAGCAGTAAACTACAACTTACACAAGGTTACTGTTAACAAGGCGAGAACACAGTACATCACTGCTAAAAAAGGAGATACTTACTATAGAATAGCAAAAGAATTCGGTTTGAGTTTACATCAAATTTATAAATACAATGATGTAATTAGCAAGCAAAATACCATAGAAGAAGGAGATAAGATCTATATCATGCACAAAAGAAATAGATCGAAAAAAGAAAGAACAACAGAAGTGAAGAACGCCACTTCGTTGAGAGCAATAAGTCAAGAGTTTGGAATTAAGCTAAAACGACTACAAAAATTAAATCCTACGCTTTCACCTTCTAAAGAGTTGGCGGTAGGGACAACAGTATTCCTTAGATAATATCGAGGAAAGAACATACCTTAAATGGTTTGTTTGTGATCTCAAAAATTATTGTTTTTTGTTGAGATTGTTGTTTGTTTGAAAAAGCCCCCATTATGTTGGGGGCTTTTTTATTTCCAATTTGTTTTCCTTTTATTTTAGTGGCATGTTAAAAATTGCTTTCGATCCTATTTATGCACATAGCTTGCCTCCGGGACATCGCTTTCCTATGGCGAAATATGAGTTGTTGCCTCAACAGTTAATGTATGAAGGAACGGTGGAAGAAGAGAACTTTTTTCGTACGGATGAAATAGCTTTAGAAACAGTTTTAGCCGTTCATGATGCTGCTTATGTAAAGCGTTTAAGAGCATTAGAATTGACCAAAAGGGAGCAACGTGTAACGGGCTTTCCTCACAATGAACAATTGATAGAAAGGGAGTTTAAAATCATGGAGGGTACACGGCAATGCGTGATTTATGCCCTAGAATATGGTGTTGCCATGAATATAGCTGGAGGGACACATCACGCTTTTAGCAACAGAGGAGAAGGTTTTTGTTTGTTGAATGACCAAGCCATAGCGGCAAGATGGGCCATAGATCAAGGGATAGCAAAGAAAATTTTAATCATAGACTTGGATGTGCACCAAGGGAATGGAACTGCTGAGATATTTGCTGATACACCTGAAATTTTCACTTTTTCTGTTCATGGAAAACACAATTACCCTTTAAAGAAGGAGAAGTCGGATTTAGATGTTGCCGTAGAGGATGGTATAAGGGATAAGGAGTATTTGTATTTGGTAGAGCGACACCTAGAAGAGCTTTTGGCCAAAGTGGAGCCCGATTTTTTGTTTTATCAATGTGGAGTTGATATTTTAAAAACAGATAAATTAGGAAGGTTAGGAGTGAGTATAGAAGGATGCAAACGCAGAGATGAGATAGTTTTTGAATTGGCCAAGAAGAATCATTTACCCATCGTCTGTTCTATGGGAGGTGGATATTCCCCCCAATTAAAAAATATTATTGAAGCACATGCCAATACCTATAGAACGGCACAACATATCTATTTTTAAAATGAAGAAATTACTTTTAGCCACGTTAATCTTTGTGTTCAGCGCTTGTGGATTGAGTACGCAAGAAGAATTGATACTATCTAAAGCCGTTGGTGATTATGTAGATGCAATCAATCAAAATCAAGTCTTGATTAAGCTCGGTTTAACCCATCCAAGAGTCGTGAAGTATTATACTGATCAGGGAAAAGATACGGTTCAGAAATACTTCGATTTAGAAAATTACAGTATAAATAACTACGTTAAATCTAAAATGTGGACAAGCGATAATACCTTATGCATAGGTTATAGCTATACCTACAATGAGCAAAATCATGTCTTTTACGCCATTCAAAGTAAAACCCAACAAAATTGGTTATTTATCGATGAGCGCGATGCATTTATGTTTCCAGAGTTATTCTAGGTTAATAATCGTATGATTTTCCGTTTTGATAAAAGAGGAAATTTCCTTTACTGGTTTCCACCCTTACGATGTTTGCATTCACATCAAATTCGGCCTTGAATACCTTGGTTACCTCTTTGGTTGTACCGTAATTACAGACCGATACACCTCCCATTACATTTCGAAAGGCTACCGTTTTATTGGAAAGCTTGTATTCTTCAGGGATGTAGTTACAAATTTGCGTGACTTGTTCTCCGTCGTACATAAAAAACAAGTTGGTTTCACCCCAAACAACTATGCTGTCTTTAACTTCATAAAAATCGGGGGAATAATTACTGATTTTCTTTAGGTCACCATCCTCGTAGTACATTAAATTCCTGTTTTGATCAAGGTAGACTGCAAAATTATTTCCTGCTTTGTAGGAGGGGATTTGTACGGCTTCTATATTGAATATTTCACCGTTTTCATAAAGGGCAAAGCTTTGATTTATAGGATCGTTGAATACGCTAAAACCATAGCCTGAAGCATAGGAGAAACTAAACTGAGAACTTCCAATCTCTGTAATTTTACCTCTGTCAAAAATATACTGGACTTCTCCTGGACCTTTGAATCCGAAAGTGGTTGGACCAATGTTTTGTGGAAGGGTTAATTCCTCTAAGCTATAAGTTACCAAGTAAATACTATCCTTATAATGTGCTTTAATGGAATTGTCGCGCGAGTCTATAAAAACAACCAAGGAATCACTCACAGCATAGTAATCTGCAAAATTACTCAGTGTTTTTCTTCTTCCATTTTCCCAGTGAAATAATATTGGACCTATGTTCCATGTCACAGAATTTAACCCCAATTCATAGCGAACCGCCGTGTTGTTTAGGAAGTGCTTTTTTTTGCCGTCGTACACAAACAAATCTCTTTTATGATCTCTAAATACGATAAGGTTTTGATTGTATTTATACTCTGTAGGAGGGAGGTAATCTAATTGCTTACTGTAACCATTTTCAAAAGATCTTAAATAGCCTATGTTATCTAAGAAAGGAAATAAACCCTGTGCGTTTAAGGCGTTGAAGGAAAGTAAGAAAGTAAATAAAAGTAAAAGTCTCATAATTCTATGTAAGCAAATAGTTCTCCAAATTTAGCTAAATCTTTAAACTAAAAAGGGATACACATATTGCGTATCCCTTCAAGTATTTAAAAGAAAGTAGAAAGAAATTATTTTTTCTTATTCTTCTTTGCTAATTCTTTCGATAATTTTTGAGCAGCTTCTGTAGCAGCTAATAAATCTATTGTTCCACCAGTTACAGATAACTTAGAGAAAGCAATCGTTTCAATGTTGTTCAAATCTCTCATTGAAGCACCTGGCTTAACAACTTCTAAATTCTCGTAAGTTTTAGCAGTCTCTAACAAGATGTTCTTGATTTGTAACATATTCAATTCAGGGAAGTAGCTCTTTAAGAAAGCAGCTGCTCCGGCAACCATAGGAGATGCCATAGAAGTACCTTGAATTGCTAAGTAAGTAGTATCTCCTTGTACTGTGTTGTAAATTTCTAAACCTGGAGCGAAAACGTCTACACGTGTTTGTCCGTAGTTAGAGAAACTTGCAGCCAACTGAGAAGGAACTGTAATACTGTCAACTACCTCTGTTGCCAAGTAACGAGAACTAGCACCAATAGTTAAGTATAAAGAAAACTCTTCTGTTTGGAAAGGGTAGTAAGAAGTAGGGTAGTTTGGTTCTACGTCTACATCTTTGTGATCGTTTCCTGCAGCGTGTACAAATAATACACCTTTAGATTCTGCATATTTGATTGCATCGTAAACCCACTTACCGTTTGGCGAGTAGTTCTTACCAAAAGATCCGTTGATGATTTGTGCTCCGTTATCTACTGCATAACGAATGGCTAAAGCGATATCTTTATCGTGCTCATCTCCGTTAGGAACAGCTCTTAATGACATCAATTTAACATTCTCAGCAACTCCGTCACCACCTTTACCGTTTCCACGAACAGCACCAATAATACCACCTACGTGTGTACCGTGTAATGCGTCAGGACCTTCAACGTCGTTGTTACCGTAGTTTACGTCTAAAATGTCGTAAGGATTATCACCTATGATAGATCTATCATCGTAGTACGCGTTGTAGTTTGCATGTAACCTTCCTTGAAGACTTTCTACAGCTCCCATTAACATTTCAGCCGATAAGTTTCCTTGTTTCACTTCTAAAGCGATGCTTTTGTGTTGGTTACCATCTTCTGTAGTTGGCTCCCAATTTTGTAATTGCTCTAAAGTGTAATCAGCTCCTAAAGCTTCTTCAGCTGCTGCCATAGCTGCAGGAATTACTTCATTTGCTAACGTGTTATATCTAGCTACTATGGCTTCATATCTTTGCTTTGTAGCTTCGTATTCAGCTTTAACTTCTAAGTAAAGTTTGTAGTCATCCATTTCTGCTGCAGAAACTTCAGCTTCAGTAACACTTGCAAAACGTGGGTTCAATTGCGCGTAAAGTCTTGTTAACTCTAGTCGTGTTTCGTTTTGGTTAGTACCATCTGCGTTCCCTAAGAAGTTCCATCCGTGAATATCATCGATGTAACCGTTGTTGTCATCATCAATTCCGTTTCCTGGAATCTCATCTGCGTTTACCCAGATTTGACCCTGTAAGTCTTCGTGGTCTATATCTATACCACTATCAATTACAGCTACTACAACTTCTGAAGATTCTTTTTTCTTCATTTTTTTGTAAGCAGCCTCTGTATTCATTCCTGCTTCACCGTTATACCAGTTCTTGATTTCTTCTGTTGAAGGTTTTTCATTCAACTGTGCGTAAGCAGAACTAAAGTACGTTACTGCCAATGCCGGTAAGATTATTTTTAAAAATCTTCTTTTCATAGTTTTTATATGATAATTTTCGAGTTACAAATATTCCATTTTTATTTTAATCTCACCCCTTTTTTTACACCTTTTACTTTAAATTTACGTTCTAAGGTTAAAATATACTATAAATGGTACACGCGCAAAAAATCCTTATGTTCTGTTTTGTTTTGATAGCAGGCATTGCATACGGACAATCTCCTAAATTCAATTGGGACAAGGTAATGGCAAAATACGGACAAGAGATTATTCCTTTTTCTGTTCCTTATACTTATAACAACTTGAACTATCTACACCGAGAAGGTGTTTTGATTAAAAGTATTACCAAAGATTATATTTTGTGTAGTGCCACCCCCAACCTTATTAATGAGGGGTACAATTCAGGTAAATTGAGTGATTTTTATTTAGAATTTTCTAATCCTACAGCCCTAGATGATACAGCTCGAGCTTTGTTGTTTGTTGATCAAGTCCATCAAGGAGTGAGTCCTTTACCTACGGGATATACAGGAGAAGGAGTTATCATAGGTTTTGTTGATCAAGGTTTGGATTTTACGCACCCTGATTTTATAGATGACAATGGAAATAACAGGGTTATTCGCTATTGGGACCAAGGAGCGGGAACAGGACCAAATACTCCTGCAGCTTATGGCTACGGTCAGGTTTGTGATAGTGCCAGCATCAATGATGGAACCTGTCCTTACACAGAAGAAAGTTCGGCTCACGGAACTACTGTAACCGGAATAGGTTGTGGAAATGGTAAAGCAAATGGCTCTAATATGGGGATGGCTCCTGACACAAAAATTATTTTTATAGAAACCAATTTTTCTTTGCCAAACTGGACTTTGACTGTGGCAGATGCTTGTGATTATGTTTTCAGAGTTGCAGATTCTTTGGGAAGACCGGCAGTGGTGAATTTAAGTGTAGGTTCTTACATAGGATCGCATGATGGAAATGATCCTGCTTCGGAGATGATGGAACAATTGTTAGATGCCAAAAGAGGTAGATTGATTGTTGGAGCTGCTGGTAACTCAGGAGCATTAGGAAATTATCACGTTAGAAATTTCCCAACATCAGATACTTCATTTATATGGTTAAAAGCCAATCCTAATGGGGCAGGAGGAGCGAACACGGTGTTATTTGACTTGTGGTCAGATACCGCGGATGCAACCTATAGTTATGCCTACGGTGCGGATAGACCAAATAATTTTACTTATGCCGGGGGTACTAATTTTAGACAAGCATTGGTAAATGTAGGAACACCTAAAAACGATACCATTTATAATGCAAATGGTGACAGAATAGCAACGATTATAACTTATACAGAGATAGTAGGGGGAGCTTTTCATATTCAAGGTTACTTTAATCAAGTAGACTCTACAACTTATAATTTTAGATTTATGACCAAAGGATCTGGTCAATACGATTTATGGAGTACTGCGAGTTTTGGGTTGAGTACCATCGTTGAAAATATACCTTCAACTGCGGTAATGCCGGCGATAGCGAATTACGTTTTACCAGATGCGCAACAATCCATCGTTTCATCATGGAATTGTTCAGAGAAGATAGTTTCTGTTGCAAATACACTGTGTAGAACCCATCACATAGATAGAAATTACAATACCTATAATGCAGGGGCGGGAGCATATCCCGGTGAGTTGTCTTCGACTTCAAGTAAAGGACCTTCAAGGTTAGATGTTATTAAACCAAATATTTCGGCTACGGGTAATGTTACATTAGGAGCAGCACCGGAGTGGTTGAGAAACAACGTGAGCTATTATCCTCTTTTGGATAGTGGAGGTTACCATGCAAGAAACGGAGGTACTTCTATGGCTTCTCCAACTGTAGCGGGAATTGGAGCTTTGATGTTGGAGAAATGTAACCGTTTATCTTCAGAAGAATTTATTGCTGCCATTCAGAATACAGCCAGAGAAGAAAGCTTTATGGGGGCATTGCCCAACAATGGATTTGGATATGGAATTGTAAATGCCTTGGATGCAACAGCGAGTACTTATTTCGAAGCGGAATTATTGGGCGATACAGTGGTCTGTGATGGAATCGCATTGGTTTATCCTGATGGAAATCCTATAAGTGTGGAGTGGTATGATAACTCAACGAATGTAACCTTAACGGTTACCCAGCAAGAAGATAGTGTTTGGGCTACCTACGTGATGGATGAGCGTGGTTGTGAAGGTTTGAGTGATACAATAAGTTTAACAGTGGGAACCATGCCTGCTACACCTTCAATTACTTTAAATGGTAATGTGTTAACCTCTACTGCTGCAAATAATTACCAATGGTTTATGAACGGAAGTCCTTTAACGGGCGAAACCAACCAGACTTTAGTTATAAATACTGATGGTACCTACATCATGGGTACTTTGAGTAATGATGGGTGTTGGGCTTATTCTGATAGTATTCGTTACTATTTAGGAGTTCAAGATGAAGTGGAAAGTATGTTTAAGGTTTATCCTAATCCTACACAAGGAAAGGTTACGATTGAGCACTTTCAACAAGAGGACTTTTCAGGTGTAATTACCAATATAACAGGTGCTAAGGTAGCAGGTTTTGAAAGTGGGATTTTGGGTAAATCTGAAATAGATTTATCGGAATTAGCTACGGGACTTTACCTTTGTAAGATAGTTTTAAACAATAAAACGTATACAATTAAAGTTATTCGAGAATAGTTAATATGGCATTAACTTATTATTTTTGAATCCTTAAAAATTTGAACAAACTTTAATATGAATCTCAAAGGAGTAATATCAATATCAGGTCGTCCAGGACTTTTTAAAGTAGTAGGACAAGGTAAGAACAACATTATCGTAGAAGCTTTAAACGACAACAAAAGAATTCCAGCTTACGCAACAGATAGAATTTCAGCATTAGAGGATATTTCTATTTACACGTACGAAGAAGATGTTCCTTTAAAAGAGGTTTACATCAAGTTCAGAGAAAAAGTTGCTGATGAGCAAGTGTTATCTCACAAGGAGTCTTTGTCTAAATTAGAAAGCTTTTTAGAAGAAGTTTTACCTGATTACGATAAGGAAAGAGTTTATCCATCTGACATCAAAAAATTGTTTCAGTGGTATAACCTATTGCACAAAGCTGGTTTAACAGCACCAGTTGAAGAAACAGCAACTGAAGCTTCACAAGAGGAAGAGTAAGAAACATAATAATTAAAAAGGGCATTCATTGAATGCCCTTTTTTTATGCTTAAAAATGATAGTGCTGTAGTAAATCTATAAGTCGTTCGAATTGTTTAATTATTTCGGTATCCACCTTAGAATTTATATTTACACGTAAGTACAAAAAGGGGAGAGAAGATACTTGATCGTTGTTTTTATAAAACTGCTTGTAGTTTGCCCCATGTATGTAAAGAGATTTCTGTCCACCAAATTCTTTAAAGGAAATATCAAAACACTGTTTTAGATTAACGATAAAACGTTTCTCTTCTTGTTCTCCAAAATATTGATGAATAACAAGTTCTGAACGGGAAAGATTGAAATCGTAGTTGACGCTATCCGGAACAACCTTTTGTCCTGAACTATTATAAATATTGAAGTTACTTGAGAGGCCCAATTGAAGACGAATACTATCTACCAAGGCATACGCTTCTTTGTATTGCGACCTGCCAGCATCTTTATACAAGGGTTTTAAATTTTTCCAATAAAATGGATCTACAGGTGCATATACAACAGGTATATGGATTTGAAAAGCTAGATTAACACCTATTTCATCTTTTTGTATCCATGTGTAGGCTAAATCTAACTCTTGTTCAAAGCGTTGATGTTTTCTATTTCCAGAGGTATATACACCTTCAAGATAGATTGCCTTGCATTCTTCGCTTTCTATACTGTAAAAAGTATCTATGGCTATGCGTTCGTACTCTTCTATTTGTGTAGCTTGCTGGGAATAATAAATATCTTGTTGATATTTCAATAAAGTCATTGCTTCATCGATTTGCTCTTGATTTAAACACACTACATAATTTGCCAGTAGGTGCGTAGAAAAACAGAGCACAAAAAGGGTGATTGCCGTTTTAATATGCATAATATAATTTGAGAACTAAAATGTATACGCGTCGGCAATTTAAATGGATTTTTTAATAAACGGAAATTTAATTGTAAGGGAGTGCTTGATATAGAATTCAATAGCTATGCACTCCCATAAAATAGGTGTTTACATAGCAGTTAAAGCTTCGCCTTTAAAGCGAATACCTTCCCAACCGTGAAGCATGAAGTTTCTAATGTTTTGGTGCCCCGTTCCCTCAGGATCATTCAATACTTCTTCGAAATAGAATTTTCCAAAACATGCTAAAGTTTCATCTTTAGTTAAGTTGTTTAATTTTCCAAAAGCAAAGATTTTACAAGAACCATTGTTTTGTCCGACTTCATTTTCTAACGTACCATTCGTAAATGCATTAGGTGTGAAGTTGTAGTTTGAATCAATAAGCGCTATTGTTTCCTCAAAACTCACCTCTGTAGGATGATTTTTTAATTTTTCTAAGTATTGTGTAAATGTCATTTCTGAATTTTTGGCGATAATACAAAGAAAATTAAGCACAATAAGGGGTATTCTTACGCACAGTGTTGGGATAAGGAAGTATCTTACAGAATAGTAAAAAGGATTTCGCTTTTTTAACAGTTACAGCACCTTTTCCTTCACGATTTTTAAATATTCAGGGTTCTTGCTAATTCCAATATGTCCCTGATTGATCAAGGGATACGTATGAAGGTTTTGGTGTCCTTCATTTTGTAATTTTTGTGTGTGACTAAATGGAATGACTTTATTAGCTGTACCATGAAAAATGTGCACGGGAATTTTACAATTTTGTAAAAACTTATTCGTGGTGAAAGGATATTTCACCAAAAACTCTGGGAATATCACAGTTTTTTCCTTGCTCAAGGTTGCCATGTTGTAGTAAGGTGCATGCAGTACCAGCTGTTGCGGTGAATTAGTTGAAGCAATGTGTGCTGCCATAGCCGTACCTATGGAGTACCCCATAACAGTAATTTCATTTTCTGCATACCTATTCTTCACCCAATTGTAGGCGGTTTGGTTGTCGTTAAACAATTGTTCTTGACTATTGATGTTCCCCTTACTTTTACCAAACCCTCTATAGTCGGGCATAAAAACGTCGTAGCCAAGGTTTAGATATTGAATGGCCTCAGCTCCCCAGGAAGACAAAGAACCTGCATTGCCATGTAAATAGAAAATTATTCCTTTAGGTTGGTCTACTTTAAAGTGTAAGGCATGTGTTAAGATACCATCGGCTTGTTCTATCCAAACTTCCTTGTATGCATTGGGGAAATCGTAGATGTATTGTTCTGCATCTTTTTTGGGATGAAACAATAACTTCTCTTGTGCGATAAATGCAAAAAAACATCCAGCAAGGTATAAACCTAATGGCCATTTTAATAGGTGAATGATCTTCTTAAGCATCTCAAATAATTTAATACGCGCCTTTAATGTGCACATTAGTAGTGCATAGCAAAATGTTAGCTGTTTTTTTGAGGTCTTAGTAGAAAAATGGAGGTTAAATCCTTTGCAATATTACTCAATATCTGGTAGATGGAGAGATGCTTTTCTTAAATAATGATGATTTGTTGATAAGTAGGGATGAAATGTTTTTAACTAAAAAAAACGGTCAACTCTAAAAAGTTGACCGTTAATATTGTTATGCTTTCACTTTAAATTCTGATGTTTTGTGGAAGGTAATATCTGGATAGTCTCTCTCTGCCATTTGCAACAAGAAAGGCGTTTCGGCTAAGAAAACTAAGTTTCCATCTTTATCTTCTGCAATGTTACCTGTTTTAGCACGCATGAAGTCTTTTAATTTAGCTTCATCATCAGAGGTTATCCAACAAGCGGTGTGGTAATTTTTAGGAGTGAAGGAACATTTCGCTCCGTACTCATGGGTTAAACGGTGCAAGATAACGTCAAACTGAAGTTGTCCTACTGTACCCACAATCTTTCTGTTACCGGGTTGTTGAATGAATAACTGTGCTACTCCTTCATCCATTAACTGCTTAATACCTTTATCCAATTGTTTAGACTTCATCGGGTCTAAGTTTTGTAATTCTTGGAAGATTTCTGGAGCGAAAGATGGTATTCCAACAAAGTTCATTACTTCTCCTTCCGTTAATGTATCACCAATCTTAAAGTTACCAGAGTCATATAAACCAACTACATCTCCAGGGAAGGCTTCATCTACAACAGATTTATCCTGAGCCATGAATGAAGTAGGGTTAGGGAATTTCAATTTCTTTCCTAAACGTATGTGTTGGTAAAAAGTATTTCGTTCAAATTTTCCTGAAACGATACGTAAAAAGGCAATTCTATCTCTGTGCTTAGGATCTAAGTTGGCGTGAATTTTAAATACGAAACCAGAGAACTTGTTATCATTAGGCTCTACTTTCTTAACGTCTGTTTCACGACCTCTTGGCGATGGAGAGATTCTAACAAAGGCATCTAATAATTCTTTAACCCCGAAGTTATTTACTGCTGAACCAAAGAAAACAGGAGCAACTTCTCCTGAAAGGTAAGTCTCAGGATCAAAATCATCGTACACTCCATTAATTAAGTCAAGCTCAGAACGCAATTCTTCTGCAGGTTCTTCGCCAATTAATTCATCCAATTCTGGATTATTTAAATCATCGAAAGAAACAACTTCGTCAGAAATTTTTGTTTTGTTGGCAGAGAAAAGGTTTAAGTTTTCATCATAGATGTTATACACACCTTTGAATCTATCACCCATACCTATAGGCCATGCCAATGGTCTAACTTTAATATTTAGTTTGCTTTCAATTTCATCCAATAAATCGAAAGGATCTTTACCCTCACGGTCCATTTTATTGATGAAAACGATAACTGGTGTATTTCGCATTCTACATACTTCCATCAATTTCTCTGTCTGCGCCTCTACACCGTTGGCACAGTCTATTACAAGAATAACGCTATCTACTGCAGTAAGTGTACGGTAAGTATCTTCCGCGAAGTCTTTGTGACCAGGTGTATCAAGTATGTTGATTTGTTTACCGTTGTATTTAAAAGCCATTACAGAGGTCGCAACCGAGATACCTCTTTGCTTCTCTATTTCCATGAAGTCGGACGTAGCCGTTTTCTTGATCTTGTTGTTTTTAACCGCCCCTGCAGTTTGAATGGCCCCACCAAAAAGTAAAAGTTTTTCTGTTAAGGTTGTTTTACCGGCATCGGGGTGAGAAATAATACCAAAAGTTCGTCTTTTTTCTATTTCCGTTTGGTGCTTCATGTGTCTTTCTATTTGTAATCTGCGAACATGTAGTTGTTCATTCAAAATTTTGCTTTCCAATCTATTTGACTAATACAGCCCTTGTAATTGTTGCAATCTTCTCTTATCAAGAAAGTTAGGAAGGCAAGATAGTTTTTTATCTTGCTTCCTAAAATTCCTTAAAAGTCAGCAAAGGTACTGAGATTTTATCTATTTTCGCTCGCTGTGGAGAGAAAAGACAGCTATTTTAAATGGATACTCGTTTTGTGTTTGGTACTTGTTGCCCATGCAAATGTGAGAGCAGAAGAGGGAGAGAAAACAGACAAATCAGATTCTACATCATTAACTTTAGCGGAACGTTGGAAAGAAACAGCTTTAGAACGTTACCAATGTTTAGAGGATACCAATCTAAATTTTGAAGCATTCGAATTGGCCTACCGCGGTTATACCAAATTACTTTTAGAAGGAGAATTACAAGAAAGCAAATACTTAACGGTAGTTGATTTTTCTTTATCGTCTTCAGCAAAGCGCATGTATGTGATAGATATGGAAAGCGATACAATTTTGTACAATACCTATTGTGCACATGGTCGCAATTCTGGAGGGGAATACGCTAGAAAGTTTTCTAACAGTACAGGAAGTCACATGAGTAGTCTTGGGTTTTACTTAACCGCTAATACCTATGCGGGTAAATTTGATTTAGCCTTGCGATTGGAAGGTTTGGAACGCACAAATTCTAAGGCAAGAAGTAGAGGAGTAGTGATGCACGGCGCTAAATATGCAAATCCATCTTTTTTAGAACGCAACGGTATGTTGGGAAGAAGTTATGGATGTCCTGCCGTGCCAACGGATATGGCTGAACCAGTAATCAATACCATCAAGGGGGGAAGTTGTTTCTTTATTTATCACCCAAGTAATTATTACTTGAGTCAATCCAAAATATTGAAAGATTATTCCTTCCTATTGAATGAAGGATAAAAGATACAGAACAAAAAAAAGCGAAGATAAACTCTTCGCTTTTTTTGTATCCTTAATGGAACTTACTTAATGCGTAAATTCAATAATTTTTCTTCACCAATATATCCTTCTAGGGTATCTCCAATGTTAACCGGACCAACACCTTCTGGTGTTCCTGTAAAAATTAAATCTCCGATTTTTAAGGTCATGAATTGCGACAAGTAAGCAATGATTTTGTCAATAGAAAAGATCATATCGTTGATATTTCCATGTTGCACTTCCTCGCCATTTTTCAACAGTTTAAATTCGAGGTTATCCATGTCTAAATCTTTTTTATTTAAGAATTTCGGACCAATAGGAGCGCTGTGTTCAAAGCTTTTGGCAATTTCCCATGGCAAACCATTTTCTTTACATTTTTGCTGTAAATCACGTGCTGTAAAGTCTATACCAAAACCAATTTCATCGTAATATTCATGTGCATAGCGTTCGGCTATATTTTTACCCAGCTTTTTTATTTTGATTACCAATTCTCCTTCGTAGTGAAGATCTTTTGTAAAATCTGGGATGAAGAAAGGGTTATTCTTTGGAAGAATAGCCGTATCCGGTTTCATAAAAAATACTGGTTCTGTAGGTAGGGGAGAGTTCATCTCCTTGGCGTGTTTGGCGTAATTTCTTCCTATGCAAATGATTTTCATACCGTATTATTTTCCGAATTTATTCTTCAGTGCATCAAGCTTCGCATTTAAGCGTTGCTCTTCTTTTTGCTTGTTGATTTCTTTTTGTTCTTCTCTGTTCTTTTTGATGCGATCCATTTCTTCCTTCAACACTCTTTTGGTGTATAAAGGGAAGTCTGAATTTAAAAACCAACCGTAATAACCAGGTTCGTTGTTGGCAACGAACTCTACAGTTTTGTTTTTGTGCTTTCCGAAGTTGTAGATAATTTCTCCTTGCTTGTTTTTAGCAATTCTTCCTGCAAAATCGATTACTTCATTGTTTCCTTGCTTTGAGAAGGTAGACAAGAAATTAATATCGTTTTCCAACTCGTCGTAACGCGCTACTTGGGCTTTTAAAACCTCGTAAGTAGCGATTACATCTGCCTCTGCGCTGTGAGCATTCGTTAAGTCTTTTTCACAATAAAATTTGTAAGCTGCAACCAAGGTGCGTTGTTCCATTTTATGGAAGATATTTTGAACGTCAACAAAGCGTCTGTCGTGCATATCGAAATTGTAATCAGCACGTAAAAACTCTTCCATGAGTACAGGAATATCGAATTTATTTGAATTAAACCCAGCCAAATCAGCATTACCAATGAATTCTGCAACTTCTTTGGCTAATTCTTTAAAGGTCTTCTCATTTTCAATATCTGCTTGATAGATACCGTGAATTTCACTGGTTTCCTTTGGGATATCCATTTCAGGGTTTACACGTCTGGTAAAGCTTGTTTCTTCACCATTCGGTTCAACTTTAAGGATAGATATTTCTACAATTCTATCTTTGGTTACGTTGGTTCCCGTAGTTTCTAAATCAAATATTGCGAGTGGTCGCTCTAAGTTCAAATTCATAATTCAATAAAAAAGGGTACGATTACTTTCATACCCTTTACAAAATTAGGAATTTTTCCAAGTGTCTCCCGGAGAAGAACTAAAAAGTTTGGCTTATTTTTTCTTATAGATATACGCGTTGGTCTTGTCTTGATACTTGTAATTGGCTATAAAGTTTTTCGCCTCTTGCTCCGTTTTGAAATTCGCAATGCTGATTAAAAAGTTTCCGCTTTCGTCTTCTACAATTTGTGCTTGACTGTTGTTTTTATACGTGTTAGACTGAATTACTTCCTCTGCAAAGATTCTATCATTGTAGGTGTAAACAATAACGTGATAAGTCAAGTTACTCTTTGGTAGATTTACCTTTGTTTCTTTTTTCACGGCCAAAGGTTTAAGTACCACATTTAACTCCTGAAGCTTTTTATCTATAGATTCATACTGTGTAACCGTACTGCAATTAACCCCTTGAGCTTCTATACTCACAAATTGATATGGTGCGTATTTCTCTAAGTTTCTAAGTTGAGAACGGTCGTATTTTGGACCTTGTACTTTTGCCGATTCAATTATGATATTGACGCGATTTTCTGAAAGATAAGATCTCAATTCTGTGCTTAAATATGCCTTCACTTTTTCGGCTCTTACTTGTGCCAAGTTGGTGTTGTTTCTATAGGTTCTCGTAGGAACGTAAGAGGCAGAAGCGTTAATTTTTATTTCAATATTTGATCTTCCTTTGTCTAATTGCGCTTTTATACTGTCTATAAACGTAGCGAGTTCAGAGTTGTTTTGGTCGAGCCCGTTGTTGTTGTAGTAGTAATTGTGATTGAAATAGAGTCCACAATAGCTTTCGTAAGTTGAAGTGTTTTCTGTCACAAAAGTAGAATTTTGCTGTGTTTGCTCTTCTTGAGTATTGTAGAAGAAAACCTGTAAGTATCCCTTCCCAAAATCTATCATGATAGGAAGTGTCTTTTGTTCTTTGAGTAAAACATCCCCATTTTCAGCCGTGAAGGTATAGGCATACGTTTTTCCAGGCGTTAATTGCAGTTTTGTTCTGTTATTTTCATCCAAAAGGAGTTCAATAGGTGTTTTGTCTTGACAATCTAAACATTGCACTTCTACTTCAATTTTTTGATTGTAATAAGTGCTGTCTTTTTCAATACCCGATAATTGTATACCTGCAACAAAGTTGTTTTTGTTTTTAAAGAATTTAGGAACTGTTTTCGTGTAGGTGAAAATGTACTGATCATCAGAAATTTTGGTTATATCCTGTACACAAGTTCTTTCTTCTTTTAATAACTCTTTACCCTTTTCATCTGTGAAAGTATAGGTGTATGTTTTGCCGACTTCCTGAACGATTAGACACTGATTTTTCTTGTTTAGAGTCTTGTTTTCGTTCACATTATCTTCGCAATCTACACAACTAATGTTTACAAAGATTTTATCGGGAAGAGGGTAGTCGTTGCCCGAAACTAAACTTAATCGCACTAAATTAGGTGAAAGTTTTTGCTGAACGATTTCAAGCTCTTCTGGGTCTAATAAAATACCAACCTTTTCTCCATCTTTTAATTCTGAGGTATTTTCGGTAATGATGGATTGCTTTTTTATATCTCCCGTTTTGGTATCCACAAAAATCACATCATATTCCTTATCGGGTTGAAGTTCTACTAAATATTTCCCTTCGATGTAGGTGCTCTTCATGTCTTGAATGGTGAAGTCAGAACCACAATCGAAACACTGTAAGGTAATGAGTACACCTTCAGGGTTTGGTTTTTCATCTAAGGTTTTTAGGTTTCCGTTAACAAAAAGGTTGTTGTTCGGGATGTAGTTATCATAGATAATTCTGTAAATATCCTTTTCACCTTGTCCCTCAGGGCGGTAAGAGGTAATATAGGCTACTTTACCATCTACGGTAGTGGTGTAGTATAAATCATCTCCCGTAGAGTTGATAGGTGAACCTAAATTGATAGGGGCAGACCATTGGTTATCTTCGTCTACAACCGTTAAGAAAATGTCAAAACCACCTATAGATTTTACACCATTGCTCGCAAAATACATGGTTTTTCCATCTACAGAAATGAAAGGTGAGTCCTCATCCCATTCTGTATTAATTTCTGGCCCCATATTAATAGGTTCTGACCATTGACCATTTCCGTATTTCACAATTCTATAAATATCTCTACCACCAAATCCACCCGGACGATTAGAAGAGAAGTAAGCCACGTTTCCATCCCCAGTAAAGGCGATATGAGGTTCCCATGCTTCTGAATTTATATGTGGGATGTCTAAAGCTTTGATGCGCGCAAAAGGATTGTTAGCGCCAATAGGGGCGTAGTACAAATCTCCATTACCTTGAGCATCATCGTAGAGGTAAATCGTTTTTTTGTTTAAGCTCAAGGCTACGGTAGCCTCATTTTGGTTTACACGTGAAAAGTTCATCAATTCAGCCTCGCTCCAAGAACCGTCTATTTGTTTGTGAGAAACATAAACATCTTCTAAATATTCACCAGAAATAGGGTCTAACTCTTGAGCATTCGACTCATCCTTTCGCAATCTACGGGTAGTAAAATACAAGGTACGACCATCGTAAGAAATAATGCTGGCATATTCAGGGTATTTCGTGTTCACATTCGAACCTAATCCTTCTAAATGAACGCGTGATTTATATAACCTTGCATCCTCAGCATTGTCGCATTGAATTAAATTCAACTCTGCCGTTTTGTAGGCAGGTGTATTCACCTTTTCTTTACTGATGAAGAGTTTGTAGTATTTTCTAGCATTGGCAATGTCACCTTTTAGATGATAGCATCTAGCCAATTGGTAATAAGCATCTATGGGAGCTGCTTTTTCTCGATAATTGTAAAAGTCGAAATTTTCAACTACACTATCGGCTGCATATTTTAAGTAAGGAAGGGCTTGGTTGTAATTTGAGCTCATGTTTAAAAGCGCAAATCCGTGCCTGAAATTGTTGTTATAGGAGCTACTGTCCTTTTCAAGCAATTTAGCACTGATTAGGGAAGCTTGAAAATAAATACCTTGTTCTAACAATTTGTAGTTATGACTAAGTAGAGTTTTGGTATTACTTTTTTCAATAATAGTTTCCAAATCCTTCCAGTTGTATTGACTAAAAGTATTGAAACTTAGCAAGGTAAGTAGTGCTATTATTATACGGGTCATACTAACAAAAATAAAAAAAATCCCATCGTAGAAACGATGGGATTCACTATATTTTTTGAATCTGTTAGAATTCTCGATTAACGTCGAAACTTTCAAGGTAATCAGCAACTCGCTTCACGAACATTCCTCCTAAAGCACCGTCTACAACTCTGTGGTCGTAAGAGTGAGATAAGAACATTTTGTAACGAATTCCGATGAAATCTCCTTCTGGAGTTTCGATAACTGCAGGTACTTTTCTAATTGCACCTAACGCCAAGATCGCTACTTGAGGTTGGTTGATGATAGGTGTTCCCATCACGTTTCCAAAAGTACCCACGTTTGTTACCGTGTACGTACCTCCTTGAATATCCTCAGGTTTCAATTTGTTATCTCTTGCGTTAACAGCTAATTCGTTAACGGCCTTTGTTAAACCTGTTAAGTTAAATCTATCCGCTTGCTTGATTACAGGAACAATTAAGTTACCTGTTGGAAGAGCTGTTGCCATTCCTAAGTTGATGTCTTTACGCTTAACAATTTTGTTTCCGTCAACCGCAACGTTGATCATAGGGAAATCTTTAATGGCCTTAACAACAGCCTCCATGAAAATAGGAGTAAAGGTAATGTTTTCACCTTCTCTTTTCTTGAAGTCATTTTTAACCTTGTTTCTCCAGTTCCAAATGTTAGTTACATCTGCTTCTACGAAAGAAGTAACGTGAGGAGAAACGTGCTTAGACATTACCATGTGGTCAGAAATCAATTTTCTCATTCTGTCCATCTCAATAATCTCATCACCTGCCATTGGCGGAACCGCTGCAGGTTTAATATTTGCTAACATACCTCCTTGTGCTGGAGCCGCTGCTGCTGGAGCAGATGGTGCAACTGGAGCTGCTGCTGGAGCCGGAGCCGCCGCTTGTGGAGCTGCTACTTTTCCTGCTGCTTTATCTTCGATGTATGATAAAATGTCTTTTTTAGTAACTCTTCCAGCTAAACCAGTACCTGTAATCGTTTCTAATTCAGCCATTGAAATACCTTCTGTTGAAGCTATAGATCTTACTAATGGTGAGTAGAATTTACCGCTAGGTCCGTTTTTATCCAAATCTCCACCGTTTGCAGTTTCTACGGCTTGAACCACTTGGTCCATAACTTCTGCTGCTGCTTTTGGAGCTTCTTCTTTTGCTGGCGTTTCTTTTGCTGGAGCCGCTTCACCATCTGTAGAAATGATGGCAATTACATCTCCTACTTGTGCAACTTGGTCTTTCTCGAATCTGATTTCGATCAAAGTTCCTTCTGCTTCTGATGGTAATTCGTTGTCTACTTTGTCTGTAGCCACCTCTACTAGAGGTTCATCCATTTCCACTGTATCACCAACTTCTTTCAACCAGTTAGTTATCGTGGCTTCTGTAACACTTTCTCCCATTTTAGGAAGACGAATTTCAACCTGCGCCATATTATGTTTGAATAGATTTGTCTTGTTTTCGAGTGCAAAAATAACCTAAATTTCCGATTCATCAAGATTTGTAACTAGTTTATCTGTCCAGTTGTCGCCATGAATGAACTAAAATTTTGATATCCTTACTCAATGTATAATCCCTTGCGTAGATTAAATTTAACTTAAAAACGGGGATATTAACAAGTCCCCCTTTTGAATTAACATTTTGTGCATCTTCGGGACTTAGTATACCGTGTTTGATTTTCGGTAAGGAAGCATTGGTTTCTTTGGCAGAGCTGCTATATCCAACGAAAGATTTAAGTCCAACGATCAAGGAGAAGATATTCGATATGAAGTTGGCTTTGTTGGTATAGAACCAAACCAAAATAGGCGAGAGGACGAGTAAAAGACATCCTCCAATAAAATCGAAAATTCTCTTGTTTCTTTTGTTGCTGTTGCTTACAATGGCATTGATGTCCATTACATACAAATCTCCCGAGGTGTCTACACTATTAGAACCAATAAGGTACATGCTATCGGGTTGTGCAATTTTAAAGTCAAGGTTTGTTCCATCTATGGTCGACATCCAATTGATGATGCTTTCTGCAGAGTTGTCTTTGGCACAAAAAATAATTTCATCTACCTTTTCTATGTGTACAATTTGATCCAACTGTCCAACCACACCAACTTGTCCATCTTCCTTTTTATCACCATTACCAACGAAAAGAACTTTATCAATTTTTTGATTGGTTTGTGCAAGAATATTTGCCACTCTCTCACTCTCCTGTGTAGATCCTACAATGGCGAACTTCTTGTTTTTGTTCCCGAAAAGATCAAAACTCTTTCCTACAGAGAAATGCAAGAAAATTCTAGAGACAATGTAGAAGAACATTACCCACAAGGTGCCGATAAGGATATAAAGCCTTGAGAATTGATAATCTTTTGGCAACAGGGCATACACCATAAGTATGATGGCGGTTCCTATTAAGGACCCTGTTAAAAACTTTTTTAGTTTAACGGGTTTGTCGTAACCTCCTTGAAAGAAATTACTGAGTAACCATGTAATGCCGTATGCCGGTAGAGCGTATTTTAAGACACCACTCGGAAACTCAATATTTGCCTTACTCCAGTAATTAGTAAGTAGAACTAAACCTGTTATTATGAAGGTTAAATCTGTAAGGGGTAAAAAAGCATGTTTTATAAATCTTGAAGTCAAAGCCAAACCAGCTCTGAAGTAAATGGCAAGATTTATTAGGAAAGAAAATACTTTCGCATTCTTCTGACTGAAATGTTTTTCAGCAAAAATCACCATGGCCCTGTAGAATACAAAAACATAGTTAATGCTACTTTTCTTAGTGCTTTCTCCCTTGTAGTGTATGATTTGTGTTTTGGGAAAATAATAGTTCTTGAATCCACCTTGAATGATCCTATAGCTCAAATCTATATCTTCTCCATACATAAAGAAGGTTTCATCCAATAAACCTACTTTTCTTAAGGCTTCATTAGACATTAACATGAAGGCTCCACTGAGTATCTCTACCTCATTGGTTTCAAATTCGTCTAAATATCCCAAATGGTACTGGCCAAATTTCTTTGACTTAGGGAAGAGTTTAGAAATACCAAATATTTTATAGAAAGCTACAGCAGGGGTTGGCAAACCTCTTTTTGACTCTGGAAGGAATTTTCCTTTTCCGTCTATCATTCTAACCCCTAGTCCACCAGCATCCGGATGGTCATTCATAAAGTTGACACACTTTTCAAAGGTGTCTTCCTCTACTACCGTATCAGGATTTAAGAGCAATACATATTTACCTTTGGCAATACGCATGGCTTGGTTGTTGGCTTTGGAGAAACCAACGTTGTCTTTGTTGGCTATAACGATGGCTTCAGGGAATTTCTTGCGCACCATTTCTACAGAACCATCTATAGAATTGTTGTCCACAACGAAAATTTCTCCACTCACTTTTTCAAGTGATTTGAAGGCAGAATTTAAGCACTGCTCTAAAAAATACTCTACGTTGTAATTAACAATTACAACACTGATGTCAAGACTAGGATCTTCCAATTAGTTTTTAAATATTTTAGCTTTCACGAAAAATTCTGTCGACAAGTCTATATAGACATCCTCGGTAAAATATTCGTCTGTAACAGTGTTTAATCTTAGTTTAAATGCATCTTCTTGAATGTATTCTCCCAAGTTTACATCTTCAACATCACACACAATAGATTTTCCAACATTGTCGGATATATAAGTTTTAAAGGCTACGCGTTTTTCTGGAAGATTATCACTTTCGATAAAAATTTCGATCGATTCTAGCCAGCTAAAAGTGTAATCTGTAGGATCGGTAATTTCTAATTTAAGTTGAGTTAGTTTTAACTCGTCTATGTTCTCTTTACGCGTATCGTTTGCTTCAAATTCACCTTCATAATTCGTTTCCATATTTGGGGTGCTGATGCTGAAAGGAATATTGATAACAGCGTTTGATTGAACCACAACCTGAGATTTATCAGAAATATAAAACTCCGTAATCTTCTTTTTACAAGCCCCTAATCCGAAGAGTAGAGAGGTTACTAATGTGAGTAATAATAATTTTTTCATAGTAAATAAGTAATTCGTCATTGTTAGAAACGTACGGCAATACAAGATATTTCAACATCTACATCCATAGGTAGTTTACTTACTTGAACGGTTTCTCTAGCCGGCGCATCTGAAGAAAAGTATTGAGCATATTCTTCGTTTACCACCGCGAAGTTATTCATGTCTTTCAAGAAAATACTACATTTTACAATGTTGCTCATGTCTAAACCAGCCGTTTCGATAAGCGCCTTAATGTTATTCATTACCTGCTGTGTGGCAGTAGCAATGGAGCTGTCGTTGAGTTTTCCTGTCTTAGGATCGATAGGAATTTGTCCACTGATATAAAGTGTGTTGTTCACTTCAACTGCCTGACTATATGGTCCGATAGGAGCTGGAGCTCCTGGGATTTGATATATTTTCTTCATCATTCTTTTTCCTATTCGACAAGTTTAATAATTTTGAAGGAAAAAAAGCTGTGAACGTACTTCTTCTTGACAATTTTGATTCATTTACCTTTAATTTATATCACTACTGCGAGGAGTTAGGCGCAAAGGTGGATGTAATTAGAAATACTGAAGTTGATCTAGCATCTGTAGCTCAATACGATAAAATAATTCTTTCGCCTGGTCCACATTTACCCAAAGATGCTGGTAAGTTAATGGAGTTAATTGCGATGTACTACGACAAAAAGCCCATTTTGGGAGTATGCCTAGGTATGCAGGCTTTGGGAGAATTCTTTGGAGGTGAGCTCTACAATCTTGACAAGGTGAATCACGGAGTAGAAGACCAATGTGTTCAGATTATGCCTAACCAACTTTTTAAAGATGTTCCTGAAGAGTTTAAAGTGGGACTTTACCATTCTTGGGCTGTGCAACGTCCTTTGCCTAAGGGGTTAAATATCACCGCCCTTTCACAAAGCGATGTCTTGATGGCTTTTGAGCACGAAAGTTTACCTATTTATGGTGTTCAATTTCACCCGGAAAGCGTAATGACACCTGAGGGTAAAATTATCATGAAGAATTTCTTGAACCTTTAATCAATAACTTCTGCTTCCTTAAAGTTTTGGTTCTTTAACCTTACTCTTTTTACAAACAAAAGTAAAGGGATGAGAAATGGTGCCGTAAACATTGAGAATAAGGCAAAATTAGAAGTGAAAAAAGCGAGAAGTATCATCATTCCTATATAAAGGAAAAAGTGAATTACAGAGGATTTTACTCCTTGTCGCTTATAATCTGCAAAGAAAAGTAATAAGGGAAGTAGAGGTATAGAAATCGCTAGCATTGATAATTACATTTAAGTTAGACTAAAGTATCATTTTCCACCATAACTTGTATATAGACCTACACTGAATCCTTAAATTTTTCAATGGACTGTTTCTTATTTCCATCAACTTATAAATTGCAAAGGTGATGTATATCTTGTTAAAAGTATACATGATTTGTGTTTCTCTTTAGATTTGAGTGATAATTGTCAATAACGCTGATTTATAGCATTATTTTGTCAATTTGGAAGATAATACTATTTGATTTTTGGTCAAAAAATGTATTTTTATTCTCCATTGCTAAAATTATATACACAACATGAGTAATTATCATATTAAAAATCTTGAAGAATATTTTCAAGTTTATCGTAAGTCTGTTCGTAACCCAGAAGTGTTTTGGGAAGAGATAGCAGAAGAGCATTTTGTTTGGAGAAAGAAATGGAATTCAGTTCTAAATTGGAACAAAGAAGATGCAAGAGTTACTTGGTTTGAAGGAGCTCAACTTAATATTACTGAAAATTGTATAGACAGACATTTGGTTGTAAATGCGGATAAAACAGCATTGATTTTTGAACCCAATGATCCTACTGAAGATTACAAAACATATACTTACAAAGAACTTTCTGTGGCTGTAAATAAAATGGCCAACGTTCTAAAATCGAAAGGAATTGAGAAGGGGGACAGAGTTTGTATTTACCTCCCTATGATTCCTGAATTAACTATTGCTTTATTGGCTTGTGCTCGTATTGGTGCTGTTCACTCTGTTGTTTTTGCTGGATTTTCTTCCAGTGCATTGGCATCAAGAATTAATGACAGTGCCTGTAAAATGGTCATTACCTCTGATGGAGCCTACCGTGGTGCAAAAGACATTGATCTAAAGTCTATTGTTGATGAGGCATTGATTTCATGTGACAGCGTTGAAACTTGTTTAGTAGTAGAACGCACAAAAGGAAATGTGAATTTCGTTGAAGGAAGAGATGAGTGGATTGCTCCTTTATTAGACGCAGCAAGCGATGATTGTCCTGCTGAAATCATGGAAGCTGAGGATCCATTATTTATTCTATATACTTCTGGATCTACCGGTAAGCCAAAAGGAATGGTGCATACTTGTGGTGGATACATGGTATACACTGCTTACACGTTTAAAAACGTTTTCCAATACCAAAAAGGAGATGTTTATTGGTGTACAGCTGATATTGGTTGGATAACCGGACATAGTTACATTGTGTATGGTCCGTTAGCAAATGGAGCAACTACGTTAATGTTTGAGGGAGTTCCAAGTTACCCGAGTTACGACAGATTTTGGGATGTGGTGGAGAAACACAAAGTGAATCAATTCTACACGGCACCAACGGCGATTAGAGCATTGGCAAAACAACAGGTAGATTATGTAGAGAAGCATGATTTAACCTCCTTAAAAGTTTTAGGAACGGTTGGAGAGCCTATTAATGAGGAAGCGTGGCATTGGTATAATGACAATATAGGAAAACGTAAAAGTCCTATAGTTGATACCTGGTGGCAAACAGAAACAGGAGGTATGATGTTATCTCCTTTGGCATACATAACGCCAACAAAACCGACTTTTGCAACCCTTCCTATACCTGGGGTTCAGCCGGCATTAATGGATGAAAATGGCAATGAGATTAGTGGGAATAGTGTAGAGGGTAGACTTTGTATTAAACACCCTTGGCCTTCTATGGCAAGGACCATTTGGGGGAATCATGAAAGGTATAAGGAAACCTATTTCTCTGCTTATAAAGACATGTATTTCACCGGAGATGGAGCTTTGAGGGATGAAGTGGGGTATTTTAGAATTACGGGCCGTGTGGATGATGTAATTATTGTATCTGGACACAATTTAGGAACTGCTCCTATAGAAGATGCAATCAACGAACACCCGGCTGTAGCAGAGTCGGCCATTGTTGGTTTTGCACATGATGTGAAAGGAAATGCCTTATATGGGTATGTAACCTTAAAGGACTCTGGTAAATCTAGAAAAGAAGAGAATTTACGCAAGGAGATCAATCAAGTTATTACCGAACATGTTGGGCCTATTGCTAAGTTGGATAAAATTCAATTTACAAATGGATTACCCAAGACGCGTTCAGGTAAAATTATGCGTAGAATCTTGCGTAAGATAGCCAATAACGAGATGGATAACCTGGGTGATATTTCAACACTTTTAAATCCAGATTGTGTAGAGGAAATTATAGAAGGACGATTATAGGGTTATAATTCGTTACTTTTTCTGAATTAGGTATTTCATGATTATGAAGTACCTAATTTTTTTGTGCCTAGTTGGAGGTGTATTGTTTTCTTGTTCAACAATTAACGAAGGTGAGTTTGAGTTGAAGAGGACTACATATTTTAATTTAATAAACAATACTTTCGAATATCAAGGTTTGATGGACAATTCCCTTTGGGGATTTCGTAATGTTTGTGATGAGCACGCTTATAGATATGGCAATGGTGATTCTTATTGGGTGTGTGAGATGCTTCATGATTTGGAGAAAATAAGGCCCGTTTTCGACAGCTATCAACGTCAAATTTCGGAAACAGAATCTTTGGCGGCCTATTATTTAAATGTAAAGGTTCATAAAAGTGACTTATGGGTAGATTTAAAAGAATTCTCTCCCACTTTATTAAGTGAGAACGTAACAAATCCTGAAGTTATTCGAAGTTTACAAAAAACGGTAAACTACATGGATGACTTTTATGATTCCCTTACCGAAATGTTAATTAATGTTTTTCAGGTATATGATCCTTTGGTTCTTTATGACATAGCTTTAAGGCATAAAAGAAGAGAATCTTGGAAGAAAGTAGATAGTATTTATCCTGATTTACCGGTTCATGTGGAAGACAATTCAATTTTCAGAGAAGTGTATAGATTTGGGACGGACCTTGATTATTCAAAAATGATGAAAGGTGTTAGAACCCAATATGATTATTTTTTATTTCTGGCTAATCTAAAGTTTGAGTTAAGCAGGTTATGCTATAAAGTCTTTTTACACAGGAAATACAAAGTTTCCTATTGTGGTCCCACTTCCCAATTTTTAAAATCAGAGATTATAGTAGAAGGTCCAGTGGTTGTCGGTCCGAATGAAAAATTTGCTCTCCAGCCAAGAATGAGTTTGTATGATCCATATATGAAATATGAGGTGGAGTATGGTGACGTAGCACGGGTAGATTCTTTTCGGATTACTAAGGATACTGTTATTAAAGGGGAGGTGGTGTTTAAAAAGGTGAATGGAGTATTGGTAAGATATCCTTTTGAGCGGAAGGTTTATGTGAAGGAGTAATTTTTTACAAGGCAGAAACCACTATTTTCTTGAGTATACGCAATCCTACTCTAGACCATAAATGAAGGCACAAGAAGGAAGTCATAATTATTTACAAAATGATCCAATATGATTTGTAACTAGCCTAGAAAAAGCTTGTTTCTTGAGATGGATTACTTGAAGATAAAGTTCAAACAGGGGTGAAGTGGAGTAGCTTTGCGCATACTTAGATTATGGTTGTTTAAGGAGGAGGGAATGCGACCAAAGAAGCATTTAAAACGACTATTAACAACAAGCTAAGTAAAGGAAACTAGGAACGGAGACCCGGCCGTTTGCCAAAATATAAGGCAAAAAAATAGGGTAAGCTACTTATATCGCACCGCTACAACCTCATACCCTTGCTACGTTCCCGTCCTGGGGGATTCAGAGGGAGCTGGTCGTACAAGACTTACCCCGCCGCAAAGATAGTAACTTAATCTATTTTCGCAATGGGGAAGATGTAAAATTTTCAATGAAATTGTCGCGAAATGTCTTACCGACTGGCGCTCAAGATTTAAGCGAGAAATAAATTTATTCTTCACCCAACAAATCTGGTCTTCTTTCTTTGGTTCTTCTGTACGCCTCTTGTTCTCTGTATTCTTCTATTTTCTTGAAATCGCCCGAAAGAAGTACGTCTGGTACTTTCATACCTTCAAATTCTGGAGGTCGAGTAAAAACCGGAGGAGAGAGTAGATTATCTTGAAAACTATCCGTTAACGCTGAGGTTTCATCATTTAAAACACCAGGCAAAAGACGAACAACACTATCAACCAAAACGGCCGCAGCCAATTCGCCACCAGACAGCACGTAAGATCCTATCGAAATTTCTTTGGTGATGTATTTAATTCGCACGCGTTCGTCGACCCCTTTGTAATGACCGCATAGAATCATCAAATTTCCCTTTAGAGAAAGTTCGTTGGCGATGCCTTGATCGAGAACTTCTCCGTCGGGGGTCATGTAAATGATTTCCGAGTAATCTCTTTCAGACTTCAATTTATCGATGAGTCGGGCAATAGGTTCTATAGACATAACCATACCAGCACCTCCGCCATATTGATAGTCATCCACATTTTTATTCTTGTGTGTAGAATAATCGCGAATGTTATGGATGTGAATTTCTGTCAACCCTTTTTCTTGGGCGCGTTTCATGATGGAAACCTCGAAGGGACTTTTCAACAAATCGGGTAATACGGTGAGTATGTCTATTCTCATGGTGCAAAAATAGTGTATTGTGGGTGATGGTTGAAACAAATTATTACAAAAATATATTTGAGTATGCGCAAAGCTACTCCTTCTTGTAATTGATTGAAAATATCCTTAACTTTTATCACATCAACCTAAAAGATTATTATGATACCTAGTCAATTTTATCAGCGCTACGGTAGTGAAGAAAATTGTATAGAATTTCTTTACTCCATCTATAAAGATTCCGTGAGAGTTTGTTCACATTGTAAATGTGAGATATTAAAGTGGTACGCAGAACGTGCACATTGGAGATGCACATGCTGTAAAAAGAAAATTACTTTGAAATCCATTTCATTTATGAGAGACAGTAAAGTAAGCTTTCGGCAGTGGACGGAGGTTATATTTTTACTCTTGGAAACAAAAAAGACCTTGTCCATTGCCGAAATTCATCGGCTAACAGGAATGAAAAGATATGGAACTGTTTTTTATATGGTGCATAAAATTCGTGTGGAGCTGGGACGATTGAATAAGAAGGAATTCCTGGATAAATCATCTATTCTCCCTATAGATAAAAAAATGAAAGTAGAACCGGTGAACTTACCTGAATATTTGAATATAAGGTATGGAAAAGAAGTCAATCATACCCTAGACAAAATTTACTTAATCGTTCCTTACAATTGGAAGTTGAATAGTTCATTAGAGCAGCTTCAAAAAATATGCTGTGTTGGTTATAGGTATAAAAAAGTATTGAAGAATTCTTTATCTACATTTAGAGGTCGGCAATTCGAAAGACGTAAATTAGAACAAAAATGGTCTTCTAATTTAAGCGGTAATTTAATCAGAGAAATAGAAGGGATCTATCATAACATAAGTCCATTGCATTTTCAAAAAGTATTAGATGAATATTGTTTTAAGTATAATTATCGCCATAGTAGGAAGGGGAAATTTTTGAGCTTTTTTTATCTAATTTCAGGGAAAGGGTAGCTTTGCGCATATTCAGATATTAGTACATTTAGATTTTCAAATGAATTACCCCATGAACATAAAAATACTGCACACCCTATATTTTCTTCCCCTTCTACTTTTTCCGCTATTCATACAAGCACAAAATACTACTTATACCTACGACCAACTGATTTCTGAGTATTCTGATCTGGCCCGAGCTCACAGCGATGTTCATTTATTCAATATGGGAAGCTCTGACTATGGAAAGCCGATTTATTTGTGTGTCATTGGGGTCGCAGCAGATTCTCAAATGGTTTTTTCATACGCCAAAAACTCTACAGTTTTCTTAATTAATACGGCCATTCATGCCGGAGAACCTTGCGGGGTTAATGCTTCTTTGGACTTTGTTAAACAATATGTTCAACTCAGCGAAAATGAAAAAATGAATTATCCTGTAATGGCATTTATTCCTGCCTATAACGTAGGAGGGATGCACAATAGGAATTCGTACTCCCGTGCAAATCAGGTGGGACCTGATGAATATGGTTTTAGAGGTAATGCACGAAATTTTGACCTCAACAGAGATTTTGTAAAGATGGATAGCAAGAATATGCAAAGATTTGCCCGAATATTTAACGCGCTCGATCCAGATGTGTTTTTAGATACCCATACCAGCAATGGAGCAGATTACCAATATACCTTGACTTTAATTTCTTCGTTAAAGGCGCGACTAAACCCTGTGCAGGCCTCACTAGTATACGATGAAATGTTACCAACTTTAAAAGATAGCTTGTGGGCGAAGGATAGTTTATATTTATTTCCCTACATAGAAATGAATGGGCAGAGGTTACATGAAGGTATCCATGCATTTAATGATAAGGGAAGATACTCTATGGGTTATGCCAGATTGTTTCACGCCTTGAGTTTTACTTCAGAAACACATATGTTGAAACCTTTTCATGCTAGAGTAGAAGCAACCTATAAGTTGATTAATGAAATGGCAAAGTATACCCGTAAATTCGATGACGAAATTGAAAGGGTGAAAAGCATTACCAGAAACGAAATGCTTCAAAGCAGGTACCATCGTTTTAACTATATTTCAGATACTACTTTGAACAACGATTCTTACATTGACTTAAAAGGTTATGCCTATAAAGATAGTTTAAGTCTGGTGACGAATTCACCAAGGTTATATTATGATAGATCTAAAGATACTACCTTCAATATTCCTTATGATTTTTACTTCAAGGCAAAAGATTCTCTGCTCATACCAGAATATTATGTGGTTCGATCATGGGAAACGGAGGTTATCCAGCGCCTTTTGATGAATAATGTATCCGTACAATTTCTGGACAAAGACACCAATTTACTTGTTCGACAAAACAAGGTGTTGAATTATGAAACAGTTAACACTCCTTATGAAGGACATTACTTGCATTATAACACTAAAGTACAAGAGGCGATTGAAAACATTAAACTGCATAAGGGTGACGCTCTCGTTTATACCCATCAAGTTTCAAGGTTGTTTATTGTTGAAACATTAGAACCTAAATGCGCTGATAGCTATTTCAACTGGGGTTTTTTCGATAGTTATTTGCAACAAAAAGAACATTTTTCTCCCTATGTCTTTGAAGATATTGCCATGGAATTATTGGCAAATGATGACGATTTAAAAAGAGAATTCGAAGTAAAAAAAGAACAAGATGCCGATTTTTCAGCGAACAGATGGGCACAATTAAACTTCATTTATATGAATTCTCCCTTCTATGAAAGGTCACATAAAGTTCTCCCTGTGTACAAGTCATTACGCTAGACAAAACAAGGTGTTTACCCCTTGTTAACCCGTGTAAAACCGCTATTCCTTAAAGAATTGTTTATTTTTGTGTAAAGTCAATAAAACTAGATTATGAAAAAACTATTACCGGCTTTGCTCCTGCTTTTCTTTTGGAGTGAGGGTAGGGCACAAGACACCACTTGGGTTCAAACTTTTACTTGGGATTCTATCTCTACGCGTAGAGCAATTTTTGATTTTCCTCAAGAATTAAATACCAAGCGTTTTGAAAAGGTCTTGATGTATTACAACCTGAAATGTGATCCTGCAACTCCATGGGATAATTACAATTGTGGAGAATGGGATTACCTCGCTTATTCAAGAATTTATGATCATACAGGTGTCATGGATTCTGTTCAAGTAGATGGAAAAGCCTTCGAGGTGAATGCAGCATCTCCAAGTACACAGAATTACGATGCAGTTACAGGTGCCTTGATTAATCACACCGTAAACTACGATCAATATAGAAGGTCAAATGCAACTTTGGTGAATCACCAAGTGCTTCAAGGAAACGTTTCCTCTATTTATCCTGTAAATCAGGGACCAACGTCAGGACAACGTTTTCAAATGATTATTACTGCGAGTGAATTAACTGCGGCAGGATTATCAGCAAATGATGATTTACAGTCTTTAACCTTGAACGGTACAGCTGCAAATACTTCTGCTGAATTATCTGGTTTAACCATTCAACTTAAAAGTACAACAGATACAGACATTACAGCATGGCACACGACTGGTTTTACAGAAGTTTATAATGCTAAAAGAGGTAATGGAACAAACGATGACGCTCCTTTGATTACAGGGGATAATGAATTTTTGTTTTATCAACCTTTCACTTGGAATGGTACAGACAATATCATCGTTGAATTTGAACACAGCGATGCCGGACAAACTTCAAATGCCTTTACAAGTTTTGGAGTAAATGGTACAGGTAACTTATCTGCTGCTTATCCACGACAAAATGGAGTTTATCAATCGGCTGTAGATAATTATGCCATTTCTGAAGTTTCAGATATAGATTTAGGTGCTGAAGTAACGGTTGCGTTTTGGGCGAAAGGTGAAGGTTCATACGGAACGAAAAATTCAGTTTTTGAAGCTTATGATGTTGATGGAAATAGAATTCTTAATGTTCATTTTCCTTGGGACAACAATGAATTGATGTTCCATGCTGGAGCAACTGCTCAAAACGATAGAATTGCGAAAACGGTTAATTCATCTGTAGTTGACGGTTCTTGGAATCACTGGGCTTTCGTTAAGAATGCCAATGATGGTACAATGAAAATTTACAGAAACGGTACTCTATGGCATCAAGGTTCAGGTCTAACACGTGAAATCGGAATGATGCACCGTTTGGTTATTGGTGCAAACAGAAATAAACTTCTCGGTTGGAAAGGAAAATTAGACGAATTCCAGATGTGGAATGTAGCCTTAGATGCTGCAACAATTGGTGCTTGGTACAATAAATCGATTACTAGCGCGCACCCAAATTTTGCGGATTTATTGGTTTATCACAATTTTGATGATGTAGCCTACGCAACAGATGCTTCGAACAACGATCATTTGATGATGCCGAACAGAAAAGGTGATTTTGATTTTACGCAAATGCCAGTTGTGAGTCCAGAGCTTTCTTCGTTTAGACCATCTATTAGTTTTGGTACGGGTACGGTTGCTGGAGCAATGGTAACTGAAACAAACTTTAAATACATTCAAAAAGAGCCATCTGTGATTTTTGAGTATACTCCAGTGAACAGAAGATTTATCATTTCTAACGCATTTGTTGCTAACGACGAAGGCTTTGTTTTCGAGTACGATACGGACGGATCAACGGTGTTGAACCAAACACAGATTGGAACTTCTTCTACCATTTCAAACAACGACATAGTATACTATGAAGAGCCTTTTGAGATCTTGGAAATGTACGAAATCGGTCGTTTCATTACTCCTTATGGTATTGGATTCGATTTAGGTCCAAACGGATTTACTTGGGTGTATGATGTAACAGATTACCAACAATTGTTGAAGAACTCAGTAGATTTCATGGCGCACAATACACAGGAGTTAATAGATGTCAAGTTTGCATTTATTGAGGGTATACCACCGCGTGACGTACACAACGTAGAGCGTGTATGGGGAAGTGCCAAGCAATATAACTATGGTAACTTAATTGATGATGTGGACCTTTCTGCGAAAAACATTCTTCTTTCAGATACTTCAGATCAATTCAAATTAGTAACACGTATAACAGGTCATGGTCATTACGGTCAACAAACAAACTGTTGTGAATGGTCTCCAAAAGATCATAAAATCTTAGTGGATGGTGTGGAACGTTTTACTTGGGATATTTGGCAAGAAACAGAATGTGGAGATAATCCAAATATAGGACAAGGTGGAACTTGGCCATACGCTCGTGAAGGATGGTGTCCTGGAGATATGGTGAAGGATCACGGTCATGAATTAACACCTTACGTTACACCAGGTACCAATGTATCTATCGATTATGATATTTCTGGTGTATACAACGGAGATCAAACCGAAAGAGGTGGTAACTATGTAATGGCAACGCATTTGGTGTCTTACGGTGCTCCTAACTTCCAAAGAGATGCAGCTATTGTAGACATCTTAAACCCTAACTCTAACGAGTTGTACAGCAAATGGAACCCAACTTGTTCTAATCCACGCGTAATCATTCAAAATACGGGGTCAGACAATTTAACGTCTTGTACAATCTTAATTTGGATGTCTTACGGTGATAACATTGAATACCAATGGACAGGTAATTTAGGATTCTTAGAAAAAGAAGTTGTTGAGATTCCAGTTACAAATAATAACTGGTGGAATAGCTACCACGGTGATATGAAATTCAATGCGCAAATTATCAATGTGAACACTACAGATGATTGGCAAGATGAATACATGAACAACAACTACATGGCCGTTGATGTTGAAGCACCTGAAACAGTAAATGATCCTTTCTTTATTTGGTTCCAAACCAACAACAAAGCAAGTGAAAATAGCTACAAGTTGGTTGACGCACAAGGAAATGTAATTTTTGAAAGAACATCTTTACAAAACAATACGGAGTACAAAGATACGTTTGACTTAGCCGTTGGATGTTACAGTGTTATTCTAGAAGATTCTGATTCTGATGGAATTGGTTTCTGGTACTCTAACCAAGTTGAAGGAGAAACTTACGGTGGATTTAGATTACGTAAAGTAGGAGGATTCATTTTTGAAACCTTCCCAACTGATTTCGGTAACTACCACAGATATGATTTCTCTGTAGGTATGACTGTAGGAACTGAAGAGGTTGAAAAAAATGTAGTTTTCGAATTGTACCCTAATCCTACGGATGGTTTATTTGAATTGACTTTATCAGGACCTATTGGTGAGGAAACAGATATCCAAATTTATAGTGTTTCTGGTAACTTAGTGTATTCTTCAAGCATGAATACAAAAGGAAATATAGGACAAACCCAAGTTGATTTATCTCACGTTGATGCAGGAATGTACATCGTTAAATTAATTTCTTCTACAGGTGTTTATACCAAAGAAGTTATCGTGAAATAACGATGAATTTTAGAATTAAAAAAGGGAGGTTCGTACGAACCTCCCTTTTTTTGTGCTGTTTAGGCTAATATTTTAACAGTTGTAGAATTATTTTAAGTTAATCCCTTCTGTTCTAAAAGATATACCTTGTTGTCCAGAGGTTGAAATCATAACGGCTTCGAAATGTGGTTTATTTGCGGGAGTATACCATTCGAAAATAAAGTTACCACCCGTACCTCCTTCTTGATCCGCTTCGTTTATAATGATTTCTAGAGTTTCCAAGGGTCCCATTCCTACAGGATAGTTAAAATAAGTACGTACAGGATTACCTTTAGTGTCGTGATAAATCGCTTTAGTGATGTATAAACTATCTTCTAAGTTAACATTACGCATACTTACGGTGGCTGTTAGATTATGCGTTCTATGTTCGGTTTGAGAATAGATACTGGAATAAACAGAAAGGTGTGTACTCCCTTTCAATAAAAGGCTATCGTTCAGGATAAGGTCTACTTTCTTTTGTTCAAATTGTATGTTTTTTGGCTCCTTAATATTGGTTTGAGAACTACACCCCAAGAGGCTAATACAAGGAAGGAGAAGTAAGTAAAATAATTTCGTTTGCATAGGATTTTGCTTTCTATAAAGTTAGGGTTTAATCCTAAATATTTAGGTTGTTCTCAACCCCAATGAAAAAAATATTATCTTCGTGGCATAATTAACGCTTAAAATTTGCCACCCCTCAAATTCATTATACAAGCACACATATAAAAAGTTTATTATCTCAGATTTGAGATTTTAATTCAACAATGACTACGAAAAAAAGCACGCATTAACTTACGTGCTTTTTTTTTGATTTAAACTCCTATATTTTCATAAAGTCAGAAGACAAATACCTATCTCCACGATCACAAATGATGGCTACAACCACACCCTGCTCAAGTTTTGAAGCTACTTGAAGTGCAGTCGCTACCGCGCCTCCGCTACTTATACCTACAAACAAACCTTCTTTTTGTGCAAGTAATTTCACAGTGTTTTTAGCTACTAATTCACTTACCGGAATTACTTCGTCCAAGCGTTCCGGGTCAAAGAAAAGGGGAGTATAAGAGGGTTCCCATTTACGGATTCCAGGTATGGACGAACCTTCCGTAGGTTCTGTACCAATAATTTGAATAGTTGGGTTTTGTTCTTTTAAGTAAGTAGAAACACCCATAACGGTACCTGTTGTTCCCATGGCAGAAACAAAATGGGTGATTTCACCGTCTGTGTCTTTCCAAATTTCTGGTCCAGTTGTTTTATAATGTGCCTTCCAGTTGTCATCATTTCCAAATTGATTGAGTATATGATAACCTTTTTCATCCCTTAGCTTTAAGGCTAAATCTCGAGAACCTTCAATACCTTCAGCTTGTGGGGTAAGTATAAGTTCAGCACCATAGAAACGCATGGTAGAAATGCGTTCTTGTGTGGCATTTTCTGGCATCACCAATTTCATGTTTAAGCCCATGAGTTGCGCAATAAAAGCTAGGGCAATACCTGTGTTTCCACTGGTAGCTTCCACCAAAATATCACCTTGTTTGATATCACCCCGTTTCAATGCTTCAGCAATCATGTTATAAGCAGCTCTATCTTTAACACTTCCTCCAGGGTTGTTTCCCTCTAATTTCACCAACACTTTTACGTTTTTGTTCTTTTGTAAATGTTGCAATTCTACCAAGGGAGTATTTCCAATTTGGTCCAGGATGTTGCTATATTCTTTCATTTTTATGAATTTTTATCTCTGATTTGTATTGTACTATGGAATTTTTAGGAACAGATTCACTGATCCATACATTGGCTCCGATAATAGAATTTTCACCAATAACAACCTCTCCTCCAAGTATAGTGGCATTCGCATAAATGGTCACATTATCTTCTACCGTCGGGTGACGTTTGGTTTTAGCAAGTTGCTTTTTTACCTGTAGTCCACCCAGGGTTACTCCTTGGTATATTTTTACACGATTTTTAATGATAGTAGTTTGTCCAATCACCACTCCTGTTCCGTGATCTATATAAAAAGGAACACCAATTTGCGCTCCAGGATGTATGTCTATACCTGTGGTTCTATGGGCACATTCGCTCATCATTCGGGCAAAAGTGTAGAGCTCCATTTCATAAAGTTTATGTGCCAAACGATACACCACTATGGCGTAGAAGCCCGGGTAAGCTAAATAAACCTCTTCCAAAGAATGAACGGCAGGATCTGTCTTTTCAAATTCTAGGGCATCTTGGTCTAAATCTTTGCGAATGGAGGTGAATTGCGAAGATAAGTCCTCCCAAAGCGCAAGACTATTACTTGTTTTCGTGCGTTCATTTATGGCGTGAAACAAAGCCTCACTGGCTGAGTAATGTGTTGCTCCTTGGGGCCAAACAAAGATGTTTTCATACAAGGAGTCTGTAAATAGATTGACCAGTTTGATCAATGATGTATCGTAGGATATTAATTTTTCTGTTTTCATTTTCTTTAATATTCTGGTGCCAATTCCAGAACTAATCCATCCATATCTTTGGTAATGGGGAGTTGACAACCTAAGCGACTATTTTCTTTTACATAAAATGCTTCTGAGAGCATAGCTTCCTCGTCGTCTGTAGACGGAGGCAATGTGTGATCTGACAACACATAACATTGACAGGATGCGCAGAGGGCCATACCTCCACACGTTCCTTCAACGGGTAGCGCATAAGATTTACAAAGCTCCATAATGTTCATCGCCATATCAGTAGGGGCGAGTAGATCGTGAGCTTTTCCATCACGATCTTTAATTGTAATTGTGATATCTTCCATTTTATATCGCTTCTACAACGGCTTTTTCGGCTTCTTTTCTTGAACCATCAAAACCGTCAATTCCACTTACTGTGGTGTATTTAAGTACATTTCTTTTTCCTGGGTTGATGTGTTGAAAGGCCGATTGACACATCAATGTAGCTTCGTGAAAACCACAAAGAATTAACTTCAATTTTCCTGGATATGTATTGACATCTCCAATGGCGTAAATTCCAGGAACATTGGTTTGATAGTCAAACGTATTCACCTTTATGGCGTTGTTTTCTATCTCTAAGCCCCAGTTGGCGATAGGCCCTAATTTTGGCGATAACCCAAACAATGGAATGAAATGATCGGTTACTATTTCTCTTTCTTCACCCTTGCTAGAAATGGTTATTCCTTCAAGTTTTTCAGCCCCATGTAAGGCATCAACCTCTGCCGGAGTGATGATTTCAATTTTACCTTCATTTTTTAATTCTCGAAGTTTTTCTACAGAATCCAACGCTCCTCTAAATTCATTGCGACGATGTATAAGTTTTACCTCCTTGGCAATATCCGTTAAGTAAATACTCCAGTCTAAGGCAGAATCTCCACCTCCGGCGATTACTACTTTTTTATCTCTGTAGATCTCAGGATTTTTAATGAAATAGTTCACCCCCTTATCTTCGTATTTTTCTATGCCTTCTAAAGGTGGTTTACGCGGCTCAAAAGAACCCAATCCACCAGCGATAGCAATAACTTTAGCCTTGTGTTCAGTTCCTTTGTTGGTCCTTACTATAAAACTTCCATCCTCTAATTTTTCAATCGTATCTGCGCGTTCTCCTAAAGTAAAGCCGGGTTGGAACTGTTCACTTTGCTTTAATAAATTCTTGGTTAAATCTCCGGCAAGTATTTCGGGAGAACCTGGAATGTCATAAATCGGTTTCTTTGGATATAACTCAGAACATTGTCCGCCTGGTTGGGGCAAAGCATCAATCAGATGACATTTCATTCGCAATAATCCAGCTTCAAAAACCGCAAATAAACCTGTTGGACCTGCACCTATAATTAAAATATCTGTTTCTATCATCTTATTATTTTTTGTGAAGTAAGTCGGCAGTTACTTCGTTTAATTGTTTCACTTTTTGGCTGAAATCACCTTTCAACTCTTTTCTATATGTGTTTAAATTCAAAATCAATTCGTCCATCTCTTCTGGAAGAAAATCCTCGAAGAATTCGCGCAAACGTTTGGCAAGGGTTGGAGATTTTCCATTAGTGGAGATCCCTAGTTTTAAATTCCCTTTGGAAACAATTCCTCCTAAATAGTAATCACACAGGTAGGGGGTATCTGCCACGTTTACTAAGATTTGCTTGGACTTACAATCATCATAAATACCTTGATTCACCATTTGGTTATTGGTAGCTGCAATTACGATTTGAATGTTTTGAAGTACATTAGAATGATAAGCGCCAATATGAAGGGGAATGTTATGTCGCAAGCCCAATTCTTCCACTTCTGCTAGGTAATTCTTAGCTAATAATTTAACCTTAGCTTTTGGACTCGACTTGAGTAAAAAACTCAGTTTTTCCAAGGCAACATTTCCTCCTCCTACGATCAGTATGTTTAACTCTTCAGCTTTCAGGAAAATAGGGAAGAGTTCGTTGGTTTCTTTTCTCATGCTATCAAGCTGTTAAAGGCATGTTCTGCCTGAATTTGTAATATGCGTTCGCGTTGATTTACTACTTCACCCAAAACGATGATTGCGGGGTTGGTTAGCTTATTGTTGCGAACAACTTCGATTATATTTTTCACCCTTCCCACTCCAATTTTTTCATGAGGGGTTGTGCCGTTTTGGATGATGGCAACAGGAAGCTCTGATTTACCGACCTTTTCAAAAATTTGAACAATTTCTGGTAGGTGCGACATGCCCATGAGAATTACTATAGTAGCAGTAGATCTGGCAGCAAGTGCAACGTCGTCAGATAGTTTTTTGTTTTTCGTCGTTCCTGTAATCACCCAAAAACTCTCGGCATTTCCCCGTAGTGTAAGGGGGATGTTTTGTCCGCTTGCAACGGCCAAGGCAGAAGAAATACCGGGTACACTTTCGGTTTCCAAATTGTATAAACTGGCGTACACTAGTTCTTCTGTACCTCTCCCAAAGACAAAGGGATCCCCACCTTTCAAACGAACAACGTGTCCATGCGTATAGGCCTTTTGGACAATCATTTCGTTGATTTCATCCTGAGAGTAGCGTGCATATCCTTTGCGTTTTCCAACGAAAACGATTTCAGCGGCGTGCTCAGCATAGGTCAATAAAGATTCATTTACCAATGCGTCGTATAAAACAACATCGGCATTTTTGAGTGCATCTATGGCTTTTAGGGTGAGTAAACGAGGGTCACCCGGACCTGCACCAACAACAGTCAATTTCGGAGTCTTCATTATTCATTATTTTCATTTTGTTTTCTTCTTTTCATGATAAGAGCGAACTAGTTCTAAGAAGTCGACAGCGTTTTGTAAATAGTGTTCTGCAAATTCCTTTTCAGGAGCGTTTTCTTTAATTTGATACACAAGGGTTGCAAAGTCTTGCTTTAGCGAAATTGCGTCCGTTTCATTGATAAAATCATCAAAGCCAGTAACAATAGAACTTTGTGCATTGGTTTTTTTACCCTCAGCCAATAAAATTGCTTTAGCTGAATTCAACAAGGCACTGTAAGCATGATAAATTGCATCTGCATATTTGGCTTCTTTTAAAGCTTTTTCTCCTGCACTAATCTTTTCTTCACTTTCTAGAAAAAGCGTTGCAATTAAATCAATAACAACACCGGCACATTCTCCTATACCTATGGCTTGAACGTATTTTTCATTGCTTCCCCAATCCAAGAAATCTTCTGCAATTAAATTGTCTGTTTGTGCTAAATCCTTTAATAAATCGTAGAAGTATTTCTGTTCCTTTAAGGCATAGTATTCAGCAAACTTTTTTCCCTGGCCATTTGCCTTATAATCCAACAAAATTCTACGCAAGGCTTCTGGACCTCTTTTACTAGGGATTTTTATCACCTTATCTGCAAAAGTTGCTTTGCGATCTCCTAAGTTTCCACCACCGAGTAATACTTGTAGGGCAGGAGCGTGTAACTTGTCTTTTGTTTTTATAGACATGCCTTGGAAACCTATGTTGGCCATGCTGTGTTGACCGCATGCATTCATACATCCGCTAATTTTAATGACCAAATCCGTAGTTTTTATCAATTCATCGAATTCAGCATATAAGACGCGTTCTAGTTCTGTAGCGATACCTGTGCTACTAGCAATTCCCAAGTTACACGTGTCGGTTCCCGGACAAGCAGTGATGTCTACCACTTTATTGTAACCAACATCAGCCAATCTCATCTCTTTTAATTTTGAGTAGAAAAAAGCCAATCCTTCCTCGGCTACAAAAGGAATTAATAAGTTTTGACGCAAACTCAAGCGCAATTGTCCTGCAGCATAATCTTCGGCTAAATCGGCCAATTTTCTGGCTTGATCCGTATAAAAATCTCCCAAGTGAACCTTTAAACCTATGGTGTAAAAACCATCTTGTTTTTGTTGAATTACATTACTTTCCTTCCATGCTTGAAAGTGATCAATGTTTCCGATTTCAACTTTTGGAAAATCAACCTTAGTCACCTTCAAATCAGGTAAACCTTCAACAACGATAGGAAAGTTGTGAAAAGGAAGTGCCTTTTGTTCTTCTTCTACTAATTGAATAAAGGCCTCTAATCCCAAATCTTTGATTAAAAACTTTAACCGTGCCTTTGCTCTACTTTTTCGTTCTCCGTGTCTGTCAAATATCCTAACAACTCCTTCCATTAACGGAATGATTTGGTCTGTAGGAAGAAAATCGTACAAAACATCTGCATGTCTGGGTTGTGATCCCAAACCACCGCCTATCATCACTTTAAAACCTCTTGTTTCACCATTCTTTTTAGCGATGAAACCTAAGTCGTGCATGTAAGACAAACCAGTATCTTCATCCGAAGAAGAGAAGGAGACCTTAAACTTTCGTCCCATTTCCTGCCCAATTGGATTGCGCAAGAAGTATTTGAAAATAGCTTCGGCGTAAGGTGCCACATCAAAAGCTTCCTTAGGATCTAAACCTGTCAATTCTGAAGCTGTAATATTTCTTACTGTGTTTCCACATGCTTCTCTAAGGGTAATATCATCTTTTTCCAACTCTGCCCATAATTCTGGGGTTCTATCTAAAGCTACGTGATGAATTTGGATGTCTTGACGTGTTGTAATGTGCAATCGTCCTCTCGAGTATTCATCAGATACATCGGCAATTCTTCGAAGTTGAGCGCTTGTAAGTTGACCATAAGGAAGCTTTATGCGTATCATTTGTACACCCGGTTGACGTTGACCGTAAATTCCTCGGGCTAAGCGCAGACTTCTAAATTTTTCCTCGTCAATTTTACCGTGTTTGAATTGTTCAATTTTAGTGGCTAACTCAATTATATCTTGCTCAACTAGTGGGTTTTCTATTTCTGTTCTAAAACTTTGCATCTCTATTTTCTTAGGCCTGTATAAAGCCAACACCAACCGTATGATTTGTTGTATTATCTATGAGGATAAAAGAACCGTTGGTGCGGTGTTCCTCAAAGGGATCACTGTATATGGCTTTATTCAATTTCAGTTTAATTTTTGTGATGTCATTCATGTTGACTTGCTCCACATTTTCATCTATTCCGCTGAAGTCCGTATTTATTTTGTGCTGAACTTCGGTAACCACAGCCAATACTTTGTTTACACCGTGTTGCAGAGTATACTTATTGCGAAGAGCTAAACTCTTGTTGTCCATCCAACACACGATAGCCTCAACTTCTTTAGATATAGTTGGGATTTCATTGGCTTTTACCAACATGTCACCACGACTCACATTGATTTCATCTTCCAGCGTTATAGACACAGATGACCTTCTTGCAGCGGTATCATATTTCTCGTTGTAGAAATAGATATCTTTAATTCTTGACTTTTGTTGAGAAGGCAGGGCAATTACCTCATCACCGCGATGTAAATCCCCACCATATACTTTTCCTGCAAAAGCCCTGAAATCATGGAATTCTTCTGTTTTTGGTCGAATGACCATTTGCACAGGGAAGCGTGGAGTACCGGTGTTGTAGATTTTTTCTTGCGTAAGTGATTCAAAATGATCCAAAACACTACCTCCTGTATACCAAAGCATTTGTGTAGAACCATTTACCACATTGTCTCCGTGTAAAGCACTGACGGGTATAAAGCTTATGTTTTGTTCTGTGTAATTGCTTTTGGCATTCAATGCTTCAAAATTACGTTTGATTTCGTTGAAAACCTCTTCAGAATAATCTACCAAGTCCATCTTGTTAATGGCTACCACCACATCCTTTACACGCAGTAAATTATTGATGAAAAAGTGTCTGTAAGTTTGTTCCGTTACCCCTTTTCTAGCATCTATAAGTATGATGGATGCCTGAGAAGTTGAAGCACCAGTAACCATGTTTCTGGTGTATTCTACGTGACCAGGAGTATCTGCAATAATGTAGCTTTTACTCGGTGTAGAAAAGTAAATGTGTGCCACATCTATAGTAATTCCTTGCTCGCGTTCGGCTACCAAACCATCCGTTGCTAATGAGAAATCCAAATAGTCGTAACCCTTTTGTTTACTGGTTCTTTCTATGGCTTCTAGCTTATCGAGTGTAAGCGATTGTGTATCGTATAATATTCTTCCGATGAGGGTACTTTTACCATCATCTACGCTACCGGCTGTAGCTATTTTTAAAACTTCCATTTTATTTTGAATTCTTTGTTTAGAAATATCCTTGTTGTTTTCTTTTCTCCATGGCCGCCTCAGAGCGTTTATCATCTATTCGGGCGCCTCGCTCAGAAATGGTTGAAACTCTGATTTCTTCAACTACAGTGTCTATATCAGCTGCCTCAGACAATACTGCCGCTGTACAGCTCATGTCTCCCACAGTTCTGAATCTTACTGTGCGTTCTTCTACAATTTCTTCTTCGTCTCTGTATACTTTGTCATCGTCGAATGACCAAATCAAACCGTCTCGTAAAAAGACCTTTCTCTTGTGGGCAAAGTAGATGGATGGAATTTCAATTTTTTCCTTTTGAATATATGACCATACATCTAATTCAGTCCAGTTAGAAATAGGGAAGACTCTTACGTTTTGTCCTAATTCTATTTGTCCATTGAGCATATCAAATAACTCCGGACGTTGGTTCTTTTCATCCCATTGACCAAAATCATCACGAACAGAGAAAATTCGTTCCTTCGCTCTCGCTTTTTCTTCGTCTCTTCTAGCACCTCCTATACAAGCGTCGAATTTGAATTCTTCAATAGCATCTAAAAGGGTAGTGGTTTGTAGTATATTACGTGAAGCATACTTTCCACTTTCTTCCACTACTTTTCCTTCATCTATGGCGTCTTGTACATTACGCACGATGAGTTCTAATCCTAATTCCTCTACCAATGCATCACGGAAAGCAATAGTTTCTGGGAAATTATGTCCCGTATCCACATGCAATAAAGGAAAAGGTATCTTGGCTGGATAAAAGGCTTTTTGTGCCAATCTCACCAAGGTGATAGAATCTTTTCCTCCAGAAAAAAGTAGTACAGGTCGCTCAAATTGTGCAGCTACCTCTCGCAAGATGTAGATGGCTTCATTTTCCAAAGGGTTAATACTTAATGTTGTTTTCATGTTGTTTATTTATGGATTCCACATTCTCTGTTACTCAATAATTTGGTTGGGTCGTAATAGCGTTCTTCGTTTGGAAGTTTATGTGCTTTGAGATAACTGTCTAATTCTTCATCTGACCAATGGTAGAAGGGACTCACCTTTAATACACCATCTTCGGATAAACTCACGATGTCTAAGGTGTCTCTCAAAGCTGTTTGTCCTTTGCGCAAATTGGTAAACCACACGTCAGGTTTATGTTCTTCCATGGCACGTTTAAAGGGTTCTAGCTTTACTTGTTCACTAAACTTGGCATGATTAGGATCATCCAACCCTGGAATTCCAAGTACTACATCTCTGTGGGCAGTGGTTTGCTTGGGAACATAGAGATGGATGTTTAACCCAAGTTGATGAATGAGTTCCTCTGCGTGTTTGTAGGTATAAGAAGTGTTGTACCCGGTATCGCACCAAATGATTTTTAAATCTTGTTTTATCTGCGAGGTGGCGTGTAGAATCGCTGCTTCATAAGGTCTAAAGTTGGTTGTTACCACAGGGCGTTTTGCTGCGTACAGTGCCCATTGTACGATTTCCTTAGGTGACTTATCCCTAAGCTCTTTGTTAATTGCTGTAAGATTCATTTTTATTTTCCCCATTTTATGTTGTTCCAAGCTCTTTCATGAAAGAAGTACAAAAGCATTTTAGTAACCAGTTCTATAGCGCCTATGCTAAAAGCAATGGCTAAGGTTCCTGTGAGTAGGTAGGAGATGAGTACTGTGTCTAGTGTTCCTACTAAGCGCCAGCTGATGGTTTTTGCCAAGCTTCTTTTGATGTCTTCTTTCGGAAGGGTTTGTTCCATTGTTTTTGTATTTAAGTTCATTTTATGCTGAGTATTGAATAAAAAAAGTCCCTTTGATGTATTACCAAAGGGACTTTTAAACCGTGTTTAATTATCGTTCAATTAGGGTAATACAATTCCATTATGTGCGCGCAGCACATTGCCATAAGACAACAACACATTTGGTATGTAGTATTCATTTTTTTAATTCTCAGTTCAAAAAAAACGCCCTTGCTAAGAGCAAAGGCGTTCAAATTTTTATTGGCTTTAAAGCACTATATAATTTTCCCCTTTGCGTACATTTCTATACACATCAAGCAACACATATTGTTCTTGTTATTTGTTTTCACTGGGGCAAATATAGAAGAGTTTTTTTGATGATTCCAAATAGTTTTTAAATATATTTTAAATTCAAAGCCTTTGAAATCAATATATCCTATTAAAATAGTAGGATTTATAGGCTTTGTAGAGTGGTGTATTTTTTTTGTTAATTTTTTATGAAGTAGTTGGTCTGAATGATAAAACCCTATTAAATCACTAGGATAATCATCTTTTAAACCTTTGAGTAAAACAAAAAAGTCTTCCATAGGGGGAAGACTTTTAGTGTGAGAAGGACTATGCTATTTTATGTTTTTTTCGTCTTTATCAAAATGAAATAACCTATAATTCCACAAATTAAAGAAGCTAGAAATACTCCAATTTTAGCCTGGAGAATATACTCCTTATTGGTAAAAGCTAAATCACTTATAAACAAAGACATGGTAAATCCAACACCCGCCAGGGTAGCTGCACCATATAAATGTCGCCAACTTACACCTTTGGGAAGAGCGGCAATACCTAGCTTAACCAAGATTTTTGAAATCACAACTATTCCTAGGAACTTACCGAATACCAAACCGAAAATGACGCCTAAACTTACCGTACTCGTTAAGTCACTTAGAAAGTTATCTGAAAAGGTAATACCTGCGTTGGCTAAAGCAAATACGGGCATAATCACGAAAGCTACCAAAGGGTGCATGGCATGTTCTAGACGTTGTAAAGGCGTCATTGCTGCCTTAGAATAGAACCTGATTTTTTCTAGAATGTGTAATTGATCTGAGGTAATAAGGGAAACATTGTTCGGCGTGGAATTTTCGAATTCGTTGGTGAGGGCATTCATTTTTTGTACGTACTTTTTATCTTGGATTTTAACCTTGGCAGGTATGGTTATGGCGGCCAAAACTCCCGCAATGGTAGCGTGAATTCCAGACATTAAAAAGGCTAACCATAATCCACCTATACCTACTATACCGTAAAATACTGTATTTCGAACGCCCATTAAATTGGCTATGAATAAAATCAATAGGAAGATACCTCCGGCCAATAGACTCATCGTAGAAATATCTGAAGTGTAGAAAAAAGCGATGACAAGCACAGCGCCCAAGTCATCAGCAATGGCCAAGGCTGTTAAAAATACTTTCAGTGAAACCGGAACTTTATCTCCTAAAAGGTAGAGTATTCCCAAGGCGAACGCTATATCTGTAGCCATAGGAATTCCCCATCCATCTGCCGTGTTCCCCGAGGAGTTAAACATTAAATAAATTGCAGCGGGAACAAGCATACCTCCCAAGCCTGCAAATACGGGTAAAATGGCATCTTTAGGTCGAGAGAGTTCACCGCCCATTATTTCTCGTTTAAGTTCTAATCCTACAACAAAAAAGAAGATGGACATTAACCCGTCATTGATCCAGTGGTGCAAAGATTTAGAAACGATGAATTGATCAAAGCCTATGGTAAAGGTTTGTTCCCAAAAGTGATGATATTCTTCTTGAATGGGGGAGTTGGCTAGAATAAGTGCAATTACCGCGGAGGCAAAAAGCAAAATTCCACTGGTAGTTGAGTTACTGATGAATTTGGTTACTGGTATGATTAAAATTTTGTCGATAGGGTCTAACCTCATAATGATGTTTGTTTGAAATAATTTGAATAATTAAGTTGTTATTTGACCTTTTCCTAAAATATAAAAAAAACAACGGTTGGCAGGGAAGTCCAACCGTTGTAAACCACTGGAAGGTAATTACTAATGTCAAGTGTATGCATTCGTTATTTACCAAAAAAACCTTCCAGCTCTGCTACTTCACTTCAGTGATTTCAATCTCTTCGTATATCCCTTCTGATTTCCATATTACTTTATCGCCCTCGCTATACCCAAAGATCGTACAGCCTAGGGTGGAGAGTATGGAAAACTTATTTAGATTTGGATCTGTATCTTGCGGCAATACCAGTTTGATCTTCGTTTTTAAACCAAAGGAGGTTTTAAAGGAGACCAATTTTCCTAAACTGATGGTTTTGGCCGGTAACTCATCATCTTTACAAATTTTACTGTTCTCTAATTTCTCTTTTAAAGTCAAATGGAAACTGTTTAATGTTTTGTTTTCAAAGAGTTTTAAAATCTTGTCTCTTTCTACTTCTTTGACTTTAACTTCTGTTTTAACCATTATCTTTCTTTTAATTCTGTTACTATACTTTCGAGTCCAACTTTGGCATCTGTGAAATACATCGAACTGTTTTCTAAACCGAATACAGGGTTTTGAATGTCTGCATATCCATTGCTCAAACTTCGTTTAATAATCACCACTTTTTGAGCTAAATACGTTTGTATGATGGGCATGCCGTATATGGGACTATTCTCATTTGTTTCTGCAGAGGTATTCACCACGTCATTCGCTCCGATTACAAAACAGAGATCACTTTCAGCTAAGTATTCGTTTCCTTTATCTAGATCTAGTATATCTGCATAAGGGATGTTTGCTTCGGCAAGCAATACATTCATGTGCCCCGGCATTCTTCCTGCCACGGGGTGAATGACAAATTTCACATCTGTATCGTAGGCATTGAGTAGATTTTTCAATTCATAACACGCCTTTTGAGCCTGTGCTATAGCCAAACCATAACCTGGTACAATCGCTACTTTTTTAGCAAGCGTTAAATCGGCTACTATGCTTGCACTTGAGGTTTCTTTAATATCCAACTCTTCGGCCTCGCCTTGTATGTGTATGGCTTTCTTGGCTGTATTGAAAAATATTTTTACAAAGGATTTGTTCATTGCCTTACACATCTGTATGGTTAGGATAACCCCTGTAGCTCCAACGAAAACTCCTAATAATATCATGATGGTGTTTTCAAAGTAGATACCAGAAATTGTGGTCAATACTCCTGTCAATCCGTTTAACACAGAGATGAGCACGGGCATGTCACCACCTCCCACGCCATTCGCAAAGAAAACTCCATAACTCAGACTAAATAACCCGAGGAGCAATACAGATGTTTTCACATCTATAAAAGTGTTGGGTTGTAAACTACTTAGGAAGGTAACACCACTAAGTAAGAGTGTTAACCACATATAGGCATTATTTCCTCTCCAGGCTTTTTTCAATTTCCCTCCAAGTTTAAAGAAGGCAATCATACTTCCTGAAAAAGTAGAGAATCCCATAAAGAGGGAGAGTAGAAGAATTACTTGAGAGCTTTGACTAAGTTCAACATTGGTTTGAAACAAGCTTACCCATCCGATAAGTGCAGCACAGAGTCCACCAAAACCATTAAACAGAGAAACCAACTCTGGCATACGGGTTATCTTAAAGGAGAAGGATATTTTTCTTCCTGCTACTATACCGACTATTAACAGAGCAAGGATGAGTAGGAGTCTGTTCCAATTAAAATCCAAACCTTCTGAGGCATTAAAACCGAGTGTGCTGACTACAGCAGTTATCATCCCTAAAATAAGAAGGGCGTTACCCTTTGAGGCCCTTTTGGGATTTCCCATGTAGACCATTCCTAAGGCAAAGAATGCAGTAGAGAAGAGGTAGCCGAAATTTCCGAATAGTGCCATCTATTTAATTTTTTTTGGTTTGAACATTTTGAGCATGCGGTGGGTAACAAAAAAGCCCCCAGAAACGTTGATTGTTCCAATAAGGACACCTATGCTTGAAATTATTGTGCGCGCGTCAAATGCCGGATCGTATTGCATGAGTTGAAGTATACCTCCAATAATGATGATACCACTAATGGCATTGGAACCGGACATCAGCGGCGTATGTAAAATTGCGGGTACATTGCGTATCACTTCTATACCTATGAGTATACAAAGCAAGACAGTGTATAAGCCATCTATGGGAGATAAATTGAATGAGAATTCCATTTTAGTTTTGTATTAGTCTTGGGTGAACAATTTGACCCCCTTTGGCCACTAAGGCACCTTTGAGAATGTCGTCTTTTTCATCTTTGTCTGCTTGCTTTTCCCAGTGTTTGAGGAAATTGCAAATGTTATTGCCCAAGAGTAGGGAGGACGAATACGCAAGTTGATCGAATAACTCGGAATTCGATACCAGCGCATAATGTTTAGAGATATCTTGCTGTATTACGTTACCTCCCGTACTTGCTGCTAAATCGATAATTATGCTGTCTTTTTTGAGTGCTTTAAGGGCTGCTTCATTAATGAGGATAGGTGCCTTTCTACCCGGAATTCTTGCTGTAGTAATAATGACATCTATGTGCTCACAATTCTTAGCTATGGTATCTTGTACCATTTGATTAAAGTCTTCGCCTTGTTCTATGGCGTAACCACCACTTTCTTGGTCTTCTTTGGCTCCTTCAATTTCTATGAATTTCGCCCCTAAACTTTCCACTTCTAGTTGGGTTTGTTTTCTCACATCAAAGGCAGAAACTACAGCACCCATTCTCTTGGCTGTGGCTATAGCTTGTAAGCCAGCAACACCTACGCCTAACACCAGTACATGCATGGGTTGAAGCGTTCCCCCGGCACCGGCTATCATAGGTGCTACTTTTTTGACTTTGTTTAATCCTTCTATTACTGCTTGGTATCCTGCGAGAGAGGCTAGGCTAGACAATACATCCATAGATTGCGCTAGCGTAGTTCTTGGTAAAAGATCCAAACTGTAGAATTCTAGTTTCTTTTTGTAAAAGCTAAAGTCATCTAAACCATCCAATACATGGTAACAACCAATAACCATATTAGCTTCTGTAAAACTGTTTACAGGTATCTCTGCAGCATAGGAAATAAGTATATCTGCATTTGCTAAAAGCTTTTCTTTGTTTTCAATTATATGTCCGCCATGATGGGCATACTCATCATCGGTGAAACCAGCTTTTAGGCCAGCTCCGCTTTCTATCATAACCGTGTAGTTTACCGCCAGCGCTTTCACGTTCGCTGGCGATAATGCTACTATGTTACGGTCATCCTTTTCTTTTAATAAAGCTATGGATTTCATACCTATGGGAATACCCCTCTTTCTTTGTACGTTTGTTCTAGTTTGGTAAGGGCAACCGCGTAGGCTCCCACTCTCCAATTCACTTTGTATTCTTCTGATTTTTCTAGCATGTGCTGGAAGGCAGTTTCTAATTTATCGGCTATCATTTCTAAAACCGTATCTAACTTCCAGTTTTCACTACGCTTGTTTTGTAGCCACTCGTAGTAACTTCCTATCACACCTCCTGAATTACAAAGGATGTCTGGTATGATGGTAATTCCTCGACTTAGTAATTCTCTTTCGGCATCTATGGTTGTAGGACCGTTAGCTCCTTCAGCGATTACTTGGGCTTTTATTTCATGACAGTTCTCTATCGTAATTTGATTACCTAAGGCTGCGGGAATGATGATGTCACACTCTATTCCAAAGAAGTCTTGAGCCTCCAATACACTTGCATTTTCAAAGCCTTGAACTTGACCTTTGTTTTGCGTTGCATGGGCGTTCAAAGCTTCAGGATCTAAACCTTCTTTGTTGTATAAAGTTGCACTTGCATCTTGTACGGCAATTAGTTTCGCACCTTCTAAGGCTAAGAAGTGAGAAGCCCAGTAACCTACATTTCCAAATCCTTGAACGATGAAAGTTTTCCCTTTTAAATCAACCTTATTTAAGGCTGCCCATAGTTTGATGTTTTTTACAACACCGAATCCTGTAGCTCTGTCACGTCCAACCAAACCTCCAGACCCAACTGGTTTTCCCGTTACCACGTGCATGTTAATTTGACGTACCGTAGGCGACTTAATCGAACAGTAGGTATCTGCTATCCATGCCATGATTTTAGCATTGGTGTTCACGTCGGGTGCAGGTATATCTATGTCTGGTCCTATATTATCTCCTAAGGCATAGGTAAATCTTCGAGTAATTCTTTCCAATTCAGAATTTGAATATTGGTTGGGATCGATTTGAATTCCTCCTTTACCGCCTCCGTAAGGCAAACCTACAAGGGCAGATTTCCAAGTCATCCAAATGGCCAAAGCTCTGGCAGCGTCTATGTCTACAGTAGGGTGGTATCTCAAACCTCCTTTGTATGGACCTAAGGCGTTGTTGTGCTGTACCCTGTATCCCTTAAAAACTTCCACAGTTCCATCGTCTAATTTCACAGGGAAATTCACGAGTATCTCATTGTTGGTATTCATCAAGATTTTACGGATACCAGCATCTAATTTTACAATGTCAGCAGCTTCATTAAATTGACGCAAAACATTTTCATACATTCCCTTCTTTGGGACTGCGCTTTTCATCACTTCCATGTTTATAGGATTTATCATTATTGGTATTCTTCACAGTAAAAAATGAATTCATTTCCACCTCTAAGCGAACAGTTGGCCTGAAAATCACAAAGTGAACAGAGATCAGAAATTCTAGGAGTTGGAGTTGTAATTTGTAGAGTACTTGTTCGATTCACCCCGCTATCAAGCGACTCATGTAATTCACAATTCAACCGTTGAATTCTGTTCTGTTCAGCCTCATGGATACAAGCCAAACTGTGTGCGCAATTGCTGCAAAGAATAGTTTCCATTTTATGTTTTTCCACCTATAGTCAAGTTGGGTGCCAAAACAAGTGGGGAAGGGGTAGTTTCGATGTAAGGCATTGGTAATAAAGGTTTAGTGATTTTGTTGATTTTTAAAGGTCAAAAAAATGAATAAAAAAACCGGGGAGTATTTCCCCGGTTTGGTACAGAATTACTCACCTATTACTTTAGTTTTTCGCGCAGCGTTTTTCTATCAATATCTAATATTTGTGCTGCCTTAGTTTTGTTATTATCACAATGCAACAAAACGCGTTTAATGTATTTAATTTCGTGTTCTTTCAACGTTTCAAAGCTGTCCTTCTCCGGTAGCGTATCGATTTGAGTTTTGATGTGTTGCGGAATTTCGTCTAAACCTATAGCATCATCATGCATGACAACCAAGCGTTGGATGAGGTTTTCCAATTCTCGCACGTTTCCTGGCCAGCTGTAATTCTCAAAAGTGGTGTAAACCCTTGGAGCTATTTTTAAAGGCTTCTTATTGAACTCCTTACTGTATTTTTTATTGAAGAAATTTACCAAAGGTTTAATGTCACCATTTCGTTCTCTTAGTGGAGGGATATTTAAGGAAATGACGTTAAGCCTGTAATACAAATCTTCTCTAAACTGCCCTTTATCGATGAGGTTTTGAAGGTTTACGTTACTGGCAGTAATAATTCTTAAGTCTATCTTCTTGGCCTTGGTATCCCCAATCCTTGTGACTTCTTTTTCTTGAATAACACGTAATAATTTTGCTTGTAATTCTTGCGAAGTATTACTGATTTCATCTAAAAATAAGGTACCGGTATGAGCCGCTTGAAAAAATCCAACTCTATCGGCAATGGCTCCTGTGAAACTCCCTTTAACATGACCAAATAATTCACTTTCTATTAAATTATCTGGTATGGCGCCACAATTTACCGGAACGAAAGGGGAAGCAGAAAAATCACTGTTGTAATGAATGGCACGGGCAATTAATTCCTTTCCCGTTCCGCTTTCACCTGAGATGAGTATGGTAGCTTTGTTGGATTTGGTGCGTTCTATGGTTTTAAAGAGTTCCTGCATTTTAGGAGAAGAGCCAATTATGCCTTGAAACGAGTTCTGAGCTGTAATTTGTGTTTTCTCTTCCTTTAGCGTTTCTTCAGGTAACAAAGAAAATACAGCTTCTTTTAATTCATCCGATGAAAAGGGTTTTACCAAATATTCCAACGCACCGAGTTTCATCACATTAACGGCTGTTTCTAAATTGGGATATCCAGAAATGACGAGTATGGGGAGTTTGGTGAAATGTTCACTGGCGTAACGAATGAGCTGTTCTCCACTCACTTCAGGCATATTGATATCGGTAATCAATACATCAATTTGTGTGGTTTCTAGAATTTCTATTGCATCTATAACATTATCCGAAACAATAGGAATTAAATGAAAACTTTCGAGTTGTCTGCGCAGTAGTTCGAGCATGTCTCTCGAATCGTCTACAATGAGTATGGAGGGTGAGTTTTTCATGCCTAAGCTTTTAATAAAATGATGAATGAACTTCCTTTTCCTAAGGTAGATTCTACTTGTATACTACCGCCGTGTGCCTGCACAATTCCATGGGTTACTGCCAAACCTAAGCCCATTCCAGTATTGGTGTTTTTTGTATAAAAGGGCCTGAACAAAAAGGGGAGTTCATTTTCGGGAATTCCCTTGCCGTTATCCTCTATTTTGAGTCGAATTTCTTGCTGCGATTGTTGCGTGGAAATGGTAATTTCTCCTTTCTTATCTAGCGCATTAATGGCATTGAGTAAAAGGTTAAATATCACCTGCGTAAATTGAACAGGATCCAAACGTAAGTCGGGTATATTTTCTTGTAAATTGAATTTAACGCGAATATCCTTTTCCTTGAGTTGTATACGTAATAAATCCACACATTCCGTAATCAGAGGATTAAGGGCCGTAGGTTTAAATTGAGAAGGCATCTCGCAGGAAAAAAACATTAGTTTCTTAACGATTTCTCTGGCGTGTTTTACAGATTTAATCACCTTATTTAAATCGTGTTCTTGTTGTGCATTAACCTCTGATTGCAACAATAATTCGGAGTACCCCAAAATATTTCCCAAGGGTGTATTGAGCTCATGAGCAACGCCGGCTGTGAGTTCTGAAAGTAGTTTTAAACGATCAGAACTACGCATTTTTTCTTGAATGAGTTTTTCCTTTTGAAGGTTCACATTCAACTCTATTAAACTTGCTACTTCATTGCCGATTTGATTCAACAAAGCTTGTTCTTCCCTTAAAAAGTAAACGTTGTGCATGTTGTTGGGAGAACTTTTAAAATAGACATACAGTTCCCCGTTTAAATCGTTGGTGATTTGCAAGTATACCGATTGGTAATTGCCATCTGTTGGTGCTGTACCTATAGTATTGGGACCGTATTTTAAATAGGCCGCCATGTGTTCAGGAAATTGCCATCCTTTGGGAATTTCCTGTAAAATAAGGTCAAGAGCAACGTCCAACGAGTGTTTCTTTGTACGTACTATGCGCGAAATATTGTAAAGACATTCTAGTTCTTTAACACGTTCGGCTAAATTGATGGAAAGTTGACTGCTGGTAAAGTCCATAGAAATTTTGTTTTGTCCACAAGTAAAATATCCTAGTAGTTAGGTATAGGTCTATGGTGGTTAAAATTTCCTTTTGGATTTAGGCGTATATAAGATGATAACCTGTATGAGTATACCTGCAATTACTAAGAAAATGATTTCTATTTGGGTAAATAGTTCAACCGACTCCATGGCCTTATTGCTCTTTAACATTTGAAGTTTACCCTCGTAGAGCTGAACCTTCGAGAGTTTGTACAGGTTTTCATCAATACCTGCAATCAATTGAACAAAAGCCTCCTTGTCTATATCTCCGGTAAAATAATCGTTTTCTAGTTCTTCAAAACTAATTAATTGGCCTTTCAAACTGTTGAAAATACCAGCTTCTTTATCCGTTAACTTGGTTTGTTCATAGTTGGATAACAATGCTTGGATACTATCGCTTAACGTCGCATTACTGCGCTTAAACAAATTGGTATCTGCCGTTGCAAGGGTCAGCTTTTTTTGTTGAATAAGGTGAGAGAGATCAAAAAGTATGTCACTGGCTACAATTCTATCCTTGTAGATTGTTGTTGTAGATTGCCTTAGTTTACTAAAGTTGTCTCTGTCTATTAAATTGGTGGCTAATACAATTGCAAAAACTAGTACTACTCCAGAGACCCATTTTATTTTGTTCCAAATTTTCATGAGAATAAGTTTATGGTAAATAATTTTTGCGGGGTGAATAGCGAATATATGAATTTAAATTTTGCTTTTAGGGATAATTTATCATCGCTTCTAAAAAGGAGTGTTTTAGGACTATAAATTTAAAACTGGTAAAATCAAAGTAGCCATTGCCCCTGTGGTTTCTCCATGCTCATTTTTCTTATCTTCAATGTGATAAGTTAATTCTAAGTTTAATTTTTTACTCAATATTGCAAGTCGTCTTTTAAGAATATCACTGGCAAAAGATTTTTTATTGGGGTTTTGCTTTTGAAGGGTTTTGCTTAAACCAACGCCATTGTCTTCTACGGTTATGATTAATCTTTCGTCTTCGTCTTTAATTTTTATCCAAATTTTAGGATGCTCATGTCCCTCTAAACCATGCTCTAAACTATTCTCCACTATGGGTTGTATCATCATCCCAGGAATTTTGAGCTCTTCCATTTCTAAGGATTCATCTTTTTCAATAAGGTAGGTTAAGGCCCCATTTAAGCGTAAATTTTGCATGTCCAGGTAATCCTCAATACTTTTCATTTCATCCGAGAAATTCAGTGAATCATGGGTTGAGTGTTCGAGGTTGTAACGGAGTAACTTGGCAAATTTGGCCAAATATTTAATGGCGACTTCTTTTTCACCTTTCAGTATGTTAGTTTGTATATTGGAAAGGGAGTTAAAGATGAAATGAGGATTCATTTTTGAGCGCAACAGTTTTTGTTCCATAACCAATTGGTTCAATTTTGTTTGGTAGGATTTAGTTCTGTAAAAGAGTAAAAACACAAGGATAACGACCACTAAAAGGGTTATAGAAATGATGATCAATAATCTGCTTCTCGAAAGTTCAAGCTGTTGATTGTTGGTTAATATATGAAGATTAGCAATTTCTTGTTCTTTTTGTTCTGTTTCAAACTCCACGGTTAGTCTTTCTATGGCTTTAATTTTTGTTTCATCTAGAATAATTTCAGATACTTCACGGAGCTTTTCACTGTAAGTCAAAGCCTGTTGATAATCACCCTTGGCCTTATTTACGGCCATTAACTGCCTGTACAAATCCTTTTGTAAATAAGTAGCAGGGATTTTCTTCAATTCATCAATAAGTAGTTCTTCTGCGAGTTTGTATTCTTTTTTATCAATCAAAACATCTACATAGTTGATGATGAGTTCATTGTTAGCATTGTTCGAACTTATATCTAGGGCCAATCGAAACACACTATCTGCTTTTTCGAGATCCTGTTGTTGTAGGTAAAGGTTGGCAATATTAGAATAGGTTTTGATTAGGTTAAAGGTGTCTTTAACTTGTTTGTTGATTTCTTCTGAAATTTGGTGATAGTATAAGGCTGAATCGTATTTGGCGCTAACCGAATACAAAATGCCTAAGTTGTTGTAGGTGGATCTCGTATTGGGTATGTCATTTCTTTGTTTGAAAATAGCCGCTTCTATCTTTAAATAATCAAAGGCTTTTTCCGGGTTGTTGGTGAGGTAGTAAAGTTTGGCGTAAGAGTCATACAGGTGGGGCAAAAACTCATATTGTTCTTTTTCTATGACGGGGCGTACGGCGTTCATCACCTCCAAGGCTTTGTCAAACTGACCTTCATCTATTAGGTAAGAACCATAAAGAAATTCCAAATTGCAGAGAAATTCCTGGTTGTTTTCTTGGGTAGCTAGTTGTTTACCTGCCTGATAATATTTAATAATGGAGTCTTTGGAATATTCATGTAGCCTGTAATATTGAACCATTTTTACGTAGATCTTTAAATGTACAAGCGGTTCATCTTCAAAGTTGTAATTGTCGTTTAAACGGTGGAGTTCTTTGATGTATTCAAGGTCATTATTGGCCGCATTTAGGCTATCTAGTTTTGAAAAGAATTGATCTTGTCCAAAAGATAAGGAGGTGGAAAGTAGGAGTAGAAGTGTGAAAAATAGGTTGAACGAGCTTGTTTTGTTGGTCATACAGTCAATGTTACGATATACAAAATCTAATCTATTTGAATTCGAGTAAATTTCTTTAGGGTAAGGTATAAAATAATTTTTTGATTCACTCAGAATTTGCAAAGGCAAAATGACGAAGTATTCCCTTACTAGACCTTTGTCATTTTTTACAATTCCTGTAGGCCATTTACGATAAGAGAAAGTAGCTTAAAGTAAGAAAAGCAAACGGTAGGTTAGATAAATCGGAAGTTGCGGTAAATAATAAGGGTTCGTCGTCTGAGCTCTAAGATAATAAAATATTTATCTACTAAAAATATAGTTGAATAATATTTTCAATTGTGCATTATCTAGAGTGAGGGTAGAGGAGGAAAGCTCTTTTATGATTTGAAATTATTTAGGTCTAGTTCAGATCTATTGAATAGAGAATGAATAGGGGGAGAGCAGTGTGAGGTGGAGAGTGAGTATTGAGAGTAAATCGAGTATTATACTCATTACTCCCTACTCACACTCAATACTGTTTTTTTTGCGTTTAATATATTAAGCCAAAAAAAAGGCTTCCAATTTGAAAGCCTTCTTGTGATCCCGCAGGGATTATTGCTATGATCCTTAATTAGGATTTATTACCCAAGCATAAAAGCCTTTTAGCAGTTGTCACTGCTAGTGACTTTTTTATTTTCCAACTTATTTGAATAGGTTTCAAAACGTCGTAAAATAAAAAAGCCTCTCACTATCGTGAAAGGCTTTCTTTTGTGATCCCGCAGGGATTCGATTATTTTTTTCAAACCCTAGTAATACAAGGGTTTTATAAAGGTCTATCCAAAAATGGTCTATTTATAGACTACTAACAACTGATTTAAATTGTTCTTTTTTGATGTAAAGAGCGCTCTTGCAAAGATAAAAGTAAAGGGAATAAATGACAAAAAATATCCCCAATTCAATTATTGAAATGGGGATAGATATTCTAAAGCTATAATTTGGTGGTAAGGAATCGGTATTATTTTTCCGGTCTGTCATAGTGACAACACGCGGGTAATTGATCATAAGTTTCGGCTGTACTTTTTGTGTCTTCTGTGTCGTAACCCACTTTAGAAATCTTTTCTTTTAATTCTCTCTGGTTGTGCTTTGTTTTATCGTAGGAAACAGCCATCATTTTTGTTTGTCTATCCCAATCTGCACTGTAGATACCATCAATATCTTTTAATGCGCCTTCAATCGTTTTTTCGCACATACCACAGTTTCCGTAAACTTTGAAACTTTCATTTACTGTGTTTTCTGCGTTCTCGGCATTATTACCACAACTTGATACGGTTAATAATGCAAGAAAAAGTCCTGTTGTTAATTTTAGTTTTTTCATTTTGTATTATTTATTTATAGTTATTCCTTAATTGTATCTACTATTTCACCACAACTTAACATGGAGCTACCATAGTAAGGGTTAATGATATCCTCTTCTTCACTTATCCAAGAGGCTCCTTTGTTGTTATCGGCCATAGGACAATATTGGACATAAAGCAATTTGTTTTCTATGCCAAATGTTTTAAGACATGTTATCCAATGATCAGAGAGTTGAATAAACCCCTTGCGCATTTGATCAAGTTCATCATTGTTTTGTATCACTTCTATATCGCTGTCAAGCTCCTTTTTTAGTTTCATCCAAGTGATGTGCGCATCTCCTTTAACCAAATTCATATCTACTTTATTTAAAGCTTGCACGAATTTATTCAAGGCTTCTATGGCCTTTTCTTGATCGTCGGCGGCTAAGGCATTTTTTAATTCTAAATAGGAAAGGAGTGTCTGGTTCAATTGTTTTTTAAAGGTCTTTGATGTGGTGTTTTTAAAAGTTTTTATTTCTGAATCAGAGGTGGCGGACAATAAATTTTGGTTCATCATACTGTATTGGTTATTCAATTGTGCGGAAGCATCTAACACAAAGGCTCCATTCGTTACCACCTCGTCGCCAATATTAAGCCCATTTAACACCTCGTATTGATCTCTGTAAGCATTTCCAATCTCTATGGTTTTGTATTCAAAAGTTGGAGCTGTTTCATCTTGTTTTTTTAGATAAACAACAGAGCGCTCTCCTGTCCATAATACGGCACTTTTCGGTACCAATATTTGTGAATGTGCCTGTTGTAAACCTTCAAAAGTTCCTTCTACGAACATTTCAGGTTTTAATTTTTGTTGAGAATTGTTGAGAGTTGCGCGCACTTTTGCCGTTCGTGAAGTAGCCTGAATAATGGGGTCAACAAATTCTACCTTAGCTGTGAAAGTTTCGTTGGGAAGGGCAGGAGTAGTAAAGTTTAACACTCCATGTGAATTGAGTAGCTCCAAATCTTGTTCGTAAACATCAAATTCAACCCAAACTTTAGATAAATCCTGTAGCGTAAAGAGTACTTGACCTCTTTTTAAATAATCTCCAACACTTATTTTTTTCTGGTTTATTGCACCCGATTGCTCGGCATAAATCACAAAATTCTCCTGTATGTTTTGTCTTTCCAGAACTTGTTGTATTTGACTTTCACTGATTTTTAATGCTAATAGCTTTTGTTTTGCTGCTCTGAATAACTCCGGACTTGTTCCCTTTATTTGATAAGCTTCCAATAGTTCTTGTTGGGCAGCAATCAATTCAGGAGCATATAATTCAGCTATTTTTTGTCCTTTTCGGATTTGTTCACCGGTGAAACTAACATATAGTTGCTCTATACGTCCGGTAAAGTGAGTAACTATACTCGATTCACGCCTTTCGTCTGCCTTAATTTTTCCAGATAATTGTAAGCGTTTATTGGTACTGTTTGAACCTATTACAGAGGTTTGGATATTGGCAATGCGTATAGCTTCTTCACTCATCTTAAAGGTACTTTTATCACCTTTTTCAACTTGTGAGGCAGGTATTAACTCCATGCCACAAATGGGACATTTTCCAGGATGATCTTGGCGTATCTGTGGATGCATAGAACAGGTCCAAATCTCTTCTTTTCCCTCATGAGAATGTTGATGTTCTGATGCTTCGGAATTGGGTGTTTTAAATCCTCCAGAAATACCCCAACCTAGTATGGCACCCAAAAGAATTAAGAGTATATATATGATGTATTTTTTCATGACTAATTATTTATGTTTTGAGATCTTAAGCGTAGGGCATTGGCAATCACAGAAACGGAACTAAAACTCATGGCTAGTGCAGCAATCATTGGAGATAATAATATTCCAAAAACTGGATACAAAAGGCCTGAAGCTACAGGAATACCGAGTGTGTTGTAGATCAATGCGAAGAAAAGGTTTTGTTTAATGTTGCGCATTACAAGGTGACTCAAGTTTCTTGCTTTTACTATTCCGTGTAAATCACCTTTGACCAAAGTGATTTCCGAACTTTCTATGGCCACATCCGTACCTGTTCCCATGGAAATACCGATATCTGAAAGCGCTAGTGCTGGAGCATCATTTATCCCATCTCCGGCCATTGCAACAATTTTACCTTCAGCTTGGAGTGTTTTTACTTTATTGAGTTTATCTTCAGGTAAACAATCTGCCTCAAAATTTTCCAAGCCAAGGGTTTCTGCAACGGCCTTAGCCGTAAACTTGTTATCTCCTGTCATCATAATTACTGATATGCCTTTGTTTTGCAATTGTTTTATGGCCTTCGCACTGGATTTTTTAATTGCATCACTAATCACTACAAAGCCTACTACTTTATTTGCAATGGCAATGTAGGGGACCGTTTTTCCTTTAGATTTCTCTTTTTGTGAAGCCGTTTTGATTTCTTCTGAAAGCGCAAGTTGATTGTCCGACATCAGTTTTTCGTTTCCTACCCATACGGTTTGTTCATCAATCGTAGCTTTTACTCCTTTGCCTGTTATGGCTTCAAAGTTTTGTAGTTCTTTGAAGGGTAGATTTTTACCTTCAGCGTACTTTACTGTAGCTTTTGCCAAAGGGTGTTCACTTTGTTTATTAACACTAGCAATCAAAGAAGTCAATTCATCTTCTGAAAAAGAGGAAAAAGAATGAACCTTTTCTACTGAAGGTTTTCCTTCAGTTACTGTTCCTGTTTTATCGATAATCAATACTTCAACTTGGTTCATTTTTTCGAGCGATTCGGCGTTTTTAATCAATACACCTTCTTGTGCTCCTTTTCCTACACCCACCATTACAGACATCGGGGTTGCAAGTCCTAAGGCACAAGGGCAAGCGATGATCAATACTGCTATGGCATTTACAAAGGCAAAAGCCAGTTGAGGAGAAGGACCATAGATATACCACACGAAAAAGGTAATAATCGCACTGAGGATGACTGCTGGAACAAAATAACTCGAAATTTTATCGGCTAACTTTTGAATGGGAGCTCTACTTCTACTGGCATCATTTACCATGTGAATAATTTGAGATAAGAGGGTATCTGATCCAATTTTCTCAGCTTGCATTACAAAAGATTGGTTCCCATTGATGGTTCCCGATGTAACTTTGTCATCTACTTGCTTATCAACAGGAATAGGTTCACCGGTAATCATAGATTCATCAACAGAACTTTCACCTTCGGTTATTTTTCCATCCACAGGAATTTTATCTCCAGGTTTTACACGAAGCAAATCTCCTACTTTGATTTCATCAATGGAAATTTCTTCTTCTTTACCACTACTAATTCTAACTGCGGTGTTAGGGGCGAGTTTTAGGAGTTCTTTAACGGCATTATTGGTTTTACTATGGGCTTTTGCTTCGAGCAATTGTCCGAGCAATACCAAAGTTAATATAACGGTTGCCGCTTCGAAATACACGTGTACTGTTCCGCCTTCTGACTTAAAGTCTTCTGGAATTACAGAAGGGAAAAGCAATGCTCCAAAACTAAAAATCCAAGCTGCTCCAGATCCTATTCCAATAAGAGTGAACATGTTTAAATTCATTCTTCTAATGGAACTGTAAGCACGTTGGAAGAACATCCAAGTAGCATAAAAAACTACTGGAATGGAAAGTACAAATTGCACCCAATTCCAATATTTAGGGGAGAGCCATTGATATATGGGGTTATTGGGAATCATTTCAGACATGGCGATCAGAAAAATAGGAAGGGTAAATCCTGCAGCTACCCAGAATTTTTTTAACAAGGCCTTGTATTGTTTTTCTTCAGCGCTTTCATTCTGTAAAGGGACTAAGTCCATGCCACACTTCGGACATGAGCCCATTTCATCTTTTATTATCTCAGGGTGCATAGGGCAGGTAAATTGACCTTCTTGCGAGGTGCTGTTGGCTTCCGGAATCAAATCCATACCACAGACCGGACAATTTCCCGGTTTAGCGTATGTTTTATCTCCTTCGCAATGCATGCGACAATAGAATTTTGTACCCTTTAGGGCTTTTGTTTCTTTATTTTGATGCGCTTTTGATGGAAGCTCTTCATCCAAGGCGTGAATACTATAATTGGAGTCTTTTAGAAGGTCCTGAAGTTCGTTAAGATGTAAATGTTGAAGCATAGTAATTGTGGACTTTCCCGAAGAAAGATCAATTTGAACTTCTTTAATTTGAGGGTGAGATAACAAGGATTTTGTAACATGGTCTTTACAACCATTACAGGTCATCCCTGATACTCTATAACTGTGTTTCATTGTTTTCATGGGATTAATAATTTGTTAAACGTTCAATTTTGGCTTTCGCCAAAGCCATAGTTAATTCACTTAAATCGCGCTTCAACTGAAGTTGTAATAACTCGTTTTGAGTAGATAAAAGTTCTTCAAAATTGTTTCCGTCGGCACTGTATTTTGCCAGTAGTATTTGATAGGCACTTTCTATTTTCTTGCTTTGATTCAAACTGAGGTTGAAGTCAATTCGTGCTTTATCATACTCTGTTTTATAGGTGATGATTTGTGTCAGTATATTTTCAATTATGCTCTCTTTCTGTGTACCCAAAGCTTCTTGGTTGAGCCTTTCTTCCTTTATCTTACTGTTGTAAACTTTTTGTGAAATAGGAATGTTTAAAGAAACTTTTGGAACAAAAATATCTCTCCCGTTATACATAGGGTTAGCATCCGTTCGGGCCTGTACAATACTATAATCTACACCAATGCCCAAAGAAGGTTTTTTGGCTTTTTCTTGAACAGCAATGACACTTTCTGAAACAGATATTTGATGACTGATTTGTTGTATTGCCGGATGGTAGAGTGCGATTTTAGAGCGGTATGCTTCAAAGTCATAATTCATAAAGCTGTAATCCATACTATCAACCAAAAGTATCTTTCCACTTAAATCTTGATGCGTTATTTTATTGATTTGAGCATGAAGATGATGTTTCTGGATTTCTATTTGAGCGAGCAATGCATTGTATTCGTCTGTTTTGGCTTGAACCCTTAGTGCATAAGCTAAAGAGGCTTGATTGGCCTCTACCTTTGCCAACACTACTTTTTCTATGCGTTGATAATTTTGCAAGGTTTCGGTAAACAAGTTTTTGCGTTTTTCCAGAAAAAGGAGTTGATAGTAAGTGGATTTGAGCTCGAATTGTAGATCTAGTTTTAATGCATTCAAGGCTTCGTATTTGGCTTTAGACATTTCTATGACTACGTCCTTTTTCGCCTCAAAACTTCCAAACCAGGGAAACATCTGTGCCGCACTAACCATTACCATTTGTGCACCCAATCGTGTTTCTGGACGTAAAACAGGCACGCCAACACCTACTTGAGTATTGGGAAGCTGAGTAACTTGATCTTCTCTGCTTAAAATTGCTTCATACTCCAAGGTTAAAGTTTTGAGCTCTAGGTTGTTTTCTACAGCAAGATGGAACAGAGAGTCAAGTGATTGGGCCCAAGTGTTTAGTGCAGTTGAGCTCAAGAGAATTACCAGTATATTTCTAATGTTTTTCATGATTCAATGTTTTTTGTAAAGTTTTTTCGCTGTTTCCATTTAAAACTTAATTCCTTCCAAGTATAATAGAGGATGGGTACAGTGAACATGGTAATGACGTTCAAGATCATACCCCCAAAAGAGGGAATAGCCATAGGAAGCATGATGTCAGCACCCTTTCCTGTTGAGGTTAAAATGGGAAGAAGTGCGAGTAGGGTAGTGGCTGTAGTCATCATGGCAGGTTTAACTCTTCGCAAGCCACCCTCTACAACCGCATCTTGTATTTCTTGAATGTTTTGCGGCGCATTACTTTTGAAACTAGATTTCAAGTAACTTGCAACCAAAACACCGTCATCTGTGGCGATGCCAAACAGAGCCAAGAATCCAACCCAAACTGCTACACTCAGGTTTATATTTTTCATTTGGAATAATTCCCTTAGGTTCACTCCGAAGAAATCGAAGTTCAAGAACCAATCTTGTCCATAGAGCCAAATCATAATAAACCCTCCTGAAAAGGCTACGAAAACCCCAGAGAAAACAAACAGTGAGGTAAGTACAGATTTAAATTGGAAATATAGAATAAGAAAGATGAGTACTAAGGCTATTGGGATAACGAGTGCTAACCGTTTGTTGGCACGCAATTGTTGCTCGTAATTTCCTGCAAATTTGTAGGTAATACCTTTTGGAACAACAATTCTTCCTTGGGTAATTTCCTTGTCAAGGTAAGCTTGAATTTTGTTTACCAATTCAACTTCTGCGTATGCTGCCTCTTTATCAAAAAGCACATAGCCGACTAAAAATCCATCTTCACTTTTAATGGATTGTGGTCCTTGTTCATACTTTACTTCAACCAAATCTCCTAAAGGAACCTGATTTCCGTTTGGTGCAGCGATATAAATAGATTTTAATTTTTCAGGACTATTTCTTAACTCCAAGGGATAGCGCAGGCGAATGCCATACCTTTCTCTTCCTTCTACGGTTGAGGTCATTACCATACCACCAATAGCGGCTTGTATTTGCTGTTGAACAGCCTCTATACTTAATCCGTGTTTGGCAATGATTTTTCGCTTAATATCTAGTTTTAAATAGGGTTTTCCTACAATTCGTTCTGCAAATACAGCAGAACTTTTTACTCCCTCTATGGATTTTAGTTCTTTTTCCAAACGAAGACCAAATTGTTCTATGGTTTTAAGATCTTCACCTTTTACTTTAATTCCCATTGGAGCACGCATGCCCGTTTGGAGCATAACCAATCGGGTTTCAATGGGTTGTAATTTAGGAGCTGATGTAAGTCCAGGCAATTTTGTTGCTTCTACTATTTCTTGCCAAATATCATCTGGAGATTGAATGTGAGAACGCCATTGTCTAAAATAATTACCGTTTTTATCTTCAATTAACTCTCCTGTTTCTGTTCGTTCAAAAGCGCCTTCTTCATTGGTTTTGAAACGCAAACGGTGACCATTTTCATCCGTTTTATATTCGGATTTGTAGGCAATGATATTTTCATACATACTCATGGGAGCTGGATCTAATGAACTTTCCACCCTACCAGCTTTACCGACAACAGATTCAACTTCAGGAATAGCTGTTACGGCCATGTCAAGAAGCCTTAAATTCACTTCATTCATTTCCATACCGGCATGAGGCATGGAGGTAGGCATCAGTAAAAAAGATCCCTCGTTAAGAGCTGGCATAAATTCTTGTCCTGTATTCTTAAAAATTCTGTAGCCACTTATCAGTAGAAGTACTAACAGGCCTAAAAAGATGAATTTGAATTGGATAAGGAAACGTAAAATTCGCTCGTAATAATGAATAACCACATAGAAACATCCTATCAATACTCCTATGATAATGATTACGAAAAAGAAATTGGTCCATTCAGATGCTATAACGCCCAAGGGCATCCATGTTTTGGAGAGTATCCAAGCCACAAGTAGCGCGTAAATAATGTTCTTAATGTAGTTAAATCGCGTGTTCCAAAGGTCAGATTTTTTGTGCTCAAAATAAACACTTGTGCTACCCAAGAAACCTATACTTAATCCTAAAAAGCCAAGGACTTGATAGTCTGTAAAAAGTAAAAAGGAGGATAAAACAAGTAAGGAGATATTTGTGAAGTAGTGCGTTACCTTTCCTTTTTCTTTAAATCTGAAAAGTTGTACAGCTAGTGTTGGGATTACAGTTACAGCTAAAAGGATAGAGGCCAACAAGGCGAATGTTTTTGTAAAGGCCAAGGGTCTAAATAATTTTCCTTCCGCTGCTTGCATGGTAAACACGGGTAAAAAACTAACGATGGTGGTGATTACAGCCGTAATAACAGCAGATGCCACTTTCGTTGTTGCCAAATAAATGGTGCGCTGTAAAGGTTGGTCGGGTGGTGCTGTTTTTAAATGGCTAATCATACTTTCTGTAAGTACTATCCCCATATCCACCATCGTTCCAATAGCTATTGCAATTCCGGAAAGTGCAACTATGTTAGCGTCAACACCGGCATATTTCATGGCAATAAAACACATCAAAACTGCAACAGGTAAAGAGGCTGAAATGAGTAGGGATGACTTAAGGTTTAGGAGCATGAGCAACACCACGATTATGGTGATGAAAATCTCTAATGTAAGTGCTTCTTCTAATGTTCCTATAGTTTCTTTAATCAATTGTGTTCTATCGTAAAAAGGAACAATGGTCAGTTGAGAAATTCGCCCATCTTTTAGAGTCTTTTGTGGTAGTCCCGCTTCAATTTCTTTTATTTTTTCTTTTACATTATTGATCACTTCAAGTGGGTTAGCGCCATATCGCGCCACCACAACTCCTCCTACCGCAGGGGCACCTTCTTTGTCTAGAATACCCCTTCTAGTTGCCGGACCTAAATGGACTTTGGCAATTTCTTTAATAGTGATAGGCGTGTTGTTAGTGACTTTTACAACACTGTTCTCTATATCTTCTATGGATTTCACATAACCTAAACCTCGAACAAAATATTCGGCCATATTTATTTCTAAGGTTTGCGCACCGATGTCGAGATTTGAAGATTTAATTGCCTGCATTACTTGTGGAAGAGAAATGCCGTAATATTTCATTTTATCGGGAATCAAATCTACTTGATATTCCTTCACAAATCCACCAATGGAGGCAACTTCAGCAACTCCTCCTGATGATTGTAAGGCGTTTTTAACGTAGAAATCTTGGACACTTCTTAACTCATGTAAATCCCATTCTCCCGTAGCCTTACCCTGGCTATCTCTTCCTTCTAAAGTATACCAGAATATTTGCCCGAGCGCTGTTGCATCTGGACCTAAACTAGGTTGTACATCCTCTGGAAGTAAATTACTGGGCAGTGCATTTAATTTTTCTAAAATTCTACTTCTACTCCAGTAAAATTCCACATCTTCCTCGAAGATTAAGTAAATACTGGAGAAGCCAAACATAGAGTTGCTTCGCACACTTTTTACTCCTGGAATTCCGAGTAAAGTTGTGGTTAAAGGATAGGTGATTTGATCTTCCACATCTTGTGGAGATCTACCTTTCCATTTCGTAAATATTATTTGTTGATTTTCTCCAATGTCAGGAATTGCGTCTACCGCCACAGGGTCTTTAGGCATACCTGAAATTGAAAAGTTGAAAGGAGAGGTTACGAGTCCCCAGAGTATAAAACCTCCCAACATAATCCATGTAACAAGTTTGTTTTCGAGAAAAAAACCAATGATTTTATTTAACATCTTTCTTTATTTGATGAATAGCTAAACGAATTGGCACTATTAAGTTAGTGCAAAAAGTTCAGTATTAATCATATAAGAAAGCACTCGAAGACTAGGTTGCGCTTTTTGATAAGCGCTGGGGGCGAGTAATGAGAGTAATTTATGCTAGTTTCACCGATAATTAAATCAACCAAGTTGTGCACTGCTAGGTATGTAGCAATGAGCTGTGTTTTGTTGGTGTTGACTCCTTTTTCAGTTTCTTTTTTATCGCTATTGTTCTCAATTTTATAAGTCTTGTTGGAACAACATTTTTCAGGTTGGATTTCTTCTTGTGAAGACTTTTGTGAAAGCATGCAGGAATCAATTTCAAGCTGCTTATCTAATTTTTCGGTTCCATTACAGGCCTCTGCTTCTCCCAAAAGAGAAAAATTCTGCATATCCTCACCACAATAATGAACATTAATGGCAAATCCAGACGCGCTCACAAAAATTAAGACTGCGAGTTGAAACAAAATGAATTTATATGTCTTATTGCTGGTCATTATTGATGGAACAAATATAAGGATTATCTCGTTTAACTAAAAGTACTTGTGTTTATCTACTTATTAAAATAGTTTAAAGGGAACCCCGTGAAACTTTGGGTTCCCTTTATTAATTATTAGTTCTCTATTATCAGTTTTTGTTGCGTACTTGCACCTTGTTGATTTCGCATCTCTATGATATACATTCCGGGTTGAACATCTAAATTTATTTGTGTTTTTGTTCCTTCTAATCGCTGATTTAGAATTAGTTTACCGGTAGCATCATAGATATTTATTTCTTGTTGGTTGAAATCTTCAACGTTGACCCAAAATAAGTCTGTACTAGGATTGGGGTAAATCTTAAAATCTATGGGGTTAACATCTGATGTAGCCAATAATTCACTGTCTATTCTATACACTCCATTTGCATTTTGATCTACAAACCAAATTCTTCCTTCAGGACCAATTTTAACACCTTGTACACTTGATGTTCCAGTTGGGATTCTATCTAATTCAACAGCAGGGATAGTAGAGATATCATAGATAATAATCTCTCCTGTAGTATGTTCACTGATAATCATTCTATCGTCTATAACGTCGATTCCTGCCGGTTTGTTTAAACCACTCACTACTGTTTCCTGGGTGTATCCGGTATATTCTTTGTACTCGGCTATTGGCTCATTCATCGGGTAATTAGGCGTTCCCCCCATATCACTACCTGTAGTAATGTCTATGCGTATAACTCTGCCATTTCCGTGGTCAACCACATATAACCATTGTTGGTTTTCATCTAACACAAGGTGACTTACTACTTCATTATTAGGATCTTTCGCTACGGCATCATCTGAATACCTTCTAACGATGGCATCACCGTGGAAATCATTTCCAGGACCATGATCGTCAACGAAGTCATAGCGAACAATGTCATTTGTATATCCATCAAATACCCAGAAAACATTATCTGTTTCTGCGGCAATTCCTTGCGAATACGGACTAAGGTGTAGCATGTCTAAATGACTTCCGTTACCACCCGAAGGTTGGGCATATATACTCATGTCGCTCGACCATAAACTTGGCCCTGTAAAAGCTGAACCACCATTATGATTGGCATCGTATACACCTGGTGCAGTTGCCCAATTTCCATTTAAACTGAATGCTAGAGCAGTGGGGAGAGACATAAAGTGCCATGCGTTACCGTCTTGTTTATAGGCATGTGTTTGATTGGCTTCTCCAGCATTGTACAAGGTAACACTACTTCCACCTGTACTTTCTATACCTTTGTTAATAACCCAAAGTTCCTTATTGGTTAAAACTGGATGAAAGTCTAAATCTGTGGGAGCACTGATTTGTTCTGAAAAACCAGCAATTTGTACGATGCTTGTTGTTTGGTTTACATAGTCGTCAATATAATTAGGTCTACCTGGGCCTGCTTCTGTTTGACGAGTTAGCGTATCGTTTGAAGTATTCATGTCTTGGTTTCCGCCATTAATGTTATCCACCCAAATTTTTAAAGTATAAACTCCATTGGTTGAGATACTTAAGGGGATGTTGTGTTCAATTTCTTCACTTGCGTAATTACTCATTGCAAGTCCATTTACACTATGTGTTTGCACATTTCCTCCATTAACGGTATAGTTCAGGTCAAAAGAAGAAATAGTGCTTGTTCCAGCGTTAAAAATATGTGCATGAAGATCATAATTACCTGTCGTTACATACGCGTAAATGTTAGAATTTGTAACTGCTAAATCGTAGGCAGGTGGTTCTTCTACTGTGAAGGTGAAAGTAGCGCCAAGTCCCACTCCGTCAAAAGTTTTGATTTTGTATCCGTTAACAAAAACCTCGAACATAAATCCTCCATCACCCCAATCGTCACTATAGATAAGGTCGTATTGATTTCCTTCAATTAAGCACCAAGGTCCTTCAGTGTATTGCGTATTGTCTCCGTAACCTCCATTGGGTTGATTTTGCAATCCAGAACCATTACATCCGACAATTGTATTTCCTCCAGAAGCTATTGTTCCATTTCCACAGCCGTTTCCTGCAGGGGTAAGTTCCCAATATCCTTCATATCCATAATCGACTGTATGTACAACAATTTCTACTTCAGCTTCTCCATTTACACATTGTGCTTGTGCATGGAATTGAAACATTAGGGCAGCAAAACCTAATGTTATTTTGTATAGTTTTTTCATGATAATATTTGATTTTCACAACCTGGGTTGAGGGGGTAATAATTCAGTTTATTTGTAATCAGAATTATTAGAAATCAAATTTGAAAAGATTGAAATAGGATTCTTTTGGAGAGTGTTATTCCTTTAAGTAAAGGAGGATCCTGAACAGTAGACTTTGTTTTACTTCCAAGGTAAACATAGTTACTACTAAGAAAGTTCTTTGGAGATTTAAGGTTTTTCGTGAAATTTGTCTTTACAACTTTTGATATGCTTTTTGATTCCACAGAAGTCTGCAGTACATGCGATGTGTGATAACAACATGTACTTTGAATATATGGTTCTTCTGTTTTGGAACAGTTCAATTCTGGTTGACAGCTGCATGAATCTGTTCGGAAAGATATCTCTGTTGTGTTAAGAGCCAAACATGTATTTTCAAAATACATCACACCTGTAGAGCCAATTTGTGCCACAAGCATGATCGTAATTAAGAAATATAATTTCAGGACTTTTAACATAACTGAAGAACAATGTAGGAGGGAATTTTTAAAACTAAAAGTAAGTTAATGGCCAATTCTTGAAAGGCTAGAACTAATGATCTGTCAGTATTCTTTAGGCGTCTCAAAGTAAAGTTTATATTGTTTGTTGGAATCTCACTTAGATATCTTGGCTATTGGTGTTTTTTAAGATTAGCTTACAGAAATATCACCCTCTTCACCTCCTCCAAATCCACCCCTAAATATTCCGCAAACTCCGCAATGGTGATTACCTGATGTTCCTCTTTTTGAAGTGATTTTTTAATGCGCTGCAACAAATACCTGGCATGTCTTTCGGTTTTGCCGGTGACTATCATTACGTCTTTAGGATAGATGATCAAACGTTCCATGTGCATTTCATACCTTAACCATACACTATCCATACTTTATCCATACTGTATCTATGCCTTTGCTCTTAAAAGTCAAAATAGAGCAATTAGGAAGAGATAAAAGCAAAGTAATTCAAAAGAGAATAACGTGTATGCCTTGTTCTATTAAGGTACGAAAAAACACGCTTTTTAGGAAATGCTAACGAGCTACGGAAGGCACTTTTTGCTGAAGGGAACACCAAACTCTAATTTTAAGATAAACATCAAAACGCGCGGAGATGTGTCTCTGAAAATCAGGGATGGCCTGAATTAAAAATTAGAAAACATGGCAAGACAAAAAGGAATAATCAAGTTGAAAGGGAAGATAGGTGATATCTCCTTTTACAAAACCAAAGATGGCTACTTGGCCAGAGAAAAAGGTGGAATTGAAGCCGACCGTATTAAAAATGACCCGGCCTTTGCAAGAACACGTGAAAACGGAGCTGAATTCGGAGTTGCTGCCAAAGCTGGTAAACTCTTGAGAGATGGATTAAGACCTTTCTTACAAGTAGCGGGTGACAAACGCATTACTTCTCGTTTGACCAAAAAGATGACGGAAATCAAGAAGTATGATGCCACCAATGAAAGAGGAAAAAGAACCGTGGGAACTGGTATCCAAACCCCTCTTGGAATTGCAGCTTTGCAAGGTTTTAATTTCAACAACAAATCCGTATTGAATTCTGTGTTGTTTGCAACGGTGAACTACGATAATGCAACCCATGAGGTGAGTATTGTTGATTTGGTACCCTCAAACGACTTCAATGCCCCATCAGGCGCTACGCATGTAAGCATTAATATGGGTGTTTTGGAATTAGACTTTGACAATGGTGAACAAGAGTTTACTGCAGGTACAGCTCAGATATTGCCCATAGATGCAACACAAACAACCGTTACCATTGCAGTGACACCTCCAGGAGCGATTACAACCAACAAAGTTGCAGTGCTTTTGATCGAGTTCTTGCAAGAAGTGAACGGTAACTTGTACTCCCTTAAAAACGGAGCCTACAACGTGTTAAACATCTTGCAAATCGACTAAGATGCAGACCCCCAAACAAAATGCACTCCGTGAAGTTGTAGACCGCATGAAAGCCGATACACCACCGTTTTTCAAGAAATTGAGAACAGTAGGTTTGATCTTGGCCGCGGTTGGAACAAGTGTATTAGCTTCACCCATCGCATTACCTGCAGTAATGTCAAGTGTAGCCGGTTACCTCATTTTAGGAGGAAGTATACTCACCACAGTGAGTCAAACCGTAGTAGAAGGAAAGGAGGAATAAAATGAACCATACAACACCTAACAACACGCTTTTTGGAACACTAGGAGGAACCGTACTTTCAATATTTGCCATCGTAGATATACAAGACGTCCTCAAAACAATAGTACTGGCTGCGATAGGTGCTGTAGTAAGTTTCCTGGTCAGTTATCTCCTCAAACTGATAATGTCCAAAAAATAGAACAAAAGAAACCCCGGTGCACTGCATCGGGGTTTTGGTTATTTATTAGGCTTTGAATTGATAATGTTAAGAAGTTGGTTCAGATTTATTTTAATTTTCAATTCTTCAGAAAAGGTTTTAGTTTCCTTGATATAAGTATGTAGAACTATATCTATTTTCTTTAAGTAAGGAGGAAGGAACTCTAATTCTCCTTCGATCTCTTTAATACTTATTCGTTTTAATAATTCTATAATTTTTGGAATGTCAGTTTCATTGTAACTGTGTAAATAAGGCTTGTTTTCAATTGTTTCCTTCACTTTGTACCATCTTTCTAACAGCTCCTTTTTTCTGTTCAGAATTTCTAAATCTATGTTCCCTACAATCATTTTTTATTTAAAGATATCCTGAAGTTAATTGAAATCAAAAATTGTACATGATGTTGCTAACCTGCTTACAATTTTTAAAATATTTCTTTCGGAAAGGAAAAAACATGCCTATAGAACAAAGGGGGCTTAGGACTGTCAAGTTTTTTGTGAAAAATACTACCGAATAGAAGAAGTCAAAATACCTGAGCATTTAAGATGGAGTAGGAGTAAGAAGCATAAGAACTAAAGACACCACACAACAACCAAGGTGGAGATTTTTTACAAAACCGAAGGCTTGAACTTTACAGGCCGTTTTTGGCCCCCTTTACTTTTGCTGTGTTTATTCATTTCCTTACCGTGAACGGTCAAAATAATTATACCAAACACTATTCATTATTACCAAAAGCTGCGCAGCTAAATCCATACAAAGGCGCGAGCCGATTGCGAGTTGAAGGAAGGTGAGGAACGGGGACTATTTGGAAAATAATAGAGTGACCAATGTTTGAATAAAAAAGCGGAGTATGCGAGTATTTTTTATGAAGAACACGAGGAGTAATGTTTGCAAACCATGGAATAATAAGCAAGGGATTTGGGTTGAAGGAATGGAGGTACGGAAAGGATGAAGCACAAATTGCTTGCCTCCCACCAAGATTTAAACAAAGAGTAATAAACCTAAAGTGCTTTTGAGTTGAAGCAGCGCGGAAATGAAAATGCACCTCATCTAAAACGAAAACTGCATACATTGCGACGAAGCCTGACTGATGAAGCAGGCGAGCCTAACATGAAGCAGCGGTGGATTTTTGGGTATTTGGAGCCCAGCGGAAAATATACAAAAAGACAGAGTAGCTGCGGATGAGCACAAAAGCAAACGGAAGAAAAATAAAAAGCCCGTATAAAAGTGTTGTATCAACTGTTTTATACGGGCGTTTAAACCAAGGGCAGCGCCTAGCTGCTTTGTATTACCCTTGGTTTAATTTTATTTTTATGTAGTGCTTTTTTGCGAATACCTTTTGTCCCACCTCATAAATTATAAAAGGTAGGAGGGACGATTTTATTCATTTATCAGTACTACTCTAGAGGTGTGTATGAATCCTAAAATGCCATTTGAAAGTTTAACTTTTTTCCAATCATCAACCTCTCCGACCACTTCAAATGTTTCATTGTCGTAAATCTTTTGTAGTACCTGTCCATTTGGTTTGTCTCTTAGATTTGAGAAGCCATCTGGGTCATTTATTTTATACTTAGAAATTGTATTATTATTAATCCTTTCAATAGAGACAATGCTTAGTATGTCATATTTATTTTCATTATTCCCATTCATATCAGTGGACGTTACAACCTCTTTTTTCCAATTTATTTTGAATTTTTGCCCAACAAGTTCTGGGTTGCTACCTTCCTCTCCAAAGTCATAGTCCTCTAGATTATTTTCACCCTTTCCAAAATCCCATTCTTTTCCGTTATTATCAGTAAAAACGAAATAATAAAAATCACCAAACTCAATATAGCTAAATTGAGCCTCAACGATTCCATATTCAATTTTGTTTTCTATGACGGATGTCTCTGTCTTTGGATCATTTGTTGTGTATTTTTCAATTGTATCTGCTAACTCAGTTTTAATTGGTAAAATTGAATTATTTTCAGTTACTAATTGATTTTTAGGATTCGTCTCTATTGGAGAAAGAAATAAGAACCAGATACAGGTAAATATTATAGAAGAAAGAGTTACTAAAATTGGAATACTAATTTGCCAAGTACCGAAGAAATTAGCAAGTCTTCCTTTTTTTGAGGCGCTAGCATGCAGAATAAATTCTTTCAGTTCTTGTATCTTGACTTTTTCAGCTTCTTCGAAAGTGCCATCCGCATTTGTAGCTAATTCAGTCATTTTATCAATAGCCTTGAGAATACTTTCCTCTGAATAAAAAATGGCTCTATCTTCTTTTAATTCAGGTAATTCACTGGTACTCATTAAATCAAACAATTCTTGTTTTTCTTTATTCGTAAAGTTATCTAAACTAGTGATGTATTTTGCTAAGACTTGCTTTTCACTATCTTCTATAAGACCATCAGCCTTGGCAATATGTACCATTAAAATTATTTCATTTCTTTTTTCAATTTTTTGTTTATAAGTTTTGGTCGTGAAAGCTCGTCCAGTTAAATCTTTGAATACATTTTTTTCTAGTCCTTTTTTTGAATCTATTTTGGTTGGATCAGAATGAAATATAACTTCAGGTTCATCAGTATCAATTCCTATTAATGAAACTTTATGCTCCGTACCCGACAGTATATGACTGTATGTGACTGTCGTACATGGTACACATTCATAAAATAAATTTTCTACTAATAGCTTTGGGTATGATGTTTTAGAAATGCCAAGTTTTTTTTCTATTACTTGAGATAGATCTTTACTATATTGATCGTATTTAATTTCTTCATCATTATTGATGTTTCTATAAACTTCCAAAGGTTCAGAAGCCTGAATGAATTTTTTAATATTATTAATCGAAAACTTATCTGTTCTAATATGTGCATTAGTACAATTAATTGTCTTGTCCCTGTGGTAGTCTATTTTACTTTCTATAAACGATAAGGTACCAATTTCTCCCGTTGTTTTACAAGTCTTACAGTCAATTTTACCACATCTATTATCTATTTGGTCTCCATAACATATTTCACATGTGATGTCACCACTAGTATGACATCTTTCGCAATCTATTTTTCCGTTAGGTTTACATACTTTACATGTTATAACACCCTTTCCTCCACAATATTCATGGCCAACTCCTTTTTTAATTACGGCGCCAATTAGACCATGCCCCGATAAAGAAGAACATTTTCTGGATCCAGTTCCTTTGCACTCATTACAAGTTTTCTGTCCTCCTCTACATCTTAAACATTTTTCATCTCTTCCATTAATATTCCTATAACCTTTTCCATTACAATTATCACATTGTACATTACCTATGCCTCTGCACCTGGTACATTTTAATTCTCCTTTTCCTTGACATGATGGACATCTGTATTCATGTCTTCCATCACATTTACCGCAACTAATCTCTCCTTGTCCACGACAGTCTGAACATGTATAAACGTGCTGTCCTTGACATTCCTTATCTTCGCAAGTTGTATATTTCTCACCGTTACATTGATGACATGTTTCACTTTTAGTTAATTCAGGAATGTAATAATAGGGTTGATTGGAAATTACTTTACCCTTATTTAATTCTAAAGGTATTTCGTCGTAATATACGAGCTTCTCATTATTCAATGATGGTACTAAATTGGAATACACCCCTAGTCGTTCTATTGATTCAAATATCTCAACATTTTCTATTTTTTGAATAGAAGATTTTTTTGTTAAAAATGTAGAACGAAAATCCGAATTTACCGATGGTAGTAGTGGGAATTTATATTCTTTCACAACTCTACTCAGCGATTCTGCGGTATATTCTGTATAGAAATAATACTTTCTTTCTTCTGAGCTAATTAATAATTGGTCGTATAAAGTAGGATTACTGTCTTTGATTTTCAATTTGATAAAATCTAAATCTTTCTTTTGTGATTCTTCAATTTTACTTAAAGATTTTTCTTCTAATTTGTTCATAGGTGTGTTATTAATATATAAGGATAGTCGATATTATGACATCAGATATTTATGGGATTTATTATTCATTACGTATGTTAAACTTTGCTATGGGAGTAAAATGTGAACTAGTAAATAAATTACTCAGATTTCTTATTATTACTAGTTTTAGTTTAAATTATTTTAATCTATTTGGAATCCGTTCTGTTGTTATACTTTAATTAAAAAGGTAGATAAGGTTTGAAGTGTATTGCAACAAGAGCAAATACTATCACACTAATTGAATTTCATTGTTTTAGTTTGTCGTTAATTGGATGTGTAGAGTTAGGATGGAAATTGATTTATAATAATTTATATGTTATATAAAGAATAACTGTCCAACATTTAATACTTAAAAAGTATTTAGTTATTCCTACAAATTCTCCCTTAGAAATTGGATTTCAGCAGGAGTAAACATGAATGATTTTTCTTTTTTAGAACCGTATTCTGTTTCGCGGTATATTAATTCAACGTGATATTTACCTTTGAGAGCATTAATAAAATACACAGGACTCAACGTAAAAAAGCGTGTTACTTTCCAGAATAAATTAGTTCTGTATCTTATTTCAAAAATTCTTTCTCTGTTTATAACATCTGTACCAAACGTGTTCTTTATTGATAGTGATTTGTCACTGATAGATATTCTACCTTTTGTTGAATTCATAATTTAAGCAGTTAATGTGTTAATTTTTCAACTCAAATATAAAAAAAAAGTAACTGACTTGGTTTGTATAGTGAATTAATTCCATTGATCGCTTTTAGAGTTTTTAAGACATAGCTCTAAAACGGGTAATTGTTAAAACAGCTTATTTATGGAAGGCATTATTCTGAATTTTTTGTTACGAACGAACCTTTATTGGTAAATTAAGTTCACTAAAGTACCTCAAACAACTGTAATTTTATTTTGAGGACTTCCCGTACTGTTTTGTTGCAAGTTTTTGAATGAGATTCTTTCAAAAACCATAATTAATTAAGGTTAACAAAGACGAGGAAGTGTTATAAGTGTTGCGTTTCGGAAACTTAAGTTTAGGAAGTATTAAATATTATCTGATTTTAAAATTTTTAAAACACCAACCAACTCCTCTTGCGGATGACAAACCGCTTTATCCTCCCTGTATCTCAAATGAGGATATATGCCTGGCTTAGAATTCAAAGCTCCTTGGTGGACTTTTCAGATTTGGGGATTTTAGTAACTTATAGGTTCTGGTTAAAAAAGGAGTCCCTAATTTTTGTAATATTAGTATTTACACGGAGGGTATCAAGGTTATTACCTAGCTTCTGTAAATCTGGTTGAGGAAAAAGCTTTAACTTAAAGTTGTGATATTCTGGTTGAAATAATTTCAAATTGCTAGCCAACTAACCATTTTATTCTTTTTAATGGGGGAAACTACGCTAAAAATCCTATCTGGCAAACTCCAAGTTCCATTACCATTGTCGTTTAAAAAATGGATTTTTTTTAAATTATACCAAAACCTAGTGTATTCAAAATCATCCTTCAATTGAACTATTACTTGTATGTTATCTTTTGTTTCACTATTTGTTATTAGATATATGTTGCTTCCATTATAACTGAATTTATAAATATCCTTTTTAATTTTTGATCCATCGTCTTGCTCGGTTATTTTAACAAAATTAGAAAAGTTTGAAGGGTCATGTTCAGCGGATGTTTTGTAATATTCATAGAGTTCGGCGAACTTAAATATTCGGCCATTTCTAAGGGTTAAAAGCAGCCCAATAGGAATGTGTTTTTGTATTTCATCAATATTCCTTTGGTATTCTAATTGATTACCATCCAAACGAATATTTTCCAAGGTAAAACCGTCTCCTATATTATCTCCTTCAATAAAATCAAAAGTTTTGCAATCCTTGTTTAATATTTCAAAATAGAGTGTGAATTCGCAGTTTTCATTAAAGGCAATACTTTTTCTTTCTGGTGAGTATGGGATGTTTTTAACTTTTTTAAGTTTATACTTCTTTCCTTTTTGAGAATCTCTCAAGCAAGTATTTTTGTTGATGTTAAACCATCCATCTTTAATATGTTCCGTATTGGTGTAAGAAAATACTAATTCGGAATACTCTGAGGTTGTTTTTACTGATTTAATTCGGAGGTTCGCATATTCAATATTATTGTAATATGTGAATGGGTGTAATGGATTTTCCTTGTTTTGAGAAAAACAATTTAATGCAGTGCATAAAGAAAATGTGACAAGAAGTAGATTCTTCATTAGAAAAGTTTTAATTAAGTTCTTTACAGGCAAAAGGTAGGTTGTTATCACAAGCAACGGTAAAATCGATTTTTGATTTATCAATATTTCCTAATTCTTTATTTGTTAACCCCCTATAATAATATTTCATGTAATATGTGTCAGTCTTTATTTTAGATGTTTTTATTGACTGATTAAAATAGACAACAGCCATTTCATAATCCCCTAAACCATAATAACTTCTTCCTAATAAATAATAAACATCACTATGATTTGAGTCTGTTAAATACGTTATTATTTTATCACAGGTAGTAATACAATCATTATACTTTTCTAGGAACATTTCTATAAGGGCTCTATTACTCATTATTACAGAAAAGTCATTCTTGTCGAACTCTGTAAGGTTAGAATTAAGTCTATTCTCTATATCAAATAATTTTCCTGCTTTTAAATTGTATTGATATGCCAACTCTAATTGATTGTTTTTCAAATAAAGTAGTGATAAATCACTTGTAAGATTTGGTAATAAAAAAAACTCATGATCTAATAAATTAAATTTTGACCAATTTTCTATTGCATATTTTAGTACCGTTATAGCTCTTTCAATCTTTTTGTCAGCTAAATAAATTGCAAGGTATTTATAAAGATTGGGGTGATTCAAGGCCGTAAAATCACAATACTGCAAAGGTTGAAAGATCTTTTCATCTATTGTTAAACCACCTTCATAACTTACCCCAAAGGCTGAAATGAGAAAATTAATATCATTTTTCAGATTGTAGGCGCTAATAAAATAATTGTAGGCTTCGTTAAACTCTCTCTTTCTGTAATATAGGCTTCCTAACTGGTACTTTATTGTTGCCATTTCTTTAGTGATAATATCTATCTTTTGATATTTGCTTATGATTTCATCAATTTTTTCAAATTTGTTATTGATAATTATATCACGGTAGCCACGTTCAGCGTCATCAATTAAAAATGCTAAACGTTTATCTTGGGTATTGCTTAATTTATTTTGATAGTTGGTAATAGCTTCGTTGAATGCCTTTTGATACTCATTTTCGATAATATTACTGATTTTATGCGCGAGTTTTTGTTTTTGTGAAAAATCAGCCAGATAACCTTTCTTTATAGCAGTAATTCTGCTTTCTAAATTAGGATGGGTTGAGTTTGGTGTCCAATTATCATCTTTTAATATGTTTTTTGCCTCTTTGATACAATCTTCAATGTTATAACCGAACTTACTTAGAACAAAACCTGCAAAATAGTCACATTCGAGCTCCATTCTTTGACTTTCTAGTCTTGATGTAGAACTTTTTAAAGTGTGTCCGTTTAAATGATGAGCAATTTCATGGGATAATATTAAATGGTAACCAATGCTATTGTTTGAAATGGACTGATAGAAGAAAGTTTCATCCATTAATATGTAGCGGTTATTATTGTAATTAGTTGCGAGAGCATTAAAAATTCCATTGCAATTTTTAACAATAAAATTTTTATTAAAAACCCCAATTTTTTCTAATATTTCATCAACAGCTCGATTCATTGATACCGAAACATGAGATGTGTTATGGTAATTAAGACAAATGTTCAGGTTGTAATCTACACTGGAATACGCACAGGTTTGTTGACTTAATAAAGGTGCATAAGAACACAAAGTGATTATAATAGGGATTATCTTTTTCATAGGTATGTTTTTGATTAATTTAAAGTTTCATCTCATTTACAAAAACATTTTTGCTTTTTTCTGATGGTATCGGTCCTTTTTTAAGGCCGTCCACAATATTTCTATATCGTATATATGGCCATTTTTTTATGTGTTTTTTATTCTCAGCATCCCTCCATTCTAAAATTATCTCATCACCATTAAATGCTTCCAAATTAATTTTTGTTGTATCTAAACCATTTGGACCGGTATTTGACCATTTCTGATAATTGATAATTTGGTGGTCAATAAAGTCAGTTGTTGAATAGGGAGTGGACAATAAGTCGCTAAAGTATTTAAAGTCTCTAATAGTTTTAAGTAAACCAACAGTACCTTTAGAACCTTGATCATTAGTTGTTATTGTTAGTGAAATGTCTTGAATTTTGTCTACCGATTCGTCTATATGTATGTACAAGGCTAATTGTTTATTTTGATTTGGACTAATCAAAACATTTACAAGTTCCAGTTGTTTATCTAGTGAATTATCAATTGGAAGTACCTTGATAGCTTTTTCATTAAACCAACGAAGAATATTAACATCTTTGGTCCAAATTAAATAAATAAAAAACACCATTATTGCGGTTAATATTATTCTAGTAATTAGTACTACCATTTTTTTTAGCTTTTCAATATTCTTTTACAAAATGTACATATAATATGTAATTGTTTACTGATGTATCTGTATATAATTAGACAATAGGCGAAGCTTGTCCTTTTAAATATTGGCTTTCGATACGGCACATTTGCTTACGGTTATTAAAATGATTAAACCCTGGGATGTTTTTGAATTTGAGGTGTTTTACTCCTTGGTGTTTTAAGGTTGCTTTTATTCTGTTTTTCAAAATGACGTGGCATTGTTTGGTTTTATTTAACTGACTCAAGAGAATTTAAGAAATTGGTCATTCTTACCAAAATCATTAAAATATGCTAAAATTTCTCAAACTTAAAATTTAGTAATTAGTTAGAGGTTTATCGAAGATAGAAATATTTGTCTGAACAAAGTTTGTTGAACTGCAAAAAGGGGATTTTTCCTAACTATCCTAAGCCGAAATAAGCCGAAATATTTCATCTAAATTCCTCATTCGGATTGATGTCATAAGTGTTGGAAAAGTTTGATAAATGTTGCGTTTCGGGTACGTAGAGAGTGTAGGGAGTTTTAAATTTTAATTGATTTTAAGTTTTTTATAAACTCAATCAACTCCCTCTGCGGATGACAATCCGCCTTATCCTTCCTGTAACTCACATGTGAATAAATCCCTGGCTTTGAATTCAAAGCTCCTTGGTGGACTTCCCAGATTAGGGGATCATAGTCCATAGGGATTTTGTATTTGAGGCAGAGGTAGAAGAGGAGGGCTTGGAGGGATGCTAATTGTTTTTGTTTGTAGCGCTGGTAGTAATGGTGTCCGCGATAGGTGTTTTTGTAGTGTTGGATTTCGGTGTCGGTTACTTCTTGGTTGTAGGTGTTGTAGAATTTGTTGTTGCGGAATTCTAATGGTCCCCAGGAACAGAGTTCTATGCCAATGGATTGTTGGTTGAGGACAGTGTTGTTTTGGGCTTTTACGCCCAAGTGATGTGCCCAGTACTCTGAGTAAAAGCATTGGTGGATGGTGCCGTCTCCGGCGATGACGAATGCGGTGGCGATATGGGGGGCGTTTTTGTTCCAACCTGCAATTACGTTTTCGGCGATTCCGTTGCTTACGGTGTGGTGGAGGACGATTTGTTTTTTGTCGCAACGCTTGCGGTAGTATTGAGAATTGTCCAAAGGGGTTTGGATTAGGGGGAGAGTGTTGAGGATGTTCATGGTGGTTGTTTTTGTTGATTTGTTGAGACTGGAGATCTTGCTCCGAAACTTGAGTATTGTTCATTTCTTTTGCATTGCCAAAAAGAAACGAACCAAAGAAAACGCTAGGCTGTGTAACTAAAACTTCCTTTTACTTCATGAAAACTAAGTTCGTTCGTTGGATCTCTATCGAGCTAAACGAACTCCCTAAGCTTTCATTTTGAAAAATAAAGTTTCATTTACAAGGCCAATCTTCATGGTGGTTTTAGATCTGACTTCGTACTAGCGTTTTGTTCATTTCTTTTCCATCGATGAAAAGAAACGAACCAAAGAAAAATCTAGGCTTGGACGATTCAAAGATTCAACAATTCAAAGATTCAAATTTGCTTTGAGGGATTTGATGATTAATTTTTGCTTGTTTTTTTACAGTACTATCTCATTACTCTCTACTCAAACTCTATGCTGATTTTGCTGGGTTCACTTCCCGTCGCTTATTCTTGTTTTAATAAGAAATGTTTTCAAGGCCGCGGTTAATTCAAAAATTATAGTTCAAAATTCAAAAAATGTATTCTTGTTTGAAGTTTGAGATCTTGCTCCGAAACTTGGGTTTTGTTCATTTCTTTTGCATTGCCAAAAAGAAACGAACCAAAGAAAACGCTAGTCGATTCTTAGGAGATTTCGCAACTTTTACCAAAGTTGCAAACCGTGGTTCAGACTACGCTGCGTGCTCTTTTCCGATTAGCATCGGAACGCATCTCCGCAAGTCTGACCACTATCTCTGAAGAATCGACGGTTCTCGTTTTATGGGAAGCCATAAATCCTGAGTTTTATTTTTGAGTTCATCTTGTTTGAGTGGTTTTGTGGTGTGTGTTTCATGATCGTTTGTCTTTGGTGCCAGTGGGGAAGGTGATGAGGTTGAACATGCTGCGGAGGCGGGAGCGGACTCGGTTGCCGTAGATTTTTTCGAGCTCATCGGCGTTGAGGTTGGTGGTGGCGTGGGTTTTGATGTTTTGGTGGATTTGTAGTTCGTAGCGGCCCAGGAGGATTTCAGCCATGGTGTGACAGTCGTTGCCATAGTACTTGGTGGTTGCTTCTACGCCCAAGTCATCGAAGCAAATGGTTTTGTGCTTTTTGGCGTATTTCTGAATGACATCCATGCCTTCCTTGTGGATTTCAGCATTGATTTCTCGGGTGGATTTGATGAGGTGTTTTTGCTTGTGTTCGATGAAATAATTCAAAAGAACCATAAGTGACGTTTTACCGCATCCAATTGGTCCCGACAGCAAAATACCTTTCGAAAGGTCTAAACCTCGTTTATTGCAGTTCTCTGTGTCTCCTATGGCGTAAATGAGAAGCTTGTAGAGGATGGCTTTGTCTTCTCTTCGTTAAAAGAAGCTGGAACCGTAGGTGAGTTTTCCGAGTTTTTGGAGTATTCGAAGCGTATTGCCGTAATGGTAAACCTTGGTATCACCTTCAATTATGAAGGGCTTTTGATCTTCTGGAATGTTAGAGAGGGATATCATAGTTCTTTTCGTTTTCGGTTTGTAGGTGATTTGCTTTTTCAGTTTTGTTGAAACGTTGGCCATTGAGCATCCAATTGCGAGCAGCGGCTTTCCAATCCTTCATGGGGGACTTTCCAGACACTAACCAACCGTTGGATTCAAAGTGGTTGAAAAAGCGTTCTGCATTGGTGGATTCTGAACCCTTCTCGAGGAAGTAATTTTTGACCTCATCGAGAGAAGGTTTTATAAACTTTTTGGACCTCTTTTTTTTATCATCCTCCCTATATAAATGTTTTATATGTTTATTATGTTTTATATTGTTTAAGTATGGTCTCACCACTTTTTCACCAGTACTATCGGCAGTAGTATCGCCAGTACTATCACTTTCGATACAAGAGGTGATACCGAGATTTTCACCCTTTTCATCGTAGTGAAAAACGCTGATTTTACTCCCCACATATTTGCTTTTTGAAGGGGTGTATTTTAGGTAGCCCAAAGCATGTAAATCTTTGATGCATTTGTAGTAGGTATTTACCGATCCCGTTTTGGACATTTTCATTAGTTCCGAACGCGAAACTGAAATTGGATTTTTGAATTTTGCATTGTTCCAAAGACGGAATATGGCCAAATAAAGACTGATGTGCCAAGGGGACATATTTTCGTCCTCGTCGAACTTTTTAAATACGCCTTCTAGGTGAAAGATATAATTGACTTGATGTTGCATGTTGATTGATTTTTAGGGGTTAGACATTTCTTTTGTTGGATTCGATAAGATTCATAATCTCGGCCTTGTCGTAGAAGAGGATGCCACCAATTTTGGAATAGGGGATGGTCCCGTTGTTACGAAGCGTTTGTAAAGTACCTGGACTAATACCCAACAATCGTTGCACCTGGTGCGACTTGATGAGTTTCTTTTCCTCTTTCTTAGGTTCCGGTTCTTCAACAGGTAGAAAACTTTGATGCGCGACCAAAGCACGCATCTCTTCGATAATTTCTTGTTTAAACTGTGTTAAATCTTCTAGTGTAATAATTGTAGCTGCCATGCTGTAAATTTTTAAATGATTTACTAGCAAATAGATGAAATTAATTTCGATTAATGGGGTTGCGCAAGGGTTGCGCAATTGGGTGTTTTTAGGGGTTGCACTTTAAAACGCAACCCCAGTGCAACCCTCAGTGTTTACTGGTGGTTTGGGCGCAACCCCTGAGGGCGTTTTTTAAGGATGAAAATTTTTTATTTTTTTTGAGGGAGCATATAATTTGAGGTTGGATTGTTGAGGACTTGAGTTCTTTCTCCGAAGCTTGGGTTCTGTTCATTTCTTTTGCATTGCCAAAAAGAAACGAACCAAAGAAAACGCTAGGCATCAGTTTGAACCCTTGTGTTTTAGATCAATCTTCGAAAACTTAGTTCATGCTCCGGTACTTGGGTTGTCACTTTTTTCCTGCAGCTGAAAAAAGTAACCAAAAAAAGCCGTCGCTGAATAACGAAAACTTCCCTTTACTTCATGTAGACTAACCTCCTTCGTTGGATCTCTAACGAGCTAAACGAAGTCGCTAAGTCGACATTTTGAAAATGAAACTTTCCGTTATTAGGCGAAATTCATTTCTAGTTTGAGCTTACAGGTAATAATGTTGTTTTAGCGTGACTTTTAAATTTTTCATTAAGTAGTAGTTTGAAGGATGAGTAGGATAATTGTACGTAGATGATTTTATTGGGTGATTTGAAAAGCACTTTTACGGGTAGCATTTAAGTGCAAATGTTTTCTGAATTTACGAGTGGTTGCGCAAGGTTGCGGATGAGATGTTTTTAGGGGTTGCACTTTGAAACGCAACCCCGTGCAACCCTTAGTGTTTATTGAGGGTTTGGAAGCAACCCCTGAGGTTAAATTATTGAGGACTAGAGATAATTCTCCGAATCATGGGTTCTGTTCATTTCTTTTGCATTGCCAAAAAGAAACGAACCAAAGAAAACTCTAGGCTGTGTAACTAAAACTTCCTTTTACTACATGAAAACTAAGTTTGTTCGTTGGATCTCTATCGAGCTAAACGAACTCCCTAAGCTTCCATTTTGAAAAATAAAGTTTCATTTACAAGGCCGGACTAAGATAAGCTTCGTATGCTTGAGGTTTGTCAGAAAAAGCACTTTTAAAGGAGTGTTTTTAGGTGTAAATGAAGTCTCATTTACGAGGGGTTGGGTTGGGGTTGCGCAAGGTTGCGGATGGGGTGATTTTAGGGGTTGCACTTTGAAACGCAACCCCAGTGCAACCCTCAGTAATTACTGGTGGTTTGGGCGCAACCCCTTGGGGTGTTTTTAAGGTGAAATCTTTTTATTTTTTTTGAGGAAGCTTATAATTTGAGGTTGGATTGTTGAGGACTTGAGATCTTTCTCCGAGACTTGGGTTCTGTTCATTTTTTTTGCATCGCCCAAAAGAAACGAACCAAAGAAAACGCTAGGCTTAGATGATTCAAAGATTCGACAATTCAAAGATTCAAATTTGATTTATTTGAGGGATTTGATGATTAATTTTAGCGTGTTTTTTCATACAACTTCTTCAATACTCTCTTCTCAAAACTCTATGCTGATTTTGCTGGGTTCACTTCCCGGCACTTATTCTTGTTTTAATAAGAATTGTTTTCAAGGTCGACTATTATTCAAGAATTAAGGTTCAAATTTAGAAAAGGGAAATTTCATTTTAGGACAACAGCAGGTGTGTTTGATTTATATCTCAAACCCGAAGTTAAATTTTAGTGAAGTTGATTTTTTTATAGAAAAATGAGTAGATGTTATTAAATACTTAATTTTTAAGTATTTTGATGAGTATATATTATTCGGCCAATTTCTTCTTGTGTTTCTGGGTCAAAAAAAACTTGAATAGCTATATTTCCAAGGCTGTTTCCTTGCTCATCTACACTTGGTCCATATATAATAACGGACCTTGAACCATCAAAACCTTTCAACTGGTATTCTTTGGATTCACCTCTGTCTATTGTCTCGATAATTCTATAATGGTGGGTGTTGTCCAAACTACCGGAAATGGAGATTAAACCGTCATTTATTGTCATGATAATATCTTTTTTTACGATTTTTTCTTCACCGTTAATGATGATTTTTACATGGTTAAATAATTGTACATTTTTTTGAGCTTGCACCCCAAAGGTACAAGTAAATAGCGCTAATGCTAAAATTAGAATTTTCATATTTTTAAGTTTTTACTTCTGTTTCACACAGTTTACAGTTAGTTATTCTGAAAGAAGAATTAAAACCAGATTCCCATACAATTTATTGAAAGGTAAATTTCTTGTCCAATACTTCTTATGGTTTTATGGGACTCATTAATTAACAATCAGATTATTTTCTTTATTAAATTCTCTGGGATTTATTTTATTCAAAACTTGGTGAGCATTCCAATACATCCGCATAGGGCTGTATGTAGTCCCAAAATGCCTCACCGGCACTTTCCATATAGTTCATAGCGTAATTTGTCTGAGTATTGGAAGCTACTTGGTATATATATTCTGAACAATCATATGAATATTCATTTGGTTTGAAGCATACAATGGCAAAGTAATATAGAGAATAATCTAAGTAGACAGTATAAAAGGTAACTTTAGATATTGCAGTACTGGTATAGCTAGTATATGTCGTTCCAAAGCTTTTAGATTTAACGGTTTCCATTAATTCATCACAGGTTTGTGATAGACTATTCAATGAAAGACATAGGAGTGTAAATACTGTTAAAATTAGTTTCATAGGTGAACTTATTACAGATTGATTATTTAAATTTTTCGTTGCTAAATTAACCATTGAAGAAAAGAATTCGAGATTTTGTAGTACAAAAGGGGGAAATTCCCCTAAGTTTTTATTCTTTATTTAGTTCTACGGGTACTATTTCGTATCCCAACACCTCCAATTGATTCAGTAACCCACATTCATACATGAGGTGGCTTAAACCTACGGCAATGAAACAATTTTGGGTTTGTAGGTTTTGGTCTAGGATAGTGATCCATTTATTGTTTCTATTGGTTAACATTAGGGTGTTATGACAGGGGTGTTTGCGTTTGTAGTTGATTTGCATATTGGCGTACCAATCTGTTTCTTCACAGTAGTTTGGATTTTCAGATTGTAGCAATTCAATGATATTTGAAAGTCTTCTTTTATGCACTTTTCGCGGCATACCTTCTACATCCTTATTAATGAGTGCTATTTGTTCTTTTGTGGTTTCGAGTCCTAATGTTTTGATTTCATTTGCTTTGGCCAGTGAAGCAATGTAATTGTCTAAGGATAAGGTGGTGTCTGCAGCTTGTTTTTGTAAGCAAAATGTTTGTTTAAAATGTCGCGTTAGAAAAACGTGCATTTCTGTCGGTGTCATTTTATGGTAATCGGTCGGACTTTGTGCAAACAATGAATCAACAAAGTATAAGTCAGTTTTATTCAAATACTTTTTCCAAGTTGTGGTTTCTTTTCTCGCATTGATAATATCTTGTGCCATTTCCCCTGGAACATTTAAATTCTCCGTAATAAGAAGATTTGAATGGATTAAAGCTTGATTTGCATTGATGAGTGTATCGAAAAATGCTTTACCAAAGGCATGGTGTGTTCCGAAAAGGTATGAAGTTGTGTTTGTCTTTGGGTGCGTTAATTTGAAAAGTACTGTATTTAAGGTGTCCTTATTTTGAAAACTAGATGCAATAAGACAAAGGAGCAACAATGGAATTAAAAGAAAAATAGATCTCAAATTCATGGTGAATGGCGTTAAGCTATAAATGTGTTAAATATCTTATTGAAAAACTTGTTTGATTTCGGTTTTAGGTCTTCTTTTTCGTCGATTTTCATTGTTTTGATATTTGAAATTAAATCTTCTAAACCCTGTTGGAAATTTTCGTTTGTATAATTGACTAAAATGTTTTTGAACTTATTAGGTACCCATCGGTCTTGTTCTACAAATAGGAGAGAAGCAATGCCTTTTTTCTGACAATAAAGCCAGTCATCTACGAAGCTCTGATTGGCATCATTGTGATTGCAAAGTATTGTTATTTGCAAATCTGGTTTTTGAAAAATCTGAGGTAGCGGTTCATTTTTGATCAGTTTTAGGTGTTCAAAATGAGACTTTAACGCTTGCTCGACTTTATGCGTAAGTTCAAGATTGCCGGTCTTGGTGTATTGTGATATTAGGATAGTCATTCTAATTTGGGGTTTTTGGTATTGCGAATTTAAGTTAAATTTTAGAGAGAGGTGTATTCTTTTCTTTACGATTCTAACAAACTGGAACAAGTTGTGATTAACGCAAGAGAACAAATGATGAGCGGTTCAATTTATACATTTACTATGTTGAAAGCTATGTAAGTATAGTAAATGTTACTATCTTACTGTAAAAACAAAACTATGGGATATTACGAGATCTTTCAATCGGATAAAAACGGACAATGGTATTTTCATTTAAAGGCAGGGAATCATGAGATTATTTTGGCGAGTCAGGGTTATGTGAGCAAAGCTGGAGCTGAAAATGGAGTGAATTCTGTGAATGAGAATTGTGTTGATGATGATAACTATGAACGATTGGTGGCCAAGGATGGTTCGTTTTATTTTAATCTGAAGGCGGGTAATGGTCAAGTTATTGGGACTAGTGAGATGTATACGACCAAGCAGATGAGAGATAAGGGTATAGAGAGTGTGAAGAGGAATGGGGGGAGTGACGCACCAAAATAGGTGAAGTAGCTCAAATCTCGAGCCTTATCTGCTCTATTTTGCTAAATTGTTGTTATATGGATGCTATTCTAGCGAGTTCAGCTCTCACACTGGTCTTCTCATTTGCCCTTCTTTTAAGTATGTTCTCAATTTGTAGCCAACAATTGTCTATATCCATAAGAGATTCATCAGTGAATGTAATAATGGTTATTCCGAAATCCTTAAAATAGTCGTTTCGTTTGTCCATTTCCTTTCCCCATTTAATACTCAACTCTTCATTTACCGCTTTTTGTTTTTCCTTTAATTTTAAGACACTCATATGTGAAGAAGCTGGGCTGATTTCAAATCCAACATAATCCATGGTGTGTGCATTTAGTACCGTGAAATCGACGCGATACTTATGTTTTTTATCTAGTCCATTATATCGTAACTCAGGAATTAACAAAGGTTCTTCCAAATAATTAGTAGAATCCTTTAGATACTGGATGTATCGATCATAAATTTCCTTTTCATATTGCGAGTTTGATAGTTGTTTAAGGATTGAGATGTAGACCGCTTCGAACTCTCTAAGGTTCCTTATTTTGAATGTTGAATCTGTATTGTTATCAACGAACCCTTCGGAGATTACATGACCCAGTGTCCAGTATTTGTAGTTAACACGACGTATTTCGCTTTTGTCATTATTCCACACTCCTTGAATGTACCTTGGAGCAATTAGTAGTCCAAAAACTAAGTTGTAACCAAACCAAATGGTCCAAAGTCGTTCATCTGGCTTACTCCTAGTGCGCTCCTTCAGGTTTCTGTAAAAGTTTCTTTCAAGAAATATTCTAACGTACTTTTCTATTTCCGCGTCTTTTAATAGTACAGCATTATGGTTGTTAACTGCTTTACCATTGTAGTAGCGCTCCTCATAATGATCAGTCACCCCCTTTAACCATTGAGAGTAGAAATCATTGAAGTCTGTGAATTGAGTTCTAACACTATCTACATATGTGTTGTTCTTGCCTCCAAAAAGACCATTGAATCTTTGAAAAGAATACCGGTCTTGATTTAAACGAACCCTTAGCTTTTCCATTATATAATCCTGTCTAGCCCTGAGTTCAGTAGTTAGATCTTTGTCGATTTCTTTAAGTAATTTCTGATCAAGTGTCATTTTTGAGTGTTGGTTAGTTCTATTTAACGATTTGTAAATAGGCAAATGCGACTTTTTAAATATAATCGTTTTGGCGCTTTTGTTTATTTGTTGTTAGCCGAACTATTTAATATTTCTAAACATATGTGGAAGTTCAAATTTCATATTCTCTATTGTGGTAGTACTATTAGTTCTTTGTAAATAACCAATGTGCAGGAGGTAATTACAAAAGTGGTATAAATCTTCATCTTCAGTAATACCTAAAAGTCCTTTTAGTTCTTTAGCTCTAAATGTATATCTATATCCAATCCTTTCTTTGAAAAGCTTAATCTGAGACTCGAACTCTGGATTTAGCTTGGCAAAATTCAAGTGTATTTCATTTTTAAATTCTTCAAAGGCTCTTTCAAAAAATCCACTTCGTACTAATTCAAAACAGCCCTGTTCATTTCTTTTTACAGGCATTTGATCAGGGTTTTCCATGTAATAATTGGTTGTTATAGCTAACCATTTTTTTAGAAAGATTAGGATTAACCTTGGTATTGTATTACCAGTACCTAAATTGAAGTTATTTGCGAAGTAATCGAAAATGTCTACCTCTATCAATTTACCCTCTTCGTTTTTGAACTCTACATATCGTGGAAATATTGAAAGAATAATCTGACGATTTAGCTTATCATTTAGATTTACTTTTCTTGGAAATTTTTGGGCGTAGTGTTGTGGATTTATTTTTTTTATTAATGCACGATACCATCTAACACAAAATATTGGGCGAACGTAACTATCAGAATCAATTGATGTGTCAATCTCTAATGTTTCTTGATCAACATGTAGTGTGAGATGGTCTAAATTAAATATCTGTTTGTAGTTGAGATATATCCTTTTGGCAATAAATTCACGAATTTTATCTGGAGTCCAGGCTAAATCAACTTTTTTTGATATCACCTTATCATAACCAATACCTTCAAATGATAATTGTTTAAATAAGTCGTCTCGAAGAAATATTTTGAGTTCAATATTTGAATGACGATTGTACTCTCTTTCTACTGCAATCAATGCTTCAAGCATTTGCAATTGAATAGGAATTGAGGATTTACTAACAAATTCATCTAAACGATCAATTATAATTATTACGTTGAATTGATTTTTAATCAGATATTGGTTAATCGCAGTTTTATATTTATCAAGATCTAATTCAAGTCTTTCCATTGACTCTTCTCTAATCCTTTCCTCAGATACAACAGGTTCAGATGAGATGTAAAAATCAGGAAGAATACTTGTTGGTGTGTCATATAATTTAACCCCAAGAGTTTTTTTAGATCGTATTAAGTTTTCAAAACCTTGATCATTAAATACTTTTCCTGCTAATTCGATACCTTCCTTGATGTCTCTTGGAAGTACATGGTCCAGTTGATTCAGTTTGGTTGCAATCTTTCTAAATAAAAATATTTCCCAAACTACCTGAAACTTAAATATTTCATCTTCATCATCCGTTTGGATTAATTTGAGCAGTTTACTTTTTACATTTTTGTATTGGAAATTGTCTTCTACCGGTATGATAATATCCTTGTAGCCATTTTTCGGTTGAAATTTTAATTTGTTTTCTCGAATTAACCTGAATAATGCTGTTTTCCCCGTTCCTTTTTCTCCAAGGACAATGTTCTTTTTACCGGTAACAAATTCTAATATGGATGAAGTTTTACAAACGCTATCAAACAATAATTCATCATCATTTGCTTCAATATCGCCGAAATTAAACTTCGCAAGCTGTTTTATTTCAATTTGTTTGGGTAAATTTTCTATCATGATTTTTATTGCGGTTAACATAGGTAAAAACACAATTGCGTTTATTTCTTTTATACCGGCAATTGACTTAGGTACCTAAATTTTTAGTCCGCTAAAATAAAAATCTTTTTAAACTACAAATCCCTCTTCAATACATCTAACATATTAATCAACGCCTTTTTTACGGTTTCGAAAGAAGTATGCTCTGGAGAGTAATACTTGTTTTTAATATTTGCCTTTGAAAGGCTCTCTGAAGTTTCTGTTTTCAAATTGTCGGTTATAAAATCAAATATTTGAGTTCGTGTCGAAGTTTGAATTAAGTTGGTCTCAACCATGAGTCTAAAGAATAGGGCAATCTCTGGATTAGTAAGGTTGATGTTTAGTTTTTCTTTTGGGACTTCAAGGGGAGTGTTGGGTGCCGGTATTTGTAAGGTGACGCTTTGTTCTAGGACCTTATCTACAAAAGTGAGTTCTTCTTTGAGCCATTTTAGGATGTGTTTTTTGAGGCTTTTGTTTTCTGGGATGTAGGACTCCTTGTTTTGAATAGGGATTTGCTTTACGGTTTTGATGTAGCGGTGGAGTTCTAGTTTTTTCTCCTGGAAAGAGTCAATTCTACTTAAATGATCTTTGATAAATTCTCCTGAATAGGAAATGAGTTGATTGGCGTTAAGGTTAGCACGCATACAGATGTCGAGGGCATGCATATCTGTTAATGCTTGCTTAGCTGAGTAATAGTGCCATATTTCTATGTAATTGATTAGAAAATATGCCTTGGAAAAACAGAATTTAGGACATGCTTCAAGTTCTTTAATATGCTCAAAGGGTAGTTTTATTAAGGAAATTATTTCGGATGAAAGGGACAAAGTACGTTGCAAAATTTCATTTTGTTTTTCTAAAAGTTCGCACGTGTTTCGCAATTGAGAACGCATAGGAATGGGTACGGTATGATCAAGAACCGTTTGGTAGTTTAATTCTATGTGTTTGAGTAATTTTTGGATGTAGAACTGAATAAGAAACCTGAAATCATCAATTTCCATTTCTTGTAGTTTAGACTCTTCAATAGACTTTCCAAATTTGCTCTTGAAATTTTGTAGGGAACTGTTGATCTTTAAATACAATTGAGAAATCAGTTTTTTAGTCTGCTGATGGTCTAGATTGGTGTTCACCATGATTTGATCAACAATTCTTTTAATACTTAGGTAGCTATTTTTGATATGAACTTGGGCGTAATAAAAGTGTAGTTCATTTTCTGGGACATTTTGCCATTCCTCTAGGTAAGAAAGTTCACAGTTTAGTACTTGGTTATTTAACTCAAAGCCATGCAAGTCTATTTTTTTATTGATGAGCTTTACTTCATTGATCAATATGGAATAGTTCTTTCCTAGATTTTCTATTGGCAAGCGATTGTTGCATAGCGAATTTTTAAAGAAAGGATGTTTAACGTTGCATTTAGAAAGTTGTTTGATGAGTGCTGATTCTTGGTTTAATTCTATTTCCGCGTTTAAATAGTATTTGCATTTGAGCTTCTGCAGCTTTAAAAATTCAATAATGTCATGTTTAGTTGTAATGATGGCCAATGGCTCTTTTAGGCGGTCAAGCGTAGCGTCAATGAAATTTAATTTCATGAAAGTGATTTAATGGTTTTGATTTTGGTTTGAACGAACGTAGTTATAATAGAATTTAAATCAAAACGTAACACTTTGTTACTTTTTTAAGTGTCGTGTTCTTTTTTTGAACAGCATTAAAAGGTGGTATTTCCAAAGGATTGTTTATTTCAACATTTTGACTATTGCTTTTATCACGTCCTTATCTGCCCAATACCTAAGATGCGAACCTACGAAGATGCCGGTGTTGATTTGATAGTCGTTGACAAGCTTTGCATAGGCAGAGTTAATACTCGAAAGGGGCCACCCGAGGATGTCGTCTTTGTCGTAATAATTGGACCAGGTAAACTTAGGGTTTAATGGTTGAATTGGTTTGATGTCTTTTTCAGGAATACCTGAGATAAAGAGAGGTATGTTGCAGCCTAAGGAAAACATATGATTTACATTGAATAGTTTTTCTTTTTGAGTCGAAGGAGCATTACTAAAGATGCCTTTGTCGTTTTGTGCGTCCCACAGGTAGGTAGAAAAAATATGTACACCCAATGAAGCCGCTACAATAATAAGCTCTGTATTTGGTTTCTCATTGATTATGTTTTGAATTTCATTGATTCTTTTTCTGAGGTAATTGTGAACGCAATGATAGGTTGATTCTGATTTGTGTGAACCACTTTCGAAGGTTACTGCATCTCCGAAGGCACTTAAAACAAAAGTCCTAAGATTGAGTTTATTTGATATTCTGTGTGTTTCATCTGTTCTTTTGTATAGATCTTTTTGAAGTTTGTCAATTCCTGTTTCATGAAAAGGGAGTATTTCTTCAATTTGAAAGTTGAATTCTAATTCAGATTTGATTGCATGTTTTCTCAAAGCTTTTTCAAACCCTTTTGAAAAACCACTTTCATGTGATCCTATTCCCGGTATTGCAATGATGATGTATTCTTTCTTCATGGCGTCAAGTTTTGATTGAAGTTAATTGGAATTTTGAGAAAATAAAAAAGCTCATGGTTGTTTCATGAGCTTTGGAGTTAATTGCTTACCCAATTTTAAAATTCTCCTCATTCTGTTGTCCAGGATAAAGTTTTGCCTTCAACGCCTTCATATCTGCAGAAACTTTTGTCTCTATTACTTTTGCATAAATCTGTGTTGTTTTGATGGACTTGTGGCCAAGCATTTTGGATACGGTTTCTATAGGTACACCGTTCGTGAGGGTAATTGTTGTGGCGAAGGTATGTCGGGCAGTATGCGTTGTAAGTTTTTTGTTGATGTTGCAGAGCTCAGCAACCGTTTTCAAATAAATGTTGTATTTCTGATTACTGAATACGTTCAATAACTTTCCTTTTTCAATTCTACAAGCATGATCATTGTATTTTTCAATTAACGCCATAGCAGGAGGGAGGAGAGGAAGGTTTTCCTTGGTACCCGTTTTAGTTCTGTTGGTTGAAATCCATAAATCACCATCGAACCCTTTGGAGATATCATCTACTGTGAGGTTGGCTAAATCAGAATAAGCAAAACCGGTGTAACAACTAAAGAGAAATACATCCCTGACAGATTCCAGTTTTTCATTGGGTAGTTGCGTATTTGCAAGGGTGTTGATTTCGGCTTGCGTTAATATTTCTCGGTCCGGGTTAGAATAGGTGCATTTGAATTGTTTGAAAGGGTCTATTTCCAACCAATTCATAGCTATGGCGAAGTTTACAACCTTCTTAACGTTTTTAATGTACTTGTGGGCTGTGTTCATACTTATTTTGTCTGTAGTTAATAGAAAGTGCTCGAAGTCGACCAGAAAACGCACCTTAAGATGCTCTAAATAGAAATCTTCCTTTTTATAGGTTGAGGAAATGAATCGTTTCACTTTCTCGAGCGTGATTTCATAGCGTTTAATAGTATTGGGTGAGTATTTCCCAATTTTAGATTTTTCAACCATGCGAAGGTTGTGGTATTCGAAGACTTCAAGTATGGATTTTTTATTGGAGTAATCCTCTTTTCCTTGGTATTGATTGAAAAGGGTCGAAGGGGTAATATCGATATCCAAGCTTTGTTGGTCTCTATATACCTTTTCTAGTTCTTCTTTAATTTTTTGAAGTTGTTGATTGATTTGGAAGTAATTCTTTTCCTTATTACTTACACAGGTATTTCCCTTGTTCCAGTTTTTTGGATTGATTTTAATATTGGTGGACCAATCTTTACGTTTACCTGCATAGGTAATTCTTCCATAAATGGGTTTTGCTTGTTTAGCATCAAGATCTCTGGATTTCATCCAGAAATGAATAAATAGATTTTCGAAAGCCTTCTTTTCTTGTATTAGTTTGAAACATGGCGCTATCGTTTACGACTAAAAGAAGAGTTTAAACTTTCGAGTTGTTATTTCTTTTCAAGATAGAAAAAAATGAGTGGTCTATTTTTGGTCTATTACACCTTCTATTTCTTTGTTTTTGTTTGTATTTAATGAAACAGGGTGCAAAAGGTGTTTTTATTTGGATTGCCTTTGTTTACCGCGGTTTGACTTTAGGGCATAAAAAAAGGCTTCCAAATTGGAAGCCTTCTTGTGATCCCGCAGGGATTCGAACCCTGGACCCATACATTAAAAGTGTATTGCTCTACCAGCTGAGCTACGGAATCGTTTGCGTTTGCGGGTGCAAAACTACAACATTAATTCTAATTAGCAACCCTTTTTAAAGAAAAAATTAAAAAAAAGTTACTTTTTTGTTTTCAGTGCCCAGAACTGGATTCGAACCAGCACGCACGTAGTGCACAACCCCCTCAAGATTGCGTGTCTACCAATTTCACCACCTGGGCATTTTTTAAAAGAACAGGCTGCAAATATAAACCCTCAAGGCATTTTTTAAAAGAAATTGTCAATAGATTTTAAACTAAAAATTAATTACTATTTTTAACCCTTGATTTTTAAATAGTTAACAAACTAAACCTTTTGTTGAAATTTAGTATTAAAACCACTTCTTGTAAGTGAAATTTAGAAAACTCTTTGACTACATCAATATGATTGAAATCCTGAATCCTAACCCCGTACCATCCAAAATCCTTGGAACTATTGATTACTTCCGTTGGCGGCATGTCGACTTTATTACGCGAATGGAAAACGATAAAAGTAAAGTGCCCAGTTATTATCTAGAACTTGGCGAACGCTATCTATTTCTTTTTAAGCAGCGCATACTGTTGAAATTAACCACTGAAGGTCAACAATGGGTGCACAATACGGCCCTAGCTTTACAGGTGGAATTAGAAACGATTTTAAGCGTATTTCCGGATATAGAAAGAAATCCTAAAGAATTTAATAAAAGACTCTACATCGCGCATTTTAAAGTCTATTTCAAAACAGGTTTTCACCAATTGCCCTTGGCGGATAGACAAATCATTTTTCAGCATATCAAATACTCAGATTTAAAAAAGCTTTTAAATAGATAGTGAATGATTACAAAAAAAGGGAGGACCAATTTGATCCTCCCTTTTTATATGCTTAGCTATTTCAATTATTGAATAACCATACGCTCTACTGCAGTTCCTTTCTTACCATTTACAGTAACAAAGTAAACTCCTTTAGGAGCATTTGATAAGTCTAATACCAATGAAGTAGTTGCTTCAAAAGTAGTTGTAGAAACAACCTTACCTTGAAGATCTGTAATTACTACTGTTCCTTCATTTGCTTCGTTAAATGAAACGTTAAACGCTCCCGTTGTTGGATTAGGGTACACGTTGAATGCTGTTCCATTTTCTGTTTCAACACCTACGTTGTTTATAGAGAAACAAGCTGATGTGTCTACACAAACACCATTGGTAACCTGTAAAGCGTAGTCACCATTTCCTTGTGGAGTAAATGTGTTTGCTGTTTGGTTGGTTACAAACGACATGTTGATACAGTACAACCACTGGAATGTAGCGTTAGGATCTGTTTCATCAGCAACAAAAGTTCCATTCGGGTAATCAAAAGTTACTCCGTTATCTACGTTATCTATAGTAAGGTCTAAAGTAACCACTGAGTCACATCCTGCAACAGTTTGCAATGTGGCAGTGTACTGACCTGAAGTCGTGTACGTCATACCATCTGCTGGCCATGTGTAAGAAGCACAAGCAACTTCTGTTTGCGTAGAAGTAGTAGAACTGTTCATCGTTAAGTTTAATTTACGAATAGAGTCACATCCTCCTGCAGAAGTAAAAGATTCTGTGTGCGTTCCAGAGGTAGTGTAAGTCATACCGTTTACTGGCCAAGTGTAAGAATCACATGCACTAATGTTATCCGTAATTGTGTAATCTAAGTTGATGGTTAAATCCAAAGTAATTACTGAATCACATCCTAATACGTTAGTTAAAGTGTGCGTGTATTGACCAGACTGGAAGTAAGACTGTCCATTCTCAGGCCAAGTATAAATACCACAGTTAGCTACCGTTTGTGTAATCGCGTCAGAATTATTGATGGTTAAATCTAAAGTAACCACAGAGTCACATCCTAAATAATTAGGAAGCGTGTGAGTTGCTGTATTGTTAGACGCTGTGTATGTGTTTCCATCTATCCATGTGTAAGAATCACAAGCTGTAATTACATCTGTACCCGTTGTTGGTAAACCAATTGTTAGGTCTAAAGTTACTACTGAATCACATCCGAAAATGTTTGTTAAAGTCGCCACATGTTGTCCAGAAGTAGTATACGTTTGGTTGTTTGCAGCCCAAGTGTAGGTGTTACATGCAGTAACCGTTTCTGTAACAGCGTCTGGAGAAATGATTGTTAAATCTAAAACGATAATTGAGTCACACCCTGCAATGTTTGTAGAAGTTGCCGTGTAAACACCAGATGTTGTATAAGTTGTTGAGTTTTCTGACCATGTGTAATCTACACATGAAGTTGCAGAAGCAAATCCTGCATTAATTCCAGAAACAAGGGTAGGACCAGCAACGTAGTTAGAGGCAGCACCTGTCAAATCCATGTTCATTGCAGTACCATTTCCACCGTTGTTCGAGTAATCAAATACTGAACTAACACCTGTGTTATCATTTCCAGCAGTACCTTCGTTGAAGTTGAAATAAGCTTCTAAATCAGCAGTGATAAGACAAATTTCATTGTTCATAGCCCCAGCAATCTCAGCTTGTGTTTTAGCCACGTTCCAAATTCTTACTTCGTCTATATCTCCCATGAAGTAACTTGTGTTGTCTTGTCTTCTACCAATAGATACGTTGGCAGCGGTACCTGTATTTACAGTTGAGATGTATTTTTTTGCTTCTTGAACTCCGTCTATGTATAAACGCACCGTATCGTTATCTGCAGGGTCGTAAGTAACCGCAACGTGGTGCCAGTTTCCGTCATTTACTGCTGTAGAGCCAACAACTCCGTTACCTGCAACCTCTAAACGAATAGAGTTGTTTTGTAAAATGTTAAAGGTAAAACGTTCACCAGTACCTGTATTTCCATAATCTACAATTACTTGTTGACCACCGCTTTGGGTAGCATCATCAGTGGTATTAATCCACGCTTCAATTGTACGTGCCCCATCTCCTGAAATACCAGCGTAAGAGGTTTGTACATAATCGTCTACACCGTCAAAATTCATCGCGGTGTTTTGGGCAAAAGCTCCTAAACTAAAGGTAGCAAATGCAAGGGGTAATAGTCTTTTCATTCTGTTTGATTTATTTTCTGCGCTAAAATTAGTTCATCTTTTGTAGAAACGTAAACATAACGTTAACATTAATTGATGAATAGCTTAATATTTAACACGAACTAACTTTTTTTGGGGATGAACACTTGCACTTCACACAAATAGAGTGATAAGCAACTCAGGATCTGTACAAATTCAATCTAAAGCCTATCTTTGCACAAAATTTTTTAGTATGAATAGTTCAGAAACAATTTGTGCCTTATCTACGGCAAACGGAATGGGTGCTATCGCAGTAATTCGTGTCTCGGGAGAAGAAGCTATTGCTATTACCAGTAGCATATTTTCCAAATCCTTGATAGACGCTCCGTCACATACCGCACATTTTGGAACTATTGTTAATGCTGAAGGCCGAATCATAGATGAAGTATTGATTAACGTCTTTCAAGGTAAAAAGAGTTTCACGGGTGAACCTACAACAGAAATTGCTTGTCACGGTTCTGTTTTTATTCAGCAGCAAATCATACAACTTTTGTTGGAGAATGGGTGTAGAATGGCCAATCCTGGTGAGTTTTCTATGCGCGCCTTTTTCAATGGAAAGATGGACCTTTCGCAAACCGAAGCCATTGCAGATTTAATTGCTTCTCAATCTTCGAAAGCACACGAGGTAGCCATGCAACAGATGCGTGGTGGATTCTCAAATGAATTAAAAGGTTTGCGTGAAGAACTCATCAACTTTGCCTCTTTGGTGGAGTTAGAATTGGACTTTGCGGAAGAAGATGTAGAATTCGCCGATAGATCTCAATTGAAAGCATTGGTAGAGAAATGTTTGAAATATACCAATAAACTAGCGAGTTCTTTCTCTTTGGGGAATGCTATTAAAAATGGTTTTCCAGTTGCCTTTGTTGGTCGACCAAATGCTGGAAAATCTACCCTTTTGAACGGTTTGTTGCAAGAGGAGAGAGCCATTGTTTCTGATATACCTGGAACGACGCGTGACACCATAGAAGAAACCATCAATATAGAAGGTGTGAGTTTCCGTTTGATAGATACTGCCGGAATACGTGAAGCCAGCGATGAAATTGAGCGCATAGGTATAGAACGTACCCATCAAAAAATTGAACAAGCCAATACCGTAGTTTATTTGTTTGATGCTTTGAATACGTCGGTGGAAGAAGTAAACAAAGACATTGCTTTATTGCCTGCTGCCAAACACCTTTTGGTAGTAGCGACCAAGAATGATAAAATAGATGATGCAACACGTGAGCACATCACAACAAACATTGTAAAAAGAGAAGGGGTGGAGCTCCACTTTATTTACGGAAAAGATGAGCAGGACTTGGAAAAAGTGAAGTCGGCCATCTATGAAATTTCCATAGGTGACTCCTTCGATGAGCATTCAACCATCGTTACCAATGCTCGTCACTACGATAATTTGATCAAAGCTTCTTCAGATTTAGAAAAAGCCAAAGAAGGACTCGAAACCGGCATCACGGGTGACTTCGTAGCCATGGACATCCGCCAAGCCCTTTACCACCTCGGTCAAATCACAGGAGAAATTTCTACCGATGATCTGTTGGGGAATATATTTGCTAATTTTTGTATTGGAAAGTAACCCCAACCCAGAATATATGATACAACAAAGGCTGCCTCCTTACGAGACAGCCTTTGTTGTTTGTTTTCGGTTTGTGTGTTTAATGTTTCATCTATCATCAACTTTGGTAAGTTGGGCTAACGTTGTATGAGTATTTTTTTGCTTTCTATTCCCTTGAGGGTGTGTATACTTAAAATATAAACGCCATCTGGAAGGTTTAAGTCCAGAGGTATGGAGGCTTGATAAGCAACTTGGGTTTTGTAAACTACTTGTCCCATGGTGTTTGTGATGACTATACTTATATCCTCCTCAGTGGGTTCTGTTTGTATGTTTATTTGACCTTGTGAAGGGTTGGGAGAAACTCTTGAATTCGTCACGTATTCCAGAAGTACGTTTAATGGGAAATGGGTTAAACAGTTTGACATTTCTGTACAATTTTCAGAGGAGATGATCACTGCGTAAGTACCGTGTGCACTTGGTCTAAAAGTTTGAGCCGTAGCGCCAGTTATAGGCGTTGATGTTTTACAATCTATCCATTGATAGGTATGTCCCGCTGGCAGAGCCGTTAGCAAATTACCCTTTTGTTTTATTTCACTATGGAGGGGAGCAATGGTAAGATCTATAACGATAAGGCTATCACATCCATTTTCTTTTTTGAGTACCACCAAGTGCAAACCGGGTTTGTCTAAAGTAAGTTTACCTATGTTGTAGGAATCACAAACTGTAATGTCTAAATAAGTGATTTCTACCGCATGAGGGGTGTAGCGTGAAACGAACATACTTTTTACTTGTTGCTGGATTTGAATTCCTGCAATAAGTATTTTTCCATCTTCCTGAATTTGCAGGCTAGAAGGATTACCTTTTCCGGCTCTAAATGGACCTATTTCACATTCGTGTTTAATGTTGAAATCTCTGTCGAAATAAACGACCACCGCAGTATCTGCTCTGGGGTCAACCGGGAAGTAAGCTTCTTTGTCTACCGCAGCCACAATTATATCATCGTTGTCTAAACTATGTAGGGCTATGGCATTAGGATACATACTGGGTTCCAATATACGGTTAGGGATGTTTACAACGTTAGTTTGAGCATCCATAGTACCGTCAGTGTTGTAGCGTGTTAAGGTGTAATGGTTACTTAAGGTAGTACGCCCAGCACAAATTATTTTTCCGTCAGACAAAAGATCTATGGCATATCCTTGCTGGGTATAGCTCAAGGTATTGGGATTATAGGCTTCGAAAGAATTATCTATGCTTCCGTCTGTTTGAAACCTGTAGAGTTGTTGCCAACCATAATCTCCCGCTCCTTGACTGTTGGCGTAATTGGTAAGAAGGAGAATTTTTCCATCTGCCTGAACTTTATAATCAGCTATTAAACTGCTATGCGGTGCTTCTATGGGATGAGATAATCCTTCGTTACCATAGTTGATATCTATTGCTCCATTTGGGGTAATTTGTGTGCTGTAGATATAGGTAGGTATACTTGGTCCACCAACACCTGTTCCACACCAAACAAAGTAATTGAAATTCGTGTTTTGGGTTCCCATAACCAGGATGTTCCTGTCTTCTTTTTCTATAATTACATTGTAGTAGGGAAATTGGTGATCTGAAGCAAGGGGAAGAACGCTTCGACCATTAATTCCGAATAGCGGGTCTATGTTTCCGTCTTCATAAAAACGTTGAAGGATGTTTTGAGCACTTACCAATATTTTACCATCCCTTTGTTGGGTAAGACCAATGGGGATACTGGGTTTTGCCAGGTAAGGATCAAAAATTAATAAGGGGGCTATGTTTAAATTTAACACCCCATTTTGTGCAAAAGAAAGGTCTAAGTTTCCATTGGAATCAAACCTAACCAGGTAGGTGGAGTCTACCGACTTACAAACCACCAAAAGTTTTCCATTGCTTTGTAGTAAGGAGTTTGCCGTGGTTTCTATAGCGGAATTTAAGATTGCTGTATTACTTCCTTGAATTCCATAACTAGCATCTACGGATATATCTTGGGCAAAGGAATTTGTTCCCAATAATATAGATACAAGTACAAGTGTGCGTATTCGTTTCATGACTATTTTTTTTAAAGTGTGTAAAGTTTAAGGAGGTATTAAAAAGCATACCTCTCCATGTAAAAAAGGGGGCGTGGTTGCCATTGACATTGTTTTGGGGTAAATAAAATAATCCAAGCGCATAAGTTTTTTTTTGTTCTCCTAATAACAAGATTTTTTCAAGCACATTAGCGGGCGTAATTACAGTGGGGTATTTACTGAAGCTTGGGGCTAACGCATTTGAGGGTTTAAGACATAACTTTCCCAAGGACAGATTGAATATTGAAATCAATAGATGTTCCATGACGAAAGTTTATTGTAAAAAGTAAACGAAAATTGCAGCTTCGAATCGCTTAAAAAGAGGTAGAATAAGTTTCTCGACTTTATCGAAAGTCCTGCAAAATTCTTCCCTTAAATTTAGCTTATTTTGGGGCTGAATCAAAGGTGAGTAGCATCTAATTTTAGGGTGGTCAGTGCGTTTTCCTTGTGTTTTTTTTAGTTGAAAACAAGACCAAAAAAGAGGTGGCGACTGTTCTACTTATGTTTATGAAATTGAATTGGTTCAATAACTTATTAGTTGAGAACCTCAATATTTTTTTTGAATTCTTATTGGAAAGAAGTTTTCAGTGAAAAATAGCTGGGCTGAATTTGTTGTATTACCTGGTTAACTGTGAAATTTTACTTCTTTTTGGAGAGATTTACTACAGAAATTCGTGTATTGTGGAATGTTGGGTGTGGAATTAAAGAAGAACGAGGAAAGGCTAAACTTCCACATTCTTTCTTTGCTTCCAATATTTTAAAGTAAGTAAGAAGGAGATACCAACTATACCAGCGGCAGTCCAAGAAAGATAGCCCGTACCTATGGTATCAATTTCCAAACCTCCCAAAGCAGCACCCACAGCAAAACCGAATTGAATAATGGAGTTGTAAATGCTTAGAATAACGCTTTTTGCTTCATGCGATAAATTCATGATACTGAAACGAAATAAGGGACCGGGTAACCATGCTGCCATAGCCCAAGCCATGAGAAGAATTATGGTTAAGTAAGGATGTGTACCTATACATAAAGAAAGGGTGAGGAGTATAATTAAATGAATAAACATACTCGTAGCGATGGTGTTGGGTATTCCAAATCTATCACCAAAATACCCCCCAGACTTATTACCGATTAATGTTGATACTCCAAATGCAAGAAAGGCCAGACTAAAGGTACTTTCCTTTATTAAAGATGTTTCCTTAAGAAAGGGAGTGATGTAAGAGTAAAGTGAGGAGTAGCCCAAAATCCAAAAGAAAGACATGGCCAAACTCAATACAATAATAGGTCGCTTAAACACGCGTATTTGATCTTTTAAAGGCAATACGGTAGTTGCGGGAAAGGAGGGGAGGTGTTTGGCTAAAAGAGCTATGAAAGCCAAGGAAAGTATACTGGTACCTATAAAGATACTTTGCCATCCAAAATGCTCTGTAATGATGCGCCCAACAGGTAAACCAACTATTAATGCGGCATTATAGCCCACAGTAACGGTAGCCACAGCACCTGCCTTCTTGTGCTCGGGAGCAAGTTCTGAAGCTACAATAAAACACAACACATTAAAAACCCCCATTCCTAACGCCATAATTACACGTGCCAGTAAGAGAAGGTTAAAGTTTTTACTTAGCGTCATTAATAGAGAACCTAACGTAAAGGTTAATAAAGCGATAATTAACACATGTTTTTGGTTCATTTTACGCATTCTATAGATGGCCACAGGTGTTCCGAGTGCCGCGGTAATGGCAAATACTGTAATGAGTTGTCCGGCCATAGAAACAGAAATACCTATGTCACCTGCTATTTTGTCCAATACTCCAACAATTACAAATTCTGAAGTTCCAGCCACAAAACAAATGAGAGTGAGCAGATATATTTTAAGGGTATTGTTCATGTTTCTTTCAAAAATCGGTGCATAGTTAGAAAGAGTTTTTCAAAGTTTTAACGACTTCTTTATAAAAGCTTAAAAATGTCTTTGTAAAGCGCTTATTTGTGCTCTTTGAAAGAATATTTACTTTATGTTTTATTCGTACAGGTTTAATGTTTTTGTAATGCGCTAGGTTGATTTACACTAAGGGTTGATAGTATTCAATTTTAATTGTTTGAAATTTCACACTTGTCCGCGATTTGTCCCTTGAAATTTCACAGATTTAGCTTGCTTTTCTAGGTTGTACTCTTTCTCGTGGGTAATTTTGAGGCACATATAAATCAAAATTAAACATGAAAAAACTTACACAATTGTTCTTAACAACCTCGCTTTGCTTGGGTGCTGGAACAGCAATGTCTCAGGTTTTCATAGATGAAGATTTTTCATCTGGAATTCCAGGGAACTTTAGTGCTACTAGTTTTGCAACTACTACTACAACAACTTGTAGTTCAAATGCAATTAGAGCAAACCTTTATAATACCACGTATAACTATGCAGACCTGATTACCAATGATGAGCCTGCATCTGGGGGACAAATAGACATCTCCTTTGATTACAAAATTATTAACTGGTCAGGTGGTGGTGCCACACCAGCAACATTCGGTACATTAGAGTTAAAGCACTCTATTGACGGAGGAACTACTTGGGCAACCGATACAATTATCGATGCTACCAATCACCAACCTTCAACAAACTGTGCTACGGTATCTACTTTTACTACGGCAGTAGAAGTGCCAGCGGGTTCTAATGTTCGTTATGCGTTGGAAGCTAACTGGGCAACAGGAGATTACTGGATGTATATAGAAAACTGGTCGATAATAGAACAAGTTACTTGTCCAGCACCTTCTAACTTACACCCTGTAATGAGTGGTACAACAACGGCTACTTTAGATTTTGATGTTAATGCTACTGCAGCGAGTTACCAATACGAGTATGGTGCGGTAGGATTTACTCCGGGTACTGGAACAGGTACAACAGGAATTGTAACAGCACTTCCTTTTGAAATTCAAGGTTTAACGGCAGATATGGAATACGATGTATACGTAAGAAATATTTGTTCACCTGGAGATACAAGTGGATACGCCGGTGCTGCAATGATCAATACTTATGGTCAAGGATTGTTTATGGATCACCGTCCTGACTGTCCAACACAAGGTTTTGTGGATATTTCTTCTACAGGAACATCTGAGAATTTAGCCGATGATGGTAACGTAGGAGTGAGCTTGCCTTTTGCTTTGTTCTACCAAGGTCAAACAGTGAACAATATTTCTATAGGTAACAATGGTGGTATTATTTTAGGAACCGCTACTGGTTTTGTACCAACGGGAGGAACAATCAATGGTGCCAATACGGGAATCTATCCTTTCTGGGATGATTTAGACAGTGAAACGGGATCTGTTTACTACCAAACTGTAGGTTCTGCTCCAAATAGAACTTTCATTGTACAATGGGAGACGCGTCCACACTTTAGTGGGGTTGTTGGACAAAACATTACTTTCCAAGCTCAAATTGATGAAGCTACAGGTGAGATTTTCTTTGTTTATGAAGATGTTGAATTTGGAGGTTCTCAAGCACAATACGACTTTGGTGGGTCTGCATCTATAGGTGCCACTGGAAACTACAACCCAGTAGTGGTATCTTACGACGATGTAAACTACTTACAAAATAATTCATGTGTGAATCTTTATTACACAGATTGTCCTAAGCCAGAAGGATTTTCTGTAACAGGAATTACGGCAACATCAGCATCTATTTCTTGGAATGCAGGTTTGGCCAATGAAAACGATTGGACGATAGTTTATGGTCCTGTTGGATTTGATCCTGCTACGGGTGGATTAGGTACCTTAACAAGTTCTAATAGCACCGTTAACATTTTCGGATTAGATGATGTAACTACTTACGATGTGTACATTTTTGCAGATTGTATTCCTGGTGTTTTACAAAGTGATTTTGGTCTTTTAGGACAAATTTCTACACTACCACATTGTTCTAACCCTATTCCAATGACCTCTGCAACGATGGATGATTCTATTTCTTTGGAGTGGAACTGGATAGAAAGTTCTGGAACGGGCTTATACCCTTCAACTGGGTTTAACCTTCAGTATGGAATGCACGGATTTGATTTGTATACAGGAACTACTGTTGCTGTAGACAACAACTTTACAGATACAATTTTTGATGCTTCATTAATGGGATCTGGAGTATATGATGTGTATTTTCAAGCGGTTTGTGGACCAGATACTTCTTACTTCGTAGGACCACTTACTGTGATTATGCCTTTAACCAATGATTCTTCTTGTTTAGCAGAAGAAATTCCAGTGAATGGAGAGGTTCATTACTTCAGCAACGTGGGAGCAACAGTACAAGCCAATGAGGCAAATGCTGCACCACCGGTAACAAACTACCAGTCTACAACAGGATGGGGAGCTGGTGGATTTGATGCTACAACATGGTATACATTTACAGCACCAACAAGTGGAAATGTTTACATCTCAGGTAAAGATGAAGGTTTCTCTGGACAGATTGCTATTTACGAAGTATCTAACTGTAACGGTTTTTCTTCTTACAATTTAGTAGCAGCGAATGATGATGCTTTAGACGGAAGTTCTAATGCTCCTTACTTTAGTGTGTGTGGTTTAACTGTAGGTCAAACTTATTACTTGGTACACGATTCAGAATCTTCTTCTAACACAGGTTTATTCTCTATTTTATTGCGTGATGTAGATCCAGAAGCGGGTACTACAACAGGTTTAATTGAAGTTTGTTCTGGAGATACAGTGGATTTATTCAATGGTATTACTGGTTACGATGTAATGGGTGGAACTTGGTATGAAGAAACACCAACTTTAAACTTTAGTGGATCTATTTTCCCAACGCAAACTTTGGCGTTCCAAACCTTTACTTTCGAGTACGAAGTAGTGGATGGATGTGCTTCTGATAGCGTAATGCAAGAGGTATTAATTTACGGTCCTTCTCAAGCAGGAGTGAGTGGTAACTTAGTTCTTTGTTTGAACCAAGAGTTTAATTTATTTGAAGGTTTAACAGGTACAATAGATTTAGGAGGTACTTGGTACGACCCATCTAATGTTATGATTCAAGGGAATGACTACAATGCAGGATCTGTTCCGGGTCAGTTTAACTTCGATTACATTACAGGAAATGGAGTTTGTCCTGAAGATACATCAACCGTATTGATAACAGTAGATGCAACGTGTAATGCATTGAACGTGGAAGATGCAGTGTTTGAAGGTTTAGAAGTTTACCCTAACCCAACAACAGGTGTATTGAATATAGCGAACAATGCAAGTAGTGGAAGTTTCAACTTTATCGTTTACAATGTGAACGGACAAAAAGTGGTAAATGGAAATGAAACTTTGGCACAAAATAGTGTATCGAAAGTGGATCTTTCAACACTAGAAACAGGTGTGTATTTCGTAGAGGTTTATAACGCAACGACAGCTAAAACATTTAGAGTAGTTGTTCAATAATCCTGAGTTTATATAGTTAACCAAAGGGAGGGAGTTGCAAAACTTCCTCCTTTTTTTATGGCCAAAAAAAAGCTGACTTGTACGTTCAAGTCAGCTTTCTAGTTTATAGTTTAGCGGGATTAGTCACATTGCGTGCACAGGGTGTAAATGGCAAAGTTCTTTTTGGTCTTTAAACATTTCCCCTCATTTACTATTTTCCATTCCTTTTCCAGCTTGTTTTGACTCTGGTAGTCGGAAAAAATCACCTTATCTCCTTTAATGCTATACTTCCCTTGCGTGTCTACGGGCTTTCTTTGATTGGTCAAATCTTTATAAGAAAAAGTACCATCCTTTTTAAGGATGATTTGAGGTGCATTTTGACCATTGCCACCAAAAGTTCCAGTTCTTAACTTCGTGTTTTCATTCGTTTTAAAAGCGAACAAAGCAAGTGTTAAAGTACCTAGAAAGAGCAGGTTTCGAATTTTCATAGTTCTGATATTTTTCTTCAATGTAATGATTTTTAATGAGATAGTAAAAATTAAAACCAATAGGGGGAGGAGAGGTAGTAGAATTTTGTGTGCTTAGAAGCTTTTGGGTGCAGGGGGCGACTTTAGCTAGGCCTGAAGCAGTGCTGAAGGGAGCCCACTGGAGCCTTAAAGCTACTTGGCGCAAAGAAATTTTACTAGGAACGGATGACCCAGTGCCGTTTTCTACGGCAATTGGCCAACAAAATAACTCACACGTAGAAATACACTTTTTAACAGCCCATTATGAAGTACTTCTTTTGAGAGAAGTTTCAGCACTATTTATTTCTTTTATCTTCATAAAAATTTTGAATATGAATGTACATTTTATTGCCATAGGAGGAAGTGCCATGCACAATTTAGCCATTGCACTTTCGCGCAAGGGAGATAAGGTAACCGGATCTGACGATGAAATTTTTGAGCCTTCGAAATCCAGGTTGGCTAAAGAAGGAATTTTGCCAGAAACTATTGGTTGGAGTACGGATAACATTCATGAAGAATTAGACGCTGTAATTGTAGGTATGCACGCCCGTGCGGACAACCCAGAATTGTTGAAAGCAGAAGCTTTGGGCTTACCCATTTTTTCTTATCCGGAATATATTTATGAAAAAAGCAAGGATAAAAAGCGCATTGTAATTGGTGGGTCTCACGGTAAAACTACCACCACATCTATGTTATTGCACGCGGTGAAAGCCTTGGGCAAAAATGTAGATTACATGGTAGGAGCACAATTGGAAGGTTACGATTGTATGGTAAAGTTGAGTGATGAAGCGGATACCATAGTATTGGAAGGAGATGAGTATTTGAGTTCGCCTTTGGATAGACGACCAAAATTTCATTTATACGAGCCGCATGTGGCCATGATTTCTGGAATTGCATGGGACCATATTAACGTGTTTCCAACCTTTGAAAATTACGTAGAACAATTTGAAATATTTACTGAAAAGATAGTACCTGGTGGCGTGTTGGTATACAATACAGAAGATGAAGAAGTGCGTAAGATAGGGGAGAGAAATTCGGTAGCTTACAAAGCACAAGCCTATCAAACACCAGCTTATACTTCTACACCAACAGGAAGTATTTTACACTTTGAGGGTAAAGATTATCCTTTACAGATTTTTGGAGCCCACAACTTGCAAAACCTTATGGGAGCTATGTATTTAGCGCAAGAAATGGGTATACGCAATGAGGAATTCTTGTCGGCCATGAAAGATTTTACGGGTGCTGGAAAGCGTTTGGAGAAGGTCTATGAAAAGGAAGATTTTGTGATGTTTAAGGATTTTGCTCATTCTCCTTCTAAATTGAAAGCCACTACCAAAGCCGTAAAGGAACAGTTTGCAGATAGGAAGGTAATAGCCTGTATGGAATTGCATACGTTTTCTTCTTTGAAAAAAGAATTTTTGCCCCAATACAAGGGAGCCATGGCGGCTGCGGATAAGGCCATTGTTTACTTTAACCACGAGGTAGTAGCGCACAAAAAACTAGCGCCGATTACCAAGGAAGAAGTGTTGGCTGCCTTTGGAGGAAATGTGGAAGTTTATACCCAGAGTGAAGCTGTTATAGCTGAGATTCGCAAAGAAAACATGCAGAATGTAGCTTTGTTAATGATGAGTTCTGGAAACTTCGATGGAGTTGATTATGCGAAACTTGCAGAAGAACTTGTTGGCTAAGTAGATGTTATATGGTCTAATTAAAACATGCTTATTTTATTAAACCTTAGTTTCTTAGGGAGGGATTGGACTTAGAAAAGGAACCATACTTTATGATTACTTAAAGGCGATTTAACACCTTGAAGACTACCCTTTAGAATATTTTTAAGTTCTAGTTTCCAACGAGCGCTTAAGAAGTTTATTTTTGTGAATATGATAGTTCGATTGCACGCAATATTCCTATTTATAGCTTTTAGTTTATTCTTGCTTTTTGCTCGCGCTCAAGAAAGTGAAGCGACAACGATTCCTGTGAATGAATGGAGTTTAGAAAAATTGTCCGAATATTTCGAACAGACAAAGGATGCTAAGGTAGTAGATATCAATCAGGCCTACCAAAGAGCGATGAACAAAGGAGAGCTCATGTATGCGCTTAAATTTCAGTTGAACCTAGCCAGTGTTTACTATCATAGAAAAGAATACCAGGCTTCTTTAAAGAATGCTTACGAAGCTTTGTTGTTAAAGGAACAACCCGATTTTAAAGATGATGAAGGAATTGCACCCAGAATTCATTTCCGCATCGCTTTGGCCCTGCACAGTATAGGCGCGTACAAAGAGGCTATCGTACAAAGAAAATTACAACAATCAGAACTTTACAAGCAAGGATTAGATCATAAAGGTCATATCTTGGACCATTACATAGGTAACCTCTTTTTAGAATTGAATCAGTGGGATTCTGCCCGTGTATATTACCAAGAATATCTAAAATCTTCTGAGGAGTATTTGGATGAGCGAGAAATTGCATTTGGTAAAAACAACATAGGAATAACGTACATAGAGGAAGGGGACTATAACGCTGCCCTCAGGGAATTTGAAGCCTCTTATTCATATTATGTGAAAGATACAACAACCAAAGGTCTGTTGATGAAGGCCACCGTGCTGGGAAACATTGGAAATACAAAATATTTCTTGGGAAAAACCGATAGCGCTTTGGTATTGTGGGAAGAGGTTTTGGGGTTTTGTAGAAAATCGCAAGACAGTATTTACATTGCCAAAGCCTTGTTAGAGGTTGCTCAATTGAACTTGGAGATCAATAATTTTCAGAAATCGTTGTATTATTTGAGGGAGGTTGACCAGGTAAAACAATCGAATTCTCAGGCGTGGTTGAAAATTAACCTAAGCTTTTACAAATGCTTTAGTGATACCTATGAAGCCATGAAGCTTTACGATAAAGCGCTTTTGTATAACAAGAAGTATATCCGACTTTTTGAATCCATGTACGGAGGTGAGGAGATGGAAGAGCTTTACGCGGCAAAATCTAGTTTTCAAAATTTGAAAATTAAGAGTCAATTGCACGAAGAGCAGATGATAACGCGCAAGCAGGAGGAGGACATAAAGCTTTTAGAACAAAAAACGGCTTTGGTGCGCTTTAGATTTTTGTTGATTACCCTCTTGGCCTTATTAATTGTAGTGGTAGCTATCTTCCTGATTTATCGTTTAAAAAGAAAGAATGAAATTCAACGCTTATCAAAAGAATTGTTAGAGGCTACCAATGAAAGACAATCGCAACGATTAACGGAGACTACTTTAAACCTTGCACGTAAAAAAGAATTTGCAGAGGATTTAAAAACGAGAATTACCCAACTGGAGGGGATAGAGGCCAAAGATAAATCGGCTATAAAACTTTTTGTTGATAATGAACTTCAAATTGACGAGTCTTTCTTAGAAATGGAAAAACTAATCGATCAATTGGGAGATGAATTTTTTATTAAACTCAACAATAAATTCCCCAACCTTACAGAAAATGATATCAAACTATGTGGTTTGATTCGATTAAAATTGACCACGAAACAAATCTCCATCGTTAAATCCATTACACCGGATTCTGTAAAAGTTTCCAAACACAGACTTAGTAAAAAGTTAGGCGTCGAAAAGGGTACTGTACTTTATGAATTCCTAAAGGATATCTAAAGAAACACTACCTCTTTTAATCTTTTTTTACCACTTGATGCGTTTTTAAATGCTTGTTAGTCAAGTGTGTTTACCATGTGTTTACCCCTTTGTAACATCTTTTTTTATGTACTTAGATACTTTTGTGTTGCTAAAAACCATGAGGTGGAATTTTGTTTCCATCCGTAACTAAAATATGAAACACACAAAATGATCTATTTACTGAGTAGTTTTAACCCTACCACTTAAATTAAATCAAAATGAAACTGTTTTCCTTTTTCAGGAAGTGAAAAGAAGTTTTATTCGTGTCATTTCATATGGACATTTAACTAGGCTAAAGGAAGTTGTGGTCAAGTAAAATTGATCACTACGTTAAAACCACATATATGAAAAGAATAATTACCAGTGTACTTACCTGTTTAAGTTTAGGAGCATTTGCTCAATCAACAGGATTGGAATTTGATGGGGTCGATGACTTCATTACAACCGAATACGATGGCTTTACGGCGTCGGGTTCAAAAACAGTAGAGGCTTGGATAAAAGCTACTTACGATTCTCAGCAGAGGTTTATAACCGACATGGGAGGATTGGGAAGTCCAGGTTCTCGTTTTTCATTTAAAATCAACCCTGGAGACGACAACATCAGAATAGAAGTTGGTGGAGGAGGTCTAACCGGGACTGTTAACGTAACCGACAATAACTGGCACCACGTTGCCGTTACTTACGATGCTACAGCCTCTACTAACAAATACAAATTATACGTTGATGGAGCCTTGGATACACAAGGTGATATTGCTACACCCTTAAACCTTCCAGTAACAGGCGGGGCCTTTATGATAGGGACGCGTGTGGATAGTTCGAGTACCACTATGTTCGACGGAAGTTTGGACGAAGTTCGTGTTTATAACGATGTAAGATCTCTTGTTGAGATTCAATCATCTATGAACAATGAATTATGTGTTTTCCCATCTTCACTTCAGGCATATTACAAATTAAATGAAGGTACAGCAGGTACAAGTAATACTGCGATAACTTCAATTACGGATGAAATTACACCGACAAGTGTAAACACTGTTAGTACTGGTTTTAGTATGACAGGTTCATTGTCAAATTACATTACAGGTATTGTAAATGGACCAGTTTCTACAAATGCCATTACGGTAACAAGCTGTGGAGACTACACTTCGCCAGACAACAATATCTACACAACATCAGGTATTTACCAAGATACAATTGCAGGTGCATTTTGTGACTCGGTGATTACTATTGATTTAACCATTCCAACGTTCAATACTAACATCCTTAATACAGGATCTGCGTTGACAGCTTTGGAAACAGGTGTTACTTACCAGTGGATAGATTGTGACAATGGTAATGCGGTTATTTCAGGAGAAACAAATCAAACTTTCACACCAACTGCAAGTGGAAATTATGCGGTAATCTTAACCAATGGATCTTGTACAGAAACAACGGGATGTACTGCTTTTACAGTAGGAAGCTCTTCTGTTCAATTTAATGATGCTGCCATGAACTTTGATGGGGTAGATGACTATGTTCAAACTACTTATGGAGGTATTTCAGGTGATGCAGCCCGTACAATTGAAGCATGGATTAAGACAACGGTAGATGCAACTACTACAAATCAGCAAGTTATCGTGGATTACGGTAATACTGGAAACGGACAACGATTCACCTTTAATGTATTACAAAACAACTCTATACGTTTAGAGGTTGCCGGTAATGGAGTAGTAGGTTCTACAGCTGTAAATGATGGAAACTGGCACCACGTTGCAGTAACCTATGATCCTGCAGATAATGATACGGTTCGTTTGTACATCGATGGTGTAGAAGATGCTAAGAAATACATTTCTACTGTTAATACAGGTACAGCTGCCAACGTTTCTATAGGTAGAAGACAAGACGGTGTTAGTTACTTCACAGGAGACATTGATGAAGTAAGAATTTGGAATGTTGCAAGAACTCCAGCTGAACTTTTAGCTTCTATGAATAGCGAATTGTGTGGTCCTCAAACAGAATTAATGGCGTACTACACATTTAACGAAGGTTCTGCAGGTGCCGATAACACAGGTGTTGATCCAGTATATGATTTCTCTGGAAACAATAACCACGGAACAGCTACTAACATGGATTTAACGGGTGCTGCTTCAAATTATGTAGTAGGAGCTGGTTTAACCTCTGGTATGAATGCTAATTTCTCATCGGTTACATCTTGTGGAGATTACACTTGGGCAGAGAACTCAATGACTTACACAACTTCAGGACTTTACACTGAAACTACAACAAATGTAAATGGATGTGATTCTATCATCGTTTTAAATTTAACTGTTTTAGGAGCAGATGCGATTACTGAAACGGTAACGGCTTGTAACACATACACGTGGGCTACAAACAACCAAACGTACACTACATCTGGACAGTATGTAGAAACTTTAACTAACATCAATGGATGTGATTCTATCGTTACTTTAGATTTAACGATCGGACTTCCAACTTCAGGAACAGACGTAATTACAGCTTGTGATTCTTACACATGGATAGATGGTGTTACTTATACAGCGTCTAACAACACAGCTACGCATACAATTCCAAATGCTTTAGGTTGTGATTCAGTTGTAACCTTAGACTTAACGATCAATAACTCAGATGCGGTTACGCAAACTGTGAGTAACTGTGGTATTTACACATGGGCAGAGAATGGACAGTCTTACTTCCAGTCTGGTCAATACACACACACATTAACAAACATCAACGGATGTGATTCTGTAATTACTTTAGATTTAACGATCAATTTAGATTACACAATTGCGGATAACGTTAATGCATGTGATTCTTACACATGGCCAGTAAATGGTATGACCTATACTGCATCTGGTACGCATACAGAAAACTTTACTTCAGTTGGAGGATGTGATTCTACGCGTATTTTGAATTTGACTGTTAACTCTTCAACTTCATCTACGCAAACAGAAGTAGCTTGTGCAACTTACACTTGGGCTGCTGATGGTATGACCTACACAACTTCAGGTCAGTACACAGCTACTTTACAAACTGTTGCAGGATGTGATTCAGTGGTAACCTTAGATCTTACTATTGATAATGTAGATAACGGAGTAACTTTTGATTACCCGAACGGAACTTTCATTGCTGATGAAACAAGTCCGAACGCTACTTATCAGTGGTTGTACTGTATCAATTATTCAGATGTGAACAACCAAACAGGTGCTTCATTTACACCACAAGCCAATGGTGATTATGCCTTAGAGGTAACTAATGGTGTTTGTGTGGATACTTCAGCTTGTTTTACAATTGATAATGTTGGGGTAGAGCAAGAAAACGCTTCAACGTTTAATGTATATCCAAACCCATCTAATGGTCAGTTTAACATAGCATTTAATGAGGCGAATACAGGTACAGTTGTGGTTACAGATCTTCAAGGAAAAGTAATTTCAACTACCGATTTCCAAGCAGCAACAGTAGTTAACTTAGTTTTATTTAACACATCAAAAGGAGTTTACCTTGTTACCGTTTATGGGAACAACGGTACTGCTGTTGAACGAGTAATTGTTGAATAGTACTCTTTCCTATTGCAGAGAGTACTTTCTAGCAATCAAAGTCCCGAATTTTTATTCGGGGCTTTTTTTATGTCCAATTTTCTGAAGAATTTTGCTTTGGAATTTAAAGTGAACCCTTTTGGTATATATGGCTTCTGCCTTGTAAATGGGGGTTATTAAATTCGTTTTTTAAGGAGTATTATTTGTCCAAGATGGTAATAAGAGTGTTCAATCATAGCGTCAATATTCCGGTAATAAGTCCCATATTGTTTATCTACAAAGTCAGCCAATATTTTTTCTTCTGACATATTTTCAACAAGTTCGATAAATTCATCTGCGTCAAGACAAAACTTGTTCACTAAACTTTGCCATTCTTGTTCAGATTTTATAAGGGAATAATCAAAACTATATTTGTCACGAATGTCCAGTGTTCCACCTTCTAGCACTTTTTTCACGCCAGCTATGTAGTAATCTATGTGAAAGATCAAATCAGCAATCGTGTTAAAGTCATCTATTTTTTGAGTGGCTTGTTTCCAATCAAGATCAATTATTTGTTCCTTGAAATTCGTCCCTAAAACCCATTTCCCTTCGGTGAATATTTCCTTTAGTCGGTTTGCTAAGTATTCGTTCAATTTCATTTTTTTGTAACAAATTTATTTTGCAGTTTTCTCAAATTGTCTTCAACGTTTTGACTGGCCAAAATAGGGCAGATACGAAGAATTTCACTTACAATTTACCACTAAGCCAAAACAAGCGTTTTAACTTTTAATTTTCTTTGTTTTATACGTGAAAAATTTGTTTTGACGTTGCCTGCTCAAAGAACAGGACTTTCAATTTATCTCCAAACGCCCTATTGGCTATACACCTTGTTAGCACATGTTTTTATTTTTTAGTCCAGAATCATGTCATCAGGACAATCTTTCATGCCTTCTTCGCACCATTCCTTATCGTAACCAATTTTGTAATCTGTCGGAACTATTGAATTCACATATTCAACAAATGGCCTCATTTTTTCCAAATAGTAGTTTGATAAAGTTGTGCCAATTTTTTTGTCTGCCCATTCAAAATGAAAATGAAGAATCATTCCGTCCATTATACACAAGTTAGTGTATTGAGGTTTTAATGAGTCATTCTTTAAACTTGTATCTAATTGAAAAAACATGCTCTGTTGATTAGAATCAAGCTTAGTACTGAAAACAACTTTGTCTTTTTCATAATCCTTACTGAAATAAATTAAGTCATATGGGCCAGATTTAACTACAATAGAATCAGAAGTTATGTGATAAGTCATTCTGCTATATCCAGCTTTATCTAAATCTGAAATCCAAAATTCAAAATTTGTCGAATCCTGACAGTTTGCCGTAAATGCTGTTAGAATAAGGAAAAATAATGTTGTTAATCGTTCTGTCATTTTAATATGTGCTAACAAGTGTATAAACACACCTTGTTAAAATTTAAGTATTTAAAACCGCCTGAATTCTAGAGAATATTGGTGGTTGTAAGTCTATGTGCTTTAAAGCTAGTTATTTTTTTGAAATTCTTTATGAGCAAAGTTTGTTTCTCTTTGTTATAGGAGTGAGGTTATGTCTTAAAAAGTGCGCTTGATATCTTTGGGTAGTATATATGTAATGTGTTTATACGGCCATTCTTGGAGAATAAACGCAATTTTCTATCTACATCGTTGAAATCATTCTTCAGCAGAAAATGACACAAGAAAATTAAACTTCTTACTAAAAGAAAGTGGAGTAGAGTGCCTTTTTAGCTATGGCAAGAAAAGAGGAGGGACGTTAAGTTGAAAGCAAAAAAAAAGTCCTTCCAATTTTTTAGAAGGACTTTAAACATAACTATTTATAATAATCCCGGAGGAGTATTTTTCTAAAGATTACTGTGGTAAAAATAGAATAGGTTACCGCCAAAACGATTAAGCCCAACAAACTAAAAGTTAATAAGAAGTTTGTATCGAATGAACTTAGAATACCTTCTTTCATTTCTGAATAGATTTCTTCATTGGTCATTACAGCGTATTTAGCATCACTCATTTTTAAGCTATCTACATAGGCCGGGCGTTGCATGGCTTTATAAACCATGTCTATTCTTTCTTGCGCTCTATTTTCTACGTATTCAGGAGACACATCCTTGTAATAGAAAAAGATGAAAACAGATACAATTACCGCATAAGGTGTACCTGCTATCATTGCGTTTTTTATATCACTTAAAGCTGTTCCATTACCTAATCCTTCTTTCTTTTTTTCGAAGTATAACCCAAAAGCTATTGCCAAGAGTAAAAAGAAGTTGTTGATTAAACCAGGTACAAACAAGTCATCCTGTAATATACCCAAAGCTTTAAAAATCATTTTAAGGACTATCCATCCTGCTGCGAAGAGGAGTCCGTATTTTAATGCTGGTCTCATACTACAATTTAGCCGTTCATAGAAACTAAGAACTCTTCGTTAGACATGGTATTTTGCATGTGTTGTTTCATGAAATCCATGGCTTCGATAGGGTTCATATCTGCCAAATGCTTACGCAAGATCCAAATTCTTTGAAGAACATCTTTGTCCATCAATAAATCTTCTCTACGTGTACCTGAAGATAAAATATCAATGGCTGGGTAAATTCTACGGTTGGCAATTTTTCTATCCAACTGTAATTCCATGTTACCTGTTCCTTTAAATTCTTCGAAGATAACTTCGTCCATTTTAGAACCTGTTTCTGTTAAGGCTGTAGCAATGATAGATAAAGAACCACCGTTTTCTATCTTACGTGCCGCACCAAAGAAACGTTTTGGTTTTTGAAGTGCGTTGGCGTCAACCCCTCCAGATAATACCTTACCTGATGCTGGAGATACTGTGTTGTATGCTCTGGCTAAACGTGTAATTGAGTCGAGTAAGATACATACGTCATGACCACATTCTACCATACGTTTTGCTTTTTCTAAAACAATATTGGCAACTTTTACGTGTCTTTCCGCTGGCTCATCAAAGGTAGATGCAACAACTTCTGCATTTACACTTCTGGCCATATCTGTAACCTCTTCAGGTCTTTCGTCAATTAACAATACAATTAAGTAAGTCTCTGGGTGATTGGCAGCAATTGCGTTTGCAACGTCTTTCAACAATACAGTTTTACCCGTCTTTGGTTGTGCTACGATCATACCACGCTGACCTTTACCAATAGGAGCAAATAAATCCATGATACGCGTAGAAGTACTTTCTTGTGCGTGACCCGTTAATTTAAATTTCTCATCTGGGAAAAGAGGAGTAAGGTATTGGAAAGGAACTCTATCTCTAATGTAAGAAGGAGATCTACCGTTGATAGAATCTACTTTTACCAGTGGGAAGTACTTTTCTCCCTCACGTGGAGGACGAATCGTTCCTAAAACAGTATCTCCCGTTTTTAATCCAAAAAGTTTTATTTGAGAATGACTTACATATACATCATCCGGTGAAGGAAGGTAGTTGTAGTCAGAAGATCTTAAGAAACCGTAACCATCTTGGATAATTTCTAAAACACCTTCAGCAGAAACAATTCCAGATAAATCGAATCTATCTTCTTTTTGTTTTCTATTCTGTTTTTGAGGAGCTTTGTTTGGATCTTGATTCGGGTTGTTGTCGTTAGATTTACGTTGCCTTGGTGCGTTTGCAGTGTTGGCGTTATCGTTGTTCTCTTTTTGAGTTCTTTGCTCGTTGCGTTGGTTATTGCGGTTGTCAGGTCGTTTGTTGTCTTTCTGAGGTGCTTTTTGCTCAGGTTTATCTGCCGTTAAAATTCTTCCAGCTGGTTTTTCAGTTGTTTCCGTTTCCGTTTTCGGTTTACGTTTCCTGCGTGCTGGAGCTTCTTTAACTTCTATAGGCGTGTTTCTGTTTTCCGTTTGCGGTGCTGCTTCTGCAGGAGCTGGAGTAGCTTCATCTGATTGTTGAACATCTCCAGTTATAAGGTCAACTAATTCTGCCTTTCTATATGATTCAACGCGTTTAATACCAATTGTTTTCGCAATTTCGCGTAATTCAGGAAGTTTCTTTCCTGCTAAATCAGCTTTATTCATAAAGTTGAATTGAGATTTAAAATATCGATTTTATATAATACTTGAGTAATCTAGTAATTGTCTAACTCACAATGAGGTTGTGGGTTGTGCAGACATTGCAAGTATACAAATATTAATTCATATTTATTTAAAATTCAGTTTTTTTTATTCTTCCTATGTAAGTCGTTGATTATGAAAATATTCTTCTCAAATTATACTCAATAAAGGAAAGTAGATAAGATATTTTTCAACGAATTCTTGTTTTTCACATGTACCTGTGCCTAATCTGTTTAGGGTTAAATTGTCTTGCTCCTCCAAAAATAAACCTTGGGGGAAGGGGTAGACTTTTAAAGGAAGTTTATCTTTGCTTAAAATTTAATAAGCATGTTACAAAGAATACAAACGATTTACTACGCCTTGGCCGTAATTTGTCTTTTAGTTTTAACCCTAGGTTTAGATGTTTACACCTTTACGGGTGATGTTTCAGACTCTTTTGAATTAACCGCACATTATAATACATACGGGGTTCAAGTAAATGGAACTTCAAGTGAAAATTTAGCACCAGAGAAATTAGAAGCGCTCACCAAGTATTTAAATAAGGAAGAGGGGAGTATTTTAACAAGCTATTCTACCTCTACAGTGAGTTTTCCATTTTATATCTTGTCTATACTTTTCTTGCTTCTAACCTTAGGAGCTATGTTGAGTTTTAAAAACTACAAACGTCAAATTCGTTTAGGACGTATGGCCTTTTTCTTCACCCTGTTGGCTTTAATAACAACGGTGGTTATGTTCTACCTTTCTGGAAGTAATTTAGAAGCTTTGGTAGGAGAAGAAGGAATGACAAAAAATATTGGTTTTGCTTTTTATGCACTAGTGTTAAGTGTTGCTTTTATTTTCTTAGGAAATATAGGTGTAAGAAGAGACCAAAAATTAATTTCAAGCTTAGACCGTTTAAGGTAATTGTATGAATTTTTTATCTGTTGAAAACCTCACCAAGACTTTTGGTGATAGATTAATATTTGAAGACCTGACCTTTGGTATAGAACAAGGGCAAAAGGCGGCTATTGTAGCAAAAAATGGTAAGGGGAAATCTACCTTATTGAAGTGTTTGTTGGGTAGCGAGCCTTTTGACGATGGAAGAGTTGTATTTCGTAAAGATATACGTGTGGCTTACCTCGAACAGGCTGAAAATCTTGATGAAAGTCATACCATTATAGAAGAGGTTTTTAAACATGATCTTCCGAAATTAAAAGTTGTAAAAGAATACAACAAAGCCATGAAGGAGAACGATGAAAAGCGTATAGAAGAGCTTTTTGTTGAAATATCTGAATTGAACGCCTGGGATACAGAAGTGAAAGTGCAACAGATTTTGTCTAAATTAAAACTAGATAATGTTGAATTACCAATTTCTGTATTGTCTGGAGGTCAGAAGAAAAGGGTAGCCTTGGCCAAAGTATTGATTGCTGAGCCCGATTTTCTTATCCTTGATGAGCCCACCAACCACTTGGATTTAGATATGATAGAATGGTTAGAAGAATACTTAGGTACTTCTAAATCTACCATTCTAATGGTAACGCACGACAGGTACTTTTTAGAAGTAGTTTGTGATACTATTTTAGAATTAGAAGATCATACCATCTACAAATACAAAGGAAACTTCTCGTATTATCTAGAGAAGAAAGCCGAGCGTGAGGAGCAATTTGAGACAACGGTAACCAAAGCCCGCAGTAAAATGCGTACGGAATTGGAATGGATGCGCCGTCAACCTAAGGCAAGGGGTACCAAGCAAAAAGCACGTATAGATTCTTTCCACGACCTGAAAAAAGTAGCCAAGCAAAACATCAACAAAGAAGAGTTGGAGTTGGGGGTGAAAATGGAGCGTTTGGGAACTAAGATTTTAGAATTACATAAAATTGGAAAGTCCTTCGGAGACAAGAAAATTATAGAAGATTTAACCTATACTTTTAAACGTAACGAACGATTAGGTATCGTTGGTAATAACGGTACTGGAAAATCTACTTTCTTAAACATGATCATGGGGCGTGAGTCTTTGGATAAAGGAAAGATAGTGATAGGTGAAACGGTGGTCTTTGGCTATTATTCTCAGGAAAACATTCAAGTGGACGAGAATATGAAGGTGATTGACGTGATACGCGATATTGCTGAATATATTCCTTTAGAAAAAGGTCGTCAAATGTCTGCTGCTCAGTTTTTAGAGAAGTTTTTATTCCCGCGCGACATGCACTATAACTATGTGTATAAGTTAAGTGGAGGTGAAAAACGTCGTTTAAAATTGATGACAGTATTAATGGCGAATCCTAACTTTTTGATTCTGGATGAGCCTACCAACGACTTGGATATTTTCGTGTTGAATGTATTAGAAGACTATTTGCGAACTTTCCAGGGTGCATTGATTATTGTTTCCCACGATAGATATTTCATGGATAAAATGGTAGATCACCTTTTTGTTTTTGAAGGAGAAGGGCAAATCAAAGATATCATTGGAAACTACACAGCTTATAGAGAGCATTTAAAAGAAGCCGATAAACAGGAAAAAGAAGAAAACAGACAGCGTAAGAAAGAAGAACAGTCTGTAGCAGCTAAAGTAGAGGTGGTTGAACAACCAAAACCTGTAGTCGAAAAAAGAAAACTCTCTTACAAAGAGAAAACAGAATTCGAAGCTTTGGATGGAGAAATCATGGAGCTAGAAGAAGAAAAGGAAAAGTTAACAGCTGTACTTTCGAATCCTGATGTTAGTTCTGATGAATTAAATGAAGCCAGTAAACGTTTGGGTGAAGTGGTTGCTGAAATTGAGCAGAAAAGCGATAGATGGATGGAGTTGGCAGAGTTTATTTAACCCACAATATTGATAAGTAAAAAGGGGCGTTCAATATGTACAGCCCCTTTTTTACACGTATTTATTCGAGTATTTGTATACAATTTAGTTTTACAGTTTCCCCTGTCATACAGATGTTCATTACTTCAACCTTTTCAAAGGCAATGTCTACAATATTCCCAACTTTCACATCTAATTTCATTTCCTCTAAATTGGTTGGATTTAAGATGTTGCCATTTTGTAATTTGAAAAGAAGCCCACACCCATCTATTCCCTGAAAAACTTCAGCTTTTACCATATTGGTACACGCACTTTTTACGGTGCAGGAAGCTATAAAAGTTGTAGCCAAGAGAAGTGTTGAAAATAAGACGGTTTTCATATACGATATTTTTGATTTGCGTCTAAGATAAGATTAATAGGGGTATACATAAAAAAAGAGGAAGCATTAACCTCCTCTTTAGTTTTAATATTATTCCATGGGTGGCATATTCACCTTTGGTAATGGTACCAAGTTTTCAACCGGTGGAATACTTTGCAAATAGGTAAAGAGGGCATGTAAATCTTCATCTGCCAAATCTTTAAAATTCATCCATGGCATTGGTGGGAGGAGCATACGGGTATCATCTAATCCTTTGAATTTACCTTCTTTTATCGCTTTACCAAATTGCTCTTCTGTCCAATATTTTATTCCCGTTTCATCTGGAGTCAAGTTGGCAGCATAGGAAATACCCCAAGGTCCTGATGAGGCTGTTAAATCTGGGTAGAAAGCGGCAAATCCTGGCGGAAGTGCAATGCTGTCGAATACCGGTGACAGTTCTTCACCATGGTAACCAGAAAGCATGAGTTCGGGAATTACCTCTGGTCCCATAGGCCCCATCCTTTTCGGCGAATGGCAATCATGACAGCCCATGGTCATCACCAAATATTCTCCTCGTTTTAAAACAGCATCACTGTCTTCTTGAAGTGCAGTTATTTCTTTTTCCTCTTGATTTTCCTTGCTTGCTGCATAATCAGTACAAGCGCTTTGTAGACCCAGCAATACGATTGCTAATAGTCCTACCGTGTAATAGCGAGTAGTTTTCATAATTGTAGTTTTTAGTGTAAAAGTGGCCTGAAGAAACTAGATTTCTTCAGAGACTTAAAATTAGGTGATTTTGAGCATACACCAAAAAAAACTTACAAGGATAGAGGGTGAATTTTACTTCTTGTTTAAGCGCAGAGGGAGCATTAAACCAAAGGCAAAAACTTGCTGTCGGGTATAACCATCGGCATTTGTATCCTTCAAAGGTTTAAGGCTATAGAAGTAATTAAATTTCAAATCGAGGTAAAAGAGTCCGAATTCTAGAGCCGCACTAAGGCCATAATCCCAGGTGTTCATGGCTTGCTCTGGGGTTATTGCAAGGTTCCTACTGGTATAGGCGCCCAGGCTAAAACTGTTAAAGAAGGGATAGATACCAAACTCCGCATCGTTTTCATTCGAGATTTTAAACATGAGTGGAAGCTTTACATCTTGCAAGCGAACGGGAGTTCCGTACAAAGCATCAGAAAGGATATTGTTGTATTGGGGCTCTATGGCAAAACCAAAACCAATTTTTTTAAACTTTTGGGCAGAAACGTAAGAGTAGCCCACACCTCCCATATAGCCTTCAACAACATAGTTTTTTTGCGTACCCGTTTGTGTTTTTCCTTTAAAGGTTATGGTGCCAAAAGGGTAGAGCTCATGCACATTAATTCTAGAGATACTCGTTCTTCTTTTTTTGATTAATGGGTATTGCCCATACGTTGTTGGCGCCATTAAAAGCAGTAGAAAAAGAGAAAGTGTTACTCTAAGTATAAACATAATTGTGAACCATTACTTTACTCCGATGAAGATAGAAATAATTTAGTTTATAGTTCTATTCTCCTTACTTTTTCAAGACAAGATCTTACAAACTTCTATACCATTGTACCATAGGAATAGGAACTGATAGTACTTCGCCATCGTAAATTATACCGGAGAAACCAAATTGAAAGGCCTTTCCTTCGGATTGATGCCATCTTACACCTGGTACTAACACAGCAAAACCTCTTTTCTGTACCTCGTAGGAATTGGTAATGAGTTGTGTTTCATACTGCATAGTATTCGGATTATACACTTGATTGTAGTAGGTCTCAGTTCTAGTTTCCGTTTCACCAGGCATAAGGAAGAAGGAGTCGAACACCAAGCTTAATTTGGTTGAAATTTTTATCATACCACCAACGCTGGCAACCACTCGACCTTCTAATTCACCATCATTTAAAATGGCTCCATATCCTCCAGAAAAAGCTATATTTCTGGTTCTATCCCCTAAAGAAAGGGTGGCAAAGGGAAGTAAACCTCCCCATTCAGGCAGGGCCCAAGATCCAGTTCCAGCAAGTGCTCCAAGTGCGAATTGAGAGTTATCTCCGATTATCCAAGATTTTTTTACCGTGGCAACAACGGGCAAACCTATCCAAGAGGTCATAACTCCTACACCTAAATTTTCACCTATTCCAAATTGTAGGTCTGGTCCGAAAAGATTCCACTGTATGTAATGTTCTCCTTTTTGAATGGGCAATCCATTTGTGGTCAGGAAATACCTTGTGGAAAATCTATCTTCTCCTATAAATTCACCCTTGTTGTTAAATTTTTTTTGATCAATAACTTCTATGGATTTAATGGTGTATTGTGGGATGTATATTCTTCTCCCGTCAGAAGTTTTAAAGTAAATTTCTCTTTCGTTTTGAGAGAGTATTTGTCCGATTAACTCACCACCATCGGTGGTAACCAGTCTGTACACGTTGGTGTCTGCTAGTGTTGTGCTATCGGAAAGAGTTTGAGCGTTTACTGTAAACGCAAAAACTGCAAGTGCAAAAAGTAGTAGTGCCTTCATAATATGTAGTTTAGGATAAAGGCTTCAGGTATAGTTGCTTGTGTCTATTAAAGGTAAGCTAATTATTTTAGTTAAACTAAAATTCTGATTGAACTTTGTGCTGAGCTTTCCAGAGTATTAAAAACTGTATATGGGCTATGTTTCTAGCGGCATCTTTTGCTTTTTCTGCTCGGTCTCCGGTAAATAATTCGTCTAAGGTGGCTATCCATAATTGTAGCCAGTAACCAAATAGTTCTTGCCCCATTCCTCCAGGGTGGGCGTTGTCTACAGCCAAATGCTTTTGTGTTGGATTGCCTTTGAATTTTCTAACGCCAAACAAGTTTGTTTCCCAAAAGTCACTTAACTTTTCCAAATGTTCGGGCCATTCATGATCGTGTATGTGACGGGCGAAAATTGGTCCTAGATCTTTGTGTGCACGTACTTTTGTGTAGAATTGTTCTACCAGTAGCTCCACATCCTTTCTTGTTTCTATCGTTTTCATCTCTACCAAAATTAAGACATGGAGGTTGGGGATTTTATGACTTAAGTCAGGATACAAAAAAAAGCACTATCCGTAGATGTGCTTTTGGTTATGAATTACTTCCTTTTATTATAAATGTCTAAATATTCACTTACCTCTTGCATTAATTCCTCGCCTTCAGAATCTTTAATGCTGTATTCGATTTCTTTTTCATTCGTTTTTTCATGAATGAGTTCGCCCTCATGGAAATAATAGATTTTATCGAATTCTTGAAGTGATTTACCTCTTTCTCCTTCGCCATTATCTTCTATGATGGCCATAAACAATTCTCCTTTTTCCAAATAAAATTCTTCAGTTCTTTTGCTTATCTCGGTGTAGGGGTAGGACTTAATTCGAACTACCTCGTTGTCTATTTGGTAGAAATCAATTTTTCTCCATTTTTGTTTAACCTTCTCTCTTAAATCTGATGAACTAATCGAGATGGGCTGGGGTAAGTTTTGTTCTATTGCTTTGCGTTTATTATTTAAGGTTTCTACAATGAGATTAACACTGATTCTATCTTCCAGTGGGACTTCATCTGGTGTTAAGGCTTTCGCTTGACTTCTACTATCTTTTTCTACTGTTGGGTTTTGGTTGTTGCAAGAGATAATTCCGAGAGATAAAGCCAAAATAAGCAAGGGTGCTACTTTTTTCATACAAAGGACATTAAGGTTAAAATATGTACCTCAAGTTATACTTTTTTTAGGTGGAAATAACGCTTTATGGAAAAGAAAAAGAGGAGCGCGCACTCCTCTTTTAGGTGGTATTACTAAAAATAAACTCAATAAGCCTTTAGAATTGCTTACTCTAAATGTAATTTGTTTTTCCAGTATAACATTGGTTCACTTGTAAATAGGGGGATTTTCCTTTACGAATTTTCAGTTTTACCGCTGGTTGGACTTCAATTATTTCCACGGATTGGTTGCCCATACAGCTGCATCTGTAATGAAACCAACATCATTCATGGCTAGCATACTGGTAGCTACATGTGCAATTTCGCTGGCCCTTAGTTTATTATCGTCTACTTTTTGTTCCATTCCCATTTTAGAAAAGAACTCCGTTACAACTTCACTCGGGTTGATTTGCATGACACGAACATTAAAGGGACGAAGTTCTGCTCTCCAAACATCCGTTAATCCGCTTACAGCAAATTTGCTGGCACAGTAAGCACTACCTTTAGCATGACCTTTTACACCCGATGAGGAGCTAATATTAATAATATTACCATACTGCTGCTCTTTAAAATGTTTGGCCGCTTCTCTACCAGCAATGAATAAGCCCAAAGTATTTACTTCCCATACTTCTTTGAAATCTTCTGTACTTGTTTCTGTTAACTCAGAAAAAATACCCATCCCTGCATTGTTGATCAATACGTTAAAGCCTCCCATTTTTTCTTTGGCGTAGTTGATGAGCGCTTTAATTTCATCTTCGCTTTTCATGTCTGCCTTAAAGCCTAAAACACCCAGCTCTTTAATGGTTGCATCAATTTTAATTTGATCTCTACCACTTATTAAAACCTGTGCACCTTTCGCTTTTAGGTCTTTTGCCATGGCATATCCAATTCCACTTGTTCCTCCTGTAATTATTACTTTTGCCGTTGTTAAATCCATAGTATTTGTTTAAGGTTAATAATAGAAAAGATTCTTCTTTCTAGAAACAAAAAAACTGCCTTGTAAAAGACAGTTTGGAGTTATTTATTTTCTGCTAGTTCTTTAATTACTTTAAGCATGTCGGGTAGAAATTGCTCTGTATGTGCATGCCCTTCTACTGATCCAAAACCTTCTTGTTTCCATGTGAAAAGAATTTGGTTCGAGCTTTCTTCATGTAAAGTATAAGTAATAATAGAGTAGTTGTCTGGATTATCTTCTAAACCAGACATTGCACTCCAGTAATTGTATTTTAAACTTTGGTAGGCTTCGTTGCTCAGCACATTTCCTTTGTCGTGATAAGTGGTTCCTTGGTATTCACCTGTAAATGAAATAGGACTGCCAACCTTCCAGTCTGTTTGCGTTTGCGTACCAAAAAGGTAAACCTTTATTTTTTCGGGATGAGTGAGAACTTCCCAAACCTCTTCTTTACTGGCAGTAATACTTATACTTTTTTCAACCTTTAAATTTCTATCCATCATAGTTTTAGTGATAAATACCTAAGATAATAGAAAAAGGGGAGATTGCGCTTTGTTAGCAGAATAGTTTGAACAAAGTAAAGGTTAAGGCGAGCATAATGAAGCCAAAAGATAAACTAAAGAGAACTGCCGTTTTGCTTCTTTTTTTAACCGTCATTCCATAAAAACCGTAGGCAATAGAAGATACCCCGGCAAGCATGGCCATTAATCCTAATAGATACGCGAGGAATATAAAATAGTGCATAGCATTGGTATTGAGCTTACTACAATTTAAGGTTTTATTGTGATTTATAAAAATATAAGTACAAAAAAAGCACAGTGAAAACACTGTGCTTGAGTAATAATTTGGATAGCTTTTAATCTCCGTCTAAATCAGAGATGAATACGGTAACATCTAATTGTGCACTTACATCTACTTTTAGTAAAGTGTAGAGAACATTTAGGTCTTCGTAAAGCGTATTTAGTGCTTCATCCATGTTTTCAAACGCAGTATTTAAATCATCAGGAAGAAGGGATAGATCTTTTCCAATTTTTTCAAGTATAGTATTTACTTCTTGGTAAACTTCCGCATTTTTTGCTTTCACAATTTCTCCCAATCCTACACTCGTATCTAGCACAGTAGTTTTGTTTCCATTCCAAAGTTTTACCAATATTTCAAAATCTTCATTCAACCCAGTTTCCGAAGTGTTGCTGAAAGGAGCTTGGGCCAAATAATGATCAGGATGGTCAAGAGATTGTTTCCCCAAAGGATTTCCGACTTTGAGCATTTTTAGATTCTCCGTAAATTGAATCATTCCATTCACCAATTGGTTAAATGCATTACTCGCATCACTTTCTTGGTTGTTGACGTATTTATTCTGGTTCTCTTTCCACATGCTAAGCAATTCATTTCCTTTGTCCACAATATCGTTCGTCATTGCTTTGAGGTATACAATATTATTGGCTTCATTCTGGAAGGAATCTAAGGCAGCACTCCTGAATAAAAGATATTCAATTGCTCCAAGACCTTTTGCATTGGAGGAAACAATAGCATTGCTAGGATTAGTATGGACATTACTGATCACTTTCAGCGTGTCTATAGGAAACTTTTGAAAGTATAAGTGTGCATAGTTGTCTTTGATGTTATCGATATTGAAAACCTCTGTTGGCGAGTAACTACTATAGGCTGCTTGCCAATTTTGCTTAAGGGAATTAAGATTTTCAGCAGTAGGAGCGGTTTCAAATTTCAATACAGAACTTTGCAAAGCCAAAGCTTTATTCGAAAAAGTGCTATGTAGGGGTAAGATCACTTTTTGAAAGGTTGACTTAGTAAAATCCTTAGCATCTGTAGTTTCCTCTTCTTTTTTGCAAGCTGTAAATACAAGTAGAATTGAAGTGACGAATATTAATTTGATTTTCATAATTATAAAGATTGTAAAAAGGCCAATACGGCTGCTCTGTCTTCGGCGTTTAATTGCATAAATTGTTCTAACACTATAGTTGCTTCTCCGCCGTGCCATAGGATGGCTTCCTCTATATCTCTAGCTCTTCCGTCGTGCAGCAAGAAGGTGTGACCGTTCACTCTTTCGATAAGTCCAAGTCCCCAAAGTGGTTGCGTTCTCCACTCATTACCATCAGCAAGGAAATCAGTTCTGTTGTCTGCCAATCCTTCTCCCATATCATGCAATAACATATCTGAGTAGGGGTAAATGGTTTGGTTTCCTAAATAAGGAAAATCATCATGAGAAGCAGTGGTGAATTTAGGGTTATGACAAGCCACACAACCTATTTCATTGAAAAGCTTTTGTCCTTTAATGACCTTTTCTGTCTCAGTATTTCTTCGAGCAGGTACCGCTAGGTTGGAACAGTATAAAACCATCTTGTCAAAATCATCTGCCTCAATTTCTGGGTTGCCTCCGTTGGCCAAGGTGTCATATTGAGGTTGCCCCGGCGTGTTATTTTGCATAGTAAATATGGGAGAGGTTATCCCCATGTCTCCCACAAATGCTCCAGCCACTTGTTGACGTATACTGGGTTGATTTGCTTTCCAACCAAATCTTCCTACCTCCGTTTCGCCTGTTTCGTGGTTATACACGTAGTTCACTTTACCACTAATTCCTAATTCTTCAAAGCCAGAAGTTAAGGCAGTTAAATCCGTTTCTGAAATGGCCTCAAGTAAACCTAAACCTATTACTTGTTGTCCTACACGGGGTGAGAAATTGGTATTGGTCATAACTTCTCCATTGCCATCGTAAACGGTGTAAATAGGTTTCCTCAATTCTTTGGTTGTGCCATCTGCGTAGGTTTTGGTAATGTATTCCCAAACTACTTCCACCTGTCCTTCGGCAGGGTCGTTTAAGACTACTGAATTTTCATTCAATTGATCACCATAAATAGGGTGGGGGTTGGGACCTCCGTGCGCATCTGTACCATCTATACTTAAACGCATTAAAAACCCTTTACTGTTAGCTTGGTTCATTTGCAAAGGTTCACCTCTACCATCCTTAAAGTGACAACCCGAACATGAACGTGCATTAAACAAAGGACCCAAACCATCTCTAGCTTGTGTAGAGGCCGGGGAGGTTACCCAGTTTTGATTGAAAAAAGAGTTACCGACAAAAAACAGTAACTCTTCATCACCTGATAAGTCAGGGTTGGGTTGGGCAAAAGCATTTTGGGAGGTGTTGAACACTGTGTTCCCACCTCCACTTTTAATTTCTTCTGCCGAAATGCTATATGTTTCTACTTCGCCTTTGTTACAAGAGAGTAAAAGTAGATTTGCCGAAATAAGGCAAAGCCCTACAATTTTTTTCATATTATTCTGGTAATTCAGTACTAATAATTAAATCTAAGTCCGAGGCTAAATTTGCAATCTCGTTACCTTGATTTTGAAGTTTTTTAATGGCTGTCATAATTGGACCATTTCCACCGATTGCTTCTTGTGTTAACGCATAGTCAAATGGAGCGGGGATTTCTTTAACTGCTGCCAATGTTTCTGTAAATACAGCTGTGTAATTTTCTTCTTTGTCTTTTTCCGCTTTTGCCAAGATGTCTTGAATAGAAGTTCCAGAAATGGTTTGACCATCGATAGTTGTGTACGTTCCAAAGTAAAGGTTGTAAATACCTTGAGCATTCAGGATAACATCTCTATGTGTATTATCAGAAAAACAAGAGTGCTCATCTTCTTGATCTTGGTTGTCTAAAGCAACAAACATGCGTTCTGAGGCCAATTCAGACTTTGAAAGTATACCCATTCCGGTTAGAATTTTATCTATTGCTGCCTTAGCATCCATTTCAATAAAGGTCCTTCTGTAGATGCCATTTTCAGCCCATTGATTTTTAACGTAAGCTAAATGATCAACCAACAAATCAGCACATATTTTTAAGTATTCACCACGTCTGTCTTGGTTACTTGCTGTACCCGTTCCATCGGTTACGAAGTCGGTGAAAGGTCTGTTTCCTGGAGTCATCAATGCTGTATTGGCATCATCTTGTCCCCACAATAAGAACTCTATGGCGTGGTAGCCAACAGATATGTTTTTTTCACCACCATTTTCGTTGGCATTTTCTAATAATTCAGGAGTGATTTCAATACTTGGGTCGTTTATAATACCAGCAGTTGTGTTTCCATCTACATAGTCGATATAAGCTTCATCCAAAGGCCATGCATTTAACAATCCTTCGGGACCATTCACGTCATCAATAGGTCCTTCTTGAAAACGAAATACTTCCGATTGACCATAAGCTTCTCTTGCAGCTAACCAAGCCTCTTTGGCTGCATCGAGTGTGTTTTGAGAGGGTGATTCAATGAGAACATTGATCGATTCTCTTAAAGTTACAGCTGTAAGATATGCATCATTGTAATTGGCGTAAGCTATTTTGGCAACCGTTTGTTGATATTCCGTTTGAAGTGAAGCTACCTTTTGTTTCGTGCAGGCTGTAAGTCCAATTGTTAATACCGTTATGACTATGAAGATTTTGTACATGTAAAGTAAATTTTATGCAAAGTTCATATTAATTGATTGTGAAGTCAATCCCACATTTTAGGTATTTTCAAGACTCATCAAACCTGTACTTTGAGCAAATAGTACGAGTTCAGAAACGCTTTTAACCCCTACTTTTTTTAGGATGTTCTTTCTGTGCGTATTAATGGTATGGTAACTTAAAAAAAGTTCTTCGGCAATTTGTTTACTGCTGTAACCATTTACAACGAGTTGCAGAACTTCAATTTCGCGTTTGCTGAGTTGTACGGGTAGGCAATTTAGAGTGTTTTCTTTGGTGGTATCTTCGAGTAATACTTCCAAAACTTTATTACAATACACTTTTCCACCTTTAAGAATAGATTCTAAAGACTCGTATATTTCGTCAAAGTCACATTCGTAGGTCATTACACTTTGAACACCAAGACTAAGAAGTTGTTTTACGGTTTTAAGATTGTGCTCAGAAACGTAGAGCATGATAGGGGTAGAGGTATAATTTATGGTGAGTTGTGCCAATTTTTCAGTGGCGAATTGTCTATCAGAACCGAAATCAATAAACAGTAGATCTATATCTGGCAGATCAGTGTTGACGGTATTTAGGTTTATGACAGTATTATTGGTATCGCGAGACTCTATAAGTTTGCTCAGACCTATTTCCAAAACTTCATTCGTACCAATAAACCCTACTTTCATTATTTTTATTTAGATTGTTTCTAAAGAGCAAAGGTGGAGATAAAGCAGCTTTAATTCAATACCACATTTTCGGTATTTTGGGTAAGCATAGGAAATTTAATGGAGAATGAATTTAGAAGGAATAACCTAAACTGAAAGTAGCGTGTAAATTTACAGGGTAAAATATTGCCCAGCTGTAACCATAATAGTTTAAACCGGTACGAAGAAAGACTCCTTTGGTTCCGGTGTATCTGTAGTGTAAGGTTACCATGGAGAACGGATCGTAGTTGGTATTACCTTCATAAAACTCTATACGATGTGTTACGCCCAGTCCACCTTCGAAGTGATGTTTTTTCGTAGGGTGAGATAACCATTGTATGCTTGTAGGAATACCAAATACGCTGTAGTCAAAATCTTTACTAAAGCCTATTCTTAGACTGGCTTTTTTTCTTTGAGTAATACGTTTATCATAATTGATAGAGGCGAAACCGACACCAACGGTTCCATTACCAGTTTTACCCTCTAAGAAAATAGTGTTGGCGCGAATAGAAGTTTGTGCGGTACTCAGAAAGTTAAACAAACCGACGATTACAATTGCTACTATTTGATGTTTCAAAGGCATAGTACAAGTTAAGGAATTTTTGAGTGCTAAAAAAATGATGGCATTTGTATATCTAGATGTGGTAGGGGGGGACTAAAATCCCGAAGGAATTGATACTCTCAGTCCCCAAGTGCCTTGGGGATTACAGGCATGTATTCTAACTAATTCAAATTTTTTTTGGGAGATAACATCAACGCCTTAATCTGATTTTTAGCGTATTTTTTTAATGATTTTTCACGCTTTAAAGCTGAAGTTTTATCGGGTAACAATTCTAGGTACACTATTATCCATGGAAGAAAGGTACGCGTATATCGACTCTCTCCCGTATTATGTTGTTCGAGTCTTTTGTAAGGAGCTGTTGAATATCCTTTGTAATACTTGTCGTGCAGTTCTGAATATAGGATATAAACAAAATGTTTCATTTTATGTTAGATTAAGTGATTGATTAAAAAGTTACGAACTATGTTCCGGTTTTAAAAACAAAATTGCAGAAGAAATTGATACTCTCAGTCCCCAAGTGCCTTGGGGATTATTCCTCCAGCCATAGAGGCGTATTTTCTTGGCGGTCTGGACGGGACTCGAACTCGTCCCCAAGATGCTTGGGGATGACAGGCATGTATTCTACCGCCTAAATATTGAGCGAATGATCGTAAATGAAATGAAGTGTATGTGGTAGAGTAAGGTGGGAAAAACTTTATAAAAACAAAAATCCCGAAGAAATTGATACTCTCAGTCCCCAAGTGCCTTGGGGATTATTCCGTCAGCCATAGAGGCGTATTTTTTTGGCGGTCTTGACGGGACTCGAACTCGTCCCCAAGATGCTTGGGGATGACAGGTATGTGTTTTAACCAAAATGAGATTATATAAAAAACAAAAGTGCCGAAGAAATTGATACTCTTCGACACTCTCTAGCCCTTCAGCCATAAAGGGATATTTTTAAAAATGAAAAAAGCTCCAAGAAAACTTGAAGCTTTTTTGCGGTCTGGACGGGACTCGAACCCGCGACCCCATGCGTGACAGGCATGTATTCTAACCAAGCTGAACTACCAGACCGTTTGTTTCATTTTTTATACACGTTTAAACTTCGTGTCTTGGCGGTCTGGACGGGACTCGAACCCGCGACCCCATGCGTGACAGGCATGTATTCTAACCAAGCTGAACTACCAGACCGTTTTTCTTATTTCTTTGTGTCATTCCTCGTTTGGAGACGGGTGCAAAATTACGTCAATTATTTGAATCTGCAAGCGTTTTTGAAGAAAAAAATCAAATTATTTTTCAACTTGTTAATACTCAATTAAATAAAAATGAAGTTTTTTTTGAGTGTTTGTAAGTAAGTATGGAAATGTAAGGATTTCTCCTTTAGAATGAAGCTTTGAAAGTAGAAAACCTCAGTCTTTTGACTGAGGTTTTTAAGGTTCTGATGAAAACAATTTCACTTTTAAGGTCGGAAGAATAGTTGTGAAATGTGTTTTCAATTCAATTTACTTACCAGAATACACTGGGAAAACACTTGCTTCACCATAATCTTGGATCGGATCCATGTTGTATAATGTGTGCATATCCTCTTCTGAAATTTCAAAATCTACATCAGCATTGTTGGCCATATGTTTTGGATTAGCTGTTTTGGGTAATGGAAGTAATCCAAGTTGTAGATCATAGCGAATACCTAGTTGTGGAATACTCACTCCATATTTATCCGCTATGCTACCTACAGCTTCATTTTTTAATAACTCACCATGACCAATAGGTGAATAGGCTTGTACCAAGATGTTGTTGTCTTTACAGTATTGAATTAATGCTTTCGGTGTATTGGTGATGTGTGCCAATATTTGGTTCACCATAGGTTCTATAGTACAGTTTTTTAATATGTTTGAAACATCTTCTTGCTTAAAGTTAGATAAACCAATGGCTTTGATCTTTCCTGCTTTGTAGGCATCTTCTAAAGCTCTCCACGCTTCAATATTACCGTCAAAATGTCTGTCTTCTTCATGGTACTCCATCCATGGCTTTGGACTGTGAATGATCATTAAATCTATGTATTCTAAACCTAGTTTATCTAATGATTCATCGATTGCTTTAGTAGCCTCGTCGTAGCTTTTTATTTCTGCAGCTAGTTTAGTAGTAATGAATAATTCTTCTCTGGCAACTCCAGCTTTTTTTATTCCTTCTCCCACACCTTCTTCGTTTTGATAGGCTTGAGCTGTATCTATATGTCTATATCCTAGTTTTACAGCTTCTTGAATGGCTTGAGGAACAGTTTCGTTGTCGATAAACCATGTTCCTAAACCTAATTTTGGTATTTGTACCCCGTTTGAAAGGGTATATTTTTCTTGTAAGATCATATTTCTTCTTTTAAAGTGATTAATACTGTGGCCGCTTTCGTGCGCGGACTTACCATAGGGTAGAGGTAAGGGCTTGAAGCATATTTATATTCATAGGCTTCATCTATTTTGGATAGTAGTGCAGGGTCTACAATGGCTTGAAAGTCTACTTTAAAACTTTTACCAGCAGCCTTAATTATTCCTGCTTTTTGAGCCAGGGCAGATTGATACCAACGAGAAGTTTTTCCATTATAGGCTCTAACATATAAATTACCGTTTACCAAAACCTCCCAAATCCAAGTAGGGGTCCCTGTTGTTTTCCCATCGGATTTGTAGGGAGCTATGTGTAAATCATTTTTTTGATCTATTTCCTTTAATATATCCGTTGTCATTGCCATTATTTTTGAGTGTATTGTTCATCCGTAACATGTTCTAACCAAGTCACTGCACTACCATCTAATTCTTCTTGTATAGCTATATGACTCATGGCTTTTTTAGCTGAGGCACCATGCCAGTGCTTTTCTCCTGCTTCGAACCAAACTACGTCTCCTGGTTTTATTTCTTCTATAGGGCCGCCTTCTCTTTGTACCCATCCTAATCCGGATTGTACGATAAGTGTTTGTCCAACTGGGTGTGTGTGCCATGCTGTTCTTGCTCCAGGTTCAAAAGTTACTAAAGCACCACTGGCTTTCGCTCCTTCTTTTTGTGGGAATAATGGATCGATTCTTACAGATCCTGTAAACCATTCTTTTGGTCCTTCCATAGAGGGTATTATTCCGTTTTTAGTGATTTCCATACTATTGAGTGTTTTATTTTAAGTTCTCATTAAAGAATCCTTCGATTTTACTGAAAGGAATGTAGTTGTTCTTACCTCCATCGTATAAATCGGTGTGTACCGCATCTTTAATGATGACCAATTCTTTGGGTTCGTTAGCTGCTTTGTATGCGTCTTCACTAAAATAACGTGAGTGTGCATTTTCACCGGCAATGATTAATACTGGTCTTGGAGCTATCTCTTTAATATAAGTTAAAATAGGCATATTCATTAAAGAAATAGGTGTAGTAACCGTCCAAGCTCCGTTTGAGTTGATAGATCGTGGATGGAATCCTCTGTCTGTTTTGTAGTAGTTTACATAACCTTGAACAAATTCTGGCTCTTCTCCCGTCAACTGATCTGCTTCTGGTAAACCTTGTTGTCCTAATGCAGGCTCACCGTTTTCAGCATCTGCCCAACGTTGTAGACTCAGTTGTTTTAGCATTTGTTGGCGTTCTTCTTCCTTCATGCTGTCGAAGTATCCTTGAGCGGTAACGCGCGACATATCGTACATACTCGCTACAGCAACCGCTTTAATTCTTTTGTCTACAGCAGCTGCGTTTAAGGCAAAACCACCAAAGCCACAGATACCTATCATACCTACATTTTCTTTATCCACATAGTTTAATGTTCCAAGGAAATCTATCGCTGCGTTTAAATCTTCTGTGTTGATATCTGGAGAAGACACATTTCTTACATTTCCACCACTTTCACCTGTAAATGATGGATCAAAAGCAATGGTTACAAAACCTCTAGCGGCCATTTCGTTGGCGTAGAATCCAGAAGCTTGTTCTTTTACCGCTCCGTAAGGTCCACTTAAAGCAATAGCTGGCATTTTCTCTGATCTGTTTTTAGGTGTGTATAAGTCACCTGTTAATTCTATACCGTAACGGTTGGTGAATTTTACTTTTGCTCTGTTTACATTTTCGTTTAATTCAAAGGTGTAATGTTCTACTGTTGTTGTCATGTTTTCTGTTGTTTTATTTTCTTGTTCTTCTTTTATAGCTGGGGTTGATGGCTTCGTTTTATTTTCTGTGCAAGCGCCTAAGGCAAATAAACTTGCAGATAAAATGAGAAGTTGTTTTTTCATTTTTTGATGTGTTTATTGTTGGTAATATTCTTTATCTGTCACGACTTCTTGCCAGTTTACAATACCTAAGTCCGTTTTGGGAACGATGTACATTTGGTATAAACTACTGTCTGGTGCAGCGCCATGCCAATGGCGGGTGTTGGGTGGACAGTGAACTACGTCTCCTTTGTGCAGCGTATCAACGGGTTGACCTTCGATTTGATGGTAACCTTTACCGGCAGTAATGATTAATATTTGTCCACCTGGATGTGTATGCCAGTTGCTTCTGGCTGTTGGATGGAAGACTACATTTCCTACAAGGGAATTGTAGATACTGTCTGGAGCATGTAGTGGATAATGGTAGGCATCACCGGTGAAAAATTCAGCACTTCCTTTTTGACCGAGTGGCCAAATGTCTTCATGTTGAGCTACTGAAGCATGTTTGTCAGTAGAAATATTTGTTTCTTCTTTTTGATGTGTACATGCACCAATGATAAGTGCAAGTAGTGTGATGTATTTGATTTTCCCTTTCATTGTTTACAAGTATTGTTTTAAGCTTACTTGCAAATTTACAGGGAAAGGGAGGGGAGGTGGTAAAGAAAATCAAATCAAAAATTATAAAAATCAAACATGTTCTACTCTATGAGATTTTGGTGTTGTACCGGTAAGTTTTTTAAAAAAGTTGTTGAAATAGGTAGGATATTCAAAACCTAAAGCAAAACCTATTTCTGCAATGTTCCAATTGGTGTGTTGCAGGAGTGCTTTAGCTTCGCTAGCAATACGCTCTTGTATGAGTGTGCTGGTAGATTTACCCGTTACTGTTTTTACGGCTCTATTGAGAGAGTTGACGTGCACAGCTAGGCCGTTGGCGTAATCTTGTGCACTTTTAAGTTGAAGGGGGTGTTCGGCATTTTCAATAGGGAATTGTCTTTCGAGCAGTTCAAAGAATACTGTTGTTAGGCGTTCGGATGCATTGTTTTCCTTTTTTATGCGTTCTGAAGGTTGCATCTTTAAGGCTTCGTGTATGATGAGCTCTATATAGTTGCGAATGAGTTCGTCTTTGTGTTCATAATCAGAGGCTTGTTCGGAAATCATACGCTTGAAAAGTTGATTTAAAAACAAACGTTGTTCTTCAGAGATGTTTAAGATGGGGGTACCGCCAAGCTTAAAGAAAGGAGATTGAAGTAAGCTCTCGGATTTTTCGTGTTTATTTAAAAAGTCTTCTGTAAACAAACAAGTATAGCCTTGGTATCTAGAACTTATGGTTTCCCATGAATAAGGAATGTGCGGGTTTCCAAAGAAGAGTATACTACCTTCTTGTTCGTAAGTTCTATCAGCATAGTGTATATTACTCTGGCCTGTGGTTAAGCAAATTTTATAGAAGTCTTTACGACTATAATTTAAAGTAGCTTTATTGTCTTCTTCAATATTGAATACATTGAATCCCTTCAATTTTAATTCATTGTTATAGGCAACTCTTTCTTTAATTCTTTGCTTTTCCATGTTACAAAAGTAAGAAAATCAAACATAGCTTTTTTGTAGTATACAAGAGGAGAGTGTTTTTGAAACGACAAAATGAATAATCAAATAGGGATAGTACGAATAGCCCGCAAAACAAAACAGCATTGATAAAAAGCTGGTGAAAGCGACGGCAGAAGCTTTTGAGCAGCTTGTTTAGAAAGGTGTTTTGGAAGAGGACTAGGAGGGATAGCCCGACCCCAAGATTTTTGGGGTGTTTGTCACTACAAAAAAAGAAAACTCCTCTCTAACTTGAAGCTAAAGAGGAGTTCTGATATTGGTTATTGTTGCTTACATGTTAAGAATCACCCATTCCATGATGTCTTCCATTTGCGGGTTATTGTTACCACCCGGGTGATTGTGGAAGGCTGTATATAATATGTTTCCGCTTGCAGAACCTGAACAAGGGCCAATGTTGTCTCCGTGGTTCAAGTGAGTTTGCAGTGCATTGGCATTGATTGTAATGGTAATGGGATTGTTTGGATTTCCTGGAGGAATGTGGCAAATGGTTACCCACTGACCGTTATTTCCATTGTTTGAAACTCCACTTGGGTAATCGCTGTGTGTGGTGTCAAAAACCTGCGTGCGTATCATCAAAGGATCTCCAGCAGGTGAACTCACTAGGGTTTCCCAGAAGGTATTGTCGAGGTTTTGAATCTCTTCCCAGCTTCCTAAATCAAAATCTATATCTACAGAAGAGGTGCCGATATAGGTAGAGAGTGCAGTGTTATTGATTACGCAATTGTTTACAAGTCCCGTAGTTCCACTCTTGGTAGTACACAAAAGATTATCTTGGATAAACCCACCTGGGCGAGCATTTGCACAGTTCCCTGTGTTGGTTCCGATGAGATAAGCCACGGCCCAGTCTGACACATAGATGGAGTTACCATTAAGGGCGTAGGAATTTAGGTTTTGACATGCCGTTGGGGTAATGTTGGCAGAGCTTGAAGCGCAATTGATAAAAAGAGCATCGTAGTTTAAGAGGGTGTTGATGTTTTCTAAATCTTGTTGCGAAATTTGGGTAGCATTGTAACCGAGCGTGGTTAAAATGGCTTCAATTTCATCGTAGTTTCCGGGAACATAAGCGATGCTTGCGGCTTGAGTTAAGCGTAAGTCAGCGTTGTTGATTTCTACAATTTTACCTTCGTTGATTTCTATTTCTGTTTGGTTTCTAAAGATGGATCCATCACCCGTTTGCACATGTAGCGTGTGCTTACCATCAGGAGCATCTAATTCGAAATAACCTTTAGAATCTGTATAGGTGTAATAAATTTCACCTTCGTAATCTATGAAAAGTAGGGCGTTGGGTATGGTGGTTACATTGTTTGGGGCCGTAATGGTACCGGTAACTCTACCAGCATCCTCTATGCCGCTTTCTTTTTCTATTTCCTTTTTACACGCAGTAAGAAAAACGAGTCCAAGACTTAGGGCAAGTACAAGTGTTTTTTTCATAGTAATAGTTTTGGTTTAACTAAATATAGTGTTTTTATATAGATGGTGCACAGGGGCGTAGGGTTGCCTCCATAAAGGTTTATTCTTTGTTTGCAAGGGGGAAAGTGATTATATTTTTATTTTCGTGATGCAAGTTAGTATTATGTTTAAACCCAAAGATTTTTACGCCTATCTCAAGGATTGTTATCAATTGGATAACCAAATTCTCCAGGTAGATAATGTTTTATCTACGAAGTATAAATTTAAGTGGTTTGAAACCAGAGAAGAAGCATTGATACACGAGGTGCTTCCATTGATACCCTATCATCAGCCAAAAATTGAAGAGTTAAAAAAAGAACTAAGCTTTAATGCTTTGGAAACCCAACTCTTTTATGGTTTTATTTATTTGTTGGGATATCAGGAAAATGAATGGTTAAAGGACAAGCGATTGGTTGCGCCTTTGCTTTTATTTCCAGCAGAAATTATAGATAAGGAGGACTTGAGTTATTTACAGATTTCTCGCGAAAACTGTGTGATTAACCCTGCTGTGTTGTCTAAATTAACTGAGAAATATGCAGGTGCAAAACATGATTTTGAAAAGTCCTTGTTTTTAAAGTTAAATTCCAATGATATTTTGTCTGACCAATGGTTTGCCTTGCTCGACAGGTATTTTACAGGCTGTGAAATGGAGGAGCTTCTTTTCATGCCTAAAGTATGGAGTAGACAAAAAATAAGTAGAAGCTTTTCTGAGGGGAAAATTGAAGGGTTAAAATTTGTACCAGGTGCATGCACGGTGGTGGCGAATAAATCACTCAATAGCTTAAAGGTTTCGCATGATTTGGAATCTATGCAGAACTTAAATACGTGGAGTTCATGTTTAGAAGATATCTTAAATGGAGAGGATAAGGCACTCGTTGCTTTGGATAATAACTATGCTTCCACGCGTTTGAATGATGAGCAAAATAAAGCAGTGTTAAACGCTTCTACTTTTACAAATTCTGTAATTATTGGTCCACCTGGAACGGGTAAGAGCTATACCATAAGTAATTTGGTTGTGGATATACTTTTAAATGATAAGAGTGTATTGCTTGTATCTAAGAGTAAACAAGCCGTTGATGTTTTAAGAGAGATGTTAACGCGTGAATTTCAACTGGAGGATTACATGGTGAATACATCCTCACCGCGGTATAGGAGAAGTTTAATGTTTCGTTTAAAGCGCTATTTGAATGGTGTTTATAGAAAGCATGAAGGAAATAGTAGCGATTATAACTTAAAGGGGTTATACAGGAATAAGGAAACACTTGAAAAAAGTTTTAAAACAGAGGTTGAAAGAGAACTTGAGCTTTGTAAGATTAACTTAGAAGGACTAGGAGGGTGGAAGAGTAAATGGCGGAAATTGTATTTGGAAAGTCCCTTTTTATCGGGTGCAAAAATTCAGCGATTACAAGAAAAGATAGAACAGGTAAATCTTCGCATTAATAGTAATCTTAAAGAATTTACACGACTCAAATTAGCCGAACTTAAAAGTGAGAATATCTCTAAACATAGAAAGGTATTATCGAACTTTTACAACGCATTAGATCAAAGTAATTTTACGCAGTTGAAAAGTGCAATGGAGCAGTTAGACAGTGAAAAGCTTTTAAAAGTTTTTCCTTTATGGCTCGTAAATTTGGGAGAACTAAACAGCGTACTTCCCTTACAAAAAAATGCCTTTGACTTTGTGATTATTGATGAAGCAACCCAGTGTGATATTGCAACAGCATTACCGGCTTTGTACAGGGCCAAAAGAGCAGTCGTGGTTGGTGATCCTAATCAATTGAAGCATTATTCTTTTGTTTCCAAAAATGCACAAGAAAATTTAAGGAGGGTGTATGAACTAACTGAAAGTAAAATCTTAGACTATAGGGGGAGAAGTGTCTTGGATTTATTTGTTCACCAGTTACATTCTCAAAATCAATTGAGTTTTTTACAGGAACATTTTAGGTCAACCCCGTCCATTATTTCTTTTAGCAATGATCATTTCTATGAAGGATTGTTGAAGGTGATAAAATCAACTCCTTCATATATAAGAGAGCAAAACATTCAACTTATAGACCTTAAAGGAGTAAGAAACAAAGAAGGAGTCAATGAACAAGAGGTAGAGAGGGTTAGGTCTTTGTTAAAAGAAATTACGCTTCGTTATAAAGGTTTACAAGCACCACCCAGTATAGGTGTTATTTCACCTTTTTCTGTCCAGGTTAAGGCTATACAGCGCGTATTAAAAGATGAGTTTTCTATAGAGGAGATGAAGCAATTCAAGCTTTTCTGTGGTACGCCCTATCAATTTCAAGGATCGGAGCGCGATATTGTGATTATGAGTGTGGTTGTAGATGACACATCCCATAGTTCCGCCTTTTTACACCTCAATAAAGCAGAAGTTTTCAATGTAGCTATTACGCGAGCGAAATCTTTTCAATACGTCATTCATTCTCTGCAAGAACACGTGTTTAAAAAGGATGATTATATCGCTAAATACATCAGACATCTTAAAGAACAGCATATACAGAGTACAAGGGATGACATGAAAGATGAATTTCAGCGTGAAGTACAAAGTTTTATTGAAAGTAGAAAACTCGGGCAGGTGTATACTTCTTTTCCCGTAGCTGGAAGTTTGTTGGATGTTTTGGTGGTGAAGGATGCACGCAGTTATTTCATTGATTTGATTGGATATCCCGGAAAATTCAAAGGAGCTTTTAGCCTAGAAAGGTACCAAACCTTAAAAAGATCGGGTATTGAAACTTTTCCTTTGCGCTACAGTTATTGGAAACAGAATCAAAAAGAGGCGAAAGAAAGTATTTTAACGTTTGTGGAAGGTAGTACGAAATAACGGATATATTGAATCTGTTTTCAGGGGGGTAGATTAGTAGTTTGAAACTCTAACTTTTACTTTAGGCTTGGAAACTAGGAGTATGTAGGGAATGTTTTTACTTTTGTTACTTAATTGTACTAACTACTTAAAGATATGAAACAGGTCATACTACTCTTAATTTTCCTTCCCTTATACTTTCTAGGAAGGGCGCAAGAATATGTTCACGACGGTCCTATAGATAATAATGATACACTTAATATTACCGCCGCTGAGGCATATAGTACAGCGGGATGGACACCTATTATTTCTTACGCATACGGTGGAAGCACCTCTACCAATTATTGGTCTTCTGTTCAAACATTACCCTTTAATTTTGAATTTTTTGGTCAACCAGTTACCCAGTTTTGTATTAGTAAAAATTACTTGCTGACCTTTGATGCATCTGTGGTTGGTTCTGCGGTTAATTCGTCATTGAATGCAGATAATACGCTTTTGCCTCACCCTGATTTACCGAACAATACGATTGCTGCAATGTGGGGTAAGTTTAGTAATTATCAAGGTTATGTAGGCGATTCTATTTATTCCAAAGTAAAAGGTACAGCTCCAAATAGACAGTTATGGTTACGATTTAACCATTGGAAATTGGAAAACTTTAGCCACTATACCAGTTTTTTGGTTTTGGAAGAAGGCACGAATAATATTTACATGGTTGATGGAGCAGGAACGACGGATGGATCAACAACTACAATTGGAGTTCAAAAGAATGACTCTACCGCTTTCCAAATTTCTGGTTCACCATACATTGAACACCTAACGGATAATGGAGGTAATGTTTTTTTTAATCAGTTACAATTCTATGAGTTTATTGTACCTCAAGCCAACGATCTGAAGGTTGTGTCTATAGATTCAGTAGATTTCTTTTGTTCAGGTATAAACCCTGTATATGCGACTCTTCAAAATTATGGTAATACATTGGTGGATACATTTTCTATTGGATGGCGTTTAAACGGTGTTTTACAGACACCTGTTCAGATTTATGATACTCTTGAATCAATGAGTATGGATAGCATTTCACCCAATGTTAAGCAGTTTTATCTTGGAGATGCGAATTTTTTATCAGATACAAATATTATAGAGGTCTTCACGTATCTTCCCAATAATTTAATGGATAACGTACCTGAAAATGATACCTTAAAACAAAGGGTGATTTCTGCTGCTTCACCCGATAGTATTACTGTAAGTTTTCTGGGAGGTGAATTCGTTCAGCTACAAACAGCGAATAGTAATTTACCAGTATGGGTTGAATATGGTTTACCTGGATTTACGCTAGGCAATGGAACTACTTATCAATCAACAACAGGGAATTTTGAATTACCTAATTTAACTCCAAATACCGATTATGAGTTGTATGTTAAAACCTACTGTTCAGCGACAGAACAAAGTAATTTTATCTATCCTATAAGTTTTAAAACAGATTGTGCTTCTATCCCGGTTCCTTATTACAACGACTTAAACAATACCTTTAATAATTGTTGGCCTAGGGCTAGTGATGGGCATTGGACAGAGCACCCAACAACTTTTGGTTATTCTGGTTTTATATGGTATTTTAATAGCTATAGTAGCTATGATTTCACCAATGTTTATGGTTCCCTTGAATTTAATTTTTTATCATGGGATTACAAAGATGAACAAGCATGGTTGATAACAGAACCCTATGATTTTAGTGATACAGGAAATTATGAACTAGAATTACATGTTTTCGGTAAAGGAGTTGGTTATCAAGCATATACAACGGGGCTGGGAGTGGATGATTCTTTACGATTTTTAGTTTCATATGATAATGGTAAATCATGGAGTTCTTTGTACGTATGGGATCATGAAACAGTACCTGATTTTAGAGGTGAATATATTACCCTCGATTTGGGATATATGGATCATCGCTACGTGCGTTTTGCCTTTTATGCCGACATGGGAGATGCCTACAGTGTTAATCAATATCAATTCGTATGGGATGAGTTGGAAATTAGGAAGAAAAAGTCATGTAGTTCCCCGCAAAAGTTAGTTAGAGGATTTGTGAATGATACCTCAATGATGATTCATTTTGAGGATAGTCTTGCGGTTGGACCTTGGGTGATGGAATACGATACGGCCAGTTTCGTATTAGGTACAGGACATACGGTTCTTATCACGGACACCTTTAATTTAATTACCAATTTAACAGCGGGCACGCAATACGATGTATATGTTTCAACCCTTTGTGGGTCAGATACAAGTTATGCTTTGGGTAGATTAAGGGAAAAAACTGACTGTGCACCGATACAACCTCCGTATTTCGAGCCTTTTACAAGTACTCCACTTGTTGGGTCAGCAACTTGTTGGAGGACAGATGCATATAGTAAATTGGTGAGTTTTGTTTCTTCTTCCTATTATTTGCCAACGACTTTAGGTCGTAATCATTCAGGAAGTGGAGGAGCAGTTGGTGTACCAGCTGGCCTCCTTAATGTAAATCACGATACTAGTTTTTACTATACGCCGATTGTTGATGTGAACAATGTGGAGTCAACCGAAATTTCCTATTTCGTATATGCCAATGCTGGCTTTGGTGGACCACTGGATAGTGCTGTTTTTACCACGCATTATAGTTGGAATGGTGGCCCCTGGATTCTATTGGATAAAGTAGATGAATCTTACGGTGATGTTTGGGTGGAAAAGAAATTTAATCTACCAATCAATTCGGGGAGAGTACAATTAAGGTTTGGATTTAAAAAGGAATTAGATGTGCCATACAGTGCAGGCTTACATTTTACTTTTGATGATTTAACAATTACCGCCGGACCAAATTGTTTGCCTTTAGATAGTTTGACGTATACGAACTTAACAGATACTTCATTGGAGTTGAATTGGATAGATGTAATGCCTTCTGTTGAGTATTTAATTGAATATGATACTGTTAATTTTACTCCAGGAACGGGAACAGTTGTTTCAACACTTAATAACCCTTATACCTTGAATGGTTTAATTGACAATACAGGATATGATATCTATATAAGTAATGTTTGTTCAAACAGTGATACTAGTGCTTTAGTAGGACCTATTAATGTACAAACCGATTTTTATTGTCCTCCAATTTCAAACCTAAGTATTTTAGGAAATGATACAACTAGTTTAACGGTTCAATGGCAAGCGAATGGTCAAGAAAACTCATGGAATATAGTGATGGATACCACAGGTTTTATTCCGGATACAAGTGTAGTTAACGTTTTCAATACGCAACAAAACCCTTATACTTTTTTAAATTTAACGGAAGGATTTAGGTATGATGTTTACGTACAAACAGAATGTGGCGGAGGTGTAAATAACCCATGGATTGGGCCTCTTAGTTATACTGTACCGTATGTAAATGATAATAGTTGTAGTGCAACTAATGTACCCGTAAATGGTCAGTCAACGATTTATTCAAATAATGGGGCAACAAAATTACCGGGAGAGCCTTTAACTGGAGGGCAACATTCTGTTTGGTTTAAATTTATTGCACCAGCAAATGGGGCGGTTTATATTGATCCTTGTCAAGCTGATTTTTCAGTGATGACGGAAGTGTTTAGCGTAGGGGATTGTGCTGATTTTTCTACTTATACAACTTATGGTTGGAAGTCTATAAACCCAAATCCACAATGTACCTATCCCTCGGGAATCGCTGGTTTATATGTGTGTGATCTTGTACCAGGAGATGAATATTACTTAGCTGTAAGTTCGGGGTTTATGAATAGTACGGGATCTTTTGAATTAACATTGTCTGAAGTTCAAACGCCAATTTTAAGTACCGTAGATCAAGTTTTGGTTTGTCAAGGTAATTCTGTGAATCTTACAAGTGAAATGAGTGGTTATGATGGAACTGTTTCTTGGTCCATCTTGGATCCAGGTGTTGTTCTTCAAGGAGAAACAATCTATACAACTAATATGAATTTAGGCGTATATGACGTTCAATTTAATGTGGCTAAAGGATGTTTGCAAGATTCATTAGTTGTAGAAGTTCATGTATTAGGTCCAACAGATGCAGGTACCAATGGTCAGGCTGTTTTCTGTAAAAATGAACCCATGGATTTACTGAGTGCCTTAGGCGGAACACCAGATAGCCTAGGGTATTGGACAAACGCTCAAGGGAATACATTTACGCATGATCAGTTGAATTCGGGTTCTGTTGGTGGCCAATTTATCTATACCTATACGGCAGACAATGGTGCCTGTCCTACAGAAGAGTCTGAAGTCTTTGTAATTGTAGATGAATTTTGTGATTATCTGACGACAGATGAACTTGAATTGACTTCTATAAGAGTATTTCCTAATCCTACACAAGATGACGTCTTCATTAAAGCTTCAACTGATATTTCAGGTATTTCTGTTCAATTGTTTAATGTGGAAGGGAAGAGTGTGAGTAATGCAGAGATGGAAAGGTCTGATCGTTTTATAAGGATAAACTTGTCGGCATGTGCTAAGGGAATCTATTTTTTACACTTAATGGAAAAGGGTGAATTAAATGTTTACAAAGTAGTACTTCAATAGACACTTCTATTCCTAGATAAAAAATATATCATGGATATAAAAAAAATCCCACTTCATTTAGAAGTGGGATTTTTTTGAAGTTTATCTAAAAAAAGAGAAGAGGTGCTAGTATTTGAAAATACCTTGTAATTGTCCGCCACCTATAGTTGCTCCTTTTGTTGCCGTCGCTGTTGAGGCATCTACTGCATATACTGCCGCTGAAGTACCATCGTTAATAGAAACCATTACTTTTCCATTTTCTTTAAAGAAAGGTGTTTTGTACTGACCACCGTGTAATGGAATATCGTTTACGATTTCGAAAGTTTCATTGTCTACATCAATAATAGCAATTTTACATATTGGGTTTTCCGTTGTAAATCCAGCCCAAGATCCTACTCCTGAAGCATCATCTGTAGCCACTTCAATAACACGGGCAACAATTTTTCCATTTCCTGCATACTCACCCGTCATTACTCTGTATCCGTGGTCGTCTTCTACATTCATAAAGAAAGAAGCGTCAAACTCATCCGTTGCACCATCAATTTTTAAGACTCCAGAAGGATTGTCAACTTGGGTATATCCTGCTGCATAAGAAGCTGTCGTTAAGGCATAAATGTCTCCATTTTCCGCTTCCATAATTACAGGTTGGTTTCCATAGTAACCTATAGGAGTTGAACGTGCATCTTTGATAATTTTTTGCAAGGTCATATCTGGATAACTGTAGATGGCTACATAAGCAGTATCTGTAATGGGTGTTTCCCAAGTATCTCCAACTAGCGGGTAAAAAGGAATGTATGCTTTTCCGTTTTTCAATAAAATATCGTTGGGCCAAACATTAATTTGAGTACCATTGTGCATAGGAGCGTAAATGGTTTGTGTATTGCTGCTGGTAATAGAAACACTTGTAGGGTCTATGATTTGGAAGTTACAATCAAATGCACCACCTCCCCATGGAGCTCCTATACCGAATAATACGTCGCTTTCTGCATCATATTCCATAAGGTCTACACGTTCAAAAATAAACTGACCTTTTTCTGTAAACATGCCGTTCTGCACATCATAAGCCGTAGCAAAATTTTCTGTGTAATTGAAAGCAAAATACGTGTCGTTTGTAGCTGCAAAATAACACCAACCCGTTTGTTCCACACCCATACCGGTTGATGATATGTTACCTTCAGTTACACTTTGTGTGCTTACAATAAAATCTGCCGTACCGTCTGCACTTCTTAATCCCACAACATAGCCGCTTGCATTCGCATTGTTATCTACATTGTCTTTAGGATCTTCTTTTTTACAGGCTACCATGCTCACTGTTAATAGGGACAAGGCACCTATTTTAATCGCGTTTTTCATTTGTTTTTATTTATTTTTTTGTGATGTAGTATCTCAATTTGAGATTGAAATTTCTTCCCGGTTTCTGGATTTTAAAATTGTCGTAAAGCTTACTGTCAAACAGGTTGTTGCAAGCGAGGGACAAGTTGTATTTTCCTTTTCCTCCGTTAAAAGTGATAGACAAGTTGTGCGCTATTTGTCGTGGGATAATGTTTTTAAATTCGGTAGCTCCTTGACTCGGCCACTTCAAATAAAATTCCTCCACAAATAAGCTGTGCCAGCGCAAGCTCACATGATTGCCCTTTTTTCCAAATTCCTTCGAATTGAAAGTGATGCTACCATTCCCAAAGAAGTAAGGGATGTTAGGGATTCTATCCAAATACAATGGATCGTCAAAACCAGCACTATATTGGTTAGTATTGAGCATGTTTTGGTAAGTACTGTTCAATTCAAGGTGCAGACGTTTTTTGTAGGTGTATTTAAAAGCTATTTCTAATCCGGTAACCTGAGCGCTCAATAAGTTTTGGTATTGAGAGGCAATACCAACAGCCACTCTTCGTATCATGTTTTGCGGAAGCCTGTAAATGAAACCAACTTCTCCCTGAAACTTATGTGTTTTTACTTGTTTACTACCGCCTAAACTCAGGTTGAAGTTTTGCGATTGCTCAGCGAGTAATTCATAGTTCCTTCTCAACAAGAGTCCGTCACCAAAAATTTCGTAACCTTCAGGCAAGCGATAAGCGTTTTCATAAGATGCTTTCACTTGCAGGTTTTTGCGAATGTGGTAAGTTGAAGCTGCTCCGTAGCCCGTATAATTTTGTTTGGCCTCTGATCGAATAAAATCCTCGTATTCAGATTCTGGATCTAGGTAAAGTACAGAACGTAACTGGAAAGATTTCACAAAGGCCGTACTTTCCCATTTTCCGTCCAAAAGGTTGAGGTTATAGGATAAGCCCATAAAGTTCTTTTGTAAAATGTTTGGGTTACTGAAAGGAACTTCGCTGTAGCTCAAAGTATCTTCACCTTGTCGTTGAAACCAAGAAAAAGTGTTGTTGAAAGTAAAGCTGTGCTTTTTGTTTAGTGCATAATCTACAGTACTGGTTACCAAGCTAGCTTTGTCATTAAAGGTGAAATAGCTTTTATACCAATTTAATTCACCCGAAGTGGCAGAGAAGTCCTTTTCTGTATAGTTTCCCGTCCAATCGTAAATACGTGAACTGGTGTCTACAGTAATGGCTTGCCTATCGCTATAGATGGCGGAAACCTTTAGGTCCAAACCTTTTAGCCACAAATCCTCCTTGGCGTATTTTAGGGTAGGGATGAAGGTGCGCTCTTGTGTAAATACGTGTCCTGCTACTTTGGTCATATTGGCTCCTTGCTGAATCTCTTTATAGGTTTGAGATGCGATGAATCCTATCAAAAGTCTATCTGCGTATTTTTTATTGACTACCCCCATTTCTAAAAGCCCAGTGGAACTCCTAAAGGCATCATTGAAACGTTGAATTCTTGTTGGCTCTTTGTCTATAGCACCCGTTAGAGGATTGGCCAAAAAGGCATCCATGAAATAGTTATTTTCGGAAGAAGTGTAAAAACCACTGGCATTGAGGATAAAGTTGTTTTTCGTGGTATGTCTTGCTACTAGTGCAGCTTTGTGCGTATTAAAAGAACCCAAACTGTAACTGGCATCAACAAAATCTTTGCTCTTGTTTTTGGTGACTATGTTAACAGCTCCTCCCAAAACGTCAGCACCCAAACGCACGGGAACAACGCCTTTGTACACTTCAATTCTGTCCAATAAATTTACAGGTACGATGTTAAGTCCGAAAGCTTGTCCCAAATAATCCGTTGGTAATCCATCAATAAAAAAGCGCACTTGTTTTCCTGTAAAACCATTTAAAGAAAAGCTAAAATCAGATCCTGTTCCCCCTGACTCTCTTACGCGAATGCCAGGTGTTCCATTTAAAACTTCATTTACATTTAAATTTAGGTTTTGTACAGGCTTTAAGTCTATGGCTGTGACATTATAGGCTTCTTGTTGGGTAATTTTGGTATCGGTTTCTGCACTTACAGTAACCCCTTCTATGTCTTTTATAGGTGTTAAATTAAAGGGGGAGAGTTGGGTAGTATCCTTTAGCAATTGAATGCGCGCCGTAAAGTTTTCATAACCAAAAGCGCTTACTTGTATAGTATATTCACCCGAATTGAGTCCATTTACTTCAAATGTTCCTGTAGCAGTGGTATATGCGCCTTTTCCATTGCCAAAATTTACCTTAGCATTTTCTATGACTTTCCCGTTTGCACTTACTTTTCCATAAACAGTGAGGTTTTGGGACAAGAGCGTGTTGGTGAAAACTAAGAAAAGGAAAACTCCTAAATAACGTAACATTTTTACAGCTAATTTTTTGTGCAAAGTAAGGGCTTGAATAGAGCAAGTGCAATACCTAGAGGTAGGTATTTAGAATTATTCTAAATAAATTGATCGTTCTTTTTTTTCGTTTAATACCCACGAGAATTGTAGGGTTGATTAGGCTTTAATCTTTATTTTTATAGCCCAGTAACAGCAGGGATATGAAACAGATTTTGTGCAAGTCATGTAAACAATGGTCAACGGATGAATTTAACTGTGAGCATTGTGGAAACCTATTAAATGAACACATTATACGCGAGGAGAAATACATTGCAAAGCATGGAATTCAAAAACCAAAACCTCCCGGAAAACTTGCTGTTTTTTTTGAAAAGACCCGTAATTCTAAAAATCCCTTTGTGCGTTTGTTGTACTACATTGTAATGGGGATATGGGGGATATATGTGGGCTTGGTAGTGTTCATGCTTTATTTGGCAATTGCAGCTTCTGCATGAGTATTTTAAGACACCCCCTTTTTCTGGCGTGCAACCTCTTGTACCTCTCTTATTACTTGCTTAAGCAAAGTGGCGTAGAATTGCCTTGGATGGTGCGGAATTATTTCTCAGATTTAGTTTGCCTTTTTTTAATCAACGCCTGGTCGCTTTGGATCATAAGAAAGGTCAAAGGTCAACCCCAATTAGAGCTTTCTGCCGCACAGGTATTCTTTAGTTTTTTGCTCTGTACAGTTTTGTTTGAATTCGTTTTACCAAATCAATATTCAAATATGTACACCCAAGATTATTGGGATGTTTTATGCTATTTTTTAGGGGCTTTACTTTATTATTTTTGGAGAAAAAGGGTTAGGCTTTTAATAAATAAACAGTGAACGACGTTCCTTTGCCTATTTCACTTTTAACCTCAATTTTCCCTTTCATCGCTTCTACCTGATTATGGGTGATAAATAACCCTATACCTCTTGCTTCGGCATGTTTGTGGAAGGTATTGTACATTCCAAATAGCTTATTTCTGTGTTTCTCCAAGTTAATGCCGAGGCCGTTGTCTGTGAATGTTATCGCTATATATCTGTCTAATTCCTCAGCGGAGATTTCTACATAGCTATCTTTTTTTACATCCCTGTATTTTAAAGCATTAGAAATGAAGTTAAAGAAGATGCTCTCTACATAGGCATTTATACCTTTAATGTAGTATTCTTTCTCTAGTTTGTTAAGGATACGAACATCGGCTTTTTCGGCGTTCATTCCCAAGTTATTGATGGAACTCTTCAGTACATGGTTGATGGTTATTTTAGTATAGTCGATGTTTTCACTACTTATCGTCAAAACTTCATTTAAATGTTCAACGGTATCAGAAAGTCCTTCTATAGATTGTACAAGGAATTTCAGTACTTTGTTTTCCGCTTCCTTTTTATTTTGGCGCACAAACAAGTTGATGAGTCCTGTTAGGTTATTGGTGTAGGTTTTTAAATTGTGCGATACGATATAAGCAAAATTAGAGAAACGCTCATTTTGCGTTTGTTTCAACTCTAAAAGCGTTTTTATCTGGGTTTGTGCTTCGTGTAGCTGACTAATGTCAACAGCAATACCTACGTAACCAATAATTTGCCCTTCTTCTCTGATAGGGTTTACGGTTAAAAGGACTTTAAACTCAGAGCCGTCTTTTCTAACATAGGTCCATTCTCTAGACTCAAAACCTACTTCATTGGCTACTACTACAAAAACATCATAGCCGTTTACAGGTCTATTGAATTCGCGGGTTAATTCAGCGCTACGGGCTTCCATCTCAGAAGCCTTGTGAATAATTTCCGGTGATCTTTTATGTAATACTTCCTCCTTTTTATAACCAAGTAAGTTTTCAGCACCTACATTAAACAAGTTTATTTTACCATCAGCATCTGTACCAATGATACTTACCTGGGTGCTACCGTTGACGATACTCTCCAATTTGGATAGGGTACTTCTCAAACTAATTTGGGCCTTTACCCTCGGCGTTATGTCCGTTATTTGCGAAATGAAATACAAAGGTGTTTTGTCCGCCTTTCTAACAACAGAAACGGAAAGTACGATGTAGATCATTTCACCATTTTTATGGAAATACCTTTTCTCCATTTGATAAGAATCTCTTTGGTTGTTCACCACTTCTTTGAGTAATGTTAAATCCTTATCTAAATCATCGGGATGGGTAATTTCTTGAAAAGTTAGATTTAGTAGAACTGAACGTTCATAGCCAAGCATCTCGCACAAACTATTGTTTACTTTGGTAAATGCACCTTCAGGTGAGACGATAGCCATTCCTATAGCCGCATTTTCAAAGTTATTTCTAAATGTTTCTTCCGAAATTCTTAATTGCTCTTCCGCTTTTTTTGCAACAGTTATATCTTGAGAATACATGGTTATCCCTCCAATCTCTCGATCTTTGTAATACCAAGGTTTTAATTCCCACTTAACCCATTGCTCAGTGCCATCAGCTCTAAGAAATAATTCTCCTTCGCTTTTTAAATGTTTTCCGCGTAAGGCTTCTTGATGGTCTCTTTTCCACTGCTCACCAATTTCGGGAAATACTTCATAGTGCGATTTTCCTATGATGTGATTATCCTTGATGTTGTAATCGGATATCCACTTTTCTGAGGCAGCAAGGTACTCTATGTTTTTATTGAACATGGCAATTGCAATAGGAGCTTGGTCCACAAAGCGCTTGTTTTGTTCACGGGCAATAATTTTATCCGTTATATCTTGATGAGAACCAACCATCCATTCTGGTTTGCCATCCTCTGTCCATGAAACCACTTTACCCTTATCGTGCACCCAAATCCAGTCCCCGTTTTTGTGTTTCATACGCGCTTCTACATCGTAGATGCGACTTTTCCCTTGAATATGTTCTTCTATGAGTTGATTGGAAAGTTCCAGATCATCTGGGTGACAAAATTTTATCCAAGTATCTATGCTGGTTACTCCGAGTTCTTCAAGGTTATAGCCAATGATATCGGCCCATTTTTCATTGAATACTGTTTCTCCCGTTTGTATGTTCCATTCCCAGGTTCCTATATCGGTTCCTTCTATAATAAACTTGTAACGCTCGAATTGTTGTTGCAGAACCAGTTGGTTTCGAGTATATTTTTCTTCGTTGTTAAATTCGGAATGCGCTCCAATCAGGTAACAAGTTCCATCCTCATGTGTAAAGTGTTTACAGTTAAGATGAAAATGCAATTTATTTTGTGCAGAGGTGATATAATTAATGCTTCCGCTTTTGTTCTCTTTGTTGTATTTGAAATATTCTATATAAGGAGCTAAAGCCGTTTTGTTAAGATTAATTTCTTTTAGCGCTTTATCAATTGCATTGATTTTTAAATAATCAAAACCAAACAATTTTATGAGTAGAGAAGATGCAAAAATGATTTCGTTTTTTTGAAGGTCATATATCCAATAACCGTCTATTCCAAAAGCATTTATAAAGGATAAATTCTCCTCGTTCCTTAATATAGGATGTGTAGTCATAGATTTTTTCTTCTAGCGAGGAGCAATTTAATAAAATCAAAGGTGGAATTATTAAAAAACATCGTCACATTTCAAAATTAATTTTGCTTACTAAACAATGAAGCTACATACAGGGCTGAATAACAAAGTAATCCGTTAATACCTAGTAATTCTGAACCGATTAAAAAATCACCGAAAATATCTTTTGAATGGTTCATCAGTACGATTAATGCCGTGGGTATACTTATACAAATTATCAACAATGCTGTAGCGTTTACTTTTCGCTTGCTTAAAATTCCGAAGAAGAACAATCCTAATAAAGGACCGTACGTATAGGAAGCCATCACAAACAATGTTCTTAAAACATTTTGTTCCTTGTAAATGTTCGCCAGGCAAATGGTGATAAAAATTAAAAGTGTGATACAGAGTTGAATAATCTTTCTGTAGCGCTGAGATTTGTTTTCCTCCAGTCGGTCTATTCTAAATAAATCCAGACTTACAGAGGTGGTTAAAGAGGTTAAAGCAGAGTCCGCACTAGAGTAAGCGGCAGCAATTAAACCTAATAAAAAGGTTATTCCTAATCCTGTACCCAATTCACCTTTTAAGGCGATAAGTGGGAACAAGCGATCATTGCGCTTGTCTGCCTCCATGGCGTTGAAAACTTCAAGTAATTCAGGACTCTCTTGAATGTACAGAAAAAGCATTCCTCCCAAAACCAAGAAAAGTAAATTGGAAAAGAATAAAATCACTGAGAAGCTCATCATATTTTTTTGTGCTTCCTTGATGTTTTTACAGGTTAAATTCTTTTGCATCATGTCTTGGTCTAAACCTGTCATTCCTAAGGTGATAAACATACCCGCCAGAATATACTTTAACCAATAGTTTTTTGCATTTCCATCCTCGCTTACAAACCAATCCATAGCACCTATTCCTTCCAAATGCTCCCAACTTTGCGCTGCACCAAATTGTTGCGAAATGAGGTAAATGCTTATCCCTAAAGCACCAAGCATAAAGGTGGTTTGTAAGGTGTCTGTCCAAACAATGGTTTTTATTCCACCGCGGTAGGTGTAGAGGTAAATCAAAACAAGGGTAATGAAAACCGTTACATAAAAACTCACCCCCATATCTTTGAAAACAAAGAATTGTAGTATGTCCGCCACTAAAAATAAACGTATAGATGCTCCGAGTATTCTTGAAATTATAAAAAATGCCGCGCCTGTTTTATGGGCTGTGTTTCCAAAACGTTCTCCCAAATAAGCATAGATGGAAGTAACGTTGAGGCGATAGTACAAAGGCATGAGTACAAAGGCTATTATGGCATAACCAATTAAGTAACCAATAACCATTTGCATATAACTAAACCCCAAACTGTCTACCTCTCCCGGCACAGAGATGAAGGTTACGCCAGACAAAGAAGCTCCTATCATTCCATAGGCTACCAAATACCATTTAGAATTTCTATCTCCCGAATAAAATGTAGAGTTTTTAGCTCCTTTGGAAGTGATAAATGAAATACTAATGAGTAAAACAAAGTATAGGGCTATAACCGTTAATATTAGGGTGCTCGACATCGTTTTTTTCTTTCAAAGATAAAGAAGGAGAGGTCTACATTTCGCTTGAGCTGCGAGAGTTATAAACATCCTTTTTTTACAATCTTTGTTAAAGAGTTGAGGGGAGTGCCCATGGGTATATGATACATCAGCAATTTTCCTATTTTTGTGACTATGAATAAAATTATGCTTTTTGCATCTTTGTTTGTAGTGCCTTTTGTTATGGGGCAAACAGAGGTTTTTAATGAAGATTTTCAACAAGGTGTACCATCAACTTGGACGATAGTTGATAACGATGGATTAACCGTAGACTCTTCGGTTGTAGAATTTGATGCGGCCTGGATTACGTATACAGAAGATAGTTTGTATGCAGACACTGTTGCAGCAAGTACTTCTTATTTTGATCCCATTGATAGGGCAGACCGTTGGTTAATAACACCTCCAATTAATTTAGGAGCCTATGGGAATATTCTAAATTGGGAGGCTATGTCTGCTGATCCTTCTTTCCCGGATGATTATAAAGTATTGATATCTACGACAGATAACAACATCAGTTCATTTACCGATACACTTATTTTGGTAAATAATGAAGTGCCTTATTGGTTAGAAAGAGAAGTGAATTTATCTGATAATGGTTACAACGATCAGGCTGTTTACCTTGCTTTCGTGAATACAACTTTCAATGGATTTAAGTTGTTTATTGACGATGTTAAAGTGAGGATAGATGATCCTTTAAGTATAGAAAATGAAAAGCTTGTAGCGTTAACCGTTTTTCCTAATCCAACTTCAGATATGATGTATATCTCTAGCTCGAAAGCAGTTAATTTTTCAGTAATTAACCTAGAAGGGCAGGTAGTGATAGAGCCTCAAATTGGAACTGAGTGTTCAATGGCACATTTACCACAAGGAGTATACTTCTTGCAGTATGAGGTGAATGGATCGTATGGAGTTGAAAGAATCGTGAAGCAATAAGAGGTGCCCTAATAAGGCATAGAAAAAGGAATGATATGAATGGATGCATCTTTAGAAGATGTGTCCATTTTTTTTGGATAAAAACGAATCTCATCTTTGCTAAATAGAGTGATTTGATAAGACTTTCTATCCCCATTGAAATCTAGGGTTAAAAGCGTGTCTGAGGGGTTAATGGATAGGGCATAAGTACCTTTCTTTCCCGTGCTCACATCTAGGTTGTTTTTAGGGTGTAAAAATACATAGCCCGTATTGTAAAATATCAAAGTGTTAAAGTTCGGGTGCTCTGCGTCCAATCGTTCACTGTGCTGATCCACCTCCCAAACTTTGGAATTGTCATCGTGTAAAAACTCAAGGGGCAGTATAGGTTTTAACTCACTCTCGTGTATGCAGGCTCCAAGAAAAATAGGGAGTAGTAATAGACTCAATTTACGCATTAAAACATCAATTTATTTTTACGAATACGCTCCTCAAAAAATGCTTTGGCGTTCTTTTTCATTTCGGGTGTCTCTATAGGTCCATACAAATCGGCCAAAGCTTCAACCAAGTGGTATTTACCTTCTTGGTATTGTAAGAGTACGTCGTAACGTTGATAAGTACCGTCTAGATTATCAACCAATGAAACAACTAAATCATCAAAACCACTCGGATTGTGACGTTTTTCAACCAAGTAACCTTGCACGTTGTTCATGCTAACTAATCTTCCATTTTCTCGGATGAAAAACAATAAACGACGTATGGGGTAGTCGTTCACACCTGCCTTTACTTGAAGTAAAAAGCCGTTCTCCAAACTAATCTTGTCTGAGTAAGTATAGAAAGCAAAATTCTCAGGAGAGCACAAAGACATTCCCTTTTTCCTTTCATCGGGATGAAGGGTATCGTAACAAATATTGATTTCGTTCAGCAAAGCCATTTCTATGCTGTCTTGAAAGGTCTTGTTTTCGAAGGTAGATGAAATTTCTACCTTGTTTTCAGAACTGTTTGCTGTAGCGGTTTTGGGTGCTGTTATGTCTTTCGAAATAGCTGTGTTAGGCGTGTCATCCACCTTAGTTTTAGAGGTGTCTTCATTGGAACAAGCACTTATTGCAATACTTAACATGATTATTTCTAACATTTTATTATTCAATATCATAGCTGAACTACTTTACCTCCAAGTTTTATGGTTTTATTTACTTCTGGATTTCCTTTGTAGTTGATTTCTCCACCACTTACAATTTTAGCATCGAGGTAATTTATGGCATGACAAATAATCTCTCCACCAAACTTAATTTCTGCTTTAACTTTCTTGGCTTCCAGGAAAGATGCGGCTATGTAGCCACCTGTTGCGATAGATAAGTCTAAATGGTCAGTTTTTCCTTTTAAACTTATAGATCCTCCTTGTTTTACATTCGCTTCTATCCAATTTGCATTAGAATTTACTTCTATCGTTCCTCCTGCAAAAACTTCTAGTGTCAATTTATCTCCATTAAGGTTAAGGCTTTTACTACCGGTTACAATTGCACCTTGGTGCGCGCTAATTTGTTTCAAGCCTTTGGAGTAAATTGCCATTTCTATGTTTAAATCAACTAAAGTGGAACCCAAGTATTTAATAATTAACTCATCTCCTTTGTAAACTAACTCAAGTTTGTCTATATCAAAGTCATTGCCTTTGTTAATGATTTCTATATAGTTAGAGTCACTCGCATAAAGTGTAGCTTCCATACGTCCGCTGATCTTTAGCTTAGAGAAATCTGTTAATTTTTTAGTTTGTGCTTGTATTCCAAAGCCTATGCTTAATAATGCAAAAAGGAAAAAAAGTTTCATCGAAAGTTTATTTTAAACGGGAAATACTTGTAAACTGAGGTCTAGACTGTCTCTAAAAGCATCTAAATCTAAACCTGTTTCTATGCCGTGTTTATCGAACCAATGCAACATACCTTCTGTAGGCATGTTTCCAGTTAAATCATCTTTGGCCATAGGACAACCACCAAAACCTTTAATGGCTCCATCGTAACGTCTACATCCTGCTTCATATGCGCTTTTCACTTTTTCTGTATACTCGGTTGGAGTAGAGTGTAAGTGTGCTCCAAATTCTACTTCTGGAAGCGCTGGAATTAGAGTGGTAAATAATTGGGTGATAATTTCAGGATTGGCAACGCCTATGGTATCTGACAAGGCTAAAATATTAATGCCTAACTCTTTGTAGAGACGCTCCGACCAACGGGTAACTAATTCTGGTGACCAAGCATCTCCGTAAGGATTTCCAAAGCCCATGCTTATGTATACCACAAGTTCTTTTTTCGCCTTTTGGGTGATGTTGACAATTTCTTCTAAACGTCCTAAACTTTCTTCTATGCTTGCGTTGGTGTTACGCTGTTGAAACGTTTCAGAGATGGAAAAAGGGTAACCGAGGTAATCTATCTCTTCGAATTGAGAAGCATCCGTTGCACCTCTTTTGTTGGCAACGATGGCCAAGAGTTTAGACTGTGTTTGAGATAAATCAAGTTGCTTTAATACCTCAGCCGTATCGCGCATCTGAGGAATGGCTTTTGGGCTTACAAAACTTCCGAAATCTATGGTGTCAAAACCTACCTTTAAAAGTTGGTTAATGTACTTTACCTTAAGTTCTGTGGGTATAAAATCGTGTAACCCTTGCATGGCGTCTCTCGGACACTCAATTACTTTTAATTTATCCATGCCCTAAATATAAGTAAACTGCCCGATTTTAACGACCAAAAAGATGCTTTATGCGTAACGTTTCTCTAATATTTCGTACGCTTTTTGAATTTCTATAAATCTATCTTGAGCTATACTGATTTCTAGTTCAGAAGCGTCGGTTAAACGATCGGGATGATGAATTTTAACCAATTTTCTATACGCCTTTTTGATTTTGGCAAAATCTTCTGTCGGTTGAATTTCTAATATCTTAAAAACAAGGTTGTTGTTGGTTTGAGTTGATCTGTGTTGAGTTTTCGTGTTTTGTTTTCTTTTCTGCTCTTCTTTTTGCTGATAGCTACCAATGATGGCCTCAAAGTGATGTCCAATTTTTAAACCTCTTGTAAAGGTGTGGAGGTACTTCATTTCTTTGGGGGATATTTCTCCATCCTGAAAACACATGCCAGCTATAAAATAGGCGATGTTTAATCGTTGATTTTCATTAGGGTAGTGCTTGTTGATCCATTTTACAATGCTCGCCGACTTTAAAGGCATTTTGGTGGTTGCAGCGAAAGAATTTTGAAATTCGTAGGCCGTTTCAAAGTAGTTAAACTTTTTAAGGTAGTCGTACAGGTATTTTTGCTTTTCTCTGTACCCCTCATGTTGAAGTTTCATCACGTTGTAGGATAGAGCGATGAGTATTTCAATAAAATTTTCTTTTGATTTACCGAAGCTTAAAGGTATTTCTCCTTTGGTCCAGAAGCTACTCTCGTAATAGTTTTTTCCCCATAATACTGCGAGCATGAGGAACAAAATAAATACAACGGTTTGAACAGTGTCAATTTCTAGTAGTAAGGTGTTGATATTAAGCGTCATCTTTTTTTCTCTTCTTGTATTTAAAGCGATATCCGCCGGTTAAGGTAAAAGAATAATAAGATTGTCTATAACTTAATTGATTGAAGCGTATGCGTTTGTTGTTGTATTGTGCGTTAAGCATCACAAACCAATCATCTACATTATAGCCTCCTTTAAGGTTAATATCTACACGAGGGGAGAGTCCGATAAAACCACGAGCAACTTTATCAGCACTAAAGAATTTGGTCTGTAAAACTCCTCCTACACCGGCCCAGCCTCCATATTGCCAACCGTTGATATTGTTTACATAAGCAAAACCGGGTACAGCCCCCATGTCTATGGAACTTAAATTTTGTGCTCTGTATACAGAAACAGTAGTATCAAAAAACTGATAAGGTAATATATGTTCTGGATCTGAAACACCGTGTACATCTATGGTAGGTTTAACATAGAAGGAATGTGCTTGTGCTGTATATCTTCCAGCAATTCCCATGGCGGGTTTGACTTTAAATTCTGGATTAAAAAATTTCCACGCAGCAATGGAAATGGATGAATTTTGTGTGGAGTTTTGAAGTTTGTTATTCGAATGCTGATTGCCTAAACTTGCATCAATGTTTGCAGCATTTTTTATGGCAAAACCTCTGTAAGTGTTAAGGTTTCCGTTAAAAAACCAGCCTTTCCAAGGGAAGGAAGCACTTAAGTCGAGGTATTCTGTTTTACCAAATTTATCTGTATTTCTCAAATAGCCCGGAAGCTTGAAACGCAAATTAAAACTGATCCATTTATAGGTCATTCCAATACCAGCAATAGCATTGAGGTTGGGTCTGAAATTAATGCGATCAATTTCCTGATTGAATTCTGACTTTAAGGAAAAAGGAGCGGTTCTAAATCCCATACTTGGGTGCACAATTATTCTGTCTTTGTGCATTTCATAAGGCAACTCTTGGGCACGAACAAAAAGGCTCACCAGTAAGCTCAATGTAATCGCTAATATTCCTCCTCCTTTTTTCACCGTCCACAAAAGTAAAGTAGGAGGAATTAACCTCCTAATAATCTTTATTTAATCTTGCGACTAAAGTAAATTTTCTTCTTTAAGCAGGTAGGCGTAGTTTTTAGCAATCTCTTTACGCTCTGTAGAACGACCACTTCCACCACTGTGTCCTGCATCCATGTTACAATCGAAAATCAAAGTATTATCATCTTGCTTTAACTCGCGTAGTTTCGCTATCCATTTTAAGGGTTCCCAATACTGTACTTGACTGTCGTGGTAACCCGTGGAAACAAACATAGAAGGGTAGTGCATGGCTTGTACGTTATCGTAAGGAGAATAGCTCAGCATGTATTGGTAATAATCTTCTTCCTTAGGATTTCCCCATTCTTCAAATTCTCCAACTGTCAACGGAATGCTCTCATCAAGCATAGTGGTCACCACATCAACAAAAGGAACTTGTGCGATGATGCCTTTAAATAGGTAAGGAGCCATATTGGCAATCCCTCCCATGAGCATACCACCGGCAGAACCACCTTGCGCGTACAATCCGTCGGGTTTACAGAAGTTGTTGCGCTTTAAATGTTCTGCACAATTAATAAAATCAGTAAAGGTGTTTTTCTTCTTTAACCATTTTCCGTCTTGGTACCATTTTTCTCCCATGTATTTTCCTCCGCGAATGTGGGCAATGGCAAATACAAAACCTCTTTCTAATAAACTTAATCTATATGCACTAAATGTTGTAGGTATCGTTATTCCATAAGAACCATAAGCATAAAGAAGTAAGGGGGCTTTAGCGAAATCTAGGTCTTTTTTATACACCAATGAAATTGGAATTTTTGTGCCATCATTGGCCAAGGCCCAAGTTCTGTGAGAGCTGTAATCTTCTGATTTAAAATCGGGGTTGGGAAGGGCTTTTACAAAATGTATATTCTCCTGGTGAGTGCGCATATTGTAGGCTATAACACTTGGAGGGGTGGTCATTGAATTGTAGCTGTAGTATAAAACATCACTGTTGAAATCTTCGTTTACAAATAAGGCAATGCTGTAGCATTCTTCGTTGAGTGCTATCTTGTGTGAAGATTTATCCTTCCAGTGGATGATGTTTAAACTCCTCAATCCATTTTCTCGAGAAACCACCACTACGTAATCTTTAAACACACTAAATTCTTCCAATAAAACCTCTTGTTTGTGTGTCAGAATTATTTCGTAGTTATTTCCTTTCGAGGGGTGTTGTGCAAAATACCTGAGTTCATTGTTGAGCGCATCTTTGTTCGAAAGCACTAAAAAACCTGTTCCGAAAGATTCCACTTCATATAAATGATCTTTTTCTTTTTCAAAGAAAACTTCTGGATGTTGCTCCGGTGTATTGGCGTCTATGAAATAAGTTTCAGATCGCGTAGAAGAGTAGAGGTTGATTTGTATATATCTATTGTCTTTTGTTTTGGCAATAAAGACATAAAAACGTTCATCCAATTCCTCAAAAACTAGTTTGTCTTGGCTTACCGGACTTCCTATTTTGTGTCTGTACACCTGAAATTCACGCAGAGTTTCAGGATCTTTTTTAACGTAAAACACGTGCTCATTATCATTGGCCCAAACCACACTTCCGTCAGTGTTTTCTAAAGCGTCTTTTAGAAATTCATTGGTAGTATTGTTTCTAAAAGTGATTTTATATTGACGTCTTCCCACTGTATCTTCAGCTAAAGCCAATAATTCATTGTTGGGTGAAGGAAGCCACGAGGCTAAATTGTAATAACTATGGCCCTTTGCTCTTTCATTCTCATCCAAAAACAAGAATTTTTGTTCTCCTTCTAAACGATAAAACATAGGGTAGTCCTTATCCGCTAAATTTTCGCGTTGGTACCAATTTCCTTCCATTAAAAAGGGTGCCCCTTTGTCATTCGGGTCTATATTCTTTTCGAATTCCTGAAGAATTTTCTCCTGTAACTCTTGGGTATCTTCGAAATACGTGTTAGCATAAGCATTTTCTGCATTGATGTAGGCCAATACCTCTGCATTGTCTCGCTGATTCATCCAGAAATAATGATCTGTTCTTGTATGACCATTTGTGGTAATTTCATGTGCCTCTTTACGTGCGATTGGTGCTTTGCTTTTCATCGTATTTTCCATTTTTGCGAATGTAGAAAAAATGAGAGATTTCCTGCTTTTTATTCGCTATTGCTTTAAACTGTCGCGCAAGTTTATATTTTTGTGAGGCTTTGCAATAATTAAGAACAACATGAAAAAACTATATAAGTACTTACTCAATAAATTACCACGTCCATTATTGATACGTTTGAGTTATCCTTTTAAGATGGTAGCGCCCTTATTATACAAGGGAAACAAGGTGGAATGTCCGGTCTGTGAGAAGAGCTTTAGTAAGTTTTTATCGTATGGTTCTAATGTTGCACACAGAGAAAATGTGCTTTGTCCTTACGACCTTACCCTAGAACGTCACCGTTTAATGTGGTTATATCTTAAAAATGAGAGCAACTTTTTTACCGATGACTTAAAGGTATTGCACATTGCTCCTGAACAATGTTTTCACAGTAGGTTCAAAAAGCAAAAGAACTTAGATTACCTTACGGGAGATTTGGTTTCTCCTATAGCTGATATGCACTTTGATTTGCACCAAATTCCTTTAGAGGATAACCGTTTTGATGTTGTTTTCTGTAATCACGTTTTGGAGCATGTTGATGATGCAAAGCAGTGTATGCGTGAGTTGCACCGTGTTATGAAACCTGGTGGTTGGGGTATAATGCAGGTACCGCAAGACATCAATAGAGAAAAAACTTACGAAGATCCAAGTATCACTTCTCCGGAAGAAAGAGAAAAGCATTTCTGGCAAAAAGACCACGTACGTTTGTTTGCTTTAGATTATCCAGATTGGTTAAGAGAAGCCGGATTTAAAGTGGAGGAATACGACCCAACAAAGCATTTCGCCATGGAAAAAATTGAACGTATGCGTATTAGTCCGACCGAATTACTTTACGTAGTATCTAAATAAATTTCGACTTTTTTCATCTGTTTATTTTCACTAATTTGTGTGAAAATAAACAACTATGAAACTGAAAAACCGAATACTCCTAACTTGCCTGTTTTTGGGCAGTTTAAGTCACGCTCAGGTCGGTCTAGACTTCGATGGAAGTAACGATTACGTGAATTGTGGTACCAATAGTTCCACTGCCATTACGGGTAATGCCCTTACAGTAGAAGCTTGGGTGAAAGCGGGTTCCTTTGGATCTGCCTCCACGAGTAATGCAATCGTAAACCGTATCAACAATACCTTTCAAGACAATGATGGTTTTGCCTTGAGCTTGGGGAATAATGGCGTGGTAACCGCAGAAATAGGTTACGGAACAACTACCTTTCCCTATGCCGTGCAACACAGTACGAGCGCCAACGAAGTTTCGCTGAATACCTGGACCCACGTTGCCATGACTTTTGATGGAAGTTTCTTAAAGATTTATGTGGACGGTGTGTTGTCTACCTCAACTACTGCAGATTATCCAATGACGGCTTCTACACAACCGTTAGCCATAGGGTATAGGCCACAATACAATCAAAGTTATTTTGATGGAATTATCGATGAAGTAAGGGTGTGGAATACGGTTAGAACACAGGCCGAAATTGTGCAATCCATGAATACAGGAGCTTGTTTACAGAGTCCAACAGGTTTGCAAGCTTATTATTCCTTCGAGCAAGGTACTCCTCAAGGAGGAAATGCATCCCAAGTGAACTTAACCGATGACAGTGGGAATGGGAATAGTGGTGTTTTGAATAATTTTGCCCTTTTAGGAGCTACTTCTAATTACGTTGGTGGGGCAACGGTTTCTGGAGATGTGAATTACTATTTATTGGAAAGTTCTTGTTTGAGTTATACTTCTCCATCTGGACAGGTTTGGACAACCTCAGGTGTCTACTATGATACGTTGCCATCGGCTACAGGTTGTGGTGATACTGTTTATCTAATTAACTTAACTGTGGGGAGTGGGAATTCTTCCGCTACGGTAGTAGAAACAAGTTGTGGAGATTATACGAGCAATTCTGGTGTGACCTATACGAGTTCAGGAATGTATACAGAAAACCTCCAAACCGTAGGTGGATGTGATTCAACCTTAACCCTAGATCTAACCATATTATCAGAATCCTCAAGTTCATTGAATGCTTCTGCCTGTGATTCTTATACCTCTCCCTCTGGTCAGGTCTATCTCTCCCCAGGAACCTACACAGATACAATACCTAATACTTCTGGTTGTGATTCTATTATTACCATAGATTTGATTTTTACCCCTGCGGAAGCCCTTGTTTCGCAAAATGAAATCACACTAACATCTGTGAATAATGGAAGTGGGTATCAATGGGTAGATTGTGATAATAATTATGCACCAATTTCAGGAGAAACAGCAGCAACTTTTACTGCAACTTCTAATGGGAATTATGCCTTAATATTAACCAATAGTGATAATTGTTCTGATACCTCTGCGTGCTTTTCGATTTCTACGATAGGTCTAGAAGATGAAGAATTGTTAGGTGTTGAACTTTACCCGAACCCAAATAAAGGAACATTTCAGTTAGACTTAGGAAAAAAGGTTGAGAAAATAGGACTTACAATCACCGCCGTAAACGGAAAGGTGGTTTATGCCAATGTTTTTGTAAATACGGAGGAAATAAATATTGAACAGACTTTTGAACGTGGATTTTATTTTGTGACCTTGACTAGGGAAGTAAGAAAGCAGACTCTTAAAATGATTGTGGAATAATCTAAAATTTGATCATAAAAAAAGGGAGGCGTAGGAACCTCCCTTTTTTGTGCTCTATAACTATTATGAACTTTAACTTAAAGTTGTATTTCTTCTTCTTCGTTGATGGGCTTTCTAAAGATGATTTGGTTATCTATTAAGTCCATTACAACATTTTGACTTGTGTCTATTCGTCCGGCTAAGATCTCTTTTGACAAGGCATTTAATACTTTTTTCTGTATTACTCTTTTAATAGGACGCGCTCCAAAGTGCGGGTCAAATCCTGTATCAGCTATGAAATCTATCGCGTCTTGCTTAAACACTAGGTTGATGTCGTTTTTCAATAAACGCTCTTTTAATTGCATCAATTGAATGTCTACTATGCTAACGACATCTGCCTTAGAAAGCGGAGTAAAGAGTATAGTTTCGTCTATTCTGTTTAAGAATTCTGGACGAACACTGTGTTTTAAAAGATTGAAAACTTCACGTTCTACTTGTTCTTTAGTTTCCTCTTCAGTTCCTGGTATCATGGCATCAAATTTCTCTTGTATGATGTTAGATCCCATGTTGGTTGTCATGATAATAATGGTATTCTTAAAGTTGACCACTCTACCTTTATTGTCTGTTAATCTTCCATCATCCAAAACTTGTAGCAAAATGTTGAAAACATCAGGATGTGCTTTTTCTATCTCATCCAACAATACAATAGAGTAGGGCTTTCTTCTCACCGCTTCGGTAAGCTGACCACCTTCATCGTATCCAACGTATCCCGGAGGCGCTCCTACCAATCTACTCACACTGTGTTTTTCTTGGTATTCACTCATGTCTATACGCGTCATTGCTAACTCGTCATTAAACATGAATTCTGCTAAGGCTTTGGCTAATTCTGTTTTACCAACTCCGGTTGTACCCATAAAAAGGAAAGATCCTATAGGTCGGCGTTCATCTTGCACACCGGCGCGACTCCTTCTTACTGCGTCACTCACCGCTTCAACAGCCTCGGTTTGTCCTACCACTCTGCGCCCCAATTCATCTTCTAACCTTAACAATTTAGAACGCTCAGATTCTAGCATTTTAGATACAGGTATTCCCGTCCATTTTGAAATTACATCTGCAATCTCAGAAACGTCTACCTCCTCTTTAATCATTTTAGTATTGGCTTGAAGTTCGGCTAACTTTTGTTTGTTCTGCGCTAAACTTTCTTCTGCTTCTTTAATTCTTCCGTATCTAATCTCGGCTACTTTTCCATAGTCACCCGCTCTTTCAGCTTGTTCCGCTTCCAGTTTGAATTGCTCAATGTCTTCTTTAGCTTGTTGTATGTTATCGATGATGTCTTTCTCCGATTTCCACTTGGCCATGAAGCTATCTTTCTGTTCTGTAAGGTTGGCTAATTCAGCAGAGATGTTAGCTAATTTCTTTTCATCCTTTTCACGCTTTATTGCCTCTCTTTCAATTTCAAGCTGCATAATACGTCTTTCTATCTCATCTAACTCCTCTGGTTTAGAATTGATTTCCATACGTAATTTTGACGCTGCTTCGTCTATTAAATCTATAGCTTTATCGGGTAAATGTCTGTCCGAAATATAACGTTGAGATAATTCTACAGCTGAGATTATCGCTGCATCTTTAATCAAAACCTTGTGGTGATTTTCATACTTTTCCTTAATACCTCTTAAGATAGAAATAGCATCCTCTGTAGAGGGTTCATCTACCAATACCGTTTGGAAACGTCTCACCAATGCTTTGTCTTTTTCAAAGTACTTTTGATACTCATTCAAAGTAGTGGCACCCACAGCTCTTAGTTCACCTCTAGCTAAGGCTGGTTTTAAGATGTTAGCGGCATCCATAGCGCCTTCACCACCTCCAGCACCTACTAAAGTGTGTATCTCATCGATGAATAATATGATTTCTCCATCCGATTTGGTTACCTCTTTGATTACAGATTTTAATCTTTCCTCAAATTCACCTTTGTATTTGGCTCCGGCTACCAAAGCACCCATGTCTAGGGCGTAAACTACCTTCGTTTTTAGGTTTTCAGGTACGTCTCCCGATATAATTCTGTGGGCAATACCCTCTGCGATGGCTGTTTTACCAACACCGGGTTCACCTATAAGTATGGGGTTGTTTTTTGTTCTTCTGGTAAGAATTTGCAACACCCTTCTAATTTCGTCATCTCTACCAATTACCGGGTCTAATTTCCCCTCCTTGGCCAAGGCGTTTAGGTTGTTGGCGTATTTGTCTAAAGATTTGTATGTTCCTTCTTGACTCTGTGATTTTACACTGTCTCCATTTCTTAAATTCATGATTGCAGCTTTGAGTTCTTTTTTAGTAATCTTTTGATCTTTCATCAAGTTGGCTACTTGATCTGATCCTTCTAATAATCCCATGAACAAAATCTCTATACTTAGAAATTCGTCTTTGAATTCGTTCATAAGTTTAAATCCTGCGGTAATGGCTTTGTTGGCATTTTGACTCAAATACACTTGTCCACCCGAAACCTTAGGATAAGATTGAACAATTTGTTGATTCAATTGCTCAAATATGTTTGCATTAATGTTGAGTTGCTGTAGAAGGAAAGGAAGAACATTTTCATCCACCTTAAACATGGAACTCAAAATATGCCCAGTTTCAATGGCTTGGTGACCGAGCTCAGTTGCCATCTGCTGTGCACCTCCAATTACTTCTTGGGTTTTGGTTGTTAATTTATTTATATCCATTGTGATGTTCTTTTTTCTCTCTTCTTGTCAAATTTGAATCCAAGTGAATTTTTAGGATGATTATCGGAAAATATGGCATGTAAATACGTTGTACACTGACTATTTGTCTGTTTTATTTCTTAGATACAGACGTTTTTACCTTCTTTTCTTATGCTATTTTTGCTCCATGCGTCCAGAAGAAATTATGCGTCCGTTGAATTTGCCGAAAGTTCCCTTAAAACTCACTCGTAAAGATGGAGTAGTTTACGTATGGGATGCTTTTCGCAAGAAGCAACTGGTCTTAACCCCAGAGGAGTGGGTGAGGCAACATATTTTATTGGCCATGGTTAATCATGCAGAATATCCTTTGCATTTGATTAGTGCAGAACATGCTTTAAACATTAACGGACTCACGCGTAGGTGTGATGGCGTAGTATTTAAAGATGGAAAGCCTGTACTCATAGTAGAGTGTAAAGCTCCGCATATACCCTTGGATGAAAAAGTGATGCACCAAGTTGCACAGTATAATTTTAAGCTGCAAGTAGATTATTTGTTACTCACTAACGGACTTCAAACCATCGTTTGTAAAATAAACGCAGCGGAGCAAAAGCTAGAATATATTCAAAACATACCTAAATTCTCTACGCTTTAATTACTTCTTTTTATAGAAATAAAGCAGAAGAAGGGGAAGGATAAATAAATCGGCAATCACAGCAGAAACCAGGGTAATACTGATCATCATTCCCATGTAAACGGTACCTAAGAAATCTGAAAAGATGAGTAAAAGGAAGCCTGAACATAAAATGATAGAAGTGAGGATGATGGCTCTTCCCGTGCTCAGATAGCTTCTTTTAATTGCATAAAGCACACTTTTACCTTTGTTCATTTCTAGCTTAAATTTACTTAAGAAATGTATCGTATCATCTACTGCGATTCCAAAAGATATGGTGTAAACAATGGCCGTTGTAATTTTTAATTCTATCCCGAAATAGCCCATTACAGCCGCTATGAGTACCAAGGGTAAAATATTAGGGATGATGGAAATCACGACCATTTTAAAATCTTTAAAAAGCAAGCCCATGATAAGTGCAACAATGAGGGTTGCCAGTAAGAGTCCTTTAACCAAGGAACCAGAGAGGTAAGACATATTCTTGTCTAAAATATGCGCAGTACTCGCCAATTTATATTTGAAAGATGAATAAGGAAATTCCTTTTCAATAAAGTCGTAAAAAGCTTTATTTCTGCCCGTTGTTTCTATGTTTCCAAGATCTGGTAATGTTCCTGAAATTCTTGTGATACGAGATGTGCTGTCAATTAAACTGGATAACAAATGAGTTTTGCTTTCGTTCATTTTTAATTGACGGTAGAAAGTGTTGATTTCCTTTTGTTTTTGAGGTAGCTTGAAATAGGAAGTATCACCCGCGTGTGCAGATCTGTTTGCAATGGAAAGCACAAAGGGAAGACTGAGCTTAACATTTACACCGTATTCTTGCGTTAGGTATTTTTCTATTGTATTGATCTCAAGTAATGCGTTTTTATCGAAGAAATTGAAATTAGAATCAGGTGCTTCTATCGCTAATTCGAAAGGACGTACCCCTCCAAAGGTATCGTCTAAAAAATTAAAGTTTTGCTTGATTGCTGAAGATTCTTTTAAATCATCCATTAAGAAATTGTCTTGTTTTAAAAGACTAGCTCCATAACTACAGATGATTAAAAAGAGGAGACTAAACAGGGTTATTTGTTTTCTTCTCTTTAGTGTAAAGGCAAATGCTTTGTGCAGAAATTTATACCAGTTTCCTCCTTTGGCTTTGCGGTGAACTATTTTAGGAGTTTTTGTAAAATAGAACAGTATAGGGAGTAAAGAAAAGGTAAGGATGAAAGCAACAAAAACACCTATTCCCGTTGCCATTCCGAATTTCTGAACGGGTTTTACTTCTACTAAGAACAAACTAAAGAAACCAACTGCTGTGGTTAGAGAGGTTAGAAAGGTTGCCAACCCAACTTCTTTTAAAGTGGTACGAATCGCTTCATTTTTAGCAATCCCTTGGCGCAATAATTCTATGTACTTGGATACAAAATGTATAACGTCAGACATCCCAACAACAAACATGATGGACGGAAGAACAGTAAGCAATATGTTGATGGGTTCGTTGAGTAATGACATGATGCCCAGTATCCAAATAAGCGAAAGCACTATAACTAGTAAGGGGAGTATGAGTCCCCATAGAGAACGAAATGCCAACCAAAGTACAAGGATTATAAGCAGTATGCTCAGCGCCAGAAAGAAACGCAACTCTACGGTCATGGTATCTATGTAGAATTTTTGCCCTATTACTCTACCAGACATTCTTACCTTATCAAATGTATGGGTACGTGCAATGCTGTCGAGCTCGCGGTTGATTCTGTCACTTTTTACCTTACTTAAATAATTTTGGTGTTGTATGATAAGTGCAGCAGCTTTAGCATCATGGCTTACAAGGGTGTTTAAAAGTTCCTTATTTTCATAAATATTGGTAGAGTCAGTGCTCAGTGTAGTGTCTGACCAGCTTATGTACGGTCTTTGACTTGTTTTACCATTTTTATAGACGAAAAACTCTTGTTCGTTGGTAATGGCACGTGCATTTTTTACAAGGTCTAGTTCTTCTATTTCTTTTCGGAAAGCTTCTAACTCTTCTAAGAAAGGAAGGTTGAAAATTCCACCTTTATTTTCCACGGAGATGAGTATGAAATCATTGTCTGTAGAAAAATTTTGACGGTAGTCATAAAAGTAATCGGCCTCTTCATCATTGGCTGGGAAAAATTCTTCAAAATTGTAATTGAATTGAAGTTGGGTAGCTTGGTAGGAAAATAACACCGTTAAAAGGAAAATACTACCACAAATAATAAAAGACAATTTTTTGAAGGAACTCGAGCCAACCTTTTTCATTCTAATTTCGTTTCTTGAGGTAACAAAACTAAGGTTTAAAAGTTTGTTAATTGGACTTAAAAACCGAAAGAAAAAATTAATTAAGAATTACTTATATTTGTTGACAAGTAAAATACAACCTCATTATCGATGAAGAAAAATATACTATTAGCAGCTTTATTACTAGGAACTAGTTATGTAGGTGCTCAAATTACACAAGCAGATGAGCCAGCAGTAGGTGCATCGATAAACCTATACATTATAGATTCATTAGCACCCGAATATGAAAACGTTACCGGTAATGGTGTTACTTGGGACTACAGCACATACGGAGGATATGGAGCATCATATGCTAGATTACTAGAAAATGTAGATCCTGCCTCAACACCAAATGCATCTACTTATGCGAGTTCAACTTCAGCTATGAGCTTGCAAGATGGTTTAACAAGATTTAGTAACTCTACTGCAACTGAAGCAAATTCTCAAGGATTTGTTTTCAATGAAGTAAGTTTTGGAGAGATGCGTTTGGTATTAGATGCTGATGAAGCTCAGATTGCATCTTACCCTATGAATGTTTCTGACCAAGTGATTGATTCTTACGCAGGAACTTTGTACTACAGTTTTAATGGAATACCTACAAGTTCAGCTACAATTGGTACGGTTAGTACAACTTTTGATGGAGAAGGTACTTTAATGTTAGCGCAAGGAAACACTTTCAATAACGTAAAAAGAGTAACTACAATAGACACATCTGTGGCAACAATTGCTGCTATAGGTTCTACTTTAGAATTAGTGAGAAGACAATACGATTACTACGATTACGCAACAAGCAAATTACCTATCTTTAGTATTGTTTACTTCAAAATAAAAATGCAGGGAGCTACAAACCCCTTATCAGAGTCTAAAGTAGTATTATCATCTATTTTACCAGTAGGGTTTGTTGGTGTTGAATCAGTGGAATGTCCAACGGGATGTGAAACTAAAGTTTTCCCAAATCCAGCGACGAGTAAATTAAATGTTACGGTTGGAGAAGACGCTCAAGTAAGTATTTACTCTATGACAGGTGAGTTAGTAACTTCTAGAACTGTGAAGAAAGGAATGGATGCAAAATTTGATGTTTCTGAATACTCTCAAGGAGTTTACTTAGTGAAAATAGAAGGAAACACAACACGTAAAGTAGAACGTGTGGTGATACAATAAGAAGATTACTTTTAATCGATGAAGGGATGAATTATTATTCATCCCTTTTTTTATTTTTGAAAGTATGAAGAATTTTAAAGTAACAAGTACAAGTTTAGAAAGCCAGATGAGCAATAGACAAGTCTTTAATGACTTTGGTTTATCAGGTGATAATTTATCTCCGGAGTTGAGTTTAACAGGTGTACCAGAGGGTACGGGTAGTTTTGTTATTATTTGTCATGATGCCGATGCGCCAACACCATCTGGATGGTGGCATTGGTGTGCGTTTAATATTCCGGCAACATGCCTAGAGATAGAGGAGGGTGGAACCAACCTTCCGAATACGGTAGTTGAAACAAAAAATGACTTTGGAAGTTATGGATACGGTGGAGCTTGTCCGCCTCCAGGTCATGGTGATCACGCGTATACTTTTACCGTTTACGCCATCAAAGAAGCTCATTTAGATTTGGATAAAGACACTACGCCAGCTATGGTAATGTTTATGATAAAAGACAGTGTTTTGGCCAAGGCCAGTTTAGTAAGTTATTTTGGTAGATAATTTTTTTGACTTGTGCAATAAGTGATAGTTGGATGCGTTTTTAAGGAAAGAACCAAAAACACATCGCGTATGTTAAACAGATACAATACAACTATTGCTCCGGTGTCTAAGGAGTTGAAAAAAGGACCAAGTAAAGAAAGTTTAGAGTTTATACTCAACTACAGCAAAAGCACAGAGCTGAAAAAGAATAGAAAAGAAGGATTAGTTTTATTTTTAAACTAATAAAAAAAGGAGGCTAAATTTAGCCTCCTTTTTAATGTTTATTGTTTTACAATTCTCTTGGTAATGCTTTGATTGTTTACACTTAACTTAATGAGGTAAACTCCTTTTGGATAAGAACTAATATCCAACGTTTCACCGGCTTGGTATTCTGAAAAATTCCCCATTTGCCTTCCATCCACACTAAATATGCTGATGTTCGTGTTTAGCGGAACACCATACAATACAAAACTACCTGTGTTCGGGTTTGGCGCTATAGAAATTTGATTTTCAAGGTCCACTGCATCCACACCTACGTTACTGTTGATATTGATACAGTAGTCTTCTACTTCTCCCCAAAAGTTTTGTGCGAAACATGGAGATGCTGTTGAAGAGCTTCCAAAAATCATAAACCTTACTCGGGTTCTTCCTAGAACTGCATCCGTAGGGATGGTTACATTTTGTGTTACTTGTGAATTGCTAGAAAAATCCATGATTAATTCACTGTTTTCAAAAATTCCATTTTGGTTGAAGTCTATCCACGCTAAAAGATCATCTGTAAAAGCTCCACCGGTATAGCCAGGTTGAATAGAAAAAGGATATGTATTTCCTGGGTGAAGTATTACTCCTGTGTTTTCTGTAGGCCTGTATCCATCATTATCTCCTGTAATTAAATTGAAATTATTAATCATGATTTTATTGATGAATTCATATTGGGTGTTTCCATTGTCAACCGCACAATATGCCACGTCTGTACATGCACCACATCCTGTGGTTTCAAACTGTTCTATGTTAGAGTTTGTAGAGGAGCTGTCTGCACAAGTTGTGCTCATTTGTATGTCATACACTGTACACGTATCCAAGCCTGTTAATGCATAAGGTGAACTTACATTGTTTATACTCGTCCAAGCACCACTTCCGGTCGGTGCATATTCTAAGGTGTAGGCTGTACCCACAGTTACAGAAGGCCAACTTATACTGGCATCAGCAGCACCAAGAACACTTATAGCTGCTTGAGGGGCGTCACAACATCCGTCGGTTTTAAAGTAAAGCGTATCTGAATAATTGCTAAGGTTACCTGAACAATCACCGGCAAAGCGGACCATGTAATCTGTACAATAGGTAAGGTTACTTATGCTTATGTTACTGCCAGAAAAGCCAACAGAATCCCAAGTAGTAGCGCCTTGTTCTTTGATGTATATATAGTTGTTCGGACTAAAGCTTCCAACATTAAATTCTGCCATTCCACCGTCATTGCTAACTAAAGAAGAGGTATAAGGAGTAATACATCCCGTACCACAGTTTCCCATGATTTGGAGTATCATGTTGTTTACATTCAACCTTCCTCCAGTAACACACTCACTTGCCAAAGATGGAACAGCATCAACCGTATTGAGCAGGTTTAAGCGCACGTAATTGGCTCCTGCTTGAGGGTTTGAAGCGTAAATAGACGCAAAAGAAGCACAAGGAGCTGAGTAGGCCAGGGCTATCGCTCCAGCTACACATGGTGAAGCAAAACTAGTACCTGAAGTTGTAGCATAACTGCTCGAACCTGATGGCAATAAGACGCTTTCACCTGGCGCTGCTAAATCTATGGTTGTAGCTCCATATCCGGAGAACGTTCTTTGGTCGTTGTGGTTAGAAGCCGTTACAGATATCATGTAATCTGATCCACATGCAGTAGGCATGTCTCCACCAGTATCTACGTTAAAGTTTTGGTTGGTGGTTGCACCACAGTTGAGTATTCCATGAACACCTAATGTATCGTAGTATGCACACCATAAAGGGTAGTTTGCAGGATTGGCTCCATCAATACCCCAAGAAGCATTGGTTGCCACAACAAAGGCACCGTTACTACCAGCAGATTGATTGTATAATTTTCTTTGTGTTAGGGGATAGTCATAGGCAGCTATTACACTAGACTCTGACATGTTAAAGCCTGACACTAACATCATTTTTACATTATGATTAACACCTGTTGATCCAATTCCGTTATTGGCTGATGCTCCTATCATACCCATAACAGCTGTACCATGATTTCCAGAAGAGTGGGTGTCTGAATTTAAATTGACATTCCATCCGTTTACATCATCTACATAACCATTCCCGTCATCATCTATATTGTTGTTGGGTATTTCATGGTGATTGTGGTAGATGTTGTTAACCAAATCTGGATGGTTCATATTGGCACCTCCACCTTCCAAAATACAAACGACAATGGTATCGCCTGTGGCAGTTACTCCACCTGTGGTAATATCCCAAGCATCTGGCGTGTCTATATCATTATCGGTTGTACCTCCGGTTTGCCCTGTGTTTTTATGGTGCCAAGTATTGGCAAATGAAGGATCTGTTGGGATCGTCTCTCTTTCTTGAATAAAGTGATTGTTTTGTAAGTTGATTACGCCTTTACAAGCTCTAACTTTAGACATGGCCTGTGCATTTGATATAGTAGCGTCTGACCAAACTAAAAGGTAAATACTCATGTTTTTGGAAAGCAAACTAATGTCTGTTTGTTCTAATCCATTTTGAGCTAATTCACTTTGAAAAGCTTGAAGGTTGGTGTGAGGTTGAAGTTGCACGAGTAGTTGTTGGGGGGCAAAAGCTTTCTCCTGAGCCGAAGAAAACATTATGAGCGCGCAACTCATCATCAGGGTTATTACAAATTTCATAGGGTTTATATTTTGTCTCATAAATTTACACATAAAAAAGTGGCGAATAAATATTAATGTTTACTTTTGTTTAGATTTAATCTAAATAAAATGAAGATAGAACAACAAGAGCGCACTTCTTTACTTTCAACTCAGGTATTTATGCAAGAAGAGTCTGAATTTTCTTTTTGTTGTGGCAAGAAAAAATGCTGTAAGAAGTATAAGAAGAAAGGCAAGCCTTGTAAAAGTTGTCCGAAGTTTTAATACTCGAACATACTTTTTTCCTCCGGATTTGGCACATAACATTTTTGCCTGCTAAGCTTTAATCTATGCTTAGCAATCCAATTATAAACAAAATCGCGTATGGGCTTTGGTACAATCAAGACCACGGAGCATATATTTACCGGAAATTTTAAGTCCGTAGCAAGACGTAAAACTGCACTCGATTTCTTTCGGAGTTTACCGGATTTTAACGTGTAAATTGTGGAGAGGTCGGTTAGATCTATTCCAAAAGGAATTAATTCTTCTTTGGCCTTTTTAGATTGAAGGGGAATAAAGCGATAAGCATCGTGCTTTCTATTTTTTAAAATAAATGCCACGGACGCATTGCAAAATCCACAATCACCATCATAATATACCTTTGTAATTTCCACTTTTTAAAAGTACTAAAAAAGGAGAGTGATTGCGGTTTAAAGTCCTCTTTTGTAGAGTAGATAACTGTGTGTTTTAGCGGGAAGTTCTAATTGTTTAAAAAGTAAACTTATTTTTCCTCTGTGGTGGGCGCTGTGTTGAAATAAATCAAAAAGAAGGTCTTCTATTTTGTAGTTGTGGTAAAAGCCCAGATTATTCTCCAAAGTGTATTGAGGGATGTCTTGTTCTAAGATACTCTGTGTTCTTAAGTAATTATCATGATGCAAAGCCTCAAAATCATAAATGGAAAAACTGTCCCACAATTCTGACTCTTGTTCTTCTTTTAACAGCGATTGATTGAGTTGATGGTGGTAGTTGATGATGTGCGACATCTCTTTTTTTACCGCGCCGTTGATATGATCATCGTGTAAACAAATATGGCGCGACCAATCAAGGTTACACGCCATATCGTATGCTAATTTATCTTCTAAAAAAGCCTTCAAAATCTACGAAATTAAAGTGCTTTTAATTTGTCTATAGTTGCGTTTGGATTTTCAGAGTTGAAAACAAAACTACCTGCTACTAAAACATCAGCTCCAGCTTTGATCAAGTCTCCTGCATTGTCTGCATTTACACCTCCATCTACTTCAATTAAGGCATGAGAACCTCTTTTGTGGATAAGGTTAGACAACTGTTCTACTTTCCAAATGGCGTTTTTAATGAATTTTTGTCCGCCAAAACCAGGGTTTACAGACATAATTAAAGCCAAATCTATATCTTCAATTACATTCTCCAAAACCTCTACAGGTGTATGTGGATTGATGGCAACACCCGCTTTCATTCCTGCCGCTTTAATGGCTTGGATAGTTCTGTGCAAGTGCGTACATGCCTCGTAGTGAACTGTTAAAATTTCAGCTCCAGCATCTTTAAAATCTTGGATGTACTGATCTGGATTGTCTATCATCAAGTGTACGTCTAAAGGTTTTTTAGCGTGTTTGTGAATTGCTTTCATTACTGGAAAACCGAAAGAAATGTTAGGTACAAATGAACCATCCATGATATCGATGTGGAACCAATCTGCGTTTCCGTCATTAATCATTTCTACATCTCTTTGGATGTTTGCAAAATCACAGGATAATACTGAAGGAGCAATTTTATGTGCCATGTCTGTTTTTAATTTGCAACAAAGATAGGTTTTATTTGATTTTTTGAAGAATCCTGCCTCCAGTTTATCTATGAATTTTAAAGGAAGTGCTATCAAACAGGGGGAGAAGCGGTAGCTGGCTTTACAGATTTTTTTAGTAGCCCTTAAAGTAAGGTAACGACCGCCGGAAGTTGTTTTACTTTTAGGGATACTTAAAAGCGAGAAAGCTACTTAAGCGGATGACCCGGTGGCGCATTTTTAATTTCTTAAATTAAGAAAGCGACAGTTTGCCAACTAAAAATGAACTTTCAACACCTTTTGTATAAGGATGTTAGGGCTTGTTGTTTAAATGACTTAATTCGGCTTAAACTCTAGCGGCTATTTTCATGGTAAACTAACCTTAAAATATTATCTTTGCTCCCCGATAAAAGAGAAAAATTATGTTTGATAATCTTACCGAGAAGTTTGAAAGAGCGTTTAAAGTATTAAAAGGACAAGGACAAATTACTGAAATTAACGTAGCGGAAACCTTGAAAGAGGTGCGTAGAGCGTTATTGGATGCCGATGTTAACTTTAAAACAGCCAAAGAATTTACGAATACTGTAAAGGAAAAAGCTTTAGGTAGAGATGTATTAACAGCGGTTTCTCCAGGTCAATTAATGACGAAGATTCTTCACGAAGAATTGGTGAACTTAATGGGTGGAGAAGAAGTAGAATTAAAGTACCAAGGAAACCCAGGTATCATTTTGATGTCGGGTCTACAAGGTTCTGGTAAAACTACTTTCTCTGGAAAATTAGCCAACTTCTTAAAGAATAAAAAAGGGAAGAATCCTTTATTGGTAGCGTGTGACGTTTACCGTCCGGCAGCCATAGACCAGTTGCACGTATTGGGTGAGCAATTGGGCGTAGAGGTTTACTCAAACAAAGAAGAAAAGAATCCAGTTAAAATTGCTGAGGCGGCTATACAGCATGCAAAAAGCAAAGGATTTAACGTAGTAATTGTCGATACAGCAGGTCGTTTAGCGATAGACGAGCAGATGATGAACGAGATTGCAGACGTTAAAAATGCAATTAAGCCAACGGAGACTTTATTTGTTGTTGACTCGATGACGGGGCAGGATGCTGTAAATACGGCTAAAGCCTTTAACGATAGAATAGATTTTGACGGAGTTGTTTTAACGAAGTTAGATGGTGATACACGAGGTGGAGCTGCCTTAACCATTAAAACGGTTGTTGATAAGCCAATCAAGTTTGTAGGTACGGGAGAGAAAATGGAAGCATTGGATGTTTTCTACCCAAAACGTATGGCTGATCGTATTCTTGGAATGGGAGACGTTGTTTCCTTAGTAGAAAGAGCGCAAGAGCAATTCGACGAAGAAGAAGCGAGAAAACTTCAAAAGAAAATTCAAAAGAACCAATTCGATTTTAACGATTTCCTAGGTCAGTTACAACAGATCAAGAAAATGGGTAACGTTAAAGACTTGATGGGAATGATACCAGGAATGGGGAAAGCCTTGAAAGGAGTAGAGATAGAAGACGATGCCTTTAAACACATCGAAGCAATTATCTTATCTATGAGTCCGTTAGAAAGAGAAAACCCAGCGGTTATTGATGGATCTCGTAAGAAACGTATCGCAAAAGGTTCTGGTACAAATATCCAAGAAGTGAACAAATTATTGAAGCAATTCCAGGATACGCGTAAGATGATGAAAATGATGAGCAACAAGAAGAACATGATGAGCATGATGAAACAAATGAAAGGTATGCGTGGAGGTATGCCAGGTATGTAATTCTTGTACTGATAATATTCAAAGCCCTGAGTGAATTCTCAGGGCTTTTTTTGTGAATTTAATTTAAATTGAATTTTTCTAACAAAATGTTTTATTTTGATTTTTAAGTAGTTACCGTTTATGCATGAAATCTTCCGTTTAAAAATTAAACAATATTTAATTAATATGTAGTTAATCTTAACATGATGAAGCGTTTAATTTTGCGAGCCAATACTAAAAATAACAACATGCAAAAATTTACGCAAAGGCTTGCGTTTACAGCATCACTCGTGCTGTCGTTAGCTTCTAGCTCCTTTGGTCAGATAACCGAAGATTTTGAAACCACTCCTTTAACCGGGTGGACTTTTTACCAAACTGAATCTGATGATCCTGGATTTGTACAAACAAGCTCACAAGCACATTCTGGTTCATCTTCTTTCTTTCACGATGATAATAACTTAGCGTTAACATCAACATCTTGGATGGTTTCTCCAGCTTACACATGTGGAAGTAATGATGAATTGATTTTCTGGTTTAGACAAAATTTCACAGGTTCTTATTACAATTACAGTGGTGTACATATTTCAACGGCAAGTAATGATCCTATTACTAACCCGGGAGACTTTACAGAGATTGAGGAATTCAATGCAACTTCGTCTACAGGGTTCTCAGAGGATGTTTGGACAGAGTACGTATCTTCTTTAAGTGCTTATGCGGGTCAAACCATACACATTGCTTTTAAGTATTCGGGAGATTTTCAACATGAATTTTACATCGATGATTTTTCATTAAATGCAGCACCTACCTGTCCAGAACCAGAGCTTTTAACGCTTACTACTATAGATGCTTATAGTGCAGGAGTTACATGGACTGTAATGGGTTCAGAACCTGCATGGGAGTTGGAGTATGGACCAGCAGGGTTTACTCCAGGTACAGGGTTAACACAAATTGAAACGAGTAACACTGGAACATTGAGCGGATTAAATCCGAATACGGCTTACGATGTATATGTAAGAGGACTTTGTGGAGTTGGTGATACATCTATTTATTCAAACGTAGTTACTTTCAATACCAATTGTTTAGCAATGAATGGTTTGGGTTACTGTGAATCTTTCGATTCTGATTCTCAAAACGAAAACTGTTGGAGAGTATTAGATAACAACAATGACGGAGACACTTGGGATTTGAATTACCAGTACAATACAAATTCAGGAGATCAAGTTGCGATGTTGTATACAGATTATAATTCAGGGAATAATGATGACTACTTAATCTCTCCAAATTTAATTTTAACAGGAAACGAGGTGTTCAAATTCTCTTACCGTGTTCAAAGTTCGTATGAAGCGAATGATTTTCAAGTGTTATTATCTACAACAGGAAGTAACCCTGCAGATTTTACAGACACTCTAATGGCTTTGGATACCTATGATAATACTACATACATGGATACTTCTCTTGATTTATCAAACTATACAGGTCAAGTTTACATTGCGTTTAATGTTCCTCCTGGAGGATTAGATGGATACAGACTTTTCATCGACGATGTGTGTATAGAAGTATGTATTCCAACACCAGGTGTGGATGGACAACAGAATGTTTGTATGACAGATTCAGTATTGAACTTAAATGAAGTAGCTACTAAAAATTACAACAACGGTGCTTGGTATTTCCCAGCTAGTCCAATTGATTTATATGATGATAGTTTGATTAACATTCAAGGTCTTCCTCAAGATAACTACCGTGCGATGTATATTTTGGAGACAGGATGTGGTATTTCGGATACAACATTTGCAGATTTCTCTATTTACCAATTGTCTTCAGCTGGAGGTGATGGAATGATAGATGTTTGTAAAAATCAACCTATTAACTTGTACGAAGGTTTGGCTGGAAATATAGATTTAGGAGGTACTTGGGTAGATTACCAAAATCAAGTTTTGGCATCATCTCAGCCTATAGCACCATCTATTCCAGGTAGCTTTAACTACAGATATTACGCGAGTAATGGAGTTTGTCCGGAGGATACATCTTTATTAGTCATTAACGTAGGTAGTTGTGATTATTTAGGACTTGAAGAAGAGATGATGCAAGCGGTTAGTGTTTATCCTAACCCAACGCAAAACCTTATCAACATTGAAGCTCCAACAGATTTAGTTGCTGATGTTAACATAATCGACAGCAAAGGAAGAGTGGTATTTACACATGTAAGAGCATTCGATCAGACTGCTGTTTTAAGTGTAGATATGAGTCAATTCGACAATGGAATTTACTTTGTTCAGTTGATAGGAGAAGCTACTACGCAAACTTTGAGATTTGTAAAGCACTAAGCTAGAAAATAGATGAAGAAAAAGAGGTTCTTGGAGAAGGACCTCTTTTTTTGTGTTTTAAATTTTCGTAACTTCTGGTCAAAATCAACCCCCATGGAAAACCTAACGATAAAACACTGGGCCGAAGATGATAGGCCCAGAGAAAAAATGATGCTTAAAGGCCGAGGTGTACTGAGCAATGCTGAACTCATTGCCATACTCATAGGTTCAGGATCTCGTCAAAAAAGCGCCGTTGAATTGGCCCAAGAAATTCTTACTTTTTCTCACAATTGTTTGCACCAACTCTCTAAACTGAGCATAGAAGAACTCATGCGTTTTAAAGGAATAGGAGAGGCCAAAGCCATAAACATATTAGCAGCCCTAGAATTGGGTAGGCGCCGTAAAAGTGATGAGAAAGTAGAGCTTGTTCAAATCGACAGTAGTAGGGTGGCCTATGATTTATTTGCACCCTATCTCATGGATTTAGAACACGAAGAATTTTATGTGATGGCCTTAAATCGTTCCAACCGCGTTTTAAAAATTCAATGCGTCTCAAAAGGAGGTAAGAATGGAACCATAGCAGATGGTAAAATCATTTTCAAATTCTTGGTAGACCAAAATGCTACCGGTGCCATTTTCGCACACAATCACCCTTCTGGAAATTTAGATCCGAGTCATGAAGATATACGTATGACCAAAAGGTTTGTGGAATTTGGAAAACTCATAGACCTCGAGTTAATAGACCACATAATAGTGGCTGGAGATAGCTATACTTCTATGATGGATAATGGGATGATATAATTGCGTTGAGTACTTCCGTTTATCCTAGATTTCCTTATTTTTGGTCACGTATGAAAAAGAAAGTAGTTACAATTATAGGGGCGCGACCGCAGATTATTAAATCTTCAGCTATTAATAGAGCGGTACGAGAAAAGTTTGCAGATCAATTAGAAGAAATTATTGTACACACCGGGCAGCATTACGACGAGAATATGTCTGATGTTTTTTTCGGTGAAATGAATATTGCAGCTCCTAACTACAACTTGGCCATAGGTTCTGGATCTCATGGGGTTCAAACAGCAGAAATGTTAAAGGGTATAGAGGAGATTTTAATAAAAGAAGCTCCAGATGCTCTTTTGGTTTATGGTGATACAAACTCCACTCTTGCCGGAGCTACTGCTGCCAGTAAGATGGGAATTCCTGTAATCCACGTAGAAGCTGGTTTGCGATCTTACAACAAGGCCATGCCAGAAGAAATAAACCGCGTAGTTTGTGATCATTTATCTACTTTGTTGTTTTCTCCTACCGATAGTGGTGTGGAAAATTTGGTGAAAGAAGGTTTTGATGTAGAAGCTTCTGCTCCCTACAACGCAGATAACCCTAAGGTGTTTAAATGTGGTGATGTAATGTATGACAATAGCATGTATTTTGCAGAATTAGCGAAAGAAAAAGCTACTGTTTTGAAAGAACATAATTTAGTACCTGGTACTTTTGTTTTGTGTACTATACACCGCCCTTCAAATACAGACAGTCCAGAACGATTAACTGCAATTTTCGAAGCTTTACTGGAGGTGGCTCACCATGGAAAGGAAGTGGTTTTACCTTTACATCCAAGAACCAAGAAAATGTTGGCTACAAGCCTCAGACCTGATGTATTGAAGGAGGTAGAGAATACAGCGACATTAAAAATTATTGACCCAGTTTCTTTCTTTAATATCACCGCTTTGGAACAAAACTGTTTGTTTGTTATTACAGATAGTGGAGGTCTACAAAAAGAAGCCTTTTTCTTCAATAAACCTTGTGTAGTTTTAAGAAAAGAAACCGAATGGGTGGAGATTGTTGAAAATGGAAACGCAGTTTTGGCGGATGCAGATAGAGAAAAAATAAAGGAAGCAGCGTTTCGTTTTATTAAGGGGGTAGATATGGATTTCCCTTCTTTTTATGGAGATGGACATGCAGCAGAATTTATTTGTAAGGAAATAATCGCGTTGAATTGATAACTATATATTCGGATAGTATAACCGAGCGTTTGCTCTTTACTTTGGCCTTTATTTTTGAAGATAGAGGTGTGGAGTATGAAGTGATTAACGATTTTAAAAAGTATGAGTCTTTAGAAGGACCTAAAATCTGTTACTCCCATTATCCGGATGCCGATGGTTTTCAAATTTACCCGGCCAAACTCTTGTTAGAAGAGGACGTAGATTATCACATTGAAGAAAAAATAGAATATGTAGAATGGGAAGGTGTTCAGGTATTTGCCTTCGAAAGAATTCCGGATATCTGGGCTTCCATATTTTACTTTATTTCAGACTATACCAATCAAATTAATAAAGAGAGAGATGAACACAACAGAGCCTTGGGTTCACTCTCTTTAGCGGCTCAATACCAACTTAACGACAAGTTAATTGCAGAGCGATGGTGTGAGGCTTTTTTAGATATACTCCTTCGCAATGGATTTGAATTTGAAGTCAAGAAATTACCTTTTCGTTGGATACCCAGTTTTGATATAGATAACACCTTTGCATACAAGCTAAAGGATGGTTTGCGCTCTTATTTGAGTCGAGTTAAAGACCTTATCAAGCAAGATAGAAGAAGAAAAATAGAACGTCAATACGTCTTAAGTGGTGATAAGAAAGACCCTTATGATACCTTTGATTACATTGTGGGCTTAAAGGAGCACGGACTTCAACCTATTGTGTTTTATTTGCTGGGAGATTACGGAAAGTACGATAGAAATATAGCTTGGAATGATGTAAGGCATCAACGACATATACGCAACTTAAGTAGAGAAGTAGATGTTTATTTGCACCCGAGTTATAAGAGTAATTATGATTTCTCTCAGTTGCAAGAAGAAAAGCGCCGTTTAGAGTCTATAATTCTTAAAGAGGTAGAAAGCTCCAGACAACATTTCTTAAAACTAGTGGTACCAACTACCTATAATCAAATGATGAAGGCCGGTTTTAAGGATGACTATTCTACCGGCTATGCAGATTTGTACGGATTTAGATTGGGAACAGCCCGACCAGTTCATTTCTTTGATTTAAAGAAGAATTACCAAACTGAGTTGAAGTTGCATAGTATTGCCTATATGGATGGAACCTTGAATCAATACCTTGGATTTACTATACCTGAGGCCAAATTAGTTGTTCAACAATTGTTTGAAGAATGTAAGCGTTACGGAGGAGATTTTATCTCGCTTTGGCACAATGAAACGCTTGGTGATTACGGCATTTGGAAGGGGTGGAGAGAAGTACATGATTTAATGATAGAATTGAATAAAGATGCGTAAAACGGAGGTAAAAGCCTTAAAGAACAAGCTTAGTTTGGATTACGATTCGAAATGCGTTTTTGTAGGAAGTTGTTTTTCAGAAAACATAGCCGAGCGCATGCGTAACTGTGGATTCAATGTAGTAAATAATCCCTTAGGTGTTTTGTTCAATCCTATTTCCGTAGCCCATGTTTTAACCAACCCCAGCGAAATTCTAAAGGAGAGTTCTTTTCTGCAAAAAGACAATATTCATTTGAATTGGCATGCAAACTCTAAAGTTTATGGTGCCAATGGTTTGGAGAGCTTTCAGGAAGAAGTAACCAAGCTACTAGAAGATTTTAACCAGAATTTGGCATCAGCAGATGTACTGTTCATAACCTTTGGAAGTTCTTTTGTCTACAAGTATAAAGCGACGCAAACTCGTGTGGCAAATTGTCATAAAGTAGTGCAAAGTGAATTTGAAAAGGAACTTTTAACTGTGGATGAAATGCTTGTAGTTTGGAGACGAGTATTAGCGGTTTTAAAAGAACAAAATCCAAGGCTTAGGATAGTGTTTACGGTTAGTCCTGTGCGCCATATAAAAGATGGTTTGATAGAAAACAATAGAAGTAAGGCACGTTTGTTTGAACTTGTTACAGCCTTAGAGCACGAAGACTGTACTTATTTCCCAGCCTATGAATTGGTTATGGATGAATGCCGTGACTATGCCTATTTTGAAGCGGATGGAGTTCACCCAAATGCATTTGCGGTTCAGAGAGTATGGGAGTACTTTTTCGAAACTTACTTTTCTAAAGACACACAAAAAACGATGCAACAGTATCTTAGCTTTAAACACTTTTTTGCCCACAAAGCCTTGCATCCAGAGAGTGATGAACATATTTCTATTGTGCAAAAACAAGAAGGGAAATTTAAAGACTTTTTAGAGAATCATCCCAATATAAAACATCAGTAGTACTTCGTAGTATTAGCAAAATAAAAAAGCCCCTCGAATAAACTTCGGGGGGCTTTTTGTTGCATTGTTGTTTGTTAATAGTAACCGTAGTATCTCGAATTTTCTTCCAATTCACTTGATGCTCTTGGGTGATCTTTTAATTCGAAAGCTTCAATTAATTTACTCAATTGTTTGTCCAATTCTACCGTTTCTAAAAGTTTTCTAGATTCAGTATACACAGGGAAAGCTTTTACGCCATTGGTGTTTTTAACCTCTACTTGGTCTTTTTCCTTTTTGTTTTCAAAATTGGCAATGGTGTAAGACTTGATGTACCATTCATCTTTGTTCCATCCTGTTTTCTCTGATGTTTTAAAGAAGTAAGTGGAGTAAGATTTACCTTCAAATTCAAAATCTCTTTTTTCTAAAAAGGCGATGGTATCGTTTTCTGGTTTGTATTCGTTGTTCTTGTAAACGTAAGACTCCAAAATCGACCTTTGATTTTTGTATTCTTCAGGGAATAAATCCAATCGATTTACTTCCATCAACGCCTGGTACAAGTTGTAACGCTTGTTGATGTCTTTTGCAAATTCTTGTATTAATTCTTGATCAACTTCATCGTTGTATTTTGCCTGAAGTCCTATGTAAGTTGTAATCACTCTATCATCTTCTAAACTCAATAGACGTTCAAAAAACGCTTTCATATTCTTTTCATTTCTGAAAGGGAAGAGCAAGACTATGTATTGTTCTAATTCAGAAAGTTCGCGTTTTGACGAAGTATTTGAACTGTAAGAGTTGTATCCTCCATAACCGCTGTAATAAGAATTGTTGTTGTTATTGTTCTTTTTAGCCAGTTGTCTTTTCAACTCAATACGTGCGTCATTTAGAATTTGATTTCTGTACTTCTTAACACTTTTGGTTTTCATTATTCCTTCCGTTCTAAGATCTGTGAGCAAACCAAAAATTGGCTTTCTGTATTCATCTATAGATTGGTAGTCCATTAAACTAGGGAAAAGTTCTGCAGCCAACTCTAAGGTGTCGTAATAAGAAGAGAACACGTAGTTAATACCTGATGAGTAAGCAGATAAAGGAATATCATTGCTCAACAATTCCATCATTTGTTCCGTAGCTCCTTTTGTTCGTTGTCTTGCAAAGAACCTTAAGATGTCGGTTTGAATTTCAGAGTTTTCGTACGACTTGTTGTATAAATCAACCAAATAAGGTATTACGGTTTCATCTTCTTCCCAGAAAGAACCAATTCTGTAAATGAATTTCTCTTTTAAGAATTTTTTATCATCCGGGAAATCAAAATGATCTACAAAGGCTTTTAAAGAATCTATGTCTTCTTTGGTGAAAATTAAACTGCCATAAGAATCTAAAACTATAGAGTCGTTTGCTCTTAAAGCTGCGAAAAATTCATCCGTTTTATCTTCGAAGATATCTCTACCTATTAAAGTGTCTGCAGGTTTAAAGTTATTGAAGAACTCATCAATAAATTTGTTGCTCGCAAAAGAAGTGTCTATAGTAGCTTCTAGTCTATACTTCACCCCATGCTTAATTACATTTTTCACCTTGATGGCTTTACTACATGCAGTGTCTGAGATTATCATAACGTGGTAAGGGTTACCGTGTTCTATACCTCTTTCTTTAAAACTTATAATGTAGTCATCTTCATACCTTCTTTCGTAATAATTCCACAAACTATCTGCATTGTAGAACATTTCGAAATCGTGGTAACGCAACATGTTTACGTTAATCTTATCACCATTTTCTGTGATGTACCTGTTAGACTTATAAAATTCTTCGTAAGGTTTCTTCTTGTCATCGTCATCGGCAAAACGGTTTAAATTGGTATTCGATTTTTTCGACATATCTAAGAAAGAAACCGTAGAAAAGTGAACAAAGGTATCCACTACAGGTTTGTAAGCTCCCTCGTATTGAACTGGTGCTAATTTGAAGCTGTTAAAAAAGTTTTCTGCTGTTTGGTCATTTTTAGTTTTGATCCCAACCAAGTAGAAATACATACCTTGTTTGAGCGTCATTAAATGCAACTTTACATCAGAAGCACTATCTACTTGAGCACTTGAACGTAAGGTTCTACTGTATCTTAACGTACCAAAGTCACCATAATTGGCGTCTCCGTAAACTTCTAAATCTTCATAAAAACGTTTTTGTATTTGTTTCAATTCGAAGGTGTCTACTTCAAACAAGCGGGTATCATTTAATTGAACGCGTTTCATAAAGTAGTAATCGTTTGTTGCGGCATTGTGCGCTTCCATTTCTCGGTTACCCGCTTTCTTCATGTTCACAAAACTGTAGTTTTCTGGCACTTCGAAAGAGAAGTCTTTGTATGCACTGTTTATGGTAACCATCTTATTATCTTCGATGTTCTTGAATTTCAAGCTCGCAAATAATTGATCTCCATATTGCTGTGCAAAGGTCTTTTTACCCGATAGTTTGAAGATGATCACTTCCATCGGTGTTACAAACATTTGGTAATGCTGGTAGTCGCCGTTCTTTAATTTGTTTTTCACTTCAATTCCAGACCATGGTCCGTTAGTGATGTCTTTTTTAGACTCTATATCTCCAGGTATATTTTCGAAAAGCAAATCACGGATTACTTCCAAATCTATGTTTTGGTCGTCCTTTAAAAATTGTTTAGTGCTAATTCTTGTTATCGTAATAAATGAACCATTGGTTAAGTCCGTTGAAATATAGTTCGTGGTATTTTCTTGACTCCCTAAGTTAAACAGTTTGTCAGGAAGATTGATGGTAAAGTACTCATCATCTACCGTTTGGGGCGTATAGTTTTGTGCTATAAATAACTCCTCAAGTTTTTCTTGCTCGTTTTCGGCCACTTCTGTTCTTTCAGAAGTATAGGCTTTTACGGTGTAACCTAAATCTCTTAAAAGTTTAATTACTCCTTCTTCACCAGGTAGGTGAGCGGCACCTATTGCAGAGAATACAGATCCTTTTTTCATGATGCTGTCCATTACTTCCACCATGTTGTGATTACGCTTGTAGAGCATGTAATCCATGTAATGATCTGTATGTAAACCTCTGTCTAAAGAATCTAGTAAACTAATATTACGGGTACGATACGCCTCTTGCATAATGCTGTAGTAGTTATCGTCTACCAATAATTTCTGCAGCCATACCTCAGGTTTATCTTTTCTCGAGTTTTCAGAGGCTATGTCAACCAACATTTGTGACTCGTCTAAATCTTCTAAAGCAACAATGGTCTTGTTTTGTTTTTTACCCGCTTGGTAAATGAACATGTCCAGGTAAGTGTCCTCTTGAAAGTCTTGCATCTGACTGCTCGAACGGTAAAGAATACCGTTTAATAGGTTGTTGTCAAAAGACATTAAGTTACCTACTAATTCCTTTTTTGGATTGTCTACAGAAAAACCGTCTTTATAGAAACCCGATTGGCGATATCCCCATGGACTGTAATAGTTGGAGTAGTAACCATCTTCATTATAATGTTCTAACCAGGTAGAAGGATCTGTTTCCAAAGCCACCATATCGGCTCCGTTCAAGGCTTTAAAAAATACATCGTCTAGTCGGAAGGCAATTTTAGCACTCACGTGCATGGTTCCATAGAGATAAGAGTTCTTTTCTAGTCCATTACCAGAAATTTCCCAGAGTAAACTTTTTTCTGAAGGAAGTTCCTGTGCGCCTACACCCAAGGATAGAAAAGAAACAAAAGCGATAAGTTTTAATTTCATTTTAGCAGTTATTTAAAGAATTTGATCGATTCATAGAGCTAGTCTCTAACTCCATAATACTAGTTTCATTAAATGTAACAAAGGATTTCTATTCTAAGCAGCTTTTCTGGCCTGAAAAAGGTCATTTGTGGATTAATGTGAAGTTTTCTTGAAAACTTTTGCAGTTTTTAACACATTTTTGTTGAGCATAATTTTCGGCTCTATTTGTAAAAGGGGAAAAGGAAGTTATATTTGCAAGCTATAATTCGGGATGTAGCTTAGTCCGGTTAAAGTGCGCGTCTGGGGGGCGCGAGATCGGAGGTTCGAATCCTCTCATCCCGACTACTGTTTTATTGCAATGATGATGTCCGGTAAATTCGGACATTTTTTCTTTTTGATATGAAGACGAAATTATTTCTACTGTTAGCATGTATAGCTCCAGCCGCTTTGTGGGCACAAAATATAATGGACACCATTAAATCTGAAAATGGAGATGTTGTAATTTACGATGATAGAACTTGGGAATACCTAGAAGATCTAAATTTCGACGGTGTTTTAAATGACGAAATTTACAGCATGTTCTGTGAAGATTCTCTGTACAATTTTGTGCAAACGTGGGATAATGAAGTGTGTTATACTTCTAACAAAAAGAATGATCCTTCTAAAATTAAAGATACAGTTTGGACCTGTGTGTTAGATTCTTCTTACAATACTTTTGTAATGCCATTCGATGGTAAAATTACTTCTCGTTACGGATATAGGAGAGGACGTTACCACAATGGTATTGACATAGATTTAGTTACCGGTGATACTGTTTATGCTGCCTTTGATGGAAAAGTAAGATATGCAAAATACAACCCAGAAGGATTTGGGAATTTGGTAATTATACGTCACTACAACGGCTTGGAAACCTTCTATGCCCATTTATCGAAACACTTGGTTGCTCCAAATACTTGGGTGAAAGCAGGAGACCCTATAGGTTTAGGTGGAAACACTGGGCATTCCTACGGTTCGCACTTACACTTTGAGGTAAGGTTTTTTGACGCGCCAATGAACCCTGAGGAAATCATAGACTTTAAGAATAAAGTGGTTAGAGATCAGAACTTATTTATTTATGGTTCTTTGTTTAGACCAGGAGCAGAGCCTTCCTTCTTGGCGGATTCTGATTTAAATATTAATGGGGAGGCAAAGAAATATCACAAAATTAGATCTGGAGATACGCTCGGACATTTAGCCAGTAAATACCACACTTCTGTAAGCGCCTTGTGTAGGTTAAACGGTATTCGTCCGACAACTACTTTGAAGATAGGAAGAACCTTGCGCGTTAAGTAAGGGCTTCATTTTCTTCTACTTTACTTTTTTTCATTAAAACATTCAACTTATTGAATAATTGAACTAAATTTAGTTGCTATCACGTATTCGGGTTTAATGACTAAATTGGGTTTTATTGAAATTGTTCAAAAAATAGTATTGCGCCTAAGTATATACTATTCTCTTTTTATCATGTTAGCATGGTGGTTTGAATGGAATGGGGTGATTACTCTTATTTCCGAAACAGCTACCATGAAATTCAATACTGCCCTGTGCTTTGCACTGGTTGGAGGGGCTATTTTTTACAGAAGAAAAAAGGTTCTTTCCAACGTCTACGGGGTATTGGTGGTATTAATAGGAGCTTACACTTGTTTGGAGTGGTACATAAGTTTACCTTCTATTGACACCCTAATTGTGCACGACCATTTAAGTGCACAATTCCAAGGAAGAATGTCGATTTTTACAGCAACGAACTTCATAGGATTAGGTAGCGCCATATTAATTTCTCAGAATGTAAAAGCGAAATGGCGTTGGGCAGCACAGTTATTTTTATTGGTCGTTTTTGTAACTTCTCTTTTAGTACTTATTAGTTTTTTACTCAATAGTCCTTTAGGAAAGTCAATTAGTTATATAGATACCTTGTCGTTTGAAACCTCTTTACTGTTTCTTCTGCAAACTGTAATCATTTTCTCCTTGTCCGAAAAAATTGGCATTGCCAAAGTGTTTTTGGGAGAGTTAGAAGGAAGTGTTGTGTTCAGAAAAATGGTTATACCCGTTGTTTTTATTCCGGTTATACTTAGTTATGTTTTTATTTTACTTATACGTAAACACGAATTAAGTACCAGTGAAGTACTCGTTCTCTATACGGTCATAATTTCTACTGTAGGGTTGGTAACCGCACTTATATTGGCATACTTGCTTAACGTTAACAATTTAAAGAAGAACGAATTAATTGAAAAGGTAGACACGTCTCATTTAGAGCTGAAAACTTACAAGGATGCTCTGGATCAAATTGCCATGGTGATCCTTGTAGATAAGCAGGGAATTGTTCAGGAGGTAAATCAGAAATTCACAGAAATAACAGGTGTTTACGAAGAAGATGCCTTGAATAATTATTTGGTCAAATTACTTCCTTCAGGTAAGGATGATAAACGTTTTTTTACACCAGAATGGACAGAAAAATATAGTGATAGAATTTGGGAGGGTGAACGTGCAAATGTTACGAGATCAGGTAGGAAAATTTGGACACAGAATTTTATCATTCCCTTTAAGAATAAAGAAAATGAAACGCATCAATACCTTATTATTAAGCAAGATATAACCCGAAGAAAAGAGATTGAAATTGAACAACAAGAGGATTATATCAAGAAACTAGAACAGAAAAATAAAGAGTTAGAACAATTTACCTACATAGCCTCACATGATCTTCAAGAACCTTTGAGAACGGTTACAGGATTAGTGAATCTGTTAAAGAAAAAATACAGTAGTAATTTTGATGAGATGGGCTTGAAGTCTATGGATTTCATGACTCAGGCTACAGCGCGTATGAAAGACCTTATTAAGGCGCTTTTGGATTACAGTAGAATAGGTACAAGTTTGACGCTGGAAAAGGTAAACCTAAATGATTTATTAAGTCAGCTGAGTAATGACTTGCAACAATTATTGACCGAGAATAAAGCAAAGTTAATTGTACATGATTTACCTACCTTATCTTGTTACAAGACGAACGTTTCGCTGGTTTTTCAGAATTTAATTTCTAATTCTGTGAAATTTAGAAAGGAAGGTGTTGATCCTGTGATAGAAATAAGCGCTAGAAAATTGAAAAATGAATGGGAATTCACCGTTCAGGATAATGGAATTGGAATAAAACCGGAGCATAGTAAGAAAATATTTACTATTTTCCAGCGATTACATTTAAATAACGAGTACGAAGGAACGGGTATAGGCTTGGCACACTGTGAGAAAATTGTGAATTTACACAGAGGTAGAATCTGGGTAGAAAACAATGGGGAACCAGGTAGTTGCTTCAAATTTACCCTCTCAACTTTAACACATTTATATGAAAAAGAAAGTTAATTGTATTTTGTTGATCGACGATGATGAACCAACAAATTACCTCCACCAGATCTTGTTAGAAGACATGGATATCGCCGATGAAATTATTGCCATGCAAAATGCAGAGGAGGCCTTGGAATTTTTGAAATCTGAAGAAGAAGGAGAACATCCTCAGCCTGACATCATATTTCTAGATATCAATATGCCCGTTATGAATGGTTGGGAGTTTTTAGAAGAGTACAATAAACTTCCAATAAGTCAGAAAGGAAAACATGTAATGATCATGTTGACAACCTCTGTAAATCCAGATGATAAGCACAAGGCAAATCAAGATGGAATAGTTCAAGATTTTATCAATAAGCCCCTAGAAGAAAGTGTTGTAAGGAAAATTGTTGGTGAGTTTTTCTAAGCTTTTTTAGCCTTTTTAAGCATGGTGTTACCGAGTATTCCAATGAGTACTATGGTAATACCCAAATAGGCGTAAAAGGAGATGAATTCTCCAAAAATGAACATACCTACCATTAAAGCATAAATACTTCCTAGATATTTAAAGGGCATTACTGTGGCAGCCGGACCGTAATGCAAGGCTTTGGTCATAAAGATTTGAGCAAATTGTGTAAATACACCTATGATCAATAAGATAAACCATTCTATCCCCACAGGTACAACAAATTCAAAAAAGGAGAGTACTAACATGATGGGAAACGCAACCATGGGGAAATAAATGACCACGTTGATAGGGCTATCTGTCTCCTTACATTTAATAATCGCCAAGTAAGCCACTCCAGCACTTAATGCAGAGAAAATTCCAAGTCCTACCCAAATTGGGTCAATTTCACTTACCTTGGTATTGCTGCTAAGGTATTTAGAGATTCCTATAATAAACACACCCGTTAAAGCAATTAAACTAAACAACCATTGTTTTTTGGTAACCTTTTCTTTAAGAAAAAGATAGGTAAAGAAAACCGTGAAAACTGGTGATAAGTATTGAACAGTTACGGCAATGGCTATGGGCAGGTGATTGAGGGTGTAAAAGAAACTCGTTAATGCTGTAACACCACAAATACCGCGTATAATTAACCATTTTTTATTCACTCCAAAAACCGGTAGATTTTTTCGTTTTATTATCGCATAGCTAATGATTAAGGAGATAATAGAACGGAAAAGAACGATTTCATGTACAGGGTAGACTTGTAGACCTGGAAGTAAGGCATCAGATCCTGCTCCAAGTGTTTTTACGAAAACATTTACGATTAAAAACATTAATCCTGAGAGGACGATGTATAGTATTCCTTTGTTCATTTGGCCGCAAAGGTAACTTGCTGAGTTGATATTCTCTTTTATCTTTGGAAATAAAAGTGTCGCCCAAACAATATTACCAAGAAAGAATAACCTTTCTACAAGAAAAACTAGCCCTACTTCAAAAGCAAGCCAACCGCTATGTAGCGTTAAGGTTACTGTTCTTTTTGGCCATTCCTTTTTGTATTTATTTCTTCTTTAACACTTTGTACTTGGCCGTTTTAAGTGCTCTATTTTGTTTTGGAATATTCCTTTACGTGGTTAGAAAAAGCATAGATGTTAAAACGCATATCAAGTTCAACACCGCTTTGGTTCAAATCAATACTGATGAATTAAAAGTTCTAGAAGGTGATTTTAGCGCCTTTGATAATGGAGAACAGTTCAAAAATCCACAGCATCCTTTTACGTATGACATGGATTTTTTTGGAACAAAAAGTATCTATCAATATTTAAATAGAGCCGTATCTGTAAAAGGAAAGGCCTTGCTTGCCCATCAATTGAGTGAAGGAGTGGAACAGGTTGAGGAGTATCATGCTGCTACGGAAGCACTTTTAAATGAACTTACTTGGACACAGGAATTTAGAGCAAAAGGTAAGATAGACGAAGGGAAGGATGAAATATACATAGACACCTGGTCTAAGGAGGAGCTTAAGCTTCCTAAATGGGTAAATGTTTCCAGAATAGTTTTTCCCATCATTGCTGTGTTGGCTTTGCTGGCTAAAATTCTAGAAAGAATTTCAGATAGTAGCTTCATGCTCGTTTTAATGTTTTGTTTGCTGCCGGTTGGACTTTTATTGAAAAGAACGAACGAACAAGCCAGTAAACTTTCTAAAATTCAAGGCAGGTTAGATGCGTTGCGCGGACAGTTAACCTTAATGCGAGAATTGAAAGCTTCTAGCGCGTTGATAGATAATGCCAAGTCAAAATTATTTGAAGGCAATCACAGTGCTGATCACGCATTGGAACAACTTAAGAAAACCCTCGAACGCTTTGATTTGCGCATGAATTTTATGGTTTCTATTGTCTTTAACATGTTTGGTGCTTATGATTTGCAAATGATGCATAGTCTGCACAAATGGAAGCAAAATTATGCCACACATATAGGTGAATGGGAAGCAGAACTTCTACAAATGGAGGTACTCATCTCACAAATGAATTTCCGCTATAATTATTCAGACCAACTTTGTTACCCGAAACTCTTGAATAACCCACATGCGGAGATAAAGGTACAGGCTATTGGTCATCCCTTTTTATTAAGTGGCGCTATGGTGAGTAATGACTTTGGACTCAAAGAAAAAGAGCAGTTTGTGATTATCACAGGTCCAAATATGGCGGGAAAATCAACCTTTTTGCGTAGTGTGGGTGTGAACCTAGCTATGGCAAAAGCGGGATTTGCTGTGGTGGCACAAGAATTTGAATTCCCTAACCTTAAGTTGTATTCAAGTATGCGAACGGCTGATAATTTAACCGAAGAAAGTTCATATTTCCATGCAGAATTGATACGTTTGCGTTTTATAGTGGATGCTATTGATAGGGGGGAGAAAATCTTTATTGTTTTGGATGAGATTTTAAAAGGAACCAACAGTAAGGACAAAGAAGAAGGTTCTGCTAAATTCTTAAAAAAGCTGATTGTTTTAAACACAAAAGGAATTATTGCAACCCATGATTTGTCGCTTACAACCCTAGCAGATGCTGATGACAGAATAAAGAATCAATATTTTGACAGCATCATAGCAGGAGATAATATTAGTTTTAGTTACACCATACATGATGGGGTGGTGAAAAACATGAATGCAAGTTTCTTGCTCGAACAAATGAAATTAGTTTAATACAGCATAAATAATATATATGGATACGATAGGAGTAGCAGAGCGTTTAATGAAATACGTTCAAGTAGATACAGAGGCAGATCCGACGTCAGAAACTTTCCCTTCTACAATGAAGCAAAAAGATTTGGCAGAGATTTTAGTTCAAGAATTAAAAGATCTTGGAATTGAAGATGCCTATATGGATGAGTGGGGATATGTGTTTGCAACCATTCCTTCAAATACCACGAAGAAAGTACCTACCATTTGTTTTTGTGCACATATGGACACTGCTCCAGATGTTACAGGGAAAAATGTAAAACCTATTCTACACAAAAATTACGATGGATCACCTATCGTTTTACCAGACGATAATTCTCAGGTTATCACTACAGATAGACATCCTTATTTAAAGGAGAAAATTGGAGATGATTTAATTACAGCGAGTGGGTTAACTTTATTGGGAGCGGATGATAAGGCAGGAGTTGCTTGTATCATGGATTTTGCAGAGCACTTGATGAAAGATCCATCTGTGGTTCACGGAGATATACGTATTTTATTTACACCAGACGAAGAAGTGGGTAGAGGTGTGGATAAATTAGACATGGATAAATTGAATGCAGATTACGGTTATACTTTAGATGGTGGAGTTCTTGGGAGTATAGAAGACGAAAGTTTCTCTGCAGATGCTGTAACCGTGAAAATTCAAGGTATTAGTGCTCACCCAGGTTACGCCAAGAATAAAATGGTGAATGCCTTGAAGTTGGCAAGTGAATTTATCGATGCTTTACCAAAAGATGCTTGGTCTCCTGAAACTACTTCAGGTAGAGAAGGATTTGTGCATCCTGTTGCTGTAAATGGAGCCATGGAAGAATGTACAGTTCAATTCATTATAAGAGACCACGAAACTTCTAAATTGGCCGAATATGAAGCGCGCTTAGAAGCAATAGTTAAGGAGGTTGTAGAGAAATACGCTGGATGTTCGTATACTTTTGAAGTTAAGGAACAATACAGAAATATGAAGGAAGTATTGAAAACGGTTCCTTTTGTTACCAACTATGCAATCGAAGCGATGGAAAATGTTGGAGTTACTCCTAAAAATGTAATTATCCGTGGAGGTACTGATGGAAGCCGATTGTCTTTCATGGGATTACCTTGTCCAAACATCTTTACAGGAGAAATGGCCATTCACTCAAGACACGAATATGTAAGTGTTCAAGACATGGAGAAGGCTGTAGCTACCATGAAAGAATTGGTTCAAATCTGGGAAAGAAACGCAGAATAATTAATTTTAAAATAAACAGAAATAGCCATGTCCTTAGGATGTGGCTATTTTTTTTGCAATTGCTTAAAAACCTCTAAACTTGGCTTTCCCTGTGGTGTATAGCCATCTTTACTTTGGGGTAAACCGTGTGAGTTGGGGTACCACTTCCATAAAAAACCTCCTGCAAACCAATCTTGGTGGTAAACACTTTGAAAGTAACTCCTGTAGGCATTGGTTTGGTTACTGAGGTTTACTTTTTCTTGGTGATCATGTTTCCAAGGCTCGTGTGCATTTTTTTCTATGGATCTGTATCCCCATTCGGTAAAAAGGACTTTTTTGTTGACACGTTTAGAGAGTTCAGATAATGATTTGCACCATTTCTCCCAACCTTCATTTAGGTTATCTACACTTGGTTTATCTGCAGAACTCAAAGGATAATAAGCATCGCTTCCTATGTAATCTAAGGATTGCCAGAAGTGAACTTTTTCTACTTGATCCCAGTTTTCTGCGTAAGTTAATTTTCCAGAATATATAGCTTTGACGCTGTCTATTATTCCTGTCCAATATTGAGGACGCTGCGCCACAAAGTTAGCGAGTTCAGTGCCTATACAAAAGATGTCTATCCCACAAGAATCAGCGATATGGGCCATTTGAAAAATGTACTTGCTGTAGTCGTTCTCAAATTGTTGCCATTCAGTATCGGAGTTGAAATGGATGTGACCGGTAAATAGATCATGTCCCCACAACTGTGGTTTTAGCATCACTTTTAAACCTTGACCTTGCGCAGATTGAATGGCTTTCACCACACCAAGTGGTTTTTCACTTTCCCACTGAAAAGGAGCATTATAGATGATTTGAGCATTGTTTTTTCGAACAAAGGCAAAGGGTGAAACGGCCACCCAATTAAAATTGTATTCCACCAAAGGAGCAAAATCCTCCTCCTCCAAATAAGATTTTGGAGATACCATGCTTATTCCATTTACTTTTTCTTCGGAATAGGATAGGGACTTAACTTCTCTCTTACTCGCTATTTTACCCGAGTCTGAACAAGACAAAAAAATCAAAAGGCCAAAGAAATAAAATAACTTATTCATAGTTTCTATAGGTAAGAATACTCCTTAATTATTGGTATTTTCACTAAAAATAAGCTTTAATGAAGAATGTTGCTCTTATACTTTCGCTTTTCGTCGCAAGTTTAACTTTTGCTCAGGAAGTTGAAGGATTGCAAAAAATCCAATTAGATTCTAGCGCTCAATACGATGGATTCGAAGTCTTTGATGACTATGTGGGTGATAAACGTATGGTTTTTAGTGGAGAAAATCATAGGTATTCCTTTTCCAATAACTCTTTGAAGTACAAACAAGCTATGTACTTGTACGACAAAGGATTTCGCTATCTCACCATAGAATTAGGGGAGGGAATAGGTTATTTGTGTAACGAGTACATTCACACAGGCGACGAGCAATTGTTGAAGCTATTGTTTCGTTCAGATAATTATGAGGGCTATCCCATGTATTGGTTGTTGGAGCGTTTAAAGAACTTTAACCAAGGGAAAGAAGAAGCCAATCAAATCAAAATGGTAGGGTTGGATTACACAAGATATCCAACGTATTCCCTAGATGCTATGGCCTATATACTCGAAAAAAATAACCTGCAAGATTCTTTGCCAATTTACTATGAGGATATACGCGTAATTGCCAATGCTCAGGATTCTGAAGATGAATATGGTTTTCAAGAAGGTACCCGTAGAATTGAAACCTTTGATATCACCGCTAATTTTAAAAGTTACACCAACAAACTTTTTCAACTCTCTGTGAAGAAGCTTTTGTTAGAATATGCGCAAGATAGAAAGGAATTTCAACGACTATTGCCTGAGGATGAATTTAAGAAATTTGATTTTCTAATGCATGAAATAGATATCACCTTAGATTGGTATAGGGGTGATGGAATGACCTATCAAATTCATACCGGTAGAGAAAGACATTTGGCCCAAAAAGCCAAGGATATTCTTAAGTCAGATAGCACAGCAAAGATTAGCGGACAATTTGGTCGTTGTCATATACGCAACGATGAATTTTCATTTCCGTGTTACAGCATAGATTTAGATTCCTTTGTTCGCCGTATTCAAAAGGATAGTTTGTATGAGAAGGAAGTTGCTATCATTCCTATAATTTATTTAAACGAAGATGATGTTGCACTGCATGAAAACACAACTGTTCGCAAATTAAAACATGTCTTAGAGAAAGGAAATATTTACATTTATCAAACTAAGGCCGAACTTTTGGAATACAAAGAGGAGGAGAAGAAGCCAAAATTCTATTACATCAATACTATGAATGTGATGGAGGATAAACTCTTTAGTAATAAAGAAAGTAAGGATGAGCTACTCAAAGATTACAAGGATAATTTTGAAGAAGTGTCCATTTTAGAAATGTCTGTTTCTCAACGCATGGTTAATTATAAAAACTTGAACAATGATTTGGGATTCAATTTTATAACATCCAATAATCCGAGTTTAAGTCTGGGGTATTTTTATAGCACGGGAACCAATCACATTAATTTTAGGTTTAATTATACTCTTCCTGTAGAGGCATCTTTAGATAGTGCGAGTTATAAGTATACCCAATGGAGTGTTTCAGAAAATATAGGATTTAATTCCATTTTTGTAAAGAACTTTTCTTTGTATCATGGTCTCAAGTTAGAGGCAGGACAAGCCAAATTGCGCGAGGAATTGGTAGTAGGAAAAGATGAGTTTTTATATGGTTTTGACACAGAGAAAAGAACCTACAAGAATCCTTTTTTTAATTTGGGCTTAACCACAGGGTTTCACCTTAAGTTTTTCCCAGTCACCTTATTTTTAGAAGCTTCCTACATGGTAGATGTTACGCAAAAGAAATGGCGAAATAGAAGCATTATCAGTCAAAGTTCTGAGTTAAGTTTTTCAGGTTTAGAACTAAGAGCAGGTTTGGCCTTTTACTTAAGAGAGAATTAAGAGTTTGGATGACAAATACTCAAGCTTCTTTTATAAGGAAATGTTTAAAATTCCTTTAAATTTGCTACCTAAACGCAGAAAAAATGTCAGTTCATAATAATAAAGCAAAGCGTGTTACAACACATGTTCTTCAGGAAATGAAAAACAGGGGAGAGAAAATATCTATGTTAACAGGATATGATTTCTCTATGGCACGCATTATAGATACAGCTGGAATAGATGTTATTTTAGTTGGAGATTCAGCATCGAATGTAATGGCAGGTCATGAAACTACATTGCCGATTACTTTAGACCAAATGATTTACCACGCTTCTTCAGTTGTTAGGGCTGTAGAAAGAGCCTTGGTGGTTGTAGATATGCCTTTTGGTGCCTACCAAGGTAACTCGAAAGAAGCCTTGTCTAGCGCCATAAAGATTATGAAAGAATCTGGTGGTCATGCCGTGAAAATGGAAGGTGGTCAAGAAATTATTGAATCTATAGAGCGTATCCTTACTGCTGGTATTCCGGTTATGGGGCACCTTGGATTAACGCCACAGTCTATTTACAAATTCGGAACTTACGTGGTAAGGGCCAAAGAAGAGGAAGAGGCAGCTAGATTGATAGAAGATGCCAAAGCCTTAGAAGCAGCAGGTTGTTTCTCTATCGTCTTGGAGAAAATTCCGGCACATTTAGCGGCTAAGGTAGCTCAAGAAGTTTCTATTCCTATCATAGGAATTGGTGCAGGTAATGGCGTTGATGGTCAAGTTTTGGTGGTGCACGATATGTTAGGGATTAACAATGAGTTTAACCCGAGATTTTTAAGAAAGTACCATAACCTTTACGAAGAAATGTTAGGTTCTTTCCACCGTTATATCGAAGATGTGAAGTCAGGTGATTTCCCGAACGAAAATGAACAATACTAATTCAGAAATAGCGTATGAAAGCTGGCTCAAATGGGCCAGCTTTTTCTTACTTAGCGCAAAGGGTATAGCTTATCTTTTATACCCCGAAAACTTTTTGGATAGCTCCTTTTTGAATACCACTTACCTTGGAGTACCTTTGCTTCTTGCTGCCTGCTTATTACATGCTCCTAATTGGTCTTTAAAACAGTTTACAGCATATCTTTCCTTCACAATTCTTTTCTTAGATAACTGTAACAGCTTTTATTTATCTTCCTTTTTACCGCATCAATTTATAGAACATACTTTAATGATGTTTACGCCATTGCTTTACTTGGTGGTGTTGAAACAGGGCTTGGAAAAAAATCTAAGGAAGTTAATGTTGGCGGTGTCTTTAACCTTTGTAGGACATGGTGCTTTTGCGGTAAGCTGGAATCATATCCCGAGTCATTTCTCTGCTATGACTCAATTTATTTTAGGTCTTGAAGGTGTTTACATCAAAAGCTTTTTGTTGACCATGGGAATATTGGATTTCCTCGCAGCAATATTCATTTTTACCCAAAAGGCAAAGGGTCCGGCCCTCATGTATATGGTGGTCTGGGGCGTCTTAACCAGTCTTGCAAGATTTGTTTACGGTTTTGAAGCCGATCTAATCAAAGGAGTTTTAGGAACCTTGTACAGATTTCCGCATTTCATCGTACCCCTTGTTTTGTATACAGATTACTATTTCAAAAGACGAAGCCATTCTTCATCTTTGTTGTAAACATTTAAGTAAAAAACTATAGCATCATTACTATCCGTTCCAACACTGATGTAGTCTACAAACACTGGAAAAGGATGGTTTAAAGGAATGGTTTTTTGCGTTCTTCTTGCGATCAAAACATCCAAACTGTCTCTGTTATAAACATTGGTATCTCTTTCTAAAATATACCCTGCTAATTCTAGTGGGTTTTGACATCGAATACATCCGTGAGAATATGATCTAACTGCCTTGTCAAAGAATTTCTTTGAGGGTGTATCATGTATATAAACACTGTGTTCGTTAGGGAACAATAGCTTCACCAAGCCTAAACTATTATAACTACCTCCATCCTGACGAACACTGTAAGGGAAGGAGTTTCTACCAATTTTCGACCAATCCACCTGTGATGCATCTACACGAGATCCGTCCTTGAAGATTTTATAATTATTTTTAGCCAAATAATTACTGTCTTTCTTAAGGTGAGGTAGTATTTCTTTCGAAGAAATAGAGTAAGGAACATGCCAGAAAGGGTAGGCAACTATGGTTTTCATATCCGCCGTAAACTGAGGTGTTCTGTTAAAACGTGTACCTACCACCACGCGGTGTTGACGTTTTAAACTATCGTTGATGTACAAACTTAATTCATACGCGGGTATGTTCACCCAAATGTATTTATCAGGTAAGGAATCTTTCCAGCGCCATTTATCTAGAGCAAGCACAGTTCTATTGTATTTACTGGCATTCGATTCATTCAATGCTTCTACCGTATTTTTTCCCAAAACACCATCTGCTTCTAATCCATTCATGGTTTGGAATTTCATTAAAGCAAGGGTGTAAATGGAATCGTCTATTTCGGGTCCATCAGTAAAACCTTTGGTGTACAAAGCAAGTTTAGCTTCTTGTTTACTTTGTATGCTATCTTCTTTGGCCGAGGAGATTTTGTAGGCTATTGTGTCGAGTTTATAAGTCTTTACAAAGGCATTAATTCCCTCCAAAGTCTTGGTGAAATTTTCGTGCGGAGTACTATGACGAAGTATGTTTTGTTCCCATGTACCTATTTTCTCTTCCTTAATAAATTTGCTTAAATGATCAGGAGATAAGGGAGATAGTGGTTTGATTTGCTTTTGCACCGTATCTATGAAGCCCTCTTTTAAATCGTTCAATAAATAAGCAAGTTTTAAGGTGATTAGATTTTCTTGTTCGATAAGGTCTAAATCATGAAAAGACGGGAGTTCTTTGTACCTGTTAAGCGGGGTGCAGAAATAATAGTAATTGTTGAGTAAATGTTGTAGCGTATCACCGTCGGGTAACAATAGGCTGTCGTTCACCCAAAATCTTTGGTAGTCATTCGCTGCATAGAAAGTATTCAGAAATTTAAATTGAGCGGGGTCTAACTTAAGTTGCTTAAAATTGGAAGCTTTAAGTTGTTGTTCAAAGCGTTCCTGTTCGATGGGTAACTCTTCGGGTTTAGAGCTAGGAGAGTTACATCCGACAAGAAGGATGAAGACAGCGGTATATAATAGTAGGTTTCTCATTTTTAATAGCTTATTCTATCGCAGGTGTAAAATCAGTTAATATATAGTAGTGCATGAATATTAGTTCTAAAATAATGAAAAATAAGTAGTTCTTTATTTTAACGAATAAAGATTGATAAAAAATTCTTAATCCTTAGCTTTGTTCTTAAAATTAGGTATATTTTCGACTTTATGAGTTTCTCAATTACCCTTGTTATTATCATTATTACCGCCTTGATTTCTTGGCGTGCTTTTCAGGATAATGACCTCAAGTATAAAATGATGTTTTATCCTTATAATGTTAAGCATCATAAAGAAGGTTACCGTTTTTTAAGTTATATGGTGGTGCATGCCGATTTAATGCACTTGTTTTTTAACATGTTTGTCCTTTACAACTTTGGACAAGTAATGGAATATATGTTGGATTTTAAATATGGGAGTTCCTTGGGTACTTTTCACTATTTAATCTTATATATTGCGGGAGGTTTGTTTGCAACCCTTTGGCCCATGTCGAAAAATGCCGATAACCCCAATTACCTAAGTTTAGGGGCTTCTGGTGCCGTTTCTTCGGTTTTCTTTGCCTACATCTTATGGAACCCAGGGGCAACTTTGAATTTGATTATTCTCCCTTTTTGGGATATTCCAGCGTGGCTGTTAGGAATTGCCTATTTGGCCTACGAATATTTTATGGCCAAAAAAGGTACGTCGAATATTGGACATGATGCCCATTTTGGGGGTGCCGTGTTTGGTATCTTGTATGTTCTTTTAATTAATTTTGAAAAAGGACAAGCTTTCATTTCATATATCTTTAATTAATGTCAGAGATTTACATCAACAACAACGGAGAAGTAAGAGCCAATACAGGTGCAACCATCCAGTCTGGAAATAGAGGACATTTATATGGGGATGGTTTGTTTGAGAGTTTACGTGTTTTGAATGGAAAACCTCAAAATGTTGAGGCCCACATTAACCGTATGGTAGAAGGTGCCAAGGTGTTGAAAATTAGAATTCCAAATTATTACACCGCCGAATTCTTTGAGGAGAAAATACAAGAGTTATTAGATCTTTCAGGAATAACACAAGGTGGTAGGGTGCGTATTTCTCTAGATAGAGCAGTAGGTGGAACGTATAAACCTGAAAGTAATGAAGCCAACTACTTTTTAGAAGTATACCCCTTAGAACACAATGCCTACACCTTAAATTATAAAGGATATGAGGTGGATTTGTTCATGGATATGCGAAAGCAGAATGACATACTAGCTAATTTCAAAACCAAGAACGCTTTGGTATATGTTATGGCATCTATAGCCGCAGCAGAAAAACAACTCGACGATTTATTGATTTTAAACCCAAAAGGGGAAATTCTTGAAGGTTCTAGTGCTAACTTGTTTGTGGTGAGCAATGGCGTATTATATACACCAGGTTTGGAGGAAGGTTGTTTAGCTGGTGTGATGCGAATGAAAATCATTAACCTTGCGCTTGCCAATGGTATTAAGGTTTATGAATGCAACATTATGCCACAAAATTTACTGGCTGCAGATGAGATTTTCATGACCAATGCCGTGAAGGGAATTACTTGGGTAGGTGGTTATAGAACCAAGAGGTACTTCAATAACATGTCCAAGAAATTAACAGATCTTTTAAATAAGTCTGTTGTGGAACTTCAAGAAAATACAGAAGAAAACTAGATGTACTTAAATAAATTATCGCTTGTAAATTTTAAAAACTACAAGCAAGCAGAGTTTGAACTTTCTCCAGAAGTGAATTGCTTTGTGGGGATGAATGGTGCAGGTAAAACAAACCTCTTAGATGCCGTTCATTATTTAAGTATGTGCAAATCTTACCTTAACCCTGTAGACAGACAAAACATCAATTTCGAAGAAAAGTTTTTTGTATTGCAAGGCGAATGGTACAAGGAACAAAAGAAAATTGATATCTATTGTGCTGTAAAGGCTGGAAGTAAAAAAGTTTTCAAAAAAAACAAGGTAGAATACGAGAAATTAGCTCAGCACATTGGTTTGTTTCCGTCAGTTATGATTTCACCCTACGATAGAAATTTAATTTCCGAAGGAAGTGAATTGCGCCGTAAGTGGATGGATGGAATTATCTCCCAATTTGATAGAAGTTTCCTAGATAATCTTACCAAATACATAAAGGTTGTAGATCAACGTAACGCCGTTCTTAAGCAAATGGGAAACTTTGGTTTCTTTAACCGCGAAAGTATAGATGTTTGGGATGATCAATTGGTGCGTTACGGACAAATGGTTTATGAAAGAAGAAAGGATTTTATTTCTGATTTCACGCCGGTTTTTCAAAAGTATTATGCCCTAATTTCGGGTAGCAAGGAAGAGGTAGGTTTTGAATATAAAAGTCAATTGCACAATGCTGATTTTATGGAATTGGTGCGCCAAGCAGAGCGCAATGATTTAAGAAAACAGTATTCTACCGTAGGGGTGCACAAAGATGATTTGATTTTTACCATTAACGGTCATCCCATTAAGAAATTTGGTAGCCAAGGTCAACAAAAATCTTACCTTACCGCTCTTAGACTTGCACAGTTTGAATGGTTGAAGGAACAATTAAATGTGGTTCCCATACTCATGTTAGATGATATTTTTGATAAATTAGATAACGAAAGGGTTCAACGACTCATGGAGTTGGTCCACAAGCATGAATTTGGGCAAGTTTTAGTAACGGATACAGATAAGGAAAGAGTGGAGCAAATCTTCAAGGCAATTGAAGTGCCCATACGATTATTTGAGATAGAAAAGAACGAATTAGAGGAGGTAAATCATGAGTGAAAGAGGAAAGGGTGAAGTAACTTTGGGTGATGCAATTAATAAATTGTTAAAGGCTTACAAGTTAGATGATAAAATGGCAGAAATGACCATTATTGAAGCGTGGGAAGAAATGATGGGGAAGGCCGTTGCCAACAGAACTGAAAAGATGGTCATAAAGAATGAAGTTTTGTATTTAACCTTGAATTCTTCAGTGATGCGCGATGAATTAATGCATGGAAAACAAGTAATTATTCAACGTGTTAACCAACGTGCTGGCTTTGAAATGATCAAAGATGTGTGGTTCGGATAAGTTCCTTTTATCCTGCAAATTTATTGGGGGTTAAACCCGTGTGTTTTTTAAAGAAGCGAATAAAGTAAGAGGCATCATCATAACCTAAGGTATCTGCAACCTCAACTACGCGATAATCTGCGTGTATAAGCAGTTTTTTAGCTTCAAGTATTATACGATCTGCAATAAACTGTGAGGCAGTTATGTTTAAGGTATCTTTTACTATTCTGTTCAGGTGTTTAATGGAAACATTGAGCTTTTCAGCATAGAAATTTGGCGACTTTTCAAGTTGATAATTTTGATTCACCAAGGCTTCAAATGCTTGAAGTTTTAAAAGATAACTGGCTTTACTTTCTTGTTTTCCCTGCTGATGCGAATACAATCTTGCAAAATTGATATAAATTAAATCTATCAAAGAAGCCCGTTTGATGGCTGTGTAGCTGTCTTCATTTTCTTCTTTTCTCAATAACTCCAATAGCGGTAAGGTCTGTTTTACATCCTCAGGAGTAAGGTAAATCACGGGTGGATTATACAAGGAGAAATAAAAAGGAAAGTCATGTAATTGCCTATTCTGGTAATTGAGATCGTAAAAACTCTTGGAATGAAAAAAGATGTATCCTTCAGCTTTTTCTTCAAAGGTCCAGTGATGCATACTTCCGGGTTTTAAGAAAAATACACTGCCCGGTTCTACTTCATAAGATTTAAAATCAATTTCATGCCTTCCTCTTCCTTTGGTGAAGAGCACGCAAATGTAAAAGTCGTGCTTATGCGGTTTGTGAATAAAATGATGGGTATGTAAATGCTCACTCAAATCATTCACATAAAATTCACTGGTTTTTGTTTTGAACTCTTTTATGGTATAAATTGGAAGTGTATGCATATACAGTGTTTTTACAAATGTCTAAATAATACTGTTGTCCTTTGTTGAAAGATGGAATAAATTTCGAGATTTTATTTATCTTGCTCTGTAACTCTTATCACAGAAAATCCTTTCCCATGACAAAATGTATAGCCACGTCTTTGCTTTTTATTCTAAGTGTATTATTAACTGAGCTTTCTCATGCTCAAGAGAGTGATACAACGTTTATCAAAAAGCACTTCACGACTATCACAAAATCTGGCGAATACAGGCATTATAAAAATGTTAAAGAACTGAATAGGGTAGCGGCCTACCTGAAATCTGTTTTTGAAAGTTATAGTGATACAGTTTGGTATCAGTCCTTTGAAGTTGATGGTAGAAAGTATAAAAATGTGATATGTTCCTTTGGTCCTATAACTGCTAAACGCACTATTATTGGCGCGCATTACGATGTATGTGGAATTTCGGAAGGCGCTGATGATAATGCAAGTGGGGTGGTCGGTTTATTAGAATTAGCCCGTATGCTGCAGGGGAAAGAATTAAGCAAAAGGGTAGATTTAGTAGCCTATACATTAGAAGAGCCTCCTTACTATGGAACCCAAAATATGGGGAGTTTTATACATGCTCAAAGCTTAGTGAAAGACAGTGTTGAGGTTGAGATTATGGTAAGTTTAGAGATGATCGCTTATTTTAAAGATCAAAAAAATACACAAGACTACCCCGCTAAATTTCTATCACTATTTTACGGTAAACGCGGAAATTACATCACCTTGGTTCAGAAAATTGGTGGACATTCAAGCGTTGATAAGTGGTGTAGAAAATATAAACGAAAAGCTAAAGTAAGAACCAAACGTTTTAAAGGACCAGAGAGTTTGGTAGGTATTGCTTTTTCAGATCATAGAAATTATTGGCATTTTAATATTCCAGCACTAATGATCACAGATACTGCGTTTTTTAGAAATAAGCACTATCACCAAAGTACGGATGTAATGGAAAACCTAGATTTTCACCGTATGTCCTTGGTGATAAATGCCGTTTATGAAATGCTGACAGATTAAAGGTCACTGGCTTCTATCTCAAAAATATCTTCTACTTTACATTCAAAAACAGATGCCATTTTAAGTGCAAGTAGAGTAGAAGGTATATATTTCCCTTTTTCTGTAGCGTTAATGGTTTGTCTGCTCACGCCGATTTTTTCTGCCAATTGCGCCTGTGTCATATCCTTTTTTGCGCGTTCTACTTTTAAATTATTCTTCATGTCCCAGTTGTTTTTTAAGTAGAAATAGCTTCCAGTAATACCTGAGTATAAATATGATTAAAACTGTAAAGAGATTGTAAATCATAACGTTTAAAAAGGAGAAGTTATAGATGAAAAGAAAGCATAAAAATAAGATTCCGTAATTAATGTATACGGCCCACACTAGACTTTCTAATCGAATTTTAGTGATGAATTCATCTTCGGTTTTTTCTCTGGAAAATGCAATGAATATTGCTCCGAGTAAAAAAACTATGGCTGCTAGTTCATCTGTTAAATTATTGGTGATAAACCTAAAGTTATCTTTTCCCGGTGCTAGAAAATTATCTGCGAACAAAGCGGGAACTTCAAGTGTTAAAGCATCAATTTTAAAATCTAAAAAAAGTCCTAGTATGCCAAGTAGCAGAGAGGGTATAATTAATATAAGTCCAATTTTCTTAAAGGAATGGGGGAGTAAATAATTGATTTTCATGGTGTAATTTTTTACAGTTCTCTAAAAAAGTAAAGAAAACTTTACATAGTGTAATGTTTTTATTACATTTTAACATTTATGAAAATCTTATTATTTTCGCAGCAAATTATTGAAACAATGGTTTTTAAAAGTAGAATCGACACTTTCTTTGCCGGATTAATGTTCCTCTTACTCGCCCTATTTGTTTGGGTGTTTTATATGGAAGTTATTCAACCTGATTCACCCGAAAGTTTTGTGGGGTCAATATGTTTGGGGATTACTATGTTGTGTATCCTTTGGTTTTCTCTAACCTGTAAATATACCCTAGAGAACAATGTTCTGAGGTACAGTTGGGGACCAATGAAAGGTAGCTTATTGATAAATACTATTACGCACATAGAAAGAAATACTATGCTGTGGTCTGGCATAAGACCAGCAACGGCTAGAAAAGGACTAGTGATTAAGTATGAGAAGTACAACGAGATTTATATTAGTCCCAAAAACGAAGACGAATTCATTCAAGAACTTCTCAAAAGAAATGCGGGAATAATAGTAACCCAAAAACAATAAAGGCATACCGAAGTACACCTTTATTCTCTTTTTCTTCAAACCGTAATTATTCTACCACAAATCTCAAAGTTTCTTTATTTCCTTTGAAGTCAGTTATCTCCACAAAATACATTCCTTTAGAAAGTTGATGTGTAGGAAGGCGTAAATCATTACGGCCGATTTTAGAGGTTAACGTTTGATTATGAACGCTAGATCCCGTTACAGAGTAAATTGAGACCTGTATGTCAGAAGCTACTTGAGCACTGAATGAAAGGTTCATATCTATTCCTTTAGACGGGTTGGGATAGAGTTTGAGTTCAACAAAGTTACCTACCGCTTGCGTAGCAAGTGATGCTTCATCTATAACATAAACCCACGTACCTGTAGACTTTGAAGTTACCTCTAAGGTATCTGTTGCAATAGACCAACAAGAATCCGTATAAATGAAAAGGGAGATAACATAGGTACCTACATTAGCATAATTGTGTGAAGGATACGGATCGTTGGTCGCTGTACCATCACCAAAATCCCACATGACATATTGTAAATTAGAACTATAGGTAGATTGATTGATTAAGTAATAATCGTTGATACTCGTAGAATCTTGTAAAAGGTCAAAATCGGCCATACAATAATTGTTGGTAGATCCAGGGATAAATAAAGTGTCTAATTTAGAATCTGAACAAAATAAGTTATTGACTGAGTCAATTAAGGTTACTTGACAGCTTACAAAGTCCATACTCGGACCAGGAATGGTTGCTGTTACCGTTGTTCCGGTGTAATTCTGACCAGCAATATTCCAGTAAATACTAGCATTGGTAGGTTGATTCCCGGTGAAATTAAAAGTAAAACTATTGCCAACATTGGTAATGCTGAAGTCGGCAACACAGTTTTGAGCGTAAGCGGCTACTCCTATGAACAGCGCAGTAATTGAAAGTAAAATTGTTTTCATGATAAAGTGTTTAGTTTAAGTACTTTGTGTTTTCTATTTGGTTGTCTGAACTTGTAAACTTTTGGTTGTTAAAACTTTAGTAACTCTTTTATTTTCTTGCTTTTGCACTCGTTTCATTTAAATGTGGTATCTTTGCAGTCAATTTTAGATAATATATTTTATGACCTTTAGTGAATTAGGGCTTAGAAGCGAGGTAGTTAAGTCGATAGCAGACCTTGGTTTTGAGTCACCAACACCAATTCAAGAACAAGCAATTCCACATTTATTACAAACGGAAAGCGACTTTGTAGGATTGGCTCAAACAGGGACGGGGAAAACAGCCGCATTTGGTTTGCCATTGATTAACAACATTACATCGCCAGGAAAGTCTCCTAAAGGCCTTGTTATTTGTCCAACCAGGGAGTTGTGTTTGCAGATTGCAAACGACCTTAAAAATTTCTCCAAGTACGATAAGTCTATACGTGTAGAAGCAGTTTATGGGGGTACGGATATCCGTCGCCAAATGAAAGCTTTGAAAGATGGTGTCTCTATTATAGTAGCAACACCAGGACGTCTGTGTGACTTAATCAACAGAAAAGCGGCAAGATTAGACGACGTTGAATACGTTGTTTTAGATGAGGCTGACGAAATGCTGAACATGGGGTTCAAAGAAGATTTGGATTTCATCTTAAAAGAAACACCACCGTCGAAAAACGTATGGTTGTTTTCAGCAACAATGCCAAAAGAAGTGGCAAACATTTCGAAAAACTATATGTCAAATCCGTTAGAAGTAACGATAGGACATAAAAACGAAACAAACGCAAACATTGAGCACATCTATTTCTGTGTGAAAGAAAAAGATAGATATCATGCATTAAAGCGTTTGATTGACTTTAACCCTTCAATTTTTGGTTTAGTATTCTGCCGTACGCGTAGAGAAACGCAGATGGTAGCTGAAAAATTAGGAAGAGACGGATACAATGCAGAAGCATTACACGGTGATTTATCGCAAGCGCAAAGAGATAGAGTTATGGATTCTTTCCGTAACAGATCTTTACAATTGTTGGTAGCTACTGATGTTGCTGCTCGTGGTATTGACGTAGACGATATTACACACGTAATTAACTACAACTTACCGGATGATATAGAAAACTATACACACCGTTCTGGACGTACAGCACGTGCAGGTAGAAAAGGTGAATCTTTAGTATTGATCAATACAAGAGAAAAAGGTAAGATTAGAGCTATAGAGCGTGTTATTAGAACAGAGTTTACATTTGCTAATATTCCGGATGCACAAGCAATTTGTGGTATTCAGTTAACGGCAATGATAGACAAAGTTAAAAGCACAGAGGTAAAAGAATCTGATATAGAGAAGTTTTTACCAGCTATACTTTCTGACTTCGAAGATTTAACGAAGGAAGAAGTAATCAAAAGATTTGTATCTGCTGAGTTCAATAGATTCTTAGACTACTACAAGCATGCGGGAGACCTTAATGCAAGTGCATCTGACAGAGAAGATAGATCTGACAGAGGTGATAGAGGTGGTCGTTCTAACGGACGTGGTAGAACCGATGAAAACAAAGCTAGATTCTTTGTTACTTTAGGTGAGAAGGATGGATTAAATAAAGGTGGATTATTGCGTGTAATCTGCGATTCAACAGGAATCAATTCTGGTTCTATTGGTCGTATTGACGTAATGGGGTCTTACTCTTTCTTTGATGCAGACAAAACAGACATCGATCAAATCTTAGCAAAAGCCAACGGAGCTGACTTCGAAGGTAAAGAAATGAAGATAGAATTATCGAAAGAGAAATCAGGTGGAGGTCGCTCAGGTGGTGGTCGTTCTTCTGGTGGACGTGGAGGTAGATCATCAGGTGGATTCGGAGGTCGCTCAGGCGGAGGAAGAGGAAACGCTGGTTCTAGAGACAGAAGACCAGGGAGTCGTTCTGGAGGTGGAAACAGAAGATCTAGCGCTAGACGATAGAATATCTGATTTAGAATGATACGTTCAAAAAGTTGAATGAAGATTTTAAATCAAACAAAAGATTAAGAAAGCAAAGCTTAATAGTAGGAGGGAGGCAACTTCTTCCTACTTCTATAAAGTTTAATGTGACCTTAATATAGAGTAAAGTAAAAAATGACAAATTTGGTGTTCGGTTGAAGAAAGAACCTCGCACCGATTTTAGAATTATTCAATGGAAATTAGAAACATTGCGATTATCGCACACGTTGACCACGGTAAGACAACTTTGGTTGATAGAATGATTGAAGCTGGAGAAAGCTTCACAGAAAGAGACAGAAATAACTCAGGTGAGTTAATGATGGATAACAATGACCTTGAAAGAGAAAGAGGGATTACTATCGTTTCTAAAAACGTTTCTGTTACTTACAAAAACACAAAAATCAACATTATCGATACTCCTGGTCACGCCGACTTTGGTGGTGAGGTAGAGCGTGTATTGAACATGGCTGATGGTGTTTGTTTGTTGGTAGATGCCTTTGAAGGACCGATGCCGCAAACACGTTTCGTATTGCAAAAAGCATTATCAATGGGTATTAAGCCATTGGTAGTAGTAAATAAAGTAGATAAAGAAAACTGTACTCCTGATGAAGTACACGAAAAAGTTTTCGATTTGATGTTCGAATTAGACGCAAACGAAGATCAGTTGGAATTCCCAACGATTTATGGTTCTGCGAAAAACGGATGGATGTCTACAGATTGGAAAAATCAAACTGATTCAGTAGCTCCTTTATTGGATGAGATCTTGAATTACTTCCCGCCTCGTAAAATTGAGGAAGGAAATACACAAATGTTGATTACATCATTAGATTACTCTTCTTTCGTTGGTCGTATTGCCATCGGTAGATTGTCTAGAGGTGTATTGAAAGCAAACCAACCTATCGTTTTAGCGAAAGGAGATGGTGAGCAACAAAAACACAGAATCAAAGAAGTATTCGTTTTCGAAGGTACTGAGCGTATTAAAGTAGACGAAGTACAACCAGGAGATATTTGTGCAATTACAGGTATCGAAGGTTTCGAAATTGGAGATTCTATCTGTGATGCAGAAAACCCAGAGCCATTAGAAACTATCGCTATTGATGAGCCAACAATGAGTATGTTGTTCTCTATTAACGATTCACCTTTCTTTGGACAAGAAGGTAAATTTGTTACTTCTCGTCACATCCAAGAGCGTTTAGACAAAGAGTTAGAGAAAAACTTGGCGTTGAGAGTTCAAAAAGGAGAGAAAGCAGACAAGTGGATGGTTTTCGGTAGAGGGGTAATGCACTTATCTGTATTGATCGAAACAATGCGTCGTGAAGGATACGAATTACAAGTTGGTCAGCCACAAGTAATCATCAAAGAAATTGATGGTGTAAAATGTGAGCCAATTGAAGAGTTAACAATTGACCTTCCAGAGCAATTCTCAGGTACAGCAGTAGAAGCAGTTTCTAAGCGTAAAGGAGAAATGACAAACATGGAAGCGAAAGGTGATCGTATGATCATTAACTTTAACATTCCTTCGCGTGGTATCATCGGTTTACGTAACTACTTGTTAACGCAAACAGCTGGTGAGGCTATTATGACACATAGATTTATTGAATTCCAACCGTACAAAGGAGAGATTCCTGGACGTTTGAATGGTTCTTTAATCTCTATGGAAAAAGGAACTTCTATTCCTTACTCTTTGAGTAACTTACAAGAAAGAGGTAAATTCTTTATCGATCCAAACGAACCTATCTACGAAGGACAGGTTATTGGTGAGCACTCAAGACACAACGATTTAGTTGTAAACGTAACAAAGACGAAGAAAATGTCTAACATGCGTTCTTCAGGTGCTGATGATAAAGTGAAAATTGCTCCAGCTCAAAAGTTCTCTTTAGAGGAGTGTTTAGAATACATCCAAGCTGATGAGTACGTAGAATGTACTCCAGAATCTTTACGTATGCGTAAGATCTTGTTATCAGAAAACGAAAGAAAAAGAGCAGGTAAATAATTCATTTATTTGTTATCAAAATAATTATCCTCATCGTAGTAGTACGGTGAGGATTTTTTTCGTTATGAACTTAAAATGAATAACTAATATTTTAGTTATTTATAACTTCTGTCGTTTAGAAGTTATTTCCATCCGTTAAGAAAGAACTCCTGTAAAACGAAAGTGTTAATTTTTTATAAGCTTTCGAATTGATTACTTTTGGTGCTGACCAAGTCACCGAATAAATGTACAAGGACCTTACTAAGTTCAATAAACTATATACTCATCTTCTTTCCCTTAATCAAGGGGAGAAACATTGCGATTACATCAAATTGTATCAAGACAACTTTGTGTTTCTCGGAAAGAAAATAGAAGAGGAGGAGGTTGACTCATCCATACAACGCAAACGACTGGTTCTGTTATCCAATTATGCCGATAAATTATACCAGGTAGAAAAATATCAAGAAGCTGAGAGTGTTACCCGACAAGCTCTTTTTCAATTCGATAATTTAACAGAGAAAGAAAGAGATAGTACTAAGCTCTACCAACTCATGCTCTTCAACTTGGCAAAAATCGCGTACAAACTTAATGATGTAGAAACATCTTATAAAAGGTTCAAGCGCCTGTATGATTTATATCCAGATAAATCGGAGTATTTAACCTGGTTATTAATGCTTAATCACCAAAAAAAGAAGAAGGTAAGATATTTACTTGTAGTTCTTGTTGGTGTTTGCTTAGCTACAGCTGTTTTATTGATGGACAAAGAACAACCTATTTTCATGTACGGTGCCGTTGTATTATCCGTCTTGTGTTTTATTGCTATACTTTATTTTGAGATAAAATTTATTCAAACCAAAAGAATACTCGAAAAAAAAGCCTCATCGTAAAATGAGGCTTTTTTTCTTTATGGTAATTTCATGGGTATTTTTTCAACCCTGTCGTTCAAGACTATACTTCCTGTAACGGCTACATTTAATGAGTTGGTTCCTGGTAATTGAATTAAAGCGTGACATTCGTCTAATACCTTTGGCGGTAATCCGTTATCCTCTGCTCCTAAAAGATAAACACATCGCTTTGGGTGGACAAACTCTTTCAAAGGTGTTGCTCTTTCGTCTAATTCTATTCCTATTAATCTACAATCGTAAGGCAAGTGCTTTTTAAAATCCTCGAAAGTTTCGTAGTGAAAAAGAGGAATTTTTGTCCATGACTTTAACACATCAGAAGTCTGCTTTTTATAGCTCTTACCTATGGTAAAAATGTAAGAAGCACCAAGTATGTATGCTGATCTCCATAAAGTTCCAATATTGTGATCTCTTTTGTGGCGCATAATACCTATTCCACAATATCCCGTCATTTCATCTTTTACCTTCACTGTATTCTATTTTATTAAAGTTTTGGCTCTAGGAAGACGGTGAAATGATTTTACCAGGCTGCATAGAGCATCGTACGCAAATTTAATTATCTTCGACACAGTTCACTAGAATACGAGAAAAAATGCAGTTTTTAGATCAAAAATTAGACGATTACGTGGTTGCTCATTCAGAAAATGAGCCAGAAGTATTATACCAACTGAACAGACAAACACACATAAAGGTATTACAACCTAGAATGTTAAGTGGTCATTTTCAAGGTAGAGTGTTGAGCATGCTTTCGCACATGATACAACCGAAAAATGTATTGGAAATTGGAACTTATACCGGGTATTCAGCCTTGTGTTTTGCTGAAGGATTGGCAGATGGAGGTTGCATTACAACCATAGATGTGAACTACGAACTTGAAGATATGGTTCAAGAGTTTATCCAAAAAGCTGGAATGCAGGGTAAAATCAAAGCCCTTATCGGAGATGCCATGGAGATCATTCCTTCTTTAAAGGAAGAATATGATTTGGTATTCATTGATGCAGACAAAGGCAACTATGTGAATTATTACAATTTGGTTTTTGACAAAGTGAAGAAAGGTGGATACATCATTGCCGACAATGTGTTGTGGAGCGGTAAAGTACTTGAAGATTACGACAAATTGGATACCGATACTCAGGTTATCATGGATTACAATAAAATGGTACAGGCAGATGAGCGTGTTCAGAATGTCTTGTTTCCAATAAGAGATGGATTAAACATTGCAAGAAAACTGTAGTATGATAGATTTTAGATCAGACACCGTAACGAAGCCAACTGCGGCAATGAAAGAATTCATGTTCAAAGCAGAAGTTGGAGACGATGTTTTTGGAGATGATCCAACCATTAATGAATTAGAGCGCTTTGCAGCGGAGATGTTTGGTAAAGAGGCTGCGTTATTTTGTTCTTCAGGTACGCAAACCAATCAAATTGCCATCAACGTTCATTGTAAACCTGGAGATGAAGTAATCTGTGCTGCAGATGCCCATATTTACAAGTATGAAGGTGGAGGAATAGCTAAGAATTCAGGAACTTCTGTTCGATTATTATTGGGGGATAGAGGTAGAATTACTGCAGATGAAATCGCTCAAAATATTAACAATCCCTTGGATATTCATTTACCACTTACCACACTGGTGGCTTTGGAAGATACCATGAATAGAGGAGGAGGGGCCATTTACGATTTCGAAGAAATTAAAAAGATAAAGGCTCTTTGTGTAGAGAAAGGTTTACCGCTTCATTTAGACGGTGCACGACTTTTCAATTCTTTGGTTGAAACGGGTATAGATTACAAAGTATACGGAGAACAATTTGATAGCATTTCCATTTGTTTGTCTAAAGGACTTGGCGCTCCAGTTGGGTCGCTTTTATTAGGATCAAAAGATTTTATTCCTAAAGCCCGCAGAGTAAGAAAAGTATTGGGTGGAGGTATGCGTCAGGCAGGTATAATTGCTGCAGGAGGTTTGTTTGCACTTCAAAATCATATAGAGAGACTTAAAGAGGATAATGCTGCAGCCCGAAAAATAGGTGAGGCTTTGACTAACGTTTCTCGAGTGAAACGCGTTTTGGATGTACATACTAACATAGTTGTTGCAGAACTGCACAAGAAAAGCGATGTAGCTGCGTTAGTGGAGGAGTTCAAAGCGAAAGGAATTTTGATTATGCCTTTCGGAGATGATAAAATTAGAATTGTGACTCATTTAGACAATTCTGAAAAGGATATTGATGAAACGATACAATGTATTGCTGGCTTGTAGTTTAGCCTTACTTACTATAACAGCTTGTTCCAAAAAGGCGGAGGTAGAAGCCGTTGATTATAAAGATATCATGCCTACCTCTGAACGCGAGTACCAAGAAGGATTGGAACGCGATACTTTGGAGCATAAAGAGGTTTTTTATTTGGCTAATGCGGTAAAAGAAGATAGTTTGTTATTGGAAAATGTGCAAGGACTTCAACTTAAAAAACTGACAAACGATTTTGCTTATTTCCCTGATCGGTTAAATTATTCCCAGAAATGGGCGAGAGTTGGAAATTTAGATTCCCTGAAATTCACCGTGGTAAAATGGACCTTTAGCGATAGTGTTTTGACTGAAAATGCTTTTTTTAATTGGTTGGATTGTTTTGGTGAACGATGCGCCAGCGTAAGAGTAGGCGAGGATGCTAATTTTTCAGACCTTACCATTTTCTTGGAGGTGACCCAAAGAGAAATACTTTTTGCAAGTAGTTCAGAAATTGAAGATTTGGCTCCCATAGTTGAAGTTTTAAAGGATGAGCTTTTGGGGGAGGACAAATATATTTTAGAACAAAAGTCGGGGAAAAAAGCGAATTGGTTAGTTTTGCCAGCAGATGTCAAAGGAACCCCAATACAAAGCGATTTATAAATTAGCTATTCCTGCCTTATTTGGTGGGATAGTTGAACCTTTTTTAAGTTTAACTGATTTGGCCATCATAGGAAACATGCCAGATCAAGAGAACTACGGAGCACTAGAAGCCATAGCTGCTGTTGGTGTTGCTGGAAGTTTAGTTTCTGCTTTGTTGTGGATATTTGCCCAAACAAAAAGTGCAATTTCCGCCATCGTATCGCGTCAATTTGGCGCTGAACGACTCAGAACAGTTGCTACTTTGATTCCACAAATGGTGCTGCTTAATTTCCTATTAGGCGTATTCGCTTTTGTAAGTACCTATTTTATTTCCAATTGGATATTCTTAGAAGTCTACAACACAGATCCCATCGTGGGCGAGGTAGCCACTAGCTATTACGGAATTAGGGCCTTTGGTTTCCCAATCACTTTGATTACTTTTTCTTTGTTTGGTGTATTTAGAGGATTACAAAATACCTATTGGGCCATGACTACCTCTATAGTGGGGGGAGTATTAAATGTAGCGCTGGATTTCTTTTTTGTCTTTGGATTGGAAATGGGAATAGAGGGTGCAGCCATCGCTTCTCTAATTGCACAAGGAGTTATGTTGTTGATGAGTTTGTATTTTTTGTTGAAGTCGCAATTAAAACTCTATTTCTCATGGACCATCAACCATTACTTTAAAGAATTACTTCTGATAGCCCTCAACTTAATTGCCAGAACTTTGGTGCTCAACCTTACCTTGATGCTTACCTATAGATATGCCAATGCCTATGGTAAAGCTCAAGCCGGTACACATGCCTTGTTACTCAATTTATGGTTGTTTTCAGCCTTCTTTTTAGATGCGTTTGCCACGGCTGCCAATGCTTTGAGTGGTAAATATTTGGGGGCAAAAAATAGAGCGGCCTTGCACGAAACCAGGGCCAAAAATCTAAAGTTAGGTATAGGAGTATCCTTTGTACTTGCAGCTGCTTTGTTGATTTTTGATGAAGAAATTATAGGCTTATTTATCAAGGATGATGCGGTTAAAGATTATTATCCCAATATACTTCCTCTTTTCGCCTTGTGTTTACCTGTTAATGCTTTGGCTTTTGTAATGGATGGTATTTATAAAGGTTTGGGTGAAGCGAAATATTTAAGGAACCTCCTGATTATTTCTTCCTGTATAGGTTTTCTTCCCGCTTTGTTAATTCTTGATTATTTTTCACCTACGCTTCAAAGTGTTTGGTGGGCCATGGTGGCGTGGATGTTCTTGAGAGGTTTCCTACCTTATTTTCATTTTCATAAATACTTAAAATCCTTTCCCGCTTAATTCAATTAAATCAGTTTTTTTTAGAATTTACAGCTTGACTGAAGGTGCATAAATATTTTTGTTTTGCATCTCTAAATTTCTTAACTTACCTACATGCGTTGTAAATATAGAACAGTACTGGCTATCGACGGCGGTGGCATAAGGGGAGTTATACCCCTAACTTTATTGAAACATATAGAGAAGACTTGTTATGGAATAGATCCAGATATCGATATGATTAACTGGATAGACGTGTTTTCTGGAACCTCTACTGGAGCAATTATTTCAGGAGCCCTAATGTTGCGCGATGAAAATGAACGCAGCATATTTACGCCAGATAGAATATTAGACCTTTATTTAAAAAGAGGTCATCAAATCTTTAGTAGAGATGTTTCCTTGCACAGTGCCATGCCTGAGTATCCTTTGAAATTAATTTTAGAAAATAATTTTGGAGAGGTGAACGTAAGTGGTATTTCCAAGCACTTTCTTTTTGTAAGTTATGACATGAATGCAGATTCTCCTTTCATATTTACCGATAGAATGGATATGTATAGAAATCTATCTCTATCTAAAATCATGATGGCTTGTTCTGCAGTTCCCGGTTATTTCCCTCCAGTTCAATTAGGAGACAAACAACTTGCCGATGGAATTTTAACCGCGAAAAATCCAAGTAAGTTGGCCTATGAATACGCCAAGATGTATTATCCCAATGATCCTATTGTGGTAATAAGTTTAGGTACTGGTGAACTGCCCAAGGAAAAACACGATATGATAGAGTTGGAAATGCAAAGGGTTCATCTAGAGATGGAAGACTATGCAAGAAAAGATAGGAATCTACTTTATTTCAGACTGCAACCAGATTTACGCAAGGCCAATCACCTCATGGATGATACCGGCGATGAGAATTTGGAAAACCTAATGCACGATGCTAATACCTTTATAGAAGAGAATAATCATGTGTTTGACCGTTTGTTTAAACTCATGACCATAAGAGCTGATGCTTATCAATAATTGATTTTTTGTTTGTTGTGTAGTTGGAAAGAGGAGGAGTACATAGAAATACAAAAAAGAGATAGTCGTAAATACTATCTCTTTTTTTATGTTTCATACTTAAGGTAAACAAAAAAGGCTACCTTAAGGTAGCCTTATAGAAAGGGAGTAGAATGAAACTTAGCGTTTCTGTACAAGAACTACATCTCCTCTATATGTTTTTGGTGCATTCTCTATGCTCTTTTCTAAACTTACCTGCCAAATGAAAGTTTGGTTGTATTTCGCAAGTTGTCCAGTTCTAATGTCTATTCCATCCCAAGGTTGCGTAACATCGTTAGTTTCATACATTACTCCTCCGTTACTTGGATCTATAACCCTAAAGGTGAAAGGAACATTCATACGTGTTAAACTTTCAGGTAAGAAGGTTCTGTTTTCTGGAATTATACTCTCTGGGTTTAGCGCATTGTTTGCCATTAAATTGAAATCCTTGTCTACCGTTACAGTTTTTTGTTCTGTATACGTACACCCGTTCATATCACTTACTTCATAGTTTAAGGTGTGCGCACCTTTTGTATAACAATAGATTTCGTCATTTTCATTTAAAGAAGTTGGCTTTCCATCTAAATACCATTGACCAGTATAAACTTCATTTGTATTTGAGATCTGTATCACAGGTAATCCGTTGCGCTCATTAAACAAATTGGCTTCTGCTCTAAAGAAAAGATTTGGTTTTTCGTGTAAAGAAATATACTCTACACCAATTACTTCATTTTTCGCATTTAAGTATTCTACTTGTGTAGCAGCGGTAATATTTGAGATTTTCGCTTGTTCATTGTGCATTAACTCAAACGTTTTACCGTTAACACGCGCTCTTACTTTATGATTTAAACTGTTATTTCTGATAACAAGTTCGTCGTTATAACAAAGCAAGGTAGAACCTATAATTCCTGTAGTGTATACCAATTCATTCACATCCTTTTCAGGTTGAAGATCTATGACAGGTTGTTCTACGAGTTTGTTTTCTTCACTTTGCTTCATCACCGAAGTAATAGGTGTTGCCTGAGGCTTTTCGCTTTCCACCTTTGTCGTTTCTTTGCGTTTTTCTGTTGCTACTTCCTTTTCTGGAGCGTATTCAATAACCACTTCGTTTTGGTTAACTTCCTTTTCCTCACTCACCAAATTGGTTTCGTCGTTTTGAGGAGTTGGTAGCACATTGTCAGGTTGTTCTTCAATAGGAGATGAAACCTCTACTTCTGAACGTTGTTGTTGCGCTTCAGGATGGGTATCCCAGGTCATAACCAACAAGGAACTTAAAATTGCAATTACTGCAGCTCCTCCAAACCAATACCAACGTGATGTGGTAGGACTAGCTTTTGCATCTAACTTGGCTTGCATTTGCGACCAAGCGGATGCTTCGTAAGGCAACTCAAAATTTTCGAGTTTGTCCTTTAATATGTTTTCTAAATTGTCTTTCATTCGTGTAGTTTGACAAATTTGCGTTCTAATATTTTTTTCAAGTTTTGTTTTGCTTTAGAATAGTTAGATTTTGAAGTTCCTTCACTTATATCAAGTAACTCAGCTATTTCTTTGTGCGTGTAATTCTCAATGGCGTAAAGGTTAAAAACTGTCCTGTAAGCCGGTGAGAGGTCTTGAATTGCTTCTAAGGCCATTTCCGCTTTAATAGATTTAAGTTCTTGTAAATCTGTTTCATTTTCATCTTCCTCGTTACTTACAAATAGGTAAGTTTCATCTGTTCTAAAGGGTTGACGTTTTAACCTACGCGTTGCGTCTATCGATGCATTTACCATGATTCTTCGTACCCAACCTTCAAAAGATCCTTTAAAATCAAAATCTTTAAGCTTGTCGAATATTTTAATAAATGCTTCTTGAAGTACCTCTTGAGCACTGTCTTTATCATTCGTATAGCGCATACATACGGCCAACATCTTACCATAAAACATCTTGAATAGTTGCTCTTGGTCGTATCGATTTCCCGCTACGCAACCATCAATTATTTTTTTTAATTGTTCCTTTTCCACCGTTTATACACTTGCTTAACGACCTACCTTTTATTAGGTTGCCATTTTTTTATAGAGATAATTCTTTTTAATAGTTAACATCAAAATGTTCATAAGCTAGTTGTCTAAACTCTGACGAAAAAACTAAGCTTAAGCTGTCAACTTAATTTGAATATAAGGGAATTTTAGGAAGAAATACAGATGATGGAGCTTAATTGTGTGACAAAAATCACATTCAGAGAATTTTCTGGAAGATAAATACTTTAATGGTAAATATTTCCTCAAAAAATGATTAATTTCGCTTTGAATTTTTTAATACAATAAACTAATTATAATGAAAGTAACGGTAGTAGGTGCTGGTAACGTTGGTGCAACATGTGCTGATGTATTAGCGCACAAAGAAATCGCAAATGAAATCGTATTGTTAGATATTAAAGAAGGTTTTGCTGAAGGTAAAGCTTTGGATATCTGGGAAACATCTCCAATTAACTTATACGATTCAAGAACTACTGGTTCTACTAATGATTACTCAAAAACTGCAGATTCTGACGTTGTTGTTATCACTTCTGGATTACCAAGAAAACCAGGTATGTCTAGAGATGACTTAATCGCTACAAACGCAGGTATCGTTAAATCTGTAACTGAAAACGTAATCAAGTACTCTCCAGAAGCAAAAATCATTATCGTATCTAACCCGTTAGACGTAATGACTTACTGTGCATACTTAACTGCAAAAGTAGATCCTTCAAGAGTATTCGGTATGGCTGGTGTTTTAGATACTGCACGTTACCGTTCTTTCTTGGCTATGGAATTGAACGTTTCTCCTAAAGATATCCAAGCGGTATTAATGGGTGGTCACGGTGATACTATGGTTCCATTACCACGTTACACTACAGTTGGAGGTATTCCTGTAACTGAATTAATCGAAGAAGATAAATTAAACGAAATCATCGAAAGAACTAAGTTTGGTGGTGGTGAAATCGTTAAATTATTAGGTACTTCCGCATGGTACGCACCAGGAGCTGCTGCAGCGCAAATGGTTGAGGCTATCGTAAGAGACCAAAAACGTATTTTCCCAGTTTGTGCATGGTTACAAGGTGAGTACGGAATGGATAACATCTACTTAGGTGTACCAGTAGTATTAGGTAAAAACGGTATCGAGAAAATTATTGAATTAGACTTGAACGCTGACGAAAGAGCATTGTTAGAAGAATCTGCAGTTGCTGTTAAAGGAGTGATGAAAGTATTGGATGATATGAACGTTGTATCATAAGCAATAGTTAATCGACTATAATATTGAGAAGGGAAGTGGTTTGCACTTCCCTTTTTTTGTGACCTGTATTTCACATTACCCTTTCCCAACTTATCCATCAATTTTTTCTTCCTCTTTTAAAGAAAAGCTTACCTTTAGTTAGGTATGAATACGAAACAAATCATTATTAAAAATATGGTCTGCCCGCGATGTATAGCGGCTGTTAAATCTTTATGCGAAGATTTGGAACTACAGGTGGAAGATGTAGAGTTGGGAAGACTAAAACTATCAAAAGATCCAACAAGAGAAGAACTCATAAAACTAGACGAAGGATTAGAGGGCTTGGGTTTTGAGCGCAGTGAAAGTGTGCAAAATGATTTGGTAACGCAGATAAAATCTCTTGTGGTACAACAAGTACATCATACCAAAGAACCTTTAACGGTTAATTTTTCAGCCTTCCTCAGTGAGCAAACACATCACGAATACACCTATTTAAGTAAACTCTTTTCAAAAGAAGAAGGAGAGACCATAGAACAGTTCATACTCAAACAAAAGATAGAAAAGGTGAAAGAATTATTGAGTTACGATGAAATGAGTCTTTCTGAAATTGCCTTTCAAATGAATTATAGCTCGGCGGCTTATCTTTCGAGTCAGTTTAAAAAAGTAACCGGACAAACTCCGAGTGCCTTTAAGAAAAGCGAGGAAAAAAAGCGTTTGAGTATAGATCAACTCTAGAAAACCAAAATCTTATAAAATCTCCACAAAATTGTATAAGTATATTTTTAGTTGAATGGACGAACTTTGTTGTAATCATTAAACACAAAGAAAATGTCAAAAACAATTAAAAATACATTTCCAGTAGAAGGAATGAGTTGTGCGAGTTGTGCCAACCACGTTGAAAAAGCCTTGAACAATCAAGAGGGAGTAATTCATGCTGCCGTAAACTTTGCAGATAACTCCGTAACTATAGAGTGCGAAGCCGATGTAAACAAAGAAAGTTTGCGCGATGCAGTGAGTGAGGCAGGTTATACTTTGTTGATAGAAGATGAAGACGAGGAGGAGCGGAAAGGTGAGGCGTATCAAAAGAAATTAAAGAATACCATTTGGGCAGGAGTGTTTACACTCCCTGTCTTTGCACTATCCATGTTTTTTATGGATTGGAAGCCCGGGGAATATATCTCCTTTGTTTTAAGTATTCCAGTTTTGTTTGTTTTTGGTAAACACTTTTTTGTCAATGCGTTTAAACAAGCCAAGCACGGACAAGTCAACATGGATTCTTTGGTGGCCATGAGTACAGGTATCGCTTTTCTAATCAGTACTTTCAATACTTTTTATCCGCAATTTTGGATGGAACAAGGGTTGATGTCTCACGTCTACTTCGAGGCAGCTACGGTTATCATCACTTTTATTTCCATAGGTGATTTACTCGAAGAAAGAGCCAAATCAAAAACCAGTGCATCCTTAAAGAAACTCATCGGATTACAACCCAAGGAAGTGCAAGTTGAGCGCTGGGGTGAAGTTCAAACCATAAGCATAGATAAAGTTGCGGTTCACGATGTTGTTTTGGTGAAGCCCGGAGATAAAATTCCTGTGGATGGAGAGATAATTAGCGGTGATTCTTATGTAGATGAAAGTATGATTACCGGTGAGCCTGTAGCTGAATTCAAGCAAAAGGATGATCAGGTATTTACAGGTTCTATCAACCAAAATGGTAGTTTTAAAATGAAGGCAGCCAAAGTAGGGAAGGATACTTTTCTTGCCCAAGTGATAGAACGTGTAAAGGAAGCGCAAGGAAGTAAAGCTCCTGTTCAAAAGTTAGCCGATAAGATTGCCAGTGTTTTCGTTCCAACAGTTTTTGGTATCGCTTTATTGACCTTTGGGGCTTGGATGTTGTGGGGAGGTGAAGATAAGGTCTTCCATGCCACCATGAATGCCATAGCCGTGATGGTTATTGCCTGTCCATGTGCCCTTGGATTGGCCACACCAACAGCCATAATGGTTGGGATGGGTAAAGGAGCAGAGAACAATATCCTCATTAAAAATGCGGAAAGCTTAGAATTGGCGCACAAGGTGAATGCCATTATCATTGATAAAACAGGAACGGTTACGGAAGGAAAACCCGTAGTTACAGATATCCTTTGGAGCAAGGATGCGAAAACTGAAGTGTTAAATCCTATCTTATTAGAAATTGAAGAGAAATCAGAACATCCTTTGGCGCATGCCATTGTTCAACGTCTTAAAGACGAAGGTATAAAGAGCAGTGATGAATTAAAATCCTTCGATACACTTAAAGGTAAAGGAGTTAAAGCAAAGGATGAGGAAGGTGTGGAATATTTCATTGGTAGTATTGCTTTGATGAAAGAACTTGCTATTCCTCTTCCGCAACATCAATTAGATGAAGCGGAAAATTGGCAAGGTGAAGCCAAAACTTTGGTGGCTTTTGCCAATAAGGCGGGTGTTTTAGCATTAATTGGAATTCGAGATGAAATAAAGGAAGGTGCTAAATCTGTACTTGACGATTTAAAAGCTTCTGGAATTGATATCTATATGATGAGTGGAGATAGTCAAGCTACAACTGCTGTAGTTGCTAAAGAACTTGGACTTACTCATTTTAAAGGAGGCGTGCTTCCGCAAGACAAGGCAGCATTGGCGAAAGACCTACAAACACAAGGTAAAACGGTAGCCATGATAGGTGATGGTATTAATGATACGGAGGCTTTGGCGCAAGCAGATGTAAGTATAGCCATGGGACAAGGTTCTGATGTAGCCATAGATGTGGCGCAAATCACCCTTATCGGTTCTGATTTAAAATTACTCAACAAAGCCTTTGCAATTTCTCATTTAACGGTAAAGGGTATACGACAAAACCTCTTTTGGGCCTTTATCTACAATTTAATCGGTATTCCTATCGCAGCAGGTGTACTGTATCCTATCAATGGATTCTTGCTAGATCCAATGTTGGCGGGTGCAGCCATGGCCTTTAGTTCTATTTCTGTAGTATTGAATAGTTTGCGTATTAAAGGACAAAAGATTTAGTTATTTTAGGTGACGTTAGTCAGTTGAAAGCATGAGGAAGATTTATTGTATTAGCGGATTAGGGGTAAATCATAGGGCTTTTACAGCTTTAAATCCAAGGGACGTGGAATTAATTCCGGTTCCTTGGATTCCTTTTAATAAGAAAGAGAGCTTAAAAAGTTATTCCAAGCGTTTGTATGAAAGTATGGATGTAGAAGAAGAGTTTTCGCTTCTAGGGTTGTCTCTTGGCGGAATGCTTGCACAAGAAATTTCAAAAATCCATGCACCCAAGCATTTGTTCTTGCTTTCAACGGCTAAACATCCTAAGGATATTAGTAGAATTCTGCTTTTGGGTAAACTAGGGGTTCAGTATCTATTGCCCGACTTTATGTTAACCCATTCTAATCCCATCTTAGATTGGTATTTTGGAGCAAAATCAACTCATTCTACACGTATTCTTAAAGAAATGATGGCAGACGCAGACCCTGTATTTATTCGAAGAGCTATAGATGCGATTGCACGGTGGGAGGGTTGTACTACAATTCATGCTCATATTATACACGGAGCATCAGATAAATTAATACCCGCCAGAGAAGATGCTGATTTACTTTTGCCAGAGGAAGGTCATCTAGTAGTATTGGAACAGGGGGAGGCTATTTCCTTGTATATAGAAGATAAACTACAGGACTAACAGCTACTCATCTTTTCAGTTTTTCCCAAAAATTTAGGACGCTTGAAAATCAAGTAACAATCAATAAAAGCATTGGTTCTGGCCAAATATTCCCTAACATTGATAAAGCTAAATTTGGATTTATTTGCCTTTAAATCCTTACAGTTATAGGCAATGGCATCAATTCCTAAGGCGTGTGCTAAAAACAAAGCGCGTTCGTTGTGAAAATTTTGAGAAATGATTAAAAATTTATCCTGCTTAAAAATCTCCTTGGCCCTGTACATACTGTCGAAAGTTCTAAATCCTGCGTAATCTAGGGTGATTACACACGCAGGTATACCACGTGCAATTAAATCGTCACGCATATCTTCAGGTTCACTGTAGTTACTTCTTCCGTTATCTCCAGAAATTAATATTTGTTTAATGTGACCTTTCTGATAAAGTTCAACCGTGGCGTCAATTCTATATTTGTAATAAGGGTTAATTCCCACTCTTCCATGCTTACCACATCCTAAAAGCAAGGCCGTAGTGTAATCTTTTCCTTCTAAACTTTTGCTGAAATAAAAGTTTTTATGCTGCGCATGTATCTCCACCAATATATTGGCCGAAAGAAAAATACAAATGAAAAGGGCAATCAGGTCGAGGAAAATTGTACGCATTTTAATAGGTGTTTTCTATTTCTTCCAAAACGGTAGCAACCTCTTTTGTATTGTTGTACTTACTCAATAGAGTGTATAAAACTTTGTCTACCATAGCGTCCGGACAAGATGCTCCACTTGTTAAAATGATGGTTGGCTTCTCTTTTTTAGGAAAGAAGTCTGTAGTTGTTTCCATCGTTTTGCTGTGCATATTGAAATGGTGGATTTCTGTTTCACTCTTAATTTCATCTGCAGAAGAAATGTAATAAGTAGGGAATTTTTGTTCTAACAATTCAACTAAATGTGATGTATTAGAAGAATTGTACCCCCCAACCACTATGGCCATATCTGCATCTTGCTCCATTAATGATAGTGTAGCGCTTTGGTTGTCATTTGTTGCATAACATAGTGTATCGCGTGTATCGGCAAAATGATCTTTGATGTTTTCCTCGCCGTATTTTTCAACCATAACCTGCTTCACGTAGTCCGCAATTTCTTGCGTTTCTGTAGCAAGCATAGTTGTTTGATTGATTACGCCAAGCTTTTCAAAATGAATGGAAGGATCAAAATTTTCAGAGTATTTACCCTCGAAGGTTTGTGCAAATTCACTTAGATCTCGTTTTCCTAAGATGAAATCGGCCAAAACTTGGGTTTCCTTCAAATCCTTCACAACTATAGAAGGTGCATTTTTAGAACTATGAGAGAATGTAGCTCTGGTTTCTTCGTGTTTATTTTTACCATGTATGATAATAGTATGATCATCAGCTCCTAATTTTGCCGAACGTTTCCATACTTTTTCAACGAAAGGACAAGTAGTGTTGTATTTCTGAACATCAACACCAATTTTAGACAGCTTATCTTCCAACTCTAAGGTTGTTCCAAAGGCAGGAATGATGACAACATCATCTTTGGTCAATACATCAAAAGGAATCAATTGATTACCCAAGGTGTCTTGCAAGAATTGTATGCCCAATCCTTCCAAATCTGCATTTACAATAGGGTTGTGTATCATCTGACTCAACAAATAAATACGCTTCCCTTGATTTTCTTCTATGGCCTTGTAAGATATTTCTATGGCATTTTCTACCCCATAACAAAATCCAAAATGACGGGCAATTAAGAAGCGTACAGCCCCAAAATCTAGTACCGTTGGGTTAAAATCCTTCTTACGTGGATCTTTTTGTTTCCTGATTTCCTTCACCTTAGAAATGAGTTCAGATCTGTAGTGTGCGGGGATGTCAAATTTCTTCATAATGCCTTATATCGTCTTTGGAATACTTACAACAACAAAAATAAAATCTTAAAGTTCAGCACACTGCTTTCTTTTCATATTTATTTAAAGATTTGTTGTTAATATTCTTTGAATTTTTTCTGGTGTTACTTCTTCTATTAAGTCTATTTTTGTTCCGATGGTTGATACATTTAAGCATAAGGGAATGCGTAAACAGCTCATAGAAGAGCTACGTGAGAAGGGAATTAGAGACAATAGAGTACTTGAAGCTTTTGATGCTGTTCCGCGTCATTTTTTCTTGGATTTGGCCTTTGAAAAACAAGCTTATTCTAACATGGCTTTTCAAATTGGTGCTGGTCAAACAATTTCTCACCCTTATACGGTTGCTTTTCAAACCGAATTGCTTGAGTTACAACCGAAAGAAAAGGTGTTAGAGATAGGAACGGGTAGTGGGTTCCAAACTTCTATCTTGTGTGAGATGGGCGTGAAGGTGTTTTCTATAGAACGTCAGCGCGAATTGGCCTTGAAATCGAAGAATATTATTCATCAATTGGGCTACACTCCAAAGTTGTATTACGGAGATGGTTACGCTGGAAAGGCTACGTTTGCACCTTTTGATAAAATCTTAGTTACCTGTGGTGCACCTTTTATTCCGGATGCTCTTTTGGATCAATTGAAAGTGGGCGGAATTCTAGTGATTCCTATAGGTGAGGGAGCTAAGCAAATTATGACTAAAATTGTAAAGAAGAGTGCAACTGATTTTACCAAGCAAGAGTTTGGAGATTTTAGCTTTGTACCTATGTTAGCCCGAACAGCAAAATAGATTGGAAGAACTTAAACCATATACCATAAGTAATAGTATTAAGAATGCCCCCACCGTTCTTTTAACTGAGGAGGGTAAAAACTATACCTTGTGGTCGCCTATTTCAGAAGATCTAAAAATCATACATTACTTGCGAGAGTATTGCTTTGCGCACTTTAAAATGAAGAGTTTTGATACGGCGCGTTTCTCCTACAAAGGTCAAAATTACCTCTGTATAGAGGAGGAAGAAGCAACCATAGAGTTTGATGAATGGCAGGTTTATTTGTGGGAAAGTAAACGGAAATTTAACCAGTTTCTAAAGCCAAGTGCGCTCTTTGTAAGCTTCCTATTTGATACTTTTTTTCCTTTGTACGGCGGTCGTAATACGGTGTTGATAGTCCCTGGAAAAAAGAACTCCTTTAAAATTCATCCTGTACCGGCCAATAATTACGAAAGCTTTAAGTTTTCTCCTTTAAATTTCTCGCAATCAGGACTTAACATTCCTTCGGTTAAACAGTTTTTCGCCTATCAAAAGGCAGATTTGGAAGTGAATCTAGAAGAGTTTTTGGCACTGAATGATGAACGTTTTCAGGTAAACCTAAAACATCAATTGTCCTTATTTCCAAGTAAGCGTAATGCTTATTGGGATGAATTAAAAAAGTGTTTTGATCCTGAATTTTTAAAGTATACAACAGCCTTATTTAAAGACTACATTTTACATTTATAGCATGGAATCTTTCTACTCACTCATATATATTAAACCCAGTGTTTTGAACGACGAGCTACTTTGTGTGGCTTTGTTTACAGCAGGTGCAGAAGGACCACGACTGTATATCTCAGAGAAACGTATGCGTTTGTTGGGTGATGTAGTGCATAGAAATACTTTCTTAAGTCTACGCCGACATTTAAAGGGGTTTCAGCAGCAAGTAGATAAGTACAGAACTACAGGGAATGACTTGTTGTTGTTCGATCCTACCTATAGTTCGGATCAAATGGCCAAGTTGTCTCAACGCAGTAAAAAAGCCATTAAGTACTCTGCGCCAACAACAGTAAATGCCTGGATGGATGAGAATGCTCATTTAGATTTGATGATGAAAATGTTGGGAGATAAACCCCAAAAGAAAAAGCAAGTTCGCAAGAGTTTTTACCACAAATGGAGGGCGCTAACAAATGCCAACCGTTACTTAGAATTTAAACGCGACGTGATGGTTAAAAAGGTGAAACGTAATTCTGATTTGGACATCAAGATAGATCTTTTTTCTAAAGATAAAAAACTGGTAGTTAAAGGTTTGGATTTTAACACTTCAAGCAAGAATGTAAGTGAAAGATTAAAAGAACTTGTGGCACTATCCGATGAATTTAATGCCTACAGTTTGTTGTGCGTCTACCCCAAACCAAGGAAAAAAGCGGGTAGGGATACTTTGAACCAAGTTATGTCAGAACTATCCCTTAAAATTGAATTTGTGCCCATCAATGATTTTGAAACAATGAAATTCTAAATAAATTAAGAATTAAGAATTAAGAATTATGAATGGTGAGTTATTGAATTAGGATTTTGAAATTAACATTTCCAATCTAGGTTCCTGATCGTAGCCGAAGGACCAATTTCAAATTACCAATCTCCAATTTCAAATTTCAAATTTTCTTTCTCCAATTTCAAATTTCCTTTCTCAATTCTCGGTTACCAAATTTCCGATTTCCAAAATGTTTTCTTACATTTTGAGAATGAAATCTTACTGGAACAATTTAAATCTTTTTGGGAAAATTAAACTCGTACTTATGTTACTCCTCGGGGTGGTGGTGCTTGTTTTTATTTTTCAAAATTTAGATGAAGTAACTTTGACCTTTGTCACCTATCAATTCAAAGTGCCCTTGTCTTTAATCCTTCTACTAATCGGTGTATTCGGTTATCTCTTCGCGCGAGTAACGGATATTGCATCCTTTAGTAAGAAAAACAAAGAGATTAAATCCTTACAGCAGGAAATCAAAAATCTAAAAGAGTCACAAATTAAAAACAACTAAAAATGAACAAGATTTTTACATTACTCATGTGCCTATTGGCACTAACACTTGACGCCCAAGAAATTGATATTCCAACGAGTATTACCGTTTCTGAACAGTTACAACCCCTTGATGAACAACAGTGTAATGCCTTTACGCTCAATGTACAAGGAGATGCCAAAGACGTGAAGAAAAGTTTTAAGGAATTCCTAGAAGATAGGTATGCTCTAGAGTTGAAAGGTATAGGTAGTACACTGAAGGGCGAGGCTTTGTCCAATTCGAGGATAAGTGATAAAGTATTCAATTTTGTATTTGTAATTAAAGAGAACGGAATGAGCAATGCGCTAGCCCTTTATATGCGCTTGAGCAATGGAGAGTACGTGAGTTCTGAAAAGTATGCTGATGAGTCGGATGTGCTTGAGCATTTATTGAAAGACTTTGCTAAAAGCTTTTATGCAGATATAGTAAATGAAAGAATAGAGGAGAAAACAGATGAGTTAGAAAAGTTGAACAAGGAGCGCAAAAAAGATGTTTCAGAACAAGCGAGTCTGGCAAAGGAAATTTCGAAAAATGAAAAGAAAATTGCCAAATACGAAAGCAAAGTGTCAAAGGCTCAATTGAAGATAGAAAAGTATCAAGAGGAGATAAAGAGTGAAGAAGAAGAAATTGCTCAGAATACGCAAGAAGTTGAAGAAATTAAAGCAGAGAATTCCAAGACAGAAGCGAAGAAAACAGAGGTGGAGACCGACTTGGAAACCAATAACAATTTAATCTCTGAAAAAAGTAAAGAATTAAAAGCTTTACAATCCAAACTCTCTCAACTCCTAAGTTTCTAAAGCGGATATTTTTATCTTCGCACCATGAAATTGAAAGAGACATTTAAAAAATATCATCCTTATTTCGTGGACGTTTGGCAATACCTGGTAATTATTTTGGTATTCATCATTGCCGCATTTTTTATATTGTAAGGAAGTCGCCCGGTGTACAACACATTCGGGCGATTTTTGTTACATTTATTCCATGAAGAGAAACCTCCTACTTGGATTTATTTTTACGGGCATTTGTGTTTTTAATTCAGCACTTGCTCAGTTGAATATAGATAGTCTTTCACATATAGATTATGTGAGTACGCACACTACTTTTTTAAATGATGTTTGGGGATACACCGATGAACTGAACAATGAATATGCTTTGGTTGGAGCCGAAAATGGCGTGGCTGTAGTAGACGTTACACAACCCAGCAACCCTCAAGAGATTTTCTGGGAAACAGGTGCATACAGTGTTTGGAGGGATTTGAAAACCTTTGGTGATTATGCCTATGTCACCACAGAAGCCGATGCAGGTTTGTTCATTATGGATTTAAGTGGATTACCGTCGAATACACAAATTCCTACGACCTATTTTACAGGGGGGAATGGTGTGGATACTCTTGGTTCGGCCCATAACTTATGGATAGATGAAAATGGCTTTTGCTATATTTTTGGTGCCAACATAGGAAATGGTGGAGTACAGATTTATGATTTAAACCCCAATCCACTTCAACCTACATGGGTAGGAGAGTTTGATTCCTATTATTGTCACGATGGTTATGTACGCAACGATACAGCTTATTTTGCCCACATATACGAAGGTTTTTTTACCGTTGTTGACGTAAGCGATAAAGCCAATCCTGTTGTTTTAGGGTCTAAGGATACACCCACTAACTTCGCTCACAACATTTGGTTGAGTGACGATGGCAATACCGCTTTTACAACCGATGAAATCACAAATTCTTACATTACAGCCTATGATGTTAGCGATCCTACCTCCATTGTTGAACTCGATAGAATACAATCTAATCCGGGAACCAATACTGTTCCACACAATTCGCATGTATTAGGAGATTATGTAATTACAAGTTATTACGCAGATGGTGTAGTTATTCATGATGTTTCTGATCCTGAAAATATGGTTGAAGTAGGGAATTATGATACCTACCCGGGGACTTCAACATCTACGGTGGGGAATTGGGGTGTTTATCCTTTTTTTGCCTCTGGAAATATAATGGCAACAGACAGGGCGTATGGCTTGTTTATACTTGGTCCCACCTATGTACAGGCTTCGAAATTAGAGGGTGTAACCACAAATGCCGCAACCAATGCCTTATTGGATGATGTTCGTGTAACCATTGCAAATAACAACCAAGAGGAGTTTTCAAAACTAGATGGTAGCTATAAAACAGGGATCGCGCAAGCTGGTGCTCGTGTGGTTAACTATTACAAGTACGGTTTTCAAGAAGAAACCAGAACGGTAAACTTTGTGAACGGACAAACACAGGTTGAAAATGTTGCGTTAACGCCTTTGCCTGCTTTCAACCTTACAGTAAACGTGGAGGATAACCAAGGCAATCCCATTTTTGGAGCTTTTGTAGAATTAAGTTTCCCTGCCATTACGTTAAATACTACCTCGAATGGTTTAGGGGAAGCACAGTTCAACCTTTACTATGAAGATAATTACGACTTAACTATAGGGAAATGGGGATACGTTACGAGTTGTGAAGAAATTAGTATAGATCAGAATACAGGACAAATTACTGTAGTTTTAGAAGAAGGCTATTACGACGATTTTACTTTCGATTTTGGTTGGTCGAGTTATGGTGATGCTGAAGCAGGATTGTTTGAACGTGTTGTTCCTTTGGGACAGGGAGATATTTATGCACCCAGTCAACTCTATGGTGATAGTCCTTGGGATTGCGGAGAAATGGCCTATGTAACAGGGAATGGCGTGAATTACGACGAGGTGACCAATGGTGTAGCTCTTCTTACATCTCCCGTATTTGATGTTACAAACATTGCAGATCCTTATGTGAATTACAGAAGGTTTTTCTTCAATGAGTTTGGCCCCTTTCCACCCGATGATACGCTTCGAATTTCCTTGTCGAATGGTATAGAAACAGTAATCATAGATAAAGAAGGTGCAACGGGAACGGACTTCGTAAATAAATCCATACGCATTGCTGATTTTTTAACACCTACAGCCAACATGCAGTTGACCTTAAGTGTAAGTGATATAGAACCTCAAGGTAACATCGTTGAAGTTGTTTTTGATGAATTTTACATAAGCGCTCAAGACAATAGTTCAACACAAGAGGTGAGTATGGCGCAGGCTTTACACATTTACCCCAATCCAACAGAAGGAATAGTTAACTTAAATACCACCCAGAAAGGTGAATTAATAGTTTATGATCAAACAGGTAGAATAGTGTTTACACAAAAGGTGTATGAAGTTGTAAATCAATTGGATTTGAGTGCTTTAAATGCAGGTGTTTATACGCTTGTTCTAGAGGGGGCTCAAGCAAAAATTGTTTTGCAATAGGATAAGCCTGAGTAGAAAAGAAGTTTTTTCATTTACATTTTTATCTTTGTTTCCGTATGAGTACTTCGAAGCAAATATCAATCGTAGTTCCGCTCTATAACGAGGTGGAATCTTTACCAGAATTACACAAATGGATTGTTCGCGTAATGAACGATAACAAGTTCACCTATGAGGTGATGTTTGTTGATGATGGTTCTAAAGATGGATCTTGGAAAGTTGTTGAAGAACTCAGAGCGCAAGACGATAACGTAAGAGGAATCAAATTCCAACGTAATTACGGGAAGTCGGCGGCATTGCAAAAAGGTTTTGAAGCGGTTGTAGGTGATGTTGTAATCACTATGGATGCCGACCTTCAAGATTCACCCGAAGAAATTCCAGAACTTTACCGCATGATCACAGAAGACGATTTTGATGTGGTTTCAGGATGGAAGAAAAAACGTTACGATCCAATTTCGAAGACTATACCTACCAAATTATACAACTGGGCAGCTCGTAAGTTAACCGGTATTTATTTGCACGATTTTAACTGTGGTTTGAAAGCTTACAAATTAGCCGTTGTTAAAAGTATAGAAGTGTATGGTGATATGCACCGTTACATTCCACCACTAGCAAAATTCGCTGGTTTCAACAAAATAGGCGAGAAGGTGGTAGAGCACCAAGCTAGAAAATATGGAACAACTAAGTTTGGTTTAAACCGCTTTGTAAACGGACCTTTAGATTTACTTACTGTTGTGTTCATGGGGAAATTCGGAAAGAAACCCATGCACTTTTTCGGAGCTATAGGAACCTTATTGTTCATCATAGGATTTGCCTTTGCTTTATACTTGGCTTTTATGAAGGTGTTTATTGATCCATCAGGAACATTGTTGGCACGCAAAACAGAGTTTTTCTTAGCTCTCGCTGCGATGATAATTGGTTGTCAATTCTTCTTAACAGGTTTTATTGCAGAACTCATTGGTCGAAACTCATCTACACGTAATATCTATTTAATAGAAAAGGAAGTTTAATGATTACTTGTTCGAAAGATTGGACCTTATTTTTAGACAGAGACGGTGTAATCAATCAGCGTAATTTTGACGGTTATATAGAAAAACCGGAAGATTTCTTTTTTGAAGAAGGAGCATTAGAGGCCTTGCTTGCATTTAGTCAACTCTTTCAAAGAGTAGTTGTGGTAACCAATCAACAAGGTGTAGGGAAGGGAATAATGACAGCTCGTAACCTTTCAGAGGTTCATACTTATATGCTTGAAGAAGTAGAGAAGGCAGGCGCAAAAATTGATCACGTATTCTATTCTGCAGATTTAAAAACACAAGAGAACAATTCAAGAAAACCCAATCCTACGATGGGCTATTGGGCGCAAGAGATGTTTCCAGAAATTGATTTTAAAAAATCCATCATGGTAGGAGATACCAATGGTGATATTCAATTCGGGAAAAAACTTGGCATGACAACTGTTCTTATTAAATCCAAGGAAGAAGTAAGCGAGCAAGCCGACTTTGAATTCAACAGTTTATTAGAATTAGCAAAAAACATTCAACACAATGCGTAACATTTTATTTTTCACGTTTTTAATCATCTCAGGTGTTCTATTTGCGCAACCCAATAAAGTGGATGCTCAAGGTAGAAAGCAAGGAGAATGGGGGAAGAAATACGAAAACAAAACTGTTTACATGTACAAGGGGCAGTTTAAAAATGACAAACCCGTAGGGAAATTCATTTACTGGTACCCAAACAATGAAATTAAAGCCATCATCATACACGATGAAAACTCTAATCGATCTGTGGCTTATACTTATCACGAAAATGGTAAAATGATGTCTTACGGTATCTACAGAGATCAAAAAAAGGATTCAGTTTGGAATTACTATGGAACATCTGAGAGGTTGAGTTTAAAAGAGACCTATAAGAATGGCGTTTTACATGGGGTGAAAACCATCTATTATGTACCGCAAGAATTGGGTAAGCCAACCACGCAGGTAGCCAAAACCATTACCTATAAAAATGGTGTGTTGGATGGACCAATGAAGGCTTATTTTGACAACGGTGTACTGAAGGAATCTGGGAATTACACCGATGGAAAACGCAACGGAGTTTTCAAAATGTATACACCATCTGGGAATTTACAGTTTACTTACAGATATAAAATGGATAAGTACCATGGCTGGCAACAGACCTTTGATGCAAAAGGTTTGGTTATCGGTAGTAAATATTACGTTCACGGTAAAGAATTAAAAGGTGAAGCCTTGGATAAATACATGGCAAAGCTTAAAGAAAAAGGTGTGAATCCCAACGACTAGACAGGTGTTATTTCAAAATTAGCTTTATCTTTAAAGCACTATGAAATTCTTACGTTACCTCATTTTACCTTTGCTTTTATTTTCTTGTAAAAAAGAAGCTACAACCATAGATTTTGGATACGACTATTTCGGCCTTCAAGAAGGTCGTTTTGTTGTTTATGATGGAATGTACATTTTCCATGATAAGAACCTTGTACCCGCACACGACACCACTTTTTATAAATTGAAAACCCTAGTAGGCAAAGATTATATTGATAACTCCGGAAGAACGGCCAGAGAATTTACGCGTTTTTTATGGAATGACGCTACGCAAGAGTGGGAGTTTAAAGATCTGTATACCGCGATAATTGATGGAGGTAAAGCCGAGCTAGTTGAAGAGAACCAACGAAGAATAAAACTTGTTTTCGCGGTAACCGAAGATAAAACGTGGGACGAAAACGCCTACAATACCCAAGAAGAAATCAATTGTAGATATGCTTCCATCGGGGCTTCTAGAACTATAAACGGGATTGCTTTAGATACAACGGTTGCCGTTATAAAAAACGAGTACTTTACTTTTTATGATCATGAACGCAGCTACGAGGTGTATGCCAAAGGAGTGGGGATGGTTAAAAAATATTACCAAGATTTAAGAATTTTAGGAGAGGATTCTACCGTAATAGAAACGGGAATAGAGGAATTTCTAACCCTTACAGATTTCGGAATTGAATAGCTTTTTTATATTTACCGAAACTACATACCCAAACGTATTTAATGAATTATTCTGATATCAAATTCGACTGTTTGTATTTCAAACAAGAATTGCCCTGTAAACCGCACAAAGAACAAGGAGTTTCATGTATAGATTGTAGTGTTTACAAACCTATTCAAAAGCGTGTTTTAATCGTAAAACTAGGTGCTTTGGGAGATGTTATTCGTACAACTCCTTTGATGAAGGCCTTAGAGGAAAAGTATGGAACCTGTCACTTTACTTGGATTACACATTCTCCAGCAATCATAGAAAACACTAGAGCCCAAAAGGTAATTCCTTTTAATGGACTCAATTTCTCAATTTTACAGTTCAGTGAGTTTGATATTGTTATCAATTTAGATAAAGAAAAGGAAGCTTGTTTACTGGCTACCCACGTTAAAGCCCCTGAGAAGTTTGGTTTTTATATGAATGGAAATCAAATTGATGGTTACAATGCACATGCGCAAGAGAAAATTTTAACTGGGGTTGACGATGGAATTTCTCAATTAAATACGAAAAGTTACTTAGAGGAAATCTTTAACATCTGTGAATTGAAGTTTGATTATCAGGAGTATGAAATCAACTTAAATCATGCTTTGGTGAATAAATGGAACACCAATTTCAATGAAATCAAAGAAGGAAAAACGATCATAGGTTTAAACACGGGCTGTGGTCCGCGCTGGAAAACGCGTTTGTGGCCTATTGCTTACTGGGTTGAATTAGCCAAGAATTTAAGAGAACAGGGTTACTTTGTGTTGTTGCTCGGTGGATCACAAGAAGATGAGCAAAACAAACAAATCGCCAGCGAGTCTGGAGCTCATTATGCCGGTCATTTCTCTTTGGAAGAATTCATTGCCCTTAGCGCCAATGTTGACGTGGTGGTAACGCAAGTATCTATGATGATGCACATCGCTACGGCTTTACAAAAGAAAATGGTATTGATGAACAACATCTTTAACAAACACGAATTTGAATTGTACAAGCGTGGGGTTATTGTTGAACCAAGTTCTTCATGTGATTGCTTCTATGGAGTAACTTGTTCGAGAGAGAGAAGTTGTATGAAAGATATTTCTGTAGAGGAAATAGCTACAAACGTGAATAAATTAGCCGAAGTTACGGCGTAAGACGAAAATGAAAATTGCATATTTATCTGTATTCTACCCGTATAGAGGTGGAATAGCTCACTTTAACTACGATTTGTGTAAAGCATTTATGATGCACCATGAAGTAAAGGTCTTCAACTTTAGCTTGCAGTATCCAAACTTCTTGTTTCCAGGAACTACACAGTATTTAGAAGAAGGTAATGATGCAACGAAAATAGAAAACGATAGGGTGTTGAATTCTGTCAATCCCTTGAGTTACTTTTCTGCCGCCAAAGCCATTAAATCCTACGATCCAGACCTTTTGGTTATCGGGTATTGGATGCCTTTTGTAGGACCAAGTTTAGGAACGGTAGCAGGTTTGGTAAGGAAAAAATGTAAAGTAGTTTCTGTGGTGCACAACGCCATTCCACACGAAACGAAAATTATAGATAAACCCTTCACCAAGTACTTTTTAAAGCGAAATTCAGGTTTAATAGCTCTGTCAAAAGCGGTAGAAGACGATATTAAAAAACTTCACCCGACTGCAAAAACGACGGTTGTAAAACACCCCGACTATACCCATTTTGGAGATCCTATTTCTAAGGAGGAAGCGCGTAGAATACTAGATATTCCTCAAGAAGATAAAGTATTGCTTTTCTTTGGAATCATTAGAGAATACAAAGGTTTGAAGCTGTTGCTTGAAACCATGAAAGAGTTACCAGAAGACTACACCTTGCTTTGTGTAGGGGAGGTCTACGGTGATGATACAGAGTACAGAGAAATTTTAAAACATCCGAGTTTAACAAAGCGTGTTCGATTTATAAATGACTACGTGCCGGATAGTGAAGTAAAGAACTATTTCTGCGCCTCTGATGTTAATATTTTACCTTACAAGAGTGCTACGCAATCTGGAATTTCCTTCATTGCGAATCAGTTCAATTTACCGCTTATTGTTACAGATGTAGGAGGCTTGCGTGAATGTATCGTAGAAGGGAAAACAGGTTTGTTGGTGAAAGAGAGAACCCAAGAAAATCTAAAAGCGAGCATACTAGAATATTTCGAAAAGGGATATATGGAGAGTTTTGTAGCCAACATGCAAGCAGAGAAAGATGAGAATTCTTGGGAGAACATGGGGAAGAAGATAGTAGAGTTTGCGAAGAATTTGTAGAGATTGGATACATTAAAGGCATATATCAGAGAGGGTGAACATCAGCAGCAGGACTTTAAGTTTCGTATAGATGATGCCAAGAAAATTGCACGTACTTTAACCGCTTTTGCCAATACAGACGGTGGAAGGTTGTTGATAGGTGTAAAAGACAATGGAAAGGTTACGGGCATACACCCCGAAGAAGAATTCCACATGATACAGGGTGCTGCAGAAATGTACTGTAAACCAGCCATTCCTTTTGAATCTCAAGTTTGGCAAGACAAGCATAAACTGGTACTTGAAATCCGCATTGCACCTTCAGAGAACAAACCCCACAAATCTCCAGATGAAAACGGAGTGTGGAAAACTTACATCCGTAGAGATGATCACACTTTATTGGCCAATAAAATATTGATTGGACTCTGGAAACAAAAGAAATTTAATCACGCCAAACCCGAAAAATTCGACGAAGAAGAATTGGCCTTTTTGAAAGTAATAAAACAAGAAGAACCCGCTACTTTAAGTCGTTTATACAGAAAATCAGAACTCCCAAAATCTAGGGTAGACAAACTACTTATCCTCTTTATCTCTTGGGATTTGGTAGCAATGGATATTTCTGAAGAGGGCACTTTTTATCGTTTGAAATAATCAATAAGAAAACTCGTAGTTCTCGATATTTATTTCAATATCAATTTACTTTCATGTTTTTCCGGAATCCATCAACCTCTGTTTCCAGAAATTACATTAATTTTAAATCAATAAACTTTTCAAAATTACCTAATGATCAATAAGAATATACTACTCTTAATTCTCCTATTTTTTACATTTTTTAAATCTGTTGATACACTAGCTTTTGATATAGGGGTGGTAGATGCAACAGCCATGGATTCTGTAGATTGCACAGGAGATCTGTCAAATTTATCAATTGTTGTAGAGAATTTTGGCACTCAACAGGTGGATAGTTTTTACGTTTATATTAATGTAAATGGAACCCTTGTCGATTCAACAAGTATAGTTCAAAGTATTACAGCGGGTCAACAGTTAAATATTTCTTTGGGAAATTATTCCGTTTTTTCTCTACCAGAAAATATGATTTCCTTAAGTACCGGTTTACCCAATGCAACTTTAGATGTTCAAACAAGTAACGACCAGTATGTTTTGTATACCTATTCACGGTTATCTGGAATTTATACTATTGGTTGTTCTACATGTGATTTTTCAACTGTTAATGATGCCTTTGATCATTTAAATGATTACGGTGTTTGTGGTCCCACAACTTTTAACATTGAGGATGGGATTTATAATACGAGTCAGTTAAATTTATCTTCCTATGTAGGAATGTCTGCTGCAAATCCTGTGGTTTTTCAGTCAACAAGTCAAGATTCTAGTGCAGTTACTTTAGAAATATATTCATCTCCTTCTTTAGTGTTTAACGCTGTTTCAAATATAACTTTTAGAAAAATAAAAGTTGATCCATATGCAGGTTCAATTGGTATTCAACTTAAAAATGTTTCAAATTTCACCATAGAAAACTGTTGGATAAGAGATGCAGAACTTCAAACTGGTTATGCAGGTACTGGACCAAGTTTTCATGACGTTAGAATCCTTAATAATAATTTTACGGACGGTTCCCTTTTAAAGCTTGGTGGAAATAGTTCTGCTACTTTAAATACAAATGGACTTGTCGAAGTAGTTAATAATAGATTTCATAATTCTAAAATGAGATTTATTTTAATGAAAGATTTATTGATTGAAGGTAATTACATTGATTATCCTACAGATAATCATACCCTTGATGTAATGACTTGTTTGAATAGTATAATCACGAAGAACAATATTGAAAGCTCGAGTGATTTGAGTTTGTATATGGTGGGATGTTCCAACATAGAGGTAACCAATAATTTTTTACGAGGTGATGGTAATGTTATCTACATAAGTAATAGTGACACGATTAACATAGTCAATAATAGTATGTATCAATATGATGCTGACAATGATATAGGAGAAGCTTTTCACTTCCAGTCTTCATCGAAAATTGATTTCATCAATAATATGGTATTGTCTCAGGAATATGGAAACCTATTCTTCCTTTCGGATACATCAATGATTAATCCACATCACAATATGTATTATAGTCCGTCTGACTCACTGGTTAAATATAACTGGAGTGAGATTTATGTAAATTATCAAGATTGGACAGGTAGCTATCAAAAAGATTCTAGTTCATGGAATCTAAACCCAAATTATATTTCGCCAATAGATTTACATATTTACAATCATGTCATTGCTAACGGTAGTGCATATTCTTATCCTGGAATAATAGAAGACTTTGACGGTGAACCACGAAATCCTTTAGAGTTTGATATAGGAGCCGACGAAATTGATTTAGATTATACAACTTTAAGAGATATCGCCTTTATAAGTACGGCTGAACCGAGTAATAGCTCATGTTTGCAGGCTGATTCTATTCAATTATTAGTAGCGAATTATTCGACCTTTCAAATAGATTCTTTTGCGCTCGTTATCCATTCCTTTGGAACACAAAGTTCTGTTATTTGGAATTATACATCTTTACCAGCGGGTGATACCGTATTAGTGAATATGGGTAAATACAATTTTAGTCCCAATACAAGATATGATTTAACTATGACTCTAGCTTTACCGAATGGTGAATTTGATAATTACACCTTGAACAATGAAGGAAGTGTGGTTTATCAATATTTAGGTGAACCTAACATTCAAGTGAGTACAATTACAGATTGTATCTCTGATGTTGAATTGAGTGTGCCACACCAAGAATATAGTACATTGAATTGGTCAACAGGGGCTACTTCGAGTATAATTACAGTATCTCCACCTGGGGTTTGGACCGTTTCACTTACAGATCTAAACGGATGCGTTGTAAATAAATCAATAACCTTGAACTAAATCGATACGAAAATGAAATTTTATATCTTATCACTTACATTTTTATTTTCCTTTTTAAGTTTTTCTCAATCCTTAGTTGATGAGGAATATTTTTCAAACCCATTAACTGGCCATCTCACTGAAATAAGGTCATCGGTAAAAGTTGACGACGGATTTATTGTCGCGGGTCAGAAAATTACTCCTCCAAATGTATATGAAGGAGTAGTTTTAAGGGTTAATCAAATAGGTGAGGTAGTTTGGTCTACCTTAACTCAACCCCAGCAAATTAATTGTTCAATAATACGAGATGTAGCTGTTTTTGACGATGGTTTTGTTTATGCACAAGGATGTTATGATATCACAAAAATTAATGTTTTAACAGGAGAAATAGAATGGACAACACCTATAGAAGATAATTTAACAAATTATGTGATAGATTTTTATGACTATGATTCATCAAGATTTTTAATTCGTTATAAAACAACTTACTCGGACGTCCACTTGGCTTTTATGGATAAGTCTAATGGAGACACACTTCAAAGTGTTCCAATGGAGGAAGCTGATCCAATATTTCAAAGTGTTGTCACTGACCCTTATGGGAACATTTATTACGCATCGGGAAATAAACTTAAAAAATTTAATGGTGATAACTTGCACCAAATCCTTTGGGAAAGGAGGTATAATGTAGATCCTAATGCTACTAACAATATAGATGAGATAACAAATTTATACTTAGATAATCAGGGATATATGTTCGTGTCTGGATACGTTGGTTCAGGGTCAACTAATTTGGTGATGGCGAAGGTGAACCCTATGGATGGAGCTCCTATTTGGCGGTCACAGATTAGTACAAATAATAAACTCATGGATTTGAAGGACCAGAATGGATATTTATATATGACTTATAGACATAAATACGTAGGAGGGATACAAGATTCTTATTACACCTCTAAAATAAACAAAACCACTGGCGCAGAGATGTGGTACTCCTACCAGGATATGACTCAATTACATCCGAGTAGTGTTTGTGGACATCATGAAGGTACGAAAGCATTGGAAGTAGATTGTAACGGAAATGTATATTTGACTGGTCATTATGACGATTCAGGATACGGACCTGGAACATGGGGAATTATGAAGCTTAATGCTGCAAATGGAAGTAAAGCTTTTGACTTAACAATTACTCAAGATTCGTTAAGTTGTGATAACGTAGGGGAAGGGAAAAACGTAAACATTGTAAATAACATACCTATCTTTGTAGGAAATGAAGAGGTACTACCCTATGAATCTAAAGCAAGCTTTGTAGCGATAGACCCTTTAACAGGTAACCCGAATATTCGTCATCATATAGAGGGTGGTTTTCAGCAACTTTCCTATACCAAAGCAATTCAGGAGTCTAAAGACACCATGTTCGTTTTAATGCAAAAAGGAGAACATGCAACACTTGCTATGCGTACCAATTTTGGAATTTCTAACTGGGAATTCACAGATGCAACCATAAAAAGAAGTAAAGCAGGTTGTATCTCAGTGAATGATAATTCAGCCTATATGGCCTCAATGCGCATAGAAACAAATAATTCTTCGCCCACTGATTTTGAAAATGTTAATGCAATTGTCTTTTATCAACTCAATAAAAGTACAGGTTCCTTACTTGCGGAAGATTCATTAATTATTAGTGGAAACATAGAATTAATTGAAATGGAGTCAGATGCCTCTGGTGAAGCTTTTTTAGTATATGCTGAGGGTTTAAATGTGAAATTAGTAAAATGGGATGCCAATGGTTTATCAGCACCAGTAACGCTTTCAATGGTTACAGAAAATGTTGAAAGCAAACGACCCTTGGATATTTTAAATAATTATTCTTCTACAAACTTACTTTATAGTGGGAATCAGAACTTATACAGTATAGACAAATCAAATTTGAGTATATCATCAATATATCAGTACCCTTCAACCCGTAATGTTTATGGTGTAATGCACAAAGAAGGGAGTATTATTATATCCGGAGATAACACAACAGGTTCGCAATTCTTAACATCAATAGATACGATTGCCTATACTTTAAATTGGGATCAAAATTATCAAACCGGTGTTTTTGCAGGGACATTGTATGATCAGGATACCATTTATACTTTTGGTGAAGCGAACGGTCAAATGCAAGTGCAAGCAATCGTAGCTGCCACAGGTGCTACAGGATGGGAATATTTGAGACCAAACCTGAGTACTTTAGAGGCTCGTGTATACGGACTATCATTTTCTTCAAGTCTTGAAAGATTTGTAGTTCACGGAGCCGAAATTCATTCCAATGGGAGTAGCGACTTAGTAATCGAACGTATTGATAGATCAGGAAATGGAAGTTCTATACTCTATGTTGAAGATGATTTGTCTATGATAAGCCAAGCGTACACCGCTGCAGTTAGAGCAGACTCTATGCTTTGGGTAGGAGGTAGGATCAACAGTACGGCTTTTGGAAAGGAAGGTGCAAACTACCTCATTCAACTTTATGATTGTCCTTTAATTAATACCACTGACGTAATTAGTGCCTGTGATTCTTATACCTGGATAGATGGAAACACCTATACAACTTCAACGGATACTGCATCTGTAACCCTTATTAACAGTATTGGTTGTGATTCTATCGTAAGTTTAGATTTGACCATGCATTACGCAACATCTGGTACTGATGTTCAATATGCTTGTGATTCTATAGTTTGGTTAGATGGAAATACGTATACCAATAATAATACAACAGCAACTTGGATGGTTTCAAGCGTGTTTGGTTGTGATTCTTTAATTACCTTGGATTTGACCCTAGGAGATGTAAATACTGGAGTGGTTAATACTTCACCTACATTAACAGCTTCTGACGCCGGGGCTCAATATCAATGGCTAGATTGTACGAATGGTTATACGGTCATTCCAGGAGAAACGAATCAAAGTTTTACAGCAACGGCAAATGGAGATTATGCCGTTATAATAACGGATGGAAACTGTGTGGATACTTCCATGTGTTACACCGTTGCCAATGTTGGTTTGAACGAGAATGAATTGAATAAGTCTATTACTATTTATCCTAACCCGACAACTCAAGATGTATATGTTGAACTAGGTGATATGTATGCAAATGTTAAGATTGAAATAACTACTGTTTTAGGCAAAAAGATTTTTAGTCAGCACTACCAAAATATTGATGAAATAGAATTGGAATTAACCGGTGTTAAGGGTATATATTTCATTACTATAAAATCAGAAGGTGTGCAAAAAACGTATAGAGTGATAAAACAGTAGATGTGAACTTACACAAAAGAATAACACGAAAACTGAAGTGGATTTTACGCTTCAGTTTTTTTAATTAAGAATTTTGGTTCATCCCATAAGTTGAACTGAGGGTTGTCCAACTATCCTTTATAAAAATTCAGATTTCATCTTATTCTTTCTTCGCTTTATTACGAATCTAAGAAATAGAAAACTAAGTATTAAAAAGACGATAATCGTTTCAATTAAAAAGGGATAGTTCGTTAGTGTATAAACTTGAGCTTGAAAACGAATTATTTCCTTATCATAGATTCCGTCGTGCACAGAGCGCCAACCTAAAAATCCTGTGTAATGATCTTCATCTGCCCAATAGAGTTGTTTGGTAAGGTGGTTTACTTTCAATGCATCTACGGTTGCCCAAAGAGGGAGAGAAGTCAATAATAACAAAGGAAAAATGAACTTTTTCATTTCGAAATTTTAAAACATACGTATATAACTATCCTCCCAAGTATCGTTGATGATGCCTCTTTTATGATTTTCTAGTTGTGTTAAAATTTCGTCGTCTACTCTTAATCTATAATTACTGACTCCTGTATCGTTGTAGGTGTATGCATCTATCGCTTTTTGATTGGCTTTCAGAGCTTCTTCTTTTTCTCCGCGTATGTATAAAAACCAACTGTATTTATCCCAAGAGGAGAAATTTACTTTATTGAATTCTTTATTGATGACTTCATTTAAATCAAAGAAGTAACAGATTTTATAACTCGGAGTGAAATGTAAGAGTAAGCCTAGTACTGATAAGGTAAGCACTGTTTTCGAGAGCTGTTTTGACTGTGTGATAAGGTATATTATGGTCAAGATGCTGTTGAATAAGAACATGGAATTAATTCCAAAAATTCTAGGTCCACAGTACCAATAGAAAGATCTGAAGACAATGTAAATAGTCCATGCGGCCAACACCCAACCTCCAAATATTGAGATTTTCCAAACGCTTTTCTTTACAAATGAATTGATGAGCGAAAAGGTGAGCACGCACATGAGTGCTAACAAAATTAAAAGTGCAACTCCAGGCCAATGCATCAATCGAAAAACAATTGAACACAAGAAACTAATTAGGGCAGTGATAAGGAGTGCTTTCATATATTTTGAATTTGTTTGGTGGTAAGTATAGGGAATAATTCTTTAAGAACAGTTTCTTGTTTGTCCAAAGCTGAATGAGGAGCAGGGGAGAGTGAGATTTAGGAAGAGATGTAATTTCATTGCAGTTGACTTTATATTTAATCAAAATTTTATTTCGTTTTCTGCAAATATTTTCCTTTGCTCTTTCATTTACCGGTAGAAAAGAATTCAAGCGTTCGAGAACCAAGCTCGGGTTGATTTGAATGTTTTAAAATTTCGGAGTTCGTCCATTCAAATCTCCATTCTGTTATAAAGAAAAACAATGCCGCAAATAAAATCAGAAAAACTGATGTTCCCATCCAACTCACATTCCAAAGTTTTTTAATGAATCCATTCAGTTTTATGCTCTTTATTAGCAGGGTGAAAACTACCAAAACGAGACTAAAGAAGATTACATTTCCGAAATATCCAAGTATGTAGAAATCTCCACTAAGTGAATTTACCCAAGGGATTTCAGTTCTATATATAAAAGGTAGTCCATAGAATTCCGGCCCAATATCATCCTCGAAATCATATGAATGCCTCAACGTAACAATATCCGACAAAGGAAGTGCTAGGGATAGTAATATTGTAATTATGATTTGAGTTATTTTCATGAGGGGGTGGGCTATGAGTAGTTGCGTGTTTTAGCGATTAATTTTGCAAGTGCGCACCTAACTCAAAATTCCTGCGGAATTTTCGGAGTGATTGAGAACAAGCAATTACTTAAAGCCATTGTTGCCAACAGTTTTTATTTTTCATTTATACTTTTTATACATAAGTCTATTAATGATAACATTCGAAAGAATAAATAATCAATATGTTTCGATTTTGACACTTCCAACTTATCTATTTCGTGGTGTCGTATTTTATATTCGTTTCCAATTTTAGTCAACAGCTTAAATTCACTTTCTATGATTTCGAAGTTAAAACCATCAGATGCAATAGATACTAATTCGGAAGATGATTTTTTCTTATTTGAACCAAAATAGGTTTTAATTCTCTCAAATGCGTCCCATAATTTTTCTAGAGCAATTTGTTTGTCTTTTGGAATAAAAAACCTGTCTTTAGCTTCGTTTATTAGAGAGTCTAATTCTTGGTCATTAGTTCTAGTCTTTCTATCAAAAAGTAGCTCAACATTTACATTTAAGTCCAATAGGTATGTTAAATCCATACCGTCATCAATTTGTAAGCTATCATTAAGTATTTCTTTAAATTCCTTAATAGCTTTTTGATATTCTGAATCAAAGTCTAGTTTGTTTTCTTTCGTATACTTTTTAAAATCTTTTTTGTTAAAAAGTCCTTTTCTGAAGACCAGGGATAAGTCGTGAATATCTAGAAGTAATAAGCTATCTCTCACCCAAAATCTTCTAGTAGTTCCATCGTGTTCAAACGGCAACCCTAAATCTTTAAAAAACTTAGTTAGGAAAAAAGAACTTCGATAAGGAAAACTATTGTTGTCACCACAAATTAATTCAGCAATTTCCATTTCAAACTCTGGGTTGTTATGTCTTGCTTGAAGTAGTTTTAATTTCTGTAAATCAGATTCACTTTTCTTGTCAGATTTTAATTTGAAAATGATGTCTGAAAGAAGTGTTTTTGCTTGTTCAAACCCGCTAATATTTGTTTCAAATGCCATTAGTTTGAATTAAAAAGGTAAATCATCTTTCATAATGTCATCAAAGTCATCTTGCTCTGAATAAAATTCAATTTGAGAAAATCTTATTCTTTCATTTTCAGTCAAAACCCCAAGCACTTTTGATTTTAAACTTTCAAAGCTCTGAAGATTTCCTTTCTTTAAGCCTCTTTTGTAGACTTCAAGACTCGAAATTGCTTTTTCAAGGGTTTCTATTTTTTTATTTTCGGTCATTTTCAAATTGTTAGCAAGTAGCATATATACACAATAGTGTTTATCGCTTATATTTTATAGCGCATAGCAGATTATTATTTAAGATAATGCGCAACGTTTTCGAATATAAACATTAATAAATTAGTTAAGGTTTGCTGTCAAAGGAATTGTGAAGATAGGGGAGATTTCACTTATTGGGGTTAGGGAAATTCTTTGGAGTAGAAAAAAAGGTTTGTGCTTAGCTCGATAACCTCTTGGGGAATTCAAAGATTCAACAATTCAAGAATTCAAAAAAAGGATCATATGATTATATGAAAATACTAGTATTCAAATCTTTCAAATACTCCGTTCAGGAGTAATCAAATCTTCTTAGAAGTCATAAGTGATTAGAGATAAGTGATAAGAGTTTTAGGCCACGGTAATGTTGTACTTCGTTAACCTCCAAATACATTCTTTGAATGTTTTGAATCCTTGAATTCTTGAATCAAAAAAGAGCACCCTAAAGTGCTCTTTTCCCTAATTTCTTCTCTTTTTTTTCGGCTTCTTGTACTTGGCCAATTTTTTATTCTTTTTACTGTTTCCCCAGTTTTCTTTCTTGTTCTTTTCCTTCTTTTCGTGGAAGGCTGGACCGGCTTCGTGTTTTACAATTTTAACCTTCAAAGGTTGGTGTAAAGCTGCAGGTTCTTCCTCGAGAATGAGCTCGCTTGAAACCGTCACTTCTTCGGGCATAGGGTCGAGGGGGACCTCCATTTTCATTAACCCTTCGATGTGGTGCTTGAATACTTCCTCTTTTTCGGTAACTAGGGTAAGGGCATGACCATTGGCCTCGGCTCTACCTGTTCTACCGATACGGTGCATGTAGTTCTCCGGTACCTCAGGAACGTCCATGTTGATTACGTGCGTTACCTTGTCTATGTCTAAACCACGTGACACAAGATCGGTAGCAACAATACCACGTAAATCTCCCGTTTTAAACTCTTGTACCATACGCAACCTGTAGTTCTGCGACTTGTTGGAGTGTATGGTACCAAATTCTTCTGGGAATTCTGTTTCTAATTCGTCAGAAACCAAATCAGCCAAACGTTTATTCGCCGTGAAAATCAAGATTTTCTTGTAGGTTTCTTTGTCCGCCAACAACATTTTTAAATAGTTGATTTTCGTGTAGAAATTCTTCACCGAAACGAACTGCTGATCTATATTTTCCAAAGGCGTACCTGAAGAGGCTGCCTCAATTTTCTCTGGATTTCTAAAGTAAGCGTTGATCAAATCTTCTACTTCTTCTACTAAGGTAGCTGAGAACAAAAGGTTTTGTCGTTTAGCCGGCAACAATTCTATGATACTTTTCAATTGGGGTCTAAAACCTAGGTCGAGCATCTCATCACATTCGTCAATGATTAACTTCTGTATGGTTTTAAAACGTAGAATTCCTGTCATCGCCAAATCGAAGAGACGTCCAGGTGTAGCCACCAAGATATCACAACCTTCGTGTATCAATTGCTTTTGCGTATTGATGTTGGTCCCCCCGTAAACACCAAGGGTTCTTACAGAGATGTATTGCGTTAATTTTTCAATTTCTTCGCAAACCTGAACCACCAATTCTCTAGTTGGCACTAAGATCAAAACACGTGGTGTTTTTTGTTCGCTGTATTTCAAATCGCGAATTACAGGTAATAAAAAGGCCAAAGTTTTACCCGTACCGGTTTGTGCAATACCCACCACATCTTTTCCTGCCAAAATCACCGGCAAGGTTTTCTCCTGAATAGGCGTTGGCGTTGTGATATTCATTTCCGCCAAGGCGTTTTGAAGCTGCTTGTTGAGCTTATAATCTTTGAATTCCATTATCGGATGACTTTAACAGAGCTATCGGCTCCTATTTTTATGATGGATGAAGCTTGCTTACAAACTTTATCGAGTTCTTCTTCTACGATGGCATCTACACCTTGCTTTATTTTCTCAGACACTTCTGCAAAACAAGTTGGAGTAGGCTCACCACTAATGTTAGCACTGGTAGACACGATAGGTTTACGTATGCTGCTAATCAATTGGTTCACCACAGGGTGATTGGTTAAACGGATTCCAATAGAACCATCTTGCGCCAAAACATTGTTGGCCAAACCTTTGGGGTTGTCGTAAATGATGGTTAACGGACGCTCAGAGAGGTCGATAAGATCATAACAAATCTCCGGGAAATCAGGAACATATTTCTCCAACATGTGGAAAGAGTTCACCAATACGATGAAGCTTTTCTCATTGCTTCTCCCTTTCAATTCTGAAATGCGTTGCACCGCTTTTTCGTCTGTTGCATCACAGCCCAAACCCCAGACTGTGTCTGTAGGGTAGAGCAATATACCACCTTCTTGTAGGGTCTTTTTTGCTTCGTTTACCGTTGCCATGCTGCAAAAATAGTGAAGTTAGGGGAAATAAAGGTTTTTTTCTTTTTTATTGGAGCTTAAGCTTCGTGACTATGTTTGTCTCTTTTTCCCTTCAGCTGATATCTCGACTCCGCTAGTTAACCTGAAGGGAATTCAAAGATTTAATAATTTAAAGATTCAAAAATTCAAGAATACTCGAAGGCCGGGAAGAATTCAAAGTTTAAAATTCAAAATTCAAAAAGATTTAATCCTGTATGCTCATTACTCACACTGTTTGCTGTCTATGCTCAAAACTATTTTTTCTTTTCTTCAAACCCTTCTAAAATTTTCTCCGTTTCTTTAGCCGAACAAAGGAACATTTCACATAATGTTCAACATCTAAATAAAACCTAAATTATGAAACAAATCTTTACGATTATTTTGACTTGTATAACCCTTGTGGGAGCTCAAGCGCAACATTTACGTTGGTATAACATAGTTCCTGATACAGAGAAGGCTAGGGATATTTGTACCTATGGAGATGATATTTACATCAGTAACTCAGCAGGTTTTGTGGTCCTTAATAAAAGTACGGGCAACATGCAATATAAGGATGTTAACAATGCTCAGCTCTTTAGAAGTGGTGTAAATGAAATCTTTATATCTGATGATGGTATTAGAACCATGAACAATGATGGACTTTTGATGATGGTGGACAGTAGTGGTTATTATTGGAACCCTTTGTATGTCTTTAGTAATTCACGTGAAATCCATGATAATGGTCAGGGTGTAACTTATTTCGTTTCTGATTTTGGTTTTATTAAACTACATCAAACGGGATATGAAATGTACAACGATACCAATAGTATTTTTGAGTTACCATCTTCTTCACCGACGGCTTTGAGCTTGGATAATAATGACGGGGTTTGGATAGCTCAATACGGAAAAGGTTTGTATCATTTTGACGGAACAAACTTTACCCTCTATGATATGAATAACTCTGCATTGCCAGCCACTGATTTAATGTCTGTTGCAGTTTTGGATGATGGAACAGTTTTTACCGGTAGTGCAACGCAAGGACTCATTGCCTTTGACGGAAACAATTTCACCACTTACAATGCCCAAAATTCGAATTTAACGTGGAACAATGTTGTGGAGTTGTGTAGTGCTAACAATACCCTTTATGGATTGGTTACTGATGCTTTTCAAAGTGAGGTTTTTGAGTTGAATGGAGGGACATTAACCATGATTAATTCTGGGAACAGTCCGTTACCCCAAGCAAAGTTTGAACACTTGGCCATTGATGATGACGGTGAGTTATGGTTCGAATCTATAGATAATGGAAATCATTCTATATTGAGATACGATGGAACAAATTTGGGAGCTTATGTACTTAAAAAATCGGTGTTGGAAACGCCCAAAGTTTTGGATGTGAAAATAGCGAACAACAACAAGGCAAGTTTTACCAATAACAATACGAATTATTCCGGTGTTAACTTAATTGAAGCTCAAAACAACGTTTTTAACGTAGAAAACTCAGTTTCTAATGCATCGCATAAAATCATAGAGTACAATGGTTCTACTGTGATTTATGGTGGTACGGATGAAGTGAAGATTTTTTCAAATGGGAATTTTACTACCCATACATCGACAAGTGCTTCTGTGAATACTTTAACCGTTATCAAAGCTGATGTTGACGATAATGGAAACCTTTGGTTGGCAACAGATTTAGGACTTGTGAAATATGATGGAAGCAATTTTACGGATGAATATTCTTTCGCAGGTAGTTTGATGGCCTCACACCAAATACTTGATATGGCTGTTGATAACAATGGTAAATTTTGGTTGATTGGGTCCCTTTCAGGAAATGCAGCTGATGGTGAATTAGTTTCTTTTGATGGCACCAATTATGAATTTCATAATTTGCAACACGGAGGCGTTATGTCGGTTAATTTCACGCAATTGTCTAAGGCCTACGACGGTACAATTTACACCATGAGTATAGGAAGCAATATTCTTTGTAAACTTTTAACAGATGGCGTTGATGGAATAATTAACCACGGTAATACATTTAATAATAGTGTGGTGACCTGTATTAAAGTAACCCCTAACCTTAGGTTAATCGGAACCAATAATATGGGTGTTCTTTACCACAGTAGCACGGGGTATAACTATTTGATGACAACTTCAAATCCTATTTTGAGCAATTCAGTAACTTCTATAGATGTGGATGCCCATAACAACGTGTGGATAGGAACAGATAAAGGAATGTCTGTTTTCAATGAAGATGATATTACTACTTTAAACACAGAGGAGTTCTTTGAGCAAGAAAGTGAAGAAGAAGTGCTTGTTTACCCTAATCCTTTTAGCAATACTTTTAAGATCAATGTAAAAGAAACTGCTTTAAACAGTGAGTTAATGGTTTATAATTTCAAGGGACAGCTCATAGAGAAAATGAATATAAATCAACTCCAACACACGGTGAGCTTAGAGGGACAAGAAAGTGGTGTTTACTTCTACAGCATAGTTCAAAATGGAGTAGTGCTGAACAGCGGAAAATTAATAAAGCGATAAGCGAGGATAGTTTAGAATCTAAGGCAGGGAACGATTGTTTCCTGCTTTTTTGTTTCCTAAGAAAAGTCCCTTAGCATAAACCACAACACGGAAGTATAAATCCCCATATTACTTAGTACACGTACTACAAACTACTTTCCTATTTCAGATCGAATTAGGCAAATAAAAAACAACCCTTCTGAGAAGAGTTGTTTTTCATTTCATGCGCTGTGAGCTTAGTTGTATTTTCGGTATTCTTGGTTAGATAAACGTTCTTTTAAGGTTTAGAAAAAAGGTAGACGTTTATACTAATAGAACACCTCTTATATAGGGTTTATAAAAGCTTAGTCATGATCCCCTTTTTATTGGGGGATTGTTCTATTAAAATTATGTTAAAGGAAAAAACAAAACAAACTTAATTGTCCAAATGCATGTTTTTGGGATGAATGGGAAAACGAAGAAAGTAGGTGAGAGGCTGAATAAAGTCTACAAGCTAGTGTTTACGGGTAGACCTGTATATTTTCCTTCTTTTTAAAATTTGCGCTCAACTTGAAAATTCTTAGTTTAGGTCAAAACCTAAATGAAATGATAAAAATCACACTAATCAGTTTATGTACGCTTCTGTATATAGGCGCACATGCCCAAAATTCTAATTGGACCAACCTTGTATATGAGGCCAATAAGGCCAATCATATCTTTCCAGACGGCGATGATATTTATATATCCACCAATGCAGGGTATACCATTTTAGATAGAACTTCAGGAAATCAAATGGAATATGATTTCACAACAATGGGACTCGTACGAAGTAAAGTATTTTACATACATGGAGATGGAATGGGAAAACATTGGTTTAATAACGAAGGGCGCACCTTTACCAAAGAAGGTAGTAATTGGCAATATCATCCCAGTAACTTTCCGTATAATCCCATTAACAATATAAAGAACATACGCTACGATAGCCAGGGAAATATGTGGTATTTAGCTGGAGCTTTATTGGTAAAGTATGACGGAAGCAACTATCATTATTTTGATCAAACCAATAGTCCTTTAGTCTTTAATATGATGTCCAATCCCAAATTTGAAATTGATGGAAACGACAACGTTTGGATCACAGACTATAACAAGGGGCTGTTTAAATACGATGGGAATAGTTTTACCCTGTATACAAGAACGAATTCTGATTTACCGTCGAACAAGTTGAATGCACTGACCATACTGGATAATGGAGATGTTTATTTGGCAACTGGAGATAGTGGTGTGGTGGTGTTTAATGGAACTACTTTTAATAATTATTCTACAACTAATTCTGCTTTGCACAACAATGAGATTCATGAAATCAAACACCATGGTAATACGGTTTTCGGTATAAGTGGTGGTTATGGAATTTGGAGTGAGATTCTAAAAATTGAGAATGCTATGCTTAGTATGTACAATGCTAGTAATGCTGGCTTACCCTTGAAAACCTTTGATAAACTAGCGGTAGACGATGAAGGGACCTTGTGGTTTCAGTCCAATTCAGGAGATCAACATACCATATTAGAATTTGATGGTACTTATCTTACTACACATCAATTAAAGAATTCGCCTTTGGTATCAAATAATATTAAAGATGTATGTATTGGGGAAGAAGGTGAAGTCAGGTTTTTGAATGAACAAGCCGGTAGTTCTTTGACGGATTTGATGGCGGTGGAGAACAATCAATTTCAAACGCTACATACCCTTGTTGCGCAAGGAGGTAAAATGATAGATCATGCCAATGGTACATTTGTTTACGGAGTTGGAGATGAAGTGGTGCTAGCAAGTCCGGGAACCTTAAGTTTCTACTCTTCCTCGAACTCGGATTTATCTCCTTTAGGGACCAAAATAGTGGCAAAAGATGTACAGGGAAACCTTTGGTTTGCAGCCGATGACGGTTTGGTAAAGTATGACGGTAACACTTTGAATTTAGAATATTCCTTTACTACAGGTGTAGTGATGGCTGCTACTTTGAGGGCATTTACTATAGATGTTTCAGGAAATTTTTGGATGATAGTTTCCAATTCCAATGGTAGACAGTTGGTTCAATTTGATGGTACGAATTATACGGTGTATGACTCGAATCACCCTGGTTTAACTGATGATAATTTTAAGCAGGTCCAAGCCTCTGAAAATGGTGATGTATACATGTTATCGGAGTCAGGTAATTTGATTAAATATGACGGATCAAGTTTTACTTATTTGTTGGATTTAAATACTATAGACCCTTACAATGATGTGACAGTACTCCGCGTTTTTTTGGATCAAGTTTGGATGGGCTCTAACAACAGAGAAATCATTTATTACGATGGGAATAATGCTCAGGTCTTTAAGACTACTAATTCACCTTTATTAAGTAATAGGATACATGGATTTGCAAAGGATAACGCTGGAAATGTTTGGATAGCTACCGATCAAGGCATCTCCATTTACAACGAAAATTTAGTGGCGTTACATTCAGAGGAGTCTTTAAACAACGTTTTGGAGGATAAAGGTGTACATATTTATCCTAATCCTTGTTCGGATCGAATAAGTGTTCAATTGAATAGTGGGGAAGAGGGAAGTCGAATTTTATTCTATAATGCACAGGGAGCAATGATAAGAAATGTAGATTTACATCAAATGCTTCAAGATGTTCAGATAAATCATGAACCGGGTATCTATTTTTACAGAATAGTAAAAGATGGTAAACTCCTTCATCAAGGTAGACTTATCAAGAAATAGTAAATACAAAACAATTTATAAAGCAGTGGACCTATGTGTTTACTGCTTTTTTTTGGGGTTCAATTTCAACTTTCATTTCTGAAGTAATACAGATTACCTATCTCTAGGTACTTCTTTCACCGCATTAGGTATTGTGCTAAAGATGCTCTCACCCTAATTTTGTCTTCGTAATACTATTTATAAACAGTCTAAATAAATATAATGAAGAAATTAGTACTCTCACTTTCTGTTTTTGCCAGTCTTTATGGGATGGCCCAAAGTTCAGAAACCGTTACTTTGGGTAGTGGATATGCACAACAGGCTTGGTATAGCCTAGAAACGGGAAACACCACCTTGGCCGATTTATCTGAATATCATTTGGCTTTCCAAAGTTCCGCTATGGGCACAGCCATACGTTTTAATTCGGCCATAGCTACGCTTTACAAAGTTTCAGAAGATACCACACAGTTCTCAACTTTAAACTTAACCGATAACAGTACTTGGGAAAGTTTTGTTGACTCAGATACCTCATGGAGCCAGGGTGCTTTTAACCTGGACAACGATGGGATGTTTGACATAGGCTGGGGAGATTACGACATGACAACCCACCATGTGAACGGAGATCAAGTGTATGTTATTGAATTAGGTAACGGTGATTTGTACAAAGTTTTGATCTCCAACCTTATTAGTGGTGTGTACACCGTGAGAATTGCAACGGCAGACAACAGTATAGATACTTATGTAACGATAGATAAATCAAACTACGCTACAAAATCTTTGGTGTACTTAGACGTGGTGAACCAAAATGTTTTGGATAGAGAACCCGCTGCAGACGCCTGGGATTTCTTGTTTACCAAATACACGGATAACACCATTAACTATGGAGTTACCGGAGTATTACAAAATGGTGAGGTTGAAATTGCGCAATACGACGGAGTGACGCCTGCAACCCATACCCAAGACGGAAGCGTAGCATATAACACAGAAATTAATACCATAGGTTACGATTGGAAATCTTTCAATGGAACAGGCTATGTTGTAGTTGACGACAGAGTCTATTACGTAAAAGATGTTATGGGAAACTACTGGAAAGTAATTTTTACAGGCACTTCAGGATCTTCAACAGGTGAGTTCAGTTTTACCAAAGAGAAAATTGGTTCTGCACATACAGAGAAAATGGATTTGGCCTTATTCAAAGTGTATCCTAATCCTGTACAAGAAGCATTGAATATTGTTTTAGATACAGAGCAAGCAGGTGTGGTAAACATCGTAAATGCACAGGGTTTATTGGTTTTATCGAACACTGTAAACGCTGGTTTTACTCAAAAATCTCTGGATGTATCACAATTAGAAAGCGGAGCATACTTTGTTCAAATTCAATTGGATAACGGAAGGGTTTACACGCAACAAATCATTAAATAATCGTATCAATTTTAGCATGAAAAAAATCATTACACTTTGTTCGTTAGCCTTGTTGTTTGCTTGTTCTACAGATAATAGATCGGAAGAAATTAGTAATACAAATGCCGAGCAGTTAAGCTCTGAAGTTGAGCAGCAAGAACAACGTATTATCTCCCTAAACGGCACAGCAACGGAGATTTTACTTGGACTTGGAATTAAGCAGGAATTAGTGGGGGTAGATGTTACTTCTGCTAATTACTCTCAAGCGCAGAATTTGGGTCACACCTCTAGAATGGCCGTTGAACCTATCCTTAATTTAAATCCAACTTTATTGATTTACAAAACAGGAGAGCTAAATGCGCAGTTGATACAACAGCTTCAAGAAATGAAGGTCGAACTATTGGAATTGAAACCAGAATACACCGTGAATTCTGTAAACGCAATTGTAGACCAAATTGCAAATGCTGTTGGGAAACAAGAGGAAGCTACAGCCTTGAAATTGGAAGAAAACTTTGCCCACCGCTTCCAATTGGAAAAGGCACCTAAGGTTGTGTTCATCTATGCCCGCGGTCCGGGTGCTATGCAAATGGCCGGAGCTGGAACCGCCGAAACGAAGATCATTCAAATGGCAGGTGGGGTAAATCCTTTTGATTTTGAGCAATACAGACCTGTAACTGCCGAAGCGCTGGTAAAAGCGAATCCAGATTTTGTATTGATGTACAATTCAGGTTTTAAAAGTTTGGAACAAGCCAATGGTTTGAAGGCCATTCCTGGAATTATGGAAACCACGGCAGGTAAAAACAATGCGCTCATTACCATGGACGCCAATATATTACACAACTTCTCCATCTCTTTACCAAAGGCGGTGGAAGAGTTACACAACGCTATACAGTAAAACATGACCAAGAAGGAGAGAATAACACAATTAGGTTTAGGTGCACTTGTACTTTTAAGTAGTTTATACATCGCCCTTGCTAATGGTGTTTTTGAGGTAGAATTAACCGATGTCTTTGCATTCTCTTCTACAGATGCTTTGGCACGAAGTGTTTTCTACAATATACGTTTACCACGAGTTATCTTCTCCTTTATTGTTGGTTTTGGTTTGGCTTCTGCAGGTTTGTCTACGCAGAGTTTATTTAAGAATGACCTTGCTGATCCCAATATACTTGGGATTAGTTCGGGGTCAATTCTTCTGGTAGCCTGTCTTATATTATTCCTTCCTCAGGTAGTAATTACAAATTATTACGCTTTGCCTGTGGCAGCCTTTATCGGTGCCTTTTTAGTGAGCTTACTCATTTTTACATTGTTCAATAAATCCAAGGGCAATCAGGTGATTTTTATAGTGATTTTGGGCATAGCTGTAAATGCTTTGGCTATGTCCTTAGTAGCCTTATTGGTGAGTTTATCCAACGATACCCAGATGCGTAACATTACCTTTTGGTCAATGGGCGATTTGGGCGGAGGAAATTATTTAATCATCAGTTTGATTAGTGTAGTGTTGATTCCAGCTGTGTATTTTCTACAGCGTAATCATAAGAAAATTCTTTTGTTATCTCTAGGAGATCATGCCGTGAAGAGCTTAGGGCTACATCCAAAAAGAATAAAAATGCAAACCCTTATTCTGGTGAGTTTGGTTACTGCAATTAGCGTTTCCTTTTGCGGAATTATAGGTTTTGTAGGTTTGGCTGTTCCTCACATTGTAAAGCTAGTGATAGGACCAACACATAAATACCTTATGCTTTATTCTGCTTTTGCCGGAGGAATACTTTTGGTGTTGGCCGATACCTTATCGAGAACCCTCATCGCACCGGAGCAAATTCCAGTTGGTATTGTAACCTCCATTGTGGGATGTCCGGTTTTTATTTACCTCATACTTAAAAAGTTTTTCAAATGATCTTAGCTTTTAAGGATATCATCTTGAATTATAACAAAAGGGAAGTGCTGCACGATCTCGCTGGAGAGCTTGGCCAAGGACAAATTCACGGACTCATAGGTCCCAATGGAGCAGGAAAATCTTCTTTACTCAATGCCTTGGCAGGTTTGAATGATGCTCAAGGAAAGGTGTTTTACGACCTTGAGAATATAGCGCATTTAGACTATGAATACTTGGCGACTAAAAGAGCGTATTGCGAGCAAAAAGCGCGTATAGACATCAATTTTAGAGTGGATGAGTTAATCGCCTTTGGGGTTGAAGCTGGTGCTTATGCCCCTAAGCAAGAGGTGAAAACGGTTGTAAATTATATAGCTGAATACTGCGGGGTGAAACGCTTTTTATGTAAGCGCATATTGAATCTTTCGGGAGGAGAACAACAGTTGGTACATTTTGCCCGAGCGGTGGCACAAATTCACCCGCAATTTAACCCCAACAATTCCTTACTGTTTTTGGATGAACCCAATAGTGCTCTAGACATTAAAAATACACTGTTCTTATACGAAAGGATGAAGGATTTAAGGGCCCAAGGACTCACCATAGTTTGCGTGCTACATAATTTGAGCGATTGTTTACAACTGAGTGATAGCTTGCTTTTGATGGACAAAGGGCGCATTATTCTACAGGGAGAAACCAAAGAGGTTTTGGAGAATAAAATACTCGACCATGTATTTGGAGTTGAGTTCAATAGAGAATATGGAGAACAGGGCTTGAAACATTTAACGCCCACTTTACAATTAGAAAAACAATACGAATATGTTAGATAGAAATGAATTAACAGACTTGTACTTGGATTACAAAACCAACAATCCTAAGTCAAGAATTAGAAATGCTGCAGATGCTTTAGGTGTTTCTGAATTAGAATTGTTATTAACGCAAGTAGATGATCATGTACTGCCAATTGCAGATGATTTAGAAACTGTTTTTAAAGGCATTGAATCTCTGGGAGAGGTGATGGCCTTGACCAGAAATGACAGTACAGTGCATGAAAGAAAAGGGGTGTATGAAAAACCATTCTTTAGTAAACATCATATTTTATTTGCCAATCCCGATATCGATTTAAGGATATTTCCTGGTACTTGGAAATACTTCTTGGTGGTTGAAAACAAGGAGAGTGATAGAAAATCGATACAATTCTTTAACAAATACGGGGAAGCTTTACACAAGGTTTATCTGTCAAATAAGTCAGTAATTGAAGCCTACGAAGCACTAAAGCAAAAGTTGAATTTCGCAAACCTTGATACGGTAGAGGTAGAAGCGAAACCAGAGGTAAAACCATCTACTGAACGCTCGCATTTAAATGACACTGAAGCTCAGGAGTTTAAAACCACTTGGTTAAACTTAACCGATACCCACCAGTTTTTTGGAATGTTGAAGAAATTCAACTTGGCCCGCACAAGTGCCTTGGAATACGCACCTGAAGGTCATGCTTTCCCTGTGGATAACAAAGTAGTAGAAAGCATGTTAAATGAAGTGAGTGCTACGGACATGGAAATCATGTGTTTTGTTGGAAACTCAGGAATGATTCAAATTCATACCGGGAAAGCCAAGAAGATTGTATGGCACGGACCATGGATTAACGTGTTAGATCTTGCATTTAACTTACACCTTAAGTTAGAAGATGTAGCACAAGCTTGGATGGTGAAAAAGCCCACTGAAGATGGAGCAGTGCACGCCATAGAGTGTTTCAATGCTCAAGGTGAGATGTTGGTGCAATTTTTTGGAAAACGTAAGCCAGGCATACCGGAATTGGATACTTGGAAAACCTTATGCGAAAACTTAGCACACAAACACGCTTTAAACACAACCGTTGCACTATGATTTTAATACATGAAAATAGCATAGGTTCTCTGGCCAAATGTGAATGTTGTGATAAATATTCTCTGCGTTTAGGTACGGTAATTTTACCCCTTTCTTCTAAACAAATGAGGGAATTGATTTACGCTTTTCAAGATACGCTGTCTTCATGTTTTAAGCATTCAAATTGTAAAAAATATCATCAGCAAACGCGTGTAAACTTTGCCTTGAACGCGGCACACATGTCTTTAAGTTTAAGTAAAGATGAAATCGTGCAATCTATTGAATTGTTGGAGTTTAGTTTATTGATGATAGAAGTAGGGAATATCCTTGTTTCAAAATAGTTGATGCCAATTATGAAAAGATTTGTTGTCCTTCTCCTTGTTGTATTGCCCTTTGTAATTTTGGGACAAGTTCGTCTTCATTTCATTGCCGAAGATGACTTGTCTGATTTAAATGTACTATGCCATAGTTCTCAAAGAAATTTCACCCAAGAATATAGGTGCAACGGAGAGGGACAGCTTCTTTTAAGTGATGTCTGGAAAGTAGGAGATAGCATACATATACGTATCAATGATTTCGAACGCTATCAACTCGACACGCTTTTTCAACTTAAAACCACCCATATAATTTACCTCACCAATGTTCAGCTTTTGGAGGGTGCAAATGTTTACGCTAAAATGGATGAAATTCCTTTGGATAAAGCGAAAAACAGTTTGACCATTATTGAAAAGGATTTTATAGAGAAGACAGGATCTCAGACCTTGACAGACGTTCTCGAGAGTCAGCCCAATATTAGCATAAGCAACGATCCTGTTTTAGGACAAAGCATACGTTTGGCGGGGCAATCAGGAGAAAATGTACAAATTCTTATAGATGGAGTTCCTGTAATCGGAAGGTTGAACGGGAACATAGACCCGAGTCAAATCCTTTTAAATAACGTAGAAAAAATAGAGATCTTCATTGGAGACCTCTCCGACATATATGGAAACAATGCTCAAGCAGGTACAATAAATTTGATTACCTCGGGTGCGACTACAAAGCGTATCAGCGGTCAACTGAGTGCTTATTACGAAAGTTCCGGAAATTATAATGTTGATTTTTACAGCCATTTCGCCTTTAAAAAGCAGCGTGTTTCTGTGGCTTTGGGAAGAAATTACTTTGATGGATGGAGTCCGAACGATACTTACACCATGTTTCCTCAAGCCCAGTTAGCGGATGAAAACAGAATTCATGTCTGGAAACCAAAAGAAGTTTATTTCGGGGATCTTTCTTGGAGTTATAAATCTAAACGACTTAAAAATACCTTGAAATTGAATAGTTACTTCGATGATATCTTAAACCGAGGATTACCTATAGCGCCTTATCAACTTCAAGCCATAGACGAGCGCTATAAAACAACTCGCTTAGGGTTGAGTAACCAAAGCATTATACCTGTTAAAAAGGGTTATTTACAGGCTTTGTTGGCTTATAATTTTTACGAACGTCGCAAGGAGAGCTATTTGAAAGATTTAACAGAATTAACCCAGGAATTGTTGCCTGATGGAGTGAATAATACCCAAGATACCAGTAGCATACATGCACAAATGTTTCGTGGAATTTATCATTTGGACTTAAAACGATGGAAGATGAAAATGGGGGTTCACGAGTATTTGGAGTATTATTTTGGAGGAAGAATAGAGGAAGGAAGTAAGTTTATTTTAAGTGCGGATGCTTTTGTAAATGGACAGTATGAAATAAAGTCCTGGAAGATGCATGTTTTGGCTTCACTTCGCTATGGGTATAATTCTTCTTTTGTGATGCAGCCCGTACCTAAACTGAGTCTAGCTAAAAGTTTTGGAAAGGATAGGTTGAATTTAATTGCCACCTATTCCAAAGGCTATAGAGCACCTAACGTTAAAGAACTGTATTTTGACTTTGTTGATATTAACCACAATATACAAGGGAATCCTGATTTGAAAAGTGAACGCGCGGATAACCTTCAATTCTTATTGAAAGCAGATTTGGATAAGAAGAAAAGATGGAGTGTGGATGCCAGTTACAGGTACAATGCTATACATCATCAAATAGTATTGGGTTTGTTGGAGGGAACTACAACTTACACCTATTTGAATACAGATAAGGCCGATGTGAATTCTGCCTCATTTATGCTGAATTATACCCGAAAACAATTGGGATTACGCCTTGGAGGGAGTTACACCCTTTCAAAACTCTCAGGAAGTATAAGTGAAGAAATTAATAGTGCAGATCTAGCTTTTAATGGAACTTACAATTTTGTAAAAGGGAATTGGGGCTTTGTTTTCAGAAGTAATTATGTATTTGAACAAGGCAATTTATTGATTACAGAAGCAGGTGTGGAGCGCTCTACTTTGGCCCCTTATTTCAATGCCGATTTTTCGGTGAACAAGAGTTTTATTCATAAGAAATTAATGGTGAGTGCAGGGGTTAACAACGTGTTTAACAACACGCAACGACAGGTTATAGGAAGCTTAAATACAGGTCAAGCACATAATGCTTCTACGGGTAGTCTAAACTTAGCCACGGGTAGACAAGTCTTTCTTTCTTTCAATTATAAATTCAGTAAACCATGAGAATATTTTGTTGTATCCTTTGTTTAGCTGCAGTTATTTTAACAGCTTGCGAAAAAGAAGAGCTGCCTGTGGTTTACAAGGCAGATGGTAGTTTGAGTATAGATAATGTGGAAATGGGCGAAACCTATGAAACTCAACTTTTTTACAGTTTGGTAAAACAAGAGGTGGTAGCCAGTAACAGTAGGTTTAACCACGATTTTAGATTGATCCATGTTGGAGATACAACTTTGATTCGTTTGAATTCTGCCAAATACATGAGGGCTTACCCTTTGTTTGGAAGTTTTGAAGAGAGCTACATACCTGATGAAAATAAGTTTGAGGTTGATAGAGTTGCTACATTTTTTGACTCAACGGTAATTGATTTGGACCTTTCAAAACTATACATGGTAGACATGGGAAAATCAGCTACTGGAAGCGCTTTAGGTTTTTACAAGGTTGAATTTCAAGAAGTAACAGATGGTTTTAATGTTAAGTTTTCGTTACCAGATGCAACCTTTGGTAGTGATTTATTAGTTTTACATAATGAAAGTGCTGGAATTCAAGATTTTTCAATTTTAGAACAAAAGTCACTTGAAAATGTTCCTATTAAGGAAGATTGGGATATAAAATTTACCCAATACACAGATATTCTAGAAGGCCATACTCCGTATTTAGTAACCGGAGTATTGCTGAATCCTTTTGGAGTTGAAGTGGCCAATGTTACAGGTCAGAAGTTTGAAGAATTAGATTTAAACAGTGTACAACTCCTCAACTATACCGTAAATAGAGATGCAATAGGTTATGATTGGAAGTCCTTTGATTTTGGAACTTCCGCATATGTTCTTGAAGAAGGAAATGCCTACGTTTTGAAATGCATGGACGGCAAGTACCGCTACCTCTCCTTTGTTGGTTTTTATAACGAACTGGGCGAAAAGGGAACACCAAGTTTCGAAATAAGGGCTTTCTGAATTCTGAGGTAGAAGGCGCTGAATCTTAGATTTGGCGCCTTTGATTTTCTATACTTTTACATAAAACCTAAAGCTTAAGCTAGAGTCAAATCAAATAGCGATAGGATGAAAAGCACATGCACTGGGGTGTTGGTGTACTTGGGCTAAACGAGCGACCAGCGGAAGCTTGATGAGCCTTAGTACAAGCTGGTCACCAGAAATGGGCTTGTAAGGATAGCGCGGCTATTTGCCCCTAAAAATCACCACTTATAAAAAGTCAAAAATTCATTACCCAGATTTTGTTACTTTCAGGCTATCCAAACTTTATCTACTATGGAAAGTGTATTAGAGGTCAAAGGTCTCACCAAAAAATATAGGCGACTCACCGCTGTAGATCACATTGATTTAAGCATAGAGAAAGGCGCTGTTTACGGACTCTTAGGTCCGAACGGAAGTGGAAAATCTACCACTTTAGGTATGTTACTCAACGTGATAAACCCCACGGAAGGTAGTTTTAGCTGGTTTGATGGGAAAAGCTCATCACAAGCGGCCTTAAAACGCATAGGAGCCTTGATAGAACGCCCTAATTTTTATAGCTACATGAGTGCCTATAAGAATTTGGAATTGGTCTGTAAGATTAAGCAAATTGACACCACAAATATCTCTGATAAGCTGACTTTAGTAGGACTAGGAGATAGGCAGCACGATGCCTTTAAAACCTTTTCTTTGGGAATGAAACAGCGTTTGGCCATAGCTTCGGCTTTGTTAAACGACCCAGATGTTTTGATTCTCGATGAGCCTACCAATGGTTTTGATCCGCAGGGTATTTTGCAGATTAGACAATTGATCAAAGACATCGCCAAGAGCGGAACAACCGTGATTTTGGCCTCGCATTTATTAGATGAAGTAGAGAAGGTGTGTACGCACGTTTTGATCTTGCAAAAGGGTAAAATGCTCTACAACGGAAAAGTAGATGAGTTGATCGCTTCCAATGGATTTTTTGAATTGAAAGCGGACGATGCAGAAGAAATGATTAAGCATTTGAAACTGCATAACGCTTTCGATAAAATAACAGAAACAGATGGATTGTACCGTGTGTTTTTCAAAGATATCATTACGCCATCTAGTTTAAATTATTACTTAATGCAAAATGGTGTAAGTCTTTCACATTTAGTATTTAAGAAGGAAAGTTTAGAAGAGCAATTTATTCAATTAACCCAAGCCTAAATCATGATAAGATTATTAAAAATAGAACTGTTCAAACTGTGGAACAACAAGCTGGTTAAAGTACTTATCTTCTTGTATTTGGGCTTACTTTCATTGCTGGCTTTACTAACGGCTGTGAAGTTTAATATCGGTTTATTTACCTTTGATTTGGCCAAAGAGGGCATTTTTGATTTTCCTATCGTTTGGAAAATAGCTGCCTTTATTACCGCTTGGTTCAAGGTGTTTTTAGCCATCATTATTATCAACTCTATTACCATGGAGTATTCGGGAAGAACTTTGAAGCAGAACCTGATAGATGGACTGAGTAAAAGGGAGTTTTTGTTTTCTAAATTTTTGGCCGTGGTCTTTTTTAGTTTGGTGGCCACTCTCTTTATAACCGTATTAAGTTCTTTATTGGGTTGGATACATTCTGCCGACTACACAATGAGCGAGTATTTTGAAGGATACATTTACATGTTGGGGTACTTGGTAAAGCACATTGCATTTATTAGCTTCTGTATGTTGTTGGCCTTTTTGATACGTAAGTCTGCCTTAACCCTAGGTTTGGTCTTTGTTTGGTACGTTTTTGAGGTTATAATTTTATTGGTGATTCGCTGGACTTTTGACATGCCTGAATTGGCCACAGAATTGAACCACTATTTACCTTTGATGTCTATTTACTACCTCACTCCAGAACCTTTTTCTCAATTGGAAACGGCCCAACAAATGGGACAAGCTATGGGCGCTGAAGTCAACTACGACAATGGTTTTGGAGTTAAAGCCTTTGTTACAGCATTACTCTGGATAGGGGTGTATTTGTTCTTAAGTTTTAGGCTGTTAAAGAAGAGAGACCTGTAGTGAGTTATGAGTTAAGAGTTATGAGTTAAGAGTTATGAGTTAGGAGGCTTGAAAAACTTGTTGTGAATTATGGGGGATTAATTTTGGGTGGTAGGACAAAGGCGTATGGTTCTGAGTTCAAAATCTATGGGGTTTGGTGCTCCGTTGCAGCCGTAAATATCATTAACTTCTGCATCCTTAGGATTGTTACTAATCATCCAGATACCTGCTTGGTTTTGGCGCAGGGTACCGGCTGAAATAATGTCCCCTTGTTTGAGGTTAAATTTACCCTTTCCCGTAAAACTTACTACTACTTGGTTGCCTTCTATTTTTACCTTCACGTTTTCACCTTGAACAAGCGTATCGTGTTCTGCTAAAAAAAGTTTGAACATGTATTCCCCATTGGGTAGTGGTGGTTGGGGTAATTTTTCCTTTGACGATTTTACTTTAGGATCTTCAGAATTACAAGCGACGAAAGAGAAGAGCAAAAGCAGTACTAGGTACTTTATTGAAGGGTTCATGTTGTAAATTTCTGGTAAAAGTAATCAATTTATAAACACTTGGTTCTAATGCATATAGCGCTTTTCTATGCTTTAATTTTAAGGGGATAATAAATCATATCTATACAAAGTTGCGTATTGTTAATATTTCGTGGGTCAGTAACAAAAGTGAGGGGTGAATTTTTTACATAGGGTAGGCGAATACCTTGTTTGATATCTGAAAGCGAATAACTTTTATTTGTTTCCAAATGTTTGATTATTAATCCTTCCAGATAAGTGTAACCGAGTTTTTCTAAAGTGTTTTCTGGTAGCTTTAATTCTACAAGGCTATCAGAGATTATCGTTTGTTCAAAAGCTTGAAAGAAATTCGAATAGTCTTCTGAATCAAAGTGTAACATGTTTTCATTCATGACACCCACTGAATCCACTTGATGGGGAAGGCTGTCTTGTATTCGTTGACGCATTACTTCATTGAAAGCCGACGTTTTTATTTCTTGGTAAGCACTCACGGCTTTACCCAGAAGTAAGGGTTGAACACCGTAATTGGTGTAGGATTTAATTTCGCAGGGGGTTAGGTAATCTGTATGTAATTTTATTTGAAGAGAGGTGGTTGCTCTGGCTTCGAAAATTCCAGCTTCATAAGCCTCTTGGGTTTGTTTATCTGTTAAACCTTGTGCAAACAAAGCAGGACTCAAGAATAGGGTAATTAGCGTAAGTAATCCTAGCAGTAGTTTCATCTGTTCAAAACAAAGGGGTTTATAGTAGAGTAATTTAACGATTTTTTTAGGCTCTGTAATTGTTTGGTGAAAATAATTTATGGTTTGCGATGCACAAGTATTAATTTTTCGAGCTCTTCGATGGCAATGTTTAGATAAAAAACACTGGCAAATTCATAGCCCTCTTTCTCCGCACGATTTTGTAAAATTTGTAGAAATCTATCGTTAATCTGTGCAGAGTTATCTTGTTGGAAAGGAGCTATACCAAAAAAGATAGTAATCCCTGATAGGTTTTGATAGGGTGACCACAATTGGAAATTATTTTGCTTTGTTTTTCGTCCCATTAAACTAATTACACCTTCTTGGTCAAAAAAGACGAGTACAGTATCATTTACACTAGGCCAAAATCCTTGATGGTGTTGGTTTTTGGTGCTTGTGCTATCTTGGTGACCATAAAATTGCCAACCATATTTACAAGTCTTGGGTGCTGTATAACTTAAGATGGAATCGGGTTGGTGGATGTAAGTATAGCGGATTGACTTTATCCTGCGGTGCACCTGCAAGGGTTCTGCGTGAAAGAGGGTGTCGAACGTAAGGGTATAATCTAGAATAACAACTTCTGCAAGTTCTTCGGTCTCATGAAGTAGTTCCTTTATGAAGATAGGCCTGTGTTTGGCATGTACGGGAGTTATTGCCATCAAAAAAAGGATATGGAAAAGTAGAATTTTCAACATATCCTTTTAACGAATTTATGACGCTAAGTTACTTTAAACTAGTCAACGATCTGTTCAATTTTTTGGTAATCTTCTTTGGAGATGGTACAAATTACTTGTTGCTCACCATCCAAGATTAAACCTTTTTTCTTGTTGTCTTCGTATGGAAAGTGTACGATCCAAGCACCAATGTTATCACCTTGAATCGTATAGCTGATAATACCATTTTGATTGCTGTATGCGTATTGACTGTAATCACTATCCACGAGTGTTTTACCATCTTGTACAACTGTTACATGGTCTGGCGTAAAGTTGATTTCAAACTTTTCTTCGAGGCCATTCATACATTTCCATGTGCCTTGAAAAGTGTCAGACCCTGAGCAACTAAAAAGGACAAGACTTAGGAGAGAGAGTAGGAGAAAGTTTAATTTTTTCATGTTGTGAGTATAAAATATTGCTTAAGTTATTCGCTTTGTGTTTAACTATTTTTCTTCGATTAATGTGTATTCTTTGCGGCTAAGGACGAGTTGCCCTAAGAAGCTTTGCTGACTTTCACTGATGTAACTGGTCATGATTCCTTTTTTACTGAAAAGTACATCTACACTTTTAAATGATGTTGGTTTGTCAACCGCCTTATCTTCTATTGTTGTAGATAGAATTTTTACACTATCACCAAATTGTTCTTGTGCAGCTTGTGTGAAAACTTGGTTCATATCTGTTGTTGATTCCAAATGTCTTTTGTATTGAAAAAGGTAGTTTTTACCATTCTTAACAACCCATTCTGAAGTAATTTGTGGACTAACATTGCCGAACATATCCTTTTTTTGTGTCGTGTCGACTTTAGGAGCAAGATAAGGGTAGTCTGTAACATAAATGCCCATTAATCTAGAGCTTTGTTTCATTGTTTTTACAATGTCTTCTCTCACATTTTCCTCAGCTTGCGCGTATTTATCTTTGGGTAAACCTAAAGAATCAAACATGGCAAAGTAGCTTTGTTGCAAAATGCTATCGTTTAACAGTTTTGTTTTCTTCGTGTTGTAATTGTATTGAAGAATAGGTGGTGTTTTAGCATAAACACTCGTTGCTAGGTTAGTATAATTCTCATCAAAAGATACAGAGTATTGTAAAAGACTGTCATTGTTCTCGAGTATTGTCAAGTTCACTTGGTGTTCCGCTCGACTTGTATCCATACCCGTATCTGAGGGAAGGATACGTAACGACTTTATAGAGTAGGTATAGGTTTTATTGTTTTGAAAAGAGGGATGAAAGCTAATGCTTGCGTCTTTCTTATTCTTCTCAACTTGAGCGTGTGTAAATACTGTAGCACCCATAAGGGCGATTAAGGTGATTATTTTTTTCATGTAGTAGTTTTTAAGATTTCCGAAAATAAGAATTATTTGAGTCTGTACTAAAAACTACAGAAAACTAATCATTAAACTAATACAGGTAACTATGCTCGTGACAAGTACGGCTAAGGTGGAGTAAAGAAAAAACTTCTTGTTTTTATGGGCTTTTAAGTGTTTCATGCTAAAATACAAGAGTACAAATTGACCAAAGAAAAAAGGAATGGTTAACAGTTCTACAAAAAAGCCTAACCAAGGTGCTTTGAATTCTAGTTCAGCCGCGATAAAGAGAAGTATGAAATAACTTGCTACGACGGTGTTAAACAATGCCAATCTTTGAGGATGTATGTTCTTTTGCATGCCTTAAATATAAAGGATTAGATGAGATTTAATGAGGGTGCATTAGTTGAAGGTGTGATTCATTGCAACTTAGTAATATACACTTTCTCCCAAAGTATCTCCCGCGTTGTTCGTAAAGCGCATGTAGAGTTCCTTTTTGTAGATGTTGTTTTCGATAGAAAAAGGAGTTATTTCTCCTTCGTAGAATTTCTGTAGATGTACCTTCTCAAAAAGATAGAATTTGTTTTCAACAAGTTTATAGCTACAACACATGTCCATCAACCCGTCAGAGGTTAGTTTTAAAGCAAATTCATTTTCTCTGTATTCTTCAACATCATTTTGTAGAGGAAAAAGAAAGATGTAAACGATGAGAAAGAGAAATAAGTTTTTGGTCAGTGCTCCAATTCCAAATACTACTACGATAAAGGGATAGATGGAAAAATAATAACTAAACTTTTTGAAAGGTTTGAGGTGGTAAAAGAATAGCGCTAATCCACTCAGGAAAACACTTATCTCTACCCCTAGTTCTAGGTGTTGATGCAAGGAGAAAGCAAAGGATTTGCAGGAAATCCAATTGAGCAAGGCTAGTCCCCAAGCTACTAAGTGAATGCGGAGGAGGGTGGTTTTCATTCGGCATGCGTTGGAATAAACTTAAACTCTTGATGACCATGAATGTACTCCATTTTATAATAAGTGTCACCTTGTTTTAATAGCATTTCTTTATCGGCAACAAAGGAAACAATCATGTATACTTCTTGAGTTCTCTTGTTATAACTCTCGTGCCAAATTAAAAGAAGCTTGCTATCCTTTAATTCAAATTCTCCCCGTTTTTTAACATATAAATTGCTTTGAATTTCGCTGCGTGAATTGTTGTACAAACAGAGTGTTTTACGATTTGAAAAGAGATCGTAAATTACAGTATCTTGATTTTCGTCTAAAAATGTCTTTTCCATAAATTGCCATCTTCCAGTTAAGTTATTTTCTTCTTGTGTTACTGGTCGCATGGGTATGTAGAAATGACGCATAAATTCGGGACCATTCACGTAGTACATGAAATAGGGTAGATCTTTGTCCTTTCTTTTCATAATAACAAAATAGGCTGAATCTATGCTTAAGGTTCGACCATCTGGAATTTCCTCTTCATCCGCATAATCCACAATGGCGAACCTTACTTCTGATTCAATCCTAACTCCCTTTTTATTGAGTTCAAGTTTTAAGTTTTCGGTAACTTTTTCAATTTTCTTATTGTGCAAAGAAGCATTTGAAAACCTTAATTCCTCTAGTTCGGTGACATGTCTCGTTGTGTCTATGGATAGGTAGGGTAGTTTGATAATATCTCTTCCCTTTAAGTTTTCTGTTTTATTTTTTGCACATCTATCCATGATATATGCATAACTTTCTTGTAAACTTTTTCCTGCAGGAACTTGTGCAAATAGCAGTTGATCCATCGTGTCTTTACATAATATCTCTAGAATAAAATTTCCCTCATCAACATAGTCATGTAATACCATTCCTTCATGATTGTCATATTCAGATTTAGCAGTTCCAAAGTAATCCACAATATATTTATTGTTGAATTTCTCTTTCGGATAATCCTCTGAAAAACCAGATTTGTACGCTAGATTCTTATATAAATAAGCATAACCTAGAAGTGCGGTGGGCGGTAATGAATCTTTTGTATAATCTTTATTGAATTTGTCTTTAACATGGCGAGCAATGGTGTCTTGAATACCTTCACTTTCCAACCCTATAGTAGCGTAATAACTTTTGGCTTCTAAAGGAGAGGTGTAGTTTTTACTTACGGCTGAATTTAATTGTTTAACGATTTCTTTTTCCTCAATAAAAAGGGGAGTTTCATCTAAATATTTGTAGATTTCATTCCACACCAATTCTACACCGGCACAGTAAACTAAACTTGTGTCCTTCTTTAAAGGCGTATCTAAAACTTCCGTGAATTGAACTTTTTGAGTATACCCTTGAGCAAATGAAAGCGAAAAGCTGAGACTAAATAATAAAGCTGTTATTAATATGGAAACTTTCATGTTTATTTTAATTGGATGAAAATACAAATTGACCCTCGAGCATTTTTCTATGTGTAAAAACGTATTCTATTTGATCAATAATATTCAGGTATTCGAAGTCATTGATTGGAAATGCACTGGTGTATAAATGATAGGGAAGTCCTGTTTCATTATCGAGGTGTTGCACAATAAGTTTTCCAAGCGGTTGTTCAGGATGATCTTTGTTGTAAAGTTTATCCGGGTCGAAATAGATAGAAAATTGACCAATGGGAGTGGTGTTTACCGGTGTGTCAAAAAAAACATAGTTGTTTTGAAAGGAAAAACTTTTGGTGTTGAATGCGAGTTGTTCTTTTCCTTTTAAGGTCCACAACGTAAGTCGTAAGGGAATTAGAAAATACAAAGCCATATATACCACGCCGCCGAGTAATTTACCTTTACTAACCTGCTCTGAATCATCAATAAATAAAAAGAAGAAAGGAACGGCTAGAGATAGACAAAGTAGAATTAATCCAATTTGCATTTGACGGGAAGGCTGATTCTGAATGGTAACAAAAACATTGTTGTGATCGGATTCGATGTAGCACCTTGATTTCATTAATTATTCGTGTTTGTATGGTTTATATAATTTTTCGCTTAAGGAATTGAATTTTACTTTATTCTGATTTTAAGAATTTAAGATCCTCCTGGTTTCCATCAACGCAAAACCAAGTAAGTTTAATCCTCTCCAGGTATGCGGATTTTGAGCCTTTTCGCTGTCTTTGGTTAATCCAATTCCCCATATTTCATCAACAGGACTGGCTTCTACCAATACTCTGTTCGGTGTATTCAATAGGAAGGTTTTTAAATCTTCATTTTGACTGAATTTCAAAAGATTTCCTTGAACAACGATATCAAAGCGTTTTTCTTCCCAAGTATATATATCAAATCCACGTACTTGTCGCCCTAAATCTTTGGCTTCACCTGGTGATTTTGATTGTTGGATTTTTTGTGCTATTTCTTCATCCTTAAACAGCAGTGATTTGTGGTACATCATCCATTGTTCGGTAGAGGTGAAGAGTTGATTTTCATGGGTAAAACTGCATTTCCACCACTGACTAAAACAAGAACTACTTACACTTCCATCTCTACTGGGTTGATGTCCCCAGAAATAAAGAAATTTCAGTTTTTGCCCTTCGTCAAAGGCTGTTATTAACTCATTTAAACTTTTCATTCTTCTTTAGGTTGTTCAGCTTCATTGGTGATTGCTGTGTATTCGATTTCAAAATCAGCATCTCCTTCAGTATCTACTAAAACCCTGTTGTAACCAAAGGCTTTTATAGTACCCTTGGAAAAATAATCAGATTCAAAGCTAATCTCTTGTCCCATCTGATAATTGTTAAAGACAGGGAGTACTTTATAAAAGTCGTTTTCAGAAATCAATTTAATAACGCCCTTGGGTGTTTGAAGTTTCACTTTAGCGTTGGCTTGTCGTTCAATGAAAAATCCAAGAAACTCCTTTTTGTAATTAAATAATGAATCTCCAAAGGCGTATAATTCTGATGTAAATTCAGTTCTGTCGGGGTAGGATGGGTCTTGTGTTACATCGATTACATCCGCGGTAATGGTATAAGTTACCTTTGAAAACAAGGGGTAAAAGGCATGAGAAACGTTGAGGTTGATGTTTTTATAAACTTCGTTGGCATGTAAAGGTCTGTTCTTTATCATATTATCCTTGGCGTTTTTTAAGAGTATATCCGTGCCATTTCCTCCAAATCCCCAGAAATAACGCGCGCTTGCTGTACCTATGGCTTGGTCTTCTATGGGTACAGGCTGACCATAATCTAAGGAAACGATATGCCCCCTATGAACAACTGCACAAGAAACTAAACTAAAGGAAGCAAGGAGGAAGAAAAGGCTTTTGAAAACGTTGATTTGCATGTGATTTACGTGTTTGAGTTATACTACGAAAATAAAATTTTCTTTGGAATTAAGAAGGATGGGGGATTTTAACTACAGAGAACACAAAGTTTACACGGAGATCACAGTGAGATGATTACGCTCTCTTTAAAAACGGAAATGATATCGGGGTAGGTTATCTCGACACTACCCAACTCAAAACTCCTAACTCAAAACTCCTAACTCATAACTTCTTCAAACTTCTCCCTCCAGATGCCTTGATAAAAGCCTTCCTGTCTTTGTCCAAAATGTCAGAAGATATCAACTCGTTTTGTAAAGAAAGTTCTTGGAAACGTTTGTCTGCCTTTTGCGCCAGGCCATCTATTTGTAAGGCACGTTGGTTAAAGCCCAAAAGTTTTAAGCTGTCTAGTTTGCGTAAACGAGATAAAGCAACGTAACCCTGACCTTTTTCAAAAGTCGCACTTAAATCTACCTCTGCGGCATCTAAGGTCATACCTTGACTCTTATGCACAGTTATCGCCCAAGCCAAACGCAAAGGAATCTGGTTGTACCATGCCAATTCATTGCCTTGTTCATCGTCTATGGTCCATTTTTCAGGGGTTGCCGTGATAATGGTTCCGTCCAACAACTTCACCTTAGGAAAACCGGTAGATTCAAAATCGAAGACCTCTCCCAAAGAACCATTGATGTATCCTTTTTCGGGTGAATTTTTCACGAACATCACCTTGGCACCTTCTTTCAAAGGCAATTTATCGTAAGCCAAAACCGAACGTTTCAAGGTTTCTATCAAAGCTTGTTCTCCTGAACTTGTCGCTCTGAAATTACGCTTACGCCCCGGTAATTTGTCGAGTTCTGCTTCATTCAAAGCATCAACATCCAAATTGTGGGTGTATAAACGGGTAGGAGTAATTTTTTCGTCGAATTGGGTATAACTGGCCGCTTCTAACATTTTAAGTTCGTGCTGACCAATGGTATTATTACGTAACGCATCCAGTATATCCGCCAAAGGATCTTGGTTTTGTCTGTATTGTTCGGTCAAATAACACGGATGAAAATCAGCTTCTCCCCAAAGGGTTGACATAAAACAAAACTTGTCTCTACTCATCTCGTTTTCCGTACCAATAGGAGGGAGCTGAAAGAAATCACCACATAAAACCACCTGCATACCTCCAAAAGGATTTTTGTTACCCTTGAACATACACAAAACCTGGTCTACCGCTTCCAATTGCTTGCGGTGCAACATAGAAATTTCGTCTATAATGAGCACTTTGGCTTTTTCTATGGCTTTTTTGAGGTATTCCTTGCGCTGTAATCCGCTTAAGTCGCGCTGAGTAAGCTCTTGCTTGATGCCAATTCCCGCCCAAGAGTGTATGGTTTTCCCCGAAATGTGCGTTGCTGCAATTCCCGTAGAAGCTGTAACGGCCACCTTTACTTTACAATCCCTGAGGTGTTCTATAAACTTGTTCAACACGTAGGTTTTACCAGTTCCTGCCGATCCTGTTAAGAACACATTTCTACCAGATTTGAGTATTTCGAGGGCCTTTTCTTGGGTCATGCCGGCAAAGGTACTGGAAATTCAAAATTCAAGGTTCAAAATTCAAAATAGTTATTAAGAGGGTAGATTTGAAATTGGAAATTTGAGATTGGAAATTGGAAATTTGAAATTTGAAATTTGAGATTGGACATTGGACATTTGAAATTGTAATTGAATATGCGAGATGAAGGTGCTAGAGGATAGTGCAAACGGCCGCGCCATCCACTATAGTACCCCAATAAAGTTCAAAGCAAAGCTAAACAAGCCTTGCACTTCCGGTGGTCGTACCCGCCTTGCATAAGTTTTGCTAAGCCCTTTTTTGGCGCGCTGCCATTGCTGTCGCTGTTTGATTTTCATTGCTTACGCTGCAATAAACAATTTATGAAAGGCACAAGCAAAAGTCTAAACACGAAAAAAGGGCTTTTCATTTTACGCCCTTTTTCCTTACTGATATTTCCCTCGTCTTTTATGAATGAATATTGATAGGATAAATTTTCCATTTTCCTTCAAAGTAGTATAGGTTATAAATGTGATTGTTCACCTTTAATTCAAAATGCTGGCTATCTATTTGACTTAATGAATCCTCCTTCAGATGATCCAATATAAAATGGAAACGCTCGATTAAATGCTTTCTCTCCGCTTCGGAAAAATACTTTCCTGTAATGTTCTTATGTTCCTCCAAATAGTTTATGAACATTTCGAGTTCATCATTTTTGAACACACATAAATATTTCAATGCGTAGATAACATCATCGTTTTGAAAAGCTTGAATAAGAGAATTGAACAATTCTACCACAGTGGATTGTGGGTATAAGGAGAGGTTTTCTTTAACCTTTTCCAATTGATTAAATTGTCGATTTTCAGCATCCATATCATTTCCTTCCGATTTTCCTTTCGTAAAGGTGGCTGTGATATTAACACATGGAACGTGTAAGGAAGGATTGACTTCTTCCAATTGCTCGTAATAATACATCATTAGAGAATCTGGAATATTGTATTGGGTTTTAGCCTTGTATTCAGACCACTTCATCCACTTGTCGTTAAAAGGAACGCTATACCAAATTTTGTTTTTTGAAAGGGAGTAAGCTTCGTATCTGGCACCTAAAACTATACCGTTACCTCTTTTAATTTCGCTTATAAGTGTATCTTTTTCAGTCGTATCATTAATTATCAGGGTTTTATAAATCAAGGTATCCTGGTAGTTTTTTGAATTTTCAGCCGCGAACCACTCTATGCCTACGAAACAACCATTTTCACCTACGGTTATACGCTCTTTGCTAAGATCAACCTGTACCCACTCGTTTCCTTTTGCACCTGATACCACTATATTGGTAGTAGTCAGTTCTTTGTCGGGTTTTATTTCTAACAAGGATACATCATAAATATGAACTCTAAAATGAGCATTAGGAATTCCGTTATCAGTAAGGTATACATTCACATGTTTTAACACCCCTAGCATTGAATGCGCATTTGGAATATAAACAGCTTGTATCATTCCATTGTAGGCGTTAACGCCATAATCGGGGAGTAGTTTTCGAGGCTTTTTAGTAAGTCCTAGCTTCCTCAATTTAAGCTTGCCTTTATCTTGCTGAATTGCTACTACATCAAATTGTTGTTCCTTTGGCGATAAGGCTATTCTACTGGAAGCATACAACTGTTGAACTGCATACTTCTTAGATTCATACCCTAAACTAGAAATGAGAATTGTATCGTCTGTTGAACGCAAAGTATCCAAACTAAAATAACCTTCGCTATTGGTTAAAACAGTGCTCTTTGTTTTGATCACCCGAATATGTGTAAAGGGAATGGGCTCATTGTTTAAACTATCCACAACCTGCATCTGAGCAAGGACATAAGCTTGAACCATGAACAAGGTGAAGAGTAGAAATTTGACCATATAGTATCAAAAATAAACATCTAATTCAGTAATGCGAATTTGGTAGAAAAGCTTTAACAAAAAACAACTTTTTGGATTTAATCGTTTCGGCTTTAGAAAGTAATCTCATTATGAACAACTTGTTCACGAAAGAAGTTGAAGTGTGAGTTGGAGTGCGAGTAGGGAGGGACAAAACACTTTCTCGCAAGAGCAATCGCTGTTGCTCATTACTCTTGCTCAAAACTGTTTTGTGGAGCCGGAGGGGTTCGAACCCTCGTCCAAACAATGGCTACATTAGCCTTCTACATGCTTAGTCTGCGCTTAAATTTTCGACGATGCAGTGGAGGCAAACACCCGTAACATCGCTTAGCTTCTTTAGATCTCGTATTTGGCCCGAAGCAAGCCGCCTACCAGCCTTTATTTGTTGATCCCTCCGATTCCAGCTTCCAAAAGGCGGGGAGGCCGGGGAGGAACTTGTCCCTCTTACTGTGCTTCAGAGTGGATTAAGCCGAATAACATTCAGTTATTAAGCTGCAAGAGCGTATGACGTGTTGTCAATTATCGTTTGAGACCAGGGATTAACGAGACTCACCTCATGTCTCGACATGCTTATACTAACCCAACTCAATCGCTGTCAAATCCAAGTCGGCCCCAATAATTATTGGTCGTACAAAGATAGAAGTTCATTGTTTCTACGCAATAGTGCAATGCATAATTTTAAAAGGAAAGTTGGTAAGGGACAATATACCTTTAAGAATGAAGTGTTTGATTAGCTTTTTTCAAAGCTTATCCTTCTACATTCCTTCTAACTAAATGTCAAAATATTGTACTTGGACAAGTTTACTTTTCGTTCAACTTGGTTTGTCAAAGTTGAAAGCTTTGTCTATTTTGTTGCTACAAATCCTAAATCACTAGTATGCAAATCAAAAATTCAATTTTTATCTTCCTAATTGTATTGCTATCAACGCAAAGTATTTCACAAGAATCAACATTGAATGACCACGATCAGATGCAATGTGGAAGTGATGAAATCTTAAGGCAAATGATGGACAATATCCCTGGCTATGAAGATTCTCTTCACCAACATATGCATGAATTACAGCAGATTTTAAAAAGTCAAACCCATGCCAAAAGTTTAAAAGATGTGTATACACTACCTGTTGTGTTTCATGTGGTCTATAATAATGAAACGGAAAACATTCATGATTCTGTAATTTACAATCAACTTGATGTTCTCAACAAAGCCTTTAGAAGGCAGAATGAAGATACGGTGAACATGAGACCAATTTTCAACCAGATAGTAGGGGATGCAGGAATTCAATTCGTATTGGCAAAGGTAGACCCTGACGGAAACCCTACCAATGGTATAACTCGTACTTATACAAACATTAAGAATTTTTATCCCGAAGCTGAATATGTTGCAGGTCAAGGCTCGGTGACTGATAAATCACAAGTTTCGAGAATAATGGATGATCAACAGGGTGGGAAAAGTCCTTGGAATACCAATAAATACATCAATATTTGGGTGGGTGACCTTTCGCAGTATAGGTCTACTTCTAGTGGATACGTGGATGAGGATGCCTTGTATGGTGTAGCTTCCTTTCCCAAGCATCAGTCTATTCATTTTGATAGCACTAATGGTTTTAAATTAAAAGAGGACGGTATAATCATGCATTACAAAACAATTGGAAGTAACAACAACATTCCTTACACAAATAATTATTACCCAACTGGCTTCCTAGATAATAAACGAAAAGGAGGTAAAATGCTTGTCCATGAAATGGGACACTATTTAGGATTGTTTCATATTTGGGGAGCAACAATTTCCAACTGTGAAGAAGGTGATTACATCCATGATACCCCTGGTGCCTCATTGGGTTCCTTAGCCGATTGTAATATTATGTATAATCAGAACAATTGTATAGACACTATTTTGGGGCAAGATTTACCGGATATGATAGAGAATTACATGGATTATTCTCCAGATGTTTGTATGAATTCCTTTACGCATGGACAAATAGATATAATGCGTTTGACCATTAACATTTATAGACCCAGTTTATTAAACTACGCTGCAGCAAACATTGATTCCTTTAACGAACAAGGAAAGGTAGCTGTTTATCCAAACCCAACACGGGGTAACTATACCCTAAGTTTCGAACAATTTCAAAAGGAATTGACAGTAATTGTGTATGGTATAGATGGGAAAGTAATATCTCAACATGATTATGCGAACACGAATTCTATTACCGCAGAATTAACAGGTGAAAAAGGTATATATATTATACACGTTCATTTAAGTGATGGAAGTGTTGTAAAAAGGAGTTTGGTTAAAGAGGCTTAATAGAGGATTGAAAAAAAGGGTAAGAATGATTCTTTATATCAGCAGTTTTTGCATTAATCAATTTTAGAACATATTCATTTTCTGATTTTTAACTATATTGAACGCACAAACTACATTTTGCAATGAAGTGCATACACAAAACCAAATTATTAAAACTATGAATCACCTCAAGTCATTTTTGCTTGTTTCTAGCTTATTAAGTTCAGTAAGCTTATCGGCACAAGCGCCAACAGAAATTCCGCAAATAGAGAAATGTGGAAGTCACCATCTCATTCAGCACAAGGAAGCTCAACATCCGGGGTACGCCGTCATGGCCGATCAGATGATGACCAACCTTAAAAGTGTACTGGAAAGTTCAGTCCATGCCAAAGATCAGAGTACTATTTATACTTTACCCCTTGTTTTCCACGTGGTGTATAACAATGCCACCGAAAATATACACGATTCGTTGATACACAATCAAATAGAGGTTTTGAACAACTGTTTTAGAAGAATGAATGCCGATACGGTAAATACACGTTCAGAATTTCAAGACCTAGTAGGGGATGTTAAAATTCAGTTTAAATTAGCTACGGTAGATCCTCTGGGAAATCCTACCACGGGTATTACCCGAACGCAAACCTCCATTGCACATTTTATGGGAGATATGGCTTCCAGCTCCTTTATGACAGATTTTTATTCCAATATCTTTAGAATTACCGACGATCAAAACGGTGGGAAAGCAGCCTGGAATACAGACGAATACATCAATGTATGGGTTGGTGATTTATCTGCTTACGCAAACAGTCCGGGCAATGGTGTACAAGAGGTTTTGTTAGGAATGGCAACCCCACCTTTGAGTCATACAAGTTTTGCCAATTTACCAGGTATGTCAGATTTAGAGGAAGATGGCGTGATTATGCACTTTAAAACCATAGGTGCTAATAACACGATTCCCTTCAATACAAGTTCTGCCAATAACACCAACAAATCGGGTAAAGCTATGGTGCATGAACTCGGTCACTACCTAGGTTTAAGACATATATGGGGAGATGGTGATTGTATGGCTGATGACTATATAGATGACACTCCATTGGCATCCTCAGCTTCCTCTGGGAGTTGTTCCTTTAGTTTAAATCAGTGTTGGGATGATATCAATGGTCAGAACCTTCCAAACATGGTTGAAAACTATATGGATTATTCTACAGAAAATTGTCAAAACTCCTTTACCCTAGGACAAGTTGCTATGATGAGATTGACTTTAACTACTTATCGTTCTGGACTGAACAATCATTTTGCTTCTGTAGAAAATGAAAACATGGAGGTAAATGTTCAACTTTATCCTAATCCTACAACAGGACTATACACTTTGAAATTTGAACATTTACAACCTGAAATAAAATTGGTGCTAACTACCATGGAGGGTAAAATAGTGATGAGCAATACCTACCGAAATACCATTGAAATACAAGAAGATTTAAACGTAGACAAGGGTGTTTATCTCTTAAACATCTACTCGGCTGAAGGAGGTCAAGCAATAAAGAAAATAATCAAAAGCGAATAAACTAAGAAGTACATATTTTAGGCCCGAGTAAGTTATTTATTCGGGCCTTTTATTTGAACTTATTTCTTGTAAAGCTCATATCCTGTTTCAGCCTTATGAAAAGTTTTGGTTACTCTTCATGTAAGGATTTCGTCGATTCATTATCCTTCAATAATTCCCCTTCAAAAAGTATTACAACCACAATCTTTGTAAATCAATGAATTACAATATTTCAGTCTGTGTTTTACTCTTTTGGCATCCTTTTTGAAAATGCGAGGGAAGTAAAATAAAATAATGAATCAGGGAATATTTCCCATAAAAAACTTAAACATGAAAAAAGCCACATTTATCCTCCTAATTGGTTTAGGATTTGCCTCTTGTAAAGATGAAATGAACATTGATTACGTGATTGAAAACGCTAGCCAAGAATCAATTTTTGTAAAAGGTGAAGATCAATTAAAAGGGGAGAGCATAGACGTAGAAATCGGAGCGAATCAAGACATGGTTATTGCCAATTACTACGACAAAGACAAAGAAGTAACTGCTTACGAACCAAAGGTTGTATTGGGATGCGAGATGATAGTTACCAATGCCTCAGGAGATACAATGACTACCCTATATACTGATGAATCTATCTGGCAAAAAACAAAATCTAAGGATGGAGATGATACAGATATCACTTATTCACTCTTCCTAACAGAAAGTGATTTTCAATAATATTTCTACTAAACCGAAAGAAGACTGCTCATAAGAGTGGTCTTTTTTTGTTAATCTCTTTTCTAAGGTTTACAATATTTCTACATATTTGTTGTTCCTACTTCAATCAAGGATATGGAAGATCAGTTTTTTCAAACATCACCGCCACAAGCAAAGGCGCTCAAACACTTAATTGCGTATTATTATTTTCATACCTCTGAGGTGGAGGGTGAGAAAAAATCCTACATCTACTATCCCAATTACTTAAATGCACTCAGTATATATAAAGATGCCGAATTTGAACTTTTGGGTAAGTTCGAGACCTTCTCCAAACCCAAGCCAAACTCAGGTTTTTCTTTGGGGTATACCAAGCTTTTACACAATGCATCTAAGGCTAACATAACCGGACCTTTCAATAAAATAGGTGTGGTTTTTCAACCTTTGGGCATAAACCACTTCATTCATAAACCGCTGTCTAGTATTTGTCCAGAGCAAATCAATTTGAATTTTCAACACTTTACACCTACCATAAATAAGGTGTTAGAAAAGGTCTATCAAGAAAATGAAATTGATAAAAAAGTGGCGTTGTTAGATGATTTTTTCTTAAACCATTTTCACGAGTTTGAAGATCAAAAGCTCCTGAAAGCTGTCAACCACCTGCACCAAACCGAAGACAAGGTAAGTGTGGAGGAACTCGCCGAGCACGTGGGGGTGAATAGAAAAACGCTTTTGCGTGCCTTTCGAAAACATCTAGATTGTTCGGTTATTGAATACATCAACCTTATTCGTTTTAGAAGAGCTGTGGATAAATACCAAAGGTTAACAGATAAATTGAGTCTTACAGAGGTGGCCTTGGAAACGGAATATTACGATCAATCAGAGTTTATCCATCATTTTAAAAAACTCACCGGTTTTAAACCCAAATCCTTTTTTAAGAATTTAACTACTCTTGGCAAGGAAGGGACCTATTGGACCTTCGATTAAGAACGTCTACCTTTATTCCTACCTAAGTGTTGATGTGTTAATAAAGAGGGATGCTCTGTTCGAAATCATTTCAAATCTTATTCTTCGTTCTAGTATTGTTGACATTTCTCAAATCTAGATTCCTAAGTGATAGTGAAGGAACAATCTTCAATCTAGGTTCCTGAGCGATAGCCGAAGCACCAATTTCAAATATCTAATATCTAATTTCAAATCTCCAATCTAAATCCCCCTTGTCCCAAATTTCCAATTTTTAAGGAAACTCCCTGCTTATCTTTGTTAGGAATTAAAAATGAACTTAATGTTAGAAAAAATCACTCAAGCCTTGTTAGCGCTATTGGTAGCAGGGGGTGGACAAGTCTTTGCTCAAGCCATTCATCCTGCTCAAACCAATGGTAATCCCGTAGCTCCAACCTGTGGAAGTTATGAATTGATGCAGCACGTAGATCAGCATCATCCGGGTTTTATGGAAAACTCAAACACCATGATGGAACAGATACAGCATATAGTTGCTAACCAAGCACAGGCGAAGGGACCAACGGATTTATATACTATTCCTGTTGTATTTCATGTGGTTTACAATGATCCAACGGAAAACTTGCCAGACTCAGTTTTGGAAAATCAATTGTTAATCCTCAACGAATGTTTTAGACGCCAAAACGATGATAAAATTAATACCCGTTCGGAGTTTTTACCTTACGTTGGTGATGCTGGTATACAGTTTAAATTCGCAGAACAAGATCCCGATGGAAACCCAACTAATGGGATCACCAGAACTTCAACAAACATAACGCATTTTGGAGGTGTTTTGCCTTATGGTCAAGGTCAAAACCAAGAAATTGCAGATTGGGTAAATGATAGTTTGTATTACAATTACTTCCGTTTAACCAATGATACTTTAGGAGGTATTTCAGCTTGGAACACGGATGAATATGTAAATATTTGGATAGGTGATTTGAGAATATTTGAACCTCAATTCAACAACTTCGAAGAGATCGTCTTTTTTGCGTTGGGAATTCCACCTGTTGGCCATGTTAACTTCCCAAACACAGGCATAGATGTGTTACAAGCCATGGGAGATGGAATTTTGATGCACTATGTGAATGTAGGGTCTAATAACCCTAATGTTTTCCCTAATCCTTACGACGTTTATAACGGAAAGGCAAACGGTGGTAAAACCTTGGTGCACGAAATGGGACATTATCTTGGTTTGCGTCACATTTGGGGAGATGGAGATTGTACGGTGGATGATTACGTGAATGATACTCCAATGGCTTCAGCACAGTCTAATTACAACTGTAATTTAACTCTAAACAGTTGCGTGGATGATATAGATGGTGTGGATTTACCAAACATGGTGGAGAACTATATGGATTATTCATCTGTGAGTTGTCAAAATTCTTTCACCCTTGGTCAAATAGCAGTAATGCGTATCGTTTTAGAAGATTACAGAACAAATTTAGCAGAGGTGAGTTCTATGGCGAGTACAGAAGAGTTTTCGATGGAAGAAATCAAAGTTTATCCAAATCCAACTTCTGGAACTTTTATCGTGGATCTAGGAGAGCTAAGCACGGTACAAACGCTTCAAATTCTTTCTGTAGACGGTAGAGTAGTTGCCGAAAATGAAGGTGTTTTGAAAGGGGAGATCTCTTTTGTTTTGGAAGAAAAGCCGGGTGTTTATTTCATCCGAGTTCAAAATAAACAAGGAGAGAATAAGGTGCTGAAATTAATGATTCAATCTTAATAGTGAAGATATTTTATGTGCAAAAGGAGGTTTAACGACCTCCTTTTTTTATTACTTTTAATAAAAACTAAACACATGAAACGTTCATTTTTATTTGTCTTGGGTGCATCCTTAGTACTCGGGGCATGTAGCAAAAGTAAAACCACTCAAAAAGAGATGGATAATTTAAAAGATTCAGCCATGTTAGGAGACTGGACTGTATCTAAGATGATAGATTCGGGAGACGATGAAACCAGTAATTTTCAAGGATATATCTTTTCATTTAATGAGGATGGTACACTTGTAGCCACCAATAATGTGAATACCTATAATGGAACGTGGTCGGTTACTTCTAGTGATAGTGGTTCAGACGATGACAGCTCTGATGATTCAGATATAGATTTCAACATTGCTTTTAATGTTCCAGAGTCTAATGATTTTGATGACCTGATTGATGATTGGGATGTGCTGAGTCATTCTGATAACAAGATAGAGTTGCAAGACATTAGTGGTGGAAATGGGGGTACAGATTTGTTAACCTTTACGCGATAAAAAATTTCAAGGGAGCTTTGCCTCCCTTTTTTTATTCCCTTATCGCAATTTTCGTATTTTCGTCCCGCTTAACTCGTGTTATGAAAATTTCAGTAATTGTTTCCTATTATAAAAACCTGGCCAATCTCAAGTTAATACTGGAGGGCTTTAATCGTCAGAGCGTAAACGACTTTGAGCTTATCGTTTCTGAAGACGATAACAATGCTGAAACTTCTGAGTTTTTAACCGACATCGCGTCTCAATTAAACTTTCGCATTCAACACATACATCAAGCTAAAAATGATGGGTTCCGCAAGAATGAAATGTTGAATAGATCTATTAAAATTTCAAAGGGGGATTTACTTGTTTTTATTGATGGAGATTGTGTGCCGCATCATCGCTTTATTGAGAATTACTTAAAGGAAGATGAACCAGGCGTGATTTTAAGTGGTAGAAGGGTGAACCTCGGAGAGGAAGTGAGCAAACAATTTTTAACAACCCACGATTTTTCTTTGTTGACCTTTTTCAAATTGAAAAAAACAGATTCCTACAAAGTTAAAGAGAGCATCTATTTTCCTTTCTTTCATTTATCTACAAAACTGAGAGGTTTGATGGGGTGTAATTGGGCGGTTCGCAAAGAATACTTAGAAAAAGTAAACGGGTTCGACGAAGACTACAAAGCTGCAGGAGTAGGCGAAGACACAGATATAGAGTGGCGATTAGAAGCTATAGGCTTGAAAAAGAAATCGATGCGAAACAAGGCGCTGCTTTATCATTTATACCATCCAAGGTCTTATGGAGAAGATGCGGTTCAGGCCAATTTTAAAATGATGGAAACCAAAAAGGCGAAACAACAAATTGTGTGTTTGAACGGACTCGTGAAGTAGTTCTTTCCCTTCATAAATTTTCCTTGAATTCAGAATATTTCCAGTTACTCTACCTACTATTGCCCATACAAAAAAGGATGAAGTACGGATCTTTTCGACTCACCTTTTATTAAAAAATAACATTTAGTGTTAAGGAATATTAACGAGCATAAAAGTGATAGTAGGAAGATGTATTTTCGCTGAAAATTTAACGCTTGAAAACACATATCCACTTACTTTCCAGCTTTCTTATCATTCTTTCTTCTTGTGGTGAATACACACCCAAAAAAAACGATGATATCAATACGTATAAGCAACAATTGATTAGCACAGAATGGTTAATTACCGAAATGCTCGATGAAGGGCAGGTTAAAACACCTATTTTTCAAAACTTTCTATTAACCTTTCACGCGGATGGTTCTATACTTTTCACCAACAATACAACCAATTATATCGGAAGTTGGAAACTAAACGCTGAAGAGACAGATGATGATTTCGTCGTATACCTAAGCATCAATTTGGAAGTACCCAATGTTGGAGAATTCGACTTGATCAATGAAGTGTGGCGGGTTAAGGAATCTTCTTCAAGTATTTGGAGACTAAATAAAGAAATAGAAGAAGGGCAAGTGGTAAAATCACTCACCCTTAAGAGTTAAAGTAATAATTTAATAGCTTGTTGGGAAATCACTGTCTACAACAATAATATAATCGGCTTTGTTGTAATGCTCTTTAGTTAATTTTTTCAAATCCTCTTGGTCTACGGTCGCTATGGTTTGTATACTTGTTTGAGGTCTGTAATGCTTAATATACCAATAAATCCCCTCGTGATAGTTGGAGTGAAATGTGCCGTGGTAGTGTATTACTTGCTCAGCCGAAAGCAACAGTTCTAAAGCAAAATAAGCCATGGTTGCATCTTTAATAGCTTGTGCTTTTACCAGTGTAGGTGTGCCGTGGTCTCCCATCATCTCTAGTATGGCTTGGTACTGAGGAAGGGTGTCGTAATAAGTAATGGGCAAAGGCGCTATCCACGATTTTTCTTTTTCACTCAAACTATCCAAAGCCTGAAAATCTTTCTTATACACGAGGTTGGCAAATGTTCTCGGAATGTTTGTGGCATGAAATGGAATGGAATCCTTTTTACAAAATTCAAGTAAGGGAGCATAATCAGTTGCGTAATTGGGCCAAAAACGAACCAAGGTATCAAAGGCTTTTTTATTTATGCTATCATTTAAATAATTCTGTAAATCTGCCTCATTATCACGTTCAAACATTTCCAAACCTACTGCGACCTTTTGCGTTCCAGAAAGAGACTTTAATACTTCCAATTCTAACCAATGTGCAATTACATTGTTGTGTAATTCTCCAAAGAGGATAACTTCTTGTTTCTGGAGTGATTTGAGCATTTTGTCATAACTCACTTCCTTTCCTTTAGCGGTAAAAATTTTGTAATTCTCGAGCTGAGCAAAGAGGCTTAAGGTCAAACAACAAACACTTAGAATCGTAAGGATAGCTTTCATCATTTTTTTATTTACAAATATAAGAGAGTGATGGAATATCCTTTCTACCCACAAATAGTGAATTATTAATGGACTTCTTTGTTGAATATTCCCCCAATTTCTTTAGCCTTCTCGCGAATATTGAGTATTTTTGAGGCGCTAAAAAACAAAGTATGTCAGACGATAAAAAGATCATTTTTTCAATGGTTGGGGTAAACAAACAGACTCCAGCTGGAAAACAAATTCTTAAAAATATTTACTTGTCCTTCTATTACGGGGCAAAGATTGGTATCATCGGTTTAAACGGTGCGGGTAAATCTACTGTAATGAAGATCATTGCAGGTTTAGATAATGCATACACGGGTGATGTTGTTTGGAGTGATGGTTACTCTGTTGGTTACTTACCACAGGAACCTGAATTAGATCCAAACAAAACTGTGAAAGAAATCGTGATGGAAGGTGTGCAGGAAACGGTAGATCTTTTAGCTGAATACGAGGAAATCAACAATTCTTTTATGGATGAAGAGGTGTTGAATGATCCGGACAAAATGGATAAGTTAATTGCGCGTCAAGGTGAAGTACAGGATAGAATTGATGCTGTAAACGCTTGGGACTTGGATGCGCAATTGGATTTAGCAATGGATGCTTTGCGTTGTCCTCCAGATGATCAAAAAATTGAGCACCTTTCAGGAGGTGAAAAACGTCGTGTAGCCTTAACCCGTTTATTGTTGAAACAACCCGATGTATTATTACTGGATGAGCCTACCAACCACTTGGATGCTGAATCTATTGATTGGTTAGAGCAACACTTACAACAGTACAAAGGAACGGTTATCGCCGTAACCCACGATAGATATTTCTTGGATAATGTAGCTGGATGGATTTTAGAGTTAGACAGAGGTGAAGGTATTCCTTGGAAAGGGAACTACTCTTCTTGGTTAGAGCAAAAAGGTAAGCGTTTAAAAGAAGAAGAGAAGCAAGAGTCTAAACGTCAGAAAATATTAGCACGTGAGTTGGAATGGGTGAAAATGAACCCGAAAGGACGTCACGCTAAAAATAAGGCGCGTTTATCGAACTACGATAAAATGATGTCGCAAGATATTAAGGAAAAAGAGTTGACGTTAGAACTACCAATTCCTAACGGACCGCGTTTAGGTTCTAATGTAATTGATGCCGAAAGTGTAGCGAAAGGATTTGGAGATAAGTTATTGTACGATAACTTAAACTTCTCTTTGCCACCTGCAGGTATTGTTGGGGTTATCGGACCTAACGGTGCGGGTAAAACAACCATCTTTAAAATGATTATGGATGAGTTACAACCAGATGCGGGTACCTTTAACATTGGAGATACCGTAAAGATTGGTTATGTGGATCAAACACACAAAGACTTAGATCCAGAAAAATCAATTTTTGATGTTGTTTCTGGAGGAACTGAACACATTGAGATCGGTTCACAAAAAATTAATGCAAGAGCATATATTTCTAAGTTTGGATTCTCTGGTGCTGATCAAAGTAAGAAAGTAGGTGTGTTATCAGGTGGTGAAAGAAACCGTTTACACTTGGCTATGACAATGAAGACGGAAGCTAACGTATTGTTACTGGATGAGCCTACCAATGATATTGATGTAAACACATTGAGAGCTTTGGAAGAAGGTATCATGAACTTTGCAGGGTGTGCCGTGGTAATTTCTCACGACAGATGGTTCTTGGATAGAATCTGTACACACATCCTTGCTTTTGAAGGAGATTCTGAAGTATACTGGTTCGAAGGTACTTACTCTGACTACGAAGAAAATAAGAAAAAACGTTTAGGGGATAGTGCTCCAAAACGTGTGAAATACAGAAAATTGACAAAAAACTAAGACACACATTCATTCTATAAAAACAGAACAAATGAGCGTAAGAGAATTAGAACCAAAAGCGATGTGGAACAACTTTGCAGATTTAAATGCAGTGCCACGTCCATCAAAGAAAGAAGAAAGAGTAATCCAATTCATGTTAGATTTCGGTAAGAAATTAGGATTGGAAACTACAAAAGATGCTATTGGTAATGTCATCATCAAAAAGCCAGCTACCCCTGGTATGGAAGATAGACAAACGATTATCATGCAGAGTCACGTAGATATGGTACACCAGAAAAACTCTGATACGGTTTTCGATTTCGATACTCAAGGAATTGAAATGATAGTTGATGGTGACTGGGTGAAAGCTAACGGTACTACTTTAGGGGCTGACAACGGAATTGGAGTTGCAACCATTATGGCTGTATTAGAATCTACTGATATCGCACACCCTGCAATAGAGGCTATGTTTACAGTAGATGAGGAAACAGGTATGACAGGTGCTATGCAGTTAGACCCTTCTAACTTTACAGGTACTATCTTATTGAACTTAGATACAGAAGATGATGATGAATTAAGCATAGGTTGTGCAGGTGGAATAGATACAAATACAACTTACGCTTACGAAGAAATCAATACGCCAGCTGGATCTAAAGCGTACAAATTGGAGTTACGAGGATTGATGGGTGGTCACTCGGGTATGGATATCGACAAAGGTAGAGCCAATGCCAATAAATTGATGAACCGTGTATTGCATGATTCTCCTGTTAAATTGAACATTGCTACAATTGATGGTGGGAGTTTAAGAAATGCAATTCCTCGTGAATCTACGGTTGTATTAACCATTGCAGAAATGGATGCTGAAGCTTTTGAAAGCTACTTCGAAATGAAGACGGAAGCATTAATTGAAGAATTTTCTAGCATTGAAAAAGACACGAAGTTTAGCATCACACCTACTGAATTACCAACCAAAGTTGTTTCTGGTGCAGATACCATGAATATTATTCACGCGATTCACGCAACGCATAACGGTGTGTTTAGAATGAGTCCGGATATTGAAGGTTTGGTAGAAACTTCTTCTTCTTTAGCGAGAGTAATTGTAAATGGAGGTAAATTCATTACACAATCTTTACAACGTAGTTCTGTAGAGTCAACAAAATGGGATGTAGCAAATACGATAAAAAGTACTTTTGAATTGTTAGGTGCAGAAGTAGTTCAGTCTGGAGATTACCCAGGATGGCAACCTAATCCCAATTCAAAAATCCTAAATACAATGGAGCAGTTGTACAGAGACATGTTTAATGCTGAACCTCAGGTTAAAGCTTGTCACGCTGGTTTAGAATGTGGTATCTTAGGTAAACACTTGCCAAAAACAGATATGATTTCATTTGGACCAAACATTAGACATGCGCATTCACCAGATGAAACAGTACAAATTTCTTCTGTACAGAAGTTCTGGAACTATTTGTTGGAGACGCTGAAGAATATTCCAGCCTAATGTTAGCAGACAATAGAGCTGAATTAATAAAATTAGCAAACATGAAAATGCCCTTCGGAAAATACCAAGGGCGTTTTTTGGTTGATTTGCCAGAGCCTTACCTCGTTTGGTACAGAAATAAAGGTTTTCCGAAAGGTAAACTCGGTGAGCAATTACAAATCATGTATGATATTAAAGTAAATGGGTTAGAGGACTTGATCCGCCCCTTAGTAAGGAGGTAAGCGATTACCTCCTTTTTTATTTAACTCGCTTTTCGAGTTAGTTGCAAATTTTGCAGAGGTTTTAGCCCTGCACGTATGTGCTTCCATTTATTCGGATACTTGTCCAAGTAATACGTAATTCTATTGGCATTTTTCTTTACAGCATCTGTAATAGCCGGCGGACTAACTGCTGGTTCCAGGTGTGCAGCTACATTTTTACCCGTAATCTTCAAACCTGCCATCAAACACTTTTTAGCGCTTTCCTCGTAGCTGTCCAATATCTCAAGCGCACGGTCTTTCACCAGCTCTTCTTGTGTGTTAAGATTTATGTTTGCCAGATATATGCTCTCAAGCGTTAAAGAAGAGCTGCCAAAATTCAAATTGTAGGCTACATCTATAGCTTCGCTTACTACATGGTTCAACCTTTCAGAACTTAATTTGAGTTCAGATAAATGTTCTACAAAATCATTTTCTACAGCAATAGCTAATTGAAAGGCTCTACTTTTTTCAGCAACAACTGTACTGATTAATTGAGCGATGAAATCGCGCTGTAAACTCTTAAGTTCTTCAATTTCTATAGCTGCGTGTTTACTTTTATCTCTGAGTGCATTTTGAACCTGTGAAAATTGTTTGAGGCTTTTTGCTTCTTCAACAACGCGGTTGTAATCAAATAAAAAGCTTTGGTACAACAGGGTGGAGATGATGTCTTTTTCAGAAGCACTTATACTTGCAAAATCATTGGTGTGATTGTACAGGTTGAATTTGTGTGGAAATTCAATAAACACCAAATCTTTAAAGTTATCATGTGCTGAATTGAATGCTAAGCATAAAGTTCTGTTCTCACGTTCAGATGCTAAATCTAGCTGAGTTAATTCAGGCTTAAAGTGATTTTCTTCAAAGCCAACAGGTAACCACCTGGTATTACTTTTTGATTTTCTGTAATTCTGAAATTTGACTTTGTCGCTTTCTTCTAAGACTACATCGTTTGTAAAGTCACTTATAAGCATTGATTTAGTGTCGTTTACATATACTCCTTTTATAGAAATAGCCATAGGAAGTATTTCTTTTGCTTTATTCATGATGAATAAAATAGGGTGATATGTAGCAGAAAGCCTCATTACTTAAGCAAAGATATAAAGTAAACTTAATTTTTTAGCATATATTATTAAGTAAGCTTAATTATTATTAAAGATAGGTTATTCTCACTTAATTTCTAAATAATCGACTAAAAACATAGGTTTCTTTGTGGTATAGAATTAAAACAACTCGCCATGATTAGCATTAGCATTGAACCAGAAGTTAAGAAAGAAGTTAGAATATTAAGTGATGAATTAAAAACTTTAAGCTTGAAGTTTATAGGAACACTTTATTTATTATTTACGAGTGCAAAGAGTTTTGTACTAGAATACGTAGAGAGTTTAAATGATTTTAGATGGAGTAATATTCAAAAATGGGGATTCGTAAACGTACTTATTGAGCGAGCGTATAAATTTTTCGGATTAGAAGATGCCGAGAAAAGACAACGAATAAAAGCGAAGGTAAAAAGAGGGGTGAAGCGTACTTTTAAAAAAGTGTTTAAAATGTTTTTATTCCCTTTAGTACTAGTCTTTTACATCATTTCAGCAATTTTTGAGAAAAAAAATGATAACATTGTAAAAAACTCTTACAAGGTTTAAGTGTCTATATATTAGATGTTTAGATTGTAGGCATTAAAGTTTCTATAGAATAATTTGTGTTAAAAATGTAAATTTTCAAACTTTTTTTGAAACTTCTCATAACATGGTGTCGTACACTGAGTTATAAAATTTTAGAAAATGATATTAACTGAAAATAGAGTAGAGATGAATACAATTAATGTTGCAAAGAAAAAATTAGAAATGCACTATGCTAAAGGTGTTAAGAGTGAATTAAGCATTTTTGAAGTTGCTAATTTAATGGACCTTATATCTAATAAGGCAGCAGTTGAACAAATGGAAAGAAGATCCATTTTCTTTGGTTTCTCAAAAAATTAAAATATAATAGTAGATAGATACTGATCCAAATGTAATCACGTTCTGTGATGTGAAAATATATTCCGTCCATGGATATATAGAATTTTCCCTTGAATAAAAATTAAACGACTTTATACCTGCAGAGTACATGTCATTATTGATGTTTGTATTGTATTACTGTATTTAGATGAAAAGTCTTATGTTACAATTGTAACTAACACGGAAACTCTAACATATTACTTTTGTAAATATGTAAATTTGTGATATTTGTAATTCTTAATTACATTTGTTACATGAGTATACAAGACAGGTTAAAGATGATCATGAAGATGAACAATTTGAATGCAAGTTCCTTTGCAGACAAAGTTGGTGTTCAGCGTTCCAGTGTTTCGCACATTCTAAGTGGCAGAAATAAACCCAGTCTTGATTTTATCCAGAAAACCTTAAGCACCTTTCCGCGAGTGAGTGGTGATTGGCTAGTAAGTGGTAAACAACCTACAATTGAGGTATCAGGTATAACTACTCCTCCAGTTCAAATGGAAGAGAAAAAGAGTGCTACTGTTACTACCGGGGTGGAAGCTGATGTAAATACGACGCAAAAAAATACCGCCTCAAATAAGACGGTAGAAAAAATTGTTTATTTCTATACGGATGGAACTTTTAAAGAGTTTACGCCTTCTAATGAAGAATAACTCCAGAACCAATTAATTCGTCGTTTTCATAAAATGCCGCGAACTGCCCAGGTGTAATTCCTTTTTGATAATCTTCAAAGTAGATATACATTCCTTCTTCTTTCATTACCAAGGTTCCTTCCTGTAAAGGTTGTCTGTAACGAATTCTCACTTTTAAACTTCTGGTTTCACCAACTTCTAATGCTTGGTTTGGATTAACCCAATGGACCTCGTCCTTTTTAATGAATAATGCCTTTCTGTTTAATAAGGGATGATCTTCTCCTTGACCAGAATAAACTATGTTATTCTCTGTATCTATACCAATTACAAAAGAGGGAAGTGGTCTTCCTCCTATATTTAAACCTTTACGTTGACCAATGGTGTAGTAATGTGCACCTTGATGTTCTGCAACTTCCAATGTTTCAGCGGTATCTAAAACGAAAGGTTGTGCTAATTCAACTACATGTTCTACACTGTCAGTGATTGAATTTTGTATTTGATTAACAAAGTGTTCTTTGCTCACTTCTAGCACCTTACCTTTCTTGGGTTCAAGTTTTTGTTGAAGGAAAGTAGGAAGGGATATTTTACCAACGAAACACAATCCTTGACTATCTTTTTTATCAGCAGTTACCAAGCCTGCTTCTGTTGCAATTCTTCTTACTTCAGATTTTTGAAGTTCTCCAATAGGGAAGAGCGCTTTAGATAATTGCTCTTGACTCAATTGACATAAGAAGTAGGACTGGTCTTTATTGTTATCTAAGCCTGATAAGAGACTAAAACTTCCATCTTCGTGTTCTACCTTTCTACAGTAGTGTCCTGTAGCAACATAATCTGCGCCTAATTCAAGGGCAGCTTTTAAGAATACATCGAACTTAATTTCACGGTTACATAATACATCTGGATTAGGAGTTCTTCCTGCTTCGTACTCTGCAAACATATAGTCAACAATGCGCTCTTTGTAGTCTTTGCTTAGATCTATCACCTGGAAGGGTATCCCCAACTGATTGGCAATTAATAAAGCATCATTACTATCATCTATCCACGGACAATCGTCTGATAAAGTAACGCTTTCATCATGCCAGTTCTTCATGAACATACCAATTACTTCATACCCTTGTTCTTGAAGTAAATGTGCTGTAACACTACTGTCTACACCACCTGATAAACCTACAACTACTCTTTTCATGCTGCAAAAATAGTCAATTTACTAGTAGAAATATGTCCTAGATGTATCAATTGAACATGTATTGCTTTTAGATAGGAGGGATGTTTACAATTGTGTTTATAGATAATGTTACATAAGTGAATTAAATATATTGATATAAGTTTACATTAGTAAATATATCAATTTTAAATATCGTTACAAATGTATAAAAACCTACCTCCACACTATTTAACATTTGTACACATATCTTCCAGCTTGTTTTACTTATTTTAGTAACATGAAAATCTACGCATCAATTCTTTTATCCATAGCGGCTGGAGTCACTGCTTTTGCTCAACAAGACACGGTAAAATGTACTCAGGTTTATGTAAAAGGAAGAGTATACGACACCCTACAACCTCAAGGTTTTTACAATATGATGGTCATCAATAAATCTGAAGGGAAAGGTGTTTTTGGTATGCCTAACGGGAGTTTCTCCCTCTACACGAAAGATAAAGATACAATAGCATTAACTGTAAAAGAATACGCTAAGTACTATTACATAGTAGAGGCCGATACCAATTGTCAGTTCATCATAGATCAACCCTTATCTCCCAAAGCACAAGAGTTTGAAGAGGTACGTATTTATCCACTTAAATCACTTGATGAAATCAAAAAAGAAAGACAAGAGTTAAGCATGCGTGAGACAAGAACGGTTACGGGTATTAATGTTGTTCAATCTCCTATCACGGCGCTTTATGAACGTTTTTCTAAAACAGGTAAGGCCAAAAAGAAAGTGGCAGAAATGGAACACCAAGATAATATAGATGCCATCTTAAAAGAGTTATTGCGCTTGTATGTTTCTAATGATGTTGGTAGTTTAAAAGAGGAGTATTTTTCTGATTTTGTAGACTTTTTAAATATAGACGAGAACTTTTTAAGGACTTCTACAGATTATGAATTAGTTGTATTTATCAAAGATAAATTAGAGCACTACAAGTACTTTCATCCTGAATATTTTAGAACTGATGAGGAAGGTGCAACTCCGGAAAACTCTCCTGAAAGTGAAACAATAAATACGCAAGGTTCACAAAGCCAAAACACTGAAAGTAAAGAGAATAAATAAAAGTTACTTTTGTAAAATGACAACAATTAATGATGTTGTAAATTGTAAACTATGTGAGGATAGATTAGAACCTAATCCTGTTTTTCAAATTCACGCTGATGCGAAGGTTTTGGTGATGGGTCAGGCACCTGGTTTAAAAGTTCATCAAACAAAGCTTCCCTTTAATGATGCTTCAGGTGATCGCTTAAGGGAATGGATGGGAATTGATCGTTCTGTTTTTTATTCTAAACAGGTGGCAATACTTCCCATGGCCTTATGTTATCCGGGTAAAGGAAAAAGTGGTGACAATCCTCCTCCTGCAATTTGCGCTAAAACACATCACACTTCTCTACTTTCTTACATGCCGAATATAGAGCTAACCTTGCTCATAGGCGCTTATGCTCAGAAATACTATTGCATCGATAACTATAAAAATTTAAGTGAACGCGTGCTGCACTTTGAAGAATTTTTGCCGAAGTATTTCGTACTCCCGCATCCTTCACCACGCAACAACATATGGTTGAAAAAGAACGCTTGGTTTGAAGAGCAAGCTGTACCGGTTCTCCAAGATTTGGTCAGCTCTTTACTAAAGAAGTAGAAATAAATACAATTAATTGATTAACGAGGATTAAATGACTATCTTTGTGCCTCAATCTTCATAATGTTCTATTCAGAACTACTGTAAGCCCTTCGAGATAAATACTCACGTTTCACTCAGGCATTTCGTTTGTTTTCAGCATTATTTCAGTTTGATTATTGTCTAATTTAAAAATAGTAAATGGCCAGATCCCAAGAGACTTTTAATAAAAAAGAGAGAGAAAAAAAGAAAAAGAAGAAACGACAAGAGAAATTACTTAAGAAAGCGGAGAGAAGAGATGACAACAACAAAGGCGTTGCATTCGAAGATATGTTAGCTTATGTTGATGAAAACGGTCATTTAGTTGATAAGCCTGTAGATCCTTCTAAGAAAAAGAAAATTGACGCAAGTTCAATTGAAATTGGTGTTCCAAGAAGAGAACAGGAAGAGTACGATCCAATTTTTGAAGGTAAATTAGTTTACTTTAAAGAAGATAAGGGATACGGTTTTATTAAAGATTTAAATTCAGAAGAGAAATACTTCGTTCACATCAATAATTTCATTGATGATATACAGGAGTTAGATAAAGTGAATTTTGAAATCGAAAAAGGTCCACGTGGGTTTAATGCAGTTCGCGTTACCAAGTGGAAGAAGAAAGAAGAAAAAATAAAAGAAGAGCCTACAGAAAAAGAGGCGTCTTCAGACGAAGAGGAATAAGTAAAAAAGGGAGTTTAATAACTCCCTTTTTTTATGCTAATCTTTTCGCTTATACCTTCTTATGATAAGTCCAAGCGGCCTGTCATAATTGAAGTAATTTTGAATCCAGTCCACAAGTGTTACCAATTTGTTTCTAAAGCCTACAAGAGAAAGGAGGTGAATTAACATCCATACGAACCAAGCAAAAGTACCTTGGAAAGATATGGAAGGTAAATCAACTACTGCTTTTTTTCTCCCTATAGTGGCCATAGATCCTTTGTCTTTGTACTCAAACTTCTTGGGATTCTTACCCTTTTGGATAGCCATTAAATTTTTAGCCAAGTGCAGACCTTGTTGCATAGAAACGGGCGCTAACATTGGCAAACCACGAGGGGTCTCATCATTGATATTTGCCGAAACGTCTCCTATGGCGTAAACGTTATCGTATCCGAGCACCTTGTTAAAATCATCTACTTTAATACGATTTCCCGGTGCGACTATTTCTTCGCTTAATCCGTGCGGTATATTTCCTTTTACACCTGCTGTCCAAATTACCGTTTCTGAGATAAAATCTTCTTTGCCTTTTATTTTTAAACGGGCTCCATCATAATCCTCCACCATGGTGTTGAGTTCAACAACTACATCTAGTTTTTCGAGGTGTTTTTTAGCTGCTTTTGAAGCTAAGGGGGACATCGCACCTAACAAACGGTCTGAAGCTTCAAAGAGGTGAATTTGCATTTGCGTAAAATCGATATCTGGATAATCTTTTGGGAGAACCCATTTTTTCATTTCCGCCAGTGCTCCTGCCATTTCTATTCCTGCCGGACCACCACCAACTATGGCTACATTGATAAGCTCTTGTTGTTCTGTGATGGAACGCGTTAACATGGCTTTCTCCAAATTCTCCATAATAAAACTTCGAATATCCAAAGCTTCAACTACAGATTTTAAGGAGAGTAGCTTTCCTTTCTTACTATCGAAATTAAAATAGTTGGTAGAAGATCCTGTTGCAATCACCAAATAGTCGTAGTGAATAAGTCCAACGCTGGTTTCAATTTTACTTTGGTCGGTTAGGATGTTTTTAACTTCGGCCATCCGAAATTTGACATTGGAGATTTTTCTAAAAACCCGCCTTATGGGATATGCGATACTACCGGGTTCTAGTCCACTGGTGGCAACTTGGTAGAGAAGGGGTTGAAAGGTGTGGAAGTTGTTTTTGTCGATGAGCAATACATCAAACTCTGAGTTTTTTAGTGATTTTGCCAGTTGAATACCTCCGAATCCGCCGCCAATTATAACCACTCTTTTTCTAGCGTACATAATGTTACCTATGTGTTAAATACTAGCAAATAAATTTAGCAGATTTATCCCTTAAGTCAAGGATTTCTGGATTATTTATTATCTTCAAATCCTCAAATGCAACACGGGAGACGACGGGTTACATATCTAATTGATAAACATGGAATTAAAGAAAATTTTTGAAAACAACCAGCAATGGGTACAAAGCAAATTAGATGTTGATGCGAATTACTTTAAAAATTTGTCCAAAGGTCAGTCTCCAGAAGTTTTATATATAGGTTGCTCTGATAGCCGTGTTACCGCAGAAGAGGTGATGGGAGCAGAGCCCGGTGATGTATTTGTTCACCGTAATATCGCCAATATGGTTCCCAATACAGATTTGAATGCCATGTCGGTTATCGATTATGCCGTAACTCATCTTAAAGTAAAACATGTTGTAGTTTGTGGCCATTACTACTGTGGGGGTGTTAAAGCAGCTATGGAATCGCAAGATTTGGGGGTTTTAAACCCTTGGCTTAGAAATATACGCGACGTATACCGTATTCACAAGGCAGAGTTAAATGCCATCGAGGACGAAGAAGAACGCTACAAAAGGTTGGTTGAGCTTAATGTTCAAGAACAATGCATTAATGTAATTAAAACAGCACAAGTTCAAAAAGCATCTTTAGAGAGAGAGTTTTCTGTACACGGCTGGGTGTTTGATATACATTCAGGTAAACTGATAGACCTTGAAATTGATTTCCCGGAAATACTGAAGAATGTAATGGAGATTTACAGACTCAGCTAAAAATATTGAACTAAAAAGAATCCAGAATCGGGGGTATTGCTTAACTGCTACTCCCGATTTTTCTTTGAATATAATTGAGTAATTCTCTACCTTATTAGAGGATGTTTATCCCTGAAGTCCGTGTCCTAGAACGAAGATAAAGGAATGCTTGTCTATATTTTGTAGGGAACAAACAACTTCTTATTATCTTGTTTGCTACTACAACACTACTACTATGAAAAGGAAGGTATTTTACTTTGTCCTTTTACTCTTAAACCTCGGAATAACTCATATTTCTTTCGCCCAAAAGAAAACGGTGCTTTCTCATTACCACTTATGGAATACAGCCATTGGTGATGTTCAGCTTCACAACAAATTCTACTTTAACAGTGAATTACACCTTCGATTTACCAGTCAATGCGAGGGTTTTCAGCAGTATTTGTTTATCCCCGGTATCAAATATGCACACAGCAAGGGACTAAGTATAGCTGCTGGATTTACCTATTTCAAGAATTTCCCTCACGGTAAATCTCCGCTACCAATAGCCTTGTCAGAAAATACGTTGTGGCAGGAAGTTACCTTGAGTAATAAGGTAAAGCAATACTCCTTTTTTCATAGATTACGATTTGAGGAAAGGTTTACGCAACGACTGGTTATCTCTGAAACGGGAAACACAGGTACAGATGGTAGAATTTACAACAATAGATTCCGCTATAGATGTTTGGTAAATAGACCAATTGCTTTGAAAGAAAAAGTTTATGTAATGGCCTTTAACGAGCTCTGGATCAATATACCTGGAGGTACTACTAATTTAAGTTTGAATCAAAACCTATTCTATTTGGGAAGCTATTATCAATTCAATAAGGGACTTAAACTAGGTGTTGGACTGATGCATCAATACCTAAATAGGGGAAATGAATTAGCAGAAAGTAACTGTATGCTTTCTCTTCTTTGTTTGTATAAAATAGAAAGCAGGAAATAAATTGAAAGAAATCATGAGAGCTGCTTTTATGACCTATATCATAAAATAAGAGCTAGAAAAACTTCATCTTTGAAGATTGTAAACAACGACGAATGAAAGAGACTTTAGATAAATTAGAAGCGAAATACAAGAGTATAGATGAGCCAATGGAAACCTATTTGAAAGGTTTATTGTACCAAAAACCAATTACTTATTGGGACTATATTGATACAGAAGCTCTATTATCTCTACAAAAACCGAGAACAGATTTCCCAGACGAAATGGTGTTTATCATGTATCACCAAGTCAATGAGATTTTGTTTAAAATGATGCTTCACGAAATTGAGCAACTCAAAGATGCCGAAGTTTTAACACCAGAATTGTTCTCTTCAAAACTTTCAAGAATATCTCGTTACTTCGATATGTTAACATCATCGTTCACTATCATGAGAGATGGAATGGAACCTGAGCAATATTTATTGTTTAGAGATACTTTAACGCCAGCTAGTGGTTTCCAAAGCGCACAGTACAGAATGATAGAGTTCTCTTGTACCAATGCTTTGAATTTAGTAGATCCAAGGTTTAGAAAAGAAGTGGATAAAGATTCTGAAACAGAAGATATTTTCAACAGACTTTACTGGCAAGCTGCAGGTAAGAACTTCAAAACTGGTGAGAAAAAACAATTGCTTTTCAATTTTGAGAAGAAGTACAAGAGTTTCTTTTTAGACTACATGGAAAAGCACAGTGAGAATAACTTGTACTCGCTGTATTTATCTTTACCAAAAGAAGCAAGAGAAAACGAAGATTTGATTGCTGCTATGCGTCATTTAGACTATACCATAAACATTACATGGGTAATGGCACACTACAATACGGCAAAAAAATATTTGAACTACGGACAAACGGATAAGCCAAAAGCAGCAACTGGAGGTAGTGATTGGACCAAATACATGCACCCGAAGTACCAACGTAGAGTATTTTTCCCAAGTTTATGGTCAGAACAAGAATTGGCAAACTGGGGAGAAGATTTAGAACAATAATTCAACTTTATAAGCTATTAAAAGCCCGCTGCAACTATGGTTGAGCGGGCTTTTTTTTATGTTGTTGTTATGAGTTAGAATTATACACTTAGTAAGGCGTAAATTAAGAACGCTGTGGCGCTAATTATACTTAATACAAAAGTGTTAAAGATGAGTTTCATACTCATTTGTGCAATGATAAAAGCGTTAGAGGCCATGGTTATCATTGCAATTAAAATTAAAGGAATTAAATCCCTGTCATTATCCAACTGAAGAAGGTAGTTAACAGCTACTGCACTTAAACAAGATTGAAGCGTCATACCTATAGTTGTTAACCCAAATCTAGCGTGTTCCAATTTGGCGTAAAATCCATTATCTACTGTTGCTACTGCTGTTTTTGCACTCATGATCTTTGTGTTTTGTTTAGGTTAAAATTAAGGTCAAGTTTTAGGGAATTTTATGACCTCAATCATAGTTTTTAATTGAATGTTGACCTACTTTTATAGCTATTTTGCCTTAGAAAATGGTATTATTGTAAGTGTTATAAATACAGTATATGAAAAGATTAATTGTTGGCCTGTTCTTATTGTTTAGCGCAGGGGCAAGTGCGCAGGATTATTATCAATATGCAGGTCCAGGTTTAGTTTATTCCCACTATCAACAAGATTTGGTTTATGCAGATCAAAATATATTTGCTGGTACTGTAAATTATTCGTCTATAATTTATGGATTAAGTTACGGCGGTAAATATTTAATTAATAAGCGACCAAATATTTCTTACGGTTTGGCTTCTTATCCTTTTGGTGGTGTTTCTTTTCTGGGTGTAGGCGGAACAATTTACGGTAACTTGGGTATTAATGTGCCGGTATACGGAGAATTTGTTCTTGGTAATCCTGAAGCTTCTAATTTCTTTATTGGTGTGGGAATGGAATATAACTTCTACAAAGAATTTGGATTGCCCATTGAACAGGTATTTGGACCTAGTGCAGAGCTAGGCGGACAAATTGATTTGCCCAACAGAACCATAGCCGTAAAAGTGGCTTATACCTATGGTTTAAACGATGGAAAGTACTTTGATGAAAACTTTCGTGTAGAAAGTGGAAAAAGAGGATCCTTTACCGCAACCTTGTTATACCCGTTTTAGCATGATCAAAGAAGAAATGATGCTTCGTTACGGAGCTGAGAAAATACATCTTAAAAAAGGTGAAGTTTTGTTCGAAAAGAACGATGTGCCTCGTTTTTTCTATCAGGTTAAAGAAGGAGATATTAAAATCAATGATGTAAACGAAGAGGGGAGAGAATTTATTCAGGAGATAATTTCTGGAGGAAGGAGTTTTGGTGATTTTGCCTTAATAGGAGATTTTAAATATCTAGCAAACGCAATAGCCATAGTAGATTCAGATTTATACCGTTTGGGTAAGTCCGCCTTTTTTAAAATGTTAGAGGAAAATCCTAAGGTACACCTCAATTTTTCTAAAAACTTGGCAAAACGCTTACACTACAAAGCACTTATGTCGGCCGAAATTGCAACCTACAGCGCCGAACATAAAATCCTAACTTTTTTAGATTACCTCAAACACACCATTTATGATATACAGGAAGAATTTGGCTTTGAGGTGAATTTAACCCGACAACAAATAGCGGATTTAACCGGACTTAGAGTGGAAACCGTTATTCGTAATTTAAAGAAACTTGCAGAGGCAAACGAAGTGAAGATTATCAATAGAAAAATATATAGATAGTTTACTAGTACTAGGATACTTAGAGGAGAAGGATGCATTTTTTTTGCATCCTTTTTCTTTTTATATTCATCCAAAACTATTAAACATGCCGAGAATAAACGTTGATAAATCTATTTTTATAGATGTGAAACCCAGCGAGGTCTATGAGAAGCTCATGGACTTTAATCATTGGAAAGTTTGGTCACCCTGGACCATAACAGAGAAAGAAGTTGTTGTAACTGTAGACGAAAATAATCAACACTACCATTGGAAAGGAAATTTGGTGGGAGAGGGTGAAATGCGCATTACGGGCAGCACACCAAATTCATCTATTGAGGTTGACTTAAATTTTATTAAACCTTTTAAGAGTAAAGCTAAAGTTGCTTTCATTATAAAGGCAGAGCAAGAAGGTTCCCGCGTGCATTGGACCTTAGATAATAAGCTTCCTTTTTTCATGTTCTTTTTTAAGAATATGATGACAGCCATGATAGGTATGGATTACAACCGTGGTTTGCTCATGCTTAAAGAATATTTAGAGGAAGGAAAGGTAAAATCTAACTTAGAATTCGTTGGTAATTCATCTCTTGAAGCCATGTATTACATAGGCCGTAAAACAACTACATCTATGGATACAATCTCTGATGCTATGACTCAGGATTACAAAGCTTTATACGACATCACCAAGAGTAATGATTTAGATGTAAGAGACCACGCCTTTTCTATTTATCACGAATGGAAATTAGCTAAAAATCAAACGACCTATACAGCGGCGATTGGACTTTATTCCTTACCCGATAAAGTACCCAATGGTTTTGTTGTAGGTAATATTCCAGCTCAAGATACCTATGTCGTAAAACACACTGGACCCTATCACCATATTGGTAATGCTTGGTCGGCAATATTCATGAGAGATAGAGCCAAAATTTTCAAGAAAGACAAGAATTTTGACCCCATAGAACTTTACTTAAATTCACCCGAAAACACAGCACCAGAAGATTTGGTAACAGAAATTCACATGGGAAGAATAAGATAACTACAAAAAAGGGCCGATTTAAACATCAGCCCTTTTTTTATTTCCATTTTTTATCCAGTTGTATGGCCAAAGAAGCCAGTAGACACAGATTATTACTATAAGCTCCATCCACGTTACTAAAACTAAAATACTCTCCACCTTCAAAATATCTAGCCTCAAACCTTAGGGCAACATTTTCCACCGGGCGATAATCGTAATTCACTGAAAAACCAAAGATTTCTGTTTGTAAAGAAAAGGGTTGAGAAATGATAATATTACCAGCATCTCCAAAGTACTCTGCCCTAAAGGCTAGGGAAGAAGCCGGGCTTAACTTTACCCTGCTAATCAGTACTGGAGCAGCCCATATTCCTTGGTTCTCTTGAAAACCTGCGTCTAATCCTAGAATCCAACTCCACTTTTTGTCTTTGTTCAGGATAGCAAATAGATTGTTGAAATAACGCATCTCTCTTGAAGCATCATCTCCTTCGGGACCAACATAGGTACTCCAATTCAATTCTATGTTTGCCTTTGGAGTATAAACTACTTGAGACCCAAATGAAGGCAAGGAATTATTTGGAGTTCGTCTAATTTTTTGCCATCCATTGCTCACCAAAAAGGTGTAACTCCATTTTTCCGAAGGTGTAAAACTTAATTTACTTCCAGCAAGATAATAGGGAGAACTCTCTGCTACCAAGGATCTTGATAAAGTCCAGTTTTTTATAGACATGGCCGACTCAAAACCTAAATTCGAAGGAAATACTCCTGCATCTAGCCACCATTTATTGCTTTTATCTAAACTTATCCCAACACTAGCAGAGTTGATGTTACTCATCAATTCTTGTTCCGGCGTATAATTATCTTGGGGATAGGTACCCGTTTGAAAGCCTAACTGAGCTCTGTATTTATCGTGTTCTACTTCTAACTGTATCAATCCTAGATTGATATTGAATTCGTTGTGTCTGTTAAAATTGTAAATGAAATTCTGACGAGGTCCGGTTGAAGGTTCATTGAAATCATAGGCATAATAGGTGTCAACATAGCCCATTAGCGAGATACTAGGTTTACTTTTCCAACTTAGATTCGTACTGTCTTGCTGCGCCATTAAAGGCATTGGAGCCATTCCTAGCAAGAGTAATATATGCTTGATTTTCATTGTTTAAAAGATCTTAAAATAATTGACGTAATTTAACCTAAAATAGAATTAATTGTTATAAATTGAGACAAAACTACAGAGTACTAACATCAATAAAAAATCAGAGACAATGAAAAATGCGTATAAATCAATTTTCGTATTACTAATTATGGGGAGTTTAATGGCCTGTAAGGATGAAGTGAAAACTGAAAATTCTGAAAATGAAGATGTATCAGGAGTAGTGAAGGAGGATGAGGAGAGGAGACTTTTGGTAGCCAATGAATTAGACTATAGCTCTCCTACAACAGACATGAAGGGTTACATTGTTCACAGTAAACTCACAGAGGGAAGAAGACCTGGTATTATCGTAATACACGAATGGTGGGGACATAACGATTATGTAAGAAAAAGAGCAGACATGCTGGCAGATTTGGGATATACCGCGCTAGCAATAGATATGTACGGAAATGGTAAACAAGCCAAGCATTCATTGGATGCAGGTAGTTTTTCCAGCGAAGTAATGTCTAACATGCCTGTAGCAAAAGCCAGATTTGAAGCGGCTTTAGAGGCTTTAAAGAAAGATCCAACTGTTGATACCAACAACATAGCCGTTATCGGTTACTGTTTTGGAGGTAGCGTTGCCTTAACCATGGCAGATGCTGGTTATAATTTAAAAGGAGCAGCAGCATTTCACAGCGGTGTAAAACTTCCTATTATGCCTAATGATCAATTAAAAGCAAGAATATTAGTTTGTAATGGAGCGGATGATCCATTTATTAAAAACGAAGATGTTGTGACCTACAAAAGTGCTTTGGATAGCTTAGATGTGGATTATAAGTACATAGAGTACCCAGGTGCTACCCATGGATTCACGAGTAAAGCTTCTGATAGTCTTGGAAAGAAATTTGATTTGCCTTTGGCTTACAATTTAGATGCTGATGAACAGTCATGGGAAGAATTGAAGTCTATGTTGAAACTATCCTTCCAATAAAGGAAGTGTAAATAATTTAAAGCCGTTAACATAATTGTTGGCGGTTTTTTTTTCGTCAACCACTTTTTATTTCACGAAATGTTTAAATTTACACATGACTGAATTGCTAGAAAGTCAAAAACACTAAAAACTATACAATGAAAAAACTACTATTAACCCTATTGCTTTGCATTACGGGAGTCCTTACCGGTTGGACTTCGGTTACGATTCAAAACGTTTCCTTACAAACATCACCGGCTTATACTTGTTCAACCAATGTTATTGTTGTATCTGGTCAATTGGGAGGAGCCAATTATACCTTTGTGGCAAATAACGTTTCTGTGGTTGGGAGTAATATCAATATTGAGGTTCAATATTCAGTAGGGGGAATTGTCTTACCTGCGTTAACATCATTTACACAAAACGTAACGCTGCCTTCTTTATCGGCAGGTAGTTACACAGTAAGTGTCACTGGGGTATTGAATTCAACTTCATACAATACCGTAAACTTACCTTTGAGTGTAACCTCATGTTGTGGAGCTGAAGCAGATTTTACCATTTTGGATATTTCGAATTGTGAAGGTGATTTTACTGGAATTAACAATACCAGTACAGGAACAACTTCTCAAAACTGGTATATAAATGGTAATTACGCCGGCAATGCACAAAACTGGCAAACAGATACCTTATCTCCAGGAACTCACATCATAAAACTTGTGGTTTCTAATGGCACGTGTTCAGATTCAACCACTGCTTTCTTAGGTGTATACGCTCCACCTGTAATTAATTCAACTTCGCCGGCAGCTACACAAGTTTGTCAAGGTGATTTAGTAAACATTAGTGCCACTACTACAAATGCTACCAACTTTACTTGGACTATGGACGGAACAACAACTTTAACGACATTTGAACAACTGAGTTATCCTGTTAATGCCTCTGCAGGTATGCATAGTTTTGAGCTAGCAGCATCTAATCCAGGTTGTCCTGCCGTTACAGCTACAGAAAATGTGGAATTACTCTTGTCTCCAGAAGGAGGTCAAATAAATCCTTTTGACACTACGATTTGTGTAGGTGAGAACTTAACTTTCACCAACAACACAAGCGCAAGTTTTGATACGGAAGAATGGTATTTAGACGGAACATCTATGTCTACAACATCTTCTTTCAACCATACATTTGGAACTGCAGGTACCTTTGATATAGCCTACACAGTGGAGGGAACCAACGGCTGTGGAGATTCTGTAACAGCAGTAGTGAATGTAAACGATGGTCCTGTAGCAAATACAATTGCAGACACCAATGTTTGTGATGGAGCCGTAGTGTTAGACGCAGGAAGTGGATACGATAGCTATTTATGGAACAATGGAGACGATACTCAAACCACAACGGTTGATACTGCAGGAGTTTACACGTGTGTGGTAAGTAATGCCAGTGGATGTGAAACAACCCTAGAAGTGAATGTTACGGATTGCGCAAGTACTACTAATTTTGAAAAAATAGATTGGACTTTATATCCAAACCCAACTTCGAACATAGCGCACATTCAAACTACGTTAAACAATTTTACTTATGTAGTTTATGATGTAGTCGGGAGTAAGATCTTAGATGGAAATTCTGCCATTATTGATATGAGCACTTTGTCTAATGGGGTTTATATGGTTGAATTGCGCAGCAATGAAGGTGCTTCTCAAACCATGAGACTCATAAAAGAATAAAAAAGAACCAAGTGAAATTAAAAACGGAGACCCAAAAATGAGTCTCCGTTTTTTTATGTCATCTAATTTTGTTGGAATAGATAAACTTGTTAAAGCACAACAGCATCCATCCAAGTAATAAACTGCTGATATGAAACTACTTTAAAATGATTTTATATACTTTTTGATCTATACGAATGAAATATACCCCTTTGGCATATCCTGATAAATCAAGCACAAACTTTTCTTCCTTTACCGCATAACTTCTTAGAAGTTCACCATTGATACTCAATAATTCTAGTTGGTATTCTCCCTGTAAAGTTTGCACATTAAACTCTCCTGTAGAAGGATTAGGGTAGATGTCAACTGCCATCGACGGAATATCTTCAATTTTTAAATCATCCATATCTATACAAGCTATAGTGTCAGAACAGTATCCATTCGAAATACTTAAACTATAAGATCCATTGGCTGGTGCTATATAATAACTATTAGTTGCACCTGGTATTGCTGTGTAGGTATTGTTCTCACATTCCAGCCATTGGTAGCTATAGTTAAACAAAGGGAAATTGTAATACAAAGAATCACCCGTAACACTAGTTCCTAAATCAATATCCTGTAGTACCTCAATGTGTGTATTTATAGTACTATCACAACCAAGTGAATTGTACAAAGTACTTATTTGGGTAAAATCGCTTAGAATATTATTTACGCTCGTCTGGTCCGGGAAAATATAGCTATCGCCTATGCAAACAGTATCGTAAGCATCAACATCATTATCTGTATTAATGTAAAGGTAGGTTTGAAAATCTCCATGGCAATTACTGTTGGGAACAGGGTAGTATCCCTTGTATAAACCTGGAGTTGTAATACTGTCAACCGTATGGCCATCCAAATAAGTATAACTCCCATAAATGCACACAGTATCTGTTGTCTGCAAGGAGTAACCTGGGCAGTAAGTTGTACCGCATTCCGTATCATAATGCTCAAAATACTCTAGATTCATTTCATTTACATGAATATTACCACCAAATGAACTGTAGGTAAAAGGAAGATAGTTAATGGAAGTATTTATAACTTTGAAATGTCTAAATCCATCCTCCTTTAAAACAATATCAGAATTAAACTCTTCTATCATGGGTGTGTTTTGGGAAGTACTTGTATTTACCGTATATAGCACACCACTCGTGTCATATTTAGCGTGAAAATAGGTGTTTCTAAGCATGGGGAATTTAACCGGTATGCTACCTCTGCTTGCAAGGTTGATGTGTCGAATTGGACTATTGTAAGGCGCGTTATTCAGTCGACCTGTACTTATTAAATAAAGCGTATCACTATTTTTTTCTCGCTCCAAATACATATCGTTAATAACGGGTGTATCGGTCATTCCATTTATCCACATCATTTTTCCGTCTCCATTAATTTTCATAAAACAAAAGCTGCCTGAGGTATAGGTAGTAACAGAGTCTTGAGAATCGTAGATAAGTTGTGACGAATTTCCGCCAAATACGTCATTGTCCATGATTAAAAATAAATCTCCATTCTCCTCTTGATGAAAATCATGTAAACGTATTCCTGAAGCCGAAGCGTTAACATCATGAGTCTTAAAGTCCCAGAGGTAATTACTTGCAGTATCTAAACAAACTATTGTAACACCTGATGACACTAAGTTCCCAGGTATGTTTGGCCAACTAATATTGTGTGAATTAGAAGAGTTGTCGATTAAATTTTCAATTCCACTATTATGAATGAGGTACATTCTATTCTGCGCATCGAAGCTAATATGATCTATATAATAATTGCTGTGCAAGATCCTGTGTTTCATTGCTCCGTTAGAATCAAATTTTATAATCTGACCTTCTATATTATAATAAGTTGAAGGTAGTATTGGGATAGTGTCTATAATGGTTCCATTGTGGTTGATGTAAACATCTATTACATCATTGGTGGCAAAACTAATCACAGCCTCTCCATTATTATCCACGGCTAGTCCGCGTATATATGCTCCGTAGGGTTCAACAAGATTATACCAAATGATTTTCCCCAAGCTGTCTAAACGTATTAAGTAGGCCCCTGAATGTACAAAAATAGAGTCCCCTGTATTATCATAAAAATAAGAGTATGTTCCACCTGATCCTGCCAAATAAATATCCCCATTAGGTGCTTCTTCTACCATCATTTGGTAAGAGATATCATTATTACTGTTCGTACCTTGTCGCACAAACCACTTCATGTTATCATCGTCGTCGTATTTTACCAAATACTCTCCAGGTTCACTATTAAACTTTTGTGTTCCATTTCTACTATAAATCCCCTCCTTATAGGTTCTATAAATGGCAAAATAGCCTTCTTGCGCATTCTTTAATTTAGCAAGAAATGGGGAGTCTGGAGAAGTACTAATATTCGTGTTAAAGGTATCTATGTAACAAGGATTCGAAAGACTAGGATTATTAAACACTGTAGGTCCTATTAAAGTAGCAGTATCATAACACATTTCATTTGTCCAAGACACTAAACTTAGTGAGGGGGTAGACAAAGAGTTATACGTAACCACCGGAGCCTCTAAGTTGCTGGTTGTAATACTGGCATTAGTAGGGAAGGTCCATAGAAAATTCGTTGCTTCCGTAGATTGAGCATAATATTGCACTGTTTCGTTGATTTCAACATTTGTTTTGTTGGCGTGAATGAAACTTTTCGGATCTTGAATTTTAACCGTAAAAGTATCCCTTTGGTACCACCTACAACTCCCGTAAACAGAGCCTATATTTATGTGATAAGGTCCTGTATCGGTAAGACTATCTGTCTCTAAGCTTATGCTCCCTCCAGTTCCTTGAACAACCGGTGTTAGTGGAGAAAAACTACCGAGTTTTTCAAGGCTGTAAGTCCTATCAATTTCACTGTTTTGTACTTCCAATTGAATTTCACCAACTCTACATAAAATAGTATCCACATAGGTGATAGGCACATCAATGTCTGCCGAATCTATATAATAATAGGGTGCACTCGTAGAATCTGAAAAGTAAGCATTGGAAACTACTAAACTAACAGTTGAAGCAGTAAGATTACTACCATTCGGATAATAAATACCACAAGTATTGGCTACAAGTACATTGTCCATATACCAAGAACAACTGCTACTAGATCCTACCTGTGCTCTCAAGGGTGTATTCAATCCTTCGCATTCATAATTATGCGTTATTTTAACATAGGGTTCTTGAGCAATAGAGGTGGTAGAAGAATAGAGTAGGGCACCATTGTTTCCACAAGCCATAAGCTGGGAACCAAAATTATCGTAATAAATTCCATTAAGGTTGGTAGCCAATGAACTTGGTTGGTATTCTATATTCGCTGTTGAGGAAGTATTAAGTACATTAAAAACACCATGATCAGTTGCTAAAAACACCTTACTGCCAACTCTAATCATTTCTTTGAGGTTTAAATCACCGTAATTATGATAGCTATTTGAATTCGGTAGGGTGCTCGAATGATAAAAATTTTGTCCTCCAAGCATAAACTGCGAAGAATTATAAAAGGTGCTCGACTTTAAATTATCAGGAAGAAAAAATACATTCGGTGATGCAGCAGATGGTGCTAAATTGCTCTTAAAATAATAACCATCTGCAACAATTAAATAAGTCGTACTACTCGAAACAAAATCATTCAAATCAATGTAGGAAAGATTTAAATTCAGTACCGTTGATGAAAGCCCATCATATTCCACAATGAATCCATTGTCACCCACAGCAAATAAATCTAATCCAAACTTACCTATACCATTAAAGCTATGGTTAACTGGAGAGGTATATGTAAAACTATAAGTGTTATTGGTTGCGTTAAAGCGAAACAACATGGCTTGATGAATAACCGTATCATTGGCGGCTATCATTACTTCACCGCTAGACAACTCTATCATATCCTTGAATTGCATGTTGTTGTACAGTAATGAGTCTGAATTATTCATGACAAAGCGGTTGAAACTACTAGGGGAGGAATCTACTTGTGTATTGCAATAAATACCCTGATTACCAATTAATACGGCCAAAGTGTCCCAAAGGATTACACCGTTAAAATGGTCGTTAATTCCAGTTGAAACGGGTGACCAATTGGCTCTAGAAATAATTGATACAAAAAGAATTAGAAAGAGATATAGGTGTTTTTTCATTACAGTTTTTTTACAAATTTAAATTTGTAATTTTATTTACTCCGCTTCTAGGAAGTAATTTTACTTTTGGGGCGGAATTTATTTGACCGATCTCAATATCACTAAGGAAAGTATTCGTCATGCAAAAAAACGTCGATTTATATTTTACAGAAGGCTGTTTGCGTTGTTCTAAAGGAGCAACGCCAGAGTGCAAAGTTCACCAATGGTCAGCAGAACTCGCCATGCTGAGAAGCATAGTTAATTCTTGTGGTTTAGAAGAGGAATGTAAATGGGGTATGCCGTGTTATACCATCAATGGTAAAAATGTGCTCATTATTTCGGCGTTTAAGGACTATTGTTCGATCAACTTTTTCCAAGGTGCATTGATTAATGATGAAGCGAATATTTTAAGTCTGGTAGGTGAAAATGCCGAGGTTAGTAGAATCTTTAGAGTGAACGATATAGCTCAAATTGAAGCACACAAAGAACTTTTAAAAGCTTATATATTCGAGGCTGCTGAAAACGAAAAGCTCGGACGAAAAGTTCAAACCAAAAAGGAAATTGAACTTCCGGTAGAATTAATAGAAAGCTTTAAACATAACCCAGAATTAGAAGCAGCCTTCATGGCTTTAACACCGGGCCGACAAAAAAGCTATGTAATTCACATCAACGGTGCTAAGCAAGAAAAAACAAAGTATACTCGAATAGAAAAGTGTATTCCTAAAATAAAATTGGGGAAAGGATTTAATGAGAGATAAACGCAAAGATTATGAAAACATATTGTTAAATAGCCCCAAATTACGGCTATACTACAAATGTCTTATAATTAATATTATGTTAAATAGTATTATTTAGTATTAGGGAGAACCATTCAAATCCTCCCTTTTTAATACTTTCTAAGTAATTAATCTATCCTTCTATCCATTCTATAATTGTAGAGTCTATAGGTAATATTTGTGGAGCCACTACTCTTACTAATTTTCCTTCTTCGTCAATTAAATACTTCTGAAAGTTCCATTGTACTTCAGAATCTTCTAATCCATTCAAAGCTTTCTCCGTTAAAAATTTGTAGACATCCGCCTTGTTGTCTCCTTTTACAACAACCTTAGACATCATCGGAAATTCTACGCCATAATTTAACTTACAGAATTTTTGAATCTCACCGTTAGTTCCTGGTTCTTGTTTTCCAAAATCGTTTGAAGGAAATCCAATTATTGTGAAATTACTGTCCTTATAAGCCGCGTATAATTCTTGTAGTTGTTCATACTGTGGGGTTAATCCACATTCAGAGGCTGTATTTACAACCATTACTTTCTTTCCTTTTAAAGAAGATAAATCGAAATCTTCTCCTGTAATGTCTTTAACAGTGTAATCGTGTAGTGTTTTCATATCGCTATTTAACATAATACCTAAGAAGGTCATTGCAACTAATAATACTTTCATAGTAGTTTAAACGTTTGTATTTAATGATTGTTCTTTCGTGGTGTAAAACTAACTTTAAAATCACTCGCCATCATCGTAAAGGCCATGATTTCTTTGATATCCTCAACATTTGTCTCCAACTTAAAATCGAAGTTCTTGAACAACATGGCGAGTACTAATTTCATTTCTGTCAAAGCTAAATTGGCTCCCGGACAATACCTTGGTCCGCCACCAAAAGGATTATAAGCAGCGGTATTGTGTACCGGACATTGGCTTTTGGCCTTTATCCATCTTTCTGGTACAAACTCCCCTGCTCTACTAAAATGTTCTTCCATGGTTGCACTTTTGCGTAAATGTAAGAGCATTCTGCTGTCTTTTGGGATTTTAACACCCTCAACTTCAACATCTTCATTGGGTTGATATAAAGTAATAGGTGCCACAGGTTTTAAACGCATCACTTCATTAATAACCGCGCCTATATATTCCAATTGTTGTAATTGTTCAAAACGCGTAACGGTTTGATGTTCCCCTAAAACACGATCTACCTCTTCCCTTGCCTTTGCAATAACTTCGGGTTGATCATTTAATAAAGTTATGGCCCAGGTTAAGGTGTGGGCTGTTGTATCTTCTCCTGCCAGCAAAAGGGTCAGCAAGTTACTTCGTATATCGGCATCATTAAAATGTTGATCTTCTTCTGCAGCAACAATTATAGCCTCTAAGAAGTTTTGTGGATTTTCCTTTAACGAAGGATTATCATGGAGCTTTTGCTTGGTGCTAGTAATAACATCATCTACAAATTCTTGCAGCCTATCCGTAGCCGCATTGTATTCCTTATCCGCCTTAGATTTAAACCACTTGTACCAAGGTATAGGTTGATTGATACGTTTGAATATCATGGGGAAAACCTTTTCCATATCATCTTGTATGGCTCCTTGTCTTTCTTCCAAGGTATTCATCTCTTTCCCAAAAGCTAAATTTGTACTTACGTCTACCGTATAGCGTAAAAAATCATCTTGTATAGAAAAGGCTCCTTGTTCCTTCACATCCTTTTGCCATTTGCGCTTTAAACGATCTGTCACCGTCATCATCCAAGGAAAAAAAGCGATTTGATGTTTGATATCAAGGCCTTTGGCCACCATCATTCTATGACGTTTCCACTCTTCTCCTTCTGCATTAAAAACCCCAGATATCCCCTCTTCTTTCAATACATTGTTGAGCTTATCCATACGTCTAAACAAGGTCGGTCTGTTCTTTTGTATGTAATCTATCATCGACGGTTTGGCTACAATAAGCATGTTGGTTAAACCCAAATTCAAATTAAATACATCGCCATATTCATCCACCCAATCACTGAGCTGATTATGCAAGTTGTTTATGTCAACTTCAAACATATTTCCTACAATGGGTTTTCCCTTAGGACCGGGTAAATCTTTTGAAAGCATAGTCAAATTTTGTGACTCCTAAATTGCAAATTCCTAAGCGTTATAGAAAGTAATTTAAGGACAATTTTGGCCGTTTTAACGGGCTATGCAGTTGTAGTTATTTCTTTCCTGCTAAGTTCTACTTATAGCTCCCAAAGCTTCTTGGGGCGCTCTGCAAGCTTAAGTAGATCTAAGCAGTAATTTCAATAAACTACCCTTTCTATCCCTAACGGAAGGACAGTTTTGAGTGTGAGTATGGAGTATTGAGTGGAGTGGTGAGGAAAGAGTGAAGAAAATGGGAACCACAAAGCACCCAAAGATTTTTCACAGAGTACACAAAGAAGTTAGTAATTGAATCTATCTTAAAAAGTAAAGCCACAAAAAAAGCACTCAGGTTTACTGAGCGCATTTTTAATATTCTATTTATCTACAAGTCTAGAAATCTAAAACTCTAGGAATCTAGATATCTAAGCTACACATTGAATCTAAAGTGCATGATATCTCCGTCTTCAACAACGTATTCTTTTCCTTCAACTCTAAATTTACCAGCTTCTTTAACAGCGTTTTCAGATCCTAAAGTGGTGAAGTCGTTGTACTTCATTACCTCTGCTCTAATGAATCCTTTTTCGAAGTCTGTGTGAATTACACCTGCCGCTTGAGGAGCTGTCATTCCCTTCTTGATAGTCCATGCTCTTACTTCTTTCACACCTGCTGTAAAGTAAGTATCTAAGTTCAATAATTTGTAAGCAGAACGAATCAAACGGTTTACACCTGGCTCTTCTAGTCCTAATTCGTCCAAGAACATTTGACGCTCTTCGTAGGTTTCTAATTCAGTAATGTCAGCCTCTATTTTTGCACCAATAATCAAAACTTGTGCATCTTCATCTTTCACTGCTTCTTTTACCTCGTCAACATACTTGTTTCCGTTTACAACAGAAGCTTCATCAACATTACAAAGGTACATTACGGGTTTAGCAGTAATCAAGTGGAAACCTTTTACAAATTCTCTTTCTTTTTCGTCAAAGTCTAAAGAACGAACAGATTTACCTTCTTCCAAACATGCTTTAATTCTTAAAGCCGTTTCGTTTTCTTTTATAGCATCTTTATCTCCAGATTTGATTACACGCGCCAAAGAAGTTATTTTCTTCTCTATTACCTCCAAATCTTTCAACTGCAATTCGTAGTCGATCACTTCCTTATCACGAATAGGACCTACAGAACCATCTACGTGAATAATATTACCATCATCGAAACATCTTAATACGTGAATAATAGCATCTGTTTCTCTAATGTTTGCCAAGAATTGGTTTCCAAGTCCTTCTCCTTTAGAAGCTCCTTTTACCAAACCTGCAATATCTACAATCTCCATCGTCGTTGGTACAACGCGCTCTGGATTTACCAATTCTTCTAATTTCTCTAATCTTGGATCTGGAACTGAAATGGTTCCAACGTTAGGTTCTATAGTACAAAATGGAAAGTTTGCCGATTGCGCTTTTGCGTTAGACAAACAGTTAAATAAAGTAGATTTCCCAACATTTGGAAGTCCAACTATTCCACATTTTAAAGCCATGTTCTCTTAATATTTGCTGCAAAAATAGGAAATTATTTAGCATATTATTCGATTAAATGCAGCGAAGCGTGTTAGATTGTTGAAAGCTCTTCATCTGCGAGGTGCAAAGTGGATTTTGGCCGCTACAATAGCAACTTTACTTGCTTTCTTGAGAAATCACTTTTACCATTTTGTTGAAGACAACAGAATTGGGTAAGGTTACCTTTTCGTTTTCAGAAATTCGTATGTGTAAAAAGAATAAACCGATGTCACTCACCTTGCCTGTGATTGGAAACTCCTTGTCTACAATTTCTATTTCATCGCCTATTTTTACAGGGTGGTTAACAAACAAAAGTACAGCTGCTGTGATGTTGCTTAACAATGACCATTGGGCTACAAAAGCAACTCCTAGTACTGTTAAGAAAGACGAGATGTATACCCACAAATTCGATTGATCCATGGAGTAAACCATTAATATCAATACTATAGCTATGATGTACAACACCAAGTTAATGGCTTTGTTAATGAGCTTGCGCCTTTCCTTTTGAATTCCAAATTTAGAGGCAATACGAACGAGTACTCTATTAAGTAAAGCTTGTAAAATAATACAAGCCACAACAATAACACTAATTTTAAATAAGCGAGGATCCATTGAAATAAAATAATAACCTGAAATTAGTTATTATTCCACAATTCATAGGCTTTTAAAGCTTGTTCTTTTAACATGCTCAAACCATTTAATATCTCAGCTCCGTTTTTTTCGGCTTCTTCTAAGAATTTCGTTTTCTCCGGGTTGTAAATCAAATCAACCACCAAGTGATCGGGAGTTAAATACTCTACCGGGAAATCGGGCATTTCATCAACGTTGGGATACATGCCAACTGGTGTGGTATTTACAATTAATCCACAGGCTTGTACCATAAAGGAATTGATGGCTGAGTAAGAAAAATGTTCTTCGTTTTTCGGATCTCTAGATACAAAAAGCACGTCTAATCCTATGTTTTCTAATACGTGCGCTACTGCTTTAGATGCTCCACCTGTTCCTAATATCAAGGCCCTGTGGTGGGTGTTTTTCAAGAAGGGTTTAATGCTACGCGCAAATCCATAGGCATCGGTATTATGACCTATCGTTTTACCATTTTGAAAAGCTATCGCATTCACTGCACCAATTTGCTTGGCTTCTTCAGAAACTTCATCTAAAAAAGGAAGTATAGCTTCTTTATAGGGAATGGTTACGTTAAGACCGTGCAAATCTCCTCTTTTGAGGATTTCTTTTACATCCTTAATGTCGCTGATTTCGAAGTTGTGGTATTCGGCTTCGGTGTTTTCTTTGATAAATTTCTCTGTAAAAAAATCTTTTGAAAAACTGTGTTTTAATGTTCTACCTATGAGTCCGTAATTTTTCACGATGTTTCTTTTGGTGCAAATCTATCCATCAACAAAATCAAAGCTAATCCTGCCAATACCAAGAGTATTGCGAGTGTTAATTGACTATCTCCATTGTAATTCTGTGGCAAAACGTTCGCTTGCATGAACTCTGCTCTACCATCTGAATGTACCAAATAAGGGACGTCACTAATATTATTTTTCCAAGGCCAAATTTTCAAAAGAGATCCCAACAAGAATCCACTTAAAATAGCCAGGGTTAAGTTCTTATAATGTGCAAATAAATACTTCAGCAATTTAGAGAAACTTAAAAGTCCTACCAAACAACCACTTGCAAAAACCGCAATCAAAGCAAAATCTAAGCTTTTCAAACCATTCATCGCCGTAGCATAACTTCCCATCAATACTAAAATGAAAGCTCCACTAATACCCGGAAGTATCATAGCACAGATGGCTATAGCGCCACTTAAGAAGATGTACCAGTATTCGTTGGCCTGACCAGCGGTATTCTGTGCCAATGAAATGTATCCCGCTATTACTGCTCCTATAATTAAACCAATGATGTTGGCAAGGTTCCAGTTTTGTATTGTTTTAACGATCAACAAAGTACTGGCAATTACCAACCCAAAGAAGAAAGACCAAAGCAAAACAGGGTGATGCTCTAACAAACCTACGATGATGCGGGAAAGCGTAATCAAACTCACGGCTATTCCTCCGAATAAGGCCACAAAGAAATTACCGTTGATGTGTTTCCAAAAAGCTTTCAATCCTTCTGCTTTCAAAACTTTTAAAGCCGATAGGTTGATGTTGCTTAAGCTAGAAATTAACTCTTCGTAAATACCTGTAATAAAGGCGATGGTTCCTCCTGATACACCAGGCACGGCGTCAGCAGCTCCCATGGCAAGTCCACGTAAACTCACCATTAAATATTGAAGTAGGTTGCGTTCTTTCATCTTAGTACAATTCTAAGCTGTTGTCAATTTCTTTGGCGTAAGCCTCTACTCCACCTTCTATCACTACCAAGTTTTCAAAAGCATAGTCTGTAATTAATAAATTACAAACAGCCTCCGCTCTTTTTCCTGATTTGCAACAAACGTAAACTGGATCTTCTCTTTCCAACTCATCAACACGCTCTGTAATCTCTCCCATTGGAATATTTACAGCACCCTCTATTCTACAAATGTTGTATTCGTATTCTTCTCTAACATCTAAGATGATAAGACTTTGGTTCTGTTGTAAGGCTTTAAGATCGTTAACGTTTATTGTTTTCATTTACTTCTATTAAACATGGTTTTTGAAATGGCCTTCGTTTCGGCCTCGACAAAAGTATCCATTTTAACGAAAAATTGAAGATAATTAGTCATAAACTTATTGTAAACGATTTGGATTATAAGCTTAATTTTGTCTCTGAAATGGAACACAAATACTTTATTTTTAACAAACCTTTTGGTACGCTTTGTCAGTTTTCTGGAGAGGAAAGCGATAGCTTATTGGGTGATTTTTATAACTATCCTAAAGATGTTTATTCAGTAGGTAGACTCGATAAAGACTCTGAAGGCTTACTGTTACTCACTAATGATAATAGACTGAAAGATAAAGTTTTGAACCCTTCCAAAAAGAAGGCTAAAAAGTATTTAGTGCAAGTAGACGGAGCCATAACTCCTGAGGCGGTAAACCAATTGCAAAATGGGTCCCTTCAAATCAAACACAAAGGAAAAACACACCAAGTAGCACCGGCGAAATGTAAAATCGTACCTCAACCCAATATAGAAGAAAGAGATCCTCCCATCAGAGTTAGACAAAACATACCTACTTCTTGGATAGAATTAGAACTTACAGAAGGTAAAAACAGACAAGTACGCAAAATGACCGCCGCTGTTGGTTACCCTACCCTACGTTTATTACGTATTTCTTTAGGTGAGATTCTTTTGGAAGGATTGAAAATAGGTGAAGTAAAAGAATTGAGCCGAGAAGTAGCCTACAAAGCCCTACGATAAGGTAGTTGTATGGTTGGAGATAAAATCGAAAGCAGTGAGTATTTCTAACATCTCTTCTTTGTTTTTCGGTAAGGATTTCAAGTCTAAAACCAAACTCTCCTTTTTAGGTTTAGCTGCTAGCGCTTGACTATTTGCATGGTCTCTTATGTTCTGAATTTGCACGCAAGGTGAAAGTGCACATAGTTTCACCAATTCTGGTTTTAAGACCTCAATGTTCAAAGGTTGAGAGGCATGAACATGCATGCGATGAAACTGATTTCCTGCATAAAGCAAGTTGCGCTTGTAAAGCCCTCTCACATACTTAGGAATTTGTTTTATCGCTAGAGAAAAAGAAAATCCTAAATCGGCTTCTGTAATAATTATTGTTTCGGAGTAAGAAATGAACTTGATATGATAGGCTTTTTCCTTAAAGAGGATGTTAAACGTGATGCGTATGTCATCAAAACCATCTTCAGCATGCGCTGATGCATCTCCCAAAGGGTTTTTAACTCTGTGATTGAGCACCAAACCTGGAGAAAAATCCTCCAAGAGCATTTGATAATGTTCGAGATGTTTTTGGTGCTCTTCTGTCATGACTCTGGATATAAATTTACAGCTAATTTTTCTTGCATGTACTGTGCACCTTGCACCCCGCCCGTGTGTAAGAAAACAAGTTTTCCTGTAGGCGAACATTGCTTCCAATTCTTTTGCAACCACAACATGCTTTTCCCTGTATAAACGGGGTCTAATTTCACGCCCGTCTGTTCGTAGATAGATTGTATAGAAGCAATCAGTTCAGGTGATGTTTTGGCATAGCCTCCACAATGTGCATCATAGATGAAATGGGCCCTTTGCAAAAGTTCATCCACGGCTTCTTCATCAAATAAGCTATACATCAATAACTTTTTCACCTCCTCTTCCATCCATTCTCCTTTTAAGGCAGAAACGATATGTATGGTTTGGTGCGACCTACTTCCCATAAGGAGTCCAGCAGCAGTTGTTCCCGTGCCAGCGCTCACAAAAATATCACTCACATCATCTGGCAATTCACCTATGATTTCAGAACAACCTATAATGCCGTAGTAATTTGCACCACCTTCTGGAACGATGTAGACATTGGGATGATCTACGTGCAATTCATCGGTATAAAACTTTTCACTTTTTAAATTGTATTCTTCGCGAGAAATGAAATGCAATTCCATACACAGTTCAGCACATTTTTGCAAGGTAGGATTCGCGTTCTCGTTCAGCTCCTCTCCCCTTACAAAACCTATAGATTTTAACCCCACTTCTTTACACGCTGCAGCAGTTGCTACCAAGTGATTACTTAAAGCTCCTCCAAAAGTTAGGATGGTCTCATTTTTATTTTGTTGAGCCTTCGCAATGGAATACTTCAATTTTCGCCATTTATTCCCAGAAACAATGGGATGAATTAAATCATCTCTTTTCACCCAAAGATCGATTACTTCATTGGCATCTACAGTTGAAGTAAATTGCAGGTTTTCTAATGGAGAAAATTGTATGGTAAGCATGTGTTATCCTTTCTTACAAAGAAAAGAAATTCCCCTCATTAAATAATCATCTTTCTTAGGAGATACTTGCACTGCACGACAAAGGTTTTCAACAATTGTACTTATTTTTGTGACATGAATGATGATTACAGCGCTTTCTCGGGAAGGAAAAAAATGGATCCTGAAGATTATTACGAAAGTCCAGACGGATACATCGTCTTTACAGAAAAGTACCACTTAAAGCGCGGACATTGCTGTAAAAGTGGTTGTAGACATTGTCCTTACGGATTCAATGGGAAAACAGGAAGAATAAAAAGATAGAGCCGAAAATACTTCGGCTTTTTTTTGTGGCTTTTCCCTCTTTCAGCACCTTCTCTCCTAGCTCAGCATTAACCAAAATAATTTCTATTTTTAGAGTCCTGTTTCAATACATGCTTGAAGATGTCAAGTTCATTAAACAGCAGAATAACCTTAAACACATCACTGATCATGAAAAACGAAAAAATCATCTTTATACTAGGAGTTGTAATCGCAATCATAGGCGCCGCAATGAAATTCTTCGAATTACCTTATGCACAATTCGGCGATATTCTTTTTAAAATCACTTTTGTGGCCATCACCTTTTACTTGGCTTTGAGGTATACGCATTTGAAAAAGAAAGTGAAGCAGTTGAAGAGTAATAACAAATACACTGCTTAATCAGACACTGTTAAGCCTATATTGATGATTTAGTAGTGAAGAACAGATAGTAAAAATAAACGGTATTGCGTTTATGCATATGTTGGCAGTTATTTCAGAGAAAGACCAGAAAAATGAATAGTTTGGATCACAAAATTGTAAAAAAGATTGAACTGATTCTAATAGAAGAATCCACTGAAGTTGCCATCGAAAGGATTCAGGGTTATATGGAGCACTATTTTTGGTCTGATTGGATTAGAGAGAAATTAGGTGGTTTATATTATAAAGTTGGGAACTATCCATTAGCTGGAAGATATTGGTACTTTAAAGAAGACTTAAACTCAGAAGAAGAAAAATGTATCAACTTATATACGGAGTCTAAGGGTAAAAACTTAATCGACATAGCTAGAGAACAAATAGGTCATGAATTTAAATCTCCAAGAAACCTTAGTGAAGCATTTAAAAATGGATTATGGTCTGTTTTGACTGAAATTCAAAAAACAAATGGGCAAGTACCTGATTTCGCAAAAAACTGGTACGCTTTTATTAAAAAAGAAAAACAACTGCAAACAAAAAATAAACAACATTAAAACGACGGTTTATTCAAACCGTTAACTACAACGAAAAAGGATGAAAACAGTTGAAAAAAATGCTAAATGGACTAAGATTATAAATAATCAAAAGTTCGAAAACATAAACTTTGAAGATCTAACTGTGCATTCAAAAAGAATAGAGAATTGCGTATTTCTTAAGGTAGATTTTAAACAATCAACTCTAGGGGCTACAACCATATACAAAAACTGTAAATTTATAAAATGCAACTTTAGTGGAAAGCACACATCGCTTGGCAATCCAGCTGATTATATAAATTGTGAATTTGAAGACTGTAAATTTGAAGGTAAGAGGATTTTTTTAGGATCAATTTTTAAGAATTGTAAGTTGTCTGGAAAGATGAAAAACAATCTTCTGATTAATGAAAAAAGATTCCTAAAAAAAACTTTCAAGTTTGACAATTGCGACTTGACGGAGACTGAATTTGAAAATATTACTTTTAATGGAAATAGGTTCTTTAAGGCATGTAATCTCCCTAGAACTTCAATCAGAGTTTTTAAAAATGACAATGATGAACTGATTAATTATGCAGTAAATCAAATTGCAACATTAGATGAAGAAACAAAAAATAGCCTATCCATTCTCTTACACAAAAAATTGAGAACCGGATTTAATCCTTTTATAATAGATACACCTTTCCTGAATGGTTTCCTTGAAAAAAAGGGAATGTTAGAATTTGAAAAAATTGTAAAGGAATTTGAAATTATAAACAGTTAACAAAACCTGAACTGTTTCGAAAAGCAGTTTAATCAAACCGGTATTCATACGAACAAAACTTTATTTACATCATGAAATTTTTCTTACTATTTGTTTTTATCTTATCAGTAACTCAATCTGCCTTAAGTAATAAGAACAGTTCTATTCAGGTAACTACCTTCATCATTATTGAAAAAGATGCACTTGACGCTGAAGAAATCGGTTTACTTTTTGAAAATACTGAATATGGTTTCACTTTTAAATTTACAGAATTGATGAAGGCAAATGGTTATTTCCTCAACCAAAACATTTACGCCTACTCTCAGCAAGTCCATTTGAATAAAGAACTTAATGTAAAAGTTAATTTTCAAACTCAAGACACAGTTAGCAATTTTTCAGAGTCTTTGTTCCTTAATTCTAATTTGTCTAGTGTCACTATAAATTGCTTTATAAAAAAGAATGAGCGCGGACTAAGTCGGTTAACAAACATTGAAGTTGAAAAAATAGTAAATAACCCGGAAGACATTTACTTGGAAAAAATCAATAATCCTGAATATCCTAACCAGTATATTTTCCAATTAATTAACAAAACAACAGACACGCTATACCCTGCTAGTTATTTTAATACAGTTAGCAATGGAAAACTTTGTGCGTCTTCTTTCTTTGGAAAAACATCAAAATTCAAAAGCTATGGATATATTCATGTTTCAGGGTATAGCTTTTGTGATTCTCTAGATAACACAATGCGAGAGTTATTACCACCTCATGAATCTACTTTATGTTTTTCTCTAGGTGAACAAAATTGTTCTCCTTATAATCACAAAGACCAAGGTAAATACGCTTTCTATCTTAATGTATCAAAAAGTCCAAGTTACTTTAGGAAGAACGAATCCAGTATTTTTAGCTTTAAAGATGTGTTTCATCTTTTTCAATTCTACGAATTGAAGTGAGAGGCCTTGTAAAAGGTTATTAACATCAAATAATAACTAATAGCAAACGTATATAAATACTGACCAAAGGTGTCTAAATTGCAGAATATTGTACAACACATAAAACATGATTAAACTTTTAGGTATATTACTAGTTGTCATTTCTACTCAACATCTCTACGGTCAGGACACAACTGATGTACATAGGCTTAGACAAATGAGTTATATGCAATACGCAAACAAAATTGATTGCGACAGTACTTCGGGATCTAACCTTGAACATAGAATTTGTCTAAATCTTGAATTCCAAGAATTAGACTCTTTAATGAATAACAACTTTCGTGAATTACTCCAAAGAACTGAAAATGATTCAATCAAATCTAAGTTGAGTGATTATCAATTGACTTGGGTAAACAACAGGAGATTGCAAAGTGAGTTAATATCAGGAGGCTATACTGGACATATGTGAGGAATTGTCTATTTACATTGTATGGTTGAAGCTACTCGCTGTAGAAATGAAGAATTAATAGAAATATTAAAATTAAAATAACATAACAACGGGTATATGGTACTCCTTTTGGACCACGCACGATACCCAATCCCATGTAAATGGCAATACATTTCTTTATTCATATTCCTTTGATACAGGTACACCTCCATTTAAGAGGAATAAATACACAGATAAAAAATGATAGAATATCACGGTTGGATTACATTACGCTTTAGCGATTATCATGTTGGTAACAAAAAACAGGAAGATTTTAAGAATAAATTGAATACATTTCTCAAAACAGAGTTTCCAGTAGTATTAGAAACTAATATTAAAATAGGAAGCTTTAATGGTATGGACATGTTAATGATGAATGGATGTCATAACCATAGAGGAACAGACAGGTTTTATCCCCTTCAGATTTTTAGATGGATTTCTGAAAATGGCCCTGGATCTTACGGACTTTTATATATTCAAGATGATGAAGACCGTAGAAAGGATTATGCAGATAATTTCCGTGTTTGGGTGCTAAAACGTGGACAATTGGAGGAAAAAGAGGATACTCTATTATCCCCGTATATTCCTCAATGTGAGAAAGAATTTGATGAAGAAAATCCTCCGATCGATTATGATTCTGAATAAAAAGAACACTACCTTTTTCCTTTTTATACTTGAAAGCCTAGTCAGTTTGATAAAACCATAATACTCCCCTTCCTCCCTGCTAAATCTATACTAACTCCTCTCCATTCTCAAATTTCTCCCTCATCATTCGCTATTGCATTTTGAGTTCTCTATCTTTGCCCCCTTAAAATTTTGGTATGAAGAAGTTTTTCCACGGATTTACAGCAAATCCTAAGAATGATATTTTAGCAGGAATGACCGTTTCTTTGGCAATGATACCAGAGGTTGTAGCCTTTGCCTTTGTGGCGAGGATAGATCCTTTAGTAGCCTTGTCGGGAGCATTTATCGTAGGTCTAATTACAGCGCTTTTTGGTGGTAGACCCGGTTTAATTTCTGGCGCTGCAGGTGCCGTAGCAGTCATCTTCGTGAACATGATAGCCGAAGGTCACGAAAAAGGTTTGGCCTTTGAAACTCCTGTGGAAAACATGGGCTTCTTTTACCTTTTTGCCTGTGTTATCTTAATGGGTATTATACAAGTGGCAGCGGGTTACTTTAAGTTAGGGCGCTTTGTCCGACTAATACCCCACCCTGTAATGTTGGGCTTTGTAAACGGTTTGGCGGTTGTGATTTTCATCGCACAATTAAAAATGTTCCCGGTGCACGCAGGTACAGAAACTCAATCCGCATTTTCAGCTTTCTTTAGTGATTTGTTTTCGTGGAGCGCATTAAGCAAGATGTCAATTTTGGTGGCGGTAACCATGGCCATCATTTACTTACTACCTAAATGGAAGGTAACAGCGAAATTACCAGCAGCATTAACTGCCATATTAATTATAACCTTCTTTGTCATTTTCTCAGGAATGGATGTTGCAACCATAGGTTCTTACATCAGAGAAGGTGGTGGTGAAGGTTTAAAAGGTAAATTCCCAACGCCTAACCTAGAATTGTGGGCCAACTTACCCTTGAATTTAGATACCTTGAGCTTCATTTTCCCTTATGCATTTTTAGCTGCTTCTGTAGGTTTAATTGAGTCATTGATGACCATGAACTTGGTGGATGAAATTACAGAAACACGTGGGAATGGAAACAGAGAATGTGTTGGACAAGGTTTCGGAAACATCGTAAGTGGATTATTTGGTGGTACAGGTGGTTGTGGTATGATAGGTCAAACCATGATTAACGTGAATGCTAAAGGTCGTGGTAGATTATCGGGTGTAATAATGGCCTTGACTTTATTGTCTTTCATCGTATTTGCAGCTGAATACATAGAAATGGTGCCTATCGCAGCATTAGTAGGTGTTATGTTTGTTATGGTGATAGATACTTTTGCTTGGTCGAGTTTACGTATCATGAAAAAGATCCCAAAATCTGATGCCTTTGTATTGGTAGCCGTTTCTGTCATTACCATCGTTGCCGATTTAGCGATTGCGGTATTCGCAGGTGTTATTATCTCTGCTTTGGTATTTGCTTGGGAGAACGCTGTTAGAATTAGAGCGCGTAAGAAATACAAGGAAGATGGAACAAAGGTGTACGAAATCTTCGGACCTTTATTCTTTGGAAGTATACAAGCCTTTAATCAGAAGTTTGACATTAAGGAAGATCCTGAAAATATAGAAATTGACTTCTTAGACTCTAAAGTTTCTGACCACTCTGGAATTGAAGCCTTGGTAAACTTGGTCAACAAGTATGAAGCACAAGGAAAGAAAGTGAAATTAACCCATTTGAGTCCGGATTGTAAGACCTTGTTGATTAAAAACAACGAAGGGTTTAAAGACATCATAGAAGAAAGTATAGATGATCCTAGATATTATGTAATGACCGATACACCGGCCGTTACAGATTAAAAAATAAAAGCAGGACGTAGCAATACAACCTGCTTTTTTTAGCTTTACACTTTAGCTTAAAACTGTGGAAGAATTAGCAACACAAAAGGAATTGGACGTCCTTTATCAGGATGAACACTATGTAGCGGTAAACAAGCCTACAGGACTTCTGGTACACCGTACAAATTTGGCATCAGATGCAGAAGAATTTGCACTTCAAATTGTAAGAGACCAAACCCAAAAGCACCTCTATCCTATACACAGACTCGATAGAAAAACTTCAGGGGTACTCTTGTTTGCCTTTAGTTCTGAAGCTGCCCAAAAGATGCAGGAAACTTTGGCTTTTACAGAAACACAAAAGAGATACGTAGCCATAGTACGTGGTCATTTTCCAGAAGAGATCTATGTGGATCATCCTTTAAAAAACTTAAAAGGAAAGGAACAGGAGGCACAAACCAACTATCGCTGTTTAAAACAATCCGAATGTGATTTTCCTTCGGGTAAATTTTCCACCTCTAGATATTCTTTAATAGAAGCTTTCCCGAAAACTGGACGTATGCATCAAATCAGAAAGCACTGTAATCATTTACGCCACCCTATCATTGGAGATAGACCCCATGGCTGCAACAAGCAGAACAAACTCTTAGGTGAGCGTTTTGGATTGGAGCAAATGATGTTGCATGCACTTGATTTTACATTTAAACATCCTTATTTAAAACAGGAAATCATCATAAAAGCACCTTTGTTTGACGAATTTGAACGTATGCTAAGTACCTTACAACTAAAATAATTTCAATTTTATTTCATCCAACAATCACCCCCTACTACCCTTTCATTTACAAGCGTTTTAGTCAAATACATTTAAACTCAGGTGTCCATCAATTTTATTTTTTTTCACCTTTTTAAAATCCAAAAGAAGTGGAGGGTAGTATGTATGTCAAATACGATACAAAACTCAAAAAGATGAAAGCAAGTAAAAAAAACACGACGAAATTAGGATTATTAGCAGGAGGATTAGCATTAGCAACTTTAGGTTCTGGAGCATTCGCAGCAACTTCTTTAGGTTCTGCAGGTGAATTAAGAAGCGAGTTAGCAGCAGAAACTATCCAAGCTGGAATTGATTTCAAATCACAAGATGCAAAATGTGGTGAAGCTAAATCTACAGAAGCAAAATGTGGAGAAGAAGGTAAAGCAACAGAAGCGAAATGTGGTGAGGAAGGAAAAGCTACAGAGGCAAAATGCGGTGAAGAAGGAAAAGCTACAGAAGCAAAATGTGGTGAAGAAGGTAAAGCGACGGAAGCGAAGTGTGGTGAAGAAGGTAAAGCTACTGAAGCTAAATGTGGAGAAGCAGGAAAAAAATAAACTCCCTTTACATAGAATTAATGGGAGGATTTGTTCCTCCCTTTTTTATTTTTAGAAGATGCAGAACGTAGGACTAGGATTTAGAAAGGATATTTACAAGGATATTCTCAAGCTGGAAGACGAAAACCGCCCGGCTTTTGTTGAATTGGCACCCGAAAATTGGATAGACTTAGGTGGTTTTTGGGGAGGAGTGATGCGTGAAGTCGCGGAGAAGTTTCCCATAACTACGCACGGACTCTCACTTTCTATCGGAAGTCCAGATCCTTTAAACTGGGAATTCATTAAGAAAATCAAAAGCTTTTTAAAGACCTATAACGTTCAAGTCTATTCAGAACATTTGAGTTACAGTCACGCACAAAACGCACATTTGTTCGACCTTCTACCTATACCCTTTCGTGAAGATGCTGTAAAACACATCGTTCAACGCATTAAGGAAGTCCAAGATTATTTGGAAATGCCCATTGCCTTGGAAAACGTTTCTTATTACACGCCTGTAGCCGCTGAAATGGATGAAGCAACATTTATTCGCTCCATAGTGGAAGAATCGGGTTGTAATTTACTTTTAGATGTGAACAACGTGTATGTTAATGCTTTTAACCACAACTATGATGCGACAGCATTTATTGACGCTTTGCCACTCGATAAAGTGGCCTACGTCCACATGGCCGGCCATACACAAGTTTCAGAAGATACTATTATTGACACCCACGGAGAAGCGATTATAGATAAAGTCTTTGAATTGTATACAGCCACTTTGCCTAAACTCAAAGAAGTTCCCGTCCTTTTAGAGCGCGACTTCAACTTCCCCGAGATGACTGAAATTCTAACAGAAATGCAAACCTTGGACACCATTGCTCAAAAAGCTTGGAAAAAAACACTACATCATGCTTAAAAAAGAAACACAACACATACAAGAAGACTTGGCACTTTACTGTAGAACCAATGTTCAACAGGACTTACCCAATGTTAGAGAAGATAGGTTACACCATTACCGTAGACTTATTTTTACCATAGTCAACGATGCGCTTAAGGGCAACTACCCCATAGCATACAAACAGTTTTCATCCAAAGCTTGGGAAGAAATTGTTACAGAATTTTTGGCTGAGCATGCTTTTCAAAACAACCAGCTTTTTAAGATGCCCGGTGAGTTTATTGCCTTTGCTGAGGAGAAAAATTATGCAGAGAAATACGCCATCCCCTATTTAATTGATCTTTTAAAATTCGAGTGGGTAGAGGTTGAAGTGCACACCATGGCAGATGAAGATATCCCTGAGGTCCAACAAGACTCAGATCTCATTACAGATACCTTGTACTTTTCTCCCTATCTAAAATTATTGACTTTAAACTACCCTATTCATTTATTGAAACGTCAAGAAAAACTTGAAGAGAAAGCTACTTACCTCTTGATATACAGACAAGAAAATGGAACTGTTCAATACATGGAACTGGCACCCTTGATGTTCAATATAGTAGAGAATTTAATAGGATCTGGTCAGTCTGTTTCAACTTTATTGGAAGAAGAATTAAACCAATTACCAGAAGTTCAAAAACAAGAAATACTTCAAGGTATTAGCGCTAGTTTAATGGACTTACTTCACAAAGGAATAATTCTCGGAACGAAATAGAAGTCCCGATAAAACATTTACCCAAGCCTAAGGTTCTACAAAGAATGCTTGGGCTTCTTTTTTGGTACTTACCGGAGGCGAACAATAGCGATCTGTGCAAATCAAAGTGGTAGATACTTCAAAACCTTCAAACAGTTCTTTTTTATCTAAAGGTAAATCTCCTTGGGCATAAGAGTGCAAATAGCTGTAAAAAGGAGCATAAGCTTTAAGTATTTCATAGGCTATATTCTCCTCCTCCATTTTTAAATTTACATAATGAAAAGCTTCCTGCTTAAGTTCTTGGGCAAGCATTAGTACTGCAGGTTCATTGTAATAGGTTTTCATGGTTTCATCTTGCAAGACATACACTAAAATCTTCTCTGCGTAATCTTTAAAATTATCATCCTTTGAAAATTCGGCATACCAATTAAAGATTCTCCCCATGTGAATATTCTCTTCCACTATGGGTAAAGCATCCAAACCTATATTCCCAACAAAACTTTTGAGCGAGCCATTGGTTAAACCGTACTGCTTGGCAATGTTGACCATTAAATCATCCAAGGCTTGTGTGTATTTGTTCGTTGCCTCTCCTTTATCTTTGATGAGAGCAATTAACATGTTCGCCATAGCAATTTGATCTTTCAAACTAAATACGGGCCTTTGTTTATCGGCATGGAAATACAGTCCGTTACTCGCTACGCGTTGAAGTAAAACATCTGCAATAGCATAAGCCCTATCTTTGGGCACTTGCGCATTTTTCACACTCCCATAGAGTAACAAAGAAGCGGCAATTTGTGCATTTCGTTCCGTAAAAACATTGCTATCTATAGCCGGTATACCTTGCGCTAAACGTTGTGCTTCATTTAATGCAAAAAATGCCTCAGCGTGTTCTCCTTTAATAACATCCGCATCCTGGGCATTGGAATACAAAACACCATCATAATTCAAGAACCTATCTATATACGCTATAATTTGATCTGCTTTGTCCAGAGAATTAGGATTGTGCGTATAGAGATAATCGTAGAGGAAGATGTTGAGGTAACGTGCTTGTACCATCATCAATTTCTCAAAGTGCAAATGCTCCCAATCGTTGTGCGTAGAATATTGATATACACCTCCCCAAACAGGATCTACTAAACCATAAGCCCCATTCACACTTGCGTTGAGCCATTGTTGTGTACTGTCCGTAGTTTTAAAAAAGCGTGCATATTCGTAAGTATCCCAAGCAATGTATTTTTGATTTTGATCAAAACCTCCCCTTTCATAATCCAGGGAAGCGTCGAAATTGTTTTCTACACGCTTAAGTTTAGCTGTTAAGTCTATATCGTAATTTAGATCGGCTTTCGTTTGTGCTAATGGTAACTCTGGACTTGGATCTTTCACTATAGCCTTCATCAACTTTAAAAACCATTGTGGCGCTATATACCCCGCTCTTTTTACGATGTCTTCCCCATCTGCATTCAAAAAGATAGTCGCTGGCCAACCATATTCCTTGTAGCGTATAGATAATTCTGGAGAAGCATCTTGGTCTGCACTTACTGGAATGAAATGCGCATTGATGTAAGCAACAACCTCAGGATTGGAATAGGTAGAATCGTGCATGACATGGCACCAATGACACCAATTGGCTTCTAAATTCAAGAGTACCATTTTGTTTTCTGCCTTTGCTTCTTTAAAGATTTCACCACTCATTTTTCGCCATTGAATCCCCTCAGCGGCTTGTAGGGATATTGTGAAAATTATAAATAAAAGTAGAAGAGCTCTGCGCATAACAATTTTAAAAGATATACGTCGAGAATTTGAATTTAGATTGAAAACAATAGTTCTAAAATGACCATTTCACTAACTTGAACCATGCTTTTTACTTTCACGACAGGTATTTCCTTATCTTCAATTCCTAAAAGTGAAGCTATGAAAGAATTTAAACACAATTCAGCATCCCAAACCGTACTTTCGGAACTCATGGTACCCTCATACGCCAACTTTGGTGGTCGTGTGCATGGTGGAACCATATTATCTATGATGGACAAAGTAGCCTATGCCTGTGCTACCAAACATGCCGGAAACTACTGTGTTACAGCATCCGTAGAAACGGTTGACTTCCTAACCCCCGTTGAAATTGGAGATCAATTGTCCTTATATGCCAGTGTAAACTATGTAGGAAATACATCCCTGGTGGTAGGAATTAAAGTGGTTTCTGAAAATTTAAAATTGGGAACGGTAACCCATACCAACAAATCTTACTTTACCATGGTGGCCATAGATGAGGATAAGAAACCCGCACAAGTACCTGGTTTAATATTGAGAAACCACGAGGATGTACGTCGTTTTTCTGAAGCTAAAAAGCGTAAGGAAATCAATAAATACGTAAAGCAACAGTTCATCGATTTTACCAACAATATGGATCTACTTTCTGAAATAGATAATTTGCAAAACGACAACTGTAAAATAGAAATTGACTAGATGGATTTGTTTCAAAACCCAGATGAAAATTTACTCCCTCAAGATGGCACTTTGTTGGATTTTGGATGTATTTATTCCGTACAAGAATCCCAACGTTTGTTTGATGAATTATTAGCATCTGCGAATTGGAAAAATGATGAAGTCACCCTTTTTGGGAAGAAGCACATTACTGCACGAAAAACAGCTTGGTATGGTACTAAGGACTTTGCTTACACCTACTCCAACTCCACCCGTTTTGCAGAACCCTTCACAGGTGAACTCCTCTCAATCAAAGACAAAGTAGAAGATCACTTAAAGGAAAGCTTTAACTCTTGCTTATTGAATTTATACCACGATGGTAACGAAGGTATGGGCTACCATGCAGACGACGAAAAAGACTTGGTTCGCCATGGAAGTATAGCTTCTTTAAGTTTTGGAGCCACACGTAAATTTGTCTTTAAACACAACACAGAACCTTTGAAAAAAGAACTCATTCTTCACCCCGGTCAACTGATCCTAATGAAAGATGAAATCCAAGATTTTTGGAAACATGCCTTGCCCAAATCGAAAAAGGTAAAAGCACCCAGAATTAATTTGACGTTTAGGAACATTAGAACGAATTAAAGACTTTACTATTTTTATCAAAAAAACTAATGAAAAAGCTACTCCTCCTATTGTCATTGTTCTTAATCAGTATTTCCTATGGTCAAGACAAACCAGGTCAGATTTTACCTGATATTACTTGTTGCGATAGTTTGATTAAGGTAAAACAAGATGTGACCCAACTCTTAGATGAATTAGATTCAAGAAAAAAAGAATACATCATTACTGTAGAAAAATTAATAGTTGAAAACCGAACCTTACGAAAAATAATGAAGGGTTATCTTTTCCAAATCGATAGCATACTTACAGAGAACGTTAATCAATCCGAAGAAAATGAAAGGCTAAAGAATGACACAATTCTATTATCTAAAGAAAAAGAACAGCTAGAATTAGAAGTCCAAGCTTTAAAAATTAGGAACAAAGAAGTGAATCAAGAATTATTAGACCTTAAAACTGAAAATGAAAAATTAAAAAAGGAGTTGTTAAAGGAAGAAGAGGAAAGAACAATCAAAACGGAATAAGCAAATCAATCGACCCTTGAGACTTATCAATTAAAAAAACTTCAAACCATCAAACAGAGCTTCCTGAGCAAAACTGAAGGACAAACTCCTAGTCTCACCTCGCATCCATATAATACCACTGCCCATCTATTCGCTCGAAGTAGGAATCTTCGGCAATCACCTCTTGTTTCCCATCCATGGTAAAGAAAGCTTCGAATTTTACGCGTCCGTTTTGGTCGGTAGCTTGACCTTTTTTGGTCTTTTTCACCTTTAGTTTAGTAAACTTAGCCTGACCACAGAACAAGAACAAATCATGAATATCTAAATTCACACGTGTTTTAGGATGATGGGTTTCCACCAAGTAATCCACGGTTTTAGTGGCAAAAGCCGTGTAGCGTGAGCGCATCAATTGTTCAGCGGTTTCTGCCTTTTGCTGAAACTCTATCAAAGGTTGGCAACATTCCTCAAAACTCTTTTTACTTCCACAATAACACGCTGTACTTTCCATTTCACTAAAATTGAAGGACAAAAATAAAGAAAGTAATTAAGAGATAGTGATTATTATTCTAAGTGAACAACTGAATTTAAATTAGGACCTATCCACTACCTAACTTCGATACAATTAATTGCACCTAAAAACCATCCTTCAACCCTTTTCTTGATAGTTATCAATGTTTGACCGCTCCAAATAGTTTATCTTTAAGTGTAGATCTAAGGAAAAATTATGCAACAGATGATTACACTCATTGGCTTTGGAAACATAGGGAGAACTTTGACCGCTTTAATAATGGCGAATTCCAAAGAACCTATTCATTTCAATATCATGGAAGTATCTCAAAAAATTGGAGGTACTTTGCTAGATGTAGAACACGCCTTGGAGCTTTATCCACAACACACTTGGAGCTTGAATGATCAGGACAAAATGAACCATTCTGATTTTATTATTCATACGGCTGGAGCTATAGTACCGCCGGGAAAAACAAGAAGAGATGCCAGTGAAATCAGTATAGCGATTACAGAGGAAGTTTTCTCTAATTATACGCCCATCACCATTCCTTTTATTATCGTTGTTGCCAACCCTGTAGACATTATTGCTTATGTAACTCAAAAACTGACTGCCCTTCCACCAGAACGAGTTTTTGGAACGGGTACTTTTTTGGATAGCATACGCATGAACCATTATCTCAAACCTCATTTGCCCATAGGTGCCGACATCAACAGTGTGCTTTTGGGAGAACATGGTAGTGCCATTTTTATGAGTCAACAACTCTCTAAAGCCAACGATAAACACCTCCACAAACTCCTAACCGAAGATGAACTAGACGCCTGTATGGAGGAGGTGAAAAATGCTGCGAATTTGATCAAACAAACCCAAGGCGCAACTATTTATGGGGTGAGTCACATCCTTTACCAATTGTACTCGGCCTTAAAAGCGGAAGAAGTCCAACACCTCCCCTTAAGTACGCTTATCCCGAGGTCTTATTTGCAAGATCCATCCATCACCTCCATCTATCTCAGTACCTATTGTGAAATCAATAAAGAAGGTGTCATTCCCTGCACCCATTACCATCCCGATCCCATAGAAGCTGCTAAATTTCACCACACCATACAAGAGTTAATCGCTTTGATTCCCCAGAAATATTTGGAGAGTTAACACTATACAGTATGAAGATGTGTGAACCTCCAAATCATCGCTTCTCTCTACTCTACCTACCTAAGCTTTCAGACCTGCAACGCAACATTTATCGAACTTTTCATCATTGATGATCTTTAATTAAATCAGAAAATTGGAGGAGGTTTTCGGCTTTTTGTTGCTTAGGAAATTCAGCCTTTTTTGAAGATAGATAAACTTTATTTTGACAAATATTTCCATTAATTTATTTGTACCTCCCTTCTATTCATGAGGAACAAATAATCAAAACTTGAATTGAGTTTATTCCCCAATATTGGTGGTATAAACGCATTACATATATACTACCATATACCGAGATAAAGCGTACTTTTTAAGTCATAACCTCACTCCGATAACAAAGAAAAACCAACTTTGCACCGAAAGAATTTCAAAAAAATAACTAGCTTTAAACCGCTTAGACTTACAACCACCACTATTCTCAAGAGTAAAGGCGGTTTTAAATAATTATAATTTATTAAGGTGTATTTATACACTTGTTAGCCGTAATTATAAATAGGATGAGACACATATTGACAGTGATATTATTACTTTGTTTATTGGATTCTTTTGGTATGCGACCATCAAAAGGATTTTATCAATTTCACGATCCAATTTCCAGTATTAAGCCTGTTTGGAAGACCTCAAAGCAAAGATCATCATACATTTTAGCCAGTAGTTCTATTCAGAAAAAGAATAAATATTTGACTTCACTCAATTATTACGACCCTAATGGAGAGCTTTTAAAAATTGAATCGTGGATAGAAAACAGAAAGAAGAAAACGGCCAAACTAGTTTTCATTGAAGAATACACAAATCGCAACTTATTCGATTCTGTTCAAGGTTTTCAAGTCTCTTCATATGAAACAGAATCCTATTATTACTATGATTCTGTAAAATTTATAAATGATAGCACATTGGGATATCGATTAGAATATTCAGTTGATATAATTTCTAGGGACACTTTTAGAACCGAATATAACTTAACTGAAATATATGATGATATTAAAAAATACAAAGTCATAACCGCATTTAATGATACATGTTTATACACTTATCATAATAATCGACCTATTTATGTGAATAGAAGTAATTATTCAGATTCAATAGTATATGATGATTTTGAAAATCACACAATAGCAACATACTATTTTAAAGGTAATACGGATTCTCTGTATTTTATTGGTCAAATGGATTCAATCAGTAACAATCTAATTTATAGTAGACAACGCCATGAACGCTACTATCCTCATGTCATGATTCGCGAAAGCTATTTTTACGACAGTCTAAATAGATTAGTTTTAAAAACAGAAAACGATTATCACTGCTTATTTATTTATAATGGAGTAAAGACTATAGAAATTTCAGTTTTTCCACACGGAACATATAGAAGCATCAACATAAAATACAAAAAATTTCCATTTGAAGGATGGACAATAAAAGAACGGCTAACAAAACCTAAACTGCATTAAAACGCAGTTTAGCCAAAACGTTACCACCAATTATGAAAAACAGAATTTTAATATTGATACTGCTAATTTCAAATCTATCTTTTGGGCAGCAATATGATGGCTTACATATTGAAAAAAGAAAAGTTGATAAAAATAATCGAATCTACACTTTAGGTAAAGAGTTTGTTTTCAACATAAAAATTACTGAAGACGATTCGACTCTATTTTTAAAAGAAAATGATTCAGATAATTTTAAACTTACTAATAACATTGATTCACTTAAAATTTCTGAAATTCATTTAACAATGATAAAACCGAGATTATTTCAAAGAACAAATACAAAACAAACAGAAGTCTGTTACAGCTATGAACCCAATCCAAAAATAATCGCCTTTACGGGAATTGTGGAGAATAAAGAAAATATTTGGATTCACCCACCAAGAAGTGGATTTTTTAAATCTCTAGAAACTTGTCCTTTTCCATATATAAAACTAAACAAACCTAAAGGTTATAAGTGGACTGACAGTATGAGTATAGGCAATCATTGGTCTAATGAAAAATGGGGGAAATGGGACGGTAGGCTATTATTAAACTACCGTTATGAGATTACTGGAAAAGAGAAACTTAATTGCAAACTCGGAGAAATAGACTGTTTCGTAATTAATGCTGTTGCAACATCTAATAGTGGGAAGTCCAAACTTAAAGCCTACTATTCTAACAAATATGGATTTATTAAGTTAGAATACACCCTATTCACAGGAATCAAAGTTGAACTAGAACTTGAGAAAGTAGTAAATGGAACTATATTGAGAGATGGAAAGGATTTTTTTGAAAGTAAGTATAATTAACTGGTGTTAACAAGGCATATAGCTTATGGCAGGTGAACGAGTGCGAGCAAGGTTTCGCTCCGTAGCAAGCTTTGGTTTCTAGGGACGGTAAAGTGCTTCGAAACCGCCACAAAGCCATATGCAAAACGTTATAGTACATTAAGATGAAACTGACATTTCTCATATTATCAATACTTTTTACTGTTCAATGCTTTGGCCAAAAATGGCACTTAAATAAGGTTGATAAGAACGAAGATTACCCGTACGAATATTGGTTTCAATTTGAGAATAAAGAAGATACTTCTTCGTATCAACTGACTACAAAATTAAATAGGGAAAATTCGACAATAAGATTAATTGACAACCAAGGTGATACCGTAATTTTTGCTAATATCAAGGTAATAAATCTTGCAATTGAATCCGAAACAAATCTGACTTCCGATTTCAACGGTAATACTCAACTTCGTCTTGAAAATGGAAAATATAGAATTGAAGTAAAAGCTTCTAATTATGCCCCCTTCAATTTAGAATTTGAAATTGGAAATGGTCAACAGATTGATCTAAATATAATATTAGGGCTTGCTCCTGAATTGGAAGTTTACCAAATTGACTCTAAAACAGAATTAGAAGAGACCGAAATACTTGAAATAATCAAATGTGTAAGAATAAATCGGGATGATTTTCATAAGATTTGTTCTAACTTGAAAAAGTATCGAATAATGATGCACATATGAAAATGAAAACATGCAACAACAACACCTATGCGCAATGCCCTAAGGTAAACTGCGCATAGCCAAACCGTTGTGTACAAGCGAAAAATGACAATGGGAATTGACGATATAAAATTAGAAGACATATACGATGTTGCCATTTTAAAACATGGTTTTGCTGATTATGTTCGAGACTACCAATTTGAAATCGAGGCAAATTGGATTGGCGACTCGGCAGGTCGATATATATTAACATTCAAGCACTGTTACGATTTAACGTACAAAACATTGGTAAAAGATGACGTACTTAGAAAATCGTGGGACGACCTTTTCACCGACTATCAAATTTGGGAAAAGAATAATGAACCAGATGGCTTTGTATGGGGTACAAATTGGTCATTGGCATATCCAGGATTTAAAGTAATCAGAAACTCTGACAAGGCAACCAATTGGAGTGACAGACTTGGAAAGAAAATAAATGAAGTAAAATTAGAGACTAATTCGTTTCAGATGAATTTGATATATGAGACATGGACCTTAGAAAAAATAAATGATGACAATTCACTTATTAATCAAGTGATTATGCCATTGAATGAATAAAAGAAAAAAGCCATAACACAATAACACTTATACGCAATGACCTACGATAAACTACTCATAGCCAAACCGTTAGCGTAAATCATGAAATTTCTCGTTCTTCTGATAATATTGATAGGAATTGCATCGTGTTCTGATGAGTTCCGACAAGAATATGAAACATTAAAAGAGTTTGATAAATCTAACCTTCGAGCAAAGAGCTGGTTTCCTGATTGTGTTGGTAAAGATGCTTTTAATTTCAAAAGTATTTCCGGTCTTGACTCTCTATACGCTTTTTCCAGGTTTGAATATATGGAGGTAGGATTCTATGACTCAATTTTAAGTTCTTCTGATTACACTAAAATTGATTTTTCTAATTTGGAAAAAGTCATTGAAAAACTCTCAGGTGCCAAGCCAGATTGGTTTATAGATTTGGAGACAAACAATAAGGGAAAACTGATATATCGCAAAAACGATCGTTGGTATATTATCAAGGATTCAGAAGATAAAACAATTTACTCGCTGTTAACGAATTGAAATAATGAAGATTCTAATTTACATATTGATTGTATTGACATTTTTTGGATGTGTTAATACTCAGGAAAACGATAATATTGCTACCTCTGACGGAATAGAACTTACTCCAGGACCAGATAAGGAACAAAGAGAAGAATATGCTAAGTCAATGGAAAAAGATTCAGAGCAAGTTGCTTCTACAATTTGTATGGGAAAAGCTGAGGATTTTTTGAAACTTAAGGGCACAGGACTTCAGGCAGATTTCTTTTCCAAACTAGATTCAATTAGAAAGGTGCAATATCCTAACAATGATCAAGAAACATCAATAATGGTCGACTTGACACTGGAATATTTAAAGGAGTTTCTAGCTGACATTAACTTGGACTCACTAACTGCTAACAACCAGTTCGAAAAAGAGTATCATTTTAACATAGCTCCTAAGGGTTATACAGACCCCGAGATTTGTAAAGACAAGATTGCTATGAATTTTGAAGCTAAGAATTGCTCATTCAGATTGAGCGTTTACAACACCTTTCTAGCTCAACCTGATTGGTGTGTAGAATCAATGGTCATTTATGGATTCAAAATAGAAAATGATAAAATCGTTCACTTTTGGAGGCAAGAAGCCGGATGAAAAGTTAAAAACGTGTTCCAACAAGTAATTTAAAGATATATTTAGCGTCCTGATCGTTAAGCAGGCAACCTTAAAACCAAATTTAATGAAGACTCACATCTTAGTAATAGCAAGTATTTTCCTTATAGTTTTTATGCTAGGCTGCTCTAAAGAGAAACCAAGTGTAGGTAAGTATCAAGGAACATTCACCTACAGCACTCCTCAAGGAGTAGTTGAAACTGCTGAAATAGAAATATCAGCATCTTCTAAAAACAAAATTATCATCAACGATTCTGAGCTAACGAAAAATGGTAAAATCATTGAAGGAAAAATAGAAAACATTTCCTTCTCCCAATTTGGAATGGATATAGATGGAGAATGGTCCAACAAATTATTTAGTAAAGAATACTTCATAAAAGGAAACTTTACAGAAGTTTATTACCAAGGAGGAAGCCAATACGAAAACCACGGAACATTTGAAATTAAATCCAACTAATCCTCTAAAAGCACGAAAAATTCAATTTTAAGTCTAGTATAAACTTAGCAATAATCGAAGTTTACTAAAACCTATCTCCAATTTCAAATCTCCAATTTCAAATCTCCAATTTCCAATCTATTTTCCCTACAAGGGATAGCAGCGGATACCCCGGAGGAACAAAAGCTATTGAATAGCCAAGCCTATAAAGCGACTAAAGAAGCTTTGCAGGGTGGTTGATGAAAAGCTTTTGGGGAGAGGAGTAATAGCGTATAGCCCGACCCAAGCGGACATCGGTAGCTTGGGATGTAGCCGAATGAGTTCAAAATTCAAAGTTCAAAAGTCAAAAGTCATAAGTCAAAGTTCAAATTTCAAATCTCCATTTCTAATTTCCAATCTCCAATCTCCAATTTCAAATTTCCAATCTTTACATTGTTTCCAAAACGTTAAACTTTCCCTTCCAAACACACTTTTATAGTGAACTATTGAATTAAGAACTTTATATGTATATCTTTGCACCAAATTTTTTGAAAAACATTTATAATGGCAACGAATAGAACATTTACAATGCTTAAGCCTGACGCAATTGAGAACGGGCACATGGGGAAAATCATCGATATGATTATCGAAGCTGGTTTTGACATCAAAGCGATGAAATACACACGTTTAACTGAAGAGCAAGCTAAGAAATTTTACGAAGTTCACGCTGAGCGTCCATTCTACGGTGAATTAGTTGAGTACATGACTTCTGGTCCTATCGTTGCTGCTATCTTAGAGAAAGACAACGCTGTTGCTGATTTCAGAACATTAATCGGTGCTACTAACCCAGCTGAAGCTGCTGAAGGAACTATCCGTCAGAAGTACGCTGAGTCTATCGGAAGAAACGCAGTTCACGGATCTGACTCTGATGAGAACGCTGAGATCGAAGGTAACTTCCACTTCTCTGCAAACGAGATTTTCTAAGGAGCTACTTAAGTAAGCTTTAAAATATATTAACAGGTCGGCATAATTGTCGACCTGTTTTTTTATGTACTTTCCTCATCTAATTCTAATCAAATAAATATGAAAGTTTATAAATTATTGATCGCGACAATAGTTGCAAGCTTAGGTATGATTACCACCACCTATGCCCAAGCACCAACCAAGGGTAAAGCTGTAGGACTAAGAACCAGCAATTTCAACAACCTAGACCTCACCTTTTCACTCATGCACAAGGAAAACAAAGCCATCCGTTTTAGAGCAGGAGGGTTAAATTACAATTATCATGTAGATACCAAAAGTTCGACAGGTGGTTTAAGACTAGCTGTAGGTTTTCAACGATTTAAACCCATCAACGATAAGTTCTCTTTTCAGCATGGATTTGAACCGGCCATTAACTTTGCCTTTACAGCCGTCCAAGGCCTACAGCAAAGTAATACATCTTTAGCACTTGGGTACATGCTAGGGTTTAATTATGCCCTCAACCAAAACTTCAACATCTACCTAGAAACGATACCGGCGTTGTACGTGAATAATAACCACTACCCTTCGAATCCAGGTTTATCCACCACCTATGTAGGTTTTAATACGAGTAGTCAATTAATAGGTCTGGGAGCAACCTATAATTTCTAAGGTAAAATATGATGAAGGTGAGTATAATACTCACCTTTTTTTGTTTATCATTTGAAATCTCCAAAATGAATTTATTTTTGTAAATCATTTTGAAAATAACACTTAAATCACATGAATAGAATTTTTACCCTTACTACGTTTATTGCCTTCTTCATCGCACAAAATTTTTCCGTACACGCTCAAGGAAATACAGATTCTAAACTATATACAAAACCAAGTGTAACCCTTGGTAAAGAAATGGGAGTACGTGTAGATATGAAAGGAAACCTAGGTTTTACTTATCTAAAACATAAAAACGAAAATCGGGCTTTTAGGTTTAGAACGGTAAGTACGGGTCTTGTGGGGTCAAATGTAAGTAGCTTGAACCGACCTTTGGATAGAGAGTATTTGGCCTTAGGAGCAGGTGGAGCCTTTTCTTTCCTTAAAACAAAGCAATTGGATAATAAATTCACCTATTACCATGGTTGGGAACCCTTTGTTGGAGCCTACGTTTCTCTAAAGCATTTTGGTTTGTACGCAGGTATTGGTCACACTTTTGGACTAACTTATGACTTATCAGAGAAATTTATTCTAAATCTAGAATTTGTACCTAATGTAGGTTTTGGAATGAGCCAGTTCCACACTGGAAAAAACAGATCTCTACTTTTCAAAAACTCAAGTAATTCTTTAGCCTTTAGTTTGCATTACAAAATATTTAATTAATAAAAAGGTGAGTGTAATGCTCACCTTTTTTATGTCCTCAACTTTTGAACTCTCCGAATTAGCTTTAATTTAGTGTTTACATAAAATTTAAACATGCAATACAAAGCCAATACGCCAGAAGAGTACATTGCTCAGATTCCTGAAGAAAGAAGAGAAGTCATTCAGAAATTAAGAGAAATCATTAATGAAAACATTCCGGAAGGTTTTAAAGAAACGATAAGTTATGGTATGTTGGGATGGGTTGTACCTCATGATATATACCCTAGCGGTTACCACTGTACACCAGAGTTACCCCTTCCCTTTTTGAGCCTTGCTTCACAAAAGAATTTTATTGGTTTTTACCACATGGGGATTTATGCTAACCCAGAATTGTACAAATGGTTTGTGGAAGAATATCCGAAGCACAGCAAATACAAATTAGATATGGGCAAAAGTTGCTTGCGTTTGAAGCGAATGAATGATATTCCTTATGATTTGATCAAAGAGACGGTTCAAAAAATGACCGTTCAAGATTGGATAGATTTATATGAAAAGAATTTGAAACGTTAGTTTCGTTTATAATGCTCGGTCGTGCAACTCTTTGGTTAAAGCGATGTATTCGGCCGAGTATTTTCCATCCATGTTGCGTATAGTAAAGTCCTGATACTGCTTCTCCTTTTCCTCCTTTTCAAGTACCAAAATTTTACGCTTTAAAACTGATGGTTTACCGAATACATTGATTTCTTTAGTGATGTAGAGCTGATGATGTTTTATAGCTTTAAGATAAGTAGTCATGAAATCTGCCGACAAAATCAACCAGCATATTCCAGAATCACTTAAAAGTTCGGCAACGTTAGAAATTAATTCCTCTGCACTTAAACCATTGTTGTGTTTCACCCTGTTGTTTACATCAGAATCTGCTGCACTCGAATTCTCAAAAAATGGTGGATTACTTACGATAAGGTCGTAAGTAGCATGACTTTTATAGTCTTGAAGAGCAGTATGATGAATATGCAAACGCTCTTTCCATTTCGAATTAGTAAAATTAAGATTTGCCAACTGCGCACTTTCTTCATCTATCTCAACAGCATCAATATGTGCCCTGTTGAATTTCTGCGCGGCAATTAAAGACAAAACACCGGTTCCTGAACCAATATCCAAAACGCTTTTCGGTGAGGTAGCCTCCATAAAAGCTCCTAAAACAAAAGCATCCGTACCCACTTTAAGTACGGCATTGCTTTGTTCAATAGAAAAATGTTTAAAATTGAAGATCATAGTGGATACTATGCTTCTAGATACATTTCAACCAACCCATCCGGTGCTGCAACATGCAATTCTTTGTTTGCTCTGTCTACCTTTTGAATCAATCCATCAATAAAAGGAATCAACACTTCTTTTTCACCGTTTAATACTTGTATTAACGGGTTAACGTTGTTATCGATAATACTTTCCAATATACCTACTTCACCGTAAGTTGCATCTATCACTTTCCACCCCACCACTTCATGGTCGTAAAAGTTTAACCCATCTAATTCTGGTAAAAGCGACAAAGGCAAAAACAGATCTTTACGCAAAATAACTTTCGCATCGTTTTCTGATTCTACACCTTCGAATTTTACTTGAACAAAACCTTTTTGTTTGGGCTTGATAGATTCTACAAAAAAGGGTGTAAGGTTGTCGTTGATGTCTATGTACACTGCATCGAGTGTGTGATAATCTGAAGGATTTGTGACATCAAAAAAAAGCGAAACTTCACCTTTAAAACCGTGAAGTTTCGCCACATATCCTAGATTAAAGCAATCCGCTTTATTCATAGTTCAATGTTTTTACTCTGCAGACTCTTCTGCGTTTTCATCAGCTGCTGGTGCTTCTTCAGTAGCTTCAGCTTCTGGAGCCTCTTCTACTTCTGGAGTGTTTTTAGCAGCGATTTCTGCAGCTCTCTTGTCGTTAGCTTCTTTTTCAGCAGCTAAACGGTCAGCAGCCATTTGCTCAGCAGATTTAGTAAGTCCAGATCTTTTTGCTTCAATCTTCGCTTCTTTTTCTTTTGCCCAAGCTTCAAATTTAGCTTCAACTTGCTCAGCAGTTAAAGCACCTTTTTTAACACCGTTTACTAAGTGGTTTTTGTATAAAACACCAGTGTACGACATCAAAGCTCTTGCAGTATCTGTCATTTGAGCTCCAGTTTGTACCCATGATAAAGCTCTCTCGAACTGTACATCGATAGTTGCTGGGTTAGTGTTTGGGTTGTAAGTACCGATTTTCTCGATAAATTTACCGTCTCTCTTCGCTCTTGAATCAGCTACTACAATGTGGAAAAATGGTTTACCTTTTTTTCCGTGTCTTTGCAATCTAATTTTAGTTGCCATAATTGTTTATTGTTTTGGGTTCGAAACCCACGTTAATAATTAAGGCTGCAAAGATAGAAAGAAAAAACTTTAGTGAGAAAAGAAATTCACTAAAAATCAAGTAAAAAGAAGGAATTAAAAAGTCCTTATTAACAAATCATAAAGATTTTTGTTAAAAACAATCCGCTAGTCTTTGTAAACCACCATAGTTATCCTTTTAAATTTATCCTCATTCATGGAATTATTTGAAACATATAAAGGACTTGTAGAAGAAGTGAAAAAGGACTTTTTAGGCGAAGGAAGTGGTCACGATTGGTCGCACATTGAACGCGTGTTACACCTTGCCTTAAAACTTCATAAAGTAGAAGGTGGAAATCAAGACATCATCTTTCTTGCAGCACTCATACACGATGTGGGTGATCACAAATTTCATGATGGTGATTATTCTGTAGGACCCAAACTGCAGCAAAGACTTTTAGAAAAACATGCGGTGAGTTCCGAAATCATTAAAGCCGTAATAGACATTACTGCCAATATGAGCTATAGCAAGGGAGCTCCAGCACTTTCAACCCTAGAAGGTAAAATTGTACAAGATGCTGATAGATTGGACGCCATGGGTTATATGGGAATAGCTCGATGTTTTGCCTATGGTGGAAATAAAAACAGACCCCTCTACTCGTCTACAGATTCCGGAAATTCACTACAACACTTCGACGATAAGCTTTTAGAACTTTATGGGTTATTAAATACGAAGGCGGCTCGAGAAATTGGAAAAGAACGTCACACCGTGATGCAAGCCTTTAAAGATGGCTTTTTAAATGAATGGAATTTAACACTAGAACATGCAAACTGATTTAACATTAGGTATAGATATAGGTGGAACCAACATTGCTTTTGGTTTAGTCAACCAAGAGGGAGAAATAGTATTTGAAGGAAACTTAAGTACAGCAGAAGTAAGAAACCCATCACTACTACCTGAATTAATAGAAGAACAAACTCAAAACTACACCTTCAGAGAAATAGGTATAGGTGCGCCAAGCTCAAACACCTTTAGTGGTATGATAGAAAACGCACCCAATTTAAGATGGGGCGTAAACATTCCTATCGTGGAGTACTTTGAGAACTATTTTAAAGTACCAACAAAACTAACCAACGATGCCAACGCTGCGGCTGTGGGAGAAAAACTCTTCGGCGCAGCAAAAGATTTTTCTGAGTTTGTAGTAATTACACTCGGAACCGGACTAGGAGCTGGAATATTCATCAACAATGAAATATTTAACGGTAAGTTTGGAACAGCAGGTGAATTTGGTCACGTAATGGTTGATAAAGACGGTAGACCCTGTGGATGTGGTCGTAAGGGGTGTTTGGAAACTTATTGCTCGGCAACGGGAATGCTACGCAGTATAGATCTTTTAACTTCTCCACATAAAGCCAACTCTCCCCTTGTTGAATTAGAGAATCCTAATCCGCTTGATATTTTCAATGCTGCCCAACAAGGCGATCAATTTGCAGAATACATCATCGATTTTACCGCAGAAAAACTAGGATATTGGCTGGCTAATTTTGCGTGCTTTTCAAATCCTGAAGCTTTCATACTCTTTGGAGGCATTGCAAAGAATGGTGAATATTTCCGCCAAAAAGTAGATCACTATACGCAAGCGAATTTATTGAATTTATACCAAGGTAAAGTTCAAGTATTAAGCTCTGAATTACACCATAGAAACGCAGCTATACTTGGAGCTGCAGCCTATGCAAAATATTAAAAACATGAAAAAAACTGTACTGACCCTTCTCACAGCGCTATTCACGTTTGGCGCAAATGCTCAGAATGAAACAAGAAATTATGCGCACGTTGTAAATCCCTTTATAGGAACGGGGGGACATGGGCATACTTTCCCGGGGGCAAGTTCACCTTTCGGCATGGTTCAATTGAGTCCGGATACCCGAAAAGAAGGTTGGGATGGTTGCGGAGGATACCATTACACAGATACAACCATTCATGGATTTAGTCACACCCACCTAAGCGGAACAGGCGTGCCCGATTATGCAGATTTACTCATCCTACCATTACTAGGAAAACACCAAATTAAAGCCGATGAAACTTATGCAATTCCCTTTTCTCATGCACATGAAAAAGCACATGCCGGTTACTATACAAACACGTTTCACAACAATAAAGTAAAAGTTGAATTAACTACGAGTAATAGAACTGGCTTCCATAGGTATACATTTCCAAAAGATAAACAAGATAAGTACCTCTTACTTGATTTAGATTACCGTGATCAACTCCTTGATGTAGAATTTAATAAAGTAGATAAAAATCATCTTTCTGGTAAGCGTATTTCAAAAGCCTGGGCAAGGGAACAACATTTCTATTTCTACCTAGAATGTAATGAGGATATAGCAAAGATTGAACGCGTAGGAAAATCAAATAAGTACCTGATTTACTTTTCTCCTAAAACAAAAGAACTCGAACTTAAGGTAGGCATATCAGCTGTAGATGTCGCGGGCGCACAAAAAAATCTTAAAGCGGTAGATAAATCTAATTTCAAGACAGTCAAAACTCAAAATGAGACAGCTTGGAATAAAGAACTTAATAAAATAGAGATCTTTACTTCAAATAAAAGTGTAGATACCATCTTCTATACAGCACTATACCATAGTTTTATCGCTCCTAATTTATTTAGTGATATTGACGGCAGATATAGAGGTACTGACCTTAACATTCATCAACTCAAAGAAAACGAAAAGCAATACACCGTATTTTCTTTATGGGATACTTTTAGAGGTGCCCACCCCCTCTTCGCTTTAACACAGAGAGAAAGAAGTGTAGATTTTATCAATACCTTTTTAAACCAATACCAAGAAGGCGGAAAACTACCCATGTGGGAACTTTCTGGTAACTACACAGGATGTATGATAGGTTATCACGCCGTTCCAGTTATCGTCGACGCTTACTTTAAAGGCATTCGAGAATTCGACCATGAATTAGCTTTAGAAGCGATGATTTCAACTGCAAATGCCAAGGAGTTAGGGAAAGACTTTTACAGAACACAAGGTGTAATCTACCAAGAAGATGAGGCTGAATCCGTTTCAAAAACTTTGGAATACGCCTACAACGATTGGTGTATAGCACGTTTTGCGGAAGCGTTAGGAAAAGATGAAATTGCACAGGAATTCTACCTGAGAAGTTTAAACTATCGCAACCTTTTCAATCCAGCAAACAAATTCATGCAACCCAAAACCAATGGAGCCTTTGTAGCTAATTTTATCCCTTCAGAGGTAAACTTCAATTATACAGAGGCAAATTCTTGGCAATACTCCTTGTTTGCTCCACATGATATTGAAGGGTTAACTCAGCTTTTAGGCGGACAACAGGCCTTGGAAAAATGGTTAGACAACTTATTCTCCACTTCAAGTGATTTAGCGGGTAGACACCAAGTGGATATTACCGGACTTATAGGTCAGTACGCCCACGGAAACGAACCCTCTCACCACATGGCTTACCTCTACAACTACGCGGGTAAACCTGAAAAAACAAGACAAATGCTTCATAAAATCCTCAAAGAGCAATACAGCAATGCACCTGATGGCTTGAGTGGAAACGAGGATTGTGGTCAAATGAGTGCTTGGTATGTTTTAAATGCCTTAGGCATGTATTCTGTTACACCGGGAGCATCTTATTACGACCTAGGTCTGCCTTTAGTTGATAGCGCTAGAATTCACCTGGAAAACGGAAATACACTTATCATTACTAAAACCAATGATCCAAAAGGTCAAATTACCTGGAACGGAAAAAAGTTAACCGATTTATCCATTGATGCACAAACCCTTCAGCAAGGTGGTCGACTTCAATTCGCAGGTTTGAACACTTCCCTTCCGGCGCCGAATTCTCAGGTACACGATGAAAACTTCCTTACAAACCCTGTTTTTGAGGCTACGCAGAGAGTATTTCAAGATAGCATGCGTGTTAAACTTATGAGTACTGATGACAACCCTATCTATTACAGCATCAACAACGCCTTGAACTGGAATTACTATCAGGATGAATTTTACATTTACGAAGACACCAAAATATTTGCAAAATCAGCTACTAAGCTCGGTGAAAGTAAAACAGTAATTGCCACTTTCCATAAAGACTTCAACAACTATAGTTATCAATTACTCACTCCCTATGACAACCAATACAACGGTGGTAATGAACAAGCCTTAATGGATGGATTGAAATCGGGTAACAATTACAGAACAGGGCTCTACCAAGGGTTTGAAGGAAAGGATGTAGAACTCCTTATAGACCTCGACACCTTAGTAAACCTTGAACGCGTTGAAATATCTTTCTTGCAATACATAAATGCATGGATTTTCCTGCCACAGCAAGTAGAGGTTGATTATTTAGATGCAAACATGAAAGTTATAGCTTCAGATCTTGTTCAAGTGAATGATCCGGCCTTGGAAAGCGAATACAATTTAGAGAAAAAAACTACTCTCGCACTCGATAAAGAAAGCACTGCGCGTTACCTCAAACTAAAAATTAAGAACTACGGATCCTGTCCGGACTGGCACCTTGGATCCGGTGGAAAAACATGGATTTTTATGGATGAAATTGAAATTTTCACGAAATAGGTGGATAATTCGCTTTTATTAACCACATCTTGTTTATAATAAAGTATGAATCCCTGAAAAAAAATTATATTTTTGCAACGCTAAAAACGCTAAATAAATGGATGAAAATTTAAACACAGAAGAACTTATTGATCAATTAAAAGGAAACAAAGTTCTTAAAGGATTTACAATTGCAGTTGGAGTTATTGTTGTGATTGTTTTAGGAATCTTTGGATACAACAAATTAATTGTTGAGCCAGGAGAAGCTGAAGCATCAGATTACAATTCAACAGCAATCAGTTTATTGCAGAAAGATAGCGTAAACCTTGCCATCGCCGAATTTGAAAATCAAGTAGCTGACTACGACGGGTACAACCAAGGAGAAATGGCTCAATTCCAATTAGCGAGCTTATACTTCGATAAAGGAGATTACCAAAGAGCTTTAGAAGAAGTAGAAGGAGTTGAATTAAACGACGAATTTATTGCTACGCTTGCCAAAGGTTTAGAAGGAGACTGTAACGTTGAATTAGGAAACTTAGAAGACGGTATAGCTGCTTACGTTACTGCAGCAGAAAGAAGAAAGAACGAACTTACTACTCCACACTTCTTGTTTAAAGCAGGAAAAGTTTGTGAGGAACTAAAAGACTTCGAAAAGGCAACAGAAATTTACCAGACAATTATAGATGAATATCCAGCTTTTGCTAGTCAAAACACAGTTGAAAAGTACAAAGCTAGAGCAAGCAACTCAACAGCTAAATAATGGCAACAGAGAATAGAAATTTATCAGAATATAATCAGGAGTATGTTCCTAATGGTGCCGATTTTAAAATCGGCATCGTTGTTTCTGAATGGAATGAAAACATTACCCTGAATTTATTAAAAGGTGCTAAGGAAGCACTTTTAGAAAACGGTGTTAAAGAAGAGAACATCATCGTTCGTTTTGCACCAGGAACCTTTGAATTGCCTTTGGCAGCACAGTACATGTACGAATATACAGACGTAGATGGTGTGGTGGCAATTGGATCAGTAATACAAGGTGAAACACGTCATTTCGACTTCGTGTGTGAAGGTGCGACATTAGGACTAAAAGATGTAGGATTAAAATACAATAAACCTACTGTGCTTTGTGTTCTAACTGATAACACCCTTCAACAGGCCATAGATAGATCTGGTGGTAAACACGGGAACAAAGGAATTGAATGTGCTATCGCTTGTATGAAAATGGTTGGACTTAAAAAAAACTTTGAATAAATGACATTAATCAAATCTATATCAGGAATTAGAGGAACGATAGGAGGAAAAGTGAACGAAGGTTTGACTCCGATTGATGCAGTGAAATTCGCTGCAGCTTACGGTACTTGGCTTCAGAACAGAAACAATGCAAAGAAATTAAGTGTTGTGGTTGGAAAAGATGCTCGTATCTCAGGACCTATCATTTCTGACTTAGTTGTTTCTACCCTACGCTCATTAGGTATATCTGTTACAGACTTAGGTTTATCTACTACTCCAACTGTTGAAGTTGCTGTAGCTATGGAGAAAGCACACGGAGGAATTATCTTAACGGCGAGTCATAATCCAAAACAATGGAATGCCTTAAAGTTATTGAATGAAAAAGGAGAATTTATTTCTGCCGAAGACGGAGCTGAGGTATTGCGAATAGCAGAGGCTGAAGAATTCATCTTTGCTGAAGTAGATGATTTAGGAAAATACAAAGAGGATAACACTTATTTAGACAAGCACATTGATGCTGTATTAAAATTAGATGGTGTAGATGTTGAAGCAATTAAGGCTGCTAATTTTAAAGTAGTTGTAGATGCCGTAAACTCAACTGGAGGAATGTTCGTTCCTGCACTATTGAAAAAACTAGGTGTTTCAAATATTACAGAGTTATACTGTGAACCTACAGGTCATTTCCCGCATAACCCTGAGCCTCTTCCTGAGCATTTGACAGATTTATCAAATGCAATTCTAGAGCACAAAGCAGATTTGGGAATAACAGTAGACCCAGATGTAGATAGATTAGCTTTCGTTTGTGAAGACGGATCTATGTTTGGAGAAGAATATACTTTGGTTGCTGTTGCAGATTACGTTCTACGTAATACACCAGGAGCAACGGTATCTAATTTATCTTCTACAAGAGCTTTACGTGATGTAACTGAAAAATCAGGAAATCAATACTTTGCATCAGCAGTTGGCGAAGTGAATGTTGTAGAAAAAATGAAGGCAGTTAATGCTGTTATCGGAGGAGAAGGAAATGGAGGAATCATTCTTCCTGCCCTACACTACGGTAGAGATGCATTGGTTGGAATTGCACTTTTCCTAAGTCACTTGGCGAAAGAAAAGAAAACAATTTCTGCATTAAGAGACAGTTACCCGAAGTATACTATTTCTAAGAATAAAATTGAATTGACACCTGAAATCAATGTGGATGAAATATTGAAAAACATGGCTGTGAAATACCAAGATAAAGAGGTAGACACAACAGATGGTGTTAAAATTTATTTCGACAAGGAATGGGTACACTTAAGAAAAAGTAATACAGAACCTATCATTCGTATTTATTCAGAAAGTTCTACTACAGAAATGGCGAATAAATTGGCTGAGCGCATTATGGATGATATTATGGCTTTAAACTAATTAGAAGAAAATCAATGAGAGTTTATTTAGATAACGCAGCAACTACTCCTATTGACCCTGAAGTAGTAGAAACAATGATTCCTTACCTGCAAGACGGTTTTGGAAATCCATCTTCTACGCACTACTATGGTAGACAAGCAAAAGCAGCGATTGAAACTTCAAGAAGAACAGTTGCAAAGATTATCAATTGCCTTCCTTCAGAGATTATTTTTACTTCAGGAGGAACGGAAGCTGATAACATGGCAATTAACATCGCTGTGAAAGAGTTGGGATGTAAAACTATCATCACCTCTCCTATCGAACACCATGCTGTTGGACATACGGTAGAAAACATTTGTGAAGAAAAGAATATAGAATTCAAACTCGTTAAGTTCGACGAAAAAGGTCATGTGGATTTAGCGCATTTGGAAGAATTGTTAGCCAACGCTCAAGGACCAGCATTTGTTTCTTTGATGCACGGTAACAACGAAGTTGGAAACTTACTTCCTTTAAAGAAAGTAAGTGAGATGTGTCGTAGACATGGAGCCTACTTCCACTCTGATACAGTTCAAACCATGTCGCACTACAAATTCGACATGCAAGAATTGGACATAGATTTCATTACCTGCGCTGCGCACAAATTTCACGGACCTAAAGGAATCGGATTCTTATACATTAAGAAGGACATCAAAATAGGTAACCTTATTTTTGGTGGTGGACAAGAAAGAGGATTTAGAGGTGGTACAGAGAATCTATATGGAATCGTTGGTTTAGCCAAGGCAATGGAAATTGCCGATAGACATTTGGAGCAACACCAAATTCATGTTCAAGCTTTAAAAAGCTACATGATAGAACAACTACAAAATCGTTTTGAGGATATTAAATTTCACGGAGATGTTACTCCTGAAAAATCCTTATACACGGTTTTGAACGTATGTTTCCCAAATACTGAAAAGTCAAACATGTTGCTTTTCACCTTAGATTTGAAAGGAATCGCTTGTTCAGGAGGATCTGCTTGTAGTTCAGGATCTGTAAATGCATCACATGTGTTACAGGGAATAAAGGCAGACATATCTCGCCCAAATGCAAGGTTCTCTTTCTCTAGATTTACAACCAAAGAAGAAATTGATTATGCTTTAGAAGTTTTGGTAGAAGTTTTCGAACACAATTTGAAATCTACACCCGTGGCATAATTCCAAAAATATTCAATGTCAAAAGGTCAGGTTGTAAAGCTTGACCTTTTTTTATGCATTCCTAGCAAGCTTAAATCAATATTTCCCACAGATAAAGGGAAAATTAAGGTGACTGGCACATTTATTGACTAATTTATATTACATAAAACCAGGAAATCATGAAAAAGAACAAAAAGAACAAAGGATTTGATGATGCACTTTTAAGATTAGGGATAAAAATTAAGGGTGACAAACCTAATTATCACCCTCAACCAAAATATGTATGCACTACAACTAAATAGCTTCTTGTAGTAAATAGTTATCAATAAACTCTCTTACACAGGCTTTACCTCCATTCATTCTCAAATGAATATTCGCCGCATTTTTAATTTTGTCAACCGCATCATTCGGGCAAGCGGCTATTCCAATATTTTCCATAACTTCTAAATCATTGATGTCGTCACCTATCATGGCTACTTCATCTAAAGTTATATTGAGCTCAGCGCACCAGGCTTTTAAAACATCAAGCTTTCTATCTCTACCGACATAAAAATGTTGTATTCCCAATAAATCAGCTCTAGCTTTAACCATCTCAATTTTAAAACCACTAGAAATAATTCCAACTTGGTACCCCCTTTTGATCAAATGCATAATGGCCATTCCATCTTTGGTATTGTATTTCTTGATTTGATCACCATTCTCTGTGAAATACATTCCACCATCTGTCATTACTCCATCGACATCCAAAATCAAAAGTTTTACATTTTTCAATTTTTCATGGTTCTTCTCAAATGAAGAAAACAACAAATCTCTCAATGTAGTTTGATAGTGCTCGGCAATTTCATTTAAAGCATCAATAGAAAATTCATCTACGTCTTCCACTTCATTTCTATCCAGAAACTCCTCCAATTCTACATCTTTTTGTTGGAGTAAATACGCCAGGTTTTCTTTTAAATACATGTCTTAAACGATTTTGTATCCAACCGCCTGAGCGATAGGATTTAATTCATCTATTAAATGAGAGAAGCTTTCATGATCCAACTGCTGAGAAGCGTCAGATTTTGCCAACTTTGGTGTTGGGTGTGCTTCAATTAATAGTCCGTCAATTCCCATAGCCACACATGCTTTTGCTAAAGGAAGTACTCCATAAGCAAATCCCATTGCGTGAGAAGGATCTAAAATTATTGGAAGGTTGGTATGTTCTTGCAAGTAAGCAACTCCACATAAATCTAAGGTAAATCTTGTTTTTGTTTCAAAGGATCTGATACCTCTTTCACAAAGAATTACATTTTCATTTCCTCCAGATAAAACAAATTCCGCACTTTGCACAAACTCCTGTAAGGTTGTACCAAATCCTCTTTTGATCAATACTGGTTTTTGTGTTTTTGCACAAGCCCTTAGAATACCTTGATCATACATGGCCTTGGCCCCCACTTGTATTACGTCACTATGCTCTATAACTTCATCTACGTGTGTAGCATCTCTCACCTCTGTGATCACTTTAAGTCCATACTCTTCTCGCATTTTTGCCAAAAGCATAAGTCCCTCTAAACCTAACCCTTGAAAACTGTAAGGAGAAGTTCTTGGCTTATAACAACCACCTCTTAGTGTTGTTAAGCCCATACCCTTGATCAATTCTGCAGAAGTTCTAATTTGTCCTTCAGATTCTACAGAACAAGGTCCACCTATCAAAATAGTATTGCCTGTATCACCACCAATGCGTGTATCTCCTATGGCAACGGTTCTCGTTTCTTTTTTATATTCACGAGAAGCCAATTGCATATCATTTGGAAAAACCCAAAAGTCATTTACTTTATCTTCCACCTCTTTTGGTAATTCCTTCACTGAAGAAGAAGTCACCAAAACCTTTTTCCCTTCTTGGTCTTTAAAATAGAAAGCTTGAACACTCTCCGCTAAGTGATGAGCATCTTGCTCGTTTATGTTATTTTTTAAGTGTATTATCATAATTCTCCTTTTATCAAGTTTACAAAAGTAATCATACCAACAGCCTTATTTTCTTGAGATATAACTGGAAGATAAGAAATAGGAAAAGCTTGTTCCTTTACATGGTTTAACATTTCCTCTACCGTGGCGGTTTCTGGTATAACTACGGGTGTTTTATTTATCATATCACTCACCTCCGCTGCATACACATCGGTGATATTCGCCAGCAAAAATCTTCGAACATCTGCATTGGTTATTATTCCCAAAAAGTGTCCATCTATATTTTTCACGATGGCTAAACCTTTATTTCCTAATTCGATCGCGTTTAAAATTTTCTCCAAATTCAATCCTTCTATGTAAACAAAAATATCTTCATGGAGCATCTCCATAAAGTCCTTTACACAAAAAGAAGAAACGTGCTCTCTGTTGGTCAAATTCATCAAAGCTTCACCTACACTGGCACTTTTAAACAAGTAACTTCCAGATACGCTCGAACGCACCCCTAAATTTCTTAGAATAAAGGAAACTTCCGCATTTACTCCACCATCTACGTGTATCGCTTTTCTCGGATAGAGTTTTTTAAAATCCCTTACTTTTTGAAAGTTTACCGGGTCAAAAACTCCCCCACTTTGTCCGGGCACCGTTGCCATAACTAGTAAGAAGTCGAAATCAGCAAACTCATTAAATACGTATATAGGAGTTGGCGTTGTAATTGCCAAGCCTTTTTCTCCAGCAATATCTAAAGGTAAACTAAAATCAGCAGGCAATTGTTCGTATTGAAAAGTTAGGTATTCAACAGGAACCTCTCTTAATTTATCGAAATACTTTTCAGGTTCTTCGGTGATGATGTGCAAATCTATTGGTAAATCACACCAAGTTCTGATCTCTTTTATATCGTCGAAAACAGACAAATCATCGTTACAATCTACATGTAATAGATTTACATTATGGGCCACCAAATCTTCAATTACTGCTTTTAGTGGACGTTTTTTATCTGAATATATAGATGCTGAAATCTTCATGTTATTGTTTTACGAGAGGTCTAAATGTATTGTCACACGGTACTACCCTAACCTTGGTAGCTGTAAATACCTCCTTTTCTAAAGTACGGGCTAATTTAGACAACATAGCCTGTTCATCGAGCGATAACCTACTTTGTTCAAACTTTTTGTCTTCTATCAGTTTTACAATTAACTCCTTGTATTCATTTCTTATTAATTGTATGGTTTGTTTTTGATCGCCCACAAAACCGTTGTCTCTCCAATACGTGGCAAAATCAACGGCCTCCTGTGCACTTACTCCATCCATATAATAAACATGTAAATTCTTAGAATCGATACGATCTCCCAAGGAAGCTCCACATGCTGAAAGAGTTAAGAAAAGTAAGGCTACGAAAAATAATCTCATTGTCTTCATTACAGCCTAAAAATAGTAGTTTTAGGCTATCAATTTCAGGAAATACAAGGTATTTTTGAAGATTAAGCAGTGGATATTATGAGGATGGATAAGCGAAACGAAATTTACACGGGTGCTCAAGGCAGAAAATCTGTCTACGATCTAATTGTTCCAGAAAATTGGAATGGACAACTCATACTTTTCATGCACGGATACAAAGGTTACAAAGATTGGGGTGCATGGCACTTAATGGGAAAAGCTTTTACAGATGAGAACTATGCCTTTTGTGCTTTTAATTTTAGTCATAACGGAGGAAGCGTTGAAAACCCCATAGATTTCCCAGATTTAGAAGCTTATGCTCAAAACAGATACAGTTTCGAGGTAAAGGATGCTCATATAATGGTAGACCTCTTGAAAGAAAAGTTTGCGCCTTCCCATATCCACCTCATTGGTCACTCCAGAGGTGGAGGAATAGCAGCTTTATGCGCTGCTCAGAACCAAAATATTAATACACTTATCACCTTGGCAGCTGTGGATGATTTTGAAAAAAGATTCATACAAGGAGAAGCACTCAATAATTGGCAGAAAGAAGGAGTATTTTCTGTAAAAAACGGAAGAACTCTCCAAGACATGCCTCATTATTATAGTTTTTACACAGATTATTTTGAAAATGAGGCCCAGTTAAACATAGGTGAGAATTTAAAAACACTCCAGAAACCCGCCCTGCACATACATGGAAGCGAAGACGAAGCAGTGGACCCTAGCTGTTCCCTTTCCTTAGCGAAGCATTCAAAGGGTAAATTGGTCATTGTTGAGGGGACGGGACATACCTTCCATAGCAAACATCCATGGGAAAATGATCAACTACCAACGCCTATGCAAGAAGCGGTACAACATATTTTAAACTTTATTCAATAAATCAGATGGGACTTTTTAGTAAAAAACGAAAGAAAAAAAGACAAGTTGATATTACGAAAACAACAAAGTTAGAAAGTAAGGAACTTACCTATCACCCGAAGATTATTATAGCCTGGGCAAAGGCCATAGAAGGAAATAACGATTTATTAAACTACCTCAACGAAAATGGTTTTGAAGAGCTGTTTATGGCTACCTATGCACTGAAATTAAAGGATGAAGCCCGAGATTGGTTGATGAAAAATGGTTACCCTCACTTAATGGCTTTCATCAATGCTGCAGAAGGAAACCAGCAAGCCTTAAGATGGTTAAAGATGAACAATTTCACGGCACTTTACTACATGGCCGAAGCTGTAGATGGAGAAGAAAATGGATACAAAGGTTTTGCTTGGTTAAAAAACAATGCAACTCCAGACGTGTTCGAACTTACACGTATCATTAAAAAACTAAAAGATGGAATAGAGGAAAACCACAACGATGTTCACTCCTTCGGGGTAGATTAAAGTACCTCTATTAAGTGAATGTCAAAAATCAACACTTTATTGGGAGGAATAGAACCTGCACCAGAGGTACCATATCCAAGTGCAGATGGAATATATAGAGTTCCTCTTGCTCCTTGTTTAAACAAAGGAATACCTTTTGTCCACCCTTTTATTACTTGTTGAAGATTAAAGCTAATTCCTTCAGGCTCACTTTCATCAAAAACACTTTGGTTGGTGAAGTATCCTGTATAGGCAACTAAAACATCTGAGTATTCTGTGGGTTGAGGTCCTGTTCCTGCTTTTTCAACAGAATAGTATAAACCGTTGTCTAATTTCTCAGCAACAATTTCATAGGTCTCTAAATAATCCTGAATAATTTCATCATCTATTTGTGCTTGCTCAGCAGGATCTACCTTTTTACATGATAAAACCACTAATACCAAACTTACAAACAATAAAAATCTCATATCCCTCAAATATTTTTACAGCAAATATAATATTCTAACAGTTAAGATTTAATTCTCAGAGATTTATTGTTGATTTTGAGTTAAGAACTTTAAACAGTACATTTGTGGTGCATACTGCATTAGATTAATAATTTTTAGATGACAAATATCTTTATTGCCAATTTAGACTTTGGTATTACTTCAGAAGATTTAAAAGCAACATTTTCCCAATTCGGTGAAGTTAGCTACGCCCATGTTGTTTACGACAAGAAAACAAAAAAATCGAGAGGTTTTGGGTACGTAGAAATGGAAGATACCGATCAAGCCATTGCTGCAATTCAAGCATTAAATGGTGTTGAGGTGAATGGAAGAGCTTTAGATGTAAAAATTGCATCACCAAAAGGATCACGACCAGATACCCCGAAAAAACCAACGAAAAGCTTCAAGGATAAACCACAACGTTCTTTCTCTAATAACACGAGAGATAATTCTAGCAGAGAGGCAGATGGAGAACAAAAACGTGTAATGCGTCCGAGAAGAAAACGTATTTAATACAAAAAGGGTGATCATACGATCACCCTTTTTTTTCTACCTCAAAAAAAGGAAATATCAATTGAATAATGATACCTTCCCTATTTTACTTTCTAGCCTCTTTGATATAATTTCTCTTACTTAATGTCTTTTATTTTGGGGATCACTACCGTAAAGCAACTCCCCTCTCCCAAGGTGCTGGTTACCGAAATTTCGCCCCTATATTGCTCTACTATTTTCTTCAATATAGACAAACCTAAACCACTACCGTAATTCCCGTATTTGTCTTTAGTTTTTAATGTAGTGAAGGTTTCAAAAACCTTTTTATAATTCTCAGGTGCTATACCCACCCCATTATCCTTAACGGTTAAGGTACATTCTTCTTCATTAGAGCTTAAATTGATCTCTATTTTTACATGATCTTTATCGTTGTACTTTATAGCATTAACTACCAAGTTATGCAAGATCTGGTAAAAGGATAACTCACTAAAATATACTATTTCTCTGTCTGTAGAGACTTTTATATTCACGCTGTCACTAGAATGTAAGTCAACAATGGTGTCCATGACCTCTTGAACATTCACCTCCTTTACCTCATTCATCTTTGCATCTACCTGAGAATACTCAAGCAATGCATCTACGAGTCTTTTTAATTTATCGGATGTATTTTGTATCATCCTCAATTTGGTTAAAACTCCTTCACTTAAATCATCCACATCTTTTTTCAAGATCAAATCTACCAATGCGCGTATATTGTTCAAAGGAGATTTAATATCGTGTGCTGCGACATACGCGAACTGCTCCAGTGATTCGTTCTTTAATTCAAGCTCTCGTATGATCTCATCCAAAACCATCTGATTTTTACGCAACTTGAGTAAGTTTTCCACTTGTTTACCCAAAGCAATTAAAGCTTCTATCTGTGCTTCACTCAATTGCTTTTTCTCTGAGTCAATAACACATAAACTTCCTAGTTTGTAGCCGTCATTCCCCTCTAAGGGTACACCTGCATAGAACATAATGTGTGGAGGTCCGGTAACTAAAGGATTGTCTTTATAAGTCGGATGTTCTTTTGCATTGTCTATGATGTAAATGTCCTTTTGACTAACAATTGCACGCGAACAAAAAGAATATTCTCGGGGTGTTTCTGTGGCATCTATTCCTAAATGGGATTTAAACCATTGTCTATCGGCATCCACTAAACTCACCAAAGAAATTTCTGTATCACATATTTGTGCAGCAATTTTTGTGATAGCATCATAATCCGCCTCAGGCAGAGTATCTAAAATGGAGTAGCTTTCTAACTCCTTTATACGTTTTTTTTCAGCCTCATTTAGCTTATAATGCATACTTCAGTTTGTTTGATTTACTCAAAATACTACAAGCTAAAAAAGTAAAACTTCTTTAGTTTGCCGTTATCAATATGTAATTTGAGTTGTTTGTGTAGTGTGGGAGTTAAAATAGGAAATATTCTAGAATATATACCGCCTACCGTCAATAAATTTCTCCACTAATTTAATTCTCAGAAAATGGTTCTACATGTATTAACACCACTCCTATCTCTGAAAAGGTATTTTTTAAATGATCTTGCAGCTGATGTGCTATGGTATGTCCTTCTGTTACCGTTAAACGTCCATCTACCTCCGCATGTAAATCAACATGGAATTTCTTTCCAATTTTTCGGATGTAACATTTTTCTGTTCCTAACACACCTTTAACTTTCATTGATTCCACACGAATACCTTTTTCCAATTCCTCGTGCAAATGCTCATCCATAAATTCAGCAATGGCCGGTCTAAACACACCATAGCTGTTGTACACGATAAAACCAGAAGCTACAAGAGCTGCATAATCGTCGGCTACCTCAAATCCTTCACCAAAAAATAAGGCGATGGATATACCAATAAAAGCCAATAAGGAAGTAATTGCATCACTTCTATGGTGCCAAGCTTCAGCCTTTAATGCCGAACTATTCAGCGCTTTACTTTTCAATAGCAAGCGTCTGTAATTGATTTCTTTCCAGGCTATAATTACCAAAAGTACAAGTAAGGTCCACCATTCCGGTAAAGCATGGGGAGTTTGTATGTTGATGATACTTTGATAGGCTATAAAAAAAGCCGAACACATTAAGAAGAAAACCACAAAGAAGGAAATCAGCGGTTCAATTCTTCCATGTCCATACGGGTGATTTTCATCTGCAGGTTTTGCTGCGTACCGTAAGCCAAAAAAGACCAATAAAGAAGAGAATACATCTGCGGTAGATTCTATAGCATCGGCAATCAGCGCATAAGAATTACCAAAAACTCCAGCCAATCCTTTAACTACGGCGAAAAACACGTTGTTGATTACGCTATATAGACTTAATTTGACAGCTTGATCTTCTTCTCTCATCTCCTCTAATTTACACAAAATCACAGAAAAGAAAAGGAGGTAAAAACTTACCTCCTCTCACTTTTATATTAGTCTTGTGTTACCTTTTCTTTTTTTCGCTTGTAACCAAAAAGCTCCAAGAATTTAATGGCTTTTACAACGCGTGGTGGAACATCTTCTTCCCAGATCTTGGTTCCTGCTTTAATTTTAGAAAGCACATCATCTGATAGAATGTGTAATAGTTTTTCGTCGTATTCTTCTATTCCTTCCAACTTGTTGTTTGCGATCATAAAATCTAACAAACCTTTGAGCTTAGCAGGAATTCTAACATCTTCAAATTTGTACAACTCACCCGTTTCAACATCACGTGCTGGGTAAACGTACATTTTTACTTTGTGACCAAATCCTCTACCAAACGCCTCTAACAATCCACCGGGTAAATTGTCGTAATATTTCTCATCGAAAATGGTTTGTAAGTTATAGATACCTACCAAAACCCCCATTTGTTTACCTCTAGCAATGGTTGAAAGGTAATCCACCATTTTGTAGTGTTTCAGATAGTTAGATATCATTACTGTATATCCAAGTGAACCAAGTAATTCTGCTCTATCTACGAAATCTTTATCTGATATTTTACCATCTGCTGTAAGGTCTTTAAGCGTTAATTCAAACACTACCCTTACATTGTCTTCCTTTACATCTGGCTCTTTGCGGAACAATTTCTCTCCCGCTTCTATCATGTCTATGTGTACTTTCGTTACTGGTCTAAAACGACCACGCATCAAAAGAATATTTTTCTTGTATAGCGCTGCTGCAGGTTGTAAAACATTCCCTGTTAAATCGAACATAGTAGCATCCGTTAAACCTCTTTTTACAAGGTTTAAAGCTATGATACGGTTATCCACATCTTCGAAATCAGGACCGTTTACACGCAACATATCAATTTCCATACGCTCTCTTGGTAATCTGTGTACCAATGCGTCTAGAAATTCATTAACATCTTTCGAAAGGAAGTATGCACTGTGAATAAGGTTTACCCCTAAAATACCCAAGGCATCTTGTTGTGCACGGTTACTATTATCGTGCATTTTAACGTGCAAAATAATATCGTTCGGTTCGCTTTCTGGTGTTAATTGAAAACGCAATCCTACCCAACCTTGACCTTGGTTTGTTTTATGATAGTTTAAAGATTCAACCGTGTTACTGAAAACGAAGAATTTTGTATCCGGTGCTCTGTCTGGTAAATTCATCGTTAACGACTCATACTCTGTAGTTAACATCGTTAATAACCTATCTTCACAAACATAACGGTGCGCCTTACCATACTTGGCATCAGAAACTGTCATGTCGTAAGCCGAATGAGTATATGCAATTGTACCTGAGCTTCCTCCTGCCTTAAAAAAATTAGCTGCTACTTCCTGTCCAGCTCCAATTTCGGCAAAAGAACCGTAGATATCAGGACTTAAGTTGATTTTAAGTGCCTTTTCTTCTGTTGTTAATCTTCTTTCATCTATCATTCTCTAATCTCCTTCGATCTTTAGCTAATAAAAACAAAATTAGTAAGAATTCACAAGTATTACACGCAATTAAAAGGAAATAAGAACAGAAGTTACCAACCTACAAAAGTTCATTATCTTTTTGTTGATTTTCTTGGGTAAAAAAGATTTCATTATAATTCCCTATCACTTCGATGTTTGAGAAGTAAAACTTTAAAATTTGCTCATACGTAAAACCTCTCTTTGCCATCTCCATCGCTCCTTCTTGACACAGTCCTACTCCATGCCCGTAACCTTTTCCTACTATCACCACATCATCCCCATCTTCATAACACGAGAAAAAGGTAGATTTCAGCTTAAATTTATAACGTAGACTCGTTAACTTTATTCCAGTGGATTCATCCTGAAAATACTTTTGCCTATCGTATTGTATAAAATTGTAAAGTAAAGGACCATATACGGGATCATTCTCTGGATATCCGAGCTGGTTTACTAAGTAATTTCTCCATTGAGCTTTCGGCACGCGTGTGGTATAGTTGGCCTGAACTGTATAAATGCAGAAACTGTCTTGTATAGGAGCTAAATAAGGAATTCTATTGCGCCAAACATAGTCTGTCCAAGTTGTTTGTCCCCCACAATTAGCATGAAAAAAACCTTCAACCAAGTGCAAGTCTTCATCTACCATGACCTCACCGACTGTAGCCAAAACTGCCGTGTCTATACTTGGCGTATATTTTTGTCGGTTGTGGTAGGCCTGACAATGCACCTGATCACACAACTGGAAACCATCTCTTCGATGTCTATCCAATCTATCTCTGGCATAGGTTCTCGAGATCACCGCTTGGGCCTTGTAATATTCCAGTGGTTTTCCTCCTCCTCCTTCTGACTCAACAACTCCCGCTAAATAATGATGTTCTTGCACCAAATTTACAATAGTTAGATGTCCACGCTTCCCAAAGATTACAAAATCATCGAGGTACTGCTTTTCATGCCTATTCGGAGATTTAGGAGTTAAACGCAAACCATAATCTTTTCCGGTTTGTTTGAGCTGTATAGAATCGAAAATACCTAAAGATTGAACCCCGAATAACAACTCCACTTTGTCATTGGCTCTATAGCGTATATCCACAAACTCATTAGGCAAAATTGTTTTTAAGCGCGCCGTATCACCGTAAACATTGTAGCTACCGTTATAGTAAGAGAAAATTACACGGTCTATATCATGAGATCTTACCACACCTATTCTCATTTGTTGGCCCATCACAAAGCTCAAACAAAAAGAAAGTAATATGGTAAATATCGTTTTCAATGTTTTAATTTATTGTCTTTATAATGCCCTCTGCAATTCGATCAGAGGCACCACCTCCACCTAAGATTTGTGAAAGATTTTGGTAATCTTCTAACACCTGATGCCTTCTATTTCCATTTGGTAAAACGGCCTTCAATTCCTTGGCTATGCGTTTTGGATTGCAATCTCCTTGTATCAATTCAACAACACTGAGTTTGTCCAAAATTAAATTCACTAAAGAGATGTACTTAATTTTAACCAAACGCTTTGCGATGTGATAGGAAATTGGAGAAGCTTTATAGCACACCACTTGAGGAACTTTAAACAAAGCAGTTTCTAAAGTAGCAGTTCCTGAGGTTACCAAAGCAGCTGTAGCCACATTCAAGACATCGTACGTTTTCCCAAAAACGATTTCAGTTCCTTCGGGTAAAGGAAAAGAGGTGTAAAAATCTTCGTCTAAAGAAGGTGCGCCTGCTATAACTACTCTATACTGACCAAAGTCTTTAATAGCCTCTAACATTACGGGTAATTTTCGAGAAATTTCTTGCTTTCTTGACCCTGGCAACAAGGCAATAATTTCTTTCTCCTCATTTTCAAATTGCGGATGATTATTGGCTTTGTATTGCTGTATGGCATCTAACAAAGGATGACCAACATACTCCACTTCGTAATCAAAACGTTGGTAAAACTCCTTTTCAAAAGGAAGAATTACAAACATTTTATCGACCACTTTTTTGATCTTGTGCACACGGTTTTGTTTCCAGGCCCAAATTTGAGGAGAGACATAGTAAATCACCTGTATGCCTTGTGTTTTGGCCCATTCAGCGATACGTAAATTGAAACCAGGGTAATCTATCATGACGATAGCATCTGGTTTATATTTTAATATATCTTGTTTACAAAAATTGATATTCCCCAGGATAGTTCTTAGGTTCATCACTACTTCTGCAAACCCCATGAAGGCCAAATCTCTGATGTGTTTAACCGATTTTTGCTGGGTTTGGGCTTCCATTTTATCTCCTCCCCAAAAACGAAAATCTAAAGTGGAATCTTTCTGTTGCAAAGATTTGATCAAATTGCTGCCGTGCAAATCACCACTTGCCTCACCAGCTATAATATATATTCTCTTTTGCCCCATCTTTAAACCACTAAACTTACCACAACTCCCAAGGCTAAAAGTACCGTTACAAACACAAGTCCTTGTGTAAACTTATCCCATCGCCATTGGTAATTTGAAAAGTAAAAGAGCACTAAATTAGGGATTAAAGGAAAAATCACTAACTCGTTTCTATTATTCGCACTCGCTTTCATAAATCGCCAGAGCTGATCCCAAGGTTTATTGGCGTAATTCAATTCTTTAAAGAACAGAAAACCAAGCACTGGTAAAATCAATGCGATCAATCCTCCCACAAGAGGTTTATCTATTTTTTGCTTAAAACTCATATATTATAAATCCCATTCAGTTAATTCAGGAATTAAATGGTGTGCTGTCATATCATATTGAATAGGAACAACACTCGCCCAGTTTTGATCTAAAGCCAAGGTATCCGCTTCCGAACCTTTATCCACTCTTTTAAATTCTCCGGTCAACCAATAATAAGGTTTGCCAAATTGATCCAATCTTTTATCAAATCTATCTTCCCAATGTGCTTTACCTTGTCTACATATCTTTATTCCTTTTAGATCTTCAACAGCGCAATTCGGAATATTCACATTCAAACAAGTACCCAAGGGAAACTTTTGGGTTAAGAGCTGTTGCATCACCTTTTTAACCACGTGTTTCGAAGTGGTAAAATCTGCATCTGATCCGTGGTCCAACAAAGAAAAACCTACACTAGGTATTGCTTCCATGGCACCTTCTACTGCTGCCGACATCGTACCAGAATACAAAACATTAGAAGAAGAGTTATCTCCATGATTGATGCCCGATACTAAAATATCTGGTTTGCGTTTAAAGATTTCGTATATGGCCAATTTTACGCAATCAACCGGTGTTCCTGTGCACGTATATGCCTCTATGCCTTCAAAAATTGTTGAAGCAGTTAATCGCAAGGGTTGGTTTACTGTAATGGCGTGCCCCATACCACTTTGTGGACTATCTGGAGCTACAACTACCACATCACCAAACTCTTGCACGGCCTCTACTAAGGATTTTATTCCTTTCGCAGTTATACCATCATCGTTGGTTACTAATATCAAAGGTTTTTTCATTAGATATACGCTTTAAATCTCTTGCGAAAATAAAAAGAAATCTGGCAATAAACACGGCAAATGCTTCTCAGACGATAATGCTAAAGAAAACTCTACAAAAAGACTTCTTTTAGCTTGTCCTGTTAGAATTAGATGTTATTTTTGATTCAGAAGTTAAAGAAAATGAAAACAGTGGTAATAAATAGCTGGGTGGACGAGTTGACACAATTGAGTCAAGACCAAATCCAAAGAATTCAGTCGAAATTTAAACACCTGAGTGACAAGCAAAAAACTTGGCGCCCAAATGAAAGCACCTGGAATTTATTGGAGATTTTCGCACACTTAAATCAGTTTGCTAAATATTATCATCCTGTTTTTGAAGATAAAATTGAAAACACGAAGTTTAAAGAAGCCAAAGCACCTTTTGTTTCCTCTCCGCTGGGTAAATCTGCTTGGAAAAGCATGAAGTTAGGTAGAGCCCGTAACGTAAAGCGTAAATTCAATGCGCAGAAAAATTACAACCCCACCCTAGACCCAAGTATGGTTACAGGAAATGATATAGAGGAATTCGTTAGTGGACAACAAAGGTTTTTAAAGATCTTAGAAGGTGCCAAACACATTAATCTAAGAAGAACGAAAGTTCCAATTTCTTTATCGCGTATCGTACGTTTAAGAATGGGTGATGCTTTATTATATGTTGCCTACCACGAAGAACGTCACGTAGAACAGGCTTTCAATTTATTTAAACATCCAAATTTTCCGAAAAAGAAATAAACTATGATAGGAGAAAACTTCTTTTGTTTCTTACCCGTAATTCCCGTTCGTGCAGCAGCTAGTGATCCTTCTGAAATAGTTACACAACTACTTTTTGGAGAAGTAGGTGAAATTCTAGAATTTGAAGAGCCTTGGCTGAAAATAAAAAATGCCCACGATGGATATGAGGGATATATTGATTACAAACAAATCTTTACCATCAGCAATGCTGCGAAAGAAGAGATTTTGAATAGTGGTCAACGACAAAAGTCAGCTCTCCTCTCCTACAACACCCCCATTGGTCCTATACAAACCTTGAAAGGATCTATGCTCAACGAAAATCTATCACAGTTTAAGGTAGATGACTATTCCTTCGAGAAAATCACTCAAAATAACAGTCCTTCTAAGCATGCAAACATAGGAGAAGTTGCATTGGAATTTTTAAACGCACCTTATTTATGGGGAGGGAGAACACAATTTGGGATTGACTGCTCTGGCTTTACTCAGGCGGTATTGCGTGAGTTTGGCGTAGAACTACTCAGAGATGCCAGCATGCAGGTTACACAAGGTATAGCCATAGGTTTTGAAGATATACAAGTGGGTGACTTAGCTTTCTTTTCAAACAGTAAAGACAAGGTTACCCATGTAGGAATACTTTTAGAAGACAATAAAATCATACATGCCAGTGGAAGGGTTAAAATTGAAACCTTGAACAAAGAAGGCATTTTTTCTACAGAATTAAATAAACAGACACATCGCTTAACACACTTGAGAAGATATTTAATTTAAGTACTTTTGCAAAAAGTAAAACTTAGGTTAACATTTCTTCTAGGGAAATACAACACTATGAAAATATTAATAACAGGAGGCGCAGGATTTATTGGAAGTAATCTTTGTAAAAGATTAGTAAACGATGGTCATGACGTTACTGTACTCGATAATTTACTGAGAGGAAATAAAATTGACCCTGAAGTTTTTAAGCAGATTCACTTCATTAAGGGTGATGTCAAAAACTATTCTATCGTCAATACGGCTTCAAAAAATGTGGATATAATTTTCCATTTTGCAGCTGTTTTAGGTGTGGATGTTGTGGCAGACAACCCCGTTGAAACAATGGATGTGGAAGTAATAGGTACGCGCAATGTTGTAGCTGCTGCTCAGGAGAACAACATCAAACAAATACTCTACGCCTCTACTTCTGGTATTTACGGTCATTCTGCCATAGAAAATGCTTTATCTGAAGAAGTTTTGGTAGACCCGAGAACTTCTTATGCCATGGCCAAAAGGTACAATGAAATCTATTTAGCTTCTCACAATGAAGAGAAAGGTTTGGAAGCCGTTTCCTTACGTTTCTTTAATGTATACGGAGGAAATCAAGACAACAGAATGGTCATCCCACGTTTCTTTGAACAAGCGCAAAAAGGAGAACAAATTACCGTGTATGGTAATGGTGAACAAACCCGAGATTTCACCTACATAGATGATACGATAGAGGCTTGTGTTCGACTCATGAATATCAAAGGCTACCACATTGTGAACATTGCCAATGAAGAAGAATGGAACATAAAAACCTTGGCAGAGCACATTTTAGAAATCACAAATTCAACTTCTAAAATAGCCTATATAGATGCCCCAAAAAAGCGATATGACTATGAAGTTGAACGCAGAGTGGGTAGCTCTAAAAAATTAAAACAACTTGTGAATTATAAACCCTCTACTCCCTTAGTAGATGGCTTAAAAATGATATATAATATAAACAATTAAAAAATGGTGAAGGACACTGAAATTTTTGGACTCATTGAAGACGAAAGAGCTCGTCAAACAAATGGTATAGAACTTATCGCTTCTGAAAACTATGTAAGTGATGAAGTACTTAAAGCAATGGGATCTATCCTTACAAACAAGTATGCTGAAGGTTTACCTGAAAAGCGTTACTACGGAGGATGTGAGGTAGTTGATAAAGTAGAACAACTTGCCATTGATAGATTGTGTAAATTATTTGGTGCAACTTGGGCTAACGTACAGCCTCACTCAGGAGCACAAGCAAACGCTGCAGTAATGCTAGCATGTTTGCAACCGGGAGATAAAATTTTAGGATTTGATCTTTCTCATGGTGGTCACTTAACACACGGTTCTCCCGTAAACTTCTCTGGTAAATTCTACGAACCACACTTCTACGGTGTAAAAGAAGAAACAGGAACGATAGATTACGAAACTTTGGAAGAAAAAGCACGAGCTGAGAAACCAAAATTAATCATCTGTGGAGCTTCTGCTTACTCAAGAGATTGGGATTACGCACGTATTAGAAAAGTAGCAGACGAAGTGGGAGCTTTGGTTTTAGCCGATATTTCTCACCCAGCAGGTTTAATCGCTGCAGGTTTATTAACAGATCCATTGGAGCACTGTCACATCGTTACTTCTACTACCCACAAAACATTACGTGGACCAAGAGGTGGAATCATCATGATGCGTCACAACTTTGATAACCCATTTGGAATTAAATGGAAAAATGGAAACCCTCGTTCTATGGCAAGTTTATTAGATGCTGCTGTATTCCCAGGAACACAAGGTGGACCTTTAGAGCACGTAATTGCAGCCAAAGCTGTAGCTTTCGGTGAGGCACTTTCTGATGATTACAAAGCTTACGCAAAACAAGTAGTGAAAAACGCTGCTGTTATGGCGGAAGAATTAGTGAAGAGAGGATATAAAATCATTTCTGGTGGTACAGACAACCACTCTATGTTAATTGATTTAAGAGCGAAAAACATTACGGGTAAAGATGCTGAAATCGCTTTAGGTAAGGCAGAAATCACTGTAAATAAAAACATGGTTCCTTTCGACACTGAATCTCCTTTCGTAACTTCAGGAATTCGTGTAGGTACTTCTGCAATTACAACACGTGGAATTAAAGAAGACAGCATCGCGACTATCGTTGAATACTTAGACGAGGCAATTTGCAACGCGAACGACGAGCAAAAATTAGAACAAATTAAAACAAAGGTACATTCATTAATGAGTGGATTACCATTATTTCAATAGTATATACATATGATACAAGCAAACAATCCGGCGTTAAAATCATGGGTAGAAGTTCCATCAGGATCTGACTTCCCTATCCAAAACATTCCGTTTGGAGTTTTTAAAACAGGAAACTTAACACCACGTGTAGGAACACGTATTGGTGATTTCGTTTTGGACTTGAAAACACTATATGTTTTAGGTTATTTGGAGAATTTGCCCTTCGAATTAGAAGATTTCGATACAGATAGCCTTAACCCTATGATGAAAAAAGGGAAACAGGCAACAAGAGATTTAAGAAACAGAATTTCTAAATTATTAGCTACAGATCACAAAGATCTTTCTGGAAACGAACACCACGTTGGTCAAGTTTTAATAGAAGCAGAAGCCGTAGAAATGTTAATGCCCGTGCAAGTTGGTGATTATACAGACTTCTACTCTTCTAGAGATCACGCAACGAACGTAGGTACGATGTTTAGAGATCCGAACAATGCATTATTGCCAAACTGGTTGTGGATTCCTGTTGGATACCACGGTCGTTCTAGCTCTATCATTGTTTCTGGAGAAAGCATACACCGTCCAAAAGGTCAAATTAGACCAAATCCAGAAGAAGATCCAATTTACGCTCCATGTAGATTGTTAGACTTCGAATTGGAAATGGCGTTTGTTACTTTTGACGGAAAACCATTAGGAGATTCTATCACAACTGCAGAAGCTGAAGACTACATTTTTGGTATGTGTTTATTCAATGACTGGTCAGCTCGTGATATCCAAACATGGGAATACGTTCCATTAGGACCTTTCTTGGCGAAGAACTTTGCTTCATCTATTTCTCCATGGATCGTTACTATGGATGCATTAGAGCCTTTCAAATTAGAAGGACCTGTTCAAGATCCTAAGGTTCTTTCTTACTTAGAATACGAAGGAAAACACCACTACGATATCAACTTAGAAGTTGCTATTACTCCAGAAAACGGTGAAGAGACGGTGATTTGTAATTCAAACTACAAGCACATGTACTGGAACATGGTTCAGCAGTTGGCGCACCACACAGTAAATGGATGTAACATCAACTGTGGAGATATGATGGCATCTGGAACAATTTCTGGTCCTGAGCCTAATTCTTACGGTTCTATGTTAGAATTATCATGGAGAGGTACAAAACCACTTCAAATGAAAGATGGTTCTGAGCGTAAATTCATTCAAGACCACGATACGGTAACGATGAGAGGTACATGTATGAACGGAGACGTTAAAATTGGATTTGGTGAGGTAGCTACGAAAGTACTTCCAGCTAAATAAGAGATACAAGAAACTAAAAAGCCCCGATGATTTTTTTATCGGGGCTTTTTAGTTGAACAAATTCTTACGTCAACTCGGCTTAGTCTACTTTTATCAATAAGTCTTCTTTGCTCTTTCTTACTTTAGGTAGGTTTACCAACCAATCGTTTTCAGCATCTCTGTAACCCAATGGCAACATAACACAACTCTTCAAACCTTTGGCTTCCAATCCTAAAATTTCATCTACAGCTGCTGTATCAAACCCTTCCATAGGAGTAGCATCAACACCTTCGAATGCTGCCGCTGCAATAGCTTGAGAAAAAGCAATGTATGCTTGTCTTGCTGCGTGTTCAAAGTTTTCTTGTGCCGGACGAGGTACATAAACACCTAACAATTGCTGTCTGTAATTTTCCCATCCTTCATTTTTAAACCCTCTAACTTCGTTTGTTAAGTCAAACATAAAGTTAATTCTATCTGCTGTATAAGTATCCCATGCTGCGAATACTAATAAGTGTGAACAATCAGAAACTACAGACTGGTTCCAAGCTACTGGTCTAATTTTATCTTTTACTTCTTGATTGGTTATTACCACTACTTCGAACGGTTGTAATCCACTTGAAGTTGGCGCTAAAGAAATCGCCTCTATAATGTTATCGATCTTTTCTTGAGAAATTTTTTCTCCATTCATTGCCTTTGCGGCATATCTCCAGTTTAATTTTTCAATTAATTCCATGTGTCTTTTTCAATTTGACTGCAAAGTTCGTTGCCAAAGACTAGTAAAAAATTGACCTATGTTAAGAAATCGCCCTAGCCTTGTCTTTGCGCGACAATTCTCTTCGAATTCTACTTAAACTCTCAGAAGTGATCCCTAAATAGGAAGCAATGTGATAATTCTTCACTTCCCTTTCAATATCGGGATAAGCTTGAATAAAATTTAGATATCTCTCCTTTGCAGTTTTGGAAAGATTTTCCATAATCCTGCGTTGAAAGGCTGCAAAAGCCCCTTGTAATTTTCTTCTGTGGAAACGTTGAACATCTGGGAATTTATCACAAGTTTCTTCCAAATCATCCATGTGTAGGGCAAATAAAACGGTATCCTTAAGTGCCTCAATATTCATCATGGCAGGTTCTTTCTTCAACATTGCATTGTAATCAGATGTCCACCAATCACTTAAAGCAAATTGAAAAGTATGTTCCTTCCCTGCATCATCAATAAAATATGCACGCACACACCCATCAAATAAATAATAGTTGTGCTCTACTCTATTCCCTGCTCTTAGCAAATGCTCGCCTTTTTTTAATTCTATACGTTCAAACTTAGAGGCCAAATAAGCAAATACCTCTTCCGATAAATCTAGCGTACTAAAAACTTGTTGTATCTCGCGTTGCGTAATTCCCATAATCGAGACAAAAATAAGGGAAAGCATTGGCCAAAGCTCATTTTGGTGGGGCAATCTACACCACTTGACTTGTAAAATACCTAAACCTAAGATTTCCAGAAGCCTAGTTCCTTACGAATTTATACCATTATTCAACTTTACATCATCAACAGTACTATCTTCATAAAAAAAAGTGCAAAAGCCTCTATTTTATTGGGCTTTAGATTTCACATGTTTAACATTCTTATTATTTTAGGTATATAATTATACACGTATGGCTGAGGACGCTGGGAACATAGATTTAGAAAAGGAAAGAAAAGATATACTCAATGCTTTTAGGGGCTTATTGCGCACCTTTAAGCAGGGAACAAAAGAGGAGAATAAAATGATACGTAAAGCCTTTGATGTTGCTGTTGAAGCACACAAAGACATGCGTAGAAAGTCTGGAGAACCCTATATTTTTCACCCCATTGCCGTTGCAAGAATTTGTTCGGAAGAAATGGGCTTGGGTGCTACAGCAATAGCTTGTGCACTGTTGCATGATACGGTTGAAGATACACATATCACCCTTGAAGATATAGAAGAACTTTTCGGTCCAACAGCCAGAAAAATAATTGATGGTCTTACAAAGATCCCTGAGGTTTTCGATGAAAATGTTTCTATACAAGCAGAAAACTTTAGGAAGATGGTGTTAACTATCTCTGATGATTTAAGGGTACTCCTTATTAAGTTAGCGGATAGACTCCACAATATGCGTACGCTAGAAAGTATGCGTCCAGATAAGCAATTAAAGATAGCATCTGAAACCAACTTTTTATACTCTCCTCTGGCCCACAGATTAGGGTTGTATTCGATAAAGAGTGAGTTGGAAGATTTGGGATTGAAATACATGAACCCGCCTATCTACAACGAAATACAATCTAAATTAAAATCGAGCAAGGAAGCAAGAAATCGATTCATTCGTCGATTTATGCAACCTATAAAAGATAGCTTAACCAAGGAGGGCTACGATTTTGAAATCAAGGCGCGAACAAAATCAATTTCGTCTATCTGGCGTAAAATGCAAAAGAAAGGAATTCCTTTTGAAGAGGTGTACGATCTTTTTGCCGTTAGGATCATCTTAAATACACCTGAAGAATTAGAAAAACCAGATGCTTGGAGAGTCTATTCTATTGTAACTGATTATTACCAACCCAACCCAGACAGGTTAAGGGACTGGATTTCTACGCCACGTGCAAATGGGTATGAATCCTTACATACAACGGTAATGTCGCCACAAGGTAGATGGATAGAAGTTCAGATACGTTCGAAACGTATGGATGAAATTGCCGAAAAAGGATTGGCAGCACACTACAATTACAAAGAATCTAAAAACGGCGATACTAAGTTTGACAGGTGGATAGCAGAAATCAGAGATTTAATTGAAAATCCTTCTACAGATGCTATGGATTTCATCAATGATTTTAAACTGAATTTGTTCAGTGAAGAAATCTATGTTTTTACTCCAAAGGGAGAACTTCGCGTATTACCCAATGGTGCTACTATTTTAGATTTTGCTTTTGATATTCACACCCAAGTTGGTTTAACATGTATAGGTGCAAAGGTTAACAATAAGCTCGTTCCTTTAAGTCACCAATTAAAAAGCGGTAACCAGGTTGAGATCATTACCTCTTCGAAACAAAAGCCGAATGATGAATGGTTAAAATATGTAATTACTGCTAGGGCCAAACAAAAAATTAAAAATGCTTTAAATGAAGAACGCAAGGAAATCGCTGCTGATGGTAGAGAAATACTTGAACGTAAACTAAAGAATTACAACATTAAGTTTACTAGCGAGAATGTAACTACTCTCGAACGTTTCTTTAAAGTACCCGGTGCAACAGAGTTATACATAAAAATTGCCAAAGGAAAGATTGACTTACCGAGAGTTAAGGAAATTCCGCAGGAAGGTGGACATTTTAAATCAGACAAAAAACGTCCGAAGAAAGGAGTGCAAACAGATGCTCCTGAACCTAAAACGGTGTTAAATCCTAAGGACACCATAATTATAGGAAATAATAACGTTGAACTAGATTACAAATACGCCAAGTGTTGTAATCCACTTCCAGGTGATTCAATTTTTGCGTTTAACTCTATAAGTGAAGGATTAAAAATTCACAGAACCAATTGTCCGAATGCAGAAAACATGATGAGTAAAATGGCTTATCGCTGCATACCTGCCACTTGGGAATTAGATGATGTAAAAGAACACATCGGTAAATTAAGGTTGATAGGTATAGACGATTTGGGATTGGTAAATAAAATTACAGACATCATTTCCCACCAACACAGCGTTAACATGAAATCTATCTCTTTCTCCTCTCATGATGGAGTGTTTGAAGGATGGGTTGAAGTTTATGTTCACGATTTACAACACTTGGAATCTTTGATACACAAGTTTGAAATTGTTGAAGGTGTGAAACGCGTTGAACGCTGGGATGAAGCTGAAATTGAAAAAATCAGTGATTGATTCCTAACAAAGATTTAAAACAAAGACAAGGAATAGTCGAACAAAAGGTGATAACTTTCTAAAAAAAGAATGATATGAAATTTTTTATTGATACAGCCAACTTAGCAGATATTAAACAAGCATACGATTTAGGCGTATTGGATGGAGTAACTACCAATCCTTCTCTAATGGCAAAGGAAGGAATTACCGGACAAGAAAACATATTAAATCACTACGTTGAGATTTGTAATACAGTTGAAGGAGATGTATCTGCTGAAGTAATTGCCACGGACTTCGACGGAATGGTAAAAGAGGGTCATGAATTGGCTGCTTTACACAAAAACATCGTAGTTAAAATACCGATGACACCAGCGGGAATTAAAGCCATTAAACATTTCTCAAATAAGGGAATTAGAACCAATTGTACCTTGATATTCTCAGCGGGGCAAGCACTTCTGGCTGCAAAAGCGGGCGCTACTTACATATCTCCTTTTTTAGGAAGACTAGATGATATTTCCTTTAACGGTCTTGATTTGATTGAACAAATTCGCGGTATTTACGACAACTATTTATTTGATACGGAAATATTGGCTGCATCGGTTCGTCACCCTATGCATATAATAAAATGCGCAGAACTAGGCGCAGATGTGGTAACTGCACCATTGAAAGCAATTATGGCTTTGGCCAATCACCCCTTAACAGATGCTGGATTAGCTCAATTCTTAGCCGATCACGCCAAAGGAAACCAATAACATTAACAGGCACTCGATTTTATATGGAGTGCCTTCTTTTTTATGCAAATATTATCGCAAAACATAGCTTGGGCACTACCCTTTCTACTGCTCTTATCTACAGTTGCTTTTGGTCAAACAAAAACTACCCAAATCGATTTACTGAAATATTTAAACCTAGAGGAAGGAAGTCATGCTATTTATTACAACACCTCAAAATACACCCGTGAAAATAGCATAGATACCTTAAGGCTTCAAAGCGTTCATACTCGCGGAAAGGACTATTTCTATTATGTGCAGAACAAAGCCCCCATGTACTTTGTCAACGAACATTTTATTAAAGGACCCTTTCGCATAGAAAACGACAGTCTTTTCTATTTCCCGGTAAGCGCAGAGCGAGAAATTTTATCTAGCAACGCACCAGAACAATATTTTCTGCCACGTTTTATAGATACCAAGAAACCGTACCTTTCCAAAAACATCTTTCAACAAAAGGTAAATTATCAATTTTTCAAACCCTACACTTCTATAGACACACTTGGTATTAGCATACAGACAGCTACTTTTCTGGGAAATAGTTCCGATACGGTTTATTTGGTTTTAGGTAAAGGACTTTTTAGTTATAAAATGGAAGGAAACGCTTCCAAAAATATGATAAAGACCTATTACCTCCCTGAGCCAGTAAAACAGCCGACAGGTGTTTTGTATATAAACAGTTACGGAGACACCTTAGATCAAGTACTTCTAAAAGAAAGTTACAAATACCAAAGTGATTTTTCAACGGCCGTCTATAATAAACATGGAAAATTAATCAGAGAAGATTTTTATGGCACAACAGGAGATCAAGGTGTAAAATTCATCATCTACACGTTTGATAAAAAAGGAAGACTTATAAAAGAAGAATTGCACTACACAGGAAGCTATGAACCGAAAACACTCATCATAGGGATCTGGGTAAATGAATATTACTACAATAAAAAAGGTCAACTCATAGAAAGTAGACATAAAAGGAATGCATCAGACGCTGATTATTATGCCATTGAAACCTACCTCCCAGAGGGAGGAATAACAGCAAATGAAAAACGATTTAGTCAACGACACGCATTAGAACTCTCTAAAAAATAGGATTCATAAAAAAGGGAAGTGCATCAACACTTCCCTTTTTTACTAGGTAAATTATCCTACATATTCTTCAAATATTTTTTATCTAAATAAAAGGTACCGAAGGGTAAAAGTGAAGCGACAAAGGCTAAAACACCAAAACCAAACTTCCATTTTTTTGTGTACAAAAAGTACAAGAGGAAAAAAACATAAGCTATGAACAAAAAGCCATGCGCATAGCCTACAATTTTATTGGGCCAATAAATATCCATTCCATATTTCATTCCCATGGTCACCAATAACAAAAGCCAGCTTACTCCTTCTAGGATGGCAATTTTTCTAAAGTTTTCTAAATTCATTATATATTTATTTCTAATCCATCATAAGCCACAAAAACATTTTCGGGCAATTCATTTTCAATTTCTTCTTGGGTACCAAACATGTGACTAATGTGCGTAAGGTAGGCTTTCTTTGGTTTTACTTTAGCAATAAGTTCCAATGCTTCATCTTTTGTAAAGTGAGAGATATGTTCTTCTCTACGCAAGGCGTTTACAATTAACACTTCACTCCCTTTTAACTTTTCTATCTCTTCGTCTGCAATAGTTTTTGCGTCCGTTACATAGCTAAAGTTGCGAATACGAAAACCTAAGACTGGCATTTTATAATGCAATACTTGTATGGGCGTTATCTCTTCACCACAAGGTAAAAGAAACTTCTCATTTGTTATGGTATTTAAATTCACCTTAGGTATTCCTGGATAAGTATTTCCGCCAAAAATATAATGGAACTCTCTGTGCAGAGCCTCTTGAACCTGAGTCGAGGCAAAAACTTCCATATCTCTTTTTTCTTTGAAATTGAAAGCCCTTACATCATCCATTCCTGCTACGTGATCTTTGTGCTCATGTGTAAAAATTAATGCACGTAGAGATTGCACTTTTTCGCGTAACATTTGCTGTCTAAAATCAGGTCCAGAATCAATCACATAATTTTCTCCATTTACCGTAAACATAACAGAGGTTCTTAAACGATTATCCTTTGGGTCCTCACTTAAACACACCTCACAATTGCAAGCAATTACGGGTACACCTTGGGAGGTTCCAGATCCTAAAACAACAATTTTCATAGCGTAAAAATTTCGTTTATAAATGTAAGGTTCATTTTATAAAAGGACGAATGACAGAAAGGAAAAAACATAAAAAAAGGGAGACAAACATCTCCCTTTTCACTTTTAATTATTTCAACTCACTTTTTATAGTGCGTCTAATCTCTTTTTGTAAGATAAAGCTTTCTCAGTATCTCCAGCTTGTCTACTCGCCTGCATTAAAATCGTTAAGATTTGCTTGTTCTCTCCTGTAGCATTTAAGTAAATCTCAAAAGGAGTAACTGCTTTCGTGTACATAGCTTTGTACGCTTTTTCAGCTTCGTTCATTCTAGGATCATCAATGTTCATGTTCCCGTATTCTCTTTGCAACATTTTAGCTTTCTCTAAGTAAGAAGCTCCTAAAATGTAGTTGTAATCTGCGTTTTGAGAATCCAAAGCAATTGCTTTTTCTAATACACTGATAGCATCATCCATACGGTTAGCATTGTACATGATAGAACCGTAGCTGTAGAATAAATCAGCATTTTCACTTTCATACTTCAACACTTTATTGAAGTAATCGTTTGCCTTGTCGTAATCCTTACCAGCGATAGCAATATCAACAGCAGCTAAGGTTAAATCCACGTTTTCAGGTGCAAATGCAATAGCATCATCAATTGCATTGTAAGCCATAAGCGTATCACCTTGCTTAACCAAAGTATCTACTGCACGTTGAGCAGAAACAATTGCGTTATCTTTAAATTGCTCATCTGCTTGTCCAACACCTTCACTAAATTCGTAACCCGATTTAAATACCATGTAAGCACCCGCGAACTGTTTCGCTGAAAACGCTCCTGCACCTAACCTCATTAATTCAGCTTTTTGCTCTTCAACGTAAGCCTCTGCTCCTCTTTTAGTTTTACCGTTAGAGTTTTCAGAGTTAATTGCGTAATTCAAAGATTTCATGGCTTTGTTGGCTACCTCTTCATTGATCATGGCAATCATTGTTGTGTCACCAGTCATCCCAGCTACCTGCATGATTTCAGAATAAATCATACCATAGTACCAGTTTGCCTTACCATCTTCTTTCGTATCCACGTGTGCTATCGCTTCATCGATGTACTTTTTTGCCGCTAACAATGCTGTTTTTGCTTCGTCAACTTTACCTGTAGCGATTGAACTTGAGTAATCTCTATATTCTAAAGCCGCATTTACTACGTTACTATTTTGTGCGATAGCTCCAGTAGTTAATACTAAACTAGCTCCTAGAACTAAATTCTTAAACATTTTCATTTTCCCTTTATTTTTATTCTTCCTCCTCTGATGTAGCATTTTCCATACCACCTTCAGTTAATTCCTCATTTTGCTCTTCGTCTTCGTCTCCTTTTGGAACTTTAGCAACGGCCGCAATTTCGCCATTTTTCTTTAAAGTTATCATACGAACACCTTGAGCTGTTCTACCCATCACACGAATTGTACTTAAATCGAAACGAATGGTAATTCCTGACTTCGTAATGATCATTAAATCATCCTCATCACTTACGTGCTTAATAGCGATCAAAGAACCTGTTTTTTCAGTAACAGACATCGTCTTCACACCAACTCCACCTCTGTTTGTAACACGGTATGTTGGCTCTCCTGTTTCAGGATCATTCAAGTAAGAACGCTTACCATATCCATTTTCAGAAACTACTAAGATGGTATCCTTTGTATCGTTTTCAACACAAATCATTCCTACCACTTCATCGTCTTCTGACTTGAATTTAACTCCTTTAACACCAATAGAATTTCTTCCTACTGTACGAACAGTTGATTCGTTGAATCGGATAGCGTAACCCGACTTCTTAGCCATAATGATTTCATTCTGACCATTTGTCAATTTCGCTTCTAATAGTTCGTCTCCTTCATTAATGTTAATAGCGTTGATACCATTTGTTCTTGGTCGAGAGTAAGCCTCTAAACTCGTTTTCTTAATGATACCTTTTTTCGTACACATTACGATGTAGTTCGACTTCACGTAATCCTCATCCTTCAAATCATTTACACAGATGTAAGCTTTAATTCTATCATCTGGTTCAATGTTGATTAAGTTTTGGATAGCTCTACCTTTAGAAGTTTTGTTTCCTTCTGGAATTTCGAATACACGCATCCAGAAACATTTTCCTTTTTCAGTAAAGATCAACAAGTAATTATGGTTGGTTGCCACAAAGATTTCTTCCAAGAAGTCCTTATCTCTAGTATTCGAACCTTTCGATCCCATACCACCTCTTTTCTGAACTTTGTATTCCGTTAAGTTTGTACGCTTGATGTATCCTGCATGAGAAATTGTAACCACTACTTCTTCATCTGGAATCAAATCTTCGATTCTCATTTCTGTAGCAGAGTACTCAATTACAGATCTTCTTTCATCTCCGTACTTATCTCTAACGTAAATTAATTCTTCTTTAATGATGTCCATTCTTCTAGACTCATTTGCCAAGATGTCTTTTAAGTCCGCAATCAACGTCATTAAATCGTCGTATTCTGCTCTTAACTTATCTTGCTCCAGTCCTGTTAACTGACGCAATCTCATCTCAACAATAGCTCTCGCTTGTAAGTCTGATAAATCAAAACGACCCATCAATTTTTCTCTTGCCTCATCTGGAGATTTAGAACCTCTGATTAAAGCAATTACTTCGTCTATGTTATCAGAAGCGATGATTAAACCTTCCAAGATGTGCGCTCTATCTTCCGCTTTCTTAAGGTCAAACTTCGTTCTTCTAACAATTACTTCGTGTCTAAAATCAACGAAGTGAGCGATCAATTCTTTAACATTTAACTGCTTTGGTCTACCATCAACCAAACAAATGTTATTTACTGAGAATGAACTCTGTAATGCTGTGTACTTGTATAATTTATTCAACACTACATTGGCCAATGCATCACGTTTAATTTCATAAACGATACGCATACCATTTCTATCCGATTCATCTCTAATATCAGAGATACCGTCTATCTTTTTCTCGTTTACTAAATCAGCAGTTTTCTTAATCATGTCTGCCTTATTTACTAAATAAGGAATCTCAGTTACGATGATTTGTTCTCTATCTGATTTGGTAACTTCTATTTCTGCTTTCGCTCTAAGTACTACTCTACCTCTACCTGTTGTTAACGCTTGTTTAACCCCTTCGTATCCGTAAATAATACCTCCTGTTGGGAAGTCAGGTGCTTTTACGTATTGGATTAATTCCTCTACGTCTATATCTCTGTTGTCTACGTAAGCAATAGCTCCATCAACTACTTCAGTAAGGTTGTGAGGGGCCATGTTCGTAGCCATACCTACAGCAATACCAGAAGCTCCATTCACTAAAAGTTGAGGGATTTTTGTAGGAAGTACAGTTGGTTCTTTTAAACTCTCATCAAAGTTAGGTGCAAAATCTACGGTGTCTTTTTCAAGATCCGCTAACATATCTTCTGCTACCTTTTGCAATCTAGCCTCCGTATAACGCATGGCTGCCGGACTATCACCATCTACAGAACCAAAGTTACCTTGTCCATCTACTAAAGGATAACGTAAAGACCAAGGCTGCGCCATACGCACCATAGTATCATAAACAGAACTATCTCCGTGTGGGTGATACTTACCTAATACTTCTCCAACAATTCTTGCTGACTTTTTATATGCTCTATTCGAGAATACTCCTAAATCTTGCATACCGTATAAAACACGTCTATGCACAGGCTTAAAACCATCACGCACATCGGGCAATGCTCTAGAAACGATTACCGACATTGAATAATCAATGTATGCGGATTTCATTTCATCCTCAATATTTATCTGAATTATTCTTTCACCATCTGCCATGTTGTCACAATTTATTTAATGTTTGACACCCATTAGGGTTCAACGTTACGAAGTTTCGAAAATAAGTATAAAATCTAGAGTTTTAAAGTAAGAGAAGTCATTTTACTAACAAATTTCTGTGAAAAATTGTGGACAACTTAAACAGTTTTGGTTTGTTTTCGTTTTATATTTGGTAAATGGACTAATTATTGATTTTAGTCTACCAAAATAAACAAACACAGAACTCATTATATGGAAGCAAAATTTTCACCCCGAGTAAAAGATGTGATCAACTTTAGTAGAGAGGAAGCCTTACGCTTAGGCAACGACTACATTGGGGTTGAGCATTTGTTACTTGGATTAATTCGAGAAGGTGAAGGTCTTGGAATAAGGGCTTTAAAAGAGTTCAATTTAGACCTTAAGCAAATAAGATTAGAAATTGAGTCATACTTAACTCGATCTTCAAAGAGCAACATCAACCTGACAAATATTCCTTTAGTAAAACAAGCTGAAAAAGTTTTAAAGGTTACCTATTTAGAAGCGAAATTGTTTAAAAGTCCGGTGATAGGAACAGAGCACTTACTCTTGTCTATCTTAAAAGACGAAAACAATGTTGCGTGCAGAACATTGAACAAGTATGGCGTTATATACGACAACATTAAAGACGAAATAGAAGCTATGCTAGAAGATGAACAATTACCAAAAGCTGAATTCCCTGGAACAGCAGATGAAGGTGGAGACACTGGATTTACAGGCGGAGCTGGAGGTGCTCGTAAACCTGGAGAAGGAAAAAGTAAAACTCCAGTACTCGACAACTTTGGTAGAGATTTAACCAAATTAGCAGAGAGCGGTAAGCTTGACCCTATTGTTGGTAGAGAAAAGGAAATCGAACGCGTTTCTCAAATCCTATCTAGACGTAAAAAGAACAACCCTATATTAATTGGAGAGCCTGGAGTTGGTAAAAGTGCCATAGCCGAAGGTTTGGCTTTAAGAATTGTTCAACGTAAAGTCTCTAGAGTTTTATTCGATAAAAGAATTATCTCTTTAGACCTAGCGAGTTTAGTAGCCGGTACAAAATACAGAGGTCAGTTCGAAGAAAGAATGAAAGCCGTAATGGCCGAAATCGAAAAGAACCCAGACATCATTCTATTTATCGATGAAATTCACACCATAGTTGGTGCGGGGGGAGCAAGTGGTTCTTTAGATGCTTCTAACATGTTTAAACCAGCCTTAGCGCGTGGTGAAATGCAAGCTATAGGAGCAACTACTTTAGATGAATACAGACAGCACATCGAAAAAGATGGAGCTTTGGAAAGAAGATTCCAGAAGGTTATCATCGAGCCAACAGACATCGATGAAACTGTTCAGATTTTAAATAACATTAAGGAAAGATACGAAGATCACCACTCTGTAACTTATACAGACGAAGCTCTTTTGGCTTGTGTTAAGTTAACAGATAGATACATTTCTGATAGACATTTGCCAGATAAGGCGATTGACGCTTTAGATGAAGTTGGATCTCGTGTTCACCTTACCAACATTAACGTTCCTAAAGTAATCGTGGATATAGAAGCGAAAATTGAGGAAGTTAAAGAGAAGAAAAACGAAGTAATCAAATCTCAGCAATACGAAAAAGCAGCTGAATTAAGAGATGACGAACGCAAGCTTCAAGAGCAATTAGAGTTGGAGAAAAACAAGTGGGAAGAGGAAACAAAAACGCATAGAGTTACCGTAACAGAAGAACATGTTGCAGAAGTAGTTTCTATGATGACAGGTATTCCTGTTCAACGTGTTGCAGAGAAAGAAAGCGGTAAGTTGGCGAAAATGGCCGAGACCATGAAAGGTCAAGTTATTGGACAAGACGAAGCTGTTGATAAGGTTGTAAAAGCCATTCAAAGAAACAGAGCTGGATTGAAGGATCCTAACAAACCAATTGGTTCTTTCTTCTTCTTAGGGCCAACAGGTGTGGGTAAAACACAATTGGCAAAAGTATTGGCCAAAAATGTATTTGATACAGAAGACGCTTTGATTCGTGTGGACATGTCTGAATACATGGAGAAATTCTCTATCTCTCGTTTAGTTGGAGCACCTCCGGGATACGTTGGTTACGAAGAAGGTGGACAGTTAACAGAGCGCGTAAGACGTAAGCCCTACTCTATCATCTTATTGGATGAGATAGAAAAGGCTCACCCTGATGTTTTCAACTTGTTGCTTCAAGCTTTGGATGACGGACACATGACAGACGGTTTAGGAAGAAAGATAGACTTTAAGAATACGATCTTAATTATGACTTCTAACATCGGTGCACGTCAGTTGCAAGACTTCGGTACTGGAGTTGGATTTGGAACAAAATCTAGAGAAGAATCTAAGGAGGAAGATCAGAAAGTTGTGATTCAAAACGCTTTAAGAAAAGCCTTCTCTCCAGAATTCTTAAATAGAATTGATGATATGATCTTGTTCAAATCATTAGATAGAGATAGTATCCACAAAATCATCGATTTGGAGTTAGACAAACTTTACGGAAGATTAAACAACTTAGGATACCAAATTGAAATGACAAAAGAGGCCAAAGACTTTATCGTAGACAAAGGTTACGACGAGAAGTTTGGAGCACGTCCATTGAAAAGAGCTATCCAAAAGTATGTTGAAGATCCGTTAGCTGAAGAAATTATCAATGCTCACCTTCAAGAGGGTGATACGATTAAAGTGAAAGCAAATACAGATCATTCTGCATTAGAAATTGAAATCGAAAAAGGAACAAAAGAAACCGATTCGGCGAAATAATTTCCTAACACATTATAGGGGGATAATACTATCCCCCTTTTTTTATGTTTCAAAATGAAATTCTACATCACCCTTATTGTTTTAAGTTTTAGTTTTATAAGTAAGGCAGCAGGAGTTGTGTATGAACACCTTCCCCTTAATATGATCCATGGTCTACGCACCCATGTAGATAGCGTTTTTATTGCTACTCCTGAATTAAAAGAAGCTGTAAAAACCCTGTACACAGGGAAAATGATTAATCATTATTTAGAAGATGATGGTCGCGAAAACTTCGAAACTTACTTTAGCCTTTACAAGGAATTTTGGCATTTTATTGATCTTAACCAAGACGGCCAATTAGAATTACTTTTTCAAGGTAAATACGAGGCTACCGACGATAGAGCTTACACAGAAATTTATACTTTATCTGAAAATAAATACGTGCTCAGCTATGTAGAAATAGGCGCTCTGTTGGGGTATAAAATCAACCCTAACAACAATGAAATTATCCTGTACACACATGAATATCCTTGTTGTGAAAGTTACACCCACAACATAAGCACGCTCCGTTTTATCCGTGGTGAAATTAAAGTGAAAAAGAAGTTTTTCATCGCCAGAGACAAAGAAGACATGAAGGGTGAATTCTTTCCAGATAGCCTTCATTTCAAAGGAACCTATCAAATAAGTAAACAAGAAATTGCTCTGTATTGGTCACCTACCCCAATTACAGAAAATGCCTTTGTTGGAGGCATACGTAGGTTGCAAACGAATTTAATTTGCCACTTCCCCGAACATACACTTTTTAGAATATTAGCAGAGACCCCAGATGCGTATTACATCTTAATAACGGGTAAGGCAAAGGAGGAAAATGGACTTCCTATAAATGTCGCCAACTTAGAAATGATACCGATTTATGGTTGGATACAAAAGAAAGCCCTTTAAATTGTAGAACTCTCCTTATATTTGCAAGCTCGAAAATGAAAACAAATTACGCAGAATATTTAAAGCACCCCGTTTTTAAGGTTGCCAAAGAAATCGTTACCAAAAACAATCAAGAAGCTTATGTAATTGGAGGTTTTGTGCGCGATTTAATTCTAGAACGTCCTTCAAAAGATATAGATATCGTTGTGGTAGGAAACGGACTGGATTTGGCCAAAGAAATTGGGGAGAAATTACGAGTTAAGAAAGTCTCTTATTTTAAGAATTTTGGAACAGCGCAATTTCGCTATAAAGATTTAGAGGTAGAATTTGTAGGAGCTAGAAAAGAATCTTACAGTAGAGACAGCAGAAAACCCATAGTAGAAGACGGTAGTTTAAGTGACGATCAAAATAGACGTGACTTTACCATTAATGCTTTGGCTCTCTCTTTACACGAGGATAACTTTGGTGATATCATAGATCCATTTAATGGATTAGAAGATCTAGAAAAGGGAATAATCAGAACTCCTCTAGAACCTGGTCAAACCTATAGTGACGATCCCTTGCGCATGATGCGTGCCATACGTTTTGCGACTCAGCTTGACTTTACCATAGAGAAAGCAAGTTTAGAAGCGATTCAAAACAATGCAGAACGCTTGGACATCATTTCTGGAGAACGAATTATAGATGAATTGAACAAAATCATTCTTGCACCAGTACCTTCTCGTGGGTTTAAATTGTTGAATGCAACAAGTTTATTGGAGCGTTTCTTCCCAGAACTCGTTAAGTTAAAAGGAGTTGAAACCAGAGATGGTAAATCTCACAAAGATAATTTCTACCATACTTTAGAAGTACTCGATAATATTTCAGAAAATACCGATGATTTATGGTTGCGCTGGTCGGCAATTATGCACGACATAGCCAAAGCCCCCACAAAACGTTTCGACAAGCGTGTGGGATGGACCTTCCACGGTCATGAAGAAATAGGTGCACGTATGACGCCAAAAATCTTTCGTCGTTTGAAACTTCCCTTAGATGCTAAGATGAAGTACGTCCAAAAGATGGTTAGACTCCACCTCCGCCCTATCGCTTTGGTAAAGGGAGATGTTACGGATTCTGCTGTACGAAGATTATTGAACGACGCCGGAGACGACATGGAAGATTTGATGACTTTGTGTAATGCAGACATCACCTCAAAAAACGAGTTTAAGGTAAAGAAATACAAGCGCAACTTTGAACTGGTAAATGAAAAGTTGAAAGCCGTTGAAGAGAAAGATAAAGTAAGAAATTTCCAACCACCGGTAAGTGGAGAGCTAATTATGCAAACTTTCGGTATAGGACCTTGCCAAGAAATTGGTACCATTAAATCAGAAATCAAAGAAGCCATCCTTGACGGAAAAATCCCTAATGAATATGACGCCGCTTATCAAATGATGCTTTCTCTGGGAAGCTCACTTGGTTTAGAGGTGAAAAACAATTAATTTTAATACATACGTAGCAATACAAAATATACTTTTTATGTCTGCACTAAAATTCCGTGTTTTACTTGATTCTGAAACAAAAGAAGAAGTTTTTAGAGATATACTTATACACGACGAGGCAAACTTTGAAACGTTTTACAACACCATCTTAGAGGCTTTCAACTTTAAAGGAGGACAAATGGCGTCCTTTTACAGCAGTAATGAAGATTGGGATAAAGGTCAAGAAATTGGCTTGATGGACATGAGTTTTGGCGACGAAACAGATGCCGATGCTCCGTTAGTGATGTCGAATACATCACTCAAACAACTCATAGAATCTCCAGAGCAAAAATTCATCTTGGTTCACGACTTCTTAAACATGTGGATCTTCTTGATTGAATTGCAAAGCATAGAGAAAACTCCCGTAGATGAGCCACAAGTTATTTTAGCTATAGGAGACGCACCGGATGAAAACTCAAAGCAAGGAAACGAAGATATTCAATTCTCTACTGAGCAAATGAGTGCCGATGACTATTTAGATGGTTTTGACGAATTCGATGATTTCGACGAAGAATATTCTTCTTCTGACTTTGATAATATAGACGACTTAGATATATAAGATGCTAAAAGAAAACGATGCTTTCGGAGCAGCGATTGCAGACTACGAAAACGGAATTCACGGCGAAAACATAATTGTTCACTCAGATATTTGTGAGGACGATGTTATACCTGTAGACTGGTTATTTAGAACAGAAAACCAAATGCCCGAAATTGAAAAGAAGGCATTAGAGCTGTGTAAAGGAAAAGTCCTGGACATAGGAGCTTGTACAGGTGTACATGCGGAAGCCTTGATATTAAAAGGATTTGAAGTTGAAACCATAGATGTTTCCCCTGGTGCTGTTGCTTTTCAACAAAAACTTGGCATACATGCAAAGGAGCAAGATTTCTTTGAAATGACAGGTGGTGATTACGATACACTTTTAATGATGATGAATGGAATCGGAATTGCTGGACGTTTATCTGAATTAGAAAATACCTTGTTTCAAGCCAAAAAACTCTTAAATCCAGGTGGTCAAATTTTGTGTGACTCTACAGACATTAAATACCTCTTTGAAGATGAGGAAGGTGGAATGTGGGTTGACTTAAGTACAGAGTACTATGGAAACTTTCAATTCCAAATGGAATACAAAGACGCAAAATCAGAATGGTTTGATTGGTTGTACGTTGATTTCGAAAACTTAAAACAAACAGCTAGTAAACTTGGTTTTGATGTGGAATTGGTTTTAGAAGACGGTCAAAGCTATTTGGCAAAACTTACATTAAATGCATAAAATAAAGATACTCAGCCTAGCCCTTATTTCAACCTTAATACTAACGGCTTGTTTCCACAAAAAGCAAGTTACCCCTCTTGCACCTGCAGAAAAATCTACCTTGCTCTGGCGCGTAGAAATGGATGGTCAAACCAAAGCTTACCTCTTTGGAACTATGCACATCATCGCAGAGAAGTACTATTATTTCCCTGAGAATTTAAAGCAGCTCGTTTTAGATGCTGATAAGGTTGTTTTGGAAATTGGTGAAAAACCAGGTCTTTTAGAAGTGATGCGACTTATGCAATCCTCAGACGGTAATATTTTTGATAAAATGACGTCGGAACAAAAAGACTCTGTTTATACCTTCATCGATAAAGAAATGGGGAAAAACCCGGAGAAAATTGCCCCGCGTTTAGGTAGGATGAAACCTATGCTCTTGCAACAATTTCTAGCCTCTGCTGCTTTTCCTAATAACTTTGAAAGCTACGAGGAAGACATCTACAAACTTCAAAGTAAAGCAAAAGCTCCTTACATTGGTTTAGAAACGATGGAAGAACAAATCGCACTTCTTGATCAAGCAGGCACAAAAGAAAACATAGAAAGCATCATGGCTACGATACGCGATATAGAAGGAGCTCGACAGGAAATGATGGAGCTATCTAGACTTCACAGAGAAGGTGACGTAGAAGCGCTATACGACATGATTAATGGTCACCCAGAAATGGACGGCTTAAACATAGACGATTTACTTTTTAAACGCAACGCCAATTGGATACCCAAACTCATAGAAATAATGGATAAGGAAAATGCATTTATTGCTGTAGGTGCAGGACATTTAGGAGGAGAAAAAGGTTTGATTAATCTATTAGAAAAAGCTGGGTATACCCTAAGCCCTATGAATTATTAGTATGAAAAGATTTCTAACATTTAGTTTACTGGTATTTACAGCTTTTGCGTGTAAAACTTATAATGACGACCAGAAGGCAATTTTTAATGCAAAAATAGAAGCACATATAGACAGTGTTTACACCCAAAAATTCGAATCTTTAGAAAGTGGTTTGTATTATAGAATCATTAAAGAAGGCGAAGGAAAACATAAAATAAAATACACCGATAATGTAGATATTTACTACACAGGATCCTTACTTAATGGTGATGTATTTCAGGTTATCACACCAGAAGAAGCCCTAAATTTTGATGTAAAAGATCTAATTATCGGTTGGCAAGAGGCCTTAAGCTTGATTAGTGAAGGTGGAGTAGTTGAAGTCTACATCCCACCCTATTTAGGCTATGGTGATAGACAAACCGAAAAAATTCCACAAAACTCCATTATACATTTTGTGTTAGGAGTCAAGAAAGTGATATAAAACAAAAAAGCAGCTACAAACGAGCTGCTTTTTTTATTTAATTCCCTCCTTTTTTCTTGGTCTTATAACCTTCAGCTGTTAGTATCTCAGCCACTTTATCTTTAAAATTTCCTTGAATCAAAATCTCACCATCTTTAGCACTTCCTCCTACTCCACATTTGTTTTTCAGAATTTTGGCCAAATCTTTTAAATCTTCAGCAGAACCAATAAAACCTTCTACTAAGGTCACTTCTTTTCCCTTTCGCTTCTTTCTATCAATAGATACATACAAGAGCTGATCTCCCGGATCTAAAGTCTCCTCTTCCAACTCATCATCATAGTCGTAGGAAAAATCTTGATTGGTACTGTATACGATATCTACTCTCTTTTTCTTTTTATTTCCCATTACTCACAATATTTATCGCGGTTTTAAAATCGTCCGTTTCTATAAAGTCTGGATACAAATTTATTGCTTTTCGTATAGTTTTGGCAGCTCTTGTCTGAAAAACCCCAACATAAAGTCCTTGATTCTTCCAAGAATTGATTTGCGCCGCATTTGTTTCTGAATATTTCACCTCTATGCCGTACAAGCCTGGATGCTCTTCCAAAATGTTCTCAAATCCTTCTCCCGAGTTAGCAACAAAAATTACACGTTCATAACTACCTATCACCGTATCTAACCAAGTTTCTGTGCTAAATAGTAAATGAACTTTTGCGGTTCCAACACCTGACCAGTTCATTTTACTCAAACCTTTCATTAGAATTTCTTCTGTATATAACCCACAGTCATTCCAATGCTTAATGTCCAAGTAAAAGGACTTATTGGGATAGCGAGAAAAGTCAAAATCGTTTAAACAAATCAATCCTTCTCCATTGGCATATTGTAAATCCCTTAATTCTTCATCTGTGTAAGAACTGACACAAAATTCATTATCAAATTTCTCCAGGAGATTTGGATCATGAAAAACCCACATGGCACTATCCTTACTGAATTGAACATCTAGTTCTACACCTTCACACTGCTCAAAACTCAAGGCGTAATTCACGGCTTCTAAAGAATTATCTATGTAAGGAGAATGTATGGCAGTTATACCTGCACCAGCATGACTCACAACAGCTACATCAGAGTATTTGGCTTTTTGACAAGCAGAAAAAAGTATGAGAAACATCAATAAACTAAAACGCATAGCTCCATCCCATATTAAGATTTGCATTCAAATAAGTCGTAGTTCCCTTTGGGAAGGATTCTAAGCCTACCCCCCCCCCTAGGTTTAGGTGGTATTTCAAACGTGTTCCCACAACCAAACTCGTGTGCAGTCCTACTTCATTGAAAAAAGTACTATTCTTTTCACCAACTGGCAGATATGTAGAAAGCGTATTTCCTCCTATTATTAAATTCAATTTCTTGCGCTGCAAATACGCATAGTTATAACGTATGTTCAAAGAAGGATGTAGCGTTCTAGCTGCAAAAGTAGAGCGCACACCAGTACCTATTGCAAAAGTAATATCCTGATTGCTTTGAATAGAATGTATGTAGCTTATCTGCGTATACACATCAAACCTATTCACCAAGGCCTCTATTCCCCATTGCTTTTGTGACCGAACAAAGAAAGAGGTAAGAAAAAGTACAACAAGACAAATTCGCATTACTGATTGTACACTTTCACTTTAAAATTACCCAGTAAATTCTGATCTTTCAATTGAATTTCTAATTGCCTTCTCAACTTTTCATTCACCTTTAACTTATCTACTTCTAAACTATCAAAATAGTGAACTGCCAAAGCAAAGATGGTATCGTTTACCTGATCATTTTGAGCGTGTACACCCGACAAAACTTCAATAGATTCAACTTCTGGATAGTGCAAAGCAATGGTAGATGCTAAGGTTCTTGCGTTTACCTTTTGGTTCTTTAATTGATCTATAGAGTTCTTTAGCGTTGCATTTTGAATGTTTAAATCTCTAATCAATTCATCTTTTTGCTTGATAACATCATAACCTGCACCAGAAGAAAGGTTTTTGTTTTTGAATTCATCCAAATATTCCTTCAACTTCTCATCTACATCTTCTCCCTGAATAATAGAGATATTATCTGTACTTAGGTTGTACGTTTTCAATTGTGCATTCCAGACATCCAACGTAGATTGAGGTACTGTTTTGTTGGTTAAGATTACCTCTACCTTAGGTACTTCCCCAGTTAAATCAAACTTCTGGTTTACATCCAAGGTCTCATCCGTTTCTATTACATTACGTATGTAGTTGGTTGCATTTTCTGTAAAGATTGTTTCCTGTACTTTTCCGTAGAATAAGTATACCGATGGAACTATAACCAAGAAAATCAATACTGTAGAAACTACCTTAACCTTCTTCTCCACTTTTGGGTTAATAAAATGACGAATAGGGAATTTCAAATACCTCACTACCAAAATAGTAGACAAACAAATGAAAAGTGTATTGATTAAAAATAAGTAGGAAGCTCCAAAGAAAAACTGCCAGTTACCATTGGCCAATCCGTAACCTGCCGTACAAAGTGGTGGCATCAAAGCTGTTGCAATGGCTACCCCCGGAATTACTGTATTGTTATCTCCCCTACTAGCCGCTATAATTCCTGCCAATCCCCCGAAAAAGGCAATGAAAACGTCCATTAAATTAGGTCCAGTTCGTGCTTCTAATTCAGGAGTTAAACCGTGTAAAGGTGTGATCAGGAAGTAAATGTATGCCGTGAGTAAAGATATACCTACTGCTACGCCGAAGTTCTTCAATGAATCTACGATAAGCTTTATGTCGTTGGTTCCTACACCGAGTCCCATACCACGTATAGGTCCCATTAAAGGCGAAATCAACATGGCTCCAATAATTACCGCCACAGAGTTGGTATTCAAACCTACAGAGGCGACAACAATAGAACACATCAACACCCAAACATTGGGACCAACAAAGTTTATCCCTTCTCTAATGTTTTTGATGGTACCATTGATATCAGCTCCATCTTGGAAGGATACAGTGTCCTTTAAGAAGTTGAAAATGGACTTTACTCCTTCTTTAACATCTGTATTGATTTTAATTTTTGTGGGATCCCCTTCTATCGGGTCATCGTACATGTTATCGTTGTTGTACAGATGTTCAAAAGCCTTTTTGCGCCTTTGTTTTTCTGCGTGTAAATCATCTGCTGGTTGATCAGAAGATGAAGTTTCGTTTGTGGCATCGTTTGTTGATTCAGATGCGTCATTTTGAGCCTTATTTTGCTCGTCTTTAGGGTCTAATTTTTCCTCGTTCATTGTAATAGCTTAAGCAACCTTTGCATTTCCTTAGAATTCCTTTCTGTTGAAAGTGCCTTCTTAATGAGTTGTTTCTCTTGCTTGGTCAGATGCCAAGATAATGAAATTTTGTCCTTCGGTGTTTCTCTTAAATTTAAACTTACGATGTCTATGGGGTAATTTTGGTAGCGCAAGAATAAATTCACCAATTCATCTTGGTTGTAATCCTGTACTTTAGGGAAGTTTCCGTAAACATTCGACAATGGTTTAAACATTTTCTCAAACAGCGTAATGGAATGCTCTTCTTCTTGCTCAAGTCCTTTCTTTGTATCCCTAATCTGCACAATGACCACCCCACTCGTATTTTCCTTGATCCAATCTTCCAAAGCGCTTAAGTACCTTAAAGTGGTTTTAGCTCCGTAATTATCCCGTATACCAGCATCCATAATGTGAATTTCTGGATGGGTCGGCAAGGTAACCATGGGTGTGATATAAGGGAAAGTTGCATTCATTCTCAATGCTGTGGTAAACCTTAACTCTCCCGCATCTTGGTGTTGAATGATCTTACTCAATTCCACATTTTCACTCAAAACAGAATCTTCTTCCACTATGTTGGGCACAAACATAAATCCTATGTCTTGACTACAAATTATCAACCTTCGCCCATCCTCTATAATGGTGGGTGAAAAAATAAAAGTTGGAATAATCGCCTCCTGTTCTGGTTGTCTGTAATCCTTCAATTGTTTATCGAGTACATAATTGGTATTGCTCAAGAGTTGTTGTTCTAAAGAATACCCCCTGTCTGTTGTGTAGGTTTGACCGTTGTAATCGAACTTTTGGTACCTAAAGAAAATATCATTGGTGGCCAAAGACACGCCTATACCATTCAACAAATCTTTGGCGATATTATTGGCATAATAGGAAGAAACCATACTCTGGTGCAACAAGGTATCGTAATTCTCCAAATACATCTCTCTGTAATAAGATGCACCCACCATACCCCCAGAGGCCCCTGTGACCATTTGTACCGATTTGGTGAAAGCACCTTTGGAGACACTGTCTAGGTGCTGCATTACTCTGAAGGTCCACAAAGCACTTCTTAAACCACCTCCACTGGTATTGATAATTACTAATTTGGGTTTCTGTTTATCTCCACTTCTCTTCTTCCAATTGGTCAGTGTTTGCTTAAAGTCTTTTTCATCTTTGAGGTTTTGTGTGAAATCCTGTTGAAGATGTAGTAAAACAGTATCATTATAAGGTGAACTTTCTTGGTAATTTAAACCATAGGCAAAGTTCTTAAACTGCATGTAGTCGGTATGCTGACTCATGAAATTCATCACCAAAAAGAGCACAATGAGTATGGGGTAGGTCCATAATTTAAACCAGCTAAAAAAGGCACTGATTAACATCAAAACGATGGTTAATAGCAAGAAAATACTAGAAGCTGCCGGCAAAACAAAGACTTCTTGGTTTCTCAATAAACCTAAAATGAAGAAAGATAAAATTACCGTAATCTCAAAGATGGACGCATTGATGTGGTTTTGACTGAATACATTTTGTATCACCTGATAATCGTAATGCTGTACCCCTCTCGAACGCTTAAAACCGAAGTTTTTACCGATGTAAACGTAAAGTTTATCATCTACTTCTTTAAACTCTTTATCCCAAGATAAATTTCTGTGTAAGGAGGATTTGATACTCGAATTTTTAGGTTCTTCTGGTCCGAGTACCTTGCGTTTCTTCTCAATTTTAAAAATGTCTTTGTTGGTGGGAAAGAAATATAAAAGCGATAATAGCACAAATATCAACGACCCTCCGAAAACAGACAGAATGTAAAGGGTTATGTCCCAATTATTCAGAAATTCCTCCTGACTTTGGAAAACAGCAATTTTATACCCCAACACCACAAAGAAGATAAAGGGAAGTATACTGTTGTTTACACAAAACTTAAAAAAGGGTCTGTGGAGCGTAGCAATGAAAGGGAAATGCGGCCCCATTCTGATGTAGCTGTAGGTATGAAAAGCCATGGTAAACCCACCTATACTAAATCCAAGAAAAAGAAAACTCAGCCAAGAGGTTTTTCCGAGGTATTCAGGACCATAGAAGAGATATGCCATACCAAAGCTTTCTCCAATAACACCATAAAGTACCAAGAAGAGGAAAACCCAATACAACACCGCAACGATGTTGTATTTTAAATGGGCTATTAATAGATGAAAAGGAAAAAAATCAAGTATGCCTTTGAGCACATCTTTGAACGTTATTTTTCCTTTCATGGTCTTTTATCTTTAGGAGATTATTTAATCAACTCTCTTTTATTTACGGTCTTAATGAAATCACTCACAAGGTAAGTTAGTGACTTACCAACGGCAATATTTTCTTGGGTTGTAGAAGGGGCAGCCTCGGGTAAATGAAGATACGCAACTTTTTCGACATTAGAAACTGTTTTCAAATAAATTCTGGCTCTTTCTAAGGTCATTCCACTCGGTGTTCTTGCACTCGACGGCATATCAATAATTGAATCCATATCCAACTCTACTCCCAATGGTTTTTTCATATTCTCCTTACATACATTCAAGAAGTCCTCATTGATGTTTGCTTGTCCCGCCAAATAGTCTTCAAATATGGTAAAGTAATGACCGTCTTTCTCTAAACGCGACAACATTTCCTCTGAGTTATAATTCTCGTGTAGACCTATCACATGGTATTTCTCGAGGTAACCTTGTTGAAAAGCATAACTAAAAGCATTACCACTGTGACGTCCCTCGTGTTTTCTATAATCCGCATGCGGATCTAGATTCACTACATTAATACCCTTCTTTAAACGTTGTGCAGAGAATTTCATTAATGGGAAAGCATTGTTGTGTCCCCCACCAATTACGATAGGAATTTGATTAGGCCCTACATGTTTATTAAGTACTTCAAGTACAAAATCATCCAACTCTTCCACCAAGACTCTGTTCTTCTTCAAATCCGAAAAGCGATTCAACGCAGAGATTCTTCCCGCTATTTTCACTCCTTTCCCCAAAAGAAAACGATTGGCTTGTATGTTCAAAAAGGTAGATACAAAAGGCGCAAAACCACCCTCAGCACCTGGCTTACCTAAATTCGCAACGGGGCCAACAGATTCCTCTATACCAAAAATGACAAACTTCTTTTGTTCCTCACTGACTACATTTTCACCCAAACGCTTTTCGCCTTCACGTAAGGACACCATATTCAACAACTCCTCTGAAGTGTAAGGCGTATAAATAAAATTCTCTTCTCTACTTTTCATTCTCATTCACTTGATAAGAAGCAATGGCTTCTAAAAATGCAACCGGTGGCTGAATCGGACGCATATTTTCTTTACTTACAAAAACCAAAGTGGTACTCGCTTTACTCAAAACTTTACCTTCTTCATTTTCTATGGCATAATTAAAGTAAATTCTAGAACCTTCCACCCTGGCAATTTTTGTAATAATAGTTAATTTATCATCATATAAAGCAGGACGAATATATTTCACATTGTATTCACTTACGGGTAACATCACGTGTTCTTCTTCCATGCGTTTGTATGACATTCCAATTGCACGCAGTGCTTCTACCCTTCCTACCTCAAAATATTGGGCATAATTACCGTAATAACAATATCCCATTTGGTCCGTTTCTCCGTATCTAACACGTAAAGTTGTACTATGTTCAAAATCGTAATTCACTCTGTTCTAATTTGGTAAAAAACAAAGATGTAAAAAAAGAAAAAATATGTTTCAATTTTTGTAACTTTCAAACAACTTTGCCAGTAAATAGTTGTCGAAACTATTGATATCACTAGGTTACAGCACTTTTGATTCATTTTTAAAATAGAATAAAAACTGACAATTCAAACTTTATTCTAGATTAAATTTTCGGAAGGAATAAACTAAATTTTACTGTAAAAAAAACTATAAAATCAAGAGCGATTTGACTTTTTTTTTAACTTTTTTCTGTAAATATTTGTTCCGCTCGTAACTCAGAAAGTTAACTACGTTGTTTACAGCGTTTTAATAACTAGAAAAAGTTTTAAACACAAAAAATTAATAAAGTCTACATCAATGAGTGCATTACACGAAGAAAAATGGGAAGCCTGTTTAAAGGTAATCAAAGACAACATCTCGATTCAAGCTTTTAAAACATGGTTCTCACCCATTACTCCTATTAAATTAGAAGACAGTGTATTGACGATCCAAGTTCCTTCTCACTTCTTTTACGAGTGGTTGGAAGAACACTACATCTCGCTGCTTAAAAAAGTCATCAAAAAAGAATTAGGTCAAAACGGTAGGTTGGAATACTCTATTATTATGGAGAAAAACCAAACCAACTCAACACCTTATACAGTAAAGTTGCCTGCATCTAACAAAAGTTCGTTGCACAACTCACCTGTAACTATGCCTTTGCATGCGAGCGAAAAACAAATCAAAAACCCTTTTATTATACCAGGGTTGAAGAAAGTAAATGTAGATTCAAACTTAAATCCGTCTTACTCTTTTGAGAATTTTGTTGAAGGAGACTGTAACCGTTTGGCAAGATCAGCAGGTTATGCTGTAGCTAAAAAGCCAGGAGGAACTGCCTTTAACCCTTTATTAATTTATGGTGGTGTTGGTCTAGGTAAAACCCACCTTGCGCACTCTATAGGAATAGGTATTAAAAATCAATTCCCAAACAAAACAGTGCTTTACGTAAGTTCTGAAAAGTTTGCACACCAATTTATTGATGCCATTAAGAACCAGACAACCAATGATTTTATTCACTTCTACCAAATGATGGATGTGTTGATCATTGACGATGTTCAATTCTTTAGTGGAAAAGAGAAAACGCAAGATGTATTCTTCCACATCTTTAACCACTTGCACCAAAACGGAAAGCAAATCATTTTAACTTCTGATAAAGCTCCGGTAGAAATGCAAGGTATGGAACAGCGTTTATTGTCGCGTTTCAAATGGGGATTATCAGCAGATTTACAGGCTCCTGATTTAGAAACAAGAATTGCCATCCTAGAAAACAAGATGTACGGTAACGGTATAGACCTTCCAAGAGAAGTTGTTGAATACCTTGCATACAGCATCAACACCAACATTAGAGAAATGGAAGGTGCACTGACTTCTTTATTGGCACAAGCTTCATTAAACAAGAAGGCAATTACCCTAGATTTAGCAAAACAAATGATAGACAAGTTCGTGAAAAATACAGCACGTGAAGTTTCTATCGAATACATACAAAAAGTAGTTTGTGATTACTTCGACTTACCGATTGAGTTGTTGAAATCTAAAACAAGAAAAAGAGAAGTTGTACAGGCGCGTCAAATTGCCATGTTCTTCTCTAAGAAAATGACAAAGTCATCGTTAGCAAACATTGGTGCTCACTGTGGAGGAAAAGATCACGCTACAGTATTGCACGCTTGTAGAACGGTTAACAACCTTTCAGAAACAGACAAGCAATTCAAAAGCTACTTGGATGATTTGGAAAAGAAATTATCGATTCAATAAGAATCAAACAGATAAAATGCAATGTCTCTCCTTTCTGGAGGGACATTTTTTTTGTAATTAACATTACCCTTTTCATAAAAACGATTATGCACGTTTAAAACATGGGAGTTCTCCCCCTACCTTTGTAGTGTATATGTCTAATTACTCTTCCATAAGTGCACTCATTAAATTGATAGATGATCCAGACGACGCTATCTTTTTACAAGTGCGTAAAGAAATATTGAACCTTGGAACAGATGCCATTCCTTTGTTGGAATCATCTTGGGAAGAGGATGATTATGGTTTACTCTTTCAAACGCGTATAGAGGAAATCATTCATGACATACAGTTTCTTGCCACCAAAGACAATTTAAAACAGTGGTTAGAAAGCGATGAAAAAAACCTTTTGGAAGGAGCTTACATCATTGCCAAATATCAGTTCCCCGATTTGGAGCTAGATACCTTGAAGAATGAAATCCTTAACATACGTAAAGATATTTGGCTAGAGATCAATACCCAACAAACCATCTTTGAGCAAATCAAGGCTTTTAATGAGGTGTTTTACAGGATACATGGTTTTCAGGGGAACACAAAGAACTATCATTCTCCTTTGAACTCTTATTTGAACGTGGTACTTGAAACACGTCGAGGAAACCCTTTGAGTTTAAGCATACTCTATAGCATCATTGCGCAATCTTTAGATTTACCTATTTATGGGGTGAATTTACCCAACCATTTTGTGTTGGCCTATGTAGATAAACATAAGAATTACTTGAACCTGAATGAGGAAGACGATAATTCTGGAGTACTGTTTTACATCAATGTTTTCAGCAAAGGAGCTGCTTTTAACCGAAAGGAAATTAAAGACTTCTTGAAGAAACTGAAAATCGACGAGAAAAGAGAATATTTCGAGCCTTGTCCAAATACAACCATCATCAAGCGCATGTTAACCAACCTTATTGTAGGTTATCAACAACAAGGAAATGCGGATAAAGTAGATGAACTTACAGAATTGAAGAATCTCTTTGATAAATAATAACTAGTCTTTTAACCTTCTTATTCCTTCATAAACAGCTATAGCTACGGCATTGGCAATGTTGAAACTTCTAATTTTATCAGAAAACATAGGAATTTGATAGGTATCACGCGCATACTTATCTGTAATCCATTCATCCAAACCTTTGGATTCTTTTCCGAAGACTAAAAATAAATCATCTTGGTAAGGTATTTCCCAGAAAGACTTTTCTCCCTTGCTACTAAAAAAAGCAAACTTCGCTTCTGGATGTTGAGCAAAAAACTCTTCTACGGAGTTGTATTCCCTTAAGTTGATATGTGGCCAATAATCCAAACCTGCACGTTTGAGCTTTTTATCAGAAATCTCAAAACCGTAGGGTTTTACCAAATGTAAGTTACATCCCGTTCCTAAAGCGAGTCTTCCTATGTTCCCTGTGTTGTTGGGTATTTCTGGTTCAAAAAGTACAATGTTTAAGGCCATAATTCTGCTTTGCGGCGAAGATAAGTGTTGTCGCGTAAACTTAACAAAACAAGAGCGTAGAAATCATGATTGAATTTCACAAACCGTACATACTTCCGAACAATCACATAACTAAACCTCACAAAAACAACCTTTTAAAGAGTTACTGCGTTTATTCTATACACGCTAACTAATCATAAACAAGAATGCTTAATTCACGAGTGGGTTAGGCATTTTTGTTTTGAGTCCCCTTTTCAAAAGCATAAGCTCAGCTTGAATTTATTCTTTGCTTTCGAACACAATCTACGAAAGATTCCCCCGTTATCATTTCAACATCAACACTTTAAATCATGAAACTACTCTTTTCAAGCTTTACGCTATTCCTCTTATTTACGGCTTGTAAAAAAGAAATTCCTCCCATCACTAAAGAACCAGATGTTCAAGAGAGATTTATAAGTGCCATTAGTGAATACATAATATACACAAGGCTGGATAATTATTGTGCCTTTGAAAACTCTACTGATCCAGACCATTATCATTATGAAAGAAATTATAGAATGGTAGAAGGCTATGCAAAGGACAATCAATATTATTATAAAGTTCAATGTAAAACAACTGAATATTTTAAGTCACCCGGTGACACTGGACCCTATGAATATCTATATATCTCTGATTGGGAGGAGATTAATTTCCTATACAGATACGACTGGGCAAATAAAAAGTCCTTTGTTTATAGGAATGAAGACTTTGAACACCCGACAGAGGTGATGGATTTCAATTTAGAGGTAGGTGAAAGCTATGATGTTGCGCACCACATCGACTCATTAAGTAGGTCCATTCTTATAGATAGTATTGGGTACAATACCATAGACGGATTGGAATTCCCTATCCTTTTTATGAATGTAGGAACTGGTAATAAATATTATGGTTACAGCTTTCTTTTTCCAAATGCCCTTGCTTTTGAAGAAGATTCTGCACACAAAGTATTAAAAACAAATGCCAATGTTCCACCTTGTGGAAACAATTACCCGGCGCATGAATCGTATAAATATTTCGTTGACGGTCTAAATACTTCCTACTCTCATTTTCTCTTTTTCACCAATTAAAACACACAAATAATTTAAGTAAGCCAACTTTTAGCTGAGACTTTTTTACCCTTCCGTCAAAGTCTTAACTTAAGTCAATAGATTCCATATGCACCCGCGCTAATTTTACGTCAATAAAGCTTAGCGTCATGAAACGATTACATTTTATAGGGTGCACTATCCTTGTTTTAATAAGCACCGTTCTCCTTGCTTCTTGTACCCTACACAAAAGGGTACATAGACCCGGTTATCACATCAGCAATTCCTTTAAAGGCAAGGTTTTCTCTACGAAAAAGAAAGAAAAAGAGCTTGTTCTCAACTTGGACTATAATACAGACACCACGCTACAAAGCTTGTCTCAAATTCCACATGATAGAATCAGTCGAGAGTATAATGCGCTTGAAAAGAATAATTCATCCACTCAATCAAGAACTACAAAAAAGTCACCAACACTCAAAAACAGCGTGGGAAGAATAAATTCTACTCCTGAAAAAAACACCCCAAAAAAAATAAGTTTAAACTCAAAACAACCCACAAAAAAGAGTACTCAAACCGAAGACCTAAAAACAGCTAAAACAAAGACAAACAACGCCAGAAAACTAGCGATTATCATAGGGCTTTCACTTTTACTCATGGCAATTTTAGCTGGACTCTCCGTGCCTATTTTAAACAAGGTGTTCTCTCCCACCTCACCTCTTACTACTTTTACGCAAATAGGTGTCAACAAGTCCAGCTTTTTAGGATCTCTATTCGGATGGATAGGCATATTTCTACTCGATCTTTTGGTAGCGTGGGGTGTTTTCAAATACTACCAAAAAAGCGACGAAGGCAAAGCCAAAATTTCTGGACTTCTGAGATTGATTTATTCCCTTGTATTGGGTGTTGCCATCCTTCAATTGTTTAGAAGTTACAGTGCCGGTACTGCTCTACTTGCCCATCAATCGCTATCAAGTTTCTTTACCCTTTGGAATGCCGGACTCATCGTTATTGGAATTCACCTCATGGTATTGGCCTTTTTATTCAAAGCAGACACAAGCAAAAAATGGTTAAACATTGCCTTGTCCATAGCCCTCTTTCTCGGTGGCTTGGGTTATGTTTTACAGTACGCCACTTACTTCCTTTTCCCCCAACAATTAATCATAAGTACCACCATAGAAAGTCTTTTCATTGTCTTTATGATCTTGGGTGAAATTGGTTTTGCACTTTGGATGTTGGTTAAAGGAGGGAAATCAGTAGAGAGTGTGAGTAGAGAGTATTGAGAAGTGGTGTGAGGAATGAGCGTAGAACGTTTTAACCACAAGGGAAGCAAAGATTTTCACAGAGCTCATAAAGAAATTTCTAACACAATAAAGAGCTTAGTACATCCTCTAGCTTTTCAAAAAAAATCTAGATATCTAAATATGATTCTATCTGTCTAAAAGTCTTAGGACAGTATTGAGAGTAAAAATCGAGAGGTTAACGAACGGACCACCTCCCAAAAGAAGTTCACATTCCCACCCCTCTTTTGTGAACTTCTTTTTATCCACCAACTCACCCACTCTGCTATTAATTTATTAGTTTTAGTCCGCCCTCTCCTTTTCGAGACCACCGTAGATCAATTTTCAGAAATTTATAGGTGGATTAGAATATTGGAGAAGCTGTGTTTTATCTGCTGATTTGGTAGGTGAATGCAATGAAGAATTAACTAGAATGAATGCAATTGTAGGTGTACAGTTGTAATACTCAATTAAATAATTATGCCTTATTCAATATTAGATGCAACGAACGATTTCACAGACCTTTCAAACGAAATAGGAATGTTCAAAAAGAAATTATGTGAAGACCAAGATATACCATATTCTGAAGAAGGTGTGAAGCTTATTACTCCTACTAATGATATCAGATTTATAACCTTGGATAGTATTCAGCAAATACTATTATCGCTGAGCGGATACATTAGAGGATTCATGGATCTACAAAGAAGAATAAACAATACTGAAGAGTTTCTGAAGGTTTTGAATTTAGGAGTTACAGTTGATCAAATGGAGAAAGGCTTAGTATACAAATTCCCAATCGAATCCTTAGTGACTATGGTACATTTTCAAATTGATTCTTATTTTGGTGAAGTTTGTTCATCGCTAAATGAACCTAAGACAGGGTTTTACAATAGAATGGTGAAAGTTTTAGAAGAACAAAGTGAAAAAGAACAATATCAAAATTCATTACAATGTTTAGCAAGTATTCGTAATTCATTTCATAGTAGGGGATTCCATACGATTCATAAAAGCAATTGGAATAATGGTGGCGAGCCACTACTAGGAATTCTAGATAGAGAATTTGAAAAAGATGGATATAAAATTGAGTTTAAACATAAAGAAGTTATAAGATACAATTGGAAAAGTATGTTTCTCCTCATTAAAGAATCAGTGTGTATATTAAAAAAGGTAATAAGCGCCAATGAACAATGCGTATAATACGCTCTATAAAAAAAGGCCGTAACAATTCTCAAGAAAAAAGTCTTCTTTTCATTGCGCGAAAATGTTAGGGTACATTAAAAAAATGAAAAAGGACTTAAATAGAAAAACAAGGGGAATTAATCATTATCTCCATTTCAAAAGTGACTATGAAAAGAAGTCAGATAGACTTTTTAATAGCTTACCTCTCTTTTACCGAATAATGTATTTAGATCAACCCAACCCTTGGGTCAATGAAATCAATCGATTTGATTTTATCCGTTTAGCTACTTTATCAGCAAAATTTAATGTATATCAACCAATAAAAATTGCCAACTTCGAATATAAAAGAATTACACCAAACTCTAAAAAGGATATCCTCGAAATCAAACTTGATGAATTCTTCAACAGCAATATCCTGAAGTATAAAAAGGAGGAGTTCACCGTTCAGGAGTTCATTATGACCTTGGGGTACAATGGTGGGATTCATATGATTCCTGATAATAATGTTGATAAAGTAAACCTTCTTTACGAAACACTTTTTCTCGAACAACCCGATTTCTGCTTTGATATAACGATGTCAATTTCAAAAGTCCTTCTAAATATTTATGATGAGCTGCATAGTCTTACTGTTGGAGATAATAATGGTCATTCACCAAATATCAACTATCAAGCAAAAATTGTTGACCAAGGTAAAATGCTAGACGGAATATTTTTTGAAAGAGCATACATGCAATTTCCTATTAGAGCAAAAAGAAATAAAGGAATTCGTTTTTGCATTGAGATTAAGTTGAGTGAAAGTCATACTAAGAATTTCATTTTGTCCTATGGTCATAGAAAAAATGACAATTTGAGAATTTCTATTTGGCAGCAAAAAACAAAACTTATTTCAAAGGTATCAACTGCAAATTCTAAAAAGACTATTGTTGTTGACATCAAAGATAAAATTGACAATTTCTTTCTACTTGAAATAACTTGTTATCCAAACGGAAAGGTAGTTTGTGCGATTGATGAGACCCTAAAAGCAACTGAAGAATTACAAACTGAAATAAATATCATAGACGGAAAAGTCATTTTAGGGTCTAACCTAAATGGAGATGAATTCGGAACTTTTTTTGAAAAGTGCTTAGTCACACAATCAATTGATAAAAATGATAATACAAGAAATTTGGGAGTTTATGGCCTGAGAAAGATGAATATTATGACTCAGAACTTACCCTATAACATAATAAAAAGAAAAATATAAAAAACGTGCCCCAACAAAATGTTTGGTGAATACCCAGTGGGATACACACCAAAGTTAGACCATTACCAAAAATATTGCAATGAGAGAATCGTACACATCAATGAAAGATAGCTTCAATGTAATCGTGAATAGTCCAAATGCTATTAAATTATTACTGCTTCTTTTTTTCTCATCTTATGCATTAAAAACATTTATCTATACAACTACAAATAGTCTCTACAACCCAGAAATATCAGAGCTCCTAGCACCTGTAGACTTTTATTCCATGCTATTTATGGTAAGTTCAGGTTTGATTCTTTTAATTTATTACCTGTTACAAAATAAACTCAATGATTATTTGATTGTCGGCTCAACTCTCTTAATATTGACATCATTAGTTTTAGCGTTATATGATTTTCTGCCATGTTTATTTAAGCATTCGAATTCCTTTGAAGACCATATTCATCCGCACACCAATGAATATATTTTAAAACAATCATTTTTATGTCCATCTTATTCTCAAAGATCAAGGTTGAACTTATTAATGTTAACCAGTTTTGGAATTACGACGTTAATAATATCAATTTTGATAAAAAGAAAAAGGTATAAAATGCCTTAAAATATAGTTTATACATAACGCTAAACATTCTATGACCCCAAACAAAACAATCGGATTACTCGGAACAGGGATTTTCTTATGTCTAACACTTCAAGGCTTTTCCTTCTTATCCTTCACGATATTGGAAGAAATTCTTCTGTTTAGCCCACTAAGTCCCATGTTGATATATGGAATTTCAGCTTACGGAACATTATTGTTCGAACTGCTCCTTTTCGTTTATGCTTTAAAACGGATTAAGAAAATCGATTTAGATCAACCACCATCTCTTAAGCGAGTTTTCTGGACATTTCTTATCGCCTTTATCTTTACCCAAGTTCTAAGCTTTTTACAACCTATGGTTTCAAGTCTGTATTTAACCGAAATGTATTATAACTTAAAACAGACGTACTATGAAGGCCTAAGAGAACATTATGCCGTGCAAAGTTTTGCCATCGACACACCAGTTTGGACCTTGAAGTACGTCATTATGGCCTTACTGATTTTAAAAGATATAAAGTATTTTAAGGATACAATTTAAATGACATCATCCCCGGTTTAGCCATAAATTAATGAAAACAATCACATATATCTCAGCTATACTTATTTCAATAATAGGTTTCTCGCAGTCGAAAGAAGATGTTCAACAGATAACCCAAGTTTTGGTAAATAACTATGCGAAAGATTCAATAAAAGTTTATAACAAGTATGTCAATTCATCACTGATTAAAGAACTAGAAGACTCAAAGCTAAACTTGTTTATAGAATGGTTAGATAGGGAAAAGATTAAAGAAGATACCCTTTCAAAAGATCGACAAATTGATTTTTTCAATGATAGTATGAAGTTTGACTTTGAAGGAATTGAAGTGATTTATTGTTCTGATGAAAGACTAGAAAAAAAGAATAACTCAAAGTTCAAAGCCAAAGCAAATAAAGAGTATTTAACACGAAAAAGGAAGACGCCCATGGCGTATATTTCATTTCCCATAGTTTCAGTAAACGGCAAAAATGCAATTGTCTATTGCACTTATCTCTGTGGTCCTTTATGCGGTGAAACGGGAGTTCAATTCTTAAAAAAAGAAAATAATCGGTGGATAATTGTCAAATATGAAACTCGATCAATATCATAATCTATATCGTTATCCAAATTGTAAGCATTAAATTGAGGGTTTTCTATTTGGATCAATATAGTTCATCAAAAGTTCTCCAGTTTTCGATTTTAACCAATCTTTACCATCATGCGTTTTAAGCCAATCCCTTCCATTTTTTGATTTAATAAAAATTAGAAAATCCTCCTCTTGTGATTTTAATAAAAAACTATCATTTGACCCTCCAATAATTAATCCCAGATTCTCTTTAACAGTATTAAAACCGTCAATATCAACACCTTCTCCTAACTCAGTCATTTCTATCGCTATTAAAATCAATTCAAGATAAACTTCCACCGGAATTGTTTTAAGATAATTTGAATGTTGAAAGACAAACTGTTTATCCACATCCCAATCCAAACCATCTATTTCAACGATATGTTTTTCAGGAAATACAATTACAAATGTTTTTTCCTTCGTTTTCCTATTTAAAAAGGATTCTTTTATTTGCACGTTATCGACTAAATCCGCTTGAACCGAAAGAATAATAGAATACTCACTTAACTTATGTTTAAAGGATCGATTTAATTCCTTCTCTAACATTTTTGTAAAAGCAACATTCATACGAAAAAAAAATCTCGGATTTGTTTGCAATGAGATAATCTTTATTTGAAAATTTTCCATTTAAGCTAAAATATTAACTTATTTTCTTCGGCGCTAAGAAGATTAAAAAAATCGCAATAGTATTTACCCACTTTGAAATAAAAATTTATAAACCGTATATTGCTCTGCAATAACAAAATCAAATACTAATCACTATGAAAAAATTCATGCCCCTACTGGCCATCGCCCTAATCACTCTTTTGAGTTGTAACAACCAAAACAAAATTCCCGAAAACTTTGACTTTGGACAAGTCTCAAACGGTCTCTATACCAACGATTACTTTGAAATGGAAGTTCATTTTGACCCTAATTGGGCGGTTCAAAACAAAGAGGAAATGAACAATTTGATTGAAATGGGAAATGAGTTGGTTTCTGAAGGTGATGAGGAAATGAAGAAACTCATTGAGGCTTCGAAAGTAAATACAGCTTATTTGCTCACTGTTTTCAAATATGAGGTTGGAACGCCTGTAGAATTCAATCCTTCTTTTATGATCATTGCTGAGAATACCAAAAACTTCTCTCGTATTAAAGATGGTGGAGATTACTTGGTTGAAGCAAAAAAAACGTTAAAGCAAACTCCGATGAATTATAGCTTTAACAAGCCAGTCTATGAAAAGATCATCAACAACACTAGCTATCATATTTTGGAAGCCGAACTCAGCTACGTTGGAAAAAGCATTACCCAAGAGTATATTTCAACCGTTAAAAATGGCTTTAGTTTGCTCTTTACCCTTTCCTATTCTACAGAAGAAGAAAAAAGCGAACTATACAAGGTGTTGAATAAAATTAAAATGAAATAAGAATCAACTAAGGAAGATAATACATGACCAATAGTTACGATAGACAAGAAGCAAAACGCAGGGCTGCAGAAAAAATAAGGTTAAAAAAAGAGCGCGAAGAACGCGAGAGTAATGCATTTTACGAGCGCATAACCAGTGGAAAACAGTGGTTACTGTTCAAAGTGGTAGTGGTGATCTGTACCTTGATGTCCATCGTCTTTACCATAGAAACTTTCGTGGATGGTCCTACCAAAACCCTCACCGAGGAGGATTGGAAAATCAACAGAGATTGGGAATGGACTTGGCACCAAATATTGGATGTGGAAGACTATATCTTCGCCCCTTTAATGTCAGATTGGTTTGATCACGTCGAAAACACCTTAGAAATCACCTATACTCCCATTTTCAAAACGGGAAAGAAACTCAGCTACGAAATCAAAATAGACGAAAACACGACTAGACACCATGTAGAATGGAGGTATCGTTCCATCTTTAATTGGTTCCCTTGGTTGCAAATCTTCTTGCTCATTCCTTTGTTCACTTTCATCTTTAAAAGAAAGAGTCCGTGGTTTGTTTTTGCCCGAATTATTTCCTTGGTTTTCGTACTTCCAGGAACAATTATGGTAGTTATTTTCGCGATGTATTAAAAAAACACAAACATGAAAACCCTACCTTTCCTTATCGTTTCTCTCATCATTTTCTCTTGCACAAGGGATATAGAGCCTCTTAAGATTCCGGTTGTCAAATTGGAACCAGGTAAAAAAATTCCAAAGGAAGAAAATGTCGATGCAGATAGTTTACATACTGTTTTTAATTGGGAAGAAAGCTTTGATGAAGATATACAGGATTGTGTACTTGAAGCGGTGGTGAACAAAGAGTATATAGAAAACCTTCGGCCACAAGCCAAAGCGGCGCTCGCCTATGCAGCTACCTACGTTGGTTCTGATTGTGAATGGGATGGCGAGGCCAATGTCGACAAAAGCAACCTTTTGTGTAAATTAACCCAAACCTTAGATATTGGTTATCAATGTTCTGAACAACACCTTGATTTTTTGCGTAAATATTTCGCAAAGGATGATAAGAACTTGAAAAGAATTACGAAAGACAAATGTTATTGCGTTCCAACCACCGCCACAGTACAGAGAGGACTCAATTTTTTGAAAATGAAACAAAATGGAGATACCATAACCATCCAGTCAGAAGTTGATTTTGTAGACCTGGCAGTAAAGGAATATTACACGGATAATTTTGTTTTAGAATTTTTGATTGAGGGTGAGTTTATTCGATTATTGGATGAAAAATAGACTTGTTCAAAACAATAGTTTTATAGAATTGTTGAATGTATAGTTTATTTTCGTGCACCTATAACCCTTCTAAAAACGCTTTTCTCTACCTATCTCCCTAAAACTCCCTTAGGAAAACTCCCCTATTTGAGTTTCAACAAGTTATATCTTTTTCAACTAAAGATTTAATAGTTTACATTGCGGTGAAAATGATAAACACACTACAATGAAAAAACACACGTATGCACTAGGAGTACTTACGTTGGCAGGAATGATGAGTTCTTGTGGCGGTGAAACCACTCCTATTACGAAAACGGATGAAGGTCAGGAGCTAAAATTCCAGTACCAGGCCATCACCCCCACTCCTATGCCCGATTTAAACATTGAGGGCTTTAACTTCCCACAAGATTCAACAACCTTGAACAAGTGGATCAAAGCAGACCAAACCGATAGTATCTATTTACACGGTTGGGGAATTTGGGCTGGATTAACCAGTAAAACAAACATCAAAGCAGATGGCGATAAAGATTTCTTGCGTGTATTTGAAACGTGGATGACACCTGAAGAAATGATAGAGGCCATCAAAACGAATCCTAAACTTTACCGTTCTAGCACGCGATCTAACCGTGCCAACTTAAAACGACCCCATCAATTTACCCACTTTGCTTCCCTCAACCAAACCATAAACGACAGTATACACGAGTCGGTTTCTTACAACCCAGCCGCAGCTCAATTTGCCATAGACAACAAGATATTTATGGCGACTAGTTTATATGACATGGCTCAAAATGGTCAAGATGAAGTTACTTTCTTCCCCAACAATGCCGTAACCATTAAACCAGTATTTAAAGTGTTACCTGCGTCAAACGGAGATAATAAATTCCACATCACCGCTTGGAACGGACCAAAGGATACGCCAACAGGTTACCCAGAGCAAGATTGGGCTTCTTACGTAACCATAGATATCTCTAAGAATGCCAAACAAGAGGGTTCTGTTTACCCACTAGAAGATTTTATTCACTACACCCTTAATGAGGAGGATGCACATTTCTTCAACAAAGAATTTACAGAAAACTCAGAGAATAAAATGAAGGCAAAGGCAGGTGATATCGCCGTATTGGTAGGTATGCACGTAGGAACCCGTGAAATTACAAATTGGACCTGGCAAACCTTCTGGTGGGAAGATACACCAGACAACCCAGAGTTGCCAAGTAGCAAAGCGATTGCAGACATGCGTCCAAAGGAATTAAAAGGAGCCGCGCGTCACTACGCCATGGCAGTTGCCTATTACATGGTAGCACCAAAAGAGCCCTATTCAGGAAAAGATGTGGTAGGTCCTGGTTTATATGCCTACAACCCGTATCTAGAAGCTGGTTTTGGCCCGAGTACTTTTGACACTACTTTGAGTCGCTTTACAGATTCTACAGGTAAAATTAATACCACTTACCTCGGAGTAAAAACCAACTGTATGAGTTGTCACCGTATGGCTACCGTAAATCCAGAAGCTTTAGGAACACAACACAATTCTAAAACTCCTTACGTAGGAAATGCCTACATCAGTAGAAACGACAGTTTATTTAAGGGCCAGTTGTTGTTAGATTTTGCATGGTCTATACAAGGAAACATAGATACCACAGGGTTTAAAGCCCACACCAAACAGTAATTGTTTACATATACTTCCAAAAACACAGTGCTTTAGGGTACTGTGTTTTTTTGTGTTCAACTTTTATGATATTCACTAATTTAGTCCCAATATTTTATAGACAATGAACACAGCATACCTCTTTACTTCCTCACGCTTAGGCTTTAGAAACTGGAAAGCATCCGACCTCACTCCTTTTGCAGCAATGAATGCAAATGCGGAGGTTATGCGCTTCTTCCCTACACTTTTAACTCCAGAAGAAAGTGAAGCAAGTGTGGAAAGATTTAAGCAACAACTTCATGATATAGGCTACACTTATTACGCCGTAGATGAATTGGGAAGTGGCGAATTCATTGGTTTCATAGGTTTGAGTTGGAAAGATTTTGAATCACCTTTTACTCCAGCAACAGACATAGGTTGGCGACTCAAACCCGCTGCTTGGGGAAAAGGATATGCAACAGAAGGTGCTAAGCGATGTTTGGAATATGCTTTTCAGGAGTTAAACCTAGAGAAGGTAATTGCGATTTGTCCTGCGGTAAATACTCCTTCCGAACGCGTTATGCAGAAAATTGGCATGCAACTTAAAGGCAGGTTTGATCACCCTTTCCTTCAAGCTCACCCTAAATTACAGCCCTGCTTGTGCTATGCCATCACCGGAAAAGAGCTCTAAATGAATATTAAACTTCCGTGTTAAACCTTTTGAATGTTGGAAGGTCTAAACTTCAAATCAACAACATTGAGAATGAAACATTTACTAATTACCCTCCTGCTTTTTCCTTTCGGAATTTTAGCACAGTACAAGCTAGACAGTATAGGATTGAACGACGATATCCTACTAAATACGCACGAGGTACTCTACTTAAAAGAGTTGTTAAGCAAACATGATAGTGTTCCTACTTTGGAAAACCAGCGTATACACTTCGCTGCTAATAACTGGGGTGCAAAGCATCTGAGTAAGTCGGCATTTTTCAACACGTATTGTAAACCGAGAACAGAGGCAGAATTATCTATGAGTCTGGTTGTTCTTGTACTTACACCTGAAGAACGTGAAGAACTCAAGGTAGATGTGATGATCGTGGCATGGAGTAAAATTACCCCAGTGGGAAGAGCACGAAAAAAGTTCATAGCAAACATTAAAAATTCTACTTCTGAAAATTAACTTCTATATTTTATCCTTTAATCTTTGTATTTTTCAGAGGTAAAACAAGGAAAAGGTTGGAACTTCTACGCTGAAGAAGAATATGAAAAAGTCATAGAGGCAGGGCATGACCTACAGGAGAAGTACCCGAATTACGCTGATGCCTACCTTTACATATTTCAATTAATGTTAGAGGAAAAAACATGACATCTCACTTTCAAAAATATCATTCCCCTTACATCCTTAAACTAGGACTTTTATTACTTACACTTTGCTTGAGCAATGCTCTACACGCACAATTTGGCCTTATTCGCTTAATGAATAGACCTAAAGGAGGCATAGAAATACATCCCCATTACCTTTGTGTTGAAAGCGGTGTGTTTAACCGTGCGGTTACCGGTATATCTTACTACAACAATGAAGAGCTCCTTCCCAATCATTCTTTTGTGTCGACTTTTATTTCTGTAGGAAACCGGGGATTTAAAATTGAAGAAGGGTCTAATTTCTACAGCACCGTGGGAATGGCCTACAACAGGGGATCTTACAACAATTATTTTACAGCAGGATTAGATCTAAAATACGTGCGCTTATATTATTGGGAAGACCTCGACTGGAGTGTATCTACAGGTAATTTCGCTGGAGGAACCTATGGAGGATTTTTAGGTTATACGCGCTTCAATGGCGCCTTTATGTTACAATGTAGAATTTCCTACATGCGCTCTTTCAATGATCTTCAAGACGATGAACCTTGGTATAATTTAGGTAGACAAAAATTATCTGCTCTAGGTTTTGGTATTTCCTTGGGTTGGAACCTTCGATTCAATAAGGGCTTATAAAATTTAAAATAACTGCTACCTTCTATTTTTAAACACGAATTCATGAGGCTACTATTCACCATGCTGTTACTTTGTCTTTCCTTCACCATGAAGGCTCAAGACACTACTATTACCGCTAAATTCATTGGTAATTGCGGACTCTACCTAACCGATGGTCACTCGCATTTATACATAGATTTTCCCTACAAATCAGGGGCACACAAATACATGGAGTATGACGCTGGCGAATTAGACAGCATACAGGAAAATGCCATTTTCCTTTTCACCCATCATCATTCCGATCATTATTCTAGAAAACTGATGCGCAAAACCAAACAAGCCAAGGGAGGTAAAGTGTTTGGTAATTGGAATGCTGGAGAACTCGACAGTTTAAAGGAAACCTTTACAATAGAAGCCATAAAAACCTCACACCGTTTCTCCATGAAACACTATTCTTACGTGGTGACTTGGCATGGCAAACGCTTTTATTTTTCGGGAGATACAGCCAGTACTAAGGAAGTGAGCACACTCGAAAACATAGACTGGGCCTTTATCAACCCTTGGCTATTTATGAAATTACAGCGCGAAAGAATAAAGATAGATACGGACTTTTACGCCCTCTACCACTTCTATCCTACCCAAGTCTTGCCCGAAGAAAAACCAGACAATGTATTTTTCTTAATGAACCAAGGAGAACAACTTATTTTACATAAAAAGGAAGAAGAATCTGCGGAAAAATAAAACAACTCCTCTTTCTGAAATAAGAAGGCAAATAAATCACATAAGTAAAATTGTCCATGCCTTGGCATAATCTGTCTATTCTCTCAGGGGACTAGTCTTCCCAACTTTGCAGTGTCGATAATGACAAACAATTTAAACACTGTAAAATGAAAAATTTAAATGTACCCACAAGAGAGGAAGTAAATGCAAACAACCAAGCCATTTTTGATAACCTTAAAAGTTCTTTAGGTTTTGTACCTAACCTTTACGCTGCCATGGCGCATTCTGAAACTGCCTTGGATAGATACTTGACTTTTCAAGGAGGAAAATCATCTTTGAGCAACAAAGAAAAAGAAGCCGTTAACCTTGTAGTGAGTGAAAGCAACAATTGTCGTTACTGTCAAAGTGCACACACGGCCTTAGGTAAAATGAATGGATTCGCAGAGGATGAAATTCTGAAGCTTAGAAAAGGAAGTGCTTCTGATGCTAAACTCAATGCTTTGGTTAAAATTGCCCAAGACATTACCTTAAACAAAGGAAGAGTATCTGATGCTCATCTAGAAAACTTCTACGCACAAGGCTACAACCACGGAAGCTTGGTAGATGTAATCGTTCAAATTGGAGATAAAATCATCATGAATTACTTGCACAACTTATCGCAAATTGAAATAGATTTTCCTTTGGCAGATGAGCTTTAATGGTAAAGTAGAAAAGCGTCCACCACTTCCGCCATTTGATTATGAAAGTGCCACATTAAAAGTTCAATTGGCAGAAGAGGCTTGGAACAGTAAAAACCCACAGCAAGTAGCGTTGGCCTATACTCCAGATAGCTTGTGGAGAAATAGAAATCAATTCTTACGCGGTCGGCAAGAAATTGAAGAATTTCTAACGCAGAAATGGGAAAGTGAACTTGATTACAAACTTAAAAAAGAACTCTGGAGCTATAATTTTAACCGCATTGCTGTAAGGTTTTTCTATGAATACCGAACCAAAGAAGAGCAATGGTTTAGAGCCTACGGCAACGAGATGTGGGAATTTGCTTCTAACGGACTCATGCAAAAACGCTTTGCAAGTATTAATGACATCCACATAAATAAAAACGACAGATTACTGTGATAGCAAACAATACATATACTTTGCTGGATGAAAAAAATGGTGAATTGGCTTTCAAACTATATACGTTTGAAAGCCTTCATCAATTTGATCATATACAGCGGCTGCCCTATTATTCCATCATTTGGATACAAAGTGGAAAGGGCAAAGCCTTGATAGATACAGAAGTATACAACTACGAAGCAAACACACTTTTTGCTTGTTCCCCTTTTCAACCCTTTATGTTTGCTCCTCAAATGGAAAGCAAGGGCGTGGTACTTCATTTCCACCCCAACTTCTTTTGCATTCACAAACACCATTCAGAAATTGCCTGCGATGGCATCTTGTTTAATAATGTCTACGAGCATCCTTTTGTTGAAATAACAACTGAAGATGTACAACAATTATCTTGGCTGATTGAAGGCATGAAAAACAATGTTTGCGCCGATAAATTGGCCACACAGGATGCTATTTTGTCTTATTTAAAGCTCATACTTATTCAATGCTCTAGAATAAAACAAGAAACTCAAGAACCTCAATCTGATCCAGCATCAATTGTAGAAGAAAACGAACTCTTACACCGCTTTAAGGGAGCCATAGAACAACACTATAAAAACTTACACGCGCCTAAGGATTACGCCGAATTACTGCATATTTCTCCCAACGCATTGAGCAAATTTGTAAAAGCCAATTATGGAAAAACACCCTCTCAGCTCATCGCCGAACGCATCATTATAGAAACCAAAAGAGAATTGTACTTGACCAATAAAACCGTAGAAGAAATTGCCTATGAATTGGGCTATGAAGATCCTTTTTACTTCAGTCGTTTCTTTAAAAAGCATGTGCAGGTATCTCCGAGTGCTTACAGACTCAGAATGGGATCCAACAAAGCAGCTGCCCTTTAATCTTCGGCTATGCCCTTCAACATCTTGCTAAACACAACTCCGTGGAAGGGTAAAACAGCATACCAATAGAGTCGGCCCATGAGTCCACGCGGACGAAAAGTTGCCGTTTGCACCAGTCTTCCATTGACTATCTTAAACTCCAACCAAGCCTCGCCAGGTAATTTCATTTCGGCAAACAAGAGCAGTCTGCACTCTTCCTTATCGGCATAGAGTACACGCCAAAAATCTATGGCATCTCCAACATCTATTTTGTTTTCGTGGGTTCTCCCCCTTCTCAAGCCCACACCACCTACAAATTTGTCCAAAAGTCCGCGCATACGCCACAAAAAATTGGCGGCATACCATCCCCTTTCTCCTCCAATTTGCCAAATCTTTTCTCTACTACTCTTCTCATCATCAACGCGCATGCTGCGTACGTCTCTAAAACAACCGTAGCGGGGAACGGTAATAAAATCTGATATTTTAAAGTTGAGGTGACCACTGGCAAAGGCATCCTTCCAACTCGATACAATTTCGTGTTGACTTATTTTATCAAAAGCACGTTGTAAAGCCTCGTCATAACTGAGCAAATCTTGCTTAATAAACAAACGTATATCCTGGTTTTTACACACGACTTCCACCTTCATGCTTTCCACCAAAGCACTGGCCAAAGGATAAGAAGTGGAGGTCACAAAATAAAGCCAATACGACGACAGTTTGGGCGTCATCACCGGCAGAGTAATTATGGTGCGTTTCAATCTTCTAACCTTGGAAAAATGTAACAACATCTCTTTGTAGGTCAACACATCTGGTCCGCCTATATCAAAGACTCTATCCTCCACAAAAGGTAGGTGTATGGCCTTTTTTAAATAGGTTAACACATTAGATATTGCGATAGGTTGCGAACGCGTATTTAACCATTTTGGGGTGATCATAAAAGGCAGCTTCTCTACCAAATCTCTAATAATTTCAAAACTCGCACTCCCCGATCCTATGATAATCCCCGCTCTAAAAACCAAGGTATTAAAAGCTCCCTCCATCAATATCTCCTCCACGCGTTTGCGCGACTTCAAATGTTTGGAAAGTTGCTTGTCATTGGCTATTCCACCTAAGTAAATTACGCGCTCTGTCTGACGCTCCTCTAAAATTTGAACAAAATTCAGGGCCGCCCGCTCTTCTAATTTCGCATAATCTTTACCCGTTGACATGGAATGGATGAGGTAGTAAGCGATGTCTATCTTCTCCGGAAAATTGGCAGGTTTATCCCCCGTTAAAAAATCAATTTCAACTACTTCTATGTTTGCGCGTAAAGAATCCTCTACCTCAAACCTATCCTTATCACGCGTACAGCAATACACCGTGTGTCCATCGGCTACCAACAAAGGCAATAAGCGTCGACCAATATATCCCGTAACTCCAGTAAGTAGTATGTTCATGATTTAAAAACACTTAGTCTCCACCTATTGTTTGGTCCATCACTTGGACTTGTATAATTTGGGGCTTCCCCAAGCTAACTATGTCCGCTTGCGTCGGGCTTTCCGCTATAGTCCCCAAGCGGCTTGGGGAGCTGCCGCTACTATCCCTAAGCCGTAGCAAAAGACTTTGGTTACTTTTTAGATTAAAATTCTTATTTTGGTTCAAATTCAACAAAACAAGAAACCATGCATCTAAAAATAACGCTTTCTACTCTACTAATCACCTTTTTTACCTCGTTGACATTTGCACAATATTCTACCGATAGATACTACAACCTTGATTCCATTGTAAAATACAAAGTCAAGAGCAGCTATCAATACAAAGTAAAACCAGATGGATCACGTTTTTTATTAGAGCAAGTGAATTTTGATAGCATAGGTAACATCATAGAAATTCTCCGTCCAGAAACTGAAGAATGGACGCGTTTCACTTACAACTCAGACAATCAACTTATTCAGCAAGAACAATATGCCGCCACGATAGATTTTTATGAACTCACGGAGTTTTATTACAACAAGAAAGGATATCTCACCAAAGAAGTAGTGCGCGATAGCACTCAAATTACCTACATTAAAGAAAATAAATACAAAGGTGGATTGTGTATTGAATCCCACAAAGCACGTGTCAACTCAAAGAATAACTACGAAATCACTTGGTATTATCAATATGACGATCAAGGTAGATTAGAATATGAAGGAACAACAAAAGGTTCTAAAAACACACAATTTATATACAATGAAAATGGTTTACTTATCAACTTTCTTCAAAAGAGTGGTAGTGAGATTTCCCTTAACCACGAATTCTATTACCAAAATAACTTTCGCGTTGGGGGATATTTAAAAACAAAATATAGTCAAAGCGCCTACATCATAACTTACGATGAAAAAGGTTTTCCACTGCAATACTTAGATTGCGATGATTGTGATCGAAACACTTCTCAAGATGAAATGAAAGTACTTTTTGAATATGAGTTTAAAAAATGAAAGTGGAAAGTGTCCATTTTCAATTAAGAAACACCAATAAAGTTTATTGGAAAATTGATTTTTCAAGGTGTGAAACTCCAAAAAGAATTTGTACGCCTATCATGATGTGGCCTGTAAAAATTAGTGATGTTTAAATAGAGTTTTATGAAGGGTAAAATTAAAGCTAACACAGTAGATAAGTACCTCCTACCTATTCGCAAACAAATTGTTGATCTTATTGGGAGTAATTCCTCCGTTGTAGAATTAGGTTGTGGAAATGGTGATTTACTTTTTCATCTCTCCTCTAAAATTAATCAAGGAATAGGTTATGATAATAACCCGCAACTTATCACCTATGCCAAAGAAAAATCTAAAACACTTAACTTAAAGCATATTAGTTTTGAATGCTCAGACCTGAGTCAGTCAACAGAGGCACCTTGTAGTGATTACTCCATTGCAAGTTTATTTTACCATGTTATGCCAAAGGAGACAGCAATAAACCTCTTGAAACTTCAACTCAAACATGCAAAAACAGTTATTATTTGTGGGTTTAGCGCACCTTCTTCAAGTAAACAGTCTTTTCTTCTTTGGTTAGACCAAAGGTTTAGTGGTCATTTCAAAAACTTTAAGGAATATCAAAACTTTGGATACATGGAAGGTCTTCTCAATTCAATTGAAAACCTGGAATATAGGTGTATAGATACTTTTGATCCTGTGATTAAGATTTATTGCTTAGAGCAGCTTGACAAGCTAAGTTATTAATACCTTCACTTTAAAATCATTCACATGGAAAATGATAATCTTTATTTAGACGATGAACTACTTGATCTCGAAAACGAAGATAAAAACTATAAACCTTGGGGTATGTCCATCAATCAATACTCCATGCTTATGCATTTATCGCCATTAACCTCTATCCTATTCTCATTTGTAGGTATAGCCCTCCCTATTATCATGTGGAGTACACAAAAAAATCAAAGTAAAACGATAGATAAGCATGGTAAAAACATTCTCAACTGGATGATCAGTTTAATCATCTATTTCACCTTATCCTATTTATTAAGTATTATTTTTATTGGACTTATTTTCCTAATAATTCTGGGAGGACTAGGACTAATATTTGCTATAATTGGAGCCGTAAAAGCCAGTAATGGTCAATTTTATAAATACCCTTTGAGTATACCCTTCTTTAAATAAAACAAAAGCCCAATTCAGTAGATTTGCGCTTTATCATTTAAATATCCTTTCCTTTCAGCATCATATTCCAATACATAAAAGGCAATCCATATTTCTTGAGCATCCACAAACGCCAAAGTTCTTGGGAAGAATCACGGATGAACATCATTTTTAGTTTAGGATCTGGAATAAAGTTGTTGTCGTAGTCAAATTCGGCCAAGACCATCTTTCCATATTCTGTAACTATCGGACAAGAAGAGTAACCGTTGTATTTTTTAGTCCCCAAACCACCATTGGCTTTGAGGGCTTTAATATTTTCTATGACCACAGGTACTTGTTTACGAATAGCAGCTCCTGTTTTAGCCGTTGGCAACGCCGCCGCATCTCCAATACCAAAGATGTTCGGGTATTTCTTGTGTTGTAGCGTATGTATGTCTACGTCTAACCATCCTCCCTCATTTACTAATTCTGAATAACGCAAAAAAGCGGGAGTAACAGAAGGAGGCGCCGTATGCAACATATCGTAATGTATTCCTGTCAAATCACCATCTTTCTCCATTTTAAGATCCTTAGGGTGCACTTCTCCCTCATGTTTATTCATTCTGTACCAAGCAATTCTCTTTTCTCCATCTATTTTAACCAGTTCATGACCAAATTTCACATTGAGCTCCTTTCTATCCACTACGGCCTGCAGTGTTTTCTTTATTTCTGGTATTCCAAAAATTGTAGAACCTGGCATGGCCAAAACCACATTTGTTTGGTCTTTTATTCCTTTCTTTTTAAAGTAAGCATCCGCTAAATAGGTAGCTTTTTGAGGTGCACCACCACACTTAATAGGAGTTGTGGGTTGGGTAAACAAGGCTGTTCCTCCCTTAAAATTTTGCAAAACCTCCCAGGTGTGTTCCGGGTTGGTGTAATTACTACATACCACACCCTTTCCCAAAGCATCTTCCAATCCTTCCACCAAACTTAAATCATATACCAATCCTGGAGATAGGACTAAAAAATCATAAGTAAAAGATCCACTTTTGGCTGTTTTCACCGTGTTTTCAGCACCTTTAATTTCTATGGCACTGTCTTGTATCCATTTCACCCCTTTAGGTATAAGTGAAGCCATGGAGCGCTTTGTCTTTGCCAAGCTGTAATCTCCAGCCCCAACGAGCGTAAAAGCAGGCTGGTAATAGTGGTGTTCTGAAGGATCTACAAGAGCAATCTGCTGACTCACACCTTGTCGTTGCATTTGCGCAGCCAACATTAACCCTCCTGTTCCTCCTCCAATTATTATGATTTCGTAGTGCATATATCTTGTTTTTGTAAGCAAGTTAGCTCACTTCCAAAAGTAAATCTGTAACAAGAGTTACCCATTGACAATTGTCAATTATACTTCCTACAACTATCAATAGCTTGAATAATGGATTAAGAAACCACCTTCATTTCAACCTCGGAATCAATCACTTAACATTCCAGATGAAATACCTATTTTTATTATAACAAATTGGCAAAGAACCATTCGTAGCGTATATAGCTGAGGGAGTAAAAAAAGTAGATATGAGTAAATTGAGATTCGGTATTACCTGTTTAAGTTTGGTACTTGTTTTCACCTCTTGTTTAAACATTGAGTACACCAGCCCTCAACCTTTTCTGTCCAAAAATTTACAGGAATTCCCGAAAGAATTACAAGGAGATTGGTATGATGTATACTTGAAAGATGGAGATACTTCTGAAACCTTTCACATTGGTGTGGATGCACATGGATTTGTAGTCGAAAACACAGAAAAACTTGAGATAAAACGTAGATATTACGGACTTTCAGACAGTGTTCAACTAAGAAAGAAAAAAGATGTTTACATGTTGAATTGTAGGGAGGATAACATGTGGAAAATAAGTATAATTCAAGTTCTAGAAAATGGTGATATAAAATATGTAGACCCTTTGAATTTAAACCTATTACTCACTGATCCTCACTTAAAAGTTAGCCAAGCCTATTACAAAAAAAACAGTGTAACCGTAAGCAAAGACAGTTTGGAACATGCTGATGTTGACCATGTTATTTTTTCTGGTAAAATGACGTATAAAACTCTGCAGAAATGCTTAAACGAAGAAGAATACACAGTTTTTAAAAGGAATGGTGAAATCATAAATTTTTAGAACCACTTCTCAACCATCGAACCTTTCTTTCTTCCATTTGTTTTGCCTTTAAAGCAAAGCAATATGAATTTTCCTACTTCTTATTCTGAAATACTAGAACGCATAGAACAAATAGATGTAGAAGCTTACGGCCGAACAAGGAATTTCAAAAATGGAGCGGTTAGTAACCTGAGTCCCTACATATCTAGAGGGATTATTTCAACAAAATTCGTTTACGACAACATTAAAGCATCTGGAGCGAGTTTTCATGCCGCAGAGAAATTCTTACAAGAACTTGCTTGGAGAGACTATTGGCAATTGCTGTGGTTGGTAAAAGGGAATGCAATCTTCAAGGATTTAAAGCACAAACAGAGTCCTGTAATGAGTCATGCTATGCCAAGGGCTATCTTGGAGGCGAAAACAGGCATAAAGGCTATAGATGAGGCTTTGATTACGATAAAAGAAACAGGCTATATGCACAACCACATGCGCATGTACGTGGCTTCCATTGTTTGTAACATTGCCCAAACGCATTGGAAAGTTGGAGCAGATTGGATGTATAGTCAACTTTTAGATGGAGATTTGGCTAGTAACTACTTAAGTTGGCAATGGGTAGCAGGTACAAATTCCAACAAAAAATACTACGCCAACCAAGAGAACATCAACAAGTTCTTCGGTACAGATCAAAGTGGTACTTTTTTAGATACCAGTTATGATGCCTTACCTAACATGGAACTTCCAGATGTCTTGGCGGAAAGGTCTGAATTTGAACTTAAAACGGACTTGAGTCACCTTGAAACAGACGATATCACTCCTTCTACCCTAAGTTTAATTCACACTTACTACAACATTGATTACCAAAAGAATAAAACTAAGCAAATTCAAAACATACTTTTATTAGAACCCGAACATTTCAAACGTTATCCGGTAACTCAGCATTGTATAGATTTCACCCTAAAATTGGCTAAAAATATGGATGGCATTAAAATATTTGTCGGTGCATTTGATGAGCTTTTAGAACTATTGGGAGAGGAAAACATCATCTTTAAAGAGCATCCAACACACCAACATTTTAAAGGGAACCGACTAGAAAGAGATTGGATGACTAGCATCAAGGGTGACTTTCCTTCCTTTTTCAAATTTTGGAACAAGGCCAAAAAGGAATTGAGCTATGAATAAATCGGTAAATGTAGTTTGGTTGAAGAGAGATTTACGTCTTAACGATCACGCACCTTTCTTCCATGCAGAACAAGAAGAGTTGGACTACATCATCCTCTATTGTTTTGAACCCAAGCTCATCGCGCACACAGATACCTCTTTGCGTCACCTCCAGTTTATCTATCATTCTTTGGAAGAAATGAAGGGAAAACTTCACGAAGTAAATAGAGAAATAACCACTACCTACTCTTCTGCTTTAGAAGCATTTAATCACATCAATCAAAAGTATAACATTAATAAAGTTTTTTCTTACCAAGAAAGTGGAATTCAATTGACGTGGGAGCGAGACAAGGCTTGTACGAAATGGTTTGCAACACAAAATATTACATGGATAGAATTTCAACGTGATGGCATTTTGCGTGGTATAAAGAATAGAGAAAAATGGGACAAAGCCTGGTACCGTGTTATGCATGCCCCTATGTTAAAAAATGGCTTCACCCCTTCTCAACTTCCGAAATTGGATCATCCCTTTGCTTTACCGAAAGAATTTGAACAAGACTTAAAAATCTACCCTGAATCCTATCAAAAACCTGGAGAACACTATGCTTGGAAATACTTGATTTCCTTTTGCGCGGATAGAGGAAAAAACTATAACAAGTACATATCAAAACCGGCAGAAAGTCGACATTCATGTGCGCGTATTTCACCTTATTTGGCTTGGGGAAACATCAGTATACGTCAAGCCTACCAATTTATAAAGACACACCCCAATTATGAGAGATACAAGCGTCCTTTTAACGGCATGATTACCCGTTTGCATTGGCACTGTCATTTCATTCAAAAATTTGAAGTAGAATGCAGTTATGAAACGCTGTGTATCAATAAAGGCTATGAAGAATTGGTATACAGTAACAACGAAGTACTTCTTCAAAAATGGAAAGAAGGAAGAACGGGAATTCCTATTGTAGATGCCTGTATGCGCTGTTTAACCCAAACGGGCTGGATCAACTTTAGAATGCGCGCCATGTTGGTTTCTATACTTTGTCTTCACTTTGATGTTTCGTGGAAAAAAGGTGCTTATCATCTTGCTCAATTGTTCTTGGATTATGAACCCGGTATTCATTATCCGCAAATACAAATGCAGGCAGGTACAACGGGTGTAAATACTGTCCGACTCTACAACCCAGTTAAACAATCCAAAGACCATGACCCTCAAGGAGAATTCATCAAAAAATGGGTTCCGGAATTAAAAGAAGTACCTGTTGCATTTATCCACGAACCTTGGAAAATGACACTTTTCGAGTTGGCCGATTTTAAAGAACCCTTTACCTACCCCGTGTTAAACATGGATTTGGAGGAAACAGCACGTAAAGCAAGAGAAAAGATTTGGGGACATAGAAAACACCCAAAGGTTAAAGCTGAGGCCAGACGCATTGTAGCAACTCATGTGAGGCAGTCGTGAGCGTGAGCTTGATGGTTTGAGAGATTGAGACTTGGAGGGATTTAAAAATTTAAACTCTCAATGGTATCGAGAGATTTAAAGATTTAAGAAGTAATTAATTCCTTAAATTTTTAAATCCTGAGCCTGCGAAGACTTAAATTTTTAAATAATTCTTAAGATGAAAAAAGAACATTTACCTACTAAAATTTGTCCTGTATGTAAGCGTCCCTTTTCCTGGCGTAAGAAATGGGAGAAAAATTGGGACGAAGTAAAATATTGCAGTGAACGCTGTAGAAGAAACAAATAAATACATGGAATTTACACAGTACGAATTAACACAACTAGACCGCAAATACAGACTCAATCTTATCAACTCCATTTCAGGGATAAAACCTGCAAATTTGATTGCTACAAAATCAAAGGATGGGAAAGAAAACGTAGCAATTTTCAGCTCTGTGGTTCACTTAGGGTCCAACCCAGCACAATTGGGCTTTGTACTTCGTCCACAAGGAGATGAACCGCGTGACACCTACGCCAATATTCTGGAAACGGGTGTTTATACCATCAATCACATTCCCGAACATTTGCACAAAAATGCGCATTACACTTCGGCTAAACTGGAACGTGGTGTTTCCGAGTTTGAACGCATGAACATTGCTCCTGTTTACTTAAAGAACTTCCCAGCACCTTTTGTGAAAGAAAGTCCGGTTAAACTGGGTATGAAGCACCTACACAGTATTCCTTTGCCGAACGACTGCTCTTTTATTATCGGTGAAATTGTACACATAGATCTTCCCGAAGAGGCTGTAAATGAATTAGGACAAATTGATTTAGCGCACAACAAAACCGTGGGTATAGGCGGTTTAAACACCTACTACAAACTGGAAAAATTAGAAACTTACCCTTACGTCCGAACGCATGAAATTCCAAAGAAAGAAGATTTTTAGACCGTTAGAGATGGAATTCTAAGATTAAAGAAAGTAATGTTAACAATTGCCTTCTCTTTAAATTTTTAATCCTGAGCCTGCGAAGAATTAAATCTTTAAATCCCCCTTAAAGCCTAGTAGAAACAAAGAATAAACGAGAACATGAAAACATCCATAGCCCTTGTATTTCCGCATCAATTGTTCAAAGAGAGTAAACTATTGGACCTGGGTGTAGACGTTTATATCATAGAAGAGTTTCTTTTTTTCAAATTGTACAAATTCCACAAACAAAAGATAGCTTTTCATCGCGCATCTATGCAGGCGTACAAAAGCTACCTGGAAGCCAAAGGATTGAACGTACACTACATTTCTAGTCAGGATAAAGGTTCAGATATACGTGAATTGGATATTCTCTTGAACCTCGGAGAAATTGACACCATACATCTTTTACACCTAGTGGATAATTGGTTGGAAAAACGCTTGTTTGCATTTAAGGGTAAAGTAAAATTTGAAGTCTATGACACCCCTTCTTTCGTATTGAGTAGAGCTGATATAGGAAAAGAATTCAAAAGCTCGCGCAAATCCTTTTTTCAAACTACCTTTTACAAGAAGCAAAGACAACGCTTCCAATTACTTTTAGATGAAAAGGGAGAGCCTGAAGGTGGACAATGGAGTTTTGATGCCGATAACCGAAAGAAATATCCCAAAGGTAAAACCCCACCTCCAACAAGTTTTCCAAGTGCTGATAAGGCTTGGGAAGAAGCGATCATTTATGTAGATAACTATTTTTCCGAGAATCCAGGAGAACTTCAACCCAACAGTCATTATCCTTTAAATTTTCAAGAGGCTGAAGCGTGGTTCCAACAATTCTTAGATTATCGTTTCCACGAATTCGGTGTGTATGAAGATGCCATCGTTAGAGAAGAAAGTGTGCTCAACCATAGTTTACTTTCTCCCTTGCTAAATGTAGGACTTCTTCTCCCTATGGATGTAATCAACACCAGTATAGACTTTGCCAAAAAGAATCAAGTTCCTATTAATTCTTTGGAAGGATTTGTTCGTCAAATTATTAGCTGGCGCGAGTTTATAAGAGGTTTGTATGTGAGTCATGGTGTTTCTTCAAGAACCCAAAACTTTTGGAAGTTTACCCGACCTATACCTCCCTCCTTTTACACGGGGGAAACAGGCATTCCTCCCATAGATGAGACCATCAAGAAGGTATTGAAAACAGGGTATTGTCACCACATAGAGCGACTCATGGTTTTAGGAAACTTCATGCTGCTTTGTCAATTCGACCCCGATGAAGTGTACCGTTGGTTTATGGAGTTATTTATAGATGCTTACGATTGGGTGATGGTACCGAATGTTTACGGTATGAGTCAGTTTGCAGACGGTGGACTTTTTGCTACCAAACCTTACTTATCCTCTTCCAATTACATCTTAAAAATGAGTAATTATTCCAAAGGTGATTGGCAACAAACATGGGACGGACTTTTTTGGAACTTTATCGCCCAACACGAGGATTTCTTTGCGAAAAATCACAGAACCGGTTTCATTTTAGCTAATTATAGGAAACAAAGTAATGAGCAAAAAGCCGCACATTTAGAGGCGGCACAAACATTTTTGAACAAATTGAATTAAAGGATTACTGGAACAAATCTATTTGTACCTTGGCCACATAAAGATTATTTGGGTCTCCATTGATGACAACGAGTTTACGGGCCAAAGCAGACAAACGCCAATCTCTGAGTAGTATCCCTTCTCTACACAGGTAAATAGCCTTGAAATGTTTACGCACCTCAACCCCTGCTACTTTACAAATATTCATGGCACGCTTTACGGCTTGTTGCATTTCTTCAAAGCCCATGTGACCAGTAGTTACCAATTCCGTTGCTCTGTAACGCAAATCAATATCGATTAAATGTTCCTCCAAATCATTTAAATCTACATTGGTATTCACCGAGTTATATAGTATAATATGCATTGTAATAAGTTTTAATTAATTCACCTCTACCGTGTTCATGCTTTTCAATTTCAAGAAAAGCTCTTTTTCTTCGGGACTTAAGTGTTCTGGGAGGATTACATTTAAAACAACGAATAAATCACCAAAGGCATTCTTGCCATAAACAGGCATCCCCTTACCTTTCAAGCGTAGTTTTTGTCCGTTCTGAGCACCTTGAGGAATTTTTATTTTCAATTCCCCGGCTAGTGTTTTCAATTGTATCTCACCTCCTAAAACAGCTGTAAATAAGTCAACATTAAGATACTGTATTAAATTGTCATTTTCAACTTTAATTGAGGGATGGGGTAAAACATGAATTTTCACATACAAATCTCCCGACTCTCCACCATTAATTCCCGGTGCTCCTTTTGCTTTTATCTTCAAAGTTTGCCCATCTCTAGTTCCAGGTTTGGTGTTGATTCTAATTTTCTGGTTTTCCAATTGTATAATCCTACTCGCTCCGTGATAGGCCTCAGACAAACTCAATTCAATTTCTCCTTGATAGTCACTTCCCTTAAAAGACCGCTGTCTCCTATAATTATTAGCCCCTTGTTGGCCAAAAATGCGTTCGAAGAAATCTGAAAAACCCTCTTCACCAAACATTTCAGAAGGATCACCTTGATAGTGAAATTCATCCCCACCAGCAGATTGCCATTGATTTTGATTAAACCCAGCACCAGGGCCACCTTGTTGAAAACGGTTCCAATTCGCACCCAGCTCTTCGTATTTTTTCCGCTTCTCAGGATCTCCAAGAACTTCGTAGGCCTCGTTGATTTCTTTAAACTTCTCTTCTGCTGAAGCATCTCCTTGGTTTTTATCGGGATGATATTTCACCGCCAATTTCCGGTAAGCCTTCTTGATTTCCGCCTGAGTCGCTTTTTTATCAACTCCCAATACCTTATAATAATCCTTGTAGTCCACTTGAATTTAACGGGTTAACAAATGTTGTAACTTTTCCTCATCCATAACGGTTTCAGTAACCTCAAACAATTTGCGCTTCAAAATTCTAAAGTCCACAGAAGCTCTTTTGAAATCATCCTCTAGCACCTCATGTTCTGCTCTAAACACTTCCTCCTCTTGTACAAAAGCATTTTCCAGTAACAAAACCATTCTCGATCTGTGTTTGACCATGCGTTCGGACAAGCTATTAAAGGTTTTATCAAGCTGGTTAAGTTCTGCGCTCAATGCACTTACTTTTTCTATATGTTCATCTTGGGTCATCCAAATGAAATACCTATCAATTAATCCATACAAGAATCTAATTTCATCCTTGTAAAAGGCTATATCAGATTCCCAATACTTTGTCAATACATACAGATTAACCCAAGATGCTTTTTGGAGATAATCACTTTTTGGTCTTAGTCTCATTTTGTTTTCGTTTAGTTGTAAAAAAGAAAGAGCAGTAGGCCTACTCTTTCGTGTTGAACTTTAAGCAATGGTGATTTCTTTTTTGGGCGGAAGTTCTTTATCCACCTTATACAAGGTTAATTTCAAAACACCGTCATCATATTTGGCTTCTATGTGATCGGCGTCTACATTTTCGGGAAGTGTAAATGATTTTGAAAAAGATTTAGAGCTAAATTCCTTACGGGTATAATTTTTCTTTTTCTCTTCTTCCTCTTTTTGGGTTTGACCAGAAATGTTCAAAACCCCATTTTCACAAGAAACAGAAAATTCATCCTTTTTTAAGCCTGGAGCGGCAATTTCGATTTCATAATTTTCTGCATTATCCACCACGTTTACCGCGGGCGACCAACTTGTATTTGAGAATCTACTTTTCATCCATGATTCATCAAATAAATCTGACAACGTTGGCCATTCATGTTTAATCAGTGACATAACTTTTCGTTTTATTAGCAAAGAAAAAGTTACAACCTAATTCATTCAGGCACAACTTATTTACACATTAAAAATATTGAGATTTATCATTGTGCAAATTGTACAAAAAGTGTATATGAAGTGAGCTAAAAGGTTTTATTCCTTATTGAAACGATGGGCCAAATATGCACCCATACTAAAGCAAGATTGCAACAAGTATCCACCTGTAGGCGCGTCATAATCGAGCATTTCACCTATACAGTAATGCTTGGGCAATGCTTTCAATTCAAAGTTATCTTTTACTGCATCAAGGGCAACCCCACCCACCGTTGAAATGGCTTCATCCAATAGAGCTTGTCCTGTTACGGTTAAAGGATAAATTTTTATTAAATGGGCCATGTGTTTCTTAGACAGGAATTCTTCTTTGCTTGTAATCCCTTTCAACAAATTGATTTGAACCTTACTCAAACGAAGGTCTTTCTTGAGGATGTCCGTCATTTTCGTTAGACGAGAATTCTGCATCACATCCATGACTTTTTTCTTGGACCAAGTCGGTTTAAAATCAATTTCTAAACGAGCACTTCCATCCTTCTCTAAGGCGGCTCTTAAATCCGGACTCAACGCATAAACTGCATTCCCTTCTATACCTTTCTCAGTAATAACCGTCTCCCCTTTTTGTGTTTGTCCCCCAGCAGAATAGGTACAATTTTTCAAAGGCTCTCCCGTATTTTGTTGGATGAAAGATTTGTCCCAATCTACCGTGTAAGCACAATTCGAAGCTTGAAAAGGAAGCGTATTGACTCCCTGCGCTTCAAAAGGTTCACGCCATGAACCATCAGATCCTGTTACCTTCCAGCTCCCACCTCCAAGGGCAAAAACAACTTTGTCCGCTTGTACCTCTTGATCATTTTGAAAAAGCAAAGTATGGGAATCACTCCATCCTAACCATTCCTGTTCATAATTGATCTCAACACCTCGTTTTTGTATAACATCCAAAAGGGTTGACAACACCTCTATGGGTTTGATATGATCTTCGGGGTATACTCTTCTACTACTACCAATAATCGTTGGCAAACCTATTTCTTTTAACCACGAACGCAAATCAGCATTGGAAAAATGTTGAAGCGCGGGTATTAAAAATTCTTGGGGTGTATAACGGGTGATAAATTCATCCAAAGGCTCTGAGTGTGTTAAGTTAAAGCCACCTTTACCTGCTACTAAAAATTTACGTGCTCCTTGTTTTTTCTTTTCGTAGATGGTTACCTGGTATTTTGAGGTATCTACAAAAGCGGCAAAAAATAAGGCTGCAGGACCTAAACCTATAACTGCAATGGATTGTTTGGACATGGTGCAAAAATACGCTTTTATTAAACTTAGCATAGAAAAAAACGTTCAAAACGCTGAGATTTACTCGGCTTTTGCTACATTCGCCACCGAAAATAAACAACATGAACACACCACTTTTAGAAAAAACTGGAACACGTAAATCGACTTTATTAGTTTTTAGTGCTATAGCGCTTTATGCCAATGAGGTATTGAATAAAAATGAGTCTTGGTTTCAAATTAGCATCACCATCTTCATGTTACTTTTCTGCTTATATGTCTTTTTTAATGAACTCATTAAAATCAAGTTTTCATCTGAAGAAATAGTAATAAAGAGTATACTGAACAAACTTTCTTTGAACTACGATGATATAAAAAAGCTACATGTAACAAGGAGTAACAAATATTCTCATTTTACATTCCGAATGACATCAAATGAAGGGAAAACATATTTATTTCATAACAATAACTTTTGGAGCGAAGATCTTTGCAATTTGATGTATAAGAATGGTGTTCCAATAGAAGTACATAAAAAAGCAACTAAATGGTTGAGTTTTGATGATAACAAAGAAGTTTATACCGTAGACTCTAAGCACCCCAGAAATGAAAAGGAGTACAAGAGAAAAGTAAACATTTTCGCTTAAGTCAAGAATTTTCCCACGCAACAATTCTCCAAGTCATTTGTTTCAATAAAAAGACTATTTTCAAATCAAAATAAAACAAGATGGCGATAACAAAATTAAAAGGTGATGAAGTAGTAACTTCAGGAAACCTACCAGAAGTTGGGGTTGCGGCTCCAAACTTTGAATTGATAGCAGGAGATTTATCACGCAAAACTTTAGAAAATTACAAAGGTCAGCGTTTGATCCTAAACATATTCCCTAGTGTGGATACGAGTACATGTGCAACTTCGGTAAGAACCTTCAACCAAAAGGCAGCGCAATTAGACAATACCAAGGTGTTGTGTATCTCAAGAGATTTACCCTTCGCTCAAAAACGTTTTTGTGGTGCAGAAGGAATTGAAAATGTAGAGATGTTATCGGACTACGCAAAAGGAAGTTTTGGTCAGGATTACGGATTAGAAATTGAAAATGGCGCGCTTTACGCCTTACATGCAAGAGCGATAGTTGTAGTGGATGAAAATGGAATTGTTCAGCATACAGAATTGGTTCCAGACATCGTTGATGAACCCAATTACGAAGCAGCATTGAATGCATAGTATTACGAATCCCCGAGTTTAAGCTTGGGGATTTTTTTTATTCAAGCGATAATACCGTACCTTTAATACTGAACTAAAACCTTGTGTTATGTCAGTAGTATTATTAAGCGGGAACAAAGTCCACACCTCAGGAGACTTGCCCAAAATTGGAGATCAAGCTAAAGATTTCGAACTCACAGCCACCGACATGAGCACCAAGACCTTGGCAGATTTTAAAGGTCACCAACTCATTATCCTTACCTTTTTAAGTGTAGACACTTCTACGTGTTCTGCCGAATTACGAGAATTTAATAAAAGCGCAACCGCCTTTAAGAATACCAAAGTACTTTGTGTATCTAGAGACCTACCCTTTACCCAAGATCGTTTTTGCGGTGCGGAAGGAATAGACAACGTGGTTATGCTTTCCGACTTTAAGAGCGGAGCTTTTGCCAAGAGCTATGGCATAGAAATGATAGATGGCCCCCTGCAAGGACTTCCTTCTAGAAATGTTATTATCATAGACGAAGAAGGAAAAATTCAATACACCCAGCAAGTACCAGAGGTTTCGCATGAACCGGACTATGCAGATGTGTTGGATGTGCTGTAGGTCAGTTTTGAGTGTGAGTCATCAGTTTGAGTGTGAGTTGGGAGAATATTTAAGAATTTAAACTCCCGATGGTATCGGGATATTTAAAGATTTAACAAGCAATCATTCTCCTTTTCTTTAAATCTTTAAATCCTAAACGCAGTTTAGACTTAAATTTTTAAATCTAACCTACTTGCCCCTTTTCTATATAGGAAAAACACGAAATCTTTAGTTTAACATCTTTCATTTTGAATTTATTCCATTTCTTTGGCGGCGAAACTCACTATTCAAAAAAATGAAAAAACTCAGTTTAATGGTACTGACCCTTATCAGTGCCTATGGTTTGCATGCGCAAAACATTGATGTAAAAAGCAAAAACTTTAAAGCTACATCTAACTACTACAACAGCATAGTTGAGGGCGACGCCCAAATTTCTTTGCTTAACCTTTTCTTTAGCAACATGCCCAAGGGTGCAGATCTTCATCACCACTATACGGGAAGTATCTATGCAGAAACTTTCTTGGATTGGGTAGAAACTAAGAATTGGAGTATTGACCAAACCACCTTGAAAATCGAAAAATCACCGGCTTCAAGTGGTACAGATTTAATTAGTGTTGCTGAATTGCGCGCGAATGATGCTTTGTATAGAGAATTATTGACCTTATGGTCGGACAAAGACTACGACAACCACTATCACCAACAAGTAGCTCCAGACCAGAATTTCTTTAACACTTTTGGTTATTTCGGAACCGTATCAGATGAATACATGCTGGATGGTTTGACTTTACTGAAAGAAAGAGCGAAAAAAGAAAACATACAGTACTTAGAAACTATGTTAAGTTCTGTGGGTGTAAGTAGTAAAAACTACCCGAATGCAGACACTATGGTGGCGCATCTAAGAGCTGCTAAAACCCAAGCGCAAGTAGATGCTATTTTGACACAAATTGATACTTACTACCAAAGCGATGAAAGCTATACGGGTCGTATTACAAATTTTGTGGCAGAGGTTGATAGCTTACACCAAAAGGTAGAAGACGAAGATTTCACCTTGCGTTACCAAAGTTATACAGCGCGTGTTATGAATCCTTTGGAAGTTTACACAGATTTATCAGCAGCATTTATAGCGAGTACAAAAACACCTTTGATTGTTGGAGTAAACATCGTTGCTCCAGAAAACAATGTAACCGCTTTGGAGGACTACACCCTGCACATGATGATGTTCAACTACTTGAACAGAAAATACCCTACTGTACACAGAGCTTTGCATGCTGGTGAATTAACTTTAGGCATGGTAAGACCAAAAAACTTGACTTTCCACATCAACGAGGCGATTCATATTGCACACGCACAACGTATTGGACATGGAGTTGATATCCCTTACGAAAGCGGATCTATGGATTTGATTCAATACATGAAAGACAGCACAGTTGTGGTTGAAATCAATTTGACGAGTAATGAATTTATTTTAGGAGTAAAAGGTCAAGAACACCCCTATTTGATTTACAAAAAATACGGAGTTCCTATGATTATCTCAACGGATGATTCTGGTGTTTCAAGAAACAATTTGAGTAATCAATACATGTTATTGGCAAGCAGGTACGCACCAAGTTATGCTGAAATTAAGCAATATGTGTACAACAGTATTATCCATTCTTTCTTAACGGAAGAAGACAAACAAAGAGAATACAAAAAGTTAGATGCCAAATTCGCTGCATTCGAAGCAATAATGGCCAAGAACTAAGATTTTCACACGTTTTTCAAACCAAGAGTCCTGCCAATTTGGTGGGGCTTTTTTTGTGAGTTGTAATGCCATCAGTTAAAGGTTTTAGACAAGTATATTTAAAATTTAATCACGCGCATTGCGCTTGTTTAAGGATTCAAAGACATCCATAAGCTTCTTCCTTAAATCTTTAAACTTCGACCGAAAGGTGGTACTTAAATTTTTAAATTTTGTCACCTCTTCTAACAATCTAAAAGTCTAAGGGTCTAAATGTCTAGCATACCCAAATATTCTATACTTTGGTCTATCAATGGATGGAAGAATACCTATCCAAAAGTCAATACAATTAATTACAGAATACATGAATACAACATCTATACTTCGCACAGAGCCCTTGAGCTCACCTTTTAGAACAGAAGACCCTTTTATGTTTTGTGCTTACCACAAAGACCATTACCCGAAAGGAAATGAAAATCTGGGTATAAACCCAGATCAGTTAAAAGGACATAGCATGGGGAGTGATTTTGATCCAAGACTTGATTTTAGAATGTATCACGGAAGTGATGTGCCCGGTTTCCCTTACCACCCTCATAGTGGTTTTGAAACCGTAACTATAGCCGTTGAAGGCGCTGTTGATCACTCCGATTCTTTAGGTGGTGCCGGAAGATTTATGAATGGAGACGTTCAATGGTTGACAGCCGGAAATGGTGTACAACACTCGGAGATGTTCCCGCTCTTGCATACAGACAAAGACAACCCTTTTGAACTCTTTCAAATTTGGTTGAATTTACCGAGTAAAAGTAAAAAGGTAGATGCTCACTATAAAATGCTTTGGAGTGAAGATATTCCAGTAGTTGAGTCGAAAGACGACAATGGAAAGCTAACCAAAGTAAATGTAATTGCAGGTACTTTAAACGGAACCAAAGCCTTGGATCCCAACCCAAATTCTTGGGCCGCTGACCCAGCAAACGAAGTTGTGATTTTGACACTTAAATTAGATGCTGGTGCAACTTTCACCTTACCTGCAGCACAAACAGCTGTAAATAGAAATGTTTACTTCCACGAAGGGGATGCACTAAGCATAGATGGACAAAACATTAAGAATAACACTAGAATCGTATTAAACCCAAGTACACCAACAACTATTGTAAATGGAGATAAAGAAACTTCTCTACTCCTACTTCAAGGTAAACCTATAGGTGAACCTGTGGTACAGTACGGACCATTTGTTGCCAATACGCAAGCAGAATTGCATGAGACGATGTCGCTCTACCAACGTACAGAATTTGGAGGCTGGCCCTGGCCCATGCGCGAGCAAGTTTGGGACAAAGACAAAGGTAGATTTGCCAAGTTCGCAGATGGTACCGAAGTGGTGAGATAAATGAATTGAAGGAGTGGGTAAATGAATACCTGCTCTTTTTTTTGAGTTAATCTTAAACTGAGTAATGATTTGAAAATTTGAGAGATTTGACGGATTTGAAAGATTTGAAGGATTTGAAGGATTTGAAGGATTTGAAGGATTTGAAGGATTTGAAGGATTTGAAAGTTATTTGAAGTAATAACTTGAAGAACAGTTGAAAAAGATATCTCAACATTTCCTTAAATTTTCTAAACCCAAAATAAACCTTTCGGCTTAAATCTTTAAATTCACTTGCAACCCTTATTCGTTGAGCTTCATTATAAAAAGAAAAGCTTATAATGAAATCAATTTTACTCGCAATTTCAATTCTAGTTTCAATTCTTGCAGCAAAGGCTCAAAATGTTTACTATACAGGATGGGATAATGCTGCTGAAAATGCAGGATGGACACAAATTCAAAAAGGTGATATCGGCCTTTACCAATGGGACAAAGATGCTTCTACATCTGTGAGTCCGGATTCTTGTTTAGCACATTATTACCCTGTTGGTGGAACAGTACCGACAGACAATTGGTTCATTTCTCCGGTATTTGACTTCAGTGCTGGCGGTTGGATAGATACCTTGTGGCATAACTTCAGCGGATTCGGTACACCAATGACAGGGGATTCCATAGTTTTATATTTGCTAAATGGTTCAGCAGATCCCGATTTAGCAACGAAAACCGTTCTTTATAATTTTTCAGATTCGACCTACACTCCAGACAATACATGGTATGAGCATTTGATGATTCCCGTAGGTACACATCCTGGTAATTCTTATTTAGCTCTCAAATATTACACCACCAACAACTGGCTGGATGTTAAGTTTGATAATCTATTTGTTACTTCTTTAAGCACTGCTTCTATAGGTGAAAATATAAAAAATGAACAGATCAAAGTACACCCTAATCCTGCTACAAATTTGGTCCATATAGATATTCCAACCGACTTATACAATGAAATGATATCAATATCTATCTATGATAACTGTGGAAGTTTGGTTCAAGAAATTGAAGTAGATCAAAAATCTATTGATGTTTCGCAGTTGGAAGCTGGCCTCTATTTTATCAAGCTTCTCTCTGATGAACAAGAAATTACAAAGCAGCTAATTATCCAGAATTAGTACATTTTTCTAGTAAATGTTGGCGGAGCTTAAAGTACCTTTCAAGGAATAATGCATACTTAGACTTGGTCAAATTTATACTATGTGTTTTCGGGAATTTAAGCTTCTTAAAAGCTCTCAACTCTGTTTTGAATTTCGGCCAACAATCATTACCTTAACACCGGTTTCGGGGGAATTACATTTATACTCGAAACCAAGGTGTTTCCTTATTCATTAGACGTCATTTATAAGTTTTAAACGTAAGCTATGCATTCCACGATCAAACTACAAAAAAAACTATTAATCTTTGGTCTCCCCCTTCTGATCATTGGGTTTTCGGTGTTTCTAGCGCAATCCCATATCTTTCAAAGTCACGCTGATAGTTTAGCCATGGGTATAACCTTTGACTTGTTGATCGTTGGTCCCATATTGTATTTTCTCTTCATACGTAAAACCAGTATACCCAACACTACTGTAGTCCCAATTTTTATCCTTGGAATTGTAGTTTGTTCCCTTATTATTCCTGTCGAAAATCAGCATTACTTAAACCTTTTCAAATCATGGGTACTGCCCGTGGTAGAAATATTTGTTTTGACTTTTTTCATCTACAAGACCCGTAAGGCTGTGAAAAGTTTCCAGCATAAGAAACATGAATCCATTGATTTTTACGATGCTCTAAAACTAACTTGCTCAGAAATACTTCCGCGAAGAGTAGTAAACCCCGTTGTAACTGAAATAGCTGTTCTCTTTTATGGATTTATTTATTGGAGAAAAAGAAAGTTAAAAGAAAACGAATTCACCTACCATAAAGATAATGGTGCTGTTACACTTTATTTTGCATTGCTTTTTATTGTTGCATTGGAAACCATTACACTTCACGTGCTTCTTTCTAAATGGAGTACAACGGCCGCTTGGATATTAACTTTGCTAAGTGTCTATTCCGGAATACAGATTTTCGGTTTTGTAAAAGCTATGTTTAAAAGACCCATTTACCTCAAAAACAATACGCTTTACCTTAGATATGGAATAATGAAGGAAACTACCTTAAACCTAGCTAACATCGAGAGTATAGAAGTTTCATCAAAAGATATAGAAATCGGGGATGAAGCACAAAAATTGTCGCTATTGGGTGAGTTGGAAAGTCACAACCTTATACTAAAACTAAAGGAGCCAGAAACGATGTTTGGACTTTATGGTACACAACGAAAATATAAGACCCTCGCTTTACATGTTGACCAAAAAGAGGAATTTGTACAGCTTATTCATAAAGCCCTAGAACAGAAACAATCATGATTCCTTATCTAGATGTATATCTTTTCTTACAATGCCTTTCTACTGTCATATGGGCCTTAAATATTAAAGGTGATCAAAGAGCTTCGCGAAACATTGTGAGACTAAGACCCTTTCTAATTCTTTCGCTTGTATTAACATGTTTACTTCCCCTTCTAGCCAGCTTAGGACTTTTTCGTATTACTATAGAACCCTTTCTTCGTTGGTTCATCTACCTACTGTTGATATCTCCTCTAGTCCTTACAGCATGGATACTTATACTCTTATTCAAAGTAAGCATTCCTCGCTTTTCATTTTCACATGAAAAAAGAAACTTAATTATCTTACTTGCGATTGTTTTTGTGCCCTTTGGTTTATTATTTTTAAAGCAAAACACATCAATACAATGACCCGAATCACACTTATCATCACCACTTACATCATTTTATTCTCTAACCATGTTTCCGCTCAAAATATCTATGTTGATCTATGTTTACAGCAAAATGTAGAACTGTTCAAATTGAGGGAGCCACTTAAATTATGGTTGGACTTTTTACATTCCGAAGACGAAAGATCGGGTGCTGTTTACTGGAACCAACAAGAAGTTGAACAATTTAGTGATAGCACTTATTTTCAGCTGCAAGACTTGGACTATTTTGAAATGGGTGATAAAATTCAAACCCTACAATATGGACTTACTGTTCTTAGCATAACGCAACAGGACTCCCTATATAAAATCACTTCTAAATTTGGTTTTGCTTACAATGACAGCATGAGTGTTACACCTTTCATTTTTCATGTTTATGCCAAAACTGAAAGTGTTACCAATAAATTAAAACTCTACAACCCTTTCCCCATTAACCAGCGCTTACATATGACAGAAACAAGAGTGGGCAATATCACCTATATCTATCCAAACAATTATAAATTCAATACATCTTTGGCGAAAAAGCAAAACAAGGAAATCAAGCAAATTGCAAAAGACTTTGGTTTCATGCTTGAAGATTATCGTTATTTCTTTACAACGAATAGAAGCAACTATTATGAAATGAAAGGCTTTGATTTTCACTTTGAAAATATAGGTCATGAGCGTCCATTCGGAAAGGCAGATACAACAAACAATATCGCATATACTTACGGAGGTGGTGAATATTTCCCTCATGAACTCATACACCTCTTTTTAAATCCAGAATACCCCGAGGCTCATCCTTGGTTCATAGAAGGATTTTGCACCTACTTTGGAGGAAGTACAGGTCAAGATTTAAATTGGCACAAAGAAAGGCTCAAAAATTATTTACTAGAACACCCTGATTTCGATCTAAATCAAGCACCAGAACTCCTCAACATGGATGAATTCACAGGTTACAAATATGTACTTGGTGGATATTTTATTGAATTGGCCTACGAAAAAGGCGGTGCTCAAAAGGTAAAAGAAGTTCTCTCCTTTGGAAATAGTAAAGCAGAATTTTACAGCGCACTAGAAAAGGTTCTAGGCATTCAAAAGGAAGATTTGAATGCGTTTGTTAGGGAGAATTTGTAAAACCAAAAATCTCTATCTTGATTCTAAAAAGTAAATAATTCATATTTAACCACATGACATTCATTGATTGGCTTGACACATTTTTCACGCACTCAAAACGGAAAAAAGTTTTGGGAGAAAAATATACATCCCACCTAAGTACGCGAAAATTTACAACAAGTGAACTCCTCCAACTCAATCCAAAGCTAAATAAATCGGATATCGAGTACATATATAGAATAGGTTGGTGTTCAGCAGACGAGAAATACCTCAACAAAATTAAAAAGTGTATAGCCAAAGATCAGTTGAACAAAATTTCTAAACTCAGTGGAATTACCTATGCACACGACGATTTGGGAGAAATACCAACAGGGAATTATATACAGACCTTTTTATTTAAACTAAAAAATGGATCTAGTTTTGTTCAACTTGTTTCGGCTTCCTTTGAGGAAAAAGGCGCAACTGTTTTGTATCAAAAAGAAATTGCAATAGTCAATGTGAATAGATTGAAAACTCGACTATTGATTTATCCGATTTAAAGAATGAAATAATTAGATTTAAACCTACTTTAAAAAAACAACCTTGTCGATTTACACATTTTAAAATTCAACACTATTACAAGACATCACCAATGAAAAACACGATTATCACTTCTCTCTTATTTGTTATCATCTTGAATAGTTGCAGAAATAATGTTAACGAAAATCAATCTATTGAAATTGAAGCAGGTATTGAAACAAGCATTGAAAAAGTTGATACCCTGCAGCCTATAACCAACATAGATAAAATAGAGAGAGCTCGTGAGCTTATGGTAAACGTGCTTCAGTGGAGCGATTCTGTTCAATCTTTTCACCTTCTTACTTTCAATCAAAATGATTCTGTATTTAATAGTATCGATACACTACAACTCGAAAGAAACTTGGAACTTCTAAATTCAAGTCGATATTTTACGCAAAACTTTATAGACAATTACGAAAATATTATTCGAACGATAAGCAAAAAACTGAATAATGGTGAGTATCCTATATGGTATCCGGGTGAACTTCCTCCCTTCTATTTTTCGAGTGATTTAAATCCTTGGTGCTTGTGTCAGGACAACTACGGTTGGAACAGCATAAAGGTGGAAGTAATCAATGAAAAAGAAGGTGAATTTAAATGGACCTGGAAAGAATTAAACACAAACAATTGGAGTTACACTTTCAAAGTAATAAACGTAAAAAATCAAATCAAAATTGACTATCTAGAAGGCTTTGATTATGCGAATAGTATTAATGCAGACTGAATTAACAAAAGGAAAAAATAACACTCTTTTTATCTAAAATGATCAAGAAACTGCTAACATCAAGCTTTTATTCAATGATAGTATTCTGTATACTTTCATTCTTTTCGGTAATTTATTCTCTACTACTTTCCGCTGGAAATCCCTTAACAAAACCCGTTACTAATATCGGATTTCCTTACAAGTACTATTATCAATTTTGGCTTTCAGGTGCTGACGCTCCTAATTGTGGTTGGAGGATGGATTATTTTATTTTTGATGCTTTTCTCATATGGATAGTAGTAAGTATAGTATATTTCATTATTAAAATGAAAAGGCCCTTAGTCTAAACTTTACAAATCATCAAAATGACAAATCTCAAAGAGTACATAAGCAACACAAAATGGGTAAACAAACTTCTATTTGTTTTATTTCCATTCACAGGCGCTTTAATTTTTTTAATACTTGTATTTTTTTTACGACAATTCAGGACTCATGAATTAGTTATCATCCTAACCTATATGGTAATAGGTGCATTTACAACTATCTTGTACTACCACTTCGAAAACAAAGCTAAGCTATTCAAAACCTTAATCTTAATAATCATTTACTATTACATTTGTTCTGGAGAGGATTATCTACTATACCCTAAATCTATGCTTCCAATGACCCTCGAGAACATAATTACACCAAGACTTGTTAGATCAGTTAATTTCTTTACAACCGAACTTGGTATCGTACTGTTTATCAGCTTATTCTTTACGGAAAAATTTAAAAACAAATTAAGGTAGCTTATTCGGTTTTAGGATGACAGCTTGACTCTTTATTCCAATGATAGATATACTCCATTTAGCCTAAAGCAAAACACTTTCAATTCATTTTCATTGTGTGTCCTTTTTACTTTTATTGGTTTAGAAGGAACAGTTTACTCAAATAAGGAAAACAATCACTTCGACTTGAACCCTAAGCTTGGTTTCGATTATGGTTCTTGGAGTTTGTTTTACGGATATAAACTCCCTATTTCAAAACCCCGTTTGGAGGAGTATTCTGGACACAACATTAGTTTTAAATATCATCTTTATTTAAGTTCATTCAAATACCACAAAACGAGAAGAAAATCAATGGGATATTAAAACCAACCCCTCAAATCGAAATTTTACATAAATTTTAAATCACCTTCTCTAGCCATCTAGCTATCTAAACAAAAAAGAGAGTGCCCTTACGAACACTCTCTCCTTATCATCTATATTTTTTGTCTACTATTTTGTAAACAACATCTCTCTCAATTTTGGGAAAGGCCATAACTCATCGTCAACTAACATTTCTAATTTGTCAGCGTGGTAACGAATTTGGTCAAAGAATACCTTCACTGTATCACAGTAAGCTGTTGCTTTGTCACCGATGTTTGCTATGTTGTTGGCTACTTTTCTAGCTTCTAACATTTCATCACATAAAGCTTTCATTTTGTTCAAGTGCATAGAAATTTCTTTTACCATACCCAATTGAACTTTAGAAGCCTCTGCAGCATCTGCACCCAATACATCGTTTAATCCTTGAATATTTTTAATCAACTTGTTTTGGTAGTTGATTACTGCAGGAATGATGTGGTTTTGAGCCAAGTCATTGATCATTCTCGCCTCGATTTGAACACGCATGATGTACGATTCGAATTCAATTTCTTGACGCGCCAATACTTCACGCTCAGAGAAAATGTTCAAGTCTTCGAACAACTTGATCGTCTCAGGACGCTCCCATACAGCTAATGCTCTTGGTGTATCTTTCAAGTTAGATAATCCTCTTTGTTCAGCTTCAGCAACCCACTCGTCACCGTAACCATTACCTTCGAAACGGATTTTCTTAGACTCCTTGATCAACACTTGTAGTTCTTTCAAGATTGCTTCGTCTTTGCTGTCTCCAGCTTCGATTCTAGCATCTACAGAAGCTTTGAACAATCTCAACTGGTTAGCCATAATCGTGTTCAATACGATCATAGACTGAGAACAGTTTGCCATAGAACCTACCGCTCTAAACTCGAATTTGTTTCCAGTAAATGCGAAAGGAGAAGTTCTGTTTCTATCTGTGTTATCTAATAAGATTTGAGGAATTTTTCCGATGTTTAATTTCAACTCCGTTTTATCCTCTGGTGTCATCTTACCAGCTTTAACGTTTTCTTCTAAATCATCCAAAGCCTTTGTTAACTGAGACCCGATGAAAGCAGAGATAATTGCTGGTGGCGCTTCGTTTGCTCCTAAACGGTGATCGTTAGATGCAGATGCGATAGCTGCTCTTAATAAATCAGCATTATCGTGAATTGCTTTAATCGTGTTCACAAAGAAAGTTAAGAACTGTAAGTTGCTCTTAGGGTTCTTACCTGGTGCTAACAAGTTCACTCCTGTGTTTGTAGAAAGTGACCAGTTGTTGTGCTTACCAGAACCGTTCAATCCTGCGAATGGCTTCTCGTGTAACAATACTCTAAAGTCGTGCTTACGTGCAATCTTCTCTAACAAGTCCATCAACAATTGGTTGTGGTCGTTTGCTAAGTTACACTCTTCAAAGATAGGCGCACACTCAAACTGGTTTGGCGCTACCTCGTTGTGACGTGTAGTTACAGGAATACCTAAACGGATTGCTTCGTTTTCGAATTCTCTCATGAAAGCAACTGCTCTCTCTGGAATAGAACCGAAGTAGTGGTCATCTAATTGCTGACCTTTAGCAGGAGAGTGTCCAAACAATACTCTACCTGTCATTTGCAAGTCAGGACGTGCATTGTACAATGCTTTGTCGATCAAGAAGTATTCTTGCTCCCATCCTAAAGTTGCGATTACTTTATTTACGTTCTTATCAAAGTACTGACAAACGTCAACAGCTGCTTTATCAACTTCGTGTAATGCTTTTAATAAAGGCATTTTAAAGTCAAGCGCTTCACCTGTGTAAGAAATAAAAATCGTTGGAATACATAAAGTTCTCCCGATTACGAAAGCTGGAGATGAAGGATCCCATGCTGTGTAACCTCTTGCTTCGAAAGTATTACGAATACCTCCGTTCGGAAAAGATGATGCATCAGGCTCTTGCTGAACCAATAAATCACCGTCAAATCTTTCAATTGCTCTACCAGGACCAACAGGCTTAAAGAAAGCATCGTGCTTCTCTGCTGTAGCACCTGTTAAAGGTTGGAACCAGTGTGTGTAGTGTGTAGCTCCTTTAGAAATTGCCCAGTCTTTCATTGCTGAAGCAACTTGGTCTGCAATACGTCTGTCTATACGCGCTCCTGTATTGATCGCTTCTTTGATAGACTTGTATGCTTCTTCTGGTAAATACTCACGCATTACCTCTAAGTGGAATACGTTCTCACCAAAAATCTCAGAGATTCTTGTTACTGGTTCTGAGTGCTTAGGTGTTCTGTGAAGAACATCTTGATAAGCTTGTTTTCTAATAGATGACATTTGAAAAAATTTAATTTGCGGCAAATATACACCATTTTGTTCTCCACACAATATTAATTTATCGTAAAATTAAAAACACCCCCTTGTTGATAAGGGGGTGTTTTTACAAATCACCTAATTTTATTAAGAACACCCTTTAATTTTTAGGGGTGATTTTTTTCTACTTCAAATTAAAATGCTTTTCTGCCTTGTCTGCAATCTGACCACCTATGGCTAAAGATGCCGTGGCAGCAGGAGAAGGTGCGTTCAATACGTGTATAGAGTTTTCCATGTATTCTATACGGAAATCGTCACGTGTATCACCGTCTTGTCCTAATAACAAAGCTCTTACTCCAGATCTACCCGGACGAATATCATCCATCGTTAAAGAAGGAATCAATCCTTGAAGTGTTTTTAAGAATAACTTTTTAGAGAAAGCTCTTCTGTACTCGTCTATACCAAACTTCATGTTATTAAAGAACAATTTCCATGTTCCACCATAACTTAAAGCATCTGCTGTATCTTTTAAACTGAAATCTGTTTTACCGTACCCTTCTCTTTTAAATGTAAACACGGCGTTAGGTCCACATTCAATTTCTCCATCTGTCATACGTGTAAAGTGTACACCTAAGAAAGGAAAGTCAGGATTTGGAACAGGGTAAATCAAGTTATTTACTTTGTGTTTCGCTTGATCCGTTAACTCGTAGTAGTCACCTCTAAAACCTACAACTTTCTCTTTTAAGTCAACCCCATCTTTTTTCGCCATTCTATCGGCTTGTAGACCTGCACAGAAAATCAAATGTTTAGCTTCATATTTAGTAGAAGCACAAACTACAGTACTTTTCCCCTCACCTTTTTCAATGGCAATAACTTCTTCACCCAAAATAGCTTTCGAAGCTTCGTTCATACCTTCAGCAATTTCTACCATTTTTTCGGTAGCACCTCTAAAGTCAATAATACCCGTACAAGGTACCCAGATACCTGCTATACCCTCTACAAATGGTTCGTGGTCTTTTACTTGTTCTGCCGTAATCTTCTCTATTCCTTCTGTATTGTTGGCAATACCGTTTTCAAAGATCTTGTCCATGAAAGGCAATTCAGATTCTTTGGTAGCTACAACCACTTTACCACATACATCATGGGCAACGTTGTGCTCTTTGGCGAAGGCAACCAATTCGTGTCTACCTTTTACACAGTTCTCTGCTTTCAAAGAACCCGGCTTATAATACAAACCAGAGTGAATCACACCTGAGTTATTACCCGTTTGGTGATCTGCAAAACGCTTTTCTTTTTCAATCAAAACGATGTTTAAACCAGGATTTTGCTTTTGCAATTTGTAAAAAGTTGCTGCTCCAACAATTCCTCCTCCAATAATAGCTACGTCGTAAGTCATTCTCCTTTTATTGTATTATTTTGGGTGCTAATTTAAGAAATCGTAAAGCTTGAACGTCATTTCAGACCATAAAAAGAAGAACAAAAACTAAGGTACATAATATCGATAAGATATTACCTCATTTTTAAGCTCCCTGCTTTCCATTATATTTGTCCCTCATTAAAGTTCAATTGCATATGACAAAACAGTTCGTCTATATAGTGATTTTGGTATTTTCGCTTTCTGCTCTATCAAAAATTTCTTTCGCTCAAACTGACAGCTCCTATCATCAATCCGATTCCTCCTTAAACATTGCCTATCACATCACTCCTCCTTTTGTGAGTGTAGAAAACAACAATATTCAAGGTCCGGGTGCTTGGCTTTGGAAACAAGTAAACCTAGAAATAGATTTATACCAACAACCACAAATCTTGAGTTTTGAACAAGTTCTCTCCAATTTAGAAAACGGTGAAGTAGACATTTGTATTTCGCCCTTGAGCATAACCAGTCAACGCATGGAAAAATTTGATTTTTCTGTTCCTTTCTATACCACCAAAACAACCCTATTAACAAGATCTATTCCTACTTGGAAACGCAGTTGGAGGTTTTTCAAATCCTTCTTTTCTTTGAACTTCTTTAAAGCATTGGGCGCCCTTTCTTTTGTTATCTTGATATTTGGCTTTGCCGTTTGGTTATTTGAACGCAAACACAACAATGAGGAATTTGGGGAAGGAATTAAAGGCTTGTGGAATGGCTTCTGGTGGAGTGCTGTAACTATGACAACTGTGGGATATGGTGATAAATCTCCCAAAACACTTGGCGGTAGAGTTATTGCGTTATTCTGGATGTTTACCGCCATTATAATAATCAGTGGTTTTACAGCGGGAATTACCTCTAGTTTAACCACCAATGAAATGAGTACCAATATAGCATCTACCCAAGATTTAAAAAATAAAAATGTAGCCACTGTTAAGAATTCTGGAACCGCAAAATGGTTCGAAGACAATTTCTTTAATCAGGTGCATTATTATACGACCCTTGAGGAAGCGCTCGAAGCCCTTGAAAACGAAGAGATAGATTATATAGCTTACGACCAACCTATTTTGCAACACGTCATCAATACAGATGAAGCCAACAGCTTTGAACTTATTGACTTTAGTTTTAATGCTCAGTTTTACGCCATGGCTTTTCGCAAAGAAATACCTGCAGAACTAAAAAAGAAAATATCTTTACAAATTACCAAGGCAACAGAAAGTTTAGAATGGAAGTTGCTTTTGAATGAATACAATTTAATTAAGGAATAATGACCAACAACGATATCATAAGAAAACTTAGATACATACTCGACTACGGAGATGATCAAATGATGGCAACTTTTGCTTCTGCCGGAAAAGAAGTAACAAGAAGTGAGGTTAGCGATTGGTTAAAAAAAGACGATGATGAGCAATTTGCAGCCATCAACGATGAAAACCTGGCTTACTTTTTAAATGGGGTGATCAACAACAAAAGAGGAAAGAAGGAAGGACCTTTACCGGTTGCGGAAAAAAAACTAACCAATAACCTTATCCTTAAAAAGTTGAAAATCGCTTACGCTTTAACAGATACTGATATTTTAGATTTGTTCACCCTCGTGGGCTTGAACGTAGGAAAAGCAGAATTGAACGCACTCTTTAGAAAGCCGGGACACAAACATTATAGAGAATGTCACGATCAATTTTTAAGAAACTTCATTTACGGATTAGATAAAAAATATGGTCCGAAGAAAGCATAAAAAAAGGCTGTCGAAATCGACAGCCTTTTTTTGTGGTTAATTATATTTTAAAATTTGAAAGTAAAACCACCCGATACCAATGGTCCACCTAAACCTAATTCTGCATTAATAGCTATATCATCTGTTACAAAGAAATTAGAACCAAAAGCAACTCTAGCAGATACAGGAAGGAAGGTTGCGTTAACCCCTGAAACTTGTCCATCCTGAATGTCTTGACCGTTATCTACTATAGAAATAAATCTTCCGTTGTATCCAAGACCTGCACCAAAATAAGGTTTAAACACTTCTGAGTTTGTTTGAAACATGAAGTTAAATCTTGCATGAACTCGAATTCTATTCATTGTAAGTTCTCCAAAATAAACTTGTTGATTTCCTTGATCATCAAAATCTGTGTAACTGTAGTCTACATTAAATCCGTTGTAAATAAAATCCAATCCAAAAAACACTTTATCTGTGATCATGTAACCACCTCGAATTCCCAAAGGTCCCAAACCTGTTGTTCTTACACTACCGGTTTGAACTTGTTGACCGTTGATAGCAACATCTGCTCCTGAAAACAGATTTTTCCCAAAATTAGGTCCTCCATAATAAGGATTGATGAGTATATCTCCTTGAACAGGAGTTGATTGTGCTTGAACACTTGATGCCATCAATAAAGAAGCTGCACAAAGTAAAAGGGTACTGTAGATTTTTTTCATAATGTCTTAATTTATTCAAATATTAGTTTCTTTTTCGACTAAAGCAATAGTCGGGCCATTTTTGACATAAAAAAAGGGAGGACCAAAATTGATCCTCCCTCATCTTTAAAAAGCTAAAGTGCTTATGCGTTTGCTGCTGCTTGTGCTTTGATTAAGTTCAATGCAGAACCTGCTTTGAACCATTCAATTTGCTGCGCATTGTAAGTATGGTTCAACATAATTGTATCTGTTGATCCATCCGCGTGTGCTACTTCTAATGTCAATTGTTTTCCTGGAGCAAAGTCTGCTAAATCAGTAAAGTTGAAAGTATCATCCTCCTTGATTAAATCGTAATCTGCTTCATTGGCAAACGTTAATCCTAACATACCTTGTTTTTTCAAGTTTGTTTCGTGGATACGTGCAAATGATTTAACGATTACCGCTCTCACTCCTAAGTGACGTGGCTCCATTGCCGCGTGCTCTCTTGAAGAACCTTCACCGTAGTTGTGGTCACCCACAACAACTGTAGGAACTCCAGCTGCTTTGTAAGCTCTTGCTGCTGCAGGAACTTCTGCTTTATCTCCCGTTAATTGGTTTACTACTTCGTTTGTAGCACCACCGAATGCGTTAACCGCACCGATTAAACAGTTGTTAGAGATATTATCTAAGTGACCTCTGTATCTCAACCATGGTCCAGCCATAGAGATGTGGTCAGTTGTACATTTACCTTCAGCTTTGATTAACAACTTCGCACCTGTGATGTTTTGACCATCCCATGCATCGAAAGGAGTTAACAATTGTAAACGCTCAGATTCTGGATTAACGATTACTTCAACGTTAGAACCATCTTCTGCTGGCGCTTGGTATCCGTTATCTTCTACAGCGAATCCTTGTGTTGGAAGCTCGTCACCGTGTGGTGGATCTAATTTTACTTCCTCTCCGTTTTTGTTAGTTAAAGTATCAGTAATTGGGTTGAAATCCAATCTTCCTGAGATTGCGATTGCTGCAACCATTTCTGGTGATGCAACGAATGCGTGTGTATTTGGGTTACCATCAGCTCTCTTCGCGAAGTTACGGTTGAAAGAGTGAACGATAGAGTTTTTAGGAGCGTTCTTAGGATCGCTGTATCTTCCCCATTGACCGATACATGGTCCACAAGCATTTGTAAAGATAGTAGCATCTAAATCTTCGAAAGTTTTCAATAAACCATCTCTTTCTGCTGTAAATCTTACTTGCTCAGATCCTGGGTTAATACCAAATTGCGCCTTAGTAACTAATCCTTTATCTACGGCTTGTTTTGCGATAGATGCAGCTCTTGATAAATCCTCGTAAGAAGAGTTTGTACAAGATCCGATTAATCCCCACTCTACGTCTAATGGCCATCCATTTGCATTTGCCTTCTCTGTCATAGATCCTACTTCAGTCGCTAAGTCTGGAGTAAATGGTCCATTTAAGTGAGGCATTAAAGTATCTAAATTGATTTCGATAACTTGATCGAAGTATTGTTCTGGGTTTGCGTAAACTTCAGCATCACCTGTTAAGTGCTCTGCTACTTGGTCAGCTAATTCAACAACATCAGCTCTACCTGTAGACTTTAAGTATCTTCTCATTGAATCATCGTAACCGAAAGTAGAAGTTGTAGCTCCAATCTCAGCTCCCATGTTACAGATAGTACCTTTACCTGTACAAGACATAGATTCTGCTCCATCTCCAAAGTATTCAACGATACATCCTGTACCACCTTTTACTGTTAAGATATCAGCAACTTTTAAGATAACGTCTTTAGGGGCAGTCCACCCGTTTAATTTACCAGTTAACTTAACACCGATAAGTTTTGGAAACTTCAACTCCCAAGCCATACCTGCCATTACGTCTACTGCGTCAGCACCACCAACACCAACTGCAACCATACCTAAACCTCCGGCATTTACAGTGTGTGAGTCAGTACCTATCATCATTCCACCTGGGAATGCGTAGTTCTCTAAAACTACTTGGTGAATAATACCTGCTCCTGGTTTCCAGAAACCGATACCGTATTTATCACATACAGAACTTAAGAAGTTAAATACCTCGTTGTTCTTGTTGATTCCTTCTTGTAAATCTTTAGAAGCACCTAACTTGGCTTGGATAAGGTGATCTGCGTGTGCTGTTGAAGGCACTGCAACCTTATCTTTTCCTGCTTGCATGAACTGTAACAAAGCCATTTGCGCTGTTGCATCCTGCATAGCTACTCTATCTGGAGCAAAATCAACGTAAGAGTTACCTCTTTCAAATGCTTGTGTTGCTTCACCTTCCCAAAGGTGAGTGTATAAAATTTTCTCAGCAAGCGTTAATGGTTTATTAACAACTTTACGAGCCGCCGCAATACGCTCAGGGTATCTGTCGTATACAGCTTTAATCATGTCTATATCAAACGCCATAGTCTTTTTGTGCTTTATAAATTTAAAGATGTGCGAATTTAACAAATTTGAATCTTATTTAAAAGCGCATTGGACTTAGATTTTTTAAGATTGAATAGTTCTAAATAAAGGTGACAAAAAAAGGAAGCCGTCTTTAAAGACAACTTCCTTTTTATTTAAAGATTTAAAGATTTGAGAATTTAAAGCTCATCGGTGGAAGAACTTGAATCTTTAGTGGATATCCTCATTCTTCTTTGTTGACTTCCTTCTCTTTTTTCTTCTTACGTTTCTTTTTCTTTCCTTTTTCAGTAGGCATGGCGTCATCTTCGGCCGCATTTTCATCTTGTTCTACCCCAAAGGTTTTGATTTCATTCCCATACTTATCAAAAACGTGCTCTTCAATCAACACATCTTTTTCATACAAAGCTCTGCGTTTGATTGAATTATCCGGGAACCTTTCCTCAAACCATCCGTTTTTTTGTCCTTTTTTGTAGACTTCAGTACTTTGAACATGACCTTGAATGTAGAAGGTTGTGAAAGTCCCTTCTTTTTGAAACTTCTTCCAATTCTCCGTTCTTAAAGGCGCTCCATTGTCGTAGTAATATTTCTGTTCACCTTCTTTCTTACCCTCCTCAAAATTGAGGTCTTCCAAAAGGGTTCCATCTTCTCCATAGGTTTTAAAACTTCCGTGTAACTCTCCCATTTTGTAGTTCACATCACGCTTAATTTTAGAGTCCTTGTAGAATTCCTTTTTATTTCCGTGCAATATTCCATCCACGAAGTTCTCTATCTTAACCGTATCTATGGTATACCTTGGTCTACCCTCTCTATCTTTACCATTTGGATATTGTTCAAAATAGATGCTTCTACCGTTCTTCTTTTCGTTGAGGTAATTGATTTCCCATGCAACATAACCCGAGCTATCAAAATAATAGGTCCATGTTCCATTTTCCTTTCCAGCAGTGTAACTGGTTACAACTTGTGGACATCCAGATTCGTAATACGTAGTGTCCTTTCCATTCTGCAATCCCTCTTCGAAATACACCAAACGCTTTCTGGTTCCATTGTCATGACAAGATTCACAATACCCAGTAAACAATTGTCCACCCGTCGAAAAGTTGTCTGTATTCCCATTGGTATACACCCTTTCGGTTTCAGGATCCAACTGCAGGGCTTGGTTACAATCCACTATCTCCGGATCTCTTCCACATTCCCAACTTACATACCTTGATTTACTTTTCTTCATGGCCTCTTGTCTATCCAAGGTTTTTTGGTAACAAGGTTGTCCTAATTTCTCCACTTGCCCAAAGGCTAAGAATTGAAATAAGGCGACCAGAGCTATTAAACTAATTCTTTTCATACTATGCCATTTTCGTAAGTGCTTCCTTCATTTCTGGATAAACATCAGCTGTTTTATTTGCTATAAAATCAAAACAAACCAAAATCGATTCTCCTTTGGTTTTTGTAATGCCGTTTACCTGTAAATCATAAGTCATGGTAAAACTTTTGTTACCAATATGACTCACATTAATGAAGATATTCGGTTCATCGTGCAGAAAAACAGGAGCAAGGTATTCAACTGTATTTTTAACCAATACTATACCTTGTTTTTTCCAATCCCATTTCTGATCAATAACTTGTTCGAAGTAATGCATACGCGCCATTTCGAAATAACTGAGGTAAACAGCATTGTTTACATGTCCCATCATATCACAATCGGCAAAACGTACTTGAATTTTAGCTGGCTTTATCATTATCTAAACTCTCGTATTCGGAATTATTACTCTTAAACTCTGGAACTATAGCCTTCATACTTCCAACAATTTGGTAATTATCCTGGTTATCAAATAAGGTTATTAACTCCTCCACCTTCTCAATATTGTTCATATCTACCTGAGGTAGTATGGCTTTTAATATTTGAGGGTGATGTGTTTCTATCGTATTCTCTGTATTCGAAAGTAGCTCTTCATAAAGTTTTTCACCTGGTCTTAGTCCGGTAACTTTTATACTTATGTCTTTACCTAACTCTAAACCACTTAAACGTATCATCTTCTTGGCCAAATCCATAATTTTCACAGATTCACCCATGTCGAAAACAAAGATTTCTCCACCCTTCCCCATGGTTCCTGCTTCTAAGACCAATTGACATGCTTCAGGTATGGTCATAAAGAAACGCGTCACCTCCTTATGGGTCACCGTTATTGGTCCTCCCTGATCAATTTGCTTTCTAAACAAGGGAATTACAGAACCATTCGAACCCAAAACATTTCCAAACCTTGTGGTAATAAATTGAGTTTTAGAGTTAACATTAATGGCTTGAGCAAAGAGCTCGGCAACACGTTTAGAAGCCCCCATTACATTGGTAGGATTGACGGCCTTATCTGTGGAGATCATCACAAATTTATCTACACCATATTGGTCGCTTAATTTCACCAAATTACGCGTTCCCTTAATGTTGGTCAACATGGCCTCAGAAGGATTCTCTTCCATTAAAGGTACATGTTTGTAAGCCGCAGCGTGATACACCATTTGAGGCTTACGGGTACGGAAAAGTTTATCCATGCGGTGGTAAGATCTTATATCTCCTACTACCAATTCAAAATCATGAAAATCTAGGTTATTGATGAGTTCATTTTGAAGATCGTACAAAGGAGATTCGGCCTGATCTAACAAAATCAATTTCTCAGCTCCATACCTTGTAAGTTGTCTTACCATACCGCTACCAATAGACCCTGCAGCTCCAGTAATTAACACAACTTTTCCTTGTATATCTTCTTTTATCTTCTCCTCATCTAGAACAATTTGTTTTCTTCCGAGTAGATCTTCTATCCTCACCTTTTTAATTTGTTTGGTAGAAAACTCCCCGTCTATCCAGCTTTTAACCGAAGGCACATTTACTACATCCACCTCCAACTTTAACGCTCTTTCAATGATTTCCTTCTTCCTATTGGCGTCGGGTTTCTGAATGGCTATAATCAATTCATTCACCCCTTCCTCTGACACGAGTTTTTCCAACGAACTGGTGTGGTAAATGATTTTACCCTCTAACCTATTGCCTTTAAGTTTTTTATTATCATCTAAAAAGCCAATAATTTGATAATCGGTCAAAGTATCTTTCTCTATGGTTCTTTTGGTAATTAAACCAGAAACTCCTGCACCGTATATCAATACACGTTTGGATATTTTCTGTTTGTCTTTCACCTTATCGAGGTGCAAACTTTTTACGGCAAACCTACTTGCTGTTAGGAGTACTAGCGACACAAAAAATTCGATAATCAGAACAGAGGTTGGAAATAAAAAGTACTCATCAATTAAGGTATATCGAAACAAGCCCACTACGCCAAATAACAAACTTGAACTCAGCACGGCTAAAAACAGTCTTTTTAAATCTTCTGTTGAAGTATACCTTACTAAACCCTTATGAACCTGATAAGTATAAAAAACCAAATACTTAATCAATAAGAAAACAGGTAGAGAAAAAACAACAATGGAAAGCTCTGCTTTTATTTCGACAACATCTGAATAGAAATCAAAACGAATTAAATATGCGATCACCAGAGCCAAAAAGGAGATGAATAAATCTCCCAATATGATTATCCACCTGGGGGTACTCGTACTTGGTAATTTCATAAATAAAGTAAATAGTGCTTGTGGGCAAAGATAAAATTAATGTAATTAAAGTTAGGATTTCAATAAAATTGATTGATGCTTAACGAAAGTTATTAATTTTGCGCCCTCGGCTATTAAGCGAAGAAACTAGAGTTATAATTGTAAACGCCCACTGGGATAGTTTACCCTAAAAAGCACGATTGAGATGAAAAATACAGCTTTAACACATGTGCACGAAGCACTAAACGCAAAGATGGTTCCTTTTGCAGGTTATAACATGCCTGTACAATATGAAGGAGTAAAGGTAGAACACGAAACTGTTAGAGAAGGTGTTGGTGTTTTTGACGTTTCTCACATGGGTGAGTTTTTTATTGAAGGTGACAAAGCCTTAGAGTTGATTCAAAAAATCTCAACAAACGATGCTAGTAAATTAACAGATGGAAAAGCACAATACAGCTGTATGCCAAACAATGATGGTGGTATAGTTGATGACTTAATCATCTACCGTTTCAACGCTGAAAAATATTTATTGGTAGTGAATGCTTCTAACATAGAAAAAGATTGGAATTGGATTTCTTCTCACAATACTATGGGAGCTAAAATGACGAACGCTTCAGAAGAATACTCTTTATTGGCGATTCAAGGACCAAAAGCTGCAGAGGCAATGCAAAGCTTAACGAACACTGATTTGGCAAACATCAAATTCTACACTTTCGAAGAGGGAACTTTTGCTGGAAGAGAGAATGTGATCATTTCAGCTACAGGTTACACAGGTTCAGGAGGATTTGAAATTTACATCAAAAACGAAGATGCTGAGCACGTATGGAATGAAGTGTTTAAAGCTGGGGCTGTCTTCGGAATTAAACCTATTGGTTTAGCAGCACGTGATACTTTGCGTTTAGAGATGGGATACTGTTTATACGGAAACGACATCAACGATACAACTTCTCCTTTAGAAGCTGGTTTAGGATGGATTACAAAATTCACCAAAGATTTCGTGAACGCCGATGCTTTAAAAGAACAAAAAGAAGCAGGTGTTAAACGTAAGTTAGTTGCCTTCGAAATGGTTGAAAAAGGTATTCCAAGACACGACTACCCATTGGTTGATGCTCAAGGAAACGAAATAGGTATAGTTACTTCAGGAACAATGTCGCCTTCTTTAAACAAAGGAATAGGATTAGGATATGTTACCGTTGAAAACGCTGATTTGGATACGGAAATTTTTGTTGCGGTTCGTAAAAAGAACGTAAAAGCAAAAGTGGTAAAATTACCTTTCTACAAAGGATAAAATTTAGTACATTAACCAACGGGTATTGAAGTTTCAATACCCGTTTTTTTATGGTATGAAAAAAGCAATAGTAATAGGTTCTGGCATAGGAGGTTTGGCCGCAGCAGTACGTTTGGCCAAAATTGGTTGTAGTGTAGATTTATTTGAAGCCAATCCCTTTATAGGTGGAAAAATAAACAACAAACAGATGGGAGAATATAGGTTTGATACTGGACCTTCTGTTTTTACAGCACCTAATTATATTGAAGACCTTTATGCTTTTGCCAACAAACCCTGTCAACTCCCCTACAAAAAAATTGGAGAAGGATTCAGGTATTTCTACCCCGATGGAACACGCTTTACCCTTCCCAACTCACGAGAAGAACAAGTAAATTTGCTTTCTGAAAAGTTAGGTGAAAACCCTGTTACTTTAAATCAATATTTAGACAAAGCAGCGCGTAATTATAAACTCATCGCACCTTTGTTTATAGAGAAGTCATTGCACAATTTCAAAAGTTTGTTGGGTTGGAAATTAGTGAAGGCCTTACTAAACATTCGCCAGTATGCTTTATCTGAAACCATGCACAGCGAAAACAAAAACTTCTTTTTCAATCCTAAAACGCTTCAGTTCTTCAACCGTTTTGCAACCTACAACGGAAGTGATCCTTACAAAGCTCCAGCTATGCTGAATATGATTTCCCACCTTGAGGTAAATGAAGGTATTTATTTACCCGAAAAAGGCATGCAACAAATTTCGAGTGCTTTGGGGAAACTCTGCAAAGATTTAGGCGTGAAATTTCACCTAAATGAGAAAGTAGAGGAAATAGAATTAAACGGTAAAGACATCAGTGGTATACGTACTAAAAATGGCCTTTATTCCGCCGATATCATTGTTTCTAATATGGACATTAACTTCACCTACGAGAAACTTATGCCCAAGGTTAAAATTCCTCGCAACATCCTAAAACAAGAAAAGTCCAGCTCGGCTGTAGTTTTCTATTGGGGAATTAAAAAGGAATTTCCTGAATTGGGGCTACATAATGTCTTTTTCAATTCTGATTACAGAGATGAATTCAATACTATTTTTGACGATAAACAAATATATTTCGACCCAAGTATATATATAAACATCACCTCTAAAGAGGTACCTGGTGATGCCCCAAAAGGTTGTGAGAATTGGTTTGTGATGGTGAATGTACCGCACAATGTAGGACAAGATTGGAAAGAAGCCATACCTACCCTACGCAACATTATTATCTCGAGGTTGAACAAAGAGTTGAAGGTGGACCTTAACACACTTATAGAAGTGGAAGATGTTATGAGTCCTGTAAGTATAGAAAAAGATTACTTTGGAAAAATGGGTGCAATTTACGGCAACGCTAGCAACAATAAATTTGCCGCTTTTTATAGACACTCCAACAAACACAAGAGCATTAAAGGACTCTATTTCGCTGGTGTTTCTGTTCACCCAGGAGGTGGAATACCACTTGCTTTAAATGCAGCAAAATTAGCTGTAGAATACGCCAAAAAGGACTTTAAACTCTAGTAGTTATTCCTCTTCTACCCTGCGTATTCCGTTTTCAGGAAATCTACCTTCAAATTGGCTTAAGGTAGCTTTGATTTCTGCGATATCAGCATCGACGTCTTCTGTCATTTCAAAAGGTTTTAAGAAGCCCCCTTTTTTGTTCTTGTAGTCTAAATAACAAATGTAAATAGGAACCTTTGCTCTTTTAGCGATATAATAGAAGCCTAATTTCCAATTCGGGTTATAGCTACGGGTTGCCTCTGGAGTAAAAATCAGGAACATCTCTTCATTGTCCGTAAAATAACGCACCGCTTGATCGGTAAAATTATGGTTCTTGTTTTTTCTATCCACAGGGATTCCTCCTGCTCTTTTTAAAAACCATCCTAGCGGACCAACAAAAAGCTCTTTTTTAATGAGAAACTTAGCCTTAACCTTGTAGGAACGCAGCGCTAAATACCCGATTACAAAATCCCAATTCGAAGTATGTGGCCCCACCACAATCACCATTTTCTTTACACCAACAGGAGCTGTTTTGTCTACATCCCATCCTGCTAACCTTAATATTCCATTCCAAAATGACATAGCACAAATGTACATTTTTTTCAGTGTTTCAAGGAGTTAAAAAATCAACATCAAAACAGGAAATAAGTTATTTAAACTAAAGCTTTAAATTCCCTTTACGCCCCGAATATTTGGCTATTTTTGTAATTACAAGAACAAGCAATGCAGAAGATCAAAAACTTACTTGTTGTACTGAGCCTGATTTCCTTTTCATGGATCTCACTTTATGTTTTCAAAGAAATCAAGGCCTATACTCCAGAAAAATTGGAGAATCATTTACCTCAAGACACTTACTTCGCATTAAAAGTCAACAATAAAAAGTTATTAGGTCCTGTAATCAGCGACATTATTTTCAAGCAAAAACTAAGACGCAAGGACCTTATTAAACTAGACAAATCAGAAAAAGGTGATTTCAACGATGTGATGAAACATCTTTTCCCAAAAAATGAACTTTTACTATTTCAGGAAAAATGGAACGACAAGTTTATAACTGCCATTTTATTTAAGCCACAAACACCACCTTCAGAAATAGCCGAAATTAAAGACTTCCCCTACTACATAAGCTTTCATAACGACTTAGCCTGCTTGGTGATTTCTGACACCAATGATGTAGAATTTACACAAGAAATTAGACAACACATAGATAATTTACTGGTACAAGACCTCATAAAATCTCCCGCTCGCAGTAAATTTGTTCAAGCAAAAAATAAGGAAGATCAAATACAGGTATATATTTCTGGAGATTTGGAAAGTAATGTTCAAGAAAGTATTTCTGCGGTTAACCTTATCGCTAACAAAATTGAACTACGAGGGATAGGTACAAAGAATCCTGTGAAAGTAAAGCAAGGTCAAAAATTCCATTATATCAAGGAAGATACAAGCTTGGTAAATACGGTTACTGGAGAACTTCCAGACACCTTGAATTACTACTTTACCAGCAGCTTAAAAATGCTTGGGATACCTTCTACCAACATCGTTTCTACCCAATTTCACTACAAGGGAGTAAAACTAAAAACGGATCACACGCAGTTAAAGTTATTACCAGAATACAACGGTGTATTCCGTTTTGAGGATAGTTTGCGCGTAGAAGATTTTCAAACAAAAGGAATAACTGTAGATGAATTTGGTAAAATGGAATTTCCTCCTCTAAAAGTTCTCGGCGAATACTTTTATGTACTGCATTTAAGTGCCAACGAACTCTATATAGGGATGGATGAAAACCCTGAAATTATTAGCACTCCTAAACCCAAGGAGTTTGAGTTAAAAGGAGATATTAAAGATTTATTGACGGTGGATACAGATCCCTTTATGTTGGGCATACTCAACAACTTCCCTTTGTATAAAAACTCTCGCACTCTCCTGGACAATGTAGAGCATTTCGAAATCTGTGCCCATGAGGTAGAAAATAATCAGTTGAGAATTGAAGGAGAACTTCGATTTAAAAACCAACAAGAAGCGAGTGTACAACTGGTAAAGTACCTACTCTCTTTTATTCACTAAAAAGTTGCTGAAAGTATTGAGGAGCTCCTAAGAGTCGAGAACCATACCAAGAAAAATACTCTCCATCTACCAACAATATTTCCGCCTTCGGAAAAAGCATTTGAAGCTCTAAGCTGTGTTTTTCTTTAAAAGGAAAGGGTTCTGAACTCAACAATATCATTTCTGGTTGAGGCATTAAATTAGCAAGTTCCAAAACAGGATACCTCTCCTCTTCCAAAATATTTATAGCACCTAGATGGTCTTCCAAAATATGATGGACAAAGGTATTGGGACCAACCCCCATATAAGGATCTTTCCAAATCAGATACAACACCTTTTTGTTGAGATGAAGCGGTTTTAACTTTTGAAACTCTTTGGTAATGTCTTGACATAATCCTTCCGCTTTCTGCTTCACATCAAGCATTTCCCCGAAGGAATTAATCATGGAAAGACTATCTTCCAAATTAAAGATATCCGACATCCAAACTGGAGCTATTTCTTCGAGCGAAAGAATATCTGACTTTTCATTCTCCTCCTTATTCCCGATAATCAAATCAGGTTGAAGGGCTTTTACCTTTTCTAGGTTTACATTTTTAGTACCACCAATGCGGGTTTTATTTCTGAACCACTCCTCTGGATGTATGCAGAATTTGGTAATCCCCACAACTCTATCTCCTAGGCCTAAATCGTAGAGCAATTCGGTTTGTGAGGGCACTAACGAAACAATCCGCTCAGGCACTTGGCCCAGGCGGATTGTTCTATGCATTTGATCAATAAATTCCATGTTATGCTATCGCGTCTATGATATCGTAACGAGTAATTATATTGTATTTTCCGTTGTCTAATTTCACCAATACTGCTGGAGTATCTCTGTTGATTAACTTTGAAATCTTATCAATGTTTGCAGAAGCTTCTACAACAGGTAAAGGATCTTTCATTACTGAAGAAATAGGATCATCAACGATGCTTGGGTTGTCGATTAACAATTCAAAAATTGTTTTATCATCTACCAAACCTACAAACTCTCCGTCTTTCATTACTGGAATTTGAGAGATCTTGAAATCACGCATTTTAGAAACAGCATGAGAAATTAACTCTTCACTCATTAAAGAAACTAAAGGTAAGTTAGCATGACTTTCAATTAAATCCAATGCTGTCTTTTTTGTCTCTTCCAAGAAACCTCTTTCGCGCATCCAATCGTCGTTAAACATTTTACCTACGTAACGCGAACCATGATCGTGGAATAAAACAACCACAACATCATCTTCTGTCAACTCCTCTTGTAACTGCAACAAACCTTTGATGGCCGCACCTGCAGAGTTTCCAACAAAAATTCCTTCTTCACGTGCCAATCTACGTGTGTAAATAGCAGCATCTTTATCCGTAACCTTTGTAAATTTATCTATGATATCGAAATCTACGTTTTTCGGTAAAATATCTTCACCAATCCCTTCAGTGATGTAAGGATAGATTTCATTTTCATCAAAAATTCCTGTTTCGTGGTATTTTTTAAATACAGAACCGTACGTATCTATACCCCAAATTTTAATGTCTGGATTTTGTTCTTTCAAGAATTTACCTACTCCTGAAATCGTTCCTCCAGTACCTACACCTACAACAAAGTGAGTAATCTTACCTTCTGTTTGCTCCCAAATTTCTGGTCCAGTTTGTTCGTAGTGTGCCTGACGATTGGCCAAGTTATCGTATTGGTTCACATACCAAGAATTTGGTGTTTCAGCGGCCAATCTTTTAGAAACAGAATAGTAAGAACGTGGATCTTCTGGCTCAACTGCAGTAGGACAAACAACCACCTCTGCACCTACGGCACGCAAGATGTCCATCTTTTCCTTACTCTGCTTATCTGCCAATACACAAATTAGTTTGTAGCCCTTTGCAATTGCTGCTAGCGCCAATCCCATACCTGTGTTTCCTGAAGTACCTTCGATGATGGTTCCACCTGGTTTGATCCAACCCCTTTCTTCTGCATCTTCAACCATTTTCACGGCCATTCTATCTTTTACAGAGTTTCCAGGGTTTGTAGTTTCTACTTTGGCCAATACCAAAGCTTTAACGTCCTTAGTTAATTTGTTAATTTTCACCAAAGGAGTGTTTCCTATGGTTTCTAATATATTGTTGTAATACTTCATATCAATTTGTTGTATTCTAAATACGCACACAAAAATAACAGTACTTTAGAAAAGCGAAAGTATGATGCGTGTTTATTTAAGACATGTTTACATTAAGCTAAAGTGGCAATGAACTCCATGGTGTTCACTCCATCAGCATAATCTTCTAACCCAGGGGTTTGAACAGAACCAAAAGGCAAATAGTTTTTCCCGACCACCGCTTGTATGTCTTCGGCTCTATCTTTTAAATATTGTTCCACCTCTTCTTGATTTTCATACCTATGGTAAAACAACACACCTATAGGAGAGAATAACTTGTCGTCTTCTTTAGTTAATAAAAACCCGTTCTCTAACAAGTCATCTTGGTTCATTAAATAAATGGCTCTGTAGTAATCATAGTTATTTGCATATTTATTATGATTGATGATTTCACCATAGCCTACAATTGCACCAAAAAATCTATCTAAATCAAAGTCCTTGGGCATTAACAACTGTGTTACATTTCGGCATCCTAAACCAAAGTGAGTAAAGATATCACTCCCCAAAGCTTCCAACTCCTCTTTGGTCTCCTCTCCAGTTAACACAGCCAAAGAAGTTCTTCCTTTACGTATGATATTTGGGTATGCACCAAAGTATTTTTCGAAGTATTGTGCAGAATTATTAGAACCAGTTGCGATAACAGCATCCGGATTTTTAAGGTTTCCTTGTACAAACTCTATGTACTCAAAAAATTGAGGATCAAATTTGGCCAACACTTCACAAAAGGCAGGAAGCAAGTGCTTATCTTCAGATGACAACTTACACACGGCTTTATTTCCAGAAAGTAAAACGCATAAAAAGTCGTGAAAACCTACCATAGGAATGTTACCTGCCATGATAATAGCGATGCGTTTACCTGTGGCTGTAAACTTATATTTACTCACCCACTCTATCAAAGCATCTTCTTGCAACATGGAAGCAAGGTTTCTCAAACTGGTTTGTACATTATCTTTTGAAAACCAACCGTTGTGGTGGATTTGTGTATTGATTACGCGTTGTAATTTTTCATATTCAGCAGCGGTAACACCTAATGCTGTACTTTCCCACTCTTTCCCTTCTCCTAAATGTTGCATAACCTTACCTAAGGCTACAAAAGCTTTAATGCGTTGCTCTATTGTCATATTGTTGTTAACAATGAATATTTTACAAATATTTTTCAAAAACGAACCAAATATAAGCTTGCTTCGTTTTATATTTGCAAACTTACGTTTTAACGTTTAAAAAATACAAGAGAATGGCAATAATGATTACGGATGAGTGCATCAATTGCGGAGCATGTGAGCCAGAATGTCCGAATAATGCAATATATGAAGGTGGAGCTGAATGGAATTACGCAGACGGAACATCTTTAGCAGGTATAATAACAACGCTTGACGGAGAAGAAATGGAGGCCGATCAAGACCACGAACCAAAAGATATGGATGTATACTACATTGTATCTGACAAATGTACGGAGTGTGTAGGTTTCCACGATGAGCCTCAGTGTGCTGCTGTTTGTCCGGTTGACTGTTGTGTAGACGATCCTGACTTCGAAGAATCAGAAGAAGAATTGTTAGCGAAGAAAGACTTTATGCACTTAGGTGAATAAAGAAAAGATACAAGAATAGAAAGCTGCTCGATTGAGCGGCTTTTTTTATGTCCATTAAACAAGTCATAAAAGCAAGAATTTCATTCGCATTAGCGGTAGTACTGGAAAGCCTGGAGTTTTTTTACTGTAGAAAAGCAGGAGAAGGAAAAGCGGTTGAGCTTTTTAGGCGACTAACTTTTTTAAGTGAAAAACGAAGCCTTGAAGGGGATGACGCGGTATTTTACTTACTGTAGTTTACGGAAGGAAGGAAAATGAATGCCCAAAAAAAGGGAAAGACCATAAGCTCCTTCCCTTTGAATATTTTTGGACTACTTCGTATTATTGTTTCACCACCTTTTGTGTATCTAACACCTCTCCTTCTTCACCAAAGGCCTTTAAGATGTACATCCCTTTTTGAAGGTCATCTGTAGCGATAATGGTTGAAGTAACATTTTCGGTAACTACAGTTTTAACCACTTTACCAGAAAGATCGTAGATTTCAATTTTCTCAACAGACTCTGTTAGGTTGTCAATTTTCACCTCTGTGTTAAACGGGTTTGGAGAAATAGTTAAAGTCAAATCCTCTTCTACTTCTTCTGTACCTATTGTTTGATCAACGAACATAGCTCCAGATTGCGCAGTTTGACCTTGAGAAGTAAGCGATGAGAATTGTAAGATATAACCATGAACTCCCGCTGCGTACCATGCATAAACTTCCGTGGTTGTTGTGGCATATACTTGGCCCATATATGCATCTTCTATTGTAGAGGTAACGTGAACACGCAAAGCATTTTGGTAGGTCTGATTCGGTAAAATCAAGGTACCTTCTCCATCTATGGTAACTGTAGTAGTTCCTGTTCTATCTATGGTCATTCCTTGCCCTGTCATGGTTGCAGTAAAAGCATCCGTTTGCGCATCATTTAATGTCATAGGAAAGAACATAGCTAATTGAGGATCTGAATAAACGATATCTGCACCCGTCACTTCAATTCCGTGTACCAAAACGCTATTTGCCGTGAGGTCAACAAAGTTAGAAGTTACACTTGTCTGTCCCCCATTTACAGCTGTAGTAACATAATTAAAGTTAGCACCAGGATAATTTGCATTCGATGCAAAAACTTCTGTTTGAGCGGTAACATTTGTGGTAGTGATATTTGAAAAATCCCACGTTTGGTTTGCACCAGCTGATCCAGGATTAACATAGTCTACCCCAACGATATCAACGACTTCTCCCATTACCGGGCTTACATCTGAAGAACTAAGGGTTGTTTGTGCGCATAAGACACCGGCGCTGAACAGCGCTGCTGAAAGTATTAAGTGTTTCATAGTATTGATTTATAACGTTGCGTTAAAATTAATAATGATTCTCAAGAATTTGAGGGATGAACTAAGAAAAAACTCAGGGTATGGTTAAATGAAGTATGTGAAAAACATTCCTCTCAACTTTGTATTTACTCCATCGCATGAGCTGTAGTACAGGAAAGCCTGGAGGTTTTTGATGTAGAAAAACAAGAGAAAGAAAAGCGGCCAAGCTTTGAAGGCGACGAGTTTTTGTAGTTAAAAGAGGAAGCCTTGCAAGGAATGACGAGGTAGTTTACGCTTTGGAGTTTATGGAAAAGAGAAAACTACATGCCCAAAAAAAGGGAAAGAACCTAAAGCTCCTTCCCTTCCTAATATTCTGTAGATAAAACTACTGCTTACGCGATGTTTTCTATCACCATAGCAGAAGCACCACCACCACCATTACAAATACCAGCAGCACCGATTTTACCATTGTTTTGTTTCAATACATTGATCAAAGTAACCAAGATACGAGATCCTGAAGAACCTAGTGGGTGACCTAAAGCAACCGCACCACCGTTCACGTCAACTTTGTTGGCATCAATTCCTAAGATTTTAGTGTTCGCTAAACCTACAACAGAGAAAGCTTCGTTTAATTCCCAGAAATCAACATCATCGTTAGTTAAACCTGCTTTTCCTAATGCGATAGGCAATGCTTTAGCTGGAGCCGTTGTAAACCATTCTGGCTCTTGAGCTGCATCTGCATAAGCAACGATTTTCGCGATAGGCTTCAATCCGTGCTTTTCAACAGCCTCTTTAGAAGCTAAGATTAAACAAGAAGCTCCGTCATTTAACGTAGAAGCGTTGGCTGCAGTAACTGTTCCGTCTTTTTGGAATGCTGGACGCAAGCTCGCGATTTTATCCATTTTCACATTCTTGTATTCCTCATCTTCAGCAACGATAATAGCGTCACCTCTTCTTTGTGGAACCTCTACAGGAACGATTTCATCTGCGAATTTACCTTCTGACCAAGCTTTTGCAGCTTTTTCGTAAGAAGCGATAGCGAAAGCATCTTGCTCTTCTCTTGAGAAGTTGTGCTCAGCTGCACATTTCTCAGCACAGTTCCCCATGTGGGTATTGTTGTAAACGTCAGTTAAACCATCTTTAACCATACCGTCTACCATTTTCATATCACCTAATTTTGTTCCTACTCTACCTTGAACGTAGTGAGGAACCGCACTCATGTTTTCCATACCTCCAGCAACAACGATGTGGTTGTCACCCGCAAGAATACTCTGAGCTGCAAGGCTAACTGCTTTCATTCCAGAAGAACATACTTTGTTAATTGTAGTACATGGAACGTTTTCTGCTAAACCAGCTCCCATTGCCGCTTGGCGTGCAGGTGCTTGACCTAAGTTCGCTTGTAGAACATTACCCATAAATACTTCATCAATCAATTCTTTGGCTACACCACCTTTGTCTAAAGCACCTTTAATAGCTGTTGCTCCTAATTGTGTTGCTGGAACACTAGATAAAGCTCCAAGGAAGCTTCCCATTGGCGTTCTTACCGCCGAAACAATATATACTTCTTTCATGTTTTTTAATTTCGATTTTTGCGAAAATAATAAAACTAAATGGTACCCTTATGGAAAAGCGATGGAACTTATCGACAAAGATGCACTTTTACACCGTAGGCTCTTGATAAATACTATGCTTAACACGCCAAATATTGGATAAAAAGTGCCATTTTTGGAACATTAAACAACACATTATGAATAAACTTTTTACACTTACAGCAGTAATTTCATTTGCGCTGAGCTCTTTTGGAGCAGAAAATGATACTGTACAAAAACCGCTAAATCCAGACTGGAAATTAAAATCTTTGTTTGGTTTAAACTTAACGCAATCTACATTTACAAATTGGGCTGCTGGAGGTAGAAATAACCTCTCGGGTTTAGGATTTGCAAACTTACAAGCCAATTATAAAAAAGATAAGATTAAATGGGACAACCGTTTGAATTTTGCTTTAGGGGGGATTCAATATTTAGATGACGGTGATGGAGACATGTTGCAAAAAACAGATGATGTTATTGATTTCCAAACCAATTTTGGCTACGGACTAAAAGACCCATGGTACATTACAGTATTAGGAGGCTTTAAAACACAAACTTTGAATGGTTTTGTTTCACCAGAAGATTCTTTATACTCTTCTACTTTTTTAGCTCCTGGTTATGTAAACTTATCACTGGGGATAGAATATGCACCGAATGATAATTTCAACGTATTTGTATCGCCTGTTTCGTCTAAAATGACCATCGTTAGAGACCAAAGATTGGCGAATCAAGGTGCATTTGGCGTAGAACCAGGATTATTTGATGTAAATGGATTACTCTTAACTCCTGGAGAACAATTTAGGTTTGAACTCGGATCATACGCCAGAATCTTGTACAACAGAGAATTGATGGAGAATATACAATTGAAATCAAGATTAGAACTTTTCTCTAACTACATGAACAATCCTCAGAATATTGACGTTAACGCTGAAGCAATTATCACCTTTAAGGTTAACTCATGGTTTTCAGCTTCAGTTCAAGCCAATTTAATCTATGACGATGATATTACCATTAGAGATGCGAAAGGAAACTCAGGACCTCGAACGCAATTCAAACAGGTGATAGGAGTTGGTTTAGCGTACACCATGGCTAATTACCGTGAGAAAAAATAGAACTTATTCAACAAAAAAGCCCTGAAATAATTCAGGGCTTTTTTATGCTTTAAAGTTTCCTATCTAATTACTGGAAGTCTTTTCTGAAAAAGTCAAAATAAGAGAGAGTTACTATTCTAACGTTTCAATGTATTTTTCAATTCGTGAATTTCGGCTTGTAAATGCTTCATGGTGGCCAACAATTCTCCTTCCTCTAGTTTAATATCTGGCAATTCTGGAGAGATGTAATTTACAAACTTCCACATTTCCACAATTTGATTCACGTGAACATAATAAGGATCGTAGTTTAAGTTTGTAGAGCACAATTGGTAAGATTGCTTTTCCTCCAAATGGTTGTTAACGATTTTAAAAACGATTCCATCTTCTTTCGTCACCACTATACAAGGCGTTCCTGATTTAATGGTTGCCCAATTCTGTATAAATTCAGCCACTACAAAAGAACCCGGACCAACTGGCGGCATACTATCTCCCTGAATAGGAAAAGACCTGTACTTTCTGTTTTTAGATAAGAAAGGTAAAGAGAAGGTTGGCAGAACTTTAATATAATCAGGATCTGCATAACCTGTTGTATATCCAGCTCTCGCCTTTTCGGGTATCATTTCTATGATTTCTTCATTGTCTTCGGTCAACACCGTAGTTAAAACTCTCAGGTTTTTTCCCGAAACATCCGCATACAATCCTTTTTCGACAGAACTTAAGGTAGATTCATTCATTTTTGAAAAATCCTTCTTAATCAAATCGTCTAATGGAATGTGGAAATACTTCGAGATATTCACCAAAGTTTCTATACCTGGCTCAGCAACACCGTTTTCGTAACCACTGTAAGTAGAACGCGTTAAACCAAGCTTTTTAGAAATATCTTCTTGGGATTGTTTCTTGAGTTTACGGAGTATTTTAAGATTTTGACCTAAATGCATGATGAGTTTATTAGCGAATAAATGACTGAATTTCAATCAAAGATATAAATAAACTATTAAAATCCCATCATAGAAACGCTTAATTATTTGGCAACAATAGGTCTACCCACCATTTTCGCATACACCGCTGTAAATTTGGCACCTAAAAAAATAATTTGTGAAGAATAGAACATCCAAGTAAGGATAACCATCAAAGTACCTGCAAAACCGACGTTGGCCGCAAAGAAATAATTGACCAAATAGAACTTGATTAATAAGTGTCCGAGATAGAGCAAGATGGAGGTAAACAAACTTCCTCCCCAAGCTAATTTCCATTTCACTGTACCATCGTGGAGGTACTTAAAAATAAAGGCAAAGAGTATAACATTCACCGCTATTAAAGAGCCATGCTCTACGATAAGGTAAAAGGTAGAACGCACGCCGCTTCCCGAAGCGATAAATTGATCAGTTAAAGAAAAAATGATGGTTTGCGTAAAATAAGTCACTATTAAACACACCCCAAACAAGGATAAAATACCTATGCTAATGGCTCTAGAAATCAAGGTTTCGAGCACGAAATTCTTATTCTTCTTAGGCGTAATTCCAAAAAAGTTATTGATGGAATTTTTAAGGGCATTTAATAAAGCCGTTGAGGAGAAAAGTAAAACCACGATCCCCACAACTTTCAATATGATATTACCCTGAGAAATATTTAGTTCAGCAACGAAGGCCATAATACCACTCACATCTGTAATGCCAATATTTTGTTGTAAAACATCTTGAATGATTTCTAAAATCACCTCCTCACCCACTACACTTCCAAAGATGGTAATGGCCAAATAGACTATGGGAACCAAGGCGAAAATTGCATAGTAGGCCAACGCCGCACCGTGCATAAAATTGTCCGCATTGAAAAACTCCATCAAACTGGTTTTACTCAATTTAAAAATTTCCTTCCAGCTGAGTTTTCTTACTTGGTCTTTAGACATAACAGGTGTTTAGTTCTTTTAAGTTGTTTGGTGCATACAACACAATCTCTTCCTCACCACATGTAAAGAAATTAGCGAAATAAGCACCTCTAAAATCGGCGTATTGATATGAAATTTCTAATTGATGTTTATAGGTATCATCTTTCGATAAGCCGTAAGCGTGTGGTCTAAAGAAATATTCCTTTTTATCGATAACAACCACATTGCATTCTCCAAAAAATGAAGCCTCAAAATAATCTTTGGGCGCATTGTACACCGCTAAAGGTGCACCTCTTTTCTTCATTTTGTGCTTGTAAAAAAAGTAAAGTGTATCTGCCCAACTTAAGGCTTCTTCTCCTTCGTGGGTTACCAAAATCACACTCATTTTACGTATTTCACACAGCTTTTTAATGTAGTGTCCTACTTTACGACGCAAGTGAATATCTAAATGTGAAAACGGTTCATCTAACAACAATAACTTGGGTTCCTTGGCCAATGCTCTGGCTAATGACAAACGTTGGCGTTCACCTCCAGAAAGGGTAATAGCTTGTTGCTTAGCCACCAAATTCAAATCCAAGAGATCCAATAATTCTTGTACAAATTCATCTCTTTCCTTTTTAGGAAGATTTAAGATGATGTTGCGTATGTTCTCTTCTGTTGTATGATAATCATCTAAAGCAAAATCTTGGTTTACCAAAGCGATGTCATCGTGTCCTGCTATTAACTGTTCAAAAAGTCCAAGTACCTTTTCTCCGTTTATTTTAATTTTCCCTTCCTTGGGTTGTAACAAACCACCCAAACACTGTAAAAAAGTCGATTTACCAGAACCAGAAGGACCAACAACGGCGGCAACTTCACCTTCTGCCACTTCCATATTCAGCTGAGTAAAGGTGTCTGGATTATCCGGATAATTAAACGAGAGATCGGTAACTTTAAGCATATTCTAAAATCAATTTCGTAGGGTAATCTTGTGAAGCAATGTACACTCCTGGAATAGGATTTGCCAATGGTTCATAATCTTTTAAATACACCTTCAAAACCTTCTTATCCTCTTCGTCTTCTATGGTGTAGTGATCGATAATAGAAGTTGAAACGGCAAAATAAGTTTTACTTTGATCGTCACCCAAGGCTTCAAATAAGGTCATGTTAGGAACAGCCTCATTAAAAGCTTCTCCATTGGGCAATTCACCTTGTAAGGGATATTCTCCTTCAAAAACATCTAATGCTACAATTTCATTTTTTAAACTCATAGCATCCTCCCACTCGTATTTTATGTTGTTTTCAGACTCCTCTCCATTGTGATGGGCTGCTGCATATTCGGGTGAAAAATCTATGTTCAACAAGTAAAAATGTGCCTTTAACTTCATAATGATGCGTTCTATTTTATCTCTAAATTAATTATTTTCTCTAAGTGCGTGCTAAGTTAATTTCTTTCTTTCATTCTCCTCTTTATTTTCAGCTCAAGAACTACTATCATTTGCTCTTTTCCTTCATTAACGAACTTTTTTGGATAAGATTTAACCTCAAAGCAACGCCAGATGCACGGCAATTTCTATTTTAGTCGCCTCAATATACATACACGAAAGAAAAGATGAAAAATATCGCCATACGCAAATCGAAATTAGATGCCATTAAAAGAAAGCACCCTTGGATTTTTTCAGGAGCTATTTTAACCGATACTTCTGAATTCGAAGATGGGGAATTGGTAAGATGTGTAGACCCCTATGAAAACTTTTTGGCCGTGGGTCATTTTCAACCGGGTTCTATAGCGGTTCGTGTATTGAGTTTTGACGACGTTGAAATCAACCAAGAGTTTTGGAACCAGCGTATTGTCAATGCCGTTGAAATGCGCCGTACGCAAGGATTGATTTCTGAAAACAACCAGATTTGTAGGTTGGTGCACGGTGAAGGAGATAATTTACCCGGATTGATCATCGATTACTACAACGGAGTGGCCATATTCCAAGCTCATGCTGTGGGAATGTTCTTGTCTGCGGCGAATATCGTTGAAGCTTTAAAAGTAGCTCTAGGAGATGATTTAAAAGCGGTGTATTCCAAATGTAAAGAGACCTTACCAAATCGTGTAGATGTGGAAAATGAATATTTATACGGTGAAGTCCCTGTGCCACACATTGCTAAGGAGAATGGTATTCCTTTTTCTATCAATTGGATTTCTGGACAAAAAACAGGATTCTTCATTGACCAACGTGTAAATAGAAAATTATTGGCCAACTACTGTAAAGGCAAAAAAGTATTGAACACCTTCTGTTACTCGGGAGGATTTAGTCTCTACGCCTTAGAAGCTGGTGCTACGCAAGTAGATAGTTTAGACTCATCTCAAAAAGCGATTGATTTAGTAGAAGAAAACGTAGCCTTGAATAATTTAGGAGAACGTCATAACAGCATAGTAGCCGACGCAGTAAAATACGTACACAATCTTGAAACAGATTACGATGTTATCGTATTGGATCCTCCTGCTTTTGCCAAGCATAGGGACAAACGTCACAAGGCCATCAAGGCCTATACGCGTTTGAATGCAAATGCTATTCGTCAAATTAAACCGGGAGGAATTATTTTCACCTTCTCCTGTTCGCAAGTGGTAGATAAGTTCTTATTTAACAAAGCGGTTATCGCTGCGGCCATTCAATGTGGAAGAAACGTAAGAATATTGGAGCAATTGCACCAACCTTCAGATCACCCTATCAATGCCTTCCACCCAGAAGGTGAATATTTAAAAGGATTGGTGATTCAAGTTGACTAATGCTAAACCCGAGTTACATATCTATTTTAAAAATTGCCATTCCTATGATGTTGGGAATGTTTGTGCAGTCTATTGTAATGATAACAGACGCGGCAATTTTAAACCATTTCGATACTTTAAGTTATGACGCTTCGGGTAACGCCGGTTTGGTATATGTAACCCTATTCATGGGTATGAGCGGATTGGGAGATGCTTCGCAAATATTGATTTCTAACCGTATAGGGGATAAAAAAATTGATGCCGTAAAGTACATTGTTCCTTCCAGTATCTTAAGTAATCTAGGTTTAGGACTCTTGTTTTTCCTTTTCCTACAATTCTTGATGCCCTCTGCCCTTCTATCCTATTCCAATAGTCAAGCACTCGCCTACGAACAAATCGACTTCCTTTCCATAAGGAGTTTTGGTTTCTTCTTTGGTGCTTTAATGCTTGCCTTAAATGCCTACTTTTTATCACTGGGTAAAACCTGGATAATAATGTTAGGCTCTATTATACTGGCCATCTCTAATATAGGACTTGATCTTCTCTTGGTTTTTGGAGCAGGAAGCATACCTGCCATGGGAATAAAAGGCGCGGCCCTAGCAAGCGTTATTGGCGAAGTATTGGCCAGTCTTTTCTTACTCACCGTACTTTTTAAATCGAAGGAAAACAAAACCTATAAGGTATTTTCTGAATTAAAAGTAAAATGGAGTAACATTAAGGAATTGTGGAAAATAGGTACTCCTTTGGTTTTGCAAGGATTTTTAGCATTGGCAACATGGACAGCCTTTTTCACTTGGATAGAACAAAGAGGCTTGTATGATTTAACCGTTTCACAGAACATCAGAAACATTTACATGCTGGCTTTTGTGCCCATTTTTGGATTCGCAGCCACTACCAAAACCTATGTATCTAATTACATGGGAAGCAGAAATTTTGAGGGCATCAAACTTGTGCAAAAGCGCATCATTCTTCTCGTAATTGCCTTTACGCTACTTATATTTCACGGGGCGCTTTTGTATCCAGAAAAACTTATAAGCATAGTAAATAGTAAAGAAGAATATTTAGAGGAAAGCGCTCGTATACTCAGAATGGTCTTTGGTTCCATGTTAATATTCGGCTGTTTTACGCCCTTTTTTCAAACCATCAATGGGTCGGGAAATACACGCGTAACCCTAATCATTGAAATTACTAGTATTATCATTTACCTTGTATGCGCCTACTTCTTTGTGAAGGTTTGGCAATTTGACATATTCAATGTGTGGTTTGTAGAGTACATCTATTTTGGAAGTTTAAGTATACTTTCCATAGGATATCTCAAATTTTTTAATTGGCAACAAAAAGTTATTTAATGAAAAAGTTGAACATCGTTTTTATGGGAACTCCTGAGTTCGCCGTTACTATATTAGATACATTATATAAAAGCACAGAGGTTAATGTAGTAGCTTGTATTACTGCTCCAGACAAACCTGCTGGACGTGGACAAAAGATCAATCAAAGTGCCGTTAAGCAATATACTTTGGAACACGACATTCCTTGTTTACAACCTACCAACCTTAAGGATGAAAATTTCATTGGTAACTTAAAAGCAATCAATGCCGATTTATTTGTAGTTGTAGCCTTTAGAATGTTGCCAGAAGTAGTTTGGTCTATGCCGCCAAAAGGAACCATAAACCTTCACGGTAGTTTACTACCACAATACAGAGGTGCTGCGCCTATTAACTGGGCTGTGATTAACGGCGAAAAAGAAACTGGAGTAACAACCTTCTTTATAGAAAAAGAAATAGACACTGGTATGGTTATCGAAAGAGAAGCCATTGCCATAGGTGAAAACGAAACTGCGGGAGAATTACACGACAGATTAATGCACCTCGGAGCAAAACTTACCCTCCAAAGTGTTTTGAAAATATCAAGTGGAGAGTTCGAAGCAATTGATCAAAGTCAATTAACGGAGGAAGAATTGAAACCTGCTCCGAAAATATTTAAACCCGATTGTGCTATTAATTTTGATTGGGATGTACAACAGATACACAATTTTGTGAGAGGAATGTCGCCCTACCCTACAGCTTGGTTTACCATGCACAATACGAAGGCCGACAATAATAAAACATTCAAGGTTTTTAAAACGACCCTACACTCTTCTAAAGCGAACGAAGTTCCAGCGCTTATAGAATTGGATGGAAAATTAATTTTAGCCCTAAGAACAGGAAGCTTAGAAATTCATGAAATTCAAATGGAAGGTAAAAAGCGTTTAACTGCGCAGCAATTTATGCAAGGTTACCGTCCGGAAGAATGGGAAATTACCTTGTAAGAAGAGCTTGACGAGTATCTCGTCAAAACTTTTGACAAAGCCCGGTTCTACTAAGTAATACGTTGTAGGGAAAAACCTCAGTAAAATAGGGGGATTAAAGCGTTTATTATACAAAATTGAAATTCGCAGTATTTTTTTTATTATTCGCACAACACCTTCAAAACCCTCGAATACAAAGGTTTACAAGGATTCTTATCAACATTTTGCCGGAATTATCAACAGAAGCGACTATTTTTTTTCTGAAACCCTTGCTAAATAAGCTTATTCGTATATATTTGTTACAGTTAATTTTGAAAACAAACAAAAACCAAAACTATGAACAAAGCAGAATTAATTGAAGCGATGGCTTCAGATGCTGGATTATCAAAAGCTGATGCAAAAAAAGCATTAGACGGATTTATCAACGCTACAACTGACGCGTTGAAAAAAGGAGATAGAATCTCATTAATCGGATTTGGATCTTTCTCTATCTCTGAGAGAGCTGCTAGAACTGGAAGAAACCCACAAACTGGTAAAGAAATTCAAATCGCTGCTAAGAACGTTGTTAAGTTCAAAGCAGGTGCTGATTTACAAGACAAAGTAAACTAATAAGGTTTATCAAAGATGAAGGGAGCCTCGGCTCCCTTTTTTTATTGCTATAAATATGGATAATCAAAGAGAACAAGTACTCGCCGCCTTTTACGATATCATTACAGAGAACAAACAAGAAATGTTTGACCGTCTCTCTCAATTGAGAACACGCCACATGGCCATAGTTGTTGAAAATATGTACCAACAACACAATGCCTCTGCGGTTGTAAGAAGTTGCGATTTATTTGGTTTTCAAGATTTACACATCATAGAAAACGAATTCAAATATAAAGTTGATCCAGAAATTGCGAAAGGTGCAACACAATGGATAGACTTAAAACAGTACACTTCGAAAGAGAATGCAACCAAAGATTGTATCAATCATTTAAGAAGTCAAGGCTATAAAATTGTAGCTACAAGTCCACATAAAAAAAGTGTAACCATACACGATTTAGACATCACTCCCAAAACCGCCATCATGTTTGGGACGGAGTGGACTGGACTTTCGGATACAGCCATGGAAATGGCCGATGAATACGTGCATATTCCTATGTATGGATTCACCGAAAGTTTCAACGTGTCAGTTTCAGCAGCATTGGTGATGCACACCCTTAGAAATCGATTAGAAAACTCCGAAGTTGATTGGAAGTTATCTCCTGAAGAAATCGTTGAACTAAAAATTTCTTGGTGTAAGCAAATACTGCGCAATGCAGATGAAATGGAAAGAGAAATCATAAAACGTCTATAAGTCGCGCTATACACAACTTCTTCTCCTCTGCCCTTCAAGTGCTTGATAATTAAGTTTTAAATACTTACATTAGAGCAAACTATAAACAAAAAAGCACATGGGAAAAGGAGATGTGAAAACAGCAAAAGGTAAACGATTTAGAGGCAGCTACGGAATTACTCGTCCGAAGAAAAAAGCGATGCCCAATGCAAAACCAAGCGCTGAAAAAGCAACGAAAGCTGAACCGGTGAAAAAGAAGGCACCTGCAAAAAAAGCAAGTACAACAACGGCAGCTAAAAAAACTACCACGGCTAAAAAAACCACAGCGGCCAAATCAACAAGTACAACTGCAAAGAAAACTACAGCAGCTAAAAAGACTTCCACAGCAAAGAAGTCTACCGCTAAAAAGAAAGACGAAGAAGAATAGTATAAACATAAGATGAACAAAAAGTCTCCATTCTATTAAGATTGGGGACTTTTTTTTATTGTGTTAAAATCTTTTCATTTTAATTCATTTTATCTCCTTAAATTGTGGTGAATTTCATAAATAATTTTACAATTTTGTGCTGTGGATAAATCACTGTAATACACACTTGTAATAAACTATACTTACACATTGATTACAAAGTATTTACACCGCACAATTGAACATATCAAAAAATATCAAAAATGAAACACAATTTTGGAGCTGGTCCTTGTATCTTACCACAAGAAGTTTTTAAAAAAGCTGCAGCAGCAGTTATCGATTTTAATGGACTATCAATTTTAGAAGTTTCTCACCGTAGCGCTGACTTCGTTGCAGTAATGGAAGAAGCTAGAGAGAATGTTAAGAAAGCATTAAACGTTCCGGCTGGATACACTGTATTGTTCTTACAAGGTGGAGCGAGTTTAGGTTTCTTGATCACGGCTTACAACATGATGGGGAAACACAAAAGAGCTGGTTACATCAACACTGGTACTTGGGCTACAAACGCAATTAAAGAAGCAAAAGGAATTGGTTTAGATGTTGTAGAAATTGCATCTTCTCAAGACAAAGGTTTCTCTTACATCCCTAAAGGATTCGAAATTCCAGAAGATATAGATTTCTTACACTTTACTTCTAACAACACCATTGCTGGTACGCAATTCAAAGACTTCCCAAAAACAAACGTTCCTTTAGTGTGTGATATGTCTTCTGACATCTTCTCTAAAGAAATCAACGTTGCAGATTTTGATATTATTTACGCAGGAGCGCAGAAAAACTTAGGTCCAGCAGGAGCTACTTTATACATCGTTAAAGATGAAATTTTAGGTAAATCTACAGCTGAGCACATCCCAAGTTACTTAGACTTAGCGATCCACGCGAAAAAAGATTCTATGTTCAATACACCTCCAGTATATTCTGTATTTGTTGCTAACTTAAACTTGCAACACATGTTAGAAAATGGAGGAGTTCAAGCAATTGCTAAAGAAAACCAAGCAAAAGCTGAATTGATTTACAAAACAATAGACGAAAACCCATTGTTCGAAGGAACTACAGCGGTAGAAGATAGATCTGAAATGAACGTTACTTTCCGTTTAACTGACGAAAGCTTAACAGATAAGTTCAACGCAGCTTGGAATGCAGCAGGTATTGTTGGATTGAAAGGTCACAGATCAGTTGGTGGATTTAGAGCATCTATGTACAATGCATTGCCATTAAGCAGTGTTGAAGTACTTGTTGATGTAATGAACAACTTCAATAAATAATACGCTTAATTCCAAAAGAAAATACAATGATGAAAATATTAGCAAACGACGGTATATCAGCAGAAGGTAAAGAAGCTTTGGAAAAAGCTGGACATACAGTTAGCACAGAAACGATAGAACAAGACAAATTAATCGAGGTTATCAACAACGAAAACTACGAGGCTTTGATCGTTAGATCTGCTACTGTAGTGAGAGAAAACTTAATCGATGCTTGTCCTAACCTTAAATTCATCGGAAGAGGTGGTGTAGGTATGGACAACATAGATGTTGAGTACGCGCGTAACAAAGGAATTATTGTTTCTAATACACCTGCAGCTTCTTCTCAATCTGTAGCTGAGTTGGTAATGGGACACTTATTCTCTATCTCTCGTTCTTTACACGATTCTTTTAAAAACATGCCAGCGAATGGTGCAAATGACTTTAAAGTATTGAAGAAAAAATACGGTAAAGGAGTTGAGTTAAGAGGGAAAACTTTAGGTATTATCGGATTCGGTAGAATCGGTCAATCTTTAGCATCTTATGCCTTAGGATGTGGAATGAAAGTAATTGCTGTTTCTAGAGAAGAAGAAAGCGTAAGCATCCCTTTAACGATAGAAGGTGTGGGTAGAATTGAAGCAGAGGTTAAAACAACTACAGACATTTCTGCAATGTTGGCTGCTTCTGATTTCATCTCTTTACACGTTCCAAAACAAAAAGACGGATCAGCAGTTCTAGGAGCTTCTGAATTTGATAAAATGAAGGATGGTGTTCGCATCGTTAATGCTGCCAGAGGTGGTGTTATTGATGAAGATGCTTTATTGGCAGCTATAGAATCTGGTAAAGTAGCAAACGTTGCTTTAGACGTATTCGAAAACGAACCAAACCCTCGTCAAGATTTATTGACAAACGACAAAATCGCTACTACGCCTCACATTGGTGCAGCTACAGTTGAAGCTCAAGCACGTATAGGTTTAGAATTAGCAGATATCATTGTTTCGAACTTCGGTTCTAAATAATTTTTTACAAATACTTTTAAAGGTTGGGCTTCTGTCCAACCTTTTTTGTGTCCCCTTTTTACTCAATTGATATTATGGCAAAACTTAAAGCATTTAAAGCAGTACGACCAACAAGAGATAAAGCTCATTTAGTAGCTTCACGCCCTTATTACACGTACAAACCCAACATTCTTGAAGCCAAACTAGAGGATAACCCTTACACCTTTATACACATCATTAACCCAGAACACAACATTTCGGAAGAGTTGAGAACAGAACCCAATTCACCCGAAAGATTTAAAAATGTGCGTAACGTTTTTGAAGAGTTTTGTGCACAAGGTATCCTACAACAAGAAGATGAGGAAGCTTTATATGTTTATCAACAGACTAAAAATGGACACGTTTACACAGGTGTAATTGCCGGTGCCAGTGTTGAAGAATACAACAACGATCTCATTAAAAAACACGAAGCAACCCTAACGGAGCGCGAGGAGATGTTTACCAACTATTTAGACATCGTTGGTTTTAATGCAGAACCTGTTCTTATTTCTCACCGCAAAGACAAATTGATAGACGATTTATTAGAAATCATTTGTTCGGCACGACCAGAATATGAATTTTGTACAGCAGATACCGTTAAGCACGAATTGTGGGTAGTACAAGATGTATTGAAGGAAAAATTAATTGAAGCTTACCAAAGTATAGAGGCAACTTATATTGCTGATGGACACCATAGATCGGCAAGTTCTGCGCTTTTAAGTGAACGATTAAAGGAAAGAAATCCTAATGCAACGGGAGACAAAAACTACAATTACATCCTTGGTTTCTTAATCGACGAAACGCGTTTAACCATTTTAGAATTTAACCGTTTGGTGAAAACTATGAATGGTCATACACCGCAAGAAATCTTATCCGCCCTTGAGGAAAACTTTGAAGTTAGCAAACTAGATGGAGCCTGTTCACCAGAAAACATGCACGAAATGCACTGTTGTATGGATGGGAATTGGTACAAGTTAAAATGTAAACCCAACATCTTAAAATCGGATGACGTTGTGGATCAAATTGATGCACAAATTTTGACAAAGTACATTCTCTCCCCTATCTTTGATATAAAGGATTTAAAAACCAACAAAGACATCAATTTCATTTCGGGTGAAGAAGGTCATTTAGGTGTAGAAAGAGAAATCGCCAAAGGGAAATATAAAGTAGGATTTGTATTGTTCCCCGTAACGATAGATCAGGTAAAGGCCGTTGCCGACGAAAATAAAATCATGCCGCCAAAATCTACTTGGGTAGAGCCAAAAATGCGAAGTGGTTTAACCATTTATAAGATTAACGAATGATAGTTGAAACGATAAATAGGATAAAGGAAGAAATTGGTGAAGAGGTTACCCTTGTTGCCGTATCCAAAACAAAACCTGTTGCTGATATAGAAACTGCCTACCAGGGTGGTCAACGTATTTTCGGTGAAAACAAAGTGCAAGAACTCGTTGAAAAACACGAAGCTCTTCCCAATGATATTAAGTGGCATTTAATCGGGCATCTACAGCGTAACAAGGTGAAATACATTGCCCCTTTTGTAGATTTAATACATGCTGTAGACAGCATGCGTCTGTTAAAAGAAATCAATAAGCAGGCCGCTAAAAATGATAGAATCATCAAGGTGCTACTTCAATTTCATATCGCCCAAGAAGACACAAAATTTGGATTCTCTTTTGAAGAAGCCAAAGAACTTTTAAACGACAATGAATTTGTGGAAATGCAAAACATCAATGTTGTTGGGGTAATGGGTATGGCAACCAATACAGAAAACACTTCGCAAGTAGCAGACGAATTTAGAACCTTACATAACTACTTTCAAATCATCAAAAGTCACTACTTTAAATTCAACCCAGATTTTAAAGAAATCTCTATGGGTATGAGTGGTGACTACAAAATTGCCGTTGAAGAAGGCAGCACGATGATACGTGTAGGAAGTACTATTTTTGGAACTAGAAACTACTGATATGAAAACACTATTTACCTTTTACGCGCTACTCCTTACTTTTATAAGTATAGGACAAAACAGCTACGTTGATTCTATAACACAACTTAGAATAGAACGCAACCAACACATGTTAGACAGCACCTCATTTTTAAATGAAGATGAAAAAGCACACTTTGTACGTTTAGACTTCTTTGAGGTTGACAGCAACTGGGTAATCACTGCCGGTTTCAGAAAAGATGTGGGGGACGTGATTAAGATGAAAACCAGTACATCAAGAAGACCTAAATACAGAAGGTACGGATACCTAAGCTTTTACGTTGGAGACTCCTTGTTAGAGGTTCCTGTATATCAAAACATGAATCTTTTGGAAAAAGAAGAATACGAAAACTACCTCTTCTTCCCTATTGATGACTATACCATACCTGATGAGAGTTATCCTACGGGTAGATATTTGGATATCAATAAACCTGAAAAAGGAGATAGCATAGTACTTGATTTTAACATGTTGTATAACCCTTATTGTGCTTATTCTTATAGATATTCTTGTCCGGTTACCCCAAGAGAAAACAAAGTACACGTTAGAATAGAGGCCGGAGAAAAGATTCCAATTTTAAGAGAGGACCCATAAGTATATCGTCAATTCTACTATTTTAGTAGTATGGACGACAACAAATTGAAAATACCTACGCAGTATTACGCTTACAATGCTGAGGAGGTGAACCTTATCAAAAGCAATGCGCAGGAATGTTTTCCTGTTTGGTTAGACAATTATAAACACGATCACAGTGTACATTGGCTCAACTTTCATTCTATAGATTGCAAGGAAGAAATTGAAGATTTCGCCACAGAAATGGGCTTGCACCCACTTTCTGTAGAAGATATTTACACCTTTGTACAACGCCCTAAGGTAGAAGAATTTGATAGCTACATTTTCTTTTCCCTGCGCTCTCTAGAGCCAAACACAACAAGTTTAGAACTTAAAAAAGAGCAGCTTAGCTTTATTTTAGGATCGAATTATTTAATCTCCTTCCAAGAGAAAAAATCTGATCACTTTACAGATGTAAGAGAGCGTATAGAGTTTGACAAAGGTCGAATTCGTAAACGCGGTGCGGATTATCTTTTGTATAAGCTCCTCGAAGCCATTATTGATAACTATTTTGAGGTAATTGAAGACGTTCAGCAAAAAATCGAAGAATATGATATACGCATGGCTGAGGAAGATGATCACAGTCTGTTCAAAGAAATAGAAGCTGAAAAACGACAACTCATAGAATTAAGACAGGTTGTATTCCCACTTAAAGAATTATTCGGTCAACTCGAAAAACTCAACAACATTCAAATAGATGAAGAGAACAAATACTTCTTCTCCGATTTACGCGATAATTGTTTGAGTTTACTGGATGAGATAGAGAGTAATAAATCCATTTTAGAAGGTTTGGGCAATATCTACTACGCCATTCAAGGTCAAAAAATGAATGAAATCATGAAGGTATTGACCATCGTTGGTGCCATATTTATTCCCTTAACTTTCATTGCAGGTATCTATGGTATGAACTTCGACAACATTCCAGAATTGCATTATAAAAACGCCTATTTCTATTGCATGGCCGTTATGATAATCTTAGCCATTGCCATGCTCATTTATTTCAAACGAAAAAAATGGTTGTAAGGAAATAATTTTCAAACGTTCAAAAGGAAAAACAATATTATGGCAACATCAAACATCCTTACTTGGGAAGAATATTTAGAACAATTTAATGCTATTTTAAGCGGAGCAATTACAGCCGCACCTTACGACAAAGAAGCCTATCTTAATTATGTGAAATTAAATAGATCAAGGCAAGATAGATGGCTTAAGAAACTAGAATTGAATGAAGCTTTGATACACCAAGTTAAAGGCATAGATGCACCCCAAACCTGGTATGCCATAACAGAACCTTGGTGTGGAGATGCTGCCCACAACCTTCCCTTGTTCTATTTGTTGTCCGAATTAAACAGTAACATCAATTTTAAAATTGTATTGAGAGATACTCCTCCCTTTATGATAGATGATTACTTAACCAATGGCGGTAAAAGTGTTCCTAAAATTGTAGTGCGCAATGCTAAGGAAGAAGATCTTTTTACTTGGGGACCAAGACCGAAAGAAGCACAAGAACTCTATTTGGGATTCAAGAAAAACAATACGCCCTTTGAGGAGCAAAAAATTATACTCCAACAATGGTATAATAAAAACAAAGGACAAGACTTACAGCAAGAAGTACTTGAACTGTTGAAAACAGCAGAAGTTGCCGTTTAAACAACTATATTTTAAAATACAACAAGGAAAACCCCTAAAGACTTCAATATCTGTAGGGGTTTTTACCTAAATTACATTTTACCCTAATTGGGTGATGCATCTAAATTGATTTTTCTGTTTTCTTTGCAACATGAAACGACTACCTTCCATCCTTCTTGGTCTTCTAATATTCGGGTGTACAGAAACCTCCGAAACAGAAGTAATATACCTTACAGACAAACAAAATGACACTTGCAACACCTGTGCCTTTAGCTTGGTAGATTACTATTCAATCAATAGTTTGGACACCCTACCCTCAACCTATACAGGAACACCCGCAAACGGTAGTTTAAATCATGCCAAAATTCTTCCTCCCAAAGGAAAAAACTTCTTTTATTTCGACTCTACGAGTTACTTAAAAGACAGGGCCTTTACCCATTCAGATATACGAGATATCGTTCTAAACACCTACGCCAACTTGGATGTTATCTATCCCGGAAGAATATTCTCCATTATGGAAGCCAGTAATAAAAAGGGAGGGAAAATGGATCCACACCGCACCCATCAAAACGGTATGAGTGTAGATTTTATGTTTCCAAAACTAAAAAACGGTGTTCCCTATCATCATTTGGATACTTTAGGATTTTTACACTATCTCTTAGATTTTGACGAAAACGGAAGATATACCAAAGACACAACAATAAGCATAGATTTTGAAACCAGTACCCATCATATTTACCTGCTTGCTTTAGAGGCTGAGAAACTAAATTACGCTATAGAAAAGGTACTCATTTACACAGAATACAAAGACGAACTCTTCCGAACCACCTATGGTAAAAAACTAAAGCAAAAAGGAATTTACTTTGCGCAATACCTCACACCAAAAATCAATAACCTTCACGATGATCACTATCACATCGATTTTAAGGCTAAATAGTATCTTCCTTTTTTAAAAGAAGCATAATTATACCCATCAAAGGAGAAAGAACGAGAAAAAGCGAACCAAAATCTGTTACATCATGCAACCACTCGCCTTCTTCGTATTTAAGAAGTAAAGGAATGAGTATGGCGATTAACCCGAAGTAATACAACCAGTCGAACCAATACATACGCTTAAACAAAAAGCGCTTTAATAATTGCAAAACTATAAAAATAGCTACGGCTATCAATACACTATTGGGCAAGGCTCTTAAATCTGCCATACTTTCTGCCGCCTGGTAATATCCCACCAAATAAACGGCTGCTATCAAACTCAACACTAAAAATACATAGTGTATTACTTTTCTAGTTTTAACATTCTGCATCATAGCTTCAAAGATAAAAGGATTCTGTATGAAAAATAAGTGCACATAAAAAAGAGTGGCTGAACAAACAACCACTCTTTCTTTTATCTTAAAACTTGTATGTTCTACTAGTTTGCGCTTAAGTATTCTGCAACACCTTCGAAATCAGCTTTCATTCCTGATTCACCTTTTTGCCAGTTTGCTGGACAAACTTCACCGTTTTCTTCGAAGAACTGTAAAGCATCAACCATACGCAAAGCTTCGTCAACGTTTCTTCCTAATGGGAAGTTGTTTACGATTTGGTGTTGTACAACTCCTTCTTTGTCGATCAAGAACAATCCTCTGTAAGCGATCATTGGTCCTGTAGCAACTAATCCTTTTTCGATATCGTATTCGTACTCACCAGCCAATACTCCAAATGCATCAGAGATAGTCTTAGAAGTATCTGCTACGATAGGGTATTTAATACCTTCGATTCCACCTTTGTTTTTAGGAACTTGTAACCATCCCCAGTGTGACTCTTCTGTATCTGTAGATACAGCAACAACTTTACATCCTCTTTCTTCGAATTCTGCTAACTTGTTTTGGAAAGCGTGTAATTCTGATGGACATACGAAAGTGAAGTCTTTTGGGTAAAAGAACAATACTACTGGGTTCTTTCCAACGTACTGATCTAAAGAGAAGTTCTCAACAATTTCTCCTCCGTTTACAACTGCTCCTGCGCTAAATGAAGGAGCTTTTTTTCCTACTAATACTGACATTATATTGTATTTATTTGTTCTTAAAATTCTGTGCAAAACTACCGCTTTTCGGCAGTATAATCAAATCTTTACCTTTATTCTTTGGTTGTGCAATTAACAATTCACCAAATCTGTTTTACTTGTTAATCCAAGCCTTGAACATCCAGTTCGTTTTCTCTTTTTCTCCGATTAAGTCGGATGCCAAACTGTTTGTACCTTCGTCTTCCAGTTCACCAGAAACTGCTAATATCTCTCTTTCTAACACTAACAATTCTTCTTGTGCTTTTACCACGTAGCTCATTCCTACTCGCGCTTCAGAAATGTGCTCATTTTCTGCAATTACAGATTTATCTAAGTAAGCTTGGTAAGAATGTAAGGGTTGTGCCTCTAAGGTTAAAATACGCTCTGCTAAATCGTCTATAATTGTTTGAGTTCTTAAGTATAACTCTTCGTATTTAGCGTGGATTTCGAAGAAGTCATTCCCTCTAATATTCCAGTGTAAAGCACGCAAATTTTGGTAGTGAATTTGATACGTTGCTAACAATGTGTTTAAGAGTTTTACTAATTTTTTTGACTTTTTCATCTTCGTTCTTTTTGTTTTGGTTCACTACAAATATAAGGGGGATAAGTCTTAGTTTTCATCTATAAATTTTATATTTACATAAATTTAATTTATACATGATTTCACACGCTCAGATTCAGTATATCATACACGTATATCAAGAGAAATCTTTTCAGAAGGCAGCTGATAAGTGTTTTGTAACCCAGCCCACTTTATCTATGCAAATTAAAAAAGCAGAGCAAACCTTAGGATACCCCATTTTTAACAGGGATACCAATCCTATTTGTTTAACTTCTTTTGGCGAAGAATTGATGCCGCGTTTGTTTGACATAGAAGAGTCGTTTCAAAAACTCGATATTTTCATACAACAAAAGGAGGGGAAATATCAAGAAGAAATCAAATTGGGAATTATACCTACGGTGTCTATTTACATGGTTCCTTATTTATACAAGGTTTGGGACAAGGAGTTTCCGAATGTGAATCTTAAAATTGTTGAATTACCTACAGAAAAACTATTACAAGCTGTGGGTGAGAAAAAAGTAGATGCAGGAATCATGGCCGGTCCTGTTCCCGGTGAACGTTTTGACGATTGTATATTATTTAATGAAGAAATTAAAATCTACGCACCACAATACGAGGGGAACGGGGTTCTTGCAGACGATTTAAAAAACATGAAACCGTGGCTCTTGAGTAAAGGAAACTGTTTGCGTACGCAGATGATTAACTTCTGTGCCTTAAAGCAAGAAGAGAAATCTTCGTGGGATTATGAAGGTGGAAACTTAGAGTTGTTAACCAAAATGGCCAAATTACATGGTGGATTCACTCTACTGCCAGAGTATTACTTACAAATGCAACCTAAACTTCAAAAAACAGTTTTAACCGCAGAGAATCCAGCACCCGCACGATCAATAGTGGGGTTCCATCTACCAAGAAACACCAAGCGCGTTAACATACAGAAAATTTACAATGTCTTGAAAAAGGGTTACCCGCAACCATCGGATAAAAAATTGAATATACTCCCATGGAAATAGGCACTTTTCTTACCCTTTCCTTAGGAATTATCTATGTAGGTTTCACGCTGTGGGTAAGAAGGAAAATTACAAAAGCTTTGTACCTTTCTTCCAAAAGGAGAACCCTTCATTTGTGGTTTATATGGTGTGTCCCATTTCTTGGTCCGTTAATTCTTCGAGGTTTTTGGAAACAAAGAGAAATTCTAAAAACTAGGACAATTAAGGATAGAAACCCAAAATCTGATCATTTTTTTTGAAAGTAAAACAGGCTTTCCTGGAAGCCAATAAGTATTAAAATTTAATACACGATACTTTCCTCTTTCTCTTCAGGATAAAACAGGGCTTTTACTTCTGGTTTGGTTATTTCTATTAAGGTAAATATTCCTAGAACAAGTCGTAAAACCCCACTTAAACAAGCCACTATTGCCATAACAAAGATAAAGTTATAGTTTTTTCTACGCCTTAAACAAGAAGCAGTGTACAGGTTTAAAACACCTAAAAGCGCACAAATAAATGCACCTACCCCACTAATCAATAACATTATCCACCCTACATCCTGATCTGTATTTTGAAAATCTTGGATAAAAATAAAACCAAACACTGCATATAAGCCAAAACCAAAAACACCTAAAAAATTCAGTACTGCCGAAACAATGTATAATATCCTGTAGGTATCTAAATTGTTTTTATACACTCCCAATTCATCTATTACTTGCTTCATACTTGAGATTTTGATTCTAAAATACGAATTAATAAGATCAACCACCTATAAAAAAAGCCGCTTCAATTGAATGAAACGGCTTTTCAATATGTTTGAAAAAATCTTAAAGATCAGCAGCTGTTGCTATTAATTCGGCAACATCCAATACTTCAATTTCTCCTTCTTTTTCGAAGTTTTTAACTCCATCTGTCATCATCGTATTACAGAAAGGACAACCTGTAGCAATTACGTTTGGCTTCACTTCTAACGCATCCTCTGTACGCTCAATGTTTACTTCTTTGTTACCTTTTTCAGCTTCTTTAAACATCTGTGCTCCACCAGCTCCACAACAAAGTCCGTTTGTTTTACAACGCTTCATTTCTACCAATTCGGCATCTAACTTTTGCAATAACTCTCTTGGTGCTTCGTACACATCATTTGCTCTACCTAAGTAACAAGGATCGTGGAAGGTAATTTTCTTTCCTTTGAAAGTCTCGCCTCCCTTAATAGCCAATTTACCGTCGTTTATTAACCCTTGGATCAATTGTGTGTGGTGAATCACTTCGTAATCGCCTCCCAACTCTGGATATTCATTTTTCAAGGTATTGAAACAGTGTGGACATCCCGTAACTATTTTCTTTACCTCATAACCATTTAAAACCTGTATGTTCATCATGGCTTGCATTTGGAACAAGAACTCGTTTCCGGCTCTTTTTGCAGGATCTCCTGTACAACCTTCTTCCGCTCCTAACACTGCAAATTTAACATCACAATGGTTCAATATTTTAACGATCGCTTTCGTGATCTTTTTTGCTCTGTCATCAAAACTACCCGAACAACCTACCCAAAACAATACGTCTGGCGTTTCTCCTGTAGCTAGCATTTCTGCCATCGTTGGCACTTTCAATCCACTCATAATATTATGACTTAAATACTTGAATTTTTGTTGTTTTATCTACCAAATCCGTAAACTTCCCTTCGAAACGTGTTGCACGTACAATGTGGTTGTCTACCCAATGGTAATTTCCTCCTCTTGGTTTTCCAAACATAATTCCATGGTATTTAAAACCATGTTCTTTCAACCAAGTTTCAGTTACTTCACGATGTTCTTCTAAACGCGAAGTGAAAAATGTAATGATATGACCTTGATCATACCATTTATTTAAAGTTTCCAATGCGTCTGGATATACATTGGCTGTGGCCATACGCTCTGGTTCCTCGTTTGGAATATCATCACATACAGTTCCATCTATATCTATAAGGTAGTTTTTTACCTCTTCGGGTAAAACAGGACTGATATGTTTTCCGTCCACTACCTTATTTATAAGCTTTTTACTGCTCATCTCTCCAGTTTAATCGGTCGGCTTGACTAAATTGCCATGGCGCACCGTTATTCTCTATGTTTGTAAACATCGTTGTTAATTCAGAAGGAGCTTTCGACTCTTCCATCACCAAGAAACGACGTAAATCAACAATGATAGATAAAGGATCTATGTTTACAGGACATTCTTGAACACAAGCGTTACAAGAAGTACATGCCCAAAGTTCCTCTTCAGAAATATAATCTCTTAATAAAGATTTACCATCGTCGTGATCTTTTCCATGCTTACGGATGTTATTTCCAACTTCCTCCAAACGGTCACGTGTATCCATCATAATTTTACGAGGAGACAATAATTTACCTGTTTGGTTAGCCGGACAAGATGACGTACATCTACCACACTCTGTACATGTGTAAGCATCCAATAAGTTCTTCCAAGTAAGGTCTGTAACATCTTTGGCTCCAAAACGCTGTACTTCTCCTTCAGCAGGAGCTGGTGCTGCAAATGGATCAGCGGTTGGATCCATCATTAACTCCACCTCTTTTTTCACTGCTTCCATGTTATTGAACTTCCCTTTCTTCTCTAAGTTAGAGTAGTAAGTATTAGGGAAAGCTAACAAGATGTGGAAGTGCTTAGAGAAGGGCAAGTAGTTTAAGAAACCAAAAACCATAATGATGTGTCCCCACCATCCGATACGCTCAATAATGTGAAGTGTGTGTGCATCCATACCCCCAAAAAGAGCAGGTCCGATGAACTGAGAAATAGTTAATCCGAAAGAACCAGACTCACCCGTATTGTAGTGAGAAGCTCCTTGGTTATACAGAGCTTCATCAGCTCCGTTCATCATAAAGATGAAACACACCAATAAAAGTTCAGCAAACAAAATGATGTTACCATCCATTTTTGCCCAACCTGCCATTTCTTTCATGTTGAAACGCGGAATCTTCAATACGTTTCTTCTCAATAAGAAAATGAAAGTAGCTACAAAAGCTAAAACAGATAGTACTTCTATAAAAGAGACCATAAAGGTGTAGAATCCACCCAATCCATCTCTAAATATTCTGTGTTGACCACTTAAACCGTCAACAATAATTTCAATTAATTCAATTTGTGTGATGACAAAAGCGGCATACAAACAGAAGTGTAAAATTGCCGGTATAGGACGCTGGAACATTTTCTTTTGTCCGAAAGCCACCAACAACATGGTCTTCCATCTTTCCTTTTTGTTATCAGATCTGTCGATGTCTCTACCCAACAGAATGTTCTGCCTTATTTTGTTCACGTTCATCGCGAAGTAACCACCACCTGCGATCAACAATAAAGCAAATAAAATAATAGCTATCATAGATTTCGAGTTTACAAGTTTAATTAATAGAGTCTAGAATTTTTTTCAATTTTCTTTCTTCATCCTTTGTAAGTGGAGCACCTTTTGTTCTGGCACCAAAAACACTTACGCTGATGTAACGCTCTGGGTGATGTCTAAGATCTTCCAACAAGATACTTAAATTATCACTGGCATCTGTAATTTTATGGTAAAGCTCTTCGTCTTCCAATAATTTACCTAAGGTTCCTTCACCTGAATTCACTCTTGTTAATACCGTATTAAACTCAGCCAAGGCTAAATTTGCCATATCTATAGTTCCATTGATATCTGCCTTCTTTAAAGAATCTGTAATGGTACCTACATTTTTAGTTATGTAGTTTACTTGGTGAATGGTTTCATTTAAGCTATCTGTTAAAACTTCCACATTTGTAAAAATTCTATCCAATTTCGCACGCTCATCGTCTATCATTCCATCTAGGTTCTCCGCTACCCTACCAAAAGTATTGATGGCTCTTTTCACCTCACCTAAACTCGCGTCTAAGGAATAAGCTGCAGAAGTATCCCAGAATGCATTAATAGAAACTACGATATTGTCTACAGACTCCATTAAGTTTTCTAATTTTTGCTTCACTGGTAACAATTCTGTTTGCAATTGTTCTGTGATTTCTTGCGACACGGTTCCGACTAAAGTATCTCCTACTTTGTGGAATCCACCATCTGCTATGTAGTGCTGATCTAAGTTCATGGCAACACTCAACAAACCTGGAACTATTTCCACCTTGCTACCTAGCGCCGGTTTTAATTCGTTGTCTTGTATGCTGAATTTCACCAAAACACGCTTGTTCTTATCTATAAATTGGTTTGGGCGTACTAAATCAACATCCAATACCTTACCTACTTCAACACCATTTAAAGTTACAGAAGCAGAAGGAGTTAACCCTCCTGAAGTTGGGAAATATGCGTAGTAAAAATCATCTCCTCCAAAGAAACTATTTCCCTTGAGGTAGTTCACTCCAAAAATGAGCAGTAAGATGGATAAGACCACTACTAATCCCGTTTTGAATTCCTTTGTTACTTTCAAACTCTTTAATTTTTGTGGCTAATTTAATAGATAGATGTTAAACAAACTACTTTAGGCCCTAAAACCCTTAGTATTTCTTTCCTTATTTATATGTTAATAACCGCCAGATAAATCAAAATGTAAAAATTAAAATTCAAAATAGGAGATGTGTTTTGAATTTTGAACTTTGAATTTTAAATGAATTTATTCGTCATCTTAAAAGAGAAAAACTTAGATTTGCAGCACCAAATAATAGAGTAAAAGCATCCGTAAATATGGACACATTGAAATTAGAAGAATTCGCTTCGCAAGTAAGAAGAGATATCGTAAGAATGGTAGCAGCTGTTAGTTCTGGACACCCTGGAGGTTCTTTAGGTTGTGCTGACTTCTTAACAGTTTTGTATCAACATACCATGACTCACAATCCAGAGAACTTTACAATGGACGGTTTAAACGAAGATATTTTCTTCCTTTCTAACGGACACATTTCTCCAGTATGGTACAGTGTTTTAGCGAGAAGCGGATACTTTAATGTGGCGGATTTAGCTGGATTTAGAAAATTGGGATCTCCTTTACAAGGTCACCCAAGTACAGATAAAAATTTACCGGGAATTCGTATGGCTTCTGGATCTTTAGGTCAAGGTTTATCTTGCGCTTTAGGAACAGCAGAAACAAAAAAACTAAACGGCGATAAAGCTTTAGTTTACACCTTACACGGTGACGGTGAATTACAAGAAGGACAAATTTGGGAAGCGGCAATGTACGCTGCAGCCAACAAAGTAGATAACATCATTGCTACTATAGATTACAACGGTAGACAAATTGATGGAGATTGTGACGATGTACTTTCTTTAGGAAATTTAAGCATGAAATGGCAAGCTTTTGGTTGGGAAGTATTAGAGATGGATGGTCATAACATGGCAGATATCATCGCAACTTTGGATAAAGCTAAATCAATGACAGGACAAGGTAAGCCTATCGTTATCATCATGAAAACAGAAATGGGTCAAGGTGTTGACTACATGATGGGAACACACAAATGGCACGGTTCTGCTCCGAATGATGAGCAATTAGCTTCAGCTTTATCTCAGTTAAAAGAAACTTTAGGAGACTATTAATTGAAACGCTTTTTAAGCATATTATTATTTTGTTGGGTGAGTGTTTTTACATTCGCCCAACAAGATTTGACGCGCATCCTTTTCATTTTGGACGCGTCCAACTCTATGAATGGTAAATGGGGTTATGAAGCCAAAATTGATTTGGCCAAAGACATACTCTCTAAAACTGTTGATAGCTTAACCGGTGTAGAAAACCTAGAATTAGCACTCCGCGTTTACGGTCATCAAACACCAATTACAGCAACCTACCAAGATTGCGCCGACACTAAATTAGAGGTGCCTTTTTACTCAGGAAATGAATCCTTAATAAAAGGAAAAATCAAGACATTAGAAGCGAAAGGTACCACACCTATCGCAAGATCTCTAGAGGCAGCAGCCGGAGATTTTCCAGACAATAAAAGTCGAAACATTATTATTCTTATAACAGATGGTGTAGAAGAATGTGATGATGAACCATGTGTTATCGCAGATAAACTCAGGGCGAAAGGAATTAAAATTAGTCCTTTCATTATTGGTCTAGGCTTAGACACTGCTTACCTTTCAAAGTTCGATTGTGTTGGTCAATTTGCCAATGCCGATGACAAACAATCTTTTGAAGTATTACTCAAAACTGTTGTAGATAAAGCCCTGGTGAATACTACAGTGCAAGTAAATTTAAACCGCTTGGATGGTCGCCCGTTAGAGACCAACTCTACCCTCTTCTTTTATGAAGCAGGTACTAAAAAATTGGTGTATAGTTACATGCACACTTTAAATGAGAACAACCTTCCGGATACTATAGTTATAGACCCGAACAAAAAATACGACCTTGTAGTTAATACCCTGCCCCGTGTTGAGAAGAAGAACATTAACATCAAAAAATACCAGCACAACATCATAGAGGTAGATTGTCCGCAAGGCTATTTAGATATTAAAATTAGTAACAAAACAACCAACTATTATTTCCCTTACAGGGTGGTACAAGACGGTAAAGAAGTTACTTTGAATCATCAAGAATTAGAACAAAAGCAGAAATATTTAGTCGGTGATTACAAGGTGGAAATTTACACTTTGCCGCGTATTACTCTAGATGCGACAATTTCTCAAAGTAAAACAACAACACTTACCATTCCAGCTCCTGGGCAAGCAAAATTCAGGGCTTACAATTACAATACAGGACAACTTTTCGTATTCAGAAATGGTGAATGGGAATGGGTAATTGATATCAATGCAAATACCAAACAACAAGAATTTATTTTGCAACCTGGAAACTACAGAATCGTTTATAGAGATATAAATGCCAAAGAAACCGAATACACCAAAAATCAAGAATTTAGAATAACATCAAATAGAACAATTTCAATAAATCTTTAAATGGAATTAAAAATGAAAAAAATAGAAGTACTTGGCAAGAAAGACACGCGCTCTGGATTTGGAGCTGGACTTCACGAATTAGGTAAAAAGAACCCAAATGTTGTTGGTTTATGTGCTGACTTAACAGGTTCTTTAAAAATGGATGCATTTAAAGAAGAATTCCCAGAAAGATTTTTCCAAGTTGGAATTGCTGAAGCAAACATGATGGGTATGGCAGCTGGTATGACTATCGGTGGTAAAATTCCTTACACAGGAACTTTCGCAAACTTCTCTACAGGTAGAGTTTACGACCAAATCCGTCAATCGATTGCTTACTCTAACAAGAATGTTAAGATTGCAGCATCTCATGCAGGTTTAACTTTGGGAGAAGATGGTGCAACTCACCAAATTTTGGAAGACATAGGAATGATGAAAATGTTGCCAAACATGACCGTTGTTGTTCCTTGTGACTACAACCAAACAAAGCAAGCTACTATTGCATTGGCAGATCACGAAGGACCAGCATACTTAAGATTTGGTAGACCATCAGTTCCAATTTTCACTCCTGAGGATGCTAAATTTGAAATTGGTAAGGCAGATGTTTTAATCGAAGGAACTGATGTAACTATCGTTGCATGTGGTCACTTAGTATGGAAAGCTATCGAAGCTGCGGAGCAATTAGAAGCTAAAGGAATTAGTGCAGAAGTAATAAATATGCACACCATTAAACCTTTTGATGCAAAGGCAGTCTTAGACTCTGTAAGCAAAACAAAATGTGTTGTTACTGCAGAAGAACACATGATTAACGGTGGTTTAGGTGACTCTGTTGCCCAGGTATTGGCACAAAACACTCCTACTCCTCAAGAGTACGTTGGTGTTAACGATCAGTTTGGACAAAGTGGTAAACCAGATGAGTTAATGACCAAATACGGAATAGACACAGTTAACGTTGTTCAAGCTTGCGAGAAAGTAATTAAACGTAAGTAACAAAAATATATGCTCCTCCTTGACGATAAAGAAATTTTAAGATTACATCGTAAAGGAGGAGCTTTTTCACAAAAGGCCTTTAACGCCCTTGTTAGCCAATACGCCCAACAATTGTATTGGCAAATTCGCCGCCAAACCAAAAACCACGAAGATACCAACGACGTACTTCAAAACACCCTTCTTAAAGTTTACAAAGCCCTCGATAAATTCGAAGGTAAAAGTGCGCTTTCTACTTGGATGTACAGTATAGCACGCAATGAAACCTATACTTTCCTGGAGAAAAGAAATAAGCAAGTAAAGCAAGAATATGATGACGCCAGCTTGGAGCTTATCAACCGCTCCGGAGATTTGGGCGGACTCACCCCAACACAAATAGAAAATCTTCTTTTTGAAGCACTAGATACGCTGCCCGAAAAACAGGCTCAAGTCTTTCAATTAAAATATTTCGAACACCTTAGTTTTAATGAAATTAGTAAGCAACTTGGAACCAGTGTAGGCGGACTAAAAGCTTCCTACCACCATGCCGTTAAAAAAATTGAAGAAAATTTAAAAAACGCATTAAACCTATTATAATTCTAATAGTCTAAAGAACAGTGAAAGAGGAAAACAACATATTCAATCAGTTTAAACCCAGTGAAAAGCCAGGAATACCAGCGGGTTATTTTGAACAACTCCAAAAAGAGCTGAACCAAAGCATTACTCCAGGAGAAAGTCAACGCAAAAGCAGCTTAAAACTGGTACTTTACAGCGTAGCCTCTGTTGCTGCGGTGCTTCTGTTATTTTTCACGTTAACACACAAGGAAATCACTACTACCCCTAGCGTTGCGGATATAAAAGAAATTAATACCCAAGAAATAGACGGTTACATAGAAGATAATATTCAAAACTTCGATGAAGAACTCTTTGTTGAAGCAGGATATATAGCTTCCGCTACGCCGAGTGCTGTAGAAAATATAGACCAACAATTAGATGCCTTAGATTTAGATGACATCTCCAATTACTTATCGGATGATGATGATTTTACCTTAGAGGATTTTTAAAACGAAAACAATGAAATACATACTTATAACACTTTTAAGCATTATAGCCTACACAACAAGTTTTGCCCAAGGTCCGCATCCAGACAAACGCCCAAGTAAGGCTGAACATGCAAAAATAGAGCAATTAAAGCGCACTTATTTCTCGAAAGAACTGAGATTAAGCAAAGAAGACTCTATCGCTTTTTGGCCTATTTACGATGATTATTCTAAGCAGCTTAAAGCCTTACATCATTCAATTAAATCGAAATACAGATGTAAAGAAGACAATACACTTACTGAAACCGAATACAAAAAACTCATCCAAGAAATTATTGTTTTGGAAAAGAAAGAAGTAAACCTCAAAGCCGAATTCATGTTAAAAATAGGCGAAACCATAGGTTACGAAAAAGCCTTAAAGCTTCCTTGCTTAGAGCACGAGTTCAGGAAAAAACTGTTGGCAGAACTCAAGACCAGAAAAAAATACTAAGACTTTTTAGTTTACATAAGTACAATTTACAAGTAAAGGCAGTTAAGTAATCTTAGCTGCCTTTTTTGTGTTATAAACAGACAATTATCACTGTAATTCTCGCGCTTAAACAGGCAATTATTCACTAAATTCGCTGCCATGGACAGACGTGAGAAATTTCTATCGCTACAAGGGCAAACTACCCCATTTCCCTATCTATTGGATATAGATTACGCCAAGGGAATTTATATGTACGACAAACAAGGAAAAGCTTTCATGGATATGATAGCCGGTGTTGCCGTCAACAACATTGGGCACAATCACCCTAAAGTTGTAGACGCCTTAAAACAGCAAATAGACAAGCACCTTCACGTCATGGTTTATGGTGAATTCATTCAAGACGCTCCTTTGTTAATGGCTGAACGTTTGACAGCTATTTTACCTGAACAACTCAATTGTGTTTACTCCGTAAATTCTGGTGCAGAAGCTAACGAAGCAGCCCTAAAACTTGCCAAACGCGTTACGGGAAGATCCCAAATTATCGCTTTCAAAGGAGCGTATCATGGAGGTACGCATGGTGCGCTAAGTGTTTCTGCCAACGAAACCAAAAAAGAGAAGTTTAGACCGCTCTTGCCAGGTATAAAATTTATCACTTTCAATAGCATTGAAGAACTAGAAGCCATTACCGATCAAACAGCAGCGGTAATCATGGAAACCGTTCAAGGAGATGCGGGGGTGCGAAAAGCTCAACCTGATTTCATGCGCGCACTTAGAGACAAATGTACCCAAACGGGTGCACAGCTTATTTTCGACGAAGTACAATGCGGTATAGGAAGAACAGGACAAAATTTTGCTTTTGAAATGTATGAGAATGTAGTTCCTGATATCTTGACCTTAGGTAAAGCCCTTGGTGGTGGAATGCCCATAGGTGCTTTTGTATCCAGTCAAGAAAAAATGAAGGAGCTGACCCACGATCCCATGTTAGGGCACATTACCACTTTTGGTGGACACCCCGTAGTTGCCGCAGCGGCAGCAGCCACGCTAGAGGTATTGACAACTGAAATAGATTACACGCAAGTAGAAGCCAATGGTCAATTGTTGGTCGACATGCTTCAGTACGATCCTGAAATCAAAGAAATCCGTCGTGTAGGTATGATGTTCGCCTTTGATATGGAATCTTTTGAGCGCGTAGAAAAGGTGGTGAATAGATGTTTGGAACTCGGTTTAATTTCTTTCTGGTTCCTTTCTCACCCCTACTCGTTTAGGTTGAGTCCACCCATTAACATTACCCGAGAAGAAATGAAAAAAGCCGGAGAAATTATCCTCCAAGCCATAGAAGAAACCAGAGAAAAATAAACAGATGACCATAACACAAACACTTACACAAAAAGAATTTAGAAACGCCAGCATGAGCATACTATGGAGTAAAATAGGTGTGCGCATTTTCACCGCCTTATTTCTCGTCGGAATGATCATCTTCCCTATTATATCTGCCTTTTACACGGGTAACTACCAAGAAATAGTATCGCCTCTATTGTTCATCGTCGTTTTTGCTGTCTTCATCAATTTCACCTACAAAAGAGCCTACACCCAAAACACAGATTTACAACATCCGGTAAGCTATACTTTTAAGAAAAATGAATTAATCATTAGTGGAAACTCTGGGAAATCTACCTTAGAATTACCCCTGAAGAAGGTCCATGAGTTCAAACATTCTTTCGGTTTGCAACAAAGTAAGCAAGTCTTTTACATCATTTCTAAAGCTGGTTTAAGCGAGCAAGAATTGGAGTTTTTAAGGAAGATGGTCAATTAATTCGAGCATGATCAAAGGTCTCTACTTGCTTTATTTAACCGCCCTTTTCGTGGGATGTGTTAGCCTCTTTTTTAATTTTGTATCCCTCGGTTTTTACACCATTCTCATCTGGGTGTTCTTAGGAAATATTCCAACTTCCTTACTTTTTTATCGAAAGGTCAACGCCTTTTTAACCTTACTCACACAAGCGTATCCAGAACAAGTTAAAGAACACAAACTACCCATTTCGACAAGAAGAAATAAGCCCTACATGTTCTCGCTAGAGCTATTTAGTTACTACGATATCATCTCTAAGTTTTCGGAAGAATGCCAAAGGAAACTCAATGAAATAAGATCTTTTAACAACGTACTGATGTTGAGCTTTCTGGGTATATTGTTTTTAGGAGGAATCATTTTCATAATTAATGTCCTTATCCTAGAAAATCCTTAGCAAATTGGTGAAGAATATCAACCTTTAGGCAAACGGCCGGGCTATTCCTTTTAGTCCCTCGGCGTTGGTGTTTTCGCCTAAGTACCGGCCTTCGCTCCTAAGGTCGCACATGCCTGCACAGGCTCAATACACAAACGCTGTCGGGCGCTGCCAGTGCTATCCCTGTTTGACTTTAATTATTTCTGAATCAAACTCGTAATAGCAGCGATGAAATTAAAGTAGTTCTATTATATTCGTATTCTTAACTATTTGAATCAAATGAGAACACTAGAAAAAATACTTATCCTACTATTTGTCTTAACACTCGGACTCCAATTCTTTCTAATTGCAGGTACAACGCTACTTTTTGTATTGGTGGCTATGCTTTTATCTTGTATTTACTTTTACTTAGGTTTTGCCGTACTCAATGGAGTTCGCTTCAGATCAATATTCAAAAAAGCAGCTTACGAAGAATTCAAGGGGAAAGAAATAGCTTTTGCCATAGGTATTGGACTCTCACTTAGTACACTTGTAATCGGTATACTTTTTAAAGCGCTTCAATGGCCAGGTGCAGAATTTATGCTTCAATTTGGACTCGGAAGTGGCCTTATTTTATTACTCGCTGTTGTTCTATTTTTTCGTAAGAACAACCCTGTTTTTTTCAAATTCAATACGCTGAGAATAGGAATATTTGGTCTTCTAGGAATTATTTTCTACTTCATATCCAACAACACCTTTTTAGAAATAAAATACGGTGAATATCCAGAATACGTAGAACTCAGAAAGCAGCTTTACAATGACCCAACCAACCTTGAGCTTCAACAACAAGTAAACGACGCATACTTTAAAATAGAACAAGAACACTAGTACGAGTCACGTTGAATTTAGGCGCCTTTTAATTATACATCCTGTCTGTTCAGTCGAGCATAACTGTATAATAAGCCCAAAGAAACAGTTGAATTGCGCAGCTAAAAAAAACGCATTTAACAACATGTATTCTGAAAATTTCACTTTGAACACATTTTTTTATTAAAAAAATATTTCCCTGCATCCCTTGTAAAATAACTAGCTACAAAACTTTTGCACAATCCCTAGTACCCACAATGCTTATTTTGAAGGCATTTAGTTCAATTAAAAAAGTAATTTTGGCGGCACATTACAACTAAACTTTTATGACGCAAAAATTTCTAGCAGAGTACTTTGGTACGATGTGGTTAGTTTTCGGTGGCTGTGGAAGTGCCGTATTATCTGCCAACTTCCCAGAATTGGGTATAGGCATGTTGGGCGTTTCACTTGCCTTTGGCCTTTCTGTACTTACCATGATTTATTCCATAGGTCCAATTTCTGGAAGTCATTTAAACCCAGCCATTTCTTTAGGACTTTGGGTAGCGGGTAAATTTGAAGGAAAAAACCTTCCCTATTACTTTGTAGCACAACTCTTAGGTGCCTTAAGTGGAGCAAGCTTTTTATACGTCATCCTAATGGGTAAACCCGATGCGATAATTGGCTCTTTTGCTTCCAATGGATATGGAGAACTCTCTCCTGGAAAATTTGAATTACCCTCCGCCTTTTTGATGGAACTGGTCATGACCTTCATGCTTATTTTCATCGTATTAGGGGCAACTTGCGACAAAGCTCCCAAGGGTATCTCTGGTATCTCCATCGGTTTAGGGATTACACTAATTCACCTCATTAGCATACCAGTAACCAACACTTCTATAAACCCTGCAAGAAGTACGAGTCAAGCAATATTTAGTGAAACCGCGGCCATGGAACAGCTTTGGTTATTTTGGGTTGCACCCTTAATTGGGGCAGCAATAGCTGGATTAATCTATAAAATATTTACCATAGAGGTACCCGAGTAAATATCTTTCTTTGGGGAAGAAAAATTAAAATCTATCCCACAGACGAGCTATTTTCAACTTTTCTGGCTAAAAATTTAGTGAGTTTTATTACTTTTCTGATGGTAAGCAAGCTTACCCAGAAACACACGCACATGTATAAGTATATTTTTATCCTCACTCTTTTGCTAAATAATGCCTTTTGTTCAATGGCTTCCGATGAGAAATCTAAGGTCTTGGAACGACTAAAAGCCTATAATTTCAATGAAACTACGCTAACAGAGCATCTGATAGATACCCTCGCTAAATATTCGTACAATACTCATACGACTACTTACATCAAAGACGAACAGAAAATTAAAAAGGCGAATTATAATCCAGCCTTAAAACTGGGCGAAAGGTGGCATTTGGACAGTGTTGACCATCGAATTCCTACAGAAAAAGAAAGGGCAGCTTTTAATAAGAACCATAATCAAGACAAGTATGGAGCAAGCGGTAAAATTGCTGATACCTCATGGCATATAGTAGCCGAAGATCTAAACTATTTAAAAGTTAGTTTCCGTTTCGAACCCAATGGTTTACCAGAGCTTTTTAGTTTCTTAGGTAAATGTATAGGTTATGCTTACTTTAATAAGAAAACCAAAAAACTAGAACGTGCACAATTCATCAATGAAGAACCAGTGCGTTTCCACATATTTCAGGTTAAAGATTTAGAGGTAAATATTTACTACTCTTTTAATACCGCTAAAAAGAAATACTTTGTAGATAAGGAAGTTGCAGAGTTATCTATTAGTTTATTGGGGAATAAAGTTCAAGTTAAAGAAATCTGTAGGTTCAGCAATTACAAGAAAGTGAAATAACCGCAGTAGATTTATTGGCTGTGGATTAGCTTTGGTCATCTAAAAGATATTTAAGTTTAATATCCTCCAAAACTCGCGTATACTTTTACTTTGTCCTTTTAAAACTGGTACTTTTGCAAAAAGTATCGACATGTCGAAAAGAAGAAATACCCTCATTGTTTGGGTAGCTATTTATCCAGCAATTACACTTTTAACCTATTTAATAGGGAATGATATAAAGCATCTTCCCATATACATTAGAACGCTTATTTTAACAGGAGTTCTTGTGCCTTCTATGATTTATTTTCTAATTCCTTTCTGGGCTAAAATCATCAATAAAATCCCCAGTCGCAAGCACCCTAGAACTAAAGCTTAACTTTTGGGTGAAATTCCCTTAAATACTATTTCTACAGCCCTATTCATCATCCCTTCAAGGTTTACTTCTAAGGCTTGTAGGGTGGCACTTCCCAGCATGGTTACAATTAATGCCGAGTCGGTTAGCGGATCAAAATTCTCCATGAGTATACCTCTTTCTTTGGCGCGTTTTACCGGTCCCTTCATGAGGTTGATTATACTATTATTTAAGTCATCTGTAGACTCTGGCAAATAAGGGATCAAACCTTGATAATGAAGTTGTAATTCTGCTGTCTTTTTGATGAGAATAAAAAACTCATGCTCGTCCTGTTCCATACCCTGAGCAAAAGCATTTAGCTCTTCCATGTTGTGAAGCATGAGGGCAAAAACCAAATCAGATTTGTCTTGAAAATTTCTATAAAGCGTTGCTCTACTCACCTTGGCAGCTTTTGCAATTTCACTCAAAGAGGTGTCTGGCCCCTTTTCTTTAAATAGCTTTCTTGCGGTTTTAATTATGGTCAATCTATTTGCCGAAGCATCTATCCTCTTCGCCGAAAACGACTTGGTGTTCTTTGTGGAATACTCCCTCATAAACCAAAAATATAAAGTTTAAGTGATACATATTGTAACACTTATGAAAAAATCATTATTTTTACTGAAGGAAATAAAACTAAAAAGCGAGTTGATAAGCATATATAAATGTATTACTTAACCGCTTTCCAAAGAAAGAATGAAATCGTTTCTTTTCTAAGGTAAATTAATTGCCTGTTCTGGTTCTCGAGCTAGAACAGGCTTTTTTACAACCAGCGTTATTTGAAAATTCGAACCAAGATTAAGCCGGTTTTCAATGGTTATCTCCCAATTTCACCATTAATTCCACCAGGGTATTGAGTCTTCTATCTACTCAAAACCTAAGCTTAATTTAATTCGTGGAGCACAGTATTAAAAATGTCAGCACTATTTAATACATCAACTCCTAATTCAGGCACGCGTAAAAACGTGCCTTTTTCTTTTCCTTTGATTCTAAGTTCTTTTTGGTTGATTGTATGACAACTTTTTTCCCTCCCTCTCCCTTATATTTGTTGCCTGCGAAAATCAAGTGATAACGAAAATAAAACATAGCACCTTTTTTAAATTCTTTTGGGTTTTTACACTACTCTACATGATCAACATCTCAGTAGATAGTAAAGATCCGAATGCTTTTCGCGTCCATGAGGATACATCCATAAACGATCAAGAAAGTTTACTTGAAATTTTTGTTGAAAAAATACTTGGCTTTGAAAATGCTTTCGCTGAATACGATGATCAAGATGGTGAAAACCAGCAGCCCAGTTTAGAAAAATCCACAAAATTAGATTTTTACCCTTCCTCCTTTACAAGCTTTCATGCCCATGTAGATGACGAAGAAAAGCAAAATGTTTTTGCCCTTTATCTTTTGAAAACTAAGGATGGACATCCTCAAAAATTCACTCCCCCTCCCCAAGTAATTTGATACTTACGAAATACCCTGTTTTGGGGCTTTTTACTTATCAAATTATTATACAATGAAAAAAATTATTTACCTGCTTGTTTGCGCAAGTAGCACCCTATCATGGAGTCAATTAGACAAAGACCAACGCGATAGTTTATACATAGAAGAAATTGAAAATAAATACCCGAAAGATAAAGTTTTACATGCCGAACCGCTGTACATAGACCTCATTCGCGACCTTGGGGCCCGAAAAGGAGAAAAGGAATGGAACCTGGGCTTTGGGCTTACTGACAAAGATAACTTCGACGAGTACGAAGCTTTGATAGAATACGAATGGGCGCCGATGGACAGGTTAGGTTTAGAAGTTGAACTCCCCTTCTCCTTTGAGGCCGGACATAGTTCTGTGAATGCCAACGCTAGAAGTGGTTTAAACAGTTTAAAGCTAGCCGCGCAATGGTCTTTTCTGGTCAATGAGAAACACGCCACATCCATGGCTGTAGGTTACATAAATGAACTCTTACTCACCCCTCAAATTCTAACTACACCAGAAGGGAATGTTTTCAATCCATTTTTGGTCATGGCCAAACGCTGGGGACAAAATTTTCATACATTAATCTACACCGGGCCACATATTAGCTATGGTACACTTGGTCATACCTGGCATAGTTCCTACGCTATCAATACCAATGTACATTACATGATAGATGGTACACGTAATTTTATAGGTATGGAAATTAACAAAAACTTTGCGCGCCACCACAGCACCTATGTATTGCGCCCTCAAATGCGTTTGGGCATCAACGATCAGATGATGCTGGGTATAGTGGCGGGTATTCCGCTCAACAAAGAACATGAACGGTTTAGTACCTTTCTAAGACTGATCTGGGAACCCAAACATTAACATAAAAAAAGACGCTCTGACGAGGAGCGTCTTTAACCCTTATATTTAAAGAATAATGCAAGCTATGAAACTTTTATATGTTACCCTTATACTAATAACACTTGGAGTAACAAGTTGTTCTACACCAACAAAAAATAATGCAAAATACAAGGTTACACGCATCATAGATGGTGATACTTTTTGGGCAGTTGATGAAAATTAAACGGTGAAAAAATTCGCTTGATAGGCCTAAATACGCCCGAACTTAAAGGAAGGAATCAAGAAAAAGAATTTTACGCCGAAGAAGCCAAGAAATTTTTAGCTGATCTTATTTATCAAAAAGAAATACGCTTGGAATTTGATGTAGAACACAAGGATAAATATGGTAGAACTTTGGCCTACGTTTATGTTTTTGATACGCTATTTGTAAATGAACTTTTAATTGCAAAGGGCTATGCACAAAAAATGCGTATTCCACCCAATACAAAATACGCAAGTCAATTTGCTGCTCGAGAACAAATGGCCAAAGCAAGAAAAATTGGAATATGGCAGAAGCCTTAAGACATCACTGCTTCTAGGTTCACTTTTCTGTGTTTGAGTCCCCATTTTATCATGGCATTCAACACTTCGGTCAAATCCTTACCGGAATCGGAAAGCTCATATTCTATCAATACAGGAGTGGAGTTGTGGACAATACGGTTCACAATTCCATTCATTTCCAAATCTTTCAATTCTTTGGATAACATACGGGGTGTAATCTTACCAATATTATTTTCCATGTCCTTAAAACGCATTTTCCCTTTTGATAAAGACGCAATGATAGGCATCTTCCATTTCCCACTAATTGCGTTCAAAGCATCATTTACGGCCAATACATAACGTACCGGACAACTATTGATCTCTTTAAAATCTTTCAAACCCTCCATAACTCTAAAACTATACAAAAGTATAGTACTATTTTTAGTACACTTACTTCTTTTTATATAGCAAAGGTAGTAATTTTACATCAAACATAAAGAAAGAAAAATGATACTAATAACAGGAGCAACAGGAAATTACGGTGGTTTAACCATTAAACATTTATTGAACAAAGGCGTAGCTGCTAATCAAATTGTAGCTTTAGTGAGAGATGAAGCAAAAGCTCAAGATTTGAAAGATAAAGGTGTAGAACTACGCATAGGAGATTACGACAATGTAGAAAGTTTGAAAACGGCATTCCAAGGCATAGATCAATTACTATTCATTTCTGCCAGCGATGTTGAAAAACGTTTACCCCAACATGAGAATGTAATGGAAGCAGCCAAAGCAGCAGGTGTTGGGCATATCGTTTACACCAGTTTTGAACGCCAGAACAATACATCTTCTTCACCTATTGCCTTTGTTGCTGAAGCACATTTGCGTACTGAAGAACTTTTAAAAGAATCAGGTATTTCTCATACGATATTGCGCAACAACTTATACATGGATTTTGTTCCTGTATTTATTGGTGAGCAAGTTTTGGATCAGAAAAACATCTATCTTCCTGCTGAAAATGGAAAAGCCGGTTTTGTTTTACGAGAGGACATGGCAGAAGCGACTGCTCAAATTTTAGTAAATGAACCGCAAGAAACTCAGGTATTAGAATTCTCTAACGAAGAAAATTACAGCTACCAAGATGTTGCAGATGCTATTTCTAAAGTAACGGGAACACAAATTAACTACACTTCTCCAAGTGTTGAAGAATACACCTCTACCCTTTTAGGATTAAATGTTCCTGAAGGTTACGTACACATGTTTGCTGGATTTGCCAAGGCACAAGCAGATGGAGAATTGGCAGTAAGTTCAACGACTATCAATGATTTATTGGGTAGAAAAGCAACGACCCTGGAAGAATTCGTAAATACTGTTTACGGAAAATAATTTATAACACACCATGAAAAGAAACGACTTTATAAAATCAACTTTAGCATTATCGGTGATGAGTAATTTAGGATGTTTAAATCGATTTGCGGAGAAACTTCCCTTGCAAAGTAAAAAGATGCCCGTTTTATTTACCTCTCATGGCAACCCTATGGATATTCCTTTAAGTAAGGAAGAACGTCCGTTTTGGAACACCCTTTTTAATTTAGGAAAAGATCTAAAGGCGAATTACGATGTGAAAGCTGCATTGGTCGTTTCTGCCCATTGGTGTACACGCGGTACCTTTGTAAACTCTTCTTTAGAACAAGAACAGATTTACGATTACTACGGTTTTCCAGAACATTATTACGATCCAAAATACAAAGCATTTGGAGCACCAGAAATAGCTCAAGAGATACATGAACTCATACCTGAGGTTAAAACAACAGACGATTGGGGGCTTGACCACGGAGCTTGGCCCATGTTAATGCACCTTTTCCCTGAAGGAGATGTCCCTGTTTTTCAAATGAGTTTGGATTATTATGCAGACCCTTCTTATCACTATGAATTAGGAAAACAATTGGCTACGCTTCGTCAAAAAGGGGTGTTAATTATAGGAAGTGGATCTTTGATTCACAACCTTCAATTGGCCATGAGTAAAATGCAAAAAAACGACATGTCGCCCTACTGTTGGGAAGCTGAATACGATTATTGGCTCAAGCAACAAATTGACCAACGTAACTTTGAGAATTTGATCAAATATCAAAGTAGTCATAAACTTGGAAAATTAGCCGCTCCAACTCCCGATCACTTTGTACCTATTTTGTACACTTTAGGACTCACCACATCCAAAGACAGTATAGAATACTTCTACGAAGGAGAACCAAGTATTCCAGCCTTTAGTGAACGAAGTTTTATTGTTTCGGAGAAAGGATAGTATTTTAATTAAGAGTTAAGAATGCAGAATTAAGAGTTATGAATGCGGAATTAAGAGGTTAGAATGAAGCATCAAATGGAATATAGTACTAAAAACCGAGACTATTACTTGTTTTAGGATCTAAAAAAAGGAGCTGTACTTTGTTGAATAGCTCCTTTTTATGTTAATTAAATGTCATCGATCAAAACATCTTCTTGTTGGGGTTTCTTTGGCGCTATGTATTTTCGAATTGCTTTTAATTCTCTGATAAAATAACTCAACACCATGGCTTGAATGATAAAGAAGAAAATAGAAGTAAACACATCATAATCTAAACGTATTCCTAAGGGGTAAACGTTTACCCAAGAAAGGATGTGAAGTAAAACCATGAAGGCGTAAAGTGAGGTTCCTACATAAAAGACTTTTGGGTAACTTTTGATGAGAATTGCACTTAACAAATAGCCTGTAAAGAAAATTCCATTATAGACAAGTATTTCCCAAAACGTCCAGAGATTAATGGAGTTGACCACACTCATTATACCTATCGCTCTTGTAGTAGCAAACATGATAAAAAGAGCACGCAGCAAGACAAAGTTGGGCAGCTCTCGCTTCAACTTATTTACTGTTCTATATTTTTTACCATTTACTTTCAGTTCTATCTTCATAGGCCTATCTTGAGTAAAAGCCAGCGATACTTTTCCTACATCTTCTGAGTCAAACCACGTTCCTCGTTTTAATTCTACAGGATCTTCTATGACTTGAATGAGTTTCTTGAAATAATAAATATGAATATTTCTATAGCCCTGTTCCCAAACAAGGGTCAAATGTTTGTGCTCATCTTTTGGGTCGAAATAACGTTTGGTGAAGGTGCTCATGTAAAGAGATTTTAATGCGAATCTAACATTTTTTTACTTCCTCGAAGAATATCCGTAACTTGTATATACAATCAAAAAACACAGGTCATGAATTGGAAATTGATTCTCTCATACGCATCATTTGGTATCTTGGTAGGACTCCTTTCCGTTTTTACCAATTCCATAGTTACAGAGCCCGTATTTTGGCTCATTTATGCATTTATAGCGGCACATGGTTTTAAAACCAAGGTTACTTCTAACCGCATTGCCCATGTACTTTTTTTCGGTTTAATCTGCGGAATTTTAAACGCGGGAGTACAAGCCTTATTAGTAGATAGTTATTTGGCAAACAATCCCGTTTTCGCAAGAGAATTTAGCGCAGCACCCGTTTCGCCTAAGGCATTAATTATGTTCACCGGACTGCTTTTTGGAATTATTTATGGGGTTATCGTATTTGTATTAACCATGATTTTTCAAACTAAAAAAGAAGTCAAAACGGCTGATTAAAATTTATTTACAAAGGCTTTAAAGAATTCTGATTTTTATTCCTTAACTTACTATCCCGTAACAGGATAGGTAATGAAAAACGTGACAGATCAGCAAAAATGGGTAATTCGCAGCAAGATGCTAGAATTTCAAAAAAGTGGATTACTCTCTTACGGGAAATATTTGGACGAACAGCTCAAGTTCGCCTCCAAGTCTCATCTTCGAGTAGCTTATAAAAGTTATATCGAACAGGAAATCATTCGGAATAACGATAAGATAAGGACATTGAATGAAAGACTTATGTAGATTTCTAGACGGCTAGATTTCTAGATAGCTAGACTTTTAGACCTTTAGATGGTTAGACTTTTAGATAATTTGAAGGATTTGAAGGATTTGAAGGATTTGAAGGATTTGAAGGATTTGAAGTATTTGAAGGATTTGAAGGATTTGAATTATTCGCTGCGCTCATTTGTTTAAAGATTTAAATATATCTACCATTTTTTAAATTCTTAAATCATTAAATTTTTAAATACTCGTATGAGCATACATAGATTGAGACTTCCGATCAATTTACACCTCTTACACCCTACTCAAACTCCAAACTGTCCTCTGTTAGGGATATGAGCGTATACCCCGATGGAGCGAAACACATTGATACACCACGGCTATAGAGCGACCTTGGAAGCTTTATGGCTGAGGATGTAGAAAGTGTTTGTCTACGAGGAGTAGCAGCGTTAGCCTGACCCTAAGGAGCCTTTGGCGGATGGGGAACAGCCTAATCATCGTCCACTCTAAAAAAATAGCTCCAACATCTTCCCATTTATCATCTTCTCACTCAGCTATAATTCAAAATTTAAGGTTCAAAATTCAAAAAGGACATCTATCTAAAGGACTACCTAATAATAAAATTCACCTACTGTCTACTGCCTAATCCCTTCTGCCTATTGCCTTCTTCACCCTACCACCTACTCCCTTTAACTTATCACTTCTCACTTCTCACTTTTCACTTATCACTCCTCACTTATCACTTTTATAACAATTTCTCGCCTCAATACTTTGGATTAATACTATAAACGGCTATTTTTGGAAGCGCAAATTAAAACAGACAAAAAACTCGCATTCATGAGCGTATTAGTAAATAAAGATTCTAAAGTAATCGTACAGGGATTCACAGGAAGTGAAGGAACTTTCCATGCTGGACAAATGATTGAGTATGGAACAAACGTTGTTGGAGGGGTAACTCCAGGTAAAGGTGGTCAAACGCACTTAGACAAGCCAGTATTTAATACTGTTGCTGCTGCTGTTGAAGAAACAGGTGCTGACGTATCTATTATCTTTGTACCGCCTGCATTTGCTGCTGACGCAATTATGGAAGCTGCTAACGCGGGTATCAAAGTTATCGTTTGTATCACTGAAGGTATTCCAGTAAAAGACATGATTTACGTTCAAGAATACTTGAATGGAATGGATTGTACATTGATCGGACCTAACTGTCCGGGTGTGATTACTGCAGGTGAAGCGAAAGTTGGAATTATGCCAGGATTCGTTTTCAAAACGGGTAAAGTTGGTATCGTTTCTAAGTCTGGTACTTTAACTTACGAAGCTGCTGACCAAGTTGCTAAAGCTGGTTTAGGAATTACTACAGCTATCGGTATTGGTGGTGACCCAATTATTGGAACAACTACTAAAGAAGCGGTTGAGTTATTGATGAACGACCCAGAAACTGAAGGTATCGTTATGATCGGTGAGATCGGTGGTAACTTAGAGGCGAACGCTGCGAAGTGGATCAAAGAAAACGGAACGAAGCCAGTTGTTGGATTCATCGCCGGAGAAACTGCTCCTAAAGGAAGAACAATGGGTCACGCAGGTGCTATTGTTGGTGGAGCTGATGACACTGCTGAAGCGAAGAAAAGAATCATGAGAGAATGTGGTATCCACGTTGTTGATTCTCCAGCACACATTGGTCAGAAAATGGCTGAAGTATTAGGTGTTACTGCTTAAGACAAAACAAAAATTAGATATAAAAGATCCTCTTTCTAGCGAAAGGGGATTTTTTTTTGAGACATTTAGACTTTTAGAGTACGGTAGGGCGTGGTTTATGAGATGATTTGATTATTTGATGATTTGATTGTTCGCAGGCTCACTATTTGAGGGATTTGAAAACCTCACAGATTTAAATATTTAAAGCATTCGCGGGCTTAATATTTAAAGATTTAAAAAGCAGGGTGATAATACGTTAAAAGGTATTTTTTTTAGCTAGCAAGCTTTCAGTAAAAGTCGACTTCGAGACTTCTCATACCGCAATCCTCTGGTCTCCGTGGATTGGCTAAAGGAGAGACTCTTTATTTAAAGAATTATTGATAAATATTTCTTATAAATCCTTCCATCCCATTTTTTAAATACTTAAATCTTTAAATTATTAAATACCGGTTTAGAGAGCCAAATTTCTAGATCTCAAGAAGCGAAAGGGCGTGGTATGTTTGATGGTTTGAGTGTTTGATGGTTTCGAGCACACAAATTAAAAACCTCATAGCCTTCAACCTTTGATTGATGCGCTTTAAATAAAAAGAAAATTTATTACTTTAGAACATCACTTAAATCTCTTTCTAAAAACCAATATTTGAGAAGATAATGTACATGTTGATTGAAAAATATTCAATTGTAATCTTGCCATTGTTATTGGCCAACTAAAAGTCGTCACAGCTATGACAGAACAACAAAACAATTATTTGGAATTATCAGATTCGGGAGATTTAGTTCGACTTGAATCGATTGAATTGATAAAATATGACTCTGACATTGATTGGGACAAGAATTGGTTAAAAACTCAAGTAACTGTTAAAGGTGGTAAATTTTCAGGTCAATATTTAGGAGAGTTTATGACCTTTGACTTTGAGAAATTAAAGCAAGAGCTATCGCGACTCTATGACAACCTCAAAGGAACAGCGAACTTTAACGACTTAGAAGGCTACCTCGAACTTAAAATTGAAGGCGACGGTATTGGACACTATGAAGTTGAAGTTAAAGCTTGTGACCAACCGGGAATAAATGAAAGTACATTGACTTTCACAATGAATATTGACCAGACAGAGTTGAAAGAACTTATAAATCAACTTGACAGAATTACACAACAATTTCCTATAACAGGCGACATTAAAATATAGAATGAATAATAAGTCTACTCATAACAAAGCTTATCATTTATGGTATATAAACGGTCCCAAACATGGTTTGCGTGTCAAAGCTACGTATGATTTCGACTTACAACAGGAAAATTCAATATCAGTTCATAAATTAGACTATTCCGTACAATGTTAATTAGAAAAAAGTATGTTTAAGATAAAAACCTTGAGAGTTGATGATGAGTATGACATGCAAATTCGTGTTTCTTTAATCGCAGAGTTTTGTTCATGCTCTTTAGACTTTTATATAGGCGGAAATGAAGAATTTAAAACTTTTGCAGAAGAACTAAAGGATTTCCCTTTTAGAGGGAAAAAAGAAATAGAATTTGTCTATGGCGAGGATAATTCAAGATGGGCTCATTATTTAAAAATAGGAGTTAATTTAATCGACGGATCTGGAAGGTCAGTTATCAAGGTAATTATGGACAATAAAGGAGAAGTTGACGAGAATTATCGCTGTGAATTTCCTATTAACACAGATGTTCATACACTTAATAGATTAGGACAAAAATTATCTGAATGGAAGCCAATAGAAGGTGAAATTTGGAGCTTTGAATGAAATTTAACTGGAATGAGTTCATCTAACTTACAAACAATACTACTCGAAAGATAAAAAATCTTAGCGCTAAGAAGTTTAGAGAAAAAATATAAAAGTGCCAGCCATAAACTTCAATGTAAACTCCATCATTTAACGGTACAAAATACCACCATTATGGCTAATTAAAAAAAATGAAAATCTACTTAATATTTGTATTAGCAATTATAACCAGTTCATGTGGACAAGGAACCAAGACTGAAATAGAAGATGTCAAAGAAATTACGACAACTTCTCAACCTGAAAAAAACCAGACGAAAACAAATGAAATTGAAATTGACGATTTAAAAGGTAAAGTATTTGAAATTGGAAGTAAGACACATTTCACAGATACTTGTGCTTTTTATTTTGAATGTGACTGCTGCTCAGGTGAGTTAATATTTGAACCCGGTATGAGTTTCTACTACTTGGACTTTTGTATGTCTGACCAAACCTTGAGAAAAGGAAATTATAAAATAGAAAATGGATATTTGGTCATGAATTATGGAACTAAATGTGTATCCAGACAATACAACTATCAAAATGAAATTGACACTTCAGCAGTCGATTTTTTCATGACAGACACAATTGTTAAAGAGATTACAGTTACCTATTCAATGACACTTTGTGAAAACAAGATTAAACTTACCAACCAACATCATGAAGAAGTTGCAATAGAAGTTAAATCCAATTTTTCTGAGAGCATTAAGTACTTAAATTCAGAAGGTTTTTTAGAAAGAATTGATTAATGAACTAGTAAGAATAACGCAGATAGGAGAAACATTGCTGTTACTACTACCCAACTTTAATTGCTATGGACATGAAAACAATTCGAACCCGGAACAGGAAACCTGAAAACCATCAGACAACATAATAATGAATCATACATTCAAAATAGGAGATCATCAGATTGAAGTTGATATAGATGCAACTCGTGAATTTTACACTAGGCAAAATAAAATTATTGATGATTGTGAATGTCAAGACTGTTTCTATTTTCACAATGACTTCATAAATCAACCTCTAAATATTTTCAAGATTTTAATATCATTTGGAATAGATATCAAAAAAAATTTAAACTCTGAACCTACAGGTCTATGGTGTATCAGAAATAAAAATGGACAAGTTTCACATTTAGTTCAGAGGTTTCAGTTAATTGGCAAACTAATTCAAAACAAAGAGAATTACTTTATTTTATCAAGTCACGATAATGGTTTTAAAGTAAGTACTAGTTTTTCACAATCGGCAAACAATAAAATTGATATTGAATTAATAATTGACGAAACGGTATAACACGTTGCCCAACATTATATAAACCCAATTGGGCGGATAAAGAGGAAACGAGAGGTCTTCTCTCCTACTGACAGCACTCTTGTTCAATTTAATTTTTGAACAAAAGCTAAAAACAAAAGAGAAAAAGAGCTGTGGAAGTCAGCCAGTTTATTAACTTAGAAATTGCCCACGTGGGTTTATATGAGACGTTATGCTCAATTAAACTGAGATGATAAATCCGACTCGCAGAAATAGAAATATTGGAACAGCTAAACAGGGCTATGGTCAAGACAACAAATTAGTTGTTCCTTATCCTGCTGTTGAGATGAAATCTTTTTACGAGAGATTAGGAGAATACAAAACGGTTGAGAAAATTATCAATGGACATAAATTTAGATTTGTTGTAGAAAAAACTCGTCAGAATTCTTTTCACGCCTGTACCATTGCGGATATTGAAATAATAATTAGTCAAATACCTAAAAAAGATTATGGGGAATTAGAATTAATCATTTTAAGACAACCGACAAGAAAAGAGGAAAATTTAAAATCTGTTTGGGGCAGGTTAATCTACTCTTATGAATTTGAGGATGATTATTTGCCTGCTATTATAATTGAGGCTGTTAATTTAGACAGAAGCTTTAAATGGACTAAAAAACTAAGTGTTGGTTCTCAAAAAGAATTAGAACGCCTAAAGGAAGACGGACATAAAATAAAAATGGGTAAAAGATTTTATGAGGCAGAATATGAGATTGATAATATCAGGTCAACTCAACTTTATAGAACAATTCCTCACGAGTTTGGACATTATGTTCATTATTTAGAAGTAGTTGAACGACCAGGTCATGATGAGGAAGAGTTCGAAGAATGGGAAAAGAGATCTGATTATTACCATAGTTTACCAACTTCTGAAAAAGAAGTATTTGCTCATTCATATGCTAATGAGCTAAAAACAGATTTAACCCAAAGAGGTATTGTTCCTTTTGGGAGAATCATTAATGAAAAAGTGATAGTTGAAAATGGTCTGAGTTTATCAGATTTTAAATAACGAAAAAAGAGCATAACACTATGTAAAAAGCATTAAAACGACTTTTTACATTAACCGTTGGCACACATTAAAAAAGAAAACTAAGAATGAAATTGAAACAAACAATTCTACTATTTGGACTTACTGCATTCATTACGAGCTGTGCGGAAAAACGAGAAGGAGAACAAAAGACCACCTTGCTTTCAAATTTTTTAAGCATTACTGACAATGAAGACAAAGGAGTTAAGGAAATACTCGACTTCTATGGAGGACAATGTAAATATGCAGTTGGCGCTTCTGCCTCAACGACTTCAGGAAAATCAAAGTATTTTGAACTTGAAATGAGCCAAAGTGAAGCAATTGAAAGATATTCTAAAATTCCACAAATGCCAGCTTCGAATGTTGCTTACTTATTTTACAAAAATTTGAAAGACGAAAAAAACAACTATGACGAAATTCATACAGTTTTAAAACTCAATGATGGTGATGAAATGACCTTCAAATACCCAATTGAGCAGCTTGACATAGTCGCATGTAGAATGCAGACCGTTGAAAAAGTAGTGGAATTAATAAAATCAAAACAGTTCCATGAAATAAAAACACTTCTAAATGATACTTCTGTTGCTAATTATTACAAAAACGAACTTGTGACTAACCTGGAGAATATTGATTCTCAATTAGGCGAATTACAGATGTTTTTGCCCTACGGTTTCAGGATCAATGAAACTGAAGAAGGCAAAAGATATTTACACATATCAGGAGCAATTTTTAGAGACAAGCAAAACCATGAATTTAGTGCAGACTTTGACTTAGATAGGGCAAAGGAGGAATTACTGATGATTGGATATAAACTTTAATAAACTTTTGCTAACAAAACCTATACGCTATCCCCTTCGGGATACTTCGCAAAGCCAAACTATTGGGAACCATTAGTGAAGTGATTAGATATAATGATTTGGAAGAAACGAAATAAACATACTGAAACTGTGATAAAAGAATTCCCCGAGATTCTTAAGCAGGAAAATATGAACCATAGAAATTATGAGTTCTACAATGCTTTTATGGAGTTAACTTCGGATTGTATAACTGAAGATACCTCTCGAATTATTGAGAAGATATATCAGACAACAAAACTTGTTGAATTTAGAAAACAATCCCTAAAGCTACTTTGCCAAAAAGACTTTGATCACTTAGTCAAATTCTTTGCAGATGCATATAAAAGAGAGCGATACCTTGATATGAAGATTCTAGCTATTAGAGGTCTTGCTCAATTTATATCTGAAAGCGAAATAGATAAATTATTGACCAAGTTCAATACTACTTTAAAAAAACGGCCTCAAAGCACTCCGTATAACTATCAGGAGTATGAATTTTTAAAAGGACAAAATGCTCTGCCTTATCTTGTTGATAGATATAATTACCCTTCTTTTAAGGAAACTTTGGAGATAGTAGAAAGACAATACAACAATATGCCTGATGCATTCAAAGGTCATTTCACGGTTGATTCTGACGGTGAAATTATTCAGTTACGCTCATCTGAAAAATCTAGAAAAATAATTGATGAATTCTTTAAGAAGCAAGGAATAAGATAAATAATAAAAGCCCCTAACACTGTATATAAATCATAACAACCTACGGTATGCTGCGGTTCATATACTAAACGTTGAAAGGAATAATAACATGACAAAGAAATTCGTTCACAGTGACAAATCAGCAAAAGGACAAAGAGATAAGAATGAATTCCTTATACCTGACATCTTTACTAAAACAAGTCGATTAATTGGAATTGATTCCGGGAGAGAATACGATTACGGTTTGATCTGTTACACGGGTGTTGATTTGGACGCAAACGTTGTTTTTGAAAAAGTCACGGCTTTAAAGAAAATAAGTATTTTAAGACATCGAGGAACTAAGAAATTATTGACGAATTACTTGGAACGAATTAAAAATATTAGGATTAGTAAGTCAGTTGCTATAGACGAAAGTTTTAATCTGGTTGAAATAAAAATAACAGCCGCGAACAAAACCTAAACTGCATTGAAACGCAGTATAGTTAAAAGGTGGGCGGTAAAATAAAATGAACCGAATGAAAATATTAATAATAACAGGAATAATAGCTTTAATTATGATTTTGGTTTGGTACGCAAAAAAGAATGGCGTAACATCAGAATTTAAACCAGAAACAATAAAAATTGAAACTGAAAAAGATAGTCCAATTGACTTTGGCTACAAAACTGTTTGGATTGCTGTTAAAACTAACAATAAGCAAAGAATTTCCGAAATCTTAAAACTTAAAAATATTCAACCGTCAAACTGGAAAAGTGGAATTGAAACAGCCTATAATAATGGTGTTTTTATTACACCACAAGTTGGACAATGGACTTTGGCAGTCGGAATGAAATTAGTAAACAACGGAAACCTTGAAAGCATCAATCAACTTGAAAAAACTTTAAATAAATTGAGTTCTGAATTTGGAGAAGCTCAATCTTTTGGAACTCACCGAGTAGTTGAATATCATCATTGGATGAAATCTGTAGATGGAGAAACAAAGAGAATTTATTCTTACATTGGAGAAAGTGGCGAAAACATTAAAGTTTACGGAGATATAACCGAATCAGAAAATGGATTAAACTTATTCAACTCACTTTCCAAAGAAGCAGAATCTGATGAATATTGGGAACGTGAAGATTTAGATTATGCGGACGAGGAACTTGTAATGAAAATAGCTGAGAATTGGAGCGTTAACCCAACAAAATTGACTGAAAGAAAAGACTTTAAAAACGAATTAGGATTAACTGGAAATTAAAAATACAACTGCCAATAACGACTATAAGCAATTGGGCCGAAAGTAATAAAACGGAAGTATAAACATAAAACAAGGGTCGATGCCAAACCGAAAAGTTAGGGCATAATATCCCCAACTGTTCAGAGCGCAACCGTTAGTCACAAATTGAAAAACAGAATCAAAAAAATGAATTACGAAATACCAAACTCATATAATTGGTTTGCTAAACTAAATTTAACTCAATTCATTCCGTGGCGTTTTGAATCCGAAATTAATCCGAACACATCGATTAACGAACGGTTTAAAATTGAATGTGAACAGAACCGTGAAGTTCTGACTTTTGGAAGAAGACAAGATATGGACACTTATGTAGGATTTGAAATTGTAAACGAAAAAGTAACGGAAAATTTAATTGTCTTTCATCCTTCATTCGGGACGAATGTGAAAGGTTGGGACATAATCGAATCTGAACATTCGGATTTTTTTGACTTTATGCAAAAAAGAGTTTTACCTGAAATGAAAGAATGGATTCCTGAAGATGACGTGAATGATTATATTGAATAATAAAAACCAGTGGCTAACAATGTATAAAAATAATTGCTCACTTTTGGGCTTAACCAATGGTCGTTGCAAGTTTACTACGTCTGATTTTCCTACGGAAAATCCTCGCACGTAAACTCGCAACTATTCTTATAATAACCATTGTACTTAATTATTCCCAATATGAACATTAATCCTCTAAGACCAGCAAAAGAAGAGATCATATAGCGATATTAGTTTGGACAAGCTAATTGATTTATTATTTACCAAAACATTGAAATCACTCAAAGATTCTTCTGAATATGATAAACACAATGAAGGTGCTTCATTTCATATAAAAAGGCTCGGAAACACAACATATATTAGTTGTTGGACTAGGAAAGAAACCAAATCCAGATCGCTTTGGGCAACATATTTTGGATTTGATAAATTTGTGTAGCTATTAAATCTACGGTAGGCAATTTTATCGACTCTTTGAAATAGAATAAACCCGATCCAAACAATACCTAAACCATACGAACACCCAATTTCATCAAACCGAAAGCCTTAATTAATCTGTTACTTATCGGTATTACTGCATTGAACCAAATAAAGATGAAACGCTATCTCCTATTATTTTCTCTTCTCATCCATTTCATTAACTATTCTCAACAGTATCCAACGGAGTCGATCAACAAAATTTTACGTTCACATGTTAGTTCAGCTTCTCAACCTGGACTCACCATAGGAGTAGTAAAAAACAACAAACTGATTTACCACAACAGTATTGGATATATGCAGCTTGCGGATGCCATACCATTTAATGATACTACCATTTTTGATTTAGCTTCTGTCACGAAACAATTTACATCAGCCTGTATTGGAATACTAGAAAACCAAGGTAAATTATCCTTGGATGATGATGTGCGAAAGTACATTCCTGAACTTGCAATTTATGCAGACACCATACGAATTAAACACCTACTCAATCATACAAGTGGAATTCGAAACCACAATGTATTACTTGATTTAAAAGGGTTTGACTATCAACATCAAGGCTATACAAATCAGATGATACAAGAACTCATGTTTTACCAAAAAGGTGTCAATAATTTGCCCGGTGAAAAGATGTTGTACTCCAACACGAACTATGTGCTTCTTGCATTAATTGTAGAAAGGGTTTCCGAAATGAAAATTCATGCATTTGCGAAACAAGAATTATTCGAACCTATGGAAATGAAAAATTCATTTTATAGAAGTAAGCTTGACGAGGAGATAAAAAACAAGGCATATCCCTATTATAAAGTCGATGATGCCTACCAACAACACAAATCATTAACCCTTTGCGTAGGTGCTGGTGGTATGGAAAGTACAGTTCAAGATTTAGCTCAATGGTCCCGTATTTTCCTAGATGAAACAAATAGGTTGTCCTACTTAGGTGATTTTATAACAAAATTAGACACCTTAAACAATGGAACACCCATGAAGCACGCACGAGGTATGTTCATTGATAATTACAGGAACTTTAAAACACTCAACCACAGTGGTCGAGATGTAGGTATGCGCTCTCAATTCATTTGTATACCAGAGAAAAATCTGGCAGTTATAATTTTTACAAATTCAGAAGAAATAAACGCTACGAACATTTCATACCAAATACTAGATTTGTTTTTTACCGATACCAGTACGAATGATAGCACAGTTAACCACTACACTCATTCCGCAATAGAGCTAAAGAAGTTTGTGGGTGTATATCAAGAAATGAACAGCGATTTAAGAATGACTATTTTTATGGAAAATGACTCCTTAAAAGCAATGAGCAGTCTGGGTAATACTCCAACTCCCCTAGTTTCTCATAGTAAAAACACCTTTTGCAGAACAAACAATTCCTCCATCAAATATTCATTTAAAAAGGGTCTAGCAGATGCGTCTGACTTAAACGTTGATTTTGGGGGCGCCATCTTTTATTTTGAAAAGGTTGACCTAGCATTAAACCCTAATCAAAATTTAGAGGATTATGTTGGTAATTACTACTCTGAAGAACTTCATGTAACTTATTCTATTCGATTAGAAAATGATAATTTAATCCTTAGCTATCCCAACAATGAAAATATTGTAATTACAGAAGGGGTAAAGGATACGTTTGGATCCAACCGAAGAACTAAATATTTCTTTATTCGAGATAATCAAGGAACTGTGGTTTCCTTTAAGGTTGCTGCTGAGGGTACAGTAAAAGACATACTTTTTAATAAAACAATCGAATAGTAAAATTCTGTTAGAAACAATTAAACGAGGGATTATGGACGTATATAGCATCCTTTCATAGCCACAAACTGAACAAGTATACGAACATAAAATGTGTCCGTAAATGGTTTATTTAGGAGTGGATGAGAGAAGTGAAATGGTTTAAAACCAAGCCCAACAAAGTCTAATTGCAAAACTCAACCCTTCATTCACAAAGCAACATGTAAATCTCACAAACTCAAACTAAAATATTATTTCTATCCTTTCGTTATCATTTCAAAACCCACACTAATGACGAACCTTAAACCACCTCTTTTTATATCCCTAATCATTCTTTTGAACCTTGGCATATATTTCACGGCACTATCCACCGAAACGGCAGAAAGCGTTTATGCAGAATGCGCCAGAAATTCAGGAAGAACGGCAGCAGCAATTAATCTAATCCTCTTGTTGTTAATGGGACATTATGGACTGCAAACTATATACAGAGAGAAGTTTAAATTAAAATTGTTTAAGCTTTTCATTACCCTTTTTGCTGTCAATCATTTGATCCATTTTTTCTTTGTATATAAAAATTTCGAAAGGCAAGAAATGGAATTAAATGTTTACGAAAACCTCCATGGATTCTTAACCTTCATTTCCCTACTTCTACTGCCCTTTCTTGTTTTTAAATTCAAACGATTAACTAAAACCTTATACTATTTATTACTGCTTCATTTTTTCAATGTCACCTATTTCATTGCAATATCATTTTACGCCCGATATAAACCTGGAATTGATGAGGCCTATCTTCATCGTATAGGAATTCTACTCATGATACTTGCACTACTCTATATTATTGTTAGGGTTTTTATCGAGAAAAGAGAACAACTTCAAGCGTCTAAAGAACTTTAGAAGAGGAATAAAACTAATTTAAAGGCAAAGGAGGGATGCCCGCCTTCTCATTAATTCGCAAGCTATGCAAAGGACAAAAAACATACTTATGTTACTACTTCTAGGAGTACTCCTTCCCCCTTGTCGTGAAACAAAAAAGAAAGATGCTTTGGAGCAAACTACTCAACAGGAAAATTGGAATTTTGACTCCTTAAAGCACAGAGCTTCTCAAAACTTAGATAGTGCACAATGGGACATGGAGCTCTATCATCAAGACTTGGAGAATTATCAAAAATTCAAAGAAATCTTTCAAAGCTTTCCGTTAAATAAATCTCCTTTTCCCGTAGCAGAATATGACTATGCAGTTGCCTCTACTCCATTTATGATTGAATTGGACACCCTTATTTTCAAGGGTGTAAGCCTAGGAGAACACGAAAATCCGGAGAGTGAGAAAATTATATATAAACTAAGCTTAATTGTCTTAACCAATGACAAAAATACTCAGGAAAACACCTTGGTAGAATCTAGAAACTATCCTTATTTAACTGCACAAGGTACCTTCGAGGTAGAAAAGAATAGTTTAGATTGGGTATTTACCGCTAGTACAGATGGATATTCTACCTTACTTGTAAACATGAAACTCTTTGATTTACGTTTTGGGGAAACCATCATTATTTATCCTCAAAAGGATGAATCCTTCTTGTATGACCAAGTAAAGGACTCACCCAATAATTATGAGAATTTTGAAGAATTTAAGAAAGCTGTATTGAATCATCTAAAAGTCAGAAAGCTCTAACGAGCTTATTTTAATACGATATATGGATCTGATCTGGAGTATTTCCTAAAGTAAGACCGTGCGATTCAGTATAGGTATTTACTACGCCTGATTTTTTCGTAGTTATTTGAAAAACGGCATAATTCGTATCATAAACACATGTGATATTCTCCATATCTCCTGCATGGAAAATCCCTGGATAAGTGGTATCGGCACAACCGTAAGCTTCATACTCATATGTTGTTCCTACTGCTTCTATCCAAACACTATCTGTAGCCGCACTACAATTTACATTTTCTGCAGAGAGAATGATAGAATAAAAAGGATTCAAGGCTAAATCAATATTTACTTCACTATCAATGGAAACCGGTAATACCTTACCAAATCTATCATCATTAGGTTGTCCATAAACGTTAAAATAACCAGAACGCTGTATTCTCAATACAAAATCACCTCCTAATCCTATGTATTGGTCGGGAACTACGCTTTCTAGTTGAGCTATACCCTGAGCATTTGTTTCTACTGTATGAAGAACTTCATGACTTAACCATCCTCCTCCACCTGGTGCAACCCAGATGAAATCTACCTTGGCTTTTACAGCATCTCCCGTTAAGGAGTCATACACATGAACGTTCGCAACAAATAAATTATCGTTTTCATCCTTCGTATCTACAGTATCTTTTTTACATCCAAGTATAAGCGAAGATGTTAATGCCACAATAAATAATGCTAATATTCCTTTCATAATTGATTTGATATACGTCTAAAACGTAAAAAGTGGTTAAAATATATTTAAAATTAAGAAATCCTTTCAAAGGAAGAGCGAAACACCCAAAGGATTTTATTTTTGTTCGAGAAGCATACTTATAAAACACACAAAATCATCACCTACATAAATAAATGAGATTTAACAAACCAGCATATCCAACAGTATACTTTAGCGAAGAAATTTGGGTAAAATGTCCTAAATGTTTTAAAGCCGCTTTGGCTAAAACCAAATTACCACAATACAAGATCCCCTTTCCTCGGGGGCATCAATCCGCCTGTAACTGTGCCTACTGCGGTTTTCACGAAATCGATGAGAATCATTGGTCAGGATATCTTCAAGGGTTCCTTAAAAATGTGTGTGGACATTGTGGGAGTGGAATATCCTACGCAACAGAACCTACAAAAGAACCCTACATCAAGTCAGAAATCACTTGTGAGGTGTGTAAATCAACGCAAGAATATAACCTTAAATGGTATCGCTATAGAGAGGACAAACCCACAGACCCCTTTTTTGGTTTTGATTTGTGGCTACAAACCAGTATAAAAGAAAATGTACTTTGGGTGTATAATATCGATCATTTGGATTATTTAATGGAATACGTAAATGCAACGCTACGAGAAGATAATGGAAGACATAAATATTCCATGATAAGGAATTTACCGCATTGGGTAAAGTCCGGTAAAAATCGTAAAATCATTGTAAAGAAATTATCCAAGCTCAAACGAGAATTCCAAGCTGGACAAAACCATGTCCTTCCTGTACGATAACCCCAAATAAATTCCTAATCCAATGGATCAAAAAAAATTAGGCTACATGAACCCTACCTTTAAAGCATTTATTCTAGCACTATTAGTACTGTCTCCCTTTTGCAGTTTTGGACAACCAGAATCCAAAACTATTTCACTGGGAGTCAATCATCTTCGCTTTAAAATCAGCGATTCTATACATTTTTATTGTAAGGACAAACTCCTTGGTAGCTACCCCTTGAGTCAAACGTTTAATATCAATATTAATGAATCCGATTCCCTTATCTTCCTAGAAGAAAAATGTTTGAATTACGATCTGTCACCAGCAGACTATTACAGGTACCAGAGATATTGTAATTCCAATCGAATGATCTCTTTAATATATCTCGGTGCTTCACATTTTATTTTCAACGACTTCCATCCATCCGAAAATTGTTCCAACTTCCCCATTCGTTATACCAGCGCCCCATTCCTCGACTCCTTTTCTTCGGAGGGTTATATTCTCTATCCCGGAGAATCCCCAGGAGAAAGCAGGTCGTGTATAATAGATATAAGTACGAACAAAAATCTACTTTTAAATTCGCACCAATTTTTACAAGTTATTGAAGACATCGTTATTGGTTATAACAGAACCGAACAGATTATCTATGATTCTTACGAAACGCTTACCACATTTACTACCTATCAATTCGAAGCGGGGATACTGACCGTATGTTATTCAGACACGCTGAAGGTTGAGAAGTATGGGTATGAATTTCAACTTCGAGATGCTCACCTTTGTTCAAAGCGCATTGAGGAAACTAAAAAGCTGAGTAAATTCACCTATGCCTTTAAGCTCGATCAGGGTTGGAATGTTTACCAATCCAGTAACTCTGAGAATCTTTTACCACCCTCCCACACATTAATTGCTTCAGAAATTGATTCTGTTTATGCAATTCCTTTCTTTAATGGATGTTTCGTTGTTAAAGAAGGCGAATCCTATCAACTATGGATACATGAAGAAAATGGTTTCCAAAAATATGTATCAAACAAAATAGAGCTTAGAAGCTACTTAACACCCGGAATTGGACGACCGGATAAAAATTTACTTATCATCACCTTAGATAGAAACCAGAATTTTATCATTGATCATTACAGAGGAAGAGTTTTTACACCGTATATTAAATACACAGTAGTAAAATCCAAATCCCCCCTCAAGGAAATAAATGAAACACATTATTCTTTGAACAAAAAACCGATTCGTACCTTGATATTTGAAAATGTCACCAACAAGAACAATAAATGAAATAGGGTTATCGTGTGTATTTAAAGGAATTTATAACTGACAGATATTGATAAAAAACAATCTTAAAAAAAATACTACTGGAAAAATAAAAACATGTTCTTAGATATAAAATGTTACTTTCTTAAGCTCTTCCGTAACTTAATTGAATTAAATAACTTTATGGAAAAAGAGGTTAAAGGTCAAAGAGATTAAAACCCTAAAAACCAAACTATAAAAAACTCAACTATGAAACTAATCACTACATTACTTTGTCTTTTCACGCTCATTAATTCTAGCAAAGCTTCAGATAGCACGATTATCTTTAGAGATATCCCTTACTCAAGTGTTTTTGAAGTGGCTAAGCAAGAAAACAAACCTGTACTGCTCTACTTTCACTTTAATGGATGTGGGGGCTGTATAAACATGGAAAAGAATGTTTTTGTGGACAGTGCCGTTGCCAATTTTTACAACAAAAACTTTATTTGCTTTGAGGTAAATACCCGAGAAGGTGAAGGTATAGAAACCAATAAAATTTATGGTATACAAATGCATCCTACCTTTCTTTTCTTAGATAAAACAGGAGAAGATGTCCATAAAATTGTTGGTTCTTTTAGTCCAGTTCAATTTATACAAGAAGCCAAAAACGCATTGGAGCAAAAAAATACATTAAACAGTTATATAGAACAATATCAACAAGGAAATAGAGACCCTAAATTTCTTTTGGACTATTGTTACCGACTCCAAGATGCTTATGAAATTGATTCACTGCATATCGTTGAGTATATAAATACACAATCTAAGGCGGACTTAGCGCAAGAGCACAACATTAAATTCATCTATGAATTTGCCATCTATCATTATGATATATTCATGCCTTACGACAGTGAAGCTTTTCAATTTATGCTGCAGAATCAGGACTTATTTGCAAAATACTTTGACCCAGAACAGGTGGAGACAAGAATTGTTTGGATACTCAGCAGTGCTATTTATGAGGCCATTGAAAATCAAGATGAGAAAAGATTTAATATGTTGATGGAAAAGAGAAGTCCTTACGACACGGGGAAAACTTATTTATTCAAGGAAATGGATGGCAGAACTACTGGAATAATGACCAGTAAATCTTTGGCCTTAACTTCTCTAATGCTCTATTACAAAAAGGCTGGAGACACAGTGAAGTACCAGGAAACCCTTGAACGTTACATCTCCAAAATATGGGATGATGCTGAAGCTTTGAATCAAATAGCTTGGAATTATTATGAGCAATACAACGATGCTCAACAAATATCATTGGCCATAACTTGGGTAAAAAGATCTATAGCGCTAGACAGCAATTATGCTAACCATGATACCTACGCTGCCTTACTCTACAAATTAAAAGATTACAAATCATCTTTAGAACAGGCTGAAATAGCCATAGATATCGCCAAGGAAAAAGGATTGAATTATCAAGAGACCACTAATTTGATAAGGAAAATACAACAGGAATTTGAAAAATAAAAAAGGGTTGATTCGAGGAAGTACAGGCTTGGTGAATATGAAAAACTACCCTCTATGAAGAAAATTATTATTTGTTTTATACTATCCTTATTTGCGAGTATAGGATGGGCATGTAATTGTCCTTTTCCAGGAAGTGCAAAAGCAGAAATGAAAAAACACGAGGTCGTTATAATTGGAAAAGTTATTTCTGAAAAATGGATAAATGCCAACGATGGAGAGTATTACATCTATACTTTTCAAATCAAAGAAATTTTAAAAGGAGAAATTAAAACCCAATTAATTTCTATAAAAACAGCACCTCCTTCTCCATCTTGCAGTTTTCCTTTTAAATTAGAAAAAAACTATGTTATTTACGCAAATAAAGTGGGTGAAGAATTAACCACGAGTCAATGTACCCGTAATACAAGACACTGGCGAAAAGAGAAAAAGGCACTGGAGGATTGATTGCATGAACATAAAATTTGCCCGTTTATCAATTATTGAAAATATTAACTAATTAAATGAGAATACAAATCATTAGCGATTTACACCAAGAATTCGGATTAACAGATTTGTCTTTTGATCAGGCTGACATCGTAATTTTTGCCGGTGATATTAATCTTGGAACTAAGGGCATAGAATGGATGAAATCAACTTTAAAGAACAAACCCATCCTTTACGTGCTAGGAAATCACGAATATTACAAAGGATCTTATCCAAAAACACTGCATAAAATTCAAGCTCTTTCTGAATCAACCCATATTCACGTCTTAGAAAATAAAGCAATCACACTTGATGGTATACGTTTTCATGGTGCCACATTATGGACGGATTTTTCACTTTTTGGAAATCCTAAAATTTATGGTTCACTCTGCCAAAGTAAAATGAACGACTACAAGAAAATTCGTCGTGATCCAAGTTATTCCAAACTGAGATCTATAGATACTTACCAGATCCATAACAAATCAGTGAAGTGGCTAGCGCTTAGTTTGGAAGAAAGTGAAAGTGCCGTCAATGTTGTTATTACACATCACGCTCCGAGTTTGAAGTCTGTACCCCATCAGTTTCAAGAAAATCCTATATCGACCGCATATGCTTCTAACTTAGAGGACTTAATTACAACGTTTCAACCCAATTATTGGATTCATGGTCATATTCACGAACCTAAAAATTATCTAATTGATAAAACACGAATTATTTGGAATCCACATGGATACTTAGACGAACCTTATAATGGATATAACCGAGAATTGATTCTTGAATTGTAAACCTAGGTACTCTTTAATAATTTCACTACTGTTGTAAAACCATGAAAAATATATACTCACTTCTTATTATTGTACTATTCGCTGCATGTTCAAACCCAAATGAAAACGATGCATTCTCCTACTTTGAGGAATGTAAAACAAGTTCTATTGACACCCTAGTAAACCACGAGCTTTTTGAGATTGGTTTTACGAACGAATGGATAGATGACAGTAAATTTAAAATGGTACAGGGAATAGATATCGCGCAATTCGACAAAGATTCTGTAAAAATCGATTTTATGTTAAGCGTACTCCCCTACCAAGATTATTATCTGAAAAGGAATCCGGGTATTGAATATTTTAGCTTTGAGAGGATACAATACAAAGGATTGCAAGGAATTCACCTGATAAGAAATGATCTATTCCCTGGAGATAGCACCGTATACTGGAGGAGTGAAATTAAACTCTATGACACCAAGAAAGAGTATGTCTACCACATGATCTTCGGAAAACGTAACGACCAAAACATAGCGCCCGACTGGTGTGTTTTCGCACCCATTGTAACTTCTTTTGAAGCGAAAAACTAACTGATAGAATCCATCCTAAATGAAACTCTACTTTTTCAATAAAAAGAAAAATGGTTGGGAACTTCCCGACTTATTAGCTCTGTTGGAAAAAAAACCATCGAAATTGGAGAAGTACTCGAAATCCTATGCTTTAAGTGCGCTAAATCTTGCCAAGGACAGGTTTGTAATCATCAGGAAGTACGCTGCTCGGGAGATGAATGGGAAAATTGAAATGCTCAATGCGCATGAGTATTATGATCAAGAAAACTTTCCACTTTCACAGTATGGTATGACCTTGATTTCTATCTCAGAACATGGGGCCTCTAGTCAAAATATATTCCTACCCAATTCCTTAAAATATGCAAAACTAAGCATGGATAAGGATACCATCACCCTCCATCATACCAAAGGAACCACAACCACCAATTACGAAGAACTACATAAATTAGGGTCCATTGAAAACCTCACTCAAAAGGAGATTTTGAATAGATTCAATACTTTACAGAACTACAAAGAAGCTCCTCAACACAATGACAATTCCAAGGTTCTTAAAATAGAAGATAATTTCTTTGGTTGCATCCTATACAATGAAGAGCTCGATTGGTATACCGTAACGAAAGATAGAATTAAATATTCTTTCAAGAATACGACCATGGATCAACTCAAAATCAACATCAAAAACACTCAAAACATTGCGATCGATTTAGAGGATATTGAAAGTAAAATGATAGCAGAGATGTTACCTTATGTATACGAAACTCATTTAGCCAATGCAGAAGAATTCAAAAAACAAATTAGATGCTATGGAGTAACAATATTCGAAGATGGAAGTGCTCACCTCTACTATAAAGTGAATGATTTATTTGGTGACCATGAAATTCAAGTTACACTCAACCCAGAACATGCCTATTTTTCTGCAGACACGGTGGGTTAATACATATCCCCCCCTCATTTTAAATCTTATCTATGTCCTTAACTAAAAAAAAGAGTCGTTCAATTACGGTAAAAAACAAAACCTACAGGTACAGCATATCTCAAAGTTCTACGGCGAATCCTGAAATCTTCCAACTTAAGGTAACCATACAAATCGCTTCTGGAACAGGATCCTATTTAGTTGTAGAAGGCTTTCAAACTCGAGATTTTTGGCTAGATGCCTCTAATATAGATAAACATGATTCGAGGGAATACATCACTTTAACACCTGCAGATATAGCAAAATTCATACACGAAGCATTGAAATTGGGGTGGAAACCAGATGAAAAAGGTGCTGCTTTTCGTTTAAACAAAAAATAATCAATTAACCTTCAAGCATCAGAAATTCATTAGTAATTTTATATCATGAAACCACTTCTACTTTTCCTTTTTGTAACATTTTACAACCTTCTTCTTAGTCAAGGCAACTATCTATACGTTGAAACAATAACTGAGGATGAAGATTTCGCTTTTCCATTAGTCCTAGCGAAAGACAGTTTGGTTGAACTCAAAATCAACACTTACTTACAATTGGCTGAACTTGAACTTTTAAAAGGGCATGAAAAAGAGCATATATTTGAACGCGTAAACTGAGAAATTGAAACCCTATATGGTAGAAAGGTTGATATCAAATATGAAATACTACAAAACTCATCACATAATTTTTCTGTAAAATTTGATGAAATAAGTTCTGGCATTACTGTACGCTATTGGTCCAGGTACTACAATTTCAATCCTCAAAATGGCGAGCGGTATTTTCAGCAAGATTTTTTTGACAGCACAGCATTTAAAAGCTTCCAAAAAATTCTCACAACCAAAAGAATAAGCAAGCTAAAATCTGAACTTAACAAAGCAGGGATGACTGAATACCACCAAAAATTTTTAGAAAGCATGATTAGCTCCATTACAGATGATGGACTTTCTGAATTTTATTTCACAAAGGATTCCATTTATGTAGATAGTGATCATTTGTTAACCAAACATGAGAAATTTATGGAACTAGATCATCTCACTGCTATAGCAATTTCGGACATCAAATACTTATTGAACGCACATGGAAAAGGAGCTTTACTTACAGGAAATAGGCTTTCCTCCTATTATTCTCAACATGAGCCACAGCTTTATTTCGGTAAGATTGATCATAAATACCCCTTTGTTCTTTTATATAAACCCTCAAATCAAAATACCTGCTACGGAATCTATGCTTATCAAAAATATGGTTTAGGCATCAACCTAGAAGGAGAATACAATTTAAATACTTTCACAATGAAGGAATGGGATTTCTATACAGAATCCACTGGAAAAATAAGTTTTGAGAAAACAGGTAAAGGATTAACAGGTACATGGACCGATTCTAAATCCAACAACTCACTGAATTTTGAAGCAATAAGAAAGTAAAGTTCTTCCCAAAGCAAAAATACTATACGTCATTTAAACATGAAATTTAATCACAAAATCACCATAGACTTTGAAGACTTTTTTAGGACAGGAAAATTTGATTACCTGCAACTGGGTAAAACCAAGGAATGGGTGCTCAATAATTTTCCGGATCCTGATGGAATGGAAGATGATAAAGAAACCATTGATAGAGATATATGGTTTTACGGCAATTTAGAACTCCATTTTGAAGAGGATAAACTGTTCTTGATATATTCAGATTACATCACTGAACTGAGCGGTGGAGAACAGTTGGAATTGAAAAAATCCTTTCTTGAAAACATCGATGAGCTTAAGCTGATAGACATCCTATCTCAACTGAACAAGCTTCACATAGATTTTATAAAAAAACGATTAAAGTTGAGCCAAAAAAATTGAACTTATTCTTCAAAGTGGCGTTGAACTGACCTTTGCCTTAGAAGAGAAACACACAGAAGATTATTCTACTTATCTACAACGTGTAAAAATGACGAATCAGAATGAATTTACTTTGAGTGCTTTTAGTTTTTCCAAAAACGCTTAAACACACCTAAATGAATGAAAATTAAAAAGAAGCATCTCCTTCTCACCCTTCTCTTTGTTATTGCCAATGTCTTGATCTACGTTAGTATACTCCCCTATGCACAACATACGGCCAATCAACATATGAATTGTGGTCCTGCAATTGGATATTTGTTTTATGCTTTAAGCTTCGTTTTCATTCTCTTAGGGGGATATCAATTCCTTAAAACCAAAACCGTCCTTTCCTTTCTAGTATTTTTCACTCTTGCGCTAATCAGCAGCTATTGGGGCTATCAATTTCAGAACCTTCAATGTTTAAAATGTGCCTTGGGAGGATGAATAAAAGCATACAAAGATTTGATTTTTAAAACCATCGCATCACCTAAAAACCAAGGTAAGATGAAGTATTATTTTTCGTATATTTCCTTCACACTTCATATAACAAAGAACACCCTATGCAAATCAAAACCATCTTTTTGTCCCTAATCCTTGGAAGTACCCTTACCAATTGTACCACTGAATCCCCCCTAAAAATAGAACCTTTACAGGCCTTAGCTCCGGTGGATTCACTTCTAAATACGCTCGCAACACCTACTCAAAATTTCACAGTTCCTTCTGATACTTTGAGCACAATTACGGGAGAAAAAGGTACGGTTATTCATGTAGATCCAAGTCAGCTAGAAACAATGGATGGTTCTCCAATAGGGAACACAATAGACGTTAAGCTATTGGAATTGACAGACCAAGCGAGCATGCTTACGCATAACACACCTACAGTTTCTAATGGAAAAATGCTGGTAACAGGTGGAGCTTATTACATCAATATGAGCGCTGAAGGTAAATCGTTAAAGATAAAAGAAGGTCAAGGTCTGGCTGTTGAATTTCCGAAACTAACGGAGGATGAAATGAGACTTTTTGTGGGTCAGCGAGATAGTTTGGGTCAAATCAACTGGGTAGCTACCAAAGATAATTTTCAAGCAAAAGAATTAGAAGAGCCTGTAGAACCCAAAGAACCGGTTAAAAAGAAAGTAAAAAGACAGACCACGGCCATAGATGCTATTTTTGATTTTGTTGACGGTAAAGAATTGGAAGATTTTACAGAAGCCGAATATACTGAATACCAGAAACAACGAGAAGAATATGAGCAGAACCTTATCGCCTTTGAGCAAATGAATAGAACTTATGCGGCTGTCGACTTATCTACTTTCGGTTTCATCAATTGCGATCGTTTTTACGAGGATACTAGACCCAAAGTGAACCAAGCTTTGATCGTTCAAAATGAATCTATTATGAGCGCCCGTTTCTATGCTGTTTTTAAAGATATCAACAGTTTGATGCAAGTGAATTATTGGAAGGGACATGCCGACACCCTTTATTTCAACCAATTACCAGAGGGTGAAGATTTGATAATTATAGGTATTAGTTCATTAAATCAGCAAGCCCAGTATTTTGAAGCTACAGTAAAAGCGAGTAATACAGCTCTTCCGGTCAGTTTCAAGCCCATTGACCAAAACGAATTGAAAACAAAAATTAACGCCCTAAATAAATGAAACGAACAAAAAACAAGCTCTTCTTAATCACATGCCTAAGTCTTCTACCGCTTATTGTAGGATGTTCACTTCTTTCATCCTTGAAGTTCTAACAATGTAAAGGAACTTTCAACTTATGCCCTTTCCTCTTCCACGACTTGAGATCAAATCACTTTCGCAAAAGGACTTTCCTTATTTTGTTGAATTGGTCACTGCTCCTGAAATTGTAAACCCCGTTCCTCATGAACCTTGGTCAAAAGAAAAAATTGATGAGAATTTTAAGGAATTCTCGAAGTATCAGGAATATTCCGAAGCTAAAAGCAGAGCGGTCTGGGGAATCTTTGAGCAAGGAAAAAAGGAATTAATTGGACTCTGCGCCCTACTGCGTAACGATGAAGACCAACCCGAAATTGGCTATCGTTTCCGTAAGAAATATTGGGGTAAAGGTTACGCCACTGAGCTAACCCAGGGGATGATACACTACTGCTTTAAGAACTTAGGATTAGAACTTGTTACCGCTGATGTAAATATTGAAAATATAGGATCTGTAAAAGTCTTGGAGAAATGTTTTACGCCTGTACGTGAATTTTACAATGAAAGGGATAAGTCCACAGATAGACGTTACCAACTGCTCAAAGAAGACTACAACACATTATGCCAGAATAAGGGCAACATCCATTAATTGCATAATTTCAGCTAAACATAAACTATTAACTTTCAATAAGTTTATAAAATTGGCATTACAAGTCCTCGTTAATTTTTCAAGGAAGAAAATAAAATTCAATTTATTAAAACCGTATATTGGTCACGAAAATCCTTCCGCTTATCGCAACAACCTACATACACACTTGATAATTAACGGTATAACAATAAATGAATCTTTACGCAAAACTTTCGAAAGTAGGCTTTCTTAAAAACTATGCATCCAAATTTCTAGCTGTCGCTTTCTTAGGAATTCACGTGCCGTTAATAGGAATAATTTTGTTCGTTATTTTCAACGAAGGAGCACTTTCATCCACTTCTGTAATCGTTTTAACTCTATTACTTACTCTTGCCGCAACAGGAGTTACTCTTTATGTGCTCAACAAATTATTGGCTCCCCTAAAATTGGCAAAGTCATCCTTAAAGAACTATTTAGAGAATCAAGAAATACCCCAATTACCACTGGATTATAAGGATGAAGTTGGAGAGCTCTTGAAGGATTTACAATTTTCTATTCAAACCCTTGATCAGCTCTTAGAGACCAAACAAAATACCATAGAGGTTTTATCACACGACTTAAGGAGTCCTTCGATTACCATCAATATGCTCACCGATATGCTTCAAAAAAAGAAAAGTGATGAAGAAAAAGCTGTGGTCATAGAGCATATCAAAACCACGGTAAATGAGCAGTTACAATTGATAAGTTCTACCTTGGAAAACCTTAAAAATGAAACCCAAACCAATGGGAAACTTCACAAAGAGCAATTGAAACTAAAGGAAATACTCCTAGAGGTAATAGCCTCGCAAAAAGTGGCCATGGAGAACAAAAACATTCAACTCAATTTCAACCCTTCCTCCGAATTACCTTTTACAGGAAATGAAGCTGCATTTCGTCAGGTATTTGCCAACCTGATTAACAACGCCATTAAATTTTCTGAGCTCAACAGTGAAATAAAAATTATTGCAAAAATCTTGGACAAAGAGATGCATATAGACTTTGTAGACCAAGGTTTAGGCTTCGATAAGAAAGATGCAGAAGCTTTATTCAAACCTTTTACTGAACACTCGCGCAAAGGAACCCAGGATGAAATGAGCGGTGGAATGGGGCTTTTTATCTCACGACGCTTTATCAACAAACATTCTGGTACTTTAGAAGCAAGCAGTGAGGGTCCCAACAAAGGATCTACCTTTAGTATACAGTTGCCGTTGAATTAATTACTTTCTGACCTACTTGTAGTCTGAATTCAATGATGATGGAGTTAAATATTCACTAACATTCTGCCCTTCAAGAGTGTACATAGCGCCAGAAACTGGGTCTACTAACAACAATCCTAATGCTCCACCACCAAATAAAATATTCCAACCATAAAGCCCATCTACTCTTGGCCTCAAGACAAAGTATTTTGGATCAAAACCGGGTTGTTCAATCTTAATGTGATAGACAAACCGCTTAAAATAGAATCCTCCAGCTTTAAGCACCACCTGTTCTGGGCACCTCCCCTCCCTGAGCAATTCACCATACTCTGTAAAAATCTTATAAGTGGCTCCAGTTGAATTTTGAGGTAAAATGTTTGTAGTTTCTATAGAAACAATTGACTCATTTCCATTCACAATAGTAGCACACGAGTTTGTACCACATACTAGTATTAACAGTGAAAGTGCTTTAAATATTCTCTTTTTTAAAATGATCATTTTACTACCTTTTTTTTAATACATCTACATAAGACTTGAACCCCTCTTTTTTTGCATAAGCTAAAGCCGAAATTCCGAATTTATTAGTAAGTCTGGGATTTGCACCATATTCACACAAAACTAATAAAGTGGACAATCCACTATTTAAATGCAAAGCATAGTGCAAGGGGGTATTTCCCTCTGTATCCATTTGATTGGGATCAAGCCATCCCCTTTTAAGCAGTAAATCCAAGAGCTCCAAAGTTGAATTCTCAATACAATAGTGTATTAAACCTTTTCCATTTTCATCTAAGGTATTCAAATCGAAACCTGACAACGCTAAATTGCTTCTACAAATATCAATAGGACTAAGTTTGCTAATGGTTGCATAGATACTTTCAATTTGGTTAGCACATACAAACTTAAAATCAAGTTCCTTCAGTTTTAGAAAAAAATCGACATCATCTACCTCCATACAAATTTGATATAAGCTCCTTCCATTAATTACCATACTTTTATCTGAAATATAATCTAACAGTAGAAACTTCTCTTCGCTTTCCAAGCCATAATTCAAGTAACATTCAATCATTTTTTGGTCGTCTAACATATTTGAAGAAAGCGCCTTTAACATTAGATTCTTATCATTATTTTTAAGCCCAGCACTCAACAAATATTCAGCTATTTTTTTTTCATCCTGATGGTTATTAATAGTGACAATCTGATATGATACACCTTCGTTTAATAACCAAACAAAAACATCTGGGCTATTAAATTTAAAAGCATAAGAAGCTGCCTTATTATTTAGTTTTTCTTTGTCAGTTTGGATTGATTTATTTATCATTTTAAAAACATCTAAAGCATTGTATTTAGCGGCTAGTAAATAATAGTCCGCCATTTTTGATGTAAACACATCAGAATATTGATCAATTAAATATTCGAAGCACTGATTACTTTTAAGAGCAATACTATAGGATAAAGGCCACATAGAGATCAAATCAGAGGAAGCGGTTGGTAAGACATTCACAATCCCAGCTTGCATTAGAAAAAGTACATTATCCTCTCTTATCGCTTTATAATATTGATGGTTAAACTCATTCTCCAGTTCCAACAACATTTCATCCTCCTCAAAATCTGTTAGTAGCAATTCTTTTGCTGCATATAAATCTGCTATTCGATGTGGTAAATTATTTGTAGCCACTTTTGCTCGCATAATCAATGCTCGTGGAGAATTGGTTTCTGAAATTTCTTGATTTAACAAGTTAATTGCTGACTCTTTAAAGGGATTATAATTAAGTTGATCAAAATAGTCTAACTTCCTTTCTACCATATCCATTCTGGTTATACTAGAGTTTTCTGAAACTTCCTTAGGAATTCCACATCGATTAGAAGGGTTAAACCAACTTGCATCTTTATAATTAAAGCTACTGCGTAATTCGTTTTCTAAACACAGATAATATTTGGCATATTCGAAAGCAAGGGACTCATCTTTCAATGATTCTGCAAATGCTGCTTGATCTAAGAAAGTGAAACGTGCTTTACTATACTCGGTCAAAAGCTCGTTCCCGAATTGATTAAACATTTTTTGCTTTGCTAATTCAGCCGCTTTCAACTCCCTTTTTGCTTCCATTGATGAACCTATCGTCACAGCCGCAGTAAAACCAACAGATAGGAGGTCAACAGTTAAATCCTCCTTAGTACCCGTACTATTATTTAAAATTTGAAAGGTTGAATTGTAAAACGCCTCATTGGTTTGTTTCACCCTCATTTTATAAGCGTTGATAATATTCTCAGTATTTTGTAAGGCTTCTTGTGGAGAACTCGAAGTTCGGATTTGAGAAATATCTACTTGAACCGGTTGAACCTTAGAAAATTGGTGATAAATTATATCTAAGTTTTGAGTGCTTGATTGCTCATAATTGTTCATCCTAGTTTGAAAATCAAGAAGCTCAGTAGATTTATTTTCCGTTGGGGTAGAACTAAACGAATTGGATCTAGTGTTGTTTGTATTGTCATTGGGTTCCGCAGCGTTTTCTATTTCAGTAGAGTTATCTAAGGCTTTATTTTCCGCTTTTTCTTCTAGATTTTGTAAATATTTATCAATGATATGTTGTCCCATTTCCAAGGAAATCTTCACCTCTGTTACTTCAAATTTTAAATTTGCTTCAGCTATTAAATTTCCGATTGAAAAATCTGTACTTCCTTTTTTACGAAGTGCTTCCTTGGCTTTATTCAGATATGTATTCGAAATAATCATTGCGGTATTCTTTTTAATGACCCCATGATTAATGTTCATGTATTCTGTTTTACTCTCCGACCCGTATTTTGAGGAAACCGTATAATCAAGTCTAATTTTAAATCTAAATTTGGACAAATCTTCTTTTAATTGTCCGGGTTGTATGATAATAGACGATTTAAAATTCCCATTTCTTCTCCAATAGGAAAAACCTTGAAAAGTTGCCTCACCAGCAAGTCTATATTGTAAATCCTTGTCTATTTGAACCCAAACATCCGAGTGTAAAATGATTTCATTTAGATTTTCGTGGGCACCTTTATTTCCTTGAATATTTTTAGGTGCTATAACATGATAGGGATAAAGATTAACCCTATCCAATTGCCCCAATAGAGTAAATGAGGATAATACCATGAGAACAATAAGACTTAAGCAGTGTTTCATTTTTAATGAGTTAGTTAGAAACGATGGTTTAAAAATAAGCTTTTAATTAATTATCCTTCTCAACCGATAGGTATTATCTCTTCCTATTTTTCTCAACAAGATGAGATTACTCTTGACTTTTTAATAATATATTCGTCGTAAGAACCAAAATGAATGCACAGAAGAAAAATTAAATTTTTATCCTACCTCGGACTAATGATAACCTTGGTTCTATTCAATTGGTATTTCAGTGACTACGCCTATTTAAGGGGAATTATTTCTGATCACCAACTCGAAAATCCTGATGATATTTATGAATTCATCATCAATGAAACTCCGTCTACACGTGAGAAAAACACAGGTTCTTGCCTCTATTGCTCTCCCCAATATTTACTCGAAGAAAATTTGGCTTTGTCTTGCGATGAAGGCGCCATACTCATTGCGCATCTCTCCTATTTGTTGGGGTATGAAAGTAGATTGGTCGACTTAATAGGTACAGATGGTATTGCCCACCATACCTTGGTAGAAGTACATGTGGATAACACATGGCAGCGTTATGACTATTTATTTGAGCGTAAAAACAGCCCATACACTACAGATGTCAACTTTGAGTTTTCACATCCCTCTTACAGAGCATTTCCCAAATGGTACAACAAACTCATTTATAATTTCTATGGCTTGAAATATTTGGCGGTGAAATTAAGAGGAGCGAGAGGATAACGTTTTAATTCAGAATTAAGAGTTAAGAGTTAAGCGTTTAGAATTATGAATGTGGAATTATGGATAGGCGATTTTAAAAGGTCTAGAGATGTAATTGGGATAAGGATTAATTAATTTATAGGATAAAAACAACCTCATGTACTTCGCTACTTTTCTACAATACTACCTAACAGGTTTTGCTATTTACTCACTGATTTGGATTCTTTTAAAGAAAAAACTCATAAAGCATTCCTCCTTTGATTTTCTAAGCTTTGATACAATTGCGAGTAAGGGAACCGCTTTTTTTTCGCTGCTCTATTTCCTTTTTGTTCTTCTAGATTTCCTACTTCCGCATGAATTGGAGAATACCTATACGCAGCAAACCCTATACGCTGCATCTCCTTACTTCATTCTTCAATGTTTTACTACCGTACTCACCCAAAGCCTTTGGTTTAAACCAATGAGAAAGGGTACAATATTTAGAATTCTAATACTACTGTTGCTTTTTATAGATAAGAGTGAAAGCATTCTTTATCTTACTTCCCTGCATAGAGGAAGTACGTCAACCCCTTTGGTGCTATTTTCGATAAATACGTTTTCACAAGCTCTTTTTGCTGTTGTTGATTTTACACTAACAACCGTGTTTATATATCTCATTTTTAAGCGCACAAGTTTATTAAAAATACAAGCATGAAAAAACCTATTTTACTACAAATAGCAAGATCTAATAAGAAAATATAATGGGCCTAGACAGTGTTGATCTTCTTGTTTCCATAGAAAAAACTTTTAACGTGGAATTCAGTGATTATGAAGCGGCGCATATCCATACCATTGAAGAAATGGTAAACGCGCTTGGTGCTAAAATTACTTTATCAACGGTTGATTCTAAGGTATATGACCAAATTTCGCAACACTTAAAAGCGGAAATAAACTCATTTCTTTCTTGTGAAATAGCGCTAAAACCCCAAAGCTTATTGGGTGATATTTTTCAAACCGAAGTTTTTACAACTATGTGGAACGACTTCAGAAGCCAAAGTTCATTAAAGCTTCCCAAACCAAGTAAAAAAGAGAAATATGCCCATTCTAGATGGAAGGATTTTAAATTCTATACTCAACGCCCTATCCCCGATTTGAATTCATCAAGCTTTGAAACTTTAGTAGCTTGGACCTATTCTTTAAATTGGAAGAAGTTTATTACGATTCAGGAAATATCAGCTTTATATGACGTAAAACGCATACTTTGTGGAATTATAAACGAACAAATAGGAATGGATATCAAAGAAATTCAACTTACAGATTCATTTACTTCAGATTTAGGGATATACTAAAGGAAAGGCTCCTCAGTTAAAAGGTAAATAATGATTGAACTTAAACAACAATTCCCACAACTTTCAGAAAGTTGTTTGGTAGACTTAAAAGAAGCGGTAAATTATATTCAAACCAAAACGAACGAGCTATTGGTTAGAGAAGGTGAATATGCCAACAAAGCTTTTTTCATTCTTGAGGGTAGCGCCAGAGCTTATTATCTAAAGGAAGGTAAAGACATTACCGATTGGTTTGCCTTAGAAAATGACTTTATTAGTGCCATCGTCAGCTTCTTTAGTGCAGAACCGAGTCCACACTTCATTGAAACGTTAGAACCCTCAAAACTTCTAGTTATTTCAAAAGATGCTATAGAAGAGCTAGCAATAAAACACGCTGATTTTGAAGTTTTGTACCGTCAAATTATCACAAATACGATGCTCCAACAACAGCGACGTTTAAATGCAATACTTTTTCAGAGAGCTGAAAATAGGTACCACCAAATGTTGGACAATTACCCCGGAATTACCCAAAGAGTGCCACTCACACATATAGCCTCTTACCTTGGTATCACTCTAGAAACTTTGAGTCGAATAAGGGGAAAACTTCTAAAATCCTAACACAATTTGATTTATATCAAATGACAGCACCTCCCCCCCTAGTAGTTTTGTAAATAAAATATGAAACGTTTTCATTACTTTTCCGGAATTACAATAAGTCTCTTTATTGGGATACATTTATTCAACCACTTCCTCAGTATTTTCTCACCCGAATTGCATATAGAAAAAATGGGAGTTCTAAGAGTAATCTACAGAAATCCCTTTTCAGAACTAATCATATTACTCGCCGTAATTGTTCAGATAACAACAGGAATGCAACTGTTTTTTAAAACTAAAAAAGTAAAAGCCACTCTTTTCGAAAAAATTCAAATTTACTCTGGACTTTATTTAGCTTTCTTTCTACTAATTCATGTAAGCGCAATTCTATTTGGTCGATATCTTTTAGACCTTGATACAAATTTCTATTTTGGGATTGCAGGACTAAATACATTTCCCCATCTCTTATTTTTCCTGCCCTATTATTCGCTCGCCGTATTCGCATTTTTTGGTCATATTGCCTCCATTCACGCCCTCAAAATGAAGAAAAAGTTAGGCGGATTAACACCTCATCAACAAGCTTTTATCCTACTGATTTTGGGTGTACTATTAGGAATTACAATACTCTTAGGGTTGACGAACTTCGGAGAAGGTTACCTCATCCCAAAGGAATACAATATACTCATAGATAAGTAAATGAAGTATATTTTAGTAAGTACAAGTTTACTTCAGAATACATGCAAAAAATAGGAGTTCAATTTATAATAGCCTAGAGATATTTTTGTATTTCTTTAACGCTTTAATGTAGGTTTAATCCATAGATTTGAAACCAACAAAACCCATCTAATATGAAACTTTTAATACTCCTTATCACTACTGCACTTTTGGTAAATAAAAGCGGCTCGTCAATCATTCGTGAATACGTATTGTTAGATAGAAGCACCTATGAATACCAAGGAGAAACACATGCATCCATTACGCCGCGAATGAAAAGCGAAGGTGACTTGAGTCCTTTTAATATGCGCTTTGACTACCTTTTAATAAAGAAAGGTCATTTTTACAAGGCTCCGCATTTTGAAAACACAAAAAAAGTACTTGCGCTCTATCCCGACACTGCAGCAATGGACCAAGCCTTTATGAATTTATTAACCGAAGACACACTACTAAACCATTATTTTCAAACCACTTATGCCGGTATCTTCAACAATGCAGAAATAAAGAAAAGTACTTTTAAAGAAGCTGAGGTGATGGAAGTTGCTGCAAGATTTTTCTATTGTCATGACGTGAATCCAGATACAAGTATTCAATGGCACATTTGTTTAGGGATTAACGAAGTTGAGAAAGGAGATTGGCACGAAGATAGAACCCTCGCGGAGGCTTTTGCCATTGAAGCACTTTTTGATGACCTCCTAGAAAATAATTCCCCCGTTATGAATGATTTCGACCAGAACATAAATAAAGCTCAATCAAAATTCGAAGCAGATCTAATAGACTCAGACCTATATATAAGCAAGGTGCAAAATCAAATTTACCGCGATATGGAGAAGAGCAAAGCTTTAAAAAAGGGACTCCGAAAATATTACAAAAAGCATATAAATGACTTGGCTTTTACGGTAGAGGGTTGGTAAAAGATATACCTCCAATTGTTACTTTAAACCATATAAACCAAAAAGGAAGAGCTTGATTACTCTTCCTTTTTTAATGCTTATCAACCCTATTATTTATCCTAAAACAAACTCAAGGCATGTTCTAAAGTAGCATCTGTTTTAGCTTGCATTTGGGCACTTGTATTTTCTATGAGCACGTCTGGTATAAGTCCTATACCTTCATAATTCATTCCATCATGACTTTCTACCTGTTGTGGACAAACTGAAAAATTCCAGGCATTGGGTAGCTCTCTTAGTATCATAGAGGAAATAGAGCCATTGGTCGTATCTCCTACCGTCGTTACGTTGGGTAAAGTTTGCAAGGCCATAACCAAACGTTCCCCGGCACTTATAGTATATCTATCCGTCAATACCATTATCTTTTTGTCGAAATACTCACCCTCTGGATAGATTTTCCAAGCATAAGGCGCTGTAAAATCATTCGGTCCAGCTCCATTTTTTGTTTTAGAGGTAAAAGCCAAACGTTCTTCCTGCGTAAATCTTCCCATGCGTGAAAAGGCCAGGGTAAAATCCCCTCCTCCATTGTGTCTGAGATCTATAATTAGCCCTTTGGCAGGATCACTGTAACTTAATATTTCATCCATTCCTTCCCAGTTATCAGAAGTCCATACCATGTGCACATAAGCAATATCATTCTCTATCATACCATAGGTATTGAAACCGTAACCGTTCACCTCGTAATCGTCCTTCAAATATTTACTTTTAATGAGTTCCAAATCAAACAGGTCATCCTCTAATCGCGTTTGATAATATATGTTAGGGGTATATTGTATTTCATTGGGAGCTATAAGTTTAACGTGACCATCATTTAAAGGCGCGACCATGTCCTTCAATCTTTCAAATAAATCTGCATCACTCATTTCATCGCTTACCATAGGTCTGTAGGTATTGTACTGATCTTCCCAGTTTACATTTCTCTGATCAAACAACACATAATCTTCTTGATAGGCCTTATAGAAGTAATCAAAAATTGCAGTTTGTGAATTTTCGGGTTGGGGTTGAAAAGTCATTTTTTTACAAGCACTTGCGCTTACAAGCAAAACACTGAATACGATGTATAAAGAATATTTCATTTTTTCCTTGATTAAAGTGTATAATTCATTCCTAAGTACAGAACATTAAGAACGGAAGCAAAATGTGTGGGTGATTGATTAAAGTTCAGTCCTAATTGATAACTCGCATTAAAACTCCATTTATCATTTAAGGTCCTATCATAAACCATCAGAATATCTAGGTATTGGTATTTTCCTAAAGATTGAAATCTAGCGTTAGAGATATAGTTCAAAAAAGCATTGAAGGATTTATGGCTGTAGTTATCCTCTAAATAATGATCATCTATTCCCAAATAAGGAGACCGGGCATTAAAGGCAAACAAGGATGCTCTTCCCATTAGGGTGAATTTGTTTTCTTCCTTCCACGCATACTCGGCTTTAACTGCCGCATTTACACCAAAAGAGAAATAGTAAGAAAAGCTAGAGGAAATGGCATAATAGTATTCTGAGGCAATGAGTCTATTCTCTTGGTTAAGTCCAGCTTTCACTTTTAAATTTCCATTCTCATAAATCGTGTACAAAAAGGTATAGCCCAGGTTTAACTGTTTAAAATTGTGACGGTACGAAGTAGAGCTGTCTCCCCCTTCTGTATAGAAAGTGAAAGGTTCTACCAAAGAAGGTGAATAGGTCGCAAAGCCTATTTGTATCAGGTGTTCTTGAAACGAATTTTGATAGTTAAAAGTTCCTGTCAAGTTTAAAGGAGAAATTGTGCTGTGCTTCATCGATGAAAAAGACAAATCTTGTCTTTGCAAGTGTCCGGTACCCCAGCTTAAACCAACACTTTTTTGTGCAAGTGCGCTGGTAAACATTCCAAGGCCCAAAAGCCCCATTAATAACTTTTTCATGTTGAAGAATCTACGTGTTTATGTATAGACAAGTTAAAACAATTCTTCCCCTATTGCACCATTTTTTTTCTTCCAATTTATTGGACCATAACTATGTCGACTATAGAATAATACTTAATTTCAAACTTAAATTTTGGAACAAGCTGAACATGTTAAGTAGCTTCATCCCTTATGACAGAGTGTCCGTAGGTATGAAAAATGAAATGTTCATCTATTTTAGAACTGCATGGAAGAAAATCAAAAACAATGTGTGCTTTTTTGTTCGCCCGACAGATTGATACAGAAAATCATAAAAAAACGCTTAAAAAGCGAAGGATGCAAGGTGAATGTTGCCTCCAATGGTAATGATGCCCTAACCCTCATAGAAGAAGGGAAAATTAACCTAATGGTTACAGAAGAAATGCTTCCTTTTAAAAGTGGTTTCGAGATCATAGAAATCTGTGATCAAAAAGACATCCCTTCTATTATTATCTCCGACTCTGATTTAGAAAATAAAATACTAGAAGCCTTCGATTTGGGGGCCTATGATTTTATAGACAAACCTTACAGTCCTAATGAACTCGTGGTAAGAATTAAAAACATTTTTAAACACCACCGTGCATGATGAAAGGAATATATATTGTCCTGCTTTTAACCCTACACCTGTACACTTTCGCCCAGCCTTCGTCGGCCAGTGGAGATACCCTTCCCTTAACCCAAAGAAATTATGTGGGTCTCCAAGGGGAATATGCACATTTCAGTAAAGATCTTAAGGCATGGAAAACGGTTGCCTTGGAGAGTCAACTCTTACACAAATCTTGGGTTTTCCTCCCAAAGTTGTCCTATTCAGAACGCTTTGAGCAAAAGGCATGGTTTACAGAGTTAGACCTCTACAAAAAATGCGTTAATAAGGATTACTTCTACCTGAAGGGAGCCTATTCCGCTTCTGAGGTATTTGCCCATCGTCGTTTTGATGCTGAGTATTTCAACACCTTTGCCAAGGTATGGGAACATTCTGTTGGTTTAAAATACATGCACTACAACGGCAATATTGATGTCAGTTTGCTTACGGCTAGTTTATCTAAATACAGCGGTAAGTACTATACTTTACTCCGTGCCAACCTTGGTGTGCAAAACAGTATCACCCCTAATATACTTTCGGCAAGTATACAGCAACGTTATTACCACAGTGACTTGGCCTTTTCTGCCGTTAATATTTCCTATGGTTTCGACCCTAGTGCTGTAATACTGAATGGAAACACAACAACTGCGGTAGCGCAAAACAAAACCTTTAGCCTGGGAGTTAGTACCCAACAAGCTATAGGGAGTCGTTTTTTCCTTGAAGCTCGGGCTGACATGATTAAATACACCTTTGTCAGCAACCAACGCTCACAATTTCTCTACAGTTTAAAATTGATGTACACATGGTGGTAAACACGGATAGTATTTTGCTCCTCATCGTCGGCTTAACACTGGGGTCTGCCCTAGTAGTATTCCTTCTTATTGTGAGCATCAAATTTTACTTTATTGAACGCGATAAACACATTAAGCAATTAACCAATGTTCTGGAAGATTGTTTAGTTGATTTTCTCTTGCATGAAAATGAAATAGCAGACAGAGCCTTTGCTAGGATACAGAAATTGATGAAATCTAAAACCAACCAAAACATAACCATAGAATTACTGCTCAATTTAAACCATAATTTCTCCGGGGTTTACGCCGAAAAAGCCTATGACCTTTATGAAGCTTTAGCCCTTCAAGAAGTTTCTATGGCCAAACTAAAAAGTAGAAAATGGCACCAAAAAATAAGAGGGATGTATGAACTCTCTACTTTAGAGTACGAAGAAGCCTTCGATGCCATTGCTGCATACATAAATCACCCCAACGATGATGTGAAAAGAAATGCCCGTGTATCCTTGGTAAAAATAAAAAGGAAAGAAGCTTTGATTGCTTTGAAAGATTTGGAAGGGAGCATGTCGCTTTGGACCTTCATTAACATCATTGCAACCCTAAAGCGCAACCCTGTGAAGCTCTCTGAACTTGAGCTTTCTTCCTTAAAAGAAGCTAAAAACACCTACATCAAAGAATTAGCTAACGAATTAGAAACAACGGTTTATGTTCAATAATATATTTACCTACGAGAATATTTCATCCTTTTTTGAGTACTTTATCTTTTGGTATGCCTTGACCATTATGAGTTTTTATTTCATATTGGCCATCTTTTCCATACTGGCTATATCCAATCATTTAAAAAGAGGAAAATCTGTCAACTTTGAACACATACTAAGGTCATCTTTAGCCCCAAAAATTGCAGTAATAGCACCGGCATTTAATGAAAGTGCTACCATCGTAGAAAATATAAGATCCCTCCTTTCTTTAAAATACAACAACTACGATATCATCATAGTAAATGACGGCAGTAAAGATGATTGTTTGGAGAAAATGATTGCCGCCTACGATTTGGTTGAAAGCAAGGTAAAAGCCAAGAGTAAACTCAAGCATGCCCCAATTAGAGCAATTTACAAATCTACCAACAAAGCCTTTCACAATTTGGTGGTTATAGACAAGGAAAATGGCGGTAAGGCAGACTCACTCAATGCAGGAATTAATTATACCAATGCCAAATATGTGGCCAACATAGATGTGGATTGTATCATAGAGGATGATGCTCTCTTGCGCATGATAGAACCTTTCTTACAATCCATAGATAAAAAAGTGATTGCCGCAGGCGGTGTAGTGCGTATTGCCAACAATTGCGAAATCAGTAACGGAAGAATTTTAAATGTGAGGCTTCCGAAAACTTTACTTCCGCTCTATCAAACATTAGAATATTTGCGCGCCTTTCTTTTGGGAAGAATGGCTTGGAGTAGACTCAATGGACTTTTGATCATTTCCGGTGCCTTCGGACTCTTTGACAAAAAGATACTCATAGAAGCTGGAGGTTACAACCCTAAAACCGTGGGTGAAGACATGGAGCTTGTGGTGAGAATGAGAAAACTCATGCACCAAAAAAAGGAAAAATACTCGGTAACCTATGTACCAGACCCTTTGTGTTGGACAGAAGTACCAGCATCTGCAAAAGTATTGGACAGACAACGTAACCGATGGACAAGAGGCACAATTGAAACCCTTCGTATGCACAAGGATATGTTTATGAACCCCAAATATGGCATACTCGGAATGTTGAGTTATCCCTTTTGGTTGTTTTACGAATGGTTAGCTCCTATCATAGAGTTTTTAGGCTTGGTTTACTTTTTAGTACTCGTTTGTTTAGGATGGGTGAATTGGCCTCACTTTCTTTTACTTTTAGGAATGGTATATTCCTTTGCCGTATTATTATCATGGTTTACCATCTTAATTGAAGAAATAACCTACAGAGAATACAAGGGCTATAAATCCTTGTTTACTTTACTTGGCGTAGCCATACTCGAGCCGCTGTTTTTTCACCCCATAGGTGTCTGGGCAGCCGTTAAGGGAAACTGGGACAAATTCGTACGCAAGAAAAGTGCGTGGGGAACACAAACACGCGTAGGCTTTAATGCGCCAATTAGTAAGGATAAACCTTAAGCCTCAAAAAAGCAGATGGAAACATTTCTTCCTTTAAAAACAACAAGCCCTTAGGGTTCAAAAACTTATACAACAATTCATAATGCTTGGTGAAAAACAGTTAGATTTTTAGTTCTTAAAAATTGAAGTATTCTGTAACTTCACCGGCTTTGTTACTTATAACTATCGAAATCAAAAGATCAACAAACAGTATGAAGCCACTTAATTTATTCCGTATGCTGTGTATTCTAGGTACCCTAGCATTTATTCCTAAAACACATGCACAATTCAACTACCAATTGGAAGACAGTATTTCACTAGATTTAGAAAAGTTTGCTCCACTGAACGATTTTGCATACGGTTACCATCTTAAAACACACCAAAACAAACTTTACCTTTTTACACTCAAAACAAAAACACTCTACAGCTATGATATACAAAATCAAGCCATAGATAGTTTACATTTCGAAGTAATAGAAAAAGAAAGTCTACCTTATAATTCTAATATTATCCTTGATGACAGCCTCATTCATTATATCACACGCAACCAAGAAATCATACAATTTTCTTGGGAGGGTAAGGAAGTTAAAAGAATGAAAACGGCTCATTTCTTTTCAAAATATAATTTCCCAAACAAAAGCTATCCTTATTATCATCCTCCTAGTAAATCTTACTTTTTAAATCTAAGTCCTTCCTACGATCCAAAAAAGTACGACTACAGGAAAAATCACTACCGTAAACATGTAGTTGAAACTCCGCGTATTGTCCGTATCAATGCGAAAGGAAAACGCACGAAATATTTTGGAGATTTTGATAGCCTGTATTACCAAGGAAACTATCAATACTATGCAGACAGTTACTTTACGGTACAAGATCAATCTGTACTATTTTCTCAAAATTTGAGTCACGACATAAAAATCTACTCCCTCCAAGGTGAATTAGAAAAGGTCTATCATATCCCTGGAAAATGCATAACACAAGCGCAAAATGAATTAAACTCTATTGATACCCTCATAGATTTCGAAATGCTCAACACCCTACACTTGGAAAACTATCACTATTCTCAACTTCGTTCTTTGGGTACCGGCAAGCTAATTTACCGCTACTATTACCCTGCTGTTGAAGACACCAGTGTTGTGATGCCGAAAACGGAAGAACCAACAGCGTTTGTATGTGGTTCTAGAACGATTAAAGAACTTGAACAATCAGAAATTTTCAAAAATCGCAAGGAGTTTTTACAGGTGTTCGACGCACAAAGTGGAAAGCTAGTGTATGATGACGAGTATCCTTTCTTAGGATATTTTATTCTTCAACCCCTAGTTGACCAACGAATTGCAACGGCAACAGCCTCTACAAATGCGATTCAACTCTATATTTACAAAGCTCAAACTGATAATCTACAAGAATAAAAAGATTATGAAAAAGCAATCGAAAGAAATTTGGTTGATGTCCTTTATTCTCTTGCCCGTTGTCATCGCGCAAGTGATTGGTAATGATTTTGGGAATTCTACCATGGAGACCTTTGCCTGGCAAGTGCTCTTCTCTTTTGTAGGAACTTTACTAGGATTTGGTACCCACCAATGGGTGAAAAAGAAATCAACAAGTACTAAGGTTGGAGCATTAATAGGGATGTTAACCATTATACTCATCCCTTTATTGGCTTTTACTCCTTCCTTAAGCGATGAAGAATTATTAGAACAAGACTGGTTAGAACAAAAAATTGGTCAATTCGAATTTGAAAGTCCAACACAGTTAACCTTATACAGTTCAGTAGTTCCAGCAGGACTCGAAAACCTTTACACTGAGCTCAACATGTACACAGACAATGAAGACAGCAGAACCATCTCTGTTATTCAATCCAAAGTAAAAACCGATACACTTTTAGTAGAGGATGCTTTTCTAGGAAGCTTGGAGGGAATGTTAACGCGCATGGTAGTTGACTTGGAAACCTTAACCCTTTATGATTTATTCATGGACGAAGAAGAAATAAGCACTTCCTATAGTTATGTAAGTAAGGGCGATACGCTGAGAGGTTTCGGTCTAATGTTCAAATATCCTGGAGCACTAGAATCTATTTGGTTATTGCCTCAAACAAGAACATTCTCTAATGAATTCATTGCAACGTTTAGCGATCTAATAGACATCAATTATCCTTAACATAGCATAACAATTACCGTTTAAATAGTAGACTAAACATTTCAGTAATTCAAGCACCTGAAAGTTACAATCCATGAATTATTTTATTTATTTTTAGAACACTAAAAGTAAACTCAAACTGCATGGACCTCCAAAAAATCAGAATTTTTGTAATTACACTAGCTGCGGCGCTGGCAATACTCAACCTCACTGTTCTTATGAATTTCAACAACCTAAGTTGGGATGAAAACAAATCCTCTTACCTCATGCTCATAAGTAATGTGGCCGTAATTATTGGAGTACTTTCCTCTTATTTCTACGAGCGTAAGAAATTAAATCAATAGCACATTTATCTTCAGATTTACGACCTAAGCTATTAAAGCATTTGCTATTTTTGGCAACATGCGCAGCGACTATACTCCAGCAGAAATTGAAGCCTTTGTACTCGATTTTAGAAAGTACAGACACGTTAAGGAAACCATAGGTTTAGCTAAAAACACCGAGTTTTTGAAAGCCTTGGCCAACATCGCTTTGCGCACCACCTACCCTTTTCCAGAATACAGCACTTGGTACCTCAGCAAAGTTGCAGAAGCCAAAAGTTACCCCTTACACACTATTCAAAAAGAACTTTTAGACCTTTATTTAAACCACGAAAATCCGGGTTTACAAAGAAACGTCTTAAAATCACTCACCTTTTGTCCTCTCATCGCCTACAAACAAGGAGAATTTCTAGATAAGTTATTTAAGGATTTAGCAGCAGCTGAAGTTAAAGTGGCTGTTAAAGTCCATGCCTTGGAAAATCTACAAAAATTCATACCCAATTATCCAGAGCTATTGGGTGAAATAAAGCAAATCATGGAAATGCAGCAAGACAATTTCACACCAGCCATCCGAGCGCGTTATAAAGCATTTTGCAAGAAAAATAAAATGTAACAGGCTGCCATTTCTGGCTATTCACTTTAGTTCCTAGTCTTGCATTTAAGTGCACATTCCCCTAAAACAACACTTCTAAAGTCGTGCTTTTTTAGGTGTGTTTACTAAAATGCCATCCTAGAAAGCTGCCGTTGCTATCCAGGGCAGAAAATACTTCTTTCTATTAAGTCCCTTAAAATTCTACGAGCAGACTTTTCACATTTCTACCCAAAGGTTTCATTCAATACTTATCTTAAAAACACCACTCAAAACCTTTTATACCTCTATACAACCATTCATGTATTAAAAACAAAGAAATATAGTACCTTGCAATGCAAAGTACCTTTTAAAAACTATATCTTTGTTATGTATTAGTACTATAAGAATCGAAATATGAAATTAGAAAATACAAAAGCTCAGATGCGTAAAGGGATATTGGAGTATTGTATTCTTTCTATACTCAACGTTAAGGAGGCCTATCCTTCGGAAATAATAGACCAATTGAAAGCCGCCAAAATGATCGTTGTAGAAGGAACACTTTATCCCCTATTAACGCGACTACTCAAAGCCGATTTACTCGGTTATAGATGGGAAGAATCAACGAGTGGTCCCCCCAGAAAATACTATTCACTCACCACAGAAGGTGAAAATTTCTTGGCTGAATTAAACGCGACGTGGAATGAACTAAGCACAGCCGTTAACATTATTACTCAGAAATCATGAACAAGACGATATCTATAAATTTAAGCGGAATCATCTTCTATGTGGAAGAAGAAGGTTATGAAAAACTCAAATCATACTTAGAAAACATCCGCGCCCAATTTAAAAACAGCGACGAGGCCGACATGGTGTTGGAGGATGTTGAATTGCGTATCGCAGAAATTTTCACAGAAAGATCCAGTGGCGGTCCGGTTACCTGCGAAGACGTAGACTATGTGGTTGCCGTAATGGGAGAAGCTACAGCCTATGCACCTGACGAGGATGAAGACGAAAACGAGGGTGACAAAGGAAGAAGAAGCTCTACCGAAGAAAGTTCACAAGGCAGAGAAAGAAACCAACTTTATCGCGATGTAGAAAACGCTCAAATTGCGGGTGTTTGTGCAGGTTTAGCTCATCACTATCAAATTAACGTAGATATCGTGAGAGTTTTGTTTGTTCTATTCGCGCTAACCACGTTACTTACTTTAGGAATTATACTCTACCTTGTTTTGGTTGTGGTTATTCCCCCCGCTACAACAACCAGTGATAAACTAAAAATGAAAGGAGTACCCGTTACGGTTGAAAACATCAAAAGAGAACTCAACAATACAGGAGAAAAAGTAAAATCAACAGGACGTAAAATTTCACGTCATTTTCAAGGAGATGGGAAGGAAAGTATGCATAAACTCGTGCGCTTTATACTTACGCTTGTGGGAATAGCCCTTATTTTTATGGGACTCTCGCTTATCCTTAGTTTCCTTACCTTTTTTGTAGGAGGATTTGGAATTGTAGGAAGCAATGGACAAGGTGAACTTTTATCTCTCTTCGATTTATCAGGTATTTTCTTCGAAAACAACTTGGTAAAAACCTTGGCCTGGACCTGTGTTTATGTGGCCAAGTTCAGTATCATTCTACTCTTAATCCTCACCGGGGTACGTTTAATTTGGAACCTTAAATCCAAGAGCATCAGATACTTTAGCATTTTCCTCTTTGTACTCTTCATCGTTACCTTCATTTCAAGCATAGCTATCGGCATCAAGACAGCACTACAATTTGAAGCTTCGGCAGAAAACAAAATAGAGGTAGGTTCACTTGTAACAGATACTTTAGAGGTTCACTACATCAGTGAAAGACCGGTGGGCACTAATGTTCTATATAACCCAGAACGCGATGAAGTTTTACGTTTAGAACAAAACCGAATTAGTTTGCGCTTTGAGGATATGGATTACCGCACGGGAGAAGATAGTATCACAAGAATCTATCATACCCTAAAGGCAAATGGTTCAACATCAGTGGATGCTTATGAGCATTTAGAACACATCAAACACAATGTTTTCATGGAAGGAAATAAGCTTTTTGTCGACTTAGATTACAGCTTCCCTGCCGAGGATAAAATCAGAGGTCAAGAAGCAGAAATAGACATTTACAAACCTAAAAATGTGGTCATTCAAACCTATATCAATAAGGAACTTCATTCAACAAGAACCTACAATGGTGAAGAGGATGATTACGAATACCACAGACATTATGGAAGAGGTGTACACATCCGAGAAGACAAACAAACCGGTAAACATGAAGTGAATATAAACTTTTGATCAATAAATTGTTTTAGCAGCAAACAACAGCGTAAGAAAATGCACTTTTTTCAGTAGTGTATTCCTAAGTTTAACTTGAAAATCAGCAACTTCTAACGCATCTCAATGAACAATTGAGTTTTCTAACCAAAAACAGACAAGAGCCTGTGATTCAGACACTACGAATTGCAGGCTTTTTTTATTATCTTTGCAAGGCTTAAAAATACATCTATGACGAAAAACACTGAGACTCTCGAGACTACAAATACAGATTTACAAGCATACAAAAACGAAATCATTAACGATTACAGATTGGCTTGTATTTCAAGAGAAACTTCTTTATTGGGAAGACGAGAAGTTCTTACCGGTAAAGCGAAGTTCGGTATTTTTGGAGATGGGAAAGAATTGGCACAAATCGCTTTAGCAAAGCAGTTCCAAAACGGAGACTTTAGAAGCGGTTACTACAGAGATCAAACTCTGATGATGGCCATAGATCAATTAAATGTACAACAATATTTTGCTGCCCTTTACGCACACACAGATGTAGAACATGAGCCTGCATCAGGTGGACGTCAAATGGGTGGACACTTTGCAACGCGTAACATAGATGAGAACGGAGAGTGGAAAAACTTGATGGAACAGAAGAACTCTTCTGCAGACATCTCTCCTACTGCCGGACAAATGCCTCGTTTATTAGGATTGGCGCAAGCATCTAAAGTGTATAGAAATCATCCTTCATTAAAAGAATTAGAAGACTTCAAAAAATTCACCAATGGTGGAAATGAAGTTGCTTTCGGTACAATTGGAGATGCCTCAACATCAGAAGGTCCTTTCTGGGAAACAATGAATGCTGCAGGTGTATTACAAGTACCTATGGTAATGAGTGTTTGGGATGATGGATACGGAATCTCTGTTTCTAGAGATCACCAAACAACGAAAAACTCTATCTCTGAAGCTTTGGCTGGTTTCCAAAGAACAGAAGATACGCCAGGATTTGAAATTTTCGTAACCAAAGGATGGGATTACGCTGACCTTTGTATCACTTACGAAAAAGCAGTGAAATTAGCACGTGAAGAGCAGATTCCTGTTTTAGTTCACGTAAAAGAAGTAAACCAACCGCAAGGTCACTCTACTTCTGGATCTCACGAGCGTTACAAATCTGAAGAAAGATTACAGTGGGAGAAAGATTTCGACTGTATAGAGAAATTCAAACAATGGATTACTTCTACAAGCCTTGGTGAAGATGCAGCTATTGCAACTCTTGAGGAATTAGAAGCCATAGAAAAAGAAGCGAAAAAAGAAGTTAGAAATGCTAAAAATGCTGCGTGGAAAGCTTTCACAACAGATTTGTTAGCAGATCTTTCAACTGCCGTTCAATTGATGAAGAACGTAGCAGACGCCTCTCCAAACAAAGCTTTCATCAACAAAGAGATTGAAGCCTTGGAAAATGCATTCGAACCTATTCGTAAGGATGTATTAAACGTAGTTAGAAGTGTTATCCGCAAGGTAAGAGGTGAAGAAAACGCAGCGAAAACTGCTTTGGTAAACTGGTTACATACACAGTTGAACAACAACGCAAATCGTTACAGTTCTGCCCTTTACTCTTCATCTAAATACAGCATTGCTAACATCACTCCAGTTGCTCCAACATTTGAAGGAGAAGAAATGGTTGATGGAAGAATTGTATTGAGAGATAACTTCGAGAAGATATTTGAAAAGTACCCAGAAGCCTTGACTTTTGGTGAAGATACAGGTAAGATTGGTGGTGTAAACCAATCTATGGAAGGTATGCAAGAGAAATTCGGTGAATTAAGAGTTTCTGATACTGGAATTAGAGAGGCTACCATCCTTGGTCAAGGTATAGGTATGGCCATGAGGGGTTTACGTCCTATCGCTGAAATCCAATACTTAGACTATTTGTTGTACGCTATTCAGATTATGTCTGACGATTTAGCAACTGTACAATACAGAACAGCTGGTGGACAAAAAGCGCCATTAATCATTCGTACACGTGGTCACCGTTTAGAAGGAATCTGGCACTCAGGTTCTCCTATGGGAATGATCATCAACGCGATTCGTGGTATGCACGTTTGTGTTCCTAGAAACATGGTGCAAGCAGCGGGTATGTACAACTTGTTGATGGAAGCAGATGAGCCAGCATTGGTTATTGAACCTTTGAACGGATACAGATCAAAAGAACAAAAGCCAAGCAACTTAGGAGAATACAAAATTCCATTGGGAGTTCCGGAAATCGTGAAAGAAGGTACTGATTTAACCATCGTTTCTTACGGTTCTACTTTTAACTTATGTGTGCAAGCTGAAAAGTTAATGGCAGAAACAGGAATGAATGTAGAATTAATAGACGTTCAAACCTTGTTACCTTTTGACGTGAACCACATGATTGTTGAATCCTTGAAGAAAACTAACCGTTTGATGATCGTTGATGAAGACGTGAGCTCTGGTGCTACAGCATTTATCTTAGATCAAATTTTGGTGAAACAAGGTGGTTATTACCACTTGGATTCTCAACCAATTACTTTGAGTGCGAAGGATCACCGTCCAGCTTACTCAACAGATGGAGATTACTTCTCTAAACCAAACGTAGACGATATCTTTGAAACAGCTTACGGCATGATGCACGAAGCGAATCCAACAGATTTCCCTGCTTTGTTTTAAGGAGAAAGACTTTTATAGATTTAGAAACGCATCCTTAGGGGTGCGTTTTTTTTGGTTTTGGGGTATCGGGTCGACACGCGGGTCGACACCGTACGGGAGTTTTTTGTATTTTCATAGGGAAATGAAATTGATTGGGGGTGCTATATTGTTTGTAGGGATATTTTTATCCTTTGCTTCTCAAAGGGAACATGGTGAATTCACGGAGCATGTAGATTGTAATCAAGACAGCTGCTATGGCTATTACCAAGGTCCAGAATTCATAAAGGGTGATGATATTGCCCATCAATTCTCCAATACCATGTCGGCCAAAGTAGGCGACCAACTCAAAAAACTCTATAAGGAAAAAAACTACGTAAAGGTTGATTTCAATTCCCTTAAAATGTCTACCGTTGGCATGGGCTCAGGAAAAGTCACCTATAAACTCACCATACCCTTTATAAAAGTAAGCGACTCTTGCGCTGCCAGAACTAGCTTCGACCACAGCGGAGGGTGGAACCATGCCCCTGCCCTTTCTGCGCGCAAAAAACAGTTACAAAAAGCATTACTTCCCGGAGAAAATTTAGATATTAGTCCCTTAACTAAAACACCGGAAGGTCTCCAAGAATATTGGATACAGTGGCGCAACAAAACTACTCAAGCAGCATGCGCGATCCAGAAGAAATAAAAGTTACCTATAACCTACTATTCGCTCTCTTGCATTTCATTGTCTTTGTAATTTTTGCCAGCTACAATTCGAAAACACATCAACATTTAAAGGCTCAACATAGAAAACTTAAACGACAAAGTAAAAATCATACTACAATTAAGGCTGATATCACTAAAAAAGAAATTCAGATCGCTCAACGTAAAAAACAGATATGGTTCTACTATATAGGCCTAGCTGTGCTTCACGTTTTCCTTTTAGGTCAATTTCCAAAAATTGGGATATGGCAGTATTTGTTTCCCCTTATCACCCTTATACCTTTTGTTCTTTTTACGCTTGTTTACCATTGGATGAAGGGGGCTGGAAGAGGTTCTGGGGTGCGGGTGTAGTTTTGGGGTGGGTCGACACGCGGGTCGACCCTTACGGGGGGGGATACATATGCCTTGTACATGTGAGCGACTCGAAAAGCTGCGCCTACGCGGGGATGATTTTTTTGTTGCCTTTGAGGATTAAGTGAAGGGCAAAACCAAGTTCTCCTATTACGGCACATCCCAGTAGCACCCCATTGACAATGCTCCACATTTCATTTTCAGCGAAAAAGAAATGATACAAACAGTCCGTAAAATATCCTATTCCTCCTAAGAATACAAAGCCCTGCATCCATTTGGCAATTTGTGTTTTACAAATCAGAAAAGACAAGGCAATCATGTGTACAGCAAAAAATACTTGCCAAGCAAATACGCCCATCCCATGTAGCTCTAAAAACAAATAACTCCAGTTTTCCAAATCCGTTTGCTCTAAAGCTAAACCCGACTTCATCATTATATAAGGAGCCACATAAAAAATCAAGTTCACACTCATAATTATAGCCATAGCTATTCTACTAAATCCAGCGACGTTTACCGCGGTGGGATTGAAATCTTTGAATAAGCGCATCAACATAACCGTGAGCAAAGATTCAATTAAAATAATGAGTAGGTCTCCGGTTAAACCCAATTGAAATAGTCCTTCTTTGTCTATCAAATTCTGAAAAGTGGCCTTAGCATCCCCTTCAACAAAAAGGCTTTCTCCTACGTACATTATGCTAAATCCACCAATAATCGCAATCAAGAAATAAAGCACTCCGGCTGTTCTTGCAAATTTCATTGTTTCCATCTGTTACTTTTTTTTACAAAGTTCTGGAGAAACAGAAGTTTATGCATTGACTTAAGTTAAGACTTTAAATCCTCTTCCACATCAAGTATTTTTATCGTTTTCATACTCATAAAAAAAGAAATCGCCGAAATACAAAGACTTCTTTCATTTCCCTTCATTTTTAGTTATGCATTCTTTACATTTAACAAAAAGACGCTGTGAAAAAATTCATAACCAAAACGGTTAGCCTCAAAGCCTATTTCAAGTTTACTTTTATCCTAAGTATAATCGCTTGCGCTGCTCTACTCTTTGATTATGGTTTTCAAAAGACGATAGACATAGAGGTAAACTTGGTCGTATTTTATCAAGTAACACTTTCTTTTGGAGTTTTGGCTGTAGTACTTCGATTACTGCGCATGGCACATAAACCCAAAATTCCAGTTTTCCTATTTGACACGCTCAGCACGCTATATACCTTGATGATAATAGTTAACCAACTCATCCACCTTTTAGGAAAGGTAGATTACAATTTTCTTCACCATGATACATGGTTGTCTCTAGCTGTCTTCTTGATGTTCATCAGAGAGTTTTCTGAAATTCGCATACAATACAAAAGAACACTTTTGAACCCCGCGCAATTATTCATTCTTAGTTTTCTCTTCATTATATTGGTGGGTGCACTACTCCTTAAATTACCATTGGCAACGAGTCATGGCATCAACTTTTTAGACGCTTTATTTACCTCTACAAGTGCCGTTTGTGTAACTGGATTAATTGTAGTAGACACCGCAACTGCATTTACACAATTTGGGCAAACTATTCTCATGATACTTATTCAAGTGGGAGGTTTGGGCATTCTAACTTTTGCCAGCTATTTCAGTTTCTTTTTTAAAGGTAAAAGCTCCTATGAAAATCAATTGACCTTAAGTGAGATTACCAACGCAAAAAGACTCTCCGAGGTATTTTCCACCTTTAAACGCATCATAATTATAACTTTTGGCATAGAGATCTTGGGAGCTCTACTCATTTATTTCAATTTAAATAAACATGATTTTTCGCATGCTGGAGATCAACTTTTTTTCGCGGTTTTTCACTCTATCTCTGCCTTTTGTAACGCTGGGTTTTCCACCTTAAGTGATGGAATAGCGGATAACCATTTTAAATTCAATTATGGTTTTCAAATGATATTGATAAGTTTATTTATCCTTGGAGGTTTAGGTTTTCCCATCTTCTCCAATGTATTTACCTATACACGTCGCTTTGTAATTCGCAAACTCTTTTTTTGGCGAAAAAAACAATTAGAAAACAAACCCTGGGTGCTTAATTTAAACAGCAGAATAATTCTTATCACAACCTTCTTTCTAATCTTTTTTGGAACCCTCTTCTTTTTAGAATTAGAATATGACAATACACTTGCTGAACACGATAGTTTTTACGGGAAGTTTGTGACCGCTCTCTTTGGAGCAACCACACCCAGAACTGCTGGATTCAACACATTTGATTTCGGTGCCTTACGTTTCTCTACTTTTATGCTTATCATGTTCTTGATGTGGGTGGGTGCTTCTCCTGGTTCTACAGGGGGTGGTATTAAAACCACGACCCTAGCCATTGCTACCTTAAACCTTCTATCCATTGCAAAAGGAAAAAGTAGGATAGAAATTTACCGCAGAGAAATATCCATGCGAACAGTTCAGCGAGCATTTGCAGTAATTTCACTGTCCCTTATGGTTATCGGCTTCGGAATAATGTTGGTGAGCATCTTTAACCCTGAACTAACCCTAAAAGATATCGCCTTTGAATGTTTTTCAGCATACAGTACAGTGGGACTCACCGTTGGAATCACAGCAAAACTCAGTTCCTTAAGTAAAATTGTAATTATTGTGCTTATGTTCGTTGGACGTGTAAGCATGTTAAGTATTTTGATAGCCCTATTCAAACGCACAAAGCATAAGAATTACCGCTATCCAATGGAAGAAATTAGCATTAATTGATATGAAATATATAGTATTCGGACTCGGTAGTTTTGGATCGAGTTTAGCAGAAAAATTAACCAGTCGTGGTCATGAAGTTATAGGTGTAGACAAACGCATGGAAAAGGTAGATGCCTTAAAGGAAAAGATTACCCATACCATATGCATGGACGCTACCGATGAGCTTACCGTTTCTGGTTTACCCTTAGACGATACAGACGTAGTTATTGTAGCTATAGGTGAAAATGAAGGTGCGAACATTATGGTAACGGCACTGCTAAAAAACCTGAAAGTAAAACGTTTAATTAGCAGAGCGATAAACACCTTACACGAAAAAGTATTGAAAGCAATTGGCGTGCATGAAATTGTACATCCTGAAGAAGAAACAGCGGAACGATGGTCTAAAAAGCTCTGTTTATCTCGTGTTGTTGACTCCTTTCAGTTGAGTGATAATTACAGCATAGTTGAAATTCAGGCTCCTCAAGAATTTGAAGGTAAAACCTTAAAAGAACTCAACATACGTCGCAAGTACAACCTCATTGTATTAACTACCCTAATGCCTAATACAGATTCTGAATTTCCAGAAATTAAATTGGACAAAAGAAGTAGCGGTGTGGCTTCCTCTGAAACGCGAATTAACAAAGATGAAATATTGGTGGTTTATGGAAGAAATACTGATATCAATAGCTTTTTGAAGTAAGAAAGGACAAAATCAATTAAAAAACACAATTCACTTATTACAGAATAACATGGAAGAAAACAAGCTCACTTGGGAAGAATTCACCAAAGTTGAAATGCGCATAGGAACTATAGAAAGTGCTGAAATTTTCAAGGAAGTTAAAAACCCTGCCTATAAAATGATCATAGATTTTGGTCCCTTAGGTAAACGCAAAACATCTGCACAAATCACTGCTTTATACCAACCTGAAGATCTTATCGGAAAACAAATTGTAGCCGTGGTTAATTTTCCACCGAAACAAATCGCCAACATTATGAGCGAATGTTTAGTGCTTGGCGCTTTGGGTGAAAACAAAGATGTAACCCTCATTGAACCTGGCTTGAAATTGAAAAACGGTGCGCGCATCGCCTAAAGCCTAGAAAAAGCTGTATTTTAGCGCTGACTTAAAAATATGGAAACACTTGCTTTTTATTGTAGTTCGGTGAGCTGGGGAGGTTTAGAAATGAACTTTATCCGCTACGCATACTGGATGCACGAACGTGGTTTTAATGTGGTATTGTACTGCGTTAAAGATGCTTATATCGATGAGAAAAACAAGGAATACCAAATTCCTGTACGCTACGTAGCCCACAATAAAAAGTATTTTGATTACTCCAACGCCAGTAAAGTCGGTAAACAATTCAAAAAAGACAATGTAACAGCCGTTTGGATTAGAGACAGACGCGACATGAACATTATGGGCTTGGTGAAGTCTAAAATGAAGAAAGACTTCAAAATCCTCTACCAACAAGCCATGCAGATAGATGTTAAAAAGAAGGACCTTTTTCACACACGAAGATTTGCCAAAATAGATTTATGGATATCACCGCTAAAGTTTTTGGCAGAACAAGTAAAAGAAAACACGAATTTTCCAGCACATAAAATTCATCAAATTCCTTTAGCTACAGACAAAGTTGCAGGAACGAAATTATCTAAAGAAGAAGCCCGAGCGCTATTAAACCTTCCTCAGGACAAATTTATTTTGGGTATACTCGGACGTCTGGATCCTTTAAAAGGTCAACATTTTCTAATCAAAGCACTGGCGGAGTTAGAAAAAAAACACCAAGATGTAGAATTACTCATCGTAGGAGATTTAACCCACAATGAAGGCGAAGATTATTACCAACTCCTTCAAGATGAAGTTAAAAATTTAGGCCTCTCTTCTAAAGTTCACTTCAGACCCTTTATGAAAGATACAGAAGCATTTTACAAGGGTATAGATCTTTTTGTAATGGCATCTGAAGGAGAAACCTTTGGTATGGTTACCATAGAAGCTATGAGTTACGGACTTCCCATTATAGGAACTCGTTCTGCAGGAACACCAGAAATCTTAGGTGAAGGAAAGTTTGGGAAACTGTATGAAGTTAACAACCTTGAAGATTTCTCTATGCAATTTTCGAGTATATACAATGCCTACGACCAAGCCACTTTGATGGGTGAAAACGCTCGTAAAAAGGCATTAAAAACGTTTAGTAAACAGGCCGTGTGCGAAGCTTTAGAAGACCTACTCGTCCAACATATAAAAAAATAGGTTACTTGTCTATTAAAACTTGACGTTGGTCTAAATACACTTCACTTTCTTTTCGGAGTCTTTATATTCGCTGCTCCTATCTTTTCCTTTAAACCATATACAAAATTGTATGTCGTTTAAATCAGAAAATAAAACAGTAGATCACAGTAATGAGCTTCAAAGTGCCAAGGAAATTTTGCATTTAATATTGCATGAGCTCATCCTAGAACTTTCTGTTTCAACTGAAATCAAACAAATTGAATTCACCACAAACTTTCTGCATAGTTCTAAAAAACTTCACCGCGTTTTAAGAATACCCTTTGACAAAAGTTATGGCGATAAGGATTATCAAAAAATCGCAGAAGATGCAAAGATTTTAATAGATAAACTTTTCTTGGACAAACATTTCAATTTTAAAGTTTCAGATCGCGTTTTGAATGAGGTTTTACAATATTATCAATTAGAAAATTAAGTCTAAAACACAAAGAAGTCCCTACCCTGGTGTTCAAGCACGTGAGGCTCAACCTTGAAGTACTTCTGCATATTTTCCCTGCTTAAAACTCTACTTCCATCCCCCTGTTCCACACATTTACCTGCATGCATCAATAAAAAATTGTCACCATAATTAATGGCCAAATTGATATCATGAATTACCCCCACTATAGTGAGGTTAAATCGTTCTATTAAATCGCGAAGCAATTGTAAAAACTGCACTTGATACTCTACATCCAAGTAAGTTAAAGGTTCATCTAAGAACAAGTACTTCCTGTGCCCTTCTTTTCCCCAAATTTGAGCAATGCATTTTGCAAACAAAACACGCTGTCTTTCACCACCGCTCAAACTCAAGAAATCTCTTCCCACAAACTTTTGCAATTCAAAGAGCGCAAGGGCTTTCGCTACAATTTCTTTATCTTTTTGCGTGGCATTTTGTTGAAAAAAAGGATAGCGGCCCATCATTACTAATTCTTCCACTTTAATAGGAAAAGCATTGAAATTAGACTGTGATAACACCGCTCTTCTTTGGGCTAATTCCTCCATTTTCCAATCTCTTAAACCCCTTCCTAAAAAAGAAACTTCACCTTTGTAATTGGGTTCTAAACCACTTAATATTTTAAGTAGTGATGTTTTACCCGCTCCATTTTTACCCACCACAAAATGTATCTTTCCTTTTTCGAGGTAAGCATCCTCAACTTGAGCGATTAATTGTTGCTTAATACTGAATTCTACTCCTTCTATTTTCATCTAAAATTGATAATTATTCTTGCGTAAGAGGTAAATAAAAACGGGAACTCCTATGAGTGTAGTAAGGATACCTATGGGTAATTCTGCAGGTGCAAATAAGGTGCGTGAAAGTAAATCGGACAAACATAACAATACCGCTCCCACCAAAGTACTGATCCACATCAAACGTTTATTTTCCGAACCTAAAAACATGCGGACCAAATGCGGGACCACCAAGCCTACAAAACTTATCACCCCAGTAAAAGCAGTTGCCACGGCTATCATCAACACATTTAAAAAGAGAATAACGAATTTTAAACGTTTTACATTCACACCTAGATATACAGCTTCATCCTCTCCTAGAATTAGGGCATTTAAAGATTTAGCATAGCGCAGAGAGATCACCAAACAAATTACAAAGGCTACACTCACCACTTTTAAATTATCCCAATTTGCACCTGAAGTTGTACCTAAATTCCAAAAAGTAATGGACCTTGCTTGAGGATCTCTGGCCAAGTAAGATAGAAAACCTACACCACTTAAAAACAAGGCATTGATGGCCAAACCAGAAAGTAACAAGGCAACGATGGCCAATTTTCCTTTTTTATTTTGAGATAGCAAAAACACTAGAGCGGTTGAAAGTACCCCTCCTAAAAAAGCCATGAATGGCAAACCAAATTCGCCCAAAGGTAGGTTCACCCCTAAAGTAAAATAAAGTGCTGCTCCAAAAGCAGCACCACTAGAGGTTCCAACCAAACCTGGCTCAACTATAGGGTTTAAAAACAAGGCTTGTAACAATACTCCTCCTAAGGCTAGAATGGCTCCTACCACAGCTGTGAGCAAAACTCGTGGCAAACGGATATTCATAAAAATAGCTTCGTTGGTCGTTAAACTTTCTTGTGTCCCCAACTTAGAAAGGGCTTGGAGAATTTCATTCGTATTCACCTCTACGGCACCCAATTTTACAGCGGCAAGCATTACGGATAGCAATACCCCACATCCTAAAATAAATATCCAAACAGCCTTAGTCATTGCGGTGAATGATTTCGTGAAGTTTTAACACATTCTCCCCTGTTCTTGGACCAAAGTAAATCAGGTCATAACCCTCAATTCTATAGATCTTTCCATTTTTGGCAGCATTCGTTTCCGCAATACCGGGTAATTCCATCACCTTTTCTTTGCTCCCTAATCTGTCGTACCCAAAGTCGGTTAACAAGATTACATCTGGATTGGCTTGGGCAATGAGTTCTGGAGAGGTGATACGTTCCATGCCCTTTTTATCCAAGCATATTTTACCACCGGCCATTTCTACCATTTTACCAGCTACACTTTCAGCTCCTACAGCCAAATATATGTTCATGGCCTGACCAAAATGAATCACGACAACTTTCACAGTATCTTCTTGCTTGCCCAATTGTTTTTGCGCTTCAACCAAATCTCTATCGAGCTTAGAACACAAAGAATCCGCCTCCTTTTGTTTCCCAAAATAAGCGCCCATTTCTCTTAAAAGAGCTTTTGTAGATGGGATGTCTTTGGCTTTGTTTTCAAAGGATAGCAAAGGAAGATTTAAGTTCTCCAGTTGTGTAACCACTTGCTCTGGACCTATGCTGAAATGTCCACCTTTGTGCAAGAGCAAACTAGGTTTTAGGGACATAATTCCTTCTAAACCGAGGTGCATATGATACCCTATATTCGGCAATGCTCTAGCAGCTTTTGGATAAGTACTACTCAAATCTACACCTACCAAATTTTCTTCGGCTCCTAAGGCATAGATAAACTCTGTGTATTGCTTAGAGGCACTAATGATTCTGGGTTGTGTATCCTTTCCTAATTCGCTTACAACCGCCCTATCCTCTTGGGCATTACAAGCCACCAATAAAACACCAGCAGCTATTATTTTAACTAAATTTTTCATGTGATAAAAAATCGGGGACCAAGGTCCCCGATAGGTTTTAATGATTAAAAAGTATACTTCAATTTAACACCTCCGTAGAACAATGCTTGGTAAGCACCCGGAGCGTAAATAGCTGGTTTTGGACCTTTTTCCCAGTTCACAAACACCATGTTGTAATACAATGAATTCGTAAGGTTATTTCCACCTACAAAGGCATCTACCATAAAGTGCTCTCCGAACATTTGGTTATATCCTACTTTAGCATTTACCAAAGTATAGGCTGGAGCGCTGTGTGCATTATCAAAAGTAACATACATCTCATCAACAAATTGGAAGTTTACATTGACGTATGCTCCAAATTTAGTTTGCGCATCTATACCTGCATTGAACACCATAGGTGGAACTCCAATTACGGTATTTCCCGTGTAATCTCTTGTATTAGCGTTATCATTAGAATCACTCTTAAAATTGCTATAAGTAAACGCATTGTAGGTAAAGTTGGCAAACGGACGCAACAATGAAAGCGTTTTCTTTTCATCCTTAATAATCACATAAGAAAGGGCGATTTCAGCACCTAAATTTCTTTGATCTCCTGCATTTACACCGTAGGAATAAAGTACAGTTCCAGAAGTATCTACTACTGCTTTAGAAGTGATTTTATCTTTGATGTTGATGTCAAACAAAGCCACTTGCCACGACAATTTATTTTTCAATGCACTTCCACGTGTTCCCACCTCAAACTGTGTGGCCATTTCTGGTTTCAAAGCTTTGTTGATTTCTCCCGTGTAAGCAATTACAAATTCTGATGTTGTTGGAGGCGAATATCCTTGTGCTACATTCACAAACACCATTTGATGTTTACCCAACTCTTTTTCCAAAGCAATGCGGGGTGTAACAACCGTGTTGAACTTGTGCGATCCTGAACCATCTAAATGATTGGCATTTCCTGACGTTGCCATTCTATCCCACACCGTGTAGTTAATTTGATTGGCACTCACTCCCGCACTTAATCTAAAACGATGTGGCATGGTCAAATTCCACTCCATAAAATAGTTTCCTTGGAAAGCAGTGATGTCGTTATTCGCTCTTAAATCTCCTAGCACAGCATTGCTTAAACCAAAAGATTTGTAGTTCCCTTTTGATTGCTGAACTTCAGCTCCAAGATTACCTGTTAATTCATACTTCTTACCTAGCGGGAAGAACAACGTGAATACAGAACGACCACCTACATTTTGTGAAATGTTATCCGATAAACCTACGGCATACGCTTGACTCAACGTACTACTGGACAAGAAGGCCGTAGTTTGGTTAGAGAGGTATTTGTTAAAGGTGTAGTTGTGGGTCAAACCTGCTCTGTAGCTCTCCACTTCAACATGACCGTCGTTGTTTAGGTATTTATCTTCACCTATGTTTTGTCGACCAAAGAATTGAGCACTGTCTAGTTGTCCGGCCAACTCCTCGTAAGAATTATTGTAAGCGAAATAGGTTGATAAACTTTGCTTTTCGCTTACGTTAAAATCACCGATAAACGATAAGTATCTTTTTTGAGAAGCCGAATGAACTCTATAGCCATCGTAATTTTGAACTCCATAATTTAGCGCAACATTAGAACTTGCTGTATTGCTTTTTAATGAAGTAGTCGAACGCATTAATCCGTAGCTACCTGCAATTACATTTTCCTCCAAAGAAGTTCCATATTGTTTCGGTTTTGCAGTATACATATTAACTACACCCCCTATACCTGTTCCGTACAAACTAGAGGCTGGCCCTTTGATGATCTCAACTTTACCCAAGGTAGAAAAATCGATGTCATCTAAAATTGTGGTACCGTTTGCATCTGTTAAGGGAATACCGTTTAAGTACGCCTTGTACCCCATTCCGTTGAAGTTGGTGTTGTTCCCATACCCACGAATGGTAAAACGTTGTCCACCACTCATGGTACGCTTTTCCATACGAACTCCGGTTTGCAAGTTCACTGCCTCTTCCAAGAATAAACCTGTTGTACGCTTCAAGTCCTTTTCAGAAAGTACGTTAACAGATTGCGCCGTTGAGGCATCCGTTTGGTTGACCATCTTTTCCCCCTTCACTTCAAAAGTACTGAGGTTTAAAGCGGTTGAGTTCATACGTATTACTAGGTCATCTGTACACGTGATTCCCATAGCCTTCCAGCTAACATAGTTTTCATGTGTTACGATGATGTTTGTTTTTTCTGTACAGGCAAAAGCAAAGCGTCCATCCGCTTGGGTGATGACAGTTTTTATACCGTTACTTACAATTGCTTCGTTAATTGGTGTTTGCGTGTAGTTGTCTATAATGATTCCACGCAGAGAATCCTGTCCAACAGCATACAACGATGCCATTAGAACAAATAATGTGAAAAATTTATTCATTAGTTTCCTTTTATCCCTAGAATGCAAGGGAATTATACCTCATGTTATTAATGTGCACTTCAACAAAACTGAAGTGCTTAATGCTTAAATAAAGGCAAGGAATTGTGGGGGCGGTGAATGGACTTCTCCAAAGCGAGAAGTATAGTTAATGAAGTAGGAATTCGTCCATTCCCTATCAACAGGAAAATGCTCAGTGATTACATATACAGGAAAGGAATTGTTCCATTTATCTGCTGTACACAAGACATGGGTTTTCGATTTTTGTAGCGGACTATTTTGATTCAATGCAGCCTGAAACCATGCCGTATAGCGCTGACTCAATACCGTTTCTTTGGTATCTTTCCAACATTTGTAAAGCACACTGTCGCCCTCATAAACGCGATGTACGATATCATACATCATCTCTTGATACTTGAATTCACGCGCGTGTTTCCACTCCATGATGTGAGCAGTATCTTTTAGAGCAAATGTGAAATTCACTAATTCATCCTCTGCAGCACCGGCTTTGATCATGGATCTTACCTCGTGTCTTACCGCTTTCTTTTGCACACCATACATCACCCTCAATCCTATAAAAGGAAAGAGTAAAACGATGGAAAATACCACGATAACCGTATGTAAGATGTGTTTTTTCAACGCAAAGTAAAATGAATAAAAATGAGGAGGGTGGATAGCGTGTTGATCTTAAAAATTCAACTAGGGAATTTTTAAACAGACATGCTTAATGAAAAGTACAGCAAACACCCTATTCGAATGTGATACACGCATCCCTTTTCCAAGGACTAAACTGGGATATTGAACAAAGGCATGCGTAGCTATTCCTTCATGAAAATCATCAGCATTCACATGTTCTTCGTTTTCTTCTTCCTGCTCTTCAATGTTGATGTATTCCATTTTATGGGTATCATCCTCATTGTTTGAAACACTTAGAATTTCAGAAGAGAGCGTTGAAGTATGCGCTGCATGAGAATAATCAACAAAAAAAAGAGCAGCGACCAATACGATTAAAAACCGTAGTCCACTACTCTTCAATATGTTAGTAAATAATTTCATTCTCGCGGTGAACAAATATAGAGATTTGTAGGTAATAGTAAGCCTTTCTCCATTTCTTTTAGTTCAATGAATGTCATGGAATTACAATTAAAACCTATACCTAATTCCCAAATTCAATCGCTTTCCTCCACGAATAGTACTCAATGCATCTACATTGTAAGATTGATGAATCACTGGAAGAAACTTCATCCAATAGGTCAGTTTTGAGGTTTTAACGGCCACGCCAATATCTGCTAAAACAGCATTTCCTCCTGTATTAAAAACAATTTTACCGTCTTCTGTATGCTGCTCTCCGTGTTCAAAGTACGCACCTAAAGAAGGATAAATCGTTGTATTTCCCCAGTTAAACAACCGACCGAAAGAAGCAAACACATTCAACTGATTACCAAAGTGATAATCATCTTTATTTACAGTATTCCATCCATAAGATAAATCCGTTGTATAGCGCCATTTTTTAAACATAAACATATATTTCACTACCGCGGAATAAGCAAAACTACCTTTTCCGGCTTGAAAATTTCTGTTGACGATTTCACCTTCATGTTCCAGTTGATAAGCGCCTGTTGGCAAACTAATATTCGCTCCAATATCTAAAAGATGACCTCGAATTTTTGTTGTATCCATGGGAGGAGAAATTAGTCGGTACGCTAACCCTAAGGAAGCGTCTCCTAAACTAGCATGCGCTATATTTTCTGTATTCCCTCGCATGGTATTGTACACCACAGGTAAAATGGCCATTCCATAGATTTTCGGAGTAAAATGATATTTGGAAGTGAGCTCCATTCTGTGATAGCTATCGTTCGAATATATATCTTCCAAATATTGACTGTTGTAGTTGATTTGCGCATTGAACTGTACATGTGAATAGCGCAAACCGAAGTAGTTATTGGTCGTTTCCATCCCCAAGCCCATGCTCATCCCTCCTACTGCACATCCACAAACATCACAGGCTTTTGCATCGGGAGTGATAAGTAGTAAGGCTAAGAGGCTAATTGTACTCCACAAATTTTTGATCTTGTATAAAGTCAACATCACTTAAAGTTTTTAAAAATGAAATAATTGCTTCCTTCTCCACCTCTGAGAGCGGAATTCCAATTTGAGGCTCGTTTCTAAGTTCTGGCGCTAAATTTTCAACCTCCAAAACACCTGTGTCATAATGGTCCAACACCTCTTTTAAACTCCAAAATCTGGCGTTATGCATGTAAGGTGCTGTTAAAGCCACGTTGCGCAAACTCGGTACGCGAAACTTGCCGTCGTCCAAAGGATTTTCTGAAATCAGGGCTCTGCCTTTATCGGGATAGATGCTGTCCAACCCTATGTTTCTATATTCGTGGTTAGTAAACAAAACACCTGTATGACAAGTAGCACATTTACTCTGAAACAAGTTCAAACCTTCTTGTTCTTGTTGCGTTAACTCGCCACTATGATTCAACCATTTGTCGTAAGGACTACTTGCACTTACCATCATCAAAGTAAACTGACTCAAAGCTTTTAAGAGATAAGGAGAACTTATACTATCCACATCAAAGGCCTTTTTAAATGCAAGTAGATACTCAGCGTTTGCATTGAGTTTACTCACCACATTACTTAAGGATTCTTTCATTTCTATCTCAGACTCAATGGCATTGATGGGTACAAAGTCCAAATGCGTTACTCCTCCATCCCAAAAGAACTCTTTGAAAAAGGCCAAATTGGTTAACATTGGAGCATTTCTGATTCCCACTTCATTGTCTACCCCTATGGAAAAAGGATGCTGTTGTCCGTCTGCAAAGGCAGTTCCTTGCTGGTGACAATTCGCACAAGCCACACTACCATCTAGAGAAAGTAATGGATCATAGAATAACTTTCTCCCCAATAAAAATCCTTCTTCGGTGATTTCATTCTTAGAAAAATCATAGGTAGTATTTGGGAAATGCTCAGGTTTTACGAAAGCAAAAGACTGAATTTCACCACGATTCTTACTACAAGAAAGCAAAACAAGAACTACGCATGTCATGCACGCGTAGCTCAATTTATATGTCCTTTTCATCTTATTGGTGTACGTGATCCATGACAAACATACTTTGGAAAGTAGCTGCAAAAGGAGCCCCCGCCATAGGAGAATGTACAGAATAAGAAGTTGTAAAATCGTTGTTTGAAGCATTGAAGAAAGGCAATACATCAACCACTACGTGTGCTTCGGGAGCATATTTCTCACCGATTAAAATAGGTGAACCAAAATCTAAGGTTAAGGTTTTCAGGTTGTTCACAAACATACTTCCTTCCACATCTTTCCAACCACCTACATGAAATTCCATGCGTTTTGCAGGGATACTTGATCCGTTTCCTTGGTCAACAAATTCTTGCGGAGAATCGGCAGCACTGCCTTCTACTTTCATGGCTATGTAACCTGCATTCCAATTCCAGAACCATGCTCCATTGGCAGGATCCAAAACACCACCAGAAGCTCCAGATTGCACTCCTTCTTCACCTACACCTATGGTGAAGCTCACTTGATCGTAACTTCCTTCTGGAATATTATCAAGGTTAATAAAACTAGATGATGGATTACTCGCTTCCACTTTATAATACCCTTTAGCCGATTCAGCCGTAGCTTTCATTTCTTGGGTATAGCTCTCACCGTTAGGTCCACTTAGCGTGAAAGCACTTACATAAAAACCAAAATTTGAGACGTTAAAAGCCTGGTTATTTGATGTATTGTAATCATAATTTACAGTATCCCCAGCTGCTCTTAACGCAAGCGGAGAACTTCCCGCTTTCAAATCAAAATTCACCAAGATTTCACCTTTGTATTCGTTTTGATTTTGTTGAATATCTTCTTTCTTACACGCCACAGCAAACACTGCTATAGCGAACATTCCTATAATTTTTTTCATTGTTTTGTACATTAAATTTTGCGCATAGGCGCACGCCTGCGATGGGTTTCTTCGCAAAGCAATTTCTAGCATGATTTTTAACTTATATGTACAAAACTTGGGGAGGTGGAACGGTGATATCTCCAGTAAACGTAGCTAAATGATAGCTGTAGGGAATAAAATTCTTTTCGTCCTTCTCTAAAAAGTAAATTGGTAAATCTACAGGATTGTTTAAACGTTCGTAGTCTTTTTGTTTGAACTGAGATTTTGAATCTTTCTTTGAGGGTTTGGAATTCTCCTCGGAGTTTAAGGCTTGATCATCGTTAACTTCGTTGGCCAACTCTTTCATCAAATAACACTTACCGTTACACTCTAATTCTTCTTGGTCTTTGTTCTCACAAAGTTCTTCGGCAATTTGTTCTTGATTTTGCGTAAAATGAAGGATGGTTTGCACGGGCTTACTCAAAGAGAAAACGTAAATAAGGATTACTATGCCGGCAAATATTCTCATACCTGCCGACAAAATTAATCTTTCCTCCATTTCTCAGTTGAAAAATGGAAGGATAATTATCATTTTTTGGTGAAATTATGCTCCACTACAAGAATCCTAAACCAACGGGGTTATTCAACATCCAACCGGTTAAACTCATCCTACCTGTTTCTGTGGTAAGCACTTCGTGTTCTACTACTCCACTTTTAAAAAGTACCAAACGATTTGCCTTCGGAGCAATGTCTAAATCTCCTTCCTCTCTAAAAATTCTCAATTCTCCACCATCGCCTTGTTGCCAATCTTTGTTGAGGTACAAAACGTAAGAAAGTTGTCGGTTATTTCTACCCTTAAACTGGTCTAAATGCTTTTGATAATAAGTTCCTTTGGGGTAAAAAGCCAAGTGGTATTCAAAATCTGAAATACTTAAGAACAGGTAGCGATTAACTTTGGCCACTAAATCGTCCATTTGAACGTGAAGTGCATCCAATTCTGTATCGGTATTTTTGTCTATCCAATACACATAATCTCCTCTAATTTCTTTGGCTATCGTGTGATCTCCTAACGTTCCTATCCCTGCTTTTGCAAGGGCGTCATCATCACGTTTCACTTGAAAAAAATCAAAAACTTTAGCAAAGATTTCTTCGCTTAAATAATCATCAATTACCACAAAATCCTTTTGTGCCAATTCGTCAAACCACTGAAGGTAGACCTCGTCTGAGTATGCTTTCAATTCAATAAATAAGGTGCGCAAAATTACACCAAAAAGAAATTCCAAATACCGGGGAGGAAAAATAAATATATGCGCTGCTTAAACCCAGTTTTACCTCACTATCTTAAAGCTTACTGCAGAAATTCTCTGTAAGTTCTTTCGCTTTGTTAAACAAACTTTCCTGCTCTTCTTTAGTGATATCGAAATGCGTAGATGAAATGTGCAAATTATCTAAGAAAATTGTGCGCTTTCTTACTTCATCTGATTTAAACATATCCATGTCTTGCCCCTTTAAGACGGCCTTAAACAAACGTTTAATGTAACTCCCTATCTGATCAAAGCCCAAGTCTTCATCCTTATCTTCGGTATTGATATACAATCCAAGAGTTTTATCCAAATTGTCAAAGGCTGATATGGGATAATTATACAACACTCCACCATCGATGAAAATGTGTTTATTCATGTCTCCATTTGGGAACTGCCAAGCATTGAAAAAAAAGGGAATGGACATAGAGGCTCTGATTGCTTCTGCAATTTTAATATGCGGAGTTTGTTCAAAGGAAAACTCTTGGAGTCCGGTAGTATTTAGATTACAGGCAAAAACCTTTAAATCCCAACAATCGCAGGCGTTAAGATCTTTAAAAGTCATTTCTGGGTCTTTATCCTTTGCTGCAATGATTTCTTTGATCCAGGTCAACAAAAAATTCCCCTTATACAACCCATAATCATGTGTAATTTTCAGGTAGTTGGTCTCTTTCTGAAATTTTTTAAAATTGGTTTGGGCCATTAATTCCTTTAGGTCATTCGCCGTGTACCCCAAGCATAAACTCAATGCAGTTAAGGCTCCAGCGGATGTACCTGCAACACGTTGAATGTTACTCAAAAGTCCTTTCTCTTCCAAAACATCAATAGCCCCTGCATAGGCCATTCCAAGGACACCACCTCCTTTAAAAACCAAATTTTCGTACATCTTCAATGCTTTGGTTTAAAAATAAAATAAAGTCTTGAAAGCTTTCTAAATTTGAGCTCTATTAATTGTAAATTAACTATACCACCACCAAACTATAATCTTTCATTTCTGAACTCCTAAGATGGTAAACCCCTTTCGGAAGGTTACTTAGATCAAAAATCACGCGATTTTCTCCCATGGACTGGAGGTATTTATCAGGTGAAATAATTTGTCCTTGAGCATTGAATACCTTGTAATTCTGTTGTTCTACAGCTTTCCCCTCTAAAATGAATTTACCATCCACAGATGGATTGGGAAACAACACTACTTCATCTTTTTCTTTGAGTTTGTAGGACATCAACTTTAAAAAGGTGGTATCACCATTTAAATCCACCTCCATCAATTTAAAGTAATGCACTCCACTTTTTGCTAATGGCAGAGTTACGGCATAATCGGTTTTGACTTCTGAGTTTCCCTGCGCTTGAACCTCTTCTAACAATTCAAACTCATCGCCCTCGTAAAGGTGTTCTACCAGATAGGATTTGGTATCTCTTTCAACAGCAGTAGTCCATTCAAAGGTTATATCTCCCATTTCAGTTGACCGAATATCGGTACTATATAATTCCGTGAAAAGAGCAAAACCGGGCAAACAAATTTGATCATAGGTAGCGAACATTTTTCCTATGGCAGTAATGATTACTTGGTTGCACAGCAAACTTACTGGTGTATCTGAGGCACAATTGGTAGAATTGGTGCTAAGGGAACTAGTAACGGTTAAACCTGATGCCGTGTCTGTAGGTAAGGGAAAAGAAGTGTTATTTGGGGCTATCGCGCCGTAACAATTTAACTCCGTATCTATACTGTGTATATTTCCTGCCTTGTAATTTCCAGAAGAGGTGATGGCGTATTGTATATCCACGGTAAAATCGTAGCCCGTGGTACAACTTGCTTGCACAGGATTCACTTGTAAAATCGTGAAATCGAAAAAAACCATGTAGGTGTGATTGCTCGCCTCAACCCAACACTGCGCGCCCAAATTCTTGGAGCATAGAAGCATAGGGAGGCTTAAGAGAAGTATTAAGCGTCTCATAGTAAAGTTGTAAAAAAGGTTTAGAACAACAATTTACGACAAAAGCTTTTGAATAAAAAAAATATTTAGTTCAAAACTAAAACCTAAAACACTATAAACTAGATAGTTAATTCAACTAATTTAAACATTCAAAACCACTCCTTTATGCAAGTAAGAGTATACAAAAAAGAAATAAACTAGGCGTAGATTAAGCGATAACAACTCCCCTTTTCATCCTTTAAATAATAGACTCCCTTCTGAAGATTATTTAGTTGAATCTTCATTTGATTGCCTTCGTGAATCAAAATAAATTTTTCGTCCGACACCAAATTTCCTTGAGCATTGCATAAAATGAAGGAATTTGGGATCAAATTAGAGGCACTAAGTGTAAAATTTCCACTTGAAGAAGGATTGGGGTAAACTTGAATATCAGATGGAGCGCTTTTGGTAAAGCTCATCAATTTTAAAAAAGTGGTATCCCCATTTAAATCTATTTCCGATAATTTAAAATAGTGATTTCCAACTTGAGCATTTTTCAATTGACTCTGGTAATAGGTTTTAACTTCAGAATAACCCTGGGCAGGAATGTTTTCTAACACTTGCCAATCTTCTTCATCAAACAAATGCTCTACTAAATAAGTAGCCGTATTCGACTCTGTAGCGGTGATCCATTCAAAATTCAGATCTTCATTGTTCTGGGTAAGCTCTGCACTCAGTAAGCTTGTACTTAAAGGAACGGCAGGTATACAGAACAAGTATTGTGAACTCACTTGCTTTGCATTTATGTGAAGGAAAAAACCATCACACAACAAATCAGTAGGCGTATCTGAAGCACAGTTTGTTGAGTTGGTAGAAAAGATAGTTGTATAAACTTGTCCACTTGCCGTGTCTAGTGGTAAAGGAAAGACACCGGCGCCCGTTCCTCCATAACAATATAATTCACCATCCAAAGCCAGTATATCACCCTGCGTATATCCTTGTGAGGCAGAAATCACATAGTCGATAATTACTTTAAAGTTATAGCCATTTGGACACCCACTTTGTTGCGGTACTATTTGCACTGGGTTTAAATATATATTCAAGGAATAAGCTCCATTGTTGGAAACGACGGTACATTGTGACCAAAGTACAGACTGTATTCCCCCCATAAAAAGGAGAACCAATAAAAGGTTTTTCATGTTTAGTTGTTTCTGTCAAACCCTGTTGGTATTCAGAATTTGCAGTTAGACTAAACGAAATTAGTCGGTATAAGCTTCCCTACGCTATACAATCAATAAGCGTAAGGAAGGAATTAATATTCAACTAAAAATATTTTTCTAGTACTATTTCCGACGCAAATACCCCAATATTCCAGTAGCATGAATCTTATAGGCATCTTCTTCTTTTGAGATCTTGTAGTTAACGCGACTTTGTTTACCGGTATTTTGTTGGACTAATTCTAGCTCATCCTCTTCTACTTTAGAAATGATAGCTACGTGTCCGAAAGAATTAAAAATAGATCCGTCAAAAACAACCAAGTCACCCTCTTTTGGAGGATGAACTGAAGGATGATTGTATTGAATCAAATTTCTATCTAAATTCAAGCTAGCATCATTTAAACTTTTATTGAAGAAATCTTTGGCGTGACCGTAAGAATTGGGCATTTTATGGTTGTAAACTTCATAATAGTAGCGTTTAACAAACTCTACACATTGATATTTTAAGCCCAAGTTGTAGCCGTCTGGCGTTGTATTTCTACCCGAAACATTTCCCGTAGAGCCGTTGTAATAAACCACTACCCCTCGGTGCACATCCAAAGTATCGCCTACTTCGTGGTTCTTAAATACAGCCATTTCACCTATGGCCTCTCTGTGATAAATTAGCGCAAATACGCTGCCCGTAATGCAAGAAATAAAAATGATTTTAAGTAAGGTTTTCATGCTTTTAAAAGTACGAATTCAGTTCGACTTTTACTTCACAAGGAATAACTTTTACCCCTAAATTTCCTACAATTAAAAACAGCCCTCCAAAGACGAGCTTAGCTTATAATTTTTTGAAAAACCTAGTATATAATCAAACGCTCTTCTCGGGTTCCTAAATTCGTTGTGAATTTTAAAATGTAGCTTCCTGGATTCAGTACTAAATTGAGATGCACAGTAGATACGTTAGAAACATCTTTCTGCACTACTACCCTACCTCTCATATCTACAATTTCTATACGCGCATGGTCATAGGTGTTTTTTAATTCACAAGTAAAATGTCCATTATTTGGATTCGGATAAACCTCAATCTCACGCCATTTTTGTTCTTCTACACCTGAGTAATCTCGCGTGTACACTACACAAGCACTCGTGTCATAGCAACCTTCTAATTCTACACTCACGGCATAAACACCACTTGTATCGGGTATAAAATAAGAATTGGTTGCTCCTTGAATATCCGTTAAACTGTTTTCACAATCTAGCCATTGATAGGTGTAGTCAAAGGTGTCTGAATGCACAAAATTGATCGTACCATCCATGTAATTTTGATTTTGAAAGGCTTCTATTTCTATAGCATTCCAAACAATATGAGACTCAACGATGCTATCACAACCAAATATAGACTGTAGGGTATCTGTAAAAATACCCTCCATATTCATGTAGCTATTATTCCCCACCTGATATACTTCATTGTTACATATCGTATCGAATTTCGTACTAAAAAAATGAGGTCGGAGCTTGAGTTCATACATCACAATGCTATCATTTCCATTAATATCTGTGTAAGTTTCTAAGGCACTTTGCGGATTTGAATAGTAAATTCCCCCCACCATTATACTATCACCAACACAAATCGCCAACTCTTCTTGAATGGGTTGATACCCCAAACCTAAAGTATAGCGCTGGTAATTCAAATTAGTGCTTGTAGAAAGTAATTCACCTGCATTGTTTCCTGTACAACTTCCGTTTACTGTAGCTGTATTATTCAGCCAATTGCTACCATCCAAGCCCAATAAAGTTAAGCCAGAACAAGTACCCAAAGCATGTTGTGCTGCATCCTCCCAATTTAAACCTACTTGCACTTCATTTGTTCCGTTTAAACAATTTACCTCCCAATAATCTAAACTGCTTACAGCTACAGTAGGAGATGAAAAATTGGTCAAATTTCCCGGGTTATTTCTAAAGTAATTGGCACTGTAATTCTGGTTTGAATTTGAGGAAAGAAGTCTGATAGGTGCGTAAATACCCGCATTTCCTAAAGGAAATGTAAAATCCAAGGTATTCATTTTAACAACCTTCCCTTGCAAGTAAGACAATGAATTTCCTCCCGTAAAATTGGCTTGATCACCGAAAATAAAGCTCAAAGAATCACTTAAATCAATACTACCCTGAAGGAGCCTTAGGGTATCAGTTATTTTCAAATTCACTAGAGGGATTACCTCACCACTTGGTTTATCTATACTTAGGTAAGTCATCGCCAAAGTATCTTGAATTGAACCAAAATAACCCACTTTTAAACTTTGATCATTCGTACCGTTGAGAACTATACCCTGACTACTTAAGCCCAAACCGTTCTTCATTTTTAAATTGCCACTAACATACAAGGGCTGTTGTGTATTTTGTTGAATAGACGTATCTACATCTACCCTCAAATTATGAAATTGAAAAGCTCCATTTCCTGAAATATGTGCTCCATTTTGAAACCATAATTCAGTACTGCTAATGTTCATGTACCCCTCATTCTCTATAATAGAAAGTTCATTATTGGGATTCAAATGGTTGAAAAAAATCACCTCATTACCCTTTGCCTGTATACTGTCTTGGGGATGATCTAGTTTTAAGAAAATATTTTTAAAGTAAGACGACAAATGTGTTTCAGCAATATTCAAATTGAAATACACATCATTGGGAGATGTATTAAGGATTGCATTGTAAAAATCACCAATTCCTTCAATAAAATCTATGTCAACTGTACCCGTGTAATTTCCTGAACCTTCCACCTGAAAAGTATCCATAAAAACTACATAAGCCCCGTAGCCTGTAGTTTTAAAAAAGGGTGAATAATTTCCTGTAGACACTTCATAAGTCGTTGTTCCTTCTACATAAAAATGTGCATTATTTACGGTAATTCCAGAGTTTTGGGTTGACAACCCGTTTTCTACCTTTAAATAATCCAGAAAGAAGTTTCCGGACTCCACTAAAAGTTGACCTCCATTTGTAACGCTCAAACTATCTATGTTCGTTGCATTACCATCAAAACTGACTGTTGCTCCTTGGTCTACAAATATATTCCCATAAAAAATCAAACTATTGAAATCAAAATCTGCGCTTGCTTCATTGAGAAATTGTAAAGTACCTGCAGAATCTTGAAGGGTTAAAACCCCTGAATTCATTTGGATGAAACTACCAGAATCTGAACAAATTATATTTTCATTTACCATTAAATTGGTTTCTATGGTCAATAACGCACCATTGAGTACGTGAATAGAATTCGGCACGAACAGAGGAATACTATCCAGAAAGGGCGAAGCTGCCACTCCTGTATAATTAGCTGGATCTATTACAATATCTTGTCCTGTAAGTGGCCATGCCGACCAATTTGCAGCATTATTCCAAACAGAATCTACGTTACCTGTCCAATGCTGACCATAACTGAAATTAGAAAATAGAAAGAATAAAATGAATGCAAGGCGAGTAAGGAGTACTTTCATATAGCGTGAATTTAGGTTTGGAGCCATACCATCATAGATCTATGCAACTCAACGGTTAAATTATAAACATAGTTGGTAATTTCCTAACGATGTTGTTTTTTAACCTTCACATTCTTAAGGAAGTAACTGTAAACACTAAGATCTACATGAAAAAAACGTATCCCACGCTTACAATTCCTCCTTCATAGAACCGCCATTGCTTTTAGCTAGCACCCTCACTTCAATTCACAATCTTAATTATTATGAAAACTTTTGGCTTGTATTTCTTTCGCTCTATAGATTTTATATTCCTGTTCCATTAATGGATAATCCCAACATCCCATGCGGTGAAAAAGCTCCGCGCCAAAGCCGTGTTTGAAACGAAAGAGTCCGGCCATAGGATGTGAAGGATAAGGATGGGGTGAGGTTCCAAACATATCATATTCTACACACCCAGCTTTTTTGGCGCGCTGTATGGCCTCCCACTGTAAACAATACGGCGCCATCAGCCCCCTGTGCTTTGCCGTTGATGCTCCATATAAATAAGTGGCCCTACGGTTAGAAATTACAAAAATCATAGCCGCCAGCATCTCTCCTTTATAACTAGCCATCAATAGCTGTACATCGCTGTCTACTCCCCTTCCCTCTGCTTCTATTACGGTTTTAAAGAATTCTTTGTCTTGCAGCTGCATGCCATTGCGCTGCGTAGTTTCTGCATATAAAGCATACCACTCATCCAACATTTCTATGCCGTACTGTTGTACTTCCACGCCTTTGCGTTGAGAAAGACGAATATTGTAGCGCGTTTTGGGCTTCATTTGGGCCAAAATCTCTTCTTCACCTTGTCTTAAATCCACAAAGAAAGTATTGGAGGGAAGGTTATCCGTTCTGCTTTTGAGTAACTTGCCATATTCTGTATTCCAATTGAGTCTGTACTCTTGCGTTTTATTTTCGGGTGGACCTTTCCAGTAGTTGTTTTCATCATAAAAAGTATCCTCCTTACTCCACAAATTCTCCCAAGGTAAATCGTAGCGTATGAAAATGCATGTTTCTGGCAATTGGGACTTAATGCGTTCGGAAAGGGTTTCAAGAAAAAAACCGTAGTTCTCTTCTTCGGGTAGAAGGTTTGGGCCATAAGGTACGTAGGCAAAAGTAGCCGAAGCTCCAATTTCGTAGAGATAAACGATCAAATCTTCTGTATGAAATTTGTTTTCTTCCCCCTCTACATTTAAGAGTTCATCGCTTACTTTGATTTCAAAAGCCAAAGGTTGTGCACCTTGTCGACTTTTAATATCTGCCCAAATAGGGTCTTGTGTTAATATATTATTTGCTGCTACTTCCTCTAACTCTTTCGGCTCTACCGAACACTGCATACCCTTTTCCTTTTTTTATTTTGGGGTGCAAAAGTAGGGAGCTCTGTACAAAAGACCAACCAGAAGCTATTGAGTTTCTTTATAGCTAAATAAATTACATAAAGGAAGTTAATACAAACAAAAATTCCCTCTCCCCAAATGGAAAGAAGGAATCTTCTCGTATCAACATAGCTGCACAAAGAAAGCTAGCTACATCGTAATTTTTTTATGTTCTATTTATGGATGCGTTCAACGCTGGTAATTTCATCCAAACCGTGGTAGAGAAAACTCACCAAATGGAGCATTTGATCGCGCCCTTTGTTTTGTCCGAATTTGGAAGTAAAAAAGATGGATACCGTTAAAACTATGCCTGCAGGTATTACCCATAACCAACTCGCGTCATCATACTGTTGGTATTTTACTAAACTAAAGATGCCTCCTATGGTAGAAAGGATGACAATAAAGGCATAGCAGAACATGAAGAACAACCAAACAGAAGGCTTGGGTCCGAGTAAACAATGCACCAAGATGTCCTCCGAGAACTCTTCTTTTTCTATACGCACGGAGAGTTCTGGCGACCAGTAATGTTGTTGACTTGTAGGAATTTTAAGAAAAATATAATGACGTGATTTTGTTGTAACCACCGTTGGATCGCCCTTGGCTTTATCTTCCAAATACTGCAGTGCTTTGTCGGGTTCTACCTCCACCTTCAATTCAAAACGCGGACGAATTTCTCCCAAAACAGAATGATCAAAACGATTAAAAGCCATAGTAGTTATCTCGTGTGTGGATTAAAAATAAGAGAATTTCGTTTTGGTCTTTGTAGGTGAGCTTAATTTAGAATGGGTCTAGAACTATATGTTCAATCTTCTGCTATCGTTTTATTCTTTTAGATTTTAAATCAAGGGACAACAATGCTATCCCATCTCTAAAATATAGCGCATATTTGTCGCGGTAAAAAACGACGAATAGACATGGCAAACTTTCTATTGATACTCATCTGCTTTGTGGCAGGTTTTGTAATGCGTAAAACCAAAGTATTACAGGATGGGAGCCACTTGGGTATAAACGCATGGATTATCTATGTAGCCCTGCCTGCAGCCGCTTTGTTTTATTTACCAAAAATCACTTGGTCGAACGACCTATGGCTCCCCGTATTAACGCCACTTATTTGTTGGATAGGAGCTTGGGTGTTGACCCAAAGTGTACAGCGTTATTTCAAATTTGACAGACCCACACGCGCTGGATTTCTCATTGTAACTGGCTTGGGAAATACTTCCTTTATTGGCTTTCCCCTCATCTCGGCCTATTATGGCGAAGAATATTTGTCTATAGCCGCTATTGTGGACCAAGCCAACTTCTTTTTGTTGGCCGTCTTTGCCTCTTTTGTGGCCATGAAAAACGAACCTGGAGGAAATGTGTCTTTAAAGTTCATTTTAAGAAAGCTTGTCACCTTCCCTCCTTTCTTTGCCTTGCCTTTAGCTTTTGTATTACCCAGGTATATGGATATGACACAGATAGAGCCCTTGTTCAAAACTTTGGCTGCGACGCTATCTCCTTTGGCTATTTTTAGTGTGGGAATTCAGTTTGAATTAAAAGACCTAAAAAGCATTTGGAAACCCGTTGCGGCAGCCTCTATCTACAAACTCATCCTCTCGCCTATTTTAGTGCTCCTTTTGGCCTTGCTATTAAACATAACAGGTATGCCCCGCACCATCTCCGTGTTCGAAGCCGGAATGGGTACTATGATCTCTGCAGGAATTTTGAACGATCAATTCAACCTAAACCCGAAGTTGAGCAACACTATTGTGTTTACTACGATATTGCTTTCGTTTTTGACCAGTGGGGTGTTGTATGGGGTGATGGGGTGAGGTGGTTAGTTACTGTTTTGGTAATGCTCAAGTATGGAAGTCATTAACTAAGAGTTACACTCAACTTTAGGTTAGGTTTTTAAAAGCAAGGAATTCACGTTCACCTCCTTTTTTAATTCTTGTTAAATTAGCACCAAACCATTTTAACAGACATGAATAGGATCATTTTATTAGGAAATGGATTTGATTTGGTAAACGATTTTGAATCCTCATACAATAACTTTCTCAGACATCTTAGGGATGAAACTATTAAAGATCTAGAAATAAATGGAACTGGAAATCGGTATAATAACGGTATTGTAGATTTAAAGAGTATCGGTAACCCTATTAAAGAGATAAATCACTTTAACGCAATTCAAATATTATTTAGAGGAAATAATTTTGGTAATGACATTTTCGAGGCAAGAATTTGTAATAAATTTCTTCAACGACTAATAAAGAAACAAAGAATACAAAATTGGGTCGATATTGAACAAGAATACTACGAGTTACTAATCAATATATTCTTACAAAAAGAGGGGTTTATTACTATTGATGAACTAAATGAAGATTTAACATTTATTACAAATAAGTTGATTGAATTTCTAAAGATTAAGGAATCAAAGTTCACTGAAAAATTAAATGCACTTGACCCTATGGATTCGGATTTCAATAAATTACAAAACATTACCCAAAACTTATTAGATGATATTAACGTCTTTCACCTCGCACCAAAAGTTATTAATCAATACTTTACAATGATTGGTGAGGAGTTACTTTTAAATACTGAAAGTATAACAGAAACTAATAACAAGTTCGAATTTAAAGCCAAATACAAGGAGGATTTATCAGCTGAATTAAATGAGTATTGTTTAAATAATGGGATCGAACAAGCTCGATTAAAAGACGTTAATAAGGTATTGGATAGATATGAAAAATCAACATCTCAATTAAATGAATTAGTTTCTATTTCACCTGAAAATATTTTAGTTGTAAATTTCAATTACACAAACACTTTAAAATTGATTATTGATTGGTTGATTACAATGGAAAAAATCTCAACTGATAGGACAAAAAATATAAGGATTTTAAATATTCATGGTAAACTTAAAAGTCGGGATTCAATAATATTTGGATTTGGAGATGAAACTGACAGTCAATATTCTTCGATAGAAAATTCCAAAAAGGATGATTATATGTTAAACTTCAAATCTATTAACTATTTAAACTCTTTTGGCTACAGGAGCCTACTTGAGTTTTTAGAAACTGAAAACTATCAAGTCTACACTGTCGGACTATCATTTGGACAATCCGACAAAACTCTTCTAAATACTATTTTTGAACACGATAACTGTGTCTCAATCAAACCATTTTACAGAAAAATAGATAATGATAACGACAACTATTCAAAACTAGCAATGGCGATATCTCGTAATTTTCGTAGTAAAGCAAAATTGAGAGAACGTGTTGTTAGTAAAGTCTTATGTAAATCTATTATTGAATAACACCTCTTAAAGAACCAAACTTTTAAACTCCTCCCTATCTCTTTTTTACTGATTAACCCTATAAATCACCGTTGTTTTTCCACTAGTATTAGACGCAATTTTCATGGTAATATCTTCGGTTAAACAATCTAAAAAGGAATTTCTAAGTTAATATTTCATTTTCCGCCTTATGTGAATGTAATTCACAGCTAGAGAAAGGCTTTCATCAGAATTACTGGCGTGATCCTCTTCGCATTGGTAGTACTCAAGCATGAAAGTCCATTCTGATACCGCGTATCATAATGACTTTTTTCGCTTTCCGCCTTTCAAGAATGCAATTCTTGACGACGTAAAACGAAAAAAGTCCTTCACTATTCGTGAAGGACTTTCTTTTGTGACCCCGTCAGGATTCAAACCTGAAACCTCTACAGCCGTAATGTAGTGCTCTATTCAGTTGAGCTACGGAGCCTTTTGTTTGCGAGTGCAAAACTACAGAGTTTATTCTGTTTTACAAAGCTTTTTGGTGACTTTTTTAAAACTTTTTTTCTTCTTTTTTACAAGCTACTGAATCTCAGCGCTTATCCCTCTATCCAATAATGCTGTACACATTGGCTCGAGTTTGCTGTACTCTCCTCTTTTCACTTCACACTTCCCGTTAAAGTGAATAATGTGGGTACATTGTTCAGCTTGTAAGCTATCGTGTTTACAAACTTTAATCAACGAATCTATTACATGATCAAAGGTATTTACGTCATCGTTGAAGACAATTAAATTTTTCTCACTAACTAACTTCTCTACTACCTCATCTGCAAATTCAACGTCTGTTTCAATCATACTTTCAAAATTTATATTCACAAAATTAATGCATTCTCAAGGAAGGATAATCCTCCTCCCTCTAGTTTTTATCTTTTTTAGCAAAAAGGGACATCTTGTTTTCTTCTCCTTTCAACAATCTCTTGATGTTCTTTTTGTGGGTGATGACTACTGCCAAACCTAACACGATACTAAAGACGGTTAAAGCGACATTATGGTTGTCGAAAACGAAATGTAATACCAAAGGAAATGCAATAGCCGCCGTAATTGCTCCTAAAGACACGAAGGATGAAGCGATGAATACGACTAAGAAAAGTCCTAAACAAATAAGTGCTGTTAAAGGGTGTAAACCAATAATTACACCTAAAGACGTTGCCACACCTTTTCCTCCTTTAAAACCTGCAAAGAGAGGAAATACGTGACCTAAAACGGCACATATACCCGCCGTTAATTGCAAGTGGATTAAATCATCTGTGGCCCAAGCGTACTGAGACACAAAAAAGGGCATTAGCACTGCCAAAGCCCCTTTTATAATATCTACGGTAAGTACAACTTTACCTGCCTTCTTTCCCAACACACGGAAAGTATTGGTAGCTCCTGCATTTTTAGAACCGTGTTCTCTAACATCAACTCCATACTTTGCTCTTCCTACCCAAACGGCTGTGGGAATAGATCCCAAGATGTAAGCTATACTTCCAAATAAAACGTAATCAAACATTAAATACCTCCAAATATTCTAAGGAACTGACTCTTCAACACTGAATCGTCTGAAATTCCATATTCAAATTTCTTAATTTTTCTTTTATCTTCTTTGATTTCCATTACGCTTGTATTGAACTCTTGATCACTTGTGATGATGTCCATTTGCCCTCTCTTCTCTCCTTGTTCGTAGAAGAAGTAGTAGGCATATCCTCCGGGCATATCTATCATGAATCCAACTTTATCTCCTAACAACACACGTTGCTCGGCGAATAATTTGAAGTCGACATACTTTAATACAGGTACATCATTAATAGAAACTAAAATGACTTTCGACATGCTTGTCTTCAATCCTTTTTGGTAATCATCTACTAAATCATACGTACTTAAACGTACACCTGAGAAAACGAAAGTAGCTTCCATTTCCTTCGGTAACTTTTTAACGGCACCTGTTTCTGTTAACTTATCAGAGAAAGCTTTCGCTTCTTTCTCAGACGACCAAGTTGCAATCGCATCTACCAAAGTATTCGATTTTAAATCAGCCGCCACCAAGTTACTTTGCAAGTTAATTTTGTTTGCCACAGCCTCGAATACTTTCTCGTCCATAGGCGTCTTCACCTGCATGGTTAAATTGAAGTTTGCATCCTTCTTCTCTTGGTTGTAAATCACAGTACCCACACTTGCAATTTCCAAATCCCCGAAGTCCATACCTAAATCAATCTTACCGTTACCGTACATTCCGCACGTCTTCAAATTCAAAGAAACGTAATTTCCAACAGCCGTTAAATCTAATAATTTTTCTTTATTACCGATTTCGAACTCGTAAGAAGCAGGGTTATACTTTAAGAAACCTGTACCTGCAATCACTTTTGTATCTTCTTTGTTTTCTACAGCAGAAAGGAAGGTTGGGTAGATCTCCAATGAATCTATGTTCTCTGTATTTCTCCAAACTAGTCCTGCTGAAATTGCATTCCCCTCTAAATCTACAGGATTCTCTCCTACAGGTATTTGAACATCTTTAGGATCTATGGCAGAACTAAAGGCCATCCAGTTTTTCGCTATCCCCTCACAATCGTGAACGATCTTGGTAGCTCCTTTAAAGTTGATCAAAGGATTGTTGGCATAGAGCTCTACATCTCCATAGAAATCAAACTGAGGTGAAAGCATGAAGTCTGTTCCTTCCGCTACTTTACCATTGGCCCTGGTCTGTAAATCTTTGTCTACATACACCTTGTGCATAGGAATGTAGTGCAAAGTTGAGTCTAAATCGAAGTACTTGTAATCACCATAACTCAAGAAACTTTCGCTTGATTGTATGGTCGTATTTGCATTAACAATCGTGTGTAATACTTCTTCGTCACGTGATTTAATGATTGAGTTTCTCAAGGTATCGATTACCGCTTTAGGTTGAATTTCTACATACTGACTATCTGGATAAATCAAAGCATCGGCGATCTCTACGAACTCTGTTTCATAACAGTTGATGATACGCTTCTTCATATCGAACTGTGCGTTACCACTTTCTATGGTCAACATCTTTTGTTCTGGACGCAAAGCGTAGAATTTCGCTTTCTCTTCTGGGTTCACTAGTGTGATTTCATCTTCATCTATTTTCCAGTCGAAATCTTTTACTGAACATCTAAACTCGTTTACAGGGAAACGCAATTCAGAATCATCATCCATAATAGAGAAGGTTCCCTCTCTACCTTTCAAGTCTATTTTCGTTTTCACATTCTCACTGGTCAACAAGTACTCAGAAGCCATCAAATCTCCCGGTTTCTTGTCTAAATTTTTCAAGTAATAGGCTGCTGAATCTGAAATGATGTCCCATCTATCAAATTCAAAGGCTTTTGAGGTCAACAAGGCTTTCTCCATGTCTACTCTACCCATACCTGTCATTCCTGAAGGTTGAATAATCGTAGTACCAAACAAGTTGGTTTCTCCACCATACATCACAATAGGATCTCTGGTTGATTTCACCTTCAACATCTTGTTCTTTGGAAGATAAGTCATGAAAGCATTTGGCGATTCTGCCTCAGCAAACTGAACTCCTGTAGCCAAAGGTTCATTTCTAAACTCTACTATTCCTATGGTACTATCAGGCAAGAAAGTAAAGGCTTTAGATATAGATGTCGATTGAATGAAATCAATTTGTCCGGCCCCTTGTAACCCATTATTTGAAAGCACAATTTTGTTTTCATATTTGGCCACATCACCGTAGAAGTCATACCCTCCTGTAGGTGCAACGGTGCTAAATCCTAAAGAATAATCACCCATGATGCTCAAATCTTGTTCGAACACAGGGAAGATACCTGCAGAGTGCATTTTACCGTTAAAGGCAATAGATTTTTCATCAAAATTATCCAAGCTATCTACTACGAAAGGCTCCACCTCAAAGAAGAAAGTCTCCTTTTTATACGCACTCTTGTGAATGGCATCGTACTCCCAGAATACTTTCGTTTTTCCTTCAGAATACAACATAGGATAGTTGTGGAATTCTTCTTTTAATCCACTTCTGTTGTTTGGATCATCTACTAAGATATAACCTACAATACCCGTTAAACTTGATTGCAGAGGAATAGGACTCTTCCCATCTTCCTCACGCAAAGGATTGGCTCTAAACAGGGCATTATTAGAAGAAGTGATGTTGATTTTATTTTCTGCGTAATCATAGTACCCATTGGTAACATCTACTTGCCACTTTCCAGAATTTACCCATCCTTTAAAGATGATATCTCTGTTTTCTTTGATCATTACTTTGCTCGAATCTGGGAAAATTGCCGTGGCTTGGTAATCAGAGATAGGTACTTGACTTACGGCTACAAGTCCCATATTCATGGTATTTAAATTTATACTACCATGACTCTGAACTCCTTTAATGTAGGCATTGTGATCTTCAATTTTTTTAATTTCATATTGTAAGCTCGGCTCCTTTTCCAACTCTTCCTTGGTATAGTTCTTAGGTCGCATAGGCGCCAGGTTAGATTCAAACACGATGTTATCATAATCTTGTTTCCCTGAACGCGCATTAATAAAGTTGTAGAGTTTATCTTTTAAGATGATTTCTCCCTTATCTGTATCGTAAGAAATAAAACCTAGTGCCGATAATTTCAAGAAGGTTTGCTTGGCTTGAGAAATAGTTCTTCCCAAAGCTGAGGCAGCTGTTCCTTCTGGTAAGACTTGTAAGTCGTACTTATAAGAATACTTAGACAAAGCCACCAAAGGGTGCACAGATTCCATACCTTGTAAGGACTCATACAAACCTTGATCGTAGTAATTTCTAGATTCAAAACGCGCAATACGTTGTTCTTGAGAAGTTCCTATACCGAAATCAAAGGCTAAAACATCGCTATCTATAGCCCATGAAATTTGAGTAACATACATATCTAAGTCGTGGAAGGTATTGGTGAAAGGAGATTGCTCTACCCCTACATTACCCCTTACCAATTCAATACGTTTGTTCACTCTATCGTAAGCAAAACGTAAACCAGGGTGCCAAATAGAATCTTTAGAACTTAGGTGAATGATGGTTTTACAGTTGTAAGTTGTCAATTTATCTTCTGTAATATTCAAGGATTGTGATTCTGTGGTAATGAATTCTTTTCCTCCCTTTTTGAAAGAAAGTCGAATGGGTTCTTCTTGGGTTCCCAATCCAACGAATTCGGCTCCTTTTAAAGAGAATCCTCCTTCGTAATTTACACCTTCTACAATGTTGGGAATGCTTAATCTATTTTCAAAAGAAGAGAACTGTGGGTATTCATCTCCCTTCCCTTCCTTGTAAGCTCCACGCTGGGCTCTTTCAGACAATTTACCTATGGTCTTTTCTGTAAAGTAAGGAGAAGTTAAATAAGCGGTATCTATGTTCATATAAGGCGATTTCATGGATACATCGTAGTAAGAAATTTCAGCACGTGTCTTCCCGCGCTCTAGTCCTACCTTCTCCCAAGTAATCGTACCTCCTTTTCCTTGCCACTTTTCCAAAGCAGGATCATATACACCTGAGGTTCTGTAGACTACCATACTGTCTGTGTAAGGAATGTCCTTTTTCGTCGAAGATGACGTATTGATGGTTCTACAAATCAAGTTTCCTCCTTCTAAAACGATTTCCGGACCTCTGTTGTAAACGAAGTCAAAGGTTCCCCCTTCATAAAACCATTCAAATCCATTGTTGATATAAATCACTCTTCTATCAAAGAAAGCTTTAGACACCTGAATGAACTCTTCAAACTTTTTGGAGTTTCGAGAATCTAACTGCTTATCTATAGCTTGGTGCCAAGCTGTATACGAATCATTGGCTCTTTTCTCCATCAGAGAGTTCACCGAGTATACATAATTATAGACTTCTGGGTAAACGTCCATTCTCTTTTCTATGATCAGGTTAGATGTTTTGACCATACGCTCGAAAACGGCGTCTTTGATTAAATCACTTTCCAAAAGATTGGCTTCAAAGATGTTCTCTATGAAATCATACTCCTCTTTTGGGGTTAATGGTTTCAATTGTTTCTGAAGCTCTTTGAAGAACTTCTCTCTGTCGGCACTAAAGCCCTGAGCCAAAGTGTGAAAAGAGAAAAAAAGTATACTTAGTACTACAGCTATTTTCATGTTTACTAATTTACAATAGAATGAATAATTTAAGTCCACCACAAAAGCGCTCTGTTTCATTTTTCTAAAAAAAATAACAAAGGGCTAACGCAATTTTAATTTACGCCAAACGGGGTAAAAAATAAAAAGGGTGTAAGGTAAAGGAAAGGTTTAGTGCCGTAAAAATCAAGACTTTTACGGCACCAAGTATTAACTGCTCTTAGTTTTTTATTAACTGTATCACGGCCCAACCTTCCTTCAGAAGTACACCTTCCTTAGTAAAACCGTTTTGGGCAGCAATAGTTACAAGTTCATCTACATCAGATTCGAAAAAACCACTCAATTTTAGTTTTCCACCTGATTTCAATAAAGCTGCATACGTTGGCATATGTGCCTTCAATACGTTTTTGTTGATGTTGGCCAAAAGCAGATCAAAATTATCTTCTTTCACCACATCTATATCTCCCAATAAGAAAGTAATATCGTTGATATCATTTCTTCCTTGGTTTTCTATGGCATTTTCTACCGCACCTTCTTCTATGTCTGTACCCATGGTAAAGCCAGCGCCCAATTTCTTGGCGACTATGGCCAATACTCCAGTTCCAGAACCTACATCCAATACGCGCTTACCTTGTAAATCTTCGGCAAACAATGCTTTGGACATTAACCATGTTGTTTGGTGGTGACCGGTACCGAAAGACATTTGCGGTTGTATCTCCACCTTCATTCCCTTTGCGATACTTGCATCGTGGAAAGGGGCCAAAATGGTCAATTTATCTTCTACAAAAACAGGTTCAAAATCTGCCTCCCAGGTCGCGTTCCAGTTTTGTTCTGCAATTACTTCTTGCGTAAAGCTCAAGGTCAACCCTTCTGGAACATTGCCCAAGATAGATTGCGCCATCACTTCTTCCATATTTACATCGGCGGTTGGTCCGTAAGCCTTCACCCCTGTTTTATCATTGGTAAAGCTTTCAAAACCTAATTCTGCCAACTGAGAAACGATGATGTCGTCCCAAGGTGAAACTGGATTTAATTTAATGTCTAATTCTAAGTACTCCATATAAAGTAAGCGTATAGATTTCTCTTAAAGTGCGTTCGCGATAGCGATGAAATCAGCCGCTTTTAAACAAGCTCCACCTACTAAACCACCGTCTACATTCTCACAAGCAAATAACTCTACTGCGTTGTCTGGCTTCACACTTCCTCCGTATAAAATTGAAGTAGACTGTGCTACGTCTTCTGAGTACTTTCCTGCAATTGCTGCACGTATGTCTTTGTGCATTTCATCTGCCTGTGCGCTAGAAGCAGTTTTCCCTGTACCAATGGCCCAAATAGGTTCGTAAGCGATCACTACATTTTTCATTTGCTCTGCAGATAGGTGGAATAAACTCTCCTCCAATTGCTTGATAACAAAATCCTTTTGTGTTCCTTCTTCTCTTACTTCCAAAGGCTCACCACAACAGAATATCACTTCTAATCCTTCAGCCAAGGCTGCATCTACTTTCTTTTTGATGATAGCGTTGTCTTCTCCAAAAATTTCTCTTCGCTCAGAGTGACCTACCAATACAGACTCCACTTCAAAAGCCTTCAATTGCGCCATGCTGATTTCTCCAGTAAAAGCACCTTTTGCTTCAAAGTATCCGTTTTGTGCACCTACCGTAATGGGTGATTTCCCCAACTTTGCCAAAGCTTCTGACAAATAGATAAATGGTGGAAACACCTTCATTTCTTTATTTTCCTCTATAAAATGATAATCTGTAATACCGTCGAACAATTCAGCAACTTCTGCTGGGTTCAAATTCATTTTATAATTCCCTGCTACTATCTTTCTTCTCATATCTTGTAATTAATCTTCTAAAACATTTTCTTTCATCCAGCTCCACTCTTGGATAGAACGGTAAGGATATTTGGCTTTTACAACGCCATTTTCTATGACCATTAAGGTAGGATTTGCTCTACCCACGGCTTTCAATATTTTCTCGTCATTCATGAAAGTAGGAACGATGATTCCTGTTTCCTCTCTGAACTTCTGAATATCTGCTGTAGTTGTTACCGCTGCCATAACTACAGGAACTCCGTCTGCTTGGGCATCGGCGATAACGCTCTTAATTCTGTCTATGCGTTTCTGACTCAACTCCACATTCGGCAAGTTTTTACTCACCAACAAGATCATACGTGGAGATGTTAAAATCAACTCTTGTACACTCACCTCTGGGAAGTAAGGATCTAAGCCCATAACTGTATCTCCAATGATGTACATCGTAGAATCGTAAGCTTCTGCACTGAACTCTTCTAAAGGCACATAGTAACCGCCTCCACTTTCAATCTCTTGCACAAACACTTGAGCCACTTCGTGCGCTTCTAACATTTCTTTTACATAAGGCATGTTAGATTCTACCTCTGTTAAATCTGAAACATTCAAATTCGGGTTGAATTCTGATGAAACGATAGAAGGTAAACGCGTAGGAACGATGGTTTTGGTTTCACTACTTACAAACTCCCACTTGTCTTTGTTCTCTGGCTTCCAAATGTCAGAAGCACTGAATTCAGCAGAGGTAAAGTCTTTCAACTCTCCGGTTTGTAAATTTTTGTAGGTCAAGAAAGTTTCAAATACTCCCTCTCTTCCATCGTTCATTTTCTCGTTCAAGTCACTACCTGCTGCATAAGGTCTGTAATCCTTCACCGGCATGTAGGCCAATACATAAGTCACAAACAAAGTACTGATGAAAATCACCCATAAAGCAGCTACCCAGTAGTTACCTACCCATTTGTTGTTCGAACGCTTCACCCATAAAGCACCTAAAATGGTAATCAAGGCAAAGAAGATAGGGAAATACCAACCGAACACATAACTAAAGAAGATACTCACAAGCATAGATGCTGGTATCATCAACAAGTTTTGGTTGCGCGTGTTTGGTGCTGATCTAAATGACGCTATAAAAATGAAAATCGAGAAGTATAAGAAAATCAAATCTTTCCAGAAAGACTCTTGCGGTGTTAATGATCTACCCACACTTCCTTTCAAAGCATCTCCGAAACATCCACAATCGCTTACACACTGCGTAGACTTGTACTCGCCTACTTTCACGTAAGTCGGTGTAGTTTCTAAAATACGCACCATGGTATCGCTTTCTGCAGCTTGTATTTTTTGTTGGGCAGTAGATGAATTGATTTCATACCTGTCCACATCCATAAACATCGCGTTGGGATCACATTCTTTGGTGTGCCAGGTCAATAAGGTAAAAAAGAACATCATTCCCAAAGTTAGGAAAGACGCCAGCTTTAGTTTTCCTCCTATAATTAAAAGGACACCTAAAACGATTTCTAGTATACAGATGATTACACTTAATGGAAGGGCATACTTTATAAAAAACTCTAAACTAAATTCGGGTGCATTGAAAAGTTCTTTTACACGGAAAGCCAAGGCTCCATCTTCGAAATACTCTTCTAATTTGTAGGCAAATCCTAAGGGATCATTGGCTTTGATGAGTCCAGAAACAATGAACAAACCACCTGAAATGGCTCTAAATACATAAGAGCTGAGTTGCAATCCTTTCAAGGCGATAAACCCTGCCATTCCTAAAAAGAAGAGGGCACTTCCTATACTCTTGTAGAGCATGGCGTCGGCCTCAAAATTGTCGTGATATCCTATCACTAAAAAGGTTAACCCCGTAAGGTTTAATAAAATTGCTATCAGGTTTAAAAGTAGGGAACGTCCTTGTATTTGGTCAACTGTTCTCATATTTATTTAGCGCTTAGTTTTCTTCGTTTAAATGTATCAATGAAAAAACAGCATAGTTCAGCATGTCGTAATAGTTAGCATCTATCCCCTCGCTTGCTATGGTTTTTCCAGCGTTGTTTTCAATTTGTTTGACGCGGAGAATTTTGGCCAAAATCAAATCGGTTAAAGAACTCACACGCAAATCTCTCCAGGCTTCCCCGTAGTCGTGGTTCTTTTTCTCCATCAATTCTTTGGCTTTCTTAATGTAGGCGTCGTACAACTGTATGGCTTCCATTTGGGTCAATTCCATGGCCAAGTTTTCATCTTGCTCCAATTGAATCAAGGCCATTACACAGTAGTTCACTATGGCTACGAATTCGTCGTAAATGCCCTCGCCTACTTTGCTTTCTCCGTTGACTTGAAGTGTGCGTATTCTCTGTGCCTTGATAAACAACTGATCGGTCAGTGAACTCGAGCGAAAAACTCTCCATGAAGTACCGTAATCTTTGGTTTTCTTTTCAAAAATTTCCCTGCAAATGGAAATCACTTTTGTATATTGCTCCGTTGTTTTAGACATCCTTTAATATTACTTCAAAAAAATAGACGTGAAAGATAAGAATAATAAAATTTCTAGCCTACTTCGATACCGTGACAAAGTACTCGATTTGAGTACACCACGGGTGATGGGGATACTGAATTTGACCCAAGACTCTTTCTACGAACCTAGTAGAAATCAATCCACTAAGGAGTTATTAACAACTGTGGAGAAAATGTTGCAGGATGGAGCAGATATTTTGGACTTAGGGGCTTATTCTACGCGACCAGGAGCTATAGAAGTTCCCGTAGAGTTAGAAGTACAACGCGTGCAAGAAGCCGTGCAGGCCATTCGCAAAAATTTTGGAGAAGTTTGGATATCTGTAGATACCTTTAGAAGTGAAGTCGCCCAGCGCGGAATAGCCGAAGGGGCCGACATCATCAACGATGTTTCTGGGGGGACTTTGGACGAGGCCATGTTTGCAACCGTAGCCCAACACCAAATTCCTTACATCCTCATGCACATGCGCGGCACACCTCAAACCATGCAGAGTATGTGTAACTACGACAATTTGATCGAAGACATCTACGAAGATTTGATGAAAAAGGTAAGGAAGTTAAATGCCTTGGAGCACAACAACGTCATCCTCGACCTCGGTTATGGTTTTGCCAAAACTTTGGAACAGAATTACGAACTCTTGGCCCAACAAAATAAGTTCACTACGATGGGCTACCCTATCTTGACAGGGATTTCGAGAAAATCTATGATCTACAAAGCGCTCGACATCACAGCCGCAGAGAGTTTAAGTGCAACAACAGCCTTGAACATGTACGCCCTAAACAAAGGTGCTAACATCTTGCGCGTACACGATGTGAAGGAAGCCAAACAAGTGGTAGAATTGAACACCCTTTTAAATCAATAAACTAAGATGCAAAAAGTAATCTTCGCCTGGAGTGGCGGAAAAGACTCGAGTTACGCCCTTTGGCAAACTTTGCAAGATCCGAATTTCGAAGTGGTGGCCTTGATGACCACCTACAACATAGATTTACAACGTGTTTCCATGCACGGTACCCACATAGATTTAACGCGTAAGCAAGCCCAAAGCATAGGTTTGCCCCTCATAGAAATGACCGTGAGCGAAAGCACCAATACGCACTACGAAGAGCAAATGCGCAAGGTCTTGGAAGAGTACAAAGGCAAACACAACATCGCCGGTGTAGTTTTTGGCGACATCTTTTTAGAAGACTTGAGAACTTACAGAGAAAACAACCTGGCGCAGGTCGACCTTAAAGGCTTCTTCCCTTTGTGGAAAAAAGACACCCATGAACTCTCCAAAGCCTTCATAGCAGCAGGTTTTAAAACACGTATTTGTTGCGTAAGTGATGCCTATTTAAATGAAGCGCATGTCGGCCAAGACTACGACCACAACTTCCTCTCTTCCCTCCCCGCAGAAGTAGACCCTTGCGGCGAAAACGGCGAATTCCACAGCTTTTGCTACGACGGTCCTATTTTCTCAGAACCTATTCAAATTGAAAATGGCGAAAAGGTGTACAAGGAATTGGAAGCGAAGTATATTACCGAGGAGAGTTTGGTGAGAGGGTTTTACTACGTAGAGATAAGTGATAAGTCAAAAGTAGTTTTGAGTTTGATATTGAGCAAGACGAAATAGTGAGGTCAGACAAGTGAATCTTCAAATCTTTCAAATTCTCAAATCCCTCAAATTTAAATTTTTGAATTTTTGAATTTTTGAATCGTTGAATCATTGAATTCCTTTGTGCCCTCCGTGGAAAAACATTGTGCACTTTGTGGTTAACCACCAAGTATCCTAGACACGAAGAATTAACCACAAAGCACGCAAAGACTTTCACAAAGTACGCGAAGAATAAGTATATTTAAGTCCTATGAAAATCATCTTAATACTCCTTCTTTTCATTTTTAATGTGAATATTTCATTTGGCCAATGTGAAAGTTGTGATTCCTCTGAATTCCCAATTCACTGTGCAATCGATAACGGAAATTGTTCCAAAACAGACATCATGCGCTATATCGAACAAGGATACGATGTAAATGGTTTACACCCACAACGCAAAGACACCCCTTTATTACGAATAGCCTATTTGTTTCGTCCCGAAGACACCACCTTGATTGATTTCATGTTAAATCATGGTGCTTCACCTGAAATTACAGATGCATTTGGAAACAACGCGATAGACAAAGCACTACAACACCGTAAATATATACTTGTGGATTTATACATTGAAAGAGGTCACTACCCCGTAAAACGAGTTGACCACCCTTATTACAAAGCTAAAATGAGGTTGGTGCCGAAAGGAAATAAACTAACCCAAACTTATAAACGCTATGAAAAGTATTTTGATTGGTCTCCCGAATTATTTATTCCACTTTCTTTTACTTATTCGAGGGCTCAACAACATAACTATTACTCCATACAAAGTGGTCTTATTTTTTGGAATGATGATTACTATCTTGCAATGTCATCGCTAAGATTACTTGCTGGTCCAATGTTTTCATCTACAAATACGGTTGGACTAGATGTTAACCTCTCTTTTCAATACATGCTCACAGATATAGGACTTTCGTATAAGATCCTTCCTGACCAAAACCGTGTTTCCGCTATTGAACCCCATATAGGTATTTCGTTAGGTCCAATTTTCTCGGCTGGATATAGCAGAAGAATTTACTTTACACCCAACCCTACTGCCAAAAACTTTCTTTACGCCAGATTAACCCTTTTTCACCCATATCTTTCTGTAAAACAACGTAAGAAAATGGAGTACGTAAAAGCCATTTATAATAATTAACGTAGCAAATGAAAACCACTCTCCTACTCTTCTTGCTTTTCAATCTCACTTTGTCGCATGCACAAACGGACTCCACAATTCTCGTAGAAACCCCAAATGCAGAAAATGCGTTGTATGTCTATGACTCTCTCTTACAAACCAAGCTCCTCCACTACCAATATTTTAACCATTGCGACCTAGATGGAGATGGAATATCAGACTCCCTCACTTTCATAAGTAATGGCGGAGCACATGCCTATTTTCACCCGGTAGTAGTATTAAGTTCAGACAACACAGAGCAAGCATTTACTAACCTTACCCTAGACATGCCCTTCCTCCATACAACGGATACCCTCACAGAAAGCACCCAATTCTTCATCAAAGATTTCGACGAAGATGGAAAAGATGAAATTTATTTGAAGGTGGAAAATGAGGATGCTACAAAACAGGAATCGGAAACTCACTATAAGGAAGTTATTCTAGATTATAAAAAAGGAGAATTGGTGGTAGAAAAGGTGGTTAGATTTGAGGTGGAAAAGCATTAAACAATTTGAACAAGACTTTCATGAGAAACACGATAATACAAATGCTACTTTTGAAACTTTCATTTAACATTGTCACATGAATACCAACCCATTAAACACCGAAGACAAGGATAAACTATTTGGTTTTCTCAATGGAGATCTTTCAACCGAAGCATTAGAACAATGGCTTTATTACACTCCAGACTTAGAAGAAAGATTGGGGAAGGAATTCTATTTCGAACTTATTGATACCAATTACAGGAATAAGCAAGTTCGCCACGAATTAAAGAAAATAGTATTTCAAAATTATATAACCACCGATGATTTTAATGAATGGAAACTGCACGCATTACTAAAAAAATCGGGTTGGTTTAAAGATAGAAACCTAGAGATTAGTAATTCCACATTTCCCAGTACTCAAGCCTTTGAAAACGCGCTCAGCATAATTAATGAATTCGGTAGGTTGAAATTTAATTCAAATGAAACGCATGAAGAATGGACTCCAACCCTACTTGAGTTTCTAACGGAACCTTATGAAAAAAATACAGATGAATTTGAAACAAATATTTCACTGGTATGTTTTGCATACACCCATAACGCACATGTCTATCTTTATGTAGACGATAACAACAACTACTATACAGACAATATTGCTGGTGACTTCCTATATAAATACACAGGACCAACTTTTGACCAATTACTAAAAGAAATCCTACAAATTGTAGATGAGGACAATTTTGAAAAATTTGCTACGTCTAAAAAAATAACCCAAGAAAAAGCTATAAGGAATAAACCTACCGCACTTCATTCAAGCCCAACTAAAAGTTTCCTAACTCGCTTATGGAATTGGATGAAGGATTGATAGTTAATATCTATAAACAATTTCTCTCTTACAATCTCTTGCTCCCTACTCACACTCATTACTGACTTTGCTCACACTCCTTACGGAATTTCGCCTATCCTTTTTCAAATCACATTTTTTTGCGCCACCCCACCCAACTACATAATTAATTTATTAGTTTTAGCCAGCCTTCCCACCACTTAGGGGACTTTTCCCCTTTTTGCGACCACCCTTGATCAATTCCTAAGGTTTTAGCATTGAAAAAGGTATTTTCGGAAGATTTTTTTTGGGTATTTGCTGTATATAGCAAATAAATTCCAATGATGTTTTAGAAAAAAGTACATCTATTCTAAAACAATTTTGAATTAATTGAAAATAATAAGAAATATGTATGAAATAAGACCTGAATCTTTAAAAAGCTTTATAGAAGACACTAACATTAAATTACCACGATTTCAAAGGAAACAAACATGGGATGACAAAAAGAATTTTCAATTATGCATAAGTCTTTTTAAAGAGTACCCTCTCGGAGTCAGTATTCTTAATGTCGAAGATCACTCTGGCATGAAAACAAGATGGTTATTAGATGGTAGACAAAGAAGAAATGCACTAACTAAGTTTTTCCAAGATCCTGAGAACATATATGTATGGGCTAAAAAGTTTATTGGTATTAAAGCAAATGATCAATTACTTGATATTGATGATAAATTCTGGAAGTCTATTAATGAATATTTAGAAGAGGACGAACTTGAAGAAGACGATGGACTTAATGAAGAACCTCAATCAGAGGATGACAAAGAAAAACTTAGCCTATTTAAAGAGCCAGAAATAGAAAATTATGATTCTTCAAAAACAGGACTGGACCTTCTTTTACATATTATTAAATTAACACATACTAAGGCAATAAAGCACAGTGGTTTTACTCGACCATTTGATTTCACAAAACACATTGAAAAACTACCATATCAGATTATCGACAATGGTAAAAAGGTGTTGAATTCACAAAAACTAAAGTCCTTCATTAACGAATATAAGTCTTATTGTTCTAATGATTCACTTGATTACAAATCCTTAGCAAGCTTTGAGGATTTTATGGAATATAGGTTCTCTTATGATGAAAAAACAAAAAAAAATATCAACAAGCAAATAGAACAAAGTTGGGAACACATTTTAGAAAGAATTGACATTTTGGATAAAATAACAAACATCTATTTAAATTCGAAGATAGGACTTATAGAAGTGAAAAACCTAAAATCTGTAGATTCTCAAAAAATATTTAACATTATCAACTCAGAGGGAACCAAACTTTCAGCTGTTGAAATACTTTCAGCTAAACCTAGTTGGAATGTTAAAATTACAAACCCTACACCTCCACAAATCGAAAGTGTCAAAAATCTTTATAATACTATAAATGTTGTTAATTCCGACATTGTAAAATGGGATCTACCTGCAACTTTAATATCTAGAATGGATTCTACGGATTTCCTGTTTAAAAATTTCAGTCCAAATTCTAAAACTGATTTTTCAAAAAGAATAACTCTAGGTTTTAAAATTTTAGCAGGTAAGTACCAAAAGGGAGTAAACAAGGATGACATTGATAAACTAGGCAGAAATAAGAAGATTCAATGGGAATCTGAATTTGAGCAGTTTATAAGTGATTTAAATACCGTATCTAAATTATTATTAAGCTCTGATTATTTTAAGTACCTAAAATCATGGAAATTCTCAATAATAAATACTTTAAGTGATGCTATTGCTATTAATTTCGTTTTGATCACCTATGAAGATTGGGTTAGAAAAGGGAAACCAATTGGTTATGATAATAGAGTTAAGCAACTACAAAAGAATGCGTTCTCTATACTAGATCAATCCATATACGAATATGTAACCAAAGGATGGAGAGGTTCGAGTGATTCTAAAATTTCAAAGAACATATCTGAACTCACTTATAAACCAGATATATTACCTCCTGTATCGAAGGAGAAATGGAGACTTTTAATCGATGAAATTTTAAATTCAAATTCCATTGATGGTAATAAAATCAATCAAGGTCTAATGCAACCAATATTATATCACTTCTATGCTATTTCTAAAATCCAAGGACCTGATACAAATTACGATATAGAAGTAGATCACATTATACCTCAGTCAATATTTAAAAGTTCAACTCTAATTGACAAAGATATTCTTGTGCACAATATTTTTAATTTAGGCTTATTGCCAAAAGATGAAAATATCGGCAAAGGCAATAAAAAACTAATTGAGATTACTAATCAATGGTTAATTGACCAAATCGAAAAGTATGAATCTATAAATTTATTGGATTTCCGAAAATACTCTAATCTTAACAATATCCTCGATTTAAAAGAACTAAGAGGTGATATTATACTTAATGCTTTCGATCAAAAAAGAGATAACATTTTAAATAATTAATACAATTACTAAAAAAACCAATTAGAAATAATAACCGCAAAACCTAATGCTTCCATTTAAATCATTTTAAGTAAATCCAAATTTTACAATAAATCACAATGACAGATTTTGACAAAAGCAGTCCTGAATACATTTCAAATGGACATTATAAAGTAAACGGAACAGATTTTATGTCTGTATGGACATATAAGAAAAAATTTAATCCTTCTTCAGAGAATAAAACACATATTAACGGGCCTGAGGGTCAAAAATTAGCACAAATATGTTCTGAAGTTTATTCAACAACACCTGACTTCGGAGGATTCGATGAAATCTTAATATTTCCATTAAGTGAATTAAAAGAGTACTACAGTAATTAATTTGTAATTAAAAAGGGAGTTTCTAATGGGAACACCCTTTTTTTTATATTTAAATCACAATAACGAATCAGTTGAAATACACATACATCCCCTCATCACTAAACAATTTACACCTTTTTTGATTCTTGTGTATTCTTAAAAATACGATATTTTCTTTCTTGCTCCTCACTCACACTCAAAACTGTCTCCTCTTGTCACTTATCACTCCTTCCTAAACATCTCTAAAAACATAAAAGAATAAGTTGCTCATTAATCCCTATATTTCCCCAACAAACAAAAATCTCAAAACGCATGTCCAACACAACCCTCATCATCGAAGAAAGAGCAGCCAACATTGGTAATTTTATGGTAGGTAGATTATTGCCTTTTCGTAAAAAGAGAATGGTGGGGCCTTTTATTTTTATTGATCACATGGGGCCGGCGCACATGGGACCAGCGGAGAACATGGACATAGGTCCGCACCCGCACATTGGGCTCTCTACCCTCACCTATTTGTTGGAGGGCAGCATGCAACACAGAGATAGCATAGGGTCTGACATAGAGATAAAACCCGGGGCGGTCAATTGGATGTCGGCCGGGAAAGGTGTGGTACACTCTGAGCGTACGCCCAATTATTTACGCGGGACAGAAAAAGTAGTCCACGGATTACAAATATGGGTAGCACAGCCCAAGTCAGTAGAAAATGACGAACCTTTCTTCTCCCATACCGAAGCACAAGATTTGCCCCTTTGGCAAGATAACAAGGTCAACTATAAACTCGTTGCCGGAAAAGCCTTTGGCAAGACTTCACCTGTACCTGTACACAGCGAATTGTTTTTGTTAGAAATCACAACGAAAGAAGAAGCTGAAGTGTGTATAGGCAAAGAATTGTATGGAGAAGTCGGCATATACATTTTGGACGGAAGCATAAGCGCCGAGGGCAACATTTACGAAGAAAAACAACTCTTGGTCAACACCGCAGACGAGTTGTGCAGCATTACCCTATCCCCCAATGCCCACATCTTCATTTTTGGAGGAATTCCTTTCGAAGAAGAACGCTTTATTTTCTGGAATTTTGTGTCGTCCAACAAATACGTCATAGAAAAAGCCAAAGAAGATTGGATGCAGAAGAAGTTTCCTATGATAGAAGGGGAAGATGATTTGGTAGCGGTTCCAGGGAGGGAGTTTGCAGAGTGAGGTGCAAGTGGAGATTCTAGTTCTCATTCATTGTAAAGCTTGAGATCTGACCATCAAGTAATGTTCATTGTAAAGCTTGGGTATTGTTCATTTCTTTTCCATCGATGAAAAGAAACGAACCAAAGAAAAATCTAGGCTGGAAAACAATTCTTTTAAAAGCTACGAAACACTCTGGTCATTCACCCCAACTCGCAAACGCTTTTAACTGATTTTTCCGAGAAAAATCCGAAAGCTGAGCTCAAACACTGGGTTCATTTCCCGGCGTTTTTTCTTGTTTTAATAAGAAGTATTTTCAAGGCCGACTTCAATTCAAAGTTTAAAAATTAAAATTCAAAAAAGGAAAATTCAAGGATTCAAATTCGAGGGATTTGAGAATTTGAAAGATTTGAAGACTGACTTGGTTCACTACACCCCTATCGTCTTGCTCATTACTCACACTCAATACTGTATTTGGGGAACGAGAAGTCTCGAAGGCCGTCTTCAATTCAATTATTCAAATTTGAAAGATTTGAAGATTTGAAAGATTTGAAGATTTGAAGATTTGAAAGATTTGAAAGATTTGAAAATTGATCTATCTGACCACGCCCTTTCGTCTTGCTCAATACTCCAAACTCAATACTGCTTTTGCCTCTTTCCGTCTTGCTAAATACTCTTAACTCAATACTGTCTTTTTTCCTTATTAAATTCTGATTTACCAAGCGGTGTTAGGTAAGGATGGAACATGTACATGAGTTGGTGACAGAGTTCTAAAAGTTCTTGCTCGTCAATTTCATTGTCGTAGATAAAAGAGTTGTAGAGACTCGTATTACTTAGGGCTATCATGCGTTCTATGAGGAGGTGTTTTTCTTTTTTAGAGTCGAAAGGTGCCATCCATTCTTTTTGTTGGAGGTAGTCGAACAAAAATTCATAGCCTTTGTAGCGGTCTTGGTAGACTTGTTCAAAATGGTGTTTCATCTTTTCGTTGATGCGAAGCAGGTTGTACAAATCTGTCCAAATGAAACGATAGTCTAGCATCTGTCTTAAACTACTGAGCATGTCGGCTTGTATAGTAGCAAAAGTGATGGGTGTATTTCCCAAATCCTTAACCCTAGTGTCAAACATTTCTACCATTTCAAAATACAAAGCCTCCAATATTTCTTCGCGGGTTTTGTAATGGTAATTCAAATTTCCAGCACTCATATTCAGTTCCATGGCTATCATTCGAATGGTTACCTGACTAAAGCCTTGCTCATTGAATAACTTTCTAGCCGCTGCCAATATTTTGATTTTTGTTTTCGATTTTTTCATTAGTAAACTTGTCCTAAAATAAAGTTTTAGTAAATTTGTCCTAAAAATAGAAATAATAAGTTGAAATGAAGACAACATCAGCACTAATAAGTTTGGCACTTCTATTTATAACAAGTCTCATTCAAGCACAATAAAAAACAGAAACACCCATGCAATCCCTCTACAAAACTCCCGCAGGAAAAGAAGCCATACTTGAGCTTTACGATCAAAAACTAGAAGAACTGAATGTACCCACGACGAGTATAAATATTGAAACACAATACGGTAGCACACATATTTTACAAGCTGGAGACCCTTCAAAGGCACCATTAATTTTGGTACATGGATCAAATGGATGTGCGCCCATAGCTTTGGAAACCTATGCTTTGTTGCTCGACCATTTCAATGTTTACGCCGTAGATGTATTGGCGCAACCCAACAAGAGTGCAGAAACACGTTTGAGTATGAAGGATGCTTCTTACGGTATATGGATGAATGAAATCATAGATAGTTTACAACTTACGGAGGTGAGTTTGGCTGGTTTCTCTTTTGGTGGTTTGGTCATACTCAAAACCCTAGAACACGATGAAAGTAAAATCAAAGAAGTCTTTCTCTCTGCTCCAGCTTACATCGTCAACGGCAATCCTTTCAAGTCGCTGTTCAAAGTTTTTAGGCCCATGAAGAAATACATGAAAACCCAAGACAAAGCCTACGTCGAAAACTTTTTAGGAGAAGTATTTACCCACAGAGACACCTTTGCAATTGAATTTTTGTCGCAAATTTTCCTGCATTTTAACATGGACTTCACCCCTGTTCCCGTTATTAAAAAGAAAAATGCTCAACAAATCACCACGCCCATTACCCTTTTTGCCGCAGATCAAGACATCATGTTTCCTGGCAAAAAGATGCTTAAACGCGCAGAGAAGATTTTTCCATCTCTTAGAAAGGCTGTGCTTTTAGAAAATTCTAAACATGTTCAGAATTCCGAGCAGAATAGAGTGATACAGGAGGAGATATTGGCTTCTAGTTTGGATGCATTGTAAGGCTTGGGTATTGTTCATTTCTTGTACATTGCCAGGGGAATTCAAGGATTCAATAATTCAAGGATTTAAATTTGAAAGATTTGAAAATTGATCTATCTGACCACCCCCTTTCGTCTTGCTCATTACTCACACTCAATACTGATTTTTCTCACACTCAATACTGCTTTTGCCTTATCACTCCCCTCTTAACTCTTAATTCATAATTCTGCATTCTTAACTCGTCCTGTATCTATCATTCAACCCCTTCCCTTCCAAAATCATGGGGATCACTTTTTCTAGGCGTGATTGCTGCGTAGCTTCTCGTTTGGCGGAGGAAATGTACTCGGCGTATTCTTTTTGTTTGTAAGGCGTAAGGCTTTTGTATTGGGTGTTTAGTTGGGCGTTGGTGTTTAACTCCTTTTGGAGAAGTTCTGGAATTACTAAAGCTGTTTTCTTGGGTTTGAGCTCCTTGCCTGCTTTTTGGTTTTCTATGGCTTCGAGGATGTAGGCATGGATAAGGTCTTCGTGCTCTTGGATTTCTTCCAAGCTCGTAAAACGCCATTGGCGCAAGGCTTTGGTGACATCTTCTTGGGCATTGATGAGTTTTTGGGCTTCGTCCTTGAGGTAAACGCCGTTGTGGAACCAGAGTCCGACATAAGATTTAAACGCAGCCATACCGACAACGTTTTTTCCTTTCAACATGTATACAGGAGCACCCCATTTTACACCCTCTTCTAATACTGTACGTTGTAAAATACTGCGCAAAACATTGAGTTGTGCAACCTGCTCTTCTGTTCTTTTGGCCAAATAGCCTTCCACCGTCTTATTCTTTTCCATACCTTAAAACTTCATTTGTGAAAATAAAAAAGCCTCACCCAATCAGGCAAGGCTTTCGCTATATTTTTTTATCGCGTGCTTAGAACAATCCGTTGATCTCCGCGTCGATTTGATTGACAATTTTCCCCAAATCTTCTTGTACTTCGTGGAAGTTGTTGTTGTCTACATCTACAATCAATAATTTCCCTTTATCGTAAGTAGAAATCCATGCTTCGTAACGCTCATTCAAACGCTTTAAGTAATCCAAACGAATAGATTCTTCATAATCTCTACCACGTTGTTGTATTTGATTTACCAAAGTAGGAACAGAAGCTCTCAAGTAAATTAACAAGTCTGGTGCAGAAACGAAAGATTCTATCAAGTTGAACAAAGAGAAATAGTTTTCAAAATCTCTGGTTGTCATTAAGCCCATAGAATGCAAGTTAGGTGCAAAAATGAAGGCATCTTCATAAATGGTTCTATCTTGAATTACATTATGGTTGGTTTGCTTAATCTCTTGTATTTGCGTAAAACGACTGTTGAGGTAATAGATCTGAAGGTTGAACGACCAACGCTGCATGTCCTCATAAAAATCATTCAAATATGGGTTTTGTTCCACATCCTCAAAATGAGTTTGCCACCCGTAATGTTTGGCCAATAACTTGGTTAAGGTAGTTTTCCCAGAACCTATGTTTCCTGCTACAGCTATATGCATTTTTATGAATATTTTTTAGTCCGAATGAGCTACAAATCTAAACTTTCTCCCCATTCGATCTACTATTTGTTTAAAGAATATTTAATAATTTTCGTATCCGTTTGAACGTAAAAGTCTTGCTCTTCGATGGCGAATTGTTTGACTTTTTTCAACGGAAATTCTAGTTCCTTTTGCGTCCCTAATTGGGTCCACTCCATGAGCTTTTCATCTTTGAAATAAAAGATACTTCCATTCCAATAGGTTAAGGCGTCTGCGTTTTCTATTTTGTAGGTTTTGATCAAGGAACCGTAGACATCAAATTGATACACACCTTTGGCTTTATCCCATATAAAGAGTTTGTTTTCTGCTTCAAACAAAGCATCGACAGTGAGTCCGTTCAACACCCCACTCAAATTTTCTATTACCGTTGGTTTCGGCATCAAATCATCAAACAACCATAATTTAAAGTTGTCTAAATCGTATACCCAATAACGCGTCGGTTGGTTGGAATAACTCACATGGGTAGCGTAAGCAATGTTTTCTTGATTTAAATCTATGCTCGCATCGGCCAGTGTAAGGGTATTGTCTAAAAAGAAGATCTGTTGTTGATCTTCCGAAAAAACCATGGTCTTTTGGGCGTGAGAAGCATCTACTTCTGTAATCTCACCCAAGCCCTTGGTGCTTTGTTGAAACTGAACGTTAAAACTGGTGTCGAGTTTATAAATGACATCTCCTTGTGTATACACCACATTTCCCAAAGGATCTACACTCCATGCGGTAGGCTGAACTTCAAGTTCTGCAACCTTGGTCCAGCTTAACTTCCCTTCCTCAAAAAAGAAAAGTGAAGTGAGTGCGATTATACTTAATAGGAGTTTCATTCTTGCTGCAATATACAAATAGTATTCCTTATATGTTGGTGCAAGTTTGGAGATGTGACCAATTTTAAAAAGTTAGTTTCCAAGCAATGATTATACGCGGAATAATGGGGGATAAATAAATTGACATTTGTTCTCATTCACCAAAACTTTCCCCTCCTTCCTTAGGGTTAAAAAAGGATATAATTATATTTGCAGGGTTATACATGAGGGGAAAAGCGCAAAGAAATTCGGCTTCTTTTTAAGAACGAAATTCTTCTCTCATTGCTAAACAATTAAAAAACAAAGCAATAAGCATGAAAGTAAATCCAAAATATACATCAGTTGAAGCTTTGGTAGAGCTTTATAATACTCCTTTAATGGAATTGGTATACGAAGCTGCTACCGTTCACAGACAACACCACGATCCTAACGAAGTACAAATGTCTTCTTTGTTGAGTATCAAAACAGGTGGATGTCCGGAAGATTGTGGATACTGTCCGCAAGCGGCACGTTACCACACAGATGTTGAGGCACACAAATTAATGACGGTTGAATCTGTTATTGAGCAAGCGAAAAATGCGAAGGCCAATGGTTCTTCTCGTTTGTGTATGGGTGCCGCTTGGAGAAACATTAGAGACAACTCTGATTTCGACAAAGTAATACAAATGGTACAGGGTGTAAACAGTTTGGATATGGAGGTTTGTTGTACCTTAGGTATGATGAACGAAGACCAAGCACAGCGTTTGAAAGATGCTGGACTTTACGCTTACAACCACAACTTAGATACTTCAGAAGATTACTACGATGACGTAATCTCTACACGTGAATACCAAGATAGATTGGATACAATCGGTAACGCTAGAAAAGCAGGAATTTCTGTTTGTTCAGGTGGTATTATCGGAATGGGAGAATCTGTTGAGGATAGAATGGGACTTCTTTTATCGTACACGAAAATGGAAACTCCACCAGAATCTATTCCTATCAATGCATTGGTTGCTGTAGAAGGTACACCTATGGAAGACCAAAAGCCAGTTGAAATTTGGGAAATGGTAAGAATGGTTGCCACTACGCGTATCGTATTCCCTGAGTCTGTAGTACGTTTGTCTGCAGGTAGAACTTCTATGAGTCAGGAAGGTCAAGCACTTTGTTTCTTAGCTGGAGCGAGCTCTATTTTTGCCGGTGACAAATTGTTAACAACACCTAACCCAGAATACAACGAAGATGCTGAGATGTTCAAAACATTAGGATTGAAATCTAAAGCTCCTTTCCAAGATGGTGAAAAGCCAGAAACAAAGGAAGACGCTATTTTGGTAGAAAAGCAAAAAAAGGCAGAAGCACGTAAGGCAGAAATCGCAGCAGCGAAAGGTAAGCCGGCTGACTTCCAACCAAGAAAAGTTACTGTAGTAGAAGACTAAGATGAATGCGTTGAACCAACGATTGGCTGATAAAATCAATCAGCGTAATGAAAGTTCAACCCTTAGATCTTTGAACATTAATAGCTATGCGGTAGATTTTTATTCGAATAATTATCTGGGCTTAGCACAAAAGAAATTCGAGACTCCAACACACTTCTTAGAAAGTGGAACGGGGTCTCGACTCATTTCTGGGACTTCCTCCCTACACCACGAAGTTGAAACTTTATTGGCCCAACGCTTCCATTCAGAAGCAGCTCTACTTTTCAATTCAGGCTATGATGCCAATTTGGGTTTATTACAAGCCTTAGTAACACGTCATGATACGGTTATCTACGACGAACACATCCATGCCTCCTCTAGAGATGGATTGGTATTGGCCAGAGCAAAAGCCTATAGTTTTCAACACAACAACCTACAACATTTAGAAGAACGTTTACAAAAAGCAGAAGGGATAGTTTTTGTTTTGGTAGAATCCCTCTACTCCATGCACGGAGATTTGGCTGACTTAAAAGGAAGCATTGATCTGTGTAATAAGTACGGCGCACACCTTATCGTTGACGAAGCCCATGCTGGAGCTTGTTTTGGTAAAAATGGTGGCGGAAGAATAGAAGCATTAGGATTAGAGAAGGAAGTCTTTGCCCGTTTACTCACCTTCGGAAAAGGATTTGGCGCGCATGGCGCAGTCGTTCTATCTTCACAATTGGTCAAAGACAATTTGATCAACTTTGCACGATCTTTTATCTATACTACTACCCTACCAGAAAGCAGTGTTTATCGCATACAGCAAATTCTTACGCAAACTGATTTCACTATACTTCAAGAAAAATTACAAGAAAACATCGCTTATTTCTGTGCCTTGTTTGGCATTCCCAACAATGGTAGTCCCATACAGTGCCTAACCGCAGAAAACATAGCAACCTTAAGAATTTGGGAAAAGAATTTAAAAGCCGCTGACATCGGTATTAAGTGCATACTCCCCCCAACCGTAAAAGCCGGTGAAGAAAGGTTAAGAGTTTGTGTTCATGCTTTTAATACGAAGGTGGAGATGGAGGAGATGAAGAAGATCCTTCTGTAAGCGACAGTTACAAATTTTCGATTTTCCTTATTGTATCTATCATCAGACGTATCTGTTCTTCGTTCAATTCCAAACCATTCGATTTGATTTCATATACAGGAGAATTACTCCTGGGATAAAAGTATTCCTCTTGTCTCCTATCTTGACTGCGCTGTATTAAGTACATGGGAATAATAAGTGGAAGTAATAACAAAAAGATTTTAGAGAAAGTACTTTTTCGTTTCTCAGGCTGAAAAACCTGAACCCTTTCTTCATCGTCATCCAATTCATACTCTGCATTTTCTGCGTTAACTAAAAGTACTTGGTGCTGATGGTATTCTTTTAAGTATTTATAATCTTCAAAATTTGTATGAAACCAGTCCGTTTCTAGCTTAGACCACAATTGATGTTCGCTGTATTCATAATATTCGATGGATAAAAAATAGAAATCTAGTTCCTCCTCAATGAAAAATTGTGCTTCCAAAAATTTCAGTAGTTCAAGTCGAAAACCCTCGTCATTTTTAAACCTAAGAAGGCTTTCATCACCCTTTATTCCTTGATTTTCATTCTCCTTCAAAACAAGTAGAAAACTAAGTAGTTCATGAAGAACTTCATCAAGATTATAATCTAAGTGGCTCATTTTTCTTCTCTAGATTTTGTAGTAGAGCTTAAAAATAAGAAAACATCAGAAGTAAAACTCTCGACCATCACCGAAGTACCTAAAAATCCATTAGCTAAATATGGACAGAAAGGGCTTTCAAGTGATAGTCGAGAAATTAACTCTAATAATTCTACCCCAACTAATTCACCGAAAACAACTCTGTATCCGTACTCACCTTAACGGTTTGCTCTTCTTTCTTATAGTCATAAGTAGGCCAAGAGGGATAGTCTTCTTCGAAAGAGAAATTTGGATGTTGTAACTCCGCACCCGGTGTATGCTTAATCATGTGTAATACGCAATCTATAGCAGAACGCAAGGCTGGCTCTGTCCAACCACCTTCTACCCCATAATTTTCTCCGGCGAAGTACAAGTGAGACGCTTGGGCAAAGTGTTCGTTGTAGCCCAAGTCTATCATGTTTTCAGCTTCATTGTGCGCCCTGTATAATTTAGAACAACCTAAATAAGTGGGTTCTTTAATCCATTGAATAGAAACAGGTTTTGTGGTATCTATATATTCGGTGATATCTTCTCCCAAGGTTTCTAGCGTGATGGCTTTCAACTCTTTTAAAACAATATCACTTAATTCTTCATTGTTAAATGCCAATAATTTTAAGGAATCATCCTCCCAAGTATAACTCGCCAAAATCACTCCTGGATCTTCGGGTTTGTTGCTCCACGCCAACCCGTACATGTCCTGAATTAAAGTATCAGTTACAAGTACTTGCGGTATCTTACAGTCAGGAAATTGTTCTTTGTCCCAATACCTTGCTTTAAGCGGGAAGAATAATTTACAACTCGAAATGTTGTGCTGGGTTTGCGCAGCTATGATCTTATCTTGGGGTAATTCTTCTTCTGGAAATCCTTCAAAATCCATAGACAACTGGGCAGCCCATTTGGTAGAGGTCACCAAAGCTTTGTCAAAAAACTGACCTTCTGGATGCTGTTCTGAATACACCAACACACCCTTTTCTGTCTTCTTGATTTTCGTAACCGGTGTTTCCATGAACAAATCACCTTCTGTATATAAAGACTTTTCTTCTTCTCCTGGTAAAGGTGCAAACATGAGGTATTCTGCCAAACCTTGAATTCCTTCATAACTTGGACCTTCAAAAGCTTTTTGAGGCGTAGATGAATCCAAAACGGTACGCATGAAATAGGGCAATTCTTCTGGATGAGAAAGTCCTTCTACGGTTTGCAGGTTAGAATCAAACCCAAAGTAAGTACAACGGATGAACCACATGGCACCTATATCATAAAAGGCTCCCCAACTTCCATCTCCTGTACCTATGATGTACAATAAATTGGCTTCCTCTGTGGTCATTCCAAAGCCACCCAAATCACCATCAAATTCTTCTAGGTGAGCGATTTTATGTAAAATTTCTTCACGTGTTAAAGAAGGTTCTAAGACCAAATCTTTAAAACTCATGCCTTGGTAATGCGCGCGCATTTTACGCCAACAAATGGTCCACAACTCATTGTTTTGCGTGTAGTATTGTTTGGCTGCTTGCTGGAAATTTTGTCCGAAGGCCTCAACTTTCTGACAAAGCTTTTGTAAAACTTCATTCTTCGGGTAACGTCTTACGCCGTCTTCATCCAAGGGCCAGAAAATCATACTTGGTTTTTCGCTTTCTGCACCTTTTGGTCCGTAGCCTTTATTAATATAAATACCTGTATTTCCGGGTGCAGCACCTGGGTTAGGGAAAGGTGTCAGTATAGCTTTATTTCGACCTGGTTCATGATTTAAATAATAGCCCAACAAACAGTTTTCATCTCCTGGTTTACTAAAGAAAGGCATACGCATAGCTCCCATTTCTAATCCAGCATGCTTACGTTCCACACCTTTATCTAAAGGATTTTTAAGCGTATATAACCTACCTCCAATTCGATTAGAGGCTTCGAAAAGGGTCACTTTATACCCACAACGCAAAAGTTCTCTCGCGGCAGTTACACCCGCCACACCGGCTCCCATAATGGCTACAGAAGGTTGTTCTTGTTTGAGTTTGGCCAAGCCCTTAGGTGATTCTTTCAATAACTTAAAGTAATCAAACCTAAAATCGGCAGGATTAGGAAAATTAGGAACCCAACTTTTAGGATCACTGTCTTGTGTTTTGATATTATTTGTAATACCAGGTTTCATATCTTTTGTTTACCGTGAAAGTGTAAGGAAGGAATTATGCACCCTCCGTAATTTGCGCGCAAAGAAAAGGATTTAAAGATTTAGTGGAGAAAATAATGTTTTAAGTTTCGATGAAAAAGGGATGAAATAAATGCGAGCGCTTAGCAAAGCAATTGGATTGTCATTTATTATCAAAAATTATCCTCTCAGGGCACGTTCTTTTATTTATTTTTAAGCCCTATGCGAAGAAATTATATCACTCAGGGTATTTTAGTATTGACCCTTTTCTTTACCTCATTTGCGCAGGCAGCTCAGCCTGCCTCATCCATTTATGTTCAAGTTCAAAAATTACACTCTCTCAAACGTGTATTGTACGTGGCTGCTCACCCCGATGATGAAAACACCAGAGCCTTGGCTTGGTTCTCTTTGGGCGAAAAAGCGGAAACGGCTTATTTTTCACTGACACGTGGAGATGGTGGACAAAACCTGATAGGCAATGAACTCGGTGATGCACTTGGAGTATTGAGAACTCAAGAATTATTAGCTGCCCGTTCGCATGATCATGCCAAGCAATATTTCTCTCATGCCGTTGATTTTGGTTATTCCAAATCAGCAGAAGAATCTTTCCAAAAATGGGGAAAGGACGTATTGATGGCAGATTTAGTATTGATGATACGTCGTTTTAAACCCGATGTGATTGTTACACGTTTCCCGCCCGATGAAAGAGCTGGACACGGTCACCACACCGCCTCTGCCCTTTTGGCTTTAGAAGCTTTCGATAAAGCTGCCGATGCAACTTATTTACCCGAGCAGGTAAAAGAATTGGGTACCTGGCAGGTAAACAGCGTGTACTGGAATTCATCCTACTGGTGGAATCCGAGTATAGCAGACAGTGCCCAAAACAATCCTGACTATTTGGTGAAGGACATCGGTGGTTATGCACCTCTGTTGGGTCAATCCTACAATGAAATTGGTACGTTAGCGCGTTCGCAACACAAATGTCAAGGTTTCGGAAACTTGCTTGAACGTGGGGAACAAACAGAGTACTTTCAATATTTAAAAGGTAAAAAACTTAAAAACTCTTTCTTTGAACACGCGCAGCGCGATTGGTTTAATTTGACCAAAAGCAATGTAGATAAGCACTTCCATAAACTTTTGGAGAATTTCAATTTCCAAGACCCGGCGCAAAACATTCCTGCTTTACTCGAAATACTGGACTACATGGAGCAAATTGTAGATCCTCAATTGCGCGATGAAAAAGTTGCACTTTGTAAAGAAATTATAGCTCAATGTTTAGGGATGAATTTAGAACTTTTAGCCGACGACCACAGCTTTGCATTAGGTTATAAAATTCCTCTAGAATTAGTAGCGATCAATAGATCTTCTACTCCTGTTCGTTTAAAAACTTTGCGTTTGAATGATGGTACAGAAATAGAAATCGGTACAGAACTTCCGAACAACAAAGAGTACAAACATGCCCTTACTACAGCACCCACAACACTACTTTCTACGCCTTATTGGTTAAGATCATCACATACAGATTTGTACACCATAAACGATGAACAAAATATATTAAGAGCTGAAAACAGAGCAGCTGTACACGGAAATTTAGAAGTAGAAATCTTTGGTGAAAGCTTTACTTTACCCGTCGCAGCGGATTACAAATGGAGAGATCCTTCTTATGGTGAAAGACGCCGACCGCTGGTGATTGCACCTAGCCTCACCGCAACGTTGGATCAAAATATTTTGATTGCAAAACCAGGTGTTGAAAAAGAAATTGTACTGACTTTACACGGTTACCACAGCAATTACGAGGATGAATTAAGTGTAATTGCACCTGAAGGATGGACGATTAATCTATCCAAAATAGCGGTTCACTTCACCAAAAAACATCAGGAACAAAGTGTGACTCTCAAGTTAACACCTAATGCCGGAGCAAAGTCAGGTGAACTCATCATAAAAGACAGTAAAGGAAATAGGGTCTTTGACGCTACAGAAATTAGCTACGACCACATTCCTACTCAGGTTATTTTTAGTCCAGCAGCCCTAAAATGCATACCACTGGATCTTCAAGTAAAAGAAAACTTAAAAGTGGCCTATATCAAAGGGGTCGAAGACGATGTAGCCAATGCTATTCGTCAACTTGGAGTGCAGGTAGATGAATTTGAAGTCAGTGATTTAGTGACGATTGACTTAAGCAACTATACCACTGTTGTATTAGGAATTCGTATCTACAATGTTCATCCTGAATTGGAAAATTTCCATCCTCAAATAGAAAACTTCGTAAAGGCAGGAGGAAACCTCATCATTCAGTACAATACGGCTTCAAGGTCTGGTGATTTCTCACCTTTCTCACCTCTACCTTTTAAAATTGGTAGAAATAGAGTTACCGAAGAAGATGCTACAGCCATAATATTAAACCCTGAGCACCCCATTTTTACTCAACCCAATGCTATCACGAACAATGATTTTGAAGGATGGGTTCAAGAACGAGGTTTGTATTTCGCAGAAAATTATTCTCCAGAATACCAAGCCTTACTAAGTTGGGCAGATCAAGGAGAAGCACCACAAGAAGGAGCTTTAGTTGTAGCGAAAATGGGCGAAGGTCAAGTTGTATACACAGGTATTTCTTTCTTTAGAGAATTACCCAAAGGAGTAATGGGTGCTTACCGTTTATTTGCGAACCTTTTGAGTTATTAAACATGGAAGAAAAAGACAAGACCAATTGGAAAGCCTGGTATTGGGCGCTTGTAGGCTTTTTAGCTTTGCAAATATTAGTTTATTTATGGATGACTAACACCTACACTTTATGAGTTGGATAGATTGGACCGTATTACTTGTTACCTTGTTTTCCATTGTTGCTTATGGAACTTGGAAAACGAAGCTCAACAAAGACCTTAAAGGCTATTTAAAAGGCGATAATTCTGAAAACTGGGCCACCATAGGTTTGTCTATTATGGCAACACAAGCCAGTGCCATAACCTTTCTTTCAACACCTGGTCAGGCCTACGAAAGCGGAATGGGCTTTGTGCAATTCTATTTTGGATTGCCCCTGGCGATGATATTCATTTCTGTTTTCATCCTTCCGATTTACTATAGATTAAAAGTTTACACGGCCTATCAATACTTGGAAGAACGCTTCGATGTTAAAGTACGTTCGTTCACGGCATTTTTGTTTTTACTCTCTAGGGGATTAGCCGCCGGAATTACCATATATGCTCCCGCCATCATCCTTTCTACGCTCTTAGATTGGAATTTGCAATTAACCTGCATACTCATAGGAGGATTGGTGATCATTTACACGGTATCTGGAGGAAGTAGAGCCGTTTCTCTCACCCAAAAGTGGCAAATGGGGATTATTATGACCGGAATGTTCATTGCCTTTTACTACGTTTTGAATAGCTTCCCAGAAGGTATAGGCATGAGCGAGGGAGTTGACATTGCAGGTGCTTTGGGAAAAATGAACATTATAGATTTATCCATAGATCCTGAAAATAGATATACGCTTTTTTCTGGACTCACAGGAGGCTTGTTTTTGTTTATTTCTTACTTCGGTACAGATCAATCGCAAGTACAACGTTATTTAGGAGGAAAATCATTGAAAGAATCCAGACTGGGGTTAATGTTCAACGGTTTGATGAAGATACCTATGCAATTTTTCATACTCTTTATTGGTGTGATGGTCTTTGTATCTTTTCAGTTCAATAAACCGCCCATCGTTTTCAACCAACATTTGGTAGATATCAATACAGAACAACAGGCTGAGTTAAGTGCCATTGAAAATGCTTACGATAGGGTATTCGAAGAAAAGAAATTGCTTTTAAGTGAGGGTGGAGATTTACATCTTGCTCAACAATTACAATTAACGCAAGATTCTTTGCGCACAAGCTACAAAGAAAAACTAACGGCCTTTGATCCGAATTACGAACAAAAAGACAGTGACTATATTTTCCTTGGTTTTATATTGGAGTATTTACCACCGGGTTTAATAGGACTTCTACTTGCAGTTATCTTCTCTGCAGCTATGTCCTCTACAGCAGGAGAGCTAAATGCCCTCTCTTCTACTACAACCATAGACTTCTACAAGAAGTTTTGGTCTAAATCTGACGAAGATAAAAAGGACGTACGCGTCTCTAAAATGCTCACTATTATTTGGGGAGTATTGGCCATCGTAATTGCGTTAACGGCCGGACTCTTTGAAAACCTCATCCAATTGGTGAACATACTCGGATCTTTGTTTTACGGAACCATCTTGGGTGTATTCCTATTGGCTTTCTTCTTTAAAAAAGTGGGCCATCAAGCAGCACTTATTGCAGGAATCATTGGTCAATTAACCGTACTTATCATTCACGTATTAAAGGTGTATGAATTCTTTGAATTAAGTTACTTGATGTACAACATTATTGGAAGTACCGTGGTAGTTATAGTCGGAATATTGATCCAACAAATCCTTCCTAAAAAAGCATAAAATAAAAAGCTGGAAATCAAAACAAAACCTTGATTTCCAGCCCTTCTTTCCTAGTGACGGAAAATTTTGAACAACAAAATTAGAATCTTTAAGCTTACACTTAAAGCTTGGTAAAGTTACAGTAGTAGCACCTCATAACTTCAGGTACCATTCTGGGTCCATGAATTTCAACGCATGTTCTCCAAATGTTAATTGTCTTTCATCTGAAATTAAATAAGTAGACCTTTCACCATTAATAGCTGAGAAGATAACTGTGTGTTCCACTCCATTGCTATCTGTTTTCAAAATCCTTACTAAACGTTCGTCAGAAGGTAAGTGTAAAGATTCTGTGCAACTAGGACAATGAAAGTGAGTTAACTCTCCTTCATGTATATCTAGCTTTGGGTTAATTTTAGTAGTGTAGTCTCCTATTTCTTCACTTAACAATATAACACCACTGTTTCCATGCGGTTTCTTCACTCCTAGAGCTATGTAACCAGCTGCATTTAAATATGCATGACAATATGGACAATTATAGTGTTTCATGTTTGAGAAGTTACGAATATTTAATGGAAAATCACAAAGAAATTAAGCCTATTCTCAACTAACTTCAACGAGAAAATTCATTGTAACTTAGATCTTTATTCATAAAAAAAGGACTACCCAACGAGTAATCCTTTTTCTATCTTCTAAGAAGTTATTAGTTACCTTACAGGTTGAACTGCAAATTCTTCTTTCTCTCTTTCTTTTAATCTATCCCAGATTTTGTTGATACCAGCTATCAAAGCTTTCTCTTCTTCTTTCTGTGCTCCTTTCATCACTGAAGGAACTTCAAAATAATGCTTCACAAAGTTAGTATCGAAATTACCAGAAGTAAAAGCGTTGTGCTTCATTACATACTTACCAAAATCTAAAGTTGTTCTTAAACCTGAAATTTCATAGTTATCTATGGCTTTGATCATACGCTCTATAGATTGCGCTCTATCTTCACCATAAGTCACCAATTTAGCGATCATTGGATCGTAGTAGATAGGTATTTCCATTCCTTCTTCAAACGCGTCGTCTACACGTACCCAATCAAAACTTGGTTTTCTGTATCTTCTTAAGGTTCCTATGTCTGGTGCAAAATTATTCAAGGCATCCTCAGCGTACACACGTACTTCCACGGCATGACCTTTCATTTTAATTTCTTCTTGCTTTAAAGGCAATTCCTCACCTCTGGCAACTCTAATTTGCCATTCTACCAAATCAAGTCCAGTAATCTCTTCAGTTACCGGGTGCTCTACTTGCAAACGTGTATTCATTTCCAAGAAGTAGAAGTTTAAATCAGCATCAATTAAAAATTCAACGGTACCAGCTCCTTCGTAGTTACAAGCTTTTGCAACATTAATCGCTGCTTGTCCCATTTTTTCTCTAATCTCAGGTGTTAAAACAGCACTCGGTGCCTCTTCAATTACCTTTTGGTGACGACGTTGAATAGAACATTCACGTTCAAACAAATGAACTGTATTTCCATGACTATCGGCAAAAACTTGTATTTCAATATGACGAGGTTTGGTTACAAACTTTTCCACGAACACCGCATCATCTCCAAAAGAAGAACGCGCTTCAGATTGCGCCAATTGCATTTGTTCGATTAAATCCTCTTCACGCTCTACCAAACGCATTCCTTTACCTCCACCACCGGCAGAGGCTTTGATTAACACAGGGAAACCAATTTTTTTGGCAACATCCAAGGCCTCATCAAAATCAGAAACTGCTTTATCGATACCAGGTACTAAAGGCACATCAAACTCTTTTACGGCTTGTTTGGCACTTAACTTATCCCCCATCAACTCCATGGCATGAGCCGATGGTCCTATGAAGGTAATTCCTGCTGCTTTTACTTTCTCAGAGAACTCTGAATTTTCTGATAAGAACCCGTAACCTGGGTGTATACCATCTGCACCCGTAGCTTTTGCCGCCTCTAAAATTCTATCTTGCACCAAATAGCTTTCTGCTGAAGGAGAAGCTCCAATATGAACAGCTTCATCTGCTTCCAAAACGAAAGGCGCATTAGCATCTGCGTCAGAATATACAGCTACACTTTCAATGTTCAATCTGTGCAAGGTTCTAATTACTCTTCTTGCAATTTCACCACGGTTGGCTATCAGTACTTTTTTCATCTCTTGTATTAAGTATATTAGTTCTCCTCATTCAACAACGCGGGGTTGTCTATATACTCCTGAGGAATCTTCTTTTTATTCTTATTATCTTCTTTTTTGTTGTCTTCTTTTCGAAACAGGTTCCCAATATACTGGAATAATTTGAAGTCGCTTAAATTTTGGAAGTCTTCTTGGTAGTGAATACCAACTCCCTGGGTATATTGTCCTTGATTATTGTCCTGTATTACAGAATAGTCATTAGACTCATTGTACACGTTCACACGCATGGTTCTAGCATCATTAAGGACGTATTCTACCCTTACATCACCGATAAAGTTACTGGTATTTGTGGCAGAATTTGCAGCACTATTTTCCACTCCAAATGAAGTGGACACAATTAACTTATCGTCTAAAAATTCTTTACTCACACCAAGCTCGACGGTGTTGTCTCCTGTTAACTCATCTTTATCCAAGGCTACGCCAATATTGGCTCCCGTATTGAGCTTATCGATGAGTGAATTAATTTGAGTACTTACCAAATCTAATCCACCTCCAAGAGAACCTCCAGAGTTCAGGGGAGTGAATTGTTTAAAGACCATCAAATTGATGAACTGGCGGTTCAATTCATCTTGGTCTGAACGTATTCTGGCCAAGGTGGCTTTCCCCATTTCATTGGCCTTAGGAGCTTTAATATCAAAGGTAATGTCTGGTTTCATCAAATCACCGTTTAAGCTGAGGTAACAGTTTATCTCATCTTTTCTGGTTCCATTGTTCGTCATTACATCTTGGACCACCACATCTAAATTGGCAGTAGTTTTATAATAGGTCTGTAAATTCACTGTAGCGTCGTAAGGACTCCCCGACCATTGCACCGTTCCTCCTTTTTCAAGTATAAAGTTTTGTTTGTAAGGTCCTAAAACAAAGTTATAATTCCCTCTATCCACAGTAAATACACCCTCCATACTCAATTGATTCAGGTTATCTAAACCAATGATAATATTCCCCTCTCCAAAAGCAGTAATTTCATCACCCGTTTCTTCGTTAAATATCACTTTCAAGCGAGCATCTGGGGTAACTCCTATGTTTAAGTTTAACTCAACACCCGTAAAATCTATTTTCGGTTCATCCGCAAGCAAAGAATCGGCAATACGTGGCAGCCATTCTATAAATTGTGCTTCCTCTATTTCTGATGCTCCATACATGGGGAAATCTATCCAAGTACCTTTGCGAGTATTGGCATTCACGTCTATTCTTAGGTTATCCGTAGAACCTGAAATATTGGCCGTTCCTCGTATGTAAGCCTTTCCATAGTAATATTCATCCTCGTTATACTTGGTGTTCATTACTAAGAAACGATCGATAGGGATGAACTTGTTGTTCACCAATTGTTCCTCCATATCAAAGGTTAAATCAAAGTTGAAATTCTTGAATTTATTATGGAAAATTTGTCCTACAACAGCCCCTGTATTTCCTTCTTCATCTTGAATGGGAATATTGTTTAAGAAAACACCGCCGTCAACCACTTCTATTTCTCCACCAAATTTAAAATTGGCACCCAACAACTGCAGTTTGGCATTACCATCCGATAACATTACTTTACCTTCCAAGATAGGAGCATCTATCTCCCCGCGAACCTGTATTTTTCCGGCTAATTTCCCGGCGATATTAGACACTACGTCTTCATCCATAAAGGCGTTGGCTACTTGTAAATCTGCCCCTTTGAAATCGAGTAAAAAATTAAGGTTATCCTTTTTAGCGATAACATCATAATAGCCATTAAAATCGAAGGTTTCTATCCCTCTATAATTGATTTTACCTTCAACATCTATTTTCTTTTGTTTCTGTCTGTAGCCTGCCAATAGCGATATATCTCCTACTTCTTCATTGTTGATAAATAAGGAATCAATATTTCCCTTCCCCGTAAAAAATAAATCCGTAAATGGTGTGGCTACTTCTCCGGTTATATTGGCAATACCTTTAACGGCAAAATCACCAAAAACTCCGGCGATATCACTGAGGTCGAAATCTTTGGCTATGACCTCTAGTTTGTCTTCGGGTTGATTGGTAATTAATCCATCTAAACTCAAGAATTGTTGGTCTCTTGCCATACGGAAATTGTCTATATCCAAACTATCTCCTTTCATGTGAATTACAGAGTTCTTTCGTATATCCCAACGGTGATCTCTGATGGTGAAATATGAGGTTTTAATGTCAAATTTCAAATCATCTTCTCCATTAATGAAGGTATACCAAGAAAGAGATGTAGGGTTTGTTTTCGTAGCATTCCACGACAGTTGGGCATCTAATAAATCCCCCAAACTCATACTTGTGAAATGGAAATCTTCACAATTTAAGGTATCGTTTAAATACACCGTATTCATGTCGCATACCGCAATTAAATTCCCCGAATACAATTCTTGCGTAGTTGATATTCCTTCTCCATAATAATCTCCAAAGCTGATTTTGGGTGAATTAAGGGTTAAACTGTAATTCTTTTGTGGTGCATCGAACGCACCGAAAACCAAGGTATTGTTTGCGATACCCAACTCAGGATATAAAACATCCAATACGGGTTGAGCGTCTTTTATTAGTAAGTGATAGGTAAAGTCATTCTGAACATTCTCTATTTCCTTTTCCTTACGTATAAAAAGGGCGGGGAATATTTGTTCCAACTGAAAGGATATATTACTTGGTATTTCCGCAAAATTGAACTTCCCTTCCATGTCGGCATCCAAGTAATCTGAGTTCAAAGAAAACTTGTCTTTGGTTGGACTTCTTTCCGCCTTCACCTCTAGTTTTTCCAAATCGAAGGATTTACCAGATTGGGCGTAATGTATGTCTGCTATATTCACCGCTCCTTTAAAAGATGCCTTTGTATAATCTTTTAAATCGACCTTCATGTGTGCTTTTAAATCCACAGAATCTGGTAAGCCCAGGTTTAATGCCTCTAAGTGTGAGGCATCTACAGCAACTTCAAACTGCATGAATTCTTTATCTGAGAAATTTATATCGCCATCGAACTGTAGATCTACCAACTTATCTTGCATATCGAGTTGTGCACTTACTTGATTTCCGATGAGTTGTCCTTTCTCAATGGTGATATTAGAGTAAGGATAATTGCGATAATCAAAACGTTCCACGAATCCAGTAATGGAAGAAAAATTTATTTCACTAAAACTCGGGGCATATCCACTCACCGCAAAACTAGCCGTGGTGTTTCCAAAATCTTCTAAGCCTAAGAAGTTGCCCAATTGAAAGTCTTCAACATCTATGTAATAGGATGAATCTTTAAATTCTCCAAAGAAATAAGCCGCATCCTCGGGATGATAGTGAAAAGCCAAATCTCTTGAAATATGCACTATCCCCAGAGCCGTTCTGATATTTTTAGCTTTCAATTTAAACTCCTCCAGGTTACCTGTAAAGTACACATTGCTCCCGTTGACATAGTCAAAATTCATCACTTGCTGGGGCAACAGTAAATGCGGATCACCAGCACTTTCTGGCAAATGCAATCCTTCCAAATCTTTAAGCGTGATGTAAAAATCTTTAATCAGCTCATTGAACTGTAAATCATCCATTTCTCTAAAATCTGGCAAAATAAAATCACCGGCTATGTAAGAGGAAAGTCCAAACTGTAGGTACACGTCCTTCAAATTCAAGTTCTTGATTCTATCCGAAGCCTTCACATCCAAATGGACAATGTCTGTCATCCCCTTTAATTCTGGAGCAAACATAGAAACGTCCCTCATAGAAACCTTAGCCCCAGAAATGCTCACGTCAAAATCTACACTGTCTACAAACTCTAAATAATTTCCATAACTATGGGTAATCAAAGCCAACTTCTCTGCTTTCAAATCGGTTTCAGCGGTTTTGATTATCATTTGCTCAAAGAAGATACCTTCTCCACTGTGTTTTACTTTGCCGGAAAGTTCATCCAACTGAAAACCGGAAAAATTCTCTTGGGTACTCAGGTGATCTAAAGTCGCAACCAATCCCTTTGACGTATAGTTTAAATCACTAAAACGAACATGGGTATTTTTAAAATGCATGTGGTCATAATCCACACCATAGGGATTTAAAGCTTTGTTCTCATCTATCAACGAAAAATCAACATTCTCAAGAATTAATGATCGCGCATTTAGAACAAAGTTAGGTGTGGGTGAAGCTGGTTTATCACTTTTAAAATAGTCAACAATGTACTGTAAATTAAGGTTCTTCTCTCCCTTATAAGTTTTCAGATTCACGCGTGCATTTTGGAGCTTTACCTCATCTAATTTGAAAAGTAATTGCTTTGCTTTCAAAGCGTTGATATTGACTTCCAAAAGTTCTATGGCAGCCAAAGTATCTTGTTTGTGATCTTCAACGAAAATTCCTTTCAAATAAACGCGGTCAAAAAAACGTATATCCACCTTTTCTATCTCTATGCGCGCTTGCAGTTCTTCACTTAAAAAAGATGTTGCTTTTTGTGCGGCGTAGGTTTGAAATTTAGGACTCCTGATGGCTAAAACGAGAAGAAAAATGATAATCAAAACCCATTCTAAGAGTCCCAAGAATCCTTTTCCTAGTATTTTGAGTAACTTTGCCATCGAATTGTAAAAATAATCAAAAGTTGGTCCAATCATGAAGGATAAAGAAATTATCATTTTAGGCATAGAATCTAGCTGTGACGATACTTCTGCGGCGGTTTTAAGAAATGAAGAAATTTTATCAAATGAAATTGCGGGTCAACGTGTTCACCAAGAATACGGAGGGGTAGTTCCTGAGTTAGCATCAAGGGCACACCAGCAAAATATTATTCCTGTAGTTGATACTGCCATTAAAAAGGCTGGAATTAAAAAGGAAGACATTGATGCCATAGCATTTACGCGTGGTCCGGGACTTCTTGGGTCTTTAATTGTAGGAACTTCTTTTGCCAAGTCTTTTGCCCTTGGAATGAACATTCCTATGATAGATTGTAACCACATGCACGGTCATGTTCTTGCGCATTTCATAGATGATGAAGGTAAAGACAAACCCGAATTTCCTTTCTTGTGTTTAACTGTTTCTGGAGGACATACACAAATCGTATTGGTGAAAGATTATTTAGACATGGAAGTTATAGGCACTACCATAGACGATGCGGCAGGTGAAGCTTTTGATAAATCGGCTAAAATTCTCGGACTTCCTTACCCAGGTGGGCCCTTGATAGATAAATACGCAAAGTTGGGAGACGAAAACAAATTTGAGTTTGCCAAGCCACAGGTAAAAGACTTAGATTACAGCTTTAGTGGACTTAAAACTTCCATCCTCTACTTCATTCAAAAACAAGAGAAAGAGAAACCAAACTTTGTAGAAGAAAACATGAATGATTTGTGTGCTTCTATACAGAAAACGATTTTGGATATCTTGTTTAAAAAGCTCATTAAAGCAGCCAAAGAACAAAACATCAAAAGCATAGCCATTGCGGGTGGAGTTTCTGCCAACTCGGGCTTAAGAACACGCCTTGAAGAAGAAGCTAAAAAACGCCAATGGAAAACCTTTATTCCAAAATTCGAATACTGTACAGATAATGCAGCCATGATAGCGATAACAGGAAGGTACCATTACTTACGTGGAGAATTTGCCGATCAGAAGATTGCGGCCACAGCTCGTTTAATATTTTAAGCGTAGTTGACAGGTCACCTCTGTTTTTTGACTCCCTTTAATCTGTTCTAAACCAGAGCCTAACTCTTTTTTATTTGAATAGTGCGTTGAGGCTAATCTTAGGTTAACATCTAGACTTTTATTCATGCGCCAACGCACAACAATATAGTAGCGCGAACCTTTATCATAGTAAGGTGGAATACTAAACACATTGAGTACATTATTTTCATAGGCATAGATTCTCGCTTCATAATTATCTGTGTCAAACAAGGCGTAACGTAAACTAACATCCACTGGAAAACTCAGAGGTCTATAATTCAAATCTTGCAAGAGTAAATTACCTGTAATGACCTCTCCTCCTCTTTTAACCTGTACTCCCTCCCAACGCATTTTCCAGGTCAATCCTTTTAGAATTTCCACTTGTAATTGAAAACGATAATTCTCTTGGATAACATCTTCAACAGGGTTGGTTTTCTGTGGACTATCTTTTACATTTTTCGGTTTATTCCTAAAACGGTAACGTAAATAGAAAAAAGCATGTTTTCCCCAATTGTATTGATACATGGCATTCAACTCTTGACCAGCACTTGGAGCATCTACTTGATACTTTAACCAAGGAAACCGGAACACATCCACATAAGCATTGAATTGATGGCGACCTCTTTTGTAAGCGAGCGCCATAAAAGTACCTTGCTCGTTTTCAAGGTTAGAATTCTCTGCAAAAGCTTGGGCATAAAAAGCGTGATAGGCCCTATCGTAATTTCTATGGAGCACACTCATGCTTAGGGATTGATTAAGTGCAAGTAGCACACCTTGAAGATGAGCCCAAGCACTTTGTTGCCAGGCATAAGCGGATTCACCAAAGAACTCGAAATTTCTATAATTCCAAGAGTAATCAATACTAGTGTTGAATGCTTCCTGACCTCGAAATTGAAAAGCATTGTAAACATTCTCAACTTTGAAATAGGGTAAGTTATAACGTTGATAAATGGCGTTTACACCGAGCTTTAACTGCTCTCCCTTCCGCTGAATGGATGCACCTAACATACTTTCCTTCAAATTCCCCTTTGTGCTGAATTCGCTTTCTGTTCGGTGATAGCCAGAGCGGAGAATACTCAAAGCGGTATCTTGTGTTGCGTTGAGTCGAGCACTTAAACTCTTACGAGAAATAAAAGTCATGAATGCATAGTCTTTATGTTTAAAATTCACCCCTACGCCTCGCAAAAACCTACTTTCATCTACAGATGTAGAAGGTCGCAGCGCACGTGCATTTTTCTTTACACTTGTAAGCACCATAGACTTACCCGAAGCATACCCCGTAAAATGGGTTAAACCTTGTCCCATTTGTGCGGTGAAATCTCCCAGAACTAAGGCATCTAGCACACCTCTTTTTCCAACATAAAAATGAGCCGATGAAAAGTCGGGAAGTTTAGACTTTGTTAATTGCTCACCTGCATCTTGCTCTAAAGTAAAACCCACACTAAAAAGATTTCCATAATGCATTCGTGCACGGAGGTAGTAGGACCTGGGAGTTCCCAAATAGCCATTCACAGACGTATCAGCGCTATACCCTCTTTTTTGTTGCGTTATTCCTAAACTTTTCAAGTAAAGCTGTTTGTTGGCATAAAAAAACAGGTCGCGCAAAGGCAAGGACCTGTTTTCAAAATTCTGTTTTACTTCAACAAAGGGAAGTACACGTGCAATTACCTCTTGTGACAAATGTTCTACACTTTGTAATTCATAAATACTGAGCAACTTCCCAGCCTTTTGTATGTGTTCTTTCAAGGCCTTTGCTTGAAGTTCGGAGAGTAAACCTAAATCAACCAAAGGTGCTAAATCTTCTTGATTTAAATTAAGGGGGTGTTCCTTATAAAACAACAATAAATCTCTACTTTGCGTAAGGTCTACCTCCTCTACTTCTTGTTGTTCAGCCAAATATTCTAGACTTTGTTGTACCTCTTCTTGTGCGTAAATCGCATGGCAAAAAAGTAGTAATATCACACCCCAAAACTTATTCATTTTCAAAAGATTTTAGAATAAAACTTGTAGCTGGCGACCAACTCAATTGTTGCGAATAACGAAAGGAAAATATGAGTTTGAGCCAAGAGGCTTGGTAGGCAAAACCGAAAGCATATTCCCAGGTTGGAAACCGTATCCCAGCCATGCATTGGAATTTTTCATGGGGTTGGTAAAGAAGTCCTGTTGAAAGACCATAGGCTTTTTGTGTTGATTTATCCAGTTGTGCCAAAACTTGTACCCCTTCACTTAATTTATGTTGAACCCCCATAAGAATAACGGAGGAATAACCTGCATCTAAAAAAGCATCAATTCTGGGTTGGTTGAGGTGATTGATGGACATTCCCAAGCGGGTTTGTGCATTTAAGTTGTACAACAAGCCCACATCTCCACTTAAACGATGTTTCTTAAAATTTCCTTGTCCTATGTTGAGGTACAAATAATTCAATTTTATCCCTAGCGATAATTGTTGGGAAAGCTCCATGGAGTAAGCTGAGCTCCATCTCAGGTCACTATATAAACTATAACCATAATGCTGGAGACTGAAAAGAAATGACTGTGCATGATTTGAGCTTTTTAGGGGGAAATGCAATACCAAACTTTGGGCTTGGAGCTCTTTCAGCATGAATTTATTGTTATAACTGAAAGCGAAAGAAGCTTGTTTTTGCAAACTCGCCAACGACGGATTTTGAATACTTGAAAAGGGTGAGTCATAAACAACCGAAATACCGGCCAACGCTTGCACATCTGCACCATGACTAGGGTTGATTTGGGAACTTACATATATAACTGCACAGCACCCGAAAAGAGTTAGGTAGGTTTTCATGCCTAGAAGGTACAACTTCGCTTACCTTCATCAAAAAAGTTTACCCTGTGGAAATTCGTAATTCAGAGAAAATCTTTTGATTAATTTAGGAGCCCAAAGTGACTATTTAAGATTCGAGATTCAAATTAACATGAAAAGAACATACCTGAAATCACGTAGAAAATGAACACCAGCCTTAAGCAAAAAATCACTTCCAAACTCCACCAACCACCTTTCCTTTTTGGATTTCTGGTAGTTGTATTACTGGTGCTTAAAACCATAGTATTAGTAAACTACAGTTTTGAGTTTACTAGTAATGATGCTCTGATTTATTGGCAAGGCGCAACAGATTATGCCCAAGGAATATTTCATGAACCTTACTTCTACGGTCAAAACTACAACCCTATGCTGGAAGCTTTGTTGGCTCTTCCATTAATAAAATTGGGAGTTTCTGTAGAACTTGCATTGCCCATTGTTTCAAGCTTTGTGGGTGTTTTTCCTTTTGTTTTTATCGCTTTTGTACTGTTTAAAAGACACTACCATTATCCGGCTTATCTCTTTTTATTGATTCCCATTACCCTAGCTACAGAATACGACATACTTACCTCATTAACAAGAGGTTTTACCAGCGGAATTTTTATCTGTTCATTTTTAATCTACCCTCTTCTCCAACCGCAAAAAAAATCTTCTTTCTACCTCTTAGGACTTATTTGCTCTTTGGGCTTTTGGTTCAATGCAAATTCCGTTGTTTTTAGTCTGCCCGTTTGTCTGTACCTCTTCTTTTTAAATTACAAATCCATCACCTTCTACATCGGAACTCTCCTTGCTGCCCTACCCACCTTTCTACTCATGTATTTTGCCAATAATTTCTATGTGGTCAACCCGAGTTATTTAACACATGCTTTAGGAAGAATGGATTTTTATCTTGAGCTCATAGTAGAGGCCTTTCAACATTTGGATCAATTCTTTCGGTACCTCACTCCCGTAATATGGAGTGGAAATTGGTTGGTTTTACCTGTAATTTTAGTCATCGGATACCTGATCATGCGCAAAAATTGGCAAAAAGGAGTGAGTATCATTTTAGGAGTAATTTTCATTCTACTTTCACTGGGAGTACACAAAATCCACGATGACATCGGTGTGCTATTTCTTTCTTCTGTCCGTATGTTTTTAGCCCTTCCTTTACTGCTAGGGTTAGCTCTATTTTGGTTAAATCCTCAACCTAAAAATAGCAGGAACTGGAATTGGATAATACTGACACTTGTTCTCTTTGTAGGTATTCGTAAAATCACTACAAGCTCCTCTATTGTTGAAAAGCACACCCAAACCACAAATTTTGGTCCCATAGCCATAAAGGATATAAATGAACTCCAAGAAGGATGCGATGAACTCCAACACATCGTTGCAAAATATGATGTTGATCTTGTGGTTTATATAGCTGACTGGAAAATCAATGCTGCAGAAATAGGACTATACAACTACGGCTGCCCTATACTTGAAGATAATGCACAAAACACAGTAATGAACGTTTACGAACGTAGAACTTGGGTATTTGAAGAAGAAAAGAATAAGGTTAGAAATAATGTTTTGCTCTACAATGCTTATGTACCCAATCTTGATGAAATTCAAAAAAACATGGATTGTAAAGTTGTGCAAGAAAATCCCACACTCTTACTTATAGAAAATAACACCAAAACACTTTCGGAACTTTCGGAAATCTTCAATTTTCCATACAAGAGGCATACGTATTAATTAATTATAATCTGAGTACTTTTGTATGAGACAAGGTGAAAAATTAAATCTTTACCAATATTAAAAACTATGCAAACAACATCCTTCTTAACTTTCGTAGGCGGCCAATGTGGTAAAGGATTAGAAGCAATTGAGCTCTACACTTCCCTTTTCCCTAATTCAGAGATTAAACGTTTAGATCATTATAAAGAGGGAGAACCTGGCGGCGCACCTGATTTGATCAAGTTTGCGGAGTTTACTTTGAATGGAACTTCCTACTTGCTTTCAGAAAGCAATTACAACCATGAATGGGGTTTTACTCCAGGAGTATCGATACTTGTACGAGATAATTCAGAGGAGCAACTTCAACATTTGTACAATCAACTTTCAACCGAGGGCGGTCAAGTTATGGTACCCTTAGACGATTATAAAGGAGAAGGCGACTATGGCTTTGGAAGAAAATTCGGTTGGTGTGCGGATAAGTTTGGAGTGAATTGGCAGTTTGTTTTGATGGAGTAATAAATCAGTTAAAAGTTTCTATGTGCGAATTTTGAGTTGTTACTGTTAGTAATCCTATCTTTTAAAAAGAGAATCAATCACTTGATACTATGAAATTATTTAAATTACTCTTACTTATGGCTTTTCTACTGCCTAATGTAATTAACGCGCAGGATTACGCAATTTTCACCATAGATTCCACAAGGTTGTTCCTGGAAAGAAATCATAAAACACAAAACTTACCAAATTATGTAACCCAGCAAGAATGGTACATCAATGGGCAAAAAATGACCTTCCTTTCGGACACTGTTAAGGTGAGGGTAAATGCTCAACAGATGGATACTATTTTATTTGGATGGGGAAATAATTTTGACACCCTACTCTGTAACATCAGTCAACCGAAAGAATACCGTCTCTTTTACATCGCCTGTTGTAGTGCATTTAATATTCAAGATGTAGCCTTGGGCAAATTCATCAGCGGAAACGTAAACTTTGAATTAAAAAATAGTGATACAAGTAAACGATACTTAGCTCTACTTTCCGATTCAGGTATACTTTTGAATGGCCAAATGAAAGATACGCTCACAGACCATTGTAGAAGTGCCATGAGTAATAGTTTTTATAAATTAGAATTAAAGGAAATTTATTCTACAATAGACAGCACAAAAATAACGGAAGAAACATGTCTTCAAACAAGCTCTAAAGATGCCATTTACTTTAATTACCAAACCAAAAGAACATTTTTCTCTATTAATTACTTCCCCCTAAGCAGTCAACCCGAAAAAATAATTTATGATTTTGAAAGTGGAGAACTAAGAATTGAATAAAATCAATTCATAAAAAACAGGAACAACTCCTTCGTCATTCCCGTTCCTATATCTTAAAAGAAGTAAATTCTACTCCCCCATTCTCTCTTCATTCAATTCATCCATCAACTCTGCAAATAACTGCACAGATTTGATTCTGTCTTCCACATAGTAAGCATTCGTTGACGTAATGACTTCATCCACACCCGTTTCGTTTAAAAATTGGCGCATTTGTGTTTTCACGCTTTCTTTACTTCCTACAAAAGAGTACTTGATCATCTGATTTACGCGAGGATGCTGGAACAATTCAGCATATTCTTGATTCATAGGTTCCGGTGCTTGTATAGATTCTCTAGACCCTGTCAATATACTTACAAACAAACGAATTAGGGAGGTAAACATGGCTTCGGCTTGTTCGTCTGTATCGGCGACAAAAACGTTGATACCGGCAATTGTATAAGGTCTATCTATTTCTTCTGATGGTTTAAACTCTTGTCTGTAAATCTCCAAGGCTTGGTGTAAATACGTACTCGCAAAGTGACTCGCAAATGCATAAGGTTTACCCGTTGCAGCCGCCAAATGTGCAGAATCTGTACTCGAACCTAAAATATATAAGGGAACATTGGTTCCCTCCGCGATGGCGGCTCTTACATTGGAAGTTTTATTTGCCTCAGAAAAGTAAGTTTCTATTTTCTCAATTTCTCTGGGAAAAGATTGCGCCGCCTGCATAAAATCTGCACGTATAGCATGTGCTGTTGCCTGATCAGTACCTGGTGCTCTCCCCAAACCTAAATCTATACGATTCGGATACAAATGTGCCAAAGTCCCAAACTGCTCTGCAATGATTAATGGAGAATGATTCGGTAACATTACACCACCTGAACCTACACGTATGCGTTCGGTATTTTCGGCTACGTACCCTATCAATAAGGAAGTAGCGGTACTCGCTACATTTTCTGTATTGTGGTGCTCTGCGTACCAAACACGCTCGTAATTACTCGCTTCGGCTGCCTTGGCAACGGCCAAAGAACGGTGTAAGGTTTCTTGTATACTATTACCTTGGGCTACTACGGCAAGGTCTAAAACTGAATATGCTACTTTGTGTGTGTTCATGCTCTTTATTCTTTTCTGTAGGTTCCGAAAAGCGTGCGACAAATGTAAGGATAGCCAAAAGAAAAAGAGAGTTATAAAATGACAATGCACCGCACTTTTAACTTCGAACGTGCAATTCCACCCTTAAACCCTTACATAAAAAGTTCTCCCGCGAAGCCTAGGGATGAATCTTTGAATTGTTGAATCCTTGAATCTTTGAATCTTCGTCTTTGCCCACATAATTTTACTACTTTCGCCGCCAGAAGTTCTTTTTAAAACAAGAAAAGGTTTTGCTTAACGCAAATGAAAAGGGAATCATGTGTAAATCATGAACTGTCGCGCAACTGTAAGTAACAAAGAAGCTTTAACGATTATCCACTGTTCTAAAACATAAGAATGGGAAGGAAGTTAAAGGGTTATAAGTCAGGAGACCTGCCTCTTCTAATTGACGATGCTTTCGCGATTTGAAGCTATGAGTCAGGTTGAGTACATGAATAAATCCCTATAGGAGATGTGAAATCTTCACTTCTTCATGTTACACCCTTTCCCTTATTTTCTCGCAAGCATGGTCTGTTAAGAACCGAATAAAATGTAACAACGGCGTTTAACGCCACATTAAGAGAAAATAAAATGACAAAGGAAGAAAGAATCCAAAAATCTGAAACACGCATATTCAAAGCGGTATTTCCCAATACTACGAATCATTACGACACCCTATTCGGAGGTACAGCCATGCAATTGATGGACGAGGTTGCTTTTATTACAGCTACGCGTTTTAGTCGCCAGCGCATGGTTACTGTAAGTAGTGATAGAATTGACTTTAAAAAGCCCATTCCTGCAGCAACCATTATAGAATTATTAGGAAAAGTAACTTACACCGGAAACACAAGTTTAAAAGTAAGGGTGGATATCTACATTGAGCAAATGTATACGGAAGAAAGAGAAAAAGCCGTAAGTGGTGAATTCACTTTTGTGGCTATAGATGAGAACAAGAAGCCGGTGAAAATTATGGAATAGGAGTCAGTTTTGAGTGTGGGTATTGCGTAAGCAGAAATAGTAAAATATAAAATGTTTTGTTATAATACGGCCACTCAACTCCCATCCTGAACCTCCGTGTTTACTCATCTAAGAAATCGGAGAATGAATTGATTTGAATAATATGAAAGCTCATTCTTTCATCTACCCAAGGTGATACTCAAACTATTTTAAATCTTTAAAGTCCACGCAAGTGGATCTTAAATCCTTAAATAAAAAATCCCGACCAATTACTTGGTCGGGACTTCTAACAGAGATCTGTTTTATAAATCGGTTGGATTATTTTCCTTCCATTTTATCTTTCAAAGCAGCCAATGCATCTAAATCTCCTAATGTAGATTTTTCATTGCTCTTATTCAAGTTCTCAACAGCTTTAGAGTTTCCTCCTCCACTTCTCTTACCACCTCTTGCAGAAGTAGATGGCTTGTCTTCACCTTCTTCGAAAGTTCTAACGTGAGAAACAACAATTTTCTTAGCGTCTTTGTTAAACTCGATCACTTTGAAATCTAAAGTTTCGTCAACCTTAGCGTTAGATCCGTCTTCTTTACGCATGTGCTTAGCAGGACAAATTCCTTCTACACCGTATGGTAAAGCAACGATTCCAGACTTATCTTTTTGTTCGATAATTGTACCTTGGTGTACTGATCCTTCACCGAATAAAGTTTCGAATACATCCCATGGGTTCTCTTCTAACTGCTTGTGACCTAAAGAAATTCTTCTGTTTTCTTTATCGATTTCTAATACAACAACTTCCATTGCATCACCTACCTTACAGAATTCAGATGGGTGCTTGATTTTCTTTTGCCAAGAAAGATCAGAAATGTGGATCAATCCGTCAACACCTTCTTCTAATTCTACGAATACACCGAAGTTAGTGAAGTTACGAACTTTTGCGTTGTGCTTAGAATCAACTGGGTAACGCTCAGCAATTCCTTCCCATGGATCTGGCATCAATTGCTTAATACCTAGAGACATTTTTCTTTCTTCTCTATCTAAAGTAAGAATAACAGCCTCAACTTCGTCTCCGATAGCTAAGAAATCCTGTGCAGTTCTCAAGTGTTGAGACCAGCTCATTTCAGAAACGTGGATTAAACCTTCTACTCCTGGAGCGATTTCAACAAACGCACCGTAGTCAGCCAATACAACAACTTTCCCTTTAACTTTATCTCCAACAGCTAAGTCAGTTGATAAAGCGTCCCATGGATGTGGTTGTAATTGTTTCAATCCTAATGCAATTCTCTTCTTGTCATCATCGAAGTCAAGAATTACAACGTTTAATTTTTGATCTAATTCAACGATTTCCTCTGGGTGATTAACTCTACCCCAAGATAAATCTGTGATGTGGATTAAACCGTCAACTCCACCCAAGTCGATGAATACACCGTATGAAGTGATGTTTTTAACAGTTCCTTCCAATACCTGACCTTTTTCAAGTCCAGAGATAATTTGTTTTTTCTGCTCTTCAAGCTCAGCTTCGATAAGCGCTTTGTGAGAAACAACAACGTTACGGAATTCTTGGTTGATCTTAACAACTTTGAACTCCATGTTCTTACCAACGTAGATATCGTAGTCACGAATTGGCTTAACGTCAATTTGTGATCCTGGTAAGAAGGCTTCGATTCCGAATACGTCAACAATAAGACCACCCTTAGTTCTGCATTTAACATAACCAGTGATAACCTCTCCTGTTTTCAATACTTCGTTCACTTTAGCCCAAGCACTGTGCATACGTGCAGTTCTGTGAGAAACTACTAACTGACCGTACTTGTCTTCTTGAGATTCAACGTAAATATCAACTTCGTCACCTACCGCTAAATCTGGGTTGTAACGGAATTCGTTGATAGGAACTACTCCCTCAGACTTGTACCCGATGTTTACAACAACTTCTTTCTTAGTAACTGCAACAACAGTTCCTTTGATAACTTCTTTCTCGTTGATAGAAGTTAAAGTTGCTTCGTAAGTCTCAGCGTACTCTGCTTTTTGTGCTAATGAGTAACCCTCATTTGCTAAAGCTTCCCAATCGAAATCAGCAGATCCCTGCTCTAAAATTTTGTTTTCAGCCATAATGGCGTATAATAATTGTATTTTGGGTAATCCTGCAAACCTCCAAAAGAAATTAATAATGAGTTACTTAACGCAGGATTCGTAACATTTTTCCTAAATGGACTGCAAAGATAGGGAGTTTTCTCAGATATAACAAAATTTATTCTGTCTTCTGAATTGATAATTAATCCATTACAGGGTGTTAATAAGTTAGATAGCTCTCTAGATTTCTAGATGGCTAGATTTCTAGACGCCTAGACTTTTTGATTTTTAGACAAAACAAGGTTGAAGTAATATCAAAGGATTCTCAGAGATTCCTAAGCAATACTTTATCCTCGTAAATAGAAGGTTCTCGAGCGAGCGTTGTGGTGCGTTGTGCTGAGCGAAATCGAGGTGAGCGGAGCCGAACTATCGAGATATGAATCTTCAAATTAATGAATCCTTGAATTGTTGAATCCTTGAATCCTTGAATATGCTATGTTTTTGGCAAACAGCCGGGCTGTACTTACAAGTTGGCTACCAAGGCCTAAGTTCTGCAACTTATGCAGTGGCTTCTGTATGTCGCCCCTGCCTAAGGAGCATAACTAACCCCATGCTACACCAAGCTTTTCATCCCATCCCTGTTTGGAGAAAGAATTTTAGATGCTTGTATCACTAGGATGGATTTGGTTGAATCAACATCTTAAAGTCTTTACTTAGACCTCAACACTATCTCTTTATCTTCCAATCTTTGAATTAAGGAACCCGAGGGATAAATCCTTGAATTGTTGAATCTTTAAATTTTTGAATCCCTGTATCCTTAAATCATAACTTCACCGTCAATACTTCAACTACAAAGCAAAAAGTTCTTTGGTATAAGTCAATAATTCCTTTCCCCCATCTTTACCATGACCAGGAATGACGTGTTTTACATGCGTGAACTTCTCCTCCACATGTTCAATAGTTGTAGACCAATCCTCAACGCGCGCATCACTTAAGTTACCTTTGCTCGCACCTAGACTTTTCACCAAACATCCTCCGAACAGACTTTGATCTTGCTCAAAATAGACTACTGTATTGTCCGCGGTATGACCTGCACCTAAATAGTAAACGTTCAATTTTTCTTTTCCAACAGCGAGCATTAACGAATCTTTAAAGGTATGCTGCGGAATTTCCTCTCCATTTTTTCTAGCCAACTCTTGCGTTAAGAAATAGGCGTAAGAGGGAATATTTTTTTCGTGAAAGGATTTCAAACCTCCCAAGCAATCCTCATGAAAATGAGTAACAACAACAGCTTTTACTTCAGCGTTCAAATCATTCTTCACATAATACAGTAAATCAGCTGCTGCTTCATCATTGGTAGGGGCGTCTATAACTACAGCTTCGTCTTGGTCTATCACAATCATTCCGTTACATGCTACTTTTCCAAAACGCTCCGTCTCCAAAAAACTAACATGTCTGTAGGTATGAGGTGCTACCTTATAAATCTGAAGTACAGGATTTTCACTATCCAATTTCTGATAACGGGTAGCACACGCTGAAAAAAGGACCAACATTAAAATAACCCCGAATGCAACTTTCATTCTAGGCTATTTTTGCAATCAAATCTACCAAACGGTTAGAATACCCTGCCTCATTGTCGTACCAACCCACAATTTTGATCATATTACCAACCACAGAGGTAAGCAAGCTGTCAAACACACAACTGTTGGAGTTTCCAAGTATATCTGTAGAAACTATGGGATCTTCTATGTAACTTAAAATTCCCTTTAAATCTGCCTCACTCGCTTTTTTAAACGCTGCATTGATAGCCTCCACACTCGGTGGATTAGATTTTACGTTAATTGTTAAATCTGTCAACGACCCATCGGGAACAGGTACGCGAATTCCACATCCACCCATGTAACCTTCTAACTCTGGAAATATTTTGGTCAATGCCTTCGCCGCTCCAGTTGTCGTTGGAACGATAGACTGTGCAGCCGCTCTGGCCCTTCTTAAATCGGCATGCGGTGCATCGTGCAAGCGTTGGTCGGTTGTGTAGCTGTGAACAGTTGTTATGTACGCACTTTCTATTTCGCACAACTCCTTAATTACCTTAATCATTGGCGCCGCAGAATTTGTTGTACAGGAAGCATTCGATACTACACTTTCATCTCCAACGAGCAAATCATCATTGACTCCCAACACTACCGTTTTCACATCTTCACCTTTCGCTGGGGCACTAATAATCACCTTCTCGGCTCCCCCCTTCAAATGTTGAGATGCTAATTCTTTTGTCCTAAAAATACCTGTGGACTCCACAACTATTTCAGCGCCCAATTCTTTCCAAGGAATTTGAGCTGGATCTTTGTACTGGGTAAAAGTAATTTGCTTCCCATTTTCAAAAACTAAACGCTGACCGTCTATTTTAAAACTATGCTTCAATCCCCTATGAACACTATCATACTTTAACAAATGCGCCAAGGTTTCTATATCAGCAAGGTCATTTACCTGAACCACATTAATGTCTTCTCTATCTAAAATCAATCGTGTTAAATAACGACCTATTCTTCCAAAACCATTAATTCCTATATGTATCATTTCGCGTTGCAATCTTTGTTCTACTTGTCATTAAAATTAGCCCTTCATAAATTTCTGCTAATTTCTTTGACATAAATACCATTATTATCCAAATTTAATCTTTACATTTAGAAAAAACATTAAATCATGCAACAAACAGACTTAATTTTCAATGCTGCTATAATCGCCGTTATTTTCGGTTTGATTTTCAAGAGTATAGTCATTGTAAAAGAACAGAGTTCAGCCGTAATTGAACGCTTAGGAAAATTCAATAAAATATGTCCTTCAGGACTTCACTTCATCATTCCTTTCATCGATAGAAAAGTAGATATCGTTAACCTTAGGGTGCAACAGTTGGATGTGGGGGTTGAAACCAAAACTATGGATGATGTGTTCGTAAATTTAAAGGTTTCGGTGCAGTTTAAAGTGACGCGAGAAAAAGTAAAAGATGCCTTTTACTCTTTAGATAACGCCAGAGGTCAGATCGCTTCTTACGTATTTGATGATGTAAGAGCCGAAGTTCCAAAATTAGAATTAGATGATGTTTTCGCCAAGAAAGATGATATCGCCAAGGCCGTGCGTATTAACATTGCTGAAATCATGGAGGAGTTTGGATATACCATTATCAAAACCTTGATAACAGATATAGATCCCGACCATAAAGTTAAAGAATCTATGAACAGAATTAATGCTGCAAAAAGAGATAAAGAAGCGGCCATGGAAGTTGCGGCGGCAAGAAAAATCACCATCATTGCAGAGGCTGAAGCAGAGGCCGAATCTAAGCGTCTATCGGGAGAAGGTATTGCTCGTCAGCGTTTAGAAATTGTTCGTGGTTTTAAAGAATCTGTAGAAGATTTCCAGAAAACCTTGAAAAATGTATCTCATGAAGAGGTAATGCAGTTTGTATTGTTAACGCAATATTTCGACACCATCAATAATGTTGGATCTAATTCTAAAAACACTTCTATCTTAATTCCGCACTCTCCTGGTGCGATGCAAGATTTCCAAAATCAAATTATACAAGGTACCTTCATCGGTGAAAAACTCAACGAGTTTACAGATCCGGATGAAGAAAAAGACAAAGATTAAATGTTTGCTGCCGGTTGGTGAAAGACCGGCAGTTTTTCCTTTCATTTTATAAGATTACTTCATGCTCAAGTCCTTATTCATAGGCTTTCTCACCTTACTCATCCTTTGGGTTCCTTCTTATTTACTCGATTACCAAATTACACAAGAGATACAGGTCCCCATCAAATGGCTACTCATCATAGTAGGTGCTATTTTATTGGAGCGCGTGGTTAAGTACCTACTCTTTTATCCTTTTAAATTCTTTGGTATACACAAAAGCAAGAATGTTATTGTTAAACACCTTCTTAATTTTTCCTTTAGCGCTGCCTACATTTCTTTGTGGCTTGCTGTTGGAATTAATCCTATAAATGCGGTTGTTCAGGGCAAAGTTCCTGAAAAGATATTTTCCAATGCCGACTTTTTGATGAGCGCTTTGTTCTTCACTGCTTACGCTTTTCTATTCTCTTTGCTTTGGATACTTTTCAACCGAGGAAAATCAGAGCAAGCTTAATTGAACAAACTCTTCCTTTCGCTCATCTCCTTCATCTGTAAAATTTGATATTGCAACACCCAACAGGCGTAGAGGCATTTTTCTGTCGTAATTCTCTACAATTAACTGAAGAGAAAGATTCCATATTTCGGCCTTTGTTTGTATGACCTTATTTCCTGTAAATGCTCTTGTTAGCTGGGTAAAATCAGAAAACTTCAGTTTAATGGATAAGGTATAACCCTTCTTTTCGGCTTTTTCGTAGCGTTTCCAAAGTGCATCGACTACTTTTTTCAATTGAAACTCAATTTCATCTCTCTCCAAAATATTTTCACTCAAAGTTCGCTCTGCACCTATGCTTTTTCGTTCTCTGTGCGCTTTAACGGGGCGATGATCTATACCCCTGGCGATTTGATAAAAAAAGTGTCCCGCCTTTCCAAAATAGGTACTCAACTCTTGTTCACTAAATTTGAGCAAGTCTCTACCAAAATAGATCCCTAACTCCTTCATCTTTTGGGCCGTCACCTTACCTACACCAAAGAATTTATCTACTGAAAGTTGCGCTACAAAGTCTGCCCCTTCCTCGGGTGCTATGACAAACAATCCATCCGGCTTGTCTTGATCAGAAGCAATTTTTGCCAAAAACTTATTATAAGAAACTCCTGCAGAGGCCACCAAACCTAAAGATTCGTAAATATCATTCTTAATGGCTTTCGCAATAAAAGTTGCTGATTGCATGGGATGGTCGGTTACATCCAAAAACGCCTCATCCAGCGCCAAGGGTTCTATAAGATCTGTGTAGCGTTGAAATATGGATCGGATTTCTTGACTCGCAGCTTTGTATTTATCAAAATGAGGCGGAACAAAAATCAAATCCGGACAAATTCGTGCGGCTTTCATCGAACTCATAGCCGATTTCACACCAAACTTTCTGGCTTCATAACTGGCCGCGGCTATAACTCCACGCTCAGCATTTCCTCCTACTGCAACGGGCTTACCTTTTAGATCAGGATTGTCACGCTGCTCTATAGACGCGTAAAACGCATCCATATCTACGTGTATTATTTTTCTAAAATTGGTCATTTTGCGCGCTACAAAAATAAGAGAAAGGTGGAAGTAAAACTCCCACCTTTCAATGATTCGTGCGGTTTTAAGGCCGCGCTATATTTAGATCTTAATCTAAAGCGACATTTTTGTGTTCCCGCTTATAATTTTTCCAATACTGCATCAATGTAAAAGCCACAATTGCTGAAGAGGCCATTCCCTCCAAAAATAACACGAGTACTACACGCATACCTGTCAAATTTCTACCGAATAAAAAACTTCCTTCCAAAACCTCTGGAAATTCGGGAGAAACGAAGGTGGTGTATACTAACATGCTCGCACAACTTAAAAAAACAGCAGTGGCAGATGCACCAAATGCAGTGCGGAGATTGTAAAGGTATCCAACTTTATCATCCTCTATGAAATTTCGTACGATCAATTTATTCACGAAATAAATCACAAACACAAAATTGAATAATCTCAACTCACTTACATCCTCTAGATTAAACACTTTCATTAGGGCAAAAAAAGCAACTATACTTAAGTAAATATAGAGGCCATATCTAAACGTAAAATTTCGTTTCTTCATAGTCCTTCTCTTTTTTTGGTTTACCCTTCAATTTACAACTTTATCTACTGACACACAAAATTTTATATACACACTGTCACTTTCCTTTAAGTTGATAACTTTTATTCCCTAACTTTAGAACAAAATTGAAAGTTCATGCACAAAGCCTTACTACTCTTCATATTTGTGTGTAGTATTTGTACTGCACAAGCACAACAATTCTCAGATACACTAGATGTAAATGGTGTAGATAGAAATTTTATAACCTATTTACCCGTAAATTTTGACCCTCAAACAGAGTCACTTCCTTTGGTTATTGTTTACCATGGTTTAACCATGAATAATGAGACCTTGACTTTTGCTGGTTTTAATGCAATTGCTGATACTGCACGACTTATACTCATGTATCCTCAAGGATTAACCAATAGCTTTGGTCAAACAAGTTGGAACAACGAAACAGGGTTATCACCTATGGCTGAGGATATTTATTTCAGTAACCTTCTGATAGACACAGCGATGTTAATGTATAACATAGACCTGAGCCGAGTTTATGCGGCTGGAGTATCTATGGGGAGTATTATGAGTTACCGATTGGCATGTGACCTTAACGACAGATTTGCAGCCATCGGTTGTATTTTTGGTCCTATGGCCACAAGTGTAATGGCCGATTGTGACCCTTCCTACTCTACCCCCATTATACATTTCCATGGAACGGACGATGCAACAGTTCCTTACGACAGTAATCCTTTACCAACACTAAGTTTGGCAACAGAAACCATAGCTTGGTGGGAAAATGAAAAAACCTGCGATGGAAGCATGGACTCTACACGAATTGCCGATATTGCCAATGATGGCTTAACAACCGATAGATTTGTTTACAACGGATGTACTGCAGACGGTTCTTTAGAACACTGGAGAACCAATGGTGGAGATCACGATTTCTACATACAACCCGTAAACGATTTTAATCACTTTATAGAAACCTGGAAGTTCTTGCGCAAATGGCAACATCCCAACCCTAGGAACACCTTAAGCACGGCAAGCTTTAACACAATAGAAGCGAGTATTTTCCCGAACCCTAGTTCGACAAGCATATCTCTACTTTTCGACCAAGAAAAGTTTAAGGTTGAAATCTATGACCTACTGGGTCAACTTGTTTTAGAAGTTGAGGATAAGAAAAATATAGACATAAACCACCTCAAGGAAGGAGTTTATCAATTGGTAATTTCAACGAAAGAAGCTATAACTAGTCAGCGATTTGTTGTTCAATAGTTAAGTATTCCTGAGCTGGAATTTCTAAATACAAATCACTAGTTTCCAACATATCATTCAGGCGCAGTATTTCGAAATATTGCGCCGCTTTTATTTGATAACAAAACCATTTCTCTCCTACCTGCTGTAATTCAACAAATTCACTACTACTCGTTATTTTGTAATATGACTTACCATTAAACAGCCTGCGATATTGCGGAAAGTCCTTAACTTTGTGTTCCATAAAACGAAGATAGAAAATGTTTGTCAACGCGAATCATAAAAAAGCTCAGGAATTCATCGATACCAAAGAACTAGACAAAGCCTTAAGGCACTTTGCTAAAGCATTGGAGGAACATCCCAACAATGCGCAGATTATCAATGATAGAGCTGTACTTTACATTCACTTGCAACAGGAGCATTTGGCCATGCAAGATTTTAACCTTGCAGTAGAATTAGATCCAGAATACAGTTACAGGTATGCCTCGCGCGCTTACGCCAAAGACTTTTATGGTGATACAAATGGAGCCATAGCGGACTATCAAATCGCGGTGCAGTTAGACCCTGATGATGCGGTAGCCAATAATAACTTAGGTATTTTACTAGAGAAAAAAGGCTATAAAGAAAAAGCAGATAGACATTTTGCCAAAGCAGATAAAGTTGCCAAACACGAGAAACATTTTGAGGAGCTTATGGCTCAAGAAGAAGCTGAAATAGCCGGTGAGGAAAACACGCCCAAACCAGAAAATGGTGTTAAACTGCAACCTAAGAAAATCGAAAAAGAAGAGGAATTAAGTAAAGGAAAACTAGTATCTAAAATCGTTACTGATAAAAGTACTTTTAAAGAATTTGTTAGATTTATCAAAAACGGATTTAAGGTAAAATAGCATGACAAGAAAAGAGAAAGCTGAATTTGTAGTTGAAGAATTAGAAAAATTATATCCCGAAACTCCAGTTCCCTTAGATCACACCGATGAATACACCTTATTAATCGCTGTTCTTTTATCTGCGCAATGTACAGATGAACGCGTTAACCAAATTACACCGAAGTTGTTTGCCAAAGCGAATAACCCGGCAGACATGGTTAAACTCGACGTTGAAGAAATTCGAGAAATTATCAAACCTTGTGGTTTATCACCGCGAAAATCAAAGGCTATCTACGACCTTTCTCACATCTTACTCGACAAACACCAGGGCAAAGTTCCTCAAAGTTTTGAAGATTTGGAAGAATTACCAGGTGTGGGGCATAAAACGGCAAGTGTTGTAATGGCACAAGCTTTTGGAGTTCCTGCTTTCCCTGTAGATACACATATACACAGGCTTATGTACCGTTGGGGACTCACGAATGGTAAAAGTGTAGATCAAACAGAAAAAGACGCCAAGAAAATTTTCCCGCGTGAATTGTGGAACAAACTCCACTTACAAATTATCTTCTATGGAAGAGAATATTCACCTGCACGCTCTCCAAAATTAGAGAAAGACTACATTACAGTAGCTATAGGAAGAAAATCTGTCTTAAAAGATTATAAATAATCCACATCCCCCCTCTTTTTTCTTATCTTGGTCGATATGGCAACTACGATTAAAAGAGAAGACTTAGTACAGTTTGGTAATCTTGAATTACTGGCCAAACAAGTTGTTGAAGGATTTATAACAGGACTCCACAAAAGTCCTTTTCACGGTTTCTCTGTAGAATTTGCCGAGCACAGACTCTACAATAAAGGAGAATCTACACGACATATAGATTGGAAACTTTTTGCCAGAAGTGAAAAACTCTTCACTAAAAAGTATGAGGAGGAAACCAACCTTCGTTGCCAAATCGTTTTGGATTGTTCGAGTTCCATGCAGTTTCCTTTAGAGGAAGAAATGAATAAAATGCATTATGCCGTTTATGCCATTGCCTCTTTAATAGAATTACTAAAAAAACAACGAGATGCTGTCGGTTTAAGTATGATGAAGGAAAATTTATCTTTACATACGGAGGCCAAATCCTCGCTTCGTCACCACAAATTCTTATACGCGCAACTGGAAAAAGAACTTCAAAATTTCAACAAAGAAAAAGGAACGAGCACAGATGCAAGTGCCTTATTGCACGACATTGCAGAACTCACCCACAAAAGAAGTTTAATTATACTCTTTTCAGACTTTTTAGACGATCCTGAAAAAGTAGACGATTATTTTGCGGCTATTCAACACTTAAAACACAACAAACACGAAGTTATCATCTTCCAAGTTGTGGATGAGAAACGCGAATTAAATTTTGAATTAGACAACAAGCCACATGTACTAATTGATATGGAAACGGGTGAAAAAATGAAGCTTCAACCCAATCAAATCAAAGAAAAGTACGCCGAGCAATCCAAGAAATACTTTGATGCCATAAAATTAAAAAGTCAACAATATGCTGTTGACTTTATTACAATAGATATACATGAAGATTTACAAAGCGTTCTCACACAATACATGATTAAACGCAGTAAATTGTATTAATGTTTATTCCGGCAATCTCACCCAGATTTGAGTTCTATAAAAGAATCCTAAGTAACCTCTCACCATTAAACGGTTCGTGTTGTCTTCGTTTAACCAAAGAGCACAATCGTAAATTTTACCGTTTTCTGGGTCACAGATAGTACCGTCTTCGTACTCGTCATCATCCTTCTCCATGTCTCTGATAATTTCTAAACCAACCAAAGGTTGATCTTTTCTGTCATCCGTACACTTGTCACATTTCGGATTAGGTCCTCTACCTTCTCTAGGATAGAGTTTAACAATTTTACCGTAGACCTTTCCATCTCGCTCAAAGATTTCAACTACAGATTTCTTTTTATTGGTTTCATCATCTATAGTAATCCACTTCCCGAAAATGGTTGGTTCTGCAGTAGATGATGATTTGGTAGTAGCTCCCATAAGAAGTACACAACTAAACATAAGCAATAGGCTTTTCATACAATCACATTTTTTAATTAAGGTTTTACCCTTACAAGTTATTTAAATTTTGATAAAACAAAAACATCTGTATGCATAAAAACAAAAATCTTACCGTATTCATAAAGACAGCACTTCCTTGGGATATTAGAAAAGTACTTTTAATTTTACGACACCAAAAAATTATAAGATGATAAAAAATGTTGCAGTAATTGGTGCAGGAACAATGGGGAATGGAATTGCCCACGTTTTTGCTCAATGTGGATATAAGGTTTCTTTAATTGATATTTCAGAAAAGAGTTTAGAAAGAGGAGTTGCTACGATCACTAAAAATTTAGATCGTATGGTAGCGAAGGAAAAAATCTCTGCTGACGATAAAGCGAACACTTTAAACAACATCACAACTTTCACTTCTACAGAAGACGGTGTAAAAGATGTTCAATTAGTAGTTGAAGCGGCTACTGAGAATGTAGATTTAAAATTGAAAATCTTTAAAAACCTTAGTGAAGTTACAGCAGATGACGTGATTCTTGCAACGAACACATCTTCTATTTCTATTACTAAAATTGCAGCGGTTACAAATCGTGCAGATAAGGTAATTGGAATGCACTTCATGAACCCAGTTCCAGTAATGAAATTGGTTGAGATAATTAGAGGTTACTCTACTTCTGATGAAGTTTGTAACTTAATCATGGAGACTTCAAAGAACTTAAATAAAGTTCCAGTTGAAGTGAACGATTACCCTGGATTCGTTGCCAACCGTATTTTGATGCCTATGATCAACGAAGCTATCATTACTTTACACGAAGGTGTTGCTGGTGTTGAAGAAATTGATACTGTAATGAAGTTAGGTATGGCGCATCCTATGGGACCATTACAATTGGCAGATTTCATCGGTTTAGATGTTTGTTTGGCAATCATGGAAGTGTTGTACGAAGGATTTGGTAATCCAAAATACGCACCTTGTCCGTTGTTAGTAAACATGGTTACTGCAGGTAAATTAGGTGTTAAATCTGGAGAAGGTTTCTACAGTTGGACACACGGAACAAAGGATTTAATTGTTGCTGATAACTTTAAGAAATAAGCACATTTTAAAGCATAGAAAAAGGGCGACTAATTATAGTCGCCCTTTTTTGTATCCGTTCAATTTATATTAAAGTGATGACCAACCAATACCGAATCTTAAACCGGCATTAATTTGTACGGTAGGAAAAGAAGTAGATTCTTGTACCCATTCTGTTGTCATCTCACCGTTCTGACTCCAATTATACGTGGTATATGCAGAGCTTTGATTTCTTTGAGCCAATCCCATACCTATAAAATAATCAATAGACATCGTTTTAGATACCCAATGTTGATAACCGATGTTAAAGGTGTAATAGATACGCGTATCATTTCCTGAGAAAGGGTCTGGTGTTACCTGTCCTTCTAATACAGGCGCGTGGTATTCTGAATTAAAATGCTTCACACCAACAGCTGGCATGATGTAGAATTGATTAAGAGCAGATAATTCTCGAAGTGGATAATATCTGAATCCAACTTCTGCAGAAACTCCCATTTTACCGACTTCACCTCCGTATTGAGAAAGAAATCTACCTGACCAAATATTACTTACGTTTGGTCCTGCTGTTAATTCTATAGATGATTTATCTCCAACTACGTGTTCGTAAGAGAATCTCATTTCTCCGTTCAATTGATTTAATAAGTCGAATTTAACCACATTCATGTGCTCAACTTCTATTCTTTGTGATGGTGGTGTATTAAAAAATCTCGAACGCTTGTTGGTTACATAAACTTTTTCAGTTTGAGCATAAGCAGTTACTGTCGAAATTAATAATCCACCGAGTAGGATTAAGGTTTTCTTTTTCATGATCTTAGTTTTACAAGTATTAAATTACGGATTTTCATTTACAAGCCATATGCCAAAAATGTTAAATCTTTGTTTATTTAACATTTCTATTGGTCAGACACCTTGGTTACAGAGCTATTCGGAACTTTTAATTATTTTCGCAACAGACAGATTTAAACAATGAAAAACACTTTATTACTTACACTTCTTGCGCTAGTTACACTGGGAACAGCAAATGCACAATCGAAAAAATTGGATGTCGAAACCATCTGGAAAGATTATACTTTTCAAGAAAATAGCGTTGCTGGTTTTAGATCAACAAATGATGGTGAACACTACACACAGTTCAAAAGAGAAGGAAAAATTAAATCCATTTATAAATATTCTTTTACGGATGAAAACAAAGAAGAATTAATCGTAGATGGAAGTACTTTATTCTTTAGAGGTGAGGTTTTAAAAATAGATAACTATTTCTTCAACGCCGATGAAAGTAAAATGCTTTTTACTACACAAACGCGTAAAAAATACAGAAGATCTTTCGATGCACTCTATTACGTGTACGATTTAAAAACAAAAGAACTTGCGCCATTAGACGAAATACATTTCCCACAAACCTTGGCCGAATATTCACCCGATGGTAGCAAAGTAGCTTATGTAAGTGAAAACAATTTGTTTGTAAAAGACCTAGAATCTGGAAATATCAAACAAATCACCAAAGATGGAGAGTTCAATAAAATCATCAACGGTACCACGGATTGGGTAAACGAAGAAGAGTTTGCACTTACCAAAGGTTTTGAATGGTCGCCAGATGGAAACTACATCGCTTACTTAAAGTTTGACGAACGCAATGTGAAAGAATTTACCTTAAACTGGTACAAAGACCTCTATCCTACTGCCTATACTTACAAGTATCCCAAAGCTGGAGAAGATAACAGTAAGATTGGTCTTTATATAGCGAAAACAAAGAACGGGAAATCTAAACAAGTTGATTTAACAGAGTATGAATACATTCCTCGCTTTAGCTGGGCGGTTCATACCAACCAATTGGTTGCAATTACATTAAACCGTCACCAGAATAGGTTGCAATGTTTATTAATTGATGCAGAAGATAAAAGCTTAACACCTAAGTTGGTGTACCAAGAGGAGGACGAGGCTTATGTAGAAATTGATGATAACTTGGAGTTCTTACCGGATGGCTTATCTTTTATAAGAACAAGTGAAAAAGATGGTTTTAACCACATCTACCAAATCTTTTTAAACGGAGAGGTAAAACAAATCACAAAAGGAAATTGGGATGTAATCGAATACAAAGGATACAATGCCGAAAGTAAAGACATATACTTTACCTCTGCCCAAGAAGGAGCCATGTATAAAGCCCTTTATAAAACGAATATAGAAAGTGCTAAAACTCCAATTAAACTGAGTGCAAATAGAGGTTACAACCACGCAGAGTTCTCTACAGGTATGAAATACTACATTAACCGATGGAGTGATGCGAATACACCTACAATTACGACACTTCATAAAAACAATGGAGAAGTGATTAGAACCTTGGAGGATAACGCAATTTTTGCAGAGGAACTAAAACTTTACAATTTCCAACCCAAAGAATTCTTCACCCTTGAAGGTGCAAATGGAGATCTATTGAATGCTTGGATAATTAAGCCAGATAATTTTGATTCTACAAAACAATACCCGGTATACTTTAACATTTACTGTGGCCCTGGTAGCAATATGGTGTTAGATAAATTTGATGGACATAACTTTGCATATCATCAACTACTTGCCCAATCGGGTTACTTGGTAGTTTCTGTTGACACGAGAGGAACAATGTATAGAGGTGCGAAATTTAAAAAGTCGACCTATTTACAACTCGGAAATTTAGAATCTGATGATTTAGTTGCGGCTGCTAAAAACTTTGCGCAACTTCCTTATGTAGACGAAAACAGAGTGGGAATCCAAGGTTGGAGTTTTGGAGGAACGATGACAACCCTTTCTATGTTAAAAGGAAATGACGTTTTCAAAATGGGTATAGCTGTGGCTCCAGTAACACATTGGAAATATTACGACAATATTTACACGGAGCGTTTCATGCGTACACCTGCTGAAAATCAGGAAGGTTACGAAAACTACTCTCCTGTTAACTTAGTGAAGCGATTGGAAGGGAAATTCTTCTTGATACACGGAGCTTTTGACGACAATGTACACCACCAAAATACCATGGAGTTGATAAACGCCTTTGTTGATGCCGACAAACAGTTTGATTTGTTCATTTACCCTAACAAGAATCACGGAATTTATGGTGGAAATACACGTAACCATCTCTTTAAAATGATGTATACTTACACCTTAGAACATTTATAAAAATGAGAGGATTTACATATACTATATTAGGGCTGGGCTTATTGCTATTTTCTTGTGCTAACTTAAAGGATAAGAAAGAAGCAGAAATAACTGAGACCACGCACAAAGTAACTACTATAAATGATAGTACTGTTCATTGGTATGGTATGGAAGAAGGAATTTCTTTGGCCCAAAAACAGAACAAACTAATCTTTGTAGATGTTTACACAGACTGGTGTGGATGGTGTAAGAAAATGGATGCTTCAACTTTTAAAGATAAGGAAGTTATCAAGGCATTAAATCAAGACTACATCGCCGTGAAATTTGACGGAGAAGAAAAGGATACGGTTAACTTCTTTGGAACAGATTATAAGTTTGTAAACAATGGCCGAAGAGGCTACCACGAACTGGCAGCAGTATTGTTAGATGGTCGTTTAAGTTACCCTTCATTTGTGGTGCTGAACAACAATGGAAACAGAGAAAAAAAACTAATAGGATTTATGAATCCTGAGCAATTTTTGACACAATTGAAATAATTGCGACAATAAAAATTATTTCGCGTTTAAGATAGAATGAAATTCTTTGAACAATCAAGTTTATTACTATCTTAGTCGTCGATATATTTTAACCTTAAAATTTATTAAATTTAAAAAATGAGCGAAGTAGCCAAATTAGAACTCAACGGTACAGTTTACGAACTACCAGTTTTCACTGGAAGTGAAAACGAAAAAGCGATTGACATCAAGAAATTAAGAGCGGAAACAGGGTACATTACCTTAGATCCAGGTTTTAAAAACACAGGTAGTACATCAAGTGCTATTACTTTCTTAGATGGAGAAAAAGGAATCTTAAGATATCGTGGGTATCCAATTGAGCAGTTGGCTGAGAAAGCATCTTTCATGGAAGTTGCATACTTGCTTATTTACGGTGAATTACCACAGGCTCACGAATTGGAAAACTTCCACAACAGCATTACAAAGCACACGTTGGTTCACGAAGATATGAAGCAATTCTTCGAAGCTTACCCAGCTCAAGCTCACCCTATGGGGATTTTGGCTTCTATGGTTTGTTCACTTTCTACATTCTACCCAGAGTCTCAAGATCCAAACAGAGGATACGAAGCAATTGATTTAACAATCCACAGATTGTTAGCGAAGCTTCCTACTTTGGCTGCAATGTCTTACAAAAACGCAATGCGTCACCCAGCAATGTACCCTAAGAATGAATTAGGATACTGTGAGAACTTCTTACACATGATGTTTGGAATGCCTACTGAGGAATACACTCCAGACCCAGTTGTTGTTGATGCATTGAACAAATTGTTAATCTTACACGCTGATCACGAGCAAAACTGTTCTGCTTCTACAGTAAGAATCGTTGGTTCTTCTCAAGCAAACTTATACGCTTCTATCGCAGCAGGTGTTTCTGCATTATGGGGACCACTTCACGGTGGAGCTAACCAAGCAGTTATCGAGATGTTGACAAAAATCCAAGAAGACGGTGGTGATCTTCAGAAATGGGTTGACAAAGCAAAAGATAAAAATGACGCATTCCGTTTAATGGGATTCGGACACAGAGTATACAAAAACTTCGATCCACGTGCTAAGATCATCAAGAAAGCAGCTGATGATGTATTAGACAAATTAGGAATTGATGATCCTATCTTAGATATCGCTAAGCAATTAGAGAAAGTTGCTTTAGAGGATGAGTACTTCGTACAAAGAGGTTTATACCCTAACGTTGACTTCTACTCAGGAATTATCTACAGAGCATTAGGTATCCCAACTGAAATGTTTACAGTAATGTTCGCATTAGGAAGACTACCAGGATGGATCGCACAATGGAAAGAAATGGTTGAAAACGGAGAGCCAATTGGAAGACCTCGTCAGGTTTACACTGGAGCTAACGAAAGAGACTACGTTCCAATGTCAGATAGAAAATAAGAATTTTTCAATATTCAAGAAGCCTTGTTACATTTTGTAGCAAGGCTTTTTTTTTGTAACTTTTCTTTCGACTTAGTTAACGAAGTCATTAAACTAATCAAACCTACCTAATATGACTACCTTTCTAAAAAAGGCTGTCGGACTCATTTCTGTAGTCCCTCTTTGCCTCAGCATTCAAGCACAAGACACCCTATTCTTTGAAGGATATGAAACAACGTCCTATCAAAACTTAATTTATTCAACTCCCCCCTGCTCTAACCTACCTGATTTATGGGATACCATAAGCAACCTGAATGGAACGATACCTCCTTCATCTAGCTACTTTTGGGGAGTTAGAGATCTCAATGGAAATTGCGGTGGAAGTCTTTTCGAAACTATACAAACGGATACCTTCGACCTAAGTAACCATAATTTCAGCTTCTTTAGTTTCGACTATTTCTATTTCGAACTCGATAATGGAGATGAAATGAAATATCAAATCACTTATAACCTAATACCACAAACAGAGGTTATTTTAATCAATGGAAGTAACAACATTTCCTCCAATGGATGGTTAACAGAATCCATTCATATTCCCGATTCCGTATCCTCCTTTTCAATCTCCATTTCTTTTAAACAAAACGGGGATAACGATTACTTAGGACTAGACAACCTGTGTTTAACTGGCATACATAAAGACTCCTGCTTTATCCATGCACCAACTTTGAGCGCCTTAACCTGTAACAATCACGGAAGTAACTCCAATGCTTTAGATGATTATTTTGATTTTACCCTACTTTGTGAAGGACAAAACACCACTACATTTAATATTTACCAAAACGACTCTTTACTTCAACAGAACTTAGACTTCCAGCTCCCTCAATCCCTAAGCAGTATTTCAGGCTCAACATTTAATATCAATCACTTCGAAATTAGAGATAGTGCCAACACACATTGCTTTACAGAATTTAGCCTAGACAGTTCCGCACATTGCTCAACCAATTATCAAATATCTCTAAACTTACTCTCAACGACTAATTTAAACTCAAGCTGTAACCAAGGCGATTCAATACTTATAAGTCTAAACAGTATTGGAAATTTTGATAGCACTAATTACTTTGAGATCATCTTATACGATAGTACCCAAAATAACTTTAGCAGCCTTCTTACTACCTTAGCAACAAATACGCTGGACACCCAGCTTTATCTATCTACACCTCACGCCTTAGTTACCAGTAACACCTACCAATTAAGTATCAAAAGCAGTTACCCTTACCTAACAACTACCTCCACAACTTTAAATATTAACAACCCTCAGAACTGCATATCACCCTACTTAACGGTAATACTAATCAACGCGTGTAGCTCAGGGATGAATGAGGGAAGCGGAGAACTTATTTTTGGTTATACAGGAAGCTACACCATAAATACTTCTGCAGATTTCAAATTCTATTATGCTGCCAATCTTCCCTTTTCGTCCTCCCATTTAAAAATTGACAGTTTTACGCATGAACCAGTCAACACATTATTATTGAACAGTGCAGCGGGTTGTCCAAACCTTTTCATTGATGCCTATCAACAGATTATCCCGAGCAATTCTCGCTTTATGATATGTAGAAATGACGTAGATATTAATTCTGTTTACTGGTACAACCTCTGTGGACATGGTCCTATTTACGTACTTTACGCTGAACCGACAAACTGGCTAGACAACGGTCTATTTTCCAATTTAACTACTACCGGTATTCGTTATATGAAGGCTAGTTTTACTGACACCTTTGCGCATGTGTACACCAATGAAATTGCTTATGACAGAACACTAAACAGTGGTTTGGATGGAGATTTCACTTCTTACCAAGCCCCGGGTGGCTTCCCATCGCAGTATCAAAACTTTGGTTGTTATTTAACTCCTGGTATTTTACCTATACATTTACTTGATTTTCAATTGCACAAGCAAAATGAAAATATTCAAATCGATTTTTCTTTTGCAGATCAATCTCATTTCAAACTTTATCATTTAGAAAAATACATAGATGATGTGTGGAGAGAAATTAAAAACTTCAAGGTAAATGATAACTATCCCTATTACACATACGTGGATGAATTACCGCTTAGCGCCAATAATTATAGATTACTGGCGACAAATGATCAAGGTAAAATTGAATTATTAGGCGGTGAAAGTATTGCCTTTGAACAAAATGATAAAAAAATAATTGCCCGAACAAACTTGCTCGGGCAATCTATTAATGCTTCAACCAAAGGCTGGCAAATCATTTTATACGAAGACTACAGCACCCAAAAGGTGTATAATCCTTAGTTTTCTGAAAGAATAATAAGGTCGTTTTCCAAAGGATCCATGTGCTCTTTCAATAAATTTAAAAAGTTATCTATGCCGTATTTAGAGAAATAGGCCAAAACGTTTTCTTTTCTTTCCTGTAATCCACCACCAGGAAACAATCTATCGTGCACGCTGTCTATGTTCTTTAAAGTATCATCATATTTTTTCTTTTGATGACGAATCAACTTGCTTTGCATATTCTCTATTTGTTTACGCATTTTAGTCAATTCTCCCTTGCCGTAATTTTCCAAAGCCTTATCCACACTTAAAACATCTCGCTCAACGGTCTTTTCTAAGACATCAAAAGCCTTATTTAAGTCCTCAAAATTGATTTCTTCATCAGAATTATTCAATACAAAATCCTTCTTTAAGGCATCGGTAGAATTAAGAAAATCAGCAAACTCATAGCCAAGTTTGGCCATTTTTTTCTGACTCACCCCGTCTACAATTTGCACACTATTCCTAACTTGAATCAGAGGATATTGTAAATCCAAAGCGTCAAACACACCTTTTAATTGTAACCAATAGGCCATTTCACCACCACCTCCAACGTAAACAAGATTTGGAAGTATCCATTCTTGATATACAGGTCTTAACACAACATTTGGACTAATCAATTCGGGCTTTCCATCTATAAGCTCTAACATTTCTATTGCTGAAAAAGACACATCATCGCCGGCTGTAAAATTTCCTTCCTCTGTCTTGATAATACGCTCACGTTTTCCATTCTCCATGAAAAACAAATTGATTTCTCTTGGATGCACCTGACCGTGGAAGCCCTTCTCTATCAATTTATCTGTACTTTTTTGAACCTCTTTTTCAGAAAACTGTTCACCAATTTCCTTAAACAAAACAGGTCTGTACAATGCTTTTAACTCTGGAGCATCGGCATCAATAATCACCAAACCTTCCTCACCAAAAAGTTGATTCACCAACTTGAGTGTTGCTTGAGCTAAGTTATCTTCTTCTGCATAACTCTCTTCTACTAAATGAGCTATTTCAGGCTGATTTTCAAAGAGAGATTTTACCTCATGTTTTAAAGCTTCAAACCCTTGTAAATTAAACTTACCCACAGCTCCTGTTTGTTCACTCTCCCAAGTTCTTTTCTGGTTGAATAAATTCAAATGATTTATTTCTGCAAAATCGTGATCCTCAGAAGCCATCCAATACACAGGAACAAAATTGTAACTCGGATATTCTTTTTTTAGAGTTTTCGCCAACTGAATGACATGTACTATTTTATAAATAAAGTAGAGTGGTCCCGTATACAAATTAAGCTGATGTCCCGTGGTTACAGTAAAAGTATCCTTCTTTTCTAACAAAAGTGTATTCTGTACTACTGCATCCGGTGTATTCACATTGGCATACTGCTTAATTAAACTGTCGCGCAATACCTTCCTATAACTGTGGTTATAATTTGCATCTTTATCTTTGATTTGCTGAGCAAATGCCTTAATGTCAAAAGGTTGATGGATGAATTCCTTAAGTTCGTCTTGCTTGTAAACAAGTGTATTTGCTATATCGCTAAAAAAGCTCGTTTCTTGTCTGTCTATGGTATGTTTTTCCATGTCGCAAAAATATCCGTATTTCTGAATTGTAATTTTTAGTTCCCATGAAATACATGGAAATGTCCCGCTTATTTCGTTCACTACTCAACGGCAGTAAAAAGAAACAATCAACGCAATGAAAGATAGTAAAAGCACTTTAATTAATTCTAGAATTCCCCTCTAGATTACACTTTTCTCTACCTTTTCAACAAAGTCAAGCACTTCTTTGAAATTTCCTTTAAATTTGCAGCTAAATTTGAAGAATATGAAAGCTACAATAAAAACAAACAAAGGTGAAATGCACGTGGAGTTTTACGAAAAAGATGCTCCAAATACAGTTGCAAATTTCGTTAAACTAGCAAAAGAAGGATTTTACGACGGATTAACATGGCACAGAGTTATTCCTAACTTCGTAATTCAAGGAGGATGTCCTAAAGGAACTGGAGTTGGTGGACCTGGTTACACAATTGATTGTGAATTAGATGGTGACAACCAACACCACGACAGAGGTGTATTATCTATGGCACACGCTGGAAGAAATACAGGTGGATCTCAATTCTTTGTTTGTCATTCAAGAGAAAACACTTCTCACTTAGATAGAAACCACACATGTTTCGGAAAAGTTGTAGAAGGATTAGATGTTATTGATGACATTAGAGAAGGTGATGCTATCGAATCTATCGTTATCGAAGACTAGTCTCGAAATACATGAATATTTAAAGTCGGTGTTTAAGCATCGACTTTTTTTGTGTCTTAAAATCATCTTTCCACAACTCTTTTTAAATTTAGCTCATGAAAAATATACTTATACTTTGTTGTGCCTTAATCAGCTTTAATCTTTTTGCAGAAATAAGGTTTGTACGTGTTATGTTCTATGGTGATGCATCAACTACAGCAACCATTGGTTGGGACCAACTCAATGTGGAAGCCGAGTATCTTTACATAGATACCCTGCCTTTAGATACAACACATCTCAATAATTGTATAGATAAGTTTATTCAGCGCAAAGACAAAGGAATGAACAATCACTTTGTTGAACTTGAAAATTTAAAAGCGGATACGCGATATTATTTCTGTGTGAAAGACAAAAATGGTTTCTCTAAATCTTTTTATTTTCATACAGTACCCAACACACCCAATACACCCCTCGCCTTTGTAGCAGGTGGAGATTCAAGAACCAGATCAGCGGTTAGAAGACAAGCCAACCTATTGGTAGCTAAATTAAAACCTCATGCTGTACTTTTTGATGGAGATTACACGGCAATTGACACTCCAAACGAATGGATACAATGGTTTGATGACTGGAGTTTAACTGTTGGGCAAGATGGCAGAATAACCCCTATCGTTCCTTCTCGAGGAAACCATGAACGCACCAATAAAGTGATGGTCAATATTTTTAACGTTCCTTCAAAGCGAGTTTATTATTCTACACAATTTGGTGGGGGCTTACTTAATCTAGTAGTATTGAATAGTGAAATCTGGAAAGGAGGAGCACAAACTTGGTTTCTTAGAAACAACTTAGAAAAACATAAAGACTTTACGTGGTCTGTACCTATGTATCACCGCCCCATGCGTCCACATGTAAAACATAAAAAAGAAATGCAAACACAGTACAAACACTTTGTGCCTGTTTTTGAAGCATACAAAAATGTACGTTTAGCCATTGAATGTGATTCTCATACTTGTAAATCTACTTGGCCTATTTTGAAATGTGAGGAAGGTGAAAATTGTGAGGAAGGATTTGTACGTGATGATAGTTTGGGAATTGTTTATGTTGGAGAGGGATGTTGGGGAGCACCTCCGCGTGCTGCCGACGATCAAAAGTCATGGACAAGAAATGCCGATATGAATGACAGTTTTAAGTACATTTTTGTATATCCCAACAAAATAGAAGTACGCACCATTCTTTATTCTAATGCTCAGGAAGTTGAAGAAGTTGATCCTGAAAATAGGTTTGTATTACCTCAAGGAATTCAACTTTGGGAACCGAGTAATGGTGCTGTAGTGACAATAGAACCCTTGCAATAAGCTTAATATATCAAAAAGATTTCCTTAACTTTGTACTAGATCTTCATCCTTATAGAAGGCACAGAAAGATTAGACCGCAAGGTCGACCCATGCAGTTGTTTTTGAAACTTAACATTACAATATTTAGAGATCAATCGGTGCAATGATATCGAGCTTCTCCCTGAAAAGGGCTAACCCAAGAAGATTTTAGATTTACACCTGCGTTTCTATCCATGACATTCTGAAGTTTTCAGAAAATGCCCTGCATGGGTTTTTTAAGAGAATAATTTGACTTAAATAAAAAAAGTCCCGGCAAACAACCGGGACTTTTTAATTTTATACTTCGATGTTCTTATTGAACCATCTCAAAGCTAATTCTTCTATTTTTCGCCATTCTCAAATCGTCAGGATCTCCCTCTTCAATTAACGAAGATTCTGTATTTGCTTTCGCATCCACAATTTCAATTTGGTTTGCTGGAACACCTAAACTTACAAGTAAAGTACGCGCAAACTCTGCACGTTTCTTTCCTAAATCTTTCATCTCTTCTTCTTCCGTAGAAGCTTCCAACTCAGTTCCATCTATGTGACCCGTGATGATTAATTTTGCACTTGGATTATTTTTCATTTCCGCCACTACAGCTTTCAATGAACTCACACCCGCTGGAGTAACTGTAGACTTACCGTAGGCATAGTATACGTTCTGTGCAGATACTTTCTCAGCACTTGTCATCTCATTGGTAATCAAAGGAGCAGTTTGAAACACTAACTGAGAAACTTGTTTAGGAGCTTTTTCATAGTTACACTCACAAACTTCATCTTCTTCTAACAAACGAACACTAACTTCATCAATGTAGTAGTAAGCTGCAATTATTTGCTTTCCTTTTACATCTTGAGGTTTTCTAATTCTTTCGTTCTTAACATCAGCTGTATTTGTAAAGTTTCCAATAGTTAAATACTTCTCACCACCTTTGGCTACGTACTCACCACAAACTTTATCCCATCCAAACATTCCGTTAAAGACTTCTTCCTTTGGGTGTAAAACCAAATTCTCTTCAAAAACCAATGAATTTAATTTTTCATCAGAACCTGGTTCCTTTTTAGAGATGTGGGCTGCTAATTTATTGGTTGCATATTTAGATAAGTCAGATAAAGAACAGTAAAACTCCACACGGTAACGCTCCCCTTTTTTCAAAGGTTCTGTAAATTTCGTTGTGATGTAGTTTCTTTCTTGTTTATCTCCATAAGAAAAGGAAATAATACCTGCATAATTAATTCCGTCTTTAGGCTCTTCCGTACCCATTACGTTTTCCGGAGTCATTACATCCGGCATTTTGCTATCTCCCACAAAAAGGTCAGCTCCAGCACCTGTTGCTGCTGTCCATCCTTCTGCTGCTTCTATTTGTCCTAAACGACGAACTTTTCCTTTTACAGATTCAAAGCTCCCGTTTTCTACCAAATTTTCATTTTCATCTTGTCCAAAAGAAAAAAGAGAAATTGCTACCAATGGAATTACGGTAAATAGTTTCTTCATTGTTTTCGTTTTATAATTCATAGTTTTTTACGGTATTAATAAAGGTTTTTACTTTTTCAGGATCAATATCTGGATATACTCCATGTCCTAAATTCAGAATGTGCCTTTTACTTGTAAATGAATTTAACAAATTATTCGTTGCAAGCTCCACATTTTTATGAGAATCGTACAAAGCACAAGGGTCTAAGTTTCCTTGTAAGGTTCTTGTCTCCCCTACAATTTGACGCGCTCTAGCCATGTCCATATTCCAGTCCAAGCCAACGGTGTTACACGAACAGTTTGCTAAATCTTCTATAGATCTGTACGCACCTTTAGAAAATAAGGTAACTGGAACTTCAGTGATAGCAGCGGCTATTTTCTGAATATAAGGAAGTGCAAACACATCGTATTGTTCCTTTCCTAAAATTCCAGCCCAAGAATCAAACACTTGAACCATGTGGGCTCCAGCTTTAATTTGAGCCTTCAAATACTTAATGGTTACATCCGTGATTCTATTTAACAACTCATGTGCCAAAGAAGGATTTGTATATAAAATCTTTCTCGCTTTTGAGAAGGTTTTCGAACCTGAACCTTCTGTCATGTAACAGAAAATTGTCCAAGGAGCCCCTGCAAAACCAATTAAAGGTACTCTACCTCCTAATTCTTTGTTGGTAATCTTAATGGCCTCTAATACGTAAGACAATTTATCCTCAACATCTATATCGGCTTGTGCCCAATGTAAATCTGCTTCAGACTTGATTGTATTCTCGAACCATGGACCTTTTTTCTCTATCAATTGATACTCCAATCCCATCGCTTCGGGAACCACCAAAATATCTGAGAAAATGATGGCTGCATCTACCCCCAATAAATCAACAGGTTGAATCGTAACCTCTGCTGCTAATTCAGGTGTCTCTACCAATTCTTTAAATCCAGAAAGAGAAGCTCTTACTTCTCTGTATTCAGGTAAAATTCTTCCTGCTTGACGCATCAACCACACCGGGTAGCGCTCTATATCTTCTCCACGTGCTGCACGCAGAATTAAATCATTTTTAATTTCCATCGCAAGCAAAGATAAATAGTTTTATAGAAAATTTAAGTGATTCATACAGAATATTCCAAGGCCTTTAAACACTTTTAAAACTACCAGTTTATAGGCGTTTTATTATGCGCACTTAAATAGGCATTACACTGGGAAAAATGACGGTTACCAAACCAATGTCCCCTATTTGCACTTAACGGAGATGGATGTCCACTTTCTAAAACCAAATGCTTATTTGCATCTATGAGTTTGGCCTTCTTTCTCGCATAACCACCCCACAAAAGAAAAACGATATTCGAGGTTTCTTTAGATAGAGTCGCGATGACTTGGTCTGTAAACCTCTCCCATCCTTTATTTTGATGACTCCCGGCTTGACCACCGCGCACGGTTAAGGTTGCATTTAACAAGAGTACTCCTTGCTCTGCCCATTCTTCCAAACTCCCTGTAAAGGGAATCTCCTTACCTACATCTTCTTGAAGTTCTATTAGAATATTTCTCAAGGACGGAGGGAAAGTTACGCCGTGAGGTACAGAAAAACATAAACCATCTGCCTGCCCAGGTCCATGATAGGGATCTTGTCCTAATAGAACAACTTTAGTTTGTTCCAAAGGACAACGATTAAAGGCTTTGAAAATATTAGCTTCTGCAGGATAGATAGGGTGATTACCTTGATACTCTTCCTGTACAAAAGTCATTAATTCTTTAAAATAGTCTTGCTCAATTTCCTCTTTAAGCAAATCCTTCCATGCTGATGATAAATCCATATAACCCTAAACAGAAAAAGGAGACCCTTTTGGAGTCTCCTTGAAATTTCTTATAAGCTTCTTACAACGTTGCGATGTGTGCAGCTAATCCTGACTTTAAGTTCGCAGCTTTATTCTTGTGAATAATGTTTCTTTTCGCTAATTTATCTAACATTGAAGAAACAGTTGGGAACATTTTTTCCGCTTCAGTCTTATCAGTAGTTGCACGTAAATCTCTAATCGCGTTACGAGTTGTTTTGTGCTGATATTTGTTACGAAGTTTTTTAGCTTCGTTTGATCTTATTCTCTTTTGTGCTGACTTATGATTCGCCATTATCTTTCTTGTTTATTATGCTGTTAGCTTTGTAGCCCATAGGAGAATCGAACTCCTGTTTCCAGGATGAAAACCTGGCGTCCTAACCACTAGACGAATGGGCCGTTGTTACGGGTGACAAAAGTAATACTTATTTTTTAATTAGCAAGTAAAAAATTTACTTTAGTAAAACTTTTTTTCGATGTCAATTTTGGTAGCCCATAGGAGAATCGAACTCCTGTTTCCAGGATGAAAACCTGGCGTCCTAACCACTAGACGAATGGGCCTTTTTTCAAGTCTGCTAAGCTCGTTTGCTTTGCGATTGCGGGTGCAAATATACACACATTTCTTAAACCTGCAATACTTTTTTTGAAAAAAATTAAATTATTTTTTCTTGCTCCGCCTGAAACTTAAATCCTAGACGCTTACTCGTCTTCATTTGAAGACTGGAACTCAAGGACTTAATTTGCATCACACTCACCACACTCACATTTTCATAAGGTGGAGAAATTAAATCAAATTCTATAGCATGAATGAAAGTATGCTCTACTACATCTTTCCAAACCTCTTTTGTTAAGGTAGTATTTACGAAGTCGCGGTACAAAACTCCGAGCTTTCCTTTCCCCTCAACGATGAAATGATTTTCTTTATTTAAGAATATACGACCGATTAAAAAACCAGCGTCGTTCATTCTTCCTTGCAGAAAAGATTCTGCAAGGAAGTTATAAACGTTAATTACCCCACAATATCCCATACCTTTATTGTTCGCCAAGTAAGATGATTTCCATAGAGGATTATCATCTGTAAAGCGAAACACATTCGTATGCATATTAAAGACTAAAACATCACTACCTATATATGCATGAATTTCGTAATCTCCTTTATCTTCATAAAACAATCGAACTCTATCGTTATTTAATTCTGATTTCAAACAATCGATTTCGTTTTTAACAACCTCTTTAAACATTTGAAATTGCTTTTTGGTATTCTCAAACACATCTTGTTTAAGAACTGCTCTATTGATCAGGAGATCTTTGATTTTATCCGTGCACTCGCTCATAAATTCAGTTTTAGCAAATAAGGTATATATTAATATGCTTTAGCAAATAAAACTCTTCCTTTAGAAGGCTTTCCTGTTACCATACAGACACCCTCCTCTTTTTCTGTAAAAGGAATACATCTTATTGTTGCTTTCGTTTCATTTTTAATTTGCTCTTCTGTTTCCATGGTTCCATCCCAATGTGCAGAAACAAATCCACCTTTATTTTCAATTACCTCTTTAAATTCATCGTAAGAATTCACTTCTCTGATGTTTTCATCTCTAAAGGTCTTTGATCTATTTAAAAGGTTTTCTTGAATTTCATTCAATAAATTAACAATGTATTGATCTACACCTTCAAAATCTACTAAGTTCTTTTCTTTGGTATCTCTTCGTGCAACCTCAGCCTTTCCATTTGCCAAATCTCTTTGACCAATAGCCAATCTCACTGGTACCCCCTTTGTTTCGTATTCAGCAAACTTCCATCCTGGTCTTCTGTTATCGTCATCATCAAATTTAACGCTAACACCTTGCTTTCTTAAGGACTCAATAACAGGCGTTAACTTCTCAGTTATTTCTGCCAATTGTTCTTCTCCTTTATAAATAGGAATGATTGCTACTTGAATAGGTGCTAAAGCTGGAGGCAATACCAATCCCTCATCGTCAGAGTGCGTCATAATCAAAGCACCCATTAGACGTGTAGAAACTCCCCATGATGTAGCCCAAACGTGTTCTTGTTTCCCTTCCTTATCTGAGAATTTTACATCAAATGCTTTGGCGAAGTTTTGTCCTAAGAAGTGAGAAGTACCCGCTTGTAAAGCCTTTCCATCTTGCATCATCGCTTCGATACAGTAGGTCTCATCGGCTCCTGCAAATCTTTCACTTTCTGTTTTCAATCCTTTGATCACAGGCATAGCCATGTAATTCTCTGCGAAATCAGCATAAACGTCTAACATTTGCTCAGCTTCTGCAATTGCTTCAGCTTTCGTAGCATGAGCCGTATGACCTTCTTGCCATAAGAATTCAGCAGTTCTTAAAAACAAACGCGTTCTTAACTCCCAACGAACAACATTTGCCCATTGGTTAATCTTAATCGGTAAATCTCTGTAGGATTGAATCCATTTTCCAAAAGAGTTCCAGATAATCGTTTCTGAAGTTGGACGTACAATTAACTCCTCTTCTAGTTTCGCATCTGGATCAACAACCACACCATCACCCGTTTCATTGGTTTTCAAACGGTAATGAGTAACTACTGCACATTCTTTGGCAAATCCATCAACGTGAGCCGCCTCTTTACTTAAGTAAGATTTTGGTATGAAAATGGGGAAGTAAGCATTAGAGTGCCCTGTTTCTTTGAACTTTGCATCTAATATCTCTTTCATCTTTTCCCAAATCGCAAAACCATATGGTTTAATTACCATACAACCTCTTACGTCAGAGTGTTCAGCCAAATCTGCTTTACCAACCAACTCATTGTACCAGCTAGAATAGTCCTCTGATCTTTTCGTTAATTTCTGTGCCATATAAAACGGTATAATTATTGTATCTTTAGTTCTCAACAAAGGTAAAAACTTTGCCTTATAATGAATTTTATAAAAGACAAAACTATGAAAAAATTGATCGCATTTAGTTCAGTTTGTCTATCAGGCTTACTTCTCGGCTCCTGCGCTACTTCTGGCGCTGTAGCTGATAATGACGTCTACATGCAACAACCCACTGCCTCAACTCTATTTGAAGACGAAACAGACCCTACTTCTTTTGCTAACTTTAAAGCACAAGAACGAGAAGACATCATCGTTACTCAAAACAGCTTTACTCCCTTTTCAAGAAATATAAATGTATTCAATAATTTTGGATTTATGGGTTCTCCCTTTATGGTTTACCCTTATTACGGAACCATGTATTTGATACCTTATTATCAGAATGGTTTTTACCAAGGAGTGACTTATGGTCACATGTATGGTATGTACGGAAATCCATTTTATACTCCCTATCCTTGGATCAATCAACACCAAGTATTTATAGGACCTAACTTCTATTACGGTTATGGACAATACAGCAATGGATTTGGGGGCAATGTAGCTTCTCACAACACCAATCATTATTACCAACATAGAACAACACCTACGGTAGGAGCGCCAAGAAATTCAAATTATCCTTCTACTTTGAAAAATAAGCAAGTTGCCAGTGTTAATAACACGCCTAGAACACCTGGTAAAATTGAAAGAAACAACAATAGTACTCCCGAGCGAACTGTTCGAAGAAACATAGGAACAGAATATCAACTCGGAAACGCAAAACCGACGCGAACAGAAAGTGTTGGTGTTGGGAGCAGTACAAAACGACCATCAGGACAAGCTTCGTATGCAGGGAATGTTCCCTCAAAACAACCCACACGAACATACAGTTCTCCGAAATCTTCTTCAAGCTCTAGAACAACACAACCTATTAATGGTTCAAGTAGAAGAAGCTCAGGTTCTACATCAAGTGGAAGATCCACTACGATTGGAACACCATCTAACGGAGGTGGAGTAAGAATTTCAAGTCCGAGCAGCAGTCCGAGAACAGCACCAAGAACAATTTCTAGTGGTTCGTCAAGCCGATCAAGTGGAACGAGTTCTGGATCTTCAAGTAGATCAAGTTCTGGTGGAACATCAACAACATCGAGAAGAAGATAAACATGAGAAAATATTACATTATCGCATTGGGGATACTTATCTCTCAGGTAACTTTTGGCCAAAATGAAGACGATGCATTGCGCTACAGTATGGCCGACTACCAAGGTTCTGCGCGTTATGAATCTATGGCGGGATCTTTTGGTGCACTTGGAGCTGATTTTTCAAGCATACAAAGTAACCCTGCCGGACTGGCTCGTTTTTCAACCAGTCAATTCTCATTTAGCCTCCGCAACAACTTAATTAATACTACGAGTAATTTTAGCAATCAGCAAAGCAAGGACTTTGGGAATGCTTTTAAAGTTGGTACAATGGGGCTGGTTTTAACTACAGATCAATCCAGAGGTAGATCAGGCATCACCTTTAGTCAGATTACTTTAGGCTATACCCGCGTCAATAATTACCATTCTAACATAAATATCAGTGGAAGAACTGAAGCTTCTTTGCTGCATGAATTTGCCGACTTAGGTACAGGAATAGCACCGGACAACGATAACATTTATTTTGAACGTCCATTCACTACAGGTTTGGCCTACGAAGTTTATCTGTTGAATTACGACCCTTCCACTCAAGAGTATTATTCCACTTTGGACAACCCTAATATTTCCTCTGCTCTTGTAAATCAGAGTAGAAACATAGAAAAAAGAGGTGGGATGGGGGATTACAACTTTGGGTTCAGTCTCAACTACTTGAACCGTTTTTACTTTGGAGCAAGTGCAAACTACAGAACCGTAAACTACAAGGAAGAATATGTGCATAATGAAACTGCGGTTGCCAAGGATGAAGTAGACTTCGAGTATTTCAATTACAGATATAATCTAGAAACTAAAGGAGGTGGTTTAAACTTGAAATTTGGATTTTTGTACCTTCACTCAGAAGCTTTGCGCATGGGCTTAGCCGTTGAAACACCGAGCTTTTTGCGCTTAACTGACAATTGGACGGCTCGTATGGATGCCAACATTTGGAATGGAACGCAATACGTTAGCACCTTTACAGATCCGAGCTATATTCCTACGGGAGAATACGAATATAAAATTTGGACCCCAACCAAAACAAAGGCTTCGATTGCTTACGTATTCAACATGAAGGGTTCCATAAATGTAGACGTTGAACACGTGGCTTACAACACAGCCCGCTTAAAGTCTATGGCGTTTAATGAACTTTCTTATGATTTTGCCCTAGAAAATCAAGAAGTAAGAAATCAGTATAGAAATGTGCTTAACCTAAGAATAGGTGGTGAGTTATCTATAGGAGGTACCTTCTTTGTACGCGGTGGTTATGCATTTTTACCAAGTCCGTACAAAAAAGACATCTCCACTAATTTTGCTACACAACTAATCACGACGGGGATAGGTAAAAAATGGAGAAATTCTCAATTTGACATTGCCTACAAAAACAAAATATTTGATCAAGAATACTACATGGTAAACCCAGCCTATGGAGATGTAGGAACTACGATAGCAACAGCTTCTAACTCTGTAATCGTTTCCTATACTTTAACTTTTTAATGCATAAAAAAGGCTTTCAAAACATTGAAAGCCTTTTTTTGTGTTCTTAATTCAATTTGGATAGAACTGCTTCAGTAAAACTGATGTTCTTCAATTTAGACTCTAACCAAGCCTCAATATCTATATACTCGAGCACCACACGCTCGTCATAATCTTTGAGCAAATCTTGCGTTTCAGCACTCATTGCTTCCAAAATTTTCTGTTCATTCTCCTTATTACCCGCCTTGGCCAATTGTTTCACTTGTTTTACAAAAACATTCTCAATTCTATGATCTCTTTCTGTTTTGTTTAAATAACGATTGGTTGATTTTACCACATATTCTAAGAAATCAAAATTTCCTAATTCATAATGTATGATAAGGTTCAATAACCTAGAGAAACTATAAATATCTTGTCTTAAAATCTGTTCATTATCATTCAACACATCATTTATATAACTCAATGCTGTTTTATAATCCGCCAAACCGAAATAAGTGTAGGCCAAATTAAAGGAGAATAATAGTTGTTGTTCTTTATTAATTTTCTCTCCATACTTCTCAATTCCAGTATCGATTTCTTCAATCAAAGCTTTCGCCTTTTCAAACTGCCCCATGTGATTATAGAGGTGCAACTGTTCATTGCTTGTAATTGAAAACAACCTTACTTCAAAATCTATGTTTTTGAAATTCTTATCCTTCTTAAGGGCTTTTATTTCATCCAAACATTTCTGAGCACTTTCGAAATCATTTTCATCCATATGACATCTCAACAAATGAGATAGCGTAAAAATATAGCGCTTTCCAAGGTCTTTTTTGATCTTTGGGTTATGGTCTAATATGTACTTGGTTCTGTTGAAAAAAGTATAACTATCTGTATACTCTCTACTTGTTGCCGCACACAAACCTTTAATGTAATAACAAATAGAAGCAGCCCTTGAGCTCAGTGCCGTATTCTTTCCTTTGATCAAATGATGGTTGGCAATTTCTGCTACAACATTTCGTTCTTCAGCATTTCTTGTAAAACCTCCTGATCTAAAAATGTAATTAATTTTTGAGTAAAGAACTTGATACTCCGCCAGGTTTCTAAGTTTTTCAATAACATCTGACTCTTCCTCTATCAATTCATCTAAATCTCTATCGAATTTACCGGCTTCATAGGCTTCTTCTAAGAGCTTTTTCTCCCAAGAAATTAATTCAAACCAGTAGTAGAATTTTTCGTATTCCTCGGCAATTTTCTTGGCGCGTTTTAAGAATTTATCACACTCTTTATACAAAGCTTTTTTATACAAAATCTCAATGTTCTTGATTTCTTGCTTCAATAAACTATTGATACTTTGATCGGAATAATAAGATCTTAAACTCTTTAAAATAAGCTTATACAAGTGATTTTTCTCAGAAGGCAAATGTTTGATGAAGGTTTCATTTTTGAAATAATCCTTCAATTCCTCCTCATCATATTCTTCTTGTTTTTCAATAAAGTCAAATATTTTAAGATAATTCTTCTCCCCTGACTGCAAGGAAGACGACAACTTAAAAAATCGCTTTTCCGATTTAGAAAGCGATTGTATCAATTTGAATAATTCTGTACTTGGCTTCATTCTGGTTTATTCTGAGTTTATTTCTTTAACGCTGGGTTAATTTTTTAGTTTCTTATTTCCTAAAGTACAAAGAATTTATTTTTTAAGTATACCATCCTTAATTAATTGATGCGCATGATCTACTATCGTTTCTTGAACTGGTCTATATTCAACTCCTAGCTCTTCTGTAGAACGTGTGTTATTAAATTTCAAAGGAATACCTATGTTCTTTTTAACATAAGACCAGGTTAAACCAGCCATAATAGGACCCAAAATGTAGAAGAGAAATTTGGGCAAGACTCTTGAACCTATTTTGTATTTTTTTCCAAATTCCTTTGAAAGGATGTTTGACATCTCTAACATGGTTAAACTTTGGTTACAACAGATGAACCTCCCTTTTACATCCTGGTTTTCTAAGGCTAGAATATGTGCCCCTGCAACATCTCTAACGTCTACCACTCCAAAATACAAATCCGGCATTCCCATCGCCATTTTACCATTGAGTAAATTCAGCATGAAATCAACACTTGTACTATCAGTGCGCTTAGTTAGAGCAGGACCTAAAATAAACCCTGGATTGATGCTCGCCAAACTCCATTTTGAAGTTAAAGACAAGGCCAAGGCTTCTTTTTCCGCTACTGTTTTCGAATAATTATATGGTTGATGAGAAATGGAGCTTGTTGCATTCCAGTTCTTTTCCGAAAAGGTATCTCCTTCTATCATTTCCACATCGATTGCATCACCATACACGGCAACAATACTAGAGGTTTGAATAACACGCTCTATATCTCCTTTACTTGCTGCGTTTAACACATTTCGCGTACCGATTACGGCAGGATCTACGAGTTCTTTTTTAGGATTTTTTATTCCTTCTATTTTAAACGGACTCGCTGCGTGAATCAAGGCTTTAGCCCCTTTCATCACCTCATCATAACTCCCCTCTTCTAATAAATCAGCTTCATAGATGTGTAATTTTCCTGGATATTTATCTAAGAGTTCTTTAATTAAAGGATCTTGTTGGGTGCGCTGTAAATTGCGGGTAGTAATTCTTACCTCATATTCTTTTGCCAAAAGTTGCGTTAAGATATGGGAGCCTAAATAACCTGTTGCACCTGTTAAAACTATTGGAGATAAAATCATACAAATTCTTTTAAACAAAAAAAGCCTGTTTCTTTTAAAAACAGGCCTCAATATAATTAAATAATTATGCTATCTCTGTCACTAGATTATGTTTCTCTATCATTTTTCTCAAATTGATAATTGCATAACGCATACGCCCCAAAGCGGTATTAATGCTAATGTCTTTTTCTAAGGCAATATCTTTGAAAGACATGTCCTTAAAAATTCTCATTTCTACAATTTCTCTTTGAGTTTCTGGCAAATGATCAATCAACCCAACCATTTGTTGTTCAAGTTCATCCTTCATCAGGCCTTCTTCAACATTCTTATCTGTTAAACTTAAAACAGAAAAAATATTGAATTCGTCTGACTTAGAACTTGATTCAGAAATCATTCTTGTTTTGTTGGCTTTTCGAAAATGGTCTATCACCAAGTTATGTGCAATTCGCATAGCCCATGGTAAAAACTTCCCTTCCTCATTGTAGGCACCTCTTCTTAGCGTGTTTACAATTTTCACGAAGGTATCTTGGAAAATGTCTTGACTTAAGGCATGGTCACGAATTTTCATGTAAACAAAACCATAGATTTTGTCTTTGTGACGCATTAATAAAGTTTCGAAAGCTTGTTCTTTTCCTTTTAAATATAACGCAACGAGTTGTTGGTCTGTGAGTTCTTGCATAGCCATAATTTACCCTGTTTAGAGATTAAATAAATTTCAATTCTTTTCGTAGAGTAAATGTTTATGCTATAAGCTATTGTATTTAAAAGTTTGTTTTTTTGCGAACCCCAAATATAGAACAAATTTCGAACCATACCAAGGGCTTCTGTTAATAAACAACGAAATAGAAGTAAAAAGGGTTGCTCGAAAAGTAAAAAAAGCGCAGATTTTCATCAATTTCTTCGTTCTATTGCAAAAGGGAGTATTATTTTTGGCAAAAATTTATTGTATGCCAAGTATCTCAGAAAAAGCACAATTGATGCCAGCATCTCCAATTCGTAAATTGGTACCTTACGCTGAGCAAGCAAAGAAGGCTGGTAAAACGGTTTTCCATTTAAATATTGGTCAACCAGATATTGAAACTCCAGAAGTAGCTAGAGAAGCTATTCAAAATACAGACATTAAAGTATTAGAATACTCGCATTCTGCTGGTTTCGAATCTTACAGAGAAGGATTATCTGAATACTATAAGAATTCAGGAATTGATGTAAACAAAGATCAAATCTTGGTTACTACAGGTGGTTCTGAGGCGTTAACCTTTGGATTCATGTCTTGCTGTAACCCAGGTGATGAAGTAATTATTCCTGAACCTTTCTATGCAAACTACAATGGTTTTGCAACGGCTGCAGGTTTAAATGTAGTTCCTGTAACATCTTCAATAGAGGAAGGATTTGCTTTACCGGCTATCTCTGAAATTGAAAAGTTAATCACAGATAAAACGAAATGTATCGTAATCTGTAACCCAGGAAACCCAACAGGATACTTATACTCAAAAGAAGAAATTCAACAATTGGGTGAGTTGGTTAAAAAACACGACCTTTTCTTATTTGCGGATGAAGTATACAGAGAATTCTGTTACGATGGTGCTCAACCTTTCAGCGTTATGCAATTGGAAGGTTTAGATGACAATGTTATCTTGATTGACTCCGTTTCTAAGCGTTACTCTATGTGTGGAGCTCGTATTGGAGCTTTGATTACAAAGAATGAAGAAGTAATGGCTTCTGCATTAAAATTCGGTCAGGCTCGTTTGTCTCCTCCAACTTACGCGCAGGTTGCAGCGGAAGCAGCATTGAAAACTCCTCAATCTTACTTTGATGATGTTATTGCTGAATACGTGGAAAGAAGAAATATTATGGTAGATGGATTAAACAAAATACCAGGTGTATTCTGTCCAAAACCAAAAGGTGCCTTCTACGCGGTAGCTAAATTCCCTGTTGATGACGCTGAGAAATTCTGTCAGTGGTTATTAGAAGACTTCGATTACAACGGTAAAACGGTAATGATGGCTCCTTGTGCAGGTTTCTACTCTACTCCAGGATTAGGAAAACAAGAAGCTCGTATTGCTTATGTATTGAACAAAGAGGCTTTAAAAGAAGCTTTAGTTTGTTTAGAAAAAGCATTAGAAGTTTACCCAGGAAAAATATAGTAGCTTTTAAAGCTCATAGAAAAGTCCCGACAAAACGTTGGGACTTTTTTTATGCCCTCTATGTAATTTTTCCAAATTTATCCGTTTTAATAATAGATGAAAAAGTGGTTAATCATATTGAGTGTTTTTTGTTTATCGGCCAGTTCTACGGTTAAGTTTACAGCGATCAACCGTGATGAATTACGCCATGAAATTACCCGCTTGGTAAATGATCTGCGTAAACAAAAACATCGTTCTCAATTAATGTACAACGACACCTTAAAAAGAGCTGCTCAACACCACAGTGATTATGTAGCCAAACACGACAAACTCACGCACTACGAAGGATATCACAAATATAGATCTCCCAAAGACAGGGTAAAAGCCTATGGTGGGACGAACTTTGGAACCGTAGGAGAGAATGTACTCTTCACCACTTTAGATTACACGAGCTACACCCCAGAAAGAGTCAAAGCACTAGCTAAAGAAGCCTTTGATTTATGGTACAAATCTCCTGGTCATTATAAAAACATGGTGTTTAAAGATCTGAGTTACGCCGATATAGGAATCGCTATACATTACCCTAAAAAGAGAATATACATTACCCAAGTATTTGGAGAAAAGTAAATCACTTCCACTGTCTTATTAGAGGGACTCATTCATTTTTGTTATTTTTAAAACAGAAACAAGAGAAAGATGTAAAAATACCTCAGCATGAAACTTTACACCAGAATCCCCAAAAGCCTTAAAAAACATTTTGTAGCAGAAATTAATGCTGCACAACTGGCTTTCGATAATAACGACTTACAAAAGTCTTGGCGTCATTTAGAGAGGGCTCATATATTGGGACAACGTTATCCTTTCACACACAATTTGGCCCATTGGAAAATGTTAGTTTTCGGAATACGCATTAAAAACTTCAAAGAGATAATCGGTCAGATACCTAGGTTGATAACGGGAGGTGTAAAATCATTTGTAGGCAAAGTACCTGTAGGCAACCCGGGTGGTTCCAATGTTCATCCTTTAAAACCTTTTCCTATACCAGAAGACTTAGCTTTAATTCTAGTCCAAAATCAACTTTAGTATGGAAACCAAAAAAGTATTTAGCTGCATAGGTATGCTCATGGGAATTTTCGCCGTAAGCACACAATTCATACTCTTTTTTCAAGGAAGCAATCAATCCTTTGTTCACGTCCTTCTCCGCTTTATAAGTTTCTTTACTATTGTCACCAATACCCTAGTTGCGCTCTATTTTTTCACTCATTTTTTTCAACTTAAAAAAGGCTTTTGGAAACTCTTTCACCTATCTGGTAGCTTAACTGCGCTGACCACCTTTATATTTATTGTTGGACTCGTTTATCAAATCGCACTGAGAAGTCTATGGAATCCTACAGGGATAAGTATGATCGTAGACGAACTCTTGCATTCAGTCATTCCAGCCTTCACTCTTTTATACTGGTACCTGTATAGTGGAAAGGACACAGAAAAGGCATCGGCAGTTTTTCGCTGGCTAGTTTATCCGGCTATTTACTTAAGTTATGCCATGTTGCGAGGAATGATTACCCATGACTACCCCTACCCTTTTTTAGACCTTACACTAATTCCCACAAGTACTGCAATAGTAAATGTTGGTGTAATTCTCACCACAGGCTTTCTTTTCATGCTTTTGTTGATTTTTATAGGACGACGTAAAGAAAAAAGCAAGGTCTAAAAGTGACCAATCACAACGAAATGTTTAGAATAGGTCAATATTCTTCAAAGAAGTACTTGTACCTTTGCGCAAAACTTTAAAAATGCTCTACAAGGAAGCGATAAAAAAAGAAATTTTAAACCTCTTTCATTTAAAGCAAAATAACAGGGCTTTATCTATTCCTTTCTTGGCTGCATTTTCAGTTGGTGTCCCCATACTTACAGGTTACTTTTTAGGCAATTTACAATATGGAATTTATGCCTGTATAAGTGGTTTGGTGATTTTATACCTTCCCCACAAAGGCTCACTTACCCATAGAATGATTACCATACTGATAAGTTCCTTTGGGTTTATGGCCTCCTTTGCACTCGGACTCCTATTCAGCTTCAATCCTTATGTAGCTTCTGTTGCTTTAGGACTATTTTCCTTCATCGTGCATTGGGTGGTTCTATACTATAAAACATCGCCTCCGGGTAGTTTCTTCTTTATTCTAATAGCCTCCATGGCTTTGTCTAACCCCTTTGATTTAGCCCAAATTCCCGTTAAGACAGGATTGATAGGTTTAGGTACCATATTCACGTGCATACTTGCATTAAGTTACACTGCTTTTATGGTAAGAAAAGAGGAAAATGCAGGAACGCGTGAAGCACCTAAAATGATACAGAAAAACACCTTTGCAAACTCTATGGAGGCCATCATTATGGGGGTATTTATGTTCCTTTCTTTGTTGATAGGTCATCTCTTGGATTTCGATAAGCCTTACTGGATTCCCATTTCTTGTTCAGCAGTAATGATGGGAGCCTCTCTTTATCACATTTGGCAAAGAACCCTCCACAGAATACTGGGGACCTTTATTGGTATGGGCTTATCTTGGCTTATCTTAAACTTTGTAGACAGTGCCTTGGGGATTTGTATCGCCATCATTGTTTTACAGTTCATTATTGAGATGTTGATTACCCGACAATATGTATTGGCCGTAATTTTCATAACACCGATGACTATACTTATGGCAGAAGCGGCTAGTCCTATGATGCAAAACCCCAACGAGTTAATTCAACTTCGCTTGATAGAAATTGTTATCGGCAGTATACTTGGAGCTATAGGTGGTTGGTTCTTGTACAAAGAAAAGATTAGATATCATGCTATTAGAGGACTACAAAAAATATCACTTACGGTAAAAAGAAAGTAATTACAAGGTTTCTATGTAGTTCTTCATTTCTTGCATTTCCTGCATGCCCATTTTCTTTTTTAGTCTTTGTCTTGCCTTTTTAACAGAGTCGGGAGTAATCCCCATAATATTTGCCACTTCTTTGGTTGAGAGTTTCATTTTAATAAATACACAATGTTTGTCTTCGTTTTGTGTTAATTGGGGGTAGGCTTTTTTCAACCTCTTGAAAAATTCAAAATTGGCCAAATCAAAATGATGGATGAATTGCTCCCAGTGTTTATCTGAATCGCTACTTTTCTGTAACAAGGCTCTCAAATCTTCTTGTTTATGAAGGGGCAACACCTTTGTGCGTTCGAGCTTATTTTCCAAAACACTGAATACTTCTTTTTTCAAGGCCAACTGCAAATTTGTCATCGCAGCCTGTTGATGAGAACTATTGACTTCCTCCTCTTTTTCCTTCAATTGTTGAATTAACGCAAGCTTTTCAACTTCTCTTTTAGCGATCTCTTGGGTGATGTCCTCCCCCTCCAGTAAATATCCCACAACAGAAGGATCATTAAAGCACTGGGTAAGCGTAAAAGAAACAACCTTGGAATTCCTTCTGTCTTTGTACCACCTAAACACAACTTTTTCATAGTGTTGTAGGCTCTGGATTCTGTTCATCATTTCCTTTACCTCGACTTCTGACAACAGCATTTTTAAACTTGATTCGGCCTTCAAGTTCGTCATCTCCTTGAAAACAGAGTTCCCTTCAATTAATTGCAAATTTTGATCAAAAATAGCGCAGGGATAATTCGCTTGCATACGCATTTGATGCATTTGATTGTCCTTTTCTTTTAAATGTACCAACTGCTTTTCTATTTTCTTGTTCTTCTTCCAAACCAAAAGCGAAAAGATGGCTATTAGCGTAAGTATAGATCCTAATAGGACACATACGAGTAAAAAACTAAAACTTTTAGCTTCAAGTAATTCATTGCTTTTCTGTACCCTATTAAGCTCAGAATCTTTCAACTCTGCTTCTTTTGTTTTTAAGGCCATCAATACCGTTCCAAGGTTAGATTTATTCCAAATATCACGCAAACCTTTTTGAATCTCTACAGCCAATTCCAATTCACCCAAAGCCTTATGCTTTAGACCTCTACTTTTATAAAATTTGTACATTTCCTGGTGATACCTTTCCTGCTGCTCGGGGAGAAAATCTCTGTAGGCATTCCGTTTCGTTTTGGCCGCCCAATATTTAAAGTCATTGGGTTTGTTTAAGGCTTGATAGATTTTCATATACAGAATACCCATGTCCGCTTCCCACATGGCCACGCCCATACCTTCATACCAGTTGCGCACGGGTTTCAAATATTCAAGTGCTTTGTGGTATTCCTTTTGATCAATTAAGAGTTGCGCCAATCCTTCATTTCCATAATGAGGAATTTGTCGAATAGTATCGGCAGCAATGGAACTTAACTCATAATAATACCACGAAGAATCTTGCTCTTTTAATGCATAATTCACTTCTGCCATACACCAAAAAGCATAAGGCAAATTACATTTGAAGGGGTATTTTTTCTTGAACTGCAAGGCCTTTCTGTAATAGGTCAAAGCCATAGGATATTCTCCTAGTTTAAAGAAAAGTTCTCCAGTATTGGAAAGACTATGCGCATAAAACACTTCATCCAATTCTGAGAAAATATCACTCGCCTTAAGATAGTTAACCAAAGCCGCTCCGAAACTTTTTTGTTGTTCATAAGCGCGCCCAAGCTGTAGTGCAATATGGGCCCGTAAACTATCTCCAGCCACATCCTCTGCAATGATTTGCGCTTGTTTGAGATAGTTAACAGATTGGTCAAACGCAAGGTCTTTTTCCCGAAGTTCTTTTCCCTTGCTGTATAAAAGCTCTACAGCTTTAAGTTTGTTTCCTTCTTCTAAGAGTTGTTGATAGCGTGCCTCAAAAGATACAGAGCTTGACATAAAACTATCCTCCTTTGCATCTTGACTCCTACCTATCAAAATAGAACACAAGCTAATTATTATACAAATACTATACTTCACATAGCAAATGTACCACCCTTATGTTTCCTTTAAATTGTCCAAAAATGAAGGCTAAATTAAGCACGCGTTAAGGTCCACCCTTTGTCCACCTACCCTCCTCTTTTTGTCTCCTCACAACATGCTCTAAACCATGCTTTCGCACCCGAAATTTGCGCCAACTAAAAATTTTAACACATGAGAAAAATTCTTTCACTATTTTCTATTTTGCTGGTCAATTTAGGTTTTGCACAAAGCATTAAGCCCTATCTTCAAGCCAAAACAGAAAACTCAATTTACGTCAACTGGATTTCTGACGCACCGGGTACTCCGTCTATAGAAGTTGGAAGTAGCGCCACTAACTTAAACTCAACAGTTACAGGTACACAATCTCAATTTATAGATGGAGTAAATAGTTATTACTACAATACCGTCCAGCTCGTAAACTTAACGGCCAATACAAAGTATTTTTACAGAGCTTTTGATGGAGCCTCAAGTTCAGATACATTAAGTTTCAAAACTTCACCACTTCCCGGACAGGCAGCAACGGCTGATGGTCACCTAAAATTTTTAATCATGGGTGATAATCAAATTCAAAGTTCTGGAAGATATGATACACTTGTAGCACAAGCTCGTAGAAAAGTATTGGAAAAATGGGGTGGAGATCCTGCAGACAACATTGAACTTACTTTCATGGTAGGAGATCAAGTTGATTTAGGAAACTTGGACCAATACAGAAATATACACTTCGCCTACAACGAGGCTCTTTCTGGAGAGATTCCTATTCAAACTACTGTGGGTAACCACGAAACTTATGGTTCTCTTGGGATGAGTGCTTATTACTCTCATTTCTATTTGGATCAAATGGCCTATCAAGGTATCACTTCTGGAACGGAGAACTACTATGCTTACCAAGTTGGTAACGTACTCTTTGTAAGTTTTAGTTCTGAACATACAGGGAACAGTCAATACAACTGGCTCGATCAGGTATTAACTGCGGCTGCAACAGACAACACCGTAGATTGGATTTTGAGTTTCTCTCACCGTCCTTATGAAGCCGAACAATATGTAGGTGATATTTCAGGTTGGGTAAAAAATACAGCTGTTCCAAGATGTATGCAGAATTCAAAATACTTAATGCACGTAGGAGCTCACCACCACATTTATTCTAGAGGTCAGTTTAAAGATGGGCCTGTATACAACATCATTTCCGGTGGTACAGCTTGGGATCAATATTGGGGACAATCTGCTGAACAAGATTTCGATTACATCCAAAAAACGATTTCTAACTGGTGTTACCAAATTGTAGATGTTGATGTTACCAATGGAAAAGTAGATGTTGAAACTTATTCGATTGGAAGTCCCATCATGTATGCCAACAACCAATGGAAAAACAATGAATTGGTAGATGAATTTCACCGTTATTTAAATCAACCAGCTCCTAACCAACCTAGCATCACCAATAACTTTGGCGATTCATTGGAACTACCTTATACTTTAGTTTCTTCACCTTACACCACTTCAGGAACAGAGCTTTTGAATACCACTCAATTTGAAGTTTCTCAAGTAAACGACTTCTCCATCATCGAATTTGAAGAATTGAGAGATTTCGAAAACTTATACGGACAGGCCCCTGGACAAAATGCGGATTCAACACAAGACATCAACGCTGGAGTTAATATTTTAGAATTGGAAATTCCTAACAACTCAATTTCTAATGGTTGGCACTATGTAAGAGTGAGACATAGAGATAGAAATTTAGAATGGTCGCCATGGAGTGAAATTGACTCTTTCAAAGTATTCAATTCTTACATTTCTGGTCCGCATTTAGCAATGGATTCGAATGAATACCACATGGGAAGTCCTATGGTAGCTACCTACAGTAATGGTCCGGCAAACTCAACAGACTGGGTAGGTATTTACCCCATTGAACATACACCAGGTCCCAACCCATCAACAGCATGGCAATACTGTAACGGTGCAACAGGAACGATTAACTTTTCAGGTACTGCTTTAAGCAATTCAAACCTCTATTATGCAGCCTTCTTTGAATTAAATGGATACAACGAAGTAGCACCTAGAGACACCTTCTATTACGGAAACATTCCTGTTATTTCAAGCGATACAACAGAATATCCTGTAGGACAAGATGTATTATTAAATGTAAGTAATGCACCAGCACAAATTGATACTATAGAAATCATGAAGGTGGGTCATACACATGGCGTACAAACAGCATATTTTAAAACACCAGTTAACGCGAGTATTGAAAACTTCACGGTAAGTAATCTACCGAAAGGATATTACGCTGCACGTTACTATTTCAAAGGATTAGAAAACATAGGAGAAACTTACTACTTTTCTGTAGGAGATACCATTACAAGCCTATGGATAGATCAACCGGTGTATGATTTAGGTGAAGACATCATTGCCACGTGGACAGATGCGCCTGGAATCGTTAAAGACTGGTTAGGAATTTACAACGATGGAGATGATCCTAATGTAGATCCTTTGATCATGTACGCTTACTTCGATGGTGAAGCAGCAGGTACGAAAACCATTACAGATACACTTCTACCAACACAAACCGGTGACTACTTTATTGTAATGTTTACCGATGATTCATACACAGAGGTATCCAATAGAGAATATTTCACGATTGTAGATCCTTTCTTAGGCGTTGAAGAAATTGACAATGGAATTCAAGTATATCCTAATCCTGTAAAAGACCAGAATTTAACGGTTTTCTCTTCTGACTATCCAATAGAGAGTATCACCTTACGTGATTTTACAGGAAGAGTTGTTTACAGAACAAATAATGTAAAAGGTCAAAAATACTCCATGCTTTCGGAGCAATTACCAAGTGGAACATACATGATAGAAATTCAAACTAGAAAATTATATCGCTATAAAATTGTAGTTCAATAAATTTCTCAAAAGGGGCAATCGAAAGGTTGCCCTTTTTACATTTCTCATTTTAATTCACTAAGAATTCAATTCGGACGATAATCTAGCGTAACTTCTTTGTAAATTGATGATATTTATCCTTTAAAGAAGGCGCTATGAATTTAAATTACTTGGATAAGCTTACCAAAAGCTTTGGAACAACCCCTAAAATGCCTGTATTATTTTTAGGTCATGGCTCTCCTATGAATGCCATAGAAGAAAATGAATTTGTAGAGGGGTTCCGTAAAGTTGCAAAAGAGCTGCCTAAACCCAAAGCCATACTTTGTATTTCAGCGCACTGGGAAACCAATGGTACTATGGTAACTGCTATGGAAGCACCACCAACTATACATGATTTTGGAGGCTTTCCTCAAGAACTATTTGACGTTGAATACCCCGCTCCGGGTAATCCTCTATTGGCGTATACAGCAAAGGAAATCTTAACCAATACAACAGTAGACTTAGACCATGCATGGGGCCTAGATCATGGAGCTTGGAGTGTTATAAAACACCTCTACCCTGAAGCAAATATTCCTGTGGTTCAATTGAGTATTGATAGAAGAAAAGATGCTGAATACCATCATAAACTCGCCAAGCAATTGAGTGTATTACGCGAAAGAGGTGTGTTGATTATTGGTAGTGGGAATATGGTCCACAATTTAAGACGAGTGGCTTGGGATAAACTCAACGATGAATACGCCTTTGATTGGGCAGCCGAAGCAAGTGATCTTATGACGTCTTTTGTTATGAACAATGATTATAAAAATTTGATCAATTACCGCAGTCATGGTGAAGCCTATGATTTAGCCATTCCCACTCCAGAACATTACATACCCTTGTTATACACCATGGGGCTTTTCCAAAAAAGTGATGAGCTAGAACTGTTCAACGATAAGGCCGTTGCAGGTTCACTTACTATGACCTCTGTAAAAATATTTTAGTCTTGGAACTCATACAACACATACAAAATCATTTCAGAATTCCCTTAGATGAGGTTGCTAAAGTAGCAGCTTTGTTTCAGCCATCTCAACTCAAAAAAGAAGCTTTTTACTCCAAAAAAGGCGCCTATTGTTCCCAACTTTCCTTTCTTCAAAAAGGGCACATACGCATTTTTGATCAACAAGGAGATAAGGAAATAACACAATGGATAGCAGGTCCTGGTCAGCTTATTACCGACCTTCGAAGTTTCGTATTTCAACATCCTTCCCGATGGCAAATGCAGTGTTTAGATGAGGTAGAACTATTTAGCATTGACCGTAAAAATTTCGAAAGTTTACATCAACTAGTCCCCAATTGGGCACAGATAGAAAAAGAATTCATCTCTGATTGCTTTATCACTTTAGAGAACCGTGTTTTTAGCCATTTAACCATGAGCGCCGAAGAGCGTTACCTTCATTTTTACAATTACAATCCAGAGTTATTTACCAGTGTACCTCAACAATACTTAGCTTCTATGTTGGGCATGACACCTGAAACTTTCAGTAGAATACGAAAGAAAATTGTGCTTTCTTGATATAGGTCAAGAGGACGAGCTCCCTCCTACCCGAACTTTGTCGTAAACAAATCCACGAAAAATGGCAAAGACAATTTCATCACAAATAACAATAGACGCACCCGTACAGAAAGTATGGAAAGTATTGATGAACACCACAGCTTACCCTGAATGGAACCCTTTCGTAAAAAAATTAAAAGGTGAATTAACGGTAGGTAAAAAAATTACCGTGGACCTACCAGGGATGAAGTTCAAACCGACTGTTGAGGTACTAGAGGAAAACAAAGAATTTCGTTGGCAAGGACATCTGCTTTTCCCGCGTATTTTCGATGGACAACATCAGTTTCTTCTAGAAGAAATCAATTCTAATCAAACGCTGTTTACGCATCAAGAACATTTTAAAGGTTTACTTGTCCCCTTCCTTAAAAAGATGTTAGAAGGTGATACAAAAAAGGATTTTATTGCTATGAATGAGGCGTTGAAAAAGAAATGTGAAACACTGTAGTTATAAACTTCTACCCCCCCTACCCTTTTCTAATACATCTTTCAATTGATTCCATTCAGAGGTATTGAAATATGGATAATGAACTGGAAAAGTAGATGCAGTATTTAAATGAATTCCTCCGCAGGTAAAGCATATTTTTGCTAGACCATTGGATTGGTGTAACCGGTAAATTTGAATTTTGACCTCCTGTTGATTTTTAATTGTAGCCGATGGGTGACATAGACATTTTTCTTAAAAATAACTATCTTTCCTAAAAGCTAAAAAATGAATACAACATTTAAAGAAACTCAAAAATTTACGCAACTCTGGATATGGGTAATATTACTTGCCGTTGGAGGAATTATGACCTATCAATTTGTATGGGGTAATAATCAATCACAGTTTAGAATGGATGAATTTCTTGTTAGTGTAGTGGTTATCTTTTTAGTTATCCTTCTCTTTTTGGTTTGGAAACAAAGCACAGAAATCAGCGAAAAAGGCATTAAAATTCAAGTCTTTCCTTTCTTTACCAAAAACTACAAATGGGAAGATATAGCGGAATGTCAAGTTATAAAATACGGTTTTGTAGGATGGGGTATTCGCTTTGCTCCAGCTTATGGATGGGTATATAATATAAAGGGAAACAAGGGCTTAAGACTCGTTTTTATAAATGGAAAAAAGCGCTTAATTGGCACTCAAAAAGCTGAAGAATTGCAAGAGTTTTTAAAGCAAATAGGGAAAGTTTAACAATGCGCTTTTATTACGACAATAAACTAAAGCTCAAAGATTTAAACCTTCAAAATCAAACCGAGCATCACGCGCATATTGATTTAGGTAGGGCAGGTAAACACATCGTTACCTACGAGATAACTTATCTGGGAAGAAAGAACTATCATAGCTACGAAATTCAAGCAAAAAGCAATATTCTTTATTCTGTCCTCATCCTTTCAGGTATACTTGCTTGTGTTATTGCTATTCTAGTAGATCGACTTGAAGTATTGTATTACTTGCCATTTCTAATTCTGATAGAATTTATAATTGTAAGAGCCGCTTTACGCTCCAAAATCAGAACAGATTTGGACAAATTATTAGAAAAACAATATGCCTGAAGAAAACAACTTACTCCAATACATCCACTCCCATGCACTTTGGGAAGGTGAGCTCAGTTTAAAAAGAGGAGATTACATTCAAAGCTTTGACAAAACAGATACCAACATCTATTTCATCAAAGAAGGTTGTTTGCGCATATTTTGGATGAATGAAGAAGCCGAACATACCATACGTTTTGGATATACGAACAATATCATTGCAGCCTTGGACAGTTTCATTCAACATACTCCCTCTGCTTTTCACATACAAGCTTTGCGTAAAACAGAGATTTTGATGCTTTCTAAAAGTAAATTTGAAGAAATAATACAAGCGCATCCAAATTTGAAAGAAGAATGGATAGTGATGTTACAAGCTTTAATTATACAGCAACTCGATCGTGAAAAAGACCTTTTGATTTCCTCACCCTTGGATAGGTATGAACGCGTGCTGAAAAGGAGTCCACAATTGTTCCAAGAAGTGCCCAACAAGTACATCGCCGATTATTTGCGTATGACACCCGAAACACTTTCTAGAATCATGAATTCTTAATTTCAATCAAGATTTAAGTCTAAACAATGTCCGAACTTTGATCTAGGAAAAGTAAACACATGGAAACTCAAAAATTAATAGAACAACTCATCGGAAATAGTGAAAGACATCTTCAATTTGCAGAAGCTTGCAAAAAAATTGATATATCACATTTAAACTACAAAGCAAACGCTGAAAGCTGGAGTGTTTTAGAATGTATAGAACACTTAAACCTCTACGGTGATTTTTACAATCCTTCTTTAAAACAAAGTCTTTCAAAAGCAAAACCAGCAGTCCGAAGGCATTTCAAACCTGGCTTATTGGGTAATTATTTCACGCAAAGTATGTACCCTAAAGAGAAGTTGAATAAAATGAAAACCTTCAAGGATAAAAACCCTGTAGGTAGTACTTTAAATTTATCTCACTTGGATAGGTTTATAAATCAACAACACCAATTTATTGAACTGTTAAAAGAAGCAGAACACAAAAACCTGAATTTTAAAACTCCAATTTCCATCAGTAAATGGTTGAAACTTAAATTAGGAGATACTTTTCACTTTGTAAGTGCTCATAATGAACGACACATACAACAAGCAAAAAGAATATTAAACCAACAAAAAATAAACCTTTAAGAATTACACTTCTTGCAAACGCCAGATATTACCCCGTTGAAATTTTCAGCGATATAGCCTTCTGGCATTTGCAAGCTAATTTCCTTATCTAAACAAACAACCTCATTGCACTGTACACATCTGAAATGAAAATGATTGTGTACATGTTTGCTTTCACCACAATTTAAACAAAGTGCAAAATATTGTTTACCGTCATCTCCTACAATTTTATGCACCTTGCCGTCTTCATGAAAACGGTTGAGAATACGGTAGATTGTTGCTCTATCCACCCCTTCTAGCTGTGCCATTATTTTCTCATGACTCACTGCAGCCTCCTCCTTTTGAAGGATTTCCAACACTTCTTGCGAATTCTTTGTATTTCTCCTCTTCATTTATTGCGACATAGTTGCATTTAAAGAAATTATCTTACATTTGTTTCAATAGGAAGAGATGCGCACCTCTTTATTGAACTTTTACAAATATGAAAAAACAATTCGAAGTAATCATCATTGGCGGGAGTTTCGCTGGACTATCAGCAGGTTTAACCTTGGGAAGAAGTTTAACTCCCACCCTAATTATTGATTCAGGTGAACCCTGTAATGCCCCCACACCACACGCTCATAATTTGATCACCCACGATGGAAAGGTTCCAGGGGAAATAGCTCACCTCGGTAAAAAAGACCTAGAAAAATACGACCACGTTGAATTTATTAATAATCGTGTTGTACACATCGAGCAAAAAGAGGATCAATTTCTAATTCTCACAGATACCGATGAAGAATATTTTGCGGAACAAATCATTTTTGCAACAGGAGTAAAAGACCTCCTTCCTGAAACAAAAGGATTTAAGGAATGTTGGGGAAAGACAATTATACACTGTCCGTATTGCCATGGTTACGAAGCAAAAAATACTAAAACCGGCATACTAGCGAAAGGTGAACAAGCTTTTGAAAAGGCCAAGATGATTTTTCACTGGACAAAAGATCTTACCATATTCACCAATGGTCCACACGAAATGACAGCCGAACAACTTGAAATACTTTCTAAAAAGAACATTTCAGTACTAGAGAAAGAAATTAAAAGCTATCTGCACGACGAAGGTAAATTAGAGGCTCTGGAATTTATGGATAACACGCGTATGGAACTTGATCATCTTTACGCTCTACTACCTACGGCTCAACCTAACAGTTTAGCAATTGACTTAGGAATAGAAATATCCGAAAGCGGACATATAGTTACCAATGAATTTCAAACGACCAGTCAACCCAAAATTTTGGCAGCGGGAGATGGAACCACGCCCATGCGTTCTCTTTCACAAGCCATAGCCCAAGGTAACATCGCAGGCGTTGTAGCTAATAGAACTTACATACAGAATAAGTACGATTTTGAATAAATCCTAGCATGGAGAAAGGTGGATGAATGGGGAATTCATTTTATACTAACCAAACATTTACCTTTCTGCTCGCGGAGTATTTCCATACCCTACAAAGAATTGAACGTTTGGTACTAGTTTAATTTGGTTATTCTCTTTTTGGGTAAATCCTTACCAAAATTTTCTTTCACCTCTCTGAGTTCAATGGCTTTCCAGACCACAGAATCTAAGGTCATTTCCATTAAATAACTATATTCTCCCGTAGAAAGATTGCTTTGATAGATTTTAACATAAGGATGCGCTTGCATAAAACTATCCATTCCGAACTCCTTTACATCACGGTACCATTTCTTGTTTTGCTTCAAGTTTTTCTGAACGATACATTCTTTTATCCAAGGATATACTTTATAGTTACTTGTTTTGTAGGTTTCATACTTTATCCATACTGCTTTTTCTCCTCCTACAACCGTATCTTTGTGTTCAAGTATCCTTTCCTTCCATAAAGATTCACGCAGGTCATAATAGAACAATGTATCTACATTAAAACTAATAAACTTCAATTCCTTTGCGTCCACGTCTAGTAGGTGCTGACCAAGAGTGTCTCCTTCCTCACTTAAAGAAGTAAAAAACTCGTTACCTTCTTTATATTGACTCCTTATTTTACTGCTACCAACCTTCTCGCCCTTTACCCTTTTTCCATCAACGAGGGACATACTATAAATAGATTGTGTAAAAAACAACTCTCCTTCAAAGTACTTTTTATTTCGCGTACTACTACTGAACACAAGTAAAATACCGAATGCCAGAACCAGTCCCAACAATTTATTATTAACCACTTCCATTCTTTGAAAATAAAAAATCCCCGCTGTTTACACAACGGGGATTTTCAATATTTAAAAAGTCAGATTAAGCCATCGCTTCTTCTTCTACTTTTTTCTCAGCTTTTTCTGGGTCAGCCTTTGCTCCTAAATCTACTACTGCAGGAGTTGCAATACAGATAGAAGAGTAAGTACCTACTACAACACCTATCATTAAGGCGAATACGAAACCTCTAATTGCTCCACCTTCATCAAAAATGAAGATTGTTAACAATACGATGAACGTAGATAACGAAGTATTGATAGTTCTACTTAACGTAGTGTTCAATGCTAAGTTAATAACCTCTTTTCTATCCTTACCTCTGTATTTGTTTAAGTATTCTCTAATTCTATCGAATACAACAACAGTATCGTTAATAGAGTAACCCACAACCGTTAAGATAGCAGCGATAAACGCTTGGTCTATCTCCATGTTGAAGCTTAACATTCCGTGTAATCCAGCGAAGATTCCTAAAACGATAGTAACGTCGTGGATCATTGCCAAGATAGCACCCGCACCATATTGCCATTTACCAAATCTTACTAAGATGTAAGCGAAGATTATAATTAATGACATTACGATAGACAATAAAGAAGATGATTTCAATTCTTCAGAAACTGAAGCAGAAACTGAACGAGAGTTCTCAATCTTAGAAGTACCATATTCTGCAACGTGTGCTTTCAACGTGCTTTCGATTGCTTCTTGAACTTGCTCTCCTGAACCAGGTACAGTAGATAAGTAATCTGTAGCAATTTCTACACGGTAATCAGAATTTCTTGACTTAACTTCAACTGATGCCGATTTTCCTTCTTTATCAATCAAGTTCGCTCTTAATTCTGTTTCAATTTCATCAATTTTATCCGCTACTGGCTCAGTAAATACCATTTCGTATGTTCTACCACCAGCAAACTCAACAGATTGTTTCAATCCTCTAGAGAAAATTGCTGCCAATCCTAACACTACCAATACACTTGATAAGATGTAGAATTTCTTTCTGTTTTTAATGAATTGGAAGTTTAAGTTCTTAAACAATCCTTTAGATACTTTCGTAGAGAAATCAAATGTAGCTGATTTTTCTAATCTCCATTCGAATACCAATCTCGTGATAACTACAGCTGCAAATACAGAAGTGAAGATACCAATGATTAATGTAGATGCGAAAGATTCGATTGGTCCTGTACCGAAAGATTTCAATACAAAAGCAGTTAATAAAGTTGTGATGTTAGCATCCAAAATAGCAGCTAATGCTTTTTTGTAACCATCTTTCACAGCTAACTTCATTCCTTTACCGTCAGCAATTTCTTCTCTAATTCTTTCGTAGATCAATACGTTAGCATCCACAGACATACCGATAGTTAATACGATACCTGCAATACCTGCTAAAGTTAATACCGCTCCGAAGGCAGCTAAACAACCAACGATGAATAAAATGTTAGCGATCAATGCGATATCAGCAACAACACCTGCTTTACCGTAGTAGAAAATCATGTAAGCCAATACGATAGCTAAAGCAATACCGAAAGAGATTAAACCACCTCTAGAGTTCGCTTCACCAATTGTAGGTCCTACAACTGCCTCGTCAACGATAACACATGGTGCTGGTAAAGCTCCACCGTTCAACAAGTTTACTAAACCTTTTGCTTCTTCAGCAGTAAAGTTTCCTGTAATTTGTGTGTTTCCACCTGGGATTGGTCCGTTAATACGTGGAGCAGAGAATACTTTGTTGTCCATTGTAATGGCAATGTATTCGTAAATCATTCCACCGTTTGGTCCTGTTCTAGGTCTTAACTCATCTGTCATCTGTCCCCATTTGTCAGCACCCTCTGGGTTCATCGTAACGTTTACAGAAATAGTTGCAGAGTTTTCATCTACACCAACGTTTGCTTTGTCTATATCAGAACCACCTACTCTAGCTTTTCCATCTTCTGGTACTTGTAAAGCGAATAATTCGTAGTATAAAGTATCGTTGTTATCAAACTTAGTTTCGTAGTTCGCCCAAGCAAAAATTACTTGACCGTTCAACATCTCAGCAGCTTTAGCATTGATCAACTCGTTTACACGTGCTGTATCTTTTGCTTTTGCGTAACCAATGATAGGTGTTGGCATGAAACCTTGATCTTGAGAAATCAATGGTTGGAATATCTTTAATAACTCAGGAGTTTTCGCTGGAGCGTCTGCCTCTGCTGTTTCTCCTTCTAATAAAGACTCTAAAGAATTTGTATCTTCTACTGTAGTTTCAGCAACTGCTGTAGAATCTGCTGTATCGTTTAATAAATCGTCTAATACATCCGTTTCTTGCTCATCTGCTAACAATGCATTGATGATACCACCAATTTCATTTCCTTTGATAGCTCTGTAGAACTCAAGGTTTGCAGTTGATTGCAATCTATTTCTTACTGTAGTTTGATCTTTAACACCTGGTAATTCGATGTAGATTCTGTTTGTTTCCTCGTCTCTAGTAATGTTTGGTTGAGCTACACCGAATTGGTTAATACGGTTTTCCATGATCGTCTCAACTCCTGAAAGCGCATCTTTGTATAAAGACTTTAAGAAAGCAACAACTTCCTCATCTGTAGACTGAATAGAAAGCTCTTCTAACGTTTCTTGAGTAGAAAAGTCTTCAATCAAACTAACTTCTGGAGATAACTCTTTGTGCTTACGTGCGAAAATGTCAACAAAATCACCACCTACTGTATTGTACTCCTCCACTGCAGCATCAAAAGCTGAAGAAAAAGAATTACTGTTTACATCTGCAGCGTAGTTTTTCACCAATGCTGGAGTAGATAATTCTAAAGTTACAGACATTCCACCTTTAAGGTCAAGTCCTAAAGCAATACTCTTGTTTTTTACGTCGTTGTACGTGTTTCCTAAGAAAACCTCCTCAGAGTTCTTTCCTTTTAAGATGTCGTTTAACACCGCAGCTTCTGCAAAATCTCTAGCCTCGTTGTCGTTAACATTAACCGTAGTACCATTTGGAAGCGCTAAAATTGTGTCTCCGGCTGGTAGGTTGGCAAACATTTCTTCAACTTGGGCTTTAGCTTCAGCCTCTGCGTCGTTTTCAACACCGTTCGAAACGAACGTAAACGTTAACTGGTATAAACACACAACTGCCAATACAATTGTGAAAAACCAAAAAAATCCTTTGTTACGCATATCGTAATCTTATAGTTTGAAAATTTAATAGCTCGCAAATATATCATTTCATATCATTAATATCAACTATATGACAAAGTGTTATTAACATTCCTAACTTTGCTTGGCGTACTATATCTGATAATCAAATGAAGACATTCAACAAACACTTTCAAAAAACAGAAGAATTGGACCATTTGGTCCACTACATGATACTCGAAGTAATACCTGAGATCAACATTTCTAAATCCGCTGATCTTAAACTTGATACTGTACAAATAGAGGATGCTGAAAGTTATTTCAACAACTGGTTAACAGTAGGAGAAAAATGGAATTGGGTAGGACGAATTATAGCAGGCGAAGCTGCGTTAAAAGAAGATCTTTCCAAAGACACAAAACATATATTTAACATACAATTAAAGGAGGAAACGATAGGATTGTGTGAATATGAAATAAAGGATGGGAATTGTGAGATTATTTACTTTGGGTTAAAAGAGGCTTTTATAGGAAAAGGTTGGGCAAAAAAAGCCTTTGAACTCCTACTCCACCGCATCTACCAACATGACCTAAAAAGAGTATGGCTACATACCTGTAGTTTAGATGCTCCACAAGCGAAAGTCTTTTACAGAAACTTTGGATTTAGAACCTATAAGATCCAAAAAGAACGCGTTACACTTTGGAAACAAAAGAAGGAGCAAGTACAATAAGAGATAAAGATCACTTCTTATGCCTTCCGGTATGAATACAAAAAAAGTCCCAATTTGCATTGGGACTTTTCGTTTATAAATCGTTTGGCAATTCTGCCTCTTTGTATTTCTTTTTCTTCGGTTTTAATTGATCGATGAAAATAACCTTAAACTTCTCACCGTCTTCTGTTGTAATCATTTCAGAAATTCCGTTGGTAATTCTCGGAGCTTGTCTGTTATCATTATAAAATTTGCGGTCCAACATTTCAGAGGTGTTATCATCATAAAAGAAGAAAATGCTTGTAATTACTCCATTTTCAACTCTTGCTTTTCCTTGAATACAGTAAACTTCTCCGTTCTCAAAAAATGAAATAACCACGTTTCTGTGCATATCATCAGAAACTGTGTAAGAACCTCTTTCTTCAAACGCCTTTTCATAACGCTCAAAACATGTAGCTTCCTGTGCTACAGAAGCTAAGGTTAAAAGGAGTGTCAAGGCCGCCAATAATGTTTTCTTCATATTTTATAGTATTAGTCCCAGAGTTTATAAAATCGGGAGCATCAAATATAATAATCTTGTTACATTTTCAATAGGGTCTACTTCTAAATTTCATTATTTTTGGAATTCAATCCAGACATATGAATGAGATAAAAGCGCATTTCGAAGAAGCTGCACAAATACTATCTACTTTTTATACAAATCCAGAAAATATAGCTGCCATTGAAGCGGCTGGAGAAATTCTAGTGAACAGTTTTGAACAAGACGGTAAAGTAATGTCTTGTGGAAACGGAGGCTCTATGTGTGATGCCATGCACTTTGCCGAAGAATTAACAGGAAGGTATAGAGACAATAGAAAAGCGGTAGGTGCACTTTCCATTTCGGACGCTTCACACATGTCTTGTGTTTCAAATGATTATGGATACGACCACGTTTTTTCGCGCTTTTTAGAAGGTGTTGGAAGAAAGGGAGATGTTTTATTGGCCATCTCTACCAGCGGAAACTCTACCAACGTTATTAATGCCATCAAAGTGGCAAAAGAAAAAGGAATTCACGTAATTGGATTAACAGGTAAAGACGGCGGAAAAATGGCAGAACTATGTGATGTTGAAATCCGTGCACCTCATTCTAAATACGCCGATAGAGCGCAAGAAATCCACATTAAAGTAATACACAGTTTAATTGATTACGTAGAAAGAAAATTCGATGGAATTCACTAAACACCTTCAATATTTTCAAAGCATCTTATCCAACAGGTGTTTCGTAGATCAGGAAAACTTATACAAGTATAGTAAGGACGAAACAGAAGACATTTCTGTGCTGCCAATCGCTGTACTCAAACCAAAAACTACACAAGAAGTTGCTGCCATTTTAAAGTATTGTAATACACACAAAATAGCAGTTACCCCTCAAGGTGCTCGAACAGGATTAAGTGGCGGAGCTATACCGCACGAAGGATCCATAGCCATGAGCATGGAGTACTTCAACAACATCTTAGAAATAGACGAAAAAAATCACCAAGTTACAACCGAACCTGGCGTGATAACGGAAGTTCTTCAGAACGCGGTAAAGGAGAAAGGACTCTTCTACCCTCCAGACCCAGCGAGTAAAGGTTCTTGTTTCATTGGAGGAAATGTTGCAGAAAACAGTGGCGGACCAAAAGCTGTGAAATACGGTGTTACTAACGCCTATGTATTAAATCTAGAAGTAGTATTGCCTAACGGCGAAATTATCTGGACGGGTGCCAACACCTTAAAGAACTCAACAGGCTACAATTTAACGCAACTCATCGTGGGAAGTGAAGGAACATTAGCCGTGATTACAAAAATAGTTCTGCGCCTAATTCCCCACCCTACCGATAATTTATTGATGCTTGTGCCCTTTTTCAAAGCAACAGAAGCTTGTGAGGCTGTCGCAGCCATCTTTAGAAAGGGAATTACACCAAGTGGATTGGAGTTTATGGAAAAAGATGCCTTGAACTTAGCCAAAGCCTTTACCGGTGATGAAAAGATAGAAGTTAAGGAAAACCATGAAGCTCATTTACTCATAGAAGTTGATGGATTTGATAAGAAGGTGCTTTTCAAAGAGTGCGAACAAATCATGGAAGTTTTGGGTGAATTCAACACGGATGAAATACTATTTGCTGAAGATGAAGCTCAGAAAAATAGCTTGTGGAATCTAAGAAGAAAAGTAGGTGAAGCCGTTAAAGCTCATTCTACGTATAAGGAAGAAGACACTGTAGTTCCACGTTATGAATTACCACAATTGTTGTCTGGTGTAAAATCAATAGGAAAAAAATACGGTTTCCAATCTGTATGTTACGGTCATGCCGGAGATGGAAATTTACACGTGAATATTTTAAAAGGAGATTTAACCGCACAACAATGGGAGGATGATTTACCTAAAGCGATCACTGAAATTTTTGAACTCACTAAAAAATTAGGAGGAACATTATCGGGTGAACACGGTATAGGCTTGGTCCAAAAACAGTACATGCCCATCGTATTTAATGAGGTACAATTAAACTTAATGAAAAACATTAAAAATCTCTTCGATCCCAATAATATCTTGAACCCAGGGAAGATTGTCTCTTAATTGTCTTTGACAAAAACTAGCTTTTCTGCGTGATTAAAGGTATATTCGTTAGACACGAAATAAACCATAATCATGAAAAAATTTACTGTAACCCTAGCATTGCTAGCAGGTACATTTATGACCTATGCGCAATACACCGCCATAGCCACCACTGGATATAACGAAGACATCGTAGCCGAAACCACACCCGCTGCAACTACAACCTCACTAAGCATGGATGGTTCTGATTTTGTTTTTTATTCTCAGGCTTATGGCACAGCTTCAGGATCAACAAAGGGCCTACCCGATAATCTTATAGTAAGTTCCGCTGGATATAGCTTTGAACTTCAATCTTACACAGGAAATAATGCACTCTTTTTAAGAAATCCAAATCAGCCTTCAGGTCAAACCGATACTCTTGAAATTACAAGTCCGGCGAATTACTCAAGCCTTAGCGTATTGTGTGTTTCTACAGAAGGTCAGGGTTTAATGAGCGCTCAAATTATTTTCTCTGACGGAACAAGTGAAACAACTTCTGGACATATTGTGAAAGACTGGTTCAATGGTACAAATTACATCATGACCAATATTGACAGAGTTGGAAGATCTACCGATAACATTGCTAATATTTTCAATAACCCAAGATTATATAGTGTTGACATACCTGTATCTTGTGCAAACGAAACTAAGAGCATTTCTAAAATTGTTTTTACCAACCAGAGTACAACAAACGGTAGAATTTACATCATGGGCTTGGCAGGATCAGGTCAACTGTCTGTTACTTTAGGAAATACTTTTGATTTGATATGTAACAATGGAAATGACGGGTTTGCAGAAGCTGTGGTTACTGGAGGACAAGCACCTTATTCTTACAACTGGACAAATGGTCCTACAACAACCACAAACACAGTGAACACTTTATCGGCGGGTGCACATAAATGTATCGTAACAGATAACAGAGGGTGTCAAGATTCAACAGCTATCTTCACCTTAACAGAACCAGCACCTATATCGGTAACAGAAAACGCTACAACTTGTCAGGGTTACCCTTATGTAATAGGTAACAACTATTACTACAATGCAGGTACATACACAACAGCACTTACGGCTGCCAATGGGTGTGACAGTCTTGTTGTAACCAACTTAACCGTTACGCCAGCTCCAGAATACACCGAAAACGTATCAATTTGTGCAGGATCTAGCTACCAAATTGGAAACAGTACTTATACAGACGCTGGAACCTACACCAACACTTTATACTCTTCGAGTTTTTGTGACAGTGTAGTAATTACAGTTCTTACAGTAACTCCAGCACCAGAATACACTCAAAACGTTTCGATTTGTGCGGGTGACAGTTACAACATCGGAGCAAACAGTTACACCACTGCAGGTACTTACACTGATACACTGAGTGCAACTACAACTTGTGACAGTATTGTAATCACTACTCTGACGGTTGCTGATGTTATTGCAGAAATTGACGCATCAAGCTCTACTTTTAGCTCAGTAAATCAAGCTACAAACTTCACTTACCAATGGTTGGATTGCAACAACGGAAATCAAGCCATTGCAGGAGAAACTAATGCAACTTTTAACGTAACTCAAAATGGAAGTTATGCACTAGTTGTTAGCAATGGAACATGTACAGATACTTCAGAGTGCTACATCGTTGATAATGTAGGAATAGAGAATAACGAAACATCTTTTATCGCTATTTCTCCTAACCCTACAACAGGACTTGTTAAAATTTCAGGAAATAATATAATTAAAGAAGCGGTAGTATTTACAACGCAAGGAAAACAAGTAAATACTATTATTCAGGAGGATATTAAATCAATAGACCTTACTGAATTACCAAGTGGAGTATACTTTGTTCAGCTGACTTCAGTGGATAACCAACAACACGTTATAAGGTTGGTGAAACAATAGTATATCAAACTATTCTAAGGAAAGTCTCGGCAGTTTTGTCGAGACTTTTTTTATACCTTACACCAACTTAATTAACAGCATGAAAAAGACCATACTCTACCTCTTCCCTATCATATTCTTAGGTTGCTCTACAACCGACGAAAACACTGAAAAATCAGAAGCAAATAGTGATCTGTTTAAAGTAACAGAATATGGACTATTTGAGGGCACTGAACTGAATGAGCACATTTATTTTGTAGAATTTCAACAACACGGTACATTGGGTCAGATGGTAAAGTATTATCCCTTGCCAGAAAATCTAAGCGATACGTTTACTTTCAATAAAGAAGATTATTTCTCCTTTCCCATTAAATATAAGTTTAACTACCCCACGCAAATCGATAAAATCCTCAACCCAAAAGATTTTTTATACCACATTCGCGCCATGGCTAAAGACAAATTCGATGAAGTGATAGCGAGGAGCAACGATAGTATAAAACCGATGTTAATCCAACTCAAACAGGTTGCTACAGATAGTGCTAGAATCGTAGATCACAACACAAAAGAATTCTATTTATACAATTTTGGTAAAGCCTTGTTAAAAGACACCTTACCCGGTATATTAAACCTGGCCTATTTAAATGTTCAAGACTCTTTGGTAGAATTTGGCGGAGCCCATCGTACACGACAAACAAACCTTGTATTTAGCGACTATTTCTTAGCGTTTCCAGATTTACTTGATGAGGAACTATCAGTAGAAGATTCTACCTTCATAAGAACCAATAGAGCCAGTCAGAAAATTAACTACATCTATCAAAGTACTTCATTCGAGAATGAAAATGGAAGAATAAGTAGGGTGATGATTTTAGAAGAAATTAGATAAACACAAAAATCCCGACTCATTTGAGTCGGGATCAATACTTAATATATAGATGTCAATCTTATTTCTTGATGTGACGAGCGTATCTGTTCTTGAACTTATCGATACGTCCTGCAGTATCCACAAACTGAGCCTTACCTGTAAAGAATGGGTGAGATTTGTGAGAGATATCCAATTTAACTAAAGGATAAGTGTTTCCATCTTCCCACTCAATATCTTCTGTAGAAGGTGCACATGAGTGACAAACGAATGCGTAATCATTAGTCATATCTTTAAATACAACTAATCTATAGTTCTCTGGATGTATATCTTTTTTCATCTTACTGTGTTTTCTAAATTCTTTTCCCTCAATTGGGAATGCAAAATTAATAATCTTTTTTCGGATTGCAAATATAGAGAGAATTATTTGATTAATTCTTTGGTTTTAAATGAAAATCGTAAGAAATCTTCCTCTTTTATAAACAATCAACTTTTAATTAAGCTAAGGTACTACTTTCATTTGAATGGCCTCCATAACTTCTTCTAAAACTCTTCTATCATTCATGAGTCTAGGAACTTTGTGCTGTCCACCCAATTTCCCCTTCTGTTTTAGCCAAGTATTAAAACTTCCCTTGGTCAATTGATGCACTTTAGGAAAGGCCAAAGCCATGTCTTTATAACGTTTGGCTTCATAGTCAGAATTTAAACTTTTAAGGGTATTATCTAATACCTCTACGAAATAATCAAAGTCTTTTGGTGCCTCGGCAAATTCTATCAACCATTCGTGTCCCCCACTCTGCTGCCCCTCCATAAAGATAGGTCCGGCTGTATACTCATGCACCTGCGCTCCCGCTCTTTCACAAGCTACAGACATTGCTTTCTCTGCATTTTCAACAATCAATTCTTCACCAAAAACATTGATATAGCTTTTGGTTCTGCCCGTTACTTTAAATCGCTTAGGTTTGAGTTCTGTAAACATAATGGTATCACCAATAATATACCTCCACAACCCACCATTAGTTGTAATAACCATAGCATAATTCACCCCCAATTTCACTTCATTTAAAGGAATTACTACCTCAGAGTTCACCCCTTTGTACTTATCCATAGGAATGAATTCATAGAAAATACCATAATCCAACATCAAAAGTAAATCTCCATCTTGTGTATCTTGAATTCCGAAAAACCCTTCTGATGCATTGTAAGATTCTACATAGTTCATGTAAGGATTTCCAATGATGCGATCAAACTCCTTGCGGTAAGGTTCAAAACTTACTCCCCCATGCATAAACAACTCTAAATTGGGCCAAACTTCTTTGATGGTTTGTTTTCCGGTAATCTCTAAAATTCTGTTGAGAATAACCATGGTCCAGCTCGGCACGCCTGCAATGATGTGTATATCTTCTTTAATCGTAGATTGCGCAATACACTCTATCTTTTCTTCCCACTCGCTCATGAGTGCTATTTCTTTCGAAGGTCTACGTTTTAATTCAGCCCACCAAGGTAGGTTGTTCACAATTATTGCCGAAAGATCTCCTATGTAAGAAGAGGAAGACAAATGCTGTTCATTACACTGAGAAGAACCACTAATGATCAAATGCTTACCGTTCCATAGTTTAGTGCCTGGATGCTGGGCGTAATACAAACCCAACAAGTCTTTCCCACCTTTGTAATGACAAGCTTCTAAGGAGTCTTTGGTAACGGGAATGAATTTACTTTTATCAGAAGTTGTACCAGACGATTTCGCGAACCATTTGGTTTCTCCTGGCCACAAAACATCATCCTCTCCCTTCATGGCGAAGTCCACCCAATGCTTTAAGCTCTCGTAATCCATCAACGGGACTTTCTCATTGAAATCTTTATACTCTTCTATGTGTTCAAACCCCATTTCTTTACCAAAACGCGTTGCACGTCCGGCTTCTATATTGCGGTGAAAGAGTTCTTCTTGAACTTCATCCGGGTATTTGCGAAATAAATCGATCTGATGAATGCGTTTTTTCATCAGCCAACTAAAAATGGAATTGAACGGCATAAACAGTGTATTTGAAAAGTAATATACAATTTTCTGCGGTAATGCTGTAGGAGATTTAAAAATTTAAGCGCAAACGAGCGTTCGCTTCTTTGAAATTCAAAGATTCAAGGATTCAAAAATTCAACAATTCGAGAATTTGAAAATTTGATGATTTGATGGATTCTTTAATCCTTATCGAATTTCTAGTCATCTAGCACTCTAGAAATCTAGCTTCTCAAAATACAAGATAACCTTTTGAACACAACTCACGTTTAAGTAAGTAGTTATAATTCAATAGTTTTGGTTTTTGTAATTATACTTGTAAAGGTCTATGCGTTTTGTGTAGACCTTTATTTGTTGATCCAAATGGCAAGAATATCTATCGCTCCTAAAACAGCAAAACCAGTAAACCACATTTTGATGGCGTGGTATTTATCGGCATTGATTTGATCTTCATCTGCCTTGTGGTATTGAATATAAAAAGCAAGCGACAAAGGCAAAATGGCCAAAGCTTCCCATGATTTTTCTCCAAAAAAGTTAATGAGTACAATGGCAATTAAAGTCAAAAAAGGAAAGAGATTGAAACGTATTTTTTCTGCGATGCGTTCCAGCGACAAATAAAACAACAAAATACTCATCAAAATGAGTTGTGCTAAGCCTATGAAATCTGAAACTTCCTTGTTGAATTGTATACGTTCTTCGGCGCTTAAAAGTATCTCTAGGGTAAAATTTGAAAAAAGGAGTCCGATGAGTCCATAAAACAAAAGATAAGCATAGGGCTTTTTATCCTTACGCCAATTCATTACGCCGAGAGCAATGGCCATAAGCGCCACCAAAACTTCTTTGAGGGGAAGTATGGGTAAAAAAACACCAAGGCCCAGCAAAGACTGCAGGGCCATGATTAAATATAAGATTGTGGTTAAACCAACAAGTTTGGCTGCCGACATTTATTTCTTTTTCGCTAATGCTTCTTCTACATACTTAAAGGTAGAAAGAACATCTGGTTTTCCATCTACAACGGCAACATCGTGCTCAAAGTGTGCACTTGGTTTGTTATCTGCTGTAACTATAGTCCAGTTATCACTCAAGTATTTCACACGCTCTGTTCCCATGTTCAACATCGGCTCAATTGCGATAGTTAATCCTTCTTGAATTTTCTTTCCTCTACCTCTTTTACCGTAGTTCGGTACTTGTGGTTCTTCGTGCATGGTTGTTCCCAAACCGTGACCTACCAATTCTCTTACTACTCCGTAACCGTGCTTTTCTGCGTGTTGTTGGATGTGGAAACCTATATCACCAATTCTATTCCCTACTCGGGTTTGTTCAACACCTATGTTCAAACATTCTAAAGTAACATCTAATAACTTCTGAACTTCTGGATCTACATTTCCGATACCAAAAGTATAAGCGTGATCACCGTAGTACCCTTCGAAGATAGCTCCACAGTCCACAGAAACAATATCTCCATTTTGAAGAGGTTTGTCTGTAGGGTAACCGTGAACAACAGCATCATTCACAGAAATACAAAGTGTATTTGGGAAATCGTATAAACCTAAGAAACCTGGAATAGCATTTTGCGAGCGAATGTAGCACTCAGCGATAGCGTCCAACTCTAGCGGAGTTATCCCCTCCTCTATGGCTTCTGCTACTTTTCCCAAAGTTCTACTTACAATTTGAGCAGCCTCACGCATAATCTCAATTTGCTCTCTAGTTTTATAAACGATCATATCTTTTTTTAAAAATGTTCCCACCTGTATAGTATTGGAAGCGCAAAGTTGAACAAACTCTGTATTTTTTACAAGTTTTTTCTTTCTTATTGTCGCTTAGCGCGACAAAGACTTTTAGACAGTTGGACGGTTAGACCTTTAGACGGTAGTGAGCAAGAGTTTTGAGCAAGATAATAATCTATGATACGTATACCGGCATCTCGATACTTCGGCTCCGCTTACTTCGACATCGCTCAGCACAACGCACCACGGCACTCCGCTCGAGAACCTCCTACTCCTTAAATCTTTGAATTCTTGAATGTTTGAATCTCTCAAATTCCTCAAATCCTTCAAATCCTTCAAATCATTTAAATCTAAGGTGTCGGCCTTCGAGACGGCTCTTTTTCCCCAAAAAAAATCAGTTGTGAGTGTGAGCGTGGAACAAGAGGATAAAATGTGGTATTAACTGCAGAGGTCAGAGAGCTTTTATAAAAAAAGAGTAATTTTTCTTATCTACAAAGATCAACAAAGTCCTCTTTTAAGTAAGGATGGATAAGCTCTAGTAGTTTGTGAATTTCATCCGCACCACCAATATTATACGCGTCAATTCGTAGCTCCTCATTGTACTTTAACAACATTCTTTTCTCATCATTCATTTTTGAATTATCTTTCACCTTAACATCTACACTTAGATTCTTAAGTACAGAATGGATAGAATCGAGAACATTTATATTTCCAATTTTAAAAGAATAGGTATCATAAACTTCTGAAAATTCATCATTTCCCAAATCTTCAGTACTGGAATAACCTCTAATAAATTTCCCATTGCCTTCTTCTGTTAACTCAATTCGATAAACACAACTCCAACCTTCTACATAAATAGCTAAGTTATTCACCTTTTGGTCCTTCCTATCTATTAAAGCTTCTTTATTGTTTCTATTTCCCTTTGATTCCTGTATAATCTCATTGTTACAGGATAAAAACAATACAACAAAGGCCAAAGAAATAATGCTTGCTCGAAATTGAATAGGTTTTAACATGGTGATCGTATTACATCCTTAAGGTAAGAATTTATGATGAATTAAAAGACGGTTAGAAAGTCAGCATAGAGCAAGAGTATTGAGCAAGATTATAATCTATGATACGTATACCGGTATCTCAATAGTTCGGCTCCGCTTACTTCGACATCGCTTAGCACAACGCACCACGGCGCTCCGCTCGATAACCTCGTACTCCTTAAATCTTTAAATTCTTGAATGTTTGAATCTCTCAAATTCCTCAAATCATTCAAATCCTTCAAATTTGAGCCGTCTCGAAGGCCGACACAAAAAAAAATCTTAACTCTTAATTCATAATTCTTAACTCAAAAAAAAGGGGATTCCAAAATTTGGAATCCCCTTTTTTTTAATATATCTATCGGACTAAGCCAAGATCTCTTTTACTAAGTCAGCAGCTTCTTGTAATTGAACTGCAGAGTGTACGTTTAATCCTGAATCGTCGATTAATTTCTTCGCTTCAACAGCATTTGTTCCTTGTAAACGAACGATGATAGGAACTGGAATGTTACCCATATTCTTGTATGCATCAACAACACCTTGAGCAACTCTATCACATCTTACGATACCACCGAAGATGTTGATTAAGATTGCCTTCACGTTCTCATCTTTCAAGATGATTTGGAATGCTTTCTCAACACGCTCAGCATCAGCCGTACCACCAACGTCTAAGAAGTTAGCTGGGTTACCACCAGACATCTTAATGATATCCATAGTAGCCATTGCCAATCCTGCTCCGTTTACCATACAACCAACGTTACCGTCTAATTTTACGAAGTTCAATCCAGCTTCTCCAGCCTCAACCTCTGTTGGATCTTCTTCTGTTTTATCACGCATTTCAGCGTAGTCTTTGTGACGGAATAAAGCGTTATCATCTAAAGTTACTTTAGAATCAACCGCAATAATTTTATCATCAGATGTTTTCAATACTGGGTTAATCTCAAACATAGAAGCATCACATCCTTCGTAAGCAGCGTATAATGCAGCAACGAATTTTGTCATTTCTTTAAATGCTTTTCCGCTTAATCCTAAGTTGAAAGCAATTTTTCTAGCTTGGAAACCTTGTAATCCAACACGTGGATCTACTTCTTCTTTAAAGATTAAGTGTGGAGTCTCTTCTGCAACAGTTTCGATATCCATACCACCTTCTGTAGAGTACATAATGATGTTTCTACCTTTATCTCTGTCCATTAATACAGACATGTAGAACTCAGATGGCTCTGATTCACCTGGGTAGTATACATCCTCAGCAATCAATACCTTGTTTACACGCTTACCAACACCGTTAGTTTGTAATGTAGTTAAGTGACCCCCTAAAATTCCTTTAACAGTCTCTTCTACTTTGTCGATACCTTTCGCTAAAACAACTCCTCTAGAACCTGTTTCTTCTACAGTACCTTTACCTCTACCACCTGCGTGGATTTGAGCTTTTACAACGTACCACTCAGTTCCTGTTGAAGCCGTTAATTCTTTCGCTTTCGCTACAGCATCTTCTACTTTATCTACAACAACTCCTTCTTGTATTGCTACACCGAAGCTTTTTAAAATGGATTTTCCTTGATATTCGTGTAAATTCATGTCTTCTTTTAATTTGCGCGATAAAAGTAATCTTAATCTTTATTAAAGTCAAAATTTCAACTTTAAATTTCTGAAAAGTCTTCCCGCTGAAGCTACTTTCTAATTTGTTAAGGACTTTTTTTGGGCTGGACATTCACCGCTTTCCACTCTATAGCGCTTGCCTTTTTCCAATTCTTGCTCCCCTTTTTTAGCTTCTTTGGTCGCTAAGCAAAGTGGACAATAATCAAGTAAAAAGTCTGCCCCCCATGCCGCTACTATCGGTGCCAGAATTCTCTGATTACAAATTTTAACCATAGAAATATTATTTTGGTCAAAAACTTTAATCAAATCACATGAAACTAAAACTACTTCTAATGCTTTCTGTACTAATCTTTGGTACACTTTCAATTGCGCAAACCGCTCCTTTCGAAATTGAAATCATTAAAAAAGAAGGTAAAGTCCTACCTACTCCTTACAGAAATCTCAATCTTAAAACAAAGGGGGCCAAATTAAGTGTGGCGTTCAAGGACGTTAATGATAAAAATGAAAAATTCACGTTAAAAGCCGCCCAAACATTGGCAAACGGCAAGTATTTAAAATACACCCAGGCGGGAGATCACCTCAACATTTTAAGTATAACCTACGTTAAAAGTGAATACATCTATAAGCACATCCGTGTGGATTTAAGTACACAAACAATAGTGGACGAGAGAATTATTAAACGTTTGCACACCAAACATAGCAATTACACCATTGAAACCTTTAGTATAAAAGAAAACCACATTTTCATTCATGCCTCTCCGAACATGGCAGGAGAAGAAGAACAAATTATGGTACTCGATGAAAAGTTCAATATTCAACACGATCTTCAAATCAATTTTTACGATGAGATTAAAAGAATTTTGCAAAAAGATATTGATGATACCGAGGAAAACATAAAAAATCCACCCGACTACTATCAGGTTCTTAATCATGGAGCAAGCATACTAGAATCGAAAAAAGAAAAGTTAAAAAAACTCCAAATCATAGAAGCTGAAATGGAAGAAGGAAAAACCTACCCTTCTGATTTTTCAACTTTTATACTTTACCCTTACAATTACAATGGAAAATATATAACTTTAGATTTAGGCTACAGTCTAAGCCAATCCCCCCATTATTATGTACCGACTCCTAACTTTATCAATGCAGTGAATTTTTTGGACAAAACCCTTTTAGATACAGAAACTAAAAAATCAATTTCCTTGAAGAAATTTGCTCACCTGAATAAAGAAGCATTGGTATTGGATGTAGAGTTATTTGAAGACGTGATTCAATTTAAATCATATGAAGATAAAACAACAACTCATCACGCCTTTTATATTGATTCAGAAATAGATCTTACCCTAAGAAGAGATACAACCAAAAGAAAAACAGACAATTCTATCTTCACTATTGACGAACACGTATTTTTAGACGTTAATAGGGTAAGTGAATTCCAGTTTATTTCTACCTCTATTCTGGCAGAATACATTCCCTCTAAATACGACTCAACTCAGACAGAATTGGGTGTTAAATACAGTTATTCTACCAACCAAAATGTGCGTATGCATGAGAGATATATCAGTATTACCCTTGAAAATTATAAAGGCACAAACACGGTTACCAATAGAATTCCCCTACCCGTATTAAAAGACGAATTGTACTATGGAACCAATAGCGGGTCAGGTAGATCAACTAATACATTGGATTTTAAAAATGACTTGGTCCTTCATTCTTCCCTTACGAACAACTACTTACACCTTACGGATGGTAATTATATCTATGTAGCCATTCCAAGAATTAGGGTGAAATACAACAATGAAAATCAACCGAAAGCGGAATACTTCGGTTATGATGTTTTTTGTATAGATGCTCGTACTGGAGACTATTCTAGCACCAAATTCTTCTATCCCAAACATTCAGGTATTTACAGCGGAGCAGAACTTTCTAAAAACGACCAAGGAGAAATTATCTTGACACATCCTAACGTAGAAATGATCTATTTCATTCAAAAGAAATAAGACTAGACGTAAAATTGGACATTAATTTCATTTACACCTAGAATAGGATACTATAAAACCGTTTCAACAAAAAAAGCAGCAATTACAAAAAGTAAATGCTGCTCTATTTTTAAAAAGTTCTAATCAGAGATTTAATGCTAAAAGACTAGCTCTTTCACCTTTTCTTTAATCGCTTTTTTAATATCTGTAGGATAACTTCTTTCTCCGTGGAATACATCTGCCATGGCTTCACTGAAGCGTTGTCCGTACTTTTTCAACATTAAATTCCTCACCGTTTTTTGTTCGTAGAACCACTTCGATAACCAAAGTCCTGTTCTTAACTCCGGAAGCAGTTTACTTTCTAATTTATCTTGGTATATTTTCTCAGCTAATCCTTTTTCACCTTCACTCTCAACAATAGCTTCTGCTGCCAGTTTACCACTGTAAATAGCGTTAGAGATACCTTCCGCAGTAATCGGATCTGCAAAACCTGCTGCATCTCCAATTAAAAATACGTTGTTCTTTACAAAACCATCCGTTCTAGGAGAAACAGGAATTTGGAAACCGTGTTGCGACTCACTTACCACTTCTTTAATCCCCAAAGTTTCTAAGTAATCTTGGTAGTACTTCTTGAGGTTAATTTTTGTTCTTCGTGCAGAAGCTACACCCAATGACAAGTGATTTTTCTTTGGAAAACTCCAAGCATAACCATAAGGAATGGCATCTATATCAAAACGAACTTCTTTCGATAAACGCTCAAAATCTTCGTCAGAAACCTCTACCTCGTACTCCAAAGCTGGAATTAACTTACGTGTATCTTCTTTCCAACCGGCTAACTTGGCTGTCGGACTCAAAGCCCCATCTGCAGCAATCACAAAATTAGCGGTGTATTCTCCCTGCGATGTTTCTAAACAAATTTTATCGTTCTCAAACCTTAGGCCTGTTAGCTTATGATTTTCTAACAATTGCGCACCAAACTCTTTCGCTTTCTCAGTGATCAAATTATCGAAAGAATCACGCATTATCATAGAAATGGTTGGGTCTTCTCTTTCCGTTCTAAAATGTAATTTTTCACCTAGAAAAATATCTACGGCTCTAAATTCAGCCTCCACTACCTCACTTATGTCAAACGATAGATTTTTGCGTCCTCTAAACACAAAACCTCCACCACAGGTTTTATAACGTGGTAAAGTTTCCTTTTCTATTATTACCGTTGAAATTCCTTTTTGGGCTAAATGAAATGCTGTAGAAGCTCCTGCCGGACCACTCCCAATCACAGCAACATCAAAATGATTCATACTTATTAAATTGGTCGGGGTAAAAGTATAGTTTTATTTATTTCCTGTCCTTTCATCCTTCAAAAAAACACATTATAAACCAAATAATCGCTAGAGTAAAGAAAAGGACCTTCTGTTGTTCTTTAATATTTCTCCAAAATGATTATTTTGAGCAAAAATTAAATTACTATGAAAAACTTCCTACTCCTAGGTCTTGCTTCTGTATTGACCATGAACACAGGTTGGTCGCAAGAAACACCACCTCCTCCACCCACTGTTTATCCCGATAATCCAACATTTAGTTTAAGGGTTAAAAACGAAGATGTGAGAACCTCGTCTTTGTACTATTACAATTTCGAAGACAATTACGTAGACCTTGAGTTAGACAAGAACAAAATTCTTCTCGAATATTCTCATGAAGGCAGTGTTGTACAAAAGAAAAAGTTAAAGACCCTTGAAAAAATCAAGGAAAGAACTGACTACAAATATTACATCGAAGACGGTGAAGCAAAACTCTTGATTTCCATCAAAGAAAAAGAAGGTTTCAATTTATACGCTGTAAGAATTGATTTAGAAAGTCAGATTATTACCTCACAAAAATCAGTGAAACGCTTCAAACTTGATCCTGAAAAGTGGGATATAGATTTAACCACTGAGTCTGGTAAAACACGCAACTACGTAGCAAGATGTTACGCAAGAAGCTTTAAAGAAAAAGATTTAATAACGGTGATGGACAAAGAGTTCGACATCTTATATGAATCTGAAATTGATGTAGCGGATAAAGTAGATTACATAGACGAAATGCTTGAAAACGCCAAAGACGAAAGTACTTTAGACGAAAATAGAAGCATATACAAAGACATCCTTAAAGCACACAAAAACGGGGATGATTTTCCTTACAACTTGCGCTCAGTTTACATGAATATTCAATTGAGTGAAAGTGGACGTTACCTGATTTACGGTGTAAGAACCTACACTTATTTGCCTGATTACTCGAGCTCAAACACCTACAGTTTAAATGACATGAATACACTTTATGTCTATGACATGAAGAAGGAAAAAGAGTTCAAGATTCAATTGTTTGAACACGAAAGTTCTAAAAAACTTTTAAAGCGTTTTTACAAAATTATTGATGATGCAATTATTGTAGCAGCTATTAATGAAAACCCAACAACAAAAGAACTCTCGCAAGAAATTAGCGTTTACAACTTCAAAATGGAAGTTGCAATTGCTTCTCACAAAGCTTTGGATTTCAAACGTCTTCAAACAGATGATGAAGACAGTAGGTTCTATACAGATATAGACATCATTGACGTTGCCAAAACGGGTGAATTCAACTACAATACGATACTATCTATTGAAGAAGGAGAATATTTAGAAGACGATGATGACGAAGACAGATTGGTGGCTATTCAAACAACCAGTAAAAAAATCTTACAAATCCACAGCAATGTAGAGAATGATGACATTAAAACGATTTCAACAGCTGTGCACCATCACGAAGATGAATTGAGTTTTAAACTGTATTTCTTACATGTATTGGCCAACAAAATTATGGACCAAAGTACAGATGAGTACATCATTCTTGCCATCCCGAAATTAGATATCAAAGAAATCCAAACCGGAAGTACTTTGGTTATGGAGTCTGAATTAGAAGGGTATGAGTTTACGTGTATCAATACCACTACAGGAGAAGTCGTTAAAAAATCTTTAAAGGTAGATGACGACAACTACTTCAGTTTCGATGAAGAATTAATGGAAGTTGAGGATGAAAAAAACATGGTAGAATTGATTCGTTTCCACGGTGGTAAAGATGAATCTGAGCGAATTACTGTTCAGGTAAAGCCAGCAAAATAATTCAAACAAAAAAATACAAAGCCCACTCTCCTATGGTAAGTGGGCTTTTTTGTGTTCCGTTCAAATTACTGTTTCACAATTTTATAGGTTTGCATTGGATGTCCCTGCAAGTTCAAATAATAAACACCCGAAGTTAAGTCACGAACATCAATGGTAGTGGCAATATTTATATCTCCTGTTCGTACGATTCTTCCCTGTACATCTCTTAAGAAAAATACATCTGACGCTCGATTTGAGATCTCTATGTAAACCAAGTCTGTAGCAGGGTTTGGAAATACTTTACAAATAAACTCATCAATTTCCTCAGTGGCCAACCAACCTCCAGAACAATTAGTGATTTGATTGTCATAATAATATTGAACATCTTCAATGTCTTCGATCAATTCATCAATACTTCCCAAATTTCCTTGTCCCGCTAAATGATCTTTAGCATACACAAATGCAAAATCATAACTTAATTGCTCACCAACATCTAGCATAAAAGGTCCAACTGCACCCTGCATTCTTCTATCACCCGGCGTATTCACCATTCCATTTCCATCACTGTTACTTTCTGACCACTGGTAGGGAGTATTGCTTGTGTAAGGAAAAGTAAAGGCAGTTGCAATTTGAGTTCCTGGAAAATATTTCACACTTCCATCGGTGTGGTAACCGCGCATAATGTTGTAGTACTCTATTGGGGTTAAAACATCAATATCAGCAAAACCAGCACCACTTAACTCATGATTTAAACAAAATACACCTTGGGCTGGAAGATGGTTTTGAAACCCCGTACTGAATGAACTTGTTTCGTCAAAATCATCACCGTTGTAAACAAAGTAGCCATTGTGATCGGGCAAAGTCCCTATGTAATCATCCAGAGGGTTTCCTAAATCAAAATCTGTGTAGTTGGAAAAATAGAAATCGGCCAAAGGTGTTGTGCTTCTGTTGATCACCTTATAACCTACAAATACGGTATTCAACAAAGGCGGGTTATTTGGGCCCTCCTCAAATTGATACACTTCAACTTGTATTTCTATCCCTCCTGGCGCAGTATTTACGGAAGGATCTACCAAATAATTATTCATTATAAACCAAGCGTACACTTTTCCCTTAATGCAAGGGTAATCTCCGTCTAGTGGGTTGTATACATTGTCATCATTTACATCGTTAAAAGCGGCTAGGTTGTAGGGTTCATTTAAAGTTGTATCACCATGTGCAGGCCAGTTTAAGATAGAAGGTGGAATTTGATACCCTGGGAAGTTTGTTTGTTCATCACAATTCGGGTCATTCAAACAAGCATTATACTGGTAAAATTCTGAAATTTCCGAACGTGTGATCACAAAAATCTGACTCCATGCATTACTTTGCGAAGGTGTTATGGTTGCTGGTCCAAACTCCATCCCTTGCAAAACGCTTAATGGACCATTGGCCAGATTATTACTTCCATTTGGTTTGGTCATCACCAAATCCCCATTAGGTCCTAATCCGGCAAATACGATACGATTAGAGAAAATCGTATGTAGATTTTGTGAGTTCTCGACGTTGAACCCTGATTCTACATTAAAAAGATCGGTAAATAATTCGCCATTGCTGTTTACGATACATTGAATGGCATTCTCATCTAATTGAACAAAACTGTTCATTTGTGCCGAAATGCTACTTGTCAAAAACAAGCTTACTAAGAGTAATAGTTTATTCATTGTGGTGTGTTTTATAGTTCTTTCATTAAGTTAAAAGCAAAGAATATTCACACCTAAAAGTTATGTTAAAACGTAGAATTAATTGAGTGATTGGTAGCTAATTACGAATGATAGAACCGAGGGTGTTTTATCAGAAAAAAGTCAGAAAATCAACACTTTATACACATCTAATGCTAATTAAGAATGAAGAATTCAGAATTAAGATTGAGGAATGATTTAGGATGATTTGAATAGAATGAACAAAAAAAGCCCTCCTCTATACTGAGAAGGGCTTTTAAAAAAAATTTAAATAGTTATTGCTTTACTATTTTAAAAGGAGGATTTTCACTTCCTTCAATTTCTAAATAATATAAACCTGGAGTTAAGTCACTTAGGGTGATTTTTGTTTGCTGATTTCCATTACCGGACAAAGCTACTCTTCCGCTTGCATCGAACAAGGTGTAGTTGAAATTTACGCTTAAATTGCTTCTTAGAATTACGAAATCACTTGCTGGGTTTGGGAAAACACTTATTTCATTCCCTTGCGTGAAGTCTGTACCTAAATTCCCACTGAGTCCTGGACCACATACAGAAATAGAATCATTATAAAATTCTTGAACCAAAGGTAAGTCAACATACATTTGGTTTAAACTCGCTAGTGCCCCATTTTGGTTTGAAGTAGAAACCACAAAAGCATAATCATACTCCAATTTTGTTCCCGGTAAAAACAATTCTCCTCCAGCAACGAGATGTCCTCTTCTATCATCAGAATCATTTGAATTACCTTGACCATTTGTATTTGTTTCTGTCCAATTAAAAGGAGTTGTACTTAGATGAGGATAAACCCAATTCGTGGTCATATTTGTGGCTCCTGTAGTACCTGGAAAACCTGTTCCTCCATAGTAAAGACTATCTCCATTTTTCCACAATCCATGTAAGTAATTATTATACTCAACATCTGTATTTGGGTCTCCTAAAGAACCTGAGCTATTGATAAAATAACTCCCATGTATTGCAGTTTTATTTAACAACTTCATCGTAAAGGTTGGGGGATAATTTCCATACCCAGTAGCTCCGTCATCGAAATCATCTCCATTGTAAACAAATATGGCATTTTCTGAAGGCAAAGTCCCTATGTAATCATCCATGGGGTAACCTAAATCAAAATCTTGGTATTCCAAAAAACGAAAATCAGTTAATGTATCGGTAGAACGGTTAATTACATCATATTCTACAAAAATGGTTTGATCAAGTACATTTCCATCTTCCTTGTCAAATCCATAAACAGAAATATGTATTTCGACACCCATTCCTCCGGCATTTTCGCCCGACAATGGTTGGTCATTCAATATCATCCATGCAAAGTAATCTCCTTTGATACAGGGAAAATCTCCTGCATTAGGGTTATAATTCCCATCGTTATCATAGTCGTAAAAAGGTGCTAAGTAAAAAGTTTGATCTTGCGTAATATCTCCATGTGCAGGCCAATCCATAATAGAACTTGGAATCTGATAATTTGGATAATAGACATTCGCATTACAATTTGGGTCTTGTTCACATATAAACCACTGCTTAAATATTTCAATATCTTGTTTGGTAACTATAAAAACCTGTTCCCATTCTAGCATCTCTAAACTATCTATGGAAGCATCACCAAAATCTTCTGTAGTTCCTGTATTTAATGTTGGATCAACCGTTAAAGGACCATTGCCAAATCTATAATCATAATAACTCCATTTACTGGCACTAATTTCCAAACTATCATTGTTATACTTTCCTCCAAACCAAAAGGAATTCGCAAAAGAAACATGGTTATTACTACCCACTGGAAATTCAAATCCAGCCGCTCCGTAATTCACTATATTCATACAAGCTCCCAATTGAGGGGTAAGTGTAATTCTGATTTGATTCGGTGTAAAACCTGTAAAAGGCAAGTAATTTTGTTGCGCCCCGAGATAAACACTCAACAAAGTACTGAGGATTAAAGTAAAAATTGAATTCTTCATAGGATCTGATTTAGGGTTAATACCTACGGTAAAAAGTAACCGTTTTAATTGTCATTCAATTTATCTTTTTTTCATCAAATTTCTGATAGAGAAACTTTATCCGTAGCATTTGTTGAGTCAGATGTTCATCTTGTTCGTCTCCATAAACATTATGAACAAAAAAAGCCCTCCTCTATTCTGAGAAGGGCTTTTTAAATTGTTTATGTAAGGCTTAGTGACCTTTCGCCGCTAAGTAACGCTCTGCATCTAAAGCTGCCATACAACCTGTACCTGCCGCTGTAATTGCTTGTCTGTAGTTTTTATCTGCAGCATCTCCTGCAACAAAAACTCCTGGTACATTTGTTTTAGACGTTCCTGGTTGCTCGTATTTGATGTACCCTGTTTCGTCTAAGTTGATGTAATCTTTAAAGATATCTGTGTTTGGTTTGTGTCCAATCGCTACGAAGAAACCAGTAGCTGGAATTTCTTTTTTCTCTTGCGTTTTGTTGTTGTACACACGTACACCCGTTACCACTTGTCCATCTCCTAAAACTTCATCCGTTTCTGTATTGAACAAGATCTCAATGTTCTCTGTGTTTTTCACACGCTCTGCCATGATTTTAGAAGCTCTAAACTCATCACGTCTTACCAACATCGTAACTTTCGTACAGATTTTAGATAAGTAGTGTGCCTCTTCACAAGCACTGTCTCCAGCACCTACGATTACAGTTTCCTGACCTCTGTAGAAGAAACCATCACAAACTGCACAAGCAGAAACTCCACCACCTAATTTCAAGTATTTTTGCTCAGAATCCAATCCTAAGTACTTCGCTGAAGCTCCTGTAGAAATAATCACAGTATCTGCATGAATTTCTGTTCCATCATCTGCCCAAGCTTTGTGAATCTCACCAGAAAAATCAACTCTTTCAATGAATCCCCATCTTACGTCCGTTTCAAAACGCTCTGCCTGTGCTTTTAATTCTTCCATCATTTGTGGACCAGTAATACCTTGTGGGTAACCTGGGAAGTTTTCTACTTCGTTTGTAGTAGTTAACTGTCCACCTGGCTGCATACCTTGGTACATAACTGGTTTCATATTCGCACGTGCTGCGTAAATCGCTGCTGTATATCCTGCAGGACCAGAACCTATGATCAAACAAGAAATTCTTTGAACTTCGCTCATTTTATATGTCTTTTTTATATTCTAATTTTTCGCTGCGCTAAAATAATACTTTTAGCTTTCGGTGTACAAAGATAAAAGGCTCTACAATTGGAATGCTTAGAAAAAACAAATATGGGTATAGAAGTTATTTATACTACAAATGGGCTTAAAATCAGTCACTTTAACAATCCTTTACGATAAAAGCGTCCGATAACTTTTTTCTTCAGGAAAAAGGCTGTAGTTTTGTAGCCCAATTTTTGAAGCGTGGAGATGATAGAAGAAGAAGTAAAAGTAAAGGCAAAAAAGTTATATCCGTTCCAAGAGAACACTGTTAACCAGATCGTTAACGAACTAGAAGCGAATGGAAATAATTTCAACTTGCTTTATCAGCTTCCAACAGGAGGAGGTAAAACAGTTATTTTCTCAGAAATTGCGAGACGCTACATAGAGCTATTTAACAAAAAAGTGCTGATTTTAACGCACCGTATTGAGCTTTCTGTACAGACCTCTCGTCAACTTAACGCCATAGCAGTAAACAACAAAATCATTAACAGTGATGTGAAAACCTTGGAAGACCAAGACGAGTATCAGTGTTTTATTGCCATGGTTGAGACCCTAAACAACCGTTTACAAGACGATGCGAACTTTATCCAAGATGTAGGTTTAGTAATTGTGGATGAGGCGCACTACAACAGTTTTAGAAAGATTTTTGCTTATTACCAAGAGGCGAACATATTAGGAGTTACCGCTACTCCCCTTTCATCCAACAAGGCCTTGCCATTGAACGATAACTACGATAAGTTATTGGTGGGAGAAAGTATTGCTTCTTTGATAGAAAACGGATACTTGGCGAACGCAGAAACTTATACTTACGACGTGAACTTACACGGCTTGAAAATAGGTACGAATGGTGACTTCACCGTTTCGAGTTCTGAATTAGTGTACGGTAACTACTTCATGCAAGAGAAACTTTTGTTTGCTTACGAAGAAGTTGCTTTAGGAAAGAAGACCTTGATTTTTAACTCGGGAATAGAAACCTCTATACGTGTAAGAGAGACCTTTGAGAAAAGAGGATTCAAGATTAAGCACTTGGATAGTACTTTCTCGGACAAGGATAGAAAAGATACCCTTTCATGGTTTAAAGAAACCCCAGATGCTATTTTAACGTCTGTAGGTATCTTAACCACAGGTTTCGATGAGCCAACGGTAGAAACCATTATTTTGAACAGAGCAACGCGTTCATTGACTTTATATCACCAAATGATTGGTCGTGGATCACGTAAATTGCCGCATAAGGATGAATTCTTGTTGATAGACTTAGGAAACAACGTAAGACGTTTTGGTTTATGGCAAGATTACATCAACTGGCAAGATGCTTTCCAATTCCCAGATCGTTTCTTAGAGTCACGTTTATCTGAACAAGATGATTTACAATTCGAAGCTGCTTTTGAATTACCAAAGCGTATTCAACACAGAGTGGATATGGACATCATCAACAAGTTTAGGATGAAGGAAGTCTACGAAGATTTGGTGGATGAAGGTAGACCAGGAAAAATGGCGGTAGATTTATCTGTAGATAATCACTTTGATGCCATTAAAGACAAGGCTACGGACTTCTACGATGCTCTTGACATTATGGAAAGCTTACAAGAGCACATAGAGCACCGTTTAAAGCAGTATACGAAATTAATAGCTAAGAGTACGAAAAATTACTTTAAGTACTTATTAGAGACTTATAACCGTCAATTAAGACAAAAGCTGAGAGCAGTTTTAGACGACGAGTAAAGATTTATAAAAACGGCACATTTTTAACGACGAAATTCAGTAGAGTTTCGTCGTTTTTTGTTGGGTTTACTTTATATTTAAGTCATGCTACAAGAAATAAAAGACCATATAGAAGCGCAGCCTCAAGACGTGCAAGAACAACTCTTAAAGCTCCACCACTCCATCCTAGAATTATCGGACGAAATCGAAGAACACTACGGCTACAAAATGCCCGGTTTCAGATACAAAGGAAGAATATTGGTGTATTACAGCGCCTTTAAAAAACACATTGGTTTCTATGGATTCTCCAGTGTTTTTGGGGAAAAGGATGAAGAAATGCAACAGTACAAAGGCGGAAAAGGAACCTTACAATTTCCACATGGTACTGAGGTTCCCCTTGCGTTGGTTCAACGTTTGACGCGGGCAAGGATGATAGAGAATGAAGAAGTAGCAGCCAAGAAGGGGAAGAAATAACTTATCAATTCATCATATCTGGTGGTGTTAGACGTTGCACATCTCTTGCAACGGGTTTACGCCAGAACATCCTATTTTCATGGTATTGCTCAAAGTCATAATCGATTTTTACAGTGTCTTTAGTTTTGTCTACTTTATGAATGAAATAGGACTCTAAAATGGATGTATTTCTCAATTCACTTAGTAAATCATACCTATAAATAGAATCCATGTACAATATATCCAAACGGTATCCAATACCGCACCTAATCCCTGGAAAATCTGAGCAATTTCTGTTTTTTATAGTGCCACCTATAAACGAATTGATGATGACAGAATCTTGATGATTCAATTCTTTTACCTCTTTATAAAATGACCTTTCCTCTTTTCTATTTTTATTGTACATGAGGTAGATATTTGTTTGACCCAGCGTGTCAAAAAAAATATTTACAGCACCATAATAACCTCCACGATATTTCCAATAACCTACATCTGAATTCAGTTTTCTGTCATACATTTTTACATGAAGTTTACGGGGGGTAAAATGTGTTCCGTAAGCTTTTTTCAAATGAATAACCCCAGTACTATCTTTTGTTATGATATAAGCACTTGAGTCTAGATTTTGGTCTCCATTTTTCCATTTGAAATAAAGTGAATCTATGAACTTAAAATGATTGTAAAGTAGATTATTGGGTATAAAAAGTGTATCATACCTTAGTTGTGAAAACTCAAAATTATAGGTTTTAATTTTTGTACTATCCATTATTAAATTCCCGAAATAGTAAAAATCTTGATGAGCTGTATCCTTATCACTCCACATTTGACCGAAACCCAAGAGTTCTTCGTGCCAGTTTATTTCTTTTTCATGAACTTTTGGAGTACATGAAACAACTATCAATAGGAAAATAAAAGATATACTTCTCATCGTGCTATTTCAGTTAATGGAACTTCAGGTAAAGATATTGCTACAGGATAATTGTCTAATGGAAAAATTGTGTCTAATGAAGGGTATGCATCTAAAGCACTCATCTTTTTATCCTTGTCAAGGTTTATCTGATAAATAAAATACTCAACTAAACTTTGTACATCAAATGGAATCGTGTTTTCATCAAAATAAAACAAGGAATCATTGTACACCATCCTTATATCCAATACCCAAGGAAAAGAACAAGCTGTAGTACTTAGTTTATCTTGGTACCTTCTCTCTATCAACACATTTAAGAAGCTGTTTACGACCAAAGAATCTCGGTGATTTAAGTTTGAATTATACTGAAAGTATGTAGAATCCGAATTTAAATCGTACTTATCTGTAGCTATCAATATTTTACTATCCGACTTTAAACCATATTGAAAATGAACGTAGGATTTGTTGTATTCTTCATAATCTAAATAAGTAAAATTTGTTGGAGTAGCTTTCGAAGCCATTTTTAAAAAGAGTTTTGGTGGAATTTGAAGTGCGCCCGACAATTTTTCTAAACACAAGAAATCCTTTTGTTGTGATATCACAAAGGATGAGCTATCCTTCACTTCTAAAAAATCTTGGTTGAAGTTGTTATCTTTTTTCATATTCCTCCACCATTCTTCAGGTATCATTTGAACAAGCCTAAGGTTTGCAATTGTGACAGTATCTCCATTAAAATTAAAAGAGGACGAGTCTTTAATTTTTCTGTATTTCGTATCATCCATGGCACGGTTACCGAAATAGTAGAAGGTTTTGGTCATACTTTCTGGAGAAAAACCAATTTGACCATAGCCTATTAATTCTTCTTCCCAATCTCTATAATTCTCTACTTCTGGAGCAGAACAAGAAACAAAAAAAAGCATCACTAAAACACTAATTAACCAAGTATAATTTTTCATTTAGAATTGGATTTTAAATTGTCCAAGGCTTTTAACTCCAGCTCTAAAGCTATATTACTCTTTTCGCTCTCAGAACGTTTTCTTGCATAGGGCAAGTGTTTATAGTTATCTGTTATGAGAAAGTCATTTGTATCCAATACAGGTTCTTGGGTCGGTGTATTTGGCTTAAAATCAATGGTAAGTCCATTCATTAATAAAGAAATTGGAATTGGAAATGCATGCCTTCCGTATTCATAAAGTGAATCTTTGTACACTACTGTTAATACGCTTTCATAATCACTAGAACCACAACTTGTTTCAATTTCCTTAAAGGGATGATTAAAATGAGCTTTGTACAAATTCAAAAAACTGAATAGAACTTTCTCTTCCCTGTGGTTCAAAGTCTTCTTTTCTATCTGCAACTTTTTAAAGGATTCAAAATCCTCTCCATTCCAATAAGTTTTCTGGTGATAGAGATACACTCCCTTTGCAACATCCCAATGAAAAACATCATCTTTTTTCTTCTGATTTTCTAAATGCAGTAAGTCAAGGTATTTAGGAACAACGGGGACAAACATCTGTAAGGAGATCTCTGAAGGCCCATCGCTGTCTTGAATTAAATTTGTGAGGTGGATTACACTATCCATCTTTTTTAGTTTATACTTATAAATTGGAGCAGATAAGGTCCAAAGAATAGGTCTTCGGATCAAGGAGTCTTTACCTTCTGTAATGCTACTGTAATAATTCAGATAAGCTCTCAACTGAGAAGATGAAAACAATAAAGTATCCCCCTTTAGAGAAAAATCTTTCGACTCTTTTCCAAAATGAAAAAATAAATGAACGAAATTCTCCTTTTCAATTTTTAAGTTTCCAAAACCGTAAAGTTCTTTTTCCCAATTGATTTCATTTTTTCCCTCACCTTGGGTACAAGAAAACAACAATATCAATAGAGGAAAGAAATAACGCATGTAATTTTTAAGTAGCTTAACAACAAAAATCACTCCAATTAACCCCCTTAAAACCTCATCAAACTTTCACGTGCAAAAGTCCATTCTGGGGTGTAAATTTTATCTTCTATATCTTCTAAACAATACCAGGGATTGGCTCCGGGTATGTTAGGATTCACAAGGATTTGCGTCTCTTGCGCCGGCATGTAACTTTGGGCCAGCATGAAGTAATGTTTTTGGGTGAGGGTGTCTTGGGCCATATCTACCACCAGAACTGCATGACCGGGAGAACCTCCTTTGATAATGACATCACCAATTTGCATTTCATTTAAAGGAATGGGGTTTAATTCACGAGACAAAGACAAGGTACCTGCGTAAGTAAAAATGCACTCCATGTACTCCCAAAAATCATGATAGGTATTTGAAGCCTGCGCCCTTTGTACCCACTCTACCTTATTTCCCGAAACACGTATGCGCTTTCCTTTCATCCATTGGGTATAATCTACTCTAAACCCGTTGGTAAAATTGAAATGGATTTCATCGTAACGTTTTTGTTCCCATAAATATTCTGCTCGAAAACGCATAACGGCATCCGCACATTGATGAAGGTCTTTTTGACCTATAGGCAAATCAACAACAGCGCAATAAACCGATGCATTGTATTTGAAATCTCCGTCGTAATACTTTACCTGAGCACCTTCTTTTTTAAGTGGAAGGTTTCTGAGATAAGTTCCAAAAGAACTACTATCTACTTCTGTTCTTATCGCATGGAGGGGTGTATTAAACCTTCCTGCCAGGGTAAAACTTGTGGTATCTTTCAAGGATTTTGCCTTTTTACCTGGTGAACTTTTAATTTCAGAAAAAGTATTGTGATTTACAGTTTCCACCGTACAGGAAAACAGACTTTGAAGCACGAGAAAACTTGTGAGCAACTGGAAATACATAGGTCTTTTACGCATTGAATACATTTGTGAGAAAAAGTAACAGACTAAAAATACGAAAGGGATGAAATAACACTTCACCCCTCTCGCTCTTTTCTATTGCAAAACTATGCGCTGTCGTGCAATCACTTGTTTCGATTGTTCTTTTTGTACTTGAATAAAGTAAACGCCCTTACTCCATCCTTCATTTGCAAGGGTTAATTCTTCGGAGGCATTAAATGAATAGGTTTTTATCATCCTTCCAGAAGCATCAAACAATTTCATTTCCATTTTTTCATCTCCATAGCCTACAAGGCTTATTTGCGTTGCTACATCAAAAGGATTTGGTGCCACATGGAGTTGCCCATCACCAGCCATTGCATGGTTAAAGTTCTCTATACCGACTAGTGGTCCAGGAGCATCGTTTTGGGTACTCATTAAACCTATACCATAAGCTAAATGACGCCAAATTAAATCTGCATCACCATCTCCATCTAAATCACCATATTGTAAACCGTGAACATCAAAATAGTCTTCATCATTGATATTCATAAAATCTAACAATACCACACTGCTATTAAAACCATTTGCGTTTTGTTCATAGCAAATGATTTCGTTAATATCACCTACAATGGTAGTGGTGTGCGCTATGAAATCTTTTAAATTGTCATTGGTGTAATAATCGTAATCTAAATCTTGAATTACGGTACTATTGGTCCAAGCATCCACTACTACAGGGTTTAGGTTAAATTGAAGTGCTTGTCCTGATGTTGTAATGGCATGAATGAAAGCGTAGTTATTCATCGCACTCGGATTACCCCAATAGACCATATCCTTGTGACCATCCAAATTATAATCAAAAACTCTAAGTCCTGAGGTTTGCACCCCTGTGTTTAAAATGGTAGCACTAGAAAATTGATTGTTTGCACCTCCCATACAGTACATGATATCATAGTAATTCTGATGTCTACCCACAACATCTAAAATCTGATCACCATTCAAATCTACAATTTGAAAATCTTCTTGAATAAAATCGGCCAAGACTCCCAAGCTTGTGTTTAAGTTTAAATTGCCCAAACCATCATTTAGGTGGAGGTTTAAATTATAATTATTGGGATCAAAGGCGATCACATCCATTACTCCATCACCGTTATAATCTACCAATTGTTTATAGGCTGTGGAAGAAAGGATGGAAATACCCGGAGCATATTGTTGATTGGGTTGTCCTTCTAAAACATAAATATCATTATTTCCATTGGCTGGATCTCCGTAGATAAAGATATCCATAAGTGTATCACCGTTGTAATTACCTGCAAACACCTTTAAGTCACTGGCAGATGTACATTGATATTCCCAATGAGACATCATGTAGCCTCCTCCCGAAATATTCTCAAATAAATTAATGCGCTGTTGTTGGGTATTTATATTGATAACATCGTTCACTCCATCGTTTGAAAAATCACAAATCACTGCATTCTCCCCTCCAGCATCGCGAAGTTTGTATTTAAAACTGATCCCATTTCCGGGTAAATTTTCATAATAAGATTCCGAGAATACAATATCATCCAATCCATCATTGTTATAATCGAGTATTACAAAATTCACATTTTGAGCTTGCGTTAAACTCGTTACATAAGCATAGGTTGAAACTCCGGTTTGTTCATATATTTCTTTGACATATCCTTGTGAAGTTGAATAGCTCGACAAGACTAAATCCGTTTGATTGTCTTGGTTAAGATCATAAGATTTCACTTTTATGAACTCAAATCCATTCGGTACTGAAATCAACAATTGAGAATTATATACTCCACTCACACTGTTCAAACAATGTACTCCCGTTGGTGAGGTATAATAAAGATCTTTCTCACCATTGTTATCTTCATCGGCAAAATCAGAAAGATAGATTCCAGTTTCGTTAAGTAGAGCAATTGAAGATGCCGTATTAAAAACAAAGCCTGTAGAACTTTCCAGCACTTGAACCTCTGTAGTAGAACCTATTTCTTCGGTGTAAACGATGTCTAACCTACCATCATTATTAATGTCCCAGAATTTCGGTTGACTGGGTAAAGACCAACTTTGCACAACATTAAACACCAAACCATTATTAGACACTAAACGAACTTCGCCGTAACTATCTGTATAGAGTATATCCTGGTAACCGTTTCCGTCAAAATCGTAAAATGCGACATCTACAATTCCTGCTGCATTTGTAATGTTTTGAGGCGCTAAAAATTCACCGGTTTGATTGTTTAAAAAATAAGCAAGATTACCTGTAAGGTAAGTACCATTAGGTGTTAAATGAACTCCCATTACTATATCCAGGTATCCATCATTATTGAGGTCGACATGAAAAACAGGAGAAGTTTCATAGGGATTAAGAATGGAGTCAAAATAAGCGATATCTTGCTGGGATCTCAACTTCTTCTCTCCTTCATTTCGCAAACAAACTAATTTATAGTTGAAAGCAAGTATTCCAGAACCATTCGGCTGTTCGAGTCCTATTTTATAAACCCAGTCTTTATCTCCATCGTTATCTACATCAAAAAAGGCTTCGTTTTGATAAAGGTTATGGAAGTATCCTTCTAGTATGGCTTTACTCTCCCAATTACTTTGGGCGAGGATAAAAGTTCCAAAAAATAAACTTGAAAATAGTAGTAGTGCTTTCATAATCCATTAGGTGTTTTTAGTTATTTAACTAAACGTGAGATTATTAGACTCAGTTGGTATAAGAATGCTTTTAAGCATAAAAAACTCCCATACCTTTTAAAGATATGGGAGCTGGTGAAAAATATTAAAAACTACTTATTTGAAAAATGGACTTTCTGTCCAAAGCACCACAATAGAAAGCAAAAGTGTAAGGGCGAGTAACCCCTTTTTCAGGCCTTCCTTTTTCCTACCCAGTACAAAGATCCAAGCCAAAAACAGAAGGGCAGCGCAGGCACCTAATATTAGTGGGAGATGAGAAATGGGATTTGGATCCAAAACTCCTTGTACATCCTTGGCAAATCTTTCCAAATCATTCTTTGGCAAGGAAGAAAAATATATAACCGACTCTATACTAGCAAGCAACAAACAGTATACTAAAGCTAAATAATGAACAATACGCATGACTACCTTTTAAATTTATAACAAGCCTAGCTAGTTTTTGTTCATTTTCAAATGTCTTTCCCTTCCTTTCTATACTGATTTATTTTTCGAGAATGCTCAACTATAATTTACGTCTTCATCTATTGAACCAAGAGTTTTACATTAAAAAGTAGCTCTTTGTTATCCTCTTTTGAAATTTTTAGGATGTACATTCCGGCCACCAAAGTATCTCTATACACTATCACCTCTTGATTGGCAGAAAACACTTCACTTCTCAATTTTTTCCCCGATAAATCGTATAATTCATAGTGAAGCTTCTCTTGATTTAAACCTTCAACGCTTAAGGTGGCAAATTGATTGAAAGGATTTGGTTGTATAGTAAGGGATAAGGAAGAAGCATAGGTATCAACTCCTAAACATGCGTCCATGTATATCTCATATTCTCCTTCGTATTCACAACCAAACAGTCCTGTGTAATTGTAATAAAAAGTATTCACCCCCATATTCAATGAATCGGCCTGAAATTGAAGTCCATTAACACCCGGTCCAGAAAAAGAACCTCCTTGTGGGAAGACGTCTGGCAAGTTGAACAACCCTGAACTACTCTCACACAAGGTATCTTCGTAATTATAGAAAGCGAAATTGGGAACGGTAAGATCACAACTGTGTATCGTTCTTTTAACTTGATTGGTAATTATGGCTGGGTTTTGATCAAAGTAAATTTCAGCTTTGTTTTTAATGACATCTCCCGGTTGTGTTGTGCTGGCCAATTCTATAGTAAAGGTTGCATAACCTTGACTCCCCATGTAATTTACATTACTATCTGGCAAATAGATATTGGCAAAATCAAAGGTTAATAAACCATTCTGACCAATTGAATAATTTACAGGATGTTTTGATGTGATGAATTTGAAGGTTGAATAGTCAAACTTATCACTTAAATAATCTTTGATTACCACATTTCTAGCCGTATCTGTACCTGTATTTTGGAAATTAATAGTGTATTGCAAAAGCGTGTCTGTTTCAGTAATATACTGTTGATTCCCAACCCCTAAAGGCAAAGCTCTCTTTTCATTGGGGTCGTAGGCACAAGTTACGATTTCCGGTTGACTATCTACATCTGTGAAGATTACATTTCCTCCTACCAAAATATCTGCAGAACTCACATTATTAATGGTATCACCCATGTTAATATAACCAGGTAAAATTACTTGAAAATCAACTCCCATAGAAGCACCAAAAAACAAATTATTGTATGAAAAATAATATGCATTACCAACAATAGAATCAGGAGTGGGTTGAATGTTATTTAACGTTAACATCGTATCCAAGGCTATGGTCAAAATACCAGAGGGTTGCGTATTTCCTACATTTGTTAGTGTAGTATGAAAATTCGTTATTAAACCACACGTTCCTCCATAGGCCTCAGTTATAACCTTTACAGAATCTACAGGAAGACCTGGAACAATTCCAAAATCATAACCCGCAGTTGTTGTGTAATTAGAATCTACGGTAAAATTATAACTGGTAGGAACCACTAATTGCCAATGTGGATGATTAAAATCTAAGGTATAATTCTGCGTAGTATTGGCAAAAGTAAGTTTGTAATTCCCTACTGTATCCAATTGATACACTCCTGGAGTTGGATTTACCTGTAATCCATCTATTTGCATTCCTATTTCATTTCCATCTTGCACTCCATTTTGGTTTACATCATAATAAATTACTCCTAAAGCTTGACCATTAAAAACGAAATCACTTTCGTATTTGGTTATACTATTGGAATTACTTGAATAGGCGCAAAAATCCATGTATCCATCCGCATTAAAATCATGTAACCTCAAATTTTCAACAGCGTTTCTTGTATCAATTAAACCCGGAGTATTAAAATTTCCACCTCCAAAATTTTCTAGAAGGTAAAGTGAAGCAGGATAATCTCTGTTGGTAAAGATTAAGTCCATGTTGCCATCTAGATTGAAGTCTAGTTTTTCTAATTCATTCATTGCAAAATCATCCTGCAATGAAGAGGCTATTGTTACTGCGGTTTGAAAATTAACATCATAGGGTCCTCCATTAAATAAAAAATCCAAATCTTCAGCATACTTAATTTCACTACCTACCACATTGTTTAAACTATAAATGGCCTCTAAATCTCCATCATTATCCCAATCATTAAAATATAAACCCGTTAAATTTGGAGAGTTCAACCAAGATGGGTAAGCAGCTATAACCCAATACGTAGCTGAATAGATTGTAAAATCTATGGTTACCAAATTATTAGCATCTGATTTATAAACCAAAACAGGGTTAATTGAAGAAACAATATCCTGAAAGGCCAGAAATTCAATCTTATCATTACTCAATTTTGGAGTTACGGAATTATTTAATTGAGAATTATAAACAGAGTAATTTATTATGAAGGCACCTCCTGTATTAATACCTGCATTAGCTGTATCTTGATAGTAGGGTTGAAAATAATCGGTTAGTCCATCGCCGTTAATATCCTTAAATAAAATAAAGCGCTTGTCTGAAATCAAAGAAAAAGGTGAAGCAAATTGACCATTTCCCTGCCCCAATAAAACGTAACTCTCAATAATGGTATCAAAGTCTTCTTCGTAGATAAATAAATCAGGAATATTATCTGTATCAAAGTGACCTATTTTTACTGCGTTTAACCTATCATTGGCAATTCCCAATTGAAAATTGATAATTGTATACGTATCATTACCATTGTTCATTAAGGTTTGAATAGCATCTGATTTACTTGAAATTTTCACAAGGTCAATAAATCCATCGTCGTTGAGATCACCTGCATCAAAATTATCAAACTCTAATTGTAGCTTGTTTTCCTCAAACACAAGTAAACCTTGCTGGTTATCATATACTGTAATTCCGAAATCTCCAAAAATGGTATAATTAAACATTTCCTTAAATCCATCGTTATCTACATCCTTAAAAACCATTCCCCCATTTACTTGTAACAACCCATCATTGATAATTTGAGAACTTGAGTAATTGCCTGCACTTACTTGGTCTATTACTTCATAGCCATTTGAAGGGGTTATTGTTGCGAGGATATCTGTCCAACCATTATTATCTATGTCTTCGAACTGTATATTCACGTAATTATTGGTATTTCCCGAATTGTAGAGATTTTGATAACTGTAACTCGTACCGTTGTACACATAACTATTGATTTGTCCAGGTTCAGTAATGATAAGATCAATGTCTCCATCCTCATCCATGTCACCAATTCCTTTGAAGGATTTTGGGGAAGCTATATCAAAGTTCAATGCCGTTGGAGAGTTCGCAAACCCATTAGAAGTTTGATTGTAATGAATAAATAAGCTATCTACCCCAGACTTTTTAGCGAGCACATCAATTTTCCCATTGTTATCAAAATCTCCTATATGAGGAAAAACAATGTTAGCTCCATCGAATAAAATTGTACTGTCCACTAAACTCATATTATTGTTAACTAACAACCTGAATTCCTGAAAAGCACTATTGACAAAAGCATCTAAATCACCATCCAAATCATAATCAAAAAATTGTGGGTGCATGGTAAAACTTCCTCCTCCAAAAATTGGAGCTTTTAAAGTACTAGAAGGACCGTAATGCCCTGTTCCATCATTTAAAAAGACGCCTATTTCTCTCAAAGTGGAAGAGTAAACAATATCTTCATCCCCGTCTCCATCTATATCTAAAAATTGAATGCGTTCTATAGTGCTATTCAAATAGGGTAAAGAATCTAATATTTGAGCCGAAAGAAAATCACCAGAACTTGTTCCCGCATAAAAAGCAATGTAACGTTTTGCACCCTGCGAAATGAACTCTTCGTCTTTTAAAACAACGATATCATCTATACCGTCAGCGTTTACATCCTTGAATAAATAGGGGTGAGTTCCAAGAATTGAAGAAGCATTTGTAATTCTTTCAGGGTTAAAATATCCTTGACTGAAGGAAAGATGACTGATAAGTATCAGTACAAAGGGGAGTAAAAATTTACGCATGGCTAAAGTTTTGGTTATAAACAATATAACGCAAAATTTTACACAAGCGTTGAAAATTCAACGAAGAAATTAAAAGTTAATTTACTTTATATCTTCCTTACAATGAGTACAAAGCGTGCTTCCCACCTTGTCTATGGTTTTAATCGACTCCGCAGCGTCGCGCATGACGCAATCGGAAGTTCTATCACAATGGGATAAACCGAGGTTATGACCAATTTCGTGGTTGGCAATTTTAATCAATTGAGATCTTCTGTCGGGTCTTCGTTTACTTAACCTATAGGTAGAAACTATGCAACTTACTCCCGGTCTATATCCTAAACCAAATATTCCCCAATCTTTGTATTTAGAAGCGGGTTCTTTTACACTTCCATCGGCATTTTTCTTGGTGGTTGAAATATCTTTAGCAATCAAACCTATGATATGATCTATTGTTTCTTTTTTGTTCTCTTTTAAAAACGCGATCAATTGATCGGCTCTGTATCTGGGTGTTTTTACATGCGTAAAGGTAGATTGAGGTATATCCATAGTTTCCAATACATATACCTTGGCTTTGTAATTTTCTGCCAGAGAGGATTTGATGAGTTCAACATCTACTTGATTTACACCTTCAAAGGGTTGAATGGCAATTTTCAAAGGCTGATTTGAACTACAAGCTGAAAGAAAAAACGCGACAAGAACAAGCGACAAGATGGTTTTCATATGCTTAAATTTTAGGCATACGCAACTTAATAATAAAAGCGGAAATAACAGTTAAACAACCGATTAAATAAACCGAAGCATCTATACCAAAGGCATCTGCAACTATACCTGAAATGATAGCTCCAAAAGCATAACCCAAGTCTCTCCACAACCTAAATATCCCTATGCTCTCTGCACGTTGGTGAGGTTGTGTAGCACTTGCTATGGTGGAAAGGAAAGTTGGATATACCAAGGCTGTACCCAATCCAAGTAATGCTGAAATGCCAATTAACACATAAAAGTTACTACTGAAGGGTAAAAGAAGTATAACCACACCTTGCAACAACATGCCGTAGAACAACATTTTCTTTTTTGAAAAATGATCGGACATTTTCCCTGTAAACAACTGACCTATTCCCCAAACAGCCGGATAAACAGAAGCAATAACCGCTATACTGTCTGTATCAAAATTCAAGGATAAAAGCAGTATAGGAAGTAATCCCCATATCATTCCATCATTTAAATTGTTGATGAGACCGGCTTGAGAAACGGAGCTCAGTGTTTTGTTCTTAAAACTTGTTTCTATAAATACATTGTCGAATTTCTCAGTTTGGGTGGTTTTACTTTCTTGGTGCACAAACTTACGTGTATCTTTTACCCAAATGATACTCATCAATAAACCAACTACGGCTATGGCCAAACCTAGGTAAAAAGGATAGGGTGTCACCCCATACTCACTGGCGATATAACCCGATAGTAAGGCCACCATTCCCACAGCGAAATATCCTGCAAATTCATTGAGTCCCATGGCAAAACCACGATCTTTCTCCCCTACCAAATCTATTTTCATAACAACGGTACTGCTCCAAGTTAGTCCCTGATTAATACCCAGCAAAACGTTAGAGAAAATTACCCACCCCCAACTTGGGGCATACATCAATAATAAAGGAACAGGAAGGGCAATTATCCAACCTGCAATAAGTAGATTTTTACGACCAAATTTATTGGCCAACTTCCCTGTAAAGTAATTGGTAATTGCTTTAGTAATTCCAAAAGCCGTGATAAAAGATAAGATGGCCGTGTAAGATTCTTTTCCAAATACTTCGTGCGCAAATTCAGGGAAAATCGAACGTTCCAAACCTACCATTCCACCCACAAAGGCATTGACGATTACCAATATTGTAAATTGTTTCCAATTGGCTTTTAAACCTAATTCCACTTTATCTCTTGTCATACTTTAATGAAAGCTCCAAAGATGAGGATAATAATCAAAAAAAAGCGCAACTCATGTTACGCTTCAAATATCATAGGTTTACCCCGTTCTAATTTTTCTTGTTCTGGAAGGATTTCCATGTTGTCCCAAAGTCCTGTTTCCAAGGTCTTTGAATAAGCAGCGGGTAAATTCGCTTGTTCCATTAGCGCTTTTGCAGTTTTCCAATCGTAGGAAAAAGAACGGTGCTCTACCGTTTTAGTTTTAAGATCAACAATGGCAAACCATACCTCTTGCTGCCCATCATTTGCAGGCATACCAATAACACCCGCGTTTACCCAGAGTCCTTTTTCTAATCTCTGGTGAAAGGGTATTCCACTATGACCCGCCACAACGATGTCTACACCTAAGCGGTCCAGAATTTCTTCTTTTACTTCAGGCGAGGTTGACTTAAAAATGAATTGAGAAATATCATCCAAACCGCCGTGAACCACACCTACCTTATACCCACTTATTTCCAATACCAAATTTTCGGGTAAAGTTTTCATTTCTTCCTTTGCGTTCTCACTCACATGAATTTGTGCATAAGGAAACCAGGTTTGAGAAAAATTGGAACAGCGCGATCCTTCGTCAAAATTACAGCCACAATCCTCAGCTCCAGTAGCCAATTGTTGCTCAACATTTCCTGCTAGCCAATGTATACCCCAGCTTTTTACCAAGTCTATGGTCTCTTGGGGTTGTGCGCAGTATCCTACTACATCTCCAGTACATATTATTTGACTCGGTTCAAATCCCAATTCAACAGTTATTTCATACATTTTTTGAGTAGCTTGCAGGTTGCTGTAGGGACCGCCAAACACAAGAATTTTATCTTCAAGCATTAGTTTTTACTTTCATCTGGATTAAAACTTCTCGACCTATTTTCATAATCTCCGAAGGAAATAGATGTTTTGATGTAAAAGAGCGATTTCACATCAGGTCCGCCGTTTAATTTATCATCAGTAGAAACATCTATCCATCTTCTAGAAATATAAGGCAATTGCGTACCCACTTTTATACTGTAGGCAACAGATCCATTGATGTTAAATCCTATCCCTACATTAGCTCCATGCATTCTATTTTCTAGACTTACATAGGCAGTGTTTTGCGTCAAATAACTCTCAAAATCAGTTGCCAATTGATCATAACCTTCATATTTGTATGCATAGGTTAAAAGTCTATATCCTATATAAGGGTAAATATCCCAACCATCTTTTTTAATTAAACTATAACCATAAGAAAAGGCAACACTTGAAAGTGAATTGGTTACCCTGTAATTACTTTGTTCACTTGTATTGGTATTGGTTGAGAAGTCAAATGAAACAATGTGCTGTCTTCCTTTAATTGAAATATCAAAACCATACATTACATCTGGTGTATTTCCAAGTGGTAGCGATTTACTGTCTAAGTAGGTATTAAACTGCCCACGTTGAAAGTCTGCATATTCCACTTGAAATCCAAACGAACTTCCTACAAAATTTTCACTTTGCCCATAAGAAAAAAGGGCGCTAAATAAACTTAATCCAAGTACTAATTTTTTCATACAATAGTATTTAAAGTGTAAAAAACATCTACCTCATCCAACACAGAAAACCCAAAACGGTCATACACCTTTTTCCCTTGCGGAGTGGCTTGTAAAACCAAGTATTCGATATCCATAGCCTCACCCAAGTGAAAGGCATATTGGGTAAGTAAAGAACCCAACCCATGGTTTCTATACTCAGGTAAGGTAACCACAAAATAGAGTCCGAGCGTATTTTGGTAAGGATGAAACATGGCAGCGCTTACGGCTTTATTTTCATGATGACCTAAAACCAAAATAATTTCTTCATCCTCCATCAAGTTCCAAAATACCTGATGATTTAAGTTGCGTTCTGCCAAGAGTGTGTTCTCTACTAACTCCATCCAACGCTTAAAATCATGTGGATTCGTTACTCTGCTAATTTTTGAAAAATCTATGTTATGAGGTAAGGAAAAGACTGTCCTTTCCGCTTCCATTTCGTACCAAACTCCGTGCCTGTTATAAATCTTTTTCAAGGTATTGATCAGCTCTTTTTCGGTTTTGGATTGCGGCAATAAAAGTGTAATTGGCTGCGCTAATTTTTCAAGTTCTCTTGAAGATAGCTCATCAAAGTTCTGAACGTGCATCCCTAAATTTGGCCACGTAGAGCTAGAGGAGCTATACACTTCTAAATTGTGCATACTCGCCTGCTCTGCCCCTCCATATTTACATACAGTTTGCAACAAGTGTTCGTAATTTATCAACCAATTAGATTTCACTTTTAAGTTTTAAGCCATAAGGTAATAAATATAAAAACACACAAAGGAGTACTCCAAAAATATTGGCCCAAAGTAAGGCGGCATACGGACCATCTGTAAATATCAAAAGCTCTGGAAAACTACCAAAAGCATGTATGATTCCTATGCACATTCCTCCCAATACGCTTAGGTAAAAACTCGAGGGAGGAGCCTTCATCTTCCAAAATAAAAAAACAGGGGTTAGACCTATAACCATGGTTCCGCTTACTGTGGTTGCCGATAGTACTGAAGGATTGAAAAATATAGGAACACTACCTAAAACTGCTACAACTATCATGGTTAACCTTCCTATTCTAACTGACTTCCCAACACCTAAATCTATGGCCACCAACTTACTAAATGATGCAAAAGAAGAATCTAAGGTAGAAGCTGCTGAAACGATCATGATGAAATTAATGAGTAGCAATAATACAGGACCGAAAACTTTACCGTAATCGGATAAATTCCCCGGCTCCATTCCTTGCATTTTTCCAAAAATCCCCAAAAAGCTGAACAAGAAAATACAAATACCACCGATAACCCCTGCTGCAATAAAACTCCACAACATTACTTTGGGCTTGGTAATAAAGGCCCTATCCGTCATTACAGGATCGTGAAAAGGATAACTGAACGATTGAATCAAGGCTGCAAACAATAAATTGATTCCTCCATCATAGGTAAAGGAACCACTTCTTGCAATTTCTGAGAACTGGAAACTTTCTTCTTTCATTAAAAAGCTTAAAATTACCGTGAGTAATACTGCAAACAAGCCCATTTGTATGAGGTCGGAAAAAATAGAACTACGCAAGCCTCCTTTAATTGTATACGCTAAAGTTAAAGCCGTAAACACAAGGATGGAAGCGTAATAGGCAGTTGAACCCTGCTCTCCAAAATAGCTTCCTATTACCATGGTGTTGGACCAAATTTCATTGAACAAACGGAAGGCTATGATAAGTGAAAAAAGCTGTAGGGCCCTTTTGCCAAAACGTTCATTTAAAAAAAGGTGTATGCTCTTTAGCTTTCCTTTCACCCGCATGTAATAAATAATTACACCTGCTACGATAAAGGATAAATAATAAGCTGCATAGGCCAATCCTCCAACTGCTCCAAATTTGTTTCCTAAATCACTGGCATTGGCGATGGATTTTGCAAAGACCCAGGAAATAACCAAACTTCCTGTAAGCATCAACCAATTGGGTTGCTTCTCTTTTGTCTTCGCTGCGAAGAATTGTCCACTGGTTTTCGACCAAGGTGAAAGTAAAAAAAGTGCGACACTGGAGGCTATTACCAGTCCCCATTGCCACACCTCTATGTTGTTTATTATTGCTCCCACCAACCTTTGCTGTTGTAGTTATCTCCTCCTATTTGACTTACCGCCTCGGTATAATTGCTTCCATTTACCGCTTGTTCTGTAGACGGATATGCATAGCGTACAGGGTAAACATCTCCATTAATATTGTCTGCCGGAAGTGTTAAGTTAGGGTAACCCGTTCTGCGTATATCAAACCAAGCTTCATAACCATTCATAAAAGAATTGATCCATTTCTGTGTCATAATGCGCTCCAGATTATCCGCGCCATTTAGCACCACCTCAGGTGAAAGTAAGTAATTGTTGGGCATGGCCACTTCGAAATAATCGTAAGAAGCTTGTATACCTTCCTCATAGTAACTCTGCGCACTACCCGAAATCCATCCCTTCTCTGCTGCTTCTGCCAAACAGAATTGCAACTCTGCGTAATTCATATAAACGGCCTTCATCCCATCAGGAATATCGCGCAAAAAACTTCCCATTAAGGAGATGTCGTTTAAATCATAGTTGTTTTGAGACTCTCTGCTTAAACCATTGGGTATTCCTTTAAATTCTGGCGTTCCATTTTGTTGACTCAAGTTGGTTGCCTTATAAAAACGACCCACCCTATCATCAGACAAAGTACCAAGAATCGTTTCTGCATTTTTACTCATACGCACATCTACATACCTTCCTTCACGCTCTGTAAAGATGACCCATTGGTTGGGTGAAGATGTTAAGTAGGGCAACACAGCATTGTCCATATTTCCTTGAAAGAAATTTCCTTCTGTAACTATCTCTTGCAATTCTGTACTCCCATCATAATGCTTTGAAATTCTTACCAAATAACGTACACGCAAAGCATTGGCAAACTTGATCCACTTTGTTAAATCTCCATTGTACAAGATATCTCCATCCACGGTTTGATTGGTGTTTTCCAAAACACTTACCGCATTGCGAAGAAGGTCTAAAATTCCGCCATCCTTCAAATAAATATCTTCTTGGGTATCAAAAGCTGGCGTAAAATTACCCTCGCGTTGTCCTTGTAAAGCCTCGAAGTAAGGAACATTGGTCCATAAATCCGTTAACAAAGATGCTTGATGCGCCTGCAAAATATCGGCGATTGCTTTGTAGGCATCATTGCTTTCATCGGCTTCTCTTACGGATTTTAAATCGTTGAGTAAACGGTAAGTTTCATTCCACAAACCTTCGTTATTTCCCATATCATATCTATCTACGGGTAAGAATTCTAGGTTGGCAGAATGTTGCGCCAAAAGAGCACCTGCGTGCCATCCCCAGTAGGCTTGGTTATCTGCACTTTCTGCTATTACGTTTGACAATAAAAATTGAGGATGCACATCTTCCGGTGCATTCGGGTTGACATTGTATTCATCGAACTTTTTACAAGAAAAAGCCAAGAATACACTCGCTATTAATAATGAATATTTCATGATAATTTCTTTTAGAATGTAAGTTGAATATTGAATCCGTAACTGCGCGTTGAAGGGTAAGATAGATCTTCTACACCGTAAACTTGTTGTGTTCCTTGCATGGCACTTAACTCTGGATCCACGTGTGGATTTTCTGTAATTGTAAATAAGTTTCTGGCTACAAATCCTACTTTAAAGCTGTTCAAATTCATCTTTTTCACCCAAGCATCAGGGAAAGTATAGTTTAAACTTACTTGTCTTAACTTCACATAACTCGCGTCTAATAAAGCGCTTTCTTCGTTGGCTCTGTTATAGAATTGATTGTAATACTCTGCTGCAGAAATTGCCGTTGTGTTTTCTTCGTAAATCGGATTTGTCTCCGTACCCACGTTCACTAAACCATCACCAACGATTCCTTCTTCTCTTCCTATTAAGGTTTCTTCCAAAACTCCAGAAGTTGATCCTATCGCTTTGGTTCTCGAAACAAATACACCTCCATAACGCCAGTCTACCAAGAAATTTAAAGTAAAGCCTTTGTACTTGAATTCATTTCCAAATCCTAACATAAAATCAGGATTGTAATTTCCTAAATAACGCAATTCAGAATCTCTCACTGGTAAACCATTGGCATCATAAATAATTCTTCCGTCGGGAGACTTTTTGAACCCTGTACCATACATATCTCCTATTCTACCACCTTCTTGAGCGATGTAATACACAGAGTTATCCGTACTTGTGTACACGCGTGTATATCCTGTTGTGTATTGATCTACTCCTTCTGGCAATTCCTCCACATAACTCGCTCCTTTCGTGAAGTTGGCATAGGTCTTCCAAGAGAAATCTTTCTTTTTTATCACATCTGCGGTTAAGGCAATTTCAATTCCTTTGCTTTGAATAACACCTCCATTAATCACTCTGTTGGTATATCCACTGGCCGCCGATGCAGGCAAACTGATAATTTGGTCTTTGGCTGTATTCTGATAAGCCGTTACATCTAAACCTATTCTATCTTTTAAGAAATAAAGTTCTACACCTGCCTCCAATGCATTGATACGCTCTGGTCTTAAATCTGCATTTAATAAAGTAGATGAGTTACTCAAGAGCGGATAACTGCCGTAGTTTTGATTGAAGGTATAAGTGTTTCTCAATTGAAATGGATCTGTGTCATTCCCAACGCTTGAAGAAGACATTCTTAGTTTAGAATAACTCAACCATTCTGGTAAATTGAACCAATCGCTTAAGACAAATGCAGCTGAAGCTGAATAATAAAAGAATGAATTGTTCTCCTTCGGCAGTGTTGATGAATAATCATTACGCAGTGTAGCATCTAAGTACATCTTGCGCTTGAAGTTGTAATTGGCCAAGGCATACACACTGTTGATTTGCTTTTGTCCGCTATACTGCGAAGCTTGTAAAGGAATCTTAGAGTTCTCAAAGTTGTATATCCCTGGAACAGATAATTCGCCTGCTGTTATACTCTGGTAAGCAATATTCTGGGTAAAATTATTTGCTCCTACTCCTACATTCCAAGCATCGTGCTCTGTAAATTGTCCTGTATAATTCAACAAGGCATCTGTATTGATTTCGCTGTAATTAACCACATCCTCTCTGTAGGCTCCATTCTTGAAACGCTGCGTACTAAAAGCTCTTTTTGAAGTTCTCACATCGTTGTAAACATCTGCACCCGATCTTAATCTAAAGCTGATTTTATCGGTAATATCATAGGACAAAACCGCATTTCCTAACAACCTGTTTTTATTGAATCCATTCGTGTTTTCATACACGTTGAAATAAGGATTATCTAACCATTGGGTGTTGTAGTTGTATTGCTGAAACCCTTCTTGACCAGCTTGCCAGTAATCTTCGGCATTGCTCAAGTTAACCTGACGTCCCATCCATAAGAAAGAGTACATCAAGTTTTCAGAACCATAGCCTAAACCTGGTCGGTGTGTACTATTCGAATTGATGAAATTGGCATAAGTTCTTAATTTCAACTTGTTGCTCAATTGATAATCTGCCGTAAAGGCCAAATTATTTCTTCGGTAATCTGAATTAGGAATGGTACCTGTATTGTCCAAACGCGAGTAAGAAAATCGGTAACCACCGTTATCATTTCTACTGTTCAAGGCAATGTTTTGTGTGCTTGTAACTCCAGTTCTAAAGAAGCTTTCCACATTATTCGGGTTGGCTACAAAAGGGGTAGCTGTGATAGGATTTCCGTCTCTTGCTATCACGTCTCCTCCTCTTACAGGGTTACCATTTTTATCGTAAGAAACACCATCGTATTGGGTAACGAGTTGACCATTCATTTGCGCTCCAAAACTGGTTAAACCACCATCATTTATACCGCCACCTAAACCATCTTCATAGGCAAATTGTCCACCTGAACCTTGTCCGTACACATTTTGAAACTGGGGTAAAAAGGCGATTTGATCAAAAGTCACGGAAGAATTTACGGTAACCCCAACACCTTTGGTAGCTTGAGCTTGCTTGGTGGCTATGATAATCACACCGTTGGCTGCTCGGGTTCCATAAAGTGCAGCCGCACCCGGACCTTTTAACACAGTTATGGAAGCAATATCATCGGCAGCAATTTCACCACCCCCATTTCCGTAGTCTACTTCTTGAAAACCTGATTCTAAATTCTCTGTATTGTTGGCTATCATTTGGTTAGAAATGGGAACTCCATCCACCACGTATAGCGGTTGGTTATTGCCCGACAAACTTGTTTCTCCTCGTATGATTACACGCGTAGAAGAACCCACACCAGATGATCCTGCAGTAGTTTGTACTCCTGCAATTCTTCCTCCTAAATTGTCGGATAAATTCGGTGTTCTTACCTCTCCCAAGTCTTCTCCATCAACACTTTGAACGGCATATCCTAAATCGCGTTTGTTGCGTTTTAGTCCCAATGCAGTTATCACCACATCATCAAATTCTTTGACTTCTGCCACCAAAAACACGTCAAAACTTTGTGCATTGGCCACAACAAGTTCCTGTTGAAAATAACCCATTAATGCAAAAGTCAGTGTATCCTGCTTCTGAACATTCAGGGTATATTTCCCGGTAATATCCGTTCTAACTTTGGTCTCTGTATTTTTAATCCCCACTGTTACAAAAGGCAAAGGTTCCTGGGTTTCCAGGTCTTTAATAACTCCTTCAACATTGTTTTGTGCCCATAGGGTTGATGCACAAAAAATGGAAAGAAATATGAGTAGATTTTTCTTCATAGTAAATGTTTTGTTGAAGTGGTTGCCCACTACTTTATAAATAATATTGGTTTCAAAAAAGTCGGTAATTACATGGTCACGGGGGGACCTCTATAAGCTTCCGCTTTTTGAATAAAGTCTTGGGTCAATTCCAAATTTTGATAAACCAGGGTTTGGCGTTGGATGCAAAGATTTAGAAATTGAGAAGTACAAAACGTACTCATTTCAAGCTCTTCTATTTGTTCCAGAAAGAAACGCGTATCCTTTGCTGTATTGATTTCAAGAAAAACCTGATCAAACAAATAATAATTCAATTGCTTTTCCTGTAATTCTTGATAAAGTGTATCTAGTAGGCCTGAATTCTGCCAAGCAATTTTATGAAAATCAAAACAATCAAAACCTTCTTTGGTTAAACCCAAAAACGCTATTCCTCCTCTCTTGGTTCTTGCACTAACCAAATCATTACACTGTAGTAATTCTTCTATCTCTAGTAGAGTATTAGAAGAAATTTGAGGAATATCATTCCCCACACAAATCACTCTTTGATAACCTATGTTAAATAAATCCTGAAAAGCGCGTTTGTATTTATCTACAAAGGAATTCTCGTGAATATGATTGCTAAAAAAAACAGGAAGTTTAGTGGCTTGAGCCTCTGTTTTTATTTTTATATTGAGAAGGCTAATGAAAGCCTTACTTCTCGAATAATCATGCTCAAAAAACTGTTTCACCTGAAGTTCAATCACTTCTGAGCGAATAAATATGAGTAGGGCCGTTGAGTTATCGTTGTTCACGCGTGTGTTTTTAGGAATTTACGTATCTGTTAGGGCTTTGGATTTTCTCAACTAATTTTTTCTGAATTTAATCAAAATAATTCCATCCCAAAGATTGTCTTTACGGAGGGTTATACAATCGAACAAAGAAGAGGTGGGAATGTTCTCTACATATTGTATTTTTAAACAGCATTTTAAATAGCATGATCAAAACCTATAAACACATAGAAGACAACAGAGAGGATATCTACTTTAAGGTAGTACGCATGTCTGAACTCGTGGATAGAAATAAGGGGGAAAAGGAGGATCCTCACCGTCATGATTATTATACTGTACTGGTGGTAAACAAAGCCAAAGGCGTTCACAAAATAGATTTTGAAGCTTATGAATTGTCAGAGAATCAAATTTACTGTGTGAGTCCGGGACAAGTACACCAAGTCATAGAAGAAGAAAGTTCTGAAGGATTTGTCCTCTTATTTTCCAATGATTTTTTAGTTCAAAATCACATCCCTCTTCGCTTCATAGAAGATTTGAATTTGTTCAGAAATTTTGGAGAAACTCCCCCCGTTACGCTCGACACCTTAAACATGATGCGTGTAAACAGCTTGTGTGAATTGTTGATTGATTACCAGAACAGAAGCATGAAATTCCATTCGGAAGCACAAAGCTCTTTTCTTAAGTTGATTTTGATAGAATGCAATAACGCTTGTGAACTCCCTACCCATCAGCATACGCAAGGAATAGAGGTTGGAAATACCTTGCTAAAAAACTTCAAAAAGTTAATCAATCAGCACTACAAGGAAATACATACGGTGAATACCTATGCCGAAAAAATGAACATCACTGCTGATCACCTCAACAGAACCATCAAGCATTTAACAGGAAAAACAGCCAAAGATCATCTCGATGGGAGAATTACCTTGGCTGCAAAAAGACTATTGTATTTTTCTACCTTGAGTTTAAAGGAAATTGCCTTTGAATTGGGCTTTAATGAACCTGCTCATTTTAGCAGCTACTTTAAAAAAATAGCCGGACAAAGTCCTTCCAACTATAGAAAATCCATGCAAGAAAAATAAAGAGGTTTGCTCCCCTACGGGCTATTTAAACTAAGAACTTCTAACTCTAATTGAGGGAAGCAAACCTAGCTCTTTATTTCCATCCACCTCCCAGAGATCTGTAGACCTCAATGAGTGACAAGTACTTTTCTAACTGCACATCTATGGCTGAGAGTTGTGCGTTTAAATATTGTTGTTCGGAAGTGAGTACAACTGTATAATTCACCTTTCCGTAGGTTAACAACTCTTCGTTCATACTCACGGCCGTTTGCAAAGCCTCGGTTTGTTTTTGAGCGTGGGCTATTTTTTCAGTAGCCATTTCAAAATTGAACAAGGCATCAGAAACTTCTCTTCCGGCATTTAAGAAAGCGTATTTATAATTGTAAAGAGCTATATCTTGCGCTGCCTTTTGTCTTTCTAAATTCGCTCTATTCAATCTTTTATTAAATATGGGTTGAACTAAACCACCTGCGAGGTTGGCAAAGAAAGAAGTTGGGTCAAACAAAGCAGCAGGATCGTTACTCACAAAACCACCTCTACCTGTTAAGGTCACAGAAGGATAAAATTGCGTTCTAGCCACGTGCACTTGTTCAAAGGCGCTGCGCAATTGCCATTCTGCTTGCATCACATCGGGTCTGTTCCCCAACAATAAGGCCGATACTCCTTGATTAAAATCATAGCTCAACGCCTGCTCAGTCAAAACTCCACGTTCAATTTTACCAGGTGTTCTCATTAACAACACACTAAGGGCATTTTCTGTTGAACGTATGGCTTGTTTAATTTGAGGAATGATCAATTTTGCCGCCGCCAAGTTAGCTTCGGCTTGTTGTACATCCGCTTCTGTAACCAAAGAGGCTTGTTTCAAATCCTTTAAAGTCGCCACATAGGCTGCTCGTTTTTCTACCGTAGCTTGAGATAAAGCCAATTGCGCATCGTAGGCCATTAATTGATAATAACTCCCACTTACATTGGCGATTATTCTCGTTTTAACGGCATTCAAAAAATTCTGGTTCGCAAATAAATCTGCCAAAGCTGAACGTTTTGCTGCCCTGAATTTCCCCCAAATATCTATTTCCCAACTGGCACTTAAATACGCCGAATATTGTTGCTGGGCAAACCCTGTAGCCGGTGAAATGGTATTGGCCAATTTAGATTGCGTTGCCGTTACGTTTAAGCTTGCATTCGGCAATTGAGCCCCTTTTTGTTGCAGCAACATTGCTTCTGCGCTTTTGATATTGGCCAAAGCAACATTGATATCTAAATTACTGTCCAAAGCCTCTTGAATTAAGGCATTGAGTTGAGTATCCTGATACAACTCGTCCCATTTCACATCTGCAAATGAGCTCGAATCTGAGGATGTATTTTCCCGAATGACTTCCAAATCTTGATAATTCGGCATGTCGTAATCCTTGCTTAAATTACAGGCTTGTAAAAATGCAGCAAGGGCAATGTATCCTATTATTTTATTGATTTTCATTATGCTTCTATTTCTTTAGGTGCTCCCGTTATTTTCTCTTGTAAATACTGGAACATGACAAATAAAATTGGAATGACTAATACTCCGAGTATCGTTCCTAACAACATTCCACCTATGGCTCCTGTGGCGATAGATTTATTACCTATGGCTCCAGCACCGGTTGAAAGAATCAAAGGAACCAATCCGAAAATAAAGGCGAAGGAGGTCATAATAATTGGACGTAAACGCGCCTTGGCTCCCATGATGGCTGCCTCTACTAAGTTCACTCCACTTCTTCTACGCTGTAGGGCAAACTCTACAATCAAAATCGCATTCTTGGCCAACAATCCAATTAACATAATCAGAGAGATTTGTAAGTAGATGTTATTGTTTACACCTAAGAAATACGCCAAGATGAAACTTCCGGCCAAACCTACAGGTAGTGATAAAATCACTGCTAGCGGAAGTATGTAACTCTCGTATTGTGCAGATAGTAAGAAGTAAACGAAGATGACACACAGCATAAAAATGTATACTGATTGTCCACCAGAGCTCAACTCTTCACGTGTTGCTCCCGAGTAATCGTAGCTATATCCAGGAGGAAGTTTTTGCGCTTCTTCAGAGATTGCTTGAATGGCATCACCGGAAGAATAACCTTCGTTTGGTGCACCTTGTATGTTAACAGAAGTATATAAGTTAAAACGCTTAATGGCTTCTGGTCCATAAACCTTCTCCATAGAAATAAACTCTTTGATAGGTGCCATTTCTCCCTGCTTGTTACGCACATAAATTTGGTCAAGAGTTTCTATGTTTTTTCTATAATCCACATCCGATTGAACCATGATTCTGTACTGCTTACCAAATCGGTTAAAGTTAGAGGCATACACTCCTCCATAGTAACCTTGCATGGCACTCATGATGTCTTTCACAGTTAAACCAGCCTCCATCGCTTTCGGTACGTTCACAGAAAGCAAGAATTGAGGGTAAGAAGTTTTAAATGAAGTTGTTGCGTATTGAATTTCTTCTCTAGCATTCAAGTTACCAATAAACTCTTGGGTTACTGCACTAAGTTCATCAATAGACTTACCTGTTCTATCCTGCAATTCTACTGTGAAACCAGAACTAAATCCGAATCCTCTAATAGTTGGTGCTGGGAAGAAAATAACTTGGGCATCAGTAATTCCTCCAACTTTGGCCCACAATTCACCTAAAATTGCATCCAAATCTCTATCGCGCTCTCCCCATGGATCTAATTTGATAATTACCATACCATAGGCACTACCTTGTCCGTTGATGATGGAGTTACCTGCCATTTTCAATGTATTTCTTACACCCACCACATCTTGCACGATGCTATCTACCTTCGTTGCAATCTCCTCACTTCTCTCCAAGGAAGAAGAAGGTGGCAAAGTAATATCACAGAAGATGGTACCTGTATCTTCTTTGGGTACGAAACCAGTTGGTGTTGTTTTGACTAAGGCTACCAAAACCACAGTAAAGGCTAAGATTATTCCTATAGGTATCCATTTGTTCTTGGTAAAGAAACGTAGAGCTTTACCGTATCTATTGGTCAAATTATCAAAAGAGGCATTGAAGGCTGTATAGAAACGACTAAACAATTTCTTTTTCTTTCCTTCCTCATCATGAGATTTTAAGAAGATGGCACAAAGTGCTGGACTCAAGGTTAAGGCATTAACTGCTGAAATAATAATGGCAATTGCCAAAGTGATTCCGAATTGCTTGTAGAAAACACCTGCCGAACCAGAGATGAAGGTTACCGGAACGAATACTGCAGCCATTACCAAGGTAATAGAGATAATAGCTCCCGAAATTTCGTCCATAGCATTAAGCGTGGCTTCTTTTGCTCCCTGATGCGTTTCTTCCATCTTCGCGTGCACGGCCTCTACCACAACGATGGCATCATCCACAACTATACCGATGGCCAATACCAATGCGAAAAGCGTTAACAAGTTCAAACTAAATCCAAATAAATTAAGGAAGAAGAAAGTACCAATAATGGCTACAGGAACTGCAATTGCTGGAATTAAGGTAGACCTGAAATCTTGTAAGAAGAGGAAAACCACAATAAATACCAAAACAAAGGCTTCTAATAAGGTTGAAATCACTTTTGAAATAGACTCATCCAAGAAATCATTGGCATTTACTAACTCTGCATATTTGATTCCTTCCGGAAAATTCATAGAAGCCTCATCCAATACTGCCAAACAGTTATCAATTACTTCTTGTGCGTTAGATCCTGCAGTTTGCGCTACAGCAATACCTGCTGCCAGGTTACCATTGAAACGGAAGCTTCGGGTATAGTTCTGAGATCCTAACTCTACACGAGCTACATCTTTTAACATTAAAATCTGACCTTTATCGTCGTATTTTAAAACGATGTTATCAAACTCTTTTTCCGTTTTTAATTTACCGGTGTAACGAATTACATATTGAAAAGCTTGGTTTCCATTTTGTCCAAACTGTCCTGGAGCTGCCTCAATGTTTTGTTCGGCCAAAGCTTGGAAAACATCAGCTGGAACCAAACCATAGGCCTTCATTTTATCGGGCTTTAACCAAATACGCATGGAATAGTTTTGCTCTCCAAAAGAACGCGCACTACCTACCCCATTTACCCTTTTAATGGCGGGAATCAGGTTAATTTCTGCATAGTTTTGCACGAATACTTCATCGAAATCTTCGCTTTCACTGTACAGGGCAAAAATCAAGATATTATCACTTTGTTGCTTGCTGGTTGTTACCCCAGATTGAGTAACCTCTTGCGGTAACAAACTTGTAGCACGCGACACTCTGTTTTGCACGTTCACCGCCGCTAAATCAGGATCTGTTCCTTGTTCAAAGTAAATTTGTATGGTTGCAGTTCCGTTGTTGGTAGCCGAAGAAGTCATGTACGTCATGTTCTCCACCCCGTTGATTTGTTCCTCCAAGGGAACCACCACAGAATTCAATACCACATCCGCACTGGCTCCTGGGTAACTTGCCGTAACCTGAACCGTGGGTGGTGCTATTTCTGGATATTGGGAAACGGGTAAATCCATCAATCCCAATACTCCGAGTATTACAATCAGTATAGAAATTACTGTAGATAATACGGGTCTTTGTATAAATTTTTGAAACATTTTTTAAGCTTTTTCTGGATTGATTTCCATGCCGGCTTTTAAACCGTTGATTCCACTTGTTACAATTTGATCGCCTACCTTCAAGCCATTTTCAACAATAAAGTATTGTCCGTCATCTGTAGCTACGGTAGTAATGAGTTGTGATTGTACCGTATTATCTGATTGTACCACATAAACAAAGCGTTTGTTTTGTATCTCAAATGTCGCCGCTTGTGGAATTAAGATAACGTCATTTCTCTCCTCCTTGATTTTGATTGTTCCGCTTCCTCCACTCTTCAACAAGAGTTCTGGATTTGGGAAGGTAGCACGCATAACGATGGCACCTGTAGATTTGTCAATGATTCCACTTACGGCATCCAAACTACCTGCATGTGCATAAGGCTGACCATTGGCTAAAATTAAATCTACTTGAGCAGAACTGTCTACGTTAAAATCATTAGTGAAGTCCAAATAGGCCTTTTCGTTTACGGAGAAATAGGTTCTTACCTCAGCATTGTTGGCCAAAATAGTTATGGGTGATGTGCTTGTAGGACTCACTAAACTTCCCTTTCTGTAGGCAATTGTACCGATCACACCATCGCTGGATGCAGTAATTCTACTGTAATCGATGTTGGTTTGCATATTTTTAACGTTGGCTTGCGCTTCTACCAAAGCAGCTTCAGCTGAAGCCAAAGAAAATTCTGCTTGTGTCAACTCAAAATCTCCCACTACACCTTTTTTCACCAAAGGTTTCAAACGACTTACTTCATTATTTGCCGATTGCACCGCAGCTTCAGCAACTTTCACTTTTGCTTTGGCAGAAAGTACTTGCTGTTCAAAATTGTCTGCATTTACTTTGAAAAGAAGTTGACCTTTTTTAACGCGTTGACCTTCATCAACGTAAATCTCTTCCAAGTATCCTTGAATTCTAGGTCTAATCTCTACGATTTCCTTCCCCTCTATACTCACAGGGTAAGTTTGATGTAAAGTTGTATGTTGAAGTGTAATGCTTTGTACAGGAACAGTTTTAGGTCCTGCTTGACCTTTCGCTTGCGGTTTTTCTCCACAAGCACTCATTAAAAGGGCCAATGCACTGGCCACAGTTAGAATACGCATCATATTTCTTAGTTTATTGGGCGAAAATTTTATGCAAACTTAGTATGAGTGCACCTATTTTATTTTATACTTTAGCTTCAATTATTTGTACTAATTGAACATTTGGAAAAATTATCATTTAGTTGACATTCTTTTATTTAAAACAAAACACATGCATTTACAGGTGCTTATAGTATTTTAAACAAAAGTTATATTTTATACAATTCTGAACTCTTATGCTTCACAACTTAGTAGAACTTAATGATATCAACTCCTGTTATTCGCAACGAACCAAGCATTATGACAGACACGATTGCTCTGAAATTTTGTGGATCAATTACATGGAAAAAGGAAGCAGTATAACTGTGGACAGCGATACATTTACGGATCTGAATTACCAGTTCATACTGATAGGAAAAAACCAATATGCGGCATTAAATGGCAGGGCAAAAGGACTCTCCTTGTGTTTGAAAAATGAATTTTTTAGAATGGGTGAATTTAGTACACTTCGCGCCTTATTCTCTCCTTTCGTGAATACACCCGTTCAAGCAAAAGAGGAAGACATTGAGATGTTAGATTCTTTTTTACGACTTTTTCATTTAGAAATCTCCGGAACGAACTATCAACCTATACTTGTTTCACTTCTGGTAGGTCTACTCAATAAAATTTACTTATTAAGACCCATAGAAGGTGCCAGACACAAGCGTTCACGAAGGTTAGAAAAACTCATTGATTTAGTAGAAGAAAATTACACAAAAAACAGAGGAACAAGCTTTTATGCCAAAGAACTTGGAATTACACCCAAACGGTTAAATGAGATTTTAAAGGAAAGAATAGGTGTTACTTTAAATCAATTCATTGCAAATATGATAGTGCTTGAGGCAAAAAGAAGATTGGTTTTAGTGGATAAAAATGTAAACGACATTTCCTACGAGCTGGGCTTCAAAGAACAAGCCTATTTTAGTCGTTTCTTTAAAAAACATACAGGGCAAACACCTACAGAATTTATAAGTAGCACCAATAGACCTACCCTTCCTTAATTTGTAATTGTAGGGGAATACAACTATTTTCGCAGCAAATCTTTAGAGCATGAAAACAGTACTACTTTGGGCAGGGATATCTGGTTTATTTTTTAGTACAGCCAGTACTTCTTACTTCAACTTACCTAAAGTTGAGTTAACCAAAGTAAACTCCAACTTCTTAATAAAGTACATGGAGAACAGGTTACAAGTTTTTCATGACAGTATACCTGCCTATCAACTCGGTGTTAAAGTAGATGGTAAAATCATTAACCCTTACGGCGGTAGTTTTACGCACAAACCCAAAATGGAAGATACTGTGCTCTTTACTGTAGAACATAAAAACACGGGAAAGGTACTGTTCAAAAGACAATTCTTATGTATCTACAAAAGTGGTATAGAGAAATTTACCAATGCTGATACCTTTCAAAATGACGCCAGTTTTAATTTCATTTTAAATAGGGATGCTCAGCGTTTCCTTACTAAAGGTGTAGCCAGTAACTTTGAATTGCACGCGGATAACGTAATTCCTAAGAACCTCACCTTTGAAACTGAAAACTTGGAAGTTGTTTGGGTAAATGACTCTACCCTTTCCATCAAAGCTTTGGAAGAAGGTAAAGCAACTTTACTTATCAGTCATGAAGGTGATTTCGTAAGCAAGAAAGAGTTTCCGGTTAAAGCGAATTAGTCCTCTCCACCCCTAATATCCTCCCTATTTTCCCTTCTCAGTTTGGGCCTTTTTTTAAAATGTCGGATTTTTATAAGTTTTTGTCGTTTTTAAATAGTTACCCGGGTAAGTAAACAACTTAACTTTGTACCCAACAAAGGGAAACCATGAAAAGAGATAAATTTTTAAAAAGCGTTTTTGGAGTGAGTTTACTTGGGATGTTACCCAGTAGCTCCAAAGGTTTGACAAAGGACAACCAAGACGAAAAGTTAAAAATTGAAGGATTTAATCACATCCCTACAAAGGAGGAAAAAAAGATGAATACGATCTTACACAAAGCAGATACGAGAGGTTTGGCCAATCACGGTTGGTTGGTATCCAGACACACCTTTAGTTTTGCCAATTACTACAACCCCGAACGCATGCACTTTGGCGTGTTGCGCGTACTCAACGACGATTTGATTGCCAAGGGAACAGGGTTTCCGAAGCACCCGCACGACAACATGGAAATTGTGTCTATTCCTCTAAAAGGAAATCTAGAACACAAGGACAGTATGGGTAATACAGCCATCATTAAAGAAGGCAACATACAGGTGATGAGTGCTGGAACTGGCGTAATGCACAGTGAGTACAATCAGAGCAAAGAAGAAGATTGTTCCTTTCTACAGATATGGGTGATTCCGAAAAAACGCAACGTTGAACCAAGGTACGACCAGGTGAGTATTTCTGAATTAATGGAGGAGAATGCCTTTAGTCAAATCCTCTCTCCTAACGCTGATGATCAAGGAGTATGGATACATCAAAACGCTTGGTTTCACATGGGTAATTTCGAAGAAAATAAAGAAGGTACTTACACTTTAAAAGATAAAAGCAATGGTGTTTACCTCTTCGTTCTCGAAGGAGAAATGAAGGTTAACGATGACATCACTTTAGAAAAAAGAGATGGACTTGGAATAAAAGATATAGAAGAATTTAAAATAAAAACGAATAAAAAAACCAAGGTACTTGTAATGGAAGTACCAGAATTAATCTAAAAAACGAAGACAAAATGGAAACAATGACAAAAACAGTTTGGGCTGTAGATCCAACGCACACAGATGTAATTTTCAAAGTGAAACACATGATGATTTCAACAGTAACAGGTCACTTTTCTTCTTTCTCAGGAAGTGTTCATGCGAATGAAGAAGATTTCTCTGACATGGAGTTGAAAGCTGAAATCGACATCGATTCTATTCACACAAAAAATGCAGATAGAGATGCGCACTTAAAGTCAGAAGACTTCTTTAATGCAGAACAATATCCTAAAATGACTTTTGTTTCTAAATCATACGATGGAGAAAACTTAGTAGGAGATTTAACGATCAGAGACGTAACCAAAGAAGTTACTTTAAACATTGAGCACAACGGAACAGCAGTAGATCCTTACGGTCAAACAAAAGCAGGTTTCGAAATCACAGGAGAAATCAACAGAAAAGAATTTGGTTTATCTTGGAATGCGGTAACTGAAGCAGGAAACGTAGTAGTTTCTGACAAAATCAAATTGAACATAGAAGCACAGTTTGTAAAGCAAGCATAATAGTAATCCCTTACAAAAGAGGACGTTCGAATTGAACGTCCTTTTTTTTTAATTTACGTTTAACCCCTATTTTACATCGTTCAACAGAAAATATAATCATCTATGTTAAATTACTTTATATTTACCTCGTCTATCCTCGCTTGGCAAAACTGAACTATAACCTCTTTTAAGTGTTAATTTTAGTTATATGAGATTTTCGATTTTCTTGCTGCTTCTTATGTTGTTGGTCTCTTGTACTGAAGAAAGAATCAATGAGGTTCACATAGGGTTTATTGGTCCTCAAACCGCGAGAGCCACCAATTTAGGTATAGCCCCCGGTCAGGCCATGCAACTTGCAATAAAACAATACAACACTTCACGGAAAGAAGGAGAGCCTAAACTCATTCTACACCTTGCAGATGATCAGTGGGACGCGTCTCGTTCTGTCCCCCTATATAATCAACTGAGAACTGAATTTGATATAGACGCCGTTTTCATTAGTAATTCAAATGGTACCATAGCTTTAAAAGATCATTTATTGAAAGACAACCTTATCGCTATTAACCCCTTGAATAATGATGAAGAATTAAGAGAAAACACCAACAACACCTATTTTATAGCCAAACGTACAGAACAAGCCAACAAAGTAATTGCTAATCGCCTACTCCAATTGGGGAAGAAAAAGGTTGCCATTTTTAGACCGGATTACAACTTCTTTGTGGTAGCTGCGCAAACCATAAAAGATGAGTTAGCCCCTCGGGGAATACAAGTTGACATCATCCCCACTAAATTAAATCAGAGAGATTACACTTTAGAATTATCTATGTTGAAAGACGAAGGAATAGAAGCCTACGGTTTTTTTGGATATGTTGAACTAGGTTTTGCCATGCGCCAAGCCAGAGATTTGGGAATAACAGCACCTTTTTTTGGCTGTACAGAGGTCTTGGATGAAAAATTCTACACCTATTCAGAAGGAGCTATTTCTGGAATAGAATTCAGTTACTTTACACGTTTAGATGGTAACCCTACATTGGCCAATGAGTTTTTTGAAAATTTTCGTTTAGAGTACGGTCAAACTCCCCCATCCGACTGGCCACCTATGCAAGCCTATGATGCTATGAACATTTTCATCTCCTGCATAAGAGACATTAACGATTTAGGCCTAAGTAAAAACGAGCTAACGAATCACCTCAACAACAAGCTACAGAACATAAAAAATTACGCAGGTATTTGTGGTTTTTTAAATATGAATACCAATAAAAGTATACAGGGAATTAATTTCAATTTATATCAACTTACGAATAAGGGCGAAACAGAAAAAGTTTTTACCCAGTACCCATAATTATGCATCATTTATTTTCTACCATATTATTCTTTTTAACACTCGTTCTATTTTCGGGATGCACTTCTAAAAAAGTTGAGCAAATAAACATAGCCTACATTGGGCCGCTTAGCGGAACTGCCATAGATTTGGGAGTACCCGCGAAAAATTCTATTGCCCTTTCCATTAAAAAATATAATGCTACAAGAAATGCAGACCAGCCCGAGATAATTTTCCATTGGGCCGATGACAATTGGGAAGGATACAAAGCAGCACATTTGTATGATTCACTCAATGCCTTGCATGACCTTGACATTGTTTTTATAAGTAATACAGAAGGAACCATAGCCTTACAAGACCGCGTGGCAAAGAATAAAGATATATTGATCAATCCTTTGAACAGTGATTCTCTTTTATCTTCCATGAATAAAAACACCTTTACCATTGCTAAAAAAACCGAAGAAGCGAACCAAATTATAGGTTTTAGAATGATAGAGTTAGGACTTAAAAAGAATGCCGTACTCTATTACCCCAACGATTTTATGCAACGTGCTGCACGTTCTGTAGAAGAGGTGATTGAGCATACCAATTACACCTGCACCTTAATTGAAACGCAAAAGGGAGATTCAAATTTTAGAGATGTTTTGCAGCGCTTGAAAGATGAAAACTATGAATCCATTGCCTTTTTTGGTTACGCCAATTTTGGACACGCCATGAAACAGGCACGCGAAATGGGAATTAGTGTACCTTTTTTCGGGAGTACGGTTTTACTCGATACAAACTATTACCTGAACGCACAAGAAAGTATTATAGGCACGGAATGTACCTATTTTAACTTGGCAGATGGAAACTATCCTTTAGCCAAGGAATTTATTTCTCAGTTTTATAAAGAATACAATAGAAAACCTCTGTCTACCTGGCCTGCCTTACAAGCTTGGGATGCCAGCGAAATCATTTTATCTTTTATCAGAGGTGTAAATCAAAGTGAAGACTTTACTGATTTAACCACTTACATTCAGAATTCTTTCGAGGATTTGGAATTTTACCAAGGAGTTTGCGGAAACATCTCTATAGATGAAAATGGAGCAGCTAAAGGAATCTACTTTAGTTTATATGAATATTCTGGTAAAAACTCTTTATCGAAGGTTAGACGATGAAAAAAATCCGCAACATATTATTGTTGAGCTTCTCCCTCTTCTTTGTTTTGCTTGCCGTAGTGTTGGGACTAAACCAGTACCTTTCTTATCATGCAAGTAAGACCAACAAGGTTATCGCTACAGAAATCACCCCTGCTCTCACTAGCATTAAAACCATACATGCTTTGAACAGAGAGGGTATGCTTTTGCTCATTGATAGATGGACAGATAAAAACAACATTAACACCCACAACAGAGTTAAACAAATCTTGGAAGTTGAGATGCCACATGCGCTTAATCAACTGAGAAACTTAAGGGTAAATTCAGCATACAAAACCAAACTCATACGTAAACTTGATACTATTATGAGTAAAATTGAAATCCGGGTTCATCGTATGAATGCCATTTTAATGATTACCCATGATGAAAACGCCATACTGAATTCGACTGAATTAAAGTCCTTGGTAAGAACAGAAATCCCCCTTCTCAGTTTCGAACTTAACAACACATCAACAGAGTTAGAATCCTTGTACACCAAAGATTTAGCACTCCTTCAAAGTAGACTTGAAAAAATATTGAGCAATGCTTCGAATTTCGTACTTATGGCCATTATTATCGGTAGTGTATTTGGGGTCATACTCGTACTTTTAGTAACCAGAACCATAGTCTCCCCCATACAACGATTAATTCAGGCTACAGAAAGTATGCAACCCGGAGAAAGTGTGGAGAAACTAGACATAGAAAAACCTGAAGAACTCGCTGAATTGTCGAAATCCTTTAACCGTATGTCTAACAACTTGGCCTATAGTTACAATGAAATTCAAAAGAAAAATGAGGAACTCGAACAATTCGTTTACATCACTTCTCATGATTTACAGGAACCACTAAAAACTTTAAATACCTTAACTGAAAGACTTCAACTCAAGGCTAAAAATGATTTAGATCCTACCTCAAAAAAGTTCTTAGAATATATCAATACCTCTACCCATAGAATGAGCGCTATGGTGAATGGTTTAATGGAACACAGTAAACTTGGAAACCAAAGTGAAATCGGAGAAGTAGATCTCAATAAAGTGGTGGAAGATGTGAAAATGGATTTAAGTATTTCTATACAAGAAACGATCACTCAATTTCAAACAGAAAAACTTCCTATAGTTAAAGGGTATCCGGTAGAATTACACCTTTTATTCCAGAACATCATTTCTAACGCCATAAAATTTAGGTCAAAAAATAGAATACCAAACATTTCTATTTCCTGCACAGAAAATGATAATTACTACATTATCTCTATTACGGATAATGGTATAGGTTTAAATCCAAAATACAAGGATAAAGTGTTTGCCATGTTCCAGCGCCTTCACGGTCAGGATGAATACAAAGGAACGGGAATAGGTTTGGCTCACTGTAAGAAAATTGTGGATTTACACAGAGGAACCATAGACATTAACGGTGAAATTGACCAAGGAACAACGGTTTCTTTCTGTATTTCAAAATATTTATAACGAAAGAAATCAAGCTAAAATAACTGCGCTAAATACTTGATAAGGGCTGCTTCATTGATTTGAAGTGGTCTTTTTTAATTCAATAATTCAAAGATTTGATGATTTGAAGGATTTGAAGGATTTGATCATTTGAAAAATTCCTTAACACAATTCAACCTCTAGGTATCTAGAAATCTAGCTGTCTTATCATCTCAACAAAAAAGGCCATCCTTGCGGACAGCCTTTTCAATATCAGTTATAGTAATTTGCTTACATGTTTCTTCTGTACTGACCACCCACCTCGAATAAGGCTTCAGTAATCTGTCCTAAAGAAGCGTGCTTACATACTTCCATCAATTGTTCGAAGATGTTTTCGTTAGAAATGGCTGCGTTTTGAATTTTCGCAATTCCTTCTTCTATCTTCTCTTCTTTTACATTGTGCAATGCAGACAACATATCAATTTGGTAATCTTTCTCTTCTTTGGTTGCTCTAATCACCTCTTTCGGCAATACCGTTGGCGAACCTTTAGACGATAAGAAAGTATTTACACCAATGATAGGGAATTCACCTGTGTGCTTTAATGTTTCGTAATACAAGCTTTCTTCTTGAATTTTAGAACGTTGGTACATCGTTTCCATCGCTCCTAATACACCACCTCTTTCAGTGATTCTATCAAACTCTGTCAATACCGCTTCTTCTACTAAATCTGTTAACTCTTCAATGATGAATGAACCTTGTAACGGGTTTTCATTCTTTGCCAATCCTAACTCACGGTTAATGATCAACTGAATGGCCATTGCTCTACGAACAGACTCCTCTGTAGGCGTTGTAATTGCCTCATCGTAAGCATTCGTGTGTAATGAGTTACAGTTATCGTAAATCGCGTACAATGCCTGTAGCGTTGTACGGATATCGTTGAAGTCTATCTCTTGTGCGTGTAATGAACGTCCAGAAGTTTGGATGTGGTATTTCAACATCTGTGCTCTTGGGTTGGCTCCGTATTTTTTCGCCAAAGCTTTGGCCCAAATTCTACGTGCAACTCTACCAATTACTGCGTATTCTGGATCAATACCATTCGAGAAGAAGAACGATAAGTTCGGTCCGAAAGCATTGATGTCCATACCTCTACTCAAGTAGTACTCTACATACGTAAATCCATTTGCCAATGTAAAGGCCAACTGTGTAATTGGGTTGGCTCCTGCTTCTGCAATGTGGTAACCAGAAATAGATACAGAATAGAAGTTTCTTACACCTTTATCGATGAAGTACTGTTGTACGTCACCCATTAAACGCAAGGCAAATTCTGTAGAGAAAATACAGGTGTTCTGTGCTTGATCTTCTTTTAAGATATCGGCTTGAACTGTACCTCTAACCTTCGTTAACGTATCTGCTTTAATTGTTGCGTAAACATCTGCTGGTAATACTTGATCACCTGTTACACCCAACAACATCAATCCTAAACCATCGTTACCTTCTGGTAATTCTCCTTGGTAAGTAGGACGTAAGTCTTCTTTCCCTTTGTAAATCGCTTTGATTTTCGCTTCAACTTCAGCTTCTAGACCATTTGCTTTGATGTACTTCTCACATTGCTGATCGATGGCAGCATTCATGAAGAAACCTAACAACATAGGCGCTGGCCCGTTGATGGTCATAGATACAGATGTTTTAGGATCTGCTAAGTCGAAACCAGAGTATAATTTCTTGGCATCATCTAAACAACAGATAGAAACTCCGGCGTTACCAATTTTTCCGTAAATATCCGGACGAATCGCTGGATCATTACCGTATAAAGTAACTGAGTCAAATGCCGTTGACAAACGTTTGGCTGGCATACCTAAACTCACGTAGTGGAAACGCTTGTTGGTACGCTCTGGTCCACCCTCTCCGGCGAACATACGTGTTGGATCTTCTCCTTCACGTTTGAATGGGAACAAACCAGAAGTGTAAGGGAATTCTCCCGGTACATTTTCTTGTAAAGTCCACTTTAATATATCTCCCCAAGATCTAAACTTCGGCAAAGCAACTTTTGGAATTTGAGAGTGAGAAAGCGACTCTGTGTGCGTTTCTATGCTTAATTCCTTATCTCTTACCTTAAATTTAAATACGGGCTCTGTGTATTTTTTCACCTTATCTCCCCAGGTCTGCAATGCTTCCCAGTTGTGTGGATCTAAGTTTAACTTTTCTTTTTCGAAAGACTCTTGTAACCCTTTGATTAATCTGTCTTTGTCTTCGACATCCATTTCAGAAATCGTATCGATAGAACGTTGGATACTGTACAATCTATCTGCCGTTTCCACTTGTTGCTCTACCCATTTGTCGTACGCTCTGTTGTTTTCAGAAATCTCAGACAAGTAACGTGTACGCTCTGGTGGAATTACAAATATCTTTTCAGACATCTCTTTTGTAATCTCAAAAGTAGACTCCAACTTAAATCCAGCTTTCTCCTTCAAAGTATCCATCAACACCGTATATAAAGTGTTCATTCCTGGATCGTTGAATTGAGAAGCAATAGTTCCATGAACCGGCATGCTATCTACATCCGCATCCCACAATTGGTGGTTACGTTGGTATTGCTTACGTACGTCGCGTAACGCATCTAATGCTCCGCGCTTGTCAAATTTGTTCAATGCAATTACATCGGCGAAATCTAACATGTCAATTTTCTCCAATTGCGTAGCGGCACCGTATTCTGGTGTCATTACATATAAAGAAACATCAGAGTGATCTAAAATTTCTGTATCCGACTGACCAATACCAGAAGTTTCCAAAATGATTAAATCGTACTGAGCTGCTTTTACCACTTGTAAAGCTTCTGCAACGTGCTTAGACAACGCCAAGTTAGACTGACGTGTTGCTAAAGATCGCATGTAAACTCTAGGATTTTTAATAGAGTTCATTCGAATTCTATCTCCTAATAAAGCTCCACCTGTTTTACGCTTCGATGGGTCAACAGAAATTACAGCGATGTTTTTCTCTGGGAAATCGATCAAGAATCTTCTTACCAATTCATCTACCAAAGAAGACTTACCTGCACCACCTGTACCTGTAATACCCAATACTGGCGTATCTATTTTCTCGGCCATGGCGTGTACTTCATCCAAAATCGCTTTCGATTCTTCTGGGAAGTTTTCTGCTGCAGAAATTACACGTGCAATGCTGTGTGCATCTTTCGAAGTAATTTTCGCTACCGCTCCATTTACTTGGTCTCCTACTGGGAAATCACTTTTCTGAATCAAATCATTGATCATTCCTTGTAAACCTAATTCACGTCCATCATCTGGGTGGTAAATTCTTGTTATACCGTAGGCTTGTAATTCTTCTATTTCTGAAGGAAGAATGGTTCCTCCACCTCCACCAAAGATCTTGATGTGTGGTGCACCCTTCTCTTGCAAAAGGTCGTACATGTACTTAAAGTATTCTGTATGTCCCCCTTGGTAAGAAGTCATTGCAATAGCTTGTGCATCTTCTTGAATTGCACAGTCTACTACCTCTTCCACACTTCTATCGTGACCTAAGTGAATCACCTCACAACCTGTAGATTGGATGATTCTTCTCATTATATTGATGGCTGCATCATGCCCGTCAAACAAAGACGCTGCTGTAACTATACGTACTTTGTTTTGCGGTTTATAAGGAGCTATTTTTTCCATAGTTTGTATCGTTATTGGTGTGGCAAATATAGGGTTTTAAAGCCATTTTGTAAAGGGCTTAAAGCGTAAAGCGCATTACCTTACTAACAGATAATTAACAAGTCAAAAAACTATTTGTTTTCACGGCTAAAATCTCCACTTTTGTGGGGTGGAAAAATTAAAGGGATCACTCTACGTTGGATTAGCTGCAGCCAGCTACGGCGTATTGGCGAGCATCGTAAAGTATGCCAATATTCATGGAGTACATATGAGTTTACTTACTGGCGGACAATTCTTCTTTGGTCTACTCCTCCTCTTTTTCCTACAACGGCGAGAAAAAACAAGTCCGAGTCTAAAAGACAAAAGAAGCTTACTCCTCTACGGTTTATCCTTCGGAGCTACAAGTATATTCTACTACGTTTCATTATTATACATCCCCGTTTCCTTGGCCATTATTTTATTGATGCAAGCGATTTGGATGGGAGTAGTATTAGAGATCATTCAACACAAAAAATTAGAGGTAAAGAAAATTTTCGGAGCGCTGCTAGCCATACTTGGAACTTTATTCGCAGCGGATATTTTTGATGTTTCTACGCGCCTCGATGCTAAAGGAATCTTGTTTGGAGTATTGGCAGCGATGAGTTATACGTGTAACATGTATGCCTCCAATAAAGTAGCTCCCCATGCGGGTAATTTAAAGCGAAGCTTTTATTTTATTTTGGGTGGTAGCATTACCGTAATCAGCTATTGGAATTTGGATTTAATCCATTATTTCTCTGTACAAGACTTTCTGATTTGGGGAATTCCTTTAGCACTATTTGGTACCATCATACCTCCCATATTGTTTACCATGGGTATGCCCAAGATAGGTACCGGCCTGGGTGGAATTATATCTTCTTTCGAAATACCAGTTTCTTTGGCTTGTGCCTATTTTATTTTGGGTGAAAAACTCAACTTACTGCAGTGGCTGGGTGTCCTCATCATACTATTTTCCATTCTTTTGATCAATTTGAATAAAAAAGCTTAGAACATTTGTAGCTTACGTGTGTTATGAAAGAAAAACAAACACGTGAAAAATTATTTAATTGTAGGAGCATCTTCTGGCATAGGTAAAAGCATAGCTGAACAATTGGCCAAGGAAAATCAAATTTTTGGAACGTATAGAAATACAGCTGTAGACATCGCCCAAAACATACACTATCATTATTTAGACGTGATGAGTGATGAAAAAGACCTCAGTTTTCTACCCGATACATTAGACGGATTAGTTTACTGCCCTGGTACCATCAACCTTAAACCTTTTAAACGCTTTTCTGCAGATGATTTTGTAGACGATTTTAAACTTCAAGTGAGTGGTGCCGTTGATATTATTCAACAATGTTTACCTCAATTGCAGAAATCCAAACAATCGAGTATCATCCTCTTTTCTAGCGTAGCCGCTCAAACAGGATTTAATTTTCACACACAAGTTTCTGCCTCGAAAGGAGCCATAGAAGGTTTTGCAAAAGCTCTGGCTGCAGAATTAGCACCCGGTGTTAGAGTGAACGTTATAGCGCCTTCTCTCACCCACACCCCTTTGGCCAGTGCCTTATTAAACACAGAGAAAAAGATAGAAGCCAATGCCGATCGTCACCCTTTGAAGAGCATAGGCCAAAGCGAAGATATAGCACACCTTGCTTGCTTCTTATTGAGTGATAAAGCCAAATGGATTACCGGACAAATACACCACATTGATGGTGGAATTTCAACCTTAAGATAAATGGAACTTACAGCTAGAAACATAGACAGAATCATAGAAATGGCATGGGAGGATAGAACGCCCTTCGATGCCATTGAGTTTCAATTCGGACTCCCGGAACAAGAGGTTATTAAATTAATGCGCCGAGAACTGAAAGAAAAGAGTTTTAAACGCTGGCGTCGCCGTGCCCAACAAAGAGGTAAGCTAAAACACCGTGCCTTAAGAAGTGATGAAGTTAAACGATTCAAGTGCTCACGTCAGCGAAGTATAAGTCAAAATAAAATCACCTAACATCCAAATCAACTTTTCATGCGTAGGTATGTGTAACCGAATTCAAAACACCCCATATCGCATGAATTATCCATTAAACAAACATTTGTTTTTCTGGTGCTTCTTAATACTAGGAAGCTTCACCCTAGTGGTCATCACCTACATTTGGCACCTGGAAACACATCCCTACCCGAGTTATAATTTCATAGACTATATCAGCTATGGACTTTATGATATACTCAACTTCCCCTTTCAGTTTATCTACCAAAAACTAATCAGCATGGAATTGCTATCTCCATCTATTAGTTGGTTTTTTATAGGTACGCTCTTGAACAACATCTTGTATGCTTTTTTCATAGAACGACTGGCAAAACTGATAGAGCTTTTAAAAAATTAATGTTCATTCTTTAATACATATACTAGAAATATTAACGTAGCTACAATAGAACTAACGAAACTTACCGTTAAAAAACTAAAAGCTACTCTTTACATATTATCCGTACATAACAGGCAACTAATTCGCCCTTGCTGCGTATTTTTGTGGCAAGCCCTAAATCTGAAAATAGACAATGAAAAAAATTGTAAAACAAACGAAAAAACCTTTCAACAAAACCTTACTCCTAGTCACCTTTCTAGTTTTTGCTGGATTAATCTTCTTTAGCTTTTTACAAGCGTGGAATGCAGAAGTACAGTTAAACAATGTAAGTGCAGTTACTTTATTCTTTGCAGAGAGTTATGACTTATTGCGCTACCCCTTACATTCTTTACTGAACCCTTTTGTTGACCTAACAGAAGGAAGTGGTGTCTTCATGTATTTTCTTTTCTTAATCTTAAATGCAGCCTTGTATGCCGTAGTTTTTGAACGCGCTTACAACCTAATGCTTATTAAGAAAAGAAGATAACACGGGTTAATATTAACAGGAGCCGGAGTTTTAAAGCTTCGGCTTTTTTTATGGCTTGTTAAAATAGATCAAAGAAAAAGTAAATATACTCATTGCCACAAGTGCACCAGCCGCAATGATAGATTCTCCTTCATCCCCATTATGTGCATTAACTAGAAACACGTAAAACAATATAAAGATACCTATCATTAAAAATAGGTTGATTCTTCGTTTCGTATATATCTGTTGATTGTCTTTTGGTGATTGCATGCTTTAAGTTTGATTCGAAAATAATCATTTATTGGTACAAAAAAACGCCAAGACTTTCATCCTGGCGCTTTCTAAATATTTTCTAAGTGAGCTTATTCTACCACAGTACCGTATAAATCGTAGTGATCTGCAGAATTGATTTTCACATTTGCGAAATCTCCAATTCTAACGTAAGCATCTGCTTTCTTCACCAATACTTCGTTATCTACCTCTGGAGAATCGTATTCTGTTCTACCAATGAAGTAATCTCCCTCTGCTCTATCAAACAATACTTTAAATTCCTGACCAATTTTCTTCTGGTTCAATTCGTAAGAAATACCACTTTGCAATTCCATAATGGCATCTGCTCTCTCACGCTTAATTTGATCTGGAACATCGTCCGTAAAGTTAAAGGCGTGGGTATTTTCCTCGTGCGAGTAAGTAAAGATTCCCAATCTGTCAAATCTTGACTTCTCTACCCAATCATACATTTCTTGGAAATCCGCTTCTGTTTCTCCTGGGTAACCAGAAATCAAAGTCGTTCTCAACGCGATGTCTGGAACTTTATTTCTAATTTGGTCTACTAACTCTTCTGTTTTCTCACGCGTAATACCTCTACGCATGGCTTTCAACATATTTGTTGATCCGTGCTGAAGTGGCATATCCAAATAATTACAAACGTTACTTCTGTTGTTCATTACATCCAATACATCCATAGGGAAACCAGATGGGAACGCGTAGTGCATACGTATCCATTCTATTCCTTCTACGTCAGATAAACGATCAACCAACTCGGCCAAGTTTCTTTTCTTGTACAAGTCCAACCCGTAATACGTCAAGTCTTGAGCAATCAACATCAATTCTTTCACCCCTTGAGAAGCCAAAGATTTTGCATTGCTTACCAATTGTTCTATGGGTGTAGAAACGTGTTTTCCACGCATCAATGGAATGGCACAAAAAGAACAAGGTCTATCACATCCTTCTGCAATTTTGAAATAAGAGAAGTGAGAAGGTGTAGTTAACAAACGCTCCCCTACCAACTCGTGCTTGTAATCTGCCTTTAAGGTCTTTAACAAACGTGGCAATTCTCTGGTACCGAAAAACGCATCAACTTCTGGAATCTCCTCTGTTAATTCATCTCTGTAACGTTCAGACAAACAACCTGTCACGTAAACTTTGTCTACCTGACCGTCTTTTTTTGCCTCCGCGTAACGTAAAATTGTGTCTATAGATTCTTGCTTAGCATTGTCTATAAAACCACAGGTATTGATAATAACGATTTCCGAATCATCCTGCTTTGCCTCGTGCTCAACTTCAAACTTATTAGCCTTCAATTGCGCCATCATCACTTCAGAATCGAAAATGTTTTTCGAACATCCCAAGGTAACTACATTTACCTTATTCTTTTTGAGCGTCTTCGTTTTCATGCCGCAAAGATAGGTCATTATTTATGAATGCAAAGCATACTCTGGTTTACATTCTTTAAGATTCTTTAGATTATCTGGCAAATCCCTTCATTCACCATTCCGGGTCGGGTCAACGCTATTAGTACGGGTAGGCTTCAACTTAAAATACTACAAGCAAGAAGGGCTTCTTACAGTCGCCCTTTTCCTTTGTGTATTTTCAACCTTTCTTCCCACCCTAGCTAGCCGCTTATCCCCCTATTTGAGCAAGAGTAAGGAGCAAGAGTATGGAGAGGAGTTGTGAGTAAAGAGTAAGAGCCATTCGAATAATTACAAAAAAAAGAGGCTACTCTTTCGAATAGCCTCTTTCTATATTTTTTATTTAAGCGCTGCTTAAGCCTCCATGTGTTGACCTAAAGCGTTGTCGTAAATATCTTTTGCTTCTTGGATAAATCCGTAGTGCTCTTCATCGATCACCATTTTACCTTTAGTAACGTGACCTAACAATGTGAAGTTCGTTCCAGAATTCATCATGTACTCGATAAATGCATCTTCGTTGTCTTCGTTCACTGTAACTACAACTCTTGATGCAGCTTCACCGAATAAGTAAGCATCTTCTCTTACTTCGCTATCTGTAACGATGTCGAATCCTAACTCATTTGGCATCGCCATTTCAGTCAACGCGATGAACAATCCACCATCTGCAACGTCGTGAGCTGCATTAATCATTTGGTTTTGGATCAATCCTTTCACTGTTTCTTGTAATTGGAATTCTTTCTCGATATCGAAGTGAGGAGCTGGAGATGCTTTCACACCGTGGTAAGAAGCTAAGTACTCAGAAGAAGCGATATCTTCTGGAGTTTCACCCAAGATAAAGATCAAATCACCTTTTTGTTTAAAGTCAAGGCTCATTACTTTGCTCTTATCGTGTACCAAACCAATCATACCAATAGTTGGCGTTGGGAAAACAGGCTCTTCTTTACCATCTAATACAGTCTGGTTGTAGAAAGAAACGTTACCACCTGTTACCGGAGTTTTGAATTTCTCACAAGCCTCAGACATACCTTTGATAGCTCCAACAAACTGCCAGTAAGATTCTGGGTTGTATGGGTTACCAAAGTTCAAACAGTTTGTAATTGCTGAAGGCTCACCTCCAGAACAAACGATGTTACGTGCTGCCTCAGAAACTGCAATTGCAGTACCTACGTGTGGATCAGCGTGTACATATCTTGAGTTACAATCAACTGTCATCGCCAATGCTTTATCAGAACCTTTGATGTTCACGATTCCTGCATCTGCTGGACGGTTAGTTGTCATTGTTTTCGTACCTACCATAGAATCGTATTGCTCGTAAACCCAACGTTTGCTTGCAATGTTCGGGTGCTTTAACAAGTGAATAGCAACCTCTTTTAAATCTTCTGGTTGTTTAACGTCATTGATGTTAAACTTCTTGTACTCTTGGTAGTAAGCTGGCTCAGAGTATTCTCTGATGTAAACTGGTGCTCCACCACCCAATACTAATGATTCTGCTGGTACATCTGCTACCAACTCATCATTCATATAGTAATTAATTCTTCCACCTTCAGTAACTACACCGATTTGCTCTGCGTGTAAATCCCACTTGTCGAAGATGTCTTTTACAACTTGTTCTCTACCTTTCTTCACAACCACCAACATACGTTCTTGTGATTCTGATAAAAGGATTTCGTAAGGCAACATGTTTTCTTGACGTGTTGGTACTTTATCTAACCAAATATCCATACCTACGTTATCTCCAGCTGCAGACATTTCACAAGAAGAACAAGTAATACCTGCTGCTCCCATATCCTGCATACCAACGATAGCGTCAGTTTCTGCCAACTCCATTGTTGCTTCTAATAACAATTTCTCTTGGAAAGGGTCACCCACCTGTACTGATGGTAAATCGTCTGCTGATTCCTCTGTAATATCTTTCGATGCGAATGCTGCTCCAGCAATACCGTCTTTACCTGTAGAAGAACCTACGATGTAAACCGGGTTACCTGGTCCTGCAGAAGTTGCAGAAATTACTTTAGAAGGATCCATGATCCCTGCAGAGAATGCGTTTACCAATGGGTTTTGGTTGTACGACTCATCGAAGAATACTTCTCCACCAACGATAGGAATACCGAAAGAGTTACCGTAGTCACCAATACCTTTAACCACACCTTTTACTAACCATTTTGTTCTATCCTCTTCGATAGATCCAAAACGTAAAGAGTTCAATTGCGCTACCGGACGTGCACCCATAGTAAAGATATCACGGTTGATACCTCCAACTCCTGTTGCAGCACCTTGGTAAGGCTCTAATGCACTCGGGTGGTTATGTGATTCAATTTTAAATACACAACCTAATCCATCACCTAAATCAACTAAACCAGCGTTTTCTTCACCAGCTTTTACCAACATGTGCGGACCATCCTTTGGTAATTGCTTTAACCAGTGTATAGAGTTTTTGTATGAACAGTGTTCACTCCACATTACTGAATAAATACTTGTTTCTGTGAAATTTGGGGTTCTTCCCAAAATTTCTTTAATCATATCAAATTCTTCTGGACGAAGTCCGAGCTCTACAGCTTGCTCTACTGTAGCTTCTTGATTTATTGTGCTTTCCATAGAAGTGTTATAAAATCTTTTGCAAAGATAATTATTCTTTGGGTTGTATCCATAAAATTATCAAGAGATATTCACAATGGAATTTGGAGAGGGGGTAAAATGGATTCAAAAATTCAAAGATTCAACAATTCAATAATTCAAGGATTTGAATGATTTGATGGATTTGAAGGATTTGATGATTTGAAGTCCGGGTTGAAGTGATTTAATGATTTAAGCATCAACCTAAGGTTGATTATTTAAAGATTTAAAGAACTATGATGGGTTATTTCATCTTAAACATCTGGCGGTCTTTAGTCTAAACTGAAATGAATCACATCCTCAATACTCCCTACTCACACTCAATACTGTCTCGACTCACTCTCCCTACTCTCTACTCACACTCAATACTGACTTGTATTGTACCCAAAAGTGAGTATTTTTTAGGTTTCATTTTTTGATGTGCTACTTCTCCTTTACTTTTAAAACATGAAAAAGACCTCACTGCTCTTGGGTTCCCTTTTAGTTCTCTTCTTATTTGGAGGATGTACTAAAAAATGGAAATACGAACATTTCCCCAATATTATACGCTTGGTATTGCCGGAAGATTGTCAAGAATGCGCCATAGTTTTACATGAAATAGGTATAAACCTCGACGAGGAATATCTCGAAGCTCGAAGAATTGGTGATGAAGACGAACCGGATGGTTACAGTTATTACTCCTACCAACCGGGGGCCTCAGTCGAAGACAACACGGTAGAACTCTATATAGATTGGAGTGATTATAGTCCTTATGTTGAGCCTAAATCTAAGAACATGGAGCTTTCTATTTTTAATGATATTTACTCTTTATCTAACGGTAGAGAACGCATTGCAAGTCAGGAAGCTGAATTTAAACCCAAAGCAATTTACGATTGGGATCCTGATAAAGGTATTTTTGAAGATACAGGTGAAAAAACTGAAAAATTAGAACCAGAAAGTTCTTCTTCTTCTTCCAGTGCGTGTATTGTTGGTACTTGGAGTAGACCAGTTGACGATTGTGACAATCCCAGCGCCATTGATAAATTCACTTTTAACGCAAATGGGTCTGGACAAAAAATCACGTATATAGTTGAAGGATATGGCGGTAATTGTCAAATTCTTTGTAAAGTCACTTTCTATTACAATTGGACCTATAGTGGAACTACATTGACATTAGACTACACGGATGTAAGTACGTCTTGTGGCCAAAATCCAGCAACACCAGGGTCTGACAGTCCAACAGTAACGTGCAGTGGTTCTTCCATATCTGTAAATGGACACACATTTTCGAAATAAAAATTTCAATCAAGATTCTTCATAAAAAAAATCCTCCCACCCTATTTTAGCAAGGGCAAGGGAGGATTTCGTGATTTAGGTAGTTGAACTGGATCTATTAGTTGGGCTTAAGAATGCTGATACTCTTATCTCCGAACACGTTATTTTGTCCGTAAGGAGAACCTGTTCCGTCCCATTTCTCCCACTTTTTAAGCTCTATATATTGTGGGTTTTTAGAAATTTGCTCGGCTTCCAATTGAATAGCTTCAGCTTTAAAGCGCGCAGAGACTACTAATGCTGAGTCACCTCTTGCCTTTTCAATTTTAGCATTGGCCAAATATTCTTCTTCTTTCTCTTTCTCTTTGGCTGTAAGGTTTTTCTGCTTTTGCGTTTCCTTCACTGTAATTTGCTGCGCAATGTTTTCGGGTAAATTCACATCTGCAATTTCCACGTAATGCAACTCTATGAAGTTTCCTTGGAAATCATTCTTTAAAATTTCCTCTATCTCATTTTCCAACACCTCTCGCTTCGAAGAATAAACCTGTTCGTAGGTATATCTACCGATGACATCTTTTATAGCACCTTTTGCTTTATCATCAATAAAACTTACATACCCCGGACCGTGTTTTAAGTGCAAATTGGGTGTGTGTCCTTTTTGTGCAGAATAGTTCACCGCAACATCAACTCTCACTTCCGTACCGTTCAAGTCCATCACCTCTTGGTTATAACCTTTAGACAATTGTCTAACATTATAGGTGATCATCTCGTTCCAAGGAGCAATAAAACGCGTACCTTCTGTATAGGTAACATTAGTATCTACCCCCGTTGTATACGGCTTGTACACAAAACCTTCTTCACCCGGTTCTACATCTTGCCACGAATTGAAAAAGATGATTACTGCCACAAAGGCCAGTACTCCTAATCCGATGTACTTCACTAAATTTTTACTTTCCATAATTGTCTTTTCTGTTTTGTTTTTTAACGAAATCTATACTTAAATAAATGATGGCCATGTTTGCCAAAAGCACAAATACTTTAATCATAGGTGGAGTTTTAAAAAGCCACCTCAAACTCACATAAGCAGAGCCTGCAATGAATAAAGCTGCCAAGGCAATTCTAAAGCGCTGTTTTGTTTTTGTATCCATGCTAATTATTTTAGCACAATATACAACTTTTTTTGAGATATTTAAATGTAATGTCAAAAATCTTGACACAATAAAACTCCAACACCACGTAAACACGCTGTAAAACAGGAGAATAGCAAGAAATAAAAATGCTAATATTTTTAGATAAAATTAAGATTTAGGGGTGATCTTGTACACACAACGTTTACCTTCACTGAGTATGTGCTTGGTGCGTTCTACTTGAAATTCATCTCCCAATAATTGTTTAAAGTTATTGAGCTCCGCAGCGCAAAAACCTTGACATTCTCTGGCGGCAGAACAAATGGGACAGTGATTTTCTATTAAGTAGTAGCTCCCGTCTTTCTCTTCCCAACTGGCCATGTAACCTTCTTTGGTTCTCAGTTGACTCAACAGGCTTAACTTTTCTTCAACTATTTCCTTCTGATCCAATTTGGAAGCATAACGTTGATAGTTTACCTTCTCTCTATTTTCAATGAGTTGATCCAAGGCGCTTTCTCCCAAAAGTTCTTTTACAGATTGTAAGAGTTCTACAGTAACTTGTGCATGTGTATCTGGAAATTGCGCATCTCCCTTTTCGGTTAACCTATAATATTGCACAGGTCTACCAACACCCGACTTATTTGCATAACCTTCTATCCAACCACCTTTTTCGAACTTCAACAAATGCTGACGTGCACCTTCCTTGGTAATACTCAAAGCTTTCGCCAACTCGGCTGCATTAATTTCATCATGCAATTTGATTTGTTCCAATACCTTTATAAGAAGATTGTCTTTTTCCACGCTACTACTTTTCTAATGTTCTGTTCTTACCTAATACTAGGATGATGATGTAAAGTTAGTATTAAGCCAGGAGCTATCACAATCAAAGCACATGAAAAATTGTCACGAAAATGATAAACGAATCAATAAAACAAGTAAACACTTGTTTTATTTCAAGAACCCTGTAATTTTGTGGCAAGTAAAAAATAAAAAAACAAAGAAATATGAAATATACATTGCCTGCATTATCCTATGCACACGACGCTTTAACACCACACATTGACGAAGAAACAATGAAAATTCACCACGGTAAACACCACCAAGGTTACGTGGATAAATTAAACGCTGCTTTAGAAGCAACACCAGCTCAGCACGACAATCTAGAAGACATTCTTCGCAATATTAGTACTTACTCAACAGCAGTAAGAAATAATGGTGGTGGTCATTACAACCACAGCTTATTCTGGGAAATTTTATCTCCTACACCACAGAACTTACCTACCGGAGAATTAGCTGACGCGATCACTCGTAAGTTTGGAAGTTTCGAAAATTTCCAAGAACAGTTCAACAACGCAGGAGCAACACAATTTGGTTCTGGATGGGCTTGGTTATTGGTGAAATTCAACGGTGAATTAGAAGTTTCTTCTACAGCAAATCAAGATAATCCCTTAATGGACACGAATCCTACAAGCCAAGGATATCCTATCGTTGGAATTGACGTTTGGGAGCATGCTTATTATTTAAATTATCAAAACAGACGTCCTGATTACTTAAACGCATTCTGGTCTGTTTTAGACTGGGCTGTAGTTGAGAAAAAATATCAAGAAGCCTTGGCGAAAATTAAATAATTCGAATGGTTTACACCGGGGGAAGTGAGATCCTGCACTTCCCCCTTTTTTATGTTCAAAACATGCATACCCTTCACAATAATATACCCAATAAGTCAAAGATTACAGCGCTGGATCTAGCAGATTACGCCCCAAAAGAAGAATGGGTTAGTTTTGATTTAGCAGAACTTTTATATGAGGGTCTCATAGTAAAAGAAAAACAATTTAAAACTACTTTAAACAACTTAGACCTAGATGTGTTTAAGGGAAAAAGTGTGGCCGTGCACTATGATGATGAATTAATTTTACCTGCTTGGATTTTTATGTCCATAACCTCTCGTTTTTTGGAGGTTGCCCAGAATGTATCTTTTGGACCTATGGAAAACTTAAAGCTGCAAGCTTGGTTAAAGCAATTAGAAAACACTAATTTTGCGCACCTGAAAGATGAGCGTGTTGTAATTGTAGCCAGACCCGGAATTCCTCCGGAGGTTTATGCTAAAATCACACAGCTTCTTTCGCCCCTAGTTAAAGCCCTCATGTATGGCGAAGTAGGTTTACCCAAAGTAATATGGAAAAGGAAATGAAAGTATTGATATTTAACGGAGCTATAGAGCCAGTTGTTCAGTCTACATCTGCAAAGATTAGCACACTTTTAAAGAACAAATTTGATACTTTGGCATGTGAGACGGAGATCTTTAACATCACCGATTCTAACATCCCTCTTTTCAAACTAAACCCTGAAACTTTGCCTGCTCCTGTTGAGGCGATGAACAAATTGTTTAGAGCCACAGACATACATATTTGGATTACTCCTTTGTACCATGGCGGTATGACAGGTGCGATGAAAAACTGTTTGGACTGGTTGGAATACGGTAAAACTGAAGATCAAGTATACTTGGAAGGTAAAGTAATCGGTTTTGCGTGTTGGGCTGGTGGTGTACAAGCCATCAATGGTATCAATGCCATGGATACAGTTGCCAAAGCCTTGCGTGCTTGGACAGCTCCTTTGAGTGTTCCTATGCAATATGCTGATTTGTATACAACTGAAGGGGATATCAACCCGCATTATCAAGAAAGATTGGAGTTATTGGCTGAGGTGGTTACGCAATCGAAGCTGGGGTAGGTCAAATTCAATAATTTGATGATTTGAAGGATTTGATGATTCCGATAGGACGTGGCTGAACCACAAAGTTCGCAGAGGATTACACAAAGTACGCTGAGTGAATTTATAGATTTAAGCATCAACCTGCGGTTGACTATTTAATGATTTAAGGATTCAATAATTTGATGATTTGGAAATTTAGTCATTGAATTATCGGTATCTCGATAGTTCGGCTCCGCTCACCACGGCTCTCCGCTCGATAACTTATATTTTGCTCGACAACCTATATTTCGATACATCTAATTTTAGATTCGCTCATACTCCATACTCACACTCCATACTGCATTAGTATAGTCCTCCATTGAGGTTGAGGGTTTGACCGGTGATGAAGCTTCCTTCTTCTGAGAGGAGTAATTCCAAAGTTTTGGCGATGGTTGCTGGTTCTCCTAATTGATTCATAGGTACATTTTTTAGGATTTCAGAACGCAACTCTTCGGGCACATCATCTATCATTCCTCTGTTGAAATAACCTAAAGCCAAAGCGTTTACAGTGATGTTGAAGGCAGCTAGTTCTTTACTCATGGTTTTGGTCATACCGATGAGTCCGGCTTTGGACGCTGCATAGGCTGTGGTACCAATAAAACCTGTTTGCGCCACTACGCTACTGATGTTTACGATACGTCCCCAGTTGTGCTTACGCATTAGTGGAATGGCGTATTTACTGGTTAAGAAAGGTGCTTTGAGGTTTACATTTAAGGTAGCATCGAAATCTTCGCTAGACATTTTCCAAGAAATGGCACTTTTAGAGATCCCTGCATTGTTGATGAGCATATCTAAACGACCAAACTTCTCCTCTATTTTCGCCATCATCCCTTTCACCTCATGTTCTTGAGTAAGGTCTGCCTGCGTAAGTAAAACGTTTTGGTTGTCTATGTTTAAAATAGGATTCGCATTGAAGTGGAGCACTAATTTAATGTGACTTTGGGCTCTGAAATGTTCCGTTAAGGCCGTTCCTAATGCACCTGAGGCACCTGTAATCAATACTACTTTTTCTTCCATGCTTTTAAACTTTGTGCGAGTTTAAACCAAAAAGGAGAATTATCATAGTGATAAGCAAAATACTTTTGGTCTACTCCACCTAATTTATAATTGAAGGATTTAACGCTATCTACGCGCGATCCACCAAAATCAAATATTTTATGTTGGGCCACAGCTTCTTCTCTAGCATTGTTGAGCAAAGCGTACATGGCTCCTAATTTTTTCAAATCTTCAGAACTTGCTCCCTTTAAGTAAATACGGCGCTGCCCGAAATCCATTAAAAGTATACACGCTGCAATTTCTCCGGCAATGCGTACAACATGACTCACCAACTGTTGGGTTCCACTTAAGTTCTTGGCCAAGCGGTCAATGATTTCTACCTCATCACCCTTGTAAAAATCTAACTTCTCAGCCAAAGTATTGGTGATAAACTCGAGGTGTTCTGGTGTAAACGCTTCCTTTTCTATGCTATAACCCGACTTCTCAAATTTCTTGAATTGACGTTTGGCATTTGTAGAAATTTTGGCTTGCTCGTCATAACTTTGGTACACATAAATTTCAGAAGGAATCCACTCCGGAATTTCTCGTCTGAAGTTGACCATAGAACGCTTGAAATGCTGTTTTATTACCTCTTCGAGTTCCGACCTCCCAGCAGGAACATCTCCGATTACCTCTTGGTAACGACTAAAGAAGGGTTGGTACAAGGTTTTGATCCCCAAACGCACGGTATAGGGCAAGGCTACTCCCCAGTTTTCGTCCTTTTTCCAATAGACAAACCAGTTTTCTGCGGTAGCATCTAAATAAGTAGAAGTAGAAAAAATAGTTGCTCCGTGTTGCGCTACAAAATCATCCCAAGCCGCCTTATCCAGACGCTCTGCACTAATCAGCATGGGGCAAATCTTTAAAGGTTAAAAACTCGTGTTTCTTTTGCATGGCCTGAATATAACGTTCTAAACGCTCAAATGAAAATTCAGTCATGCTTTTTGGATGACCGATCACCACTAAATCCGTTCTTCCCGACTTTGCAAATTTGCGTGTAGCACTTTTGAGTTTAGAGGCGAAGTATCCATCCATACTAATATGGTTCCAAGAAGATTTTGTCAAATGTTTTTGTTTACGTCCGGGTTGGGCAATAAAATTACCATCTCCCAGCATTTTATGTCGCGAAGGTCTAACTCTCCCCCACCCATACAATTGCCAGTAAAACAAAGGATGATATTTCATACCCCCTATAGGAATTTCCGTAAAATAACCCTCAGGATTTTCATGGGTCAATACACTTTGAAATTGATAACGCCCCTTGTTGGGTGCTGAGGTAAAATCAAAGGCATAGTGCTCAGAGGAAAACTTTCCACCTTGAAAAACGGTGGTATCGTATTTTATTCCGAGTTCTTGAAAGGCTTTTTCCACTTTAGAAAAAGGTTGCAAACACCAACCTCCTGCTCTAAAACTATTCACTTTTCTTCCGATAATCTCTTCTAACTTTTCCTTGTAACGCTTCACCAAAGGATAGATTTCTTCTTCGGGGAAATCATCCAATTTATAGTGCAAATGCGTAATCATATTCCAACCTTCTGGCGTATAGTTACAATCTTCCCAATGCGGGTGAATGTGCAATTGAACATCGCTGCCTTCTGCAATGATTTTGTGCAATTGATCTACGACCAAATTATAGTCGTGCTGCAATTGCGGAAAATGTATCATTTCTCTTTCCATTGCCAAGAGGTACCCAATATCTACAAAGTAGGTCATCCCCACCCCATATTTGCGCGAAATATTAAGCAAACGCTCGGTAGGTTCCAAGATACACTTCTCCACGCTCCCCGTGGGGTTGCCGAAGAAAAGTTCATAATCGAGGGTCAGAAAAATGTTCATGCCGACTAAGATAGAGATTTTAGATGTTTAGACATTTAGACGGTTAGACTTTTAGAAGGGAATTTAAGAATTTAATATCGAACTGAAGTTCGACATTTAAAGATTTAAAGAGGTGTTGGCCTTCGAGACTTCCACTTTGTGGAACCTCAGGTCGGCCGTTAATTCTTAATTCAAAAATTAATATTTAAAAAACCTCAAGGTACTGAGGCCTGAGGGGTGAGGTACGAGCTGTCTTGAAGACCTATATTTATAGCTTAAACATTAAAAAACAAACTCAAATCTTGCATCCATGATTTCAATTTCTTTTCTGGGCGAAGGGTAATGATAGAACAAGATTGATCGCCAAGTTCTTTGGTGTGTTCGTGATAGTAGTTACCGGTAAACTCAGCATTTTCTATTCCGGGGTATACTAAGGCTACCTTTTGGGTTTGGTAGAATTTTGCGTAGACATACATTTGTCGTAAGTCTTCTGAACTTGGCACTGATCCATTGAGATTTTTCCATTTTGTATCTAAAACAATACAATCAGGTTCTCCCTTGTTGATGACAATATCAGGTCGCATAGTGGAAGCATTTCCCTTTTCTTGTTGCCAGAACTTTTTGGAGTGTTGCATGGAAATAGATCTTATCCCTTTGAGGTTCTTTTTTAAGCCCACATATACATACTTCTCCCACAGTTTGTTCATATCAAACATCAAGGCCAGTACATTGTCTCTACCATTGGTTAGGTCTGGGTGATAATTGAGAAGTATCAATTCTGCAATTTGAAGGGCTTTTTTGTAGCCTTCTGTTTTTCTATCTAAAGCAATTCTCTTGAGAGTGCTTTCAGTGATCTTAATATATTCCTGTTCTGGAAAGTTTAATAGAAGTGTAGAAATTCTACTCGTTAAGCTAGCATTGGTATTGAGTTGCTTTAAAACCATTAGGGCTTGCAACAATATCGCGTGTAAAACATGTTGCTGATCATACACGGTATGAGCGGTGTAAAAGCGTTCTTTATGAATGAGGTTATGATCTAAGTGTTTAGTAAAGTTTAAACTCCCCTTTAGACTTTTAACATTCCCTTCTGTTCTTCTATACTTTTTGACTAAACCTTGGTGTAAGAGATACTCCACCTCTTTTACAAACAAGGCAAAATAGAGATCTAACACAGAATTATTTTTCAGGGTCAATAGACTCTCAGAAGGTGCATCCACATTGAATTCTCCTACCGCGTGCAGCATTTCAATTAACCTTGACCTCCATTCATCCTGTGTCCCTGTTTTATCCGCCTTAGGCAAAACCTCCAAGGTGAGTTCACCAATCTGTAAAACACCTACAAATTGATTGAACTTTATTCCCTTATGTACCAATGAGAAATAAGGAACACCCTTCTCTCCATGGAAGGTTTGTAAAACCTCCAAATGTCGGCGCGTGAACTCCTTATTCTTTAAGGTCAAAGTTTCATGTTCGAAAACAGCTATTTTATGACGTATCCCCACCTATCCTATCAATTGATTCAAAGCTTGTTTGAATTCATTATCCTTCAAAGCACAAGGCTGTATGATATGATAGACATTTTTCTCCTCATACATACTTGCGTCATAATCATCGAAAATCGCAAATATATTGTGGTTGGTTAGCATTGATTTTTTCACAAAACCTTCTCCCAACACCAAACCTATCTTTCCATAATCACCATAAAAATACTCTTGCAATAAAGGAATGATCTTGTCCTGAAAGGCTGCTTTCAATTCCCTTAAGCTTGCGACATTAAGGAAATAACTATGACCAATACAATGATCTTTGTCCAACAACACCTCTATACGTTGATTGATTACCGAAAGGAGTTGAACCAAATCTACACCCTCTACCTCCCCATTCTCAGCTTTTCCAACTTCTCGAATTAATTCAGGTTTTGGCCCGACTTCCTTAAAGCTAAAACGACGTCTTAAGGCTGTATCCAAAGCTTCAACGCTACGGTCGGCTGTGTTCATGGTACCGATGATGTATAAATTACTCGGAACACCAAATTCTTCTTTTGAATACGGCAAAGTCACTTTGATTTCCTCCTTGGCTCCCAAACGTTTATCCTCTTCTATGAGCGTAATTAACTCACCAAAAATTGCAGAAACATTTCCCCTGTTAATTTCATCTATGATGAGGACGTGATTTTTGAACTCCGTCTCCTTTTTACTTTTTGAAAATTTCTTTTCAAAATAGTCTACTTTAATATCATCGTTATAGAACTGATAGATTGTTTGTTGTGATATGTTCTTATCCACGAATAAACTAGGGTCTGCATTCATATTTGTGGCAATCCATCTAACTTTTCTAAAATGATGATAAGGAATTTCTTCGCTTTCTCTGTATTCGTAATTTCCTGTTACAATCCCAACAGCATCTATGATTCTATTGCCTTTAGAAACTAATACAACATCCCCTAACTTTATTACATTTTTAAAGTAGTAAGTTGAGTTTACATTATAACTAGATTTTTCTACTAATTGAGGGAAATTCTCTTGAAATTCAACTTGGTAATCCTTCCAATTACTCGCTCCTATTGTATCTAGGTCATTATTCCCACCATAACCTAAAGCAATAACATTGTTGGTTATACACCAATCATGAACATCTTTTCTATTCTTCCCCCCTAAACTCATCTTAAAAAATTCTAACGTAGAAAAATCAATAGCACTTTCTTGCTTTTCGATTCTACCATCTACGCCTTTAGCCAGAGAAGATATTTGTTTAAAAATTCCGTCTTGGATTTCGTAAGAAACTTGCCCATCTTCGGTTACAGGTTTAATTCCCTCTACAAAATCCTCGTAAGACATGCTTTGGTGAAAAGTTGAAAACAAGATGTTTTTAGACTCAACAAGTCTATTGTATTCTGCGTTTAACTCATCTCTTTTTTCAATTTTATTACCCGTGATGATTTCAACGGCTTTAGATTTTGTCTCGTATGTTTTACCGGTACCCGGAGGACCGTAAAGTATTTCGTTTAAGGAATAAGGCATAGAATAATTTGTTTTCGGTTCTCTCAATTCACTTTTAGCATTTCGTTCTTTTTGAAATTCTAGATAAGCACCTATTGAAGCTGAGTAAAACCCGTTGTTGGCATAAGAAGGTGGGGCTGAAGCATTGTAATAGGGACCGTCGATGTTCTTCTGATTGGCTATCAAGTCTACGTGCAACTCACCTAATAAATCAAGATCATCAGTTTCATAAATAACATAATCTAAAGACTCTTGCAACAACTCTATCGCCCTTAAATAAGAGGCCACTTTATTACTTCCTTTTCCATTTGACTTCTTCAGCCATTTTTCGAAATCTTTCTGGTAATTAAAATGTTCACTATTATCTATTCCTTCTAACATAGTATAAAGTATATCTTGTGCTAACAATAAATGATTCTTACCATCATATAACTTTGGAAGAAGAGATTTTACAAGATCAATTAACTCTTCATCTTTTTGAATATATCCAGAAATAAATTCATTTAACAATTCTAAATAATGAGCGTATTTCTTGTTCTTTGAAGCAGTTTTAACATCCAATAACTTACAGAAAGCTTGATAAAATGAATTTTTATAAAAGGTGTATTTATCTGGGTTGTGATAGGTTAAATATGCTGAAATAGTTCGCTCATCCTGATGATGTCCGTGAGATCCGTTCAGTGACTTGTAAAGCTTTAAGGTTTGTTCAGTAAACTGCCTTACACGTTGACTTAAATCTATTTGATCATCAAACAATTGTTGAAAACAAGTACGAAACTCCTCAGGTTTTTCTTCTGCTAAAAACTTACGAACGGAATTAGACATTGCATAAACCAGGTTAGCAAAATCCAAAGCTTGAATTTCATCCTTGAAATTTTCAGTATTTACATCAGGTCGACCTTTAAATTGCTGAACTAACTCCCATTTGTAACGCTCGTTTTCTAATTTAGATGTACAGATATGGGATTTATAAGCATCAATCAGTTCCAAAATTTTGGTATCAGCGAATATTTTAGCTTTTATTTCAAAACCATGTGTTTTCAAAATTGCATTTGTTTGCTCTCCACCCGAATAATTCCAAATGCGTTCTCCATTCATTTCTTCATGCGCAAATCGCATGATTTCTTTTGGTGGGTAAAGATTCTCATCGATTTCAACATCCCATTGCATTGAAGGAAGTAATTCTATACTTTCCTTTTCAATACGGTTAGCTGCCCGTATGATATGATCTTTGGTTATCTGATTTGGGAGGAATGGCATAAGTTTTATCTTTTAGAAATATTCTTCAATTGGTTTTCGAATTTCAAAATCTCATCTCTTAAATCTGTAGCTAAAACGTACTCTTGTTTTTCTATAGCCTTTGACTTTTGTTGCTCAAGTAACCTAATTTTCTCTTTAATTTCTTGTACGTCCATATCTACTTATTATCTCCCCACCAACAATTAAAATACGTGATGTTTGCAATTTTCTTCGTTACCATTTCCTAACTAATCTTAAGTCCAGTTTTGTACTTGTCCTTTTTAATTACTTTACCTTCTTTATCGTAAAATTTCGTATTTCCTTCTCTTAACCCGTTTTTCACCTTTACTTTTATCAGATCTGCTTCTTTAGATTCCTTTATAAAATAATCCCCTGTAAAAGCTTCTGAACTATTTATATAAAAATACTTCTCTAAGGTAACCTTATTGTATTTATATGTTTTTATCACGTATATATCTTGCTCATAGTCATAATAGTACCAATCACCGATTTTGGTTCCCAATGACAACTCCCCCTTAACAGTAAGCCTTTCCTTAGTATCATAAAGTACGTATAACCCAATTTCTTGGATATAATATTTACCAATATTATTAAGACCATTTACGAAATCTTTATGGAACTCAAATGGATTACCATCTCCAGTAAATCGATATTCTTGTTGAGAAACTTTCAATCCATCTCGGTATATTGTTTGTATAACTGTTTTATTTGAAAAGTTATTTATTTTGTATGAATGAGTCATTAAGCCGGATAACTCATCATATACCTTAATAGATACCAAATTGTCATTTTCAAATTCTAGCTCTTGTAAATTGTCTCCATTTAAATTATTCAACCTTGTAACACCGTCAAATTCATCCTTGACATAATTGATTTCCATCAAAACCACTTTATCCTTACCGTACGTAACCCAATTACCTGTTTTAAGGTCAGATTGATATTCCCCTTCACTAAAAACATACCCATATTCCTTATTTAACAATGCAGATTCTAACCATACACCTTGTTTTTTACCATAATAATATTCACCCTTTTCTATTACAGTACCTACTGAATCCTTATAAATAACATCTCCATGAAGTGTTCCATTTAAGTAATGTTCTTTCAGGTAAGCATCTTCAATTTCATAACAATCTCCACCTCCTTGACAAGGTATTTTTTTCATGTAAGAAAATCGTTCAACAACACCATTTAGTAGTCCATTATTGTATTGTTCTTTTAATCTTAACTGACCAGGTAAATTCATTAACTCCCCATTTTCTACCGGTATTGACATCCCATGATGATAATAACTCCAATTCCCATGCTTTTTACCTTTATTATAAGGACCTTTTTCCATAAGCGAACCTGAGTTAAAATAGTAGCTCCACATTCCATGCTTTTTACCAAGTTGATATTTACCTTTCTTCAATAAAACTAGTTTTGAAGAATCAGTGCGGATCACAGTGTTAAAAAGGGATGCCGACAAATCAAAATACATCATATAATCCCCTTGTAGGCTACCCATGTCATAAGAACAAAATACTAGTGTATCGTTGCTCGGTATCATACAAGGACCATTTAACTCACCTTGATAGTAGGTTTTAGATTCCAACAATCTAAACTCTTCTCCCTCCTTGATTTCACCTTTCCACAATCCATTCTTTTTATCATATAAATAATCACCTGTCAATTTGTACCCTATTTCTCCCTCATCATTATAAAAATAATTAACATACTCCCCATGCAATTGATCATTTTTATAATTAGATTCCAAGATTAACTTACCATCCTCATACTCATAAAACTTCCCTTCATTAACACCATTCTTTTTGAAATAATGATATTCCAATTTCCCCTCCTCATTATACTCTTTAAACTCACCACTTTCTACACCATTAGCAAAAGCACCGATCCTTTTCAATTGACCATTCTCATAATATACTTTAAAACTCCCGTCAAATTCTCCGTTTTTCTTGTTATATACAAGTTCAAGAACACCTTCTTCTGTATATTCTTTAAAGTTCCCATGTTCCTTACCATTTAACATAAAACCTTCTTTTTCCAATTTAGAATTTTCGTAGTACGATTTTATGCTACCGTTAAGTACTCCATCCTTTACATTATATTCAGACTCCTTACTTCCATCGCCCCTATATTCTACAAAAAAACCATGCTGCTCACCGTTTTTAAACACACCCGTTTTCTTCAATGTACCGTTGTAATTATAGGATTTAAAAGGACCATGTAACTCACCATCCTTCATGACATACTCTAACTTTAGTGTTTTTCCATCCCAGTAATATTCGTATTTCTTACCATTATCAGGGTCATAAACTCCAGACTTTAAAATCAATTCAAAATTATAGGCAGTAACTCCCCCATCGTCATAATAAGAACTACTACTTTCTCTTTTCTCAGTTGTTAATTCTAAAAAATACCTACTATTTTTATACGTAGATATAATTTCATTATCCTCTATTACGCTCTCATTAAGTTTATAGCCTAAAGAATTGATTTGGTTATGAACCTTATTGTACGAAGTTTGATTAAATACACTATAAAGTACTTTATTAGATAAACCATCGAATGTATACAGATGAAACCATCCTGATGCTTTCCCTCCATAACCTCGATTAAAAGTCCATGTTATCGTGTTATACCGATCGGAAGAGCCTTTTTCGGATTCATAATACTCCCACCCTTTGTCAGTTAGGTAATTATTAACTTTTGTCCAATCAGATTGACTACATACATACTGAAGGTCTTTCAACGTTAAGGTTTGATTGAAGCCGATAAAAACTTGGCTTAAAAAAAACAGAAAAACGATTATTTTTTTCATTGAATTTAATTTTCGGTTTGACTTTATTGGTTTTTAATCTTTTAATTTAGTTTTTTTTAGTTTGTATCTAATCTACTTTAGCATCCACCCACCAAAAGTTGGTGCATGATGTCTGTAAACAACCGTACTCTCCGTTATTAATTACAATTATTTTTCCGTCATCTTGCGTATCAACTTGCATCGCCGATGAATCTAGGTTATGGAGATACTCCTTATTAAAAGCGGGTTTATGATTTGCTATCAATATAGATTCTAACTTTTCAAGTTTGAATCTATATTTTTCATCTACCTGACCGATAGAAATGGTCTTATTATGAACATAGCTAAAAATTCCCTTTAAGTGTTGATTCATCCTGCCTTTAATCTGTTTGGAAATCCCTATATACAGCAATACGTTTCTTCCGTATACTGGGTGATCTCCGTAGATTTGGTATAAAAAATCGGTCTTTTGTTCTAAAACATTTCCGAACTTACTCTTAAAGTCATTTAAAGAATTTACTTTTTCACTTGCCGTCCAATCGATAATGATTTCTTGATAAGGGGTGGTTTTCATTTTATTAATTTTATTCAATTGTGTTGGCCTTCGAGACTTCCACTTCGTGGAACCTCAGGCCGCAAATCTTTGATTTAACGGAGGCCTGAGGTCCGACGAAGGAGGAGTCTCGAAGGCCGATATTTTATGCTATCTCTGCATTTTCATTTATTCTATCTAAAAGTGAGATGACTTTGAAGGCGTCGGCATCGTCGAAGACTCCGAGGAGGCCTTGGTCGTTGATGTCGGTGAAAGGGGCTTCGAAGAGCATACTCTTGTCTATGGTTCCATTCTTTTCTAAGAAAGAAATGATGTTTTTTATAAAGGTCATTTGGTCGGCTTTTAGGTTTCTAAGTTGAATGAACTCCGAAAACGCAGCATTTGCGGCTTGTATGTCTAACCCAACTATAGAGCGAATAAATACACCCAAGGGTTGTTCTCCAAATTCTTCTGTAAAGGTTTCTTTCGTTCCTCTTTCTTCACCGTCAAAAAGTAAAGTTTCTAACGCTTCTAACTCCTCTTTTGTGATGGGCTCGTTGTTACGGAGCTTTTGTATGATCAAATGGTGTTTGTTCTTTCGAATGTAGCTTTCTACCCTTTCTCTGTAAGTAGCCAAAGCATTTCCGTAAGGAACAGGGTCTTCGTTTACCATAGAAAGTTGCACATCATCGGTTAAGGAAGTATAGACAATTTCTGTGGGTTCGCTCTCAAGGTATTTCATGAGCTCACGCACGGTTAATCTTACCTCATCCAAACGACGCAAATAAACTTGTTTCCAGAAATTTGGACTTTGTAAATCATCCAAAGTTTTGAGTTCTCTTTTTACGTCGGGTACGTTAACGCGACTCAAATTCTTACCTACCTCGGCTGCTTTTCTTATGTAATTGCTTGGAACTTTACCGGTTAACTTGGCCAATGCTATGGTTAACATGATGATGTCGAACCTACGGGCCAATTCATGGTCTCCTTTTTTCGGTAGAATTATGGGCGCTATCTCAGATTTCAAATCAATGTAATCTGTCTTTTTTAAGTGATTCCAATTTTCGCGGTTAGAAAAATAGGTCTTTGCACGCAATTTCATTTTCACTTGAAACCTGTCTTCATCTAAGGTGCTTACCCTTTCAAATAATTCTCGCGTATAACTTTCATTTAACTCTCGCTCTTCTTCATTGGCATCCATTTTCTCACGGATTTCTGCCATGATGTCGAGCTTCATTTCAAAAATACGCTGGGTAAGACTAGTGGTAACACCACCATCTATACCGTCAGGATTGGTACCGAAAAACTCAAAATTTTCGCAGAGATCGAAGATTAGGAAGTCTTTTTTATCTCTGTTCGGACCAAAAAGATTAGGACACAAACGTGTTCCTCTTCCTATCATTTGCCAAAACTTGGCGTAAGATTTCACGGCTTTGAAGAACATCAGGTTTACCACACGTGGCGCATCTACTCCTGTATCCATCATATCTACAGAAACGGCAATTTGCGGATTTAGCTCTTGGTTGGCATCCGTAAATTTGTCTAACAAATCTTGCGCTTTACTTTCATAGTTATCAATCACCCTTAAAAAGTTACCCGCATGTTCTGGGTACATGTTGTTAAAGCGTTCTTCTATGAAAACAGCGTGTTTGTGGTTGTTGGCAAATATGATAGTTTTACCCAACTTGTCTCCACCCTCTACTTTAATTCCGTGGGTCATTAAATGATTAAGGGCTTTGTCTACCGTATCTGTATTGAATAACCAGTTGTGTAAGGCAGAACCTTCTATGGATTCTGGAATTTCTCCCGTCAAGGGATCTCCAAACTTTTCTTCGTATTCCTCTTTTTCTCTTTCGTCTAAATCTTCATAACGGATTCCTTCTCGCATGAATTTGATGGGCATGGTGATTCCTTTAAAAGGCACCAAGAAACCATCTTTTACCGCATCTCTGAGCTCGTAACCGTAAGTTGGGTTCTTGTCTTCTACGCGGAATAATTGATAAGTACTTCTATCTACATGATCTATGGGCGTTGCCGTTAAACCGACTAACAATGAATCAAAGTACTCGAAAATTGCACCGTATTTTTTATACACAGAACGGTGGGCTTCATCTATGATGATGAGATCGAAATGACCTACGCCGTAGTAGCGTTCATCGTCTGTTTTGAGTGCATCTATTTTATTCATGATGGTTGGGTAGGTACTGAACACAATACGCGTACTTCCATCTTCTTTTTCTTTGGTTAAATCTACCGCACTGAGGTGAGGCAGGTGTTCGTTAAAGGCATTTTTGGCCTGCGTTACCAAAGCATTTCTATCGGCCAAAAACAATACGCGTTTTACCCAATTACATTTGGTAAGCATATCTACCAAAGCGGCCGAAGTTCTTGTTTTACCCGAACCCGTTGCCATAACCAAAAGGGCTTTTCTACCTCCCGCTTTCAGTTCCCCGTTGGTGGTAGTACCTACAAAGGTTTCTGCCACACGTTGCAAGGCTTCCTTTTGATAGTACCTGCCAGCTATGTTTTCGTTGACTTTATATTCTCTAATATCTTTTCGGGTAGATCTTCTATCAATTAAGAGTTGTAATTCATCTTTGGTGTAAAAACCTTGTACTTCTCTATCGGGGTAAAAGGTATCATCCCAAATAAAATTCTCGAAACCGTTGGTGTAGAAAATAATAGGACGTTGCTGGTGCATTTGCTCCAAGCAATCTGCATACAACTGCGCTTGGTGTTTTCCCTTACGCGCATCTGCCATGGTTTTCTTGGCTTCTATAACTGCCAAGGGTAAACCATTGTCTCCCCAAAGTACGTAATCTGCATAGCCTTTGCCCGATTTATTGGTAGTAAGCGGCATACCTTTTACCTCGTACTCTAATTCATATCCCTCACGTAAATTGCTCCAACCGGCTTCTTTGAGGAAAACATCTATGAACATTTGGCGTGTTTTGGCTTCTGACACCAATACAGGCACTACCTTTTCTATTTCAACAACTTGTTCTCGCTCAACCTTACGCGCTTTAACATTTTGTTCTTGATCTAACAATTGTTGTTGCAAGGAGGCAATGAGTTCTGCTTGTTCTTCTAATTGTTTTCTTTCTAGAAGGGCCTGTTCATTTTTAAGGTTCAATTGCTTTTCTAGCAACTGAATTTCTTCTAGGGTTTGTTTAATTTCTTCTCCGGTGGGTATGAGCGACTCATCGAAGGGAAGAATAAGGGGTTCGTTTTCTGAATAATATACGGCCACAAAAGCCGTAAACCTGTATAAATTCTGTAGAGCAACCAAGGCCTCTTCTTTGCGAATGGAGTTACCATGTGCGGCATTATCTCCTATTTTTTTAAGGAGGTAAATTTCTCTAAACATGGAAGGTTTGAGGATGTCTTTGAAACACTGCTCGTGCAACAAGGCGCCCAAGTTTTCTCTGTAGGGCCTTTCTAAATCTGGATCGTTGTTGAACAACCAGTTTACGGTTTTCTCCAAGGCACTTCTACAAATAACTGCACAAGCTTTGGGCGAAGTAAAAGTTAATTTTTCTGCCTCTTTAGCCTCTTTGTAGATGGCTCTCCATTCGGTAGCTAAGAATTTAAAGTTGCTCATTATTTTTTATTCACTAAGGTTTATAGATTGAATAAATTCTCTTCCTAAGCTGTAAGGTAATAATTTTTTAAAGTGAAATCTTCCTATTATCATAGCTGGGTGTGTACCAAACTTCTTTGCAAACTTCTCTATATCCTCAACGAAGAGAGGTTTTTTGGATAAAACTTCTTTTTCCTCCGCCTCACTAAATGTTAACTCTACTGCAAATTTATCTGCTTCTTTTTCTTTCAACTCTTCCTCGTCATCGTAATCTACATTCTCCATAGAAACAAATTTTTTCCCATGTAATAAGATATGACCTATTTCATGAAAGAAGGTAAACCAAAAAATGTCATTTTGTTTATAGCGTGCAGAAAGTTGAACGAGCGGTGTATCTTTAACCCATCGCGTTGAACCATGAACTGAAGCTCCTGGTAAACAAGGTGTATACACCACTTTAACTCCTGCTTTTAGACAGACTTCTTGTATTTTTTTGAAAAAATTTGAAGGGTGGTTCGCCATTATTTTCTTTAACTCGGGAAGAAGCGACTTTAAAGTAGATTTGTCGAAAGGTGGAGCACTTAACTCTTCTGCCTGCAGTTCACCTCTTCTCAACCAAGCCGCCATAGCATAGGGCTTTTTAGCGTTTGATAAGGATATTCTAAAACTTACGGGTACTTTTTGTTGGAAATAGTATGCATCAAACGCAGCTTTGGAACTAATAGAAAAATAATCGTAAATATTCTCGAGCTTTTCCTTCTTCTTACGTGTGGTTGTAATCCATCCAAGCCTTGCCATTTCTGCATAAGGAAAATTAGATCCCCATTCAAGCTCTGCTTCAATTTGTTCTTCTCTCTTTTTACGTGCTAAAAATATATCGTACTTTTTTTGACGCTCTAACCAAAAATTAGCTGGAATTTTTAAAACATCTTCAAAAAGCACTGCCATATCTGGTGTAATAGCACTTGTAGCATTTAATATTTTGCTTATCGTTTTTTCAGGCTTTCCAGTTCTTACAGCAAACTCTTTTGGACCTAGCTTTAATTCTTCTAAAATTTCTGCAAGGGTTGCACCTGGGTGACTTACAAAATCTGGTAAATAACTATTTGCTTGCATGTTCAACTCCTTTCTAATGATAATCTGTTATTTCTATAATTTCAACACCAAGTATTTCTATCCAAAGGTATTGACCGTTTTTATTGGTAGGAATAGGATTTTCATGGGGTTCAAAAATTAAGCGGTAGGGTTGATCTAAATCACATGCCCATTGCCCTTTTCTATCTCCTGTCAATTCATGATACTTCCCTGGCAAATACCTCACATCTTCCAAACTACTTGCTGCAGACAAATCATCTAAGCGTTGTTTTAGTTTTTTCGCTCTTAACATACCCAACTTACTAACCGCAACTTTATGTTGGTTGGCGTACTTCTCTAACTTGGTTGTGGCAAATGTAATATTCATTAGGTGATAAAAAAAACAATTAACACTTTCTGTTAACTAAAAAACTTTAAACTATACTATTTCTTTACTTAACTCCCCTTTAAATGCCCGTTGGAGTAAGGAATTAAACAAATCTTCTGCCTTGGCCAAACTCTCTTGCGCTTGGGCTTTTTGTTGTTCTATGGCTTGAACGCGTTCGGCGAATTGGTTTTGAAGGTTTAAAGGTGGATTATTAATTTTTAACCTACGCAATTGACTCAAACTTAAAAATTGCTGTGCTCCTCCTAAGGAAGCCATCCAGACAATCTTTTCTTTCATGTTTCTACTATTTAGTAGATATTCAATATAACGTCCGTCAATTATCCCTTTTATTGGTTTTAATAACGCAACATTTTTCATACTAAATTCATAATTTACAATGTTTAATGCTGCAGTACCTAAATTTGCTCCTATGTTAGTGTACAATACATCCCCATATTCTGGATTACATCTTTTATATATATCTTCATGCACAGATTCTTCAACATAATCGCTATTTATATAATCAATTTTAAAAGGACGTATATGTTTTCCTGTAATGAACTTCACACCACTAGATATTCTTTGGGGTGTATCATGCGTTCCATCTGTCACCTTGTTACAAACCTCACTCATTAAAACAACCTCCCACCCTTTCGGATTGGTAACAGGATCTCCAAACATCTCCAAAAACAAACTTTGGGTGAGTTCATCGTATTTGGCAATGAGAGCTTTTGTTTTTTGTCGGTACAGGTCTGCGGCATCTAAAATGGCAGCAATTCTTTTTTGTTCTTCGAGGGGGGGGAGAGGGATTTTTGTTTCTGAAACATACCTCTTTAATTGGAGATTAATTATTCCTGTCGTTTTATTTTGAAAGGCATTGGTATAACCAAACTTATGATTTGCAAACAAAACGTACAACAAGAATTTCGGAGAAATCAACTCCGTTTTAGGTCTAAGTACAGATGTGAAATTATTACATAAATATTCTCCTTCTTCGTCAAAAAAGACAACCCTTCCCACAGGTTGTTTTGGACCTCCACCTGATTTTTCAATAATCACATCACCTTTTCGAAGTTTTTTTTCCTCAACTTTTTTTAGAGTTATATTTCTCTCAACTACGTCAGATAATTCCAATTTTCCTTCATTCGTGAAATTTGTGGTTCTAATTACTTTTACTCCTTCACCATCGCTTCCCCATTCACCGGATATTGGTTTATCAATTACTTCTTTTAATTCAATAAACTTCATTACCCTAATATATCTTTCAATACTTTTAACGCCTTATTTCTCTCCTTATCCAATCCTTCAATCTCTTTAATCAACACCTCTGGAGCAGCATATTCAATTTCCTCGTAAACAATTTCTTTGTAACGGTTAATGGAAAGGTCCCAGTCGTTGTTTTTAATTTCTTCAAAAGGAACTAAGAAAGAGGAGTCGGTACGCTTTCGCTCTTTTTCTTGCTCTAACTGGCTGTAACGCGCCAAGATGTCTGGGATATCATTTTCTTTCACCTCGGCACGCTTGTCGTCTAAACTATAACCATCGGCTTTCATGTCGTAGAACCACACATCATCTGTACCGCCATTGCCCGTTTTGGTAAAGATAACCACCGCCGTACTTACCCCTGCATAAGGTTTAAACACCCCGCTTGGCATAGAGATAACGGCTTCTAGTTTATTGTTTTCTATAATTTCTTGGCGTATTTGCTTGTGGGCTTTGCTGCTTCCAAATAACACACCATCGGGTATAATTACCGCGGCTCTCCCTCCTATTTTTAGCATGCGCAACATAAGGGCTAAGAAGAGCAATTCAGTTTTCTTGGTTTTTACCGTTTTGAGCAAAGAAGATTCTACAGAATCGTAATCTAAACTCCCTTTAAACGGAGGATTGGCCAAAATAAGCGAGAATTGGTTACGCACATCGGCGTTGCTTTCGCTTAGGGCATCCTTGCCTATTAAGTTAGGGTGGTCTATACCGTGGAGTTGGAGGTTCATGGCACCAATACGCAACATGGTGCTGTCAAACTCTACTCCGGTAAACATTTTATTGTGGTAATGTTCTCTAAAATCTTTTTCGTGGAACCATTCCTCATGGTTTTCATGTATGTATTCACCGGCACTCACCAAGAAGCCCGCCGTACCACTAGAAGGGTCACAAATGGTATCTTCTTTTTGCGGCTGCATCATTTCTACCATCATTTTAATGATGTGGCGCGGTGTACGGAACTGTCCGTTCTTCCCTGCAGAGGCCGTTTTAGACAACAAGTATTCGTACAAATCACCTTTGGTGTCTCTGTCTTCCATTTTAATACCTGCTATCATCTGCACCACTTGGTCGAGTAGTCGCGGTGTAGAAATCATAAAAGTTGCTCCTTTCATGAATTCGCCAAACACACCTGCATCGCTCCCTACTTGTTTCATGTGGTCAAAGACGGTCATGTCATCTACCATAGGTTTGGTAAAGAGATCGAACATCACTTCCGCATCTTGGTCTTTGAGTTTGTTCCAACGCAAAGCCTCTTGCGCTGCGGTAAAGAAAGGAGGTTTCTCCAAGGGCTTGCCAATTAGATTCGCTTTCTTCTCTTCTAGCAACTGCTTTTCATCCAAACGACGAATGAACAACAAATAGGTAAACTGTTCAATAACTGTAATGGGGTTGGTAATACCACCTGTCCAAAAAGACTCCCATATTTTATCTACTTGCGACTTTAATTCTCCTGTAATCATGTATATGAATGCTCTTAATTCTGTATGTAATTCTTAGGCAGATCAAGGTGTTTTGATCGTGTAGGTCAAAAATATTGATTTTGTTGGGTTATGGGTGGTTTATCTTTTGAATTTATTGTAGAAAGAGGGGATTTTCCTGTTTGGGGGTTGGCCTTCGAGACTTCGGCTTTGCCGAACCTCAGGCCGCCCGTTAATTCTTAATTCAAAAATCAAAATTTAAAAAACATCAAAACTCTGAGGCCTGAGGGACGAGGTAGGAGTAGTCTCGAAGGCCGATATTATTACTCTTTCACCCTATCCTTTACGGGGTTTCTACTTTGTAGGTAGCCGAGCTTTTTAATTCCATCGTGGATTTCTTGAAGGTTGTTGGGGACTTCGTTATTAAGGAGCCAATTGAGTTGGAGGCCGTGGGAGCGGGCGGAGCGGGTGAGGTATTTGTTGTTTTGGTAGTGGTGACCGAGTTCTTCTAGGTCGGGATAGAGCTCTAGTTGTTCTTTGTTAGTCAATTGTGTGCGCTGCAACAAGGCTTTGAAGGTTTTGGCCAAAATGAATTTGCACCAGGTTTCGACTTGTTTGTATTTAAAGGTAGTCATGCTCTGACTGTGCAGTTTGAGGCTTTCATTTAGGACAAAGATGTTTAGGTCTACTTCGCCGTAGGTGTCGCCGGTGAGTTGGGCGTGGGTTTCTATTTTACGGTAGAGGTCGCGCAAGAACATGAGGAGTTGTCCGGGAGTATAGAGCATTGCATTGTTGTGTAGTTCATCGTCGAGGGTATGAAAAAGTTTTTCTCTGAGTTCAACGACGGTCAAAGTATTGAGCAATTGAAACTCTAGTTTTTGGGCATAGGATTCGTTTTTACTTAAAAGTTCTAATAGAATTTTGTTTTTCTGGTCGGCCGATAAATTACAGACCGCTTTTTGGAGGGCTGGGGAGATTTTCATGAGGGTTAGGTTTTGATTGAGAACAAGTTAGTGAAAATGATTTAAGAATTCAACAATTCAACAATTCAATAATTCAAAGATTCAAGGATTCAACGATTCAAGAATATTGGTTGTGGTAGTTAACGTTAACAGAGCAATGGTTTGTGCGATGCATGAATTCTGAATTCAAAAATCAAAATTTAAAAAGTTAACAGGACACTGAGGCTTGAAGTCCGATGTAGGAGGAGTCTCTAAGGCCGATTACGCGAAGTAAGAACATAAACTCTTACCTAAAACGAATCAAACAGGGGTAGAATGGAAAACCCACAGGAAATTTTGCTTAGGAAACACGCTGTGGCAAAAGCGACCTAAGAAGCTTTGGGTACAGGGATGTTGAAATGCAAAAGAGCCGAGGATTTGCAATGGCGCCCCGGCCGTTTGCCTTCTTCTCTCCTATTTACAAATCGGCAATGGTTTTGTTTTCGACTACATTAAGGATGCTGTCTCTCACCTCTACCATGGCTTTGTTGAGCTTGCAGCTTTCTTCCGAATCACAGTCTTCGCACTTTTCGTAGTAGTTTAAACTCACGCAAGGCAGCCAAGCGATTGGTCCTTCCAAAGCCCTATACACCTTGGCCAGCGAAATTTCATTGGCCGGTTTCATCAGGTAGTAACCTCCGCCCTTTCCTTTCTTGGAAGCGAGTATACCTTGCTTTTTAAGATCTAAGAGTATAGACTCTAAGAATTTGAGGGAAATGTTTTGAGATTGCGCGATTTCTGAGATCAACACAGGTTTGCCTTTCTCTTGTTGAGCCAGGTAGCTGAGTGCTTTTAAACCGTATTTCGTTTTCTTAGAAATCATGGGGTAAAAGTATATCTTTTTCTAGAGGTGGGAGGAATTTTTGGTCAGAATTTTTAAGATAGAACTTGAGTGTCCGCTATTCTTCCGAACTAAATCTGAACACGAAACAATTCATCTAGTACAACCTACTCAAAGGACTTTAAAAACCTAGACTTTCGAGTTAAATTACGTCAAAAGCATCAACACTCAACATTTCCTTTAAAGGGGTTTCGGAAAGAAAGCGGACACTCAGTGATCCATGAAATTTATAGCACAAAAAAAAGCCTTGACGCATACGCCAAGGCTCCACTTTTATATCTTGATCTAATTAAAGAATCGCGTCTAATTTAGATGCCAATTGTGCTTTAGGAACTGCTCCTACTGACTTATCAGCAACTTCACCATTTTTAATGAATAAGATAGTTGGGATGTTTCTTACTCCGAACTTAGCAGAAATTCCAGGGTTTTGGTCAACATTCACCTTTCCAATCACTGCTTTCCCTTCGTATTCTCCATGCATCTCATCAACGATAGGTCCAACCATTCTACAAGGTCCACACCATTCTGCCCAAAAATCAACCATAACTGGTTTATCTGAGTTCATTACTACTTCGTCAAAGTTAGCATCTGTAATTTCTACTGCCATTTCTATTTATTTAATGTTTATAATTCCTTATCCGAGGATAAATTTAACGTTTCAGTTCTATCAGACAAATATTTTACCAATTAAATTCTACTGACAGCTTGGCATGCTAAATACACCTCTTCTATACTGTTTGGACGGCAAAGGTCTGAAATCCATACAGCTTTTTATGTATCCTAGGTTACTTATTTATTTTATCCAGTTCTTTCTGTTTCATTAAGGCTACCCAGAGACTAATTTCATTGTTGTCCATGCGCGACCAAATGGGACGTATAATTCCGTCATAGACAGCGATATTGGTGTAATCTCCAAAAAACACTTTATCATCTGGAGTAAAAGAAGATGAACTGATTTTGTAATCTGTAAAACTTTGGGCACCATCTTTACTCACGCTCAAGTAAACATCCGTTGCATTTCCTTTTGTTGCCCTCCTATCGTAATAGACCACATACAAATACCCAGAAATAGGATCTATGCTTAACCACGTAAAAAACTGATGACGCTTACTCTCATCCTGGTTTACTTTAATTGGAGCACTCCAGGTTTCTCCTCCATCTGTAGATTTAGAAATCCAAATATCTGTATCCTCTGTACCGTTGCGCTGATCGGCCCAATTGAGGTACAACTCTCCATTTACAGGATTACACCTTAAAATTGGCAAACCGTTGGCGCGGTATATTCCTGGAATTGAAAGGGTCCACCCTTCTACCTGCTGCGCCACATCAATTTCTTTCTCGAGCCAAGTTTCTCCACCATCTGTAGACTTGGTAAAGACCAATCCATTGGGTCCCGTCCATGCCACATAAATGGTTCCATCTGGACCCACCGCTGGCACAGCGCCTTCTACGGTATTGTCATCATCCAAACAATCTCCACCTCTTTTAGAGATACGCTTGGGGGTCGACCACGACTGTCCCTGGTCTGTAGATTTAGCAAACATGATTTGGGAACTGTCCTCTGGATTTTCAGAATGATAGGCATCAAATTGTGTCCATGTAAGGTACAACTCACCATTTAAGGGATGCTCTGCCACCCAATGTTTGTCTTGCACCTTCTCTCCCACTGGTGTTGTAAAAGATTCTTCATTAAAATCACCTGTTATCGTATTGGTGCTTTGACAAACAATACGATCGAGGTGGTGTCCAAAAGTTTTCGGACTTGCCAGGTGAAAATAATAATACCTTCCCTTTTGATCTATGTGCATTACAGGATCTCCATTCACTCCATATTTAGAGCGCAGAGTTTGGGCTTTCCATTTCTTACCTCCATTGGTTGAATAATAATAATCATCCATCACGGTACCGGCTATCATTTCCTTAGGTTTTAAAGGATTGATGGCTATACTAGGTTCCACTTGCGCATAGGAATAGGTCGCACTATCTGGCTTTGGTATTTGCACTGCTTTAAATTGTTGACCAAAACCAAAAAAAGGGATACTTAAACATATCCCTCTAAAAAATAAATTCATCATACTTTTTAATTATTGTAATCTCAACCAGTATCTCGCTAATGAGTTTTCCGCTGGATCTAATACAAACTCGTATCTGTCTTGTTTGTGCTCTCCCATTTTTGCTTCTAATACGCGTAAAACATCATCACGCGAAACAATCAAGGTAAAGCTATCTCCAGGAGCCATTGTTTCTAAGAAAGAAGAAAACTTAGCAGCATCCATACGGTAACCATTAATAGAAAGAATTTCATCATTCACACTCAAACCTGCATCTTCTGCAGCAGAATTCGCTCTGATTCTTCTTACCATTAACTTCCCATCTTGCTCACTAACTGATGAACCGAAGGATGGTGTTGTAGTACTTGCATCTTTTACTTCCAAACCTATTTTCGATAAGTAAGTGTTGTAAGGAATCGTTTCAACTCCATAAACGAAGTCTCTGAAGAAGGTATTCAAATTCATATCTAAGAAATCCTCTAACTCGGCTTGGAATTCGTCTTCACTAAACCCTCTGTTCAATTTCTTGTAGAACTTGTTGTAGAGCACTTGCATGAAATCGTCTAAAGATTTCTCTCCTTCATATTTATCAATGATCATTGCATCAATCACCAAGGCCAATAAATTACCTTTCGAGTAGTACGAAATCGTAGTATTGGCAGAGTTTTCATTTGGTCTGTACGACTTGATCCAAGCATCAAAAGAAGCGTGTGCTACAGGCTGAACTTTGTTCCCTTCAGATCCTTCAACATAATTCAAGGTTCTTTTTAATCTACTCAAGTATTGCTGTTCTGAGTAAAATCCAGCTCTACGCAAGATCAATTCATCGTAGTAAGAAGTGAAACCTTCCATCACCCATAATAAAGAAGTGTAGTTTTCTTCATTGTAATTGAACGGTCCCAATGCCTCAGGACGGATACGCTTCACATTCCAAAGGTGGAAATACTCGTGTGCTACTAAAGAAAGGAAACCTAGGTAAGCTCCTCCATCGTAGGTCCAGCGGTTTACATTTAAAGTTGTAGAGTTGGTATGCTCTAATCCACCGCCACCATTTAAGGTATTGTGAATGATAAACCAGTACTCTTTATTTGGGTTTTCACCAAAAATAGAAGTCGCACTTTCAACGATTTTGGCCATGTCGACCTTTAGTTTTTCAACATCGTAGTTTCCTTCTCCATAGATGGCAACATTATGCTTTACGCCAGCTGCATCAAAAGAAAACTCTTCTTGGTTCCCTATTTCAATGGGACAATCTGCGAGATGATCGTAATTCGTATATGTAAAACGTTGCGTGTTGTTATCATTGGCTACGCCATCTCCAGCTTTAGGAAGAGCTGTGGTGATTTTCTTGAAATCTTTATAAGGTGTAATCGTCAATTCTCCACCGAGGTCTTTATAACCTTTCGGGTACATAAAAACACTTGTCCCGTTAAGGTACCCATGTGTTAAATCAAGAAAACTAGTACGAACCGAAAGTTCAAAGGCGTATACCTCGTAGTTCACGGTAACATCATCTTTCTTGTTTTTTTCAATACGCCAAGTATTTTTAGAAGTTTTGTACACTTCCAAGGCTTCCCCTTTTTGGTTTTTCGCTTTAACGAGGTTTACGTTTTTAGGAAACTCGCGGGCAAGGTAAGAACCTGGCGCCCAAATCGGCATTTGAATATCTATGTAATCTTTTGAAAAATCTTGCAAATTCATCTCTACCTTGAAGTAGTGATTTTGCGGTTTTGGCATACTTAAATTATAGCTTACTTCTTGCGCCCAAAGAGAGAGGGAAGCAAGGGTGATGCAAGCTGTAGAAAGAAGTTTTCTCATACTGTTGTTTGAATTTTTCTCAAAGATAAAATTTTATTTAGATGCTTTTGAGCCCCTAAAAATCATCCAAACGCTGAGTGTACTGAATTTTGCCGAAACTCAAAATTTAGTCGCTCAAAAAACAAAATCAATTTCGATTTTTCAGCATACCTATGGTTATACTTAAAACAATATTCATCCAACTTACCTTGTAGATGAAAACGTGAAAAATCGTGATGAATTCCATCCAAAACCTTCAGGAAATTTGCTTTTATTTTTATCATCCAATCCTCTTTTAAGGTGAGGTGACGACAGGCATGATCTTGCGAAAAACAACTTCTACTATGTTTTAATAATTTTGGAAAGCGATAGCTACAATCACACCTTAATTTATGCCTAAGATCGAGTTCTATTTTTTCCAAATCCATGGGAAGCACTAACCTTATTTTATCCCTAGTTCTTCTTTTCGACAACTTGATGAAAACTTCAAGTTTATCGGGTAAGTTTGGAAAGTGATCGAAAACTTCGGGCGCGTCTAAGAAAGCGTGACATTCCTGTACTTCCCGGAAATTTATTTCTCCTATTTCCTGCTGAATCTTTCGAATCATGTGGAAAACTGTTTCATACCTAGTTTGCTGAGAAAGCCGCAGAATCTCCTTTATGGAACATGCTTTTTTTGTGTCTAAAACCAGGTGTAAAATCTCCATCCATTCCGAAAAACTTTTATTACTATCTCGCATGAAGGATATGGATTTTAAAGACACTTTTTTTGAACATTTCTCACATCTCCAGCCCACAAAACTATCGTACCATTTCAACTTTTTAAAGCCGCATTTTGAACAAGTTTCAACAGATTTTTGATAAAAAGGTTTTAAGAATTCCACACATTTCATCTCGTCGAAAAAAGTGGAATAAAAGGTTAAATTATTCATAACTCATTTGTTTAGGTTGATTGACAATAAGTTACAACTATTTTACGATCCACACAACACTTCGGAAAGATTGCGGACACTCAGCATTTCTTGATAATTATCCTTCTCAAAAAACTTTCTCCCCCTCCCCCTCCCCCCATTCCATATAATTAATTAGCTTTGTTAACCACACTCTAAAACGTTTACGATGAACAAATATATCCTCGGATTTTGTGCCCTTTCTTTAGTGGCTTGTACAAATGACAACGATGTTCAAGAGGCTGCGCTAAACAGTCAAAATGCTGAAAATATTCAATTGCAACGCCAGGTTGAGCAACTCAAATTGGAACTTAGCAACAAAGACTCCCTCATCAACGAGTCAATTGCGTTTTTCAACGAAATCCAAGATAACCTTGCCTCAATTAGTGTGAAAAAAGACGATATTCAAATCAAGAGTAGCGATCCAGAATTGGGAGAAGATGGTAGAAAGGAAATTCTACAACAAATTCAAAACATTAACTTCTTACGTGAGCAAAATGCGCGTAAAGTCAGACAACTTCAAGGTAAATTGAAGTCGAGCAACATGCGTATTGAAGAGTTACAGTCTATGGTAGACCGACTCGTTTTACAAATCAAAGCCAAAGACGAGCAAATCGAAAGCTTGCAAAATCAATTGGCAGATTTGGACGTGCAGTATTCTGAATTGTTCGACCAGTACCAAGAGCAAGTAGATTTAAACTTGGAAACCATGATGGAGCTAAACACCGTTTACTATGCCATGGGTTCTGTTGAGGAATTGGTAGAAAACAATGTAATTGTGAAGGAAGGTGGATTTATCGGTATCGGTAAAAAGACGGATTTGAGTGCGGACATGAACGAGAATTACTTTACAAAGGGAGATAAAACGAAAATCAAAGAAATAACGGTAGGTGGAAAAGAACCTAAATTCATCACCGATCACCCCTCTGATTCTTACAAGTGGGAAGGCGGAAAATTGATCATCACCGATGCGCAGAAATTCTGGAAAATCTCAAAATACTTGGTAATTGAAATCAAATAATATCAATTGCAAACACATATTAAATACCTCTTCTTTTTGGAAGGGGTATTTTTTTTGGCTGCTCGGGCGCGTCATCCGTTAAAGTCAAACTCCTGGCCAACCTCCACCACTAAAGCTAGCATGCGCTTCCGCTGGTCGCAATGCCAACTTAACTGGTGCATGCTTTTCCAGTAGCACGCCTGCCACTTCTACCGCTAGCAGTATTCAATGCCATCATTAATCATTAAATGATGAAACTTAAAATAATACCTTATATAAAGTATTTAGATACGAAAACTCTTGAACTGAATAAAAATCCAATAGGGGTAGCAGTGGTAGTAGGTATAGCTGTTACCTAGAGGCTGTTGGGTGTGCTGGGCGACTAACAGAAGCCCAAACGCCGTTACAACCCCTTGGTAAGAGCTGTAGCTACTAGGAACGAATAACCCGACCCCTCCCCAAGTTACTTGGGAAGGGGATTGGCCTAATAAAACAACTCCTTTACATTCTGCTGTATCTTCAAGGATAATTCTGAAGTAGGCAAATCGTTGTCATCCCGGCCAAAAGGATCTTCTATTTCTTCGGCCAAAACCTCCATGCTTACCAAAATATAAAAGACCAAAGTAGCGATGATGGCCGTATAATAACCAAAGAACTCTAACAGCGCCAACGGCAATGACGCCGTGTATAAAAAGATAAACTTCTTGATAAATATACTGTATGAATAAGGGATAGGGGTGTTTTTGATGCGCTCGCAAGCACCTATATTATTAAGGAAATTGTTGAGGGTATGTTCTACAGTGATATAATTTTCTTCGCTCAGTCGCCCTTCCTGTACCAAACGTCTTACTTGGGCATACATCATTTTTACCAACTGCGAGGGAACATGTTCTCTATCTGCCAAGTTTACTTTTTCTTGGTCAGTTAAAAGTAATTCCTCCATCCTAACACCCTCTCGCAAATGATCGCGCATGGCAAACACATAATTCGAAATCATACGGTTGAAAAAGTCGCGCTCATCGTCTTTTAAGTCGAGCACACTTAACTTAGCAGCAAGATTTCGGGCATCATTGACCATTTCACCCCATTTTTTTCTTCCTTCCCACCACCTATCATAGGCGGTATTGGTTCTAAAAACCAACAAAAGAGAAATCACAAAACCTATAATGGAGTAGATGGTCAACAAATTTTCTAACATTACCGACCCTGGAAAATAAGTTGCCGCCACATAACATAGCGTTAACGTAAACACGAAAAAATAAATTAACTCCTTCCACAAGATAGAAAGTGTATCACTTTTATGTATTCCCAGTACGAGTTTGAGCCAATTTTTAGGGTTGTATTTTATCATCTAGTGTGTTTTTAACGACCACTAATATAGAAACAAGCACGAAGAAAGAGACCATCTAAAATCTTAAAAAGCTAAGGAACAGCCACCTATATTTTCAATCCATTTTTTTTTGAAAAAAAAGCACGATTTTCTTTTGAGGAACCAATTGAATTCATAATTTTGCGGCCAGTTCTTTAACACAACGGTGAGATGGGTGAGTGGCTGAAACCACCAGTTTGCTAAACTGACGTACGAGCAATCGTACCGCGGGTTCGAATCCCGCTCTCACCGCAAAAAAAAATTAAAATTATTTCAATTTTAATTGCGGATTAAAAAAAGTTGATTATCTTTGCAACCGCAATCAGGGAATGGTTAACGAATCTAACCCTTGCAATTGAAAGATAAAGACTTGAAATAACAAAAGATTAATAGGAATTATCTCCATTAATCGGGGTGTAGCGTAGCCCGGTCATCGCGCCTGCTTTGGGAGCAGGAGGTCGCAGGTTCGAATCCTGCCACCCCGACAAAGGGGATGAGAAATCATCCCCTTTTTTTTATGGATTTATCGTCCTATTATGAGTATATTGTAACTCAATAAATAATACAATGAGTAGGTCGCGTAGCTCAGCTGGAGACGCATTCCGATTTCAATCGGAACGGTCAAAGTTCGAATCCTTGCACGATCACAACAGAGGAATTGTAACTCTTTAAACACACAATCATTAGGTCGCGTAGCTCAGCTGGATAGAGCATCTGCCTTCTAAGCAGACGGTCAAAGGTTCGAATCCTTTCGCGATCACAAGTAAGGCTTCCACTAGGAAGCCTTTTTTGTTTTCGGTAGTTCACCCCACCCCGCTTCCCTTTCATCCACTTTTAGCCTACCAAATTAAACATCTAGTTAATTTTCATATTTTTGTTGCTTTACAACTACTTCACAATGACGGCTTACGCGCATACTTTTCTGCGACCTCTACTTTTGGCGCTTCTATTGTGCTGTTCTTTTAAAGGGATAGGACAAGAGAATTACTTTATTAAAGCTGACAGTTTAGAAAAAGCTGGATTACACAATGCCTTCCTAAAGGAATTGTATTCCTTAGAACAAGAAGATCAAATTAAGTCAGACCCAAAAAGTCACTTAAAACTCTACGTGAAACTAATGGAATACTATCGTTTGATAGAATTCAATCAAGATTCCGTTATCAAATATTACAAGATAGGAAATCAACTTGCGCTGGATTACCATAACCAAGAATACCTCTACAATTTTGATTTTATGTGGGGTACCTTCTTAATGAACACGGGTAATTACAAAGATGGCTTGCTAATCTTCCAAAAAATATGTCCGGTAGTAGAACAAAAGAATTACCCCTACCTCCCCCACCTTTATGATTCTTATGCCCGACTATTTTACATACTAAAAGACTACGATAAAGCCTACAATTATTTAAAGAAAGAAGCTACCATCTTCAAAAAACTAGGAAACTTAGCCAATACCTCTGCCACCTATAACAACATTGGAGTACTTTATATATCTCAAAATATTCTAGATTCAGCCCTTGTATATCATGAATTGGCTCAAAAAATTAATTTTCAACTAAACGACAGTATAAACATTGTTCGTTCCTATAACAATATTGGTAGGGCTTTTTATAAATCCGACCAATTCGATAAAGCAGATAGTATATTTCAACTGGCCTTACGCTATGATCCAAAGCGATTAAATGCTGGACTATTGGTTAATTATGCCAATTTATTAATCGACCAAAACGAATTTGAAGAAGCTGAACAGTTTTTACTTAATGCCATAGATAGAAACCCTATTAAGCACACACAAAAATCAGCCATTGCTGAATTAATACGTGTAAAAAAGGGACAAAAAAATTACAGGGAGGCACTGCAGTACAGCGAGGAATTGCGCTTGCTCTCAGAAGAATTATTAGATGAAACTAAAATAAAGGAACTAGAACGCCTCACCGTTGAGTATGAAACCACCCAAAAGGAGCAAGAAATTTCTAACCTTCAAGAACTCACCAAAAACCAGCAGGCCTTGTTGTCTAAAAACAGATTACTTGTTATTGTTTCTGCAGCTTTAATGGTCCTGATAGGTTTATTACTTGTGCTTTATTTTAAAAACAAAAATTTCCAAACGAAGGTGGAAAAAATGACCATGGAGCAAAAACTCCTTCATTCAAAGATGAATCCACATTTCATATTTAATTCCTTATCAAATATACAAGCCAACATTCTTCAAGATCAAAAAGAGGTTGCGGTGAAATACCTTGTAAAATTCTCCAAACTTTTACGCTATAATTTAGAACAATCAAAACAAGACAATGCCGTTTTAGGAGACGAACTCAAAAGCATCAAAGATTATTTAGACATGCAAAACCTACGTTTAAATGGCGCTTTAGTCTACACTATTAATGTGGAGGAGGAAGTTGAAAACGATGGAGACATCTATATTCCCGGTATGATGATACAACCCATCGTAGAAAATGCATTGGAACATGGTTTAGAAGGTGTAGAAAATCCCTATATTCAAATCGATATTGAAGATAAGGACGACCATCTAAAAATTTGCGTAATGGACAATGGAGTAGGTTTTTCTCAAACCCAAAACAAAAAGAATCCTAATAAAACTTCACACGCAAGTAATATATTAAAACGTAGGTTGGAAATACTTTCGAAAAAATTGAACCTTGAGCTCTTTTACCACATAGAAGATAATTTAGATAAAAACAATAGGATAATAGGAACCATTGCAACCCTAGCAATTCCTATTACCACTCCGCAACACTACTGAGATGAGAACGATAATAATAGATGACGAAAAACAAATTCGAGAAGGAATAAAAATATTGGTCAATACCATACCCAACCTAGAGGTTGTAGGGGAAGCTGACAACATTGTTGATGGCGAAAAATTGATCAATGAATTAAAGCCAGAATTGGTACTCCTTGACATACAACTTAAACAAGATACCGGTTTTCAACTTCTGGATAAAATAGAACATAAAAACTTCCATTTAATCTTTATCACGGCTTACAATGAATACGCTATAAAAGCCTTTAAATACAACGCGTTCGACTATCTGTTAAAACCTATAGATCCAGAAGAACTTACTTTAACTGTACAGCGCTTAAGAGAACAGAAAAACATACAAGCAGAACAACTCATTGAGGCTTCTAAAAAGAATGAAGACTTAAAAAGACTTGTTGTTAAAACTACCGAGCAAATCTATGTACTCCCCTTGGATGAAATCATTCGATGTGAAGCAGATCTTGGTTACACACACTTCTATATGAAAAGCGGGAAACGCATTTTGAGCTCCAAGACTTTAAAGGAATACAACTCTTTACTTCCAGAAGATACTTTTATTCGAATTCACCAATCTCACTTGGTGAATGTAAACTACATCACCAGCTATAATAAAAAAGGAGTAGTACATCTTTCGAACAATGAAGAGGTACCAGTTTCTGTGCGTAAAAGAAGCTTGGTTTCTGAATTATTAAAATAAAAGCATATAAATAGAAAGGTGATTCAGGTGTGATATTCAACCTCATTTAAAGAAAAGTGATGAGAGCTTAAACTGCCTTTTATTTACAATTCCCTATTGCATAAAAAAGAAATGATACAACCCATTACGAGTTGTATCATTAACTTGATGTTTAAAACACCTACTACTGGTTTACTTGTAAAAAGGCTGGTTAAAAAGCCCTTTCCGCTATGTGATGGTACAAAGATGCGAAGACTTTTAACACCAAATTCATCGGTTTAATATTCGTAAGTTAACATTCAATATTTGTTGCAAACAAAAAAAGGCCCCTCTAAAACGGGACCTTTTTTGAACTTTAACCTCTTGAATCTAGTAGTTTACATCGTCCTTCTATTACTTTCCATGAAAAACACCTTCGAGAACAGCAAATAATTCTGGATGTTTACGCGCCATTAGCTTTGGTCTTTCTTTATAATATTCAGTAATCACTGCAAAAAACTCAGCGGCATTTGTTGCGCCATAAGGATTGATGTCTGATTTACCCTTTTGAATTTTTAAAATTTCCCTTTGTGCCAGAACAACCCATTTCTCCCTAATTTCTTTGGTCATCATAAAAGGTAAGCCATCTATACTTCCATCTTCTTTGTCTAATAAATGAGCAAACTCATGTACACCCACATTTTTCTTGTCACTATCATTATTAAATCCAAGTTTCAAGGCACTCAAAGACAAACTCATAGTGCTATCCATCAATCCTCCATCATACACTTGACCTTGTATAGTATGGGTCTGTCCTACCTCAAAATCTTTATTAAAATTATCCGGATAAACCAACACCTCACTTAACTCTCCGTAATTCCAATATGGCAATCCCCAAAAAGCAATAATCGCGGCACTAGCTACGTAAAAGGCAGTTGATTTTTCTGCGTGTTCTTTCCCTATTTCCGTTACCCTTATCTCTGCTAAAAACAAACCAATCCTATGCTCAAAGACTTTCTTTTGTTCCGCTTTTAAATTCTTATAAAAAGGAATATGTTCATTCAACCAATACCTATCATTTGTATTAATTTCATAACGCCTAATTCTAGCTTTACTCTTTTCCTTTTGTTGTGAAATCAATATCCAAATAAAAAAGGCGCTAAGGACTAAAAACACGCCCATAGACATCATATATGGCGTATCCACATAGCTTATTATACACCATATAGCAGTTATTAATAAAATTAACTCTAATAAGTACTTTTTTATAAAACGAACAGTCATCACTCCTTCAATTACTTACACCTATGTTTACTAAATGTTTACCCCTTAACAATCAGTTAAAATCTAAAATATAGCTAATATGTAAGGAAATACAATAAAACACTAAAACTAATACTATGCGCAAAAAAATGTACAAGGTTTTGACATTTTTCAGTCTTACCTTTTCCCTAATCACGACCTCCTATGCTCAACAAAACGCCTTTAACTTTGATGGATCTAACGATTATGCCTCTGGAAGTTTTTCAGGAGCACCTGCAGGAAATTCCCAACGTACCGTTGAAGCTTGGATTAAAACAACGGCTACTGCCAATGGAAGTCAAAAAGTAATAGTTGATTGGGGAAACATGACCAATGGTCAACGTTTTACCTTAAACCTACTTTGGAGTAATTCCTTAAGAATCGAAATTGGTGGAAGTGGTATTTCAGGTACTACCCCTGTTAATGATGGACAATGGCACCACGTTGCTGCAACTCACAACCCGTCTGCGAGTCCAACAACAAAACTTTACATTGATGGAAATTTAGAAACAAGTGGTAACTTTTCTGTAACTCTAAACACTCCTGTTTCTCCAACAATGTACATTGGTAAAAGAAACGATAACACAGGTTACTTTGACGGTGATATAGATGAAGTTAGAATTTGGAATGTTGAACGTACATCCAGCGAAATTCAAAGCAATATGTCTTCTGAGTTTTGTACAGCCCCAGCGAACTTAGTTGCTTATTTTAATTTTAACCACGGAACAGCAAATGGTTCTAATGCCGGATTCAATTCCTTTATTGATTTTTCAGGAAATGGAAACAACCTTACTCAGTCTGGTGCATCTATGAACGGAACATCTTCTAACTATATTACAGGTATAAACGTACCTTATCAAATGTCGGCTTCTTTCGACAGTGATTACACGTGTGGGTCATACTTCTGGCAAGCCACAAATCAAACGCTAAGTGGAATAGGTAACTACAGTGCAACAATTACCTCTTCTACGGGTTGTGACTCAATAATAAATATGTTTTTAAGTTCTGGTTTAAACTTCTTTGGAGAAACAATTGATACCTGTGCAGCTTCTTATACTTGGCCGGTAAATGGAACGACTTACACTACTCCAGGTACCTACCAAGAAACATATACGAACATTCACGGATGTGATTCAATCAGACAGTTAAACCTTAGTATAGGACAAAACAATACAACTACACAAACCGTAACCTCTTGTGGAGATTATTTATGGAACATAGATGGAAACACCTACAACACTACAGGAATTTATGTTGCTAATCTTACCAATCAGTCAGGATGTGATTCTTCTGTTACTTTAGACTTAACGATTGCAACTATAGACAATACAGTTACAGATAATGGAGACCTTAGCTTAACAGCAAATGCTACAGGAGCAATTTTCCAATGGATAGATTGCGCTACAAACACACCTATTTCTGGAGAAACAAACGCCAACTTTACAGTAACTCAAAATGGAGAATACGCTGTAGTTGTGAGTAATGGAACATGTACAGATACCTCTGCATGTATTACCATAGATTATGTTGGAACGGATGATTTTAACACGCATCCTTTTGCCTTCTACCCTAACCCTGCACAAAATGAACTGCATGTCATCTTCGAAAATGGCGCGGAAAAAACTATTGAAATCATAAACGCGGCAGGACAAACTGTCTACACACAAGAAACAAAGACTTTGAACAACACCCTTAACATAGAGGGGCTACCAAAAGGAGTGTACATCCTCCAAATTAGTTCTGATGAGGCTGTAAGTTCTCAACGTTTTATCAAAAACTAAACCCTACAAAAAAGGCTGCAGAGATGCAGCCTTTTTTATTTAAATATTTAATGATTTAAAAATTTAAAGATTCGATCCATTGGATTTAATCTTTTCCGTTTTGCTCAAAAATCAAAGTTGAGATTTGATCAGCAGCAAAGAACTTCTGCGCTAACGCTCTAATTTCTTCTGCTGTTATTCTATCTAGTTCGTCGTAGATATCATCTAATGTATCTATCTGATCAAAAATTAAAAGGCTCTTACCGAGTCCTAACATCATACCTGAGTTAGAATCCATACTTAAAGCTAAGTGACCTTTAAATTGCTCTTTGCCTTTTTTCAACTGTCCTTCCGTCAACAATACTTCCGTAAAACGTTTCAACTCTTTTAAAATAAGTTTCTCCGTTTTCTTCATGTATTTTGGATCGGTTCCTGCATAGATAGACCAAAAACCTATCTCTTGATAAGGTGTATAATTGGCCTCTATATTATAGGTATAACCATATTTTTCACGTACAGACAAGTTTAATCTAGAATTCAATGCTGGTCCGCCCAACATATTCACCAATAAACTCATTACGCGTCGCTCATCATCATTATACCCTGGAGCCAAACCTCCCAATAAGATATGCGATTGATAATTGGCTTCTTTCAAAACCTTTCTAAAAGGCTTATAATCATCAAACCCTTTCGGGTGTTGCTTTTCTTTTTTAGAAGTAATGTGTCCAAAGTCCTTTTCCAGAACCTTTTCCAATTGCTTCACACTCGATTGTCCTACATAAGAAATCACCATATTGTCTGGGTAGAAGAACTTCTCTGTGTAACGCAACAAATCGTCTTTATGAAAACTGCGCACAGATTCTTCGGTCCCTAAAATATTGTTTCCCAGTGGGTGCTCTCCAAACAAGTAATTTTCAAAATCATCAAAAATTTTATCGCTTGGACTATCCATATAGGCATTCAATTCATCCAAGACTACTTCCTTTTCCTTTTCTATTTCCTTTTCAGGAAAAACAGAATGAAAAGTAATGTCAGACAAAAGTTCTGAAGTACGCTTCAAATGCTCAAATGAGAAAGATCCGTAAATACAGATTTCTTCTTTGGCTGTGTAAGCATTCAATTCTCCCCCTACAGAATCGAGGCGAGAGAGAATATGGTAGGTTTTTCGCTTCTGTGTTCCTTTAAAAATACAGTGCTCTAAAAAGTGCGCTAAACCAACTTCATGATCATCTTCAAATCTAGATCCACCCAATACGGTAACTCCCAAGTGCGCCACTTGTTTGTCTGTATGTAGGTAAACCACACGCATTCCATTCGAAAGCGTAAAAATCGTTGGTTCGTCTTGAATCATTTATGGATTTTTCCTAAACACTTCCCAATTGTGAGAAGCATCTTTTTTGTAACAAATTCTATCGTGTAATCTACTGGCTCTTCCCTGCCAAAACTCGAAACGCTCTGGTTTAATCAAATATCCACCCCAGTGCTCTGGTCGTGGAACTTCATTGGGAAATTTCGCTTCGTATTCGGCCGTTCTATCCTCCAAAGTTTGTCTACTATCGAGTTCTTCACTTTGGTGAGAGGCCCAAGCACCTATCTTACTTCCTCGTGGACGAGAATTAAAATACGCATCACTTATCGCTGCATCTGCCTTTTCACAAGTTCCTTCAAAACGTATCTGACGTTCTAAACCGTGCCAAAACAACAAACCTGCAACCACACCTGTTTCTGCGATTTCTCTTCCTTTTTGAGAATTGTAATTGGTGTAAAAAATAAAACCTTCTTCGGTAATGTCTTTCAAGTAAAGAATGCGCGAACTTGGCTTTCCTTCTTTGTTTACCGTTGTAAGATGCAAGGCATTGGCTTCGGGCTGCTCACTTTTAAAAGCGTGCTCGTACCATTCCTTAAATAAATCAAAAGGGTTGCTGGGCACATTATCGCCCAACTCCCCTTTATCAAAATCTTTATGTTCGTTCTTTATTTTAGAAATAAAGTCTATACCCATTTTACTCGCTTTCGTCAGTAAATGTACTTTCTTCTACCGTTTCTTCAACTTCATCTTCGTCATCTCCAGAAGCTGTAAATACTGGAGGGTTTCTAGACTCATTGTATTCTTCCTTCTCCTCGTCTGTCATTTCTCTTCTATCCAACTCTCTGTCTAAATCAGGGTTGAATGGGAAGATGTCAATGATAGGTGAAATAGCAATCGCTGGAATTTCAAAACTCACCAACATAGATTCTAAACTTTCCTCTATTCTTTCGTAAGCTTCTTTTGCATTAGCAGCCGTTACCAAGAAGTTGTTCGATACCTTTTTCTCTTTCCCAGAATCTGCATCTACAGAAACGTAAGTTACCTTACACTTGTACCAGTAATCTGCGTCCTCGTAGTGGAAAATGTCTGCGTAATCCGTTTTAGAAATTCCGGTTACCAAAAACTCCCCACGAATTTGCTCTCCTAACTCTTCGTAAATTCTTGCTTCAGCATCTGTAAAAGATACCGCATCTAACAAATAAGGTTCAGTAACGCGCTTTAACGTTCCATCCTCCATTTGCTTTGTATATTTAACCTTTACGGTGTACCAACTGTTCATAAATCAAAATTTCTTAGAAGCACAAATGTAAGCATTCAACTTCAAAATGTTAACGGTATTTTAAGAGAAAGTGAGAAGAGATTTGAGAAGGTAGTTTAGAGGACGAGTTTGGAGTATTAATGAGAGGATTACTATATTATGACTTAGTAATTATCAATGAATTATTTTAACCACAAAGGGAAACAAAGCTTTTCACTAAGGGCACAAAGATATCTCATCGTAAATCATGAACCTTCTTTTATTTTAAATATCTATAAATTAACCTTATCTTAAGTTACAAAACCTAACCTCATGAATGAAAATCAACTCGCAAAGACTGTAATTGGATGTGCCATAACCGTTCATAACGCACTCGGTCCAGGGCTTCTTGAGTCGGCCTATAAAGAATGCCTGTACTTCACTTTATCAGAAAAAGGACTATATACAGAAAAAGAAAAACCTATACCCCTGGTCTATAAAGAAGTCCACTTAAACTGTGGCTACAGAATAGATTTACTTGTCGAAAACAAACTCGTTATAGAAATAAAAAGTGTTGAATCTTTAAATGATATTCATCTTGCACAAACGCTCACGTATTTAAAACTGGGTAATTTCAAACTCGGCTTACTCATCAACTTCAACAATGTCCTTCTAAAACATGGTATTAAACGAGTCATAAATGGCTCACTTTAATCCTTTGTGCCCTTTGTGTAAAACCATAGTGTTCTCCGTGGTTAAAACCACATAATTCTATATGTAGAAACACATTTCTTCTTTCCAAATTTCCCCACCCTGCGGGATGTGTAAACCAGGCTATACGCTATACAAACTACCCTACTCAGCTATTACACGAAAGCTTACCACGGCTCTCGCTGTCGCCCCGGCAAGCCAAGTTCATCACGCCAGTAGTGCAGCCTGTGCCGCTGCTATCCTTTTTGGGGAAAATTTATCTGAGTCCTTTTTAAAACTTAAGAATTCTTATTTCATTAACACGAGTAATACAATCTCCCTACCTCTCTAAAAACCAAACATTTTGACTTCCAAATATCTACTCATTTCAATTGCCGTTAATAATTATTGTTTTAAGTTTGTACAACTAACCTTCAAATCATCCAATGTGCTTTGAAGAACAAAACATAAGCATATGAAAACTTTAAAAAACATCATCACAGCAGTAGCATTATTAATCTCAACTTTGAGTATGGCGCATCCTAACTCATTGCACTTCGGTCAAGACACCGACACGAACATTACAATCACAGAAGGTGAATCATTTATGATGGGGGATTGGTTAATAGAAGCTACTGAAGGAGACGTTGATATTGCTATCAGAACATGGGGGGTTAATCTAACAAAAACTCAATTGGGAGCATTTGTAATGACTTATAAAGGAGATTCATTAGAAGGTATCAATATCAACTTGAATGATATCGAAATGTATGATGATGATAATGATTACGTAGTTGGGTATTACTCAGAAATCAACAACGATGGGGAATTCACAATGATATTTGATAATAGTAGTGTAGTTTATAGATTATCTTACATTGATTTTGGCGAAAATAGTTATTTAACAACAGAAGACGAAACAATTGAAGATATTTTCAATATTACTTTAACTAATTTCAATATACAAATTACAAGCAATAGCTTTGAAGACTACACATACGCTGTATACTCAATGAATGGTCAAATAATTGAGACCAATACAGTTAACCAAAATATTACGGTTGATATGAATGGGAGAAATGGAATCTTCGTTGTAGTGATTATCAAAGGGAATGAAAAAACCTCGAAAAAAATCTATTCATAATTGAATAAAGTTAAATTCCATTTTGAAAATTGTTTTAATATTCATATCATTAATAACCGTATAATTATTAAAGAAATGTCATTTAAAAAGTTTATAGATTTTTGTACAGAAGGTAATCTTTTGGAAGCCAAAAAGCTTAATATTACTCCCACAGATAAAGTTATATCTGATGCTCTTAAAAATGCCTCCTACAATGGACATCTTGAGGTCGTTAAATATCTTATGGAATTTAATTACAATTATACAGGAATAGGTCAGGCACTTATAAATGCCAGAGCTAAAAAACATTTTGACATTGTTAAGTTCTTAGAAAAAATGAAAGGTTTCATTTCATAATTATCTATTTCCCTTATACTATTCACTCCCTGAAGTATACATAACCAAAAAGCTTCAGGTGTTAAAACAAAAGGTCTATGCTCAGCATAAGCCTTATGCAAGGCTCCAAGAAAAGAATGCTGTATACCTTGCCTTATATAATTATTCCCAATTAAACCTTCTGATGCATAAATAATCTGTTCCCCAACCTTCGAGAGCAAACAAGAATCTGCAGGATAAACCGGCAATGGAATAGAAGATGATTCAACTTTATCCACTTCAAAAACGGTTGCGTCAGACAAATCCGTTTGAGAAAAGCTCGAAAAAACGAATAGACTAAAGGTTATTGCGAAAATTGATTTCATAATTTAAATATATATTACTAATGCTATCTTTTTGAACTTTGATTTTTGAATTCATTGAAAAGGTACAAAGCACAGCAAAACAAACAAATCAGAATTTTATCGCTGCAATTCATGGCTTTGTACCTTTGGTTATACCCCTTAAATGCACCCTTCCTAGAAAAGTAACACTTCCGCGCGAATTCATCGCGTGGGAAACTGTTACTTTTGCCCCGCGCTATCGCACGATTTTAATCGTGTGATATATATTATTTTTATATATTCCTTTGAACCAAAGCTTCTACTCCCTATCTTTTATCAAAAGAAAACTCCCTAAAAAAACCTCAATCAAAAAAATAAACTATCTTTGCCCCACGCATTTAGGCGTATACATAAAAATCATTAAACAATATTGGAATGTATTTAGCACCAGAAAAAAAACAAGAGATTTTCGCAAAACACGGAAAATCAGGAGCAGACACAGGTTCTGCAGAGGGACAAATCGCTTTGTTCACTTACAGAATTAGTCACTTAACTGGACACTTGAAAAAGAACCGTAAGGATTACGCTACTCAACGTGCTCTTCAGTTATTAGTTGGTAAAAGAAGAAGTCTTTTAGATTACTTAAAGAAAAAAGACATCGCTCGTTACCGTGCTATTGTTAAGGAATTAGGATTAAGAAGATAATTCTACAAAGTTTTCTTATTTTTAGAAAACAAAATGTATTAAGAGGGGGCAATCGATTCAGTTCGACTGCCCTTTTTTTATAAAAAATCTAACACTTTAACAGGTGTTAGTCGCAGTGTAACTGTGTGAATATGTAATACATAGATATGAATATAGGAATAAAAAAGACCATCACTACAGGTGGAAAAGAGATTTCCATCGAGACAGGAAAGTTAGCCAAGCAGGCTGATGGATCAGTAGTGTTACGAATGGGAGATACAATGTTGCTTGCAACAGTTGTATCGGCTAAAGAAGCAAAAGAAGGAGTTGATTTCCTTCCTTTGACTGTTGATTACAGAGAAAAATTTGCAGCTGCAGGTAAAATACCTGGAGGATTTTTAAGACGTGAGGCGCGTCCTACAGACAGCGAGGTTTTAATCATGCGTTTGGTTGACCGTGCATTGCGTCCATTGTTCCCAGAAGATTACCATGCAGATACGCAATTGATGATACAATTGATTTCTTACGATGGTATTCACCAACCAGATGCATTGGCAGGTTTTGCTGCTTCTGCTTGTTTGGCTGTATCTGACATTCCTTTCAACGGACCAATGTCTGAAGTAAGAGTAGCGCGAGTTGAAGGTGAATACATCATCAACCCTACGAAAGAGGAAATGGAAAAAGCTGACATGGACATTATGTTAGCCGGTACGCAGAAAGACATCGTGATGTTAGAGGGTGAAATGCAAGAAGCCTCTGAAGAAGACATGATAGAAGTGATCAAATTAGGTCACGAAGCAATTAAAGAACAATGTGCATTCCAGTTGGAATTAGCTGCAGAAGTTCCTGCTTCATCTCCAAAAAGAGAATACTCTCATGAAACACACGACGAAGCATTAGAGAAACGTATCCACGAAATGGCTTACGACAAATGTGCTGATGTTGCGCGTCAAGGATTAGCTGACAAAGCAAAAAGAGCGGAGTTATTCGGAGCAATCAAAGAAGAAATCACAGCTCAATTCACAGAAGAAGAGCAAGAAGAATACGGAGCTTTAATTGGAGTTTACTTCAAGAAAGCAATGAAAGAAGCGGTACGTTACGTTATCTTAAAAGAGCGTATCCGTTTAGATGGACGTAAGTTCGAAGAAATCAGACCTATCTGGTGTGAGGTAGATTACTTACCAATGACTCACGGTTCTGCTATTTTTACAAGAGGTGAAACACAATCATTAACTACTTTAACTTTAGGTGGTAAATTAGATGAGCAGTTATTAGATGGAGCTACGTTCAGAGGTACTGAAAACTTCATGTTACACTACAACTTCCCTCCATTCTCAACTGGAGAAGCTCGTCCAATTAGAGGAGTATCTCGTAGAGAAATTGGTCACGGTAACTTAGCATTTAGAGCTATTAAGCCTATGCTACCAGAAGACAACCCATACACGATTCGTTTAGTATCTGAGATCTTGGAATCTAACGGTTCTTCATCTATGGCTACAGTTTGTGCTTCAACCTTAGCGTTGATGGACGGAGGTATCCAAATGAAGGCACCAGTTTCTGGTATCGCAATGGGATTGATCATCAACAAAGAAGGAGATTTCGCAGTATTATCTGATATCTTAGGAGACGAAGATCACTTAGGTGACATGGACTTCAAAGTAACAGGTACTGCTAAGGGAATCACTGCTTGTCAGATGGATATTAAAGTAGACGGTTTACCATACGAGGTATTAACACAAGCGTTAATGCAAGCGAAAGATGGACGTTTACACATCTTGAACAAATTATTAGAAACTATTCCAGCTCCAAATGCTGACTTGAAGAAGAATGCACCAAGAGTTGTTTCTTTCGAAGTACCTAACGATATGATTGGTGCTATCATCGGACCTGGAGGAAAAATCATCCAACAGATTCAGAAAGATTCTGGAGCTACAGTAACCATTGAAGAGATTGAAGAAACTGGAAACGGTAAAGTTCAAATCTTGGCAGAAGGAGCTGAAGCTATGGAAGCAGCAGAGAAAGCAGTTCGTTTAATTGCCTTCCCTCCACAAGTTGAAGAAGGAATGGAATACGAAGGAAAAGTTAAATCTGTTCAAGCATACGGATGTTTCGTAGAGATTTTACCAGGAACTGACGGGTTAATTCACGTATCTGAGTTCGCATGGGAAAGAATCGCGAAAATGGAAGACGTAGTAAAAGAAGGAGATTTATTGAAGTTTAAAGTGGTAGGAAAAGATCCTAAAACGAAAAAATGGAAATTATCTCGTAAGGTTTTATTACCGAAACCAGAGAAAAAAGAAGCTGAAAACAAAGAAGCTTAATATAGTAAAAGGGCGATCGAATGATCGCCCTTTTTTATTTAACCATTTAAGGATTTAAAAATTTAAGAAGATGTAGTAGCCAATCCTCTACTCAACAATAAGTCGTCTTGTAAATTTGTAATCTCCCTCATAAGTGAATTCTAAAAGATAAGTTGCAGGAGCTAATCCTTTAACATTTAAACTCGTTTCAGTAGAGCGCAACACTTCCCTACCATCAACTGCCAAAACAACTACCTCTATTAAGTTTGCGTTGGCTTCAAAATAAACTTCATCAGCCGTAGGGTTTGGATACATTTCAAATGCTATGAACTGCGCTTGATCTATCCCAACTGTTGTCACCGCAAAACATTCTGATGTATCAGAACAATATGGACCATCATTACCCACTGCCGCGTAACTTCCATTGGCTGTGGCTGTGAAACTAGTTCCCGTTCCCACCACATTACCTGTGGCACAATCTATCCAATCATAACTCACAGCTCCTTGTCCTTCTAGGGTAACATTGTCCGTACTTACGATGGTAACATCTAGTTCTGGATCTATCGTTAAGTCCAAGGTCACGATAGAATCACACCCATTACTCGCTCCCAAAGTTTGGGTATACGTACCTGAGGTGGTGTAAGTATTTCCATCCGACCAGGTAAAATCTCCACAACTACTAATGGTTTCTGAACCACTTGCATTGGGGGTAATATTTAAATCAATAGCTATCGTACTATCACAGCCTATAGCATTTTGAATAACCGCTACATAATTCCCGGACGATGTATATACTTGTCCGTCTGGTGCTGTATAATCGCCGCAAGAATTTACAGTGATATGAGAGCCTGAAGGTGTTCCAACGATAACCCACAAATCAATCACGCTGTCACAACCCACAGCATTGGGTATAGTAATCGTATAATTTCCCGAAGTCGTTAATATTTGACCATCTGGTGCTGTAAACGATCCTGTACAAGAAAACTCATACATCGTTGCGCTTGAATTTCCCTGCAATAGATTAATGTACAAAACACTATCACAACCTTGACTGTTCATTAAGGTATCCGTAACACTCCCAGGAGTTGTATAAATTTCATCTCCACTCGGAACAGTATAGGATCCCGAACCACATAAATATACATTTTGACCAGAGGCCGTTGCGCACACCTCATACACAGATACTTCATCCAACAAAAAACCATCGTTTCCGCCTCCAAAGTAGAAATTGTCATGCTGCTGCACCTTAATTACATAATTTGAATTAAAACTTAGGTTGTACAAAGCGTTTATACTATCCAAACTCCAATCGAAATGTGTGTACTGCAAATCTGTATACTGTGTCCCATTATAATGAAACACCTCCGTATAGGTGGTTCCTCCATCATCTGAAATATAAATTCCATCTTGGGGATGATCCTCTTCATTCCATTCACTTAAATAAAATGAAAAACGCAAACCAGATTCTCCTGCCAAATCTAAATGTAAGGCTGCATGTGTGGTTTCAAACAAACCTCCAACGGCATTATGTAAACCTAAAAAATGTGTACCTGTGTAGGCATCCGCAGAACTTCCACTCCACACATAAGTTCCACTTGTATAAATGGCCACTTCACAATTACTAGACTGTACATAGGTACTCCAACACCCATCCAGTCCATTCTCAAAACCTGTAAAATAAGGAATGGTTGTCGCTGTTTGTCCGAGGACTCCTCTACCAAAAAACAGCAAAATCAACATTAAAAAAAACGAGTAAAATCTTCTCATAACCAGTAGTTTAATTAGTTCTTACACAAGCTACTGATCTTTCATTAACTGACCAAAAAAAATTTTCTCACCCCCTTAAAAACGAATTTTATCGATTTCAGAAAGAGAAGAAATGAAATCTGAAGCTCTTTATTCCTTGTCTTGTTTTTGTCCGACACCATTTGACCAAAACATTTCAAATCGAAGCATATCTGTTTTAATTCTAAAATAAATTTCACAATTGTTATTTTTTTTTCATCTTAGTGCAACTTTTAAAAAACAAGCATAGTCTAGTACTATATAACATTAACACAGCAAAAACATGAAAAAGCTTCTTTTAGGTTTGACCTTTTTGTCAGCAATGCTGATTTCACAAGTGTCATTTGCCCAAAACCAAATCAACGACAGTGAGTTAACTACGGAGTTTGTTCAAATTGAAGAACAAGACGGCGTTAAGTTTTCTGTTGCTAAGCAAGAATGTATGGTCTTTGAAGGACAAAAACCTTTGGTTTACATTTTTGTTAAAATAGAAAACACTACAAACGTGGAAAAAACGGTTGACTTCGGTATCGCTTTAAGCTACGTAGAAGGATGTTCAGGATGTGACTACGACAGTGAATTTAAAACTACACTTACTATAGGTGCAGGAGAAACGATTACTGGAGATTGTAACTTCGAAACAAGAGGTACTTCTCGTATTGTAGCAAATCCTAACTTAGAAGGAGGATGGACATTCGAAGGTGTTCAAATCATGTTTATTGAAATTAAATAATAAGTACTACGATGAAAAAAGTATTATTATCACTCTTAGCCTCGGCAACTGCTGCTTTGGGATCTTTTGCTCAAAGTAACTATTGTTCGGCGGTTGTTTATCCAGATGACTCAACAGTTTGTATTGGAGATACAGTAGAAATATTTGCCTTTGCCAACTTGGTAAATGGTAACCAGGCCTTTAACTTTAACAACTCGGCTATGCCTCCAGCTTGGCAGGCAGCAGGAGGAACTAGTTTCTCTGAGCCTTGTGGACAAAGTTTAGATGCAACACCGTATTACTGGGCATCAACGGCATCAAGTGGTACAACACCAGGAATTACAACAGCTGGATTTGACGTATCTTGTGGTGGATTTATCATCTTTGATATGGTTTTCTCTATTCAGAGTCAGCCAGCTCCATGTGAAGGACCTGATGAAGGTGATGAGGGGGTTGAATTACAGTATTCTGTAAATGGTGGACCATTCCAACCAGTTTGTTACTTCTCCCCTTCTGGACAGATTTTACCACAAAACCCAAACACATCAGGAGGAGTTTTACCTCCGGGAAACATTACTCAGTTTACGTCTTGGGATACTTATACTATTCCAATTCCAATTAACGCATTGAGTACAAATACAAGATTTAGATGGATACAAGAACAATCTTCAAGTTCAGCGAATGACAACTGGGGGTTAGACAACATCATTATTAACGCAACAGGTGCTCCTTGTGGGGTTACAACAGATTTAGAATGGTGGTATGGAACAGGACCTTCATCTAACTTTAACACAGGTGCTTTAGGTAACGTTGTATCTTTTGAAGCAGTTATTACACAAGATTCTAATTTCGTAGTAGATGTGTACGATACCTTAGGTGTTTACCACTGTACTTCTGATACTATTTCTATCTACGTTCACCCAGATGCAATGACTTACAACTTGGTGGATACGGTTTACTCTGATTGTCCAACAACAAACCCAGAAGTATCTGTGACAAACTTTGCAAACGGAGTTGCTCCTTACAACGTATTCTGGCCTCAAGTTCCGTCTACAACGCAACCTACGGCTTTACCAACGGGAGGAAACACTTATGACACCCTATTGTACTATGTTGAAATTACAGATGGTTGTGGATACCAAAGGTATGACAGTACACTTTTAATTGTTCACCAGAACTTACAAGTTGACTCTATTCAAATCGGAAACACTTCAGGGTGTTCTCAAGATGGTTACGTTTCTGCATACTACAGTGGAGAAGTTGGAACAGAAGATTTGAACTGGTCTGGACCAGGACCTAACTCGCCAAATGGTATCGATGGATCAGCATGGGGTAACTTAGGACCAGGATGGTACTACTTTACGATAGAAGATGACGCTTGTAAAGCGACGGATAGTGCTTACATTGAAGCATTAAATGCACCTACAGCTGTAATTACACCAAACCAAACGGAAGGCTGTGTTCCTTTGGAGATTGTATTTACAAATGAATCTACAAATGCAGACATCGGATATACTTGGGATTTTGGAAATGGAAACTCTTACGATGTTTCTGACAACTCGGCACAAACAGAAACTTTCAATGCTTCAACTACAGTTACTTTGATTGCTCGTCAATCTGACAACTGTTCTGATACGGCAACGGTGGAAGTTACAGTATTACCTTGTGGTTGTACAGACCCTGCTGCATTAAACTACAGTGATTTAGCTGTAACTGATGATGGAAGCTGTATTTACCCTGAGCCAAATGCTACAATGCCAAACGTATTTACACCTGGAGATGATGGTAAGAACGAAATGTTTACTTTCATCACTGCTTCAAATTACTCTACAATTCGTTTAGTAATTACAAACAGATGGGGTAATGTTATGTATGATCATACAGAAGAATACGACGCTTCTTTATTACCATCTCAACAAACAATGCCAGCTTGGGACGGTACAAACAAAAGCGGTACTGATGCAGCAGAAGGAACTTACTTCTACTACTTCTACTTAGAAGGAACATCAGAAGACAAGAATGCAGAAGGTCAAGGTTTCTTACAGTTAGTGAGAAAATAAGACGACTAAACATAATTGGAAAAAGGCTTCTCTTCGGGGAGGCCTTTTTTTTGTTCAATGATTTGATTATTTGAAAAGCTACTTACTCTATTCAAACTTTAGGTATCTAGAAATCCAACTGTCTTGCTTCTATGAAAGTTCTGAGGCCTGAGGTTCGAGGAACAAGAAGTCTCGAAGGCCGAACATCATACAATTCAACAATTCAAAGATTTGAAGGATTTGAAGGATTTGAAAAATTCTTTAAATAATTCTTCTTCTAGGTATCTAGAAATCTAGCTGTCTAGTTTCCATCTAAGATCTGAGACCTGAGGTTCGAGGAACGAGAAGTCTCGAAGGCCGAACATTATATATTCAACAATTCAAGGATTCAACAATTCAAAGATTTGAAGGATTCAAGGATAGTTAACCATCTAAAAATCTATCGAGCTCTTAACTCCCCCTCTCAACTCCACTTCGTCAATTCTCCCTACTCTTGCTCCATACTTTCCTTCCGTTTATCCAAGAGATTCAACCCAAACTTATAGACATAAAAAAAGCCCGACGAATTCGTCGGGCTTGAATATTATAGATTGCTAAGATTATCTCTTCGCTAATTTGTTATCTGATACAGTAAGGCTTTTTCTACCTTTTCTTCTACGAGCAGCTAATACTTTACGACCATTTTTAGTCGCCATTCTGCTACGGAAACCGTGCTTGTTTCTTCTCTTTCTTTGTGACGGTTGGAACGTTCTTTTACTCATGACTTTCTATTATTAAGTATTTTTATTCTATATCTGTTTCCTCTGTTTCAGGGTTGCAAAGATATATAAATTTTCTTTTACGCAAAATACTTGCACAAATTTATTTAAAAATGAACAACTTATTCTACGCAAGCGTTACTTTTGTCCGAAAATAGCACGTAAATGTTAGGACCAAGAAAGAAAGGCAAGCGCGAAAAAGTAAAATTAAGTAAAGAATCTGTACAAAAAGCAAAAGGAATCTTCTCTTATTTGAAGCCCTACTCTTTTGTTTTTGCAATTGGATGGATTTGCTTGGTACTTTCTTCTTTATCAGGCCTTGCTTTCCCATATCTAATGGGGCAATTATTAGGTGGTGAATCTACTGAAACACCCACCAATATGGCCGATACGGTGAGTCTTATTAATTTAGATAACGTCAATGATGTTGCCCTATTGCTACTTGTATTATTTGGAGCTATGTCGGTTTTCTCTTTCTTTAGGGTTGTACTTTTCACCAATGTAACAGAAAACACCTTAAGAGACATTCGTAACGACGCTTTCTCAAAATTGATTTACATGCCCATGGATTTCTTCAACCAGAATAAGGTAGGAGAATTAACCAGTAGAGTATCGAATGACATCACACAAGTACAAGAAACCTTAAGAACCACCATCGCTGAATTTTTCAGACAAATCATTACGGTAGTTGGTTCAGTGCTTTTCTTGGTATTGACATCATGGAAATTAGCTTTGATTATGTTATCTACAGTTCCAGTGATTGCAATCATTGCCGTGTTCTTCGGTAGATTTATTCGTAAGTTATCTAAAAACGCGCAAGACTTTAATGCCGAAAGTAACTCTATAGTAGAAGAAGCTTTGATGGGGATTACCAACATTAAATCTTTCACCCACGAAATCTTTACCTTAAATAAGTACAAAAAGGCAACAGAAGAAATTAGAAACTTAAATGTGAAAAGTGGATTATGGAGAGGTGTTTTCGTTTCATTCATGATCTTCTTTATGACCAGTGCCATCGTCTTTATTATTTGGCAAGGAATAAAAATGACCCAAGGTCCAGACCCTGAAATTTCATCGCAACAATTCTTCTCTTTCATTATGTTTACGATAATGATGGGAGCCTCTTTCGGAAGTATACCAGATTTATATGCAGGGATACAAAAGTCTATTGGAGCCGTTGAAAACTTGATGAATATCATTTCTGAAAAAACTGAGTTTGAGGTGAAACAAGGAAGCTTGCAGCCTACGTTGGAAGGAAACATCAGCTTTGAGAATGTAAACTTTGCCTACCCTCAGCGTAAGGATATAGAAGTATTAAAGGGTATTTCTTTTGAAGCAAAGAAAAACCAAACCATAGCCTTGGTAGGTAGTTCCGGTGCCGGTAAATCTACCATAGCCTCTCTTCTATTCAATTACTACGACATAGACAGTGGTTCTATTGCTTATGACGGCAACAAAGTGGAAGATATTTCAGTTGAACATTTGCGTTCTCAAATGGCCATTGTTCCACAGGAGGTAATCTTATTTGCTGGAACCATTAGAGAAAACATTAAGTTCGGTAATGTAAATGCGAGCGAAGAAGAAATTATCGAAGCAACTAAAAAAGCCAATGCTTGGGTATTTATCAAAGACTTCCCTCAAGGATTAGACACAGAAGTTGGAGATAGAGGAATACAACTTTCTGGTGGACAAAAACAACGTATCGCCATTGCGCGTGCCTTGTTGAAGAACCCTAGAATATTAATATTGGATGAAGCAACATCTGCTTTAGATTCTGAATCTGAAAGATTGGTACAAGAAGCTTTGGAGAATTTAATGGAAGGAAGAACCTCTATTGTTATCGCTCACCGTTTGTCTACCATCAGAAATGCAGATAAAATTTTGGTATTAGAACACGGTAAAGTAGTTGAACAAGGTACACACAACGAATTAGTTCAAATTGAAAATGGGGTGTACGCGAATTTGAGTCAACTTCAGTTGAACTAAGCGCAATACCATAAAATATGTAAAGCCCGACTTGTAAGAGTTGGGCTTTTTTAATTCAAAGAATCAAGAATACTTAACTAAAGAATTCCGGGGTTTGAAGATCAATCAAGAATAGACCACTTTCAAAAAACACTCAATATTGAGTGTTGATTCATATTCGTAGTCAAAATACCTTTGAAAGAAAAATTGACTTATGAAAACTTACTATCTAATTTTAACCGCATTCATCTTGAGTGCATCGAATGCATTTGCTGCCATCATCGTGGTAGACAACAATGTAACCGCACCAGCAGGAGTTTACACTGATTTACAAGTTGCTGTAACGGCAGCAGCGGCTGGAGATACAATACTATTAACAGGATCTTCAACAAGTTATGGTTCTTGTAACGTATATAAGCAATTACATTTCAAAGGAGCTGGTTATGATCCAGACAAGCAAAATGCGTTACACTCTATAGCTAATATAATTATTTACAATGCAGGTTTGGGAAATGCTGACAGCACGAGTATTGAAGGGCTTTACGGAACCTTTAACCTTCAAAATAGTGTAACAAACTCATCACTGTCACATATCTTAATCACCCGATGCCAAGGTAATTTAGTCATTAATTCAGGTAACTATAATAATATTCAAGTTTACAACAATTGGAGCTTGGCAATACAAACCTATTATACACCTAACTTATATAATTGTATTTTCTCAAACAACATATTCCAAAATGTTGACATTCATCCTAGTTCAACAAGCACTGTCTTATTCACTAATAATATGTTCATTAGTTCCGTTGGTTCTTCACACACGATTTTCACCAATAACATATGGTACGGTTATGATCCTCAAAGCAGCTCCAACTATAACACATACAATTATAATCTAGTTTTTGGTGCCACTAACAATCAATTTACTCTTACAGGAACCAATACTGGTGGTAACAACTTTGAAGGAGTTAACCCTTTGTTTGTAAATGAAACCAACTTATACATTGACGATACAGATGACTTGAATCTCCTTGCAACTTCTCCTGTAAAAAATGCGGGTACAGATGGTACGGATTTAGGAATTTATGGAGGACCTCACCCTTGGCCTGAAGGTGGAATTTCAGGATCTGGTTTTATGTATGCCCAAGAAGCCAATATTCCACAGGTCAACCAAATGGATATACAAAACGCGAGTGTTCCTTTAAACGGTACTTTGAATGTAGAAATCAAAGGAATCACAAACCACTAGGCCATGAGACGATTTTTATTTATCAAGCAACTGCTTTTTGCACTGCTCCTCCTCCCCTTGCTTTCGTGGGGACAAAAAATCACCGGAGGTGAATACTTCTTCAATACAGATCCAGGAATAGGAAATGGAACTGCTATTCCTAGTTTTACTGCGAATGACACCGTAGATATTAACCTAAACATAGACATTTCATCGCTTTCTGAGGGATTCCATACACTCTATGTTAGATTTACAGATTCTGTAGGACAATACGGTTTATATGAAGGACGAAAGTTTTATGTGATACCAAATGGTCAACCCTATGCGAATACAACCGCCCAATTAGATGGAGCCGAATACTTCATTGATACTGATCCCGGTATTGGAAACGGAACACCTATCCCCAACTTCTCTCCAACAGATACACTAGACATGAGTTTAAACGTAGACTTAACAGGTGTTTCTAGCGGGTTTCATAGAATTTACATCAGGTTTAAAGATGATTTGAATAACTACGGACTTTACGAAGGGAAATCCTTTTACGTCATCCCTACGCCACAAGCAACGCAGAACTATCCAATTGTTGAAGCTGAGTACTTTTTTAATACAGACCCTGGTGTAGGAAATGGTATTTCCATTACTAATTTCACCCCCGCAGATACTGTAAACCTTTTAGAAAACATAAACATTTCATCGTTAGCCACAGATGCCAACCATAGGTTATATATCCGATTTAAAGATGCTAACAATGTTTGGGGACTTTATGAAAGCAGAGAGTTTACCCGTCTTTCTTGTGATTTACCTTTAGTTGATTTTTCTTATACGCAGCAAGTATGTTTAGGTGACGCTAACAGTTTTACAAATACCTCTACGGTAGTTGATGCAAACTCTATTTATACTTGGGACATGGAAAGTGATGGCACCGCAGAATACAGTAGTTCTACTACTTTAAATCACACCTTTTCTCTACCCGGTACATATGATGTAAAACTAATTGTAGAAAACGGAAGTTGTGTAGATAGCATATCTCATCAAATTACAGTGAACCCTATCGATTCTGTGGAAATTGCAATGTCTTCATGTTCAGATTACACGTGGAATGGTAATACCTATACCTCTAGTGGAATTTATTACTGGACAGGGAGTAATCAATATGGATGTGATTCAACAGTTTCATTAGATCTTACAATACTTGCTCCCACAACATCTTCAGAGGTTATTTCTGCCTGTGACAACTACGATTGGAACGGGACCAATTATACTGCAACAGGTGTTTACAATTGGACAGGAACTAACACTGCGGGATGTGACTCCACGGCAACTTTGGATTTAACCATACTTCAACCAAGTAGTTCATCTGAAGTCATTACCGAATGTGATACCTATACATGGAACGGAACGAATTACACAACATCAGGTACCTACACCTGGACAGGTACAAATGCTGTAGGATGTGACTCGACCGCTACCTTAGATTTGACAATACTCCAACCCACGTCATCTTCAGAAGTTATTGCTGCATGTAACGATTTCGATTGGAATGGAACAAACTACACAACAACGGGGACCTACACTTGGACAGGTACAAATGCTGTAGGCTGTGACTCTACCGCTACCTTAGATTTGACTATACTCCAACCCACGTCCTCTTCTGAAGTTATTGCTGCATGTAACGATTTTGATTGGAATGGAACAAACTACACAACAACGGGGACCTACACTTGGACAGGTACAAATGCTGCAGGATGTGACTCTACTGCTACCTTAGATTTGACTATACTCCAACCCACGTCCTCTTCTGAAGTTATTTCTGCATGTAACGAATTCGATTGGAATGGAACAAACTACACAACAACAGGGACCTACACTTGGACAGGAACAAATGCTGCAGGGTGTGACTCTATTGTTACACTTGACCTGACCATTAATCCTGTTCCTGATTTAACCGTCACCAATAATGATCCTACCCTAATCGCAAACCAAAACAATGCAACTTACCAATGGTTAGATTGTGATAACGGAATGGTCGAAGTTTCTGGTGCAACCAGTCAAGATTTCATACCCAACAACAATGGTAACTATGCAGTAATCGTTGAGTACAACTCCTGTGTAGATACGAGTCTGTGTTACACGATTCAAACCATAGGGTTAGAGGAACTATCTCTTGAATCTATTCAAGTATACCCAAATCCATCTGAAGGTATCCTCTTCCTTTCATCGCAACAAACCCTAATAAATGTGACCATTGAAATATTAGACGCAACAGGTAAAGTTGTTCAGAATCATCACTTCGAAACACTAAAAAACCAAGAGTTATTGTTACCAAACAATGCCGGAGTTTATTTCATAAAAATCAGTCAAACCGAAAGCCAAAAAGTTTTCAGGATAGTCAAATACTAGCCTATAAACTCACTGCTAATTAAATGAAACTGCTAACTTAAACGTTAGCAGTTTTTTGGTTTAAAACAATTGATTTTTCATACAATAACTTACCAGCTCATTGGTTTTAGAAAAATCTAATTTCTTTAATATTTTGCGTCTGTGTCCGTCCACGGTATGAGAGCTAATAAACAATTGGTTTCCTATTTCCTTACTTGTTTTATTTAAGGCCAAAAGTCTTAGTACATCCAGTTCCCTATTGCTTAAATCTGTTGCAATTAATTTTTGGGAATAGTTTTTATAAAACAAGGTTTCGTATTCCTTATTAGCATTTAGTTTTTTAACCGTTGCCACCATGGGTGAATGTTGATTTTCTTCCAAAACCGTCAATTGAGCTACTCCCATAACTGGTTTTACATGTTCATCGAAGAAGGTAGGCGTTTGATGCTCCAAGATTTTTACATACACTCCTTTTTTATTTTTCACTCTAAAACTCCACGTATAATGAAGCAAGGGTCTTTCCTCTGGAGAAACCTCAGTCATCGTGAAAAGCATCAAATCCGCCATGATATTCAACCAAATTTCTAAATCTTCGGGGTGTATAAAGGAGAACCAATAGTTAATCCCTTCATTTATCATTCTATCAATTTCCAACCCTAGTACGACTTCGAAATTTTCACTCACAAATTCAAAGCTGTTTTTTGTGGTATTAGAAACGATAAAAAAAGATTGTGAGGGAGGAAGAAAGGAGTCGAATTCTCTCAATTTATTAATTTGATCTTCAATGACAGTTCCTTCATATTCTCTGAAGGTCTCAAAAATCTCCTTGTACAAATCATGGTATTTCGTATTCATAAGCAGTGTGTTAAGTTTAATTTTCTCTTTAAAACTAATTCAAATTTTAAAAAGTATACTTCTTTAAATCATGAAAGTAGACCTTACGCCTGAAATGCAACACACCTAACCTTGATTTCCTTTCCCTTTACTCACTTCTCACAATCAAAACTACTCTTCCCCTTTCATCATTCTTAATTCTATATTCTTAATTACATTCCTATATTTAAGGTCCATAAAACAAAAAACCATGAAAAAACTTTCCGCAATAGCTTTAAGTGCCTTTTTTATTGCAGGTACTGCAACTGCCCAAAAGAAAGATAAAAAAGAAGATGCAACACTACCCAGTAGTAGTTATGCTGCTTTACAATTCAGAAATGTTGGTCCGGCCGTTACCTCTGGTAGAATTGCCGATTTAAAAGTTCACCCCAACAACCCCAATGAATGGTTGGTAGCTGTGGCTTCTGGAAATGTTTTTAAAACCACCAATCACGGTACTACTTTTACACCGGTTTTTGATAATTACGGTTCTTACTCTGTTGCTTGTGTAGAATATGCACCGAGTAATCCGAATACCGTATGGTTGGGTTCAGGAGAGAACAACAACCAACGTTCTGTTGCTTATGGAGATGGGGTTTACAAATCTTTGGATGGAGGAAACACCTGGAAAAACATGGGACTCAAAAATTCTGAGCACATAGGTAACATCATCATACACCCAGAAAATGAAAATATTGTTTGGGTAGCCGCTTATGGTCCACTTTGGAGCAAAGGAGGTGAACGCGGTGTTTACATGACCACAGATGGTGGTGAAACGTGGACTCAAACTTTATTTGTTTCAGAAAACACAGGAATTTCAGAAATCGCTATAGATCCTTCGAATCCAGATATTTTATACGCAGCGGCGCATCAAAGAAGACGTCATGTTTACACCTATATAGGTGGTGGACCAGAATCTACTTTATACAAATCTACAGACGGAGGTAAAACTTGGAAAGAAAGTGCCAAAGGTTTGCCGACAAACGATATGGGACGTTTAGGAATTGCTGTTTCGCCAGCAGACCCTAATGTTGTTTACGCCATTGTTGAAGCACGTTACGGAAAGCAAGGTTTTTACAAATCGGTGAACAAAGGAGAAAGCTGGAGCAAACAATCTGGACATGTAACTTCAGGTAATTACTACCAAGAAATTATTTGTGATCCTTACGATGTAGACAAAGTCTTCTCTATGGATACTTGGTTACACCATACAGAAGACGGAGGTAAAACATTCAAAAGAACAGGTGAAAAAAACAAACACGTAGATAACCATACCATTTGGATTAATCCAAACAACACTGATCACTGGTTAGTAGGATGTGATGGAGGAATTTACGAAACTTACAACCACGCACAAGATTGGAAATTCTATGCCAATTTACCGGTAACACAATTTTACAAGGTTGCGGTAGATAATGCAGAACCTTTCTATTACATCTATGGAGGAACTCAAGATAATAACTCTTTGGGAGGACCTTCACAAACTATCAATAATGCAGGTATTTTAAATTCAGATTGGTTCATTACCAACGGTGGTGATGGATTTGAATCTGCAATTGATCCTGTTGAGTCTAATATCGTTTATGCTCAGTCGCAATACGGATGGTTAGTTCGTTATGACAAACAATCAGGAGAAAAGATTGGAATCCAGCCTCAACCTGGAAAAGGAGAAGACGCCTACAGATGGAACTGGGATGCTCCACTATTGATCTCTCCGCACGATCACAAAACACTTTATTTTGCGGCCAACAAATTGTTCAAATCTACAGACAGAGGAAATACTTGGCAAACCATTTCTCCTGATTTAACACAGCAAATCGATAGAAACCAACTTCCAGTAATGGATCAGGTTTGGAGTATGGATGCGGTGATGAAAAATAAATCAACGACGATTTATGGGAACATTGTTGCCCTGGATGAATCTCCCGTTCAAAAAGGACTTTTATATGTTGGTACAGATGATGGTTTGATACAGGTATCTGAAGATGATGGGAAAAATTGGACAAAAATCTCAGGTATAGATGGAGTTCCTGCTAATACCTACGTAAACCAATTGTTTGCCTCTAAGCACGACGCAAATACAGTTTACGCCATTTTCAATAACCACAAGAATGGTGACTTTAAACCTTATGTTTTTGTAAGTAAGAACAAAGGAAAAAGCTGGACGAATATCAGTAATAATCTACCAGAAAAAGGTTCTACTTACTGTATGGAACAAGATCATAAAAACAAAGACTTGCTTTTTGTAGGAACTGAATTTGGAGCATTTTTCTCAACAGACGCTGGAGCAAATTGGAATGCTTTGAAAAATGGACTTCCGACAATAGCTGTTAGAGACATGGACATCCAGGAAAGAGAAGATGATTTGGTTTTGGCTAGTTTTGGTAGAGGGTTCTATGTTTTAGATGACTATGCCTTATTGCGTCAATTAAGTACAGAACAATTGAACAAAACGGCTCATCTCTTCCCTATTCCAAAAGCAGATTTATATGTAGAAAGCAATCCTTTAGGCTTACGCGGAGTAGGATCTCAAGGAGCAGCTATGTACGTAGCAGAAAACCCAGCATACGGAGCGACGTTTACCTTGTACTTGAAAAATGAATACAAAACCTTGAAAGACGAACGTCAAGCAACAGAAAAAGAAAATGAGAAAAATGGCGCTGCAAACTCCTACCCTACACTGGTAGAACTTAGAGCAGAAAAAAGAGAAGAAAAAGTACAGTTAATTTGGGTAATTACAGATGCTAATGGTAATCCAGTAAGACGTTTATTCTCTGCTCCTAAACAAGGAACACAGCGCATGACTTGGAACTTGAGACTTCCTTCTACTAACCCTATTCGTTTGAATAAATTTAAACCGGGTAGATATAGTAATCCAGATGAAGGTCCTTTAGTAAGCCCTGGTACTTATCAAGTAACTGTTTATTTAGAAGACAATGGAACAATAACAGAGCTTGTACCGACTTCTAATTTTGAAGTGAAACTTCTAGAAAACCAAATGTTGGCAAATCCTTCTCAAGAAGAGAATTTGGCCTTTGCTCAACGCATGATGGAGATCAACAGAAAGATTTCTGGTACAGCAAGTATGTATGTAGAAAATGAAGAACGTTTAAAATTCATCAAAGCAGCGATAATTCAAGCACCAAATGCAGATTTAAACCTATTGAAGGAAGTAAATGCTTTGGAAGAAATGGCCGAGGAGATTCGCATTAAAATGTGGGGAGATAGATTAAAATCTAGCCTTGAAATTGAAACAGCACCAAGTATCGCTGGTCGAGTAGGAACGGTGAACTACCAACGTTATGGAACTACAGCTGCTCCAACTACCACGCAACAAATGGACATAAAAATTGCAGAGGAAGAATACACAGCCTTGCGTCCGACGATTGAAACTTACATGGCACGTGTTGCTGCCTTACAAGAAAAATTAAATGCAGCGAATATTCCTTACACGAAAGGAAATAATAAAAACTTCAAAGCAGAATAATAATTTTACATATCGCCTATTTTTCGATAAAATTCATCGGGAAATAGGCGATTCTCTTTAAATGGATTATTTTCGAATCCGCTAAAAGAAACTCATCATATGCGTTATATATTTCTCGTACTACTTTGTACTCTAAGCTTAGGTTTAAAGGCGCAAAATACCCTTACATTTCCAGAATTAGTATTGAAAGGAGAACAAGTCACCTTCACCCTTACTACTTCTGAGGAAATCAATCACCTTTGGATAAACGGTGAAAACGTTGCACTTACGCCAACGGATGAAGGTTACAAAGGAGAGATTGAAATTCATAACGGAACTATAGAACTCAACGAAGGTTATACACACAACGAACCTATGGTAATTCCGGGTTGGTTGAGTTTACTCCCACCACTTATTGCCATAGCTTTGGCCCTCTTATTTAAGGAGGTTATCTCTTCTCTTTTCATAGGTATTTTAGTAGGAGCTGCTGTTTTCTCTTGTTACGCAGATGGTTTCATCGGAATTTTTAGCGCATTTTTTACTGTGCTGGATAAGTACATGGTACATGCCTTGTCAGACGGCAGTCATGTCTCAGTCATCCTCTTCTCCCTTCTCATAGGTTCTATTGTAGCCCTTATTTCAAAGAACGGAGGTATGCAAGGTGTGGTAAACCGTATCGTGAATTTTGCCAAAACTCGAAAGTCGGGAATGTTGACCACTTATTTTTTAGGAATAGCCATTTTCTTTGATGATTACGCAAATACACTGGTTGTAGGTAACACTATGCGATCAGTAACAGATAAGCTTAGAATTTCAAGAGAAAAATTAGCCTATATCGTAGATTCAACAGCCGCACCCATTGCAGCCATTGCTTTTATCACCACATGGATAGGTGCAGAATTAACTTACATCTCTGATGGTGTAAACAAAATTACAGCCGCCGGAGGTGAAATAAATGAAGGAGCCTATGGTATATTCATGAGCTCTTTGGCCTACTCCTTCTACCCTATTTTCACCTTGTTTTTCATGTTCTTCTTGTTGTACAAGCAAAAGGACTTTGGGCCCATGCTCAATTTTGAACGCAAAGCCTTAAAAGAGGGTGTAAATGGTGGTACAGACAATGATGAATCTACGTTAGATTTAAAAGAATTTGAAACCAAAGCTGGAGTAAAACCCAGGGCCTTCAATGCACTTCTACCAATTTTAACTGTCGTTCTAGGTACCATCATCGGTTTGGTATATACAGGCCTTGCCAGCTGTGAACAACAAATAATTGATGTTGCTGGCAGTTTTAACGGAAGCGTTTGGAGCAATCTTCAAGTAATTGATGCCTCCTCAGATAGCTTCTTTAGAAAACTCGGTTTGGTAATAGGTAACGCAGACTCTTATGCAGCCTTACTTTGGTCGAGTTTAAGTGGATTGGCTTTGGCTATACTGTTAACGGTGAGTCAAGGTATTATGGATTTAAAAGACACCATGGAGTCTGTAATGACAGGAATTAAAACCATGTTGCCTGCCATAGTAATATTAGTTCTAGCTTGGTCCTTAGCCAGCGTTACGGAAGATTTGCATACTGCAGATTACTTAAAGAGCTTCTTTGCCGGAGAATTCAAACACGTTTGGATAATTCCAAGTTTAACCTTTGTGTTATCGGCCATCATTGCCTTCTCTACGGGTTCCTCTTGGAGTACCATGGCCTTAATGTACCCACTTGTAATTCCATTGTCATTTACCGTAGCAAGCGATGCTTTGGATTATGATGCAACTTTAATCATGTACAACACCATAGCCAGTGTATTGGCAGGTTCTGTGTTAGGAGATCACTGTTCTCCTATCTCTGACACAACGATATTGAGTAGTTTGGCGAGTTCTTGTAATCACATCAACCACGTCAAAAGTCAAATGCCTTATGCCTTAACGGTAGGTGGAGTTGCCCTGTTCTTTGGAATCATTCCTGGAGCTATGGGTATTTCCTCTTTCATTACTATGCCTTTGGGAATTATCATTTTATATTTGATTGTACATTTCTTAGGGAAAGACATTGATAATGAGATGGCTAAAAAATAGTTTGGAAAAGCTGACCTCAGCTAGAGAACTTTGTGAATAATAAATCTATTTTTGTTTTAAAAAGTAAAATATTTAACATGGATATCCTTGAAAAAAGATCTATAACCTACGATAGAACTGCGTATTCTGATCAAGAATTGAAGGACATATATACCGCGATTTTAAAACCGCGTTTGATAGAAGAGAAAATGTTGATTCTTCTTCGTCAAGGAAAAATTTCTAAATGGTTCTCAGGTTGGGGACAAGAAGCAATTTCTGTTGGAGCTGCTTTAGCTATGGATGAGGATGAATTCATCCTTCCTATGCACAGGAATTTAGGGATATTCACTACACGTGGAATTCCTTTGAACAGACTTTTCGCTCAATTTCAAGGGAAAATGTCTGGGTTCACCAAAGGAAGAGACCGTTCTTTCCACTTTGGAGCGAAAGACTACAAGATAGCTGGAATGATTTCTCACTTAGGTCCACAATTAGGTATTGCCGACGGTATAGCCTTGGCCAATAAAGTGAAGAATGAAAAGAAGGCAACCATCGTATTTACAGGAGATGGAGGAGCATCTGAAGGTGATTTCCACGAATCATTAAACGTAGCAGCGGTATGGAAACTACCTGTAATTTTTACAGTAGAAAACAACTGTTGGGGATTATCAACGCCGAGCTCAGAACAATTCGCGTGTAAGCAATTTATAGACAAAGGAATAGGTTACGGAATGAAAGCCGTGCAAATAGATGGTAACAACATTTTGGAGGTTATTTCTACAATTAGAAATTTAGCCGAGGAGATGCGTGAAAATCCAGCACCTGTACTATTAGAATGTATGACCTTCAGAATGCGTGGGCACGAAGAAGCTTCTGGAACGAAATACTACCCAGAAGGCATACAAGACGAATGGCAAATTAAAGATCCTGTAACCAACTTCGAACTCTTCTTAAAAGAAGAAGGAGTGATAGATGAAGCCTTTATAAAAGATTTAACTAAATCAATTAAAAAGGAAATTCAGAACGGATTAGACATCGCCTCAGCAGAGGAGAAAATAGTTCCGAATACAGAAAAAGAAATAGAAGACTTGTTTGCCCCTTATGAGCAACAAGTTATAGCACCTGTTTCTAACAGTACCTCAGAGAAAAGACTAATTGATGCCATTTCTGATGGTTTGAAACAATCAATGCAGCGTTTCCCAGAAACTATAATTATGGGACAAGACGTTGCTGAATACGGAGGTGTATTTAAAATCACAGAAGGTTTTGTAGACCTATTTGGTAAAGAAAGAGTGCGTAATACACCGCTTTGTGAATCTGCTATCGTTGGTACAGGTTTAGGATTGAGCATGAAAGGAATGAAAGCTGTTGTAGAAATGCAATTCGCAGATTTCGTAACCTGTGGATTTAACCAAATCGTAAACAACTTGGCGAAAATTCACTGGCGTTGGGGACAAAATGCCGACGTAGTAGTGCGTATGCCAACCGGTGCAGGTGTTGCTGCCGGACCTTTCCACTCGCAAAGTAATGAAGCATGGTTCTTCCATACACCAGGTTTAAAAATTCTTTATCCATCTTCTCCATCAGAGGCAAAAGGATTGTTAGCTGCAGCCATAGAAGATCCAAACCCTGTGATGTTCTTTGAGCACAAATTCTTGTACAGAAGTATAAAAGAAGAAGTACACGATGATTACTACACGATAGAAATAGGAAAAGCGAACACTGTTAGAGAAGGAAAAGCTTTAACCATTATTACTTACGGTTTAGGGGTGCATTGGGCAAATGAAATTGTTGCAGAATCTGGAATAGATGCAGAAATCATAGACTTAAGAACTCTGGCACCTTTGGATACAGAAGCAATTTACGCCTCTGTGAAGAAAACTGGTAAATGTTTAGTGCTACATGAAGATTGTATGACAGGTGGAATTGGAGCTGAAATTAGTGCCCTGGTTACTGAAAATTGCTTTAAATTTTTAGATGCTCCTGTTAGACGTGTAGCTTCTTTAGATACTCCAGTGCCTTTCGATGCTGGTTTAGAAATTAACTTTTTACCCAAGGAAAGAGCTTTGACTGCTATAAATGAATTAATGGAGTACTAAAATTTAATGAATAGTACTTGTTTGTGTTAAAATAATATATGTATATTTAACACGAAATCGAAATGTGAGTTTATTTTTGAAATAAATGTTAATTTCGCTCACGTTTTTAGAATTTATTTACAACCACATGCTGACAATTGGGAAAATAACAGAAACAATAATTAATCGGTCACCCTTTTTAAGAGAGGCACTGACGGAAGATTTAATAAACGTATCGGCGCTTGCTAGAAAAATTAAGCCAGAGATAGAAGAAAACCTTAAGAAAGAAATTAAGGAAGGAGCCATCATTATGGCCATCAAACGTATGACGCCTGGTTTCTATCACAAGATAGACTTGAAGATTAGAAACTTTATGGGAAGTTTGGGAGACTTCTTAGTGCGTAGTGATTTGGAGGATTTCACCTTTGAAAACTCTGATACATTAACCATGCGTCAAATGGAGTTGATGCAAATTTTGGCTGATAAACGCGATACTTTCTATGCCGTGTGTAGAGGGGTTAGTGAAACTACCATTATTACTTCTTCTTCTTTAGCGCAAGACATCCGTAAGGTGTTTAACTCTGAAAAGGAAATTTCTCACTCACCAGATTTAGCCAGTGTTACGGTTAAATTGCCTACAGTGAACACAGAGATTAGTGGTATTTACTACTACATCTTAAAGCACTTAGCGTGGGAAGGAATCAACATTGTTGAAATTGTTTCAACAACCAATGAGTTCACCATCGTTGTAAACTCTAATGATATAGACAGTACCTTCTCTACTTTAATGCAATTAAAGAAATTGAGTAAAACTGCAGAAGTAGAAGAAGCATAACAGCTCATTTATAAAATTGAAAAGCTCCGAACTTCGGAGCTTTTTTTATGTTCAAGAATGAACACCTCCCTCACTATCACAACCAATAAACCCATTCCATTACTATTCATCACAATAGAAGCTTTATATTTCCGGGAAGCTGTTATTTTTGTGGAAAATCAAAAAAAACAATAATGAGATTAAAACTATTTGCATTAGCTTCATTTTTATTCTGTTTAAATGTTGCCAAAGCCGACGAAGGTATGTGGCTACCATTTTTATTGGGCAGAAACTATGAGGACATGAAAAAGCATGGACTTAACCTTACACAAGAAGAAATTTACAGCATCAACAATTCTTCTATTAAAGATGCCATAGTAAGTTTCGGAGGATTCTGTACTGCGGAGGTTATTTCTACCCAAGGTCTATTGTTAACAAACCACCACTGTGGTTACGATGCAATTGCTGGGGCTTCTACACCAGAACACAACTACTTAGATGATGGTTTCTGGGCGAAAGAGAAAAGTCAAGAAATTCCAGTACCAGGTTTATTTGCAAATTTCGTGGTTCGTATTGCAGATGTTTCTGAAGAAGTAAACAAGAATTTAAGTGAGTCTATGACTTTGGAAGATAGGCAAGCGAAAATCAAAGAAGTTACTGCGCTTTTAACAAAGGAAGCAACAGAAGGTACACACTACGAAGCTTTCGTAAGAGATTTCTTTGAAGGAAACGAGTTTTACTTATTTGTTACTGAAAAGTACAATGATGTACGTTTAGTAGGAACACCTCCTCAGTCTATTGGTAAATTCGGTTACGATACTGACAACTGGGTATGGCCTCGTCATACAGGAGATTTCTCTATGTTCCGTATCTACGCAGGGAAAGATAATGCACCAGCAAAATACAATGCTGAAAACATTCCTTTCACACCACGTCACTCTCTTCCTGTTTCTATCAAAGGAGTGCAAGAAGGTGATTACGCAATGATCTTAGGTTTCCCAGGATCTACAGACCGTTACCTTTCTTCTTACGGAATTGAGCAAGCGGTAAACTTAGAGCAACCAAAAAGAGTAGATGTTAGAGCGAAGAAATTGGAAATCATGAAAAAACACATGGACCAAGACACAAAAGTTCGTTTAAAATACTCTTCTAAATACGCACAAGTTGCTAACTACTGGAAATACTTCATCGGACAAACTGAACAGTTGAAAAACAATAAAGTTGCCGATAAGAAAAGAGCTATTGAAGCACAATTCAATGAATTTACTGCAAGCAAAGATTTGTACCAAGGAGTGATGACAGACATCAAAGATGCTTACGCAACTACGAATGACATCATCAACATCAAAGTTTACCAATCAGAGTTTATTTACTCTGTAGATTTAAACTTGAATGTATTCCGTTACACTTTCTTGAAAAAAGCACATGAAGCGGGTCAAACAGAAACAGTTGAATCATACAAAGCGCGTTTAGCAGAGTTGATGAATGATTTCTACGCCAACGCAAACATGGACATCGAATTCGAAATCTTGGAAGAAGTATTGAAAATGTACAACCAAGATGTTCCTGCAGCGCAACAACCAGAATTGGTTCAAAAGTTAGGAAGCAAAAATGCGATTTCTAAGTACATTGCTAAAATCAAAAAGAAATCTGTATTCGCTAACCAAGAGAACTTCAATGCTTTCATGGAAAAATTCTCTATGAAGAAATTGATGAAGGATCCTTTATACGTGTTAATTGAATCTATTAACGCAGCTTACGCGGAAACGACAGGAACTGAGGAAATTCAAACTGCTGAAGAGAAATTAGAGAGAGCAAACAGATTGTTTGTTAAAGGTATTCGTGAAATGATGCCTGAGAAGAAATTCTACCCGAATGCAAACTCAACATTGAGATTGACTTACGGAAATGTTCTTCCTTACTCTCCAGCTGATGCGGTTACTTACCACTACACAACATCTTTAAGTGGAGTGATGCAAAAAGAAGATCCAAACAACCCTGAGTTTGTTGTTCCAGCGAAATTGAAAACGCTTTGGGAAAACAAAGACTTTGGTCAGTACGGAAACGAAGACGGAACTTTAACGGTGAACTTCTTAACGAATAATGACATCACAGGTGGTAACTCTGGTTCTCCAGTTATCAATGCTGATGGACAATTAATCGGTACGGCGTTTGATGGAAACTGGGAAGCTATGTCGGGTGACATCTACTTCGAGCCAGAAATCCAAAGAACTATTGTTTGTGACATCCGTTACGTATTGTTCGTAATCGAGAAATACGGTGAAGCTACAAACTTGATCGAAGAAATGAATATCATTAAATAATCCTTTTGAGGAGGATGAAGAAGGGAGGCTTAGGTCTCCCTTTTTTTATGTGAAACATTGGCAAATAAGTTTATCTTTAAGAGATGAACTTTTTAGGACATCTCTACTTTTCTGGTAACGACACCGAACTCATGGTGGCCAACCTTTACGGTGATTATTTTAAAGGAAATAAGTTTGAAGGACTACCGCAAAAAATTCAAGAAGGTATAAAACTACACAGAGCCATTGATAGTTTTATAGACACCAATACAGGGGTAAAAGAACTCTTTCATCACCTCTATCCCCACTTACCCAAAATAGCAGGCATAGCCGTTGATTTATATTTTGATCATTTGTTAGCCAAAAACTGGAAACAATTTCATCCTCAAGATCTTAATGATTTTGTAAATGCCTTTTATCAACAAACGAATCATTTAGTTTACGATTACTCTCCTCATTTCCTTATGATGTTAGACTATATGAAAAAGGGAAATTGGCTGTTCAATTACAGGAGTTTAGAAGGTCTTGATAGTGCAGCGCGAGGGCTCTCCAGAAGAATTTCATTTCCTAACGAATTGTTCAAGGCTAAACAAGTATTCGTAGAAAATGAGCCACTAATTACAAAACACTTCAATAGTTATATGCAAGAGGCTGTGGATAATTTTTATTGTACGGGTTCACAAAATTTACGTAATTTCAATTTGAAATAGAAAGTGTACTACTATCGGAAATTTCTCTACATATCTGGCTGTTCTTCTAAGTATCAGCACTTTATTCTTCACTTCGTGTGAAGTCAACACCAACAAAATGAGGGTTGAACCCGTGTCTAAAGACATGGCCAACACCATAAAAGTTGACTTAAAAGAAATTAAAGAGCAAGATAAATTAGTTGTTTTGGCAGAGAATTCTACTGCTTCTTACTTCATTTATAGGGGTAAGAAAATGGGCTTAGAGTACGAAATCTTAAAAGAGTTTGCCGAGCATTTAGGCGTTCAACTCGAAATCAAAATGGTACACAACCTCGATAATATTGTTGATTTATTGAACAATGGCGAGGGAGATATGATAGCCTGTAACTACACCGTTACCAAAGAAAGGGCACGTTCCATCAACTTCACAAATCCTTACATGCGCTCCTCGCAAGTGGTTGTTCAACGCAAACCCAAAGATTGGAGAGAACGCAACAGAAAACAAGCTTGGAAGGAAGACGTGATTACTGATCCCTTAGGACTCATAGGTAAAAAGGTTCACGTTTGGAAAAATTCCTCTTATTATGATAGGTTGGTGAACTTACAAAATGAACTCGGAGACACCATTTACATAGAAGCTGTTGAAGGTGACGTATTGCCCGAACAATTGATAGAACAAGTTGCCGATGGACTCATAGACTATACCGTTACAGATCAAAATGTTGCACAAATCAATAGTCGCTTCTACCCTAACATAGACATAGATTTAAATATCAGCGTAAAGCAGCAGATTGCATTTGGTATGCGTAAGTCAAGCAAAGTGCTATTACATGAATTTAACCGTTGGTTGAAAGACTTCATGAAAACAAGTACTTTCTCTTACATCAAACACAAATATTTAGATATCTCTCAATTTTCTTCCAAAGCTCAACATGAGTTCTCTTCTTTAGGTGGAGGGAAAATTTCTAAATACGATAAACTCTTTAAAGAAATTGCGGCAGATTACAATTGGGATTGGCGTTTATTGGCCGCTTTAGTATACCAAGAATCTAAGTTTAAAACAGGTCAAAAATCTTGGGCTGGTGCCTATGGCTTGATGCAGTTTATGCCAGGTGTTGGTCCGTCCTACGGCGTCTACCCTAATTCTTCGCCAGAAACACAGATACGTGGAGGTATGAAAAAACTCTACAAAAACTATGGAGATTGGCACATGATTACCGATTCTATTCAGCGTATTAAATTTACACTGGCTACCTACAATGCAGGTTTAGCGCATATACAAGATGCTCAGCGTTTAGCTACGAAATACGGTAAAAATCCAAACGTTTGGGACGATAATGTTGAAATCATCGCCTTGAATTTGAACAACCCTAAATACTATAAGGATGAATTGGTAAGAAGCGGATACTTGAGAGGATCTGAAACCTACAATTATGTACGAGAGATTTTCACGCGCTTCAATGAATATGAATCTGCCTTTGAAAAAACAGTACCTAATTCTTAACGTCCAAAATAATTAAGTCGTACATGATATCCTCGTTCGGCTTCACTTTCCCTTCTAAACCTTGTTCTCCATAGGCTTGAGCTGCAGGAATATGAACATAAACTTTGTCGTGATTTTTTCTTTCTTTCAATGCTTTTACCAACGCAGGCAGTTCTGTTGTATTCGCCATATCAATGTATATAGGCTTCACATCAGCATAGGTGTTGGCATAGCGTGGTTGAGAAGCTGAATGTGCAAAGTAATGAACTTTAATTTTACTCTTATCTGTAACTACCGCCTCATTTTCTTCCTTGCTTTCTTCTATTGTGTAGACTTTGATTCCATCTACATTTGCAACTGGTGCTATTTTATCAAGAATACTTAGGTGTAAATAGTTATCCGCATTCGGTGGAACAAGTCCAGGAATCCCCCTTTCTCCCCTCGCTAATTTAGCAGGTAGAAAAATGTCAACTTCATCTCCCACACTTAAATACTGTAAGGCTATTTTCCAACCTTCTGTTTGTATGTTCCAACCGTAAGGATATGCAATACTTGTTTTTTTGATCAAATGATTACCGTCATATACTTTACCATCTTCTAAAGCATTTTTGTAATCTATTCTCAGCACATCATATAATTCAACCTTAGGCCCCTTTCCTTTTTTAAACCATGTAATTTTAATTCCATTGTCTAAAGCCAATTCGCTAACCGTATCTTTTTGTACGATTTCCAAGGTATCAGCGCTATCCATTTTAACGCTTGACAAAGAATCTTCAGCGTTCATTGCCGCACTATCTACTGTATTAAAAGGCGTGTTACTGTCTACATCTTTCACTCCATCTATAGAACATGCATAAAAGAAAGGAAGTGCAAAAAAAGGTACTAAGGCGTTATTCAATTTCATGATTAAGGATCTTTTTATTTAGAAGTGATTGCTGTTAATTCTATGTCTGCTACGATTACTTCAAGGGGTGGAATTTCTTGCATATCTCCAAGTAGACCGTGGGCTAAATGACTCGGCATAATGAATTTTGCTTTATCACCAACAGACATCATTTTTATTCCTTGATGCAGTCCTAATTCCACATCGCTTTTGTCCACTTTAAAGCTACTGGTTGTATTCCCTTCACTTTGATACACCGTATCTTCGTCCAAAAGTTGAATTAAAAACTTCACGTGAGCTATTTCATCTTCTTGAATGGTAGGTCCAGCACTATCTTTATAAATATCATACTGCAATCCTGTCTCCGTCTTTTTCATCTCCAATTCAGGGTGACGTTTTAAATACACCTTTATCTCCACCTCTTGTTCAAAGGCAAAACGTTGGTTCATTTCGACAGATTGCTCTGTAGACCAATGCGTAGGTTTATCTTCCACCACCTCAGGTGTATATGTACATGCTGTAAATACAGCCAAAAACGGAAGTATACGTAATGATTTTAGCAAAACTCTGGTAATACGGATTTTAATTTTTCAATTGCCCCTTTTAAATCTTTGGTATATCTACCTCCAGCCGCATTTTTATGTCCGCCACCATGGAAATAAGTAGAAGCCAAAGTATTTACAGGGTTATCTTCTCCTATAGAACGGAAAGAAATCTTGATTATTCCATCCGATTCTTTCAGGAAGATAGATTTGCGAATTCCTTCTATAGACAATACAGTATTTACCAATCCTTCTGTATCACCTTTTTCATAGTGGAAACGCTCTAAATCTTCTTTGGTTAAGTAGATAATGGCTGTTTTGTATTCTGGTAAAATCTCCAAGTTATTGCTAATGGCATAACCGTGCAATTGCAAACGATTTACAGAATTATTGTCGAAGGTATTTTCGTGAATTTTGTTGTTCTCTATTCCTAAATCCAACAAATCTGCAACAATGCGATGGGTTTTAGAAGTCGTACTTGAGAACCTAAAACTACCTGTATCTGTCATGATACCCGTATAAATGGCCTCACCACACGCTTTGGTAATTTTAGTTTGATTTGCATTGGCTTCTATCAGCTCATAAACTAACTGTGCAGTAGAACAAGCCGAAGTATCAGAAAATACAATTTCGAAACCTTCTTCCTCTGGGTTTAAGTGGTGATCTATCATCACTTTTTTACCTGGAGCAGAAAGTAGGAAGGGCTGCATTTCATTGCCCACCCTTCCGAATGAATTAAAGTCTAAACAGAAAATTAAATCTGCAGCACTTAAATGTGCCTTTACCTCATCTATATTATTTTCGAAAGACAAGATTTCATCTGCCCCTTGCATCCAATGTAAAAACTTGGGAGCAGCATCGGGGTGACAGATATGTAATTCACCTGTGTACACTTCTTTTAAGTAGTGATACAAGGCCAAAGAACTACCGATAGAATCCCCATCGGGAGATTTGTGTGCAGTAATTACTACCTGTTTTGCATCCTTTAATAATACGTTGAGTTGGTTGATTTTCTCTTCTGTAAATACCATATAAAATTTCGCTTACGACTTTAAAATCGCTTGTGTTTCTTCAATTAATTTTGCTTCTAAAGCTGCTGAAACGTTAACCAAAGGAAGACGCAAATGCGTTTCACAAATTCCTCTTTCTTTCAAACAAACTTTAACTCCAGCTGGGTTTCCTTCTGCAAACATCATGTTGGTGATGTTGAACAATTTGTAGTGATTTTCTCTTGCCGTTTCATTGTCATCAGACAGGGCAGCTTTCACCATTGTTGAGAATACCTCTGGAAAAGCGTTACAAGATACAGAAATTACACCTTGCGCTCCAGAAACTATCATAGGAAAGGTTAAATTGTCATCTCCAGAGATAACATCAAATCCTTCTGGCGCTCCTTGTATCAATTGCATGATTTGGTCTAAATCTCCACACGCTTCTTTAATTGCCACTACATTGTCAAACTCACGTGCTAAACGCAAAGTAGTTTCTACAGACATGTTAGAGCTTGTTCTACCTGGTACATTGTACAAAATGATAGGTAATTCCGTAGCTTCTGCGATTGCCTTAAAGTGCTGGTAAATTCCTTCTTGCGTTGGTTTGTTGTAGTATGGAGAAACACTTAAAATACCGTCAATAGCATCGTGGTTCATGTTCTTCAACTGATTTACGATAGCCATGGTATTGTTTCCTCCTACCCCAAATACGATAGGCAACTCTCCGTTGTTTTCATCTGCTACGATGTCTAAAACATGCGCCTTCTCCTCTGGTGATAAAACAGGGTTTTCTCCCGTAGTACCTTGTACCACCAAAAAGTCTGTTCCTCCTTCAATTTGAAGTCGAACCAACTTTCTTAATCCTTGCTCATCTACCGTAAGATCAGCATTGAACGGTGTAATTAACGCTACACCTGCTCCTTTGAACATGTTATTCATTTGAACTTATTTATGTACTTATTACTTTTTTCTAAATATTTACTGATGTCTTGCTCCTCATCTGTAATGACAACATTTGACGCCGCTGAATCCACACCAGAACGCACTAATTTGTATTCACTTTTATAAGCAGCAATGATCTTTTCTAATTTCTTGTTGTTTTTGGTTTGGCAACTCACCAGAGCAAAAGGACTGTTTCCCCATTCTCCGGGTAAAGCCTTTGCATCCAAATTACCAAACATCGAAAAAGAAGCTCCCGTGAGGTATTGCGTATCCAAGGTGTTGCTCAAATCTTCGGGCAATTTTTTTCCTTTGTACCACAACAGAACATGTACTTTGAATTCATCCTTAGAAAAGGATTTTTCTATATCTCTTTTTAAGAGATTGGTCATATCCTTGCTCTCGAACTCCGTTAAAAAAACTATATCGCGTTTATTCACCTGTCAACATTTTTTCAAAGTCCAACTCACTAATAATCTTCACCCCTAAGGTATTGGCTTTTTCCAATTTTGCAGGTCCCATGTTATCGCCTGCTATCAGGTAAGAAGTTTTGGCAGAAATAGAACCTACGTTCTTTCCTCCATTGTCTTCTATCATGGCTTTTAATTCATTTCTAGAATACTTTTCAAACACTCCAGAAATTACAATTTTCAAGCCTTCTAGTTTGTTCGATGCCTTCACCTCTGCCACTGTTTCCAATTGCAAACCTGCTTCTTTCAAACGCTCAATAATAGCCAAATTCTCCTCATTTTGAGCAAAAGCTAGAATACTCAAAGCGATCTTATCACCGATTTCATCTATGGCAATTAACTCATCATAAGTTGCCGAAAGGATCTTATCTATGGTCAATAAAGACTGCGCAATTTTCTTGGCCACTGTCTCTCCTACGAAACGAATTCCTAAACCAAACAAGACTTTTTCGAAAGGAACTTGCTTACTGGCTTCTATTCCTTGCAACATGTTATTGGCCGACTTATCAGCCATTCTATCCAATTCTATGATATCCTCAAAAGTCAACTTGTAAAGGTCTGCGTAATTTGCAATCAACCCTTTGTTTACAAGAAGTGCTACGGTTTCCGTTCCTAGTCCGTCTATATTCAACCCTTTGCGCGAAATAAAGTGATCTATCTTACCAATGATTTGCGGTCTACAACCTAAGTCGTTCGGACAATAGTGTTGCGCTTCTCCTTCTGTCCTTTTCAATTCAGATCCACATTCTGGACAGTTTTCAATAAACACTACAGGCTGAGCATCCTCCGCTCTGGCGTCTAAATTGACCCCTACAATTTTCGGAATGATTTCGCCCCCTTTTTCTACGTACACCTCATCGCGTTCGTGCAAATTCAACTTTGCAATTTGATCGGCATTGTGTAAAGAAGCACGTTTTACGGTAGTTCCACCCAACTGCACCGGTTGCAAATTCGCTACTGGAGTAATGGCACCCGTTCTTCCTACTTGATAAGTCACTTCCTCTAAAATGGAAGAAACACGCTCTGCTTTAAATTTATAGGCGATGGCCCAACGCGGTGATTTGGCGGTAAAACCAAGCTCCTGTTGTTGACCGTAATCATTCACCTTTATTACTACACCATCTATTTCAAAAGGCAAATTGGCTCTTTCTACATCCCAGTGGTTGATGAAGTCCATTATGCCCTCAATAGAATTGGTTTTAACAATGTATTTTTTTTCTTCTTTCGGTACTTGGAAGCCCCAATTGGCAGCAGTCGCTACGGTTTCAAAGTGACCTGTACCCGGTAAATCGCCACCGTATACGCCATAGAGCAAACAATCCAAACCTCTATCAGCTACTACTTTAGAATCTTGCATTTTCAAGGTTCCTGAAGCCGTGTTTCTTGGGTTCGCAAATTGAGGCTCACCTAACTCCTCACGCATGGCGTTGAGTTGGTGGAAGTTTTCTAAAGGAAAGAAAATCTCTCCTCTGATTTCAAACTCTTCTGGGTAATTTCCTTTCAACTGTAAAGGAACTGTTTTAATGGTGCGCACATTGGCAGAAACATCTTCACCTTGTGTTCCATCACCACGCGTTACAGCTTGTACAAACCGACCATTTTCGTAGCGAATTCCTATCGCCACTCCGTCGTATTTGAGCTCACAAACGTATTCTATGTCGCCTTCTACATTCTTTCGCACACGTGCTTCCCATTCTTGAATCTCTTCTTGCGAATAGGAGTTAGACAAAGACAACATAGGGTATTGGTGTACCACTGTTGCAAACTTTTTTGTGATGTCACCTCCAACTCTTTTGGTTGGACTATTGGGATCCGCTAAGTCTGGATGTTTCTTTTCCAAACCCTCCAATTCTTTGAGTAACTGATCAAATTCATAATCACTTACCTCAGATGTATTTTCTACATAGTATGCATGGTTTAAGGCATGCAACTGTGCTGTTAATTCTTTTATTCTATCGCGAACGTTCATTGTCTAAAATTTTGTAGCCTTGAGCATGCGGTCTTTCCCCTGCATGTCTTGCTTTAATTCTACCATGAAATAGCCCATGCTTTGCAACAAATTTTGTGTTGCAGCCGCGTAGTTTTCATGCAATTCAAAATAAATACTGCCTCCTTCTTTGAGGTGAACCATACCATACATCCCTAAGTTTCTATAGAAAACCAATGGATCTTTGTCATCAACAAACAAGGCTATACCTGGCTCATGATCTAAAACGTGATCGGCCATAAAGCTCTTGTCGGCATTAGGAATGTAGGGAGGATTGGAAACAATCACATCCAGACCTTTCGGCGCTGTTTGAGAAATGTTCAAAGCATCTTGTTTTTCAACCACTACCTCCAAACCAGTAAAAACGACATTCTCTTGCGCAACAGTCAAAGCTGCATCGTCATAATCTATGGCTTTAACTTGAGCGTTGGGCAAAGCTTTTTTCAAGGCTAAGGCTATACACCCCGAACCTGTACACCAATCTTCAAGGATTATGGTTTCTGATTCCTTTTTCTGTGCCTGAATATCTTCTACTATCCAATTCACCAACTCTTCGGTTTCTGGTCGAGGTATAAGTACCCCTGGCTTCACTTTCAATTCCAAATTGTAGAAATACGTCTCACCCAAAATGTATTGAAAGGGTTCTCCTGCAAGAAGTCGTTTTATGGCCCCTCTAAAAAAGAGCAAATCAGATTCACTCACTGTTCCATCTTTGTGCAGGAGGTAATCATCGAAAGCAAAACCTAAACGTTGTGCAATCAAGCTTTTAGAAATGGTTTTAATTTCACTTCCGCTAAAAATATCGCGTAGCTTTTCTTCAAAATAAAGCTCTACCGATTTGATATGATTATCCTTTACAAACATGGGACAACAAAGTAAGTAAAACTCACCGAAAAATGAAGCCCTCAGTCTCAAATTAAGCAGCACAAAATTCAAATAATCACACAGTTGTTTGGAGTAGTTAAGAATTAGGTAGTTAGGGGATATTATTAGAGGCTGATCTAATTAAACTATTATTTCTACTCTCCCCTTACCGACCCTCAAAATAAATTGTTTATGAAAATTTATATTACTAAATTACCTTGTTCATAAATTGGTACAAACAAATTATTGAACTAGCTATTCACTTTATTTATAGAATATCATGAAATGTGTCCTAATACTACTGCTATTACCCATGATATATTGTAATAGTATTGCCCAAGAAACTAAAGTTTATTTTGGTATTGGTAGTCTACACAATACCTTCCAAGACACGCGGTTTTCAAATGTTCATCTTGTTAAAAAAAGTATTCTTCCAGAGTTTGGCTTTCAAAGACTTTCACTCAAAAGCCAAATCTACTTAAACGCAAATGCTTTTGTTTTTAAGAGTGATTTCCCAAATTCTACTAATACTGAGGTAATGACTTTAGGCTATAACGTCAAGTTGGGCTATTTGCATAAAGTTAGAAAACACTATTTCGGTTTAACTTGGAATGCATTAGACTTTGTTACACGCTCGAATAATAACTTAGGTAATAGTTCTAATTTTTACAGGTTATCCTCAGACATCCTTTTATCTTGGAGCTATTCACATGCATTAAAGAAAAACCGCAGTTTAGAACTAGGCTTAGATTATGGAATATTAAGTTTCATGAACACAGCCCCTAGTTTCACTGCCAATCTACCACAAAACGTAATCGATAATGGAGAAGTAAGTTTTTTTGACTCCAGTACAAGAAACCCATATGACCTCAGCTACTTAACTGCAAAAACAGTACATAATCAACTTCTTTTAAATACCTATATCAGATTCAATTTTAAGAAAAAATTAAGTCTTGCTTACTCTTGGAAGTTACGTAGCTTTTATGACCATAAAAGTTACCCCGTAACCGACGCCTTTCATACTTTAAGTTTACAATACAACTTTATTCGTCATATTAAATAGTTTAGCCATGAATACTCGAATATTACTGATGGGGCTATCCCTTCTCTTCACAATAAGTTCTTGTGAAAAAATTGTAATGAAACCTAAACCGGGACAATCGAACATGGACATTTTTAACGAATACACCAAAATAGCCATAGAAAAATTTGGATTACAAGAAGTCAAACAAATTGATCTAATAAGTTTAAGAGACTCAATTAGCCCCTTTATAAATGATGCGCTCAATGAGCAAGAGCTTTTCAATTATTTAGGAATTATTGCAAGTCGTATGCAAGAAGGACACACCAATATTGAGGATTTAGACAATAATTATTGGGCCGGTTATGATTTCTATTCTGGTTATCCATCTGCTTACAGTTTTTTGATTGCGCAAGAATATTATTACGGAGAAGCGGCCAACCCTAATGTTCAAACAATATCTTCTTCAGATTCATATTTCAATATACAATATGGATTCTTACCTCAAGACAATACTCTTGGATACATTCGTATATCAAGTTTTGACATGACTGTATCTGAGGCTGAATTAGAACAAATGATGAATTACTTAAAAGACGCCAAAGGAATCGTAATTGATGTTCGCGGCAACCTTGGTGGATACATTAATTTAGCTGCCCGTATGGCTTCATATTTCACCCAAGAAGAAATCATTTTTGGTACAAACCATGTAAAAAACGGACCCGATTTCGATGACTTCTCAGCGAGTCAAATGAAACTTACTCCTTCCGGAAGTGAAAATACCTTTCTTAAGAAAGTTGTAGTTTTGCATGACAGAACCACATTTAGTTCTGGATCACTTTTTACTATCATGATGTATGCTCTAGATAATGTGACAACTATAGGACAAAAATTTGGTGGTGGAACAGGAGAAATAATAGACGGTTTTCTCTCAAATGGATGGAAATATAATTTATCCACCTCTAATTTAGAGGATGCACAGGGTAACCCTACAGATAATGGTATAGAAGCTGATATCCCTATGGTTCTTGATGAAACAGACACTGACTCAGACGCTCTTATTGAACAAGCCATAGTAGAACTTCAGTAATTTTTTTCAAAAGCATTTTCCATGAATCGCTTTGAGCAAGTAGTTTATTTGAAAAGTCCAGAAGAAAAAGCGTTTTTAAACTACTTCAAATCATAATAAAAAAAGTCGAGTATTAATGTTAGGAATCCTTGTCATTTTAGTTCTTTCTTGGTTTTTGAACTACCTCTACAATAAAGGGAATTTTAATTTTATGGGATTATCCCCCCTTGTAAAGAGAATCATACAATGGACACTTGGTTTTCTAGTAAGCGCTATACTTTGCGGTGTTTTACTACTCCTTGAAGCTTACCTCAAAGGTGCATCCTGGCAATTAAGCACCTCCTTTTCTTCCACTTCCTTTTTTCATTCTGTCCTATGGGATTTTAAATCTGTTTTCACCGAAGAGCTTTTGTTTAGAGGCGTTCTTTTGTACATACTTATCCATAAAATTGGAGAAAACAAAGCCGTACTTCTTTCGGCCTTAGCTTTCGGGGTATACCATTGGTTCTCTTTTGGCGTTTTTGGCAACGTAATGGCCATGCTCGTAGTACTCGTTAGCACTGGTTTAATGGGCTATGCTTGGGCCTGGTCTTTTTCGAAAACGAAATCTATGTTTCTACCTATAGGTCTCCACTTTGGTTGGAACTTTATGTACAATACCATATTCTCCAAAGGGCCTTTAGGCCAGGTCACGCTTGCTTTAACAAATGCCCAAGATTTAGAGGACTGGACATCTCTCCTCTACTTTTTAATTAGCGTCATTATGATTCCATTATTGGTGATGATCTTCGTAAAATACGGCATAAAAAAAGCCAAAGCGTAACTCAAATTATTAGAAAGGATTACAAATTCATATTGGATTATTTATTACTATTATTGGATAGTAATACCAATTCTTGAAATAAAAATGATCGTAAAAAAAATAGTAATGCTGTTCATGATTGTAGGTTTTATGCAATCAAAGGTTAACGCCCAAGAAATAGAAACAAGAACACTTTTCAATTGGAATGGATCATCTTGGACGGGTGCCTTAAAAATGAGCTACACCTACAGCTCTACGAATGAGCTTTCCGAAATACTGCATCAATCCTTTCAGAATTCGCAATGGATCAATTCCTCAAAAAACACTTACATCAATAACCTGAATGGCTCTCCAGACACTATACAAATTACATCATGGAATGCTGTAAACAGTACTTGGGACTACACTAGTCGGTATACCTTCACCTACAATACAAATAACCAAACTATTGCCAAGGTCTTGGAAAATTACCAAAACAATGCTTGGGTAAATATGAAGAAATTTGAATACCAATATGATTTAAACGGTAATTTAATTGAGGAAAAGCAACTAAATTGGGATAGTTCAAATGCGCAATGGACGAATAAACTCCTTATACAGCAAACATTTTTAGGAAATGGTAAATTGCTTCAGAGGCAAGAACAGACATGGGATACAACCGCAGTAAATTGGGTGAATTCAACTAAAGTTGAACATAGCTATACGGCCTCACTCCAATATGACACCTTATTTTCTTACGCATGGAATACCAATTCAAATGATTGGACCAACTTTATGCGAACTTCTTTTCATTACGATGCAAATGACCATATATCTTATAAAAATCAAATGCAATGGAATCAGAGTTTAAACAGCTGGAATAACTATGTTCGAGTAGATTATGCTACAGATACTTTGGGTAAGGTTACAGAATCTATTACGAAAGCATGGATATCTTCGCCTGGAATTTGGTTTAATTTAGAAAAGGATGTACGAACTTATACCTCACCTACTGCAATAACTGAAAATGAAACAATTTTTAGTCTTGATATATTCCCGAATCCCGTGCAAAGCAAGGTGCACATTCGACTGCACGAAACCGGCAACTCAACCATTCAGGTTGTGGATAATTTGGGACGTACGCTTTGTACAGAGTTGACTGACCAACAGGAAATTGAACTTGACTTGAGTACTTTTCCATCAGGTACCTACTATTTACACATCTTTACTGATCATAAACAAGTTACACGTAAAATCATTAAAAAATAAAGGAGAGATTGAAGTTTAAGAATCATAATTTATTCTGAAACAAACAATTTCAATCCAATTATTTAGGAATCAACTGATAAAAACATTAAATTGATGTAACTTTTAACAAAAAAACATGAAAACCACCATCCTTATTCTCCTGCTCTTCGGTACGTTTTACAGTTGTGAAAAAACCAATAAAAATATTCATGAGGTAAAAATGTCTGATACTCTGGAGGCGCAATACATGAATGGCGTATATGATTTGGACTACACCTTAGACGTATTCAACAACAAAGCGAATGTAATAGAATTTGATTTACACAACTCCCTTGGAAGCAGTGGTTCTAGTGCTTACACTAAAATCAATGGTACAGGAGATATACAAATAGCCTATGAAATTGTTCATGACACTTCTTGGCACTATGCTTTCGAAGATACTGTTTGGAACTACAGCAGCTTCAATGAAGCCTCCTATTACCTTCCTAATTCAGGAATACCTGGCCCTTTAAATTTCTCATCAGATAAAATTATTATGACGAATTACTATAATCCGGGAACAATGGGACCTCCTTCTCAATCTGATAATTATGAGTATAGTATAATAAACAGTGGACACGTTTACCTCCTTGCTAAAAATAGTAACGATGTTTACATTAGAGTTGAAGTAGAAGTCTTAGGAACATCAAAACTCGTAATTCATGGCTACGGATATTCAGATGACCTCAATGAATTGTTTGAGTAAAGTGGTAGATCTGGAGAAATTATCTTTCTTTCTGAACATTATTCAAAATTCTCCTCTTTAATCTCCATCTAATCATAATGCTTTCTCTATTTTAGTTGCGAAAAATTAAAAAAGCTTCGCGACTTTATGAGCAAGTCCCATATTTATAAAATCATTCTATTAAGTATCTCTTTTAAGCTTCTGTACATTGCCTTTGCTTTCTTTTTAGCTGAAGTTAAAGATGATTTTAGTGTAGAAAAAAGTTCTGATGACATCATAAGGTTGTTCAAAAGAAACGATAGCTTTTGGTATGAAAACATACATGACAATGGCTATCCAGAGATAAATACAAAAAAAGACTTGGGGTGGCATAAAAATGAAATTTTTCATCAATCCAGTTGGGGATTTATGCCGGGTTACCCCCTTCTTGTAAAAACTGTATCAACTCTATTCCAATGTAGTTTTAACAGCGCCTCTTTTTCCATAAGTATCCTTTTTTCTACCCTTTGTTTCTTGGTCTTCTATTGGTTGGCTACACAATGGTTTCAGGATACGAAAAACGCATTTTTTGCTACACTACTGTTTATTTGTATGCCTTTTCAATACTACTTTTCTATGATGTATACAGAAGCTATTTTCGCTTTTTTACTCATGGGCGCTTTTGTATGTATACAGCGCAAGAAGTATTTCGTATTGTCCCTTTTTTGCGCCTTCATGGTTATCCTCAGAGCCAATGGTTTGGTAATGCTCCTTCCTCTTGTTTTATTTCTATTCGAGAAAGAACAATTGCTGGTAGCTTATAAATTACAACCAAAGATATGGTCGTGGAGCACCTTAAAAAAACTAAGTTTTCTATCATTACCCCTGTTATGTTTTGGTGCTTATGTTTTGTATCAATATGTAAGAACCGGTTATCCCAACGCCTATTCCATCGCCCAACAAGGTGGTTGGTATAGAGAAATGATGTTTCCCTTAGCCGGACTTTTTAGACAAGGAGATTTCGGGACACAGTTTAACTCTTGGTACGCCATTCTATTTATGATAATTGCTGGTTTTGCCTGGAAAAGACTTCCTTTAAGCTTTAACCTCATTGTATGGTTCAACATTTTGCTTCCGCTAAGCGCGGGTTCGAGTACGGCAATGACAAGGTATATCTCCATAATCTTCCCTCTTTTCTTTGTATTTGCCTTTTGGTTGCGAAATATAAAATGGAAATATGCACTCTTACCTGTATTTACAGGCTTACAGCTTTACATGTTCTATTTCTGGTTAATTTCTGATGATTTTAGTCAGTAAATGAACAGATTCCTTGATGCTTTGGTGGCCAAAGCGTATATTAACCTCTACAAAACACATCACCGAAAGCACCATGAAATTCGATACCAACAAATACAAAGTCTACACCTGGAAAAATCCATTGATGTTACATTGGATAATAAACCCTGCCTTAGTTATAAATGAAATTCTATTCGGTCAAAAAATTCCTAAGGTTAGTTTGGTTGACAAAACCTCTCACAAACCAAGAGTAGAAAGAAGTTTTGTTCCATGTCCGCATTGTGAGACCATCCACGATGGTAGAACATGGTCACCCCAAAACGGTACGGCTTTTAAAAACTGGTTTGGACTATACTGTAATAATTGCGGAGAAATCATTCCTTGCGTGAACAATGTATTTAGTCTTTTAATACTTGCCCTCACCTTTCCAATTTGGGGATGGTTTAGAAAATCCTTGAAAGCAAAATGGTATGAAAAACAAGCGAAACGCTATGAAAATTTAGAATTCTCGAAAGTCACCAATCCTTTTGATAATAAGAATTGGTGGATAACGGGCTTAAAATGGGCTGCATTTATGTATGTAACTATGCAAGTGATTTGGCCCTTGTTGGATGGAACAGGAATTACATGGGCAAGTTTGGCCAAGGGTGCTGTGATTTGGCCAATTTCCGGAATTTTCTTTGGGTTTACGATGAAACTTTTTACGACGAAGAAAGGACGTAGGCAGAAGGAACAACTGTTGGATAATTAAAAAAGTCAAACATCAATTTATTATGTCAAAATTAATTGGCTCCATTTTCCTTTTAGTATTCTCCCTCCCTTTACTTGGTCAGTTTGACGGGAGCATCATTAATACTGGGTTTATCCATCAAACCAAAGACAAACTATATCTCAGCCATCACCTTTATGAGAAAACAAATTCACTACTGTATTCAAACAAGCTGAACCTAGATTCTGCAACAACAAACTTACTTCAGAAAGGTAATTCAAAATGGAATCTCCCTTATTTGGAAATGAATTATTGCTATTTATTCGATAGGCGAAACACATGGTCCATACGTGCATATAGAACCCTAGATTTAAAGGATATTGAAAACAGACACTTCACGAAAGGCTCTTGTAGTATTCAAAACCTTGTACTAGAAAACAATACAATCCAAAGCGATACAATTTACCTGAAAGAAAAGAGTTTCATACACGTCATCACGCAAGCTCTTAAAGAGCAAAAAATTACAGCCTTTTCTTCTCCTCATTTCGAAAATAACTCTATTCTTTACGATGAAATAGATGCAGATAAACTGTCCTCTCGAATTTATTTTATAAAAATTAAGGAAGACTACCATTATGACAAAGCAACTGGGCGTTTAAAGGCTTTTCCTATAGGAATCGCTTTGTTGGACAAAAATGAAAATGAAATCTTCTGGTTGTACTACCCAGAAATTAGAATTGAACTTCAGCAATCCTTTGTAACAACTCAATTCACTTCACAACCTCATATCTCCTGGAGCGAAATCATTGAAGAACATCATTATCTGAGTGAAAATTTACAAACTGAGCCACACTCGAATCATCAAGCCCCCACACGTCCAGATTATAAAGAACATCGCGATGATTTCGATGCATTGTTTGAAATAGAAATCATCAGAGAGCATATAACCAAAAACTACCCAAACTACACAGGTGAAATCAATAGTGTTTTGATAAATGGGGACATTGTACATGGTGAATTAGTATGTGGTTTACAACAGGGAAAATGGCAAGTTCTTCACCAAAATGGAAATCAAAAAATTGAGCTTAGTTTTAAAGACCATCTGCCGCATGGAAAATTTCTACTTCAAAATGAACTGGGAAAAACCTTAATAAAGGGTAGCTTTAAAAACGGATTACGCTCGGGTATTTGGGAGAGCTACTTCTCTAACGGCCAAAAAAAATCACGTCGACATTACCACATGGGAATGTTAGAAGGAGAACAACAAACTTGGTATTCATCGGGACAAAAACATTTACATTATAACTATGAAAATTATCAATTAAATGGAATTTTTGAACGATGGAATACATCGGGTATATTAACTGAATCAGGTCAGTTTAAAAACGACCATATTACAGGTGAATGGACCATAGCTATTAAGGTTCCTGAAGTCTATCAAAACATTATTAAAAACAACCCAAATTATGATTGGGGAATTACGCCAACTGCACTGGATGATGGCTATTTAAATTATTCCGTAATCATTCAACAATATACAGCGCATTGTTCCAAAGAGATTTGCTCAAAAAGAATTTCATTAAGCGCTATCCATTAACATAAGATTATTATGCCCCTCAAATCCAACGCCACCGCTGACGAAAAAACATCTCCATTTTACCTTAAAAATGAAGAACTCTGTAGGGAGTGGGAAAACTATATAACGGAAAAAAATGGTCAACTTAAAGGAGTCTACAACGCTTCATCTTTTCATATAGAGGGACGTATAGAAACAACAAATACTTGGAGCATAGAGGTGAAAAAAGCTACCTTTTCTAGCGGAAATTTACTGCTCTCCTCAAAGTATCAGAACTTACAAGAAATATTAACCTTATCTACAAAAATCTCTAACACTACTAGTGGAAATTTCAGAATCTGTAAGTCAATATTTAAGAGGAAAAGTCAAAAACATCCTTTGTACAAAAAAGTAAACGATCTATTCATAGCCGATTTAGATAGCGGTGAATTATATGAAATCGTATTCAAGAAACAACAACTCACATTTACCTATCACCATTGCAATGAACGCTTTGATATCGTAAATAAAATCATCAACTTAGATTTAAATTCTGAAGCATAAGCAATACTATGGTTAGAATATTTCTCATTAGCCTCCTGTTCCTTACGCATTGGAGCTCAGCACAGTCTTCATGTGTTATAAAGCTCCAAGATGCCCATACCTTGGAACAAATTCAAATATCAGAAATCACTTTTGTCAATCAAAAAAAACATAGCATAGACAGCCTTACCAATTCTTTGATAATTGAAAAAGCGAGAGGAAAAAAATTGAATATCCATACTAAAAACTACAAAGAATTTACAAGGAAAATTGATTTTAGAAAGCATAAAGGAGATACGCTCGTCCTTCATCTTCTACCTTCTAAAAACTTAATCCAGAGCCGTTATCAAGAGCTTTATGAATCAATGGGGGTCCCCAAAGACACCCTTATATTCGAAAACCAAGCTGCATTAAAAAATCACCTTAGCGCTTATATCTACCCTTTAATTAGCTATGCAATGGACAGTTGTAAGAATGGCTTGTGTAATTATAACAACACCTATTCCTTCCATTTCATTTTTGAAGCTTCAAATGGAGTCTACTCCTTAAAAACTTGTGATCAAACGAAATCCTATGCATACAGCTGTGATTCATTAGACAATGCCTTAGACCGGTTAATCACAATTTATCCTTACTTTCTCTTAGCAGAAGAAGAAAATACTTTTCGTATTAGAATTAGTATTTCCCCCAATTTAAGAAATAACAGTATTAACAAACGGACATATTAAATCCCTTTGAGTAAATAAATTGAGTTCGCTCAAACTATTTTTTCATTAATCTCGTTATCTTCAATGATAACTTAAATACACCACATCATGAAATCACTTACTTTTTTATTATTACTCCTAACGAGTATAAGTTTTGCCCAACAAACTTGGGTAAGCGATAACGCTAAATGGACCTATACATTTCACAGTTTTCCCTATGGGGGATATATTATCGTACAAGAAGTAATGGATACAGTTATAATGGGAGAAGCATGTAAAGGATATGAAACCACGCAGTATAACTTTGGAATGAATCAATTTGGTGAGACTGTCGAACTATTCTCAGAAGTATTGGATACGAACTATGTATATTACGCCAATGATACTGTGCACATGTACTACGAAAGTGATTTTCATCCCATTTACATTTTCAACCTGAACCAAAATACCACCTACAATACCATGGCCAACCCATCAGAAACAACTTGTGCCATTACCAGTAACATTAGTGTTGTAGATAGTACAACCGTGACTTTATCTGGTCAAGACTACCTACAGTATACCCTTAGTGCCGATGACAACAATAGTTTTAGAATAAATGGTGTAGTAAATTCAAGATTTGGACATTTTGAAACCACCTCTCAACAATACAGTTTTGTTTTTCCTCGTATGACATTTTGCTTCATGCCAGATGAAAGTCCATTTTACAGCTTTAGTTGTTTTGAAGATGATGACATCAGCTATACGGCCAATACTGGAAGTGATTGTATCTACCCTTATAACACAATAGGTATTGAAACATTTGATATTGATTTAAATCTGATTAACCCCGTAATTAATGGTGAAATACAACTTCCTTCAGATTTTGTTAATGTTCGCTCAACAATTACAGACCTGAAAGGTCAAGTTGTATTACGCAGCACAAACAACACCTTAAAGGTATCTACCTTAGAAAATGGCATTTACCTCCTGCATGTAGAAAAAGAAGGGAAGGTATACACAAAGAAAATGGTGATCAGAAATTGATTTAAAAAAGAACCAATAATTATAGATTTAAGCTCCATTTGGGGCTTTTTCTTATTTTTCGTGATATTACTGAAAACAGATAAAAATTACAGCATGAAAACATCAAAACTAACTTTTCACTTTCTTGTCGGAGTATTCATCTTTTGCATGAATACGGCATTTGCACAAATCGACTCATTAAATATCGACTACACTTCCAGTCCTTCACTGACAATAAAAGGTTTAAATCTTACAAGTAAAACAACGATAAAAGAAGTGACAAAAGAACTTGGAGATGCTACGGAAATTAAAGAACACGCCAATGGAGAAAAAGCTTATTTCTACGAAACCTCAGGTATTGTTTTCTTCACCAACAAAAATAAAATTACTGGATTAGGTATAAATTTCAACACAGATGGTGATGAAAAATTTCCTACAACAAGTTTTACAGGTACATTAACCTTGGGAGAGGTTAACATCTTTAAAGAAACAGTTAGCGCGGATATCGCAGGCATTGAAAACATAGAGTTCATTTGTCCTTTTCCAGCCATGTGTGCAACCAAAGATAGATCTTTAAATATTGTATGTACTGCGGCATTCAAAGACGAACAGCTCACACAAGTTGTATTTTTAATGCACTAATACGTGACGGAATACATAGATTTCACTTTACAAAACCACTCTGATAAAAAGGCAGTTCCCCTCACTTTGATTTTTATCAATTTATTCCTTTACCTGTAGGCAGTTCCAAAACCAATTCTATTTTTGCAGGCAATCAATGAAATTTTAGCGAAATAGTAGATTCATTTGGTTTTATATCTCAACCATCTGAGTGTTTTTATTTCGCGAAATAAAGCATCTTTTATGGAAATTGAATTTATATCACACGCCGGTTTTATCGTTAAAGCAAACAATAAAAAAATATTCTTGGACCCGTGGACGAAAGGAAAAACATTTAACGATAGCTGGGCCTTATTGGCTGGAGATATAGAGGTAGATTATTCTGAGATCGATTACATTTTTGTAACCCATGAACATCCAGATCACTTTAATTTCCCTACCTTAAAAGGTATAGATGAAGCAGATAAGAAGAGAATTAAAATTCTTTATCAAAAACACGCTTCTACTCGTTTAAAAGAGGCTTTTGAAAAGCTCGGTTTCGCAGAGGTAATAGAGCTTCCTATTTACAAATGGACACAAGTTGAAGGCATTGATTTGTATTGTGGTTCTGCAGGTTCTATGGATTCTTTCTTAGCGGTAAAAGCCGAGGGTACTACAATTTTAAACTTAAACGATTGTGTATTTACAGCAAACCAATATAAATATATCGCCAAACAAGTTGGAAAAATAGACTACCTATTCACGCAGTTTTCATTTGCAAATTGGGTAGGAAATAACGCCGATGAAATTGGAGCCACGCAAAAGAAAAAGGAAGATATTCTATTACAAAATGAGATCTTCTCACCTACTTACATCGTTCCTTTTGCCAGCTTTGTATACTTCTGTAACGAAGAAAACAAACGCATGAACGAATGGGTAAATACACCGGAAGACATCTTGAAAATGGGATTGGAGAAGATACAATTTATGTATCCGCATGACAAAGTAAATACCAAGCAACCTGCATTCAATTCTGAGTATGCCGTTGAACGCTACATGAGGGATTTAGAAAACTGTAAAATTGACCCTACTCCAGCTTCAAAAACATTTGAAGAAGTTACAGCAGCAGTTGAGGCCAACATGGCAATTTTTCAACAAAAAATTAAAGCTCCTTTCCGTAAAATGGTAGAACCTTTTGGTATCTATTTACATGATTTAGACAGAGCTATATTTATCGATCCTAAAAAGGGAACTTGGGAGGAAACAACACGAGAAAAAGCGAGGTACACCATGTGCAGTCAAGTATGTTGGTTTACTTTCAACTTTGAATGGGGAACAGGAACTTTACAGGTTTCGGGGATGTTTTTAGACAAAGATCATCCAGCAGCGACCTCTAAATATTTCTTTTTCCAAAATATGCTATCAACAGGCTTTTTATCAACGAAATCTATTCCCCAGACTTTAAGAACATTAAAATTTCTCTGGAGAAAAAAATGGGAAATCTTTTATAGATTTATATAATCATGATTAAGGGGAAGGCTAAAACACGCTCCCCTTTTTTATTGTCCAGAAAAAAAATAAAAATCTTTATCTTCGTCTTACCTCAAAGCGCTATACTTCGGGGTATTTGAAGACCAACAACTGTATTTCAAGTATGATACAATCTAGAAAAGATTACATCCATTATTTAAAGGAAGATTTACGTCATTATCAAATGACTACCTACAGTCTATCTACGCATATTAAAAATCCCGTCATTCGCTTTCAAAGAAGGTTAAGAAAAATAGAATACCTGACGAATTGTAAATCGCGTAACCCCTTACGTAAAATTCAATGTAAAATACTTCAAATTCTAAATGTTAGGTTGGGTATACGTTTAGGCTTTTCCATACCGATCAACACCATTGGTCCAGGCTTATGTTTTCCCCATTATGGAACACTGATTATCACTAAAAATGCGACGATAGGAAAAAATTGTAGAATACATCCAGGGGTAAGCATAGGTACCTATCATGGAGCACCGGTTATAGGTGATAATGTGTATATAGGTCCGGGAGCAAAATTATTTGGTAACATCACTATAGGTAACAATGTTTCTATAGGTGCCAACAGCGTTGTGACCAAAAGTGTAGGAGACAACGTTGCTATAGCAGGAGCTCCAGCAAAAATCATCTCTCACAAAAGCACCGTAGAATTGGGTATGTTCCCAAAAGGATTTTTAGAAAATTCATAGAAGTATTCACTAAAAATTAACCTTTTTAAGTTATGTCTACTCACCTTAAAGATACCCTCGACGAAGTTTACACTACTTTTAGCTCTTACCCTCTTCCTTCTGAAATCGATGGCTGTCCTTGCTGCGTTGGTAAAGAGGATCATTATCATATTCACTCCCTTCCATTAAGAGATTTGAAGGACAAAGAACTTTCCAAATATGCTTTTAAGGCAATGACCACTTGGGGAAATGTAAATGACTTTAAACATTTCCTCCCCAGAATTTTAGACCTGAGTGCATGCAATGAACTTAGCGTAGACCTTTTTGTAGTGCTTGGAAAACTTGAATATGGCCATTGGAAAACTTGGCCACAAAATGAACAAAAAGCCGTTGTGGAATTTTTGAAAGTATGGTGGGAATACGCGATCAAACATACTGAACTTCTAGATTTTGAACTACTGATTGAACTTCATAAAGTTCTCAAACAAATCTCTGAAATGTTAGCACTTTGGGACCTTCAACCGGATAAATTTGGGCTCCTCAATTTCTTGACATTTATAGAAAGTTATTATCCCGATATGGTAGATAAAGAAGGTGAAAATTCAGACTTTTCTGGAGAAGTAGTTGTGGACCTTAAAAACTGGATAAATTCTAAAAAAGAAGACCTTGAAAATGCCTTTTTTAAAATGGAAAAGGAAAATAATGATTTAGCCCAACGAATTTCAAAGGCCCTCTACATTTTGGAACATACCTGATTATTTTATGGAAATTTAAACACAGCTACATCCTTAATTAAACGCTCTAATGAAACCAGTAATTTTCTTCCTATTACTTACACTTCCCCTTTTATCAGTTGCCCAAAGAGGTTTCCGTTTGATTGATAAAGCTGCCAATAAAATTGAACAAGGAAAGTTAAAAAAAGCTCTTGAAATTCTGGAAAAAGCAGAACATTCAAATTATGGTTTTTGTGGCCTTACTTACACAGATGCCTATCAAAATATAGCATTGCTTCGATTTATAATTTACGATAGTCTTCAGGAGCCTTTAAAAGCAGCAAATACTTTAAATAAGCTGTATTATTTTCAAGGTATGGACTTAGACTCTTTGAAAATGACGTATTACCTAGATGTCTATGATAAAGAAAAATTAAAACAGCAAATGGATACAGCAATTGAAGCACTCACTCCAGATTCTACGAACTTTCGGGAATATTTTTACGATATAACCTTAAACGTTACTTTCGCGGATAACGGATTTTCAATCTCTTATGAGAACATTCGAAGTTTAATAAAAAGAGCATTGGTAATCCAAGAAAAAAATCAACATCTTAGCTTTTTGGAGGCCTATAAATTAGCCATACGCGAAGAAGCTTTTTACACGTTATTAGAATAAAATTTTATCTTTCTATTCATGAAAAATTACATCGACGGATTTGTATTTAGCCTTCCCAAAAAGCATTTAGACACCTACCAAAAAATAGCCGAACAAGTTTCGGAAATATGGCTCGAACACGGTGCATTATCTTATCAAGAATTTGTAGGTGATGATATGGCATTGGATGGAGTTATTTCATTTATAGATACTCTTAACTGCAGTCCTAATGAAATCCCCGTATTTGGTTGGGTTGTTTTTCCTTCTAAAGAAATTCGAGATAAAGCAAACACTTCTGTACCTATGGACCCCAGAATGACAGAGCTTGTGGCTCCTTTGATGGATGAAAAAGATTTGATTTTTGATGCACGTAGAATGATCTATGGCGGATTTAAAGCATTTGTATGATACTTCACTACTAAAAACAGATTCGACATGTATCCTAAACACCTCTTGCTATTCATGCTCCTTTTAACGCTTTTTGCTTGTCAGCAAAATCCAACACCTAAAACATTCACCGGTGATCTAGCTCAGGATATTGAAAATGACACGATTTATCCTTCCTCTTCTCGTTTACCAGTAGCTGATATTTTAGAACGTTTGAAGTATCAAAAAAGAAGTATAGATACACTTATTGCGAACAATGAATTACTTATTGAATCTTGGCTTTTAGATGAACCCTCTGAGCATATCATTCGCTTACTAAGTCAAGATTTACTCGACACATGCACAAACACCACCTATAGTCTTTTTAGGGATAATTCGGGACAGTTTCTTTGTGCAAAGCAAGTACCTTATCTACAAAGTGGTGATGGTTCAATTGGGTATATGCATTATTTCGATGAAGACGGCAAAACTTTTGCTTTTGAAAGACATACCAGTTATATCAACTCATTCTATGAAGAAGGCTATTATACAGAGCAAATAACCGAATTCTACAACGAAGATTTTAATAGAATTGAACGTGAAAAAGTCGTAAGTTTAGAGAAAGGTGAACATCCATGGAACCAGAGTTATGAAGTAGCCCCAAACCTAAGTTACTATCTAAATAACATCACGCAGCATAATGAGGTATTCTTTTCACCCCAAGACCAAATTGTAAACGACTATTCGAAATTTGTAGATTCTCGATTTGTCAATAAAAAACGCAATTATCACTCTCTATATATCGAACATGAAATTACCTACCTAGGTCAGATACAGGGCGTAGAAGAGAAAATTTCTTATTCCGTTGTTACAGATTTTTCTAAAATTGGAATTGGTGATTCCATTTCTAAAAAGGGACAAAGTAAACTTATTTTTATATCCAGTTCAAAAGAACGCATATACAAATATGATATGTTGATGCCAGATAATCTTCCCTATAGAATTGAGAATAATTTTTTGTATTTTCAAGGAGTTAATAGCACAAAAATTGAAATTAAAAATGGATTAAATTCATTCGTGTGCATCCCAAACAAAGAATGTTTTGAATTAATACATTAATCATCAATCCCTAAATACATGAGAAAATTTCATTTCCTTTTACTAGTTACTTGTTTTGTAATGTCTTACTCTTATGGTCAAGACTCAACTTCGTTCAATGTAAAATATAAACTGCGAGGTAATATGTATGTTAAATCAAGTATAATAGACTCAACGGCTTTCGGCGGGTTTGGAGGATCAAGTAATACGCCCAAGGTTTATTCGGACACTTTAAACCTAAGGGGTGAAGGAGTTTATTTATACCTCGACACTACCAAAACTACCACGGTTTATAAGCAATATGAAGGCTATAAATTTTATATCGTCAACTTATCTGATTCTATACTTAAACTTTCTGCCTCAGATAGCAGAATATCCTGTGTTGCAGAAGTACTTTATAATGGTGAATGGAAAAAAATAGAATATTTACCTAGCAGTGGTTGTGGCAACAGTTACCATAAAGTATTTCTAGACAACAACCAATATTGGGAATTTGATGTCCCAAAATTTAATGGTACAGAACCGGTTCAATTGCGCTACAAATTGGCTCTAGGAGGAGGTAAATATTTATATTCGAATGCAATTCACGCATCCATAAACAAGGAACAATTTGGCACCAAGCAAGGTTATAAACCGAATGGAATTATGGATCCTTATAAAGATTAATTGGAATAATTAATTAGATGAAAAAGTACGCCTCCACTTTTCTAATAATCACCTTGATCACAAGTAACCTTTGGTGTCAATACTTCGGTCCACAGATCGCGGATTCCGTACTTAAAATCAATAACGTAAACAAATGTATTGAATTCGACACAGAAGATTCCATGGCGTTTTTCAACGATTACCCCAATGCTTTTTACTGGGTTTATAACGAAGAAGGAAAAGAAATTGAAGCTAATACCTATAGCTTCGGAGATTCAATTATTGAATTTAAAATACATTCGATTTATGATCATTTAGGAAGAATAATTATGATGCTTTGGTACGACAAATCTTCTCCAAATAAAATAATTCGAGTGCGACAAGAAGAATATAATGAACAATGAGAAAATTACGCCTTCAAAGATTTTTCTCCTATAACCGATCAAGCAGCCAATTACACATTAAAATTGTATCCTAAAAAAGAATATGAAGTTATAGACTCTATTGTTTCCGAAACTCAAAGAACTTACACTTTTTATAAAAATGTAAAAAGGGAGGATAGCATTAAACAATGGATAGAATACCGCAGTAACAATCGCATAGATTCTGTTCGTATAAGTTATAATGAATCTTCATTTCAAGGAGAAGAAATTCAACGTTTCATTTACTGGGAAACTGGTTTTTTAAGAACAAATGAATTAAGCCTAATGAATCTTAATGGAAAAGTTATCCGATATCAAAAGACCAATTATTCGCAATCAGGTTTACCTTTGAGTAGACAATACAAAAGGAATACTAAAAATAAAGTGGAGTCAACCAAAACCACTTTTAAATACACATATTATTAACTACTCAATGTCTGAAAAAATAAACATATTTCACCCGAATTCCCCAAAAGCATGGAGGGAATGGTTGGTTAAAAACCATGAAAATACAGAAGCGGTTTGGCTCGTTTTTCATACCGTTAAATCTGGGAAACCGAGTTTAACTTGGAGTGAGGCGGTTGACGAAGCCTTGTGTTTTGGATGGATAGATAGCAAAAAGGTAAAAATTGACACAGACACCTATCATCAATATTTTTCTAAGCGTAAGGCGAACAGTACGTGGTCTAAAGTCAACAAAGACAAAATACTACAACTCGAAGCTGAAAACCGCATGGAAAAAGCCGGATGGCAAGTGATAGAGCGCGCGAAAGAAAATGGTTCTTGGACCCTGCTCGATAGTGTTGAAGCTTTGCTGGTTCCTGATAAACTTGTCGTGGAATTTAACAAGTATGAAGGTGCAAGTGACTACTTTGAAAGCTTGAGCAAATCCTCTAAAAAAATTCTATTATCCTGGATTGTTTTGGCCAAAAGAGAAGAAACCAAAATGAAACGTATACAAGTCATAGCAGAAGCTGCCGGACAACAAAGTATGCCGAAACCGTTTCAATAAAAAGCAAAGTATGCTAAACAAATTATTCCTTGCTATACTCTTCGTCTTTCTCAGCATTTTAAGCACCGCGCAAAATGATTTTGAATCGAATTTTGGTCTCCTTAAAGATAGCGCTGGATTCACCTACATGCGTTCTACACAAAGTTCAAATTCAAAGATAGTAGACACCCTTTATGCGAAGGATTTTTTTGTTTATTATCCCACTGACACCTCAGATTGGTTTTGGGTATTAAAAGCATGTGACGAAGGTGGATTTATTCATAAAAACAGCATACAAGATATATTAGACCTTCCAGTGATTGAAAAATATCACCTCATCGATTCTATCTTCCAGCTTGAAGCGATTCACTACCCACTACTTTTAAATGGTGACTCCCTTCAAAAGCAAAAAGCCTTAAATTTTCATGAATTCAAATATGCACCTACCCTAACCCTATTCAATGCTTACATCCTCAGTGAATATGATGAAAGCTTAGTTCGACAGTTTATTGATTTACTCCTTTTAGAAAAAGGGTCGGCAGACGAATATCCCACATGGATTTTGGGATCTATTTATTTAAAATATCCCGATCATATCATTCAACTAATAGAAGAATATGACCATTACATCCTTTATGCTGATTTGGAATTTGGCTTTCTGAATGTAACCTATGAAAAAACCAAAGTAATTGAAAACTATAACGAATTAAAAAATAAAATGGACCAATTTTTAAAGTCACATTAATCATTTGCTAGCACTTATAAAATTGATTACCCTACATTATACACCTAGTTTTTTAATTCAAAACAAATAATCACCACCGATCCACCAATAAAAACTCACGGGCAATTGAAGGTCGTTTTCATGCAATTTTTTTCACCTTTTTTTTCGTAACTTGTAGGGAAACAAAAACCCAAAGACGATGAAAAGAAAATTAATTTATTCCGTAGGATTTTCGGCCATTACCCTTTTGGCAGTGAGTTGTAAAAAGGAAGTTACAGAGCAGCAAGCACAAAGAGAGGAAATTGAAAATGTGGAAGCCCCTACAAAATTTGGAGAGATTATACCCAACACCTACATCGTTCGCTATGCGCAAAGCAGTGTTGCCACGCCAAAAAACAATGTGAGTTTAACTTATCATGAAAGACAAAACCTTTACAAAGAAGAGCTTCAACACTTACACAAAAGTATTACCCAAAGAGATTTAGAAGCGCAGAGCATTTACGATAAAACCATACTTGGCTACTCAGCTGTCTTGAGCGAAGAAGAAGTTGAAAAATTGAAAAACGACCCTCGCGTAATCAATATAGAACCCGACAGAATCGTTTCATTGGGTAAACCCGATGGCGTTGGAGGTGGTGGAAACAAGGGTGGTGATACGCCTCCCCCACAAACTACACCTTGGGGAATTTCAAGAGTAAACGGTGGTGGTTCTAGCTCAGCTTTTACCGCTTGGATTATAGATTCGGGTGTTGATTTAGATCACCCAGATTTAAATGTAAACACAAGTTTATCCGAAACCTTCTTAGGAGGGAATTCTACACCAGACGATCAGAATGGTCACGGAACCCATGTTGCCGGAACGGTGGCAGCCCTGGACAACAACTTTGGTGTTATTGGCGTAGCTCCTGGAACCTCAGTAGTTTCTGTACGTGTATTAGACAGAAGAGGAAGTGGATCTTTAAGCGGTGTGATTGCAGGAGTAAATTACGTAGCCAGTAATGCTGGAGCCAACGACGTAGCCAACATGAGTTTGGGAGGAGGAATTTCCACTTCTTTAGACGCTGCGGTTATTTCAGCTTCTAGTACTTGTAAATTCGTTCTGGCTGCAGGTAATGAATCTGACGATGCCAACAACCATTCTCCTGCCCGTGTGAATGGAGCGAATATTTATACGGTAAGTGCCATGACTTCAACAGATGGTTGGGCGAGCTTTAGTAACTACGGTTCTCCTGTAGATTACATAGAACCAGGTGTAAACATCAACTCAACCTGGAAAAATGGCGGATACAATACAATATCAGGAACTTCTATGGCAGCACCTCACTTAACAGGATTGTTATTGTTAGGAAATGTTTCTGTAGGAGGTTATGTAAATGTAACTCCAGATTTACCAGATACGGACCCTATTGGAGTACACTAGGAAAAATCTTATTACAATAGAAAACTCAGCCTTCGGGTTGAGTTTTTTTTATGCAACCTTTTTCCTTTGAGCTTCATTAACCAATAAAGCGCTAATTATGAAAAACATCTTCCTCCTTTGCTTCTTTGCTTTCACATTTATTTCTTGTAGAAAAATTGATACTTCATGCATGCAGGGCACTGTCATCGGTAAAATTAGATCATCCGGTGGAGGTTTGGCTGTATCACTCCATAAGCATTACCACAAAGCCGTAAAATGGCAGGGCCATAAAAATGTGATAGAGCTTTTAAATATACCAGAGGATATGCAATTAGAAGGCACAACTATCTATTTTAAATCACGCATTGCAACCACGGAAGAACAAGGTATAATTACAGCTGATGGAGAGGAAAGCTTAAAACTCGTTCTTTACGGAAAGAACTTTAGTATAGACGCCTGTCCATAAAACATCTCCATTTGTTCTATTAATTGTTATTTTTAGATGGAAGGATAACCAATGCTTCCATTATAAAAAATACAATCACTTATGGACAATAAAATAGGATTACGCGAGGCCATTTCTATAGGTATAGGCGGTATGGTTGGCGGCGGAATTTTTGCTGTTTTAGGACTTGCTGTTGCCCTAGCCCAAGGAGGAACGCCCATTGCCTTTTTATTAGCAGGTTTCTTAGCACTTATCACTTCCTATAGCTATGTAAAATTATCGCAAGCTTATCCAGATCGTGGAGGAACAGTAAAATTTATCAATCAAGGATTTGGTAAAACAGTATTCAGCGGGGCCATGAATAATTTACTATGGTTGAGCTACATTATCATGCTTTCTTTGTATGCATCGGCCTTTGGATCTTACGCTCCCAATCTTTTAAAATTGACCTCTAATCCTACCTATGATTTTCACATCTATGCGAGTGCTATCATACTCTTGGCTACTGCCATTAATTATTACAGCATTGCAGTGGTTGGTAAAATAGAAGCCTATGCGGTGGTCATAAAACTACTCATCCTTTTGGCCTTTGTAGGAATCGGAGCCTATGGTTTAATAGGCAATGTAAACCTTGTTCAATTATCACCGGAGCATTGGGAAACTCCAATAAAACTCTTCGCAGGCGGAATGGTAATTTTTGTAGCCTATGAAGGCTTTGAACTAATTGCTAATGCTGCTCCAGATATTAAAAATCCAGAGAAGAACATTTCTCGCGCTTACTACATTTCAGTCATCTTTGTCATCCTGCTTTACGTTATTATAGCGTTTGTTACTGTTGGCTCACTTCCTTTCGGAGAAATCGCCAACGCCGAAGATTACGTCTTGGCCAAAGCAGCAGAACCCATGTTGGGTAAGATTGGTTTTAGCATCATTACAGTAGCTGCCTTAATTTCAACTTTCTCTGCTATTAATGCCTCACTTTATGGAGGTAGTAGGGTGAATTTTGAAATTGCACAAGATGATGAACTACCGCATCACTTCTTATCAAAGGTATGGAACCAACCTCTAGGATTACTTATTACTTCTATTGCAACCCTAGTATTGGTAAATGTTTTAAAACTTGAAAGTATATCCACTGCAGGAAGTGTAGGTTTCCTTATCATTTTTGGCATCGTAAACCTCACTGGATATCGTTTGGCAAAAGAAATAAAAGCCAACAAATTCCTTCCCTTAATAGGAGCTCTGTTATGCGGAATTGCTTTGATCGTACTTATCAGTCAACAAGCGCAAAGTAATTTAACGGGAGTGATTATCGCCATAGGTATTGTTGTTTTTTGTATCCTTTTAGAATCCATATACAAGACCTTTGAAGCTCGCGGAAATAAAACAAGCAATTAAAATACACTTCGTCTTATTTAGATAAGAACCCGAAGTAAACTACTCTAGCAAATCACAGTAAACACTAACTTCGGTGGAGTTATAATTGTCTTCTTGACACCTCTCCCGCGCATAGCTTTCCGTTATATCAGAAACAGTATGTTCTGTAGTATCGGTTGGTGAACCGTTCGCATAGTTGTACGTGCATGAACAGGTATAATCTTTTGAGCAAGAGCTTATACTCCATAAGCCAAAGAAAACGAGTAGTAGAGATACATTTTTCATGATAGTGAATTTTTGATTGAAAACAACCAACCCACCTATTTTGTTCATTATCAATAAAAAACAAGAATTACTTTCTACTCTGTGGTTTGGAAAAGTGTGGTATTTTAACTTATCCAGTATGATCTTCTTCCCTTTGACAGCATGTACATTTTATGGAGATACGGTTACCCTCCTCCTCCTTTTAGCTTTAGGCGCCGGACAATTACTACAAGCTGTTTTTTGGACAAATAAGCATAAAACAATCAACTAAGATTCACAAATCTGTCTAAGTTTTAGAGCATCTTAACTTTTTTAATGCGACACCCTACAATTCTACCCTAACCTGTAGTTAATCAGTGATTTATTTTGTATCTTTTAATGACGATAAAACACATTATTAAATCCTTGTTCATGAAAAGATTGCAAAAATTACTTACAGAAATAAGTGCCCTTACTTTGAAAATAGAACAGGAATACCCTGAACTCTACCAACATTTGAATGAAACTCCTGTTACCCTGAAGGCTCCTGTATCAGATAAGATAGACACTCAAAATTTTTCAGATTATCTAGAGAGCCTTAAACTACTTTTAGAACATCACATACAGACGCATCCCGACAACTAATGCCGCTATGGAACTAAATCCTATCCCCATTCTAAAAATGAATGGAAAAAAAGCCCTTTTCAACGAAGAGAAACTAAAACTTTCTTTAAAAAATTCTGGTGCTACAGCTGAAATGATTGCTCATGTGCTGGAAGAAGTCAAATTAGCGCTCTACCCCTATATCTCTACCCAAGAAATACATAAAATTGCCTTTTCGCGTTTGAAACAATTTAAGCGCGCTACTGCTGCACGCTACAATTTAAAAAAAGCACTTTTAGACTTAGGCCCTTCTGGTTTTCCCTTCGAACGCATTGTTGAACAAACCTTAATCTATCAAGGATTCACCACTAAGACCGACCAAATACTAAAAGGAAATTGTGTGCAACATGAGGTTGATGTTATTGCAATTAAAAACAATTTTTACCTTCTAGTGGAATGCAAATTTCACAGCGATCAAGCGCGTCAAAGTGATGTAAAAGTCCCCCTTTACATTCAATCTCGCTTTTACGATATTCGCCTACAATGGAAAAAGGACGCGTCCTATCAAAACAAATCCTTACAAGGTTGGATATTTACCAATACGCGTTTCAGTAAAGACGCTATAAGTTATAGTAATTGTATGGACTTGAATTTGGTAGCTTGGAACTATCCCAGTAAAGGATCTCTTAAAGAACGCATAGACGTAGCTGGCCTTCATCCAATTACTTGCCTAACGACTTTAACCCTAAATGAAAAACAAGCCCTTCTCAAAGAGATGATAATTCTATGCCGAGAGCTTCTTAAAAAAAGAGAAATTCTTACAAAAATCGAAATTCATCCCCAAAGGCATGCGAACATATTATCAGAAGCCAAACAATTGTGTAACTTGTAATAACATAAAATGTCTACTATGAATGCAAGCGATAAAATATCCCTACACTTTTTAGGTGCAGCCGGTACAGTAACAGGTTCTAAATATCTCATCGAGGTGAGAGACAAAAAAATTATGGTGGATTGTGGTTTGTTTCAAGGTCTTAAAAAACTTCGGCAACTCAATTGGGATTATCTACCAGTAAATGTTGCAGAAATTGACGCTGTTGTACTTACACATGGTCATATGGACCACACCGGCTATTTGCCAAGGTTGATAAAAATGGGGTATAAAAATGCGATTTACGGAACCGCTCCAACATTAGACATTGCTGAAATAATTTTACGCGACAGTGCCAAAATTCAAGAAGAGGAGGCCGATAGAGCCAACAAAGAAGGATATTCAAAGCATAACCCATCCGTTCCACTCTACGATTTAACAGACGCTGAGAAGGCCATACATCATTTCAAGGCATTACCAGAAGGAGAGTGGATTACACTTTTTGACCAAATCGAAATCCGCTTTCAATACAACGGACATATAATAGGCGCTACTTTCATAGAAATGAATGTCTACGGAAAACGTTTTGTTTTTTCTGGAGATATAGGAAGAAAAGAAGACTTGTTGATGCGCCCTTATAAGAAACCTCAAAAAGCAGATATACTTTTTATTGAAAGTACCTATGGTGACCGCATACACCCCAAGGAAAACCTTTACGAAAAGATAGAGAAAATCGTAAACCATACCGTTCAAAAAGGTGGTACATTGATAATTCCGAGCTTTGCTGTAGAACGGACGCAAACACTCATGTACATTTTATGGCAACTTAAAAAGAAAGGCCTAATTCCAGAAATCCCGTTGATTATGGATAGTCCTATGGGGGCCAATGTACTCAAAGTCTTTCACAACCATAAATCTTGGCACAAACTATCCTCAGAAGAATGTGCGGCGATGTGTGATGCATTTACCATAGTTCAGGAATACAGAGAAACTTGGGAAGTTATAGATGATAAACGTCCGAAAATTGTTATTGCTGGAAGTGGAATGATGACGGGAGGAAGGGTTCTCACCTACTTACAACAATACGTAGGTTTACCCGAAACCTCTGTACTAGTAGCAGGTTTTCAGGCGGATGGTACACGCGGAAAAAAACTTTTAAATGGCTGTCTATCGCTCAAAATTTACGGTAAATACTACGAGGTGAAAGCTGAAGTTTTTGAAATACAAACACTCTCAGCCCATGCCGACCAAGCTGAACTCATTGACTGGATGAGTGAAATATCCAATACACCGGAACAAGTTTTTATCATTCATGGTGAGGCCCATGCCGCTGATACCTTTAGAGTGCGACTTACTGATACTTACAATTGGAACTGCTACATACCCGAACTTTATGAGATAAAAGAGTTTTTTATAGATGTCACTTAGATATAAACTAAACCTAAACCCTCTATATTTGATTTGATTACGAAAAAATGAAATTTTCAACTAAAAACGCTTTAATTACAAAATACTGATTCCATAGTGCTTATATCATTTTTTTCTTGTAAATTACTAGTCCAATAGGAAATTTCCCCTAGAAAAAAGGGGAGAAAAAAACCAATAATTAAAACAAAGGGTTGTACATTTCTGTTAATATTTGATTTAACGAAAGATTTAATTTAACAGAAAACCATTTGGATTAACAAATTCACTGCAAAACTTCCTTTTAAATCTGGCCCGTTAAATCTTAGAAAATTGAAATGAAATATAAAACGGTACGACAGAATTGATAAGGAAAAAATTTTAGGTTCTATACTTTACAACTAAACAAACCTCAGAAAAAAGAAATAGTCATTCTGCGATGAATGATAAAATTGATAATTACTTAAAAAAGAAATAACGATTTGAATTTCCTTTCTTCTAACAACATAGGATTCTTAAATTTTTTCCCTGTCTACCATACTCCCTATATCATAAACAACCTTTACACCTGAATTGTTCTCTAGAATTTAAAAATAATTCTACCTCTTCCCTTTCACGGTAAAAAAATGTATTTTAGAAAAGTAATCTTTAAGCATTTTCACCATGGAAAAAGTAAACATCGACAATTACTTAGACAACCATTATATCAACAGAAGTAATTGGTTAAGAGCGGCCGTTCTGGGTGCCAACGATGGAATTATCTCAGTATCTAGTCTTGCCATAGGTGTCGCTGCTGCCAGTCACACACGCGAACCAATATTACTAGCTACCGTAGCAGGTTTAGTAGCCGGTGCTCTATCCATGGCAGCAGGAGAATACGTATCTGTTAGCTCACAAACAGATACAGAAAATGCAGATATAGAACGTGAAAAACAAGAGTTAAAAGACACCCCAATAGAGGAATTACAAGTACTCGCTCAAATCTATGAAAAGCGTGGACTATCCAAAGCAACAGCCTTGCAAGTTGCTATAGAATTAACCCGAGCAGATGCCTTAGGAACACATATTCGAGATGAACTCGGAATCAATGAAATATCAAAAGCCAAACCCTTACAAGCCGCACTCGCCTCTGGAGCTTCTTTTACAGTTGGTGGTTTACTTCCCTTGCTCGTCGTTTTCTTTGTTCCCTTGGATGTTATGGAATACGGCCTTTACATTTTTACTATACTATTTTTGATGCTATTAGGAGCCATATCCGCCAAAACAGGAGGCGCACCTATGCTAAAACCTGTTCTACGAATTACCATTTGGGGAACAATAGCTATGGTAGTTTCTGCCTACGTGGGATCTTTATTTGGAGTGGATATCTAATCCTATCCTCCATCCGTAACTTTAGCTACCGAGTTTAATGTACAAGTAGGCTAACTTTGCTCAATATTTAAAAATCATGCTCAAAACGAGGTATCAAATAAAAAAAATGGATTGTCCCTCCGAGGAAAACTTGATTCGAATGAAGCTCTCCCCATTCCAAAGTATAGACTTCCTCGAATTTGATATACCGCAAAGAACTTTGGACATTTATCATACCGCTGAGCTAGAAGAAATTGATAATGCACTAAAAACACTTCGATTAGGAGCTGAAAAAATCTCATCCACAACCAGCACTCGGCAAAATTTTGATAGCGCAAGAAATCAAAGAAAAATGCTTTGGGCTGTCTTATGGATAAACTTCGTGTTTTTCATCCTTGAAATGACTACAGGTTTATTTTCCAAATCTATGGGATTGGTAGCCGATAGTCTGGATATGCTCGCTGATAGCTTTGTTTATGGTATAAGTTTATTTGCCGTTGGAGGAAGCTTAATTCGCAAAAAACGGATTGCAAAAACAGCAGGGTATTTTCAGATCATATTAGCAATTGTAGGATTTACAGAGGTAATACGCCGATTTATCGGGGCTGAAGAACTGCCAAATTTTACTACCATGATTATCGTTTCCATTTTTGCATTAATTGCCAACGCTGCTTGTCTCTACATATTACAGAAATCGAAAAATAAGGAAGACGCCCACATGCAAGCGAGTATGATTTTCACCTCTAATGATGTTATTATAAACCTTGGAGTAATACTTGCCGGTATCTTAGTGCTTTATTTAGAAAATGGTCTACCCGATTTAATTATAGGTTCTTTGGTTTTCATATTGGTTATTCAAGGTGCTTTTCGAATTTTAAAGCTCGGGAAATAAGAGAAGTCAACCAGAAGTGTAAGGTGCTAACATTTGAGGAATTTATCCCTTCACGCAGACTCCAAAAACTTTTAATTTCCATCTTATTCTGCTATCTTGGCGCCCAATCTGATGGAGAAAATTATGGAGAACAATAAATTGATCAATTACATTTCAACACTAATCGAGCAAGTACCAACAGACTGGTTAAAACTTACAACTCACCGATTAGATATTTACGACGAATCTCAAGCAAAAACTCAATTTTTAGAGCAATTTGAAACTTTGGTGAAGGAGAATAATGCCCAGACATCAGCATTAGAAGAATTGCCAACAGCTTACGATTACATACGTTTAGGACACCCACTTTCCTCAGTTTTAGAATGGACGATTGCTCAGATCAACGGACTTTCGGCTGACAGTGTAATAAGCTTTCAATCTATTACCATTCCATTGATGGCAGTATTGAGAAAGAACTTATTCACAGGAAAAAACACACGTGTTGTGTATACAAATGAATTACCAACTGCGTTTGACTTTGACTCTCTAAGAGATGTTTACGGATACAACTTCGAGGTAATGCAAATCAATACGGAAGAGGAGCTAGAATCTTTTGAAGGAAGTACCGTTTACATATCAACCCAAAATAAAGTAGGCGAATTAAGCAACAATGCAAACATCGATTTTTTCTTAAGCATACACGCCCCTTATGGTAGCATACTTTCCGTATTGGGAGAAGATAATAAAGCCTACATCTCAGAAATTCAACACGTAAGAAGAAGAGAAACAGTAGCCATGACACCAGCTAATACCTTTGCTGTATTACAAGAATTGGTAGAAAAAGATGCACCACAAAAACAAAGTGATGTACTTGCGAATAAAGCCAGTTTACGCGCTTCAATAAAAACCATTACCAATACATCTTCTGAAGCACTTGTAGCTTCGAGTGGGTTATCAACGCAATACGCTATTGTAATGGGCTTAATTGACCATGCTTTAGAAAACCATCCAGGTAAAGAGATTAAAATAGTTGTGCCCCCTAACTGTTACGGAGGTACCAACGATCAGGCGCGACGAGTTGCGGCTTGTTTGGATAGAGTTGAAGTTATGGATTTACCTGTTGATGGTGGAAATGACATGGTCAACAGTGTGGATAGGGTCTTAACTACCATAGCAGAAATGGATGCCGTTCCCTTCATTATTGCCGAAATACCTACCAACCCAAGGGTTGAGGTTCCTGTGTTGACAGATTTAAGAGATGCTTTGAGCAAGGAGCGTAAAACTCCAAATGGAGATCAAGCCATTGCACCTGTCTTTATTCTCGATCAAACTTTTTGTCCTAACTTCCATTTCTTAGGAGAAGACAATATTTTAGCCTCTGTTCAAGCCATCGCCTATGTAAGTGGATCTAAATTCCCAAGTGGTGGTAAATGTACTGCAGGATACTTGGTTGCGAATAAAAAAGCAGAAGCATTGATGACTAAAATTGAAAAGCATTTGACCTTATGTGATAATGAGGCAACAGCACTTCAATACGAAATATTAGCCGAGCAAATCCCTTCTATGAACCAGCGTATCGCAGATGCATTCACCAATACACGTGCTTTTGTCAACTTCATAGAAGAAACATTACCCGAAGCTAAAATCAACTTTGTTTCCGAAGAATTAGCCGCTGAAGGATTTACTCCATCCGTATTCTCTTTGGATCTTCCTACAAAAGGAAATACAGACCAAGAAAGGGAAATGTACAAACGTGAGATGAACAATTTGTTGATCAACATGATGATTAACGAAATACCAAATGAAAGTAAATATTGTGTGAGTTACGGACAGTTGAAAGGGTGTTACTGGACTATTCCTGCGACTTCTACACAGGGTACAACCAAAGAGGCCGATAAGGATTACATCGCCCGTGTAGCACTTTCAGCTCACATGGATTTAGAAAAACATAAAGAAGTCTTTAAAGATTTCGTTTCAAAAATGTAAACATAGAGCGGTGACTTCGGTTACCGCTTTTTTTTTGACCCTAACTTACAGTGGCTTTGGAAGATTTATTATTTTAGAACTATAATCAATAGTTACACTACTCAATATGTTTGGAATCATAGCTGCCTTGATCGTTATCATCCTACTAATTTCCCTCTTTTCTTTCTTTTTTAATGAAGAAGCCCGCACCAAAAGGGCGTTAAAACAAACTCCTATATCATCCTTTACAACTTTCAAAGATGGACAAATTGGAAAAATTGTTGGTCAGGTAATACTCAAAGACAAAGCGCTAATTAGTCCGTTAACCCAACAAGAATGTGCGGGCTATCATGTTATTGTACAAGAAGAACGCGAAAGCACCCATAAAGATGCAGATGGCGACGAACACACATCAACAGAATGGCACACCATTATTGAAGAAAAGTTAATTTCAGATTTCCTCCTTAAAAATGCAGAGGGTATTGCTTTGGTTAGATCAAGAGGGAATAACACTGCCATTAACAAAGAACACCAGTTTAAATCAGGTATTTTTAACGATAGCACACCTACCTTGGAAGCCTTTTTAAATAAACATGGTGAAAAAAGCACAACGTTTTTTGGCAACAATAAAACCTTAAGATATGTAGAAGGTTTGTTGGAAGAAGGCGAAAAGGTAGCGGTATTAGGGAAAGGTAAATGGCTCTATCATTTACCAGAATTGCATGCACATCACAAGGTTTTAGAAATTTATGCTGACAAAGAACAGCGTTTATTCATCAGTGATAAATTCAGTACCTTCACTAACTAGCACAAAAGAAGGCTACCTTTTCAGATAGCCTTTCAAAGTTCTTATTCATCTAGCGAACCAGTTGAACAAATCCCTGCTCAACCAATTCGTCACCAGACTCCAATACGGCAACTATTTGATAGAAATACGTACCTGTTGATACTTCCGCACCGCCTTTGTTTGTTCCATCCCAAGCATCATAGGGGTCTATACTCTCATAAACCACGTTACCCCATCGGTTGGTAATAATTATTTCGTAATCCTTCACTCCACTAAATTGAATGATGAATCGGTCATTTTTATTGTCTCCATTTGGAGTTATGACATTCGGAATGGTTAATCCACAAACTTTTTCCCCTATCTCCATAGACGCAGAAAACTCATGACATTCATTCGAAACGGTAACGGTGTAAATACCCGCACCGGTAACAGTTCTATTTCGCGTTGGGGTTCCATCATCCCATAAATAGTTTTGATTGTACATATTGGTATCCGGCCAAAGTTCAGTTGTCACTCCTTCACATAATACAGTATCATTCAAATTGGTCCAAGGATATCCAGGATAATAAATTTGAGCGCTGATTTCTCTATTACATTGTAGGTCTGTGTAGGTCACCTCATAAGTACCTGGTGTACTTGTGCCTATATAAGGATTTTGAACATTTTCACTCGGTGAAAAGTGAATTGCCGTGTCTTGAGCGCTCCAAACTCCTCCGGCATAAGAATTAGTGCCCGTTACCGTTAAACCTAAATCACATGCTATGGTATCCCCAAAAATTTCAGGTCCGGGTGCCACAAAAAAGCTTACCGTGGTGTCGTACTCACATCCAAAGTCATCTATAACATTAAATGTAAAGTTATATTCTCCCTCACTACTCGGGTTTACCATTAAAACCGTATCCTCTTGTCCCCCCACTATAGCTGGGTCATCTGTCCACCAATCTTCAACAATAACGTTCTGGTAGCCCTCTGTTTCTGGAAATAAATCCTGATTAAAAAACAATCCCCAAGAGAAAATATATCCATCATCGATTCCAAGGTTATCGGTAACTGTTATGGTCCATGGTCCATCCAACGGACAACCAACAAAACCGCTAAAAGGATCTTGAGGCTCGTATACACCATTCGGATTCATAGCGTTAAACCCTCCAGAATTTTGTATGGTATTACCGTTCGCATTTTCCGTAAGTAAGTCACTCCAATTGGCATAGGTGTCAGAAAAAGCATAGGTCCAAATTTCAGGACCAGGTGCTCCCCCATCTATATCTGTATCATCACCTAAGAAGGTTCCTCCACCCCCTCCGGTATTTCCATTAAAAATGACAATGGAGGTTCCATTCGGACATTCTAATTCTACTTCTAAATCTCCCAAATAACTATGCTCCATAGCCAAAATTAGGGAATCAATATCAGAGGCAGACTGAACAGTAACACCTGGACCAAATCCAGATATCGGAATGGTTGTAGAATAGGAAGCTCCAACACCATCGGGCAAAACTGTTAATCCTGCGTAGGTTCCACCAATCACAAAAGTACCTCCTGGAACTTCTACCCCAGCAGTATCTGTGGTTGTAGTTCCACCAACAAGTTCTGTAATTTCTCCCAAACAAACGGTATCCTCTAGTGTTCCGGCTCCAGCAAAATTTGGCAATTGAGAAACTCGAATTTTACAACTCATTACCTCTGTAGTTGGAAAATCATCTGTAGTTCTTAATTCAACAAAATACCCCGTTCTCGCAGGAGGAGTAAACCACAAAGAATCTCCTTGAAATTGACCAACTCCTGAAATCGTCCAATCAAAATTAACGCTAGCATTTGATTGAGAATAACCCGTTCCATTGTTTTCAAGCGAATAGGGGAAACTTGGTTTGGCTACAAAAAGAATTGAATCTCCCAAACAAACGTCAACATATCCTGTATCTGATGGATTTAATTCATCTACTGTTCCATCATTAATAAAAGCCTCTATATGGTTTTCAAAAGGCTGAGGAGGATTTCCACAAGTAATATTCGCGGTCCACCCCGTTCCTTGATTGGCTCCATCAGAAATAAATTCTAAGGTTAAACATCCAGAAGGATTATTCCATGTTGCTTCCACAGTCATTCCATTGGGATGTGTAACAGAATTATAAGTACCCAATAAAGGCGCTGTTAGGTCCGCCCCATCATAAATCCTGAGTTGATCACTCCCATCAATATCAAAGGTAAAACCTGCATTTACAGAAAAGGCCACCCTAACTTTAGACCCTTGCGATAGATCCGGACATAAGGTTAAAACTTCATTGGCATTGGCCGGATAACTACCCGAACCATCGTAGGTGAAATTCGTCGGATTCCCACCTATAGATGCGCAATCCAAAGGATTATTTTCATCATTATCTGGTCCTGTCATGGTAAACTGACCAAAAGTCAATGCAGAACTCAATATCGCCAGTAAACTAAATAAACTCTTCATTACTTCTTACGATTTTTAGATTGATATTCTATTTTTAATCGCTCAAAAGATGAAAGACTCACCCACAAGTTACTTCCTTTTAATTGGATGTATTGCGTTTTATTGGCTTTGATTCTTAAGCCCAATTCTACATAAGACTTTGCAGCCTCAAAAGCGGATGATTCCATGATAAAATCTGGTGTAACCCCTACTTTTTTCATTTCAAAGGTTGAAGACAAACCATGTGTGATACTGTAATTCATCACAGCAATATCTTCTGCCGGCATGGATTTCAAAGTATTCAACTCTTGGGTTGAATAGTGCTTTACAAACTCGCTATGGACTTTGATTTCAGTGGTTAAAGAAAAACTAAACACACCCAAAAGTGCAATTAAAAAAAGCTTCATAAATAAAAATTTTGAGGGCTTTGTTGTAAGGTTCAGACAACGAATATAAGGTTTGAATAATACATTTTTAACACGATACAGTCAGAAATATTGAAAAATTAACACTTTTATTTTTTTCTCTTGAAGAGCTACGTTTGGATAGTTTCACAAGATCTACAAGGTTGAACAAGGAAACTTAATATATAACACTACATACATAATATTTACATCAGATTTCATGGTGGTTGGTAAGTTAAATCACGACACTTTTAGAAGGAATTTCACGAAATCAACCAAGAAGGGCAAGAAGGTTCAAGAATTCCTTCTATTTTTAAGCTCAAATTGAATATTCATGGGTATTTCAAAGAAAGAATTAGACTTTAACAAGAATGAGGACGCTATGCGTCTCAAAATATCACAACTACAAAGAGAATTAGACCAAGTATACCTAGGAGGTGGAAAAAAGAAAATAGAAAAACACCACGCAAAAGGTAAACTAACTGCGCGAGAACGTATAGACTATTTATTAGACAAAGACACTGAACGCGTTGAAATAGGTGCATTTGCTGGTAAAGGAATGTACGAAGAATACGGAGGATGTCCGTCTGGAGGTGTAGTAATCGTTATTGGTTATGTAGCGGGTAAACAATGTATAGTTGTTGCGAATGACGCCACGGTAAAAGCAGGAGCTTGGTTCCCAATTACTGGTAAGAAGAATTTAAGAGCACAAGAAATTGCTATGGAAAACAACCTTCCTATCATTTATTTGGTAGACTCTGCAGGTGTATTCTTGCCCATGCAGGATGAAATTTTCCCAGACAAAGAGCACTTTGGTAGAATTTTCAGAAATAACGCTGTAATGAGTTCTATGGGTATTGTTCAGATTGCTGCCGTTATGGGAAGCTGTGTTGCGGGTGGAGCTTATTTGCCTATCATGTCAGACGAAAGTTTGATCGTAAACAAAACAGGAACCATTTTCTTAGCAGGTTCTTACCTTGTAAAGGCTGCTATTGGAGAATCTATAGATAACGAAACCTTAGGAGGAGCACATACGCATACAGAAATATCAGGTGTGTGTGATTACCAAAGTGAATCTGATGAAGAGTGTTTGGATACCATACGCGAAATCATGGACAAAGTTGGTGCAAAGGAAAATGCAGGTTTTGATAGAAAAGAAGCCATCGCACCCAAAGTTCCAGCCAAAGATCTTTACGGCATTTTACCTGTAGAAAGAAGCAAACCTTACGATGTTAGAGATATCATCAAAGCTATAGTTGATGACTCAGAGTTTACAGAATATAAGAAAGGATTCGGAAAATCTTTGGTAACGGCCTACGCACGCATTGATGGATGGAGTGTTGGAATTGTTGCCAACCAAAGAGAATTGGTGAAAAACGGTAAAGGTGAATTGCAATTTGGAGGGGTAATCTATTCAGATTCTGCCGACAAAGGTGCGCGTTTCATCATGAACTGTAACCAGAAAAATATCCCATTAGTCTTCTTAACAGATGTTACTGGTTTTATGGTAGGATCTAAGAGTGAGCACGGTGGAATCATTAAAGACGGTGCCAAATTAGTGAACGCAATGGCCAACAGTGTTGTTCCTAAATTCTCAATTATCATGGGGAACTCATACGGAGCAGGTAACTACGCCATGTGTGGAAAAGCCTATGACCCTCGTTTAATTGTGGCTTGGCCTACGGCTGAAATTGCGGTAATGAGTGGAGCTGCGGCAGCGAAAACATTGTTACAAATTGAAGTAGCTTCTCTAAAAGCAAAAGGAGAAGAAATTACTCCAGAAAGAGAAAAGGAACTTTACGACACTATTAAGAATAGATACGACGAGCAAATCTCTCCTTACTATGCTGCTTCACGTTTATGGGTTGATGCTATTATCGATCCTACAGAAACGCGAAAAGTAGTAAGTATGGGTATAGAAATGGCCAACAATAAAGTAGCTGAAAAGCCATACAATGTTGGTGTTATCCAAACTTGATTTAAAAAAAACTGCTTATTGCGCTAGCGTAAGCAAGATTTCATCGTAATCTGTATAGAAACGATCGAAAGCAATTAATTTTTCTTGAAAGAAGGCATAGATTTTATCTGTGTCTTCTTCTTTAAACATATTTACATCGGGCAATTCCCAGTAAATTCTACTTACACTGTGTCCGTATTTTATTTCCACATCTTCGTCCCAAATACCAGCACCCATCTCGGCTTCCAACACCACTTTCAACTCCTGTAATTGCTCCCAGAAAATTTCTTTAATTCCTTCATCCTTGGGTTGTAAGTCTAATGCGAAAATGGCACGTTTGCTATTTACATCCAAACGCACAAAGAAGAATTTAAGTCCAGTTTTATAATTGATCCAATTCGCACGTCTTCCATTGGCCGACTTGCGGTTTTGCATCTTCTTTTTCAAACCTTCCCAAAACTGGGTTTTTCTCTCGCGTAACTCTTCTTTACTAAACATTATGGTTGGATGTAATGAAATTTAATTGTCTCCTTATCCAAAGCATCCACTGCTGTTCTGATTTCAAAACTAAGGGTATACTCTCCGGGTAAGAAATGTTTAAAATTTTCCGCAAAAATAAGAGGATATTTTTCACTGTAAAACTGTAAATGCGCAACAAAAGATTTTACTTTAAAAGTAAGTTTTCCCGTTCCTATTTCATCGTCAAAGTTTAAAGAAATGATTTCAAGCGATGCATTATCCGATTCATTTGGTTCTTTATCCCTTACTATAAATTCAAAATTCTTTTCTCCTAGAGAAATCACAAGAAAATCTCCCACACCCTCCTCTACTAATATCTCTTGTTTCCTACTTGAAAGTAGGGGGTAATCTTTTCGGTGTAACAACTTTCCATCAAAAGAATAATAGTTCAATTCCAAGACTTGATTTACTGGCGGAATATCGTCTTGTAAAAAATAAAAATCTGACGGATGACTAGGGTCTCTTACAATTGTTTGAGGAGCAAACACTACTTTTGCTTTATAATACAAGGCCTTGCGCTCACCGTAATAATCAATAGCCGACCAGGTAGGTGCTTCCCAACAATCATTCAATTGCCAAAACAAGGAACCTCCACAAGCTGGGGATGCTAAACGATGTGCAATTAGCGCTCCACCTACTCCTTTGGTCTGTACCAACTGACTCTTGTACACAAAGTCAGAAAAATCTGTAAATCCACCGTATTCTCGTTGGATAAAGTCTTCAATTTTAGCACTGCCGATATAACTTTTTTGTCGCTTTTGAAGATTTGGATTATCTAGTGACAAGGGTGAGTTTGATTCAATTTGGTTTAAAGCATAAACAGAAGGAAAACTTTGAAAACCAAACTCTGCATTAAACCTTCCGATTTGTTTCCAAAACTCTTGTAGTGAATCATTCCCATGCCAAACACCCCAGTAATGCATGCTTCCATGGTTGAAATTTTCAGGAGAACCCCAATTGCTTAAAGGAGAAGTGTGTTCATAAGGTATATTCGAGTGCTGATGTACGACATCCTTTAAAATACCCTTAAATATTTTAGTGTAGCCTGCTTCAATTTCTCTTTGAGCTGACGCCGTTAAATTGTATTTTTCTAGACCTTGAAAACCCCAATTTTTCCAGGCTACATCCACTTCATTATTTCCATTAAAATAGACAACGGAAGGATGTTGACGCAAACGCTTTACTTGATAAACAGCTTCGTCTTGCACACTTTTTAGAAATGAAGAATCACTGGGATACATGGCACAAGCGAACATAAAATCTTGCCAAACCATAATACCTAAACTATCACATAAAGTATAGAAATACTCGGGTAAATAATCTCCTCCACCCCAAACACGGAGCATATTCATATTCGCTTCTTTGGCATCCAACACAAGGTTTCTGATTTTTTCAGGAGTAACCTTTTCAGGGAAAACATCCAAAGGCACGACATTAGAACCTTTGCAAAAAACAAATTCATTATTGAGCTTGAAATAAAAAGGAGTTCCCAAACTGTCTGGCGTTTGAATCAACGCTACTTTTCGGACTCCATACCTCACCTTCTTTGTACTTCTAACGCTATCGGCAGTAAAACTCCACTGCTCTTCATAGAGCTCATTAATTTCACCGGCTTGCCATAAAACGGGGTTGAACAACGTGTCTTTCCATTTTAACACACCGTTTTCAGACTTTAGACTTCTCACCTCATCCTCTATCCTCCAAACAATTTCGGTATCATTCGATGCCATTAGTTCTATAGAACGTTCTATTATTGCAGAATTAGCAGTTATAGAAAGGGTTTTGACATAAGGGTTTTTAAAAAGCTCTGTCTGGGTAGATATCACCACGGGAGCCATAAAACCTATCAAATTCATTCTTGGGGCAAAGTCCCACCCAAACATATGTTGAGGTTTTCTAACCAAAGACGCGATTTCGATTTCACCTTCATCATTGGGGGCCGGATGCAGGTAATCATACTTCTCTTCCAATTCCATTTTAGCAGCCGGAATGAAGTGTGCTTCAATTTGATTCTCACCTTGTTTTAGATAGTCAGTAAGTTCTATCTCCCAGGGATGAAAATAATTATTGGTGTGTAAGACGGTTTTACCGTTGACTTTAAGCTCACAAAAGGTGGCGATTTTAGCACAACTTAAAAATGCCTTTCCGCCTGTATGATTATAAGTAGTTTCGAGTACAGCAAGCTCATTTTCAATTGAAGTATACCTTAAAGACTGATCGAGATGGTAGGGTAGAAATTTATTAAATTTCTTTAAAACTTGATACTGGAGGCTACCTTGTGAAAAGGGTTCTAAATTCTGATAATTCCAAACTAAGGTATCTACCTTCTGCGCTTTTAAACACAAGGGAAGTAAACACAAAAGCAGTAGAATATTTCTTACCATTTTCTATTAAAAGGAGCGTCAATTAGTTCGTCTTGATCTTTAGATTTTAAACCATAGTTAAATCCATTGTACACGGAATAAGCTCCTACTTCTCCCTTTTTGTTTAAGGCCAAGAATCCAACTTGTAAGCCCGTAAGATCATCGTGCTTGGCGATGATGCGTTCTACAGCCAGTTGACACGCTTCTTGCGGAGATTTTCCTTGTCGCATGAGCTCTACCACCAAATGTGATCCTGAAACGCGAATGACAGCTTCACCTAGTCCTGTTGCAACCGCTCCTCCAATTTCATTATCCACGTAAAGTCCGGCACCAATAATCGGCGAATCTCCCACTCTACCGTGTAGTTTATAAGCCCAACCAGAGGTTGTACATGCACCAGAAATATTTCCAGCTTCATCCATGGCTAACAAACCTATGGTATCATGATTTTCGTGATTCACCTCTGGCTTCTTGCGCTCTTGCGAAGCCTTCCATTTTTTATAATCTTCCTTGCTACTTTTAGAAAGTAAATTCTTCTTTTCAAAACCTTTTTCCAGGGCAAATTTTTGAGCTCCCTCTCCTACCAACATAACGTGAGGAGTATCTTCCATCACTTTTCTAGCCACAGAAATGGGATGTTCTATGTCTTGCAAAAAGGCTACAGAGCCGCACTTATGGTTGTGATCCATGATACAGGCATCAAGGGTAACTTTTCCTAATTCATCAGGCAAGCCACCTATACCTACAGATTTATTTTCAACTTGCGATTCTACTTCACGCGCGCCTTGTTCTACCGCATCTAAAGCTGAACCTTTGTTTCCAAGAACTTCCCATGCTTTTTTATTGGCGTCCATACCGTGCTGCCACGTAGAAATGATAATAGGTTTGCGGGTTACTTTACCCAAACTCCCCAAATTATTCATTGCTTTAGCAGGAGCAGTTAAACCAATTGCTCCCAGCGCCAAACTCCATTTAAAAAAACTTCTTCTGTTCTCTTTCATCGTTCTATCGTATTCCTTGTTCGTTTAACCAACGTCTGTAAACAGCAGCATAACGCTCATGTTGGGCATTGGTGGTAGAAAAATTGTGCAAGCCACTGTATTCTGGTTTTGCACACATAAAGATATAATTATGTTCTTCGGCATTTAGCACCGCTTCAATAACTTTTGAGGGTGGAATTAAAATAGGGCCGGGTGGTACACCAGGATATTTATAAGTATTGTATGGACAATCTAACTGCGTATGTTTTCTAAGTACGCGTCTTTGTTTTCTTTCTCCTGGAGGCAAGCAAAAAAGTGAAGTTGGATCACTTTGCAATAACATACCTCTACGCACACGATTTAAATACAAACCTGCAATTCTCGGCCATTCTTCTGGCTTTCTATTTTGTTCTGCGTATACAATACTGGCTATGGTTACAACTTCCGATTGTGTTTCTAAACCTATCTGCTTCACCCGAGCCACTCTGTGCGGGTTCCAGAATCTCTTGTATTCTTTAGCCATGCGTTGTATGAAACTTTCTGGAGTTACATCCCAGAACATTCTGTAGGTATTGGGTAAGAACAGCGTTCCCACCGTCTCTTCTGTAAATCCATAGTGGTTCAAAGTCTCATCCGACAATAAATATTCGATCAGCTCAGTACTATCTACCATACAAGATTGAGCCACTTTCCCAGCTAACTCATATACATCTAAGCAGTTATTGAAAGTAACATCTACCTCTAACTCACCGTTACCATTTCCATTGCTGTTTAAGGTAAAACCATTCAACAAGGTCTTAAGGTTCATCCCAGGTTGGATTTCATATTTACCCAAAGCTATATTGTCTTCATCTAATCCTTTGTATTCTCCTACAAGAATCAAATCTCCTTTGCGCTTCAAACAGCCTTTATCAAATAAAGAATCCGCCAAACTCTCCAATTTCATGGGAGCATCTATGTAAAAGGTAAGGGTTTCTTGATTAATGGTGTGACGTTCACTTGCAAAGAAAAGGGCAATTTTTCCTCTCAATAGAAAAGCACTTAGTCCTATTACTACAAGAACTATTAGCCAAGTCTTTTTATTCTTCATTCAACTCAAATCTCTTTTGGTAAAAATATTCGTCTATATAACTACCGTCTATTTTGTACCAATCTTTTTTAACTCCTTGTTTTTGATACCCTAATTTTTCAAAAAGGGCAATGCTATCGGTATTATCTGCCTGTATGTTGCAGAAAAGCTGTCTAAAATTAAAAACCTTTTTGACATATTCCTCGGCGATACTCAAACTCTCTTGTGCAAATCCTTTTCCTCTATCAGCGTGATCATTTATCAAAATCCCAACACCTGCGCGCAGTTCTTTGAAGTTCATTTCAAAAAAGTCTAAACAGCCTATGGATTTATTTGTTTGATTTTCTATGATCATTAAACGAAGCTGACCGGTGGTTCTAAAGGCTTGTGCATTGTCAATAAACGCCTCTATTTCGTGGAGAGAAAATGGAATTTCTGTATTTGAAACCCGCCAATTAGACGGATTGTTCTCCCAAAATAAAATGGTGGTAGCATCGTAGGTTTCTACTCTTCTGAGGTAAATTTTATCTCCCTTTAACATTGCGTAAAAATTTAATACGCTCCTCTATCTCACGTCTCCCATAAGCGGGAATACCTTCATAATCTTCCGGCAAATGAATACCGTAGACCTTTAAGAGCTCTTTTTTTTCTGTCAATGAATTTAATAATTCTCCCACAGATGAAAAATTATTATTGGGATCAATTACTTTATTTATAGGCGCTAAGCAAGAACTCCCTTCAGGAATTGAGGAATATTTTTGGAAGATATCTTCTACCTCCTTGAGCTTTAAATCCTTTATTTGAACAAAGAGAGATCCTACTTTTTTACGTTCTATTAAGGCAAAAACATAGGAGGTCGCAATACCAAAATCTCTTCCTCTCGACTTAATGCTGTAGAACTGATTTTCAGTTGAAATACCTATATGTGGTGGAATTTTATCGGCATGAAAAATCCAGAGAAAGCTTCCTTTTTTAAGAAGTTCTTGACTCTTTAATTCCTCTATGTTTTGGGGACGGAAACTATAGTTCATATTCTCCACGGAAGACCTCAACGGCCGGACCTATCAATTGAATGTTGCTGTATGCGTCTCCCTGTCTTTCGAAAGCCACTTGAAGTAAACCACCCTTTACCTGGAGGTTCAAGGCCACTTTTCCTTCAATCTCAAATTTCTTTGCGTAGGCCAAAGCTACTGCTGTTGCTCCTGTACCACAAGAAAGGGTTTCATCTTCTACCCCTCTTTCATAGGTCAACATTTCTAAGGTAGATGCATTGGCAACGTTTACATTTATACCGTCTTGTTTATAGGTTTCATTGTAACGAATCTCTTTCCCGTAGGCAACGATATCAACGGCGTCTATAGCGTCTTCTGTAAATTTAATGTAGTGCGGACTACCTGTATTACATACATAGTTCCCTTCAATTTCACTCACCTCATTTACGGGCGACATGGCCAGGGCAATTTCGTTGGGGAAAATTTTTGCTGTATGTACTCCGTCTATTGCTAAGAAGGAACATTCATCCTTTGCCAAACCTAAAAACTCGGCAAAACGAACAGCGGCTCTCGCACCATTTCCACAAAAGCTACGTGAACCATCGGCGTTGTAATAACGCATTTCAAAATCATGTTCTGCGTGTGGCATAACCAAAATTACTCCGTCACACCCTATTCCAAACTTTCGATGAGAAATTTGTTGAATTTGTTCATTTGTGAGGGCATTAAAAGCACCGTTAGAATTATCTAACATCACAAAATCATTTCCAGTACCTTGGTATTTGTAAAAATTGAATTTCATCATAACTCCAGTGAGATAAACTTGTCTGTCTTTCTTAACTCGAAGCTCATCGTGTCAATAACTAATTGCAAACGATTTCCTTCTTTCGCTTGCAAAAGTACTGCTTGTCTGGGGTCAAAACCAAATAGTTTTAAGGTATTTCTTGATAATTCGTAACCGGTGAGTTGTAAGGGACTGGTCCAGAACTGTACTGTCATTTCACTGGCATAGTGTTCAGATTTCACATTAAAGATATCTTCCACATCCACACTATCACTTTCCTGAAACTTTCTCAATTTCACTTTCACCGAAGAGCTCATTTGCTCACTCACGATTAAATCATCGGAAACATTGTTGGTATCTTCCCACAACACCAAAGAATCTATCACCGTATCGAGGGTATCTCTTTCTTCCAAAACTTCAGGATAAGTTTCGTCCTCATCTTGAGAACTTGACTTTTCCTTTTTAGAAAGATAAACAGTATCCCTCACCACCTTGGGTTTATAGACTGTCTTAACCAACTTTTGCGTCTCTTCCTCTTGATTTACAGAACCTGTAGCCAAGTATATCACCAAGGCTCCTATTCCACTTCCAAGTAAGAAAACGATAAGAAATTGTATGTACTTCTTTTCCATTTATAGTACAAAAATAGAATTTCTTAAATCACACACAATCAAGCCGAAAAGATTTCCTAAAAACTATCCTAAAAAACGATTGAAACACCCTTAACAATCTTTAACACAGCCCAGAGCACTAAAGGAAAGTTGCAACGTTAATTTAGTAGACCAATTTCAAAATAATTAGAAAATGAATAAAGCAATAAAAAATCTAGGGATAGGTGTAATCGGAGGAATGCTACCACTTGGAGCATTTTTATTGATGAACGATAACTCACCTTTTACAAATAAATCTCAACCCACAACAACCCTTCCCGTTCATACGGTAAATTTACCTGAGTTTAACCCAGGAATTACAGAGAATTTCACAGCTGCTTCGGATAGAAGTTTACACTCTGTAGTACACGTGAAAACCATCGTTACCAAAACGACGGTAGTTCGAGATCCTTTCTACGAATTTTTCAATGGCCCAGGAACAGGTCAAAGAGAATACGAGCAACGTGGGCAAGGCTCTGGTTCTGGAGTAATCATGTCAGAAGATGGGTACATCATTACCAACAATCACGTTATAGATGATGCCACAGAAATTGAAGTAACCTTAAATGATGATAGAACCTATAAGGCTACCATCGTAGGTACAGATCCATCTACAGATTTAGCCGTTATTAAAATTGATGCTGAAAATTTACAACCCATGACCTTCGGAAATTCTGACGAAGTAAGAGTTGGAGAATGGGTATTGGCTGTGGGTAACCCTTTTAATTTAACGTCTACGGTTACAGCAGGGATAGTTTCTGCAAAAGGACGTAACATTAACATTATCGCTCGTGAAGGAAAAAGTAAAGCTCCTATTGAATCTTTTATACAAACGGATGCCGCAGTAAATCCTGGTAACTCGGGTGGTGCTTTGGTAAATACACAGGGAGAATTGGTTGGAATTAATACAGCCATTGCCTCACAAACCGGTTCTTACGCGGGTTATGCTTTCGCCGTTCCTGCCAACTTGGTAAAAAAGGTAATGAAAGACATCATTGATTATGGAATTGTACAACGTGCGTATTTAGGCGTTCAAATTGCAGATATAACACAAGAATTAAAAGATGAAAAATCGTTGGCGAGTTTGAACGGTGTATACATTGCAGGAGTTGTTGAGAAGTCTGGAGCAGACAAAGCCAAATTGAAAGAAGGTGATGTCATTATTAAAGTAGGAAGTAAAGCCGTTAATAGTCCATCTGAACTCCAAGAAGAAATTGGAAAAAGAAGACCGGGCGACAAAGTGAGCTTAACTATCATAGATACAGATGGTAACGAAAGCATCAAAGAAGTGTTATTAAGAAATGATGCAGGAGAAACGAAACTTATTTCAAAAAGTGAAGTAGAAAGGAACACCGCATTAGGTGCACAGTTCGGTGAATTAAGCTCTAAAGAGATGAAAGAACTGAATATAGAAAATGGCGTTAAGATCAACTCTTTGGGCGCAGGAAAATTAAAAGCTTTGGGCTTAACTGAAGGTATGGTAATTACAAAGATTAACAATCAGGTAGTTACAGATACTGAAATGTTAACTGAGGCTTTAAGAAATGCCAAAGGAGGAGTGCTCTTAGAAGTTGTTTCACCAAGCGGTAAAAAAGACTACGTTGGTTTTGGTTTATAGCCCATTACCAGAGAGTTAAGGCATGCTTTTTGTGATAATTGAAATTCAATCTTTTGTCAACAAAAAATTTTTTTAATCAAAAAGAAGGGTGTATCTTTGCACCCACTTTTACAAGTGTTTAACAGACTAGGAGGATAAATATACATGAGACAACTTAAGATAACAAAGTCGATCACTAACCGTGAGAGTCAATCACTTGATAAGTACCTTCAAGACATAGGTAAAGAAGAGCTTATCACTGCTGAAGAGGAGGTAGAATTAGCGAGAAGAATTAAAGCAGGAGATCAAACCGCTTTAGAGAAATTAACTAGAGCGAACTTACGTTTCGTTGTTTCTGTAGCCAAGCAATACCAAAACCAAGGATTAACTTTACCAGATTTAATTAACGAAGGAAACTTAGGATTAATTAAAGCTGCACAGAAGTTTGATGAAACAAGAGGTTTTAAATTTATCTCTTACGCCGTATGGTGGATTCGTCAGTCTATCCTTCAGGCTTTGGCAGAGCAAGCAAGAATTGTTCGTCTTCCTTTGAACCAAGTTGGTTCGTTAAACAAGATTAACAAAGCATTCTCTCGTTTGGAGCAAGAATACGAACGTCCACCTTCAGCTGAGGAATTAGCAGAAGCTTTGGAAGTTCCTGAAGACAAAGTAAAAGAATCTTTGAACGTTTCGGGTAGACACGTATCTATGGATGCTCCCCTTTCTTCTTCTGAAGATGGTGGTACATTGATGGACGTAATGGCGAACTCTGATTCTCCAAAAGCGGATTCTGAATTAATGGCGGAGTCTTTACAAAGAGAAATCGAGCGTTCACTTTCTACGTTAACAGACAAGGAAAGAGAGATTATTCGTTTGTTCTTCGGAATTGGTATGAACCACGGATTAACACTTGAAGAAATTGGATCTAAGTTCAATTTAACAAGAGAGCGTGTGCGTCAAATTAAGGAGAAAGCTATTCGCAGGTTGAGACATACTTCGCGTAACAAATTATTGAAAGCATACTTAGGATAACATTTTAGGCTGCCTTGTTGGCGGCCTATTTTTTTATATACACTATAATTTTTTATCATGATGGAAGCTGCTATCGGCTACGAAAATGAATTAAACGAGCACGTAAGAAAAGAGCGTGCTGCAGTAAAATTACAAAGTAAAACTGGTCAGTTGTTGTACGACCAAGGGATTGAACTAGTATTGTTCAGAAACCACCTTATCAATACAACGATTGCAGAAATTCTAAACCTTCACCGTTACGCAGATACGGTAGTGAACAAACCAATCGATGTGTTCACAACTTCTGAGTTGGCTGAAGAGTTATTAAGCTTAAACTTGAATCCATCAAAATTGGATATCGGGAAATTAGCAAGCGAGTGGTTAACTGAAAAAGACAACTTCGCGTCTAAAGCAGATTTCTTGAAAAACAAGTTAGCGGATTTCATCGGTGAAAACAACGGTAAAATTGAACCAAGAGACGTAGTTTTATACGGATTCGGTAGAATTGGACGTTTGGCTGCTCGTGAATTAATCAAACAAGCTGGTAAAGGTCAGCAGTTAAGATTAAGAGCTATCGTTACACGTAACGCAGATGCTACAAACATCACAAAGCGTGCTGCTTTATTAAGAAACGATTCTGTTCACGGTGCATTTGACGGTACTGTTATTGAAAACGTTGAAGAGAAAACAATTAGCATCAACGGACAAATTGTTCAAATGATTGAAGCTAATTCTCCTGAAGATGTAGATTACACAGCTTACGGAATCAACAACGCTTTATTGATAGATAACACAGGTGTATTTACTGACAGAGCTGCTTTATCAAGACACTTAGAGGCGAAAGGAATCTCTAAAGTTTTATTAACGGCTCCAGGTAAAGAAATTCCTAACATCGTTTACGGAATTAACCACTCTGATTTAGATTTAGATAACGAGAATGTATATTCTGCAGCATCTTGTACTACAAATGCTATTTCTCCTATCCTGAAAGTAGTTTCTGACGAGTTTGGAATCGAAAAAGGTCACATCGAAACTGTACACGCGTACACGAATGACCAAAACTTATTGGACAACATGCACAAGAAGCCAAGAAGAGGTAGATCAGCTGCCATCAACATGGTAATTACTTCTACAGGTGCAGGTAAAGCAGTAACGAAAGTTATTCCTTCTTTAGAAGATAAATTAACAGCTAACGCGGTACGTGTACCAACTCCAAACGGATCTTTAGCTATCTTATCTTTGAACTTGTCTAAAGCAACAACTACAGAAGAAATTAACGAGAAAATTAAGCACGCAGCATTGAACGGTGACTTAGTAAACCAAATTTTCTACTCTGTGGATAACGAATTAGTATCTAACGATATTATCGGAAACACTTGTTGTTCAGTATACGATTCTCCAGCTACAATTACTTCTAACGATGGTAAAAACGTAGTGTTGTACACATGGTACGATAACGAGTACGGTTACACAAAACAAGTTATTCGTTTAGCGAAATACATCGCTAAAGTAAGAAGATTAATATACTACTAGGAAACTCATTTTTTTAGTGAAAACCGTTATCTTTCGAGGTAACGGTTTTTTTATGTCTTTATGAAAATAGAAATTAAAAAATGGGAGGAACTCTCTCCCCTCGCCTTACATGATTTAATTGCTTTGCGCATTAATATTTTTGTGGTTGAACAAAATTGTCCTTACCCAGAACTAGACGGCAAGGACTTATTAGCCGATCATCTTGTAATCCATAATGAGACCAAACAACTCATAGGAACAGCACGTATATTAGCCCCGGGTGTGAGTTATAAGGAAGTAAGCATAGGTAGAGTTGCTATAGCAGAAAGTGAAAGAGGTAAAGCCATTGGTCACGAATTAATGCGTGCTGCATTGGACTTCATAGGGCAAAAATATGGCAAGGTTGCTGTAAAAATATCAGCCCAAGAGCATTTACAAAACTACTATCAACAACACGGCTTTGTTACCGTAAGTGAAATGTATTTGGAGGACGACATACCTCATGTTGCCATGAAAAGATCTTAATAACTGGCCTGGATAGCAACGGTAGCTCCACAATGAAATTGGGGACTAGGAGTGGATATCCAGAAATGTCAAGCCCCCCTTCTTAAAACCTCCTACTCCTCACCTAAAAAAGCAAGATGGAGAAGCTTTTGTATATCCTTTAATAAATCAATGCTTTTCCTTATCTTTCCGAGCTTATAATAAACACGCACTACAAAACAAAAAATCAATGATAAAGCAAATCTCAATTTTATCGGTATCTGCACTTGTAGCTACAAGTTGTGGGATTTTTACAGGTAAAGACAAGAATGAATTGCGTTCGTCAGACGGACAAAAAACGATTGACTTATCTTACATGGATAAATCTGTAAAAGCTTCAGAAGACTTCTTTACATACGCCAACGGAACATGGGTGAAAAATAATCCAGTACCAGCGAGTGAGTCGAGATGGGGAAGTTTTAACGAGTTAGATCAGGAAAACAAGAAGAAATTAAAAGCCATTTTGGATGACGCTGTAAAAGCAAATGCGCCAGAGGGTGATATTCAACAATTGTTGGGAGCGTACTATGCTTCTTACATCAACATGGATCAAAGAAATAAAAATGCACTTGGTCCTGTAGAAGAATTGATCTACAACATTACTGAAATGAAAACGAAGGATGAGTTACCTGCTATCCTTGCTCAACTTCACAACAAAGGAATATCTGCATTTTTTAATTTCGGTGTAGGTCAAGATTTAAAAAAGGTTGATGAACACGTTTTGTACCTTTCTCAGGGAGGAATAGGTTTACCAAACCGTAACTACTATTTAGATAAAGATAAAGAGAGCATTCTTTCTGATTACAAGGGATACATTACAAACTTAATTGGTATTACTGGTTTAAGAGATAGAGATAATTTCGCAGGTGCTGTTGTAGCTTGGGAGCAAAATATGTCTGCCTCTATGATGGAGCCGAAAGAATTAAGAATTCCTGAGAATACATACAACCCAACAGATTTTGCTGAGGTTGCACAATACTTCCAGAATTTCGATTTTAGATTGTATACGCATACGAGAGGTTTTGGTGACATTGAAACTCCTATCATTGTTGGTCAGCCAGGTTTCTTTGAAACTTTAGGAAACCAGATAACTGATGCACCATTTGAACAAATAAAAATGTACATGAAGTGGTGTGTTTTAAATCACTATGCTCCACATTTGAGTCAGGATTTTGTAGACGCTTCTTTTAATTTTTATGGTAAAACAATCAAGGGTTCTCAAGAAATGAAACCTATAGAAGAGCGAGCAATCAATGAAATTACTGATATTGCCATAGGTGAAGCACTTGGAAAAGCATTTGTTGAAAGACACTTTAGCGAAGCGGCTAAAGAAAGAGTAAACAAAATGGTAGATAACCTTTTAATTGTATTCGAAGAGCGTATCAACAACTTAGATTGGATGAGTGCTGAAACCAAGCAACAGGCACAATTAAAACTTGCTTCTATTGGTAGAAAATTAGGTTTCCCAGAAGAGTGGAAAGATTTTTCAGGATTGAAATTAAGCAAGGACAACTACATCGCTAACGTGGATGCTTGTACGGAGTTTTCGATCAAAGAGAACATGGCTAAATTGAACAAACCTGTTGACAAAAAAGAATGGGGTATGCCAGCTCACATGGTGAATGCGTATTACCACCCTCTTTTGAATGAAATTGCTTTCCCTGCAGGAATTATGCAACCGCCTTTCTTTGATATGGAAGCTGAAGATGCTGTAAACTACGGTACTATAGGAATGGTTATCGGTCATGAGTTTACGCATGGTTTCGACGACATGGGATCTAAATTTGCTGCTGATGGATCTTTCACAAACTGGTGGTCAGAAGCAGATAGATCAGCCTTCGAAAAAAGAACTGAGAAGTTGGGTAATACTTTTGAGCAATTCTGTGCTATAGAAGGTCACTGTGTAAACCCTGATTTAACGATGGGAGAAAACATTGCCGACTTAGGTGGTATTACCATGGCCTACCACGCATACACGCGTACTGAAGAATTTAAGGAAGGAGAAGAAATAAAAGGCTTTACACCTGCACAACGTTTCTTCATTGCCTACGCACAATTGTGGAAAATCAATTATACGGAAGCAGAATTGAAAAACAGATTAGAGAATGACCCTCACTCTCCAGGAATGTATAGAGTGAATGGACCATTAATGAACTGTCCAGAATTCTTTGAAGCTTTCCAAGTTGCTGAAGGAGACGCTATGCGTAACTCAGCAGATAAGATTAGTAAAATCTGGTAGAAAAAATACCCTATAAATTAAGCCCAGTTCGCAAGAGCTGGGCTTTTTTCGTATTTTTAGTTCAAAGCCCTTACTATGATTGTAAAAACTACTGGACCTTACAAGCTATTACTACTCTTTCCAAAGGACATACATACGCTTTTTAAAGAACAAGATAAAGCTTACATCATGAACTTTTTTGGCTATAGTTCTGAAGCCGAATTTGAAAAACTACAACGCATGCACAAAGAAGGCATGACCACCTATAGATATTCCCTAGCGCTTGGAGTTGTTCAGAATGAACAAGGAATGACTATAGGACATACGGGGTATCATATTTGGAACAAAGACCACAGGAATGCCGAACTATTTTATAGTTTAAAAAGTGATGAATACAAGCGCAAAGGTATTATGAGCAGTGTTGTGCCTTTGGTGCTTCAGGTAGGTTTCGAACACATGAAGCTTCATCGCGTACAAGCGCGTGTAGCCGCTTGGAATACGGCATCCATTCGATTGTTAGAAAAACTAGGATTTCAAAAAGAAGGTATACATCAACAAGATTACTTTTATGAAGGGCAATTTTCTGACTCCATTTGTTATTCCTTGTTAACCGAGGAGTAACTTAACATCTTTTTTAAGAAGGAGCTATACGAAAAACTTTGGTCCTACGTTTTCATCCAAAGCCTAAGCACTTGAAATTATATTTAAGATTTTATCGACCTCTTTTCCCAACTTTAATCATCATCGACCTCATTTGTATGATATTGTTATTAGGAATGGGCAAATATGCATTGATCCTATTCCCGAGCTTTCTAATTTTTAAAATCATAAGTCTTTCGTTGATCGCATGGGTTTACCACCTACGCAATAAAAAGTACTACCTGTATTACCACAACCTAAACATTAAACGTATGCGACTTTGGATATTTACCCTAGGAATAGCATTCTTACAATTTTTGTTGCTCACACTCCCCTTAAGCATCCTTATATATGTCAACTAAACTCCGCCTTTTATCTTCTTCCTACAGCATAGAAAACAGTAAGCATGAAGTTGAGCTCTTCTTAGGGGTTAACGGTGCAAAAATCATAGCCCTTTACGGGAGAAATGGGAGTGGTAAAAGTTATTTATTGGAATTAATCTGTGGAATTAAAACAACCTTCAGTACAAGGGTTGAAATCCAAGAAAAGGGAGAAAATTGGAGAAAACTGAATGCGAATGAAATCGGTTACCTTGCCCAACACAACTTCATACCACCTCATTTAACACTGAAACAGGTTTTGTTGGACTACAGCATTAACCTTCATGATTTAGTAAGAGAATGTTCTTTGTTCGCGCTTAAAGAAAATTACAAAATCAAAAACTTTTCTGGTGGGGAAATTCGACTACTTGAATTGTATTTACTTCTACATAGAGAAAGTAAACTCTTGTTACTAGACGAACCCTTTGCCCAACTCTCCCCATTACATGTTCAACAAGTTAAAACATGGATGAAGCAAAGTAGGTGTGTTATACTTATTACCGACCATAATTTTCAAGAAGTGTTTCCTCTTGCCGATCAACATCTTCTGTTAAAGGATAAACAAGAAATAATTCTCATCGAAAATGAAGAAGAACTTATTAGAGGTGGATATATTCCTAATTCTATTTTCGAACACAATTAAAAAAGGAGCATATCCCCCTGTTTTTAAAGTGTTTTCTCCTTAGTATAGTTGAATTTTTAATATTAAATTGAACCAGAAAAATTAACAAAACTCACTGTTATATCCCTCCTTATGTTGCATTTGATAATTGGAAATACAGGAGCGGGAAAATCGAGTTATGCTCAAAAGCTGAAAAAGGAAGTTGGAGGTGTTTTGTTTTCTATAGATGAATGGAACAAAGTTCTTTTCTTAGAAGACAAAACATCCTCTCACGGACTTGAATGGTTTTTAGAGCGCATAGAAAGGGGTGAAAAAATGATACAGTCGCTTATCATCCAACTCGAAGAATACGAAGTTAACGCCGTCCTTGATCTAGGTTTCTCAAAAAAAGCTCACCGACTAAAATTTATCAAGTTTGCTAAACTACATAACTTCAAAATCCAATTACACTACCTGGATATAGACAAAGCCACACGTTGGCAAAGGGTGAAGTTTAGAAACATCAACAAAGGTCCTACTTATCAATTCAAAGTTAACAAGGCCGAATTTGACTTTATGGAAACTTGGTTTGAGGAATTAACGCCAGATGAACTTAAAAAATGTGTTATTTTTCGAGGCTAAACACATCGGCAAACCAGGAATGATACGCGAATTTCATGTAAAAGACACTACTCCTCTACTCGAATTATTCGATGCAAATACACCCAAATATTTTCATCCCGAGGAAAAAGAAGACCTTAAACATTATCTGGAGAATGAAGTAGAAAATTACTTTGTTTATACATTTGAAAATGGTTTGGTTGCAGCAGGTGGAATCAATTACAAGCCAGAGGAACATACAGCTATTCTATCTTGGGATATTGTACATCCTGAATTTCAAGGCAAAGGAATTGGTAGTGAATTGGTTAAACACCGCTTGCATTTTATTGCCCAACAAAGAATTTACAGTCGTTGTATCGTTAGAACCTCGCAACTTGTCTATCCTTTTTACCTCAAACATAATTTCAAATTGATCAGTAAACATCCCGACTTCTGGGCAAAAGGCTACGACATGTATTATATGAAATTGATTTTTGAATCCTAAGCGATAATTTAATAACTTTAAATTGAAATTTTAGTTCTTACTGCTGCGCTATGACATTTAGGTTACTCCTCTTTAGTTTTACTTTATTTTTAAGTTCATCTGTTCTTTTTAGTCAAGAAGTTCAGAAGGCTACTATTACCTATACCCCACCCGAAAACGGATATGAAATCTCCCTTCCCCTTGCTTGGAAGTTTATCAATTGTTATGGTGAAATTAATGTAACCATTACCAAGAAAATAGATCAGATAAGATCTTCTGCCTACATCTATAATGGTCAAAGGTATACTGTTCAAGATTTAGGTAACGAAGCTTTCTCAAAAATAGAATGTGGACTAACGGATATAAGTGCTGATGTATACAACGCTTCTTACAATTTGGGAAAGGTCAAAATGGGGAATGTAATTGATTGGCTGGGAGGATGTTTTGGGCAAACCTACCACGTTATTGGCGACTTAGGACTTGTGGATGCAGACTATAAAGACAAACTCAGTCAACTTTCCCTGAAAAACTTAAAAATTGAATACGCCAGTACGCGTAATTACAAACTAGAGAGTCAAATCAAAGAATTGGAAAAGCAGAATGCGGTAAAAGCAAAGATAGCTGAAGCTAGAAACGCCTACAGTTCTGGAAATAAAGAAGAAGCTCTAAAACTTTACCAAGAAGCCTTGAAATTAGATTATTCTAATGCTGATGTAAAGGCCAAAATTGAAGCGCTTAAGAAGGAGATAAAAAAGGATGCTAACCAAGAAGAAAAAGAAAAGTTAGAGAAAGAAGCTGATGAACTTCTAGAAAAGGGGAATTTGGAAGAAGCTAAAAAACGCTATCAAGACGCACTTTCGAAAGATCCTTATGATGCCGGGATTAAAGAAAAAATAAAAGAAATAGATCAACAGCTTCAAAAAGAGAAGCAAGCTAAAGTTCAAAATGCGGCTGCTAAATCAGCCGCTTCAAATCGATCACATAGCGGTAGTATTTGGGGAACCAATCACAATGCCGACTCACATGGAAGCGCCACGCAAGCCGCACACCTCTTGGGTAATTTTAGAGTGGATTACAAAATATGGACACTCTCCGGAGAACCTGCACATCAATTTAGATTTTATTGGGAATGGTCAAATGCTCTAAAATCTGGATATCCGCAATGGGTATCGGTGTTAGGTGATACGGTTGTGTTGATTAAAGAATTGAAAAAATATCCCGATTTATGGAATCAATGGAATGCTTTAAAGCCTCTTTATGTAGAAATTGAATGCGACATCTTATATTATAAAAACAAAGATAATTATGTTGCCGATGATGGTACAATCAAAATTATTCCAGAAATAATCGGTACTTCTGGTCAAGAAGTTTCCTGGTCTTTACCTGCTAGTTCTAATTGGGACGAACTCTTTCCTTATTGTAATGGAATCAATTGGACTTTCTTTAGAGAACAAGGTGTTTATGAAGAAATGAATGAATACGAAGATCAATTCGGAACAGATATAGCGTGGCCAAAGTATGCATTTGAGTACAGTGATAATATCAATTATTTCCAAAGTCACAGTTGGTTTAGTAGCATATATAAAGACTTAACTAAAACAGATTTTGAAAACAAGAGTTCATCTGCTGACGTCACCCGAGTTGTATGGCCCGAAGAAAAAATGCAAGCCATTATTCGCGAATTTAAAAAGCGCGAAAAAATGAAGGAAGAATCTAAAATGACAGAAGAAGATTTCTGGAGTACTCCTGAAAATGCAACCACCACAGAGAATACGGACTTTTGGAATACTCCAGAAAATGGTACTACCGTGCAAGAAGTGAAAAGAAAAAATATGGCTGCTGAAACAGCTCAGCTACTCAGCAATAGATCTGTCGCCATAGCCAAGCAAAGGGAAAAATACAAAGCACTCTTAAACCCTTTCACCATAGAAACACCCACTGAAAACAGTGAGCACAGTAAAAATGTTGTAACGATTAAGGGATACATAAATCAATATTTTAGAAAGAACTCAAATAAAGTTTTTCTAAATCTGAATGGAGTAAAACAACAAGTAAATGTAGGTAGTGACGGTCGTTTTTCCAATGCCATGGTACTTTCTAGTGGTCAAAACGATATTAAATTAGAATTACAAGGGAATGGATTCACGCTTTACAAGCCCTTTTCAATTTATTACACGGGTCAGCCTACAGACATTCGCGTTACCCTTACTTGGAATACCTCTTCAAGCGATATTGATTTGTATTTAATTGACCCCAACTCAACCTCTTGCAGTTACAACAATAAATCTACGCAAACCATGTCCTTAGATGTAGATGACACGGACGGATATGGACCTGAGAACATATCCGTTATTAATGGAAAACACGGTACTTATAATATCAGGGTTCAAAATTTTTCTGGTGGAAATGGAACGAAGGCCACCGTGTACATATATGTTCATGAAGAATTAATAGACGTTAAAACCCATACCTTTTATAGGAATAAAGAGTTTTGGGATGTTAAAACAATCGTACTAAACTAAAGCAACATGAGAACTTTTTGTAAACCTTTACTTTTTCTGATTCTAATTACCCTCCCTTCACTTTTGTATGCTCAAAACAATGAACAACAGGCTTTTCAAACCTATAAAAAAGCACGAGCAGCATATGAAAGTCAAAATTTCCACGAATCAGCGCGACTTTTAAAAGAAACTAAAAGTCTCTTAGGAAGTACCAACATACGTATACAACCCATGTATATTAAATCTTTGGTGCAAATAGAAAATTGGCAAGAAGCAAAGAATGAAATTGCTGTTTACTATGGCTTAAACCCTGATCAAAATTTGGTTGAATTCCAAGAAATAAAAAAACTAGAGCTGAATGTTAACCAAAAAGTAAATTCAGAAAACAGCACCTATACCGCACTTATGCGTGTAGAAAACAATTTGGGTTCGAGTATTAGTAGTCACGAAAACTTGGCTGCTCAATACAAAAACTATTTGGCACAATACCCTAAAGCTTTGCATAAATCTGAAGTTGAAAACAAACTCACTAAGCTCAATGATAAAATAGCCTATCTCTATGCTCAACAAGGAAATTCAACAGCAAGTTATGAACGTTACTTGTCTAAGTATCCCTATGGAATTTATGCCCAAGAAGCAAAAAGTAAGAGGGGAAATTTAGATCAAGACGCCTATCAGACTGCCAAAAATAAAGCTACGGCACAGGCCTATAGAGATTACTTGTACCAATTTCCAAAAGGAAAATACAGAACAGAAGTTCAATCTTTATTAAATAATCAACTAGATGAAGATGCCTATAAAAAGGCTTCGAATTCAAACTCCATTACAGACTACGAGTCCTATGCAAGAAACTTCCCCAATGGAAAATATATCACTAGAGTAAATCACATTATTCAAAATTCCTATTTCAAATGGGCCAATGAAGCTTTTGATAGAAAAAACTACTCAACCGCTAAGAATTATTACCAAGTGTTGGACTCGAGATATCCCTATGGCAAGTACGCCCCTGAGGTTAAGAAACAACTGCAAAAATGTAACAGACGGTTGAATCAAAGAGGAGCAGAATTTCTGATGTATAGTTACGACTCTTTGAGTCCAATTGGACTAACATACGGACAACTTAACACAAACAGACTGGGGTATTATTGGACCTTTAAAATGAACGCCAATATTTTTAAAGGCTTTGATGTACTCTATGAAATTGATGATTCAGGGAATACTGATAGCTCTTTCGATACGAAAAGAACCTTTGAATATGCACCGGCAAACATCTGTTTTTCTTATGGTATGACCTTTAAAATAGTCTATCCATTATGGGGTACAATTGGCTTGGGCGGTGGTTATTTCCCAACCTATGAAATGGTAGATAAATACTACAGTGATGGAGATTTTTACGAGTCCGAATGGATGAAAAACACAGACAGAACATCTTGGAATCTTTTTCCTGAGGTAGGTTTAAATTTGAAGGTAGGAAATTCCCTCATGCTTAAATATGGTGTGCTTTATAAAGACAACATCATACATCAATTCGGCTTTGGATTTCAACTCTAACTGTTGAAGTAATTAATATTGAAAAAATATTTTAAAAGCACCAACACTTTGCCTTAGTTGAACGTCATACTATACAAAACGCGTAAACCATGAAATATCTCTTGTTACTTGCCTTACTTATTCCTTTTGCATCATGCATTAAAGAACCCGATTGTGAAATCGTAAATCCTGAAGGGGTTAATTACAAGGGGTGCGGAAATTTCATCGTATATGATCTGTTTGGTGAAGACATACTCCAAAACGCCATCGTTCATGTAGAAGTAGATATCAATTCATTTGCCCTTACGCAAAGCTACAAGAGTTTTGATCTCGCTAATCATCCAGAAATACTATCTCAAATCACGAGCTATAATAAATCTACGTTCAATGGAAATTTATGTACAGATGGTTTAGATCCAGATTTAACAGCGGTGAATATATGGACAGCCACTTCGGGCACAGTTAATATGCGTATAGACAGACCGATAAGTGAATGCGATAATACCTATGTGGTTGATGTAGTAGTTAAAGATGCCAAGTTTGTAGATGATAATGGAAACGAAATTCTCGTTACTGAACAAAACTTTTTACACCGTATGGTCAATTACCAAATTCCTTAGTGCTTCTTTCTATATTGATTCGGACTTAATCCTTCATATTTTTTAAAAGCTCTACAGAAATAATTGGGATCATTAAAACCAGAAGCGTAAGCCACCTCTTTTACACTAATCTCCTTATTTGTGAGTAATTTTTTGGCGTAGTTAATTTTTTCATCAAGTATAAGCTGCCCGGGAGGTATTCCCACTTCTTCTACGAATATCCTGTATAGATTAGATTTCGACATACAAGCAACTTTACATAAATCATCAATGGTAATATTTTGATTTACCTTAGCCATAATAAATTGAATCACCATATAAACGGGTGAATTCAGGTTGGCAAAACTATTTTTATAGTGGTGTAAATTCTGTACACGAATCACGTTTAATAATAATTCACGCACTACAAAATCAACATTATAATCTCTAAAAGGATCGTTTCCCGTAAATACCTGCAGGAGTTTATTGCTTAATTGAGCTAATTCTTCGTTGTTTTTCAGCAAGACTTCATTGAAATTGAAGTTCCATTCTTCGGCAGCCAAATCTGGTTTTATATTATCATTGATAAGTTCTAGCTGTCTTGAAATATAGCTATTATCAATGGCCAAAGCTGTACACTGTGTTGGATTATCCATCTTGGCTTCCGGGAAATCAATTTGAATTAAGGTATCAGAAGGGATTATTACAGTTTCCCCAGGTAAATAATCGAAATGATGATCCTTTGACATGTGCATCACTTTCTTCCCTCTTAACATAGAGGTTATAGTGAGTCCATTAAACTTCAAATTAAAATTTTTTGCTTTTTCTCGCGTCTCGAATAAATTCAATTCACAGAAGTTCGCACTGAACTTAGAACGGTGTTCAACAAGAGAATTTAACTTATCGATTTCCGTGAGTTGGTATGGGGTTATGAACTGTTTCACATGTATGGCTTACCCTACCAAATATACCGAAAAAGCTCTCCTTTAACAAGTTGTAAAATTTAAATCGGGAATAAAATGCTATGAATTGAAAATTATGTCCAGCAAGAATAAATAAATAGTAAGGAGCTTTGAGAAAACACTAAAACTATATACATATGGAAACACTAACTCAAACTTTTCCTTTCGAAGGATTAGAAGTTAATTTCAAGCAAAAATACGACAATTACATTAATGGAGCGTGGACAGCTCCGACCAATGGAATCTATTTTGATAATATCTCTCCCATTAATGGAAAAGCATTTACCCAAGCTGCTAGATCTACGAAAGAAGACATAGATTTAGCACTAGACGCAGCCGAAAAAGCCTTTGTAACATGGAGTAAAAGTGCAGCTGCTACGCGTTCTAACTTGTTACTTAAAATTGCACAAGTATTAGAAGATAATTTGGAATACCTTGCAACCATAGAGACTATAGACAACGGTAAAGCCCTGCGCGAAACTATGGCCGCCGATTTACCTTTGTGTATAGATCACTTCAGATACTTTGCAGGCGTTATTCGTTCAGATGAAAGTACTATATCAGAACATGATGAGCATACAGTGAGCATTAATTTACACGAACCTATAGGTATAGTTGGACAAATCATTCCTTGGAACTTTCCTTTACTTATGGCTACATGGAAAATTGCTCCTGCCTTAGCGGCTGGTAACTGTGTGGTTGTAAAACCTGCTGAACAAACTCCAACAAGTATCATGTGTATGATGGAACTTATCGGAGACATCCTTCCACCGGGTGTATTGAATATCGTTGCTGGCTTTGGTCCTGAAGCGGGTAAACCCTTGGCTACATCTCCTCGTATCTCCAAAGTAGCCTTTACCGGAGAAACGACTACAGGTCGATTAATTATGCAATATGCCTCAGAAAACTTAATTCCTGTAACCATGGAATTAGGAGGTAAATCACCCAACATTTTCTTTAGCTCTGTGGCCGATAAAGACGATGCCTTCTTCGATAAAGCCGTTGAAGGAGCAGTAATGTTCGCGCTTAACCAAGGAGAAGTTTGTACATGTCCATCTCGCATACTCGTCCAAGAAGATATCTATGATAAATTCATGGAAAAAGTAATAGAACGTACCAAGGCCATAAAAGTAATTAACCCTTTGTCTAAAGACAGTATGATGGGGGCACAAGCTTCTAACGATCAATACCAAAAGATTTTGAACTACATAGAGATTGGTAAGGAAGAAGGTGCAGAAGTGCTTTGTGGAGGTGGAAAAATGGAATTGAATAGCGGTTTAGAAAACGGTTATTACATTCAACCTACTTTATTAAAAGGTCATAATAAAATGCGTGTATTCCAAGAAGAAATTTTTGGACCAGTAAGTTGTGTTACCACTTTTAAAACAGTAGAAGAAGCCATAGAAATAGCGAACGATACCTTGTATGGATTAGGTGCGGGAGTATGGACAAGAGATGCCCACGAGTTGTATCAAGTACCAAGAGCTATACAAGCTGGAAGAGTATGGGTAAACTGTTACCACGCTTACCCAGCACATGCGCCATTTGGAGGCTATAAAAAATCAGGATTCGGAAGAGAAACACACAAGATGATGTTAGACCATTACCGTCAAACAAAAAACATGTTAATCTCTTACGATAAAGAAAAACTAGGATTCTTTTAACCCCTTTTCAATTTCCTCAGATAGAAAAGAAGAGTTTATGAATAAACAAACACCAAGAATAACAGTTACCCCAGCTGCCAAAGATTTGATAGCCGAACTCAAAACACTCCATGGAGATTTGTTCTTTCATCAAAGTGGAGGATGTTGTGATGGGTCTTCCCCTATGTGTTTTGCAAAAGGAGATTTCATTATTGGTTACTCAGATATTGGTTTAGGTAAAATTGAGGAAACTGAATTCTGGATGAGTAAAGATCAATTTGAATACTGGAAACACACCCAGCTAAGCTTGGATGTAACAGATGGGAGAGGTTCCAGTTTTTCATTGGAAATTCCGCTCGGGAAAAGATTTATCATTAAGTCTCGCATGTTTACACCCGAGGAAGAGAGCAATCTAACACCTCTCTTTTACAAGGAAGACGATTAAAACTCAAAGAAAAAGCGCCGAGATAACTCGGCGCTTTTTTTTATTTTGCTAATTCAAAATTAATGGGAAGCGTTACATAACTCCTCACTTTCAGACCATCTGCCACAGCTGGCGTCCATGCAGGCATTTCTTCTATCGCCTTTTTGGCTTGCGCATCCAGTAGCTCATTTACTCCTTTAAGTACTTCTACAGAACTTATAGAACCGTCTTTTTCCACGACAAACCTCAGGTAAACTTTTCCAGAAATCCCTTCCTGCTTTGCACTATCCGGATACCTAACATGATCTATCAAATAGGTCATCATTGCCTTTTGACCTCCCACAAAAGTTGCCACTTCATCTGGTGTTGTTGTAGGCACTTCCGGATTTTCTTGTGCTTGAATACCAAACACCATTAAGCACAAACTCAGTGCTAAACAAAACTTTGTAAACTTCATATTTTAGATTTTATAGTTCTTTCCAAAAGCAGCAATTATCGTGCTTAAAATAAACGCTACATGATCATTAATTACAAACTCTTAACATGTCTATTCCCGTTTAATTCTCTATATATGCTAAATAATCCACACATTTCTTTGGTAAAAAGAAATAGTAATCTAACCATGAATAGTGAATATCCTCTCTAAACTCATCATTAAGTACTAGGACAAAAGCATACACTCCTAGCCACCAACACTTTTAAATTTTGAATTTTGAATTAAAGCTGGCTGTTCGGGCGGGCTATCCGTTCTACTCCGTTGTGTTCAGCTTAGTGGACTATGGTCAAACAATAAGTTTCTTATAGTCACTTTCCGTTTTCCCTCTTCCACACAGCTGCTCCCATCCGGGGTGCCACTACTATCCCTAACAGAAGACAGTATTGAGCAAGAGTTTTGAGGAATTTGAAATTGGAGGTTGGAAATTGGAAATTTGAGATTCGAGATTGATTCTTCTAGTAAGGCTATCGCACGAATGTATGGCGTGAGACGATGAACACCATCTCGTGTACTTATGACTGATCACTTTTCACCAATGGCTATAAACTAAAAAAGCCTCATTCCGTTTGGAACAAGGCTTTCTAAAAAGTGGCGTCGACTTACTCTCCCACCCTCAATAGGGCAGTACCATCAGCGCTAGTAGTCTTAACTTCTCTGTTCGGAATGGGAAGAGGTGGACCCTACTGCAATAGACACCGAAAATCATTAATATTTTCGTTGATTGAATATTGGGCGATTGAAGAGTAATAAAGCAAAACTATAAGTCTATGGGTAATTAGTACTACTCGGCTTTGACATCACTGTCTTTACACCTGTAGCCTATCAACGTGGTAGTCTTCCACGACCCTTTAAAGATATCTCATCTTGAGGTGAGTT
>NZ_FPAS01000011.1 GCF_900116425.1 Lishizhenia tianjinensis | reverse complement strand
ATAGACCACTAAGCTGATCACAACGGAGTAGAACGGATAGCGCGGCTAACAGCCAATTATAATTCATCATTCAAAATTCAAAAATCAAAATTGAACACCTCTCCTCTCTATAATTCTTAACTCAGCATTCTTAATTCTTAACTCGTATTTATAACCTGTATCCATATATACATACTTTCTTTTACACGAAAAGCTATAGCATCTAAATATTTTTTCCCAGAACTTTTCATAAAATGGACTTCAGATATTGAACCATCCCTTTCCACAATAAATCGAAAGTACACTTTTCCTTCAGCCCTATCAATTTTAGCTGAATCCGGATAAATCGTATTCTCAAAAGAAATATCCTCATTGCCTAAGTTCCTCCCTTGAATTCAGCCTCTCTCTATTGGAAGGGATATCGTATCATTTATTTCTGCATAAACCGTAAATAAACTTAGCACTAGGTTGGACAATAATATAAATTTACTGATCTGAAAAATTCAAAGTATTATCCAACTTCTATACATAGTTATAATAACAAAAAAGAGACCCTAGGTCCCTTTTATAAATTAATGCTATTTCAACACTATCTTCTTCTACGTTTTTTCTTCTTTTCTTTACCCAAAGTAAAATTGATCGGAAACCTGCAAACGCTTCTAACTTTTTCGCCATCCTTTTCAGCTGGTGTCCAATCTGGCATGTTTTTCACTACTCTTAGTGCTTCAGCGTCTAGTGTTTTGCTTCCAGAACTTCTAATAATTTCGAAATTAGATAAAGAACCATCGCGTTCAACTACGAATTTGACATAAACTTTTCCTTCTTCCCCTAACTGTTGCGCCAATTTTGGGTATTCGGTATTTTCCATCAAATAGGTTTTCATGCCCTCCGGACCTCCTGGGAATTGTGCTTCAACATCTGGAAAACTCGTTATGCTATCATTAGATTGTGCATTTACATAATTCAGTGTTATAAATGCGAGTAGTATACATAGGTATTTCATAGGTAAAATATTTTGGTTGAAAATAAGAAAACTTCCACAATATTACTATTACCGCTCTAGCCTACTCAAGTCATTTGGTGCATGATCAATTTTTATTATCCCATTTCCACTCCTTAAATATTGTTAAAGGCTTCAATTATTTTTTTCCTATTCACGATTCCATCTTAAATTGAGGTTATGAAAAAAATCAAAACTTCAATCTACTTCGCCTTGCTGATCACAGGTTTCTTTGTGACGGCCTGTGAAAATCGCAAACTCGAAGAAATTCCTCGCGGTAAACCAAGTCTTATTATCGGTGATCAATTTAATTACGGTATAGATAGTATATTGCTTTTCCCCATTGGTTGTTCCTACAAACCAGAAATTAGTGGAGAAATAGAAAAAGCCAATAGTTCTAAACTACGATCTTTTGGCTTTAAAGAAAATAATAGCAACTTCTATGATATGAATGCGCAAAAAGAATTTGTTAACCGAAATCAACAAGACTTCGACATTCGCAACATCTTATTTCATGACCTGGATCAAAACACTTCCTTCCCACTTACCGAGGATAGTTTGCACATTTTATCTTTTGGAGTACACTATGAATTTGAACGAAATTTAATTTTTTACCGTGTGGTTAAAAAAGATTACAACCTTGACCAGATATACAATGATGAAGATGCCGTTGCCTTATTTACCTCCGATCTTTACGGAAAAAATTTCACGCAAATCACTCCTTTCTCGGAGAAGTTTGTGAGTTACATGTATTATGAGAAATCTAATTCCTTAATGCTCAAAACCATCATAGATAACAACCAAGATAAAATTTACAGTAATACAGATGAAACCAATTTTAGGTCGATTACCTTAGATAGTTTGGGCTTGGCGCAAAACATCTTCACCGATGAACTCAAAGATAAACTCAGAAAGCAAATGGAAAATTAGCATTTTAGACTTAATACCATTTTACATTCACTACTATCGGAAGCTGTCTCTAATTTTAAATTTTGAATAATGAATTTTGAATTAAAGCTGGCTGTCCGGGCGGGCTATCCGTTCTACTCCGTTGTGTTCAGCTTAGTGGACTATGGTCAAACAATA